>OY969432.1:0-2967500 GCA_963699295.1 uncultured Alphaproteobacteria bacterium
CTTCGCCGATTACGAGGCCGACAAGATCCGCCGCCTGGGCGCCGATGCGGTCAACCCCAAGCGTGCCACCTACAAGCCGCTGACCCGCTAAGACCAGATCGAGAAACGGGCGCCCCAGGCGCCCGTTTTGCTGTATAGCAACCGGCCAATCCTGTTGAGCGAAGCGACAGCGGGCGGGCGGTGTAAACGATGCTGGAACTTTCCCGCAAAAAGCCGCGACAGCCTTGCCTTTGCGCGCTAATAGATCAGCGCGGCATACGGCATCTTGCTGTTTATTCTGGGAGCGAAGACTTGAAACGAGTGATGTGGGCGGCCGGGACGGGTTTGGCCGCTTTCGGGATGATGACACTGGCCGCCGTCGCCGCGCCCGGACAGTGTACGGTTACCGGGTTCGAGACGTTTGAGTGCGATGTCGCGCTCGACGGCGGGGGCCTGACCTTTGCGCTGCCCGATGGCTCGGTGCTGGCCTTTGCGCTGACCGGGGACGCCGTGGGGGTAGGATATCTGGTGGCTGCCGATGCCAAGCCGGGCCAGCCGCCGCACGCGCTGGGCGAGTTTCGCCCGGCCGAAACCGACCCCGGCTGCTGGAGCGCCACCCGCCGCGACTTTGAATTTTGCGTGTTGGTCGCGCAATAGCCATCAAGCGTCGGTGCCATGGCGCCGGATGTGACCCGCGAACAGGATAATTGCCGTGCACACCGAGAGTTTTGAGATTGTCGTTGGCGGTGCCCGCCTCGCCGGCTTGCGCATGGGCGAAGGGCTGCCCGTGATCTTCCTGCATGCCGGGGTGTGCGACCTGCGCATGTGGGAAAGCCAGATGGCGGCGGTGGCCGAGGATGGCTGGCAGGCGATCGCCTATGACCGGCGCGGCTATGGCCAGACCACCAGCCAGGACGTCGCGTTCAGCCATCTCGATGATCTCGAGGCGGTGCTGCGCGCCCATGATATCCACGCTGCCGTGTTCGTCGGCTGCTCGCTGGGCGGCGGGCTGGCGCTGGATTTCGCGCTGCGCCATCCGGGGCGGGTGATGGGGCTGGCGCTGATCGGCACCTCGGTGACCGGCGCGCCATGGACCGCCACCGAAGTCGAGCAGATGATCGAGGCGGCCGAAGAGGATGCCTGGGAGCGCGGCGACATGGATATGGTCAACCGGGTGCAGGCGCATGAATGGCTCGATGGGCCGCGCGCCGCAAGCGGCCGGGTCGGCGGGGCAGCGCGGACGCTGTTCCTCGACATGAATGCGCGGGCGCTCGGCCAGCCCCGGCTGACCCAGGAAGAAGAGCCGCCCAAGGCCTGGCGCCGGGTCAACGAGGTGAACGCGCCGACCCTGCTGCTGGTGGGCGACGAGGATTTCACCGCGCTGATCGAGCGGCACGAACATCTGTCCGAAGAAATGCCCAATGCCTTTGCCGCGATGCTCGAAGGGGTGGCGCATATCCCCAGCCTCGAGCGGCCCGACCTGGTCAATTCGATGCTGCTCGAATTTCTCGATGCCATTGACGGCATTGACGATGAGGAACTGGACGAGGATTGAGCGCCATAAGGCTGCGCGGCTCACCCCCTGCGGCCAGGCGCTGGTGTGATGGTGGAGGCCTTTGAGAAGCCGATTCAACTGCCGTATCGGCTGAATCGGCTTCCGGGGTTACCGGATTGAAATCGCTATAGAAATATCGGTCTTGGCAAGGGTGTTACGGCCTAGACCGAGATGACGCCATCGAGATGGGTCGCCAGCTTGTCGGTCGGCATGTTGGTGAGGTCCTTGTTCAGCTCGCCAATGATGGTTTTCTTGACCGCCGGGGAAATCGCCTTGCGGATATCGCCCAGCGCGATGGGGGCGGCAGCGATCACCAGGCGATCAAACGCGCCTTCCTGCTGCTTCTTGTCGAGCACCGCGGCGACCGATTTGGCGAACACGGTTTCGCGATGGTCCACCGGGTCGGTGCGCGGCTCCATGCCGCCGCGGGCGGCCCCGCTCGGCGAGCTGTAGCTGCCGGGGCGGTCGCTGACCAGCTCCTGCGCCAGCATGGGATCGATGGCAAATTCCAGCCCGTCTACTTGTTTGAGCCCTTTTCCCGTTCCGGTATTTTCGAGGATGCGCGCCCGAGTGCCGTCTGCGATCAAGACCCAGGTGACGATCTTTTTCATGATTGAGCTCCTGCAAGTGTTATCCGTTGTGAGCATGAGGAGGGGTTTCCACGCCATCTCCCCACCCCTAGAGGTTGGGCCGCTCGCGGCCGCTTTGCAAGCACACAACTGAGTAAAGACTGTTTGGCCCGACCCAGTTCCGCTGCTATCAGAGCATTCAGGCATCCTTGAGGATGCGGAGTTTTTAATCGATGTCTCTCCCAGAAACCTCGCTCGATCGGGCGGTGCCCCAGGCCGCCGCCAGCGGGCGCCTGCCGACCAGTGAAGCCACCAAGGGCGTGGTTGCCGCCCTGCTTGCCTACGGGTTCTGGGGCTTTCTGCCGCTGCTGTTCCGCCAGCTCGATTCCGTGGGCTCGGTGATGATCGTGGCCGAGCGGACCCTGTGGTCGCTGGTGCTTCTGGCGATCATCCTGATGTTTGTCGGCGGCTTTGCCGATGTGCGCGTCCTGCTGGCCGATCGGCGCCGGGCGCTGTGGACGCTGCTGTCGGCAGTGCTGCTGGCGGGCAACTGGCTGCTCTATGTGTGGGCGGTGGAAACCGGGCAGGTGCTGGAGGCCAGCTTTGGCTATTTCATCAACCCGCTGATCAACGTGCTGATGGGCATGGTGCTGCTGGGGGAGCGGCAGAACCGGCTGCAGACCGTGTCGATCCTGATCGCCGTGGTGGCCATCGCCATCCAGGCGGTGGGGCTGGGGGCGTTCCCGTTCATTTCGCTGGGGCTGGCGCTGAGCTTTGGCTTTTACGGCTATTTCCGCAAGACCGCCAAGCTGGGCCCGGCGGTGGGGCTGTTTGCCGAGACGCTGATGCTGGCGCCGGTGGCGCTGATCTATGTGCTCTACAATCTGGCAACGGTCGGGGTAGGGGCGCATGGCGACCCCTATCTGATGACGCTATTGGTGCTGAGCGGGCCGGCAACGGCGGTGCCGCTGCTGCTGTTCGCCTATGGGGTGCGCCGCCTGCGGCTGACCACCATCGGCATGTTCCAGTATATCGCGCCCACCATCCAGTTCATGGTCGCGATCTTCCTGTTCGGCGAGCACCTCAATGCGCTGCGGCTCGCAAGCTTCGGGCTGATCTGGGTGTCACTGCTGGTGTTCAGCTATGACAGTTTCCGCCGGCGCGGGCAGACCCCCGTTCTGGCCTGACCCGGCGCGTTGCCGGATCAGTTCGGCAATCTTGAGATACCACTCGGCAAAGGGCGCCCCCTCGCGCCACACCAGCGACAGGGTGCGGCTGGGCGCGGGGGTGCCCAGCGCGTGCACCGCAATGCGCTGGTTGACCATTTCCTTGCCCAGCGCGATGGCCGGCAGCAGCGTCATGCCCTGCCCATTGGCGACAAATTCCACGATGGTCGAGAGCGAGGTCGCGGCAAAGGCCCCCCCGCCCGGGCTGGCATTAAGCCCGCACGCCGCAATCGCCTGATCGCGGAAGCAATGGCCCTCATCGAGCAGCAGCATGCGCTCCGGCTCGATACTGCCCAGCGTCACCGGGCCGGGGGGCAGATCGCCGGGGGCGGTGGCGAGCAGGAATTGGTCCTCGAACAGCGGCTCGCAATGATAACGCACGCCACCGGCCGGCGGGGTGGTGGCGATCAGGGCGAGATCGATGCTGCCGTCGCGCAGGCCATCGAGCAACGCGTCGGTCTTGTTCTCGATGATGGAAAAACTCAGCGCCGACAGATCCCGCCGCAGCGCCGTAAAGATATCGGGCAACAGATAGGGCGCGACCGTGGGGATGAAGCCGAAGCGGATCGGGCGGTCGGGCTGCTCGACATGGCCGATGGCAAATTCGGTGAGCGCATCGGCGCTCTCGAGCACTAGGCGTGCCCGCCGGATGAACTCGGCTCCGAACGGGGTGAGCTGCACGCCGGCCTTGAGCCGGTCGAACAGCACGGTGCCGCACAGCAGCTCGAGCGCCAGGATCTGCTGGCTCAGCGCCGGCTGGCTGATGTGGCAGGCCTTGGCGGCACGGCCGAAATGCTCGGCTTCGGCGACCGCGACGGCGTAGCGCAGCTGTTTCAGGGATATGCTCATGATAGGGTGAGCTTATCACATCGAGAGGATCAATCAATTTGCCTAATGGTCCCATTTGGGGCAAAAAGGAACAAATTAGAATCATTACAAAAGGGAACCAGTCTTTGACCGATACTCTGAAGCTCACCACCACCGGCGGCGCGCCGCTGTCGGACAACCAGAACAGCGAGACCGCCGGTCCCCGCGGTCCGATCCTGCTGCAGGATTACCAGCTGATCGAAAAGATGGCCCACCACAACCGCGAGCGGATCCCGGAGCGGGTCGTGCACGCCAAGGGCTGGGGCGCTTATGGTGAGCTTCACATCACCGCGGACCTGTCCAAGTACACGATCGCCAAGGCCCTGCAGCAGGGCAAGGTGACCCCGATGCTGGCGCGTTTCTCGACCGTGGCCGGCGAGCAGGGGGCGGCGGACCACGAGCGCGACGTGCGCGGTTTTTCGCTCAAGTTCTATACCGAAGAAGGCAATTGGGACCTGGTTGGCAACAACACCCCGGTGTTCTTCATTCGTGACCCGATGAAGTTTGCCGACTTCATCCACACCCAGAAGCGTCACCCGCGCACCAATCTGCGCTCGACCACCGCGATGTGGGACTGGTGGTCGCTGTCGCCCGAGTCGCTGCACCAGGTGACTATCCTGATGTCGGATCGCGGCCTGCCGGTCACCCCGATGCACATGAACGGCTACGGCTCGCACACCTATTCGTTCTGGAACGCCAATGGCGAGCGCTTCTGGGTGAAGTTCCACTTCAAGACCCAGCAGGGCCACAAGTTCTATACCAACGAAGAAGGCGAAAAGGTCATCGGCAAGACCCGCGAGGGCTATCAGGAAGCCCTGTTCGGCGCGATCGAGGACGGCCAGTTCCCGCGCTGGACGGTGCAGCTGCAGATCATGCCCGAGGCCGATGCGGACAAGACCTCCTATGATCCGTTCGATCTGACCAAGGTGTGGCCGCATGCCGAATATCCGCCGATCGAGGTCGGGTATTTCGAGCTCAACCGCAACGCCGAGAACTATTTCGCCGAAATCGAGCAGGCTGCCTTCTCGCCGTCGAACAAGGTTCCGGGCATCGGCTATTCGCCCGACCGCGTGCTGCAGGGCCGGCTGTTCGCCTATGCCGACGCACACCGCCACCGCCTGGGCACCTGGTATGAAAAGCTGCCGGTGAACGCGCCAAAATGCCCCGTCCACAATTACCACAAGGACGGTGCGATGAACTTCTTCGGCGGCATCTCCTCGGGTAATCCGGATGCCTATTACGAGCCCAACTCGGTCGCCGGCGCACCGGTGCAGGATCCGAGCGTCGCCGAGCCGCCGCTGCGCATCGTGGGCGATGCCGGCCGCTTCGACCACCGCGAGGGAAATGACGACTACGTGCAGCCGCGCGCGCTGTTCAACCTGTTCGACGACGCCCAGAAGGGCCGTCTGTTCTCGAACATCGCCGCGGCCATGGGTGGCGTGCCCGAGCACATCATCGAGCGCCAGCTGGGTCACTTCGACAAGATCCACCCCGACTACGCCGCCGGCGTGCGCGCGGCCTTGGCCCGCAACAAGGCCGCCGACACCATCTCGCAGGGTGAAGACGCGAGCCTCTAGGCCGCCCCTTTTGCCGAATCTGACGACGGCCGGCCCCTCGGGGTTGGCCGTTTTCGTTAACCCAATTGCTAAACTTTGAATCAAATCCCCGGCCAATGCTTAGTGCCGGCCAAAACAGAACATGTCAGTTTAGCCCCACGGGCATATGCGGCACACGCCGGGAGACTGACAGATGAGCGAATTGGACGAGGGGCAGCGCGCGTTTTCGAGCTTCCGGGTGCTCAATGGCGAAGACAACCATGCCGAGCGCGAGCAATTGTTCCGCAACATGGCGCAGCTGTTCAGCTATGTCTCGGATCGCTGTGACGACGATCAGGTCGCCCAATATGACGAAGTGCTGTGCCAGCTGGCCGAGCTGGTAGAGGTCGAAGCGCGCATCCATGTCGCAACGCTCCTGGCGCCGCTGGCCCGCGCGCCGGGCACGGTTGTGGTGAAGCTTGCCAATGACACCATCGAAGTCGCCAAGCCCCTGCTGGAATTTTCCAATGTGCTCAGCGATGACGATCTGATCGACATCATCAGCCGCCAGAGCGAGGAGCATCGCGAAGCCATTGCCGGGCGTCCGCAGGTGGCCGAGCGGGTGGGCGAGGCGATTGCCGAGCACGGCAAGGCCAATTCGGTGATCCGCCTGGTGCGCAATGCCAATGCGGAGCTCGGCCCGGCGACGCTGGAAAAGCTGGTCGAACGCGCCAGCGAAGATCCCCAGCTTGCCGAGGATCTGCGCGGCCGGGGTGATATCGACTGGAAGAGCCTGCGCGGCGAGATCGATGAAGCCTCCACCAAGGTGCTCGAATCACTGGGCGAAGTGGAGCAGCATTTCGATCCGGTGGCGGCCGGCAAGGTCAATGCCGTGGTCTATAACCGGATGCGCAATCGCGCCGGCTTTTCGGGCACCGACTGGAAAGTGGCCTATAACCAGGTCAAGGCGCTCAGCGACCGCAAGCAGCTCGATGATCGCGCCTTGGCCCGCTTTGCCCGCTTCGGCTATGGCCATCACTGCGCTGCGGCGCTGACGGTGATGCTCAAGATCGGCCCCGAAGTGTTCGTCAAATGGCTGGCCAGCCAGGATTATGTGGCGGTCACCGTGGCCTTGCGCGCGGCCAAGCTGGAGCCGGCCATGTTCGAGGCGATTGTCGCGACCTTGCCCTGGCGCGACCTGCCCACCCCGGCCGACAAGGCCATGATGCTGACCCGGTTCGAGGCGCTCCACGCCGAAGACGCCGCCGATATCTTCCAGCTGTGGCGGGCCCATTCCTTCCGCAAGCGCAGCAGCGAAGAGAGCCAGGCGCAATTCGCCTGAGCGCGGTAAAACGAGCGGCTTGCCGCCGGGCGGTGCTCGGTGCTAATGGCCATGGCGCACCGGGCGGCGGGCCGTGATCGGCACGATTAGCGCTACCATCCCGCATCTCCTCTGGACCTTTGCCTCAACGGGATATAAAGACATCTTTATATCTGATTTGGGGCGGTTGCTTTGGCTGATCTGGCAGAATTGGTGAGCGTGTTGAAGGCCGCGGGTGAAGACACCCGCTTGCGGTTGCTTGCCCTGCTGGCCGAGGGCGACCACTCGGTCAAGGACCTCACCGAAATCCTCAAGCAGAGCCAGCCGCGCGTCTCGCGGCATCTCAAGCTTCTGGCCGATGCCGGGCTGATCCAGCGCAATGCCGAAGGGGCCTGGGCCTATTATGGCCTGGCCCAGCAGGGCGATGGGGCAGCGCTCGCGCAATGGCTGATCAGCCGGCTCGATTGCGCCGATCCCGCCCGCCAGCGCGATATCGAGCGCCAGCAGGCCATTCGCGCCCAGCAACAATTCCTCGCCACCGAATATTTCGCCAAGGTCGCCACCAGCTGGGATTTGCTGCGCACGCTGCATGTGCCCGAAGAGGCGGTGGAGCAGGCCGTGCTGCGGGCGCTGGGCGAGCGCAAGGTGGACACGCTGATCGATCTGGGCACCGGCACCGGGCGCATGCTCGAAGTGCTGGCCGGTTCCTACCAGCACGGCATCGGGGTCGATTCCAGCCGCGAAATGCTGGCGGTCGCCCGCGTCGCGTCTCGCCTCGGCGGGGATCGGGCATGCGCAGGTGCGACTGGGCGATATTGCCGAGCTCGACCCCGCCATGGGCATGGCCGATGTCATCGTCATCCACCAGGTGCTGCATTATTTCGACGACCCGGGCCGAATGCTGGCGCAGGCCCGACGCCTGCTCAAGCCCGGCGGGGAGCTGCTGATCGTGGATTTTGCCCCGCACGATCTCGAATTCCTGCGCACCGAGCACGCCCATAGGCGGCTCGGCCTGTCGCAGGGCCAGATGAGCGCCTGGGCTGCGGCCGCCGACCTTGAGGTCGAAGCGGTCAGCGAATTCCCCGGCACCACCGACAAGACCAGCCTGACGGTATGCCTGTGGCGCCTCAGGGACCCAAATTAGACGGACCACACTGATGATCGACGATAATGTGCGCGCCAGCCGCCAGACCGCCCAACAGCGCCCCGAGCTGCAGATTTCCTTTGAGTTCTTCCCGCCCAAGACCGACGTCATGGAAGAGCGCTTCTGGGAGACGGTGCACAAGCTGGCCCCGCTCCGCCCCAATTTCGTGTCGGTGACCTATGGCGCCGGCGGCTCGACGCGCGAGCGCACGCTGCGCATGGTGCGCCAGATCAAGGCGCAGACCGGCGTCGATGCGGCAGCGCACCTGACCTGCGTCGGGGCCACCCGCGCCGAGGTCGACGAGGTCGTGCGCGGCTATCAGGCGGTGGGGATCAACCGCATCGTGGCGCTGCGCGGCGATCCGCCGGAAGGGGTGGGCCAGCCGTTTACCCCACACCCGCAGGGCTATCAGAACGCCGCCGATCTGGTGGCGGGCATCAAGGGCATTGGCGATTTCGATATTTCGGTTGCCGCCTACCCGGAAAAGCACCCGCAGAGCCCCGACTGGGCCACCGAAATCGACAATCTCAAGCGCAAGCTGGATGCCGGCGCCAATCGCGCCATCACCCAGATGTTCTTCTCCAACGGCGATTATCTGCGCTATCTCGAGCGTGCCCGCGCCGCCGGGATCACCGCGCCGATCGTGCCGGGTATCCAGCCGATCCACAGCTTCAAGCAGATCTCGGGCTTTGCCGCGCGCTGCGGAACCTCGATACCGGCCTGGCTAGCCGAGCGCTTCGAGGGCCTCGAGGACGAGCCGGAAACCCACGCGCTGGTGGCCTCGGCCGTGGCGGCCGAACAGGTCACCGAACTGCTCGACGAAGGGGTGACCCAGTTCCACATCTATACCCACAACCGCTCGCCGCTGGCGCTGGCGCTGGCGCGCATTTTGGGACGCCGCCCGGCCTGAGCCGACAAACAGGGGAGGGGAATGCGTCGCATTCAGCTTCCGTTCAGATGCGCTGGTGCATCAGGGCAGGCCATGGCCGTTCCATAATATGGCCATGGACATCTGCTCTGACGTTTGGGCACAGTTAACTGGGACTTAATGCCATGCAAATTGATCGCCGCGTGACCAATGGTCTGGCCTGGGCCGGTGCACTGCTCGTGGTGGCGGTGCCCAGCATCGACTATCTGACCGGCCAGTTTGCTGGCGCCAACGGTGCGGCGCCGGCCTCCATTGCCGTTGTCGAACCGGCCACTGCCGCCGATGCCGGGCAAGTGGCAGCCGCTGGCGGGGTGGTCGACAATTTCGTCCAGTCCGGCCGGCCGCTGCCCAGCTATATCACCGGCGCTCCGGCAACGACGCCCGCGCCAAAGCCGGTGGCCGTTGCACCCGCGCCGGCCCCTGCACCCGCTGCGGTTGCGACGCCCGCCGCGCCCGCCCGCCCGCTGATCGTCACCGATCCGGTGCAGGTTGCCGCCTTGCCGCCCAAAATCGCGCCGATCCCCATGCCGCTCTCGATGCGCCCGCGCCCGGTGATTGCCACCCAGCCGCTGATCATCGACACGCCCACTAGTGCCCCGATCATCAATCCGGTGGCCGTCGCGCCCCCGCTAGAGCCGGTCTATGTGCCGCCCAGCGTCGGCCGGGCCCCAGCCCCGGTCACGGCGGCCGATCTGCAGGATTGGGAATCGGGCCCATTGTCGGAATTCCTCGCTCGCCGCCAGCAGCAGCAGGGCGTGGCCGCTCCAGTTTACGAGAGCGAAGGGTTCTACCTCGACGAATGGAACAACCGCCAGCCGCGCGGCCGTGATCGCCTGGTCGGCCCCGGCAACTAGTTCTTCGTGCCCTTCGGCAATTGAGTGCATAGGGCGGGAACCTCCGCCGCGCTTTGACATCCAATGATGAGTGCCGGGCAGCCGCCCGGCGTCAATCGTGGAGATGCAAAGTGAAACTGTTCAGTGTAGCCGCCCTGATGCTGGCCGCCGCCTGTGGGCCGGCCATTGCCCATGATGTGCCCGCCGATGTTGCCGCCTCTCCACCCGCGGCCCCGTTTGCAGCCGTCAGCAGCCTTGTCAAATTGCCCGATTTCCTGCCCGGCATGGGGCAGCTGTTTGTCGATCCGGCAACGCTTCCGGCCGGCCCTTTCCTCGCCTATGACCATGACGGCAAATTGGTCAGCACCATCTACATGCTGCCCGTGGCCGATCTGAACCCGGACAAGAGCTTTGACGATCTGGCGGCTCCCGGCGGCAATGTGGATCACGTCGATGTCTACTACAATGCGGGCCATCCGGGCGTCGAAGTGCCCCATGTCCATGTGGTGCTCTGGCACGTGCCGGTCGCCGATGAAGCGCGGGTGGCCGAATGAAGCTCACGCGCCGACAGCTTCTGGGGGTGGCGGCGGCCACCCTCGTGGTGCGCCCGCATTGGGTTCTGGCCCAGGATGTGGTCGAGATCACCATGGGCGGGCGGCCCAATGGCTCCAAGGTCTGGTTTGATCCGATCGGGCTCAGGGTCGATCCGGGCACCATTATCCGCTGGACCAATCGCGACAAGGGCAATGCCCACACCACCACTGCCTATCACCCCTCGCTCTATGGCCGGCAGGCGCGCATTCCCGAGGGGGCCGAGCCCTGGGACAGCGATTATCTGCTCGAGGGCGAGAGTTTTGAGGTCACGCTCGGCGTGCCCGGCATCTATGATTATTACTGCGTGCCCCATGAACATGCCGGCATGGTCGGGCGGATCGTGGTGGGGTCGGCCAATCCGGGCAATTACCCCGACAGCACCAGCGATGCGGCGCTGACCGGGCTGCCCGATGCGGCACTGGCCAATCTGCCATCGATTGATGCTATTCTGGCATCAGGACAGGTCAGGGTGGAATGAGCCATGACGCTTGCATCGATCATTACCGTAGGCGATCTGCGCAGCAGCGAGGCGGGCCTGGTGGCGCAGGCCCGGCAGGGCGACGAGCTGGCCATTCGCAAACTGATCAAGGCCAACAATCAGCGCCTGTTCCGGGTGGCGCGCGGCGTCGTGCGCGATGATGCCGAAGCCGAGGACGTGGTACAGGCGGCCTATGTGGCAGCCTTCACCAAGCTCGATGGCTTTCGCGAGGATGCCCGCTTTTCCACCTGGCTCACCCGGATCGCGCTCAATGAGGCGCTGGGCCGGGTGCGGCGACGGCGACCCACCACGGAGCTGGACACCCTTGACCAGGACGGGGCCGCCGATGGCGGCTGGACCGAACAACTCCCCATCTCGCTCATGCCGCTGGCGGCCGACAGCGAGATCAGCAGGTCCGAAATGCGCCATTTGATCGAAGACGCCATCGATAGTCTGCCCGAGGCCTTTCGCCTGGTGTTCATCCTGCGCGACGTGGAAGGGCTGAGCCAGCTCGAAACCGCCGCCCAGCTGGGCCTCAAGGTCGAGACGGTCAAGACCCGGCTGCACCGGGCGCGCCAGGCGCTGCGGGCCAATATCGAGGAAAAGGTGCAGGGCTCGTTTGCCGAGGTGTTTCCCTTCGATGGCCAGCGCTGCAACACCATGGCCGACCGCATCGTTGTCGCATTGGTGAAGCTGGGACGCGTGGTGCCGGTAGACCGCGAGAAGCCCAACGGCTAGAAAGGGGGCGTGATGCTTCGCGCGCTTGGGCGCAGCCGAAACCTGGATCGCATGAATAAGCCTGTAGAGAATACCGACATGTGGCACCGCTTGTCCGACGTGCTCGGCTCATTCGGCCAGCGTACCGGGCTGGCCGGGTCGCTGGCCAATCTGTTCGACCCTGACAATTGGTTGCCGGGCGGGCGCGATGCTGCCTTTACCCTGGCGCTGATCGCGCTGGCCGCCAAGATGGCGGTCGCCGACGGGCTGGTCACCGCCTCGGAAGAGCGCGCCTTTCGCGCCACGGTGGAAATCGCCCATGGCCACGAAGAGCAGGTGGCGCGGTTGTTTGACCTCGCCAAGCAGGACGTCGCCGGGTTTGACCATTACGCGCGCAAGGTGGCGCGGTTTTTCATCGACAGCCCCGATACGCTCGAGCACGTGCTCGACATCCTGTTCTTCATCGCCACCGCCGACGGCATGGTGCATGAGGGGGAGCTGAGCTATCTGCGCTCGGTGAGCGATATTTTCGGGTTTGACGAGGCGCGCTTCGAGCAGCTGGCCAGCCAGCATGTGCAGCTTGAGGCGGGGGTCGATCCCTATGTGGTGCTGGGCCTCGCCCACAACGCGCCATTGCCTGAAATCCGCCGGGTCTACCGGCTTTTGGTGGCCGAGCACCACCCCGACCGGCTGATTGCCAGGGGCGTGCCCGAAGAGCTGATCGACGCCGCCACGGTGCGCATGAAGGCGATCAATCTGGCCTACCAGGCGCTGACCAAGCCGAAACTGCCGCCCTTGCTGCCCGCCAGCGCTTGACGGGCTGCCCCATCTATCTTTACACCACGCCAGCCAGTTGACCGGGTGACCGCTGGCGGATGGGTAACCATCCGTTGGAGGAAAGTCCGGGCTCCATCGAAACACGGTGCCGGATAACGCCCGGCGAGGGCGACCTCAGGGAAAGTGCCACAGAAAGTAAACCGCTCCGGCATGCCGGAGTAAGGGTGAAAGGGTGCGGTAAGAGCGCACCGGGTGCCTGGCAACAGGGATCGCACGGTAAACCCCACCGGGAGCAAGACCAAATAGGGATGACGCGGGGCTTCGGCCCCAGCCGGTTTTGAGGCCAGATCATCCGGGTTGGTTGCACTAGGCGCCTGGTAACAGGCGTTAGAGATGAATGGTCACCACGTACCGCGCAAGCGGTGCCTTACAGAACCCGGCTTATAGGTCAACTGGCGTTTTCCTATCGATTGCAGCGAGATATTGCGGCAAATGCTAATGCACTGCCGAGCCGCATGACGCCCTTCCCAAGGCGATATTGGGAAGGGCAGGTATGTTGCGCCAGATCTACTGACAGTGAGGGAGTGCGAGAAGATTATTCGGCTCAAGACCGTCACTCTCAGTCTTGAGGTACTTGCGGCCATTTCGCTGATGGACCACGATCCAGACGGAATTATCGTCTTGATCTATTGTCCAGAACCGGTTCTCTTCGTCGTCGATCAGCCGGATTAGAGCATCGATGGATCGATACCACCCGCCGCCGGATGGGCCGCCAAGCCCTTGGATGCGCCTGTCTCGATCTGAGTTGTCTGGCTTGTGGCGGGTAACTTGAAATGTAGGAATATCGGCCAATTCACGTCTCCAAAAGTGAGCCGGAAGGCGCTTGACGTATTCCTTGGGAGGATACACAAGGAAGTTGTCATTGGAGCCAAGCCCTTCCGGCGGGTTTCAAGTCAAAGGCGCAGGTGGTCTAGACCTGCGCCTTCTTTATTCCTGCGATTCGGTTGTAATGCCAAACTCAGATTACTTATCCACATTGTTCACGTGGTCTTACTTGTCGTTTTCTTTTGCCTGACAGCGATTTAGGTGCCCTGAATGTCAGGTAGGCGCAGTCCCGGCCAAATACCGCCGAGATCAGAATTATCGATGCTTGTTGTCGACGCCCGTTGTTAGTGACCCTGATTAGAACTTTGGTGCGGAGCACCGAAGATGGGCCTTGCCGGACGTCGGGGGAAGCTTTCTTGCCACGCTAGGCGCGCCCGACCGACGACGCCTATTTCGGTCATGGTGTGTGATTTAATTGACACCGGGTCACATATCCCATACATCACCCTCCGAACAAAGGAGGGTGCTTTCATGACCTACAAGGAAATCAATGCCGCAATAATGGTGATCAGCGCCGTGCTGGTCTCGCTCTGGGTGCTGGTATTTGTCACCACCAGTCCCGACCAGACGCTCGCCACGCTGGCGACGAGCCTGTGCTGGGCGATCCTCGCCTCGATCGTCATCAACATGGTGGCCGCCATCGCCGTCAGCATCCTGACCAGCGCCATGCAGCGCCGCGCCCTCAAGGATGAACGGGCCGACGAGCGGGACTGGGCGATCCAGGCCAAGGCGATGCGCAATGCCTATTTCGTCGCCTCGCTCAGCGGGCTCGCCGCGCTGATCGTCTGGGCCACCGGCAATGACATCGCCACCGGCATCTATGTGCTGTTTTTCGGCCTGATGCTGGCGGGGGCCGCCGATGCGGCCTCGCGGCTCGTCTATTACCGGATCGGCTGATCCCATGGGCAAGGCCGAGCTGGGCATCAGCAACACCATCCGGGTGCTGCGCTTCAATGCCAACGAGATGACGCAGGCAGCGCTGGCCGAAAAGGTCGGCGTCACCCGCCAGACCATCGTCGCCATCGAGCAGGGGCGCTATTCGCCCTCGCTCGAGGTGGCGTTTCGCATCGCCCATGTCTTTGGGGTGCCGCTGGAAACCGCGTTTCAGTGGACGCCGCCGCAGCCACGGGACTAGGCTGGCGTGGTTAGCGAAATCTTGTGCACCAAAGCGCAATAGGAAACAGAATCTTAAGCGTCATTGCGCAATGTGACGGCAGTTAACCAAACCGGCACCATGCCGGCAGTGGAGTAGTCGCACCCTATGGGCAAGCGTTCCATGCCCGAAACCAGCCCCGATGCTGGTTCCCACGTCTCGGTCCTGCTGGACGAGGTGCTCGCCGCGTTTGAGCCGCTGGCCGGCAAGCGCATTGTCGACGGCACGTTTGGCGCGGGCGGCTATTCGCGCGCGCTGCTCGAGGCGGGCGCCATCGTCATCGGGATCGACCGCGACCCCAGCGTGCAGGGCTTTGCCGACGCGCTGATGGCCGAATATGAAGGTCGCTTCATGTTCGTGCCCGGCACCTTTTCAGAACTCGATACCCTGGCCGCCGAGCATGGCCCCATCGATGGGGTGGTGCTCGATATCGGGGTATCCTCGATGCAGCTCGACCAGGCCGAGCGCGGCTTTTCCTTCATGCGCGAAGGGCCTCTCGACATGCGCATGAGCGGGCAGGGGCAAAGCGCCGCCGATCTGGTCAATACGCTCGACGTCGAGCCTCTGGCCAATCTGCTCTATGCCTTTGGCGAAGAACGAAAATCGCGCCGCATCGCGCAGTTCATCGTGGCCGCGCGCGACACCGCCCCGATCACCACGACGACCGAGCTGGCCAAGATTGTCGAAAAGGCCATCGGCCGCAAGCCGGGCGACATGCATCCGGCCACCCGCACCTTCCAGGCGCTGCGCATTGCCGTCAATGGCGAGTTCGAGCAGCTGGTCGAGGCGCTGTTTGCCGCCGAGCGCCTGCTCGATGAGGGCGGGCGGCTGGTGGTGGTGAGCTTCCATTCGCTCGAGGACCGCATCGTCAAGCGGTTCTTCGATCCCGAAAAGGGCGGTCCGGCCCAGTCCCGGCACATGCCGCATGTGCATGCCGAACCGCTGCGCTGGGTCGAGGTGGCCAAGGCGAGAAAGCCCGGCTCGGCCGAGATCGATCGCAATCCGCGCGCGCGCTCCTCGATCCTGCGCGCCGCCACCCGTTCCGCCGACCCGGCGCGCGCCGTGCGGTTCGAAGGGTTGGGTGTACCCAAGGTCAGGGGCGCCGAATGATCCGCAATCTCAATATCATCCTGATCTTCACCAGCGCGCTGATGCTCTCGGCGGTCTATGGGCTGAAATTCTCCATCGAGAACACGGCGGCCGAACGCACGGCGCTGGTGGCCTATATCGCCAATCAGGAAGGCGATCTGTCGCTGCTCAAGGCCGAGGAGGCGGTGCTCAACCAGCCCGGCCATATCGAGCCGATCATCCAGCGCCATCAGTTTGCGCTGGCCGTGGCGCCGGTCAAGCAGGAGCAGTTCGGCTCGTTCGACGACCTGCCCATGCGCCCAAAAAAGCCCAATACCGCCGCTATGGATTCGCTGTTTGAGGCGCTGGCCTCCGGCGTTGATCCGATCGATGCCATTCTCGAGCTTGAAGGGGTTGAATAATGGCTTTGGCTGACACCGCCCCCACGATTTCGCTCGACGGCGCCCGCAAGGTCCGTGGCAATCTCACCCAGGCCCGCATCCGCTGGATGGTCCTGGCCATGGTCATTGGCTTTGTGGCGGTGGGCGGCAAGCTGGTGTCGCTCGGGCATGGTGGAAAACGACACCACCATCGAAGGGCAGGCGCGCGACGTGATCACCGCGACGCGCCCGCCGATCCTCGATCGCAACGGGCTCGAAATGGCCGTCGATATCCGCGTGCCCTCGCTGTTTGCCGAGCCGCGCCGCATCATCGATGTCGAGGAGGCCGTGCGCAAGCTGCGCACCGTGCTGCCTGATCTGAGCGAAGACTGGCTGCGCAAGCGCCTGACCGGCGACAAGGGCTTTGTGTGGGTACAGCGCGAACTCAGCCCCAGCGGTGCAGGACAAGATCATGCGCCTGGGCATTCCCGGCATTGATTTCATCACCGAATCCAAGCGCTTCTATCCCGGCATGTCCGAGGCCTCGCATATCCTGGGCTCGACCAATATCGACAACCAGGGCATTGCCGGCATCGAGCGGCACATGGACGACGAAAGCGTGTCGCTGCTGCAGGATCTGGGCCTGGCGCGCGGCAATGCGCTGGCGCCGGTGGAGCTCTCGCATCGACATGCGCGTGCAGCACGTCATGCACGAACAGCTCACCGATGCGATGTCGCGCTATCAGGCGATTGCGGCGGCCGGCGTGATGATGGACATCCACACCGGCGAGATCATCGCGCTGGCCTCGCTGCCCGATTTCAATCCCAAACATTCCCGCCTCGGCGCTGGTCAAGGACACGTTCAACCGCATCACCTCGGGCATTTTCGAGCCGGGCTCGATCTTCAAGACGGTGACCCTGGCGGGGGCGCTCGATGCCGGCGCGGTGCGGATCAACGAGCCGATCGATGCGCGCTTCGGCGTGCGGTTCGGGCGCTATACCATCAGCGACTTCCACGGCAAGTACCGCATCATGAGCCTGCCGGAGGTGTATAAATACTCTTCCAATATCGGCACCATCAAGGTCATGCAGGCCATGGGCAAGGAGAACTTCCGCGAGTTCCTCACCACCATGAGGTTCGACCAGCGCGTCCAGTTCGAGCTGCCCGAAATGCGCCTGCCCACCATCCCCAAGGACGCTGTCGGAAGTGGGGGCGGCCACCGCTTCGTTCGGCCACGGCCTGTCGGTGTCGCCGCTGCACATGGTCACCGCCTATGGCGCGCTGGCCAATGGCGGCAACTACATTGCCCCAACGCTCTACAAGCGCACCCGCGCCGAAGCCGAGCCGCTTTACGAGCGCGTCGTCAGCCAGCAGACCAGCGACCAGGTGCGCTACCTGATGCGGCTCAATGCGCTCGAAGGCTCGGGCTCGCAGATGAACAAGGCAGCGCTCGGCTACCGCGTCGGCGGCAAGACCGGCACCGCTGAAAAGGTCGTCAACGGCCGCTATTCCTCCGGCACCGTCACCAACTTCTTTGCCTCGGCCTTCCCGCTCGACAATCCGCGCTATGCGCTGGTGATCGTGGTCGACGAGCCCAAGGCCGAAAACGCCCAATCGGGCACCACCGCCGGCTGGAACGCCGGCCACGTGACCGGCCGCATCGTGCAGCGCGTCGCGCCCATGCTCGGGGTTGCCCCAGACTTCGCTGAAGCGCTAGACCGAGACCTAGTGCCTGCAGTTCTTCGATAAAACGACGCACAAGGATCAGTCGCCGTGTCACTCAGCGTAACGCAATTGCTCGAAGGCTCCGGCGCCCGCCCCAAAAAGGGGTTGGGTGCGGTATTCGGGCTCAATTCAGACAGTCGCCGGATCGAACCGGGCGATATGTTCTTTGCGTTGCCGGGCGTCAATGTGCACGGCAACCAGTTCGTGCCCGATGCGGTGCGGCGCGGGGCGCTGGCCATTGTCAGCGATACCGCCCCGGTGGGCGATCCGGGCGTGCCGGTGATCATCGTCAAGGATGTGCGCGCCGCCTATGCCCGCGCCTCCTCGCGCATCTATCGAGCCGCAGCCCGAAATCACCGTTGCGGTGACCGGCACCAATGGCAAGACCTCCATCGCCTCCTTCGTGCGCCAGATCTGGTCGCATGCCGGCATTGCCAGCGGCAGCATCGGCACGCTGGGCGTCGAAACCGACAACCGCCTGATCGAGGGCAGCCTGACCACCCCCGACTCGCGCACGCTGCACCAGTCGCTGCGGGCGCTCAAGGCCCAGGGCATCGACCATGTGGCCATGGAAGCCTCGAGCCACGGCCTCGACCAGCGCCGGCTCGATGGCATTCATTTCGAGGCCGTCGCCTTCACCAATCTCAGCCGCGACCATCTCGACTATCACAAGGATATGGACGAGTACCGCGACGCCAAGCTGCGCCTGTTCACCGATCTGCTGGTCGATGGCGGGGCGGCGGTGGTCAATGTCGATGACCCCGAGCACGAGCCGTTCATGTTCGCGGCGCTGGGCAGCAGTGCAACCCTGCTCACCGTCGGGCGGGAAGGGGCCTATATCGAAATCCTCTCGATCGAGCCCGAAGGCTATGGCCAGCGCGTCGTCGTGCGCCATATCGGGGAAAAGCTGAGCTTTCACCTGCCGCTGACCGGCGAGTTCCAGGTGTCCAATGCGCTGATCGCGGCGGCGCTGGCCATGTCCACCGGCGTCGACAAGGCCCGTGCCTTTTCGGCGCTCACCAAGCTGGTCGGCGCCAAGGGCCGGCTGGAGCTGGTGGCCGAGCACAATGGCGCGGCGGTGTTCATCGACTATTCGCACAAGCCGGTGGCGCTGGAATCGGCGCTGGCAGCGCTGCGCCCCTATGCCAAGGGCAAGCTGCGCCTGGTGTTCGGCGCCGGTGGCGACCGCGACAAGGGCAAGCGCCCGATCATGGGCGAAGTCGCCGAGCGCATGGCCGACGACATCATCGTCACCGATGACAATCCGCGCACCGAGGATGCCGCCACCATTCGCGCCGAAATCCTGGCGGCAACGCCCCAGTGCGCGCGAAATCGGCGACCGCAAGGCGGCCATTACCGCGGCGGTCCAGTCGCTGGAGCCGGGCGACGTGCTGCTGGTTGCCGGCAAGGGCCACGAGGATTACCAGATCATCGGCACCACCAAACATCACTTCTCCGACCATGAAGCCGTGGCGGAGGCCATAAAGGGGCTCTGATGCCGACACTCTACACCGTCGAGGAAGTCCTGGCCGCAACGGGAGGGCGGGCCCAGGGCATCACCGGCAGGACCATCGGCTCGATCTCCATCGATTCGCGCGAGCTGGGCCCCGAGGCGCTGTTCGTCGCCATCAAGGGCGACCGCTTCGACGGCCATGATTTCGTCGACACGGCGCTCGCCAATGGCGCGGTCGCGGCCCTGGTCAGCGACGGGCGCAGCCCCGGCGACCAGCGCATCGTCGTTCCCGATGCGCTTGAGGGGCTGTGCGATCTGGCCCGCGCCGCCCGCGCCCGCAATCACGGCGTCATCGTCGGCGTCACCGGCAGCGTCGGCAAGACCACGACCAAGGAAGCCATCCGGCTGGTGTTCGAGGCGGCCGGCCGCACCCATGCGTCGATCGAGAGTTTCAACAATCACTGGGGCGTGCCGCTGATGCTGGCGCGCATGCCCGCCGATACCCAGTTCGGCGTGTTCGAGATGGGCATGAGCGGCCCCGATGAAATCCGCCCGCTGAGCACAAATGGTGCGCCCCCATATCGCGGTGATCACCAATGTGGCGGCCGCGCATCTGGAGGCCTTCGGCTCGCTCGATGGCATTGCCCGCGCCAAGGCCGAGATCTTTGCCGGGATCGAACCCGGCGGCACCGCGGTGCTCAATGCCGATCACCCGCAATTGCCGATCCTGCTGGCCGAAGCGCGAGGCGGCGGGCGTCGCCAATGTCGTGACCTATGGCCAGCTGCCGGACGCCGATTGGCGCATCGTCGAGCTCGATCGCCGGCCCCGAGGGCAGCACTGCCACGCTCGAGCACCAGGGCGTGCGCCATCACCTGGTGCTGCACGTGCCGGGCCGCCACATGGTGGCCAATGCGACCGCAGCGCTCGCCGTCGCCCAGCTGGCCGGGGTCGATCTGGGGCTGGCGCTGTCGGCTTTGGCCGGGTTTGGTGCGCAGGCGGGCAGGGGGCAGCGCACGCTGCTGGGTCCTGCCGAGCGCGCCGCTGCTGCTGATCGATGAAAGCTACAATGCCAACACCGCCTCGATGACGGCAACGCTCGAGGTGTTCGCCGGCCAGAGCGCGCCCGGCGGCCGCAAGATCGTCATCCTGGGCGACATGCTGCGAGCTGGGGCCGCAAAGCCCGCAATCTGCACGCGAGCCTCATGCCCGCGGTGCTGGCCGCCGGGGCGGACCGGGTCTATCTGGTGGGCGCGGAAATGGCGGCGCTCGCCGCAGCGCTGGGCCCACACGGTGTTGCAGCGCACACACAGACCGCCGCCGAGATGGCGGATATCGTTGCAAACGATCTTGCCTATGGCGACGCTAGTTATGGTCAAAGGCTCCAACGGCGTGGGGCTGGCGGCGATTGTCGAAATGATCCGCCAGCAGTTCCAGGACAGCTGACCCCACCCAACAAGGACACCTCCCTTCATGTTGTACTTTCTTGGCCAGCTGGGTGACGCGCTCTCGGCCTTCAACGTCTTTCGCTACATCACCTTCCGCACCGCCGGAGCCGTGATCACGGCGCTGTTTTTCGTCTTCATGTTCGGCCCCGGCATGATCGCGCTGCTGCGCCTCAAGCAGGGCCGGGGGCAGCCGATCCGCGAAGATGGGCCCGCCGGCCATTTGCTGACCAAGAAGGGCACGCCCACCATGGGCGGGCTGATGATCCTGTCGGGCGCGGTGATCTCGACCCTGCTCTGGGCTAATCTTGGCAATGGCTATGTGTGGGTGGTGCTGTTCGTCACCATCGGTTTTGGCGCCATCGGCTTTTACGACGACTATCTCAAGGTCAAGCGCATGAGCCACAAGGGCTTTGGCGGCAAGCAGCGGCTGGCGCTTGAAGCGCTGATCGGCGGCGATTGCCTGCTACGCCATTTCCCAGCTGGGCGCGGCGCCCGGCGCGACCTCGCTGTTCTTCCCCTTCGTCAAGGGCATCGCCATTGACCTGGGCTATTTCTTCATCCTGTTCGGCGGCTTCGTCATCGTCGCGGCGGGCAATTCGGTGAACCTCACCGATGGCCTTGATGGGCTCGCCATCGTGCCGGTCATGGTCGCCGCCGCCTGTTTCGCGCTGATCGCCTATCTCGTCGGCAGCGTCACCTTCTCCGATTATCTGCTGCTCAACTACGTGCCCGGCACCGCCGAGCTGTCGGTGGTGTGTGGCGCGCTGATCGGGGCGGGGCTGGGCTTCTTGTGGTTCAACGCGCCCCCCGCCCAGATCTTCATGGGCGACACCGGCTCGCTGGCCCTGGGCGGCGCTCTGGGCTCCATCGCCGTCGCCACCAAGCATGAAATCGTGCTGGCCATCGTGGGCGGGCTGTTCGTGCTCGAAACCGTTTCGGTGATCGTCCAGGTCACCTCGTTCAAGCTGACCGGCAAGCGCGTGTTCAGGATGGCCCCCATCCACCACCATTTCGAGCATCTGGGCTGGACCGAAAGCCAGGTGGTGATCCGCTTCTGGATCATCTCCTTCGTACTGGCGCTGATCGGGCTGAGCTCGCTCAAGCTGCGCTAGAACCAACCGTTCCGAACGACCAGGGGCCATCCGGGAAACCGGGTGGCCCTTGGCTTTTCCCCGCTGATCACTTTTTGCGGATGACCTCCGCGGAATCGCAAAACGCAAATGCGATTTGGAAATCGGTAACCATCAGGCTGCTACAATTCGATGTAGTTTGTATCGAGTAGGAGGCCGGCGTCCCCAGCCGGCTGGCACATGATGTTTTCCCGCACCGACAAGAGTGCCCTGGCCGAATGGTGGTGGTCGATTGACCGCGAACTGCTCGGGGCGCTGATCCTGCTCATGACGTGCGGCATGGTGCTCAGCTTTGCGGCGAGCCCTCCGGTCGCCGAGCGCATCGGGCTGTCGCAGTGGTTCTTCGTCATTCGCCACGCGGTGTTCTGCATGCTGGCCCTGCCGGTGCTGGTGTTCACCTCCATGCTCAACCACCGCCAGGCGCGGTTCATGGCGCTGCTGGCGCTGGTGGTCAGCCTCGTGCTGCTGTGGGCGACGCTGCGCTTCGGCACCGAGGTCAAGGGCGCGCGGCGCTGGATTTCGCTGGCCGGGCAGTCGGTGCAGCCCTCCGAATTCGTCAAGCCGGCCTTTGCCGTGCTGGGGGCGTGGCTGTTTTCGGAATCGATGATCCACAAGAACGTGCCCGGCAAGTCCATTGCCACGGCGATCCTCGTGGCCATTGTGGGCGCCTTGCTGCTGCAGCCCGATATCGGGCAGACGGCGCTGGTGGTGGCGACCTATGCGGCGCTGCTGTTCCTGAGCGGCATTTCGTGGTTCATCATCTTCGGCATGGCCGGGGTGGCGGGCGGGCTGCTGGTGGGGGCCTATCTGTTCTTCCCCCACGTGTCGCGGCGTATCGACACGTTTCTCAATCCCGAGGCCGGTGGTAACACCTACCAGATCGACCGTGCCTTGCAGTCCCTGCTCGAGGGCGGCTGGTTCGGTCGCGGGCCGGGCGAGTCGATTGCCAAGAAGCTGATCCCCGACGCGCATGCCGACTATGTGTTTTCGGCGGCGGCAGGCGAATATGGTATTTTGTTCTGTCTGGTCCTGGTCGCCCTGATCGCCTTCATCGTGCTGCGCGCGATGATCGGTGCGCAGCGCCAGCACAGCCTGTTTGCACGGCTGGCAGCGGCTACCCTGGCCATCCAGTTTGCCATGCAGTCGGGCATCAACCTGGCGGTGAATCTCAACCTCATGCCTCCCAAGGGCATGACGCTTCCTTTCGTTTCTTACGGCGGTACTTCGATGATCGCGATTGCCTTTGGCATGGGACTGATGCTGGCCTTTACGCGCACCAAACCCGAAGAGCGCCTGGTCACCGGCATTCCCAGCTACAAGAGCGCCGTGGTCGCGGCTGCTGAATGACCAGAAAATTTGTCCTCATGGCCGGTGGCACCGGTGGCCATCTGTTTCCTGCCATGGCCCTGGCGCAGGAACTGGTGCGGCGCGGCCATGCGGTCGAGCTGATGACCGATCATCGGGTGGAAAGCTATGGCGCCGATTTCCCGGCCAGCCGCATCCACATCGTGCCCTCCGCCACCCCATCGCTGAGCAACCCGCTCAAGTTCCTCGCGGCCGGCTTCAAGATCCTGGGCGGCATCTATGTCGCCCATGGCATGCTGGGCCAGAGCAAGCCCGATTGCGTCGTCGGCTTTGGCGGCTATCCCACCTTTCCGCCGTTCGTCGCGGCGCATCTGCGCGGCATTCCGGGCATCCTGCACGAACAGAATGCCGTGATGGGGCGCGCCAACCGGGCGCTCGGCCGCTTTGCCGACCGGCTGGCGATGAGCTTTACCAACACCAAGTTCGCCGACGGGCTCAAGCTCGACAAGATGGTCACCGGCAATCCGGTGCGCGACCGGGTGCGCGCCGTCGCCAATACGCCCTATCCGGCGCTCAGCCCCGATGGCCCGATCCGGCTGGTGGTGTTTGGCGGCAGCCAGGGTGCCAAGGCGCTGTCCGATATCGTGCCCGCCGCCATCGCCCAGATCCCCGAGGCGCTGCGCCAGCGCCTGCAGATCGTGCAGCAATGCCGCTCCGAAGACCTCGACCGGGTCGCCGATATCTACCGCCAGGCCAAGGTCAATGTGGAGCTCGCCGCCTTCTTCACCGACCTGCCCGAGCGCATCGCCCGCTGTCATCTCGTGATCGGGCGCTCCGGCGCCTCCACCATTGCCGAGCTGTGCGTGCTGGGTCGTCCCGCCATCATGGTGCCCTTGCCCGGCTCGATTGACGCCGACCAGAAAAACAACGCGCTGGTGGTGGAAGCCGCCGGGGGCGGGTGGGTGGCCGAACAGGCCACGCTGTCGCCGCAATCGCTAGGCACTCGCATCACGAACCTGTTAACCGATCCGGCAATCCTTCCGCAGGCTGCCGCTGCCGCCCTCTCCCTCGGGCAGCCGCGCGCCGTCGAGAAGCTTGCCGACCTCGCCGAGCAGCTTGCCGGCCGGGGCACCAAAACAATGGAAGCCAAATCATGATCATGCCCGAAACCCTCGGCCCGGTGCACTTCGTCGGTATCGGCGGCATCGGCATGAGCGGCATCGCCGAAATCCTGCACAACCAGGGCTATGTGGTGCAGGGCTCCGACGCCTCGGCCAATGCCAATGTGCAGCGCCTGCGCGACATGGGCATCAAGATCGCCATCGGGCAGGCCGCCGAAAACCTCGGCGAGGCCGAAGTCGTGGTCGTTTCCTCGGCGATCAAGAAGGACAATCCCGAGCTGGTCGCCGCCCGCGCGCGCGCCTTGCCCGTCGTGCGCCGCGCCGAAATGCTTGCCGAGATCATGCGCTTCAAGAACGCCATTGCCATTGGCGGCACCCACGGCAAGACCACCACCACGACGCTGGTGGCAGCGCTGCTCGATGCGGGCGCGCTCGACCCCACCGTCATCAATGGCGGCATCATCAACGCCTATGGCACCAATGCCCGGCTGGGCGCCGGCGACTGGATGGTGGTGGAAGCCGATGAGAGCGACGGCACGTTCGTCAAGCTCCCCGCCGATGTCGCCGTGGTCACCAATATCGATCCCGAGCATCTCGACCATTACCGCGACTTCGATGGCGTCAAGCGCGCCTTCCGCCAGTTCGTCGAGAACGTGCCCTTCTACGGCTTTGCCGTGATGTGCCTCGATCATCCGGTGGTGCAGTCGCTGGTGGGCGAGGTGCAGGATCGCCGCGTCATCACCTATGGCACCAATCCACAGGCCGACGTGCGGCTGGTCGATCTGCAGACCATCAACGGCGTCAGCCATTTCTCCATCGAGATCCGCGACCGCATCCGCCAGACCCAGCTGCGCATCGATGGGCTCGAGCTGCCCATGCCCGGCCAGCACAATGCGCTCAACGCCACCGCCGCCATTGCCGTGGCCGATCAGCTGCGCGTGCCTGCCGATGCCATTCGCCGCGGCCTCAAGGGCTTCAGCGGCGTCAAGCGCCGCTTCACCCGCGTGGGCGAGGTGGGTGGCATCACCATCATCGATGACTATGGCCACCACCCGGTGGAGATCGCCTCGGCCCTGCGCGCGGCGCGCCAGTCGACCCGCCGCGACGTCATCGCCGTGGTCCAGCCGCACCGCTTCTCGCGCCTGCACGACCTGTTCGATGATTTTGCCGCCTGCTTCAACGATGCCGATACGGTGCTCGTCGCCCCGGTCTATGCCGCCGGCGAGCAGCCCATGCCAGGGGTGACCCATGACGAGCTGGTGCATCGCATCATCGCGCTGGGCCACCGCGATGCCCGCGTGCTCGATGACCCTGCGACCCTGGCCCAGCTGATCGCCGGTCGCGCCGAGGATGGCGACTATGTCGTGTGCCTGGGCGCCGGCAACATCACCCAATGGGCGGGTGCCCTTCCGGCCGAACTCGGCGCACTGATCGGCAAGGACGTCAAATGAGCTATCCCGATCTGATCCCCCAGCTGCAGCCGTGGATTTCCGAAGTCCGTGGGCGCCTCGTGCCCAACCAGTTGCTCAGCGAAGTCACCTGGTTCCGCGTTGGCGGCCCGGCGCAGCTGTTCTTCATGCCCGCCGATGAGGAGGACTTGGCGTTCTTCCTCAAGCACCTGCCGGCCGATATCCGCACCACCACCATTGGCCTGGGCTCCAATCTGCTGATCCGCGATGGCGGGCTGGATGGCGTCGTCATCCGCCTGTCGGGCCGGGCCTTCGGGCAGGTGGAAGTGCTCGACGATCACAAGATCCGCGTCGGCACCTCGCTGCCCGACGTCAAGGTGGCAACCGCCGCGGCCGAAGCGGGCATTGACGGGCTGACCTTTTATCGCGGCATTCCCGGCGGCATTGGCGGCGCGCTCTACATGAACGCCGGCTGCTATGGCACCGAAACCCGCGATCGCATGGTCGAGCTGCGCGCGGTGACGCGCGAGGGCGAGATCATTACCCTGACCAATGCCGACATGGCCTATCGCTATCGCAAGTCCAACGGGCCGCGCGGTGCGGTGTTCACCTCGGCGGTCTATCAGGGCTTTGCCGGCGACCGCGACGAGATCCTCGAGCGGATGCGCGAAATCACCGACCGGCGCGAAAGCTCCCAGCCCACCAAGGCCAAGACCGGCGGTTCGACCTTCAAGAACCCCGAGGGCCATTCGAGCTGGAAGCTGGTCGACGCCGCCGGCTGCCGTGGCCTGCGGGTCGGCGGCGCGCAGATGAGCGAATTGCACGCCAATTTCCTGCTCAATGTCGACAACGCCACCGCTCACGACATCGAGACCCTGGGCGAGACCGTGCGCAATCGCGTGCGCGCCAATTCGGGCATCGAGCTCAATTGGGAAATCCGCCGCATGGGCCATTTCCTGCCCGGCCAGGAAGTGCGCGAATTCCTTGATGGCGCTGTGTTTACGGGGCAGGTGTGACCATGACCAAGCACGTTGCCGTCCTGATGGGCGGCTGGTCCAATGAACGCCCCGTGTCGCTCAAGACCGGGGCCGAATGCGCCGCAGCCCTCCGGCGCGCCGGCTATCAGGTCACCGACGTCGATGTCGGCCGCGACATCGCGACCGTGCTCGCCGAGCTCAAGCCCGACGTGGCCTTCAACGCGCTGCATGGCCCGTTCGGGGAAAGCGGCATGATCCAGGGCGTGCTCGAGCTGCTCGAAATCCCCTATACCCATTCGGGCGTGCTCGCCTCGGCGCTGGCCATGGACAAGCACCAGGCCAAGATCGCCTTCAAGGCCGCCGGCATTCCGGTAACCGACCACGTCATCGTGTCGCGCGCCGAAGCGGGCCGCGCCCATGTCATGCCGCCGCCCTATGTGATCAAGCCGATCGCCGATGGCTCCAGCTTTGGCGTGTTCATCGTCAAGACCGGCACCAGCCATCCGCCCCAGGAAATCCTGCGCGAGGACTGGAACGGCGGCGAGCTGGTCATGGTCGAGCGCTATATTCCGGGGCGCGAGCTCACCTGCGCGGTGATGGGCGATGTGGCGCTGGGGGTCACCGAGATCGTCACCGATCTCAGTTTTTACAATTATGAGGCCAAATACGCCAAAGGCGGTTCGGTCCACATCATTCCGGCCCAGCTTCAACCCAAAATTTACGACAAAGTGCAAAAGTTCAGTCTGGCCGCGCATGCGGCCCTCGGCTGTCGCGGCGTGACGCGGGCGGATTTCCGCTACAACGACGCGGCGGGCGAAGATGGCGAACTGGTCTGCCTGGAACTCAACACCCAACCGGGGATGACCGAAACGTCTTTGGTGCCCGAGCAGGCTCTGCATGCCGGGCATTCGTTTGAAGAATTGGTTTCCTGGATGGTGGAGGACGCGAGTTGCAACAGGTAAAAAGCGAGACATTTCTCGCTGGAGCGCGTCTGGTTGATCCGCGCGCCCTGCCTGTACCCGCACCCATGCGCTCATCCCGTCGCAAGCTTGCCAACAATCTCGGTCGCGCCTGGGTGCTGCACCGCGCCAAGATCATGCGCGGGGTGATGATCACCGCGCTGCTGGCCGTGGGCGGCACGCTGTTTCAGCTGCGCGAGCCGATCCTGGCCGGGGCCGCGACCCTGGTCGAGCTGGCCCAGGGGCGCTCCGCCCAGGCGGGGCTCGCCATCGGCGCCATCTCGATCACCGGGCAGACGCTCACCAGCGAGCAGGCGGTCTTTGATGCGCTGGGCATCGAGCCCTATACCTCGACCGTCAGCTTCGACGTCGAGGCCGCCCGCCTGCGCATTGCCGAATTGCCCGCCGTCGCCAGCGTCAGCGTGCGCAAGACCTATCCGGGCGACGTGATCGTCACCATGACCGAAAAGCAGGCCGTGGCCCGCTGGCGCGTCGATGGCATTACCTTTTTGATCGATGCGGCCGGCGAGCAGATCGCCGAGGACCCGAGCAATAATTACACCGATTTGCCGCTGGTGATCGGCGATGGCGCCAATGATGATGCCATGCCCATGATCCGCGCGCTCGATCAGGTGCCCCAGCTCAAGACCGGCCTCGTGGCGCTGTCGCGCATCGCCGATCGCCGCTGGGACATGATCTACGACACCGGCCTGCGCATCCAGCTGCCCGAACTGGGCACGGCGCGCGCCCTGCAGAACCTCGACATCTACCAGAACCACTACCAAATTCTCGACCGCGACCTGACGCTGATCGACCTCAGGGTCAACAGCATCGTGGCGGTCCGCCCGACCAAGACCGAAGCCCAGCTGGCGGAGGATGAAAAGGCCCGCAAGGCCGCCATTATCGAGCGGGCGCGCTCCGGCCAGCCCTATCCGATGCCGCCCCGCACGCTTCCCACCGCAACTCTGGACCAAGTGACCGCTCCGCAATGATGACCGATGCAATGACGTCCCGATTGCGTCCGGTGCAACCCGGCAAGACCACGCTGGTGGCCGTGCTCGATATCGGCTCGACCAAGGTGTG
Organism: uncultured Alphaproteobacteria bacterium; assembly: GCA_963699295.1. Lineage (GTDB taxonomy): Bacteria > Pseudomonadota > Alphaproteobacteria > Rhizobiales > Devosiaceae > Devosia. Next base: position 28,619 of record OY969432.1, read on the forward strand.
CTGCGTCATCGCGCGGCTGACCCCGCGCGCCGAAGGCAAGGCGCTGCGCGGCCGCACCCACCAGGCCGAGGTGATCGGGTTTGGGTATGGCCCCTCATCGGGCGTCAAGAGCGGCGTCGTCACCGACATCGAGAGTGCCGAACACGCCATCCGCGCCGTTGTCGGCATGGCCGAGCGCGCCGCCGGGCTGACGCTGGAATCGGTGATCGTCAACGTCACCGCCGGCCGCCTGGGTTCGGAAACCTTTTCCGCCGCGGTGTCGCTCGACGGGCAGGAAGTGGAGCGCGGCGATATCCATCGCGTGCTGCGCGCCGTCAATGAGCGCTCGGTGCGCCCGGAACGCTCGATCATCCACGCGCTGCCCATCGGCTATTCCATCGACGGGCAAAAGGGCATACGCGATCCCAATGGCATGGTCGGCGACAAGCTCGGCGTCGACGTGGCCGTGGTGAGCTCGGAAACCCTGGCCATGCGCAATCTCGAACTGGTGCTGCATCGCTGCCATCTGCAGGTCGAGGCGCTGATCGCCACCCCCTACGCCTCGGGGCTGGCAAGTCTGGTCGATGACGAATCCCAGCTCGGCGTGGCCTGCGTCGATTTCGGCGGCGCCACCACCACCGTGTCGGTGTTCAACGACGGCCATCTGGTGTTTGCCGATGCCATCGCCATTGGCGGGCACCATCTGACCCTCGATATCGCGCGCCAGCTCTCGGTCAGCGTTGCCGATGCCGAGCGGCTCAAGACCTTTTACGGCTCCGTGCTGCCTGGGCAGGCCGATGAGCGCGACATGATCCCGATCCAGCCCGTGGGCGCCTCCCATGACGAAGCGCCGGGACAGGTGGCTCGCTCGGTGCTCACCCGCATCATGCGCCCGCGCATCGAGGAAATCCTCACCGCCATCCGCGACCGCATGCAGGCCACCGGCATGATGGATGTGTGCGGGCGGCGCTTCGTGCTGACCGGCGGCGCCAGCGAAATGACCGGCCTGCCCGAAGTGGCGCGGCGGATCCTCGCGCGTAACGTGCGCAACGGTCGCCCCATGGGCATTGCCGGCCTGCCCGAAATGGCCAAGGGCGCGGCGTTCTCCACGGTCGCCGGCATGCTCATCTATCCGCAGGTGTGCGCCCAGGAATATTCCGAGCCCCGCGGGCGCGGCAAGCTGACCGGTACCGATGGTTATCTGGCGCGCGTCGGCAGCTGGTTGCGCAGCAGCTTCTAGCGCCTACGGGCCGCGCCGAATTGACATGTGGCGCGGGCGGGGGCATGCAGGCCTTGCCGATGGCCTGGCCATCCCATTCGCGAGAAACGCTATGTCCTCCGACAGTCGAAGATGCCCTTCGACATCGTGCAGGGTCGTGCGTCCCTGACGGCATGATTGCTGGGCGGGTCGCGTGCGGCCTGCAATATTGCCCAGGAGCTTGCCTGATGCTGCGCGCCTATCAAAACGATGCCGCCAAACTCGTTCAGATCCCCGCCCCCCGGAGCGTGCCGCCCGCCTCGCTGGTGTGGCTGGATCTGCTCGAACCCACCCCCCAGGAAAAGGCCGAGGTTGAAAGCCTTTTGGGCCTGGTGATCCCGACCCGGGCCGAAATGGAAGAGATCGAGCTCTCGGCCCGCCTCTACAACGAGGATGGGGCCGAGTTCATGACCATGACCGCGTTGACGGGCCTGGACACCGAGGAGCCCGCCAAGACCGCGATCACCTTCATCCTCAAGGGCACCACGCTGATCACGGTGCGCTATGCCGATCCCAAGCCGTTCCTGGCCTTCCTGATGCGCACCCAGAAGCCCAAGAGCGTCGCCTGCAGCAATGGCAGCCAGATATTCCTCGGCCTGCTCGAAGCCATCATCGACCGCTCCGCCGATGCGCTGGAGCGGCTGGGCAACGAGATCGACCAGATTTCGCGCGATGTGTTCCGCAAGAAGTCCAAGTCCGCCAAGCAGACCCAGCACGATCTGCGCTTCATCATCGAGCAGATTGGCGCCAAGGCCGAACTGCTCACCATGGTGCAGGAAAGCCTGGTCAGCATCTCGCGCCTCGTGGCCTTCCACAGCGCGCCCAATGACAGCACCAGTAAGGCCTCGCGCGATGCCCGCCAGCTGGTCAAGCTGATCCAGCGCGATGCCCTATCGCTGGGCGAGCATGCCCGCGCGCTCTCGACCAAGCTTAATTTCCTGCTCGATGCAACGCTGGGCCTGATCAATCTCGAGCAGAACCAGATCATCAAGATCTTCTCGGTCGCCGCCGTGGTGCTGCTGCCGCCCACGCTGGTCGGCTCGATCTATGGCATGAACTTCGACATCATGCCCGAGCTGCACTGGGATTTCGGCTATCCCTTCTCGCTGGGCCTGATGGTGCTCTCCTCCATCCTGCCCTTCTGGTATTTCAAGCGGCGCGGCTGGCTCTAGCCGCGCCCCCGGTGCCTGGCAGCGTGCCGGCGGTTCTAGCCCGCATAGGCGCGCTGCAATTCGGCCACGTCGAGCTTTTTCATCTTCATCATCGCCTGCGTCGCCCGGCCGGCCCCCGCCTTGTCGGGGCCCGCCACGGTCTCGTAGAGCTGCCTGGGCACCACCTGCCAGCTCAGCCCAAACTTGTCCTTGCACCAGCCGCACTGGCTCTCGGCGCCACCATCGCCCACCAGCGCGTCCCAGAAACGGTCAACCTCGGCCTGGTCGGCGCAGTCGATCACGAATGACACCGCCTCGGTGAACGGGAACAGTGGGCCGCCATTGAGCAGCATCAGCTTTTGCCCCTCCAGTTCGATCACCGCGGTGAAGGCCGGCCCGTTGGGGTCGTGGCGCACCAGCTCGTGCACCTTGGTCGCCGCGAACAGCGAAGTGTAGAACTTGATCGCCTCGTCGATCCGGTCGTCGAACCACAGGCATGGCATGATCTTGGGCATGTAGATTTCTCCCTGTTTACCGCTTTAAACCTCGACGATTGGACAGGTCCGGGTTCGACAAAAATGAACCTGATGGTTAGCGCGGCCTTAACCGGCGACGCCCGGTTCTCGCAAATTGCGTTCACGTTAACAGTCATGGGACAATTGTTAGGACGTAGTTAACGTTTAGGGGGGTAAATCTTTACCAACCACGCCACTATGAGGCCATTCATGACCATCAACCTCACGATCCCCGATATTCTGGAACTCAAGCCTCGCATCACCGTGTTCGGTGTTGGCGGCGGTGGCGGCAACGCCGTTAACAATATGATCGAATCTGGGCTTGATGGCGTGGACTTTGTCGTCGCCAACACCGACGCCCAGGCTCTGGCCCTGTCCAAGGCGCAGCGCATCATCCAGCTGGGCGTTGGCGTTACCGAAGGCCTCGGCGCCGGCTCGCACCCGGAAGTGGGTCGTGCGGCCGCTGAAGAGAGCTGGGACGAGATCAATGATCACCTCTCCGGCTCGCACATGGTGTTCATCACCTGCGGCATGGGCGGTGGTACGGGTACTGGGGCAGCACCCGTGGTGGCGCGGGCAGCTCGCGAACAAGGCATTCTGACCGTTGGCGTGGTCACCAAGCCCTTCAACTTCGAAGGCAATCGTCGCACGCGTCTGGCCGATGACGGCATCGACGAGCTGCATCGTCATGTCGACACGCTGATCGTCATCCCGAATCAGAACCTGTTCCGCGTCGCCAACGAAAAGACCACCTTTGCCGACGCCTTCGCGATGGCCGACCAGGTGCTCTATTCGGGTGTTGCCTGCATCACCGATCTGATGGTCAAGGAAGGCCTGATCAACCTCGACTTCGCCGACGTGCGCGCTGTCATGCGCGGCATGGGCAAGGCGATGATGGGCACCGGCGAGGCGTCGGGCGAAGATCGTGCGCGCCATGCGGCCGAAGCTGCCATTGCCAACCCGCTGCTCGACGATGTGTCGATGTTCGGCGCGCGGGGCCTGTTGATCTCCATCACCGGCGGTCCCGACCTGACCCTTTACGAAGTCGACGAGGCGGCCAGCCGCATCCGCGAGGAAGTCGACCCCGATTGCAATATCATCCTGGGCGCTACCTACGATCCGAACCTCACCGGTACGATCCGCGTCTCCGTCGTTGCCACTGGTACCGATGCCACCATGGTTCAGGCATTGGAGCCGGCAAAGCCGCACGCGTCACGCACCCCTTTAGAAGTACGCCGGCACGTGCCGGTTGAGCCGACCCGCGTCGCCGCGCCGGCTCCCCAGGCTGCCGCCCAGCAGCAACAGATCGAAACCCAGGTCGAGGCCGCCGTTGCCGAAGCGATCAGCTTCGAAGCGCCCCGTCCGTCCTATTACGCCGAAGAAGACGACGGCATCGTTGTCGAGCCCTACATCCCCGCAGCGGCCCCGGCCATGCACGAGGATGACGAGCCCACCATGGTCGCCCATGAGGAGCCGGTCCCCAGCGTCTACGTGCCCTCGCACGCAGCCCGCCCCGAAGGCCAGCGCCGCATGCCGCGCACCGAGGAGCTGCCGATTGTTGCCCGCCGGACACAGGCCGCCCAGGAACGTGCCCCCGAAGAGCCCCGCAATGCCCGTGCCCTGTTCAAGCGCCTGGCGTCCAATGTGGGCCTGAACCTGGGTCACTCGCAGCCGGTCGAAGCCCCTGAGCCAATGCGCTCTTCGGCTGATGATGCGGCCGCGCGCAGTGCCATCGAGGCCGGTGGTGCGCGGGTTTCCCGCTCCGCCGCCGTCGAGGGTGCCCGCGGTTCGCTCGATGCCCACGGCCGCCAGCCAAGCAGCCCTCCGCCAAAGGAAAGTCTTGAAATTCCCGCATTTCTCCGTAAACACGGCTGAGAGCGGCGGCAGCGATCTTTACGACAATGCTCGGTGCGGCTTCCGCACCGAGCTTTTTTTGATTAACACACCCGCGCAGGGCGGCGGTCTGAGTGCCGGAGTACATCGAGTATGCATAAACTATCGACGCGCCAGCGGACCCTTTCGGACTCGATCTCGTTCTCCGGTTACGGCGTTCACAGCGGTCAGCCGGTGACGCTGACGCTAAGCCCGGGCGCACCCGACAGCGGCATCACCATCCGGCGCCTCCTGGGCGATGGGCGTTCCACCATCCCCGTGCGCGTGCATTTTTCCCGCGTCGCCCGCACCACGCTGTGCACCACGCTCGATCTGGGCGACAGCATCAGCGTTGCCACCATCGAGCACGTGACCTCCGCGCTCAGCGGCATGGGCGTCGACAATGCCCTGATCACGCTGGATGGGGCCGAATGCCCGATCCTCGACGGCAGCGCACGCCCCTTCGCCGAAGCCATCCTCAGCGTCGGCCTCGATATCCAGCCCGCGCAGCGCAAATTCCTCAAGATCATGCGCGCCGTCACCGTGCGCAATAACGACGCTTTTGCCGCCCTCGAGCCCTATAACGGGCGCGCCCTCGATCTCGAGATCGACTTCGACAACAAGGTCATCGGCCGCCAGCGGATGATTTTCGACTGGACCCCGCGCCGCTATTACGAAGACGTCTCGCGCGCCCGCACGTTCGGGTTTGCCCGCGACGCCAAGGTCTTGCGCCAGGCCGGCTATGCGCTGGGCTCCAGCCTCGATAATTCCATCACCGTTGAAGACGACCGCATCCTCAATCCGGGCGGGCTGCGCTACGAAGACGAGTTCGTGCGCCACAAGCTGCTCGATGCGATTGGCGATCTGTCGCTGGGCGGCCTGCCGATCTGGGGCCGCTTCCGCTCCTACAAGGGCGGCCACGCCCTCAATGCCCATGTCCTGGCCGGTCTCTTTTCGAGCGAAGCCAACTATGAGATAGTCAACGCCGAAGACCTGCCGCTTGAGTTCGAGGCGTTCGAAGACCAGCCCGAGGGCTTGGCGGTCCATCCCTACCTGCGGTCCGTGCGCTGATCACCGTCAGCCACGACGCCACAGTTTTGATCCATTTTCTAACTACGCCGCAATACTGCGGTTTTGAGTGAAAGACGGGGCAGTTCGTGACAGTTAACGCTATTGGTGGCCGTACCAGCCGGACCGCCCGGATTTTCACAGTTGCGCTGATGGCCGTTGTGCTTGCCGGTTGCAGCATGTTCGGCCCGCCCAAGATGAAGGAAGAGCCGATCGTTCCGGCCGCGGCGCTCTATCAGAAGGCGCTCGATGACATGGATCGCCAGTATTACAACACGGCGATCAAGTCGCTGGAGCAGCTGGATCGTCAGCACCCGCGCGATCCCATCCTGGAAAAATCCAAGTTGATGCAGGTCTATGCGAACTATCGCAGCAACAAGCTCAACGAAGCCATCCTCGCTGCTGACCGGTTCCTCGCCATTTATCCCAATGGCAAGGACGTGCCCTATGTTCTCTATCTCAAGGGCAATTCCTACTTTGCCCAGATCAAGGACATCACGCGCGACCAGCAGCTGTCCAAGGATGCCATCGACACCTACAGCCTGCTGATCAACACCTATCCCAAGTCCGAATACGCCAAGGATGCCAAGGACAAGCTGCTGGTGGCCTATGACCAGCTCGCGGGCAAGGAAATGTCGGTTGGCCGCTATTATCTGGGCTCTGGCCAGTACACAGCCGCGATCAACCGCTTCCGCGTGGTGATCGAGACCTGGCAGACCTCGACCCATATCGAGGAAGCCCTCTATCGCCTCACCGAAGGCTATCTGCTGCTCGGCCTGACCAATGAAGCCATGACCGCCGCTGCCGTGCTGGGCCACAACTACCCCTCCAGCACCTGGTACAAGCAGGCGTTCGAGCTGCTCGGCAAGCAGGGCCTGGCCCCCACGGTCAATAGCGGCAGCTGGATGGCGTCGCTGCGCAAATAGCGCCGCGAAAATCTTTGTTGCCAATTTGTTCCGGGGCGCGCTAGTTTGCTGGCGCGCCCCGTCGCATTGACGGGGCGGTGTGAATCAGGCGGATGGCGCTATCACGTCACCACCGTGCCAGATACCATCGGGTCGAGTGCAGTCTGGGAAGAGTCCGCGCATGCTGAACGCGCTTTCGGTTCGCAATATTGTTCTTATTGATCAGCTGGATCTGGCCCTCGACGCGGGCATGACGGTACTCACCGGCGAAACCGGTGCGGGCAAGTCGATCCTGCTCGATGCGCTCACCCTGGCGCTGGGCGGGCGGGGCGATGCTTCGCTGGTGCGCGCCGGGCAGGAGAGCGGGCAGGTGGTTGCCGTGCTGCAATTGCCCGCCAGCCATCCGGCCCGAACGCTCCTGCGCGACAATGCCATCCCCGACGATGAAGACGTCATCCTGCGCCGCGTGCAGTTTGCCGATGGCCGCACCCGTGCCTTCATCAATGACCAGCCGGTCTCGGCCGCCATGCTGCAGCGCGTCGGCAGCCAGATCGTGGAAATTCACGGCCAGCACGATGATCGTGCGCTCGTCGATGTGGCGACCCACCGCGCCGCGCTCGATGCCTTTGGCGAACTCGAACCGCAGGCGCTCAAGGTCAACGAGGCCTGGCAGCAGCTCCGCGAGGCCCAGGAGGCCGTCGCCATCCAGAAGGCCCGGGTCGCCGAAGCGCTCGCCGCCGAGGATTATGCCCGCCACACCGTCGAGGAGCTGGGCAAGCTCAAGCCGCAGATCGGCGAGGAGCAGGAACTGGCCGAACGCCGCCAGCAATTGCAGCAGCTCGAACGCGCCGCCGCCGATGTCACCGAAACCGACGAGATGCTCAACGGCCCGGGCGCGCCGGCGCCAGCGCTGGCCAGCCTGATGCGGCGGCTGATGCGCAAGATCGATGGCGGCGCCACGCTGTTCCAGCCGCTGGTGGAAACCCTCGACGCTTCCCTCGAAGCGCTCGATCGCAGCAGCGAGGCGCTCGAAGAGCTCAAGCGCGAGATGGCCTATGATCCCTCCGAGCAGGAAGCGGTCGAGGAGCGGCTGTTTGCCCTGCGCGCCGCCGCCCGCAAGCACCAGACCAATTGCGACGGCTTGCTCGACGTCCTGGCCCGCCACGCCGCCGAGTTCGAAACCCTGCAAAGCGGCGAGACCCGGCTGGTGACGCTGCAAGCTGCCGAGGCCAAGGCGCTCGCCGCCTACCACAAGCTCGCCCAGACCCTGAGCGCCGGCCGCACCAAGGCGGCGCTGGCACTGGGCAAGGCGGTTGGCACCGAGCTGCCCGACCTCAAGCTGGGTTCGGCCAAGTTCATCGTCGATCATCAGGCCGATCCCCAGCGCCTGACGGCCTCCGGCTACGACCAGATCGCGTTTCACGTCCAGACCAATCCGGGCACCCTGGCCGGCCCGCTGCTCAAGGTGGCCTCGGGCGGCGAATTGAGCCGGTTCCTTCTGGCGCTCAAGGTGGTGCTGGCCGATCGCGGTTCGGCGCCGGTGCTGATCTTTGACGAAATCGACACCGGGGTTGGTGGCGCCGTGGCCGATGCCATTGGCCGCCGGCTGGCGCGGCTGGCGGGCAAGGTGCAGGTTCTGGCCGTCACCCACGCGCCCCAGGTTGCCGCCCGCGCCCAGCGCCATCTGTTGATCGAAAAGCAGGCGATCAGCGAGGGGGCCTTCATGCGCACCCATGTAAAACCGCTCGATCACGCCTCCCGCCAGGAAGAAGTGGCCCGCATGCTGGCCGGTGCCAGCGTCACCGACGAAGCCCGCGCCGCCGCCAGCAAGCTGTTGAGCGAAGTGGGCTAGTCTACCCCCTCCGGTCCTTCCCCTGTAGAGGGATAGGAACAGATCGCCTGCCGCGCGAGTTCTGGCCATGCCCACCGGCCCGTTCCGCGCTCGTGGGGCAGGGCAGGCCACCGGCCGGGTTCTCTCCCTCTCAGGGGGCGGATAACCCACCGGCCCATTCCTCCCCCTACCAGGGGGAGGTTAGGTGGGGGTCCGCGCCGATCGTAATTGTTGCCGTTGCTTGAGAGCCGAACCCATGACCGACCTGTCGCAAAAGCCCGTCGATGACCTGACCGAGGCCGAGGCCTCCCTCGAGCTTGCGCGCCTCGCCGATCTTATCGCCGCCGCCGATATCGCCTATCACCAGAACGACGCGCCCGAGATTACCGACGCCGAGTACGACGCGCTGCGCCTCCGCAATATCGCGCTCGAAGCGCGCTTCCCGGCCCTGGTGCGCATGGACAGCCCCTCCACCGCCGTGGGCGCGCCGGCCTCGGAAGGCTTTGCCAAGGTCCGCCATGGCATTCCCATGCTCAGCCTCTCCAACGCCTTTTCCGACGAGGACGTGGCCGATTATGTCGCCCGCGCCAAGGGCTTCTTCCAGCGGGACATCCTGCGCGATCCCGCCTTCCGGCTGGAGTTCACCGCCGAGCCCAAGATCGATGGCCTCTCGGCCTCGCTGCGCTATGAGAACGGCATCTTCGTGCGGGGCGCCACCCGCGGCGACGGAACGGTGGGCGAGGACATCACCGAAAACCTCAAGACCATCGCCGATATTCCGCATCGCCTCAAGGGCTCGGGCTGGCCGGCGGTCATCGAGATCCGCGGCGAGGTCTATATGAGCCACGCCGAATTCCGGCGCCTCAAGGAGCATTCGGCCAAATATGGCGGGCAGGATTACGTCAATCCGCGCAACACCGCCGCCGGCTCCCTGCGCCAGAAGGATGCCCGGGTCACCGCCAGCCGCAACCTCAATTTCTTTGCCTATGGCTGGGGCCTGTCGACCGATACGGCGGGCATCGAGCATCCCCCCGCCGCCACCCAGCACGAGGCCGTGCAAAAATTCCGCGACTGGGGTTTTGTCACCAATCCCCTGATGATCCTCACCGACAGCCCCGAGCGCCTGATCGCGCAATACCAGCTGATCGAGGCCCAGCGCGCGACCCTGGGCTATGACATCGATGGCGTGGTCTATAAGCTCGACCGCCTCGACCTGCAGCAGCGCTGGGGCTTTGTCGCCCGCGCCCCGCGCTGGGCCATCGCCCACAAATTCCCCGCCGAGCAGGCCACCACCATCCTCACCGGCATCGACATCCAGGTCGGCCGCACCGGCGCGCTCACCCCCGTCGCGCGCCTTGCCCCCGTCACCGTCGGCGGCGTCGTCGTCGAAAACGCCACCCTGCACAATGAGGACTACATCAAGGGCCTGGGCAACAACGGCGAGCCGATCCGCAATGGCGTCGATCTGCGCATCGGCGACACCGTCATCGTGCAGCGGGCCGGCGACGTCATCCCGCAGATCGTCGACGTGGTCCACCACGCCGACAATTCCACCCCCTATGTGTTCCCTCATATCTGCCCCGCCTGCGGTTCCGAGGCCGTGCGCGAGAACAACGAAAAGACCGGCAAGCTCGATTCGGTCCGCCGCTGCACCGGCGAGCTGATCTGCCCGGCCCAGGCGGTGGAAAATCTCAAGCATTTCGTCGCCCGCGATGCGATGGATATCGACGGGCTGGGCGACCGCCAGATCACCCAGTTCTACGCCGAGGGCCGCATTGCCCGCCCCGCCGACATTTTCACGCTGCGCGCCCGCGACGAGCGCGCGCTCAAAAAGCTCAAGGATGCCGACGGGTTCGGCGCGACGTCCGTCAAAAAGCTGTTCGACGCCATCGATGCCCGCCGCGAGCCCGAGCTTGACCGCTTCATCTATGCGCTGGGCATCCGCCATGTCGGGGAAACAACCGCGGCGCTGCTGGCCAAGACCTTCACCACCATCGAGGCCTTCCGCGACACCGCCTTCGCCGCCGCCCATCACGATGGCGATGGGCATGCGCTCTTCCCCCAGATCGGGGGCATTGGCGAAACGGTGCGCGCCTCGATCATGGCGTTCTTTGCCAATGACCGGAATATCCAGGCGCTCGATGAGCTGCTCGCCGAGGTCAGGCCAAAGCCCTATATCGTCACCGTTTCCGCTGATAGCGTGGTGGCCGGCAAGACGGTGGTGTTCACCGGCTCGCTTGAAAAAATGACGCGCTCGGAAGCCAAGGCCATGGCCGAGCGGTTCGGCGCCAAGGTGGCCGGCTCGGTTTCCGCCGCTACCGATATTCTGGTGGCCGGGCCGGGCGCCGGCTCCAAGCTGAAAAAGGCCGAAGAGCTGGGCATTGAAGTGATCAGCGAAGACGACTGGTTCGAACGGGTCGGCCAGTAATCGGGCAAACGGGGAGTGGGCGATGCGCAACTGGGTCATTTGGACGATGGCGGCGCTGCTGCTGCCGGGCACGGCATGGGCGGCGCAAACCGCCGACAATGCCGTGCAGCATCTTTATGCCGGCACCGCCGCCGATGCCCTCCCCAAGACCGTGCTGGCCTGCGACACCGAGGGCGAGGAGGCCTGCTTCGCCGCCGGCCTGTTGCAGCTCGTGGTGGGCTATGAGGGGCTGGCCAAGGGCCTTTACCGCTATGGCGCCACCATGCCCGGACTGCCCGCCGCCGCCATGCTGCTGGGCCTGGGCGGGGAGGGCGGCGACCCTGTTCCCGCCAACCCCAACCCCGAAAAACTGAGCTACGACGCCCTGCGCCAGATGTTCGAGGGGTTCCTCGTCGATCTCGATACCGCGCGCGGCCTGTTCCAGCGCGGCGGCGACAGCGGCGATTATGTCGTGCACATCGACCCGCTGCAGGTGCGCATCGATTTCGACGGCGATGGCCGGATCGCCCCCACCGAGACCCTCGCCGAAATCCTGCAGGCGCTCGGCGTATCCACCGATCTGCCCCCGCCCACCGACAAGGCCAGGTCCAAGCACGCCACCCGAACCGTGATCGGCTTTGATCGCGCCGACGCCTTCTGGTTTGCCGGCTATTCGCAAATCGTCGGCGCGCCGTTCGACTGGCTGCTGGCCCATGATTTTTCCGGCCTCTACAATGCCTATTTGCATCACAGTTTTCCCCGCGCCGGCCTGCCCATGCAGCCCTATTCGCACGGCGGCGGCACGCTGTTCATGGACCCCGAAAGCGACACCGCCATTGCCGATATCATCGCCGCCATCCACACGCTGGATTTCCCGGTGATCCAGCCCCAGCGCCTCGCCGATGTACGCCTGCGCCTGCTCGATATCACCCGTCTCTCCCGCCTCAACTGGCAGGCGATCCTGGCTGAAACCGATGACGAGCGCGAACTCGTGCCCTCGCCCAGGCAGACCTCGCTGCTGCCCGGCCACGAGGTCACCGACGAGGTGGTCACCGCCTGGCACGACACGCTCGACCGGCTCGATGCCATCCTCGATGGCGAATTGCTGCTGCCCCATTGGCGCTTCACCCAGGGCTTTGATCTCAAGGCATATTTTGACACCGCGCCCGAAACCGATCTGGTATTGTTGCTCACCGGCCTTGGGGCGCTGCCCTATCTCAAGGACGGCCCGATTGCCGATGCCGACAGCTTTGCCGCCGCCAATCGGGTGTTTGGCGACAACTGGCTCAATTATGCGCTGTGGTTCAATTAATTCGCGGAGACGATGATGCGCCTGCTCGCCTTAGCTGCCGGACTGTTCCTGGGTTTTGCCGGCGCCGCGCTAGCCCAGCCCTATGCCACCCCCGAGGACCTGCTCGAGGCCTTCTACGAGCCCTATTTCACCGGCGAATTCTACGACGACGAAACCCAGTTCCGCTCGCAGGCCCTGCAGGAACTCTACGCCATGGACGAGGACATCACCCCCGACGGCGAAATGGGGGCGCTCAGTTTCGATCCCTACGTTGACGGGCAGGATTTCGAGATCGACGAACTCAGCATCGCCCCCGCCCAAATCGATGGCGATACCGCCACGGTCGACGTCACCTTCACCAATTTCGGCGCCCCGCGCGACCTCACCTATGAGCTGGTGTTCGAGGATGGCGGCTGGAAGATCAACGATGTGGTCTCCAACGACCCCAACAGCGCCTACCGCCTCAGCGACATCTTCGCCGAAGCCGCCGGGCTGTTGAACTGAGGCAACGCCCCACCCACCGGGCTGTTCCTCCCCCTTTTTCAGGGGCTTCGAACCGGCCGAAGGCAAAATCGCTCCGGTGGAGCGATTTTAGGTAAGAAGGCCATGAGGGCTAAGCTCGAATGGCCGGTCCCGGCCCATCGCGCACAACAACAGAGATCCCCGCTTTCGCGGGGACGACCCCGTGGGTGGGTAGGTGTGGTCATGTTGCGTCCGATGCCCCCCACCCACCGGGGCGTTCCTCCCCTTTCAGGGGGAGGTTAGGAGGGGGTGTTTCACTGCTTCGTACCCCCTCCCACAATGTCATTCCCGCGCAAGCGGGAACCTCTGTTTCTATGCCCCATCGCACAACAACAGAGATCCCCGCTTTCGCGGGGACGACCCCGTGCATGAGGTTGCGCGCGATGACCGAGCGTCACCCAGGACATGACCCGCATCATCCCCCACCCACCGGGCGTCACCCCGGCCTTGAGCCCCCGGTAGGCCCTATCCTGAAATCTCGAGATGGATCCCGGCTCAAGGCCGGGATGACACCGAGAGTGTGGGAACCCCGCAGAATTACCCCCAACCACAATGTCATTCCCGCGCAAGCGGGAACCTCTGTTTCCAGGCCCCCGCTCGGCTCGGGACAACAGAGATCCCCGCTTCCGCGGGGACGACCCCGTGGGTGAGAAGGGGTGGTCAAGTTCCGCCCGCATCTCACCCACCCACCGGACGTCACCCCGACCTTGAGCCCCGGGTCCGGGCCCGGGGAGGCCCATCCTGAGATCTCGAGACGGTTCCCGGTGGGTGAGTAGGGTTAGGTGGCCCCCCCCCTCAAATCCCAGCCGTCGCGCGCTGCAGCCAGTCGCGCGTTTCCCCGCTCACCAGCGGACCGATCTGGGTCCATACCTGCTGGTGGTAGCCATTCAGCCAGTCGCGCTCCTCGGCGCTCAGCATCTCCCGGGCCACCAGCCGCGTGTCGATGGGGGCCAGCGTCAGCGTCTCGAACTCGAAATAGCCGGCAAAATGCTGGCTCTCCACCACCACCACCAAATTCTCGATGCGGATGCCGTATTCGCCTGCCTTGTAGAAGCCCGGCTCGTTGGAGAGCACATTGCCCGGCTCGAGCGGCATGGTGTAGCGCGGGGAAATCCCGATCGGGCCTTCATGCACCCCCAGATAGGCGCCCACGCCATGCCCGGTGCCGTGATTATAGGTCACCCCGTCCTGCCACAAAAACTGCCGCGCCAGCACGTCCAGCTGCGCCCCGCTGGTGCCCTTGGGGAAGCGCGCCCGCGACAGCGCGATCATGCCCTTGAGCACGCGGGTAAACCGGTCCTGCTGCTCGGCCGTTGCCGCACCGCTCGCCATGGTGCGGGTAATGTCGGTGGTGCCCGGACAGATATTGCGCGCCGCTATCGACCAGCATCAATTCGCCCGGCGCCAAGCGTGCGGTCGGTCTTGTTGGTCACCCGGTAGTGCACGATGGCCCCATTGGGCCCGGCGCCCGAAATGGTGTCAAAGCTGGCATCGACGCAGGTCTCGTCTTCGCGGCGGAAGGCCTCAAGCGCCGTGACGATGCCGATTTCGCTCTGGGTGCCACCGGGCGCCGCCGCGTCGAACCAGGCGAGGAACTTGGCCATCGCCACCCCGTCATGCCGGTGGGCTTCGCGCATGCCGGCCAGTTCCGCCTCGTTCTTGCGCGATTTGGGCAGCAGCACCGGGTCGCGCTTTTCGATCAGCCTGGCGCCGGCATCCTTCAGCGTCGCCGCAATCGCCTCGGGGGCGGTGGCCGGGTCGATCAGCACCGCGCTGTTGCTCGCGCCCAGCTGCGCCAGCGCCTCGGGCAGGGTGGTGCGCGCAGCGACGGTCGCAACCCCGGCAAGGCTCGCCTTGAGTTCATCGGTGATCTTGGCGGCATCGAGATAAAGCGTCGGCTCGCCAGCTTGCGGCACGATGGCAAAGCCCAGCACGAACGGCGTATTGGGCACGTCGCGGCCGCGAATATTGAACAGCCAGCAGATCGATTCGGGCAGCGTCAGCACGGTGGCGCTGGCGCCATCGGCGGCAATGCTGGCCTGGATTTCGGCAATCTTGTCGGCGGCATTGCGGCCGGTGCGGTTGTGCCCCAGCACTTCGATGGGGCTGACCGGTGGGGCCGGGCGGTCGACTCCAGATCGCATCGACCAGATTGGCCATCGGCACCAGCCTGGCGCGGCCCGGCGAGCTTTTCGCCCAGATCCCGGATTTCCCCCGGCGTATGCAGCCACGGGTCATAGCCAATGGTGCCGCCCTCAGGCACGTAGTCGCCGATTTCGGGCGACAGCCCCGCCAGCAACCATTCATGCACGCTCACAAGGCTGGTGTCGGTCTGGGCCGGTGCCTGCAGCGTATAGCGGCTGTCCACGAACAGCCCGGCCCGCTCCTTGCCCACCATTGCCGTTCCCGCCGAGCCGGTAAACCCGGTGATATAGGCGAGGCGCGCGTCGCTGGCCGGCACCGATTCGCCGCGATGCGCATCGGCGCGCGGGATCAGGAAACCGTCTACCCCGGCCTCGGCCATCGCCCGGCGCAGCGCAGCCAGGCGCGGCGCCACCTGGGCGGGGTTGGTCTGCTCCGCAAAGCTCTGGAATTTGGTGGGTGAAAAGCTTTGGGCGGTCATCACTGATCCTTTGAGGCTGCGTCCGGAGCATGGCTGGTGTGTGGCTTTGGCCATGGCAAATCGCCCGGCGCGCCCTACCTTAAGGCAATAGTGAAGGAGAGCGAGATGGAACGGGACAAGAATTTTTTCAGCCGCGCATTTTCGGCGATCATCGCCGGCCGCGAGCGTCAGGCCCAGCGTTATGTGGCCCAGTTCGAGCGTGACTACGGCGCCCAGCGCAACAGCCTTAACAAGCGCTAACCGGGTGTGCGTGCATTGCAGGGCTGACCTGTCTTTGCCCCGCTAACCGAATATTGGCGCATCGCCTAATGATAGTCGCGAAGGCGGCGCACATAGCCCCCTTCATCGCATGGAGAATGGAATGACTGAGAGCAAGAACGACTTCCGCATGGCACTGGGTTCGGTTATCGACGCCCGTGGTCGCGAGTCGAGCCGCCAGATCAGCTATCGCATGCAGCATCAGCTGATCGGCGCCTTTACCAAGCGTCCCTGAGGCCGCTGCACGCAAGTGCTGACGATCTGATTGATCCCCGGACCCACGTTCGGGGATTTTGCATTTCTGGGCTTGCCCAATATGAAAAATGCCCGCCTTGCGGCGGGCATGATTGTTTCCAGCGACGGTCGCGCGAGCACTAGCCCTTGGTCAGCACCAGCGTGGTCCAGTCCTTGCGCTTGAGATGGTCGCTCAGCGTGAAGCCGGCGGCCTGATAGGCGGCGATCACGCCATCAGCCTGGGTGTTGAGAATGCCCGACAGGATCGCCGTGCCCCCGCTCTGGGCAATGGCGCCCATGCCTGGCGCCAGCTCCACCAGCGGCCCGGCCAGGATATTGGCCACCAGCAGGTCATAGGGGCCGCCCTGGGTAATCCGGGGGTGATCCAGCCCCGTGGCCTCCAGCGCCTCGATCAGTTCGCCCACGCCATTCTGTTCGGCATTCTCGATGGTGGTGGTCACCGCAATCGGGTCGATATCGGTCGCCAGCACATTGATGGAGAGGCGCTTGGCCAGCGCGATCGCCAGCACGCCGGTGCCGGTGCCCACGTCGATCATCACCTTGGGGCTCTGCTTCTGCAGCAGCATCTCGATGGCTTCGAGGCACCCCGTGGTGGTTTCGTGGTGGCCGGTGCCGAAGGCCTGCGCGGCGTCGATGCGCATCGGCGTCAGCCCCTCGGGGATCGGGCCGGTCTCGTGGCTGCCATAGACATAAAAGCCGCCCGCGGTGACCGGGGCCAGCCCTTCGAGCGATTTGGCCACCCAGTTGATCTCGGGATCGATGCGCGACACCTCGAAGGCCACCTTGAAGCCCAGCACCTGCTCGGCCAGCGCCTCGAAACCCGCGACATTGGCCGGGGCCTCGGCGGCGGCTTCGAAAATACCACTGCTCGATGTCTTCGTTCTCATGGGCCGAGGCGGTCATCGCCAGATCGTCACGCTCCATGACGGCATCGACCAGGGCATAGGCCTGGTCCTTGGTGAGGGGAGCGGAAAGCTGATCGACGTTCATGATAGGGCCCTGAAATTGGTTCGGGTTCTAGTTGGGGCAGGGCTCAGTGCAAGTCAATGCAGCGCAATAGCCGCAGGGGGGCCCAGACCGGCGTTCAGAATGCGTTCATCTATCGTTCATAATGCGTTCATCTACGCGGTTTTGGCGGGCCAAATCCGTTCAGAAACCGTTCAGATATGCGGGTCTATTCGCTGCCGCTTTTCTTGATGAAACTGTCTAACACCTTCTTGCGCCCGGCTTTTTCGAACTCGATGGCCAATTTGTTGCCCTCGATCGATTCCACGGTGCCATAGCCGAATTTCAGGTGAAAAACCCGCTCGCCGACGCTGAATCCCGAGCGGTCATTGCCCAGATCGACCGAGCGCGCCACGAGGTCGCCATCAATGGTCAGCGGGCCGCCGCCCTTGCGCGTCGACTGCTGCGCCCGGGCCCGTTGCCAGCCGGGAGTTTCATAAACACTTTCAAAGGGATCCGCCGCATTGAAGCGGCTCGATGCCCCCCCGCCATAGCCATATCCGCCATAGGACGACCCGGTATCCTTGACCTCCACCACGTCGGCCGGCAGCTCATCGAGAAAGCGCGACGGGATGGCGGACTGCCACAGACCATGGATACGCCGGTTCTGCGCCGCGGAAATGCGTACCCGCTTGCGCCCGCGGGTGATCCCGACATAGGCCAGCCGCCGCTCTTCCTCGAGCCCGGCACGGCCGCTTTCATCCATCGAGCGCTGGCTGGGGAAGGTGCCTTCCTCCCAGCCCGGCAGGAAAACCGTGTTGAATTCCAACCCCTTGGCGCCGTGCAGGGTCATGATGGTGACGGCGTCGTTGGCTTCGCCAGTGTCGCGATCCATGACCAGGGCAATATGCTCAAGAAAGCCGCCGAGGGTGTCGAACTCCTCCATCGAGCGGCTCAGTTCCTTGAGGTTTTCCTTGCGGCCTTCCGATTCCACCGACTTGTCGGCACTGAGCATATCGGTATAGCCGCTCTCTTCGAGGATCCGCTCGACCAGTTCAAAGGGCTTCATGGTCTGGGCATGAAACGCCCAGTCGTCGAACTGTGAAACCAGGCTCGCGCAAGGTCGTGCGCTGCTTGGGCTTGAGCTCCTCGGTATCGACCAGCATGCGGATCGCCGAGAGCAGCGGCACATTGGCGGCCCGGGCAGCGCCGTGCAGCAGCTGCACGGTAGAGTCGCCGAGCCCGCGCTTGGGGGTATTGATGATGCGATCCAGCGCCAGATCGTCGGCCGGCTGGGCGACAAGGCGCAGATAGGCGATGGCATCGCGGATTTCCTTGCGCTCATAAAAGCGCGGGCCCCCGATAACCCGGTAGTTCAGCCCGAGCGTGATGAAGCGCTCTTCAAAGGCGCGCATCTGGTGCGAGGCCCGCACCAGGATGGCCATTGAATTGAGGCTGTCGCCATCGCGTTGATACTGCTCGATTTCCTCGCCGACAGTGCGGGCTTCTTCCTCGGAATCCCACACCTGGGTGACCGAGACGAGCTCGCCCTTTTCGCCGACATCGGTCTGCAGCGTCTTGCCCAGGCGGCTCTCGTTGAAGGCGATGAGGTTCGAGGCGGCCTTGAGGATGTTCGAGGTCGAGCGGTAATTGCGCTCGAGCTTGATCACCTTGGCGCCGGGAAAATCCTTCTCGAAGCGCAGGATGTTGTCGACCTCGGCGCCGCGCCAGCCATAGATCGACTGGTCGTCGTCGCCGACCACGCAGATATTGGCTTCGGACGCCGGCTTGCCCTGCGCGAGCAGGCGCAGCCACAGATATTGGGCGATGTTGCTGTCCTGGTACTCGTCCACCAGCATGTATTTGAACTTGCGGTGATATTCGGCCAGCACGTCCGGATTTTCGCGGAACAGGCGGATGCATTCGAGCAGCAGATCGCCGAAATCGGCCGCGTTCAGCACCTTCAGCCGCGCCTGGTAGTCGGCGTAGAGCTTGGCACCGAGGCCATTGGCATAGGAGCCGCTATCGCCCGGCGAAACGTCCTTGGGCAGCTGCCCCTTGTTCTTCCAGGCGTCCATCATGCCGGCAAACTGCTTGGCCGGCCAACGCTTCTCGTCGATGTTTTCCGCATCGAGCAACTGCTTGATCAGGCGGATCTGGTCGTCCGTATCAAGAATGGTGAACGTGCTGGTCAGGCCGACCAGCCCGGCGTGCTGGCGCAATATGCGCGCGCCGATGGAGTGGAACGTGCCCATCCAGGGCATGGCCTCGAGGCGCGGGACGAGCTTTTCGATGCGCTCCTTCATCTCGCGGGCGGCCTTGTTGGTAAAGGTCACCGACAGGATCTGGCCCGGCCAGGCGCGATTGGTATTGATGATATGGGCAATGCGGGTGGTCAGCACGCGCGTCTTGCCGGTGCCGGCGCCAGCCAGCACCAGCAGGGGCCCATCGATGGACAGCACGGCGTCGCGCTGCTCGGCGTTCAGGCCGGCAAAATAATCGGGCGCTTGGCGACCGAACTGGCTGGTAATCGAGCCGGCTGCGGGACGGTCGAGGGGGCGGGCTTCACCGGACATTGAGGGCCTTTCCATCGCGGCACCCAGGGGGTCGGGCGGCCAGCGCGGGGATTGACGAATCTTACTTTGTTCTCATCGGCAATATAGGCATGCGCGGGCTCAGTGTATAGGATTAGGGCGGGTCACTGATCCGTCAGTCGCGTAGCTCGCGCAGGTTTGGGCCGTCTCGGGGTCAGCGCGTGAATTCAGCGCAAAGCCGGGGTTGCGCGGTGAGCGCGCATGCCTACACTGGCGCGGAATTTCAGGTGGCCGCTCACAGTGTTGAACCGTATCTACATCATCGTCGGCATTTTCGCGATCGTCGTGCTCGGCGGGGCATTTCTGGCGCCGCGGTTCATCGAGTGGAGCGACTATCGCAGCCGCATGGAGGTGCTGGCGAGCCAGATGCTCGGCACGCCGGTGACCATTCGCGGCAAGATCGATTTTGCCTTGCTACCCCAGCCGCGGCTGAACCTTGAAGATGTGCTCGTGGGGTCGCCCGAAGAACCGGCCGCAACCGTCGACAGGGTCGTGGCCGAATTCTCGCTGATGGATTTCTTGCGCGACAATTATCACCTGACCCATCTGCTGCTGCAGGGGCCAGTGGTGGATTTCACCATTGATGAGAGTGGGTTGTTCGGCAGCGGGGTGGTGCTGGAAACCGGCAGCACGGCGATCGGGCTGGGCCTGACCAATATCTCCAATGGCACGGTTCGCCTGATGGATCAGCGCTCTGGCGGCAACCATGTCATCGAGCGGTTTGACGGAGAGCTGAAGCTGACCAGCTTCAGTGGCCCGATCCAGTTGCAGGGTGCGGCCAATTATGGCGGCGAGCGCTACAGCTTCCGTTTCAGCTCGGCCACGCCCGACGCGGTCGGCAACGCGCGCGTATCGGCCTATCTGCAAGGGGCAAACTATTCGATCAGCTCCGAGGGAAGCCTTACTCCGGGCATCGCCCCCAAGTATGACGGCGCCGTCACTTTCCGCCAGAAGCCCGCCCTCATTGCCGGGGTGCCGGCCGATGATATCCGTGGCGATCTGGTGCTGGAAAGCAAGCTCACCGCCTCCACCGATCGCATCGTGCTCTCCGGCTATACCCTGCAGCCCGACGAGAACCGGGCGGGCACACGCCTGACCGGCGCCGCCAGCGTGCAGCTTGGCAAGCAGCCAAATTTTGACGCGGTGGTCTCCGGGGGCGTTTTCGCCCTGCCGCCGCGCGATGCCAACGAAGATGTCTCACAGCAACCTTATGAACTCGTTCGCCTTTTGGGCGAGCTGCCGGCGCCGATGGTCCCGCCCATGGCTGGCCGTGTCGGTGTAGACCTCTCCGAAATTGGCCTGCGCGGGTTTTCCCTGCGCGATGTGCGCGTCGATGCGCGGACCGACGGGAAGAGCTGGCAGATCGAGAATTCCTCGGCGCAATTGCCGGGCAATACGCGCGTGAGCGCTACCGGCACGCTGGGTCGCGAACAGGACCGCCCGATGTTTCGGGGAAATTTCGCGATCAACAGCGCACGCCTCGAAGGGCTGGCCCAATTGTGGCGCAAACCCGCTTCGGCCAATCCCCTGTTCGGCCAGCCGGGTGGCCTGGAAGGCCGCGTATTGCTCAATGGCGACGCTTTGGGCATCAGCAACGGGGTGCTCACGCTGGCCGGGGGTGTCCACGCGGTGGAATTGCGCGTGGGGTTTGGCGAAGAGCGGCGCCTCGATGTCATGGGCCATTTCGACGCGCTGGGGCCGCAGGGCAGCACCATGCTGGCAGCCCTTCTGCCGGTGCTGGATGCCGATCCCCTGTTCGGCAGGAGCTTTCCCGAGGGCAGTTTTTCGCTGACCGGCAAGACCGCGCAGATCCTGGGCATGGATGGCACCGATCTTGCGGCCGAGGGACAATGGAGCCCCAGCCAGATTTCCTTCTCGCGGCTGTCTGCCCAAGACTGGGGCGGAGCCAGCATTGACGCTGCAATGAAAGCCGGCGGGACCCTGGCGCAACCGGTGCTTTCGGGTTCCGGCCGGGTCAAGGTGGGCTCGTCCTCGGCCCCGGCCTTGGCCGCGCTCTATGACCTGCTTGGTACCCCGCAGTCCTGGCGGGATTACCTGGCGCTGTCCGATACCGCTGATGTGCTGATCGACCTGCTGCCTGCCGATGATCTAGGCAAGCAATTGCTCACGATTGCCGGCCAGCTGGGCGATGGTGATCTCAATCTGCGCGCCGAGTTTGCCGATGGCATCCAAAATTATTCGGCCGGACAATTGCGGGTCACCGCCGGCCTCGAGGGACCAGATGCTTTCAACCTCACGCGACAGCTGGGTTTCGGCGATGCCGAATTGTTCGCGAACGAGTCGATGTTGTTCAGCGTGCGCCTCGAAGGCTCGGCTGAGCGTCTCGATAGCCGGATCAATGCCAGTTCGGGTCACCAGAGCATCGGTTTCGGGGGAGTGCTGTCGCTCGAGGGCGCAGACATTCACGGCGATGGTATGCTGGATGTCACGCTCGATGATGCCACTGGGCTTGCCGCCATTCTGGGTAGCCAGGGATTGATCCTGCCGGCGCTGGATGGCAGCGCGGACCTCCATTTCGAAGGCAACCGGCTGGCACGGGTGAGCAATATCAGTGGCCGCGCTGCTGGTGTCGGCATGACTGGCCAGCTGTCTCTCACCCGAACGGGCGATACGGCGATGCTGGAAGGCGCGCTTGATGTGGATGCGCTGTCGCTCGAAGGATTGGCGGGCACGATATTCGGGCCGGCAGCGCTGGTCGCCGGCGATGCTCTTTGGCCCGAGGGCCCCATTGCCCTTGGCGATCAGCCGCGCACCACGCGCGGCAGTGTCTCGATGACCGCTGCGGCCGTACATGCGGGGGGCGAGAAACGCCTGGATGATGCCAGTTTCGAGATCACCTGGGATGACACAAAAACCCGTCTGGCGCGGTTCAGTGCGGCCATTGGCGGCGGCACGCTCAATCTCGACCTGACAATCTGCTGCTCGGGCCCGTTGATCAACAAGACGCTGAATGGGCGCCTGGGCCTCGCCGGTGTCGCGCTGGATAGTCTGGCCAGTCCTGCCCTTGCGGCGGGGCTCGCGGGAAAGCTTGGCGGCGGCATCAGCTTTGAAGCGACGGGTGCGAGCCTGGCTGAACTTGCCTCCGAACTGGCCGGCGAAGGCAATTTCGCCCTGACCGACCTGGTCATCCAGCAGCTCTCGCCCCAGGTCTTTCCGGCCGCGGCCAAGCTGGATGATGTGCTCAACATGGATGCCGACACCCTTGATACGCTGCTCAGCCTGGCGCTGGGGCAGGGGGCCTTCACGGTGCCGTCGGCCAGCGGCGCCTTTACCATTGCCGGGGGCGTGGCGCGCCTGGCAAGCGTCATCCTTGAAAGCCCGGGAGCGCGGTTGGTTGGCGATATCAACCTGACCTTGGCTCCGCTGGCGCTCAATGGCGGCTTTGCCATGACCCCGGTAGGCCTTGAAGACGCAAATGGGCTGGTGGGCAGCGACACCGCGCGCATCCAGACCCGGCTGGGCGGCACCCTGCTGGAGCCGGTTGTCACCGTGGACCTGTCGGAAATGGTTGCGACCATGCAGGTTCGCGCCAATGAACTCGAACTGGATCGGCTGGAAGCCATGCGCGCCGCCGATGCCGAACGGCAGCGGGCCGCTGCCCAGGAGCGCAATCGGCTGATCGAGGAACAGCGCCGACGGGCTGCGGAAGCTGCCGCTCTCAAGGCCAAGGAAGAAGCCGACCGGCTGGCGGCGGAGGAAGCGGCCAGGCGCCTCACCGAAGAACAATTCGGGCCGCCCATGGACTTGCTTCCGCCCGCCCCCACCCGGTTTATGGTGCCGGGATATCAGTTCCCCAACTAGCGAGTGCCCTGCAGCTCAGGTGGGCGCTTCGATATTCGCCTCAAGGCGCTGCTGATACCACGCCAACACGGCCAGCCGGACGGCCGACGACAAATTGGGGATCGCGCGGGCCTCGTCGATGCTGCGGATGAGGCTGGCCATGGAAAGGTTCGCGTCTGCCGCCATCACTTCCAGCGCGGCCCAGAATTCGGGCTCGAGCGAGATCGATGTGCGGTGTCCGGCAATGGACAGCGAACGCTTCTCCACCGAGTTCAGGGTTTCTTGCGGAATGCGTCGAGGCTGACGACTTTTTCGCCGGTGCTTTCCGGCTCGGCTGCAGCGCTCTCGCTGGCAACCGCTTCAACGGATTCATCGGCCCGGGTCTCGGCCACTTCCGGGCCAGGGGCGGTGGCTGGGTCAAACTGCAGGCCAAACTGCACGGAGGGGTCGAAGAAGCCCTTGACCGCCGAGAAGGGGATAACCAGCGTTTCGGCAATGCCGTCAAACGACAGGCCGACCTCAAAGCTGGCTTCGCTGACCTTGAGATCCCAATACTGGTTCTGGATCACAATCGTCATTTCCTTGTCATACTGGCTGAGCAGTTTCTCGCTCAGACGCACGCCGGGCGCGCGGGTGACGAAGGAAATGAAAAAATGGTGCTCGCCGGGCAGTCCGGTCTTGGCGACCTCCGCCAACACCTTGCGAACGACGCCGCGCAGAGCTTCCTGGGCGAGAATGTCATAGCGCATATGGTCTTCGGCCATGGTCATACTTTCGAGGCTAGTTAAGAGAATCCAGAACGGCTCATATCAGCCTCACGTGCCTACAGAATTCAAGGAGTAAGACAGTGGAATCTGACATTTGCTGATGAAGTGCAGGCTTCTGTTGCCAGGTGCCTGCGAACCCCGCCTGTCGCCCGGCTAGGAGCGGAGGACTTGATTTCCCAGTGCTAGCACCGCTTACGCGGCGAGAGCGACCGGAGCCTTAGAGTTGTCATTTGCAACTATAAGTTTCGGACCGATAACGGTGGTACCTCACCGAGCAAAAACACACCCTTTACGCCCTCGTCGATCCTGTTTCGCCCCCATAATGGTGGAGGCGCCGGGTACTGCCCCCGGGTCCGAAAGGTTTATTACGATGGCCATTTATCGCCATAGCTCTTGCGAGCAAGGTATATATAGAGGCGCCTTCGCCCCGATGCAAATGGCGGATGCAAGATTCAGCCAGTCTTAATACGCACGACCCATTGTGACCCAACTTCAAGGAGCCGGGCATGGTGGATTCGAGCCGAAAACCGAGACTTGTCCGCTCGCGGAGACGACACGGCTGGGGTGAGGCGCTCTCCTTGATACCGATGCTGCTGGTGGCAGCCGGAGTGGGCGGTGGCACTGTGTTGGCTTTGCGTGACAGCGGTGTTGCGGCCTGGCTGCTTGATGAGCCCGCCGCAGTGACGTCGTCAGCGACACGATACGCGACCCGGTTTTCGATCTGCGGCAGCGCCCGGCGAGTCACTTGCGTGGTGGATGGAGACACCATCTGGCTCGAAGGCACCAATATCCGGATCGCCGACTTTAACACGCCCGAGGTCAGCCAGCCGGAATGCCCGGCCGAAGCTGCGTTGGGCGCGCAAGCCAAGCTGCGACTGGCCGAACTGCTCAATGCCGGCCCTTTCGATATCCGCTCCAGCGGCGATCGGGATGTCGACCAATATGGCCGCAAGCTGCGCATCATCGAGCGGGATGGACGATCGCTGAGTGACACCATGATCGCCGAGGGCCTCGCGCACGCCTGGCGCGGCAAGCGGGAGAGCTGGTGCTGAGCCTTACCCGTTCCAGGCCATGCCCATATAGACGCCGCCGGCTTCGAGTTCATAAAGCATCTGGCGCAGCCGCTTTTGCTTGGTGTCGTCCCGCTTGGCCTTGTTGATCCACAAAAGATAATCGTTGCGCTGATAGGCCGGCCGGGCCTCGTATTGCGGCCGCAGTGCATGCTCATCGAGCGCAGTCGCGACAAAGTCGGGCATGATTTCGCGCGGGCGCAACGGGCGGGGTTCCAGGCTCTTGTCGCTCATCGCGTTCCTCATCACAAACGGGCTCGGGCATGCGATAGTCGTTCAGCGAGCAGCTATTTCAACCATCGAGGTCGCCATGACGATCACCTCCACGGAACAGCTTATCAAAGCTGCGGAACGATTTTTGGGCAAGCACGAAAGCAAGCTGACGCGCAGCGAGCGGCAGGTTCTGGAGCAGGCTATCGGCAAGCGAACGCTGGCCCAGGATGCCAGTGAACTGTTTGATACAAAGACCACTTTCGGACAGCGACTGGCGGATGGCGTAGCCCGGTTTGGCGGCTCGTGGACCTTCCTGATCGGCTTTGGCGTGCTGCTGACCATCTGGGTGGTGTTCAATCTGATCCTGAGCAAGAGCGCGCCCGACCCCTACCCATTCATTTTCCTCAATTTGCTGCTGTCGATGCTGGCCGCGGTCCAGGCGCCGGTGATCATGATGAGTCAGAACCGCCAGGCGGCCAAGGACCGGCTGGTCACCAGCCATGACTATGAGTGCAATCTGAAAGCCGAGATCGAGATCATGGCGCTGCATGACAAAGTGGACCGGATGCGTGAAGATGACCTGAAAAGTCTCATCCTCAAGCAACAGGAGCAGCTCGACCTCCTTCTGCGCCTGGTGGGTCAAGTCGACACCAAGACGGTGCCGGTGCCGGGCGAATCGCGTTAGACCGCTCTCATGCAGCCCTATCTCAAACTTCTCGCCGACATTCTTGAAACCGGAGCCGACAAGGCCGATCGCACCGGGACCGGTACCCGATCGCTGTTCGGCTACCAGATGCGGTTTGACCTGGGGCAGGGCTTCCCCCTACTGACGACCAAGAAACTGCACCTCAAGTCGATCATATATGAATTGCTGTGGTTCATTCGCGGCGAAACCAATGTGCGCTGGCTGCAGGAGCATGGCGTCAAGATCTGGGACGAGTGGGCCGACGAAAACGGCGATCTCGGGCCCGTCTATGGTTCGCAATGGCGCAGCTGGCCCGCGCCGGATGGCCGCAAGATCGACCAGATTGCCAATGTCATTGCCTCGATCAGGAACAACCCCGATTCACGGCGCCACATCGTTTCGGCCTGGAACCCGGCCGAAGTGGACGAGATGGCGCTGCCGCCATGCCATTGCCTGTTCCAGTTCTATGTCGCCAATGGCAAGCTCAGCTGCCAGCTCTACCAGCGCTCGGCCGATACCTTCCTCGGCGTGCCGTTCAACATCGCATCCTATGCACTGCTCACCCACATGGTGGCGCAGGTGACGGGGCTCGAAGTGGGTGATTTCGTCCACACTTTTGGCGATGTGCACCTGTATTCGAACCATTTCGAGCAGGCAAAACTGCAGCTGACGCGCGAGCCGCGCCCCTTGCCGACGCTGCGGATCAACCCGCAGGTGAAGCGTCTCGAGGACTTCATGTTCGAGGACTTTTCCTTTGAAGGCTACGATCCGCACCCGCATATCAAGGCTGCGGTGTCGGTTTGAGGAAGCGGCCTGAACTGCAGGCCGCGCATACTTGCTCGCGATGTGAGCAGGCGGTGGCCGGTATCCAAAGCCGCTGCCGCTGTGGTTTCATTCCATTCACATTTTGACCGAGATGAGAGGGCCGACTTGCTGAACATCCGCCAAGCCAACGCTGCCGATGCCGGCACAATTGTCAGTTTTATTGCTGCGCTGGCCGAGTATGAAAAACTCAGCCATGAGGCCAAGGCAACGGAAGCCGACATTGTGCGCGATCTGTTCGGCGTCGATCCGAAGGTGTTCTGCCAGATCGCGGAATGGGACGGCAGGCCGGTCGGCTTCACGCTCTGGTTTTACACCTACTCGACCTTCCAGGGGCGGCATGGCATCTGGCTGGAGGATCTGTTCGTCAACCCAGAGTTGCGTGGCAAGGGTATCGGCAAGGCGTTGCTCGCCGACCTCGCCCGGCGTTGCGTGGCCGAAGGCCTGGGGCGCTTCGAATGGTGGGTGCTCGACTGGAATGAACCGTCCATCGACTTCTACAGGTCGCAAGGCGGCGTGATGCAGGACGAATGGACCAAGGTGCGGGTCGAAGGTGACGCACTGCTCAAGCTTGGAGCGGCGTGATGGTCAAGATCGCGATGATTGCTGCGGTGGCGGACAATGGGGTGATCGGCAGCGATCAGACCATTCCGTGGCACATTCCTTCGGACTTCGCCTACTTCAAGCGCACGACCATGGGCAAGCCCTTGGTGATGGGGCGCAAGCAGTTTGAAACCGTGGGCAAGCCGCTGCCGGGGCGCACCAATATCGTGGTGACGCGCCAACCCGGCTATCATCCCGAGGGTGTGGTGGTGTGCGACAGCATTGACGCGGCTCTCTCCAGGGCCCGCGAGACTGCTCTTGCCGACGGGGTCGATGAAATAATGGTCATCGGAGGCGGCGAAATCTACGCGCAGGTAATGCCGCAGGCGGATCGTCTGTATATCAGCCACATCGACCTTGCCCCGCAGGGAGACGTGCGCTTTCCCCCGATAGACGTGTTAGAGTGGGTGGTGGTCGATGTTCCCGAAGTAACGCCTGATCTTCGGGATGCAGCCAGTTACCGCGTCAAAGTGTACGAGAGAAGGTGAGCGGCGCGCATTGATCAGTGCGACTGCTTGCCTATATATGACGACAATGAAAAGTAATTTTATCCGAAAGGGACGCAATGCCGTGGGAGAATAACGGAGGCGGGGGTGGCCGCAACAACGGCGGCCCCTGGGGACAGGCGCCGGGTGGAAGCGGCGGTGGGCCACGCCGTCCGGGTGGCGGCAATACGCCGAACCTCGAAGATATTCTCAATCGCGGCCGCGATCAGTTCAAGGGTGGCTTGCCGGGTGGTCGTTGGGCCATCGTGGGGGCCGTCGTTGCCGTATTGGCATTCTGGGGCGTGAACTCGGTCTATACCGTGGCACCACAGGAAGTGGGCGTCGAACTGCGCTTCGGCAAGCCCAAGCC
Organism: uncultured Alphaproteobacteria bacterium; assembly: GCA_963699295.1. Classification (GTDB taxonomy): domain Bacteria; phylum Pseudomonadota; class Alphaproteobacteria; order Rhizobiales; family Devosiaceae; genus Devosia. The sequence continues at coordinate 56,909 of OY969432.1, forward strand.
GGAGCTTGCCGGTCCTGGACTGCATTTCCTGTTGTGGCCCATCGATACCGTCGAGCGCGTCACGACCACCCTCAATCAGACCCAGATCGGCGCGGCTAACGCCAGCGGCTCGCGTTCTTCCAACGCGGCCAGCGATGGCCTGATGCTTTCGGGTGACCAGAATATCGTCAACGTGCAGTTTTCGGTGTTTTGGGCGATCGACAATCCGCAGGAATATCTCTTCAACGTCCGCGATCAGGAATCCATGGTTCGCTATGCCGCTGAAAGCGCCATGCGTGAAGTGGTTGGTCGTCGGCCGGCCCAGGACATCTACAGTGATGACCGTAGCGGCATTTCCGAGGAAGTCCTGCAAATCATCCGCGCCACCCTGGCCAGCTATGGGCTGGGCGTGAACGTTACGCAGATCCTGATCGAGAACGCCGGTCCTCCGGCCGAAGTTATCGACGCGTTCAACGAAGTGCAGCGCGCCCGCCAGGACGAGACCCGTCTGCAGGAAGAAGCCCGCTCCTACGCCAATACCCTCCTGGGTGATGCGCGCGGTAAGGCTGCTGCGGCCCGCGAAGAAGCGGCTGCCTACACCAACCGCGTGGTGCAGGAAGCAACCGGTGAGGCCGAGCGCTTCAACTCGATCTATGCCGAATACGTCAATGCACCCGAAGTGACGCGCAAGCGCCTGTTCCTTGAAACCATGGAAGAAGTGTTGGGTCGCTCGCAAAAGATCATGATTGAAGGCGGTGCCGCTGGCTCCGGCGTCATTCCATACCTGCCATTGCCTGAACTGCGCCCCGGCGCCAATTCGACGGGGAACTAGGCCATGAACAATCGTCTGATGATCATCGGTGGCGTCATTCTCGCTGCCCTTTATGTGTTCTTCTCGTCGATCTACGTGGTCAATGAGCGTGAGCAGGCCATCGTGATGCGCTTTGGCCAGATCACCGATATCCGCACCGAGCCGGGAGTCTATTTCAAGATCCCGACCGACTTCGTGGATACCGTCCAGGTCATCGAAGACCGCTTGTTGCGCTATGATATCGCCAATATGCGCGTTCAGGTTTCGGGCAACGCCTTCTATCAGGTGGATGCGTTCCTGACCTACAAGATCTCCGATCCGCGTCTGTTCCGTGAGCGGGCCACCGGCCAGCTGTCGGTTGCCGAAGCGCGAATTGGCGCCAGCCTCGATGCGGCCCTGCGTCAGGTCTATGGTCTGCGTGAATTCAACGCTGCCCTGTCGACCCAGCGCTCCCAGATGATGGCCGAAACCCGCGACCTGATCCGTCCGGATCTGGCCAATATCGGTATCGACGTTGTCGACGTGCGTATCCTGCGCACGGATCTGGACGCCGACGTTTCCGCCACCACCTTTGAGCGGATGCGCGCCGAACGTCTGGCCGAGGCCGCATTGCTGCGTGCCCGTGGTCAGGAGCAGGCTCAAAGCCTGCGCGCCATCGCTGATCGCCAGGCCGTGGAAATCGTTGCTGCTGCCACGCGTGATGCCGAAATCATCCGCGGTCATGGTGACGCCGATCGCAACCGGCTGTTTGCCCAGGCTTTCGGCCAGGACGTTGAATTCTTCGAGTTCTATCGCTCGATGGAATCCTATCGTGCGGCCATGCAGGGCAATAACACCACCATGGTGCTGTCGCCTGACAGCGCGTTCTTCCGCTACTTCGGTTCGTCAGGCGAACTTCCGCCAGCCAATCCGAACCCGGCAGCACCTCGCACGCCGGCCGCCGCACCGGTTGAAGCTCCCGCTTCGGCAGGTCCGGCACTGGACGGTCTGGGGATTGAAGACGTGACAGTCCCAACCCTCACGCTCGAGGACGGATCGCGTCTGGAGCCGACAATCGGCACCGAGGTGCCGGCACCGGCAGAGTCCGAGCCCGCCGCACCAGTCGAGCCCGCGCCTACCGCACCTGCGGCGCCGGCGGCACCCGCCGCTCCGGCTGCCCAGTAAGTCTGGCATCTGAATATGAAAAGGGCCGGTGCAAATGCACCGGCCCTTTTGTGGTTGTTTCGTAGAGTTAGCGGACGATCTCTTCGTCAGTGAACCCCTGAAGATAGAGCAGGGCGGTCAGATCGCCGTGGTCGATCCGGATACCCGCTTCCGCCGCCACTGCCGGCTTGGCATGCAGCGCCACGCCGAACCCTGCAATGCGGATCATGTCGAGGTCATTGGCACCGTCGCCCACTGCAATGGTCTGATCGAGCGCCAGGCCGCGCTCCTGGGCCAATGCCATCAGGCGGTCGCGCTTGGTCGCCTTGTCAACGATCGGTTTGCTAACGGTGCCGGTGAGGGTATCACCATCAAATTCCAGCACATTGGCGATGGCTTCGTCGAACCCGATGCGCTTGCCGAAATAGTCGGCGAAATACGTAAAGCCGCCCGACACCAGTGAGGTGTAGGCGCCATAGGCCTTCATGGTCTGCACCAGGGCGCGGCCGCCATTGGCCAGGGTGATGTTCTCGCGCCGCACTTCTTCGATCACGCGCCGCTCCAGGCCCTTGAGCAGCGCCACGCGGGTGTCCAGCGCCTGTTCAAAATCGAGCTCGCCGCGCATGGCGCGTTCGGTGATCTCGGCGACCTGATCCTTGATCCCAAGAGCGGCAGCGAGTTCATCGATGCATTCCTCGTTGATCATGGTGGAGTCCATGTCTGCCACCAGCACCTGCTTGCGGCGCCCTTGGCTAGCAACAAGATTGGCATCGACCCGCAACGACCCGATGACCTCGCGGGCCAGCGACACTGCATCGGTTGACTTCGGCTCGATGATCTCGCAGGCAATGGAATGATTGAGCCAGTTGAGTTCGCCGCCCGTTTCCTTGAGGACGGCAGCGGCCAGCGCTGGGTCGAGTTCGGAATCGTTCGGATTGGCGATAAGGCAGAGTACCGGCATGAAAACTTCTCAGGGAGGAAACGCGTGATGGGCCGCAGGCGTGCCGTCCTGATAGCGGGTCCCACTGCCAGCGGCAAGTCGGCGCTGGCCCTTGCCCTGGCGCAGCGCGAGGGCGGGGTAATCGTCAATGCGGACGCCATGCAGGTCTACGATACACTGAGCGTGGTGACGGCGCGCCCGACCGCGGCCGACGAGGCGCTGGTCGAACACCGGCTCTATGGGGCCGTCCCCGCAGCGGTCCGCTTCTCGACCGGGCAGTGGATGAGCGCCGTGCGGGGCGTGATGGAAACCGTGCCCGCAGATCAGCCGCTGATTATCGTCGGCGGCACCGGGCTCTATTTCGACGCTCTGCTGAATGGTTTTGCCGATGTGCCGGAGATTCCGGCGGTGGTGGCCACGACAATCCAGGCCGAGATTGAGGATCTCACCGGCGACCAGCGCCTTGAGCTGTTGCAGGCGGAGGACCCCGTAGCGGCGTCGCGGCTGAAGGTAGCTGACCCACAGCGAGTGATCCGTGCCCTGTCGGTCAAGCGCCATACCGGTCGGACGCTCTCAAGCTTTCAGGATGAAGTGCAACAGGGCCTGCTCGGCGATTTCGACGTCGAACGGTTCGTGCTGGATCCTGATCGGGATGTGCTGCGGACACGGATCGCGCGGCGCTTTGAGGCCATGTTCGAGAACGGAGCCGTCGAAGAGGTCGAGGCCTTGCTGGCGCAGGGGCTCGATCCGAGCCTGCCCGTGATGAAGGCCATTGGCGTGCCCGAGATTACCGCCTGGCTGGCGGGCGATCTGTCGAGCGCTGCCGCCATTCGCCTCGCCACCATCGCGACGCATCAATACGCCAAGCGCCAGCGCACCTGGTTCCGCAACCGGTTCGCCGACTGGCCTCGGCGCGGGCTGGGGGATCAGGGCTAGGCCGGGGTACTGACCAGCCCCAGCCGTTCGCGCATGGCAAACCGGATGACCAGCACCACCGCCACAAAGGCCAGCCCACAGGCCAGCCCCAGCCAGATGCCGACGCCGCGCCAGTTGGCGACGAAGCCCAGGGCATAGGCGACCGGCAGGCCGATGACCCAATAGCCGATAATCGCCACGACCATCGGGATTTTGGTGTCGCTCAAGCCGCGCAACGCGTGGGCGGCAACGACCTGCGCACCATCGACCAGTTGAAAGATGCCCACGATCATCAGGAAGGCGGCGGCCAGCCCTACCGCGTTGGCGTTCTCGGGAACACTTGGGTCAAGGAATACAGCAATGATGATGGGCGATCCGGTCAGGAATAGGGCGCAGGACAGCGCCATGAACACCGTGCCCAGGACGAGCGCAGTCCAGCCCGCCTTGCGCACTGCTTCCATGTCGCCGCGTCCATAGGCCAGTCCCACGCGCACGGTGGCAGCGATGCCAAGCCCGAGGGGCACCATGAACGCCATTGAGGCACATTGCAGGGCAATGGCGTGGGCTGCCAGTTCGTCGGTGCCCAGGCGCCCCATGAGCAGTGCTGCAGCGGTGAACAGGCCCACTTCCGCCAACACGGTCAGGCCGATCGGCAGCCCGATGCGAAAAATTTCCCGGAACCGCGGCCAGTCGGGTTTCCAGAAGCGCAGCAGCACGTGGAACCGCTTGAAGCGGCGATGGCGCAGTACATATCCCAGCATCAGGGCGAACATCACGAAATTGGTGATCAGGGTCGCGGTAGCCGCGCCTGCCAATTCCAGTCGGGGAAACCCGAAATGCCCGAAGATCAGGGTGTAGGCCAGCAGTGCGTTCAGCCCCACGCCAGCAACGGTGATCACCAAAATTGCGCGCGTGGCGTCAAAGGCCGAAAGCATGGACCGGAGCACGACAATGCCCAGGGCGGGACACAGCGACCAGACGATGACCTGGATGAATTGTTCGGCCATCTCCGTGGCGACCGGGTCCTGGCCCAGCGCGAGATAAATCGGCCGGATCTGCAGGATCAGCGGCACCAGCAAGAGTGACAGCAGGATCGCCGCCCAGAACCCCTGTCGCACAATGCGGCGCACCGCCTTGATGTCGCGCGCCCCACGGGCCTGCGCCACCAGCGGTGCCACGGCCCCGACCACACCGGTGGCGGCGACCATGAAGGGCATGTAGAACGCCGTCGCCAGGATACCAGCCGCAAGATAACCCGGGCCCAGCCAGCCCAGCAGGATCACATTGGTCGTGTTCAGCGCGTTTTGCGCCAACTGGGCAATCACCAGCGGCCAGGCCAGGTTGAAAGTTGCTCGCAACTCGGTGCCCCAGCTGGCAGACTCTGCAATGGGTGATGCGGTCGCGATAGGCGCGACCGTGATTTGGTCATTCATTTTTGATGTGTCCCGCGGCTTCCTGTGGTCTAGACCAAAGTAGTGGTGGGTGGAAGGGGTGGCCGGTGCACATCGGCCAGGCAAGCATGACAGAGGGTTCAACAGCGGCCAGTCGGGCCGTGGTAGCGCTGGCAGGAGTGGTGGGGGCGGTCGGGGTAATGGCGGCAGCCGCCGCTTCGCATGCCGGCGAGGGGCGCAATATTCCGGCGATCGCAACAATTTGCCTGGCGCATGCTCCAGCCTTGCTGGCGCTTGGGCTGGCCGGGCGAGGGCGGATTCTGGCCATTGCGGCTTTGGCGCTTGCCTTGGGCACCCTCGTGTTCGTGGGTGATCTGGCGGTGCGGGAATGGCTTGGTCACGGCCTGTTTCCGGGCGCCGCCCCCTTGGGTGGCGCCGTGATGATCATTGGCTGGCTGCTGATGGTTGTCGGTGCAATCGTGCGTCGTTAAGGGTTTGGCGCCACCAAGACAATATTCCTCTGGAACCAATGTGGGCGTGGCGCATTTTTGATCGATAGTATCCTTGGAGGGTTCCACATGCATAAAATCCTGATCATCGCTGCCACCGTTCTGTCGCTGGCTGCCTGCACGACCACCCAGCAGGGTGCTGTCGTGGGTGCCGGCGCAGGCGCTATTGTTGGCGCTGCAACCACCGGCAATCTTGTCGGCACAGCTGTTGGCGCCGGTATCGGCGGCGTGGTTGGCGCTGCAACAGGTGAAGTGCTCGGTCGCACCAGTGCTGGTAGCAACATCTGCATCTACCAGCGTCCCAACGGTACGCGTTATCGCGATACCTGCCCGCGCGGCTGACGAAGTTGGCAGCATCGCCCCATGCTGCCACGCGCCTTAACCAAGGCGCCGGACACCCGATCCGGAGTCCCTCCTGGGTCGGGTGTTTATTGCCTGACTACCGAAACGCCTTGAATTTGCCGCCGTTTACCGTCATATATTTTGTCTACGACACTGTCTTGCGCTAACTGATCGACCGGTTTCGTCCGGGAACTTAGCTACCTCCTGATCTGTGAATTGTTAGGCCGGGCTCAAACAAGGCTCGTTTTCAACCCTTAGCCGCTTCAGCGGTGACCACTACGAGGACTAAGTTCCATGGCTACCATCACCGGTACCGTCAAATTCTTCAACACCACCAAAGGCTTCGGTTTCATCTCGCCAGAAAACGGCGAGAAGGATGCATTCGTGCACATCTCGGCCGTTCAGCGTTCGGGCCTGCAGGGCCTGTACGAAGGCGACAAGGTGACCTATGAGCTCGAGACCGGCCGCGACGGCAAGGTTTCGGCAACGAATTTGACCCTGCTCAGCTAAGCTGAGTGTCAAGAGACGAATTCGAAGGGCCCTCGCGGGCCCTTTTTTAATTGACCGCACCGACTATCCGCGTGGCGGGATCAAAATGGCCGCGGCGCCGACGAAGATGGAAGAACATTATGGCGAGTGATTTCTGGAAGAACTGGAGCCTCAAGGTTGATGCCGCTCCCAGTATTCGCCAGTGCGGTGCTATCCCCTATTCGGTGGTCGATGGGCGGGTGGCTTTCCTGTTGATTACGGCGCGGCGGAGCGGCCGCTGGATTTTTCCCAAGGGCGCGATTGACCCTGGGCTGACACCACAGGAAAGCGCGGCGCTGGAAGCCCTTGAAGAGGCCGGCGTGAGCGGGCAGATCTGGGGCGAGCCGATCGGCAGCTATCGGTCGAGTTCGAGCGATAACTCATCGCTGGTCGACATCGACGCCTATCCACTGCTGGTGGAAACCCAACTCGACGTCTGGAAAGAAATGGACCAGCGCCTGCGCCACTGGGTGATGCTGCCCGAAGCCAAGCGCCTGCTCAACGACCCGGCGCTGTCGCGCCTGGCCGTCAAGCTGGATGGCCAGCTGCGTGAGCAGCATCAGTTGCCGACAAGAAACGCCAGGGCCCAGTAGATCAGCGATGCGGATATTGCCGAGGCCGGCACGGTAATGCCCCAGGCGCCCACAATGCTCATCACCGAATGGCGACGCACCAGCTTGCGGCGCGTAGTCCGGCGCGCGCTGGCAATCGCATCCTGAGGCGATGCATTGAGCAGCGTCGCATCGATATGCTTGGCAAAGATCGGCACGGCGGCAATTTCCATCTCCTTGCGTGAGTAGTATTCGCGCAGGAAGCCCACCCCAAAGATGCCGCCAACGGCGATATGGGTGGACGAGACCGGCATGCCCAGGGCCGACGCCGCCAATACCGTGACGGCAGCCGAAAACGCGATGCAATAGGCGCGGATTTCGTTGAGCTTGGTAATCTGCTCGCCCACGGTCTTGATCAGCCGCGGCCCGAACAGCGCAAGCCCCAGGGCAATGCCGACAGCGCCAATGGCCAGCACCCAGAACGGCAAGCCAATTCCCTCGGTGGACATGCTGCCCGATTGCACCGTGGTGACGATCGCTGCAAACGGACCAACCGCGTTCGCCACATCGTTGGCGCCATGGGCAAACGAGAGCAGGGCCGCCGCTACCACCAGCGGCATACGGAACAGGGTGGCAATATGCTTGTTGCGGTTTTCCATGCCCATGGATTGCTTGCGCACCGCCGGCATGGCGACAATCCAGCCCAGGGCGGTAAAGCCGGCTCCCAGGGTGAGCACCATCCACAATTGTGGCGTCCAGATACGACCCAGCCCCTTGGTCGCGATATACATCGAGAACACGCCGGTCATCGCGGCCACCAGGATGGGAACCCACATGCGGGCCGCAGACATCTTGTCCACGCGATCGGTGATGGTGCGCTTGATCAGCGAAAGCAGCAGTGCCGCGAACAGTCCGCCCAGGATCGGCGAAATCACCCAGCTGGCGGCGATGGAGCCAATGACCGGCCAGGCCACCGCGTTCCAGCCCGCCGCGGCCACGCCGGCACCGACCACGCCGCCGACCACCGCGTGGGTCGTCGACACAGGGGCGCCGATATAGGTTGCCAAGTTGACCCAGAGTGCCGAAGCGAGAAGGGCCGCCATCATCAGCAGCACGAAGGTCGCCGGCTCGATGGCATCGCTGGTCAGCAGGTCACGGGCGACGGTATTGACCACGTCACCCCCGGCCAGCAGGGCACCTGCGGCTTCAAAGATAGCGGCGATGATCAGCGCTCCGCCCATCGTGAGGGCCTTGGAGCCAACCGCCGGGCCCATATTGTTGGCCACGTCATTGGCACCGACATTGATCGCCATATAGCCCGCGATCACGGCGGCGATGACCACCAGATAACTCATCGGCCCGTCGGTAACGACAAAACTTGCCCACACGGCTGCGGCCAGCAAGAAGACCAGCGCAATGCCCGGCCCGGAAAGGGAGCGGGCCAGGTCGTGGGTGACCGCCTCGAGTCCGGCGACCCGCTGCAGATCCTTGTCCAGTGCGCTTTTGGGCATATTCGGGATTCCATACCTAGGATTTTGCGGCGACATAGCATTGTCAGCAGAAAACACCCAGCCCTTGATGCGGGCTCGTAGCCGGCATGTTGGGCATAAGGTGAGCATCGGGGGAAGGTGTTGCCTCTAATAGCACAGTCTGGGGCGATTGGGTGGTCAAGCTCTTGACACCCGCGCGCCAATGCTCCTATCAATGCCTCGATATTTTGATAGGAGAGGTCCCGTGCGGGCACTCATTCTCGTAGTACGCTGGCGCATCGGCAACGTGGGGTGAATACCCTGCGCGTTAGCTGGTGCGCCGAAAACAGGTCCCGAACGGGGCCTTTTTTATTGCCCGGTTTTTGAAGTCGGGAACTGTGATTGAGATGGGTCCCTCGGGGCTGGACTAGGAAGGAATTGAAATGGCCGAGAAAATGACCGGCGCAGAAATGGTGATCCAGGCGCTGACCGATCAGGGTGTGGAGCATATTTTCGGCTATCCCGGTGGCGCCGCGCTGCCCATCTACGATGCGATCTTCCAGCAGGAAGTCATCGAGCACATTCTGGTTCGCCACGAGCAGGGCGCGACGCATATGGCCGAAGGCTATGCCCGCTCGACCGGCAAGCCTGGCGTGGTGCTGGTGACTTCGGGCCCCGGTGCGACCAATGCGGTGACCGGGCTGACCGACGCGCTGATGGATTCCATCCCCATGATCTGCATCACCGCCCAGGTGCCCACCAATTTGATCGGTTCGGACGCCTTCCAGGAATGCGACACCGTCGGCATCACCCGCAGCTGCACCAAGTATAATTATCTGGTCAAGCGCATCGAAGATTTGCCCCGCGTTCTGCATGAGGCCTTCCTGATCGCGACGACGGGCCGCCCCGGCCCGGTGGTGATCGACATTCCCAAGGACGTGCAGTTTGCCGTCGGCGACTATTACAAGCCCGACCTGGCGACCCTGCGTCACCAGAGCTATCGTCCGCAGATGGATGGCGACGCCGCGGCCATCGAGCTGGCGGTCGACATGATGCTCAAGGCCGAACGTCCGATCTTTTACACCGGCGGCGGCGTGATCAATTCCGGCCCCGAGGCTTCCGAGCATCTGCGCGAACTGGCCGAATTGACCGGATTTCCGGTGACCTCCACCCTGATGGGCCTGGGTGCCTTCCCGGCATCGAACCCGCAGTGGATGGGCATGCTGGGCATGCATGGCACCTACGAGGCCAATCTGGCGATGCACGGTTGCGATCTGATGATCAATATCGGTGCGCGCTTCGATGACCGCATCACCGGCCGTATCGACGCCTTCTCGCCCAATAGCCGCAAGGTTCACGTCGATATCGATCCGTCGTCGATCAACAAGGTCGTGCGGGTCGACGTGCCGATCATCGGTGACTGCGCCCGGGTGCTGGCCGAAATGGTTCGCCTCTATCGCAGCAAGACAAACCAGCCGCGCACCGAAGCAATTGCCCCGTGGTGGAAGCAGATCGGTGAATGGCGCGCGGTCAATTCGCTCGGCTATACCAATTCGGAAACGACCATCAAGCCGCAATACGCCATTGAACGCCTCTACAAGGCGACCAAAGCGCAGGCCAAGGAAGTGTACATCACCACCGAAGTTGGCCAGCACCAGATGTGGGCCGCTCAGCACTTCCATTTTGACAAGCCGAACCACTGGATGACCTCGGGTGGCCTTGGCACCATGGGTTACGGTTTGCCGGCCGCCGTTGGCGTGCAGGTGGCGCACCCAGATGCTCTGGTCATCGATATCGCCGGCGAAGCCTCGGTGCAGATGACCATGCAGGAAATCTCGACGGCGGTGCAGTATCGCCTGCCGATCAAGATCTTTATCCTCAACAACGAGCGCATGGGCATGGTTCGCCAGTGGCAGGACCTGCTGCATGGGTCGCGCTATGCGCATTCCTACTCGGAATCGCTGCCCGATTTCGTCAAACTGGCCGAAGCCTATGGCGCCAAGGGTCTGCGCTGCGACAATCCCGCAGAGCTCGATGCCGCCATTGCCGAAATGCTCGACTATGATGGCCCGGTGATTTTCGACGTGGTGGTCGAGAAGGACGAGAACTGCCTGCCGATGATCCCGTCCGGCAAGCCCCACAATGAGATCATCCTGCCCGACACCGCCAATATCGGCTCGATCATCGATGAGAAGGGCCGGCAGCTGGTCTAGGCCGCCGCAGAGGAGAAAAAGACATGAATGCACATCTGCAGCCCACCGGCTCCGCCTATTTCCTGACCCAGGAAACCCAGCAAACCGAACGCCACACGCTGTCCGTGCTGGTCGATAACGAGCCGGGCATCCTCGCCCGCGTCGTCGGCCTGTTTTCGGCCCGCGGCTACAATATCGAAAGCCTCACCGTCAGCGAGACCGAACACGGCCGGCGACTTAGCCGCATCACCGTGGTGGTCATCGCCACCCCCAAGGTGCTGGTGCAGATCAAGTTGCAGCTCGAGCGCCTGGTGCCAGTGCACAAGGTGCACGACCTGACAGCCGAAGGCTCATCGATCGAGCGCGAACTGGCGCTGATCAAGGTGGCCGGCTCGGGCGAGCATCGTGCCGAAACCTTGCGCCTGGCCGATGCCTTCCGCGCCCATATCGTGGACGCAACAGTCGAGAGCTTCGTGTTCGAAGTCACCGGCAAGCCCGAAAAAATCGACAGCTTCATCGCGTTGATGTCGCCGCTCGGTCTGGTCGAGGTGGTGCGTACCGGCCTTGCGGCGATCTCGCGCGGCCCCCAGAGCATGTAATCTGGATAATCATGGGCTGCCTGCACGCCGGCACGAGCAATATTGCCGTCATCGGGCAGGCAGCCCATGGGTTTGAGATAGGACGGCGAGCGGGTTGCGCTTGGCGATGAGCCACTTGGCCTAATGCCGCACTTGGCGGTTGGCGCCTTCTTGGCGTAAGGGTCGTGCACAGTCCCTGCCTTTGGTGCCCAGATGACCTTGCTCTCCGTCAACCTCAATGCCGTCGCGCAGTTGCGCAATCGCCGTGACTTGCCGTGGCCAAGCGTCGTGGGCATGGCCCGGGTGGTGCTGGATGCGGGTGCCAGTGGCATCACCATTCATCCGCGCCCCGATGAACGCCATATCCGCCGCACCGATGTCTATGACCTGGCGGCCTTGTTGCGGGACGAGTATCCGCAGGCCGAGTTCAATATTGAAGGTTACCCGAGCGCGGATTTCCTGGCGCTGATCGACGAGGTCAAACCGCATCAGGTTACACTTGTCCCCGATGATCCGGCGCAATCGACCTCCGACCACGGCTGGGATTTTGTTGCCAACGCCGACTTGCTCACCACCGTCATCGCGCGACTCAAGGCGCCGAGCCGGCGCATCTCGCTGTTCGCGGATCCGGATGCAGGCGCACACGGTGCGGCGATGGCCAAGAGGGTGGGGGCCGACCGCATCGAGCTCTATACCGGGCCCTATGGTGGCTGTTATGCCAACCCGGAGCAGGCGGCGCACGAACTCGACGCCCTGGCCCTGACGGCCGATGCCGCGCACGATATCGGCCTTGGCGTCAATGCCGGGCATGATTTGACGCTGGCCAATTTGCCCGCTTTCCAGGCCAAGGTGCGCGGCGTTGCCGAGGTGTCCATCGGTCACGGCTTGACCGCCGATGCACTGCTGCTCGGCTTTGCCGAAGCCGTGCGCCGCTACCGCGAAGTGCTGGGTGACTGATCGATATTGATTGTCGCAATTTGGCGAACAGTAAGTTGCGAGCTGTTTGTGCAATGCCGGCAAGGCTGGGCTGAAGGGGCAAAAAGCTGCATTAGATCCAGGATTTGCAGTTACTTACATAAATGTACCTAAGGGTAATCCTTGTCCCGGGGCGACACGAAAGTGCCTCCTTGTGACTCGCTTGAGCGGGCACCTATATAGCCTCAGTTATGATTTGTTACTGAGGGTTCCCTGAATGTCTAAGCTTAAGATTGCCGTCATCATTTCCTCGACCCGTGCCAGCCGTTTTGGCGAAAAGCCCGCGCAGTGGATCCTGGAAAAGGCAAATCAGCGTCCGGAAATCGAAGCCGAGATCGTTGATCTGCGTGATTTCGACCTGCCGTTCTTTGATGAAGTTGCGTCCAACGCCTGGGCTCCTTCGGCCGATGCCAAGGCTGTTGCCTGGCAGAACAAGATCAGCGAATTCGACGGCTATATCTTTGTCGTTGCCGAGTACAACCGCTCCATCACCGGTGCCCTCAAGAACGCTCTCGACCAGGCCTATGTAAACTGGGTCAACAAGCCATTCGGCGCTGTTGGTTACGGTTCGGTTGGCGGCGCCCGTGCCGTTGAGCACCTGCGCACCATCGGCACCGAGCTGCAGATGGTGTCGACCCGCTCGGCTGTTCACATTGCCGGCGCTGACTTCATGGCTGTGCACCCGATGGGCCAGCAGAACCAGCCGATCTCGGCCATTGAAGGTTCGATCGGCAACTCGGCCACTGACATGCTGAACCAGCTCGTCTGGTGGGGCCAGGCCACCAAGGCTGCTCGTGACGAAGATGCCGCACTGGCTCAGGCTGCCGAATAAGCCTTAAAGCGATCTCCAAAGTCGAATGACGAAAGGGGCCACTCCGCCAGGGGTGGCCCTTTCGCTATTTGAACCTTTCCCATTGATGCCAGTTGTGTGAGCACTGGGGTGGGTGTATAGCCGCGCGGCCTATGATCTGGAGAGCTTAGGGTTCATGACGCAGACGAAATCTGCCAGCAAAGCCGCTGGTGTCGATGCGACCGACCTCACTAGCCACGCGCCGCGCAAGGATCTGCCAGTATTGCTACTGGGAGCCTTGGGCGTGGTCTTCGGGGATATCGGAACCAGCCCGATCTATGCTTTTCGCCAGGCCATGCAGGTCCGGCCAGGGGCGACCTCCAGCGATGTCGAAGTGCTGGGGCTTTTATCACTCATCGTCTGGGCGCTGACCCTGACGGTCGCCGTCAAATATGTGTTCTTCGTCACCCGGGCCGACAATAACGGGGAAGGGGGCACGCTGTCGCTGATGGCAATGGCCCGCAAGACCTTCACCAACCCGCCGGCGTGGATCACTGTGATGGGGGTGATGGGCGCCTCGATGTTCTTTGGCGATGCCATCATCACGCCGGCCATCTCGGTGTTGTCGGCCGTCGAAGGGGTGGAGCTGATCCAGCCAAGCCTGACCCGGTTCGTCGTCCCCGCCACCCTGGTAATCATTGTCGGATTGTTCGCCGTGCAACGCCACGGCACCGCCAAGGTGTCGATCGTCTTCGGTCCGATTACCGGGCTATGGTTTTTGGTTCTGGGCGTCTCGGGCATCTCCCACATCGTGATGTACCCCGAGGTTCTGCAGGCGCTCAACCCGTGGCTGGGGCTGACGTTCATGGCCACACATGTCAGCCTTGCCTTCGTGGTGATCGGCGCAATTTTCCTGGCGGTGACCGGCGCCGAGGCCCTTTATGTCGATCTGGGCCATTTCGGGCGCAAGCCAATCGTGATCGTCTGGTTTGCCCTCGTGTTCCCGTGCCTGCTGCTGAATTATTTTGGCCAGGGCGCGTATGTCCTGCAGATGGGCGTCGCCAATGTCGATAGCCCGATCTTCGAGATGCAACCGGACTGGGCCCTGGGCCCATTTGTGGTGTTGGCGACTGCGGCGACCATCATTGCCAGCCAGGCGGTGATTTCGGGTACGTTCAGCCTGGCCCAGCAGGCCATTGCGCTGAACATGCTCCCCCGCATGCTGGTGCTGCACACCTCGGAAACCCAGAGCGGGCAGATCTACATTCCCCAGATCAATACCCTGCTGATGCTCGGTGTACTGGTCCTGGTGCTGGCGTTCGGCAGTTCCAGCGCCCTGTCGCACGCATATGGGATCGCTGTTTCCGGCGTGATGGTGATGACGCTGGCATTGCTGGTGGTCGTCATGTGGCGCAACTGGAAGTGGCATCCAGCCGCCGTGATTGCGTTCGGCCTGGTCTTTGCCATCATCGATGGCAGTTTTTTTATCGCCAATGTCACCAAGCTGTTCCAGGGCGGCTGGGTGCCGGCCGTGGTTGCGCTGACCGTGGGGCTAGTCATGTGGAGTTGGATGGCGGGCCGCAAGCGGCTTTCCGACAAGACCCGTCGCGATGAAGTGCCACTGGAATTTCTGGTCGACAACCTGACCCGCAAAGAGCCCACCCTGGTGCCGGGGACGGCTGTGTTCCTGACCAGCGACATCGAAGGCGCGCCCTCGGCCCTGCTCCACAGCCTCAAGCACTACAAGGTGCTGCATGAGCACAATGTGATCCTGACGGTGCGCACATCGCCTTCGCCGCGGGTGCCCGACGATGAAAAGGTCAACATCGACGCCTATAACGAGCTGTTCAGCCGGGTGATTGTCACCTTCGGCTATATGGAGAGCCCGAACATTCCCAAGGCGCTGGTGCTGGGCCGCAAGCTTGGCTGGAAGTTCGACATCATGTCGACTTCCTTCTTCCTGTCGCGCCGCTCGCTCAAGATCGGCCCGAGAACCGGCAGCCCGCTACGCTACTGGCAGGACCGCGCCTTCACTCGCCTGGCGCGCAACGCCAGCGACGCCACGGAATATTTCCATATTCCGACGGGCCGGGTGGTCGAGATTGGCACACAGGTGGTGATGTAGCTCAGGGCATGTCGGCGCAAACGTAAGGGACGGTGGCCGGACTGAAATGCTGTTCCACCACCTCGGTGCCCAGCTTCAGGTTGAGCACCAGCTCATCGTCGGACAGTCTTGTGATGTCAGCGGAGATGGTCATGCCATCTTCTTCCCAGCTGATGGCAGTGTCGGAGACCTGCTGCCATTTGGACAGGCGATAGGTCTCCCAGCAGCTGTCGCTCACCAGAGTTCCATCTGACAGGAAGATCTGCATCGGCCCGGGTAGGGCCGGGTTGGCGTCGGTGCGCACCCAGACCTTGTTGAGCAACGGATTGCCGCGCTCGCTTTCCTGGCCGATCGCGTCTTCTGCCGTTGCCGCGGGCAGGGCGCATGTGCCCACTCCCCAAACGCTGAGTAGGGCGATGATCGCCGCCTTAGTATCCATGCCGCGCGTTTCCAAGTTCATGTCTGGGGGTGCCCTTGTGGCGCATCCTTGGATGACAACATGGCAAATCTGCGATGCACAGGAATGGGAAGCACCCGCAAATGATAAAGCCCGCGCCCTGCCCGATGGGGGGGTGGGTCGAGCGCGGACTTTCATCAAAGCCGTTTGGACGCAGAACCTTGATGTGCGTTAATATGGCGCGCAGGCGTATTAAGAATTGGTAAATCCCGGCCGGTACCGACGCTGAAACGCCCGCCATGTGGGCGTTACGTAGGTCCTATTACCCAGCGCGTGCTGTCAGTAGTTGCGGGTGAGCGCGTCCTGTTGCGGCTCGGACAGGGGCTTCCAGCGGATCGCCGAGAACCTTGGCAGGCCAACGCGCAACGCCCAGTAGATTGCGATGACGCAGGCGACCGACACATATCCGTCAATGGCATAGTGCCAGCCCAGATAGACCGAACTGGCGATGATGAAGGCGACGTAGAGCCACATGGCGATGCCGAAGCGGCGCGAGAACTCGCCGATGAAGAGCGCATTGATGGTGGCCACGGCTACATGGATGGACGGGAAGGCGGAGATGCCCGAGCCAATGCCGACATGGCCGCTGGAATGCAGGGTCCATAGATATTGCTGGAACACATGCGCCGAATTGGCCCGGCCGGCATTGGTGGCAAGAAAGGCCAGCTGCCCCCCGAACCGGTCGTGATCCCCGGTCACCAGGCCGTAATAGGCAGGACCGGCCGACAGCCAGGTCCCGGCCATCAGATTGCCGATGATGATCCAGCAGGCCATCCAGGTCAGCACATAGCGCAACCGCATGCCCTTGGCGCGTGGCGAGGTGACCACCCAGTAAAGGGTGAAATAGCAGATGATGAACCACAGCACGTTGTAGTTTGCCTCGACAATGCCAAGGATCAACGGGTGCTGGGCTACGGCATAAAGCCAGCGCCATGGGTCGACGCCGAAATGAATGGCTTGGTCGATATCGGCCTGAGCCACATCGAACAGAAAGCCGTGCTCGCTGGGGAAGCTGGTCTTGATCGCCGAAAAAGTGGTGGTGAACAGCAGCAAGGCCGTCAGCAGCAGGATCGTGCCGGCCACAAACCGTCCCACCCGCTGGGGGGCAAACATGGCCCGGAACGCCAGGCGTCGCCGCCGATCGAGCCTGTGCACGATGTGGCTGATCCCGATGATCGTAACAAACAGAGGCCCTGCAAAGCCAAAGTTGAGGGACCAGGCTTGGAAATAGACACTCAAGGTGGCGAACACGGGATAACCCTTGCTGGCCATGTAACCGTAGCCTAGTGCCACATACAGGGCCACAACGGCATAGATCGGAAGATCGTCCCGCAGCCCATGCTGGGCCGCCCGCAGATAGTCGCGCGCGCTCCGCTTCGCTTCTTGCATTGGCGCCTCCTGCCTAATGGCTAGCAGGAGGCGCTTAAGAACCGGTTAGGCGCTCGCAAAGCTGCGCAGCCCCAGCGAGCGGTCGCGGCTGGCCACGCGGTTGGTGGGCTTGGGCCACAGCGCATAGTCGGTGCCCCCCAGCTGGTGGTAGGCGTGCACGGCCCAGTTGGGATTGTCCAGCGCGCCACGGGCCAGCGCCACGAAGTCTGCCTCGCCCTCGGTGATGATGGCCTCGGCCTCGGCAGCGTCACCCAGCAGGCCCACGGCGATGGTCGCGATATCCGCACCCTCGCGCAAGGCCTTGGCAAAGGGCACCTGATAGGCGGCGATCGGCTCGATCGAACCCCCGTCAAACCCGCCGCTGGAGCAGTCAATGGCATCGACGCCGAGCTTCTTGAGGGCCTGCGCCAGCACCACGCTGTCCTCGACCTGCCAGCCTTCCGGGTGATTGTCGCTCACCGAGAGCCGCACCAGCAGCGGCTTGGCCTGGGGCCACACCGCGCGCACGGCTTCGGTGACTTCCAGCACCAGGCGCATCCGGTTTTCGCGGCTGCCGCCATATCGGTCGGTGCGTTTGTTCGCGAGGGGCGAGAGGAACTGGTTGAGCAGATAGCCATGAGCGGCATGGATTTCCACAGTGTCGAAGCCCGCCGCCTCGGCGCGGCGCGCCGCCGCAACGAATGCTTCAATCACGCCGGCAATGCCCGCGGCATCCAGCTCCGTTGGCTTGGTGAAATTCTGCCCCTCGGCATGAATGATCGGGCTTGGGGCTACCGGCGTCCAGCTGGCAAATCCCACCCGCGGCTTTTCGGCTTCAGTCTCGTCAAAACCGTTGCGGAACGGGATCGGCGTCGACGCCTTGCGCCCGGCATGGGCCAGCTGCACACCGGCTGCGGCTCCATTGGCATGCAGGAAATCGACAATGCGGGCCAGCGGGGCAACATGCTCGTCTTTCCAGATGCCCAGATCGCCATAGGAAATCCTGCCCACCGCCGTCACTGCCGTGGCCTCCAGCATGACCAACCCGAAGCCACCCAGCGCAAACCTGCCCAGATGCACCAGATGCCAGTCATCGGCGAACCCGTCCCTGGCTGAATACTGGCACATGGGCGCCACGATCGTGCGGTTGCGCAAGGTCAGATCGCGCAGGCTCTTTGGAGAGAATAGCTCAGACATGGGTGCTCATCGGTTGCGTCGGATAAGGAGGGCCACAAACATGGCCATCCACCCGACCATAGACAAGCCCGTGCGATTGAAGCGCCGACAATCCGCACCGAACAGGGCGGGGGAAAGCACGGACGGGCCGCAAATTCCGCTTGCACAGAACCGTACCGTACGGTACGCCTGACTACGGAATACGCCGAAACCGTTCGGCAATGTCGAGGATAGAGCTGTGGCCGTGACCATCAAGGTCAACGAAGAGACGTTCACTCCGCGCCAGCAGGTTGTGCTGACCGCGGCGCTGGATCTGCTCGTCGAAAATGGCGACGGTTTGACCATGACGGCCGTGGCGCGTCGCGCTTCGTGCTCCAAGGAAACGCTCTACAAGTGGTTCGGCGACCGCGACGGCTTGCTCACCGCTACGGTGCAGTGGCAGGCGGCCAAGGTGCGCATGCCCCAGGTCGACCGGACGGGCCTCAATGCCCAGACCCTGCGCCTGAGCATTGAGCAGTTTGCGCGCGATCTGCTGACGGTGATCACCGGGGAAGTCTCGATCACCCTGAACCGTACCGCGGTGACGCGAGCGGCGCAGGAAAAGGACCGGCTGGGCAATATCGTGCTCGAAAACGGCCCCCTGGCCATTCGCCGTCGCCTGAAGCCAATTCTGGAGGCGGGCCGCGATGCGCGCCTGCTGCGTTTTACCTCGAGCGAGGATGCATACCGCACTTTCTTCGGCCTCGTCGTTCGCGACGTGCAAATTCGTTTGCTGCTGGGTGACAAAGCCCTGACGCAGGCCAATGTTGCCGACAATATCGAGACCGACGTCAAGGCTGCAACAGATCAGTTCTTTGCCCTTTACGGCACTACCAAATCCAACCCATAACACCGCATTTCCAGGGAGAAACCCATGCGCGTTTACTACGATCGCGATGCCGATCTGAACATCATCAAGTCCAAGAAGGTCGCTATCGTCGGCTACGGCAGCCAGGGTCACGCCCACGTGCTGAACCTGCGCGACTCGGGCATCACCGATGTTGTCGTGGCGCTGCGCCCCGGTTCCCCGTCGGCCAAGAAGGCCGAGGGCGAAGGCCTCAAGGTGATGTCGGTTGCCGACGCCTCGAAGTGGGCAGACGTCATCATGATGCTGACCCCGGATGAGCTCCAGGCCGACATCTACAAGGAGCACATCGAGCCCAACATCCGTGACGGCGCTGCGCTGGCGTTCGCCCACGGCCTCAACGTGCACTTCAACCTGATCGAGCCCAAGTCGACTGTCGACGTGATCATGATCGCGCCAAAGGGCCCGGGCCACACCGTGCGTGGCGAATACCAGAAGGGTGGCGGCGTGCCATGCCTGATCGCCGTGCATCAGGACGCGTCGGGCAATGCCCATGACATCGCGCTGGCCTATGCGTCGGGCGTTGGCGGCGGCCGTTCGGGCGTCATCGAAACCAACTTCCGCGAAGAGTGCGAAACCGACCTGTTCGGCGAGCAGGCCGTTCTGTGCGGCGGTCTCGTCGAGCTGATCCGCGCTGGTTTCGAAACCCTGGTCGAAGCCGGTTACGCTCCGGAAATGGCCTATTTCGAGTGCCTGCACGAAGTGAAGCTCATCGTCGACCTGATCTACCAGGGCGGCATCGCCAACATGAACTACTCGATCTCCAACACTGCCGAGTGGGGCGAGTACGTCACCGGTCCGCGCATCATCACCTCGGAAACCAAGGCCGAGATGAAGCGCGTCCTGCACGACATCCAGTCGGGCAAGTTCACCTCCGAGTGGATGCAGGAAATCAAGTCGGGTGGCGGTGCGCGCTTCAAGGCGACCCGTCGCCTGGCCGATGAGCATCCGATCGAGGAAGTCGGCGCCAAGCTGCGCGACATGATGCCCTGGATCAAGGCCGGTGCGCTGGTCGACAAGGCAAAGAACTAAGCCTTGCAGGTTTAGACAATTTTCAAGGGCCCTTCGGGGCCCTTGTTCATTGTGGCTCCGACTGCGGCCTGCGGGCAAAGGCGGGGGCATGCTCGGGGCGCGGACCAAAGGCTATCATCCGCGCGGGCAGGGCAGTGAAGCCGGGAATGTAGCGCGCCGCCCACAGCGCCCAAGGCGGTGGTCCGCTGCGCTTGCCCTCGAACACCGGCACGAACAGCACGCGGTGCAAGATACGCTGCGCCGCCTGGATGAAGACTGTCGGCATCCAGCGACGTTCGCGCACCGAGGCCAAGTCATCGCTCGTCACCGTGCGGTGCCGCAAAGGTCCCGCGAGGCGCGCCGCAGCCGCCACCGCGTCCTGGATTGCCAGATTGATACCCACACCGCCCGCTGGCGACATGGCGTGCGCGGCGTCGCCAATGCACAGCACGCCATCGACATGCCATGTGTTCAGGCGGTTCAGTTTCACGTCGAGCATGTGCAGATCGTCCATCGACTTGAGCGTGTCGAGCCGATCGGCGAAATCGGGGCGCAGCGCTGCGATGCGCTGTTTGAAGCGCTCGATGCCCTCGGCGCGCAGCATGGCGTCGGCGCCTTTCTCGTTGAAATAGGCAAGTTGGTAGAACGTCTCGCGGGTGAAGGTGAGCAGGATGTCGCGGCCGCGGATTTGCGGCACCAGCGCCGCCACCTCGCCCATCTCGTCGGCATGGCGCGGCAGCCGAAACCACCAGGTGTCGAACGGTACCTTGAACTCGCGCGGCACCAGCCCCGCCTTGGTGCGCACCAGCGAGTGCCGCCCATCGCAGGCGACGATCAGATCGGCGGCGATCGCCCCTTCGTGGCCGTTACGTTCGCGATAGCGCACGCCGGCAAATCGCTCGCCGGATTTGAACAGGTCGATCACCTCGGTGTTCATGCGGATCGAAAAGCTGGGTTCGCGCCTGGCGGCTTCAACCAGGAAATTCAGGAAATCCCATTGGGGGATCATCGCCACATAATCATAGGGCGGTTTGAGCTTGCTAAAATCGCCCAGCAACAATGTGTCGCCATTCGGGAGCGGCAGCTGGAAGTTCTGCAGGCGCGTCTGCGGCAGCTTGCGGAAGGCGTTTCCGAGTCCCAGTTCATCGAGCAGTTGCACCGTTGACGCGTGAACCGTGTCGCCGCGGAAGTCGCGCAGGAAATCCGCGTGCTTTTCCAGCACGGTCACCATGATGCCGGCACGGGCCAGCAACAGGCCGAGCATGATGCCGGCCGGTCCTCCGCCAGCGATCAGGCAAGTCGTCGTCTCCATGGCAAACCCACAAATCCAACAGGCGGTGAAGCATCCCCCTGTCGCCGGGCATTGTAAAGCTCCCGCCCGCTGCAATACTTTTACGACCCGCGAGCAGGGTCACTTATGCGCAATGACAACTTCGTCTAAACAGAATTCAACCGGTGCTGTCCGAGTCGCAGGAGGGACGCGACAAGGACATGGAGGGCCCGGATGGCCGGCTTTACTCGTCCCCCGGAGAACTCGCATGGACGTTGCTGCCGATATCGCCCGCATCATCTATCAGGAGCAGCAACTGGTGCTCCCTCGCTTCGATGAAACCGATGCATTCGAGCTGGGCAGCAAGGTGCGCCAACTGGCGCTTGCCCAGAACTTGTCGCTGGTCGTCGATATCCGGACCTGGGACCGGCAGATGTTCTTTTCCGCCACGGCCGGCACCAGCGCCGACAACGCCGAATGGGTGCGACGCAAGGTCAACACCGTGCGACGGTTCCAGCGGGCCAGCTACCGGTCGGTGCTGGAACGCGGCGACGAGGGGTTCCGCAGCGCCCATGCGATCGATCCCCAGGACTACGTTCTGGCCGGTGGGGGCTTTCCCTTGCGCGTCAGCAATGCCGGCATCATCGGCTGCCTGACGGTTTCCGGATTGCCACAGCGTCAGGATCACGAGGTCGGCGTTGAGGCCCTGTGCCAGCATCTTGGATTGACCTTCCAGGACTATGCCCTGGCGCTGGAGTAGCCGTAAATGAAGCTCGAATTTCGGCTGCTCGACGTCTTCACCCAGGAGCGCCTCAAGGGCAACCAGCTCGCGGTCGTCTTGAAGGCAGATGGCCTGCTCGACGGCGAGATGCAGGCAATCGCCCGGGAGTTCAATCTCAGCGAAACCGTGTTCATTCTCAAACCGCAGGCGGAACGCAACACCGCCGCCATTCGCATCTTTACCCCTGGCACCGAGCTGCCATTTGCCGGCCATCCCACCGTTGGCGCAACGGTAGTGCTGGGTCTGCAAAACAAGGTGACGGCGGTCCGGCTGGAAGAGAAAATCGGCCTGATCACCGCGCTTTTCGACAAGGTAGACAAGCGCTCGGGTGAAGCCCGCTTTGCCTTGCCGATATTGCCGGTGCAGGTCGCGCCGCTCGAAGATCGGGCGGGTATGGCCCTGGCGCTGGGCATCGAGCGCGATGAACTGGGCTGCGGCGAGTTTCAACCCGCGGTCTATAGCGCCGGGGTTGAGTTTCATATGGTGCCGGTGCGCGATGCGGGCGTGCTGAAGCGGCTCAATCTCAACCTGGGCCATTGGCACCATGTGTTCCCCTATGGGCACAATTCGGTCTACGTCTTCACCGAGACACCCGAAGAACCCGGAAATGATCTGGCCGCCCGGATGTTCGCGCCGGGCATGGGGCTGGGCGAAGATCCGGGGACGGGTGCCGCTGCGGCCGCTTTGGTCGGCTTGCTGGCGAAGCATTCCCCGGTGAGCACCGGTCAACAGGACTATGTCCTGCGCCAGGGGCACGAGATGGGGCGGCCATGCCGCATCACCATCCAGCTGCGCAAGGAAAATGACGTCCTCACCCATGGCGGCATTGGCGGTCACGCGGTGGTCGTGGGCGAGGGCGTGCTCGATTTGGGCGAGTAATTCCCTCGAAAAACCGGTTGTGCTAACCTGCGCCCCGGGGGATCGGGGGGAGACCATGGAACTCATTGTCAACCTGTTGGTGTGGGCGCATATTCTGGCGTTCATCGGTGGCGGATCGAATTCGGTGGTGGGCCCGGTGATCGCGGCGCGCCTGCCGGGCGCAACAGAAGAGCAGCGCGCCGCTTATTTTGGGCTGATGGAAGCGCTGGCCCGGTTGGGCAAGATTGCCATGGTGGTCTTGCTGGTCAGCGGGCCGCTGATCCTGTGGTTACGTTATGGTGGGCTGGGTGGCGCCAGCCCCTGGTTCTGGGTCAAGATGGCGCTGATCGCGGTCATGCTGGCGGCCATTATCTACGGCGGCATCAGCTTCAAGAAGTTTCAGGGCGGCGATGTGGCCGCCGGCCAGCGGGCAGACGTCGCCCACAAGATCACCGGCGCCGCCTTTGCCGGTGTCATCCTGGCGGCGGTGCTGGCGTTCAATTAACGCCAACGTATTGCACAAATAGTCGGATTCCGTGGTGCTTGGGGTTGCACCACGGAATTGTTTGTCGCATTCTGCTCGAAACAGAGATCGCACCCATGCAGCGCAACCGCGCCAAAGCCATTGCAATCAGTCAGAGCGAAGCCCAGCAGGGCCGCGTGATGCTTGCTGCCGGCTCGCTGTTGCTGCTCGCCCTGCTCCTCCTTCTTATCAGCCCCTGATCACCGACAGCTCGGCAAGCGAGCGGGTCTTCAGGGGATTTTGCCACAAGCCGCACTGAAATGTCCGGCCAGCGAGAGCGTATGCTCCGGGCCGCCGATAGGAAAAGATCAATGTCCGTCGTAACCGAATCCAACACAGACCGCGTTTTCATCTTCGACACCACCCTGCGCGACGGCGAGCAGTCGCCCGGCGCCACCATGACCCTCGAGGAAAAGCTGCAGGTGGCCGAGGCCCTCGACGAGATGGGCGTCGATGTCATCGAAGCCGGTTTCCCTATCGCCTCCAATGGTGACTTCGAAGCGGTGGTCGCCGTTGCCAAGCAGGTCAAGCGCGCCACCGTTGCCGGCCTTGCCCGGGCCATCAGCGCCGATATCGAGCGGGCTGGCGAAGCGGTGCGTTTTGCCCAGCGCGGCCGCATCCATACTTTCGTGTCCACCTCCCCGATCCATCTGGCCCACCAGATGAAAAAGACCGAGGACGAGGTTATCGAAATCATCGCCCGCACCGTAGCCCAGGCGCGCAACCTGATCGACGACGTGGAATGGTCGGCGATGGACGCCACCCGCACGCCGCTCGAGTTTCTCAAGCGTTGCGTCGAAGCCGCCATCAAGGCCGGCGCGACCACGATCAACCTGCCCGACACGGTCGGCTATGCCGTGCCCGACGAGCATGAGGCCATGTTCCGCACCATCATCACCTCGGTGCCCGGCGCCGACAAGGCGATCTTCTCGGCGCACTGCCATGACGATCTTGGTCTGGCCGTGGCCAACTCGCTGGCAGCCGTTCGCGGCGGCGCCCGCCAGGTGGAATGCACCATCAACGGTCTGGGCGAGCGCGCCGGCAATGCCGCGCTCGAGGAAGTGGTGATGGCGCTGCGCACGCGTGGCGACGTCATGCCCTATCACACCGAAATCGAACTCGACCCATCTGGCCCGCGCCAGCCGAGTCGTTTCGGCCGCCGCCAACTTCCCGGTGCAGTACAACAAGGCGATCGTGGGCAAGAATGCCTTCGCCCATGAGAGCGGCATCCATCAGGATGGCATGCTCAAGAACGCCGAAACCTACGAAATCATGACCCCGGCCAGCGTCGGCATCAAGGCGACCACGCTGGTCATGGGCAAGCACTCGGGCCGCGCCGCGTTCAAGGACAAGCTCAAGGAGCTGGGCTACGATCTGGGTGACAACGCCTTCCAGGAAGCCTTCCAGCGCTTCAAGGACCTCGCCGACCGCAAGAAGCACGTTTACGATGCTGATATCGTGGCGCTGGTCGATGACGAAGTGGGCTCGGTGGGCGATCGCATCAAGCTGGTGGACATGGAAGTCATCAGCAAGACCGGCGGCGTGCACAAGGCCAACATGACCCTGTCGATCGATGGCGAAGAAACCTCGGTGACCTTTGAAGGCACCGGCTCGGTCGATGCCATTTTCAACGCCATCAAGCAGGCCGTCGGCCAGCAGCCGCATCTCGTGCTCTATGCCGTGGATGGCGTGACCGGTGGTACCGATGCCCAGGCCAGCGCCCATGTGCGTCTCGAAATGAACGGCCGCATTGTCTCGGGCAATGCTGCCGAGCCGGATACGCTGGTGGCCTCGGCCCGCGCCTATCTCAATGCCTATAACCGCCTGCTGATCGAGCGCGGCGCCGCGGCGCAGGGCGCCATGGCCGGCTAGGCCGCCTCTTCCACAGACAAATTTGGGGCGCGGTGGCCAACACCGCGCCCTTTCTGTTCAGCTCGGCGCTGCGATCGCCAGCGGCAGTTTGGCCTCCAGCAGGTCGAGCGCCGCATCGTCACCCACGCTGATCCGGATGCAGTGATCGAGCCCGGCGGCGCCCGGCTTGCGGATGAATACCCCCAGCTTCGCCAATTCGCCGACAATGCCCACGGCAAACCGCGCATCGCGTCCGGTATCGATGGTGACGAAATTGGTGGCCGAGGGCAGGGGGCTCATGCCATTGCCCCGCGCAATGGCGGCGATCCGATCTTTTGCCTTTTGCGTGCGCGCCACCACCGATTGCAGGTAGTCCTGATCCGCCAGTGCGGCGATGGCTGCCGCCTGGGCGATATTGCTCACCCCAAAATGGTCGCGTACCCGGTTGAACGGGCCCACCAGCTGCTCGGCCCCCAGCACATAGCCCACGCGCGCTCCCGCCAGCCCATAGGCCTTGGAAAAGGTGCGCATCCGCACGAGGTTCGGCCGGTCGAACGAAAGCGGCGGCCGGGTGTGTTCGGCAAACTCGCCATAAGCCTCATCGAGAATGATCAGCGTGCTTTCGGGCACGGCATCAATGAACGCACTGACCTGCTCGGCGCTATGCCAGCTGCCCATCGGATTGTCGGGGTTGGCGAGATAGACAATCGCCGCATCATGGGCGCGGGCGGCGTTGGCCAGGCCCTCCAGATCAGTGCCGAAGCCCCTGTAGGGCACGGTTTCCAGCCGCGCTCCATAACCGGCAATGTGATAGTTGAGGGTCGGATAGCCACCCAGCGCATTGACCGCGACGCGGCCCGGTTCGGCATAGAGCCGCACCGTCAACCCCAGCAGCGCGTCCACACCTGGTCCGGCCATCACCTGGCTTGGTTGGCAACCGTGAAAGGCTGCAATGGCCTCGCGAAGCCCGTGGTTTTCCGGGTCGCCATATTTCCAGCTGTCTGTTGCGGCGGCGGCCATTGCGGCAAGGGCCTTGGGCGAGGGGCCGAACGGGCTTTCATTGGCGCCCAGCCTGGCCTCGAACGGACGACCGCTCTGGCGCTCGATCGCTTCCGGGCCCACGAAGGGCACCGTTTCAGGCAGAGTGGCGGCGATGGAGCTCAGGCTGGGAGTGGACACGATGCGACTCGCAAA
This sequence comes from uncultured Alphaproteobacteria bacterium, assembly GCA_963699295.1. Lineage (GTDB taxonomy): Bacteria > Pseudomonadota > Alphaproteobacteria > Rhizobiales > Devosiaceae > Devosia. The sequence goes on from OY969432.1 coordinate 83,519, forward strand.
ATTGGCGCCCACCCGTTTGCAGAAGCTGCCGCGGCGTAAGCGGTGATCAAATCTTACCCAAACCTTAATCAGCCCACCGGTCCACTGTCACCCGGATCCGGGTTTTGCACAGGGCGCGCGCTTATGCACAGCCCCGACAGGTCCGCTATCCGGGGCGTCTCCGGGGTATCAGCCGATAGCGCGCATTTGAATTAAATGTGGCCCAAGCCAGCAAGTTTGCGGAAGGCATGGTGGGCGCACTTTCCAGCAGCGCCGGACCATCAGGCGTTCCCCGAAAGTGATTCTCAAATGGAGCATTGCCCATGCTGCCGACCTATGTTCTTGCCCGCGATCATCTGCAGCGCGCCGCGACTATCCTGCAGGGCGAAGACAACCGCTCGCGCCAGCTGCGCTACATTATTGAGCGCACCATCAACCTGATGGACGAGTTCCAGCCCGAGCTGCGCGAACAGCCCAATAACGTTCTCGATCTCGCCGCCTTTCGGGCGCGCAGTGTCTCGCTCGATTGATGGGCGGCCGACGCGGTGGCGTGCCGGCCTAGGAGCCGGCCTGCGTTTCGGGGCTCGGATTGGCCGGGTCCGGTGTCACCGTAATGCCCGCCTTGGCCTTGCTGGTGCCGGTCAGCTCGCTGTTGAGGGCAAGTTTTGCCTCCTCCGTCAACGCATAGAGCGTCTTGAGATAGTCCGGCGTCTTCACCCAGGCGCGCAGCTGCAGGTTGACCGCCGAACCGGAAAAACTGTCGACATGCACGTCTGGCGCGGGCCGTTTCTGTACCCGTTTGTCTTCTCCCGCGATGCGCAGCAGGATCTTGCGCGATTTGGCGATATCGATGCTGTCGGGAACGCTCACATTGACGTCGATGCGCCGGAACGGTTCCCGGCTGTGATTGGTGATCGAGGAATTCCACAGCTTCTGGTTGGGGGTAAAGATGAACAGCCCGCTTGATGAGCGCAGCTGCGTGCCGAACAGGCCGATCTCGACCACTTCTCCCGCCACGCCGTCACCCTGGATGAATTCGCCGACGGCGATGGGCCGCAGCCAGATCAACATGATGCCTGCTGCGATGTTGGCAAGCGTTCCCTGCAGCGCCAGGGCGACTGCCAGGCCCGCCGCGCCCAGCACCGCCAGAATCGATGTGTTGGCCACGCCGACCTGATTGAGCGCGGTCATCACCGTAAAAACGCTGATCCCATAAAACGCGACCTGCGAGAGCAGGGGGGCAAAGGTTTTATCCACACCATAAGCGCGCGGCAGCAGGCTGCGGATCGCTCGCGCCGCCAGCCGCGCCGCATACCAGCCTGCCACCAGAATAATGATCGCAACGCCCAGATTCAGGGCGTTTGCCACCACCCAATGCACGGGCGCCATCAGGAAATCAGAAATAGTCATACGTATCAAATCCTTGGCCTCGCTCCGGTGGTGCCATCTTAGCAAGGCAACAATGAGATAAAAGTGGCTTCAGCTGCTGGACAGCGTTCCGCCGCCTTGCTAGACAGCGCTCACTTTGGAGCCCTAAGCATTGGGCGAGTAGCTCAGCTGGTAGAGCAGACGACTCTTAATCGTCGGGTCCACGGTTCGAATCCGTGCTCGCCCACCAAAGTTCCCCCATACAATTGAGATGAAAAGTGGCCCGGGCCGCCAAGGCGCGATTGCCGTCGTCCATTTCCAGGCTTGGCCGGGTTATCCGCCATTTTCTCGCATTTTGCGTACGGCAGACGCTAGACAGAGCCAAAGCACCCTGCTACGTAGCGCTCACTTTGATGCCCCAAGCAGTGGGCGAGTAGCTCAGCTGGTAGAGCAGACGACTCTTAATCGTCGGGTCCACGGTTCGAATCCGTGCTCGCCCACCAAAGTCCTCCCCCTTCATTATTGCGCTCATCGGCCCCGCCTGCGGTGGGCTTGTGCTTGATAAATCATGCTAACTTTGCCGATTGCTATTTCCTAGAGTGGGATGGGACGCTATAGCCGAGCAACAGTCCGCCTGTTCTTGAGGAATTTGCATGTTCGGCATCGATCCGAGTTTTCTGAGCTCGCTTGCCCAGGTCATCATGATTGACCTGGTTCTTGCGGGCGATAACGCCGTGGTAATTGGTCTGGCGGCGGCTGGTCTGCCGACGGAGCTTCGCAAGAAGGCCATTTTGATCGGTATCATCGCGGCCACCGTGCTGCGTATCGGCTTCGCGCTGGTCACCACCCAATTGCTGTCGCTTGGCGGTGGTCTGCTGATCGCCGGTGGCGTGCTGCTGCTGTATGTCTGCTGGAAGATGTACCGCGAGCTGGCGGTTTCCCCCGAGGAAGAACACGAAGCCACTGAAGCGCTGGCCAATGCCGATCTGAATGCCGATGGCACGATTGCCGGCCGGGCGCCGCGCAAGACCCTGCGCCAGGCCGTCATCCAGATCATCATTGCCGACGTATCGATGTCCCTGGACAACGTTCTGGCCGTGGCCGGCGCTGCCCAGCATCACACCGAGGCCCTGATCTTCGGTCTGGCCCTGTCGGTTGTGCTGATGGGCGTTGCCGCGACCTTTATCGCTGGCCTGCTGCACAAGCATCGCTGGATTGCCTGGGTCGGCTTGATCATCATCCTGTTCGTGGCCGTGCGCATGGTTCTCGAAGGCGCTGGTGCCTTCGTGGATATCCCCGCGATCCCGCTCCTCTACACCCCGCATGCCCCAGCCTGAGTGCTGCAGCCAAACAGCATGACTTCGCAGTCCTGATGACAGCTGCGTAGGGAATTGCTCACCTAAACAGTCTAACGTCCCGCCCAGGAGTTTGAGCGGGACGTTTTTTTATGGCCATGACTACCGATCATCTGGCGCCGACCATTGGGGAGCAGCGCCAGCAGGGTGATTCACCAATGCAGCGGCTCGAAATGCGTTTGGTCGGCGGCGAGGAATGGGACCGGACGCTCGCAACATTCGACGAGGCCTGCCAGGAGCAGATGCATGCCTTTGCGGCGGCCCGCTGGCCCTCGGCCCTGCAGGAGCCGCGCGTGTTCCTAGTCGATGGCGAAGTCGTTGGTGGCTCGCTGATGATGGTGCAGCCGCTGCCGCTGGGTGTGGGCAAGATCGCGGTGTCCAAATGGGGCCCGATGCTCAAGCATGCATCGCGCCCTGACGCCGCCAAAATTCATGCGGCGATGGTGGACGCCCTGATCACCGAATATGCCGAACAGCGCGGGCAGATGCTCTCCGTGTTGCCGCAGGCCTCGATCACGCCCGACAATCATTCCTACAAATCTCTCCTGGCGCGTGGGTTCAGGCGCGGTTCCGAACTGCTGTATCCCAGCCGCTACCTAGTCAATTTGCGCCTCGATGACGAAGCGCAGCGCGCCAGCTTTCACCAGAAGTGGCGTTATCATCTCGGCAAGGCCCACAAGGCCGAATTGAGTTTTGAACATTCCGGCCCCGGCCAGATGAGCGCGTTCGAGCGGCTCTATGCGTCAATGACCGACCGCAAGCAGTTCACCGACCATTCGGCCTACGAGACCGTGCCGGCACTGATGGCGCATCCGGTGCCGGAGCTGCGGCCGGAGCTGTTCTTCGTGCGCGAGGGCGGGGAAATCGTCGCCGGGGCGCTGATCTTTACCTGCGGGGATCGCGCCGTCTATCTCTATGGCGCCACCAATGAGCGGGCCTTGCCCCTTCGCGCCGGATACTTCCTGCACTGGCATATCATTCGCTGGCTGCGCGATAACACGCGGGCCAGCTGGTACGATTTGGGGGGCACCGACGGCAATCAGGGCCTGCACCAGTTCAAAAAGGGCATGGTGGGCAGCGCCGGGCTCATCCGGCCGGTGCCCCCGGTCGCCAATTATGCCAGCCGGCCGCTTCCCTATTTGCTTGGGACAGCGGCTTTTGCCGGCCGCGATACCCTCAATGCCCTGCGGCGCACCATCGATGGCTGGATCGATCCGCGCCGGCGGCCGACACAGCCCCGTCCGTAATGGGGTTGGCGCTCACCGCAAGCGGTGCAGCGCCAGCTTCACGCCGCGCTTGAGACGGTTGAATGCCCCGCCGCTGACGCCCCGGTCATAACCCGGAACGGTCTTGGTCAGCGGGCACTCATAGAGCAGGTAGTCTTCGCCAAAGATCTGCTTTTCCAGCGTTGCTATCGGGCGGAAGCCATAACGGTGCAACAGCGCCAGGGCGGGCTGGTTGCCGGTCTTGGTATAGGTTGCAATCTTGTGGAAGCGTCCATTGTCCCAGTGGTTGATGAAGGCGCGCACGCTCGTGATGCTGAGCTTGGAGCGACGGTTTTCGGGAAAGACATAGCTCCAATAGAGCCACAGCGTGCCCAGCTCCGGCCCGCTGATCATGAACCCAGCTGGTTGGTCATCAAGCAGCAGGATCAGCACGTGATGCGGATCGGCGTCGATCAGGCTGGCCAGATAGGTCGGGTTCAGGCGCGCGGATTCATAGGCTTTGAACTCTTCCCCATAGAAGGGCGAGTCGTGTATCACTTCGCGCAGGCGTTGGTGCACCATGGCGATATCGGCATAGGTGCCCGGCCGGTAATCGGGCCGACGGGCCGGCTTTGATGGGCGTTGAGTGGTGGATTCCACTTCACTTTCGTTCATGCCCTAGCTACCCCGTGGCTCTAAGTGATATCAGGCATCCGCCAAGCGCCGAAGCGTCCTGCTGATCGGTGCTCATTTCGCTATATAAACCTGACTTAGTGGTTAAGTCGTAACTCAAGGCCTTGCCCGGGGTGGTTGAGGCCCTTAGATTCAGTCTCGGGAGAGAAAGGGAGGTCTATGTGAGCGAACAGCTCGTATTCCAGCCAAGTGCAGCAGCAATCGCACGCACCCATGTTACTGCCGCGCAATACGATGAAATGTATGCGCGTTCAGTCAATGATCCGGACGGGTTCTGGGCCGAACAGGCCAAGCGTCTGGACTGGGTGAAATTTCCCACCAGGATCAAGAACACGAGCTTCGCTTACCCCGACGTGTCGATCAAATGGTATGAGGACGGCGTCCTCAACGTTGCCTATAACTGCGTTGATCGTCATCTGGCGACGCGCGCCGACCAGACCGCCATCATCTGGGAGGGCGATACGCCCGGCACCGATGCCAAGGTCACCTATCGCGAACTGCACGACCGCGTTTGTCGCTTCGCCAATGTGCTCAAGGCCAATGGCGTCAAGAAGGGCGATCGCGTCACCATCTACATGCCCATGGTCATCGATACCGCTGTTGCCATGCTGGCATGCGCCCGGATCGGGGCCGTGCACTCGGTAATCTTTGGCGGCTTCTCGGCCGATTCCATTGCCGGCCGCGTGCAGGATTGCGGCGCCCGTATCGTGCTCACGGCCGATGAAGGCCGCCGCGGTGGACGCACCATCGCGCTCAAGAAGAACGTCGACGATGCCCTGGCCAAGATCAGCGGTGTCGACCGCGTCATCGTGGTCAAGGTCACCGGCAATCCGGTGAACATGGTCGAAGGCCGTGACGTCTGGTACCACGACGAAGTCGCCAAGGTTGACGCCGACTGCCCGCCCGAGCCGATGAATGCGGAAGACCCGCTGTTCATCCTCTATACCTCCGGTTCCACCGGCAAGCCCAAGGGCGTGCTGCACACCACCGGCGGCTATCTGGTCTACGGGGCGATCACCCACGAACTCAGCTTCGACTACCAGCCCGGTGAAGTGTTCTGGTGCACGGCCGACGTCGGCTGGATCACCGGCCACACCTATATCGTCTATGGCCCGCTCGCCAATGGCGCCACCACGTTGATGTTTGAGGGCATTCCGAGCTATCCCGACGCCAGCCGCATGTGGCAGGTCGTCGAAAAGCACAACGTCAACATCTACCACACCGCCCCCACGGCCATCCGCGCCCTGATGGGTGCCGGCAACGAGTTTGCCGACCGCCACGACATGCCCTCGCTGCGGCTGCTTGGCACCGTTGGCGAGCCGATCAATCCCGAAGCCTGGCGCTGGTACCACGAGCATGTGGGCAAGGGCCGTTGCGAGATCGTGGACGCCTGGTGGCAGACCGAGACCGGCGGCCACATGATCGCGCCGTTTCCCGGGGCGATCCCCACCAAGCCGGGTTCGGCCACGCGTCCATTCTTTGGCGTGCAGCCGGTGGTGCTGTCGCCCGAAGGCGTTTTGCAGGAAGGGACCAAGGCCGAGGGTGTCCTCGCGATCAAGGACAGCTGGCCGGGCCAGATGCGCGGCATCTATGGCGACCATGACCGCTTCGTGGAAACCTACTTCACCCAGTACAAGGGCTATTACTTCTCCGGTGATGGCTGCCGTCGCGACGAGGATGGCTACTACTGGATCACCGGCCGCGTCGATGACGTGCTCAACGTCTCCGGCCACCGCCTGGGCACGGCCGAGGTGGAAAGCGCGCTGGTCAGCCACCCAAAGGTGTCTGAAGCCGCGGTGGTGGGTTATCCCCATGACCTCAAGGGGCAGGGCATTTATTGCTATGTCACCCTGATGGCCGGCGAAGTCAGCGACGATGCGCTCAAGACCGAGCTCAAGAACTGGGTCCGCAAGGAAATCGGTCCGATCGCCACGCCCGACCACATCCAGTGGGCACCCGGCCTGCCAAAGACCCGTTCGGGCAAGATCATGCGCCGCATCCTGCGCAAGGTTGCCGAGAATGACTACGGCTCGCTGGGCGACACCTCCACGCTGGCCGATCCAGGCGTGGTCACCGACCTGATCGAGAATCGTCAGAATCGCTAGTTCGTAAACAAAAAATAGGCGGAGACCCCCAAGATCTCCGCCTATCAAGTTGGCGCCAACATCGTTCGTAAGGTTGAGAAACGACCGATGTTTCGCGACGCCTGGGCTCATTATGGCATAGGTGCGGTGGAACATTTAGCCCCTGAACAGGGGGGGCGGGCCGCGAATGTTGCACCGCCTTTCTTTTGGCTGCTTTTGCCCCTCATCGTCACGCCATGATTCATTCCCGGACCGCTGTTGTGCCCTTCATTTCCCGCCTCGCTGCCTTTTTGCTGGTCCTGCTCGGCGCGCCCATGGCCAACGCCGCGAACCTTGAGCAAATGGCCGGACAGATGATCGTCGTCGGCTTCCAGGGCTCATCGGTCACCAGTCCTGCCGTGGTCGACCTCACCGGGGAACTGGCCGCCGGGCGCATCGGCGGGGTGATGTTTCTCAAGACCAACATCACGAGCCTTGCTGCGGTCGCGGCAATGAACGCCGAGTTCCGCGCAGCATCGCCGGACCTGTTGCCGTTCATCACCCTGGACCAGGAGGGCGGGGCGGTCGAGCGCCTGACGCGCGATGTCGGGTTCCGCGAAATCCCCAATGCCGCCAGCATCGCGGCCAGCAGTACCCCCGAAGAAGCCGAATCGATCTACGCCCGCATGGCCAAGTCGATCGCCGAGCTGGGCTTTACCGTCAATTTCGGCCCGGTGGCCGACATCAATCTCAACTCCAGCAATCAGGTCATCGCGCGGTTCGGCCGCGCCTTCGGCAAGGATGCCGAGACCGTTGCCCTCTATGACCGCGCCTTTATTCGCGCCCACCACGCGGCGGGGCTGCTGACCGCGCTCAAGCACTTCCCCGGCCACGGTTCCTCTTCTGCCGATAGCCACGAGGGGTTCGTCGATATCACCCAGACCTGGCAGCCGACGGAACTCGAGCCCTATCGGGCGCTCATTGCCAGTGGTGATGTGGACATGGTGATGGCGGGTCACCTCTACCACGCCGATTACGCCGATGCCGAGCTCAAGACCCCCTCGTCATTGTCGACGCAATGGATCACCGGCGTGCTGCGCCAGGACCTGGGCTATGACGGGGTGGTCATCAGCGATGATCTGGAAATGGGCGCCATCCGCGATCATTATACCCTCAAACAGACGGTCACCATGGGCGTTCGCGCCGGCGTTGATGTGTTGCTCTTCTCCAATACCGCCAAATACCGTGCTGGGTTGGGGCAGGAGATTCTCGACATCCTGATCAGCGAGGCCGAGGCTGACCCGGCCTTTGCGGCTCGGATTGCCGAAAGCTATCAGCGGATCGTCGCGTTAAAGGCCAGAATTCGTTAGGGCAGGCGAGTTTCCCCGGCTTTTCGTGGCAAAAGGTTCCCTCGCGCAGCAAGGCCCGATAAAGTCCGCCCCCACGAAGCTGGAGAAATTGCTTGATGGCGGTTGATCGCGAAGTCCGACAGATCCGGGCCATATTCATCTCGGATGTGCATCTGGGCATGAAGCCGATCCGCGTCGGCCAACTGATCCAGTTTCTGCGCGCGCACAACGCCGAGACCATCTATCTGGTTGGCGATATCCTTGACGGGTGGCGCCTCGGGCAGTCCTGGCACTGGCCAGCCGAATATAACGAGCTGATCCAGATCCTGCTGGACAAGGCCATTGCCGGCACCCGGCTGGTCTATCTGCCGGGCAATCACGACGAGTTCCTGCGCGAATATCTGGGCACCTATTTCGGTGAAATCGAGCTGGTGGACCGCACCATCCACACCACCGCCACCGGCAAGACCTATCTGGTCATCCATGGCGACCAGTTCGACGTGGTGGTGATGAACGCCAAGTGGCTCGCCCATGTCGGTGACTGGGCCTACAACGCCGCATTGCGCATCAACATCGCCATCAACTGGGTCCGTCGTCGCCTTGGCCTGCAATATTGGTCGCTCAGCGCCTGGGCCAAGCAGAAGGTGAAGAATGCGGTGTCGGTCATCGGTCGCTTTGAAGAGGCGCTGGTGCACGAGGCCAAGGAAACCGGGGTCGATGGCGTCATTTGTGGCCACATCCACTTCGCCGACATGCATGACCGCCTGGGCATCCACTATATCAACACTGGCGACTGGGTCGAAAGCTGCACGGCCATCGTGGAAAATTGCGACGGCGCGTTTGAGCTGATCAAATGGACCGACATGGTCGCCGGCCAGCCCCGCAAGTTGCGTTTGCGCCGCGCTGCCAGTCAATAAGTCCTGCGGCGGGCGAAACTGTCGGATCAACAGTCTAACGCCCTTGCTTATGCGGGCTATTCGAGTCACCAAGAACCTCGGGCACTGATTTGCCCGGAGTTTTCCCATGGTTTTGGCATCCTCGCGCTTGGGCTCCCCCGAGTTGCGCGCGTCGTTGTATCAGTTCACGGTTTACCTGCCGGGTGCCGTCAGTTCCGTGTTCCTGGGGATATGGCTGAGCCAGCACGGCCTGCCTGCCGACCAGATCGGGCTGATCAATTCCATCCCCATGCTGTGCCTGCTGCTGCTGAACGTTCTGGTGGGGCGGCTGGCCGACCGTGCCAAGGATTGGCGCAGCGTAATCCTGATCATTTCGCTGCTGGGCGGCCTGGCGCCCCTGGGCCTGTTTGCGGTCAGCGAGTTCTGGGGCATCCTGCTGGTGTGGTGCATGTGCACCATGACCAACGGGCTGATCCCGCCGCTGGTCGACGCCGCGACCGTCCGCATGACCCGGCGCAACGGCTCCGACTTTGGCACCGTGCGGGCCTGGGCCACCATTGGCTATGTCGTCGGCGCCGGGGGCATCGGCATCCTGCTGACCTTCTGGGGACCGCAGTCCTTCGCACTGCTCTATGTATTGATGTCGGTGCTGCGCGCCGGGGCAGCTTTCCTGTTGCCGCGCTTTCGTGCGCCCGAAACCAAGGTGACCCTGGCCCAGGCGGCGCCGACTGCTAGGCTGCGTGATTCCCTGCAAGTGTGGTTTGTGCTGCCCCTGATTGCGTTTGCGCTGGTCAATTCCAGCAATTCGCTGATCGGTGGCTTTGCCGGGCTGATCTGGCACCAGAACGGCGTCCCCGACTACTATATCGGCCCGTTGCTGGCGGTGGCTGCTACCGCCGAGGCGATCATGATGTTTGCCTGGCGGCGCTTTGGCGGCCGCATCACCGCCCGCAACATGATTCTGGCCGCCTGTATCGCGGGGCTGCTGCGTTTCACCATCATGGCCTTCAACCCGCCGGTGCAGGTGCTGTTCGTCATCCAGACCCTGCATGCCTTCAGCTTCGGGCTGGGCTATTTCGGCGTGGTGCATTTCATCGCCAACTGGACCAGCGAATCCAATGCTGCCGAGGCGCAAAGCTTTGCCAATACGCTGCAGCAAGGCGCGTCCATGCTGGCGCTTGTCGTCTTCGGCGCCCTGATGGTGCATGTGGGCAGCTATGCCTTCTTCTATTCCACCATTGCCTCCATCGTCGCCATTGTCTGCGTCCTTGCCTCCCTGCGCATTCGCCCGCCCAAGGATGCACATTGACTGGCCTCCTGAAATCGATACAGCTGGTCGGTATATTGATCATCTCATGACCTGTCGCGTCGACCGCGACTGGTTGAACCCGAGTTCTTCCAGCCATGTCGTTGACCGACGCTCAAGCGCGCCTGTCGCCTGAAACCCGCACTACCGCCTTCTACTCGACCTTCTTCATGGGCTCCGGTGCGGCGGCGATGTTCCTGCCCATCTGGTTGAGCGGGAAGGGGATGTCTGCCGAACAGATCGGCCTGATCAACGCAGTGCCGGTGCTGGTCATTCTCATCTTCAACATGGTCATCGGCCGCATCGCCGATCGCGCCAGCGATTGGCGGCAGGTCATCGTCATCGGCGCGCTGGTCGGGGGCATCGTCCCCATCGGACTGTTCTTCGTCAACGAATTCTGGGGCATCCTGCTGTTCTGGACCCTGGCCTGCTTGCCCGGCGGGGCGGTGGGGCCGGTGCTCGATGCAGCCGTCATGCGCATGACCCGGCGCAACGGCACCGATTTTGGTGCCATCCGTGCCTGGGGTACGCTGGGCTACATGGTGTTCAATGCCTGCACCGGTTTTCTGGTGGTGTGGTTCGGGGCGAGCGTCTTTGTGCCGCTGTTTGTCGGCCTGGCCCTGCTGCGGGCGATCGCGGCCCTGCAATTGCCGGCGTTCCGCGCCCCGGCCGAACAGGTCACGATTGCCGCCATCCAGCCCAGTGCCGGCAAGATCATGGAGATCGCCACCAAGCCCTGGTTCGTGCTGCCGCTGGTGGGCTTTGCCATGGTCTATGGCACCCATATCGTGCTCAACGCCTTTGGGGCGCTGCTGTGGAAAGAGCAGGGCATTTCCGAAGCCATTATCGGGCCGCTGATTGCGCTGGGTTCGGCCTCGGAAGCGGCCATGATGTTCTTCTGGAAACGCTTTGGTGGGCGCATCTCGGCCCGTCATTTGATGCTGGCCTCGGCCGTGGCCTCGATCCTGCGTTGGACGGCCATGGGCTTTGCGCCACCGGTCTGGGCCCTGGTCCTGCTGCAGATGACTCACGGGTTCACCTTCGCCATGGGGTATCTGGGCTGCGTGCATTTCATCGCCAACTGGACCAGCGAGGACATCGCCGCCGAGGCGCAAAGCCTGTTCACCGTCCTGCAGCAGATCATGGCGGTGATCGCCCTGGTGGCCTTTGGCTGGATGGTGGGCGTGTTCGACTACCACGCCTATTTCTTCGCCGCCCTCGGTGCGGCCGTTGGCGGGCTGCTCATTATCGCCTCCCTGCGCATGATGCAGCCAAAATAACGCGCATCTGGTCGCTGCGACCAACGCCCCGGCCAGATGCGCGCGGACCCGCCCAACAGCATCAACGGCTCCTGGTGCCGTCAAATGCGGGCACGCTGGTCCGGCGATGATTGCCCGCCCCGTCAAGACGCCTGCAGAACGCTAAGAGCTTCCATGCCGCTGGCGCCCCGCGCGTCATTGAGCCCAAACAAAAACGGCCCCGGAAAATCCGGGGCCGTTTCAAATTGAGGTGGGCTGTGCCTAGTGCAGGCGCCCGCTGGCATGGGCCAGGGTGGTGTAGACCTTGCCGCGATCCGACAGCAGATATTCGCGGGTCTCGGCCGTAGGATTGGCGCCGGCGGCGGCGCGCTTCAGCAACTGCTCGAACTCGCTCATATAGGCCTGCGCGGTGCGGGCAAAGTCGGGCTCGCGGGTCAGGCGCTTGCGCACATCGTCATAGGTGCCCTGGCCGGCCAGGGTGTAGATGCGGCGCGAGAACACATTGGATTCGCCGGCCTGATAACGGGCCCAGGCATTGGCCAGGGCGGCATCATCGATCGAGCGGGCGATCTCTTCCGTCAGGCCCGAAAGTCCGGTGGGCGCGGCGGCCGGGGCCGGCTGCGTGCTCTGCTGCTTGGCCGTGGCATTGCGCAGCACGTCCTGCAGCCAGCCGCCGCTTTCGTCGGTCATGGTCGCTTCAGCCGGTGCAGCCTGCGGCTGGAGCTGCTGCTGCACGGGCTCAGGCTGGCGGGCCGGTGCCGGCTGGCGCACCGGCTCGGGCGCACGTTCGACCGGACGGATCGGGTCGACCAGGGTCTGGCGAGCCGGTTCGGCACGATAGGTCTCGCGGGCCGGCTGATAGGTTTCAGCCCGGGCTTCCTGGCGCGGGGCAGGGCGGTTGGCCCGACGATCATTGAGATCGTGGGTTGCCGGCTGGGCGCGCACGATGGCGTTGAGTTCGCTCAGCGCTTCGATCTGCTCGGCCACGACGCGGCGCATGGCAGCGGCGCTGGCGCGGGTTTCTTCCGGCAGTTCGTTGACGCCACGGGCCAGCTCGGCGCGGGTCGCTTCGAGTTCGCTGCCCACTTCCTTGGCCGTCTCGCGCATGGCGCGGGCGGTGGCATTGAAGCGCTGGGTGGCTTCTTCGATGGCGCGCTGCATTTCCTCGGCCATTTCCTGCTGTGCCTGCTGCAGGGCGGCGCTGGCGCGGCGGCCTTCGGCATCGGCCGTGCCACGGAATTCGCCGAGGCGTTCATTGACCTCGCCCGAGGTTTCGTCGAGCGCCTGGCGGAAGGTGCCGGTGGTCTGGTCGATGGCGTGGCGCAGCTGGCCGGTGTTGGAGGCGATGGCGTTGCGCACCGAGACCGAGCTGTCGCTGATGGTTTCGGCCAGCGTGCTGGTGGTGTTGGCGAGCACGTCGGTGACGGTGCTGGCGGTGGTCGAGAGCACATCGCTGACGCGGCTGGCATTGTCCTCGAGGGCGCTGTTGACCTGGGCGGCCTGATCCGACAGCGCGAGGCGCACCGACGAGGCAGTCTGGTTGAGCGCGGTGGCGGCAGCGTCGGCGGCCCGCTTCACGACATTGTCCACCTGCGCCGCATTGGTGCTGAGGGCGGTCGTGAACTGGTCATTGGTGGCGTACAGCGCCTCGTTGACATTGGTCGTCGAGGTCATGATCGCGTGGGTGATGGTATTGGTAGTCTGCTCCAGCGTTTCCACCACATTGCCCGACGTTGCCTGCAAGGCTTCGTCCATGGCGCGGCGGGCGCCGATCAGCCGGCGTTCGGTGTCATTGACGGTATCGGCGATCGACTGCGCGAACATGCGCATGCGGCCATCGATATCGTCGGCGCGCAGGGCAAAGCTCTGCGCCAGCGCATCCATGGCGCCGCGACGGTCTTCCAGGGTTTCCAGCGCATTGTCGCTGGTGGTCGCGAGGGCGGTCGAAGCCTGCACCATGTTGGATGCTTCGGTGTCGAGCTTGCCCAGGATGGACGAGAATTCGCCCACCATGCCGCGAATGGTTTCCTGCAGCGCGGTGACGTGCTGGCTGACCATGCTGCCGGCCTGTTCGGTCTGCCCGATCGCCTCGCGAACGGTATTCGAGTAGCTCGAGGTCTGCTGGGCGACGCTGGTTTCCAGATTGGCCAGATTGGCCGTCGATGCGTCCAGCACCCGCTGCAGCAGCAGGTTGCGAATCGTTGAGCTTGCCCAGGGCCGCCGTCACATCGGTCAGGATGCGTGAGGTCGACACGGCCATGATGGCTTCGGCTTCCCGGGCGTTTTCGCCCAGCGCGTCGCGCAGCAGGTTGCCATGGCTCGCCAGGGCACCATGCAGCTGGTCGGATTTTTCGCTGACCAGCGCCGCAAAGGCGTTGGTGTGTTCTTCAACCGACCGGTTGATGGTGGAGAGGCGGGTGCCAATGCTGTCGACGGCGTCCACTGCCTTGACGGTCAGCAGATTGTCGATGTCGCTGGCGGCAATCTGGATGTGCTGCAGCGCGGTGCGCACGGCGTCATCCATGCGGTTGGCGGTCGTCGTGATATCGGTGGCGATATTGTGCGTGGCCGCGGTGATGCGGGTGGCAATCGTCTCTTCGATCCGGTCGGCGCCCGCTTCGAGGTCGGCCATCGACTGGGTGATCGAGGTGTTGATCGAGGCATTCAGCGCTGCCAGGCGCTCGGCGGTGATATCGGCACGCGCGGTGATCGCCTCGGGCAGGGTGCCCAGACGCTGATCGACCATGTCGCTGATGGCCTGGCGGGCCGAGTTGACGCCGCTCTCGATGAGGTCGGCGGCCTTGCGGGCGCTTTCGCCCACGGTCGAGCTGGCCGCATCGATGCGGGCGCCGACGCTGTGTTCGGCATCGGTGATGCGGGCAATGGCGCTGTCGAGGCCGGAACCCAGATTGGTGTTCACCTCGGCAACCTTGTCGGCGATCAGGGCCGACATGGCAGTGACGCGCTCGCCCATGGTGTCGGTAGCACCCTGCATTGCCGTTTCGATCTTGATGCTGGCGTCTTCACCCTGCTTGGCGATGGTATCGGCCAGGTCGGATGCGCGCAGGCTGATGGTTTCGCCCATCGAAGCGGTGTGCGTCTCCAGCGTGTCGCTGAGGGCCTGGGTGCGGATATTGAGCGCTTCGGACAGTTGCTGGGTGCGGGTGCCCACGGTCTGGGCCAGGCGCTGCGTGCCGCCATCCAGCGTGCTCTGCAGTTCCTGGGCGCGGCCATCGAGTGCGGCGGCAAGCGCTGCGGCGCCTTCGGCCACGGTGGCGGCGATCTTTTCGGTACGCCCGTCGAACGCTTCGGCAATCCGGCCCGTACGCTCGTCGAAGGTTTCGGCGAAATTGGCGGTGCTGCGATCGAGCGTGGAGCCGAGTTCGCTGGTGCGCACGCTCAATGCGCCGGCTAGGGTCGCGGTCCGGGCCTCGAGCGTATTGCTGAACGCGTTGCTTTCGCTGGCGAGGCGCGACGCGAGGCTTGCGGTGCGCTCGTCGATGGTCTCGGCAAAGGCTGCCGTGTGGGCGTCCAGCGCACCCGTCAGGGTCGCGGCGCGGTCGTCCAGCGTGCTGGCGAGGGCGGCGGTGCGCTCATCCACGGCGCCGGACAGGGCTGCAGTATGGCCTTCCAGCGTGCTGGAGAGGACGGCAGTGCGCTCGTCGAGAGCGCCGGTAAGCGCTGCCGTCCGGTAGTCGAGCGTGCCGGAAAGGGCCGCCGTGCGGTTGTCCAGGGCAGCGCTGAGGTTTGCCGTGCGATCGTCGAGCGCCCCGGTGAGGGTCGCCGTGTGGTCGTCCAGCGTGGTGGAGAAGGCCGCGGTGCGGTTGTCCAGCGCAGCGCTCAGATCTGCCGTGCGGTCATCGAGGGCGCCCGTAAGAGTGGCCGTGCGGTCCTGCAGCGTGTTGGAGAAGGCCGCGGTGCGCTCGTCAAAAGCACCCGCCAGGGCCGCCGTGCGTTCGTCAAGGGCCTCGGTCATCGTGGCCGTCTTGCCCTCGAGCGCGCTGACCATGCCGGTCGAGCGGTCATCCAGCGAATTGATCAGGCGCGATGCGTTCTCGCTGATGGCATTGGCCAGGCTCGAGGCGCGTTCGGTGATCGAGCCGACCATGCTTGCCGCCCGTTCGCTGATGGCGCCGACCAGGCTGTGGGCCCGCTCGTCGAAGGCACCCGTGAGGGTGGTGGCGCGTTCATCCAGGGCACCGACCAGCGTGGTCGTGCGCTCGTCCAATGCGCCGGCAAGGGCCGTGGTGCGCGTGTCGAGGGCCTCGGTCAGGCTGGCAGTGCGCTCGTCGAGCTGGCTGGTCAGTGTGCCGGTGCGGCTATCGAGTTCGAGCGACAGCGTGTTGGTCTTTTCCGAGAGCGTTTCGGCCAGCCGCTGGGTGCGGCCCGCAATCGCCTGGTCGAAGGCACTGGTGCTCTGAACCAGGGTCTCACCCAGCTCCTGGCTGCGCAGGCGGATGGCTTCGCTCATGTCGCGGCTGCGGCCGCTGAGCGTGGAATCGAGCGCTTCGACATGGGTTTCGATGGCGCCGGTCAGCTCGCTGGTGCGGTTGACCAGGATATCGTCGATGGCCTTGGTGCGGCCGTCCAGGGCTTCGGCAATGATCCCGGCATGGCCATCGAGCGCGTCGGCAATTTCACGGCTGCGGCTGGTCAGTGCCTCGGTGAAATTCAGGGTCCGGCTGCCCAGCACATTGCTCAGTTCGCGGGTACGCTCGGCGACGACGTCGTTGAAGCGACCCGATTCTTCGTTCAGCGCCATTTCGAGCACATTGGCGCGGGCGGCAAAGCTGGAGCCCTGCTGCTCGAGACGGGCGATCAGGCTCTCGCCCTTGTCGCCGATGACGCCGTCCAGCGACTGCAGGCGCTGGTCCAGGATGGCCGAAATTTCGTTCAGGCGCGCATCGAACTGGCCCAGCGAATCCTGCCCGGCGGAGGCAAGGGTGATGCGGGCGCGTTCGGTGGTTTCGTCCAGCGCGCCATTGATCTCGATCACCGCGGACTGCATGCGGCTGTCCATGGAGTTGAGCTGGATCGACACCGATTCATCGAGCTGGCGGGTCAGGGCATTGAGCATCACCTCGGCCTCGCGCGAACGAGCCGTGATGTCGCTGGCAATGCGCTGGCCGATCATGTCGAGGCCACCGGTTACGGCGTGGCCGCGCTCCTGCAACTGGTCGAGCAGCGAGGCGCCGCCGTCGGTCAGCAGGTTGGCAATGTCGCGGGTGCGCTCATCAAGCGCCGAGGTCAGCTGGCCGGCCGTAGTGCCCAACAGGCCCGCAAACTGGGCGCTACGCTCTTCAAAGCTGCCGGCGAGGGCCGTGGTCTGGTCTTCGATGCGGCGGGTGCGCTGGTCAATGGCGTCGGCCATCAGGCTGGCCTGGCCATCAAGGGCCCCGGTCAGGCGATCGATACGGCTTTCCAGGTCCGCATGGATCTGGCTGGCGCGGTCGCCCAGTTCGTTGGACAGGGTCGTGGTGTGTTCGTCAAAGGTCAGCGCGAGGCGCTTGGTGCTGTCATCGAGCGCCGAGACGAAATCGGTCGTGCGATTGTCGACCAGGGACACGAAACTCTCGGTGCGTTCGCCGAAAGAGTTGTTGAGCGTGTTGCCGGCGGTTTCCAGCGCGCGGGTCAGGTTGCCGCCGCTTTCCACGATGGTGCCGGCAATGCGCTGGCTGATCATGTCGAGGTCGAACACCAGCCCGGTATGGCTTTCGGTGATGGCTTCGCGCACGCGCTCGGTATTGGTCAACACGCTTTCGCGCTGGCTGGCCAGTTCGGCGATCAGGGCGCGCATCCGCGACTCATTGTCGGAATAGGTGCGTTCGAGCGCGGTGACCTCGTTGTGGATCATCACTTCGAGTTCGCCGGCCCGCGACAGGGCGCGTTCGAGGCCATCGCCCAGGGCATTGACTTCACGGCGCACGGCCTGGCCCACCGAAGCGACCTTGTCGGCGGCGGTGACTTCCGGCTCTGCCAGGCGAATGGCGGCCTGGGTAATGGAGGAGGCGGCGTTGCGCAGGTCCTGCGCGCGGCGGAACAGCGTGGCGACGGCAAAAAAGCCCAGTACGGGCAGGAACATCAGGGCGATGAGCGCGATGAAGTCGAGCGTGCCCATGAACTGGCCGAAATTGTTCATCTGCGGCGCATAGCGCATCCATCCGCCGGCACCCGCCACCAGCAGCCAGATCACCGACAGGCCCAGGGCCAGATAGGTCGGGGTCGCCGAGGATTGGTTTTGCAGCGTGTAGAGCAGCTTGGAGGTGGGAAAGCGGTCGTCATTGGCGACGGCGCCGGCCTGCTGGGCAATCTTGTCGGCAGCGCGCAACCGCTCCGAGCGGGCACTGTCGGCCAGCTTCTTTTCCGGCGGTGGCGGCGGTGTGTCGAGGTTGAAGACCGAATCCTTTAGCGCGTCTTCGACGGCTGAGAACGCCAATGCGGCGGGATCGTTCGTGGGGGTCGGGTTCTTCGCCATACTCTTTACTACTCTCGCGTCGGCCTAACAGCGACAAGGCGGATTTTCAGGAGTTTTGCCCCCAGACCCGTTTCCGGGCCTGTGGTCAAACGGAAACAATTCGATGCAAATGCCCCGCATCGTCCCCAACCCTCGCTGCCGCCGCGCGCTGGCTCAAACCCCATTAATACATTCAATTTTACGCAAACCGAATGCTTTCTTACCCATAGGTTAATTTTTTGGGGAAGAATGTTAACCTTTGAACTGCCAACCAAGGCAAAGCTATGGCTTAATCAGCTGTTCATGGGTGTTGGCTAGTTTTGCGCCTGCGGCATGTCCTGTCGGACGCGTGGCCGTGCGTAAAGGGGTATCGGTATGGCGCACAATTCAGCGTCGCTCGAAAACATAGTTCATCTGCCCAGCGTCCGCGCCAGGGGGCCCATCGATCTGGTGCATCTGGGCAAGCAGTGCCTGGGGGACGAACTGCTCGAGCAGGAAATCCTGCGCATGTTCGATACCACCATCCAGACGCATTTCTCGCGCCTCATGCTGGCGATCTCCCAGGTCGAGCTCAGGGCGTCGCTCCATACCATCAAGGGCGCATCGGCCGGGGTCGGGGCCAGGTTCATTGCGGTGCTGGCCGAAGCTGCCGAACGCGAGCTGCAGGCGGGGCGGATGCCCACCTCCGAATCCATCGCCGACATCGGCATGGCGGTGGAGGAAACCCGCAAGTACATCGCCCGATTGCTCGACGAATCCGAGAACTGATACCAGCGCCACGCAGCCATGCGTGGCACTTTGTTTGACCGGGCCATTGTCTGCGCTTATACACGCCCAATATTTGACGTGCCGCGCCTTGATGGCTGTGGCCCAACAGTCCAGCAGATCCGATGACCATGTCCCCCGCCGCCGAGGCTGCGCCCCGGCCCACCGCCGAACCGTTTCGCACGCGCCGCACCTTTGCGATCATTTCCCACCCGGACGCCGGCAAGACCACGCTGACCGAAAGGCTGCTCGCAGCTGCCGGTGCCATCCAGTCTGCCGGGCTGGTGCGCGGCAAGTCCGGCGTGCGCGCCACCCGCTCCGACTGGATGGAGATGGAGCAGCAGCGCGGCATTTCCATCACCTCCTCGGTGATGACCTTCGATTATGACGGGCTGACGCTCAACCTGCTCGATACGCCCGGGCCACTCCGACTTCTCCGAGGATACCTATCGCACGCTCACGGCGGTCGACGCCGCCATCATGGTGATCGACGCGGCCAAGGGCATCGAGGCCCAGACGCGCAAGCTGTTCGAAGTGTGTCGCCTGCGCGATATCCCGATCATCACCTTCATCAACAAGATCGACCGCGAGGGCCTTGGCCCGCTCGAGCTGATCGATGAAATCCAGGACAAGCTGGCGCTCGACCTGACGCCGATCCTGTGGCCGATCGGGCAGGGCGTGGATTTCCGCGGCTATCTCGACCTGCTCGAAAAGCGCGTGGTCAACCCGCAGGGCAAGCCGATCGCCGAATATGACGAGCTCGAGGACCTGCTCGACAACGAAGCCCTGGTCGATGATCCGGTGTTCATGACGGCGCTGGAATCGCTCGAAATGGCGCGCGCCATGCTGCCCAAGTTCGATCTCGAAACCTTCCATGCCGGCCATCTGAGCCCGGTGCTGTTTGGTTCGGCGCTCAAGGGCATCTCGGTTGCCGAACTGCTGCGCACCCTGGGCGAATGGGGACCCGAGCCGCGTCCGCAGCCGGCCATTCCCGCGCCCATCGATCCATCCGACAAGAAGGTCACTGGCTTCGTGTTCAAGGTGCAGGCGAACATGGACGCCAATCACCGCGACCGCATCGCCTTTGTTCGCCTGTGCTCGGGCACCTTCACCCGCGGCATGCGCCTCAAGAACGTGCGCTCGGGCAAGGACATGGCCGTGTCCAACCCGATGTTCTTTTTCGGCAATGACCGCGAACTGGCCGATTCCGCCGTCGCGGGCGATATTGTCGGCATCCCCAACCACGGCACGCTGTCGGTCGGCGATACGCTGACCGAAGGCGCCGTTATCAACGTGACCGGCATTCCCAACTTCGCCCCGGAAATCATCCGCCGCGTGCGCCTGACCGATCACATGAAGACCAAGCAGATGGCCAAGGCCCTGACCGACCTCTCCGAGGAGGGTGTTACCCAGGTGTTCCGCCGCGTCGTCGGTGCAGACTGGATCGTGGGCGTGGTGGGTCAGCTGCAGCTTGAAGTGCTCTCCTCGCGCGTCGCCAAGGAATATGGCGTGCCGATCACCTTTGAGAGCCTCAACTACGAAGTGGCGCGCTGGATCGAAAGCGACGAGCCCAAGGAGCTTGAGCGCTTCATCACCGCCCAGAAGATGAACATTGCCGAGGACCGCACCGGCGCGCCGGTATTCCTTGCGCAGAACGCCTGGTGGGCCGATCGCGCCAAGCAGGATTTCCCCAAGATCCGCTTCCTCACCACCAAGGAACGGCATTGAGTACCCCCGATCGCATCGAAGAACTGCTCGCAGCGCTCAAGACCGCCTTTGCGAGCGGCTCTCTCATCCGGCTCAAATGCGGTGGCTATCACGGCGACGAACCCGAACTGAAATCGCTCGAGGTCAAGAAGATCACGGTGAAAGGCGAGGGCAAATACGCCTTCACCTATCGCTACAAGACCCGCGACATCCACAAGAACTTCATCCAGCCCGAGGCGCTGGCGCTGCTGCGCACGGGCCTCAAGGGTGAGTTCCGCAGCGCCGTGCTCAACACCACCGAGTTCGACCTGAGCTTTGAGCGCAATGGCGACAAGATTCGCCTCAAGCGTACGGAAGTTGCGGGCCGCGAGGCCGTGTCGACCGATCACGACCGCGCCAAGAACCGCCCCCTGACGGAAACCAACAAGCCTTATTTGCATGCGCTCGGCATCACCGGCAAGGACGGCGTCGTGCGCAATGACGCGCAGGATAAGTTCAGGCAGATCAACAAGATGGTCGAGATTTTCGCGCCATTGATCCAGGCCATCAAGGCCGAAAAGCCACGTATCCTCGATATGGGCGCGGGCAAGGGCTACCTTGATTTCGCGCTTTATGATTATCTCGCCAATGTTGCTGCCCGCCCGGCCGAGGTCATTGGCGTCGAGATGCGCGACAAGCTGGTTGCCGATGGCAATACCACTGCCGCGGCCTCCGGGTTCTTCGGCCTCAGCTTCGTTCCCGGCACCATCCTCGATTACGATGCCGGTGGCGCCGATGCGGTGATTGCCCTGCATGCCTGCGATACCGCGACCGATGATGCCATCTTCAAGGGCATTACCGCCGGAGCCGCGCTGATTGCCGTTGCGCCCTGCTGCCACAAGCAGATCCGGCGACAGATGGAAGCCGGCACCCCCGCCACGACCCTTGGCACCATGCTGCGCCATGGCATTTTCCTCGAGCGTCAGGCCGAGATGGTCACCGACACGCTGCGCGCGCTGCTGCTTGAGCTCAACGGCTACCGCACCAAGGTGTTCGAGTTCGTCTCCGACGCCCACACGCCCAAGAACAATCTCATCGTGGCCGAAAAGGACGGTCGCTTTGGCCGCGATCGGGAGGCGGTGCTGCACCAGATTGCCGAACTCAAGACAATGTTCGGTATTGAGCGGCATTATCTGGAAGACCTGCTCGGCCTTTGAGCCGCTACGCCTGTGACGCTTTGCGCCGCGCCACAAACCTGTCCTGCGGCTTATAACCGGCCCAACTAATCGCTATATCGGTTCAGACATCCAGCCCCCGAAAGAGCAATGACCAAGATCACTTTCGTCCACAAGGACGGCCAAAAAATCGAAACCGAAGCCCAGAACGGCGCAACCGTGATGGAAGCGGCCATCATGAACGCTGTGCCGGGCATTGTTGCCGAGTGCGGCGGCGCCTGCACCTGCGCCACCTGTCACGTTTATATCGATGATGCCTGGTCGGAAACGGTCGGCGGCCCCTCGATGATGGAAGAGGACATGCTGGACTTCGCCTTTGACGTGCGCGCGACCAGCCGGTTGAGCTGCCAGATCAAGGTCCGCGACGAACTCGATGGCCTCGTGGTCCACGTCCCCAGCCGCCAGGGCTGATCGCCCGCCAACGAGATTATTCCAGCCCCGCGGTCATGCCGCGGGGTTTTGTTTTGTCCCGTCCTCAAAAATGGGCGGGGGTGAAGCAGAAATTTCTCGCCTGGCCACCTCGGCAGATTGATTTGGCGGATTTGCCCAAAGCACGTGCGCATATTTCCAACATCGGGCGACGACAGGAAATAAAAAAGCTAATAGATTTCAATGTCTTGTAGCCGTTGACGTGGAAGGGGTATCTTTGCCTGGAAACAGCAAGGGTCTGCCATGGGACGCCTCAACACCTTTCCGTTGAGCTACAAGGTCAAGGGTCAGCGCATCGTCATCCTCGGCGGTGCGGCCGAGGCTTTGAACAAGGCTCGCCTCGCCACCCGCACCAGCGCCAGCGTCGTCATCATCGCCCGCCAGATCGAGGCGGATTTTGCAGCCCTTGAAGTCGAGCTGGTCGAGCGTTCGTTCCAGCCGTCCGACCTCGATGGTGCAGCGCTGCTGTTCGTGGCCGAGACCGGGCCCGATGCGGCGCTGGCCAAGGCTGAAGCGAAGCGTCGCGGCATTCCCCTCAACGTCGTCGATGTTCCCGCCGAATGCGATTTTTACACGCCCTCCATCGTTGATCGTGCCCCGCTGACCATTGCCGTCTCCACCGAGGGCGATGCCCCCGTGCTGGCGCGCCTGGTTCGGGCGCGTATCGAAGCCATGCTGTCCCCGCAATTGGGGCAGATCGCGCGGCTCGCCGGCAGCCTGCGCCAGCAGGTCGAACACCTGATCGGCGACGGTGCCGCCCGCCGCCGCTTCTACGAGCAGCTGGTGACGTCACCGACCATCGAAACCGCCCAGCAGGCCGGGCAGGGCGAGGCGGCGGCGCAGGCCCTGCTGGCCGAGCATGCCCAAGGCACATCGCGCGGCGAGGTCTGGCTGATCGGCGCCGGTCCCGGCGCCGAGGATCTGCTCACCCTGCGCGCCCAGCGCCTGCTGCAGCAGGCCGATGTCATCGTCCATGATCAGCTCGTGCCCACCGCCGTGGTCGATATGGGTCGGCGCGATGCCGAACGCATCGATGTCGGCAAGGCCAAGGGCCATCACAGTTTTTCGCAGGCCCAGATCAATACGCTGCTGTTGCGGCTGGCGGCCCAGGGCAAGCGCGTTGCCCGTCTCAAGTCCGGCGATCCGATGGTCTTTGGTCGCGCCGGCGAGGAAATCGCGGCCCTGCGCGAGGCCGGCATTCCCTACCAGATCGTGCCGGGCGTGAGCGCCGCCCTGGCCGCCGCGGCCGATACCGCAACCCCAGTCACCCTGCGTCAATGTGTCGAGCGGCTTCATCATGGCCACTGCCCATGGCGCCGATGATCGCGAGCTGGCCCATTGGGTCGCGCTGGCCCAGTCTGGGCTGACGCTGGCGCTCTATATGGGCAAGTCGATTGCCCCGCAAATCGCCGGCGCGCCTCCTGGCCCATGGCGCCAGTCCGGCGCTGCCGGTGGGCGTCGTGGTCAATGCCGGGCGCGCCGACAAGGCCAGTTACACCGGCACGCTCGCCTCCCTTGCCGCTGGCGCGGGTGACTTCGTCGATGGTCCCGCCATCATTCTGGTCGGCGACGCCATCGCCGCCGGGGATTGGGCCAATGCCGCCAGCTTTGCGGCGCAAGCTCTCAAGGCAGCATGACAGCATGGAAATTCTGACGGGCAATGAATTGATTTCGGGCGCGACTGTCTATCTCGACACGGTCGGGAACTGGGTGAAGGATTTGCAGTCGGCGCGGCTGTTTGCCAAGGAAGACAGTGAAGCGCGCGACGCCGCCCTGGCCGCCACCAAGGCCACCGGCCGCATCATCAGCCTTGAAATCGAAGAGATCACGCAGGTCGATGGGCAGATCGTGCCCAAGCGGCTGCGCGAACGCATCCGGGCCGCCGGACCAAGCGCGCCCCTGACATTGAACGGCGAGCCTTACGACCGCCAGCATCTGGGTGAGGACGGTCATGTATCGATATGACGAATTCGACGCGGCTTTTGTCGCGGGGCGCACCGCGCAGTTTGCCGATCAGGTGAAGCGTCGCCTCTCGGGAGAACTCTCCGAGGACCAGTTCCGCCCGCTGCGCCTGATGAACGGGCTCTACCTGCAGCTGCACGCCTATATGCTGCGCATCGCCGTGCCCTATGGCACCATGCGCTCGCAGCAGATTGCGCAAGCTCGCCCATATCGCGCGCACCTATGATCGCGGCTATGGCCATTTCACCACACGGCAGAACATCCAGTTCAACTGGCCCAAGCTCAAGGACATCCCCCAGATCCTGGGCGAACTGGCGTCGGTCGAAATGCACGCCATCCAGACCTCGGGCAATTGCATTCGCAACGTCACGACCGATCAGTTTGCCGGTGCTGCTGCCGATGAAATCATCGATCCGCGCCCCATCGCCGAAATCCTGCGCCAATGGTCGAGCCTCCATCCCGAGTTCAGCTACCTGCCGCGCAAGTTCAAGATTGCCATCACCGGCTCGCCCAATGATCGCGCCGCCATCCGCTTCCACGATATCGGCCTGCAGGCAGCGACCAATGCCGCCGGCGATATCGGCTGGGAAGTCTGGGTTGGCGGTGGCTTGGGCCGTACGCCGATCATCGCCAAGCTGATCAACAGCTTCGTGCCCAACGAGCATCTGCTCGCCTATCTCGAAGTCGATCATGCGCGTGTACAATCGCTATGGCCGGCGCGACAACAAGTACAAGGCGCGCATCAAGATCCTGGTCCACGAAGAGGGGCTGGAGACCATCAAGGGGCAGGTGGAAAACGAATTTTCCCAGCTGCGCGGTGGCGTGCTGACCCTGCCGCAGGACGAGGTGGATCGCATCACCACCTATTTCGCCCCGCCCCAATTTGCCCGGCAGACCGCCACTAAGATTGATGTGGCCTATGAGGCCATCATTGATCCCGCCTATGGGCGCTGGCTCGACAACAATATCCATTCCCACTTCCAGCCGGGCTACGCCTCGGTCACCATCTCGCTCAAGCCCATTGGCGGCGCCCCCGGCGATGCCACCGATGCCCAGATGGACGCCGTGGCCGATCTGGCCCAGCGCTATTCCTTCGACGAGCTGCGCGTCACCCATGAGCAGAATCTGGTGCTGCCGCATGTCGCCATCGCCGATTTGCGCGCCGTCTATGATGGGCTGGTTGCCGCCCGGCTGGCCGATGGCAATACCGGGCTGATCACCGACATGATCTGCTGCCCGGGCCTCGATTTCTGCGCCCTGGCCAATGCACGCTCGATCCCCATCGCCCAGGCCATCGCCCACCAGTTCGCCGCCCCGGAACGGCAGGCCGAAATCGGCGAACTCAAGATCAAGATTTCCGGCTGCATCAATGCCTGCGGCCACCACCATGTCGGCCACATCGGCATTCTGGGGGTCGAGAAGAAGGGCGGCGAACTCTATCAGCTGACACTCGGCGGCGACGCCACCGAAGACGCGGCTGTGGGCAAGATTATCGGCCCCGGCTTTGAGGCCGAGAACGTGCCCGCCGCCATCGAAACGCTGGTGGACACCTACATTGCCCGGCGCCAGTCGGCCGACGAAACCTTCATCCAGGCCTATCGCCGCCTGGGCGAAGCCCCCTTCAAGGAGGCCCTTTATGGCGCTGCCTAGCATTGCCGCAGTCCAGCCCGCCCACGACAAGCTGCGGGCGCTGGGCATTCTTGCCCTCAATGGCATGTTCGACGAAATGGACGCGCTGGGCGTGCTGCGCCAGGCCGCCCATGAAATCCTGCCCGGCGATCTGGCGATCGTGTCGTCCTTTGGCGCAGATTCTGCGGTGCTGCTGCATCTCGTGGCGCAGGTCGATCCGTCCATGCCGGTGTATTTCCTCGAAACCGGCAAGCATTTCCCCGAAACCCTGGCTTATGTCGAAACGCTGAAGCAGCATCTGGGTCTGCGCAATGTGCAGGCGATCCATCCGTCCCAAGCCGACGTGCAGCGCTTTGATCCTCATGGCACGCTGTGGGAAAGCGATCCCGATTCGTGCTGCCATATCCGCAAGACCGAGCCGCTCGAACCCATCACCGAGCAGTTCGGCGGCTGGGTCACCGGGCGCAAGCGTTTCCAGACCCGCGAGCGCGGTGTGCTGCCCCATTTCGAGCTGACCAGCGACGACCGCATCAAGATCAATCCCTTGGCCTATTTCGATGACGCGGCGGTCAACCAGTACAAGCTCGACCATGCGCTGCCCGAGCATCCGCTGTTTGCCAGCGGCTACAAGTCGATCGGCTGCGCGCCTTGCACCTCGGTCGTGGCCGAAGGCGAAGACCCGCGCGCCGGCCGCTGGCGGGGTTTCAACAAGAAGGAATGCGGCATCCACTACGATTTCAGCGGCGCCATCGCCTCGCCCAAGCAGCCCGCCGTCCGGCACCTTTTGTGGAAGGATGGTGCCTTCATCGCCGATCCGTTCCACGAGTGGAACGACGAGAGCCAGCCTGAAAGCGCCAGTTACCAGCATGTGCCTGTGGCGGTGTTCCTGGCCAATCGCGAAGCCTTCCTCGCCAATCCGCATCCGCTGGGCCTCTTGGTTTCGCCCGGCGACCGGATCGAGGATGTCGAGTTCGATCTGGGGCGCTTTGCCTCGGTGGCCATCCGCTTTCCCGCCTTCACCGACGGGCGCGGCTATTCCAGCGCCCGGCTGCTCAGCGAGCGTTTCGGCTATTCCGGCGAGATCCGGGCCGTTGGCGATGTGCTGCAGGATCAGATCCCGCTCATGCGCCGTTGCGGTATCACCACATTTGTGGTGAACCATGAGCCAACCCGTCAGGCCCTGATAGAACAACGCCTGCCCGAAGTGGCGCTGTTCTACCAACCGGTCGGCGTCACCGAGGTCCCCGTCGGCACGCGCCCCTTCCTTCGGCGCGCCTCCTGAGGTAAGTGGATAACCTTCCTCAGAATTACGCCAGGTGGCGGACCCTTCTACCGAACTATCGAGGGCGGGTGCCCTCTAAACGGACTTGAGATTTATGAGCACTGAAATCACCACCGATGTCGTTGTCATCGGCGCTGGCCCCTGCGGGCTGTTTGCGGCTTTCGAACTCGGCCTGCTCGATCTCAAATGCCACTTCATCGACATTCTGGATCGTCCGGGCGGGCAGTGCGCCGAGCTCTATCCGGAAAAGCCGATCTACGACATTCCCGGCTTCCCGGTGATCACCGGCCAGCAGCTGACCGACAATCTGATGGCCCAGATCGCGCCCTTCGCGCCGACATTCCATTTCAACCGCATGGTCAATTCCATCGAGAAGCAGGCCGACGGCTCGTTCCGCCTGCAGACCGACGCCGATGAGGTGTTCAACACCAAGGTGGTGGTGATCGCGGCCGGTGGCGGTTCGTTCCAGCCCAAGCGCCCGCCGGTCGAGGGCATCGAGCAGTTCGAGAACAACTCGGTGTTCTATTCGGTGCGCAGGATGGACGATTTCCGCGGCCAGGACGTGGTGATCGTCGGGGGCGGGGATTCGGCGCTCGACTGGACGCTGAGCCTTGCAGCCCATCGTCAATTCGCTGACGCTGGTCCACCGTCGCCCGGTGTTCAAGGCCGCGCCCGCTTCGGTCAACAAGATGCATGAGCTGGTGGCCGAGGGTAAGATCAATTTCATCACCGGCCAGATCGGTCGCCTCGAAGGCGATGACGGCCAGATCAATCACGTCCACCTCAAGACCGATGCCGGTGAGATGGCCGTGCCTGCCACGCGCCTGCTGCCGTTCTTCGGTCTCACCATGAAGCTTGGTCCGGTGGCCGATTGGGGACTTGAGCTGAACGACAACACCATCGTCGTCGATACCGAAAAGTTCGAGACTTCGGTGCCGGGCATTTTTGCCATCGGCGATATCAACTGGTATCCCGGCAAGCTCAAGCTGATCCTCAGCGGCTTCCACGAGGCTGCCTTGATGTCCCAGGCCGCCAAGGCCATCGTCTCGCCGGGCGAGCGCGTGGTGTTCCAATACACCACCAGCTCCACCAAGCTGCAGAAGAAGCTCGGCGTCGCCTGATTTCACCCAACACGGCGTGGGGCCCAGTGCCCCAAACCATCAGAGGCTATCTATGAAAATCCACGTTACAGACCAGTCGGGCGAGAGCCATGAGCTCGAAGGCCTTGAAGGCTGGCGCGTGATGGAAGTCATCCGGGACTGGGATCTCAACATCAAGGCCGAGTGCGGTGGCGCGCTTAGCTGTGCCACCTGCCACGTCTATGTCGAGGGCGAGTGGATGGAGCGCGTCGGCCCGCCCAGCGATGAGGAAGAAGACATGCTCGATACCGTTGGCGATGTCCGGCCCAACTCCCGGCTCAGCTGCCAGCTCCTGATGAGCGACGAACTCGACGGGCTGACCCTGACCCTGGCGGCCAGTGCCGCCAAGGACTGACAACCAATAAAAAAGCCGGGCAGTGCCCGGCTTTTGTTTTATTCGGCGGCGACCGCGAGGGCCGGGGTGCCGTGCTGGTCGATCCAGCTGGCAAAGCGGGTCACAAAACCCAGCAGGAACGCGCGGGTCTGCTCGTCGGTCACGTCGAAGTTCGCATCGATCAGGTCCGGCTTGCTCTGGAAATACAGCTCAGGCTGGCCCATCAGCACCATGTCGAGATGGCTCACCACCGAGCGCAACTGGCTCTGCGCCGCTGCCGTGCCGATGACGCCGGGCGAGGTACCGGTAATGGCGACGGGCTTGCCGCCAAACGAGCTCTGCCCATAAGGGCGCGAACCCCATTCCAGCGCGTTCTTGAGCGCGGCCGAGAAGCTGCGATTGAACTCGGGCGTCAGCAGCAGCAATCCGTCCGCCGCTTCGATCTCGCCCTTGAGCCGGGTCACCGCTGCCGGAGGATTGGCCCACAGGTCATTATTGTACATGGGCAGGTCGCCAATTTCGACGAACTTGAACTTCAGCTGCGGCGCAGCGAGCTTTTCCAGCGCCTTGGCAAGCTTGAGGTTGAGCGACGCGGCGCTCAGGCTGCCGACGATGACGGCGACGGTCTTCATGCAAAATCCTGACAGTAACAATGAGTAACCATTGGGATATGATCGTCCCGGCGGTGCAGCTCAACGCGGCATTTTGTTGCAGCCGCTCAGGACTTTGCGCTCAGGGTGTCGCCCAGCTTGGTCAGTTCGGGGATAAAGTCCCGCACCACCGGCTGTGGCTGGGTTTCAAAGGGCAGGGGGCGCACCACGCGCATGGCGGCTATGCCCACGCGCACCGTCATCAGCCCGTTGACCACCCCTTCGCCCAGCCGCGCCGACAGCTTGGCCGCCAGCCCCTGGCCAACCAGCTGCTCGACGATGCCATCCGTCAGCACCAGGCCCCCGGTCACGGCCAGATGCGTCAGGATGGCGCCGGTCAGCCGCCACGAACCGAAAAAGCCCGGCCGCGCCCCATAGAGCCGCGCAATCGCCCCGGCCAGCCGGAAGCTTTCATAGATCACGAAGCCAATATCGATCAGCGCCCGGGGCGACACCGCCGTCACCAGCGCCACGCGCCGGGCAGAGGCCGCCGTCAGCACCCTGGCCCGGGCGTCGAGCGGCGCCATCAGGCTGCGCTCGGCCAGCGCCACCACTTCATGCCCGTCAAACAGATGCGGCAGGTTCTCTGCCGACGTTTTGCCGGGCCCGCGCCAGATCGGGGCGGTCGGTGTAAATGGTTTCAAGGCTCCGCGCGACCTGCTGGGCGGTCGCCAGGTCATTGTCGGCGCTGGCTTGGGCCGCGCGTCGGCGCAGGGCATCGAGCACGCGCAGGCGGCGGAGGGACAAGACCTCGCGTCCCCCCAGCACGATGATCGCCAGCACCAATATGGCCAGCACCCCAAGGCCCGCCCACCCCAGCAGTTCATAGCGCGCAAACAGATCGCGGATCAGCCGGTCCGCCGCGAGGCCCAGCCCCGCCGATACCAGGATCCCACCCGCCGTCCACGCGGCGCGCCCCACCCAGCCCATGCGCTTGAGCGGCGGGGCGACCAGCGTCTCGTCGATCTCGGGGTCGAACTGCGGCTCGCTGATCTGCACGGCACCGGGCGCAAAGGCCCGCGGCACGCGGATCGGCTCGGCCGGTTCGGCGGTGGTCACGATTGGCCTGGCGATGGGCGGTTTCATGCGAGCCAGTCTCCCACCAGAAACTCCAGCGCCCGGTCGAACCGGATATGGGGCAGCACCACATCGCCATTGGCGTTGCGCTCAAGATTGTGCGGCGGCCTGAACCGCAGGAAATTCAGCGCCACCGGCGAGCCATCCTCGAACAGTGAATCCGGGCGCTCCGGCAGGTCGCCGGGAAACAGCGCAATCTCGGTCCTGCCATCATAGGTAACCCCGCCCAATTGCTCGCCCGCCACAGGCGTGCCGATCAGCGTGGGCAGCGTTTCGCCCCCCTCGGTGATGGTGCCCTCGCGCGTGGCGCGAATGCCCGCGAGCGCGATGGATCTGGTCTCCGCCCCGGCAAAGCGCGCCCGCTTGCTGGCATTGGCCACCAGTCGCTTCAGAATGCCCTCCAGCCGGTCGTGGCTGGTGTGATGCACGTGGTCGGCTTTGGTTGCGGCAAACAGGATGCGATCGATCTTGCGCACGAATGGGCGCAGCAGCGGATTGGTCTCGCCCTGTCGGAAACAGGCCAGAACCGCCGTCAGCGCCGTCTCGAGGTCTGCGACGGCCGCCGGCCCCGCATTAAGCGCGCGCAGCGTATCGACCAGCACGATCTGGCGATCCAGCCGCGCAAAGTGATCGCGGAAGAACGGCCGCACGATCCGGTCTTTATAGGCCTCGTAGCGCTTCTCGAGCATCCCATATAGGCTGTCATGGCGCGGCTTTTGCGCCGGCGCGGGCAGGGGCGCAAAGGTCAGCGCCGGCGAGCCTTCGAGGTCCCCCGGCATCAGGAAGCGTCCTGGCGGCAGTGTAGAGAGCGCCCCATGCTCGCGGCTGCGCCGCAGATAATCGGTAAAGGCCGCCGCCAGCCGCTCGGCATCGACGTCATTGGCCGGCTTTTGCGGATCGATGCTGGCGAGTTCGGCAAGGAAAGGTCCCGCTTCCTGCCCCGAACCTGGCCGCCTAGCCCGCTCCAGCGCCTCGGCGCTCCATTCGGCAAAGTTCAGCCCCAGCAGCGGCAGGTCGAGCAGCCATTCGCCGGGATAGTCGACAATGTCGAGATTGACGCGTCGAGGGGCCGCGCAGCCCCGCCAGCCAGTGCTTCGATTGAAACTTGAGCACGAGGCGCAGCTGCGAAATGCGCCTTGTGCCTTCTGGCCAGTGCGGCTCGCGCGCCGTCAGCGCCTCGAGATGCTGCTCATAGGCAAAGCGCGGAATGGTGGCGTCGGGATATTCGGCAAGCCGTGCGCCGATGAACCGCCCCTCGGCCATGGCGACAAAGCCGGGCAGGCGGCCCCCGGTCAGCAGATTATGCACCAGCGCGGTGATGAAAATGGTCTTGCCGGCGCGGCTCAGTCCGGTCACGCCCAGGCGCAGGGTCGGCGTCAGCCCGCTGGTGGCGCTGTCAGCCAGATTGGATAGGGCGATACCCAATTCGTCGACGATGGTCGTGGGGGGCTGGGCCAAGCGCGGGTCTCTCGATACACCCGCAAGATAGGGGTTTATGCAAAGGGATCAAGGGCCTCGGCTCTGCCGAAGCCCTTGGAAGCGTCACGCTTGGCGGGTCCCGATCTGGTTCTGGTCGAACGGCGTCGTCTGGTAGATTTCGTTGATCCAGTTCTGGAACAGCAAATGGGCATGGCTGCGCCAGCGGTTTTCCGGCGTCGCCGTCATGTCCCCATTGGGATAGACATTGGCGGGCGGCGGCGTATCCAGCCCCGCGCTGACATCGCGCTCATATTCGTCGGCCAGCGAGCGGTTGTCATATTCGAGATGGTTGAGGAAGTGCACGGCGCGGTGCTTGGGATCGCCCAGCATCGAGATGCCGATCTCCTCATTGTCGATCATGATATTGAGGTCCGGCCCCAGCGTGGTGCGGTCGATGTCGTTATAGCGCGACACCGGGATCATCGGGCTATCCGAGAACCCGCGCAGGAACGGCGAGCGCTGGTCGATCACCTGGTGACGGTACACGCCAAACGCCTTGGTGGGCATGCGATAGCGCCGCGCGCCATGGAAATGGTGCAGCGCTGCCTGCGCCCCCCAGCAGATGAACATGGTGTGGTGCACATTGGTCTGTGTCCAATCCATGATTTCGAGCATTTCGGGCCAGTACCGCACCTCTTCGAAGGGGATATTGGCAATCGGCGCGCCGGTGACGATAAAGCCGTCGAACTTCTTCTCCCGCACTTCTTCCCAGGTCTGGTAGAAGCTGTTGAGATAGTCTTCCGAGGTGTTCTTGGAGGCGTGGTCGGTGATGCGCACCAGCGACAGATTGACCTGTAGCGGCGTCGACCCGATCAGCCGGGCAAACTGGGTCTCGGTGCGCTGCTTGTTGGGCATCAGATTGAGCAGCCCGATTTCGAGCGGGCGGATATCCTGCCGCGCGGCGCGCGTCGAATCCATCACATAGACGCCCTCGTCTTCGAGGGTCTTGCGAGCAGGCAGGTCGTCGGGAATACGAATGGGCATGTCAGCCTCTTAGCTGGAAATGATCAATAACGATGAGGGCTGGCGCGGCTCCGCGAGGGAGGCGCGCTAGCGCATTCGTTGCTCGATCGCCGCAGCCACCAGATCGATGAATTCATCGCCGTCGCGCACCATGGCCAGGTCCGAGGCTTCCACAACATAACCGAAATTGTCGGCCAGCGCCTGATAGCGTGGCAGCCGGTCCTCCAGCAGCGCCTCAAACCCCCACACGCCGAACCCGGCCGGGTCCACGTCGCCATCATCCAGAATGCCGTGGATCAGCTTGTACTCGGCCCATTTCTCGATGAGAAACTGAGGCTGGTAATACATCGGCTTGGGGCTCTTCTTGAACCGGCGCACCAGTTCCTTGGCATCCTTGCCGGTGCCCCGAATATAGAGCAGCGCCGTCGATCCGGTCAGGGTCTTGATCACCGGGTCGTCGGGGTTGGCCGGATCCACCACCTCGATCAGCGACCCACCGGTATCGGCGATGAAGTCGTTATAGCCGTACAAATCCTTGGCGCGTTCGACGAAATAGGGCAGGTCCAGCAGCGCCGAGACCTCGGCCACCCGGTGCTGCTCCTGCCGGCGCTGGTATTCGGCCAGCGGCAGGCCGCCATGGTCCACGCTGCCCGGTCGCGCCGAGATAGGTCGACAGCGGATCAAGATTGTCGAAGGTGATGTTGGACGAAATATAGATCGAGTCCGAGCGCAGCAGTTCCGCCAGGAACGGCACTTTCATCGCCTCGCGCTTGAAATTGTCGACGATGAACTCGCCCATATAGCGCGTGCCGATGCGGTAGTCGGCCGAATAGTGGAACCAGCTCGACGAGCGCAGCATGTTGGACAGGCGGGTCTTGCCGACCCCGGCCATGCCGAACACGGTCAGCGCCCGACGCGGCGCGTTGACAAACTCATCGGCGGATTTGAACAGCATGAAACGCCCCGGATATTCTTGAACCCCCAATTACTGCAATGGGCGCAGCTTCACAAGCGGTCGGCAATTTCTGCCCGCGGTGTGGCCGGTTTTGCCGGTGGACGCCCATTCTGCCCGGCGGGATTTGACCGAATACCCATGGAAACCAGCGCTTTGGCGTGTTGGCACCGGACTTGCATCCTGATCGTGCGAATAGCGTCTGATGACGCGTCTGGGGCATACGGAGTTTCACATGGGCATTTATGGCGCGCTCTCGAGTGCAGTGTCGGGTCTTCGGGCCCAGGCGCATGCGCTCGAGAACATCTCGGGTAATATCGCGAACTCGCAGACCACCGGCTACAAGCGCATGGAAACGAGCTTCGTTGACCTGATTGCCGATGCCCCGGTCAAAAACCAGGTGCCGGGCGCAGTGATTGCGCAGTCGCGTTCCACCAATACGCTGCAGGGCGACATCCAGACCTCGGCCAACGAGACCTACATCGCGCTCAACGCGTCGGGTTTCTTTGTGGTCGAACCCAAGGTCGGGCAGTCCGACGGCAATTCCGAATTTGCCGGCACCAATTTCTTCAGCCGCCGCGGCGATTTCGAGATCGACAAGGATGGTCGTCTGGTCAACGGCGCCGGCTATTACCTCAAGGGCCTGCCGATCGATCCGGCCACGGGCAATATTTCGGGTTCGGTGCCGGAAATCATCCAGCTGTCCAACTCGTTCCTCGCGGCCAACCAGACCAAGGTCATCAACTACCAGGCCAACTTGCCGCAAATGCCCAAGACCGGCAATTACAACGCGGCGACCGCGAACAGCGAGTTGCTGGATCCGGCCAATTTCGTTGACCCTGATGCCATCACCGTCGGCGAAAGCGATAAGTTCATCGCCAGCTCGGTCGCGGGCGGCGCCATCACCGTCTACGCCTCCAATGGTGCTCCGGTGAACGTGCAGATGCGGTGGGCCAAGGTCGAGAGCCCGGCCAGCGGCACGGAAGACAAGTGGGCCCTGTACTACATGTCTGACAGCCGAAAGGACGTTGCCACCGACGTTGCCTGGACCAAGCTGCCCACCGAATACACTTTCAAGGCCGACGGTTCCATCAACGGGGTCGTCGAAGAAGTCGATATTCCCGGTCTGACTGTGAACGGTGTGCAGGTCGGAGACGTGACCCTGCGTCACGGCAAGAACGGCATCACTCAGTTCGCCGACGTCAACGGCACTGTCTCGGTGTCCTCGCTCAACCAGAACGGCTATGGCGCCGGTGAATTCCTGTCGGTTGCCATCAATGACAGCGGCCGCGTGGTCGCCAGCTATTCCAATGGCGAGCGCATCGACGTGGCCCAGGTGGTGGTCGCCCAGTTCAACGGCGAGAACGCCCTCAAGCGCCTCGATGGCGGCATCTTCGTGTCGACCTCGGAATCGGGCGAGCCGATCTTCGATCTCGGCGGCAGCGGTATCATCGGTGGGGCGCTCGAAGCGTCCAATACCGATATCTCCGATGAGTTCACCAAGCTCATCATCACCCAGCAGGCCTATTCCGCCAGCACCCGCATCGTCTCGACTGCCGATGAGATGCTGCAGGAAGCCCTCAACATGATCCGCTGACGCGGCCGTGTCACTTCATGGTTCGGGCCGCATGGCCCGCACTTTGCTTTTAGCAGGGAGCTACTAGATGGGTCTGATCACGTCGATGTCCAACGCCGTAACCGGCTTGCGCATCAACCAGGATTCGATCGACATCCTCAGCCGCAACGTCGCCAATGCGGGTACGCCTGGCTATCACCGCCAGTCGCTCAACGTTGTCGATTACAATTCCCAGAACGGCACCTACGCGCGCAGCGAAGGGGTCAACCGCGCCTTCAACGTCAGCCTGCAAACCTATTACAACCGCCAGGTCTCCGACACGGCGTCGGTCGGTGTGGTCGCTGACTACCTCAGCCAGCTGCAGAGCTATCTGGGCAAGCCGGGCGATGCCGGTTCGCTCGATACGATGTTTGGTTCGCTCAAGAATTCGCTGCAATCGCTGGCGACCAGCCCCGATGATTATACCACCCGCTCCGACGTGGTCTCCCACGCCCAGTCGCTGGCCCAGCGCCTGAACCAACTCTCCAATATTACCCAGGAACTGCGGCGCGAAACCGAAACGCAGATCGCCGGGGGAGTGACCGATCTCAACAACATGTTGACCTCCCTGCAGGAGATCAATCTGCGCATGCTCGATCTGGGCATGACCGACAGCGCCCGTGCCTCCCTGCACGATCAGCGCGATCGGCTGGTCTCGGGCATTGCCGAACGCATCGACGTGCGCGCCGACTATCGTCCCGATGGCACCGTTGCGATCATGACGCGCTCGGGTGTCGGCCTGCTCGACCATGGCGTCAGCAAGTTCGGCTTCGCCACCGCCGGCTCGCTCTCGGCGACCACGCAGGCTTCGCTCTACACCGATCAAAGCAAGGTCGGCACGCTGACCCTCACCACCCCGTCAGGCCTCACGATCGATCTGGTGCAACAGGGCATCCTGCAGGGCGGGGAGCTCGCGGGTCTGGTTACGCTGCGCGACAAGACGCTGGTCGAGTTCCAGAACCAGCTCGATGAAATCGCCGCTGGTCTCGCAGCTGTGTTCTCGACCATCAGCCGCTCCGGCGAGCCGGTCGGCCCCATCGATGCCCCCGAGGGTCTCAAGGTCGACATCACCGGCATGCGGCCCGGCAATGACGTCCTGCTCAACTATTCCAAGGATGGCGTCGCCCACCGGGTCCGCGTGCTCAACAGTACCGACGGCAAGGACTATGTCGATGCGAGCGGCCAGCGGGTGATTTCGGTCGATCTGTCCGATCCCGCCGCCGCCGCAACTGTTCTCAACGCCAAGGTGCCGGGGCTGGTCTTCAGCGGCGCGGCCGATACCCTGGAGGTGCGTGGCAGCACCGGAGCGCCGGGCGATTTCAAGGTGAACACGCTCGTCAGCCGCACCACGGCCACCGGCGCCGCCGGGGAACTGGGCCTTTCCATGTTCACCGACCAGGGCCAGCCGTTCACCAACAATATCGACACCGATCCGCCCCAGAAGCTGGGCTTTGCCGCGCGCATCGCCATCAACCCCGATCTGCTGTCCGATAATCGCCTGCTGGTGCAGCTGGAACTGGGCGGCACGCTGGGCGATGCCACCCGGCCCGAATATCTGCTCGACCAGCTCAGTGCGATGAACTTCGTGACCGGT
The DNA here is from genome assembly GCA_963699295.1 of uncultured Alphaproteobacteria bacterium. Lineage (GTDB taxonomy): Bacteria > Pseudomonadota > Alphaproteobacteria > Rhizobiales > Devosiaceae > Devosia. Next base: position 120,237 of record OY969432.1, read on the forward strand.
GGGTCTCCCACCGTCAATTCGGGCAAGATGCCGCTTAACGGCACGCTCGGCGACATGATCGGTCAGGTGCTCAATTTCCAGGGCACCAGCATCAATTCCACCCTGTCCAACCGCGATGATCGCCAGCTCACGCTCGATACCATCATGGACCAGATGGAGAGCGAGTATGGCGTCAATGTCGACGAGGAAATGGCCCGCCTGATGGAACTGCAGAATGCCTATGCGGCCAATGCCAGGATCATTTCGGTGGTCAAGGAATTGCTCGACACCCTGTTTGCGTCGACCTGAGGAGTAAGCTGACATGATCGTCAACAAGTCGATGTTCCCGCTGCAGACGGGGTTCGGTGTCATCTCCAAGATGCAGGATCGCTTTGCGACCCTGCAGATGCAGCTTGGCACCGGCATGAAATCCCAGACGCTGGCCGGCCTCGGGCGCGATCTGCCGCTGTCGCTGTCGGTGCGTTCGCGCCTCAGCGCCATCGATGGCTACAAGGCCAATATCGATACGGCCAATCTGCGCCTGTCCTTCCTCGACAACGCCATGACCCGTTTCGACAAGGTCGAGGCCGAAGCGCGCAGCTCGGCCGTGCAGGGCCAGTACGGTACGCACGGCATCAACATGGCGACGCTGCCGGGGCTCTCCAAGGCGCGGCTCGACGAGATGGTGACGCTGCTCAATTCCGAAATTGCCGGGCGCTATCTGTTTGGCGGCAACAAGACCGACCAGAAGCCCATTCCCGACACGGCCGTGCTGCTGAACGGGCAGGGCGGCCGCGACGGCTTCGAAACGGTCGTTTCCGAGCGCAAGGCCGCTGACCTTGGCTCCGGGCGAGGGCGGCTGGACACCAGCGTCACCGCGCCCACGGTGTTTCTTGCCGAAGATGGCGTTCATCCCTTCGGCATGAAGGTGTCAACGATTTCGTCCAACAGCGGCGCGGTGACCGTGGCGCAGCCCCATGCCGGTGTGGCTCCGCAGGGCAAGCAGGTTTCGATTACCTTCTCCGACCTGCCATCGCCGCTCCAGTCCGGCCAGACGATTTCCATTGGCCTGACCATGCCCGATGGCACCGAAAGCCAGGTCAAGATGCGGGCCGTCACCAGCGCGGAATATTCGGGTTCGCCCGATGAATTCGTCATCGGCGACACGCCGGATCTTACCGCAGCGAACTTCAAGAAATCGCTCGATGACAAGCTGTTCGAGGTCGGCCGCAGCGAACTTGCCGCCGCCTCGACCTTTGCCGCCGGGCAGAACTTCTTCAACGGCGCCGGCGAACCCGTCTTGCGGGTGGACGGCAACCCGGCCGCCGCGACGGCCCTGCGCATCGGCACCGCCACCGATACCGTCATGTGGTATAGCGGCCAGACGCCAGCCGTCTCGGCCACTGGCATGGGGCGGCTCGATATGGCGGCGTCCGGCAGCACGGTAAGCCTCACCGAGCGGGCGCCCTTTTCGGCGGCCCACGGCTTCCATATCACCAGTGCCACGGCCACCGGCGGCACCACGGCCACCGCGCCCGCAGGCAGCCCCGCTGGCGTCCAAGTTGACCTCGCCGCGGCAGCTGAGGGTGATGTGGTCACGCTGACCCTGAGCCAGCCACCCAAGGACACTCCGGTCACGCTTCAGCTGACCGCGGTGACCGGTCGCGCCGGCCCCGGGCAGTTCTCGGTCGCCGCGGGTCCAACCCCCACACCAAACTTCCCGCCCGACCAGATCGCGGCCAATTTTCACGCCGCGCTCAACGATTCCGTCACCCGCGCCGCGACCAGCGCCGAGGGCAACCCGCGCCAGAGCGTCACCGCCCAGGTCGACGAGACGGCGCGCGTCAATTACGGCATGCAGGCCACGGAATCGGGCTTCCTGCGCCTGATGCGCACCATGGCTTCCATGGCGGTCGAGAGCTATCCGAGCGACGAAAACATCCGCAACTCGCTCGAGCCGATGCGCCAGGCCGCCATGGCCGAGCCCGAAGGCCCGCTGCGCGATGCGGCCCTGGCCAAGTACCAGGCACAGCTGACCGCGGACTTCCGCGCATCCCAGGGCCGCTTTGACGGCATGGCCATCCGCCAGCAGGCCGAAATGTCCGAGGGGCACAATGCCGAGGCCGGCTCCATCGAAATCGTGACCATGGAGCTTGGCGTGGCCCGCAGCCACATCGAAAATGCTACCAAGCGCCACACCAATTACAGCTCGCAGCTGCTCGATCTGCTCAGCGACATCGAAACGGTGAGCAAGGAAGACGTGGCCATGGAAATATTGGCGCTGCAGACGCGCCTGCAGGCCAGCTATCAGGTCACCTCGATGGTCAGCCAGCTCAGCCTCATCAACTTCATGCGCTGACCGGCCAATACTCCAAACAAAAACCCCCGCAGCGATGCGGGGGTTTTTTGTTTTTATGAGTATCTGTTGAAGATCAGTTGCCGCGCAGCCCGGCCGCCAGTTGGCGGTTGATGTTGATCAGCGTGTCGAGCCGGGCCGGAGCCACGGGGTCGAGCAGGATCTCGCGCGTTTCATTGAGGATATAAAGGCCCAGATTGGTAATGTTCTGGCGCACGTCCTTGCCCAGCTGGCTGTCTTCGCGGGTTACCGAGGCCATGAAAATGGTCCACAGCTTGCGGTTGAAGGTCAGCGCATGGTTGAGGCGGCTATGTTCTACCGGCCAGTCTTCCTTGACGATCTGCAGCCCTGCCGCTGCCTTGATCAAGAGTGCCGCTTCGCGGTCACGGGGAGATTCAACTGCCTTGGCCGTGTTCTGGTAGGCGAGCGCTCCGTGATGCTGCATGGTCAAGTAGGTCCTGTTCAAACTGAATCAGCTGTTTTGCCGACTTGAGAGCTTTGTACAAAGAGCCGGTTAAGATGTCGTTATTGATCTGGTCGACGATGGCCATGCTTGACGGGGCCGCGGCGACGATATCGTTGATTAGTGAAAAATACTCTTCACGCAAAACGTCGGTATTCTCCTCGATATACATGATCTGTACGGCCAGGTAGACGCGCTTTGCTGGGGTATTGGCCGTCTCGGGGGTCAGGATATCCTTTTCGCGCAGGATAGGGGCCTGTCCCTGGATGAACAGCCGCGTGCGCTGGTCCGCATTGGTGATGATGCAATTGCCCACCAGCAGTTTCTCGCCCGGCTTGAGCTCGACCTTGAGTGCCATGGTGCGCCTCCACTTTGAATCACCGCCTGCTTGTACCCCAATCGGCACCGCCTGCGCCAAAAAGAAAAAGGCGGGCCCAGGGCCCGCCTTCTCATTCACTTTGCCGTAACGCTGATTAACGCAGCAGCTGCAGCACGTTCTGGTCGGCCTGGTTGGCCATCGACAGGGTCGAGGATGCCAGCGACTGACGGGTCTGCAGAGCCATCATGTTGGCAGCTTCCTGGTTCATGTCGGCCAGGGTGAGGTTGCCAGCACCGGTCTCGAGCGTGTTGATCATGGACTTGGTGAAGTCCTGACGGTTCTGCACGATCGACAGGTTCGAGCCGAAAGCCGAAGCCTGCGAGCGAATGGCATTGAGGCCGCCCTTTACGAGGTCAAGGTAGCCGTCAATGTCGTCGTCCGAATCCATATCCTTGGCAGCCAGCGTGGTCTCCAGCTCCAAATTGGCTGAGTTCACCGCTTCTTTGTTTTTGGCCTGAATATCGATCGAGGACGTGCCGGTTTCGTTGAAGGTAATCTTCAGATTGTCGCCACGCAGCAGGTTGATACCGTTGAACGATGCGTCATCCGACAGCTTGTCAAGCTGGTCGCGCAGTTCATTGTACTGAGCTGCCAGGTCTGCACGAACAGCGTTGCCTTTGATCTTGTCGTTCGTGCCCGAAGTAATGCCAAGGTCCCCAGTTTCCGTACCTTCGTCCGATATTGTCAGCTCCTGCGTCGAGATATTCTCGATGCGGAGCTTCCCATTGTCGTTGGAGGCGCGAATCTTACCTTCGAGTTTGTCGTTGATCTCGGCGATTGCCTTGTCAAGTGTCATGCCGGAGATATCCACTTCGAGCGGGTCTCCCGGAGTGGTGCCGTCTTCAATGCCAGCCCCGCCTAGGAAACCGATCACGTGAGTACCAGCTGCTGGCGTCGTGGCATCATTGTCGTCATCGAACGTGCCGGCATCACTCAACTCGACGGAGTAGGACACGGTCTCGAACGACTTGTCCTGGCGCGCCTGACGCAGCGTCGACTGCATGGCTTCCAGATTTTTGGTGATGGCGGTCAGGCCGTTGTTAGCAGCTTCGATGGTCTTGATGCCGTTGGCCATCGAGTCCATCAGGTTGTTCAGGTCGCCGGCGCGGCTGTTGAGCGACGAAGCGGTGAAGAAGTTGGTGGGGTTGTCCAGCGCCGTGTTGACCTTGTTGCCGGTCGACAGGCGGTCCTGGGTCTTGGCCATCAGCGTCGCGGTGTTCTGCAGCGAGCTGAGGTTGGACCGGACGGCGGCGGAAAGATTGATATCGGCCATTATGGCGTTCCTTTTCTAGGAGTTGTTTCGTTAGGTGTCTCTTCCTGAGACCCCGGAATGCTTGCCGCACAGACTATAACGATCTGTTAAATCCGATACCGCAGTTGTTTCGCAGTTGAAGCCTATTCGCACATGGTTAATGCTGCGTAAAAGCCCCCGCCCGAAGGCAGGAACTCGCGTCAAATCCCCACAGTTCTGTCAAGCGAGGAGATTGCGCAGTCGCATCTCGGATTCGGGCGGAATCCAGGCGCTCCCGATCCGCGCATAGACTTCCTCTATGCTCTGCGGGCGCGGTGCGAGCGCGCCGGCGATCACCGCCGCGGCAAAAATTCCGCCGTTATGCAGGGGCTGCGGCGCCGGCTCGGGCGGCGCTTCGTGCTGCCGGCCGTCCTGCGCGAATTGTCCCTGATTGCTGGAACTCGGCGTCTTGGGCACTGCAGGCGCACTTTCTGGCAGCATGCTGCGCTCGCCCGATTGGGGGCGATGGCGGAAGTCGGCCTGTTGGTTAGTGCCCGAAAGAGCCAGCTCGGGCGCTGTTGCTGCGATCATGACGCTGTCCTTGCATTCAGTAATGCCGATGGCAGCGTAATAAAGCTCAGGTCAAGCTTGGGTTACAAATACATTTCGCAATTATACTAAATAACCTTCATCTATAGGGCGCGGTTGATGGCAATGCCGCGCGCCGAGTTGTCGGCGTTTGTTGCCATCGTGCCGGCCCGGCTGTAAGTCTTGGCGCGGTTCTGCTGGCCAACGACTACGGCCACGTCGGTGAGCAGGTCTTCGGTCACTGTGCGCGCCGTTGCCAGCACCCGCAAATTCTCGGCCATCTGCGTGGCGAGGCGCTCATGCCCGTTGCGCAGGCGGGCGATGGCCTCGGGGGCCTCGCTCTTGAGGTGGTCGCCCCGGCGCTGCACCGAGCGGGCCAGTCCCACATAATCCTGGGCCAGCCGCGTCTTGTCCGGGGTCAGCGTACTGGCAAGGCGCATGTGGCCGGCGCGCAGCAGGGTGGTTTCCTGGTTCATCACGTCGACCAGCGCGTCGAGGGCGGTTTCTGCCAGTTCGCACAATTCGATGGCCGGCAGGGTGTCGAGGGCGGCGAGGCGGGCTGCGGCGGTCATTTGTACGCTCCGGTAGGCATGATCTTGGATTGGTTATTGGCGGCTTCCTGCATCGCCAGCAGGTCGGGCAGCATTTGCTCGGCGATGCCCAGGCCGCCATTGGCCGCCATGGCTTCGGCCAGGAATTCCGACTGCATCGAGCGCCAGGTCTCTTCGCCGAACCCGCCGCCAAAGGCCGCCTGGTCGGTGTTGATGCTGGAAAACATCTGCTTGGTCAGGGTGTTGAGAAACACGCCCTCGAATTCTTCGGCCTGCTGGCGCACCCGGGCGATCTGGCCTGGGGTCAGCGTGCTGCCGGGCTGCGGCTTGATCGCGTCCATCAAAGCACCTCGATTTCGGCCTGCAGGGCGCCGGTGGCCTTGATCGCCTGCAGGATGGCGATCAGGTCGCGCGGCGCGATGCCCAGTGCATTCAGCCCGTCGACCAGCTGCTGCAGCGTCACCGATTCATCCACCACCGCCAGCGCCGTTTCCGACAGATTGGCGTTGAGCGTGGTATTGGGCTCCGTGGCCGTCTCGCCCTGGCTGAACGGGGCGGGCTGCACCACGATGGGGTTTTCCGCGATGGTCACCGTCAGGTTGGATTGCGCCACCGCCACGCTCGACACCCGCACATCCTTGCCCATGACAATGATGCCCGAGTTCTCGTCGATGACGATCTTGGCGGGCTGGTCGGTCTGGACCATCAATTGTTCGATATCGGTCAGCAGGTCGACGATATTGCCGTTGAACCCGTGGGGCAGGGTGAGCCGCACCGTGGCCGGGTCTTCCGGGGTGGCCGTCGGCGCGCCGATGAAATCATTGACCGCCAGCGCAATGCGGCGCGCGGTCGTCAGGTCGGGGTTGCGCAGCGCCAGCCGCAGCGAGGTCTGCGAGCCGAGGTGAAAGTCGATTTCGCGCTCGATCAGCCCGCCCGAGGAAATCCGCCCGGTCGTTGGCACGCCCGAAACGATGGTTGCGGCATCACCTTGAGCGCGAAAACCGTTGATCGCCACCGAGCCCTGCGCAATGGCATACACTTCGCCATCGGCGCCCAGCAGCGGCGTCACCAATAGCGTGCCGCCCTGCAGGCTCTTGGCATCGCCCAGCGCCGCAACCGAAACATCCATGCGCGAGCCCTGCGTGCCGAAGGCCGGCAGGTTGGCAGTCACCATCACGGCGGCGACATTGGCGGTGCGCACGTTCTCGCCGGCGGTGTTGACCCCCAGCCGTTCCAGCATGGATTGCAGCGATTGCTTGGTGAACGGGGAATTGTTGAGGCTGTCGCCGGTGCCCGCCAGCCCCACTACCAGGCCATAGCCCACCAGCTGGTTGTCGCGCACGCCTTCCATGTCGACGATATCCTTGATGCGCGCCGCCGCGGCGAAGGCATCGCCCGTCGGCATCACCATCAGGGCGCAGCTCATGATTCCCGCCATCACCTGGCGCAATACTGATTTGCTCATCGATCGTCCTCGTTCCGGCGTCGCGCCATCACGTTGATGCGGCACACGCCAGAGACATTGCGAAAACCGTGCCAGTCTGGAGCACTTGGCGTAAAACGTTGCTACTGCTGCTTTTTTAGCAACAGTCGCGGCCTTTATGAGAGCGGATGGAACGCGGGGAGCAATTCTTGCCGGGTGCGTTAAGGCATTGTTAAGGGTTATGGGCAGATTTTGCCTACTGGCCCATTAACCATTGCGAGGTTCCCCGTGCGCATCGACACCAATAATCGGACCACCGGGGTAAACCGCAACGGTGCCGCGCGCAGTGCTTCGGGCACGGCCTTTGTCCCCACCGGCGCCGAGACGCCGACCCAGATTGCGTCGGCCGCCCCGCTTGCCGCTACCGCGGGCATCGAGTCGATCCTGGCGCTGCAGGCCGTGGACAATGCGCTCGAGGGCAAGCGCAAGGTCGTCCAGCGTGGCAATTCGATGCTCGACACCCTCGATGAGATCAAGGCGGATCTGCTGGTCGGGCGGATCAGCTTCGATCGGCTGGATCGAACTCAGCACCATGCTGGACGAGATGCGCGAACGCTCCCTGCCGGGCCTCGATGCGGTTCTTGATGACATAGAATTGCGCGTGCAAGTGGAGCTGGCAAAGTTTGGACGCTTCCCTGTCGCCTGACCAATATTGCCCTAAGTATTGCCAGTAATTGGACTCTGCCCTCCTATGGTCGAGGAGGAGGGCTTAAACACCCATCACTATGAGCGCTTGCGAGCCGGGACATAGACGCATATATAGGCCGCCATTAGGGCACATTGGAGTAGAGTCTGCTGATGTCTTCGGTTGCTGACGTGATTGAATACCGGCCCAGTGACGACGAGCCGTTCATGAACCCGCGCCAGCGGGAATATTTCCGGGCCAAGCTGAACGCGTGGAAGGAGGACATCCTGCGCGAGAGCCGCGAAACCCTGGAAAACCTACAGGAAGAAAGCCAGAATCACCCTGACATGGCCGATCGTGCCAGCTCGGAAAGCGATCGTTCGCTGGAGTTGCGGACCCGCGACCGGCAGCGCAAGCTGATCTCCAAAATCGATGCCGCGCTCAAGCGCATCGAAGAGGGCACTTACGGTTTCTGCGAGGAGACCGGGGACCCGATCGGTCTGGCCCGGCTTGATGCCCGCCCCATCGCGACATTGAGCCTGGAAGCTCAGGAAATGCATGAACGCCGTGAAAAGGTGTATCGCGACGAATAGTTGCGACAGACGACACAAACAGTAAGGCCCGCAGCGATGCGGGCCTTTTTATTGTCCTATATCGTACACTCGACTGGCCGGTGCCGCAGCACCGGCCGGTCGGTCAGGCGTCGATATCGACGTCCTTGGTTTCCTTGCCCAGCAGCAGCGCGATCAGCGTCAGCACCGCCATCCCCGACAGATAGACCCCGACCCAGAACGGGCTGCCCCCGCCAAAGCTCCACAGTGCCACCGCGATGAACGGCGCGACGGCCGCACCCAGGATCGAGGACACGTTGTAGGAAATGCCCGACCCGGTGTAGCGCACATTGGCCGGGAACAGTTCGGGCAATAGCGCCCCCATTGGCCCGAAGGTCATGCCCATCAGCGCAAAGCCCAGGATCAGCCAGGCCATCACGCCCACAAATCCGGCACTCAGCATGGGCGTCCAGCTCAGGCCGAACAGGGCGATGGCAATGGTCACCACGATCAGCGTCTTGCGGCGGCCCCATTTGTCGGCCCAGGGGCCCGAAGCCAGCGTGAAGATACCGAAGAACACCACGCCCACGATCATCATCAGCACGAAGCTGTTATAGCTGTAGCCCAGGCCCGGCAGCTGCGCATCGATGGCGGCGCGACCATAGCTGAGCGAGAAGGTGGTCATCAGGTAGAACAGCACATAGGTCGCGAGCATGTAGAAGATGCCCAGGATGAGTTCCCGCCAGTGGTTCTTGAGGGCTTCGGCCAGCGGCAGCTTCATGACCTTGCCGGTTTCGACGGCCTTGGAGAAAGCAGTGCTTTCCACCAGCGCCAGCCGCACCCACAGGCCCACGATCACCATCACTGCCGAGAACAGGAACGGAATGCGCCAGCCCCAGTCGAGGAAGGCGTTCGAGGGGCGCGACGGGTCTTCCGACGGCATCAGATAGGCAATGATCAGGAACAGGCCATTGGCAATGATGAAGCCGATCGGCGCACCCAGCTGCGGGAAGGTGCCGAAGATGGCGCGCTTGCCCTTGGGGGCATTTTCGGTGGCCACCAGCGCGGCGCCGCTCCATTCGCCACCCAGCGCAAAGCCCTGGGCCAGGCGCAGGATCACCAGCATGGCCGGGGCCCACCAGCCCACCATTGCATAGGTGGGCAGTACGCCGATCAGGAACGTCGCGATACCCATGGTCAGCAGGGCCGCGACCAGGGTGGTCTTGCGGCCCACCTTGTCACCCAGGTGACCGTAATAGATCGCGCCCAGCGGGCGGGCGATCATGGCCGCGCCAAACACGGCGAACGACGCGAGCAGGGCAGTGGTCTCGTCCCCGGCGGGGAAGAACAGATGCGGGAACACCAGCACGGCAGCGGTGGCGTAGACGTAGAAGTCGTAAAATTCGATGGTGGTGCCGACCAGGCTCGCCATGATCACCCGCGCTTGCGAATTGGCGGGTGCTGCCGGCGCGGCGGCTATTGATGATACGGACATCTGAAAAACTTGGCTCCAGGCGAAAGCGGCAATCCGCCGGCCGCCCCGCATGAGCGGGTCGAACGACGTCACGACTGTGGAATGCGGCGCTCGTCGGGAGGAGTACGCACCGTTACTCTTGGCTTCAACCTGTGCGTGCGCCAATTCAAGCCCTAAAACGGCAATCGGGTTCCTCAATCACCGGGAATCTTGTCACGACCTCGTGATCGGTCGCGTTTCCGAGCCGCGGCCCTGCCGATCCAGGCGCTAGAAGCCAAACACCGTGGTCAGGCTCGACTGGCCGTTGCCGTTCTGCACGCAGCCGGCATTGGTGTTCTGCCCGAACTGGAACAGCCCGCAACTATTGTTGTTGCCGTTCTGCTCGATGGTGCCGCTGTGGCCATTGCCGTCCTGCACGATCACGCCGTGATTGCCCGCGCCGTTCTGCAGGAAACCGGCGGCGTTGAAGCTGCCGTTCTGCTGCAGGTCGGCGCCGTTGGCCGACAACCCCCGCAACAGCGAGTAGATCTGCAATCCGGTGCCCAGCACCTGCTGCTGGTCGGCATCGGCCGGGGTGAAGCTCATGGTGAACTGCCCGGCATGGCTGGGCGTGGCAAGGCTCGCAAACCCGATCAGTCCGGCAGCGATACCGGCGGCGATGGTCCTGGCAAATGGGGTGGTCATGGCGGTCTCCTCCGAAAGCGTTTGGCGTTGCAGCTGGCCAATCCAGCTAATGACCTCACCTATCAGCGCCCGGCTGAACCGATCCGGAGCAGCCCGTTCAGAAAGCGTTCAGCCAATAAAAAAGGGCTCCAGCAATTCTGGAGCCCGTTCAGGTCTGCGCATGACTTTCCCTATAGCTGAGTGATCAGCTTGCCCGAGCAATCGATCGTCTTGCCGCCATGGCTGATCGAAAAATCGATCTCATATTGCGCATCGGCGTTCAGCGCCACCTGGCCGATGGTGGTGGCCCTGTCGGCGGGTGCCGAAAACTCACCGCCCTGCTTGATATTGGAGCTGCCGCCCTTGCTGCGGCTCTGCACCGCCAGCTCATAGGAGCCGCGCAGCGCCACCGGGCTCGACACCTGTCCTTCGATCACCAGCATGCCATTGTGCACGCTGGTGACGATGCCACATTCCCCGGACGCAGCGGGATGGTTCAGCGAATTGGCCATGCCGCCGGTCGCGGCCAGTGCGGCGAGGCCCAGTCCCAGCGCGGCGATGCCGGTAACACGTCGGTTCATGCTCATGTCATCCTCCTTGGGTTTGCGCCCGGCCGCGCCGCGGTTCAGGGGCAGGTCTGGACGAACGCTGCCACATTGCCATGGCCGGCCTGCACCACATTGGCGTTGCAGTTATTGCCCACCTGCACCCCGGCCGCGATATTGCCGTTGCCGTCCTGGGTGACGATGGCGTTGTGATTGGTGCCGAACTGGCCGATGCCCGCCGCATTGCCATTGCCCTGCTGCCAGGTCTCGGCCGTGTTGTTGGAGCCGTCCTGGCCCACGGCCCCGATATTGTTGTTGCCGTTCTGGTAGCCGATCACGCTGTTCCAGTGGCCGTTCTGGAAGATGCCGTAATTGTTGTTGAAGCCGCTCTGGGCGCCGCCGGCCTGGTTGTTCCAGCCATATTGCTGGATGCTGATGCCGGCCGCCATGGCAGGGGCTGCGGTCACGGCGACGAGGGCAGCAATGGCGGTGGTGATGATGGTGCGCTTCATGATCTCTCTCCTGTGTGTGCGGGGCAGCGCTCCCTCCGAGCGCCTTTGCCATGCCACAAGAATTACGCGCCTCTATTGGAACCGCAGCTGAATTTGCGGTTCAGATTCCGTTCACCGAAGCCCCCAGCGTCACCACGCGGTCCATCCCGATGGCCTCGAGGAAATCGGGGTCGTGGCTCACCACCAGCAGCGCCCCGTCATAATCGCGCAAGCCCGCTTCGACCTGCGCAATGGCATGGATGTCGAGATGGTTGGTTGGCTCGTCCAGCACCAGCAATTGCGGCGGGTGATTGCCGCCAATGGTGCAGGCGAGCGCTGCCCGCAACATCTCGCCCCCGCTCAGCGAGCCCGCCATCTGCAGCGCCGCATCGGCCCTGAACATGAAACGGGCCAGCGCCGCCCGGCCGGTATTGTCATCGGCCTCCGGGTTCAGCGCCCGGAAATTGTCGCGGATCGACAGCGCCGGATCGATCAGGCTGATGGTCTGGTCCAAAAACGCCATCCCCCCGATCCGCTCCACCTTGCCGCCGCTTGGCATCAAATCCCCGGTCAGCAGCCGCAGCAGGCTGGTCTTGCCCGAACCATTGGCCCCGGTAATCGCCACGCGCTCCGGCCCGGTCATGGTCAACGAGAAGTCCTCGATGATCGGCCGTCCGGCATCCGGCCCACCGCTCACATTGCTCGCCTGCAACACCACCCGCCCGGCCGGCAGTCCGGTCGGCATCAGCCTCACCGAGAGCGGGGTCAGGATTTCGATCTGCTCGCGCGCCCTGGTTGCTGCCTCCGCCGCCCCGCTGCGCAATCTGTTGGCCAGCCGCGATTGCTCCCCGCCGGAATTTTCGGCGTTCTCCTTGCGCCCCCCGAGCAGGATTTTTGGTGCGCCGCCCCTGGCCGCCTGGCGCGCCCCCGCCCCATCGCGCCGCGCCTTGCGCTCGCTCTGGGTCTGCAGCTTGCGGTCAATCTCGGCGATCTGCCGGTCGGCAGTGCTCAGCTCGTGCTCGGCCGCCGCCAGTTCCAGCGCCTTGCGTTCGCTATAGACATCCCAGTTGCCGCCATAGCTGCGCGCCCCAAGGCTCGTCAGCTCGACGATCGCGTCCATCTCCCGCAGCAGCGCGCGATCATGGCTCACCACAATCGCCCCACCACGCCAGCGCCGGATCAGCCGCACCACCGCCGCGCGCCCTTCGGCATCGAGATTATTGGTCGGCTCATCGAGCAGGATCATGTCGGGCTCGGCCAGCAGCATTTGCGCCAGGGCCAGCCGCGTCCGCTGTCCCCCACTCAGCGTCTCGAGCGGGCGGTCCATGGGCCAGTGGGGCAGGCCAACATCGGCCAGCGCCGTTTCGATCCGGCCGGGCAGGGTCCAGTCGGCGTCGCTGGCATCGTCCAGCGTGCCCAGTCCCCGCTCGAGCCGCTCCAGCCGCTTGAGGTCGGCGCTGACCCCGAGCAGGTCGGCAATGGTGTGATCGGCCGCCACCTGCACCGATTGGCGCAGCAGCCCGATCGTGCCGGTTGTGCTGATGGTGCCGCCGGCGGGCTGGAGTTCGCCCGCAATCAGGCGCAGCAGGGTGGATTTGCCCGTGCCGTTACGCCCGATCAGTCCCGTCCGGCCGGAGCCAAACGAAAGGTCGAGAGCGTTGAACAGCGATTGGTTGTCAGGCGTGGAATAGGAAATCTGGTGCAGGGAAATGGAGGCAGGCATGGGCGGATTCCAAATGAGCGATGCGGGTGAAGCCGTCGTTCATCGAAAAATCCATTGCCTACCGTCCGGTCCGTGCTGCGATGCCGCCAAAATAGGCGAGGGCGGCCAGAAGTCAAGTTGACCCCCGGCCGCGCCAGTAGGGTGCTACGCCAGATAGCGCCGCTTCAGGTGCGCCTTGAAATAATCCGCATTGAGCGGCTCGCCGGTCGAGCGGGTGATCAGCTCCGGCGTCGACCAGCGCGAGCCCTGGCTCCAGATCTTGTCGGCGCGCCACTGGTTGACGCTGGCAAAATCGCCCCTGGCAATGTCCAAGCGCACGTTAGGCTGCGCCTTTTCCAGCGCCGCCCATTGCTGCGCCGCAATCATCGCGCCCAGCGTATAGCTGGGGAAATAGCCAAAGGCGCCGCCCGGCCAGTGCACGTCCTGCATCGGCCCGTCCTTGGGGTCGTTGATGGTCGAAATGCCCAGATATTCGGTCATCTTGGCGTCCCACGCCTCGGGCATCTGGCTGGCTTCCAGCGTGCCGTTGACCAGCTCCTGCTCCAGCTCGTAGCGCAGGATCACGTGCAGCGGATAGGTCACCTCATCGGCATCGACGCGGATATAGCCGCGCTCGTACGAAATTGACCTCATTGAGCACATCGGCCACGTCCCAGCCGGGAATGGCGTCCTCGCCCAGATATTGATGTACCAGCGGCAGCGCGAATTCCCAGAATTCGGGGCTGCGCGCCAGCTGCATTTCCACGAACAGGCTCTGGCTTTCGTGAATGCCCATGCCGCGCGCCTTGCCCAGCGGCCAGTGCGACCATTCCTTGGGCAGGCCCTGCTCATAAAGCGCGTGGCCGGTTTCGTGCAGCACGCCCATCAGCGAGGTCAGGAATTCATCGGTGCGATAGCGCGTGGTCATGCGCACGTCGGTGGGCACGCCGCCGCAGAACGGGTGGTGCGATACCGCGAGCGAGCCATGCTCGAAATCGAACCCGATGGCGCGCATCGCCGCCAGCCCCAGCTCGCGCTGCTGTTCGATCGGGTAAGGCGCATTGAGCGATTTGCGCGGGCGCCTGGCCAGTCGCGCATCCTGCGCCGCCAGCGCCTCGGGCACGAAGCCCTTGAGGAAGCTCTTGAGATCGCCAAACACCACATCGAGCTCGGCGGTGCGATTGCCGGGATCATATTGGTCCATCAGCGCATCATAAGGCGCGAGCTTGAGCGCTTCGGCGCGCAACTGGGCCTCTTCGCGCACCAGCGCCACCACGCCCTCAAAGGCCGGCAGGAAGCTGTCCCAGTCGCCCTTGGCGCCGCAGCTCGCGCCACAATTGCTCCGAGCGCATGGTCGCCGCCGTCCGGCGCTCGACGAATTCGGTGGGCAGGCAGGTGGCGTTGACATACTGGCGCTCGAACTCGTTGATCGCCAGCTGCTGGTCCTCGCTCAGCGCTTCCGCCCGGCCGGACGCAATCCACTCGCCGATTTCCGGCGCCGTCGCCTGGGCATGATACATGCCCGCCAGCTGCGACATCGCCTCGGCGCGCTTGTCGCCACCGCCCACCGCCATATGGGTCGCCTCATCGGCCCCCAGGATCGACATGGCGTGTTCGAGCGCTTCGAGCTTGCGCCCCAGGGCGTCGAGTTTGGCAAAGGACATGGCATACTCCCGAAATAGTGTGGGTGGTGTTCCATAGCTTGGCCGCGCGGGCAAGTGCGTGCGCGTCGGTGCGGATTCCTGCCATGCGCGCAAACTGGTTGGCAGCGGCCACGGCTTGGCTCAAACTGGGCCATGACTGATTTCGACTGCCCCACCGATCCCGCCCACCTCCTCCCGGAACTGCCGCAATCTGCTGGCGCTTCCGTGCTATTGATCCAGTATATGCCCGCAGCGCTGGAGCAGGGCCTGTGATGCAGTTCGTCGCCACCTTGAGCCGCTGGGGCTTTGTCCCCGCAAAATTCGGCTTCGCCTTCCGCACCGCGTTCGGCGCGTGCCTCGCGCTGCTCTTTGCCTGGGCCATTGGTCTCGAACACCCCCAATGGTCGGCGATGACCGTATGGGCCGCTTCCCAGCCCATGCGCGGCATGCTGATCGAAAAAAGCCTGTTCCGGGCCGTGGGCACCCTGTTCGGCACCATTGTCGGGGTGGGGCTGGTCCTTGTCGCCAATGGCGATCCGCTGGTGCTGACCCTCGGCGTCGCCATCTGGGTGGGGCTGTGCACCGGCGTCGGCAATCTGCTGCGCGGCTTCGTGGCCTATGGCGCGCTGCTCTCGGGCTATTCGGCCTCGATGGTGGCGCTCCTGGGCACCGCCACCCACACCAATATCCTCACTCTGGGGGTCGATCGCTTCTTCACCGTCATGGTCGGGGTGATCATGGCGCTGGTGGTGGGGCTGCTGTTTGCCACCGCGTCCTCGCGCGGCGAACTCTGGCAGGTCCACGGCCGCCAGGCCGCCCGCACCTTTCGCACCCTGGCCCACTGGTTCGGCGCGCCGCTCGCGCACTACCCCAGCGCCCGCAGCGTGCTCAAGAATGTCAGCGATCTGTCCACGGCGCTGGAAACCCATGATGCGGGCTCGCTGTCGCAGCGGCGCTACGTCAAGCGCCTGCGGGCCCTGCTGATCGCCCAGATGGACCTGCTGCTCGATGATATCAGCCGCGCCGACGCGCGCCCGTCGCCCCAAACCGCCGCGGCCCTGCTCGCGGTCGCCGATACGATCGGCAAGGACGATGCCGGCGCCTTGCGGGCGGCCGTGCAGCGTGTGCGCGAGCTGACCCCCGACCTGCCCAAGGTGCAGACCTTTCTTGACGCCCTGCTCATGGCCAGCGATCAGGAGCTGCACTCCGAGGATGTCGAGCAGATGGTCCAGCCCGCCATCCACCGCGACTGGATCGGCGCGCGCAATGCGGCGGTGCGGTCGCTCGTGGCGCTCCTGGTCGTGGGCGGAGTGTGGGTCGTCACTGGCTGGAGCTTCGGGCCCTATATGATGCTGGGCACGGCTGTGATGGTGTCGCTGTTCTCCACCTGGGAAAACCCGGCCGCCATCATGGTGCAGGTGTTTATCGGGCAGGTCGCCGGCGCCGTCATGTTCCTGCTGGTGCGCTGGCTGGTCTGGCCCAGCGCCGGCAGCGAGCTCATGCTCGTGCTGCAGATGCTGCCCTTCATCATGGTCGGGGCGCTGCCGCTCTCGCACAAAAAGACTGCGCTGGGGGCATATGATTTCAGCCTGGTCTTCCTGCTGCTGGCCCAGCCGATCTACCCTCTGACCGGAGATTTCCTCCATACTCTTTACACCGCCATGGCCGTGGTCACCGCGCCATTGGTGGCGCTGCTGGCGTTCAAGTTCGTCTATCCCACCGATGCGGCGGCCCGCACCCGCGACGTGCTCAGCGCGATGGTGCACGACGTGGCCGAACTCGCCCGCAAGGACGATCCGCTGCTGCGCCAGATCCACTGGAACGTGCGCTTCTACTACCGCCTGTTGCGCCTGCAGCGCTGGGCCAACAATGCCGGTGATTATGGCCAGCGCGCCATTGGCCGGGGGCTCGGTCTGTTCAGCGTCGGCGAGGCGGTGTTTGCGCTGCACGCCTTGCAGCACCATCCCCAGATTTCATCCAGTCTCAAGCGGATCGGCCGCCTGATCCTGGGCCGGCTGGGCAATCTCGAGCTGGTGGCCAGCCATCGCCTGCTGCACCAGCTGGCCGAGCGGCTGCAAACCGTTTCCCCCCGCGATGCCGCGGTGCTCGATGCCGCTTCCCGGGGCCTGGGCAATGTGCCGCCCAGCGCCATCGTCACCCCCTGAACGAAAAAAAAAGGCGCAGCCGGGGAGCTGCGCCTTGGGGACTTGCCGCGCCTCGATATTGGGGAAGGGCGCGGCATGGGGAGACCTGAAACCTCTTAGAACGGCAGGATGGCTTCCATCACCTGCTGGCCATAGCGCGGCTGCTGCACATCGCTGATATGGCCGCGCCCGCCATAGGAAATCCGCGCTTCGGCGATCTTGGACGAGGCGATGGTGTTGTTGGCCTGGATATCGGAGGGCCGCACGATGCCGGCGACGATCATGTCGCGCACCTCGAAATTCACCCGCACTTCCTGGCGCCCCTCGATCACCAGATTGCCGTTGGGCAGCACCTGGGTGATGACGGCGGCGACCGACGAGGTCAGGCTTTCCTTGCGGTTGACCGAGCCATTGCCGGCGCTGGCCATGCCCGAGGTGAAATCCACCGCCGCCGATGGGTCGATCGAGCCATTGCTCACATTGCGCACTGCGGTGCCGAAAATGCCGCCCATGCCGGCCGAGTTCGACGCGGTGCGCCCGCTCTGGGTCGAATTGGCCATCTGGGCGCTGTCGTTCACCGTCACCACCACGGTCAGGATGTCGCCGACGCGATGGGCGCGCTCATCCTTGAAGAAGCCCTTGGCCGAGGTGCGATAGAGCGAATTGGCCTGGTAGGTATCGGCAATCGCCGGCGGCATCGGCATGTGCACCGGCTGGTAGCCGGCGGTGGTGGTGGGGTCGGCAATGGCGCTCAGTGGCGGTGTGGTGCCCACCGAAGCGAGGCGATCCATGGTGTTGCAGCCGGCCAGGGTTGCGGTGAGAGCGAGCAGGGTGGCGATCTTGAAGAAGTTCATCGGATTGGTCTCCTGTGCCTAAAGGCCGGCAAGGGTCATTGGGGAAGCGCTCACTTCAACTGCACCCGCCGCAATCGCGGTGGCGCTGATGACGCGCTTGGACATGAGATTGAGCACCTGTACCGGTGCGCCGCGCGTGGCGCTGGTGATGGCCTGGCCCTTGACGGTCAGCGTCATCGCGCCCTGGCGGAAATAGATGGTCACGAGGTCATTCTTGGCGATGAGCGCGGGGACTGCGACATCGTTGGGCTTGAGCATCATGCCTTCGCGGCTCTGCCGGGTCAGCGCCTTGCCCACCACGTCGTTGAACTGGGCCACCCCGGTGCTTTCGGCAAAGCGCAGGGGAACCGGGCGCATGACGACATCGGACTGGCTCAATATGGTGCCGGCGGGGAAGCTGCGGGTGAGGTGGGGCGCCTCGATCAGCAGTTCGATGGACCCGGCGGCTTCGATCGACTGCTCGAGCCCGGCAATGGCGATCCGGGCCGAAAAGCTGCCGGTCCCGGGCATGTAGCGCAATCCGACAATGCTGGCGGGCTGGGAAACGGCCTCGGCGTTGATTGCGGGGATCGGATTGGCGAAATGCACATTGGCGCTCATGCCGGTGGCAAGGATGCCCCGACCGGCCAGGTCTGCGGTGATCAGCGCCTCGAGCGTGCTTTCATCCACCAGCGACGACGCCCGGCTGACGCGCACCGCATCGAGCCCCTGGGGATCGAAGGACAGCCCCAGGCGGCCAACGGCGGCCTGGATGTCGGTGACGCGCACCATGCCGCTGGTGCCGGGCTTGGGCGCCCGGAAGATCGCATCCTCCGCAGCCAGCCCCGCATCCTCGAACATGTCGCCGATGGTCACCACCGAGCCGGTCACCACGATATGGCTCTTGAGCACCGGTGCGGCGATGGCGACGCTGCCGGTGAGCAGCACGGCCAGGGCGGCGAGGGCGGAGCGCTTGATCATCTCTCAGTCTCCCTTAGCGTAGCTGGCTGGTGGCCTGCATCATCTGGTCAGCACCCGAGATGACGCGAGCGTTCATCTCGTAGGCGCGCTGGGCAGCGATCAGGTCGGCGATTTCGGTCACGGAATTGACGTTGGCCATTTCCAGATAGTTCTGCAGCAGATTGCCGATGCCATCGGCATTGGGCGTGCCCACCTGCGGCGCGCCGCTGGCCGGGGTTTCCACGAACAGATTGTCACCGATCGATTCGAGCCCGGATTTGTTGACGAAGCGCGCCAGCTGCAGCTGCCCCAGCTGGGTGGGGATCGAGCTGTTGTCGAGATAGGCCGAAACCATGCCGTCGGGCGAAATTGCCACCGTATTGGCATTGCCCGGAATGGTGATGCCCGGCTCGATGGCATAGCCCGCCGAGTTGACGATGGTGCCGTCGGCGGCGCGTTCGAGCGAGCCGTCGCGGGTATAGCCGGTGCGCCCATCGGGCAGGTCCACCATCAGGAAGCCTTCGCCGCGAACCGCCACGTCGAGCTCGCGCTCGGTCATGTTCACGTTACCCTGGCTCATCACGCGCGGGGTGGAGACGGTGCGCACGCCCGACCCGATTTCGAGCCCCGCCGGCACCATGCTGCCCTGGTCCGAGGTCTGCGATCCGGCGCGGGTGATCTGCTGGTACAGCAGGTCCTCGAATTCGGCCCGCTGGCGCTTGAAGCCGGTGGTGCGCATGTTGGCGATGTTGTTGGAGATGACTTCGACATTGCGCTCCTGAGCGCTCATGCCGGTCGATGCGATGTAAAGAGCTTTCATTGCCGGTCCCCAGGGTTAGGCGTTGGTGTCGCCGAGGCGGCGGATGGCGTCGCGGCGCATGTCGTCCTGCTTCTGCGCCATGCTGGCGGCAGACTCGTAGGCGCGGGTCACGCGGATCATTTCGGCCATTTCCGAAACGCCCGACACGTTGGATTTTTCGATAAACCCCTGCATGACGCGGGTGTTGGTGGCAGCCACCGGGGTGCCGCCGGCAAACAGGTTCTGCCCTTCGCGGGTCAGTTCCTGGGCATTGGCAAATTCCACCAGCCGCAACCGGCCCTTGGCGCCGGCGCTGGAGCTGACCGAGCCATCGGCGGCGATCAGCAGGCCGGTTTCCTCGGCGCCGAACTGGATCGGGCCGCCTTCGCCGAGCACCGGGTGCCCGTTCTGGTTGACCAGCGTGCCGGTGGCATCGAGCTGGAAGGCGCCGGACTTGCTCCAGCGCTCCCCGGCGGGGGTCTGCACCGCAAAGAAGCCGCCGCCATTGAGCGCCACGTCCAGTTCATTGCCGGTCTGCACCATGGCGCCGCCCGACAGGTCATGGGTGGTTGCCCAGTCCTGCACATAGGACAGCGGCTGGTCGAGCGTGGGGAAATCCTGGTTGCGCGCGACCGGCATCACATATTCCTCAAACAGCAGGTTCTCTGCCTTGAAGCCTGTGGTGTTCACGTTGGCGATATTGTTCGCCACCACGTCCATCTGTCGCTGCAGCGCGATCTGGCGCGAGAGCCCGATCAGTTGTGCGTTTCCGATCATTGCTGATCCCCGGTGTTTGTTCCCCGAGACACCCTGCTTCCCCAAGCCGGTCGCCTCGCATTTAACATTGCAGAAACCATGCCAAGTCCGAAAACTGAATGAAATCAAACAGATAGTTGTTTGTCGCACTTCACCACGCAGGGATCCTATCGGTCGGGGCGGCAAAACTTACCCGGCAATTTCTGCCCAGCCGGGGCAGATTGTAACTATTCGTTAACCATCGGGCGCTTAGCTGGTGCCAAGCCGGAATCGTCCCGGAAAACCAAGTATTTGGCAGGTATTCATGGCCCTTGAGGCAGACATCGAAGGCGGCGCGGCCCCCCGCAAAGGCGTGCCCAAGCCTGTCCTCATCCTGGGCGCAGCGCTCATCGCCGTGCTGCTGGGCGGGGCAGGGCTCTATCTGTTCCTGTCGGGCAGCGGCGCTTCCAGCGACGATCGCGGGGCGGTCAGCGCCCCCACCTTCATCTTCAATCTGCCCCCGATGATCACGAACCTGAGCAAGGAAGCCGATGGCGATTCCTTACTCAAGCTCACCATTGCCCTCGAAGTGGCCAATGAAGAGATGATGGTCGAGATCCAGCCGCGCCTGGCCAAGGTCATCGACGCGTTCCAGGTCTATCTGCGCGAATTGCGCAAATCCGATCTCGAAGGGTCCGCCGGCATCTACCGCCTCAAGGAAGAGCTGCTGCGCCGCGTCAATGTCGCGATCTATCCCTCGCGCGTTGAATCCGTCCTGTTCAAAGAAATTCTGGTGCAGTAATGGCCGGACCCGATGACCAGGACAAGCTGAGCGACGAGTGGGGCCTCGACAGCATCGACTCGGTGATGCCCAATACCGGTCCCATCACGCCCGAGCAGCAGGCAGCGGCGGCAGCGGCCGAATGGGCCGCCATGCTCCAGGCCGAAACCGGTGATGACGACGGTGGCGACCGCGTGCTCAACCAGGATGAAATCGACAGCCTGCTGGGCTTTGATTCCACCATTGGCGACGATGTCCAGCTCACGGGCGTGCAGGCGCTGATCAATTCGGCGCTGGTCAGCTACGAGCGCCTGCCCATGCTCGAAATCGTCTTCGACCGCCTGGTGCGGCTGGCGACGACTTCGCTGCGCAATTTCACCTCCGACAACGTCGAAGTGACGATGGAGTCGATCTCCTCGGTGCGCTTTGGCGACTATCTCAACTCGATCCCGCTGCCTGCCATCCTGTCGGTCATCCGGGCCGAGGAATGGGAAAACTACGGCCTGCTGACCGTCGATTCGAGCCTCATCTACTCGATGATCGACGTGCTGCTGGGCGGTCGCCGCGTCGGCGGCAATATCCGCGTCGAGGGTCGCCCCTATACCACCATCGAGCTGGCGCTGGCCCGGCGGATGATCGAGGTCATCCTCGAAGATACCCATCGCGCCTTCGAGCCCGTCACCCAGGTGAACTTCAAGCTCGAGCGCATGGAGACCAATCCGCGCTTTGCCGCCATTTCGCGCCCCGGCAACGCCGCCATCCTCATCGAGCTGCGCATCGAGATGGATGATCGCGGCGGCAAGATCGAGATCCTGCTGCCCTATGCCACCATCGAGCCGATCCGCGAACAGCTGCTGCAGATGTTCATGGGTGAAAAATTCGGTCGCGACCCGATCTGGGAAGGCCATCTGGCCACCGAGATCTATGCCGCCGATGTCGAGGTCGAGGCCGTGCTGCACGAGCAGGACATGCCGCTGGCCCGGGTGCTCAATCTCAAGCCCGGCGACACCGTCATGTTCGAGCGCGCCCCCACCGATCCGATCCGGCTGCGCTGCGGCGATGTCGAACTGACCGAGGCGATCATGGGCCATATCGGCAATCACATTTCGGTGCGGGTCACCCGCCCGCTCAACCCGCCCAAGGTCACCATGGCTGCCTTTGAGGCAATCGACGAAACACTGGAAGGACGATGATGTTCGGTTTGCCCCTGGGCCTTATTATCGAGGGCGCCGTTGCCATTTTGCTGGCGCTCACCATTGGCTATTGCATGGTGCTCAACAAGCGCCTGCAGCGGCTGCACGCCGACAAGGACGAGATGCGCCAGATGGTCGCCGATCTCGTGGGCGCCACCAATCTGGCCAACCAGGCGATCAAGGAGCTCAAGCAGACTGCCGTCGAAGCCGACCTGCTGCTCAACTCGCGGCTGGAAGAGGCCGGGCGCTTCGGCGTCGAGCTGGCCAATCACGTCAATGCGGGCAATGTGCTGATGCAGCGCATCGCCAAGATCACCAGCGTCGCCCGCCACAGCAAGGCCATCGAACCCGATGAGCTGGTCGAGCCCTCCGCCAAGGTGCAGTCGGCACTGGAACAATTGTCGGCGCGCGTGCGCAATCGTGGAGCCGCCGCGTGAAGAATATCCGCCTGCTGCCGGTCGTCGTGATGGCCATTGCCGCCCTTTTGGTGCTCAAGACCTTCGGTCTGGCCACCAATGGGGGCTACGTCCTCAACACCAGGGCGCAGGCGGCCGATGATGTCCCGGCGCTGGAGCTTGCGGGCGAGCCTACCATTGCCGACACCAGCCCCACGCTTGCCGATCTTGCCCCCACGGTTGGGGTGCCGGAAGTGCCGGCGCTCGGCGCACCGGTCGCTCCCGGCGCGTCGCCCCTGGCCCAGGCGCTGCAGGGCGGGATCAATTGCACGCCCTCCGATGCCGCCATTGCCGAAGACGGCACCATCGGGGCGCCCCTCCAGACAGACTCGCTGATGCTGGGCTGCCTGCCTTCGGGCGATGCCATTCCGCTCCAGCTCGATGGCCGCGGCGGGGTCGACCAGATGCTGGGCGCGGCCGGCGTTACCCAGACCGAGCAGCTGGTGCTGGAGCGCCTGACCGACCGGCGCACCGCGCTCGAACAATATGAGCAGCAGCTGGCCATGCGTGCGGCCCTGGTCGAAGCCGCCGAAAAGCGCATCGACGAGCGCACCACTACGCTCGCCGCCCTTGAAGCCCAGATTTCCTCGCTGGTCGACCAGCGCCAGGAGCTCGAAGCGGGGCAGTTTGCCGGCATCGTCGCCATGTATGATGCGATGAAGCCCAAGGATGCCGCCAAGATTTTCAACAATCTCGACATGAACGTGCTGCTGCGCGTCGCCAAGACCATGAGCCCGCGCAAGATGGCCCCGATCTTGGCCGAGATGGACGCCGCCCGGGCCCAGGAGCTGACCGTGCAGATGGCCAATCTGGCCGATCGGCCGCCCACCGAAATGACCCCGGACGACTTCGCCGCATTGCCCCAGATCGTGGGTCAGTAGAGCTTTCGCTGCTGGGGTAAGGCGACGTTAAGCGGTCCTCGCTAGGGTGCAACTTCCAAGAGTTGTAACTTCGCGTACTGCTGGGCCCAGAAAACGGCCGCCGCTGCTGCGCGATCTGCGTCGGGCGGGCAGAAGCCGGTGAAGACTGCAATCAAGACGGGCGTGCACAGGGCCAGGAGCGCCGTGGCCATTGGCGTCCTTATCGCCGCGCTGGGCTTTGCCGCGCCCGCTTTCGCCCAGCAGCAGGGCCAGCTGTTCGCCACGGCCGAAGCCGGCTATGCGCGCCTCATCCTGAGCTTTCCCGGCCGCGACAATCTGCCCACCTATCGCCTGCGCCTTGAAAACGGCGTGCTCTCGCTCGAATTCGACGAAGAGATTTCGGTGACGCTGCCCGATGTGGGCACCACCTTGCCCGAATATCTCTCGATTGCCCGCATCGACCCCAATCGCCGCGGCCTGCGCATCGCCTTGCGCGGCACCTACAATTTCAACCGTATCGAAGCGGGCGAAAAGCTGTTCATCGATCTGCTGCCGCCCAGCTGGCAGGGCCTGCCGCCCGCCTTGCCGCAGGACATCATCGACGAGCTGGCCGAGCGCGCCCGCGTCGCCGCAATTCGCGCCGAGCAGGATCGCAAGGCCCGCATGGTGGCCGAACTCGACCCCAGGGCCAATGTCCGCATCGGCCGCAATCCCACCTTCCTGCGCCTGCAGTTCGACTGGAGCGTGCCCACCACCGGCAGTTTCGAGCAGGAGGGCGAACAGGGCCGCGTCCAGTTCGAATGGCCGGTCGATATCGACCTGCGCGATCTGCTGGGCGACCTGCCCGCCGAGATCGTGGCGCTGACGACCAAAACCACCCCCGATGGCGCCGTCGTCGGCCTGGAGCTGGCCGAAGGCGTTACGCCGCGCTTTTACGAAATCTCCCCCACCCAGTACCTGCTCGATATCGACATTGCCGGGCAGGGGCTCCCCAGTTTCGATGCGGCGAGCTTGGTCGAGGCAACCCTGGCGCCTGCTGCCGCCGCCGAACCGGTGCCGGCCCAGCCCGATATCAGCATGCTCTATCCCGAAACCGCCGCCACCATCACGCCCTTTGTGAACGTGCTGGGCTCGACGGTGCGCGTGGTCTTCCCCTTCGCCCAGGATACCCCGGCGGCCGTGTTCAAGCGCGGCGATACCGTGTGGATGGTGTTCGATACCGCCGTCGGCATTGCCCGTCCGGCCCCTTCGAGCGAGCTCGAAGCGCTGGCCCGCGATTTTTCCGTCCTCACCTCGGGCGATACCCAGGTGGTGCGGCTCGAGCTGTCGCAGGAGCGGCTGGCCACTCTGGGCTCCGAGGGCATGGCCTGGGTGCTCTCGCTGGGCGATATCATGCTCACCCCCACCGAGCCGGTCGATCTGGTGCGCCGCCGCAATGTCGAGGGCGATTTCGAGATTGCCGTCAACATGGCCCGCCCGGGGCGCGTGCACGAGTTCCAGGATCCCCAGGTCGGCGATGACCTCCGGGTCGTCACCGCCTATCCGCCCGCCCGCGGTCTGGTGCGCACGCTCGACTATGTCGATTTTTCCGCCCTGCGCAGCGTCCATGGCCTCGTCATCAAGCCGCAGCGCCCCGAGCTCGAACTGGAGCTGCAGAACGAGCTGGCGATCATTTCGGCCCCCGATGGACTGACCATTTCGGCGCTCGATGGCCCGCGCACCTCGGGCAGCGGCATTCTTGAAACCCTGCGCAACAGCTTTGTCGATCTGGCAAGCCTCGCCCAGCCCGACCTGCACCAATATGGCGTGGAACTGCAGGCGCTCTCCAGCGAGGCTGCCGCTGCCGAAGGCGCCCAGCGCGACCTGGCCCGGCTCAAGCTCGCCCAGTTCTATCTCGCCAATGGCTTTGGCCTCGAAGCGGTGGGCGTGCTCAAGGTGCTCGAAGCCGAGCGCCAATCGCCCGAGCTGACCCGCAAGGTGCGGCTGGCCCGCGCCATCGCCGATACCATGGCCGGCCGCCCCGCCGATGCCCTCGCCATTCTCAACGCCCCGTCGGTCAGCAAGGATATCGACACGCTGGTCTGGCGCGCCATGGCCCGCACCGAGCTCTACGACTACAAGGGCGCCCGCAGCGATGCGCTCGAAGCGCAGATGGTGGTCACCAGCTACCCGACCTGGGTGCAGAACAAGTTCTATTTCGCCGCCATTCGCGCTGCCCTTGAAACCGACGACGCGAACCTTGCCGAGCGCCTCCTCAACCAGATCGACTTTGCCACCCTCAGGGGCGACGAGCCGAGCTATTATCACCTGTTTTCCGGCCATCTCGCCGAGGCCCGCGGCAAGCTCGACGAGGCCATCGACATCTATGGCCAGGTGATCGCCGACGATGTGCGGCCCACCCGCGCCGAAGCCATCTACCAGACCATGAAGCTGCTCCATGAAGCGGGCAAGCTCGATCTGCCCAAGGCCATCCAGACCCTGTCGGCGGAAACGCTGCTGTGGCGCGGCAATGCGCTCGAAGCCGACATGCAGGGGCTCCTGACCGAGCTCTATTTCGAAAACGGCGACTATCGCCTCGGCTTTGAAACCGTCCATCAGGCGGTCACCGTCTATCCCGACAGCCCCTCGGTCAACGCGCTGCGCGACGAGGCCCAGACCATGTTTGGCGAGCTGTTCCTCAATGGCCGCGCCGATACGCTCAGCCCCACCGAGGCGCTTGGCCTGTTCTACGATTTCAAGGCGCTCACCCCGCCGGGCGCGCGCGGCGACGAGATGATCCGCAATCTGGCGCGCCGGCTGGTGCGGGTGGATCTGCTGGCCCAGGCCGGCGGACCTGCTCGAATATCAGCTCGACAACCGCCTGCGCGGCGTCGCCCGCACCCAGATCGCCGCCGACCTGGCGGTGATCTACCTGGCCGATCGCCGCCCGCAGGATGCGCTGCGCGTGCTCAACAGCACAAGGCTGCCCGACATTCCGGAATCGCTGGCTCATCAGCGGCGCCTGCTCGAAGCCCGCGCCATGATCGATGGCGGCCGCGACCAGCTGGCCCTCGACATGCTGCGCGATGTGGCCGGGCGCGATGCCTCCGTGCTGCGCATCGATGCCCACTGGCGCGACAAGCGCTACGCCCAGGCCAGCGAGCTGATCGAGGCGCTCTATGGCGATACGCAGGAGGGCGCCAGCCTGCGTCGGGCCGCCCGCATGCATCTGGTCAAGGCAGCGGTGGGTTATGTGCTGGCGGGCGACAATTTCGGCGTCATGCGCCTGCGCTCCAAGTTCGCCGGGGCCATGGTCACCTCGCCCGAATGGCCGATGTTTGATCTGGTCACCAGCAACATCTCGGTCACCAGCGTCGAGTTCAAGGCGGTCGCGGCCCAGGTTGCGGGCATGGAAGGGATCAACGCCTTCCTCGCCTCCTACCGCGAGACCTATGGCGGGGAGGGGGCTCTGGCGCCCAGCAAGGCGTCCGAACCCAGCGCGGGGCTGGCCGCGCTCGACTGATCAGCCGCTCGAAAAACTGCGCACCAGCGATCCCGCCACCAGGATACCAGCCGTCCACCAGCACGAAAAAGATCAGCTTGAACGGCAGCGAAATCACGACGGGCGGCAGCATCATCATGCCCATGCTCATCAGCACCGAAGCGACCACCATGTCGATGACCACGAAGGGCAGGAACAGCAGGAAGCCGATTTCAAAGGCGCGCCGCAGCTCCGAGATCATGAAGGCGGGGATCAGCAGGTGCAGCGGAATGGCTTCGGGCGCATCGGGGATCGGCGCATTGGTCAGGTCGAAGAACAGCCCCAGATCCTGCTCGCGCACATTGGCCCGCATGAACTCGTGGATCGGTGCGCTGCCCAGCTCGAAGGCTTCGGTGAATTCGATCTGCCCGGCCAGCAGCGGCGCAATGCCCGCGATCATAGCTTTCCTGCAGCGTCGGCTGCATGACGAACAGCGTCAGGAACAGCGCCAGCGACACCATCACCGAATTGGGCGGCGCCGTCTGCAGGCCGATGGCGGTGCGCAGCAGCGACAGCACCACCACGATGCGGGTAAAGCTGGTCACCATCACGAGGATGGATGGCGCCAGCGACAGCAGGGTGATCAGCCCGATGATCTGGACGGCGCGTTCGGTCAGCGTGGTCTCGTCGCCGAAGTCGATGGAGATGTCCTGCCCGAAGGCGAGGGTTGGCGTCAGCGCCAGGCCCAGCAGCACGACAAGGGCGGCAAAGGGGGCGAGCCGCACGCCGCCGCGAGGCGGGCGCCAGTTCAGTTTCGGTTCGCCTCGTTTTTGCCTTCGACAAGGTCAGTACCTTCGATGTCCCGCTGTGCACTGATCTGTTTAGCTGAGTCGGCGCGTTTGGGAGCCGCAAACCCCGAGTTTTCCGGGGATAGTGCCGGTTCCACCTCGTTTACCGGGCGCAACAGCCCGGTATGGCGCAGCGAGACGCGCGCCCGCTTGTCGGTGGGGTGTCCGGCTTCGCGCAGCTTGTCGAGGATGGTCGGGCCGTAATGGGCTTCCGGCGCCACGACCGGGGTCGGGGCCGGGGCAGGGGGCGCGACCGCCACGGCGGCCGGGGCGGGCGCCGGTGTCGCCACCTTGGGTTGCGGTGCCGGGCGTCGCGCGACCATGGGCACCGGGCGGCGCGTCGATTGCGCTGCGGGCGCTTCTTCCACTGCAATGCCCGCCTCGATCACCACATCCTGCGGCCCGCCCACCAGGATCAGGTGCTCCACATTGTCGCGGCGCACGATCAGCAACTGGCGCTTCTGGTCGATGGCCAGCGCTTCCACCACCGACAGCCGCCGGTTGCGGCCGCGCGACACATTGCTCGTCGCATTGAACAGCAGCTTGAGCAGCCACACCCCGAGCACGATCAGCACCACCACGATGCCGAGCGCGAACAGCGCGGTCAGCCAGCTGTTTTCTGATCCGCCAAAGAGGCTGGTGATGAACTGCATATTGTCTCCACATAGTCTGGCCCGAATCCGGGCGGCACATTTTGCCTAATTAGCCGCGCAAATGTGCAGATTGCGAGGCCGAAACCGCTGTGACGCCCGCTGGTTAACACTTGATTAACCATAGACCGGCAAGATTTGCCCATCATCGAGTTCTGGCGGGGGTCCGGTCAATTGAGTCTTTTGAAAATGCCGGTCTTCGCGGCCCTGACTGACAAGATGCGCTGGCATCAGACACGTCAAGGCCTGCTGGCCGAAAACGTGGCCAATGCCGAGACCCCCAGTTATCGCGGCCGCGATCTGGCCCATTACGATTTTGCCAAGCTCAATGGCGGGTTTTCGCGCGCCAGTGTCACGACCACCGCCACCCAGCCTACGCATTTTTCCGTCGGGCGGCGAGGGCGGCGGCTTTGACGCCCAGCGCATGGCCAATTTCGAAATCACCCCCGAGGGCAACGGCATCACCCTCGAAGACGAGATGATGAAGGTCACCAACAACCTCATGGATTACCAGGCCGCCACCTCGGTTTACCAGAAGTCGATCAAGATCATCCGCACGGCCCTTGGCAAGTCGGCATAGGAAAGCGCGTCATGGATTTCAGTTCTTCCCTCAAGATCGCCGCCACCGGCCTGCATGCGCAGACCGCCCGCATGCGCGTCATTGCCGAAAACCTCGCCAATACCGATTCCGCCGGCAAGGCCCCGGGCGACGAGCCCTATCGCCGCCGCATCCCCACCTTCCAGGCGGCCTTTGACGCCGAAGTGGGCGGCAAGATCGTCGAGGTCGGTCGGCTGGGCTACGACATGAGCGATTTCTCCTCGCGCTACGAGCCGGGCCACCCCGCCGCCGATGCTGCCGGCTACGTGCAATATCCCAACGTCAATCCGCTGATTGAATCGATGGACATGCGCGAAGCCCAACGAACCTACGAAGCCAATCTGAACGTTGTCACCGTCACGCGACAGATGCTCGGGCGCACGCTCGATATTCTGCGCGGCTGATGGGAAAGGAATAGACCATGACCACCACCACCCCTTTCAACGCGGCCGCCGCCGCCTATGGCAATGCCAGCCGCCTGATCACCCAGGCCGCCAAGCCCACCACCGACCTGACCGCGCTCGCGGCCCCCGCCACCGGCAACAATTTCGCCCAGATGCTGGCCCAGCAGGTGCAGGGCGTCGTCGATACCGGCCGCGCCAGCGACCAGATGTCGATCGACATGGTCAACGGCAAGGCCAATGTGGTGGACATGGTCACCGCGCTCTCGGAAACCGAAATCGCGCTCGAAAGCATGGTCACCGTCCGCGACCGCGTCATCTCCGCCTACGAAGAAATCATGCGGATGCCGATCTAGTGCAATTGCTGCGGCTTCTGGTTTCTGCCGCAGCGCTTCACCACACTCGGTGTCACCCCGGCCTTGAGCCGGGGCCCATCCTGAGATCCCGCCCGCGAATTCATCTCGGTGTGGTTCCCGGGGCTCAGGGCTGGGATAACATCGTGCACTACCATCACTGAGCGTCCATCCCCCCACACAAATCTCAACCCGCAGTAACCGCAAACGCGCCGCCGGGTTAAACTGCTCCCAGCCCGGCGATTCGGCCGGCAGGACCTGACATGACCGGCGTTGAAGTTCTCGACATAGCCCGCGAAGGCATCTGGACGCTGCTCATCGTGTCGGCGCCGCTGATGCTTGTGGGCCTCGTCGTCGGCGTCATCATCGCGCTGTTCCAGGCTCTCACCCAGATCCAGGAACAGACCCTGGTGTTTGTCCCCAAGATCATCGCCATCTTCGTCACCATGCTGCTGCTGCTGCCCTTCATGGGCGCCGCCATGAGCGCCTACATGGCCCGCATCGTCGACATGATCATCGTGGGCGGCTGAGCGTGACGGTCGGCCTCGACTGGCTCCCCAACACGGCCTTCATCTATATCCTGCTGTTCTCGCGTATCGGCGCCATCCTCATGCTGATGCCGGCCCTGGGCGAGAATTTGATCCCCGCCCGCATGCGTCTCGGCTTCGCGCTGGCCTTCACGCTTGTGGTCTATCCGCTGCTGGCGCCGAGCCTTCCCGCCATGCCCCAGGACATGATGCAGATCATCGGCCTGATCTTTCACGAGCTGGCCATCGGCCTGATGCTGGGGGCGATCGCGCGCATCACCGTCATGGCCGCCCAGGTCGCGGGCGCCGTCATCGCCTTCCAGGCCGGCCTTTCCGCCGCCATGATGGCCGATCCCACCCAGGGCGGCCAGCAGGGGGCGCTGTTCGGCAGCTTCCTGAGCTTTCTGGGCATGGTGCTGATCTTTGCCACCGACCTGCACCACGTCGCGCTCGCCGCCACCTATGACAGCTACATGGTCTTCCCGCTCGATGCCCCGCTGATGTTCGACGATGCCGCCCAGCTGGCCCTGCGCACCGTCGCCAGCGCCTTTTCGCTGGGCGTGCAGATGTCGGCCCCGTTCATCGTGTTCGGCCTCACCTTCAATCTGGGCGCCGGCATTCTGGCCCGGCTGATGCCCGCCATGCAGGTGTTCTTCGTCCTCATGCCGGCCAATATCCTGGTCGGGCTAATCCTGTTCGGGCTGCTGCTCACCATGATGATGGGCTGGTACCTGGCCGGGTTTGAAAACCATCTGGCGATGTGGAGGGGCTAGATGTCAGACGAAGCGCCCGAGCAATCCAGTAAAACCGAAGACCCCTCCCAGAAAAAGCTCGAGGACGCCCACAAGAAGGGCGATGTCGCCAAGAGCCAGGAAGTGACCACCTGGTTCATGCTGCTCGGCTCGGCCGTGATCTTTGCGGCGCTGGCGCCCTCCACCGCCGCCAACCTGTCCGATCAGCTCAAGCTGGTCATCACCAATGCCGACCGCTTCGAGCTGGGCGGCGCCGGTTTTGCCAGCTTCGTCAATGGCCTCGCGCTGAACCTTTTGGGCATCATCCTGCTGCCGCTGGTGATCCTGTCCGCCTGCGCCATCGCCGCCAATCTCATCCAGCACCGCCCCTTGCTCTCGCTCGAGCCGATCAAGCCCAAGCTTTCCAAGATTTCCCCGCTGGCCGGCGCCAAGCGGCTGTTTTCCGCCGATTCCCTGGTCAATTTCGTCAAGGGGCTGTTCAAGATCACCATCGTCAGCATCGTGCTGATCGTCGTCGTCTGGCCCGAGCGCGATCGCCTCGAAACCATGATGACCGCCGATCCGTACATGATCCTCGCCAATTTCCAGGAAATCGGCGTCAAGATCTTCACCGCGACCCTGGTCATCGTCACCATCATCGCCTTTGTCGACTATCTCTATGTCCGCCAGAAATGGTGGAAAAAGCAGATGATGACCGTCCAGGAGACGCGCGACGAGTACAAGCAGATGGAAGGCGATCCCAAGATCAAGGGCCGCATCCGCCAGCTCCGCCAGGACCGCGCCCGCTCGCGCATGATGGCCGCCGTCCCCGACGCCACCGTCGTCCTCACCAACCCGACCCACTACTCGGTCGCGCTCAAATACGACAAGTCGATGGGCGCCCCCGTGTGCGTCGCCAAGGGCGCCGACGCCATCGCCCTGCGCATCCGCGAAGTGGCCAGGGAAAACAACGTCCCCATCGTCGAAAACCCACCCCTCGCCCGCGCTCTGTTCGCCAGCGTCGACATCGACCAGACCATCCCCACCGAACACTTCAAAGCCGTCGCCGAAGTCATCGGCTTCGTCCTCCGCCTCAAAAAACCCGGCACCTGGCGCGCGTAAGGGCAGGGGGCAATCGGTCCACCACACCACGGTGTCATCCACGGTGTCATTCCCACGAAAGTGGGAACCTCCGTTTCCCCTCGGCACTATGAGCAGTTGCCCCCTCCACGGTGTCATTCCCACGAAAGTGGGAACCTCCGTTTTGAGGATTTGCGGAAGGTACAGTTCCCCCCACCCAACCTCCCCCTGAGAGGGGAGGAGCCCATCGCGGCTCTCGCGAGCCCCCGCCGCCTCCCCACTCTCGGTGTCACCCCGGCCTTGAGCCGGGGCCCATCCCCGAATCCCTCCACCGCCGCCAGGTGTTGGTGATCGCCATCGCCCCCCACAATGTCATTCCCGCGAAAGCGGGAACCTCCGTTTCCCTAGGCACTACGAGCAGCCACCCCCACCTAACCTCCCCCGACAGGGGGAGGAGCCCATCGCGGCTCCCGTCAGTCCCCACTGCCTCCCCACCCCCGATGTCACCCCGGCCTTGAGCCGGGGCCCATCCCGGAACAGTTCCACCGCCGCCAGGTGTTGGTGATCAAACAAAGATCCCCGCTTTCGCGGGGACGACACGGTGGTTGGGGATGGCATTGAAACAATGGATGGTGCTGTAGGAACGGACCTGCCCCTGTCGCCCGCAGGCCATGAACCACCACCCCCAAAACTCCCCACCCCCACAATGTCATTCCCGCGAAAGCGGGAACCTCCGTTTCCCCTCGGCACTACGCCCAGTGACCCCCACCCAACCTCCCCCGACAGGGGGAGGAGCCCATCGCGGTTCCCGTCAGTCCCCACTGCCTCCCCACTCTCGGTGTCACCCCGGCCCTGAGCCGGGGCCCATCCCGGAAACCCTCCACCGCCGCTAGGTCCCAGTGATCAAACAGAGATCCCCGCTTTCGCGGGGACGACCCGGTGGTTGGGGATGGCATTGAAACAATCGATGGTGCTGCCAGGAACGGGCCTGCCACTGGCGCCCGCAGGTCTTGCCCCCCCCAACCCTCCCCACCCCCACAATGTCATTCCCGCGAAAGCGGGAACCTCCGTTTCCCTCGGCACCACGAGCAGCTACCCCATCAGCTTGCCCCCCAGCCCCCCCCCACCCACCGACCGGTCCCTCCCCCTACCAGGGGGAGGTTAGATGGGGGTCCGCTGTGCCACCCCCCATCCCCCCACCACGCCCCAAAAATCCCCGCCCCAATGCAACTTATCCGCACCCCCATTGCCCCATGCCATACTCACCTCTGCCGTCCCCCACGCTGCGCGGTCGCGACGAACGGTCGGGGGGAGGGTGCCGGATGGGTTGGGGGTCGCTCCAGCTCCAGCGGGGGATGGATGATCCGGGCCGGGAGATGGCTCCCCGGCCGGGCACGCACCAAATGGTTCATGCCCAGTCTGAACGGTACGAGCTACATACCGAGGACGGTCCGATCCTGCTGAGCCTTCGGCTACCATGGGGCGAAATGAGTTCCACTCATTCGCCGGACTAACCGGCTACGGGACAAATTTCGCCCCATGGCGCAGCTTTTGGCCTCTCAAAAACCGTCCGGTGCTCCCGCGGCGGCAATTGGGCGTGCGCGATGGCAATCGAGTGCTGACCATGTGTTGATGAAGTGCTAATAACGGCGCTCGCACTCCCGCTCGCAGGGGGCATTTGCTAGAGCTTGACCAAGCGCCCGATTCGCACAGAAACCGGCTACGGAGCATTTTGACCCATGGCATCGTCGCACATGCGCGAAGACAATTACCCCGATCCGCTGCTGGCCTCGGGCCGCGGCAGCGCCGGCTTATGGCGGGTCGTGGCGCTGGGGGTGGCTCTGGTGGCCATTGCGCTGGCATTTTCCTTCTTTGGCGATCGCCTGTCGCCCGATGTGATCATGACCTTTGTGGGCCTGCTCGCGGTGGTGGGGGTGTTCTGCCTGTTCGGGCTGGCGGCCGGGCTGTTCCGCTTTGCCAATGGCGAAGAGCGCCGCACCATTTCCAACGCCGTGGTCGACAGCCTGCCCTTCGGGGCGGTGGTGGCCGACCGCGAGGGCAAGATTTCCTATGTGAACGCCCATTACGGCAGCTTTGCCGGCGCGCTCACCAATGGGGTGCCGGTCGGCGTGCCGCGGCTGTTTGCCGGCCAGTCCGATGCCAGCGAAGCCATCTACCGGCTGTCGCGCGCCGGCAAGGATGGCCGCTCGGCGGTCGAGGATATCCGCCTGGTCGGCGGGCTCGGGGGCAGTCCCGCCCATGGCAGCAAGGCGTTCTGGTATCGCGTCAGCGTGCGCCCGCTCCCCGAATCCGATGAAGCCACCAAGCCGCTGGTCATCTGGTCGGTCGAGGACATCACCCGCGACCGCGACAACAACGAGAGCGCCTTCCGCGATCTGCAGCGCGCCATCGATTATCTCGATCATTCCCCCGCCGGTTTCTTTTCCGCCGATGCCCATGGCCGGGTGCAATATCTCAACTCGACCCTGGCCGATTGGCTGGGCTACGATCTGGCCGAGTTCAATGCCGGCCATCTGGGTCTCTCCGATATCGTGCGTGGCGATGGCGCCACGCTCCTGATGCGCGGGCCCGGTGATGGCGAAATCCGCACCGAGATCATCGACATCGATTTTGTCCGCCGCAATGGCACGAGCCTGCCGGTGCGGCTGTTGCACCGCGCCGCGCGGCTGGCCGATGGCGAGCTGGGCGAAACCCGCACCCTGGTGCTCGACAAGTCCAACGCCCCCGATACCGAAGAAGAACTGCGCGCCGCCGAAGTGCGCTTCTCGCGTTTCTTCAACGACACGCCCTTTGCCATCGCCACCCTCGATGGCGACGGCCGCATCATCCGTACCAACGCCCCGTTCGGGCGCATCTTCAAATGGTCGGGCGAACAGAAGAGCCTTGAAATGCAGCTCCTCAGCGAGCTGATCGGGGAAGGCAGCCGCGAAAAATTTGCCCGCGCCCTGGCCGATACCACCGCCCACCTCTCCGATATCGAGCCGGTTGATGCCCTGCTCAATGCCGAGGGCGACCACGCGGTGCGGCTCTACCTGTCGGCCTCCGAAATGAGCGCCGGCTCCCCCGAGCAGGTCAATGTCTATGCGCTCGACATGACCGACCAGCGCAAGCTCGAGGCCCAGTTCGCCCAGAGCCAGAAGATGCAGGCCGTCGGCCAGCTCGCCGGCGGGGTGGCGCATGATTTCAACAATCTGCTCACCGCCATCATCGGGTTTTCCGATCTGCTGCTGCTCAAGCACAAGCCGGGCGATCCCTCGTTCAGCGAGCTGATGCAGATCAAGCAGAACGCCAACCGCGCTGCCGGTCTCACCCGGCAGTTGCTGGCCTTCTCGCGCCGCCAGACCCTGCGGCCGCAGGTGCTGGAACTGCCGCTGATCGTGGATGACCTCACCGTGCTGCTCAAGCGCATGATCGGCGAGCAGAACAATCTCACGGTCGAGCATGGTCGCAACATCTGGCCGGTGCGCGCCGACGTGGTCCAGCTTGAACAGGTGATCATCAACCTCGTGGTCAATGCGCGCGACGCCATGCCCGAGGGCGGCTCGATCACGCTGCGCACCGCCAATGTCGAGAAGGCCGAAATCCAGGGCATGGATTTCGATGGCATGCCGTCCCAGGATTATGTGCTGATCGAGGTGCAGGATACCGGCACCGGCATGAGCGCCGATGTCGTCAACAAGATCTTCGAGCCCTTCTTCACCACCAAGGAGCTGGGCAAGGGCACGGGCCTGGGCCTGTCGACCGTTTACGGCATCGTCAAGCAGACCGAGGGCTTCATCTATCCGGTGTCCACCGTGGGCGTCGGCACGACCTTCAAGATCTTCCTGCCGCGCCACATCGTCAGCGAGCAGGAGGCGACAGCCAAGGCCGCCGGCGTGGCCCAGATCCGCGACCTGACCGGGCACGAGCGGATCCTGCTGGTCGAGGACGAAGAAAGCGTGCGTGCCTTTTCGGCCCGGGCCCTGCGCGCCACCGGCTATGAAGTGTTCGAGGCCGATGGCGGCGAAGAAGCGCTCGAAGTGCTCGAAGATCTCGATTTCAAGATCGACCTGATGATCTCGGACGTCGTCATGCCCGAAATGGATGGCCCCAGCCTGCTGCGCGAAGTGCGCCAGAAGATGCCCAATCTCAAGGTCATCTTCGTGTCCGGCTATGCCGAGGAAAGCGTGCGCCGCGATATCGAGGACGATCAGAGCGTGGAGTTCCTGCCCAAGCCCTATTCGCTCGACCAGATCAATTCCAAGGTCAAGGAAGTGCTCGAAAAGCTGGGCAAGGACGAGGTCAATTGAACGCGCTCGGGCGCTTTGAGGGGCCGGCGGAACGCAATGTCTTTGGCGAGCCGCTGCAGCCCTGTTCAAGCGATCCGCTGACCGGGTTTTTCCGCAACGGCTATTGCTCGGCCGGGCCGGATGGCACGGCGGTGCATCTGGTGTGCATCGCCGCCAGCGATGCCTTCCTCGACCATTCCCGCTCGGTGGGCAACGACCTGACGACGCCCATGCCCCAGTTCGCCTTTCCGGGCCTCGTCGCCGGCAACCGCTGGTGCCTTGTGGCGCAGCGCTGGGTGCAGGCTCATCTGGCGGGCAAGGCGCCGCGTCTTTATCTGCGCTCGACCCACGAGGCGGTGCTGGGGCTGGTGTCGCTCGATATCCTGCGCCCCTACGCCCTCGATCTCAACTAGGCGGCGCCGCCGGGCATCGGGGTGCCCTCGGCCAGCAACCCCCCGGCCGCCAGCGCGTGCCACAGCCCGGCCGGGATGGGCGTATCCCACCATTCGAGAATGCCATCGAGCTCGGCCGGCGAACGCGGCCCCGGCAACACGTTGCACACCGCCGGGTGGATCAGCGGAAACTGCAGGGCGGCAGCGGGCAGGGGCACATCGAACTCGCGGCACACCGCCTCGATCGCCCGCACCCTGGCCACGATCGCCTCGGGGGCCTTGGCATAATCGAACCTGTCGCCACCCGCCAAAATGCCCGAATTGAACGGCCCGCCAACGACTACCGAGGCGCCACGCTCGAGGCAGGTGCTCATGAACGGGCTGAGCGCCGTCTGCTCGAGCAGGGTATAGCGGCCAGCCAGCAGGAACACGTCCCACTCACCCAGAGCGAAAGCGTCCATCAGCACTTCCCACTCATTGACCCCCAGCCCGATGGCCTTGACCTGTCCGCTATCGCGCAATTCCCGCAGCGCCCGATAGCCGCCATTGGCCAATTGCGCCCACAAGGGCCTGTTGCCTTCCACCCCGTGAGTGGCGCTACCGATATCGTGCACATACAAAATATCGATCTTATCGACGCCTAGTCGCTGCATGCTATCCTGATGGGAACGCATGATGCCGTCATAGGAGTAGTCGTAATGCTGGTTGAACGGGAGTGGATCGATCCAGTTACCTTTGTCCTGCAGCTCCGGCGTTACTGGTTTGAGGAGCCGCCCCACCTTGCTCGAGAGCACCACACCCGCGCGCCGCTCGCGCACCACGTCGCCCACCAGGTGCTCCGAGCGCCCCAGCCCATATTGGGGGGCGGTATCGACATAGGTAATCCCCGCATCGAGCGCGTGCGCCACCGTGGCGCGGGCCTGTTCGGCCGGCACGGCGCTGAAAATCCCCGCCAGCGACGCCCCCCCAAGGCCCAGCGTGGTCACCTCCAGCGCGCTGTGGCCAACGCGCCGCGTCTCGAATTTCCGGGCTGTCATGCTATCCCCTCCACCGTGGAAATAGCTGACATGTTAGTGGTGCGGAGGCAAGCTCAATACAGCGGCCCAACCATCACCGGGTGCTCGTCTTCCATCCGCACCGGGTTGCGCAGCGCCATGCCGAACTGGGCTTCCTCGATCTCGAACATGTCGTCGGCGCGGGTCGAAATGCCATCGGCAAAGCTCAGCGTCGCAGTGCCGAACATATGCACATGCACGTCCCCCGGATTGCGGAACAGATCATACTTGAAATGGTGATATTCGAGGTTGGCGATGGTGTGGCTCATATTGTCCTCACCCGACAGGAACGGCTTTTCCCAAAGCACCTTGCCATCGCGGTAGATGCGCGAGCGCCCCTCGATATGGGCCGGCAGGTCGCCCACCCTCAGTTCCGGCCCGAATCGAGCAGGCCCGCAGCTTGGAATGGGCGAGGAACAGATAGTTTATCCGCTCGGTCACGTGATCGGAAAATTCATTGGCCAGCGCAAAGCCCAGGCGCCGCGGTTGCCCGTTCGGGTCGATCAGGTAGATCCCGGCGATTTCGGGCTCTTCCCCCGCGTCCAGCGCAAATCCCGGCGATGGAATGGCATGGCCCGGATTGACGATCGAATAGCCGTTCCCCTTGTAGAACCACTCCGGTTGCACGCCCCGGGCGCCGCCTTCGGGCTTGCCGCCCTCCAGCCCCATGCGGAACATCTTCATCGAGTCGGTCAGCTCGGCCTCGGGCTTGGCGTCCCCCGATTTGTGCATGGCATCGCGGGTGGCCGCCGACCCCAGATGCGTCAGCCCGGTGCCGGTCACATACAGATGCGCCGGGTCCGGATGGTCGATCGGCGCCAGCATGCGCCCTTCGGCCAGAATCGTCGCCCGGTCCACAATGTCCCCCAGACCCAGCGTCGCGATCACCTGGGCCAGCCCGCCCTTGGCGATCGCCGCCGTCGCCAGCTGGTAGACGCTGGTCGCGCCGGTGATCTTGCGCGCCACATCGTTCTCGGTGACGCCCACCGCCCGGTCGCCATTGTGCTCGAGATACTGAAACAGGTTCATCCACGCCTCCTTGTTGCCGGGCGGCAAACTTGGACTGCATAGAACGCAACCTCACGTGACGACGCAAGTCTAAAAATCATACTAATGCAGTTGCGCGGCCAGGCCCGCGCGGCACTCTCTATCGCATCCATGAAGGAGCTGGCACCGCAGTCCTATGTGAGACGTTAGGAACAATTGCTCTGCCCATTATGAGATTATTGAGCAATATTAATAGCTTCAGACGTTTTTCCTTGACCTGGAGTGCCGCCAGACAATTTTATGGTTTGGCCGGTTGCGGCCGATGACTTCACCGAGCTCTTTGACACCGCGGGTGCAATTTGCGTCGCGGCTGCTCATTGTGTCTGTGAGTTTTTGCTATTGGGGGCCCAGAATACGTAAACCAACCATCCAAGCAGCCGTGCTT
Organism: uncultured Alphaproteobacteria bacterium; assembly: GCA_963699295.1. Classification (GTDB taxonomy): domain Bacteria; phylum Pseudomonadota; class Alphaproteobacteria; order Rhizobiales; family Devosiaceae; genus Devosia. The sequence goes on from OY969432.1 coordinate 159,537, forward strand.
GCGCTCGCGCTGACGGCAGGGCTGCCGATAGCTGCTGCTCATGCCCAGATCGACGACCGCCTGTGGGGCCTTTCCATGATCGGTGTCGACAAAGCCTGGGAGCAAGGGTTCCGCGGCAATGGCATCGTCGTGGGCGTGATGGATGATGCTATCCAGTTTGATCACCCCGAATTTGCCGATCGGTGGCTCGGCGGATTCAATGCGGATGGCACGCCTTATGGCCCCCTTGGTACTCACTTTCACGGCACGCATGTGACGGGGACTGTCGGCGGTAGAAACGTCGGCGTGGCGCCAGGCAGTTTGATCTATGGCATCAATTGGGATGTGGCTGTCAAAACCGATGCCACATTTGCTCAAGGCTTCCGTTGGGCGACCAGTCAAGGCGTTCGCGTGGTCAATAACTCCTGGGGCGCCACAATGCTCGACCCCGTGACGGGGAATTGGCGCAGCATGACAATTCTGGATATCCCCAAAGATCTATTCGAGATCCGTTATAAAGATACACTTCAGGCGTATCGTGAAGCTGTCAGTGCCGACGTCGTTCAGGTCTTTTCGACCAGCAATGACGCAATGACCCAACCCGGGGTGATGGCAGGTCTGCCCTATTTTTTCCCGGAGCTGCAATCGAACTGGATTGCCGTCACCGCAGTCGGCCCGACTGGCTCCATCGCCAGCTATGCGCAACACTGCGGACTGGCCGCCGCTTGGTGCATTGCCGCCCCAGGGGGCGATGGCCCGCAGAACTCCGATGATGCGATTTGGTCATCCTGGCCGGGCGGGCTGTATAGCAGCATCAATGGCACATCGATGGCTGCACCACATGTCACGGGCGCAGTGGCAATTGGCGCCGAAATGTTCCCCAAAGCCAGTGGCGCGCAGCTGACCCAACTCATGGTGCAAACAGCCACCGATATTGGCGAGAAGGGCATCGACGCCACCTATGGCTGGGGGCTGCTCAATGTCGGCAACATGGTCGCAACCACCAATCCCGCGACCGCTGGCATATTTGCCAATGCTGCCTGGTCACGAACCGCAGCGTTCGCGCCGATCAACGATGCGCTGCGCCAACAGCTCCGCCGTACTGCACTAGCCCAAGCTGGTAATCAGGAATTTGCAGCGCTTGGCTACGCACCCACCAATCTTGTGACCATGCCTGAAAGCGTTCGCCTGTCGCAGCCATCCGGCCCCCAAGTCTGGGTCGCCCCGGTTTACGGCGCCGCCTCGATTGCCGCCGGGGCAACATCGTATGGTGCGAACAGCAACACTGGTGGTCTGCTGGCCGGTCTCGATATCCTTCATGACGCCAATGCCCAGTTCGGATTGGCACTTGGTTATTCCCACACCGCTCTGAAAACCCAAACGGCAGGTGACACGGCAGACACGAATGCCCTTCACTTTGGCGCCTACGGCGCCTGGCAGCAGTACGGCTGGTTCATCAATGGAACCGGACAGGCGGCACTCATTGGCCAATCGATTGAACGCAAGGCTATCTCGGGTGCTGAGGGGCTGAGCTTTGACCCTGTTGGCCGCGCCTCATTGCCGGGCAGCGGTCTGGGTTTGACGCTGCAAGCGGGCCACGAAATCATGCTTGGCAGTGGCATTAGCGTCTCGCCCTATCTGGCTGCGGCCGCCAGCTGGCACGGAACAGGGGCAACTCAGGAAAGCGGCGCGGGCATTTTCAACCTGACACTGCCGGCCGCTAGCCATGCGCAGTTTGAGGCCGGTCCGGGCGTGCGCATCGCGTCTGCGCCAATTGTGCTTGACGACAACACAATCGGCCTGACGCTCGATCTTTCCTATGCGCGCATCGGTGGCACGGTCGATAACGCAACCACTGCTGATCTGCTCGGTCGCGAGATCAGCGGGCGCAGCGCAGAACTTGGGCAAGATGTCCTGCGTGTCGGCGGCATGATCGATCTCACAACCGGTGCCGGACATGACTGGTTTGCTACCTATGATGGCTCTTTCCGGCAAGGGGCCGCCGCACACTCCGTCAGCGCAGGGTTTAACGTCAGCTTCTGAACTGCAGGATCGCAACGAGATCGCCGCGCGCCGGCGAGGCAGGGCGAGCCGTTCTAAACAAATTTGCCTTGAGCAGCCTGCAATGGCTGCCAACCATTGACCAACAAGCAGATCGAGAAATCTTATGCTAAAACAGTTGAGCGCTATTTCGCTATTGGCCCTGATGGCTGGAATGCCGTCGGCACAGGCCCAACCAACTGGCGAAGCGCCGCGTTGGCTGCGTTTCGCCGCCTTGTCGCCCGATGGCGAAACGATCAGCTTTACCCATCGTGGGCAGGTTTTCTTGGTTCCTGCCGAGGGCGGCCTGGCGGTGTCGATTACTGCACAGGGCTCGTACAGCTATGGCGCAGTATGGTCTCCCGACTCCGAACGGCTGGCCTTTGCCTCCGATATCGCCGGCAATGACGACATTTACGTCGCCGATTTTTCCGGCACGTTACAGCGCTTCAGCTGGTCTTCGGCCAGTGAAGTGCCAACAAGCTTCACGCCGGACGGCAAGTCCATTGTCTATACCTCGCTGGGCCTGGGCGACGCCGAGCGCAGCGTACAGGGCGCGCTGACCTTCAAGCCGCAGCTCTATGCTGCCAATACGCAAACCGGTCGCGAAACCCTGGTGCTGCCGAACTATGCACTCGAGGCGCTGTGGAACGCGGCCCAGGATAAGCTGGTCTATGTTTACAACCCTTCGCTCGATCCTGAAGAACGCCAGCACCGCGTTGCGGCCAATGCTCGTCAGATCTGGATTTACGATGCCGTGTCGGGCATCCACGAGAACGTCTTCGGCCGCGATGGCATCGACCGCATCAACCCGGTGTGGAGCAAGGACGGGGCCAGCCTCTATTACCTCTCTGAGGCATCTGGCTGGCTTAATGCGTGGCGACTCGACATTGCCAGCGGGACCGAGACGCAGCTGACCTTCTTCGAGGACGCGCCGGTGCGCGATTTGTCGGTCGCGGACAACGGCACCATTGCCTTCGGCTATGACGGTCGCATCTACGTCCAGAGCGCGGTGGACGCGAAACCTCAGGCCATCGAGATCTTCACGCTCGACCAGCGCGCGTCTTTGGACGCCAACTTCCCCTCCGGCGACGCGACGAGTTTCGTGTCGTCGCCAGATGGGAAACGCATGGCCCTGGTGGCCAGCGCCGATGTTTTCCTGCTCGGTCGCGACGGCAATTATCGCCAGATCACGGCTACGCCGGGCGAAGAGCGGGATGTAGCGTTTTCACCTGACGGGTCGACGCTGGTCTACGCCGGTCAGCGCGGCCACGAATGGGGCATTTACGCCGTCGATCTGCAGGTTGAAACCAGCGATGACCCGCTCGCCATCCAGTATGAGGAAGTCGCGCTCTACGTTCCCCAGGATGGCAACGCGTTCCAGCCGCAGTTTTCCCCGGATGGCAATCTTCTGGCGTTCATCTCCGACCGCCGGGAGGTCAAGGTGCTGGACCTGGGCAGCGGTACGGTCACGGCGCTGTTTGCCGAGACGGACTACAACTCGTCCTATGGCGATGGCGACCTATGGTTTGCCTGGTCGCCGACCTCAGAGGACATTATGGTGCAGTGGCGTTACCAGGGCGGCAGCGACGCGATGAAAATTGCCGTTGTTCCTGCTGATGGCAGTGGCCTGCCGCAGATGATCAGCCAAAGCGTCAACAATTTTGCGGGCGGCGTGTGGAGCCTTGACGGCACGCAGGTCATTGGCTCGACCGATCTGTTCGGCCTGCGCTCAGCGCAATTGCACGGCACAACGCAAGATCTCTACCGCATCTTCCTGTCCGAAGCCGCGCGGCAGGACTTCCTGGACATCAGCGAAGGTATTTTCCCCATCAGCGCGATTGATGAGGAGAACGCGCACTACCAGCCACAGCGCTACCCGATCGAAAAGTCGCGATCGGCGCGGCTTAGCGAGCGATTGACGGACGATGGCCGTTCAATCGTTCATTATGAGCCTTTGAATGACTACAGCAACCTGCTGGTGGTGACGGAGCCTGCTCCGGACCAGCTGGAGATCGAAATACTCGATCTGCGCACCGGCAATCTTATCGCTCTGCAGACCATCGAGGCACCAGGCTGGCAGGCCGTGTCGTTTGTGCGGGACTACAACCAGCTTGATATCAAGCTGGAGCGCAACGTGCTCTCAGTGCCGATCTATGATCCAAGCGGGACAAGTGCCTCCCCGGCGCTAATTCTGACCACCGTCAATCCGGATCACCGCCGCGGGGCCGCTTTCGAGCAGGCGTGGGCCGATCTCAAATACCGCTACTATCAGCCCGAGCTGGAAGGCCGCGATTGGGACGCGATTGGCGCCAAGTACCGTTCCTATCTCGGCTCGATTGCCACAAGCCGCGAGCTGACGGAACTGGTATCGGCCATGTATGGCGAGCTTTCAGCGTCGCATCTGTTCACCAATTACGCGGGCTCCGAGAGCACTCATGTGGGCCTCGGCACGCATAACGACACCTTGGGTGTCTATCTGGACTATGGCTATGAGGGCCAAGGTCGCCGCGTTGCTGCGGTTTTGCCGGGGGGGCCACTGGACCGTGCCGGTCTCGGCGTTGATGCGGGCGATATCATTACCTCGATCAACGGCCTTCCTGTTCCCGAGGCGGGAGGGCTGGAACGACTGCTCGATGTCAACCTGGGCAAGCGTGCGTTGATTGGCGTATTGGATCAGGGGCAGGATGAAGAGCGCTTCATCTATGTCGACCCGATCAGCTATGGCAGCCAGCTCATGCTTGCCAGGGAGCGCCTGCTTGATGCGCGCACAGACATGGTCGATCGTCTGTCCAACGCCTGCGTGGCCTATCAACACGTGGCCGACATGAATAACGCCTCGTATCTCAAGGTACTGGGCACGCTGTCGTCATCGCGTGATCTGGCCAAAGCGGCATTGATCGACGTGCGATCCAACGGCGGGGGCAATCTGACCCGTGAGCTGACCACGCTCCTGTCAGGAACCGCCTATGCCCAAGTTGGTCGCACTGGCGGCCCGACCAAGACAGAGCCGAACAACCGCTGGGTGTGGCCAAGTGCAGTGCTGGTTGATAGCTTCGGCTATTCCGATGCGGCGATCTTCCCGCAAGCCTATCAGGATGCGGGGATTGGCCTGCTGGTGGGCGATACGGTGCTCAATACGGGCACCTATGTGGCTCAAAACGCCAGCAAGCTGGTGCCCGGCTTCAACTACGCCATTCCCGTACTGCCGAGCCGACGCCTTGATGGCTCCTACTACGAAAACCACGTGATCGAACCCGACATTGCGGTGCCCTTCGATCCCAACACAATCGGCATCAACACCGACCCACAGCTGGAAGCGGCCGTGGCTGCTCTGATGACCCAGATCGGTACCGATACCGATTGCCGCCTGCCGTAACGGTAGCGGTCCAAATACAAAGAAAGGCGCCAAACTGGCGCCTTTCTGACACGGAGCGGCTGACCACAGAGAATGTCCGGGAGCGGAATGATGTTTGACAATGGCTCAAAAAGTGAGCCGCATGCCGGTTGATATCAGATGTCGTTCGGTATCGTAGATCGGCACCGTCGAGCCGGTCATTTGGTAACTATACTGCGCAAACACACTCAGACCGTCGACCGTCGGAATGCGCCAGTCCAGGTTCAGCGCAAGCTCCTGTTCGATATCCACGCGGTCCTGCGGAAAGGTGGCCGGGCTGGCTTGATAGGCATCGCGACCAACCGAATAGCTGGCCAGAAGTTTGACATACTCTGCCAGCGGCCCCTCCACCGAGACGCGAGCACCGATGCCAGTGTAGCTCTGGGTCGAAGCAGCTTTCCCGGTGACGCGGCCAACCAGCGACGTTCCCATGCTCCATGCATTGCCAAGGTCACGGGAAAGGCCCACCCGCACCGCCCCCAGCGCGGCGTCCTTCCCGGCATCGTCCGGGTAGAGTTCGAAACGCCAATCGGCGTGACCTACCAGGTCCAGCCCCTCGGTTAGCGTCTGGCGACCTGACAGGCTTGCCCCCGCGGAGACCATATGCGTGTCGTTGCCGTGGAGCGTGTAATGCAGGTTCGGCCCAAGGCTGAGGCTCCAACCCTCGGCAAGCCGCAGATAGCGCCCCGACAAGGAGAGAGCCAGCTTGTCATGTTCCCACCATTGATCGTGTTTTGTGGCCTCGATCCGCGCGACGAGCTGACCAGCACTGTCATTCGAGAGCGGCTGCAGTACGCCATATTCACCCGCGAGCCGGGTAAAGGCGTCCCCGCGCGCCATCGATTCCGGCGTCATCGTCAGCGGTACGGTGGCGCCACCGATGAGCGCATCGACCACCGAGTGGTAAGTTCCAGTGTTGATATTGCTGTCGTAGCCGCGCGTCAGGGCCACCGAACCGGCAACACGAGGATCGGGCATGGCAGTGGAAATTTGGGCGTCAGACGGGGCTTGCGCGGTCTCGGCGGTTGAATCGGCCTCCCTGGCGGGAGACGGAGGTATCGGCTCAGGCGCCATCACAAAGGCCTGAACGGCGCGGACCTCGTCCAGCTTGCGGCGCAGCACGGCGCTCTCCGGCTCAAGTGCCAGCGCGCGGCCGAAGTAGTGCTCCGCACTGACCATGTCGCCCTGTTCCAAATGGCACTCACCATAGAGAAACAGCGCAGGCACGGAACGCGTGTCGGGGCCGGCCGCAATGTCGAGCAGCGTACAGGTTTCCGCGGCTCGGCCCAGCTGCAGGATCTCTGCGGCGAGCACGATGGCGCGTGGGTCCGGTGCCCTGTCGTTGATACGAACCTGCTGGCCATGGGCTGCCATATTCAGGCTCATCAGGGTGGCTGCGGCAAGGCCGTAGGAAGCAAGCTTGACCTTCATGGCGTTGTGCGCGCCGTGGCAAAGCGGCCACCGGCGTTACCGTTTCCGTTTTCGATTCCCCAATCTCCACCGATCTCTTCAGCTTCGGGGCCAAAAAAACCGACGTTATGGAAAAATGCATCATTGAGTTCGAGGTCAGAACTGCCGAAAAATGATCTGTGCGCACCGTCCAGATGCATATAGAGATCATCGGCGTCGACGCTGCCAGTGACATGCAGCATGCCGGACGAGCCAAAGTCGAACTGTCCTGACAGTGCATTATTATCCAGATCAAATCGCAGGGCGACGGCGCCGCTGATTTCGCTGTCGGCGAAGTCGGTGCCACGTGCAAAGCCATGATAGTCGCCGCTCCGCAACACGTCGGCGCTCATGGTTGGGGTGTAAGGTTCGATCCCCGAGAAAGGATAATCTTCAAAGCGATCCTTGTTTGGAGCAGGCTTCGGGGCGGGTCTTGCCTGCTCTTGCCGCCTGATCATCTCGGCGAGCTTTTTCTCGCGTTCGGCCCGGGCGGCCGCCTGGGCGCGCGCCAGCTCGTCGACCTGTTGCCGCCCTTGCAGCTCCAGCAGCATCAGACGATGTTGCTGCGTCTCTGCCAGTTCCTGTGCCCTTTGCTCGGCAAGTTGCGCAGCCGTTGGCGCCGGAATGGGAATTGGGATCGTTGTTTCGTTAGCGGCACCAAGGAGACTGCGCAAATATGCGTCGATATCGCCCGGTATCTGCGGTTCGCCGCCAAGAGCTGCACCGGCAGCAAGAGCAGCCGCCCATGCCGGCAGCGGCACGTCATCAAAGCCGGGCGCCCCACTGACGCCAAGGTAGGCGGCAAGCATGTTGCTCAATTCGTCCCTAGTCATGTCCGAAGCTTGGCCGCCGGCCGGAAAATAACCCGCACTAACAAGCTGGCTGAGCCGGTCGCTCATCGTGCCCGGCGACGGTGCGTTGGCGGGCGACAAGCTCCTACTGTTCGGCGAGCCGACAGTGGCCGTAAGGCCGGTCCCACCAACTTGCACCACGAACTGAGTAGCCTGGGCAGGAGCACATACCAATACGGCCGCGAAAATGGTCGCGGTGCGAAAAATCTTCATGATGTCGGTCTCCCCCAAACATAGTGCCTCCCAAGGCTAGGCAGCAAACTCAGCCATGTCCAGCCTTTGGGCTAATTATCGAGGACACTCAATGTCTTGAAGGGTTTTTGGGGTGTCGCGATCCAGGATTCACGACGAAGCTACCGAGCATACGGCTACGCCTTGGCCCGAAGGCCCGTGCGCCGTGAAATTCGACCTCGGTCTGGTTATCCCAGTGCCACTCCAAAGTTTGCGAGAAAGCCTGCCATGTTTGGCGAATTGTCAGTTTTGCCGGACAAATTGGGAAAGCTTTGGATGGTCTCATTTTGTCTCTTGACGCGACTGGAACAAAATGAGAACAAAGAGGCCCGAATTCGATACATGTCCGCGCGTGGATCGGTCGCGTTGCGCGCCCACCGAGAGCGTGAAATAAGGAGAGAAATTATGGCTAGCTCGCCGCTTCGCGTTGTTGAGGGTGGATCGATGGATAAGGATAAGGCACTTGCTGCGGCGCTCAGCCAGATTGAGCGCAATTTCGGCAAGGGGTCGATCATGCGGTTGGGCGAGGCATCCTCGATCGAGGTGGAATCGATTTCCACCGGGTCGCTGGGTCTCGACATCGCCTTGGGGATTGGCGGCCTGCCCAAGGGCCGTATCGTTGAAATTTTTGGCCCGGAAAGCTCGGGCAAGACCACGCTGGCGCTGCATGTGATTGCCGAGGCCCAGAAGTCCGGCGGCATCTGTGCCTTTGTTGACGCGGAACACGCGCTTGACCCGATCTATGCCCGCAAGCTGGGCGTCAATGTCGATGATCTGCTGATCTCGCAGCCCGACGCCGGCGAGCAGGCCCTCGAAATCACCGACACCCTGGTGCGCTCCGGCGCCATCGACGTGCTGGTGGTGGACTCGGTTGCTGCTTTGACGCCGCGTGCCGAGCTTGAAGGCGAAATGGGTGATTCCCTGCCGGGTCTGCAGGCGCGCCTGATGAGCCAGGCCATGCGCAAGCTCACTTCCTCGATCTCCAAGTCGAAGTGCCTCGTGATCTTCATCAACCAGATCCGCATGAAAATCGGGGTGATGTATGGTTCGCCCGAAACCACCACCGGCGGTAACGCGCTCAAGTTCTACGCTTCGGTTCGTCTTGATATCCGCCGCATCGGCGCCCTCAAGGATCGCGAGGAGATTGTGGGCAACCAGACCCGCGTGAAGGTGGTCAAGAACAAGCTGGCGCCTCCGTTCCGCCAGGTCGAGTTCGACATCATGTATGGCGAAGGCATCTCCAAGACCGGCGAATTGCTCGATCTGGGCGTCAAGTCGGGGATCGTGGACAAGGCCGGGTCGTGGTTCTCCTGGGATAGCCAGCGGCTCGGGCAGGGGCGTGAAAATGCCCGCCAGTTCCTCAAGGACAACCCGCAGATCGCCAACACCATCGAGCAGGGCGTGCGCGAAAGCTCCGGTCTTCTGGGCGAAGTGCTGCTGGTTTCGGGTGGCGAAGCTGAAGACGAAGCCGAATAGCTTTCCTTCCCATGCAGGGATATTTGAGGCACCGCGCAAGCGGTGCCTTTTGTCCTTGGCAAGCAATGTCGGAAAGCTGGCGTCTCCGGGACGCCCCATGCTGGACATTGCAGGGGCACGCGCGATAGAAAGCGACCCGAACTTGTAGGGGGCGCACGGCGCCAAATTCCGAAACGAAAGCCAACTGATGACCAGCGTTAATGACCTTCGCTCGAGCTTTGTCGACTACTTTGCCCGCAATGGTCACGAAGCGGTGGCGTCGAGCCCGCTTGTACCGCGCAATGACCCGACATTGATGTTCACCAATGCCGGCATGGTGCAGTTCAAGAACGTTTTCACCGGCCTGGAAAAGCGTCCCTACACCACTGCCACGAGTTCCCAGAAATGCGTTCGCGCCGGCGGCAAGCACAATGACCTCGACAATGTCGGGTTCACCGCCCGCCACCACACCTTCTTTGAAATGCTCGGCAATTTCTCGTTTGGCGACTATTTCAAGGACACCGCCATCGAACTTGCCTGGAATTTGCTGACCAAGGATTGGGGTCTGCCCAAGGACAAGCTCATGGTCACCATCTATGAAGATGATGACGAGGCGATGGCCCTGTGGAAGAAGATCGCCGGCATCGGCGAAGACCGCATCGTGCGCCTGGGGGCCAAATCCAATTTCTGGCAGATGGGCGATACCGGTCCCTGCGGTCCGTGCTCGGAAATCTTCTACGACCATGGCGACCACATCTGGGGCGGCCCTCCGGGCTCCCCCGAGGAAGATGGCGACCGCTGGATCGAGATCTGGAACCTGGTGTTCATGCAATATGAGCAGCAGGCCGATGGCTCGCGCACCAATCTGCCCCATCCCTCCATCGACACCGGCATGGGCCTCGAGCGCATTGCTGCGGTGATGCAGGGCGTGCACGACAATTACGACATCGACCTGTTCAAGTCGCTGATCGGCGCTGCCGCTGCCGCAACCGGCGCGGATATCGGTGGCGAGGGCAATCGCAGCCTGCGCGTCATTGCCGACCATTTGCGCTCGATGAGCTTCCTGATCGCCGAAGGCGTGCTGCCCTCCAATGAAGGCCGCGGCTATGTGCTGCGCCGCATCATGCGCCGCGCCATGCGCCACGCCACCCTGCTCGGCAGCAATGAGCCGGTCATCTACAAGCTGGTACCCACGCTGGTGCGTGAAATGGGCCAGGCCTATCCCGAGCTGTCGCGTGGCGAGGCGATGATCGCCGAGACCGTGCGCCTCGAAGAGGGGCGTTTCCTCAAGACCCTGGGGCGCGGCCTGCAAATCCTTGCCGACGAGACCAGGGACATGGCCGAAGGCTCGGTCCTGGCCGGCGGCACCGCGTTCAAGCTCTACGACACCTACGGCTTCCCCCTCGATCTCACCCAGGACGCCTTGCGTCTGCGCGGCATCCAGGTCGACCAGCCCGGTTTCGACGCCGCCATGTCGGCCCAGAAGGCCGAGGCCCGCAAGAGCTGGTCGGGTTCGGGCGAAGCGGCCACCGACACGATCTGGTATGGCCTGGCCGACAAGCTCGGCCCCACCGAATTCCTCGGCTACGAAACCGAGACGGCTGAAGGCGAAGTCAAGGCACTGCTCAAGGACGGCGCTGAAGTGGCCGCTCTTGGTGCTGGTGAAGAAGGCTTTGTCATCGTCAATCAGACCCCGTTCTATGGCGAAAGCGGTGGTCAGGTCGGGGACAATGGCGTGATCAAGGGCGACGGCGTTGCCGCCGAAGTGCTCGACACCCAGCGCCACCACGGCGTGTTTTCCCACAAGGTGCGCGTCACCGAGGGCGAACTCAAGCTTGGGCAGGCGCTGGAGCTGATCGTTGACCACAATCGTCGCGCCGCCATCCGCGCCAATCACTCGGCCACCCACTTGCTGCACGAAGCCCTGCGCCTCGTGCTTGGCGATCACGTCGCCCAGAAGGGCTCGCTGGTCTCATCCGAGCGCCTGCGCTTTGACTTTGTCCATACCAAGCCGGTGACCGAACAGGAAATGGCACAGGTCGAGGACATCGCCAATGCCATCATCCTGCAGAACACCCCGGTTGAAACCCGCCTGATGGGCGTGGAAGAGGCCAAGGATTCCGGCGCCCGCGCCCTCTTCGGCGAGAAATACGGCGATGAAGTGCGCGTCGTGTCGATGGGCGAGCCCACCGGCAATGGCCTGGGCTGGTCGGTCGAGCTGTGCGGGGGCACCCATGTGCGCCGCACCGGCGATATCGGGCTGGTGTCGATCGTTGCCGAAAGCGCTGTTGGCGCGGGTGTGCGTCGCATCGAGGCGCTGAGCGGTCATGCCGCCCGCCATCGCGGCAATATCAATGTGGCGATCGTCAATTCCGCCGCCGCCCTGCTGCGTTCGGGCGGTCATGAAATTCTCGAACGTATCGCGGCGCTCCAGGAACAGCTCAAGCGCTCCGAGCGGGCGCTCAGCGATGCCAAGCAGAAGCTGGCCATGGGTGGCAGCGATGGCGCCGCCCAGGGCCCGGAAGAGGTCAACGGCGTGTCGTTCATCGGCCGCGTCGTCGATGGCTTGCAGCCCAAGGATCTGCGCGGTCTGGTCGATCAGGCCAAAAAACAGATCGGCTCGGGCATCGTGGCCATTGTCGGCGTTACCGAGGACGGCAAGGCCGGCCTGTCGGTCGGGGTAACCGACGATCTGACAGCCAAGTACTCCGCCGTCGAGCTGGTCCGGGTCGGCGCCGCGGCCGTGGGCGGGCAGGGCGGTGGCGGTCGTGCCGACATGGCCCAGGCCGGCGGTCCCGATGGGGCCAAGGCCGCGGAAGCCATCTCGGCCATCCGCGCCACGCTCTAGTCAGACACAAACAAAAAGGGCCGGATCATGCGATCCGGCCCTTCTCATTCCGATAGGCTCTTCTTCTTACGCCGCCATGGCCTTTTGCAGGTTGGCGTCGATGGCGTCGAGGAAGCCCAGGGTGGACAGCCACGGCTGGTCGGGGCCGACCAGCAGCGACAAATCCTTGGTCATCTTGCCTTCTTCGATGGTGGCGATGGTGACCTGCTCCAGGGTCAGCGCGAACTTGGCCAGCGCCGCGTTGTCGTCGAGCTTGGCGCGGTGGGCGAGGCCCCGGGTCCAGGCAAAGATCGAGGCGGTGGAGTTGGTGGAAGTTTCCTTGCCCTGCTGGTGCTGGCGGTAGTGCCGGGTGACGGTGCCATGGGCGGCTTCGGCTTCCACCACCTTGCCATCGGGGGTCGACAGCACCGAGGTCATTAGCCCGAGCGAGCCAAAGCCCTGGGCCACGATGTCGGACTGCACGTCGCCGTCATAGTTCTTGCAGGCCCACACATAGCCGCCGGACCACTTGAGGGCGGCCGCCACCATGTCGTCGATCAGGCGGTGCTCGTACCAGATCTTCTTGGCTTCGAATTTCTCCTTGAACTCGGCTTCGTAGACCTCCTGGAAGATGTCCTTGAAGCGCCCGTCATAGGTCTTGAGGATGGTGTTCTTGGTCGACAGATAGCACGGCACGCCCCGCGCCAGCGCGTAGTTGAGCGAGGAATAGGCGAAGTCGCGGATCGAATCGTCGAGGTTGTACATGGCCATGGCAACGCCGGCGCCGGGGGCCTGGTAGACTTCATGCTCGATGACCTGGCCGTCCTCGCCGGTGAACTTGATGGTCAGCGTGCCCTTGCCGGGGAAGCGGAAATCGGTGGCGCGGTACTGATCACCAAAGGCGTGGCGGCCGACGATGATCGGCTGGGTCCAGCCCGGCACCAGGCGCGGCACGTTCTTGCAGATGATCGGCTCGCGAAAGATCACCCCGCCCAGGATGTTGCGGATGGTGCCGTTGGGCGACTTCCACATCTTCTTGAGCCCGAATTCCTCGACCCGGCCCTCATCGGCGGTGATGGTGGCGCATTTGATGCCGACGCCGTGCTTGAGGATGGCATGGGCGCTGTCGATGGTGATCTGGTCGTTGGTGGCGTCGCGGCTCTCGATCGAGAGGTCGTAATATTCGATCGGCAGATCCAGATAGGGATGGATGAGCTTGTCCTTGATCGCCTGCCAGATAATGCGGGTCATCTCATCGCCGTCGAGCTCGACGATTGGATTGGCGACTTTGATCTTGCTCATCGAAATCATCTCCTTGATTTGTCTAAATTGGCCGTTGTCCAGTGGGGAGCCGTATAACATTGGCGCTCAAAAGCGCAAAGGCGGGCTCGGCAAGGGGGCTTGCCAGAAAAGCGGTCATGATCCGCTCCGCCCGGGATATCGATGATGTTGGGGTATGTCGGCGTCGATCATGTCCCATGCCTGGTGACCGCGCGCAAAGATCAGGTGACGGGGCAAGAACCACTCGTTGTGTCCGGCAAACAGGCCCACAGGGATCAGACGAATGTCGGGCGCCCTGGACGATTGTGAATATAGCGGAGTGCCGCAGCCCGGACAAAAATGCTGAGACAGGGTTGCACCCGACTCGGCGGGGCGGTGAAAGACTGCAGGTTCCCCGGTGATGCTGAAGGCCGAATTCAGGACCATTACGACAGTGGAGTGGCCCGTGCCGGTGGCGCGTTGGCAGTCCTGACAGGCGCACATGAACATGGACAGCACCGGCCCCTCGATCCGCACGCTGGTTCGGCGGCAGGCGCAAGAGGCCGAAATCGATAGAATGTGCTGTGCTGGCTGGCTCACGGTATGAAATCTCCAGGTAACGGGCAGCGCCGCATTGTGTTTTGCTTCGAGCCTGGCAAAAATAGGGCGCCGCGCTGAAAGAGAAGGCAATGACGCTCTTTCCAAGTTATCCCATTGTGACCCCACGCCTGAAGTTGCGCCCGTTTCGCCGCGGCGATGTGGACGCCGTCTATAGCTATCGTCGGCGTGAGGATGTGGCGCGCTATTTGTTGGACGTGGCACTGAGCCGCGATGAATGCGCACAAGTCGTACAACAGCGCATCCTGCAGGTCGGCTTTGAGGAAGAAGGCGACAAGATCATCCTGGCCGTAGAGCGCGCCGACAGTGGCACGCTGATCGGCGAGATGTCGCTGATCTGGCGCAGCGTGACGGGCCGGCAGGGAGAAATTGGCTGGATCTTTGATCCGGAATGCCAGGGGGAGGGCTTTGCGACCGAAGCTGCAAACGCGGTGCTCGACCTGGGGTTCGGGGCGGGGGACCTGCACCGGATCATGGCGCGTTGCGATGTACGCAATGTGCGATCCTGGCAATTGATGGAGCGCCTGGGGATGCGCAAGGAAGCGCATTTCAGGGAGCATGCCATCTTCAAAAATGAGTGGGACGAAGAGTTCGTCTATGCCTTGCTATGGCAGGAATGGAAGGCGATGCGTCAAATGCAAACTACTGGTGACGCCTGATTTAGTTTGGATTGCTGTCAATAGGAAGTTAATTTGGGATGGAACTCCGCCCCCGCGCCGCACGTTGTTCTGGACGGTTTGACCATCCGCACAGCAAGGGAGCGCTTCACCATGCCCACACCATCCTTACCCATCGAAACAGATCGCATGATCTTGCGTACGTTTGAGCGTGGCGATGTGGAAGAGTTGAGCGCTTACCATGTATTGCCGTCGATGCAGCGTTATGTGTTCACCCGGTCGCGTGACAAGGGAGAGGTGGCCGAAGCGCTAGCTCAGATGCGTCAACACATCAACCTGCAGCGGCCCGGTGATACGTTGACCTTGGCCATGATTCGCAGGTGCGACGAGCGGCTGATCGGGCATGTTTCCCTGCAATGGTCCGATGCTACCGCGCGGCAGGGCGAAGTGCGGTTCCTGATCAACCCCACCTATTCCGGTCAGGGCTATGTAAGCGAAGCGCTGTCGGCATTGTTCGAGCTGGCATTCGAGTACTACAACATCCACCGGTTGTTCGCGCGGAGCGATGGGCGCAATTTCCATTCCATCAAGCTAATGCAGAAACTGGGCATGCGCCTTGAAGCGCATTATCGTGAACACGCGATGTTCCAGGGCGAGTGGGACGAGGAATTGCATTTCGCCATTCTGGATCGTGAGTGGAGCCGCACCAGCAAGGTGCGCGAATTTCCCCCGCATCATCAGGTCGCCTGATTTGCCAGAGGGGGGCGAATAGGAGTATGTGCGCCTGATCAAGAGATGGGGCACATGGCCGGAACGAACACCTCGATCAAAATTGAACTGCTGCCGTCGCCGGCAGTGATCCTGTGCGAACCTCAGCTGGGGGAAAATATCGGCACCGCTGCGCGCGCCATGGCCAATTTCGGGCTGTGGGACTTGCGGCTGGTGCGGCCGCGGGACGGGTGGCCCAACGAGCGTGCGGCCGCGGCGGCGTCGCGTGCCGACCATGTGATCGAAAACGTTCGGGTGTACGAGACCCTGGAAGAGGCGGTCGCCGACCTTAGCCTGATCTTTGCCACCACCGCGCGTTCGCGGGACATGCAAAAAGACGTCATTGGGCCGGACGAAGCCGCGGCAAGGATAGTCTCGCATATCCATGGGGGGCATGGCGTCGGGCTGCTGTTCGGCCGCGAGAAGTGGGGCCTGCTCAACGAAGAAGTAGCCTTGGCCGATACGATTGTCACCCTGCCGGTGGAACCGGCCTTTGCGTCTCTCAATATTGCGCAGGCCGTTTTGATACTGGCCTATGAATGGCGCCGCGCGGCTCGTCACGCCGAGGCCCTGCCGGTGCAGAGCGGATTGCTCGAAGTTGCACCGCGCGCTGAGCTGGTTGGGCTGTTCGAGCATCTCGAAGGGGTGCTCGACGAAAGCGGGTTTTTCACGACACCCGAAAAGAAACCGAGCATCGTCAACAATTTGCGGACGGCACTTGGGCGAGGCAATTTCAGCTCTCAGGAGATTCGGACCTTGCGGGGGGTAATCTCCTCGATCGACCGACGGCATCTGCGGCCCAATCCAAATCGGCAACAGCCGACAAAGAAACCGCAGTAGCGTACGATTTGGCTGCAATCCGGCTTTGACTGCCCCATGGGTCCATGCAAAGCGGATTGCATGAGCACAACTTCGCCAAACGATAGATCCCGTATCGCCTTCAGCTATTTGGGGTTCCGCTTCTTCTGGCTCACCACCTTGCTGGTGAGCTTTGCCGTGCAGATCATGTCGGTGTCGATCGCCTGGCAGATCTATGACGTCACCGGCGAGGTGTTCCTGCTGGGGCTGGTTGGACTATGCCTGTTCCTGCCGGCGCTGCTGCTGATGCTGGTGACGGGGCTGACCGCAGACCGTTTCAACCGGCGGGGCATCATGGCGATTTGCCTCGTTGTGGAGCTGCTGTGTGCGCTGGGGTTTCTCGCCTTCGTCAACGCAGAGGCCCACGAAGTCTGGCCGATCTTTGGCATTCTGATTGTGCTGGGCACGGCGCGGGCTTTCTGGGGCCCTGCCGCGCAATCGCTGGCGCCGAATCTGGTGCCGCCGGAGGCATTGTCCAATGCTATCACCACCAATGCGTCTGCATGGCAGTTCGCCTCGATCATGGGGCCCGCAGCGGGTGGATTGCTCTACGGGGTGGCGCCGGGCGTGGCCTTTGGAACGGCTGCTGTGTTGCTCACAAGTGCGGCAGTCGCCGTCTTGATGATCCCCAGGCCCGCGCGGCGCGAGTCGCATCAGGCCACGAGCCTGGACACGATGCTGGCCGGGTTTCGCTATATCTTTGCCAACAAGGTAGTGCTGGGGGCGATCTCTCTCGACATGTTCGCCGTTCTGATGGGCGGGGCGGTGGCGCTGCTGCCGGTCTATGCGAAGGATATTCTGCACGCCGGACCGCAAGAGCTCGGCCTGCTGCGGGCAGCCCCCGGAATCGGTGCGATCATCATGGCGCTGGTGCTCACCCGCTTTCCGATCCGCGATCACGCTGGAAAGCTGCTGTTCCTGTTCGTGGGGCTGTTTGGTGCGTTCACCCTGCTGTTCGGGCTCTCGACCACGGTCTGGATCTCGATACCGGCGCTCGCCCTGGTGGGTGCTTCCGACATGGTGAGCGTGACCATTCGTGAGACCATCATGCAGCTGTGGACGCCCGAAGAGGTGCGCGGACGAGTCAATGCGGTGAACTCGGTGTTTATCGGCGCCTCCAATGAACTGGGCGAGTTCCGCGCGGGCACGGTGGCCCATTTTATCGGCCCGGTGGGAGCAGTGGCGCTGGGCGGGGCGGGGGCAATTGCGGTCGCGGTGATCTGGAGCCGCATTTTCCCGGCGTTGCGCGATCAGCGCTCACTCGACAAGAAAATGGTTGGATGACGCAAAAGCTTGACTCAGGCGGACTCGGACGCTATCACGCGCCCACCTATCCCGACCCATTGGGTCTATAGGCGCACCCGGGATTTTCCAATTTATTGGGGTCTGTCGGTCACTCGCAAGGGTGACAAAGGAGGGCGCGATCCATTCAACTTTTAAGAAGGATACGCGATGTCGAAGCGTCATTCTACCAAGCACAAAATTGACCGTCGCCTTGGCGAAAACATCTGGGGTCGTCCGAAGTCCCCGTTGAACGCCCGTGCCTATGGTCCTGGCCAGCACGGCCAGCGCCGCAAGGGCAAGCTGTCGGACTATGGTCTGCAGCTGCGCGCCAAGCAGAAGCTCAAGGGCTATTACGGTTCGATCACCGAGAAGTCTTTCCGCAAGCTTTATGACGAAGCGGCCCGCCGCAAGGGCGACACCGGCGAGAACCTTATTGGCCTGCTCGAGGGTCGCCTGGACGCGATCGTTTACCGCGCCAAGTTCGTTCCGACCGTGTTTGCTGCGCGTCAGTTCGTTTCGCACGGCCACATTCTGGTCAATGGCAAGCGCGTCAACATTCCGTCCTATCAGGTCAAGGTTGGCGACAAGATTGAAGTGCGTGAGCGCTCCAAGCAGCTCGCCGTGCTGATCGAAGCCACCCAGCTGGCTGAGCGTGATGTTCCAGACTATGTCGAAACCGACCACCACAAGATGACCGCCACTTTCGTGCGCGTTCCTGCGTTGTCGGACGTGCCATACCCGGTCCAGATGGAACCGAACCTGGTCGTCGAATTCTACTCGCGCTAATCGTTGCGAGCATGAGTTGATAAGGGGTCGCTCTTCGGAGCGGCCCTTTTTGTTGTCCGCTGAGTGGCAGGTTGCCAAAACAAAAGGCCGCCCGTGGGCGGCCTCTGCTTTCGTTTCTCGCAGGGTCTAGCTGGTCGCCGCTTCGCTGACGCTGACGTTGATTGGTTCCTGTTCCTGGGGGATGAAGCTCTCGAACAGACGCAGGCGCATATAGACCGACTGCAGCTCAACAATGGTCGTCCAGGCACGGGCGAAGAACTGGAACGAGGACGACACCTGTCCAAAGGCGATCTGCACCTGCTGGTACACGCCCATGGTCAGGGCGCCGGCCAGGATGGTCGGGGCCATGGTGAGCAGGGGCACGTAGCCCACGAGGTTGAGGTACGCGTACCGCGCCAGGTTAAAGTAGGTGTAGTGGTAATAGAGCCGGAAGTAGTTCTTCTGCACGCCGGCAAACAGCTCCTTGACCGTCGGCGGATCGGCACGCTCGGCGTGATCCTCGCCAAACACAAGCTCCTTGCGGTACGCCGCTTCCACGCGCTGGTTGGCGAAGTTCAGCCCCGGTAGTTTGACGCCGACGACGGCCAGCAGGATCGTTCCGAAGATGGCGGCGGCAAGGGCCACCCAGACGAGGCTGCCGGGCACGTTGCCGAAGATGGGCAGTTCGGTGATGGTGCTCGAAAGGCCCCACAATATCGGCAGGAACACGACGAGCGTGATCAGCGATCCAAAGAACGCCGTGCCCAAGTCTTCCACAATGGACGCAAAGCGCATCGTGTCTTCCTGAACGCGCTGGGCGGCGCCTTCGGTCTGCCGGATTTCCGGCCAGTAGTTCATGTAGTAGAAGTTCATCGCCTTGCGCCAACGGAACACGTAGTGCGAGGTGAAGAAGGCCAGCAGCACCGCAACAAGGATCGTTGGCATGAGCACCACGAACAGCGTGAACACTTCGCCATAAAAGCGCGATGGCTCCACAGATCTAGGTTGGGTCAGGGCGAGCTGGATCATGTCGAAGAACACGCCGGACCATTCGTTGACGAAGGCTTCGACCTGCACCTGGAAATAGATCACCAGCAGGATGCCCGTCGACCCCACGACGCTCCACCAGTACCATTCGTTTCGCTTGTAGAAATACCAGAAAACGCAGAACATCAGGGCGGTTATCAGCACGTACTCATAGAGCCAGATGCGATCCGCATTGAGGAAATTGGCCACCGAGGACTCGGCAGCCCCGGCGGCCGCAGCTTGCTGGGACGGGCTGGCGCTTTCGGTGGTCGCGGGGGCATTCGGGTTGGTTTGCTCCGCGGTTGCCGCGGGCGGTGGCGTGGTGGCGCCATCTGCCGTGGCTGGCTGATCGACCACTTGTTCCGAGACGACGGCCG
The DNA here is from genome assembly GCA_963699295.1 of uncultured Alphaproteobacteria bacterium. GTDB lineage: Bacteria > Pseudomonadota > Alphaproteobacteria > Rhizobiales > Devosiaceae > Devosia. The sequence continues at coordinate 179,339 of OY969432.1, forward strand.
CTGGATGGGTAAAGCGATCGAGGCCGATGGCCGAGCGGATCGGTTCGCCAATGGTGAACCAGATCAGGACACTGGCCAGCAACCACAGGGCCGCTGACGTGAAGAAGATTTTGGGAACGGGGAAAAAGGAGCGAAACACCGGGTGACTCCAGGGGGTCGAGGGAAGGCATTCATTTAGCGGTCACATTCTGCTCAAAGCAAGGTCACCCTAATTACAGCTTGGTAAGGTGGAGCGCAGAGTTTCGCTTTCCCTGCGGGACGGGGAGGGCTATCAGCAGGGCAACATGAAGAAAGTGAGATTGCCCCATGAGTGAAGTCATGGAGCCGGTGGCGGCCCAGCCAGACGAGGCCGAAACCGGCGCGCACCAGATTTTTGCGCGGGCTCCCCGTTCGGTGGAGTTCAACAAGCTGCGCAAGCGGCTGATCCGCAATACCCAGGAAGCGCTAGACAAGTTTGGCATGGTGCGGCCCGGCGACAAATGGCTGGTGGCGCTGTCGGGGGGCAAGGACAGCTATGGCATGCTGGCTTTGCTGCTCGATTTGCAGCAGCGCGGGCAATTGCCGGTGGAACTGCTGGTGTGCAACCTCGACCAAGGGCAGCCCAACTTTCCCAAGCATATCCTGCCCGAATATTTGAGCGGACTGGGGATCGCCCACCGCATTGAATATCGCGACACCTATTCGATCGTGACCAGCAAGCTGCCGGCGGGGGCGACCTATTGCTCGCTGTGCTCCCGCCTGCGGCGGGGCAATCTCTATCGTATTGCCCGCGAGGAAGGGTGTTCGGCGCTGGTGCTGGGGCATCACCGCGACGACAGCCTCGAAACCTTTTTCATGAACCTGTTCCATGGCGGCAAGCTGGCCGCCATGCCGCCCAAGCTGCTCAATGACGAGGGTAGTGTGGAAGTGCTGCGGCCGCTGATCTACTGCGCCGAGGAGGATCTGCAGAAGTTCTCCGATGCGATGGCGTTTCCGATCATCCCCTGCGACCTGTGCGGGTCGCAGGATGGGCTGGAACGCAATGCAATGAAGGCGACGCTGAGCGATCTGGAGCAGCGTATGCCGGGCCGCAAGGACGTCATGATTCGGGCGCTGGGCAATATCAATACCAGCCACATGCTGGATCCGCGCCTGTTTGATTTTGCCGGGCTCAAGGCCGAGCCCCAGGGAGTAGCTGAATGAATATCGAACGCCTCGCCGCCATTCTCCGCGACGCCGCCAAGGCCGAAATCCTGCCGCGGTTCCGCCAGCTCGGGGATGACGATATCCGTTCCAAGACCGGGGCGTTCGATCTGGTGACCGAGGCCGATGAAGCCGCCGAGCGCGCGATCACCACCGCGATCAATGCCCACTCGCCCCAGCATGTCGTGGTGGGCGAGGAAGCCGTGGCCGCCAATCCCGCGCTGCTCGAGGCTAATTTCGGCGACCGGGTGGTGATCTATGTAGACCCGGTCGACGGCACCTACAATTTTGCCGCCGGGCTGTCGCTTTTTGCGGTGATGGCGGGGGTGGTGCAGAACGGGGAAACGGTGGCCGGGGTGATCTACGACCCGCTGGGGGACGATTGGGTCATGGCCGAGCGCGGGTGTGGCGCGTGGCACGTGACGCCAGCAGGCCACCGTCGCCGGCTCAAGTTTGCCGCCCCGGTGGCGGTTGCGGAAATGGGTGGTTCGGCCTCGGTGGCGTTCCTGCAAGGACGGCAGCGGGCGGAAATCCTGGGCAATCTGGCTAAGGTGCAGTCGCTGGCGGCCTATCGCTGCGCTGGGCAGGAATATCGGGCAGCCGCAGGCGGCTTCCTGCACTTCCTAATGTACTCCAAGCTGATGCCCTGGGACCATGTGGCTGGCGCGCTGATCGCGCAGGAGGCGGGGGCTTATGTGGCGCGCTTTGATGGCAGCGCCTATCTGCCAAGCCATCGGGCGGGCGGGTTGATCGTTGCCCCCGATCACGACAGCTGGCAGGCGCTGCGGCGTGAGGTGTTCACTTTCTGAGGTCGATTGCGACTTCAGGCATGGTTTCGGGACCGCCGGGAATAGAAATCCCCGGCGGTTTTTTGTCGAACGGCATGCATGCAGCGAACTGGTGCGTTAAATAGAGAGCCCAACTCACAGGCACTGCGTCAGGGCTTTTGGAGTGCGGGAACGCCATTCCCTGCATGGCGCATGCTTGCGCAAGCCCAGGCAGGCCACGTACCCCGCTCTCCCGGATCACGGTCCAAGAGTAATCGCCTCTCGGTCCTCCCTGATAAGGAGGAGCCGCGCGGCAACCCAATGCCTTTGCTGTGAGGGTCGCCTCAGGCGAGGATGTGGGTGGTTTCGGCCTGGCGGGGGGAGGTGGCGGTGTAGCAGTTGATGGCCGCGGTAAGGGCGACCTTCGGCGGGGCGGGCAGGGCGAGGGGCTTTTCGGCCGGTTTGGCTTTCGGGATGCTGACCGGCTTTGGGCGGGGGTTTTGCTTGAGCTCGACCTTGGCGCGGCGGGCTGCGGCGCGGCGGCGGGGCGGAGTTTGCATTTCGCCGAGCAGGGTGGTGATGAGCGGCAGGACGCGCTCTTCAAAATAGTCGAGGGTGACGCTGGCGCCGACGCTGACGCCATTATTGGCAATGTTGAAATCGACGCGCTCTGTCACTTGCCCGCCTCCAAGGATGCGTCATTGAAAATCGATGTGGGCGAGACTGTCGCGTGGCTAACCCAGCGGTTGGCCCGCGAATCTCGCGTCACCAGTATGGTTAACTCTTAGCGTCGAATCGAATGCATTAACCATGCGCTGCACAGGAATAGTGAAAACTTGGTTAACGGCGAGGCTGGGGGTCGCGCTATCGCTCGGGTGCTGCTGTTGCTTCCAACCCTGGACCGTAAGGAGTGGCCACCGGGACTGCCCGGTGGCAAATGTGCTGCCGATTACTCGGCGGAGGGCTGGGGAGCGTATTGCTCGGACATGCCGAAGAGTTTGCCGTTCTCGGCGACGAGGATGCAGCCCAGCGCTAGCCCGCCCATGAGGAAATAGCCGGCCGCAGTGGGGATGGTGGTGCCGTTGAACAATTGGCCGATATAGCCCCCGATGAGCGCGCCGCCCACAGTCTGAATGAACCCGAATACGGCCGAGGCGGTGCCGGCGACCGCGCCGAGAGGCTCCATGGACAGCGAGTTCATGTTGGACGCGGCCCAGCCGAAGGAGAACATGATGATGGCGAGGAGCATGAAGAAAAGCCAGAGCGGCATGAACCCCAAGGTTGCCAGTCCCAGCCAGAGGGCACTGAACAGGGTGAACACCAGGATGGCGCCATGCGAGAGGCGGCGCATGCCAAAGCGGCGAACGATGCGCGAGTTGGTGAAGGAAGATACCGACATCAGCGCGGCCATGGCCGCAAAGGCGAGCGGGAACCACACGCCCAGGCCATAGATGTCGACATAAATCTGCTGCGACGAGCTGATGAAGCCGAACAACGCGCCAAACAGGAAAGTGCCTGCCAGGCCATAGGAAAAGGCCATCCGATTGGTGAACACGATGCGGAAGCCATCAATAACCGCACCAAAGGTCAGCGGCCGCCGGGCCGATACGGGCAGGGATTCGGGCAGACGGAAATAAGTCCAGGCCCAGGAACAGCTCGCCACCAGGCCCATGAAGATGAAGATGGTTTGCCACGGGCCGGTGAGCAGGAGCAGCTGGCCGACGCCGGGGGCGATGATGGGGATGGCCATGAAGACCATGAAGGTCAGCGACATGACTTCGGCCATTTCGCGGCCCGAATAACGATCGCGCACCACCGAAGTGGCGATGACGCGCACGCTGGCGGCGCCCATGCCCTGCACGAAGCGCAGCACCAGCAGGGCGGCAAAGCTGGGCGCGAACGCCGCGGCAATCACCGCAAGAATGTAAACGCCCATCCCCGCGAGCAGTGGCGCGCGACGGCCGAAGCGGTCGGTGAGGGGACCAAATGCCAGCTGGGCCATGCCCATGCCGATCATGTAGGCGGAGATGACGAACTGCCGCTCGTTCTCGCTGGTGACCCCCAGAGCTTCGCCCATATAGGGCAGGGCGGGTAGCATGACGTCGATTGCCAGGGCGTTCAGCGCCATAAGCGCGGCGATCAGGGCAATGAACTCAGGGCGCGACAGGGCGCGGGGGGTAACAAAGGACATGGGGACGACTCGTCGCGTCGCCCGCTGGCGGGCGACAAGGGAAGGGCCAGCATGCCGGGGCATGGCGGGATTAGCAAGCAATGATCGTAAGGAGCCGATGGTTCCCTAGCGGAAGTGGATCATGCGGCTTGCGGCGCGAATTTGAGATCGCGGCGCTCATTGATGGGCAGGTGAATAGCGGCGGAGGCGAGGCCCAGGATGATGCCCAGATACCAGACCAGCGCGTAGGATCCGGTATGATCATAGGCAAAGCCGCCCAGCCAGATACCCGTGAACGAGCCGAGCTGATGGCTGAAGAACGCCACGCCATAGAGCAGGCCCATGTAACGTGGGCCAAAGAACAGAGTGACGAGGCCAGCGGTCAGCGGGACGGTGGACAGCCAGAGCAGGCCCATGGCGGCGCCAAAGGCATAGGCGGTGAACTCGCTGACCGGGAACAGCAGGAACAGCCCGATGGCGATGGCGCGCAGCAAATAGATGCTGGCGAGCAGCATCTGCTTGGGCAGTCTGCCACCGAGATAGCCCGAGAGCAGCGACCCGACAATGTTGAACAGGCCAATGATGGCGATGGCCCAGCCGCCCGATTCCGGGGGGAGCCCGCATTCGACCAGATAGGCGGGTAAGTGCACATTGATGAACGCAATGTGGAAGCCGCAGACGAAAAAACCGATGACCAGCAGGCGATAGGAGCCATAGCCCCAGGCGGTGGACAGCGCCTGCATGAAGGGCAGGTCGGCCTCACCAGTGCCGGGCCCGTCGGATTTGCCGCGCAGGGCAAAGCTGAGCGGCACTATGAGCAGCAGCATGGCGGCGAGCCATATCAGCGCGGTCTGCCAGCCAAAGGCATTGATGAAGCCCTGGCTGATGGGGGCAAAGGCAAACTGTCCGAAAGAGGACGCCGCGGTGGCAATGCCAAAGATCAGCGAGCGCTTTTCATTGGGCACGGACCGCCCGAAGGCGACCATGACGACGCTGAAGGATGAGATGGCGATGCCGACGCCCGTGATGATGCCGGCCGTGACCATGAGAGCCGAAGCGTCGGGAGAGAAGGCCATAAGCACGACGCCCAGCGTGTAGATGATAGCGCCCCCGGCCAGTACCCGCCCGGTGCCATAGCGATCGGCCCAGGCGCCGGCAAAGGGCTGGGCCACGCCCCAGACCAAGTTCTGGATGGCCATCGCCATGCCCCAACCTTCACGGCTCAGAACCAGATCGGCACTCATCGGGAGGGTGAAGAGACCAAAGCTCGTGCGGATACCATTGCCCACGGCCGCAATGAGGCAGCCGGCAATGATGAGGACAAGCAGGGGAGCCGCGGGGCGAAGGGCGCGTGAGGACATGAAGGAATCCAGCTGGTTGGCCCTAACTTCTAGCCGCCCGTTGGAAGAAGGCAAAGACCCGATCTGCATAGGGCTGATGTGTGGACCGGTGCCCTAAACGAAAACGCCCGGCACTGGCCGGGCGTTGAAGAGGCGATGTTCGGTCGATCAGGCGGTCTGCTTTACGGCAATGCCGGCCTGTTCGAGGTGGGTTTTCAGTTCGCCCGCTTGGAACATTTCGCGCACGATATCGGCACCGCCGACAAACTCGCCCTTGATGTAAAGCTGGGGGATGGTGGGCCAATCGGTGTAGGCCTTGATGCCGTCGCGCAGTTCGGCGCTGTCGAGCACGTTGGCGCTGCCATATTCGACGCCAAGATAGTTCAGGATCTGGACGACCTGGCCAGAAAAACCGCACTGCGGAAAATCCGGGGAGCCCTTCATGAACAGAAAGACGTCGTTGTTCTTCACCTTGTCGTCGATGAAAGCATTGATATCGGTCATGATAAATCTCGCTGGGTGCCCGGGGAGGCGGGCATTGTTGTCTCTTAAATAGGTCATGGGGGGGCCTGTGTCGAGGGCCCGATCAGCGCTTGAAGGCAAGGGGCACGGTGAAGGGCCAACTGGCGCGATTGGCACCCGCGGGAATGGCGGGGAAGGGGGCGGCGCGGCGCACGGTGTCGAGGGCCGCCTGATCGAGAGCGGCATGGCCGGACGAGCGAGAAATGCGGATGGCGGAGGCCGTGCCATTGGCGCTGACGGTGAAATCCACGAGCACTTCGCCGGTGACGCGACCGGCGGCCGCGGGATAGCGCAGGGCGCGGCGCAGCTGGGCAAGGATTTGACCAGGATATTTGTCGATGGCAGCGCTATTGCCGGCGGCCGCTGCGGGGCGCGAGGGGGCGGAGACAGCGGCGGATTGGGTTGCAGGTTCGGCTGCGGCGGTTGGTGTTCGTTGAGCTGCGGGGGCGGGGTAAGTGGGCGTGCTGGTGCGCGCCAAGGCCAGACGGGGCTCCGGGTAAGGGATGGGGTCAGCGGACGGGAACTCGGGCTCGGGTTCAGCGGCTGGCTGTGGGGCAGGTTCTGGTTCTGCTACCGGCTCAGGAGCAGGTCGGGAGACGGGTTCAGGTTCGGGCGCAGGCGCTGGAGCGGGCTCCGGCGCAACGAGTGGTTCGGATACACTGGCAGGGGCAACGAGTTCTTCAGGCGGCGCAGCAATGGCCGGCTCGGGAGGCGGCTCGGGCGCGAGGAGCTCGATTGCCTCTGGTTCGGCAAGTTCATGTTCTGATTCAGGTTGAAGTGGAGACGCCGGCGATTGCTGGGCTTCGGCATGGCTCTCGGTGCTGTCGGCGGCCAGTTCGGTGGCCGGTAGTTCAACCAGTTCGACGTCGATAACGTGCATGGTGCCGTTGAGCACCCCGACATTCGGGAGGGCGATCAATAGGGCCGCAAGGGCTGCCGCATGGGCGAGCACTGAAAGGGATAGAAACTTGGCGCTGGTGGGCGGGGGCGGGTTGTTGGCGCGCCAGATGCGGCCTGTCAGTTGCGGGTGCGGCGTCGGCAGGGGTGGGTGCGCGCCTGTAGCGCGCACCGTTGGCCAATCAAAGCTGAGCGGGTCAGCCGTGCTCATCTTGCCTACTGGATCTTTGCCTTGACGCCGACAAAGGCAGCACGGCCTGGAGCGTTGTAGCCGTGGACTTCCCGATAGCGGGTGTCGAACAGGTTTTCGATGCGACCGTAAATGTCGACGCTATCGCTGACCTTGTACTCCAGGCCGAGATTGACGGTGGAATAGGCGGGCAGGGTGGTGTCAGAGAAAGTGGTGAAGTCGGTGTCGAGTGTCTCGCCGTTGAACACCACTTCGCTGTGGACGCGGAGCGGAACATCCTCGAATTGATAGGCGGCATTAAGCGATGCCATGTGGGCCGGACGACGCTTTTCAACATTGCCATCGGGATTTCGGGCATCGGTGTAGGTGTAGGTCGCACCGAGGGCGAAGCCGCCATCGAGGTTCAGCGTGGCCGCGAGTTCCACGCCCTTGCGGATGCTGATGCCGGGAAGGTTGTTGGAAGTGACCATCGGGAAATTGCTGTAGTCGGCGGCGATCTTGTCTTCAAGGTTTTGATGGAAATAGGTTGCGTCGAGCACGAACAGGCCATCAAGGAAGCTCTGCTCGACACCGACATCCCAGCCGAAGCTGCTTTCGGATTTCAGGTTCGGATTACCGACAAAGGTGCTCGGATTGTAGCCGTACAGATCATAGAAACTGGGCTTGGTGACGCCGGTGCCGACTGAAGCGTGCAGGCGCGTGCCCACATCCGGAATCTGCCAGGCACCGCTGAGGCTGTAGGTCGTGGCATCCGGGTAGCGCTCGTTGAAGTCATGACGCAGCGCGCCGGTCACATAGAGCTGATCCCAATAGGTGCCGCGATACTCGGCGGCAACGCCATGGGTCGTGCGCTGGCGGGTTTCGAGCTGGGATGGATCAACGAAACCATAATCGAGGTGGCGGAAGGTCTCGGTGAGCAGGTCGTAACCTGCAGTCACAGTGTGCTTTGCATCCGCGAAATCCGGGGTGTCGAAATTGTATCCCGCACGATAGCTGCCTTGATAGCGCTCGCCGCTATGCTTTTCGGGAAACTCGCCATCAAAGGTGTAGGTTTGGCCCGTTCCGGAAAGGCGTGCATCCTGAAACCAGACGCCGTCATCGCTTTCCCAATGGGCGCCGAATGAGCCGGCCAGCTGTTCGAACAGATTGGTGTCGGCAGTGTCCATGACGATGCTGGTCATCCTGTCCTGACCATCACTCATGCCGAAGGCGCGGGTGTAGCGCACCGAGCCGTCGACTTGCAGGGTCGGGGTCGCATCAGCAGAGAAGCTGGCGCTGCCGTTGATGTGATCGGCGCCATCCAGCTCCGAGCCGAGGCTGGAGATGTTGAAGCCGTCGGTATGGCGCACCGAGAGGGTGCCGGACGCGGTGAAATTATCCTGTCCGCCGCTGACATTGGCGGTGCCGAGGCGGGTGCCGTCGGTGCCGATCTCGGCGCCGAGCGACGCCTGGACACCGTCATGGATGCCCTTTTTGGTGATGATGTTGACAACGCCGGCCATGGCATCGGCACCCCAGAAGGCGCTTTGCGGGCCGCGGAGGATTTCGATGCGCTCGACATTGGAGATATCGAGGCGGCTGAGATCAACCGCATTGGTGCTGGTATCGCTGACGCGCACGCCATCGATCAGCACGAGGGTGTGATTGCTCTCGGAGCCGCGCACCCGGAAATTGGTGAGGGAACCATAGCCACCGCTGCGGGAGACAGCGAAGCCGGGGACTTGGCGCAGGACGTCGGAGACGTAGCGGGCCTGAGACTGGTCGAGCTGCTCGGCGGTGATGACGGTGTATGAGCGGCCGATTTCCTTTTCCTGCATCGGCGTGAGGCCGGCAGTGACCGACAATTGGTCGAGCAGGGTCGATTGCGCATGGGCTGCCGTGGCGGACGCCATCAGCAGGGCGGCCATCGAAACACTGGCCAGAGTGTGCCGCACGAAGCGACGGGAATTTGCGATTGAATTGACTGCAGGCATGGCACGAGGCCCCTTGTTGCCAGCAGGGGTCGATAGGCGCAGCAAAAGGAACGGACCAGTTGCGCGACCATATGGGACACCCCGCCCATGGACGATGCTTGTGTCGGGGCTGGTGTCTGGCTCAGGCCGTGATGGCCTCTACAGTTGCGGGGGCAGCGTTGGACTGGTGCCGGATGGCATTACCAACTTCCCATTTACCGCCCAGCCTTGCGACGTGAGCGACCTTCGACGGGCCATCAGTGCGACCAAAGTTGGCGCGGGTCAATGTGGCAAATATGTGGGACGGGGATAACGTATCCGATTGTGCGGCAATGCGCTGTGATTACAACAGTGTAGCGAGATCGGCGCAGAGAATGAATCAGGGCTGGCCCAGGCGTTCGGCGATCCAGGGGTGTGCGATGCAATCATCAACGGTATTGAACAGCACGGCTTCCCAGCCGTGCCGTCGAGCGCCGTCGATCACCTTCGGCGTATCATCGAAGAACAGTGGGGGCTCGGTCTGGGGCCCGATGTGCTGCTCGACAAAGTCGAAGAACCCCTTTTCAGGTTTGCGCACCCCGGCCCGCGCCGAATAGAAGATGTCCTCGAACACATCGCCAAGTCCCATCGTCTGCCACAGCCATAGCGCCCGCATATGGTCCTGGTTGGTGGCGATGTAGAGTTTGAGATCGTCCCGCGCCTTGAGCTGGCGCACGATGGCCAGCAGGGGTTGGTTGAGCTGGCTGTCATTGGCCAGCCAATATTGTGCAAATGCCATGGTGGAGCCGTGATAGCCCAACGAAGGCAGGCGCCTATCGAGTGCCTCGATTAGCGAGGTTTGGCCGGTAACGACCTTCTTGATGAAGATGTCGAAAATGAATTCGTCGCGGAAGCGGTCGGGATCGACGCCGAGATCGGCCAGCAGGTCATTATCCCAACGGCGCTGCAGCTCGGGGCGGGCGTGGTAGCCATGGACCAGCACGCCATCCACATCAAACACCACAGCGCGGGTCATTTGCGCTGCCTCGGCATGGCGCCAAGCCCGACAAGGACTTCGCGGGTAATGCTGAATTCCTGGATCACATCACTGTGCTGGCGGAAGCCGATGAGTTCGCGCTGGACGAAATAGGCGCAGACAGCGCTGCGGGCGGCGGCCAGGCACGCTTCCCGGTCGGTGGTGGCGTCATTGAGTGCCGCGATGGTCTGAGCGACCCGCCGTTCCGCGAAGCCGAGCGAGGAGGCTCGCTCGGCCATGATTTCGCTTTCCAGTGCCGCCGTGCCCGCCTCTGGGCGGACCATGCGGATCAGATCAAGCGAGTCGCGGAGCGACATGAGGCCTACTCGGGCGCGCTGGTCTGCAGCGCCAAGGCGTGCAAGGCGCCGCCCATGTCACCCTGTAGCGCGTCGTAGACAATCTTGTGCTGCTGAACGCGGGTCTTGCCGCGGAACTGCTCGGAGATCACGGTTGCTGCCCAATGGTCGCCATCGCCTGCCAGATCGCGAATCTCGATCTTGGCATCCGGGATGGCGGCAAGGATTCTCCGTTCAATTTCAGTGGATTCCATGGCCATTACTAAACTCCTTCTGCCCCGGCGAGACTGCCGACACCGGCAAGATATGGCACAGGGGCACCAGCTTCAATATGGGGTCGGGCGGAACCCCCTATTGCACGGCGGGAAGCGGGGCGTTGTCGCTGTCATCCACCACGGCGCCAATGCAGCAATCGGCGTCGGCGCGGGTGGAAAAATTGGCGAAGATGAAGTCTACGACGGGGCGCAGCTGCGCCTCGAACTCGACGCCATACATGCAATCGAACAGATAGCCGCGGCCTTCGTCGACGGCTTCGGTGTGCACGATGGTCAGCGGAATGCCCAGGGGCGATTCTGCTGCCGTGCCCTCATAGGTCAGGGCGGTGGTGCTCTGGTAGGGCGTCGTGCCCTTCTCGGTGAGGGCAAAGCCGGGGAAACTGGTGCTCCAGCTGGAGGCGGTCTCGGCGTCGTCCAGAGCCGACAGGGCGCTTTCGGCGGTCCAGCCGGTGTCGTCGGTCGGGACAATGGTCAACTGGCACTGGAGGGGGGCCTGCGGGGCGGTGAGGACCAATGAAGTATCGACGCTGCCGGCGAGGGCCATGTCTTCGGGGTAGATCAGGGTGTAGGGCAGGTCGGGCAGGATGGAGCGGGTCACATTGACGCTCTGGGCGTGGGCAATATTGGGCAGGATGCCGAGGGAAAGCGCGGCGCAATAGCCAATTGTCCGACGAAGACTCATGGAACACTCCAAAAAAAGAAACGCCGCCCTGTGGAGTGAAAACACTCCAAAGAGCGGCGAACATAAGGCAAAAAGATTTAATGTGCGGCAGGGCCGTCCATGAAATTGGGGAACCAGCCTTCATGGGCCGCCCTGAGATCGGCGACCGGCACGGGGCGGGCGGCGCCCAGCACCAGATCGCTGCCGCCGGTAGTACCGATCCAGGGGGCAAATACGCCCAGTGCTTCGGCTTCGGCCCACAGGGCAGCGATTGCATCGCCCTGCGGGTCGAGATTGACGGTGACGAGGTAGCGGCCCTGATCTTCGCCGAAATATTGCAGGATCGGATCGTGGCCTTCGAGGTCGACCACATTGGCGCCGATGCCTGAGGCGACCGCCATTTCGGCCAAGGCAACGCCCAGGCCGCCATCAGACAGATCGTGCACTGCAGTGGCGGCGCCCGAGCGGATGAGCTTGCGCACGAAATCGCCGGTGCGGCGCTCATGGCCCAGATCGACATGTGGGGCGGAGCCGTCGCGGCGGTCAAACAGATCGCGCAAATAGATCGACTGGCCCAGATGGGTGCCCCGCTTGTCGGGGGCACCGATCAGCAGGATGACCTGGTTTTCGGCGGCAAAGCCGATGCGGGCCATCTTGTTCCAGTCGGGCAGCAGGCCAACGCCACCAATAGTGGGGGTGGGCAGAATGCCCTGACCATTGGTCTCGTTGTAGAGCGAGACGTTGCCCGAAACGATCGGGAAATCCAGCGCCAGGCAGGCTTCACCGATGCCCTTGATGGCATGAACCAGCTGGCTCATGATTTCCGGGCGCTCGGGATTGCCGAAATTGAGGTTGTCGGTGGCGGCGATAGGGTCCGCACCGGTAGCCGTGAGGTTACGCCAGGCTTCGGCGACGGCCTGCTTGCCGCCCTCATAGGGGTCAGCCTGGCAATAGCGCGGGGTGACATCGGAGGTGAAGGCCAGCGCCTTGGTGGCGTGACCTTCGACACGGATGACGCCGGCATCGCCGCCGGGGCGCTGCAGGGAATTGCCCTGAATCAGCGTGTCATATTGTTCATAGACCCAGCGCCGCGAGGCGCATCTGGTGGCCACCGACCAGCTTGAGCAGGGCATCGGCCACATCCATCTGGGGCACGTCATCGGCGGCCAGCGCCGGGGCGGGCACCGATGGGGTCCAGGGGCGATCATATTCGGGGGCTTCGTCGCCGAGGTCCTTGATCGGCAGATTGGCGACTTCCTCGCCCTGCCACAACACGCGGAAGCGCAGATCGTCCGTGGTCTTGCCGACCGTGGCGAAATCGAGTTCCCACTTTTCAAATACGGCGCGGGCGACGGCTTCCTTTTCGGGATGCAGAACCATGAGCATGCGCTCCTGGGATTCCGAGAGCATCATCTCATAGGGCGTCATGTGGGTTTCGCGGACCGGTACGTGATCGAGATTGAGCTCGATGCCGAGGTCGCCCTTGGCGCCCATTTCGACCGCAGAACAGGTGAGGCCAGCGGCGCCCATGTCCTGAATGGCGATGACGGCACCGGTGGCCATCAGCTCAAGGCAGGCTTCGAGCAGGCGCTTTTCGGTGAAGGGGTCGCCAACCTGAACGGTGGGGCGCTTTTCGTCGATGTCGTCGCCAAATTCGGCCGAGGCCATGGTGGCTCCGCCAACACCGTCGCGGCCGGTCTTGGCACCGAGATAGACGACGGGCAGGCCAACGCCTTCGGCCTTGGAATAGAAAATCTTGTCGGTATCGGCGAGGCCCGCGGCAAACGCGTTGACCAGGATGTTGCCGTTATAGCTGGCGTCGAATTCGACTTCGCCGCCAACTGTCGGCACGCCGAAGGCGTTGCCATAGCCGCCAACACCGGCAACCACGCCCGACACCAGATGGCGGGTCTTTTCGTGGTCGGGCGCGCCAAAGCGCAGGGCGTTCATGGCAGCAACGGGGCGGGCGCCCATGGTGAAGACGTCGCGCAGGATGCCGCCCACGCCGGTCGCCGCACCCTGATAGGGCTCGATGAAGGACGGGTGGTTGTGCGATTCCATCTTGAAGACGACCGCTTGGCCATCGCCAATATCGACCACGCCGGCATTTTCGCCGGGGCCCTGAATGACGCGCGGCCCGGTGGTGGGCAGGGTCTTGAGCCATTTCTTGGAGGATTTGTACGAGCAGTGCTCATTCCACATGGCCGAGAAGATGCCGAGCTCGGTGTAATTGGGCTGGCGGCCGATAAGGGTGACGATCTTGTCGAATTCGTCCTGCTTGAGGCCGTGATCGGCAATCAGCTGGGGCGTCATGGCGATGTTGTTCTGGTAGGGGGTCATCAAGGCGTTTCCATATGCGGGACCGCTAAGGCAAAAGCGCGCCCGAAGGCGCGCTCAATTGGATCAGGCAGCTTGGCCCAGCAAGCCCTCGAACAGGGCTCGGCCATCAGAACCGCCATGGGCGGCTTCGATCAGATTTTCCGGGTGCGGCATCAGCCCCAGGACATTCTTGGTCTCGTTGAAGACACCGGCAATGTGGTTGAGCGAGCCATTGGGATTGGTGCCCTCGGCGTAGCGGAAGGCGACCTGTCCATTGGCCTCGATGCGCGCCAGCGTTTCGCTGTCGGCAAAATAATTGCCATCGTGATGGGCGATAGGGCAGCGGATGATCTGGCCGGCCGTGTAACCGCGGGTGAAGGCGGTATCGGCGTTGGCGACCTCGAGCTTGACGTCGCGGCAGACGAACTTGAGCGACTGGTTGCGCATCAGCGCCCCCGGCAACAGGCCCGCTTCGATCAGTATCTGGAAGCCGTTGCAGACGCCGAGAACCTTGACGCCCTTGGCGGCACGGTCACGGATCTTGTCCATGATGGGGGAGCGGGCGGCAATGGCACCGCAGCGCAGATAGTCACCATAGGAAAAGCCACCCGGGATGACGATCAGATCGACGTCAGCGGGCAAGTCGGCGTCCTGGTGCCAGACGGTGGTGGGGGCAGTACCGGAAATCTTGGTCAGCGCCGCGATCATGTCGCGGTCGCGATTGAGTCCGGGGAAGACGATGACGGCGGATTTCATCGGCTTGTCCTCGCTATGTCAGGAGTTGCGAGGGTCTTTTGGTGGGTCTCGGCCCAAAAGGCAAGGGCCGAGATTGTTCCGAGCGATGCAAAGACCGGTTTGTCGCCGGACTGCGTCACTCTGCCGGGGTTGGGGCGGTAATCTTTGTGCTGGCAGTGGGGCGATACGTGCCGGGCAAATGGGCCCAGGCGGGGCGCTCGAACAGGAAAGTGCCGAATCCGACGCGGTGCACAATCCACCACAAGATGAGCGGCGAGATGATGGAGGAGGCAAGAACGGTCAGGCTGAGCAGATTGGGCTCGGTCAGGCCCAGCTTGAGCAGGATGATGCGAGCGACGCCCATTGGCAGCACGAAAGCCACATAGACGATGAGCGACTTGCTGCCCATCCATTGCAGCCACGCCATCCAAGGCAGGCGGGTAAGGAGGGCCGCGACCAGACACAGGGCGGTGGAACCGATCAGCGCCAGCGCCAGATGTAGGCCTGGCAAGGAGGCGTAGCCGGGCATGGGATGAACCGGGTCCATGATGAAGCCGCCATTGAACACCAGCGCGGCATTGGCGAGAGCCCATACCAGCACGGCGACAAGCGCTGCGGCGGTGTTGTGGGTGGCCCATTGGGCTATCTTGAACAGCTGAGGCGCGAAAGCGTAGCCAACGTAGAAATAAACGTAGTACTCGGCGAACTGATCGAGGGCATAGGCGCCGGTTTGGATGGGGGCCATCTGCAGGATGGCCGCAACCACCAGGACCGCCCATTGGGGCAGGCGCCAGTCGTGCACGAGCTTGGTGATGAGGCCCAGCGCGGCGAGCATATAAATGAACCACAGCACGCCATAGGGCTGAACGATGGCCAAGGCCATGTCACCCAGGGCGCCGACCGGGTTCATGCCGACGAGGCCGACCTTGAAGGCGATGTGGATGACCGCCCAGAGCGCATAGAAATACAGATAATGCACGATGCGGCGGTCAGCGAAGGCTTTCCACGGGCGGGCGATGACGGCCGAGAGGAACAGGCCCGACAGCAGGAAGAACTCCGGCATGCGGAAGGGGGTGGCAAAGGCGATGGCCCAATGCAGCAATCCGGTCTGGCCGGTATCTTCGCCGATGCTGGCGGCGCAATACATCATGACCACAAGAAAGATCGACAGGCCTTTGGCCCTGTCTACCCAGTCGAGCCGGTTGGCACTGTTGGTCATGAACTGTATTCCCCCACGCAGAAGTTCACAAGCCATACCCGCGAACTGTTGAGGTTCCGGTTGACGGCTGAGGAAGACGTGAGGGGAAATGTGGGATTGGTAAGTTTTTGGCTAAGATCGAAAGGCGGAGCCTGCCAAGAGGGGCTGCGGGCAGGCGTGATGCCTGCCCGGAACAGCCTAGTCCGCGTCAGACGGGCACGGTCGCGTAGGCTGCAAAGAGCAGGCCAAGGGTGGCAACGAACATGACCAACAGCGATATAGATTTAAGCATGACAGATTGGCCCTGCGCCATAAAACGGCGCGATAATATTGATATCGCGAAGGCGTTAATTTGGAATTTCGATCGCGTAGTTTTCAATCACAGTATTGGCCAGCAGCTTCTCGCACATGCTGGTGACTACCGAACGAGCGGACGCCTCATCCGTTCCATCGAGAACTAGATCAAACACCTTACCCTGGCGCACGGAGTTGACGCCCTCGAACCCGAGACTGGCCAGCGATCCTTCGATCGCCTGGCCCTGGGGATCAAGCACACCGGCCTTGAGAGTAACCGTAACGCGGACTTTCATGGATGGCTCTTTCAGACTTATTGAACGAGGCGCGGACCGGTCGTCAGCGCGTTTTCGGTCTCGACCAGGATGCCAAGGCGCTGGGCGACTTCGCGGTAGCTCTCGACCAGGCCGCCAAGGTTTTCGCGGAAGCGATCCTTGTCCATCTTGTTGCGGGTCTTGACGTCCCACAGGCGGCAATTGTCCGGGCTAATCTCGTCGGCCAGCACAATGCGCATCAGGTCGCCTTCATAGAGACGGCCGCATTCGATCTTGAAATCGACCAACTGGATGCCGACGCCCATGAACAGGCCGGTCAGGAAGTCGTTGACGCGGATAGCCAGGCTCATGATGTCGTCGAGCTCGGCAGGGGTGGCCCAGCCAAAAGCTGTGATGTGCTCTTCAGAGACCATGGGGTCGCCCAGGGCATCATCCTTGTAGCAAAACTCGATGATCGAGCGGGGCAGCTGGGTGCCGGGCTCGAGGCCGAGACGCTTGACTAGCGAACCGGCGGCGTAATTGCGCACGATGATCTCGAGCGGGATGATCTCGACTTCCTTGATCAGCTGCTCGCGCATGTTGATGCGGCGCAGGAAATGCGTCGGTATGCCCAGCCCGTTGAGCTTGGTGAAGATGAATTCGGAAATCCGGTTGTTCAGAACGCCTTTGCCATCGATGACTTCATGGCGTGCGCCATTGCCAGCGGTGGCGTCGTCCTTGAAGTATTGGACCAAGGTGCCCGGCTCAGGACCCTCAAACAGGATCTTGGCCTTGCCTTCATAGATTTTGCGCCGACGGTTCATTGGGTGTCCGTAACGGTGAAGTGAGGGAGGATTTGGCCGCTTCATGCGCCAGATCATGGCGTTAATGCAAGCTCTTTCGTGTTTGGCGCTGGTATCGCGGGAAATGATGGAGGCGCGCGCGGGCAGTGGTCCAAACAGCAGCAGCCGTTGAATAGGTCATGGGGAGCGCTTATGTCGTTGAGAGCCGCCACTGGCGGCATTTCAGAGCCACTCAGGAGCAGTGCATGAGCCAGTTCGAGAATCGCCAGAAGGGACAGGAGGCCAAGTTCGCCTTCGACGCCGAGAAGAAATTCAAGGCGGAAGCCCGTCGCAACAAGTTGCTCGGTATCTGGGCGGCTGAATTGCTGGGGCTGACCGGCGATGCGGCCAACACTTATGCAGCAGAAGTGGTCGCAGCAGATTTCGTGGAAGCGGGCGACGAGGACGTGTTCCGCAAGGTGGCCGGGGATCTCAAGGCCAAGGGCGTGCCGGTCGATGAGGCAGTGATTCGCCAGAAAATGTTGCAACTGGTCGATGTAGCCAATCAGCAGGTGGCCAGCGAAGGCTGAAGACGGTCTGGCGACAAAAAACAAGGAGCCGGCGATCGACTGCCGGCTCCTTTTTTGATGCTGTGTTCGCTTGTCCGCTAGCCGAGCATGACCTTGGTGGCGTCATAGTCCTTGCCAACCATGTGCCAGAGCACGGTTACCTTGGCGCCGTTCTTGAGCCCAGGATCCTTGAAGTCGATAGGCAGTTTGTAGGCGATGCCATTGTCGAGGGTGAGCACGTGGCCCTTGAGGTCAAAGGATTTCACCATGCCAGTGATCGACTGATCTTTTGCGGCGGTCGTCGCCGCTGCAGCTGCAACCGGCTTGGTGGCGGGAGCAGGCGTGGCACCGGCGGCAAAAGCGGCGCCGGGAGCTGCAACCAGCAGGGCAAGGGCGATTGGTGCGAAGATTTTCTTCATCATTGTCTCCATGAGACGGCGGGACATTGCCCGCATGACAGATTTTCCAAAAGCGTCGAGTCGCAACTTTACGGAGTTGCCGGCGGCTTCCAAACCTGAGTGCATATTGTAGAAACCTGTTGCGCTATCAACAAGTTAAGAAGATTTAATGGCTGCAGTGCCCATTGTTGACGCAATCAACGCCGACTGCCCCGTCCAAGGCCAAATGGTGCTCTTGTCGGTGTCGCAAGCTGGCAAACATGGTGCAATTTTGCGGCGCGGCCGTGACGGCAGCGTGACACAAAAAACGAGCCGGCCAGGGGCCGACCCGTTGTCGTTTTGAACCGATCTTAGAGATTACTCGGCGGCGATCTTGGCACCGCTGGTGGCGGCGTTCAGCGCCTGGTCGAGATCGGCCAGGATGTCGTCAATATGCTCGATGCCAATGGCCAGGCGGACATAGCCAGGGGTCACGCCAGCAGACAGCTGCTCTTCGGGAGACAGCTGGGAGTGCGTGGTGGTGGCGGGGTGGATGGCGAGCGAGCGGGCATCACCGATATTGGCCGCATGATAGATCAGCTGGAGCGCATCAATGAACCGCGCGCCGGCTTCACGACCACCAGAGGCCAACTCAAAGCCGAGCAGGGCGCCCTTGCCGCGCGTCAGGTACTTGTCGGCATTGGCCTTGAGGGCGCCCGTCTGCAGGGTCGGGTGATTGACGGAAGCGATCTCGGGGCGCTTGGACAGCCATTCGGCAACCTTGACGGCGTTTTCGAAGTGGCGGTCGACGCGCAGAGCCAGCGTTTCCAGGCCCTGGATGGTCAGGAAGGCGTTGAATGGGGAGAGCGCTGCGCCATGGGTGCGCAGCAGAGTGGTGCGCGCCTTGAGGATATAGGCGATGGGGCCGAGGGGCTTGGCGGCTTCCACCCAGACGGCGCCGTGATAGGCCGGGTCGGGGCGATTGAGCAGCGGCTGGCGCTCAGGGAAAGCGGCCCAGTCGAAATTCCCGCCATCGACAATGAGGCCGCCAATCGAGGTGCCGTGGCCGCCCAGATATTTGGTCGAGGAATAAACCACGACAGCGGCACCGTGCTCGAACGGACGGGCTGTAAGCGGGGCCGCGGTGTTGTCGACGACCAGCGGAATACCGAACTCACGACCGATCGCCGCGACTTCAGCGATGGGCAGCACGGCCAGCTTGGGATTGGGCAGGGTTTCGGCGTAGTAGGCGCGGGTCTTGCCGTCGGTGGCGCGACGGAAGTTTTCCGGATCGGACGGATCAACGAAGCGCACTTCGATGCCGGCCTCGCGGAAGGTGTTCTTGAACAGATTGTAGCTGCCGCCATAGAGGTCGGTCGAGGCAACGATATTGTCGCCGGAGACGGCCAGGTTCTGCAGCGAATAGGCAGTAGCGGTCTGGCCCGAGGCAACAGCAAGCGCTGCCACGCCGCCTTCGAGGGCCGCGACGCGCTTTTCCAGCACGTCAGTGGTCGGGTTGCCAAGGCGGGTATAGATATTGCCCAGCTGGCGCAGTGCGAACAGGTCCGAGGCGTGCTCGCTGTCTTCAAACTGGTACGACGTGGTCTGGTAGATAGGAACGGCCACTGAACCGGTGGTGGGGTCCGAGCGCCAGCCAGCATGGAGACCCTGTGTCTCGGGGTGCTTTGAATTTACAGTCATATCGGGCCCTCCAAGCCAAACAATGATCCATTGGTTTACGGGGAACTGCGCTGTTGCGCGAGGCTTATTGTACCAAAATGCCAGCGCAAAAGGGGAATGGGTTGCTCGCGCGATGAGGCCGCGGGGAACAAGCCAACTGCGTCAACGAAAGTCCCGGTCAGCGGCGGGAGATCGCGATCATTTGAGCCGCTGCATCAGCCGCGTGAACATCAGCAGCCCCTCAGGCCAGGGACCATGGCCAGACTGGACATTGATATGCCCCGCTTCGCCGGCCTGGTGAAAATCCGAACCCCAGCAATTGGCAAATTCGACTGCGCGTTCCAGCGTGCAGGTCGGATCGTCGCTGGAGGCGACCAGCAATGAGGGGAAGGGCAGCGGATCCCGCGGGATCGGGGCAAAGGCGCGATGTTCCTCGGACACGTCGGCACTCAATTCCACATCGGGCGGGGCGACCAGCAGCGCGCCCCGCACATTGCCTGGAAGGCGTGAACCTGCATGGGCGACGGCAAGCACGGCCAGAGAATGGGCCACGAGCACGACGGGGCGCGGTGTGAGGCGGGCTGCCTGATCAATGGTCGCGACCCAATCATCGAGATCGGGTTCAATCCAGTCAGCCTGCTCGACAATGGCAGCGGTGGACATGCGTTCGGCCCAGCGCAACTGCCAGTGACCGGGCAGCAAGCCGCCCAGGTCAGGCAGGATGAGGATGTCGCATTCCGAAATTTTCATGTCCGGTTAGTCCTTGGGCGCATGAAGACCGTTATCGGGTCAGTCATCCCGACAGGGCGGTAAGAGCCCACGGCGTCGCGCTTGATCATGGTTCAGCTGCCAAAAACGCGCTGGAAGATCGTGTCGACATGCTTGAGGTGATAGGCGTCATCGAACATGTCATCGATCTGCGCATCGCTCAGGGTGACTTCAGGATCGGCCTTGAGGTTCCTGGCAAACTGTCCGGTGCGATCGCCCTGCATCTCCCAAACTTTCATGGCGTTGCGCTGGACCGCCGCATAGCTGTCCTCGCGAGAATAGCCGGCCTGGGTGAGGGCGAGCAGGACGCGCTGCGAATTGTGCAGGCCGCCGAGCAGATCGAGGTTGCGGCGCATGTTCTGGGGATAGACCACCAGCTTGTCGATGACCCCTGTGAGGCGGGCCAAGGCAAAGTCCAGGGTCACGGTGGCGTCGGGACCGATCATGCGCTCGACAGAGGAGTGCGAGATATCGCGCTCGTGCCAGAGTGCGACGTTTTCCAGCGCCGGGGTCACCATGCCGCGCACCAGGCGGGCCAGGCCGGTAAGGTTTTCGGTCAGCACCGGGTTGCGCTTGTGCGGCATGGCCGACGAGCCCTTTTGGCCGGGGGAGAAATATTCCTCGGCTTCGAGCACTTCTGTGCGCTGCAGATGGCGGATTTCCACGGCCAGCCGTTCGACTGACGAGGCGACGACGCCCAGCGTGGCAAAGAACATGGCGTGACGATCGCGCGGGATCACCTGCGTCGAGACCGGCTCGATGGCGAGGCCCAGCTTGTCGGCGACATATTCCTCGACCTGCGGGTCGATATTGGCAAAGGACCCGATGGCGCCGGAAATGGCGGCGGTGGCGATTTCGGCACGCGCGGCGACGAGACGCGCCCGGTTGCGGGCGAATTCGGCGTGAGCCTGGGCGAGCTTGACGCCAAAAGTGGTTGGCTCGGCATGGATGCCGTGGCTGCGGCCGATGGTGATGGTGTCCTTGTGCTCGAAGGCGCGGCGCTTGAGAGCGGCGAGCAGGGCATCGATATCGGCGATCAGCAAATCGGCGGCACGCGCCAGCTGCACGGACAGCGTGGTGTCGAGAATATCGGACGAGGTCATGCCTTGGTGAACGAAGCGGGCGTCGGGACCGACGATTTCGCTCAGATGGGTCAGGAAGGCGATGACGTCGTGCTTGGTGGTGCGCTCGATCTCGTCAATGCGCGCCACGTCAAAGCCATAGTCTCCCAGCTCGGCCTTGCGGGCGTTCATGACGTCCCAGATGTTCTGGGCCGATGCTTTGGGCACCACGCCCAGTTCGGCCAGCTTGGTGGTGGCGTGAGCTTCGATCTCGAACCAGATGGAGAAGCGGGTCTCGGCGGACCAGATGGCGACCATTTCGGGGCGAGAATAGCGCGGGATCATGGGCTTAGGCTTTCGGGTTCAGAGGGAGAATCAGGCGCGGCGAAGGCCGGCGGCGTCGCGAATGGCGGCGATGCGCGGGGCGTAGGTGGTGGCATCATTGCCGCCATAGACCGAGGAGCCGGCAACAAACACATTGGCTCCGGCATCGGCTACATCGCGAGCATTGGCGGCGGTAATTCCTCCGTCGACCTGCAGATCAATTGCGCGGTTGCCGATCAGCGCACGGGCCTGGCGGATCTTGGTCAGGGAATGTGGGATGAAGCTCTGGCCGCCAAAGCCGGGATTGACCGACATGACCAGCAGCAGGTCGATATCATCGATGACATCCTCCAGCACGGAGACGGGGGTGGCCGGATTGATGGCAACACCGGCCTTCTTGCCCTCGGCACGAATGGCCTGCAGGGTACGATGCAAATGCGGTCCAGCCTCTGCGTGGACGGTGATGATGTCGGCGCCGGCCTTGGCAAAGGCAGAAATATAAGGATCGACGGGGGCGATCATCAGGTGCACGTCAAATGGCTTGGCGGTGTATTTGCGCACGGACGCCATGACCACCGGGCCGAAGCTGATATTGGGAACGAAGTGTCCGTCCATAACGTCGATATGGATATAATCGGCGCCAGCGGCATCGATGGCGGTGATCTCTTCGCCGAGGCGGCTGAAATCGGCCGACAGGATGGAGGGCGCAATGCGGATCTGCGGTGTGGTCATCAGGGCTGCCTTGCCATAGGAGAAGCGCGTCTTTGCCATATAGTTTGGGCGCGAGAGGGGCAAGGGCAGGTTCACAAAGCAGCGATGCGACATAGGGTCGATTGCTTTGCGCGGGGGAGCCGCTAGAACCAGACCAGCAAAAGGAGCGTCATTCTCTTGGAATTTTCCCTGCCATTAGTATTCGGCGCAGGCGTGCTGAGCTTTCTGTCGCCATGCGTGCTGCCGCTGGTCCCGCCTTACCTGACCTATATGAGCGGCGCGAGCTTTGATCAGCTTCGCGACGAGGGCAGCACAGCGGGTGTCTTGCAGCGCAAGGTAGCGATCACGTCGCTGTTCTTCATTATCGGGTTTTCGGTGGTGTTCGTGGCGCTGGGCGCGACGGCGACGGCATTTGGGCAGGCGTTCCGCCAGGCCCTGCCGATCATTACCCCAATTGCGGGGATCGTGATCATTGCGATGGGGCTGCATTTTATCGGAGTTTACCGGATCGCGCTGCTGGACCGGCAGATGCGGCATCAGGGGCCGGGTGTGGCGAGCGGGCCGGTCGGCGGTTTTCTGCTGGGGCTGGCATTCGCCATTGGCTGGACCCCGTGCATCGGACCGGTACTGGCGGCGGTGCTGTCGCTGGCGGCGGGGCGTGAAACAGCATGGGAAGGCGCTGGCCTGCTGGGGCTCTACTCGCTGGGCCTAGGCGTGCCGTTCTTTCTTGCGGGCATTGCAATTGGCCCGTTCATGGCGTTTTTCCAGGGGTTCAAGAAGCATCTGCGCACGGTCGAGCGGGTGATGGGTGGAGTGCTGGTGGTGACCGGTATCCTGTTCCTGACCGGCGACTTCACGCGCATTTCCTACTGGTTCCTCGAGACGTTCCCAGTGCTGGCCAATTTCGGCTAGGCGAGGCGCCAGCCTGCCTAGAAGAGTTTGAGGCCACGCATTGAGGCGTGGCCGGATTTGCCGATGATGATGTGGTCGTGCAGGGTGATGCCCATGGGCTTGGCGATCTCAGCGATCTCGCGCGTCATCCTGACGTCGGCCGAAGACGGGGCCGGATCACCCGATGGATGATTGTGCACCAGGATCAGCGCTGTCGCGTTGAGCTCGAGCGCCCGCTTGATGACTTCGCGCGGATAGACCGGCGTGTGATCGATGGTGCCGGTCTGTTGCACCTCGTCGGCGATCAGCCGGTTCTTCTTGTCCAGAAACAGAACGCGGAACTGCTCGATGGTCTGAAAGGCCATCTGGCGGTGGCAATAATCGATAAGCTCCGACCAGGCGGACAGAACCGGCTTGGAAAAATCGATACCCTCGCGGGAAAAGCGCACCGCCGCCGCCTGAAACAGTTTGAGATAAACGGCGGTATTGGCGCCGACACCCTTGATCTGGGTTAGGCGGGCGGGGCTGGCGGAAAAAACACCGGAGAAACTGCCAAAGTCGCGCAACAGCGCCTTGGCGATGCCCTTGGTATCGCGGCGAGGCAGCGCCAGTTGCAGGATCAACTCCAGCAGTTCGTAGTCCTCAAGGCCATCGGCGCTGGCGCGCATGAAACGGTCGCGTACGCGCTGGCGATGCCCGAGATGGTCGGGAGGCGGTTGCGTCGCCGGCTCGGTGGATGCCACCACCTGATTGGCTCGCGGCACCAAGAGCATATCGGTAGTGGCAACAGCAGTGCCAGCGAGGGGCGGGGCGGTGGTGACTTCGGAAAGTTCATCGCCCCGCTTGCTCATCCAGCAGCTCGTACGGCCAGTGGGTTGAACAGGCCGCCGGGTGAAAGCGTGAAGATCTCGTGCCCGGTTTCGGTTATGCCGATTGAATGCTCGCACTGCGCAGATAACGTGCGGTCGCGGGTAACTGCGGTCCAGCCATCCGAGAGAATCTTGACCTGTGCGCGGCCCAGATTGATCATCGGCTCGATGGTAAAGATCATACCCGGCTTGAGTGGAATGCCGGTTCCAGGCGTGCCGAAGTGCAGGATATTGGGTTCGTCGTGGAACAGCTGGCCCAGGCCGTGGCCGACGAAATCGCGCACCACGCTCATCCGCTCCGGCTCGGCAACCGCCTGAACCGCCGCACCGATATCACCGGTTGTATTGCCGGGCTTGGCCACCGCAAGGGCAGCTTCGAGGCTGGCATAGGTCACTTCGATCAGACGCTCGGCCTTGCGGGAGATTTCGCCCACCGGATACATGCGGCTCGAATCGCCGTGCCAGCCGTCGACAACCAGGGTCAGGTCGATATTGACGATGTCCCCTTCGCGCAGCGGACGCTCATCGGGGATGCCATGGCATACAACGTGATTGAGCGAGGTGCACAGGGAATGGCGATAGCCGCGATAAAAAATGGTCGCCGGAACCGCGCCATGATCGCGCGCAAATTCATAGGCCACCTTGTCGATCGTGGCGGTCGGTACGCCTGCTTCGACATATTCGGTCAAGATATCGAGAGCCTTGGCCGTGAGGGCCCCGGCCTTGCGCATGCCCTCAAAGCCTTCCGCGCCATGCAGCGGAATGACGCCAGGCGTGCGGCGGGCTTTGGCGGGGGCGTCGGCAAAGGTAATCAACTCAGGGACTCCAAGGGTGGTTTGGTTAAAGTTAATCGCTTGGCGCCCGGATTGGAAGGGCAGCGGCTTTGCTTGACGTCAATTCGCCACACGGGCATTGCTGATACCAAGGCGAGATGACGGGTCAGGTTTAATGAGTGCACACAGCGTAACTGCCGGATTGCTGGTGATCGGCGATGAAATCCTGTCGGGTCGCACCAAAGACGTGAATATTGGCGCCACCGCCGAGTTTTGCACCGATCTTGGGATCGAGCTGCGCGAAGTGCGCGTGGTGACGGATGAAACGGAAGATATTGTCGAGGCGCTCAACGCCCTGCGGACACGCTACACCTATGTGTTCACCACTGGCGGCATTGGGCCGACCCATGATGACATTACCGCCGATGCCGTCGCCAAGGCGTTTGGTGTAGCCTTGCCGATCAACACCGAGGCGCGGGCCATGCTCGAAGCGCGGTGGAAAGAAACCGGAACCGAAGTCAACGAGGCGCGGTTGCGCATGGCACGGATTCCCGAGGGGGCCGATCTGATTGTCAACTCGGTCAGTGCCGCGCCGGGTTTCCGGATTGGCAATGTGCATGTGATGGCCGGCGTTCCGGTTATCATGCGGGCCATGCTCGAAGCGCTGGCACCGACACTGCAGGGTGGCAAGAAAGTACAATCCATCGCTATCAAGGCGGCCGTGGGCGAGGGAACAGTCGGAGGCCCGCTAGCGCAATTGCAGGCGGAGTTTCCCGACGTCAAAATGGGTAGCTACCCACAAATGAGCAACAAGGCGCGAGTGATGACCGAGCTCGTTTTGCGCTCCTCTGATCCGGTCCGCTTATCGGCGGCGGCGGCAAAAGTGCGGGAAATGGTGGAAGAAGCCCATCAAAAGGCCGGAATTGCGCCTCCAGACGAAGAATAATTTGCGCATTGCGCCAGCTTTGCTAAGCAACGGACTTCAAAATTCAACCGGACGCGGTGGCGCCGGGCAGGAGAGATAGTTTGACCGATCCCAACCAGAAATCGTTCCCGGTGACCTGGGACCAGTTCCACCGTGACAGCCGCGCCCTGGCGTGGCGCCTTGCCGGGATTGGCCCATTCGATGCGGTCGTGGCCATTGCCCGCGGCGGCCTGGTGCCTGCGGCCATTGTGGCGCGCGAACTGAACATCCGCACGGTCGAGACGATCGCGGTCAAAAGCTACGACCACCAGAACCAGGGCGGTGTCCAGGTGCTCAAGGAAATCACGGCCTCGGTACTGGCGCTTGCCAAGAACGGTGGCAAGGTGTTGGTGGTGGATGATCTGGTGGATACCGGAGCAACTGCCCGCGTCGTCCGCGACATGCTGCCGGGCGCACATTTTGCCACTGTCTATGCCAAGCCCAAGGGTCGCGAACTGGTCGACACCTTCATCACCGAGGTCAGCCAGGACACCTGGATTTTCTTCCCCTGGGATCTGGACGTGGCCTATGTTGCGCCGATCTCGGGCGGCACCGACTAAGAATCATCGGCGGGCGTGGTGAAATGGTAGACACACCGGACTTAAAATCCGGAGGGGGTATCCCCGTGCGGGTTCGAGTCCCGCCGCCCGCACCAATTGGTTGAGCAGGAATTCCATGAAGATCGGCAAAATTGGCAGCTTGGGGCGGATTCGGGCACCCATGGAGGTGTTGGTCTGATGTTGCTCAAACTAGAACTGCTTGAGCAAATTCGTGCGGGGGAGGTCGATCTGGTCTTTCGCCGCTGGAGCCGCCCTTCGGTAAAGGCCGGTGGCACACTCAAAACCAGGGTAGGCCTGCTGGCTATCAAGGCGATGGACGAAATCAGTCCCGATGAGGTGACCGACGCTGAGGCGCAGCGCGCCGGCTTTGCCGATGTTGCTGCGTTCCGAAAATGGCTCGACACCATGAAGCCCGGGCATTTGTTCCACCGGATCGAGATCGGCTATATTGGGCAGGCCGACTAGCGGGCCTCGCCGGATCAGGGCGTCACATAGAGCGGGCTGAACTGCTTTCGGATGACGGCCGCCTGCCAGCGGGCGAAATTTTCCTCGGCATCCATGCGCGGAACCACGACCGATACGACGGCGACGGCAAAACCCTCTGCAACTTCGGCGTGTACTTGCGCAGGTGAACTCGACAACGCAAGCGGCTCCGGTAATCGAGCGATGCGTTCGGCGATCAGCTGCGCTGATGATTGAGCAGTGGAGAGGTCTCCAAAGGGCAGGGCGATGTGCAAGGCGGCGCTGTCTGTCGCTTCGGTGACCGCAAAGAAGGCGAACGGATAGGCCATCGGCATGGTGGTCGGGTCGCCGAGGTGATCGGCCACCGTTCCGGTTTCGAGAAGGTAATCGATGTTGGCTCCGTCGCGGAGAAAGACCGAGGCCTCCCAGGCCGCCGCAGCAGTCAGTAAAGCATCGGCGCCTGCTGCGTTTTCGAGGGCGGCAAGCGTGGCTGCCAGCAGCTGGCTGTCGGGGGCGGTGGTGCCCGCAAGCGCCTCTTCCGTTCTGTCCCAGCTGGTGGAGAGAATGAGCCGGTCAGCGAGAATGGCAATGCGTTCCGAAACGCCCATCCCGGCATTGAACGGATCCTGTTCGAGCGCGCGCATGCGATTCAGTTCAAGGTCCTTGCCCAGGCCGTAGACCGTGATGCCGTTGATATCTCGGGTCTCGAACTTGCGCTTGCGCAGAGCTTCCGGCGTGTGCTGGGCAAATCCGGGTGTGCCGAACAGGATGTCGGTGGTTTGCGGAGGCATGCCGGCTGAAAACAAGGCGTGCACGCCGGAAAAATCTACCCCGGTCATCGAGTCGCGCCGTCCCGCCTTCAACATGACGGTCATGCCTCGGCTGGTCGAATTCCCGGTCCAAGCGGTTTTAGGGGAAAAGCCGTCGCGCGGGGCGATGTAATTAAAGATCACCTCATTGCCCGTATTGAGGTGGACGGTAGAAATCACCGATTTCAGTTCGTCAAACGCCAGGGTGGGCGACAGGCCAATAAAGCTCAGGGCCAAGGCGAGGGGAGCGAGCTTGTTCATTCCGGCAATAACTCTTGAGCGTGGCAATAGCCCAACCATACACGTGATGGCGGCTGCCGCACCTAAAATGGAGTCGGCGCGATAAAGGTCATGAACTCGCCGGTGGTTGGGTGGGTAAGGCCAAGTTCGGCGGCGTGCAGCTGCAGCCGATCGGCGGCCGCCAGGGTTTCAGCATCGCCATAAAACACATCACCCAGAATCACATGGCCGATGGCCTTCATGTGGACCCTGAGCTGGTGAGTGCGGCCGGTAAGGGGATGCAAGCGGACGCGCGTGGCGTTGTCCTCGCGCTCCAGTACCGTCCATTCGGTCTGCGAGGCGCGGCCGTTTTCATAGTCGACGCGCTGGCGCGGCTTGTTTTCCCAGTCGGTGGCGAGCGGTAAATCCACCAAGCCGGATGCCTGCTCGATACGCCCGGTGACCCGCGCAATGTAGGATTTGGTGGTTTGGCGATGTTCAAACTGCGAGCCGATGCGCCCATGGGCGCGCTTGTTGAGCGCCATTACCAGAACCCCCGACGTGTCCTTGTCGAGGCGATGGCACATGCCGGCTGTCGGCCAGGTCTGGCGGGCGCGATACTCCAGGCAGTCCCACAGCGAAGGATCCTTGCCGGGGACGCTGAGCAGCCCGCTTTGCTTGTCGAGGACGAGAATATCGTCATCGACGTGAAGCACGTTCAGATACGGCTCCAGAGGCGGAAAATAATTGATGAGGGTAGGCATGGGACCGGGCATGAGGTGCGGTCTAGCAGACGGGAGCCTGAGCAAACAACATCCGTTGTTGCAGGGCGGGTGTGAAAAGCAGCTTGGCGCCCTAGATCACCCGCTCTGAAAGGCTATTTCAGGTGAAACGGTAATGCAGGCGCGCGCAAGCCGTGCCGAATGCAGTAGCAGATATCAGCTTGGGCGATGCGCGCAGGCCCTCGGCAGGGAAGAGCGGCAGCCCGCCGCCGATGATTTCCGAAATAACATAGACCTCGATTTCATCCAGGGCCCCGCGATGCATGAAGGCCATTTGTAATTTGCCGCCGCCCAGCATCCAGACATCGCCATCGTCCAGGGCTCGCAACTCGGCAATGAGTGCGTCGACGTCGGTCCGGGTTTCGAGCGGCCCCTTTTGTTCCTCGATCGGGCGCGAGGTAACAACGATGACGCGCTTGCCATCATACTCCCATGCTCCAGGATAGCGCGCGATCCAGTCATAGGTTGCGCGACCCATAACCACCGTACGAACGCGCGCGATAAAATTGTGGTAGTCATACTCGCCCAGATCGAGGTCAGGCTGCTGGGTCAACCAATCCAGATTTTCATCTGTGGTTGCGATGAACCCATCCAAAGAGGAAGCTATGTAACCAACGATCCGCGCCATGCGTTTTCTCCTGTGCAATCGGAGCAAGGTTACAAAGGTTGGCGACACATTGCGTCAGCAACCGGGTGGTATGAGCGCAAATGCGGGCTACAGCTGAACCATGGAAACGATGATTTTTGATACCGCGCTGGGTGCGTTCGGCATTGGCTGGACCGATGCGGGGATCGCACGGGTACAATTGCCGGGACTGGAGCGGGAGCAGTTGCAGAAGCGGATCAATCGAGGTGATGCCAGGTCGGGGGAACCGACACGGGCCATCGAGGTGGTGATCCACCAGATCGAAGACTATGCGGATGGGCAAGTTGTCGATTTTAGTGCTGTCCCGCTCGATCTGACCGGGGTGCCGGACTTTCACCGTCGGGCTTATGCGCTGCTGACGGAGATTGGCTGGGGGGAGACCACCACCTACGGCGCACTGGCGCGCCAATTGGGCGAGGTGAGGCTGTCGCGGGCGGTCGGGCAGGCCATGGGAGCGAACCCTGTCCCGCTGATCCTGCCGTGCCACCGGGTGCTGGCCAGCGATGGCAAACCGGGAGGATTTTCTGCACCAGGGGGTACCGGTGCCAAGCTGAAACTCTTGGCTTTGGAGGGCGTCGCAGTCGGTAGTCCGGCCGGTCAAATGACATTTGGATTCTGAGGATACTATGGGTCTAGAGATTGAGCGCAAATTCCTCGTGATTTCGGATGGCTGGCGGACGCTGGTCCAGGAGAGCGCGGCGCTGAAGCAGGGTTATCTGTCGTCCAACGCCAAGGCCACCGTGCGGGTGCGCACCAAGGATGATCGCCAGGCAGTGTTGACGCTCAAAGGGGCAACTGATGGGCTGACACGTGCCGAATACGAATATTCCATCCCCATCGAAGATGCGCGGGAACTGCTAGCGATGGCGGAGCCGCACGTGATCGAAAAACGCCGCTACCTCGTGCCGTTTGGTGGGCTGGTTTGGGAGGTTGACGAATTTTCCGGGTATCACGCCGGGCTGGTGCTGGCCGAGGTTGAGCTGGAGAGGGACGACCAGGTCGTAGTTCTCCCCGACTGGGTGGGCGAGGACGTTTCCAGCCTTGATCAGTACAATAATGCGAGCCTCGCCCGGAGCGGGGTAGCCTCAGGCGATGATTTCCAGCCCGCCTAGGCAACGGGCGGCCCGGGCGGCTATTGCCAGCGCCGAAAGGTTCGCAGGTGGGCAAGCGATTTGAGTACTTCGCGGGTGATTTTCTCGACACTGTCGGTAACCGGAATGACCAGAACGTTTTCGGTTTCGGGGTTAGGGGCTTCGAGTGTCGCGAACTGGCTGTCGAGCAGACTTGCCGGCATGTACTCGTGCTGGCGCCGAGCCATGCGCTCGCCGATCACCTCACGGGAGCCGTCGAGATACACAAACAGGATCGGCTCGCCTGCCACTTTGGTGAGGAATTCACGATAGCTGCGCTTTAGGGCCGAGCAGGCGCCGACGGTCGCCCCTTTTTTTCGGCCGCAGACTGCAAGGCCTCGGCAAGGCGCTGCAGCCATGGCCAGCGATCTTCGTCCGTCAGCGGGATGCCCGCACGCATTTTTTCGACATTGGAGTGGGGATGGTAGCCGTCACCATCAAGGAAGGGCACATGCAGGCGCCGGGCAATGGCCTGGCCGACGGTGGATTTGCCCGATGAGCTGACGCCCATGATGATGACAATGCGGGAAGGGATCAGCGACATGACTTGTCTATAGCGTCGCCGTCAGGGCACCGTCGACATAAAGAATGTGGCCATTCACAAAGCATGCGGCTTCCGAGGCGAGAAAAACCGCTACGCCACCCAGTTCCTTTGGCTCACCCCAGCGGCCCATGGGGGTGCGGGCTTCGACCCAGGCGTTGAATTTGGCGTCGTTGAGCAGAGCTTCATTGAGCTCGGTGGCGAAATAGCCGGGGGCGATGCCGTTGACGTTGAGCCCGTGCGGTGCCCAGTCGACCGCCATGCCGCGGGTGAGATTGGCAACGGCGGCCTTGCTCGCCGCATAGGGGGCAATCGACGCGCGGGCGGTCCCTGACATCATCGAGCAGATATTAATGATCTTGCCGCTGCCGCGCTTGATCATGTGTCGCGCCACGGGCTGGCTGACATTGAACACCGAAGTGACATTGGTGGCGATGAGCTGATCGAACTTGTCGGGCGGAAAGTTTTCGAGGCTGGCGCGGAACTGCATGCCGGCATTGTTGACCAGGATGTCGATCGGGCCAATTTCGTCTTCGACATAGGAGATAGCATCGTCGACGCCGTCTCGACTGGTTACGTCGAAAGCGAGGGCCTGAACCGTGGCACCGCTCGCCGCCAAATTGTGGGCGGCAGCACCGAGGGCGACACTATCACGGGCGTTGAGGATAATCGAGGCGCCGGCTTGCGCCAGGCCCTGGGAGATCGCAAGCCCCAGTCCGCGACTCGAGCCGGTGATCAAGGCGCGCTTGCCGGTGAGATCGAAGGCTGTAGTCATGGTGGCAACCTCTCTGGCTGGCAAATGCTAACGACATTGTTTTATATCCGCAACACAATCTACCATACAAGATGGGGAGAGGGCCGAATTAGCACGAATCCGGCTTCCGATTTGGGTTGGTTTGTGGTCAGTTCGCGCCGCAGCCTCAAGACAAGAGGCGTGGCAAAATGCAACCTCGAAAGGACGCTGTATGTCGACTGCGGATATCGGCCTGATCGGCCTGGCCGTTATGGGCTCGAACCTTGCTCTCAACATTGCGGAGAAGGGCTACACTATTGCGGTCCATAATCGTACAGCCAGTCGGATCGACGAATTCGTTGCCGAAGCCAAGGCCCAGGGCCTCGATGGCCGCACAGTCGCGAAGTACGATCTCGCTGACTTCGTCCAGTCCGTAAAGCGTCCGCGCTCCATTATCATCATGGTCAAGGCTGGGCAGCCGGTCGACGACATGATCGAGCAATTATTGGCGCACCTGGAACAGGGCGACGCGATCATCGAGTGCGGCAATTCGCTGTTCACCGATACGCAGCGCCGCTTTGACTATCTCAAGCCCAAGGGCATCGGCTACCTGGGTGCTGGCGTATCCGGCGGCGAAGAAGGCGCGCGCCATGGCCCGTCTATTATGGTCGGCGGCTCCAAGGAACAGTGGCACAACGCCGAGGCGGTGCTGACGGATATCGCCGCCAAGTTCAACGGTGAGAGCTGCTGCGCTTACCTCGGAGAGGGTGGCGCTGGGCACTTCGTCAAGACGATCCATAACGGCATCGAATATGGCGATATGCAGATGATCGCCGAAGTCTACGGCGTGATGCGCGACGGTTTGGGCATGAGCCCGGCAGAGTGCGCCGAGGTCTTCAAGGAGTGGAACAAGGGTCCGCTCAATTCCTATCTGGTCGAAATCACCGGCCACGTTCTGGCCGCCGTCGATGGCGAAACCGGCAAGCCGTTGGTCGAGCTTATCCTCGACAAGGCTGGCCAGAAGGGCACGGGCGTTTGGTCGGCCATCGTCGCCCAGCAGATGGGCGTTCCCGCGACCGCCATTGAAGGCGCTGTTGCAGCGCGTTCAATCTCGTCGCGCAAGGATGAGCGCGTGGCGGCCGAGGCCATCTATGGCAAGCCCAATCGCGCCAAGACCGATGTGACACTGGCGGATCTGGAACAGGCGCTGCTGGCGGGCAAGATCGTGTCGTATGCCCAGGGGTTTGCTGTGATCGCCAAGGCATCGGAAGAAAATGGCTGGGATTTGCCGTTGGCGACGATTGCCAAGATCTGGCGCGCTGGCTGCATCATCCGCTCGCGTTTCCTAGATCAGATGTCGGCTGCCTATGCCAAGGGCGACAACACCAATTTGCTGGTGGTGCCGGACTTCGTGACACTGATGAAGAATGCACACCCGAGCTTGCGCAAGGTTGTTGCCGCGGCGGCCGTTGGAGAATTCCCGATGATCTGCCTGTCGGCGGCGCTGAGCTATTTCGACAGCTATCGGCAGGCGCAGGGTACGGCCAACCTGATCCAGGGACAGCGCGATTTCTTTGGCGCGCATGGTTTCGAGATTGTTGGTCGCGGCACCAATCTGCACGGCACCTGGCCGTCAACACTGGGCAAGTAAGCCTCGGCCCAGAAAATGAAAAGGCCCCGCTTGGCGGGGCTTTTTTTGTCAGAGCTCGCGGAACATCACATAGCTGTCCACGTAGCCCTCGGTCGGGTGATGGAAAGCTCGGGGCAGGGTGCCGACAATGGCAAATCCCAAGGCTTGCCACAGCGTAACGGCACGCTGGTTGGTCGAGACGACGTGGTTGAACTGCATGGCGCGGAAGCCGCGCTCGCGGGCGCGCTGGAGCGAGTGTTCGCACATGGCGCGCGCAACGCCTTTTCCCTGAGCGGCGGAGGCTGTCATATAGCCGCAATTGGCGACGTGGGCGCCGCCGCCGGCCTGGTTGGCCTTGAGGTAATAGGTACCCAAGATCGCGCCCTCCTCTTCAGCGACAAACACTTCATGGCCCGGCGAAAGCCAGTAGGCGAGGATATCGGTGGCCGGCAGGTCGCGGGCGATGGCATAGGTTTCGCCGGCCGCCAGCGTGGGCGTGACAATCGCGAGGATTTGGGACTGATCAGCCTCGTTGGCAGGGCGGATGATCACGTCGGTAATTCATCTTCGTCGATCGGGGGTACCCGCACCTGGCCGGGCGGGGGCATGTCGGGAACCACGCGTCGATTGGCAAGGGACGGTCGATGGCCCAGCTCAAATCGCCAGGCCGCGGTGGCGAACAGCACCAGCGCCAGCACCACGCAGAAAGCGGCTGCGACAAACGGGGCCCCCGGGAAGTAACCGGGGGAACTGGGCGCCGTGGTGAAATAGGAAAAGATCTGCGTGGCTGCGAGCGGGCCGATAATAGTCGCCAAGGAATTGGCCGCGTTCACCGCGCCTTGCAACTCGCCCTGCGCATTATCAGGTACCTGCCGCGACAGCACCCCATTGATAGCAGGAGCGGCCAGCCCGCTCACGGCGCCGACCATGATGAAGGTGTAAAGGAAGAACACCTGATCGGTGAATGCAACGCCGGCAAAGGCCACAATCGCCGCCAGGAGGCCCAGCAGCGCGACGGGTGGCTCGCCCAGAGTTTTGACCATGGGGCCGACCAGCAGCGCCTGGCAAATAGCAAAGCCGATACCGAAGGCGCCAAGCGCACGGCCAATATTGGACGAGGTAAAGTGGAACACTTCGACGGTGAAATAGCTGAATACGGTCGGCAGCGCTTGGGCAGCCAACGAAAAGAAAAACAATACGGCCAGTAGCCACAACACCACCGGGTACTGTCTTAGCGCCATTGCCGCGCCGAATGGATTGGCGCGGCGGATGTCAAACTTGCGACGGGAATGCCGGGGCAGGCTTTCGGGGAGCACAAACAGTCCGAACAAGAAATTGGCAAAGGCGAGGCCGGCGGCAGCATAAAAAGGGACGCGGGGACCAAACTCACCCAGTTCGCCACCAACCACCGGGCCAATGATGAAGCCAAGGCCAAAGGCGGCGCCGATGAGGCCGAAGCGGTGGGTGCGCTTGTGGGGGGGCGTGATGTCGGCCATATAAGCCGTTGCCGTTGCCACTGCCGCGCCCGCAATGCCGGCAATGACGCGGCCGATGAACAAGTACCACACGACCGGAGCAATCGACATCATCAGGTAATCGAAGGTCAGTCCGAGCAGTGAGCAGAGCAGCACCGGCCGGCGCCCGAAGCGATCAGAAAGATTGCCTAGAATCGGTGAGAAAATGAACTGCATCGAGGCGTAGACGAAGACCAGATAGCCCCCGATGACGGCGGCGTCGGCGATGCCCCCGCCCGTCAACTCTTCGAGCAGCTTGGGCAGCACAGGCACAATGATGCCCACACCAATCATATCGAGCAGGATCGTCAGCAAGATGCAGGCGAGAGTCAGGCGTGAGCGGGTCGCTGCTTGCATGCTGTAGGGCTAACCTCTGAAATCCGGACAAACCGCGGCAAGTGCCGCGCAGTTGACACAGGCTGGACTGCCAACGCAAGGCTGAAGCAGGTCAGTTGGTTCCCCCGTGGGTGCGGTAAATTCGTCACTAATAGAATCGCCGCACCGCCTTGGATACCCCGGTTGAGGAACTGTTTCAGCCAGCATCATAACCATAAAGCCAGTCCAGGCGCCGCAGATGGCCGCGAGGGCCCTGCATGGCGATGACCATGTTGCGCGCCACGCTGAAGGGCCAGGCCATGTGGAAAATCGTACCGTTGGTCTCAGACGTGCGTGCCACGCGCGCGACGCGAGTCTGCCGCATGGCCGCAAAGCTGGCGAAGGCGCTTTGGGGGTCGGCGGCACGCACTAGCAGGGGCGCCAGCACCGCGGCATCCTCGATTCCCATGGCCGCGCCCTGGGCCTGAAACGGGAGCATGGCATGGGCCGCGTCGCCGATCAGGCCGATATTGCCGGAATGCCAATGGTGCGTTTCAACGCTATAGAGCGGCCATGGGGTCCAGTTGTCACGGGCGGCATCCTGGATCGTCTTAAGGCGCGGGCTTTGGCGAGAGCGGCGCGGTAGTTGCGGATTGGTGCCCGCGTCGGATTGGTCCTGCGGGACCTTGGCGAACAGGGCAATATTGACCTGCTGGCGATGAGGCAGCGGATAGCACACCGCGTGATAGCCCGGGGCGAACAGTACCGAGACGCGATCCAGTGCCAATTGGCTGCTTACCGAGTTCGAACGGTAATAATGTGCGCCATGCCACGCGCTGGCGATAGTCGGCAGCCGGGCCGTTCAGCAACGCGCGGCGAGTATGAGAATGGACGCCATCTGCACCGATAAAAGCCTTGCCGCGCACCGTGCGACGATGGCCATCGGCTTCCTCAATGGTGACCGACACCCCTTGTGGCGTAGAAATGGCATCCCAATTCCGGATTCCGAACTGGATGTCGATGTTGGCGAAGCGGCGGGTGGCCTGATAAAGCGCCTCTGCCAGATCCGCGCGGTGCATGACGGCGTATGGAGAGCCGAAGCGCTCTCGCATTGCCGCACCCAATTCCAATGTCACAAGAGGTGTGGTGCGCCGGAAGGGGTAGATATCAATGCCAACCGGCTCGATACTGTGGGCGGTGATGGTCTCATCGAGGCCCAAGCGATCAAGGACCAGCCGGGCGTTAGGGCTGATCTGCAGCCCCGCGCCGAATTCGGATATCGCACCGGCCCGTTCGAGCACAACTACTTTGGCGCCAAATTTGGCGAGCGCAAGAGCTACGGTCAACCCGGAAATGCCGGCGCCGGCCACGAGATAGATCTGGCCGGTACCCGGCATGCGGCTAAACCTTAAGCGGCGTCGACGGCGTAAACGGCTGACAGCGGTTGAGCGGTGCCGGGAGCCAGGCGCGAATTGAAGACGTAGTGCGTCGAGCAGTAGGGGCAGACAATTTCATTGTCCTCGCCCATGTCCAGATAGACATGAGGATGGTCAAACGGGGGCAGGGCTCCGATACACTGGAATTCCTTGGAGCCGATTTCGATCTGCCGCAGACCCTCGGTATTATGGAAATGGGGCGTCGTTCCGTGTGCCATCTTGCAAACCTGATCCGGTGATTTGTTGGCCGGACCATATTGCATGGGTCCTCCAATGGAAAGGGTTCGGAGCGCTTCTAAAACCTGTTCGAATGTCCTAGAACCAGCGCAATCGAAAGGACCCCGCCGTGCCCACATTCCAGACTGAGGGATTGACGCTCGCCTATGAAGTGTTCGGCGAGGGCAAGCCCGTTTTGTGCATTCATGGCTTTGCCTCGAGCGGCAAGGTCAACTGGATCGATACGGGCTGGGTGGAGGCGCTGACCGGCGCGGGGTATTGCGCCATCACGCTCGATAATCGCGGGCATGGCAATTCGGACAAGCCATATGATCCAGAGCAGTATTATCCGCAGGTCATGGCCCGCGATGCGGTGGCACTGCTCGATCATCTGAACATCGAGCGGGCGGCCCTGCTGGGCTATTCGATGGGCGCGCGGATCGCGGCGTTCATGGCCTTCGAGTTCCAGGAGCGGGTGGCCTGCGCCATATTTGGCGGCATGGGCTTGAACCTGATCAACGGTTTGAGCGACGGCAATGACATTATCGCGGGCCTGCGTGCGCCTACGCTGGAGGGGCTCACCCATCCCACGGCGCGGCAATTTCGCATATTTGCTGAACATACGGGTTCAGATCGCGAAGCGCTGGCAGCGTGTATGGAAACCTCACGCCAGCCGATGGCGCGGGCGGATGTGCGCCGGATTGATGTTCCGGTGCTGGTAGCCGTGGGCGAGGCGGATGTGATGGCAGGTGCCCCCGGACCCCTGGCCGAACTCATGCCGCACGCAGAAGGCTTCACCATTCCAAAGCGCGATCACATGCGCGCTACCGGTGATACCAAGTTCAAGGCGGCCGCCCTTGAGTTTTTGAGCAAGAACTTCGAATAGAGCACCGACCTTTGTTATTAAAATGATGCCCGGGCTTTGTTTTGGGGCATCAGGTATCCTATATCGCTAGGCTACGAAGATGCGGAGATCCGCCATGACGATGATCGCCAACAAATCAGCCGAGCTCAAATCGGTAGATCCCGTATGGGATGCCGTGCGCGCTGGTGCCCGCCAGATCGTGACGGATGAGCCTTCGCTGGCCAATCTTGCGATTTCGTCGATTCTCAATCACGACAGTTTCGAACAGGCACTGGCGCATCGACTCGCGGCGCGCCTGGACCATGACGATGTGTCGGCTGACCTGATCCGCCAGGCTTTCGCCGAGACGATGATTGATGCGCCCGAGATCGGACGAAATGCGCGGGTTGATCTAGCGGCGACGCTGGAACGTGATCCCGCCTGCCATCGCGCGCTGGAGCCGCTGCTGTACTTCAAGGGCTATCAGGCCATTCAGACGCACCGCTTTGCCCATGCCATGTTCAAGGCGGGGCGGCGTGATCTTGCGCTCTACCTGCAGAGCCGCGCCAGCCAGGTGTTCCAGGTGGATATCAATCCGGCGGTAGCCATGGGAAAGGGCATTATGCTCGACCATGGCACAGGCTTGGTGATTGGTGAGACGGCCGTGGTGGGCGACAATGTTTCTTTGCTGCAGAATGTGACCCTGGGCGGGACCGGCAAGGCCGATCAGGATCGTCACCCCAAGATCGGTAATGGCGTTCTGATCGGGGCTGGCGCGACCGTGCTCGGGAATATCAAGGTTGGCGATTGCTCGCGGATTGGGGCGGGTTCGGTGGTGCTCAAGGAAGTTCCGCCCCGCGTCACCGTTGCCGGTGTGCCGGCCAAGGTGGTTGGTGAAGCCGGATGCGCGCAACCCGCGCTAGTCATGGACCAGATGGTTCTGGTGCACGATCTAGGGGAATGAGTGCCCGCCGGTCGCAAGGCCGAGTGAGGGGTTGTTACCGTAAAAATGCCACCCGACAGGGGTTGTGTGCGTTGAGTGTGTGGCTAGATTGCCGCCATATCGCAAATCAGCAGGACACGGATAGTGAACCATCCAGAGATCATCAAGCTGCAGAAGTTCCTGCAAATCAAGTTCAACAACAAGAACATCGATGTGCGCCCGCGCCCGAAGCTCAACGATTCCGTCGAAGTGTTCATCGGTGATGAATCGGTGGGCCTGATCCACGCCGACGACGAAGACGGGGACAAATCCTACATCTTCAACATGTCGATCCTGGATATCGATCTCGAAGACATCGAGTAGGCGCACTACCAAGCGCCGATTGGGGTGAGCCAGCGGGCCATCTCGACATCAAATTGGCGCCACGATTGCAAGGTTGTGGCGTCAAACCGGTAGACGGCGGCGACCCCGCTCGCGAGATAAACGGTTCGTACGCATTGCGCCGGAGTACCCGGGAGCACAGGGTCCAGACATTTGGCAACAAATGGATTGGCCGAGAGCGGATCGTACCAGACAGTTTCGCCCGCATACCCGTCCCCACCGCGCATAGGCTTGCCGACCAGGCCGGCCACGCCGCTGCGAGTTTCCTCCGAAAATTGATGCAGATAAACCGCGTCTAGCAGTGCGGCGCTCGCGCGCGCGCGATTGCGCGGCAGCAGGGTGATGTCGATTGGATTGTGGGCGCCAACTGAAGACGGCAAACTGACTCGCAGGTCGACCTGGTTCGTGAAGCCATCCCGGGGTTCACCGGCGCGAAACCAGTTGGCCGGGATCACGAGTTCGCGACCAGCAAGGGTCTGCACGACCGGGTTGCCATCGCTCAAGGCTGATAGCACCGGATGTTCATCCGGTCCCATCCCGACGATCACATAGGCAGCACCAACCCCTGCCAGCAGCACCAAAGTGGCAATGGCTGCCAGATTGTATCCCGTTGCCGCACGGCGGGGCGAGGGGGCAGGGGGCAGACTCATGGCAAAGTTAACCAAATATTTCAATCAGGAGGTGACAGCCGATTGAGAGATCAATATCCTTAATGAAGGGTTAACAAACGGGCCGAGAACAATAATCACCAACAGGGACCATCGGCATGACGAGGGAAGTACTACTGTCGGCCTATTTGATCGGTGTCGGCTTGTGTTTGGCCGGGGCGGGAACTCATTGTTACCAATGGCTCGCCAAACAGCAGGCCGCCTTGCGATACGACGGCAGGACTTTTGTCGGCTCGATGGGCCATTTGCTGGTTAGCTTTGTTTGCGGCCCGTACATCATGCTTCAATTAGGCTGGCAGCAGGGCCAGGACGGCGCCCATTCCATGACCTCTGCGCTGGTCGCTGCCATTGTTGCATTTGGCTGGGCCTTTTTGACCGGGCTCATCTTTGTGGGAGCGTATGTGCTGCTTTAGATCTGCCGTCGTCCAGCGCGTTCGGGCGGGAGGCGGATGATACTCGATCAGCGGAACGAGGCTGTAGCCAGGACGGTCGTGCGGTCATCAAGCATGTCGACCCACTGGCCGGCATGGGCCTGCGACTGGCGCTTGAGATAGACATAGGGCGTGTTGCTCCACAGTTCGATGCTGCCGCTCTGGTTGTCCAGCACCAGATCGCCGCGGTCGGTGCGGACCAGCAAGACGGCATGGCCTTCGCCATTGGCCTGCCTGACCACGGTCATCAGCAGGGTGCTGGCCGGCCAGCCGGCGTTGATCAGTTCGCGGCGCTTGGCCAGGGCGAAGTCTTCGCAATCGCCGTAGCCGTTCGGGTAGGTCCAAAACTCCTCAACTTGATAGAGGTCGTTGTCCGACACCGGCACGATCGACTGATTGACCAGAGCGTTCACGTTGATCAACTGCTGCCACAGCGCATCTGTCAAGGATACGGCCGCGACGGGATTGGCATTGGTACCGCATTCCGCAGGGCGGGCCTGGCAGAACTCGGCATGCCCAACGGGAATGCTGGTGACACCGCTGGCGGTCTGGGCGAACGCCACGTGGGTGGTATCGATCGCCTGGGCTGGCGCAACGATCGCGATGGCTGCCAGGAGGGCGCCGATCAGTGTTGCTGCCAGTGTCTTTGCGGTGATGGACATAGATGGTCTCCCGTGATGGAGACCAAACTAGGGGGGCTGGCTTGCCCCGCTCGAAACATTGCCGTGCAGTTTTTATGCGAATTGTATCGATTGGATTCAGGCCGGATTAACTATGTGAGCCAGGCCGCTGGAGGGGGCGAAGTGCGCGAATCCGACGTGGGTCAGAGGCGTTGTCAGTGCACCCGCAAGTTTTGCTGCACCACGGTGAGCATTTCCTGGGCCGAGGCAAATTCGACGGCGACCCCATTCTGGAAGTGGCGAACGACGCGGGCGCGCATCCGACCTAGGGTGATCGGAGTGCCCATGGCTGGACGCACATCCAGTTCAACCGCGGCGCCAGACAGCGAGATGTCGATGATCTTGCAATTGTAGCGGCGGCCATCATCCAGCACGACCGTCGAATGGCGAATATCGGGAACCACGCGTTCATGGCGACGATCTTCAGGCAGATTGAGCAGGTCCTTATTGGCGAGCCAAGTCAATTGCGCCGCCATCCGGTCTCGCTTGCGCGCAGAGGCGGATATATCCATGATGAAGCCGCCGTCCATTTGCAGGATGATCGACCCCTCGATGCGGCCGATGTGATCCACATAGGCAATGACGCGTTCGCCGATGCGACCGGCGACGGGTGCGATGACCAGGGCATCGCCCGGCGACATCTCAAGAATTTGGCAGGGGAACTCGCGGCGGTCGGCCAGCATGTAGCGGCCCAGTACCGACACTTTCACCCGCTGAAACTTGCCAGGTTCCGCGCGGGTGCGAACCGGAGCAATGAACTGCGGTGAGGGAAGGTTGTCGCTGAGCATTCGCCTGACCGCTTGACCCGTTCTATTTGCACACAGACTAGCTGGTCTTGGTTAACACAAAGTGATGGCCGATAGGCATTTGCGCGGCAGAGGTCACGCAAATTGCAGTGTGTCGGTTGATAATCGGGTTACTGTCTTCCGCCGTCGATAACGGCCAAGTGCGCATAGCGCCGCGCCGACCGGCCGAACACCGTTGCGGGCATGGCCACCGGCGCGCCATGGGACAGGAAGGGGCTTTCGTTGACCACTTGGGTAGCGACATCGCGGATGCCGTCATCCAGTTCGATGT
Source organism: uncultured Alphaproteobacteria bacterium (assembly GCA_963699295.1). GTDB lineage: Bacteria > Pseudomonadota > Alphaproteobacteria > Rhizobiales > Devosiaceae > Devosia. The sequence continues at coordinate 221,192 of OY969432.1, forward strand.
CGTCAGGCCAGATCAGTCGCAAGCCTGTGATGCGCTGCTCAAGGATCGGCTGCACGCCCAGCCAGTAGGGCTCATCAAGGGCGGTCATGCCACCCAGCAGGCGAGTATGGGTCGACCCATTGTGCCGGAGCGGCATCAGGATGGTTTCGAAGCTGACCTTGGTGTGAAGCGCTGTCGTGCCCTGGAAGGTCACAAGCGCTACGGCGTGATCTTCAGTGACGGCGCGGATCAGCGTTTCCATCGCATCGCTGTCGCGCTCATGCCAGAGGCCGGAAAAGGAGCGGCCCTTCAGCTCGCGGCAATAGCTGTTGCACAGATGGGAGCCGGCCAGGCGGAATGAAAAACGGTCGCTGTCGTCGAGTTCGAGGATAAAGGTATTGGCCAGTGCGTCGCGGATGCGGGTGGGGTCGATATCCTTGCGCTCGGGGGCGCTGCGGGCACCACGGATGGAGTTCCAGTAGTCATACAACGTCCTGGTGCTAGTTTTCTGCATTTATACCCGCCCGCTAACCATCCCGCCGCGAATCCATTAGAACCGCTGGGACCTGTCGCCTGACATTGGCAAAAGGGCGAGACAAAAGCCCTCTTAAATATCAGTTAAGGTTAACGCGGTGTCCCATATGTGGAAAAGAAGGCTGACAGCCGCAGCCAGCCAGCGAGACGGAGCGAACAGATGAATGAACAAGGTGATCCCCAGCAATCCTCAGGGGAGACAGGGCGCGAGCCGGTCTTCCTGCTACCCGGTGCCGTGACGGCGCTGATCGGATTGATGGTGGCGATTCACCTCGCGTCAACCTTCATTCTTAACCCAAGCGGGATGGTCCAGCTGATTTTCTGGTTCGCCTTTCAGCCCTTGCGGATCGTGGCTGCGGCCGATGATTTGTCGCTGGCCATCCCGCTGATCTGGACACCGTTCAGCCATGCCCTGCTGCACGGCGGCTGGGATCATCTACTGGTCAACGTGGCCTGGCTGGCGATCTTTGCGACACCGGTTGCTCGTCGATATGGGGCAGGGCCGATGCTGGCGATCTTTTTTGTTTCGGCAGCGGCTGGGGCGGCATTCTTTGCCGTGACGACTCTTTATTCAGGGTCTTACCTGATAGGGGCCTCCGGCGGAGTGGCAGGCCTGACCGGCGCGGCGGCGCGGTTTATTTTCCAGCCAGTGCTGTGGACCCAGCACCCCGAGACCGGGCAACGGATTGTGCTGGGCCGCAAGCTTGCCAGTTTGGAGGAATTTGTCAGCCATGGTCAGGCGCGGTTGTTTGCGCTGATCTGGGTGCTCCTGAACGCTGCCGTGCCGCTTCTGCCGGTGCTCACAGGGGCTCAGGTTGGCATCGCCTGGCAGGCGCATCTGGGCGGATTCTTTGCGGGCCTGTTTATGGTCGGGCTGTTCGAGCGCCGCAGCTAGGCCTTGGGACCGTAAACTGCAGCGGGATCGAACAGCAATGGCAGGCCGGTGTCTTCGAGCGCCGCCTGACCATCGACCAGTGTGGCGCGCCGATAGAAGCAGGTCTTGCGGCCGGTGTGGCAAGCAGCGCCACGACCGGTCTGGTTGACTGTCATGACCAGGGCATCCTGGTCGCAGTCGGTCCGTAGCTCGACCACTTCCTGCAACTCGCCCGACGTCTCACCCTTTTTCCAGAGCTTGCCGCGCGAGCGCGACCAATAATGCGCGATGCCGGTTTGCAACGTCAGCGCCAGGGCTTCGGCGTTCATGTGAGCCAGCATCAACACTTCATTGCTGCCCGCCTCGATGGTTACCACTGTCACCAAGCCGGCCGCATCGAAGCGGGGCGCGAATATCGTGCCCGCTTCAAGCGCTTGGTGATCAAGATTGGCCGGATCGGTAAATGTCAGGGTCATTGCGGTGGTGATACTCGAGACTACCGGAGCTGTCAGCGACGAATCATGGCGTAGAAACGGTCCTGTTCGAGGCGGTCTTCAGCAAAAACGCCGCTAAACCGGTGCGTGACGGTGAAGGCGCCGTGCGCTCGGACACCGCGCATGGTCATGCACATGTGCTCGGCCTCAAGCATGACGGCGGCGCCGCGCGGGCCCAGATGCTCGTTGAGGGAGTCGATTATCTGGGCGGTCAGGTTTTCCTGTGTCTGCAGGCGACGGGCAAACACCTCGACCAGCCGGGCAAGCTTGGAAAGGCCGATGACCTCTTCATTTGGCAGGTAGGCGATGTGTGCCTTGCCGGTGAACGGCACCATGTGGTGTTCACAATGGGAGTGGAATGGAATATCCTTTACCAGAACGATCTCGTCATAGCCGCCGACGTCACGGAAGGTCTTGGACAGCGTTTCCGCCACATCCTGATCATAACCGGCAAACAATTCGCCGTAGGCGCGCGTCACCCGTTCGGGCGTTTCAATGAGGCCCTCACGATCCGGATCGTCACCGGCCCAGGCTATTAGCGTGCGTACAGCGGCCTCGGCCTCCTGCCGGGACGGGCGGTTCACTGTGTGGAGGCGTGGAAAAGTGCTGCCGAGCGTTTTGGTGGGGGCATCCATGTGTAGGCTCCTATTCGTTTAGGCCCTTGTTCGATACCCCAGCTAACCTGGTCTATTTCGGGCACCAGCGGGCCCTGACAGCCTGCTTTGGAAGACCTATATAGTAAGGAGCGCCGAAGGCGACAAGAAACAGAATTGTTTGGTTGATGGAACTCAGCGAACTCTATTCCCAGAAAATACTAGATTTGGCAGGCAACGCGCCATCGATGCCGCGTCTTGCGGATGCCGACGCTAGCGCGCGCAAGGTTAGCCGGGTCTGTGGCTCGGCGATTGAGGTGGACGTGGTCGTGCGTGACGGGGTGATCGTAGCGTACGGGCACGAAATTTCGGCCTGCGCTCTGGGGCAAACCTCGGCCGCCGTCGTGGCGCGAGAGATTGTCGGTACCCCGATCGACGAGTTTCGACAGTTGCGTGACCGGATGCACGCCATGCTGAAGGAGGGGGGCGCGCCTCCCTCGGGAAAATGGAGCGATCTGCGCTACCTGGAACCGGTAAGGGAGTATCGCGCGAGACATGTGTCGACCCTCCTGGTGTTTGATGCGGTAGTTGAAGCGTTGGAAAAAGCTGAGTCCGCAGAATCAGTTGCGGTAAGACTTTGATGCACGGAATCGCCAAAGGTTTCTGGCAGGTCGTCGATCTGCCGTTCAAGATCGTCGCTGTACTGCTGATCACGATTTACCGCTACACATTGTCTGCGTTCGCTGGGCGGACCTGTCGTCACTTGCCTACCTGCTCGGAATATACCAGCAACGCGATCTGGAATTTCGGCTTCTGGCCCGGCGGCTGGATGGGCCTAGCCCGCTTCGTGCGATGCCGTCCCGGCGGCACACATGGCTATGATCCCGTTCCCGAAAAACTGCCCGAAGGGGCGCGTTGGTATTTTCCTTGGTCCTATGGACGCTGGAAATAATGGCCAATCGTGCTAGACAGTCGCGCTTGCTGCCAAAAGGCGCAGCAGTGAACCTAAATTCTGGAGATCTAAAATGACAATCAAGGTGACGTTCCCCGATGGTGCAGCTCGCGACTATGCGCGCGGCACCACCGGCACCGAGATTGTCGAAGGCATCTCCAAAAGCCTGGCCAAGAAGACCGTGGCGATGCGCTGGAATGGCGCTCTGAGCGATCTTTCGGACCAGCTCGAGGACGACGGCAAGATCGAGTTCGTGACGCGCGATAGCGGCTCCAGGGACGCGCTGGAGCTGATCCGCCATGACGCGGCACACGTGCTGGCGGAAGCCGTGCAGGAGCTGTGGCCCGACACGCAGGTGACCATTGGTCCGGTGATCGAAAACGGCTTTTACTACGACTTCAAGCGCGACGAGCCGTTCAGCGAAGAAGATTTCCCGGCCATCGAAAAGAAGATGGCGGAAATCATCGATCGCGGCGCGGCTTTTACCAAGGAAATCTGGACGCGCGACCAGGCTAAGGAATTCTTTGCGGCGCGCGGCGAGAATTTCAAGGTCGAGCTGGTGGATGCCATTCCGGCTGACCAGTCGCTCAAGATGTACAAGCAGGGCCAGTGGATCGACCTTTGCCGTGGCCCGCACATGCGCACGGTAAAAGATGTCGGGCAGGCGTTCAAGCTGACCAAGGTGGCGGGTGCCTATTGGCGCGGTGACAGCAATAATCCGGTGCTGAGCCGCATTTACGGCACGGCCTTTGCGACCAAGGAAGAACTCGACGCCTATCTGCACATGGTGGCGGAAGCCGAGAAGCGCGATCACCGCAAGATCGGCCAGGAAATGGACCTGTATCACTTCCAGCCGGAAGCGCAGGGTTCGGTGTTCTGGCACCCGCGCGGCTATGTCATCTACAACCAGATGGAAACCTATATCCGGCGCCGGTTGACGGCGTCTGGCTATCAGGAAGTGAAAACTCCGCAGCTGATGGCGGCCAAGTTCTGGGAGCAGTCCGGCCACTGGGGGAAATACCGCGAAAACATGTTCGTGGTGCCCGACGAAGTTCCCAACACCGAGGAAGAGGGTCCGGTGCTGTCCGGCGCGGGCGATCTGATGGCGCTCAAGCCGATGAACTGCCCGGCCCACGTCCAGATCTTCAACCAGGGCATCAAGTCGTACCGCGATCTGCCGTTGCGAATGGCTGAGTTCGGGTGCTGCCACCGTAACGAGGCCCATGGTGCGCTCCATGGCCTGATGCGCGTGCGCCAGATGACCCAGGACGACGCGCATATCTTTTGCCGCGAGGACCAGATCCAGGCTGAAACCGAGCACTTCGTGCATTTGCTCTATTCGGTCTACGAGCACATGGGCTTCGATAATGTCGTGATCAAGCTCGCCACCCGGCCGGATAACTACGGCGGCACGCTTGAGCGGTGGGACGCAGCAGAAAAGGCGCTGGGCGATGCCCTGCGCGCAACCGGCTATGATTTCGAGATCGCCGAAGGCGAGGGCGCGTTCTATGCGCCCAAGCTGGAATTCCACCTCAAGGACGCTATCGGGCGCTCCTGGCAGGTGGGCACGTTGCAGCTTGACTATGTGCTGCCCGAGCGTCTGGAGGCGACCTACATCGCTGAAGACGGCTCGCGCAAGTACGCAGTGATGCTGCACCGGGCGATCCTGGGATCGCTGGAGCGGTTCATCGGCATGCTGATCGAAAACTATGCCGGGAAGATGCCGACATGGCTGGCGCCGACCCAGGTCGTGGTCGCGACGATCGTTTCGGAAGCCGACGAATACGCCGAAAAGCTCGTGAAACAACTGCGTGCAGCAGGTCTGCGGGCCGAGCTCGACAAGCGCAATGAGAAGATCAACTACAAGGTGCGCGAGCACTCGGTGGGCAAGGTACCGCTGATGTTTGTGGTGGGGCGCCGCGAGGCCGAAGAGGGTACCGTTTCGGTGCGCCGCTTGGGCACTGAGGGCCAGCAGGTACAGCCATTCATGGATGCCATGGTGGCTCTGATGGCGGATGCTACCCCGCCTGACCTCAAGGCAGAGGCTGCGGCGTAACACCATGGCCCAACGTCCGTCCAACCGTGAGATGAAGGCCTTGTTTCACCTGGGGGAGAGCCATGCTCTTGGCCCGGGTGACTTCAAGGATGTCGGCGAGAAGGTCTTCGCCGTTATGCTGAAAAAGGGCTGGGTCGCTGTCGCCGACGATCAGCCCGGCAAGTTCCGCACCACCGAAAAGGGGCGGATCATTCACGACGAAGAAGTGTATTTCACTGGTCGTTGGAAACGCTGATCTAGGGAGCGGGCATGGCTGATCCTATTGTCATCACCCGCTCCATCTCGATTGATCCCAGCGAGATCGAAGAGAGCTTTGTGCGTTCGGCGGGGCCGGGCGGGCAAAACGTCAACAAGGTCTCGAGCGCGGTACAGCTGCGCTTCGACCTGACGAACTCACCATCAATTCCCGAGGCGATGAAGCGGCGTGTGGCGCGGCTGGCGGGTCGACGCCTGACCAAGCAGGGGGTGATCGTCATCACCGCCAATTCCTATCGCGATCAGCCGATGAACCGAGCCGATGCCTTGGAAAAGCTGAAGAGTCTGCTCGTTGAGGGCTCCGTCGTGCCCAAATTCCGCGTGCCGACGCGGCCGACCCTGGCGTCGAAGCGTCGGCGTCTTGAGGGCAAATCCATTCGCAGCACGGTCAAGCGGCACCGCGGCTCGGTCTCTGATACTGAATAGGGAGTGAGGATGGCTGCTTGCCATCCCCACTAGCGCTATTGCGCGGAAGCGTCGATCGTCACTTTGCCGATGAGCGCCGCAGGGTCCTCCTCGGCTGCCATGAAATCGAGGAAGCCCAGTCCGGGGGATTGGTTGGCAGTCAGGTCGATTGTCAGGTGTTTGGTCTTGCCGCTGACAAAGCTGCCAATTGCGGCACCCACCTTCTGGGCTTCGGCAGCCCCGGTCATAATGCCGATGATCGTGCCCTCGGCCAGGCCGGCCATGATCGGACGCAATTGCTCGGGCTTGGCGTTCTGTTCGGTTGCAGCGACCGCCAGGAGAAGGTCGGACAGTCCCGCATCAACGACGTCCAGCTTAAGATTGGCGATGGCTACGCCCATGGCGGCAGCCAATGCCTGGCTTTCGTTATGGCTGAATAGTGCTTCAGTCGCGTTCGCCAGCGTGCCCATGAGGGTGATGTTGGCCAAATCTGCACCCATGATGGATAGGTCGGTGAGTTTGATCGTGTTGTCCGTCGCGTCCCAATTGGCCTTGAAAGTGTAACCTAAATCCAGCGAGGTGAGGCCAAGGTCGTACAACTGGCGCAACTGTGGGTCTTCGGTATCTTCAGGCAGTTTGAGGACCAGATTGCGGGCAACACTACTGACATTGCCCGGAATGCCGTTGCGGTAATCGGTCAGGGTCAAATCGAAACTGCCCAGCCTGCCAACCAGACGGCTGTCTTCTTCATCCGGGTTGGGAATATCAACCGCGACGTTGGCCAGCGAAAACCCCTCGAAATCGGGCATCATCTTGCGGGCATTATCAGCGAACCATTGCTCGCTCAGCGCCGCGGGAGCGGACTCAAGCGTGGCGACCAGATTGGTGAAGTCCATGCTCTTGAACGTCATGTTGTCGATGGACACCGAGCTGTCCTCATCGACCTCAATGCTTAGCCCGTCGACGCTGACTGCCGGGTAGTGGCCGGGCGTCATTGCGCCAATGGTCATGCCGGCAAGGGTGATCGCGACGTTCTGCCCGTCATCGTCAATTCCGGCGCAGGACATGCCATCGAATTCGACCGGCGAACTTTCAAACGAGGTCAGGACCTGGGCGTAGAAGCGGACCGCTTGTCCGAGCAGCTCCGGGCTGGGCTCGGCGTCTTCCGCTTCCAACTGCTGCATCAAGGACATGATTTCAGCAAAGCTGGTGCCTAGCGGACGGACCTTGAGCTCGCCCGTGCTCATGCTGCCAATGGTGCAGTCGACTTCATCGCTGGCAATGGTGCCGCCGGCGAAGGTGAAGCCAGTGTAGATGGTATCGAACGTACTGCTGTCATGGCCAGGCACCAATCCATAAAAGCCGAGCATGCGGCCCAGATTAAGCTGGCTTGCCGAAAGGGAGCCGAAGTGGGCAGTTGCATCGTCCGGAGCTTCGACCGACATCCCGGATACGCTTGCTGATCCGGCGACGCCGGACTTGACGTCCTTCAACTCAAGACCCGATAGGGTGACGGTGGCCGTGGAGGGCTGGCCTTTGACGGTGTTCTGGGTCCTGATGGTGATAGTAGGAATAGCGATGCTATCGGCGTTCAGGTTTGCAAGGGCATCGGCGTGATCGATCAGATTGCCACTGAAGATCTGACGCAGGGTTGCGACATCAACATTGGAGCGAACGGCATCGATATTGGGAATATCAACAGTGACCTCGCGCTCGGAAGCCGTGCTTTCAATCGTGGGGGGCTTGGTCTTGGTTTTTTGCGCAAAGGCCGGGACTGCGGGAAGGGCGATAGTCAGCATGCCGGCGGCGGCGATGGCGCCGAGGCGGTGACGCGTTCTGTTTCGGTTCAGCACTTGATATCTCCCACTTGACCACGCGCCCATGGCGCACTCTGGCAACGCACCCAAATGATCAATGCGCTGCGGTTAGTACTTCGATTTCGCGGGCCGGACCGGCCTGAATTTGGAATTCCCGATTGAAGACCTGTTCGCCCTGTTTGGCGAGGACCAAGTAATCGCCTTCGGCCAGTACGGTCGCGGGAAACGCGCCCAGGTCCGAAAATACCGTGGTGCCGTCCGGAGTCTTCACCGTCCATTCCACGTCGGCAATGGCTTCGCCGCCAGGCTCGGAGACCAGCTTGAACGCGATCTGGCTGGCCAATTGGTAAAGGGTCGCATCAGTGAGCTGGCCAGGTTCGACCCGCAAGTCCGCGCGCACTACTGCGTTGACCGAGCCAAAGTGCGACACGATGTGGTAGGTGCCAGCGTTCAGGGTGATGATGTCATTGGGCCGCACGGCCTCGGCTATCGGCGTGCGCGTGGCTTCCTCACCACCGGTGAAAATGTCGAAGGTCAGCAGGGTTGCCGGGATGGAGATATCTCCGGTGACAGCGGAATTGAGGCGCAAGGCGCCTGCTTCCAGCACCAGGGATTTGGTGTTGTTGCCAGGGGCGACCGATATGGTTTCGCTCGTCTGGGCTCGCCCGTAGGCGACGTGCACGACATAGTCGCCCGGCGGTAGCTCGACATTGGCGGTGCCGGTATCGGATTTGGCGACCAGGGCAAGCTCGCCATTGGCATCTGGCTTGGTGTCAAAGATGCGCCAAACCAGCCCGTCAGGGATCGGATCGCCGCCATCGGTGATACGAGCGCTCAATGACACCGGTTGTGGAGCCGAAGTGACCGCCTCGATGGCCTGGGTGGCCGATCCGGCGGTTGGGGCGTCGTCCGGGATCGGCGCGTCCGCCTCAACAGTAGGAGCATCAGGATCGGGGCGGGGGCGAGGCATGGGGGGCAGGTCTGGCGCTGCTGCTTCCTGCGCCCATGTGGCAACCGGCGCCAGGGACATGGCGGGGGCACCAACAGCCAGGGCAAACAACAAGGCCAATATCTGTCGCACGCGCTACTTACTCCGTCTGAATCATCGCCGCCCTGATAGGCGGTGATTGGGGAAAAGCTGTGTCACACGGCAGCGACAATGAAAACACTCCACCGCTTGCGTCGACCCGTTTTTCGATTTCCTGCCGCGTCTCTGGCCCTGATGGGGCATTATGGCTATTGGTCGGGGGAAGCCAAGGAGACCCTGCCAAATGCCCGCTAATGTTGCGCTGCGCGATTACCTGCTCAACCGCCGTTCGGTCGGCATGGCATTCTTGCGGGAGCCTGGCCCCAGCGCTGAAGAGCTTGAGCAGCTGATCACCATTGGTCTGCGCGTGCCAGATCACGGCAAGCTCACACCCTGGCGTTTGGTCATCATTGAGGGTGATGATCGCGCCAAGGCCGGAGAGCAGCTTGCGGCCATTGCCTTGCACAAGAATCCGGACCTGGATGCGGCAAGCCTCGACGTGGAACGCCTTCGCTTCCTGCCGGCACCGCTGACCATTGGCGTCATTTCAGCGCCCAAGGAAAGCCCGAAAGTTCCCCAGCTGGAGCAATTGCTGTCGGCGGGAAATGTTGCGTTCAACCTCGTCCATGCCGCGTTTGCGCTGGGATTTGCAGCGTCGTGGGTCACCCGTTGGTACGCCTTTGATCATGATGCGGCCTGTATGCTCGGCGCGCGCGAGGGGGAGCAGTTCGTGGGCTTTGTGCAGATCGGCAGCTCGAGTGCGGTGATCGAGGATCGCCCCCGTCCGGAGCTTGGCGCGATCGTCAGTCGCTGGAGCGAAACGATCCGCAGTTGAGTGGTTAACGGGTGATTAACTCCTCAAGGTGTTAAAGTCCGTTAACGCAATTCTGAGGAGCTAGCCCCCGTTATGGGCGTCCAGCCGATTTCTATTCCGCAAAGTCTGGCCTACGTGCTGACCGCAGCCGGTGACCGGAACGGGGTAGATTTTGACTATCTGCTGCAAACCGCCATGCGCGAGAGCAGCCTCAATCCTCAGGCCAAGGCCCAGACTTCATCGGCGGTGGGGCTGTTCCAGTTTCTGGAAGGCACCTGGTTGCAGGTTATGAAGGAAGATGGGCCGCGCCTGGGCTATGGCGACACTGCCCAAAAGATCGAACGCACCAGCAGCGGCGAATATGTCGTTCGGGATCGGGCGGTGAAGGCCGAGATCCTCAAGCTGCGCGAGGATCCCAGGATCGCCTCCGATCTTGCTGCGGCTTTTACCAAGTCGAATGGCGACTATCTGCAGCGGCGCTTTGGGCGGATGCCGAGCGCGGGCGAGCTCTACATCGCGCATTTTCTGGGGGCGCAGGGGGCGGAGCGGATGTTTACCGCCGGGTTGCAGAACCCCGATCAGATTGCGGTAAATCTCTTTCCCAAGCAGGCCGAAGCCAATCGCGCGATTTTTTATGCCGATGGGCAGCCGCGCACGGTGCGGGATGTCTATCGCGTTCTGGTGTCCCGACACGAGGCCGATGGCAGCAATGCCAGTTTTGCGGCGCAGCAATTGGCGAGCCAGCCGGAGCTGGCGGCTCCTGTCGTTCCCTCGCGTTTTTCGCCGGCCAACATGTCGTTTACGGGGCTGTTTAAGAACCAGTTGGAGCCTGAGGCAGGTGAGAGCGAGCAGGGCGCTGGCGCGGCATTTTTTACCCAGCTCTACGCCCAATAGGCTAGTCACAATTATGGTGAACCGTTCCTTAAGGCTTGTCCGATAGAGCTAGTCCCGCCGATGTGCGGAGAATGGAATGGTTGCGTATCAGGACTTCGTGTCGCTTTCCCAATCGCCGGACAGCGAGGAACGTGGCCAGGCAGCGCATCTTTCGGCACTGGCTTATCTCAACCATGTTGGACCGGCAGATGAACAGGCGGCGCTTTATGCCGCGCTGATCGGGTTTCTCGACGATCCTTCGGTCAAGGTGCGAGCGGCGCTGGCCTATGGGCTGCTGCATTCGACGCAGGCGCCGCGGCCTATCATGCTGGCATTGCTGCATGACAGCGCGGTGATCGCGCGGGCCGTGCTGCAATATTCGCCGGTACTGATCGATGCCGATTTGATGGGGCTGGTGGGACGGCTGGATCACTACATGCTGGTCGCGATTGCGCAGCGCGCTTCGGTAAGCCCGAGACTGGCCAACGCGCTGATCGGCCGGGGGGACAGTGCGCTGACCCTGCGGCTGTTGCGCCGGGCCGATATTGTGCCGGGCGATCAGACGCTGCAGGAGCTAGCCCAGCGCCTTGGCGAGGACGCCGAGATGCGCGGAACCTTGTTGGGCCGCAAGGACTTACCGGCTGCCGCGCGGTTGTTGTTGGTGCAGCGCGCGACCGACGCCTTGCGGCAATGCCGCATGGTCAAGGGGTCGCTAGCGGCGGAGCGGCTGGGGCGGTTGCTGCGTGATAGCTCGGACACCGCGTTGTCGGTGATCGGGGAGCGAGAGGCGGTGGAGGCGCGGGCGGGGTATGTGTCCGAGCTGATCGTCACTGACCGGATCAATACCAGGATCCTGCTGCATGCGATGGTGACCGGGCATGTGATGTTCTTTGCCAATTGCCTCGCCGAGCTGGCGCAGACGCCGCAGGGCAAGGTTTTTTCCATCCTCGAAAGCGGCAGCCGGGCGGCGCTGAATGCGCTGTTTGCCCGTTGCGGGCTGAGCGAGGGTGTACGTAACCTTCTGGCGCGCATGGTTTTCCATGCACGGGCGACCGATCTGGCAGACGATGCCGGGGCACGCCACTACGTGGTGACGGCGCTGACCGAAGAGCTGATCGGCGAGCATGACGGGGTCATCCCTGAAGAACTCGAGGAAGCGTTTGCCTATTTGAGTGAGCAGAATATTATTCTGGCGCGCAAGGCGGCGCGGGGGGTGATGGCGGCGTTTGCGGCGGAGACCCAGGTGCCAATGTTCCCCCCTCAGGATCAAGTTTCGCTGCCAGCGGCTTGATTTTAAAAGCTGAATTGCTCGCTGAGGACGCGTTCTTCGAGGCTGGTGCCCGGATCGAACAGCAAAGTTACGCCGTGCGAGCGGTCCTCGTGGACGGTAACTTCGAGCACATTGTGGAACTCGACATTGTCGGCAACGGCGCTGATCGGGCGTTTGTCGGCCTCGCGCGTAATCAACTGAACGGTCGCGCGATTGGAAAGAATCGCGCCGCGCCAACGCCTTGGGCGGAAGGGCGAGATGGGGGTGAGGGCCAGCAGGTGCGCTTCGATGGGCAGGATGGGGCCGTGCGCCGAGAGGTTATAGGCGGTTGAACCGGCCGGGGTGGCGACGATGACGCCGTCGCAGATCAGCTCCTCGAGGCGGGTCGCGCCATCGACTTTGATCTGGATTTTGGCGGCCTGATAGCTCGAGCGGAAAATGGAAACTTCGTTGAGTGCCAAGGCTGTACTGCGGTTTCCTGCAGCGTCGAGGACTTCCATGCACAGGGGATAGATGCGGGTGCGCTGGACGGCGGCGAGGCGGTGGAACAGGTCGTCCTCGGAGAAGACATTCATCATGAAACCGACCGAACCGAAATTCATGCCGTAGACCGGAATGTCCAGTTCCATGACGTCATGGAGCGTCTGCAGCATCAGGCCGTCGCCGCCCAGGGCGACAATTATTTCTGCTGCCTCAAGGGCATAGTTGCCATAGCGGGCGCGCAAACGGTCGGCCGCGATGTCGGCTTCCTCGGTGCCATTGCTGATAAAGCAAATGCGGATCGGGGGCGTATCGGACAAGGCGGTCTCCAAAAAGCGTCGCGTCTGCCTAGCATGCGCGAGGTGCGGGAGCCAGTGCCTGGCGCAGGGCGGCGCGGGCCGGAAAAGGCCAGGATAGCGCGAATATGAACGGTTTATGAACGCATTATGAACGGGTGATGAACGGGAAAATGCGCCATATGAACGTCGTCGATGGCCCGATGAACGCTTTCTGAAAACCAAAATCGGGGCCGCCGACAGCCTGTCGCCGTTAGCGGCCTGAGGTACATGGGCTTTTCGGATGCTTATGCGGTTTATGCGCGCCCCGGCCAATGGAGCGATACTGAGCGCTGCATAAACGGAGGTGATCATGCAGGATCGGTTCGAGGGCAGCAGCACAGGATTTGACTCACCGGCGACGCATGCCTTTGCGGTGACGCCGGGCGATGGCAGCGATCTGCCGGAAGTGACGCGGGCGCTCTATGTGGGCGCGCCGGGCAATATCAGCGTGGTGACACTGAGCAATGCGACGGTGACGCTGAACGGGGTGGGCGCGGGAACCATCCTGCCGCTGCGGGTGCGCCGGGTGCGGGCAACCGGCACGACCGCCAGCGCCATTGTCGGGCTGGTGTGATGATCGGGTTGTCCCTGCGCAGTGGCGGGCGGGCCGCGTGGTGGCCGGACGGGGCGGTGTTTGCCGCCGACTTCGTGGCGCGGCGCTATATGCGGGCCGGGATCAGCATTGGCGAGAGCGCGGCGCTGAGCGTGACGCGGGCAAGCGAAGCTTGGGACGAAGGCGCCGACAGGACCTTGGCAAAGCTTGCGCTCGATACGCCCAGATTTGGCCGCGAGGGGTTGCTGATGGAGCCGGCCCGGCAGCGATTATCGCTGGCGCCGGTTGACCTTATGGCCGAGAGCTGGAGCAATGAATCGGGGGCCGGGGCGACGGCGCTGCCCAGCGAGGGACTGCTGGTGGCGCCGGCGCGGATCGTCAGCCCGGGGCTGAACTATGCGCGACGCACCACGGGCGGCATGAGCCTGAGCAGCGGCGGCAAGGCGCATTTCAAGATCCGCTATCGCGGCGGCAGCTCGGGCATGCTGGCGATCTACATGCGCAGTAATATTGCCGGTGTGCAAAGCATGGTGTCGGGCGCGGTAGGGGCGCTGACCATCGGCACGATTGCGGCGGGCGGCTGGAGCGGCATCAGCAATGTGATGCTGGCCCCCAATCTCTACGAGTTTTCTGCCGACTTCACGGCCGGGACCACCCAGAGCGACTGGCGCATCGGGCTTTCGGCTTTTTCGGTGGTGCTGGGGGAATATGTGGATGTGCTGGCGGCCGAAGTGCTGGCGGGCGCGGGGCCGGGCAGCTGGATCCTGGGGGATGCGGCAGTGCGATTTACCCGGGCCGGCGATGTGGTGACGCTGGCGGTGCCGGCGGGGGCGGCGTCGGCCGTGGTGCGCTTTGCCAATGGCCAGCAGCAGGGGCTGGCGGTGGCGGGGGCGCCGTTTGTGGTGCCGGTGGGCAGCCTCAATCACGGACTGGTCAGCTCCATTGCGGTGTTTGGCGCGTAAGGGGGCGCGGGCGGCGGAGCCGGGCCAGCAGGGGGCGCTCGATGAGGCAGTGGGCGGCATAGCCGACGCCGGTGCTGGCGACGGCCATGGCGATGAACAGCAAGGGCGCGGGGAGCGATGGGCCAGGGCATCGCCTTGAGGGCGATGGCGAGGGCCGAGAGGCAGGCGGAATGGACCAGATAGATGGCGTAGGAGGCATCGCCCAGTAGGGTGAGCGCGCGGGGCGCGACCCAGCCCCGATGGCGCTCGAGCCGGACAACGCCCATGACGATGAGCGCGAAGGCGGGGGCCAGCCAGAACAGCAGATCGGGGCGGGCGGACAGCTGGGCCATGGTGAAATTGAATTGCAGGAGATAGGCCAGGAGCATGGCGAGGCCCAGCGCGAGGGCGGCGACGGCGAGGCGCGGGGAGAGACGATCAACAACCAGCGCGGCAGCGATGCCCCAGAGAAAATAGCTGTTCCACGGCGAGAGCAGGGACGAGAGGCTGGCAAGGCCCAGCGGCTGGGCCAGAACGATGGCGAGGCCCCAGAGCGCAAAGACAGCGACGGCAAGCGGCACCGACCAGAAGAACAGCGCGAACAGCACATAGAAGCGGATCTCGTAAAGCAGCGTCCAGGCGATTTGTAGCGGCAGGGTGAGTGTGCCGCCCGGGTCGAGCAGGGCGTAGCTGGACAGGAGATTGGGCAGGTCCCAGGCGAAATCGGGGGTGCCGAAACCGCAGGCGGCGGCCAGCAGATAGGCGGTGAGGAACAGCCAATAGAGCGGGTAGATGCGCAGGGTGCGGCGGCGGAGGTAAGGCCGCAACGCGTGCTTGTGGCCGAGTTGGGAGCCGTGGGCGCGCCAGATGATGAAGCCGCTGAGCACGAAGAACAGATTGACCCCAAGCATGCCATGACGGGCGAAGTGGGGGAACAGTTCGGCGGCGGGATAGCCATATTGGGCGAGGATGATGTGGGTGTGATAGAGCACCACGCCCAGCGCCGCGAGGCCGCGCAGGGCCTGGATCGAGGCTAGTTTCGGCGCGGGGCGGGCGGGCGGCGGCATCAGAGCGCCGCCAGGGGCAGCAGCACTTGCGCGTAAAGCGCGGCGCTGGTGGCGATGGTGTATTCGCGGCCCCGGGCGCTGGAGACGGCGCGATCGATCGGGTCATCGAGCGTGAGGCGGATGGCGGCGGCCATGGCCTCGGCATCGCCGACGGGGACCAAGCGCCCGTAGCGCCCATCGCCGAGCACCTCGCGCGGGCCGCTGGGGCAATCGCAGGCGACGACCGGGGCGCCGCAGGCCAGCGCCTCGATCAGCGCATTGGGCAGGCCTTCATAGCGCGAGGACAGCACGAAGGCGGCGCAGCGGGCCATGGCGGCGTAGGGCGCGGGGTGAAAGCCGGGCAGCGCGATATCGGCGGCAAAGCGGGAGGCGGCGCGTTGGCGTTCGAGGGCGGGGCGCAGGGGGCCGTCGCCGTAAAGCAGCAGGCGGCAGGGGCGCCGGGCGCGCACCAGTTCGAAGGCGGCGAGCAGGGTGGCGAAATCCTTTTGCGCATCAAGGCGACCGACCGCCAGGATGATGGGCACCGGGTCGGCGAACCAGGGATGGTCGGGGGCGGCGCGGCTGGCCGCGAGCAAGGCGGGGGTGACCACGGGATTGAGCGGGAGGAGGCTGATGCGGGCCGAATCGAGGCGGGTGAGGCGGGCGAGATCGGACGCCATGGCGGGGGTGAGCGCGACGATGGCATCGGCCTGGGAATAGGCCAGGCGGGCGAGGCGATAGGCGAGGCGGGTGGCGCGATGGGGGCTGTGGCGGGCGGCGAGCGAGGGGTAAAGACTTTCGCGGATGACGAGGCGGCTGGGGCTGCGGGCGAGGGCGCGAGCGGCGATCAGCGCGATATTGGAGGCGGGCTCGGTGGTGAAAAGCACGGCGGGGCGCTGGCGGGCGAGATATTGCACAAGTGCCGGCAGGGCGGTGAGGAGGCGGCGGGCCGGGAGCGGCACGAGAGTGACCGCCAGGGAGAGCTCGCGGCGAAACGGGCCATCGGGATCGAGCGTCAGCAGGGTGACCGGATGGCCCAGCTCGGCAAGGCCACTGGCGAGCCGGACCATGGCGCGCTGGGCGCCGCCACCATGGAGGGCGCGCACGAAACAGGCGATGGCGCCGCTCATGCCGTGGCTTTCGGGGGCGGATCGCGGGCGTAAAGCGCGATGGCGACCAGCATGATCCAATGGCCGGTATTGGGGCGCAGAAAAATGTCGCCGGCAAGGCCGATGAAAGCGAGGGTGAGCAGCAGGGCCAGCAGGGTGAGGGCGTCGGCATCGCCCCCGCGCGCCTGTTGCAGCAGGCCCCAGGCGGTGGTGAGCAGCAGCAGCAGGAGGCTCGCCAGCCCCACCGCGCCCAGATCGAGCAGGAGCTGGACATAGGTGTTGTGGGCGTGAACCAAGCGGGCCATCCAGCTGGCGGCGCCGAAATAATCGGGGGCGTGATCCCAGAAGGCCATGTAGCCATTGCCCAGCCAGAACTTTGCCTCGATCAGCGGCCAGAGGGCCGACCACAAGGCGGTGCGGCCAGTGAGGGTGGTGTCGCGATCGAGCAGGGAGAGGGCGGTTTGGAGCAAATCCTGGGGGTGGAACAGCAGGGTAACCAGCGCCATCAGCGCGAGGGCGAGGAACGCCGGGCGCAGGAGGGGGTGGCGGGCAAAGGCGTGGGCAAAGAGCAGTACGGCGAGGCCGAAGAGGAGGGCGAGCAGGCCGGTGGCCGAGTCGGTCTGCCAGAGGAGCAGCAAGGTGAGGGCGAGGACGGGAGCGGTATGGGGGCGCATGGAGGGGGTTTTGCGCGCGCCGAGCCAGCAGAGGAGCGCAAGGACGGCATGCCAGGCGGCCTGGTTTTTGTGGCCATGCAGGCCGCGCCAGTGCTGATCGGGCTGGGTGCCGAAATCGGGGGCGAGGAGCGCGAGGGCGACCGAGGCAAGGGTGAAGAGCGCCAGGGCCTGGGCGAAAAAGCGCAGCAGCTCGGCGCGGGGCAGTTCGAGATAGACCAGTAGGCCGATGGCGGTGGTGCCGCCAAGGGCGATGGCGCGGCGCAGGGTGAGCAGCGGATCGGGGGACCACAGGGCGCTGAGCGTCGCGAGGGCGATGGCGAAGAGCAGCGGCAGATTGCGGCGCAGCAAGGCGAGGGCGCGGGGGCGGCGCTGGGGGGCGATCAGCAGGGCGAGGGCGATGGCTTGAAGGAGCGCGGCGAGGGGCACGAACCAGTCGGTGGCGGCGTCGAACAGATGGGTGAACGCGCCGGCAAAGAACAGAAAAGCGAGGGCGCAGAAGGGGCGGGCCAATTGCGGGGATGGGGGGAGCGTGGCGGTGGCGATCATGGGGTGAGCGCAGCGGCGTGGGCGGGCAGGGCCGCGAGCGCCAGATAGCGCTCGACCATGGCGTCGACGGAGAATTGGGCGGCGCGGGCGTGGCCGGCGGCGATGGCCCGGTCGCGGGCGGGGCCGGGGGCGGCGAGGCGATCGATGGCGGCGGCCCAGAGCGGGGCGTGGAACGGCAGGTAAAGCGGGGAATTGCCGCCGATTTCGCGATTGACCGGCAAATCGCCGGCCAGCACCGGCACGCCGGCGGCCATCGCCTCGACCAGCACCAGGCCAAACCCCTCATAGGCCGAGCAATGGAGCAGCAGGTCGAGGCCGGCGTAGAAATGGGCGAGATCGGGGCCGGCGAGCGGCCCGACCAGATGCACCCGGGCGGCAAGGCCCAAAGCGTGGGCGCGCCGGCGCAGCAGCGCCTCGTCGGGGCCGGTGCCGGCGAGATGGAGCTGGGCGCTGGGGTGGAGGCGCAGGACATCGAGGGCGAAGGTGAGGTTTTTCTGCGGATGCAGGCGGGCGACGCAGCCGATGATCGGGGTTGGGGCGCGGGCGCTGGCGGTCGCGTGCGGCAGGGGTGGAGCGGCGTTGTGGATGACGTGCAGGCGCGCACGGTAGCGGGGCGAGTGGCGCGCGAAACTGGCGGCGACCGAATGGCTGACGGCGATATTGGCGTGGTAGGCACCGGTGGCGCCGAGCAGGTGATCGAGCGGGCCGGTGAGCCAGTGCTGCCGATTGGCGGGGTTGCGCTGGGTGGCGAGCATGCGGGCGCCGGGGAGGCGGCGGGCGGCGATGGCGCCGATGATGTTGGCGAGCGGGAAGAAGCCGATGATGACGCGCGGGCGGCGGGCGATGATCTCGCGCTCGATGGCGGTGCCGAACTGCCACCACTCGCGGGGGGTAATGGGCTTGCACGGCGCCAGCACGAAGCTGTGGGGGTGGGTCAGCGGTTCGCGCTCGAACAGGAAGCCGAGTCCGGCAGCATAGCCGCGGCGGGCGAATTCGCCGGTCAGCAGGGCGGCGCTGCGCTGGGCTCCGCCAATGCCGCGATAATTGCCGAGGCACAGCACATCGAGCCGATCCCTCATGGACACAGCTCGATGATGGCGGCGCGGAGGCGATCGGTAAAGGCGGTTGGGGCATGGGGCGAGAGGCGTTGCGGGGCGGGACCGAAGGCCGCGGCGGCGGCGATCTGCGGGGCCAGCTCGGCAATGTCACCGGCGACGAAAATGCCGGGCACGTGGCGGAAGCGGCGGGCGGTGGCGAGCTGGTGGTCGGTGGTGTGTTCGCGGGCCGCGGCGCGGCGGGGCAACAGCACGATGGGCTTGCCGAGCTGGCAGGCGGTGATGATGCTGCCCATGCCCGCATGGGCGACGATGACGCGGCTTTGGGCGACCCAGGCGCGATATTGCACCGGCGAGAGCAGGCGGCGATGCGGCATGTGGGCGGGCGTGAGGGTGGCCGCGCCGATCTGGGCGAAAATGCCCGTATCGGGGTGGGTTGCGGCCCAGCTATCCATGGCGGTGATCAGGCGATCGAACGGCAGGGCGCAGCCGATGGTGACAAAGATCATAGCACCGGTCCCCAAAATTGCGGGCCGTCGGCTTCGGCCAGGTGGGGCCACTGGGTCAGCCACAGATCGGCGAGACGCCCCGCCAGGCGGCCGGAAGTGGACAGGCGGTCGGCATTGGCCATGCTGTCGATCCAGATGGTGCGACGGCGAAACACCAGCTTGCCCAGGAGCAGCGCGATCAGGCCCGGCGCGGCACCGGTGGAGATGATCAGGTCGGGGCGCTCGCGGCGAATGATCCAACAGATCTGCAGCGCGACGAGCGGCAGGCGATGGCGGGTGAAGCGATTGGCGTCGCTGAGTGTGTAATAGCGCTGGCCGGGAATATCGTCGCCATAATGGGGATCGGTGCTGGCATAGGCCAGGTCCCAGCCGGCAAAGGCGGGCGTGATGCGCTGCAACTGGACCCAGTGACCACCGGCCGAAGCCAGCGCCAGAATGCGCAATGGGCGCCCACGCCGCAAAACCACCATGTGACCTGCCTCCCCAAAGGCGGAAGCGGCGAGCGGGTGGAAGTTTTTCGTTGAATTTACTGCCCCGTATCACCGCCTATAGGTAGAAATATGTACGGGTTGTTGTGAAATAAAAAGAACGCAATAGATAGAATCGTAGAAAATAAGACTTATGGCTTTGTTGTTTCCTGCGCAGGTTGTTGTTGCGTTGTCGACGAGCTTTTGTGAGTTGGCGCTGACTTGCTTGGTGATGCGTTGATAAGTGTTGTTATGTTTGCGTTGTTATTGACGTCGGACAGGCTCGTCAGTGCCTGTCGCGACTTGCGCTGGGCGGTGCTGGCCCAGCGGGCCAGCAGGATGATGGAATCCGCGTGACGGGCGATGTAGAGGCCGTCGGCCATGGACTGGAGCGCCGGCGCATCGATGATGATAATGTCGAAGGTGCGCCGCGCCGCCTGTATCAGGTGGTTAAAGACGGGGCCGCTGAGCAGCTGGTCGCTGCCGGCCCGGTGGTTCGCCCCGAGGATGGCATGGATGCCGGACAACTCGTCGGGAACGATATGGGCCGCGATATTGTCGATGGCGGGGGCGCTGAGAAAATCGAGCAGCCCTGCATTTGGGTTGAGCTTGAGCTGGCGATGCAGCGCGGGGGCATGCAGGTCGCCATCGATGATCAGGGTGCGAAAGCCGGACAGGCCAAAGGAGCGCGCAACGGCCAGCGCCAATGTGGTCTTGCCTTCTCCGGCACCGGCGGAGCCCACCATGATGACGTGGCCATTGGCCGGCTGGCCGGGAAGCGGGCGCAAGGCATGGTTGACGCTGGCGCACAGGCGGCGAATGGCCAGGGCAAATTCGGAGCCGGGCGCGCTTACCACCAGGTCGGCAATGCCTTCGCGCGCATTTTTGGGCCGGGCATGGGGAATGGCCGGGGCAACGCGGCGTTTGAGCACCGCGGCCATCTGGGCATCGCTGGTGAAGCCGCCAAGGTGGTTCTCATAAAAGGCGGCAAAGGACACGCCGCCCCCCAGCGCGGCGATGCCGGCCAGCAGCAGGATGAAAGCGTGATTGGGGAAGCCGGGGCGCAGGGGCGGCAAGGCGGGAGAAGCGATGCGGCTATCGGCCAGCTGCAGGCCGGCCTGGATCTGCAGCTCGCGGGCGCGGGTGAGCAGCAGCTGGTATTGCTCGCCGGTCGGGGTGGTGTCCTGCCCGGTGGCGGTGGGGGCCAGCAAGGCAGCCTGTTCGCGCAGCTGGGTGGCGATGACGTCGCGGGCGGCGAGTGCGGCGGTAATCTTGGAGTTGAGCTGGTGGGCAATATAGGCCTCGGCCACCAGATTGGCGGTTTGCGCGGCCTGCGCCGGATCGGGTGAGCGGGCCTGTACCGCGATCAGATAGGAGACGCCGCGCCGCTGCACCGAGAGCGAGGCGCGCAGCGCATCGAGCGGCGGGGTGGGCGCCGTGTCGGGTTCGGCGGGGGTGGCGAAGCCCAGGCCGGCGCTGACAATATTGCGCCATGGGCGCGACGGCGCGGCCTGGGGCAGGGCGCCGGCGGCGAGTGCTGCCAGCAGCACACTGTCGGAGCGCAGGATTTCCACCTCGCTGTCGATGCGGGCGCTGTCGGTATTGCCGGCGGCCAGCGAACTCTGGCTTTCGAGCAGGTTCTTGCGGCTGGGGTCGACCAGGATCAGGGCGGTCGAGGAATAGATCGGTTGCAGGGTGAAGGTGATGGCGGCCGCGACCGCCAGAATGCCCAGGGCGGTGGCAGCGACGAGGCGCCGCTGCCGATGCACCAGGCCAAGAATGAGCCACACGGTAGTCACTGCACTATCCATGATGGTCACAGACCCTCAGTCTGGCGGATTGGTCAGTAATATTACGTATAGTGTGTGATGTTCATGGGGTTTGCAATAACAGGGTAATAAGTGGGTGGGCCGCGTGGAGTATTGGGGGGGGGGCTTGTTTTGGGGTGCTGGGTTGGATTCATAGCAATGCTGACTGATCGTTATTGGGGGGCGCAGATATCCCCTCCCAACCTCCCCTTGAAAGGGGAGAAGCCGCGCGGTGCTCGGGGTGGGATGGGGCCATGCTTTGCCGGGAGTTTTGTGAGCCCCGATGCGCTCCTCCCCCTATTAGGGGGAGGTTGGGTGGGGGTGCACGGGTGAGCATCAGCACATGCGGGGGGGCAGGCCCAAGGGGACCACAGCGCTCTCGATCGCACCACCTGGCGGCGGTGGCGTGATCGGGAGATGGGCCCCGGCTCAAGGCCGGGGTGACACCGTGGGTGTTGAAGGGTTCCCGGCGCCTAAACAGAGGTTCCCGCTTTCGCGGGAATGACGCCGGGGGGTGGAAAGTCGGCGCCGCGGGGGGAAGCCGGCGCCACGGGGCTGGAAAGCCGGCGCCACGGGGCTGGAAAGCCGGCGCCGCGGTGGTGGAAAGCCGGCGACGCCGGGGGTGGAAAGCCGGCGCCGCGGGGGTGGACCACCGGGACAAGCCCGGTGATGACGGGCCTGGGGGCGCCGGGCGATTGCGCCAAGGATCTGGCAGCTCTTGTTATTTTGCAGGTCGGGTGTGCGCAAAGGGTGATTGTGGGTGGGGCGGCTGACATTTTAGGGTGTCGTTTGCCTCGTCTCGCCCGAGCTTGGTATCCCACATTGCCAACCGGTATGCGGCCCACGCGGTCGCCGCCCGGATTCGTGCCCGGAGCGCCTGATGACGACTGCGATTTCTGCCCGGCAGGGCTTTGGCGATGCCGCCACCAAGCTGGCGATCCTGGCGATGGCGATCGGCTCGTTCGGCATCGGGACGGGTGAATTTGCGATTATGGGGCTGCTGCCCAATCTGGCGGCGGACCTGGCGATCAGACAGCCGGAAGCCGGGCATGTGATCAGCGCCTATGCGCTGGGCGTGGTGGTGGGCGCGCCGCTGTTTGCGGTGCTGTTTGCGCGGGCGCCGCGCAAGCCGCTGATGCTGTGGCTGATGGGGCTGTTTGCGCTGGGCAATTTCGGCAGCGCCGTGGCGCCCGATTACTGGTCGCTGCTGGCGCTGCGCTTTTCGGCGGGGCTGCCGCATGGCGCCTATTTCGGCATTGCCGCGCTGATTGCCGCCTCGATGGTGGATGTGGGCTATCGCGCGCGCGCCGTGGGGCGGGTGATGCTGGGGCTGACCATTGCCACGCTGATCGGCATGCCGCTGGCCACGTGGCTGGGGCAGTTTACCGGGTGGCGGCCGACCTTTGCCGCGGTGGGGGTGATCGGGGTGCTGGCGCTGGCGATGATCGTGCGGTTCGTGCCGCCCGTGGAGACTGCCGAGGGGGCAAGCCCGTTGCGCGAGCTGGGGGCGCTGAGGCGGCCGCAGGTGTGGCTGACGCTGGGGATCGGGGCGGTCGGGTGTGCGGGCATGTTCTCGGTGTTTACCTATGTGGTGCCGCTGCTGACCGAAGTGGCGGGGGTGCCGCTGGTGTGGGTGCCGGTGGTGCTGGCGCTGTTTGGCGTGGGGATGACGCTGGGCAATATCGTGGGCGCGTATTTTGCTGACAAGGCGCTGATGACCACGATTGGCGGCATGCTGGTGTTCAATATCGTGAGCTTGGCCATCATCCCGTGGACGGCGCAATACTGGCCGACGGCGGCGATGAGCGTGCTGTGCGTGGGCTTTATCGCGGCCATCGGCACGGCGCTACAGACGCGGCTGATGGATGTGGCGGCGGACGGGCAGGCGCTGGCGGCGACGCTCAATCACGCCGCGTTCAACATGGGCAATGCGCTGGGCGCACTGTTTGGCGGGCTGGCGATTTCGGCCGGGCTGGGGTGGGCGTCGACCGGGCCAGTGGGGGCGATCCTCGCGGTTGTGGGGTTGGTGCTGTTCCTCATCTCGGTGCAGCTCGAGCGGCGCAGCCAGCGCTGGGGCGCGCTGGAACTGGCGGCTGAAGCGGCCTAGCGCAGGCCTACCGGATCGACCATGCCGGAGCGGCAGCCGCCATCGAGCGGACTGGCTGCGGCGATCAGGCGGGCAAAATCGTCGGGACCGGTGATGTCGCCGGTCAGGGCGATGGTCAGTTCGGTGATGATGGTGCGATTGCCGTCGGTTTCGCAGGCCATGCGCACGCGCTCGCCGGCGCCGGGGCCAAAGCTTTGATCGAAGGCGGTGCGGATTTGCGCCAGGGTCAGCTTGCGGCCGATATTGGCGGCGAACAGGTCGCGCACGGCCGAGGCGTTGACGGCGAGCAGCATGTCGAGCGCGTCGGCGAAATATTCATCCTGGGAGGTGCCGTAGCAGGTGCCGTGCTTGGTCCATTCGTGGCGGTCGAGCTGCGAGCGGGTGCCGGGCATGGCCTGGTCGAGCTCGCGGCGCACCGGCTGGGTGAGCCGGACCGGCGGCAGATCGCGCCAGCGGCCGTTTTCGCTGGCCCAGCGCTCGTCGCGCGAGACATTGCAGAATTCATTACTGCGCGGCTGCGGCCACAGGCCGTGGAGGGTGAAGTTGGTGGCCTCAAAGCTCGACGCACCCTGATCGCGGCATTCGGCCTTGCGGGGGCTGAGCTCGCAAAAGGCGGGCTGCCAGTTGATGGCGAGGATATATTGGGTGCCGCGATAGCTGGGCGTGGGGGCGGCGGGGGGCGGCGTTGCGATCCGGCCCTCGGCGTCGGTGGCGCGGGTACCGCAGTCGATGGCGACCCAGCGCCGCTCGGGCTGGGCGCCGGGCACCACGATCCACAAATGGGTGGGGCGGGCGGTGTTGCCGGCGAGCAGGTCATAGGCGGTGCCGGGGGTGAGGGTGACATTGCCCGGATTGGTGCGGCGGTTGATCGATTGATAGGCCGGGCAGGGGCTGGTGGCGGTGAAATAGCCGGTGAGCGGCACTTCGGCGCGCGCCGGTAGCAGTGCCAGCGCCAGCATGGCCAGGGTCAGGATCAAACGCATTGCGGGGGCCTCCGCCACAAACAGCAAGGGAGCCATAAGGCCCCCTTGCCGGTTTGCCAAATCGCTTCTGGTCAGAGCGCGATGCGATAAAGGCCAAAGCCCTCGGCATCGGTCTGGCCGGTCGCCTCGATATTGACCGCGGTGACGTCGGCCAGATGGGACGCCGCCTTGGGGCCGGTGGCGAACAGCACCGTGGTGTCGCCGATCGGGGCGAGGGACCAGTTGCTGTCGGCCGAGGGGTTGATGGTGCCGTTCTCGACGATGAAGCGCACGATGATGTCGCGGTTGGTGTCGGGGCCCTTGAAGATGGTGACCGCAGCGCCGAGGCCCGGGAAATTGCCGCCGCCGCCGGCGCGGTAGTTGTTGGTGGCGACGATGAACTTCTGGGCCGGGTCGATCGGCTTGCCGTCATACATCAGATCGATGATGCGGTTGGCGTCGGGGTTTGGCTCTTCCTTGCCGTCGGCCGAATATCTGGAGGGCTGGGTCAGGTCGATCTTGTAGGTCACCCCGTCGATCACGTCGTAATTGTAGGAGGGGAAGGCCAGATTGATCAGTTCGGCATCCCTGGAGCCTTTTTCGATCTGGTTGAAGATGCCGGCGGAGCGTTCGAGCCAGTCCTTGACGTTGGCGCCGGTGATTTCCACCGCCTGGATGGTGTTGGGATAAAGGTAGAGATCGGCGACGTTCTTGATGGCGACCGGGCCCACCGGCACGTCGGTGTAATAATCGGGACCGCCACGGCCACCGGCCTTGAAGGGAGCGGCAGCCGACAGGATCGGCAGGCCTTCCCACTGGGTGCCCTTCATCATCTGCTCGATATACCAGGTCTGGGCCTGGCTCACGATCTGCACGGAGGGATCGTCGGCGACCAGCGCGAAGTAGGAGTGCAGGGGAGCGGAGGTTTCGCCCACGGCGCGACGCACATAGTCGAGGGTTTCCTCGTGGTCGGCTTCGGCGGCGGCGGCCACTTCGGCTTCGTTGGCGACCAGCGGCTTGACCTTGCCGTCGACGCGCTCGGAGATCGGGCGGGCTTCGGAGGTGTGCGAGGCAATGGTCCACTTGCCGGCAGCGTCCTGTTCGAGCAGCAGGTCGATCAGGCCCATATGGCTGCCCCAGAAGCCGGGCATGACGGCGGGCTTGCCGTGGAGCGTGCCGGCCTTGGTATCGACGCCGTCGATGCCTTCGTGATCGGTGCCGGGGAAGACCAGATGCTGGTGGCCGGTGAGAACCACGTCGACGCCGTCAACGCCGGCCAGCTGGAGCGCTGCGTTCTCGGCGCCCGCGCCCTGATCGGCGGCGATGCCGGAGTGGGAGAGGGCGACAATGAGATCAGCGCCTTCCGCGCGCATCTTGGGGATATAGGCCGTCGCGGTTTCGACGATGTCGCGGGTGTTGACCTTGCCGGTGAGGTGGGTGGCGTCCCAGGTCATGATCTGGGGCGGCAGGAAGCCGATAATGCCGATCCTGATGGTGCGCTCGGCGCCGGACCCGTCGACCAGGGTCTTTTCGACGATCATGTAGGGATCGACATAGGTGGTGTCATCAAGCGGGGTCGGCGCCCAGCTCGCCGCGGACCAGATTGGCCGAGACGAAGGGGAATTCGGCGCCCGAGAGGGCCTTGTCGAGATAGTCGAGGCCATAATTGAACTCGTGATTGCCCAGAGTGCTCGCTTCATAGCCGAGCGTGTTCATCGCCGCGATGATGGGGTGGACATTGTCCTCGAGGCCCTTTTCGTAGGCGATATAGTCGCCCATCGGGTTGCCCTGGATGATGTCGCCATTGTCGAGCAGCATGGAATTGCCCGCTTCGGCGCGAATGGCTTCGATGATCGAGGCGGTGCGGGCCAGCCCCATCGTGTCATTGGGGGCGTCGGCGTAATAGTCATAAGGGAAAACCGCGACGTGCAGGTCGGTGGTTTGCAGCAGGCGCAAATGGGCCTGGTTCGATTGCGCCAGCGTGGCAAACGGGTGCATGGCGGCTATCGCGCCGATGCTTGCTGAACCGGCGAGAAATGTCCGTCGAGAAATCCTTGGCAGATAATTCATCGAGCCTCTCCCTGAGGTGTTCTTATCGCTGATCAGAAATCCCGGGGCGCAGGCTCCAGGAAGAACAGGCCCGGATGGGGCCGATACTTGCGGTCGCCCAAGCGAGCGAACGCGGTTTGTTTGCCAACCCTGAATGACAGACAGATGACGGATATATGGCGGCTGGTTGATGACGGTAGATAAGATTTACCGGCTGGTCAATTTACTGCGACCGACTGGTGGCGGCGGCTGGCCGGGGCGACGAATACTGTGGCGATGCCTGTGATGGATGGGGCCGGGAGTGGCGTGCCGGCGCCCCAAGCGGGGAAGGCGGTGATTGTCGTTCTGCTCGCGTGGAACCGATTGCATCGCGTTGGCTTGTGCTAAGTTGCAATAACGATCAGGAGAGCAGCCGATGAAGTGGCGCGGACGTGAGCAGAGCTCCAATGTCGAGGACCAGCGGGGGGCAGGCGGCGGATTCGGTGGCGGGCTGGGCGGCAGTCCCTTCGGGCGCAGCGGCGGCGGCTTTCGCATTCCAACCGGCGGCGGCGGCGGGCGCGGCGGGATTGGCAGCGTCGTCGCCATCGTCGTGGTGCTGGGGATCATCTGGTTTGCCACCGGGCAAAACCCGATCGACATCCTGACCGGAGAAACCGGAACGACAACTGCCTCGCGCTCGTCGGCCTCGTCCAACCAGTTGCCGGCTGGGGCAGGCCAGGACGATCTGCGCGATTTCGTGGGCGTGGTGGTCAAGGAAACCGAGGATCTGTGGACCGAGCAGTTCGCTGCCGTTGGCCAGGATTATCCCGAACCTACGGTCGTGCTGTTTTCGAACATGACCAACACGGCCTGTGGTACGGCGGATGCGAGCGTCGGGCCGTTCTACTGCCCGGGCGACCAGAGGGTTTATATCGACCTGTCGTTCTATGACGAACTGCGCGACAAGTTCGGCGCGCCGGGCGATTTTGCGCAGGCCTATGTGCTGGCGCATGAAGTGGGCCACCACGTGCAGAACATTACCGGCGTGCTGCCCGAATTCAACCAGCGCCGCCAGGCGATGAGCCAGGAAGATGCCAACGCCTATTCGGTGCGCATCGAATTGCAGGCCGACTGCTATGCCGGGGTGTGGGCCAATTATGCCGGGCAGCAGGATTTGGTGGAAATGGGCGATTTCGAGGAAGCGCTGAACGCTGCCGAGCAGATCGGCGACGATACGCTGCAAAAGCGGATGCAGGGCTTTGCCGTGCCAAAGACCTTCAATCATGGCACCTCGGCCCAGCGCAAGGCTTGGTTCGAGCGAGGCTACAAGACCGGCAGCCCCGGCGATTGCGATACGTTTACCGCCAGCATCTAGAGCGTTCCAAGACGGACAAACGACAAGGCCAGCTGATGGGGATCAGCTGGCCTTGGTGATTTTTGGTCCGTGGTGTCGGATCAGGCGGCGGGAGTAGCGTGTTCGGGCAGCTCGGGCATGCCCTTCTGCTTGCGCACATGGTTCATGAAGCGCTTGAACAGATAGTGGCTGTCGCGCGGGCCGGCGCTGGCCTCGGGGTGATACTGCACCGAAAAGATCGGCTTGCCATCAACGCTGAGGCCGGCATTGGAGCCGTCGAACAGCGAGATATGGGTTTCGGAGACGCCGGCGGGCAGGCTTTCCTTGTCCACGGCAAAGCCGTGGTTCATCGAGGTGATCTCGACCTTGCCGGTGGTCAGGTCCTTGACCGGATGGTTGGCGCCGTGATGGCCCTGATGCATCTTGGAGGTGGTGCCGCCCAGAGCGCAGGCCCAGCAGCTGGTGGCCGAGGCAGATGCCGAACAGCGGCTTGCCGGACTCGATCAGCTCCTGGATGGTGGGGACGGCATAGTTGCCGGTGGCCGCCGGATCGCCGGGGCCATTGGACAGGAACACGCCATCGGGATTGTGCGCGAGGATTTCGGCGGCGGTGGCGGTGGCCGGAAGCACGGTGACCTTGGCGCCTTCATCGGCGAGGCAGCGCAGGATATTGCGCTTGGCGCCGTAGTCGATGGCGACGATGTGGAATTCGGGATTTTCGAGGTGCCGTAGCCCTTGTCCCATTCCCAGCTGGTCTGGTCCCAGTGATAGGTCTGGGCGGTGGTGACTTCCTTGGCGAGGTCGAGACCGACAAGACCCGGGAAGGCATTGAGCTCGGCCAGCATCGAGACTTCGTCGAAATGACCGTCGCTCGGAATGGGCGATGACGCCGTTGGGCATGCCATGCTCGCGGATCTGGGCGGTCAGGGCGCGGGTGTCGATGCCGGTGATGCCGATGATGTTGCGCTTCTTGAGCCAGGCGTCGAGCCGCTCGGTGGCGCGGTAATTGGAGGGGTTGGTGATATCGGCCTTGAGCACGACGCCACGCACGCCGACTGAGGGCGGCCATGTTGACGGTTTCGATGTCTTCGTCATTGGTGCCGACATTGCCGATATGGGGGAAGGTGAAGGTGACGATCTGTCCGGCATAGGACGGATCGGTCAGAACTTCCTGGTAGCCGGTCATGGTCGTGTTGAAGCACACTTCACCAGCCGAGTGGCCGATGGCGCCAATGCCGCGGCCTTCCAGGCGCGTACCGTCAGCCAGAATGAGAAGAGCGGTCGCGGGGGATTGCTGCCAGCCGGTCACGGTGGGCCTCCAAGATTTGTTTCAGATGAGCACGCGGCTGAACCGGGAAACGCGAACTTGTTCCTTGGCTCACACGTTATCGATGTCGATTGAGGTCTCGTATTAGAAGGCCGCAACTTCCAACGCAAGTGGCGCAGATGTCTTATTGCGCCTATATGGGGGCTGAAAAAACGCATAGCAAGAGGACAAAGAACCATGCGCGAAGAGTTCAACGAAGGCCTCAAGGTTGCTCTGAAAGCCCGGGACCAGCGCCGCACGTCGACACTGCGGGCCATCAACGCGGCCATCCAGGACAAGGATATCGCCATCCGCACGGAAAATCGCGGACCGGCGACCAATGAAGAAATTTTGACCATCATCCAGAAGATGGTCAAGCAGCGCGAAGAAAGCTTTGCCATTTATGCGCAGGCCGGGCGGGCGGATCTGGCGACCATCGAGAAGGAAGAAATCGACATCCTCAACGAGTTCCTGCCCAAGGGGCTGACCGACGAGGAAGTGGACGCGGCCATTACCGCAGCGATTGCCACCAGCGGCGCCGAAGGGCCCAAGGACATGGGCAAGGTGATCGCCCAGCTCAAGATCGACTATCCGGGCCGGATCGATTTCGGCAAGGCCAGCGGCAAGGTCCGCGCGGCGCTCAGCGCCTAGGCCACGAGACGCGGCACGGGGGCATGGACCCGGTTGCGGCCGGCTGACTTGGCGCGATAGAGCGCATCATCGGCCCGCCGCAACACATCGTCGAACGGCTCCCCGCCCGCTGCGG
Source organism: uncultured Alphaproteobacteria bacterium (assembly GCA_963699295.1). Lineage (GTDB taxonomy): Bacteria > Pseudomonadota > Alphaproteobacteria > Rhizobiales > Devosiaceae > Devosia. The sequence goes on from OY969432.1 coordinate 251,184, forward strand.
AAATGGCCACCCCGGCGCTGACCGTGGTGACCAGCCGCCCTTCGCACAGGGCCAATGCGGTGGTTTCGAAGGCGGCGCGGATGGTTTCGGCAATGGCGGCGGCCGAGCGACCGGGGGCCGCCTCGAGCACGAGGCAGAATTCCTCGCCGCCCAGCCGGGCTGCTGCATCGCCCGGACGGGCGGCATCGTGCAGCAGGCGGGCAAAGATCTTGAGCACCTGATCACCGGCGGCATGGCCGAGCTGGTCGTTGACCGACTTGAAATGGTCGAGGTCGAACATCACCACGGCCGAACCCTCGGGCAGGGCACCGGCGGCAAAGCGCTCGAACAGGGCGCGGCGGTTCATCAGATCAGTCAAGGCGTCGGTCATGGCCTGGAGGCGATGCAGCCTGACCGAGCGGAACTGGTTGAGGGTGAGCGAGAGTGCGCCAATGCCGGTCAGCCCGATGATGATGACGATGGAATTGAGGTCTTCGGCCCAGTTGAGCGGGCGCTCGGTGAGCACCCAGCGCTGCTCATGAACGAGCACGGCGCTGCACAGGGCAAAGGAGATCGCCGTCAGCAGATAGAGCGCCGCATTGGCCGACATGGGAAACCGGGCCTCGGCGCGGCCATGCCAATAGCACCAGGCGGAAAACGCCATGGCGGCGGCCAGCACCAGGTTGGCGATGATGGTGCCGGTGCCGGTCCAGCCCATGAAGAAGGGGTAGGCCATGATGGCGAGGGTGACGGTGGTGATAATCGCGAAGGCGGGCAGGTGGACGCGCTGGTGGCAGAATTGCAGGGTGCCGGCGCACATGAAGCTGAAGCCCGTGGTGATCAGGGCAAAGGTGCCAAATTGCTGGAGCGCGCTGTAGCCGGGGTCGAGCGGGCCAAACAGCAGGCCGCCCATGACAATGAGCGTCATGCCCAGCGACCAGTTCAGCATGTAGCGATCTGACCGGGAATTGACCCAGGCGAAGAACATGGTGATGGCCAGCGCCGCCGCCGACAAGGCAATCGCAGCCAGTAACGATTTTTGATCGAGCATCGCCCGTCCCCCTGGCCGACTGCTTAGCCTAGCGCGAAGCGCGCACCAAGAGCTTCGTGGTCGCAGTAGCGATCACATTATCAGCAATCAGGCGGCGATCGGGGTTGGCGGGCGGTCGCCGACGCGATCTTCCCAGACGAATGAGGCCACCGCGATCAGCGCCGAGATCACCATGCAGACGCTGCCAACGAGGGGCAGATCGCCATAGCCGTAGCCGTTTTCGAGCATGCTGGCGCCCAGATAGGCGCCGACGGCGATGCCGATGTTGAAGCCGGTGGGGATCAGCGTCGAGGCGAGGTTGGGCGCATCGGCGGCCCAGGACAGGATGCGCGATTGCAGCGGCGAGCCGACGGCGAAATTGACCCCGCCCCACAGGATGACGGTGACCGCCATGACGGCGGGATGGGGCGCGGCGAAATAGACGGCGGTGAAGCCCGCAACCTGCAGGCACAGCAGCAGCAGCATGGCGGGGCGGATGGACCAGTCGGCGAGGCGGCCGCCGATGAACACGCCGATGGTGGCGCCCACGCCATAGAGCAGCAGGATCCACGGGATAAGCCCAACATCGAGGCCGGTCACGTCGCGCAGGAGCGGGGCGATATAGGTGAAGAGGCTGTACTGGCCAATCATCGAGAGCACGGCGATGAGCAGGGAGGTGACGACCTGCTGGCGGCCGAGCGCCTTGAATTCGGTGAGCATGCTGCCCTTGTTGGCGTCGTTGCCGGCATTGGCGGGCAGCCAGAAACCGATGATCACGGTGGCCAGCAGGCCGACCACGCCGACCGCCCAGAAGGTGGCGCGCCAGCCGAGCCACGTGCCGATGGCGGTGCCCAGCGGCACGCCCAGAATGTTGGAGACGGTGAGGCCGGACAGGATCAGCGCGACGGCAAAGCCCCGGCGCTCGGGCGGCACGAGGCCAACGGCGACGATGGCGGCGATGCCGAAATAGGTGCCATGGACGACCGCCACCACCAGCCGTGCCAGCATAAGCAGCTCGAAGGTCGGGGCGATGGCGCACAGCGCATGGCCGAGGATAAACACGCCGCCCAGCAGCAGGATGAGCGTCTTGCGCGACATCTTTTTGGACAGCAGCGCCAGGATCGGCCCGCCCACCGCAATGCCCAGCGCGTAACCCGAGATCAGATAGCCCGCGACCGGCACGGTAATGCCCAGCCCATCGGCGACTTCGGGCAGGATACCGGCGATGACGAACTCGGCGGTGCCAAAGGCGAAGGCGGTCAGGAACAGGGCGAGCAGCGGCAGGGACATGGACTTCCATCCGCCAGGGGCGGTTCAGGGTGAAGGGGTTGGTCTAGGCATGGAACGGACCCGGGCAATGGCCCAGTCGGGTCGGGATCACTGGGCTTTGTAAATAGTGGCAGGCTCTGGCGCAAGAGTGCGACCGGGGATAGCCTGCCTGCACTGGGCGCAGAGCCAACAGTGGAGGGACGAGATGGCGATTTCGGGTGAGACCAGGCGGCGCTATGCGGCGGCAACGGCGTTGCGCGGGGTATTGATGCTGATAGCGGGGCTTTATGCGCTGCTGGCGCCGGTGGAGGCGATGACCGTGCTGGTGCTGGCCGGCGGGGTGCTGCTGATCGTGGATGGGGTGCTGGGGCTATGGAGCCTGACCTTTGGCGGCGGCCAGAGCGGCAATTACTGGTTCGACGTGGTCACCTGCGCGCTGTCGCTGGTGCTGGGCGTGCTGTTTTTCATCCAGCCGCTGATTGCGACCATCCTGACGGTGAGCTTTTTTGCGGCGCTGGTAGGGCTGGCGGCGCTGGTGGTGGGGGTGATGCAGATCGTGGTGGTGGTGCGCGAGCGCGAGAGCTATGCGCGCATCTGGCCGGTGGTGCTGTCGGGCATTTCCTATGTGGCGCTGGGGCTGGTGTTCCTGTTTTTCCCGGTGCTGAGCGCCTCGATCGGGATGATCCTGGGCGGCATCGTGCTGATCGTGCTGGCCATCGGGCTGCTGGGCTGGGCCTGGCGGCTCTATCGTCGCAGCAGGCAGGCATAAGCGTTGGGGGCGGGCCGGTTCTGGCCTTGGCGCGCCCCGCAAAGTGATGCTGTGGAAAAGTCGTGGCCCCGTGACTCGGGGCCGCGATGAGCCTACTTAGAGAGCATGCGTTTCACTGACCAGTTCCTCGAAGAAATCCGCCAGCGCCTGTCGATAACGCAGGTGGTGGGCGAGCACGTCATGTGGGACAAGCGCAAGAGCCAGCCGGGCAAGGGCGACATGTGGGCCTGCTGCCCGTTTCATGGCGAAAAGAGCCCCAGCTTCCATGCCGACGACCGGCGCGGCATTTATCACTGCTTCGGGTGTGGAGTATCTGGCGATCACTTCAAGTTCCTGACCGACAAGGTGGGGATGAGCTTTCCCGAAGCCGTGGAGAAGCTGGCGGGCATGGCCGGCGTGCCGATGCCGGCGCGCGACGAACAGCAGGAACGCCGGGAAGCGACGCAGCGCTCGCTGACCGACGTGATGGAGCTGGCCACGAAGTATTTCGAGGCGGCGCTGGCCCACAATATCGGGGCGCGGGCGCGCGGCTATCTGCTGGAGCGGGGCGTATCGGCGCAGAGCCAGACGCGGTTCCGGGTCGGCTTTGCCCCCGACAGCCGCAACGGGCTCAAGGAGCATCTGGCGCTCAACGGGGTTTCGGCGCAGGACATGATCGATACCGGGCTCGTGGCGCAGCGGGATGGCGATCCGCTGACCTATGACCGGTTCCGCAATCGCGTGATGTTTCCGATCATGGATTTTCGTGGACGGGTGATTGCGTTCGGCGGACGGGCGCTGTCGGCAGACGTGCCGGCAAAATACCTCAACTCGCCCGAGACCACGCTCTTCCAGAAGCGCTTCACGCTTTATAACGGGCAGATGGCGCGGCAGGCGGCGCGCGACGGCAAGACGGTCGTGGTGGTCGAGGGATATCTCGACGTGATCGCGGCGGTCGCGGCGGGGTTTGAGGGGACCGTGGCGCCGCTGGGGACGGCATTGACCGACGAGCATCGTGCAATTGCTGTGGCGGATGAGCCCGGACCCGATCCTGTGCTTTGATGGCGACAAGGCGGGGCTGAAGGCGGCGGAGCGGACGGTCGACGTGATCATGCCGCATCTGAAACCCGGCTATACGGTGCGCATTGCGACGCTGCCGGAGGGACAGGACCCCGACGACATCATCAAGGCGCAGGGGCGGGCAGCGTTTGCCGATATCCTCGATCGGGCGCGGAGCCTGTCGGATGTGGTGTGGAGCCTGGAAACCGGGGGCATGGTGCCCGAGACCCCCGAAGCGCGGGCGGCCTTGCAGGCGCGGCTGAAAGAGCGGGCCAACTCGATCCAGGACCAGTCGGTGCGCTATCACTACGCGCAGGCGTTCGACGAGAAGCTGCGCGCGTTTCTCGCGCCGGCCCGGCAGAACCGGTTCGAGCCGCGTGGCGGGCAGACGCGCTATGGCCAGAGCGGCGCCTATGGCTTTCCGGGCAAGGGGACGCCGCGGCTGGTGGTGTCGGATACGCTGCGCAATTCGCGCCTGCTCAAGCCCGGGCTGATGGCCAATGCGACGCCGCGCGAAGCCACGATCATCCTGAGGCTGGTCAACCACCCGGCGCTGGTGGAGGACAAGTTCGAGCAGCTGGCGGACCTCGATTTCGAGACCCCGGTGGCCCAAAAGGTGCTGAGCGAGATCCTGAGCCTGGTGGTGCGGCATCATGACATTTCGGCGGCGGACCTGACGGCGGCGCTGGGGGCGCGCGGACACGGGCCAACGCTGGAGCGGATGCGCGATGTGCTGGTGCGGCAGGGGGTGTGGCAAATGAGTTCGGAGACGGCGCTGGCCGACGCCGAAATGGGTTTGAGTCACGCCCTGGCCTTGCATAACAAGAAAGTTCAGCTAAATAGAGAGCTACAGGTAGCCGAAGCAGCGCTGGGCGACGACCCGAGCGAAGAAACTTTTGAACGGCTGCGAGACATCAAGAACCAGATTACCACTGTCGATGGCACTGAAGCATTGATCGAGGGATTTGGTTCGTTATCGGGACGCGCGACACGCAGTTTTTAGGGTAGAACCTAAGGGCCTGCGAGGTTGCGCGATTTTGCGTATCGCCAGACGCAAAATAACCCAAACGAACCATGATCGGAGCCAAGGCGTTAACACCTTGGTTACCAAACCTTTACCTTGCCTTGAGATGTCACCACTTAAAGCCTTACCCGAACCCGAGCGCTGACGAGGTTCGACGGAGTACCATATGGCCACGAAGGCAGCTACGAAGACCACCAAGGATAACGAGAAGCCGGAAGCCGGCGCCCCAGAGGCGACGAACGATAGCCCGTTGCTCGACCTTTCCGATGCCGCTGTCAAAAAGTTGATCAAGGTCGCCAAGAAGCGCGGCTACGTCACTTATGAAGAACTCAATGCGGTAATGCCCTCGGAAGAAGTGACTTCCGAGCAGATCGAAGATTTCATGTCGATGTTCTCGGACATGGGCATCAACGTCGTTGACGAAGACGAGGTCGAAGAGACCGAAGTCGAAAAAGACGAAGAAGACCAGGGCCAGGAAGTTGCCACCACCAGCGGCAGCACCGCCGTGGCCACCACGTCCAACGCCAAGGCCGGCTCGGACCGCACCGATGACCCGGTGCGCATGTACCTGCGCGAAATGGGCACCGTCGAGCTGCTGAGCCGCGAGGGCGAAATCGCCATCGCCAAGCGCATCGAGGCCGGTCGCGAGACCATGATCGAAGGGCTGTGCGAAAGCCCGCTGACCTTCCAGGCCATCATTATCTGGCGCGACCAGCTGGGGCAGGGCGAAATCCTGCTGCGCGACATTATTGACCTCGAGGCGACCTATGCCGGTCCCGACGCCAAGCAGGCAGCGCCTGCACCGTCGCCGGACCTGGTGAGCCTGGGCGGCGCGCCCAAGCCCGACGACAAGGCTGCCGTCAAGCGCGGCGATGACGACGAGGAAGAGCCGCAGGCAGCGACGGACAATTCCGGCGACGACGATGACGACGAGTTCGAAAACGCCCTGTCGCTGTCGGCGATGGAAGCCGAGCTCAAGCCGCAGGTGGTTGAGACCTTCGACCGCATCGCCGAAGCCTATGGCAAGATGCGCGTGCTGCAGGACAAGCATGCCGAGGATCGCTCGGCTGCCGTATCCGACGCCGACCGCAAGAAGATCGATGCGCTGCGCGCCGAAGTGATTGCCGACGTGAAGTCGCTGTCGCTCAATGCCGGCCGTATCGAGAACCTGGTCGAGCAGCTCTACGACATCAACAAGCGCCTGGTGAAGCTGGAAGGGCGCCTGCTGCGCCTGGCCGAAAGCTATGGCGTCAAGCGCGAACGGTTCCTGCAGAGCTATTACGGCCAGGAAGTGAACCCGGCCTGGGAAGAGGGCCTGGCCAAGTTCGAGGGCAAGGGCTGGGCGGAATTTGCCAAGCGCGAAGGCGACACCATTCGCGAAATCCGCGGTGACGTGGCGACCCTGGCAACCGAAGCGGGCCTCAATATCGGCGAATATCGCCGCATCGTGCACAAGGTGCAAAAGGGCGAGCGCGAAGCCGCGATCGCCAAGAAGGAAATGGTGGAAGCCAACCTTCGCCTCGTGATCTCGATCGCCAAGAAGTACACGAACCGCGGCCTGCAGTTCCTCGACCTGATCCAGGAAGGCAATATCGGCCTGATGAAGGCCGTCGATAAGTTCGAATACCGTCGCGGCTACAAGTTCTCGACCTATGCCACCTGGTGGATCCGCCAGGCGATCACCCGCTCGATCGCCGACCAGGCGCGCACCATCCGTATTCCGGTGCATATGATCGAAACGATCAACAAGATCGTTCGCACGTCGCGCCAGATGCTGCACGAAATCGGCCGCGAGCCGACGCCCGAGGAGCTCAGCGAAAAGCTGCAGATGCCCCTGGACAAGGTGCGCAAGGTGCTCAAGATCGCCAAGGAGCCGATTTCGCTGGAAACCCCGATCGGGGACGAGGAAGATTCAAACCTGGGCGATTTCATCCAGGACGTGAACGCCATGCAGCCGATCGATGCGGCGATCCAGTCGAACCTGCGCGAAACCACGACCCGCGTGCTGGCATCGCTGACGCCGCGCGAAGAGCGCGTGCTGCGCATGCGGTTCGGTATCGGCATGAACACCGACCACACGCTCGAAGAGGTCGGGCAGCAGTTCTCGGTGACGCGCGAGCGTATCCGCCAGATCGAAGCCAAGGCACTGCGCAAGCTCAAGCACCCCAGCCGCAGCCGCAAGCTGCGCAGCTTCCTGGACAACTAGGGGCAGATCGGACGATGCCGGTGATCGCAAGATTTTACGGCATCGTCATTCAAATGTTCTGGAACGACCACGCACCGCCTCATTTCCACGCGTTGTATCGCGAGCATGAGGCGGTGGTTTCTCTCGAAAGCCTGGCCGTTACCCGCGGTTATCTGCCCAATAGGGCGCTGAACTTGGTCGTGGAATGGGCGGAGCTGCATCGCCGGGAGCTGGAAGAGGATTGGGAGTTATGCCGGTCTCGTCAAATGCCAAAGATGATCGATCCTCTGCCCTAGACGATACTCCTCACCCCACCGTGGCGTGGCGGGTGGTCAAGGTGCAGCCGGTGCCTGACTACGTCCTGCACGTCGAGTTCGTCGATGGCCTGGCGGGCAGCGTGCACCTTTCGGGCCTGGTGAATTCCGCGGATGCCGGTGTTTTCGCTGCTTTGCGCGACCCGAAGGTATTCGCGCAGGCGTTCCTGAATTATGGTGCGGTGACCTGGCCGGGCGAGCTCGATCTGGCACCGGATGCCATGTACGATGAGATACAAGCCCATGGGAAATGGGTACTTTGAGCTTGGGTCCGGCAGTTCCCAGCCCCCGCCTCAAGGTGACGGCGATCCGGGCGGCGGTGCCGTTCAAGCTGGTGCTGAGCTTTTCCGACGGGTCGGGCGGCACGTTCGATGCGGCGGGCATGATCGGCGAGCGCGGCGAGGGCACTGAGCCATTGCGCGACCGGCGCTATTTCGGCAAGGTCATTCTGGCCAACGGGGTCCCGACCTGGCCCAACCACTTCGATCTCTCGCCGCTATGGCTGCGCGAGGAAATGGAAAAACGCGGCGAACTGCAATTGCCGCTGCCGGTCCGCACCAGGCGCTGACCAGACTGACGAGGAGATGCCATGTCATTTTTGAAGAAGCTGTTCGGTGGTGCTGACACCCAGACCAAGGCGCCTGCCGGCGACAAGATCCTGGGCGAGGAAGAGTACAAGAGCTTCCTCATCAAGGCCGTCGAGATGAAGGTGGGCAGCGAATTGCAGCTGGCCGGAAAGATCGAGAAAGAGATTGCCGGCGAGCTGAAATCCTACAGTTTCATTCGTGCCGACCGCATGAGCTCGCGCGAGGATGTGACGGCCATGGCCCTGTCCAAGGGACGCCAGATCATCGATGAGCAGGGTGAGCAGATCTTCCGCTAGCCGCCCACACCAATACCCCAATTTCTGGCAGATGCCGGCGCCTGTGGACCAAGAGGGTCCTGCGGGCCGGCTCGCCGCATCGGAGAAGCCCCATGGCAAGAAAACCAACCGCCCGCAGTGAATTTGTAATGTTCGATATCGTCTATGAGGATGGCAGCCAGCGCTCCAACCGCAAGGTCGACGCCAGCCTGCTGGGGGGCCTCGACGGTGACGATCCGGCCCGTACCGCCATCATGGACCAGGATCGCGCCATTTCGGAAAAGTCCGGCATGCCGCCGCTGCAGATCAAGTCGATCACGCGCTCGGCCAAATAGGCCGACGCAGCACAAGAAAAAGGGCCCTTGCGGGCCCTTTTTGCATTTTGGGGTCAGGGCTTGAGCGCCTTGTCGATGGCGGGCTTGACCACGGTGCCATAGAGCTCGATGGCCTTCATGATCTTGTCGTGGGGGAGGGTCCCGACGCTGAGCTGCAGGCCGAAGCGATCGTGCTTGAACCATTCGTGCTGCAGGAGGATCTTGTCGATGACCTCCTGCGGGGAGCCCATGAAATAGGCGCCCTGGGGCGTGGTGTTACCGTCGAACTGGGCGCGGGTGCTCGGCGGCCAGCCGCGCTCCTTGCCGATGCGGTTCATCGCGGAGCTATGGGCCGGATAGGCCTGGTCGCGCGCGTCCTGGCTGTTTTCGGCGATGAAGCCATGCGAGCTGATCCCCACCGGCGTGGTGAGCGGGCGGCCCACTTTTTCCAGCGTTTCGCGATAGAACTGCACCAGCGGGGCAAACTGCTTGGGCTGGCCGCCAATGATGGCGATCATCAGGGGCAGGCCGTAGTAGGCGGCGCGGGCGACGGAATTGGGCGTGCCGCCGACGGCGATCCAGAGCGGCAGCGGATCCTGCACGGGCTTGGGATAGACCTCAATGCCGGGGATGGCCTTGGTGTGCTCGCTGCCGGGCCAGTTGACCTTGCCGCCCTCGCGGATCTTGAGGAGCATTTCAAGCTTTTCCTCAAACAGGGCGTCGTAGTCGTTCAGGTTGAGCCCGAACAGCGGAAAGCTCTCGATGAAGGAGCCGCGGCCGGCCATGATCTCGGCGCGGCCATTGCTCAACAGGTCGAGGGTGGAAAACTGCTGGTAGACCCGGATCGGGTCCTCGGAGCTGAGCACGGTGACGGCGGTGGACAGGCGAATGTTTTTGGTGCGCGCGGCAGCGGCGGCCAGGATGGTGACCGGCGAGGAGGCGATATAGTCGGGGCGGTGATGTTCACCCAGCCCAAAAAATGACAGGCCGAGCTGGTCGGCCAGTTCGATTTCCTCGAGCAGATTGCTGAGGCGCTCCGCCGGGCTGAGCAGACGGTTGTCGTTCAGCGCATCGGGGGTGTTCTCGGCGAAGGAGTAAAGTCCCAGTTCCATGATCATGACCTCTTTGTTGGCTCAGGAGATGGCCCGAGCCAACGGGTCAATCAAGAACGCACACGGGTGTTACCGCGCGGGGCGCAGCGCGGCTATTTCGCGAGGATGGCCTGTTCGGCGGATTTGTGGATTTCGGCGACCAGCGTATCGGGCAGGTTCAGCTTGCTGGCCAGCGCCGACAGATACATGCGCTCGGCAGCGGTATCGGCGGTGATGGCCACGAGCGATGCGGCATAGATTTCGGCGGCATGCTCGGGGGTATCGGCACGGGCCGCCACGGCATTGATATCGAGCGGGCTCGAAAGCTCGTCAAACACCCAGGCTTTTTCCTCGGAGGAGAGCTGCATGGTCTCGAGGCGGTTGAAGATGGCCTCTTTTTCGGTGGCATCAATGCCGCCATCGGCCTTGGCCGCGGCGATCATGGCGCGCACCAGGGTCTTGCCCAATTGCTCCTGGCCGGCCGTATCGGAGGGGGGCGGAATGAACGCATCCTGGGAGGGGGCGCCGGTGTCCTGGCGCTGCTGGTTCTGGTGGTTCTGCCAGGCATTGTAGGCCAGCCCGCCCACGGCGGCGATGGCGCCAAGCTGCACCGCCTTGCCGGCGAGCTTGCCCAGACCGCCCTTGCTCAGGAGCATGCCAGCGGCCATGCCGGCGGCGCCAGTCATGGCGGTGCGCTGGGCGTTGGGGTTGGTCTGCAGGGCTTTGACGATCTGGTCGATATTGAACATTGAACTTCCTTTTGCACGTCGCTCCCAGATGGGGATGGCAGGCAAGCGGCGCAAGGGAGAGCAGACAATAAGAGACCCCGGCTGGGGGGATGCCGGGGCCTCGGGGTATGCCTTAGGGGAGTGCTAAGGCAATGGGAGTTAGTTGGCTGGCGCAGCTGGAGCCGCTGCGGGAGCAGCAGGTGCGGCCGGCGTAGCAGGGGTTGGCGTTACTGGGGTCGCATCAGGTGCCGGCGTGGCGGGAGCCGTCGTCATCGGCGTAACATCAGTAGCCGGGGGGATCGCCGGAGCTTCGGTCATCGGAGCCGGAGTGGTGGTCGGCGTCGCCGGCGCTTCAATGGCCGGAGTTGGGGCTGTGGTCACGTCAGCATTGGTGGCAGGACCGGTATTGGCCGAGAACACCAGATAGCCGATAGCCAGCAGGGCAAGCACGACGATGATGCCAACGAACCAGCCGGTACCATTGCTCTCGCGAGTATAGACGGTACGGTTGCCATCATTGGTATATGCGGTATCGCGTTCAGGGGTTGCCATGAGTTCGCTCCTTTGTTTTACCGTATGGCAAAGAAACGCAGGCAAATTGCTTTTGTTCCCAAAGTAGTGATCGGCCGCCTGCTTTTTAGCCTTTTTCAAACAACCAGACATTTCAACGCGTTGCGCCAGATGAGGCTGCGGCAACCGCAGTCGAGGGCGCTGGAATGCGACCGAAATGTGATGATTGACTGTTGCGGGGAGGCAAAGCAGGGCCGGCTGCCTCCGCTGGACACAAAAAAGCCGGGCACTGGGCCCGGCTTTCGATGCTTGTACGCGGCCAGTAATTACTTGCTGGCGACGGTGATCAGCGGGGTGATGCGGCGGATGGTGACGCGACGGTTTTCGCGTTCAGCCGCTTCGGTGCGGATCTTGAGATAGCGCTCGCCATAGCCCTGGGTGGCCAGGTTCTCCGGCGGCACGCCGTAGAAGTCGGTCAGGATGCGCGCGACGGTTGCGGCCCGCAGGTCGGACAGCCGCAGATTGGCGATATCCGAACCAATGGCATCGGTATGGCCTTCGATGAGGAAGGTTTCACCGGGATTGGTGCGCAGCATGGCGACCATGGCATTGGCCACGTTGGAGAGGGCCCCAACCTGGTCGCGGCTGATGGTGGCGGCACCGGTATCGAAGGTCAGGCCACCCACTTCGAGCTTGCGCACGCTGTCGCGGACGCGGGCCGAACGCTTGACTTCGTCGATCGAGTAGAGACGCTGGACCTGTTCCACCGGCGGCTGCTGGAAGAACGTCTGCACCTGCTGCTCATCGGCATAGCGGGCGTCGAGCACATAGTCCCGAACCGGGATGTTGAGGCGCAGCGGAGGCAGATCCTGGCCCGGATCGCGCCAGACGAGCAGCTGATCGTCGTAGCGGTCATCGAAATAGGCCAGCACGGTCTCGCGGCCGTTTGCATCGATGCGCGAACGACGCAGGATATCGCCGTTGCGGTTGCGCACGGTGATGACCTTGGTGCCGTCGGCACGGGTCACGGTTTCACGCACGCGGCCATTGCTGAGGTTTTCGTAGAATACCTCATCCTGCTGCGGGTTGTAGAAGCGGTCGGTATCCTGACCGATCGAGTTGACCAGCAGCTGGCTGCCCACCTGCAGGATGACCTGGGTGATGATGTCACCGGAGATGGTGGTCGTGGTCGGGGCCTCGATCACCTGGACATTGTTCTGCTGAACGTTGACCTGGGTGTTGTTGACCGAGTTGTCGACGACGTTGTTCTGGGTGTTGGTGGTCGTATTGTTGGTGGTCGTCGAGTTGTCGATGTTGGTGATGTTGTTGATGTAGTTGTTGACGATGGTCTGGTTGACGGTGGTGGTTTCGGTCGCAGTGATCTCGACCGCCTGATCGTCAGCAACGGCAGCCATCGGCTGTACTTGGATCTCCTGGATTTCAGGGGATTGGGCATTTTCATCGGAGGTCGGGGCCGGCGGTGGTGGGGTGGCGTCCACCGGCGGGGCTTCGGGTGCAGGAGCAGCGGCAGGAGCAGCGGCAGCCGCGCCAGCTTCGGGGGCGACGACCTGATCAGCGTCCTTGGCGCTATCGAGCACCGGGGCGAGCTGTTCCTGGGTGACCCCTTCGGGGAGCTGTTCGATGACCTCGACCTGCTGGCCCTGGTCATTGACGGCATCGGGGGCGGCCGGCTGTTCGGGCGCAGGAGCCGGCTGTTCAGCGGCAGGGGCCGCTGGTGCGGCTGGCTGGGCAGGGGCGACCGGCTCAACCGGGGCAACAGGTTCCACCGGGGCGACCGGTTCGACCGGGGCGGCAGGAGCCGGCAGGTTGGGCACGGCCGGCAGGCTCAGGCCGTATTGGGCCAGGCACGCATCAATGTCGGGGAGACCGGCACCGGTGCACAGCTCGGCAATCGCCTGGCGGGCAGCGTCCATCTTGGCCTGCGCGGCAGCGGCATCGCCACCCGAGAGCAGGTCGGCAACGCCATCGGTATAGGCATCGACCTGGGCCTGGAGGGCCGCGCCGATATCAGCCTGCGGTGCTGCGGGCTGTTCGGCCGCCGGGGCTTCCACGGCTGGCGCTGCTTCAGGGGCGGGAGCCGCTTCAGGAGCTGGGGCGGCTTCAGGGGCAGGAGCCGGGCGGGTTTCGGGAACGGGGGCTTCCTGCGCCGGAGCCTGTTCAGCAGCAGGGGCTGGCTGTTCAGGAGCGGGCTCGGGGGCCGGGGCCTGTTCAGCGGCTGGAGCCGGAGCGGGTTCTGGAGCCGGTGCGGGTTCAGGAGCCGGTGCTGGCTCGGGGGCCGGCTCTGGTGCGGGGGCCGCCTCGGGCTGCGGGGCGGGTTGGGCGGCAGCGGGTTCGGGCTGCGGGGCCGGAGCCTCGATCGCGGGTTCTGGCGCAGGTGCGGGCTCGGGGGCTGCTTCCGGGGCCGGGGCGGGCTCAGGGGCAGCTTCGGGAGCCGGAGCTGCTTCGGGCGCGGGGGCCGGCTCGGCGGCGGGTGCTGGCGCGCCCCCACCGGAGAGGGCCGCAATGCATTCATCGACGCTGGCATAGCCATTGACGATGCACAGCTCGGTCAGCTTTCCGCGAGCGGTTTCGATCTGGGCGGCATCACCGGAAGCTTGCGCAGCGGCGAACGCCTGGTATGCGGCGACAAGTTCGCCGTCCTGCGCACGAACACTCAACGGCAACATGGCCATCAAGCCAATGCTGGTACCGGTCAGGAGCCAGTTTCTTAGGCGCATAGAATTTTCCTTTGTGTCGAATGGCACTTTGGCAAAGCATCGCTGATACCGCCTGAACGCAAACTGAACGAATCGCGCGTCGCCGGCGGAAGGCGATCTCCCCCACAGGTCGGCAACGTCCGGAGTTTGTCCATGGTTCCGCGTGCGGGCGGCGGCCACTAGCGCTGCCAATGACGGCGCGATTGCGGCGGATGCTCGGGGCATGGCTGGCGACGCGCCCGGGGGCATGCTAGGGCAGAACCATGCAGCAGGCGCTCGACACCCACTTCATGCAGACCAGCGGGCAGGGACTCTATGAGTTTACGCCGGTGGTTCGTGCTTTTGTAAGGGGCGCGGACGTCGCGACCGGATTGTTGAGCGTCTATGTGCGCCACACCTCGTGTTCGCTGCTGATCCAGGAAAATGCCGACGAGGATGTGCAGACCGATCTGAACGGGTTTTTCGCCCGGCTGGTGCCCGAGGGCATGGCCTGGCTGACGCACACCGCCGAAGGGCCCGACGACATGCCGGCCCACATCAAGGCGGCGCTGACCCAGACCTCGGTGACCATTCCGGTGAGCAATGGCGAGCCCGTGTTCGGCACCTGGCAGGGCATCTATCTGTTCGAGCATCGCAGCCGGCCGCACCGGCGCGAAATTGTACTGCATGTCATCGGGGATCGTTGATGGATTGGGCGACGCTGGCGGGCTACTGGCCGTTCGTGCTGGGGCTGATGGTGACGGGGGTGTTTTCGGGGATCGCGGCGGGGCTGCTGGGCATTGGGGGCGGCGCCATCATCGTGCCGGCGCTGGCGACGGCGCTGACCCTGATGGGGTACGATGCTGACGTGGTGCAGCATGTGGCGGTGGGGACCTCGCTCGCCATCATCATCCCCACCGGTATCATGAGTGCGCGGGCCCATCATGCCCGGGGGGCGCTCGATCTCAAGGTGCTCAGGCTATGGGCGCCGTTCATCGTGGCCGGCACGTTCATCGGCGGGCTGATGGCGGGCCTGTTCAGCGGCGACGTGCTGCGCGTGGTGTTTGCGGTGATGGCCTTCCTGATCGCCGCCAATATCGTCTTCGGGTGGCAGACCAAGCTGATGGGGCACCTCAAATCCTCGGCGCTGACGCACAGGCTGGCCGCAACCGTGGTGGGGTATGTGTCGGCGCTGATGGGCATTGGGGGCGGCTCGCTGACCGTGCCCACGCTGGTGGCGTTCGGGGCGACCATGCATGCCGCTGTCGGCACCTCGGCGGCCATCGGGGTGGCGATCGCGATTTCGGGGACGCTGGGCTTTGTGATTTCAGGCTGGAGCGTGGCCGGACTGCCGCCGCTGAGCGTGGGCTATATCAACCTTGTCGCGCTGGTGCTGGTGGCGGTGCTGGCCGCGCTGTGCGCGCCGATGGGGGCGACACTGGCCCATCGGCTGGATCAGAAATCGCTCAAGTTCGTCTTTGCCGGATTTCTGGTGCTGGTCGGGCTCAACATGCTGTGGCAGGTGCTGGCCGCCTAGCAAAAGTGGGTTGGTGGGGACGGAATGACTACGGAGGGCCGCCCCCACCGCCCAAGCCCCCCTCAAAGAGGGGAATGGGTTAGTTTTTCTTTAGTTTTTCTTGGTGTCGAGGTCCCACTTGACGCTGACATTGATGGCAAAGCTCAACTCGCCCGCTTCCACGGGGACAGAGCTGGCGGCCATATCGGCCCGCGCATACATGGCGACGGGCTGGGGACCACCAAAACTCTGCGACTCGGTGATCGATTCGAGTTCGGTCAGCGTGCCGCCAGCCGCGGTGGCGTAGAGTTCGGCCTTGGTGCGGGCATCGGCAAAGGCAGCCTTGCGGGCTTCATTGTAGAGCTCGCTGGGATCCGCCACGGAAAAGCTCACGCCGTTGACGGTGTTGGCGCCGATGGTCACCGACTTGTCGAGAATGGTGCCCAGATCGGCCAGCTTGCGCACCACCACGGTTACGGTGTTGGACACCTGGTAGCCGTTGATCTTGGGCGGCAGCGAATAGCCATTGGCATCGCGGTCATCGGAATAGACATAGTTGGGATTGACCGAGAAGCCGGAGGTCTGGATGTCGCGGGCTTCGAGGCCCGCAGCCTTGAGTTCGGCAATCAGCGCCGACATGGCGGCGGTATTGGCATCGAGCGCCTCGCGGGCGGTGGCGCCCTGGCTGGTAACGCCGGAGGTGATCGTGGCCATGTCGGGAACCGCCGTGACCTCGCCGCGACCATCAATGGTGATCGAGCCCGCATAGGCAGGCAGGGCCATGCCGGCGAGCAGAGCGAAGGGGACGAGAGCAGCTAGATGACGCATTCGGAGACTCCGTGGCTGGTAGGGGGACTACTCCCCATCCATTGCGTCAGTAATGGGGCACAGATGAACCCAAGTTGAACGGGGCTGTGGATGGAGCGCAAGTGAGATAAGTATGACTTAACGCCTTGCCCCGGGCCATGGGGGTGGGGTAGTCAGGGCCTGTTGGCGGGGAGCAACCAATGAACAATCTGCAAATTCCGACGGGTATCCTGCTGGGTCGCGCCAAGGTGCCGGGCCACGCGAGCCCGCGCATCGTGACGGTGCGCGACGGCGCGGTGATCGATATTACGGCCAAGGGCATGGCGACGGTGCGCGATATCGCCGAAAGCGGGCGGGCGGCCAGCCATGTGGGGGGCGCTGCGGGCACCAATCTGGGCCCGGTCGAGGCGATCATGGCCAATTCTGTCGCCGGCAGGCACGATGCGACGATCGCGAGCCTGCTGGCACCGGTGGATCTGCAGGCGGTCAAGGCATCGGGCGTGACCTTTGTGGTGTCGCTGCTGGAGCGCGTGATCGAGGAGCAGGCGCGGGGCGACAAAGCCCGGGCCGATGCGCTGCGTGGGGAAATCCTCGAGCTGATCGGCACGGAACTGTCGGAGCTGGTGCCGGGTTCGGACACGGCGATGAAGGTCAAGCAGGCGCTGATCGCGCGCGGGGTGTGGAGCCAGTACCTGGAAGTGGGCATTGGCCCGGATGCGGAGATCTTCACCAAGGGCCAGCCGATGAGTTCGGTGGGGTTCGGCGCTGAAGTGGGGCTGCATCCGAGCTCGAGCTGGAACAACCCGGAGCCCGAAGTGGCTCTGGTGGTGACCAGCAAGGGCGAGATCATCGGCGCCACGCTGGGCAATGACGTCAATCTGCGCGACATCGAGGGTCGCTCGGCGCTGCTGCTGGGCAAGGCCAAGGACAATAATGCGTCGGGCGCGCTGGGGCCGTTCGTGCGGCTGTTCGACGGAGACTTTACGCTCGATACCATCAAGCGGGCCGAGATTGCGCTGCTGGTGGAGGGCGAGGATGGCTTCGTGCTCGAAGGGCATTCCTCGATGAGCCAGATTTCGCGCAGCCCGGAATTGCTGGTAGCCACCACGATCGGCGCGCACCATCAATATCCCGACGGGCTGGTGCTGTACCTGGGGACTATGTTTGCCCCGGTGAAGGATCGCGACGGGGTGGGCAAGGGCTTTACCCACAAGCTGGGCGACATCGTCACCATCTCGACATCGTCGCTGGGCGCGCTATCTAACAGGGTGAACCTGTCCACCCAATGCCCGCCCTGGACCTATGGCGCGAGCCATCTGCTGCGCGACCTGGCAAGGGATGACTTGCTGTAGGGGGCGTTTTCGCGCGCTCGAAACGGAGGTCCCCGCTTTCGCGGGGATGACACTGTGGGGGGGGGGGCGGGGAGACACGGGGCCGCGGCCATCAACTTGAACGACACGACACACCTGAGAGGCACACCAAATGGCTGAACTGCACAAGAACCTGATCAACGGCGAATGGGTGGGCTCGGACGGGGTCGAGAACATCAACCCCTCCAACATTGCCGAAGTGGTGGGGGTGTATGCGCGCGGCACGGTGGAAGACACCAAGCAGGCGATTGCCGCAGCCAAGGCAGCGTTCCCGGCATGGTCGCGGTCGGGGATCATGGAGCGCCACGCCATTCTGCAGAAGACCAGCCAGGAAATCATGGCGCGCAAGGCGGAACTGGGCGAACTGCTGGCGCGCGAGGAAGGCAAGACCCTGCCC
The DNA here is from genome assembly GCA_963699295.1 of uncultured Alphaproteobacteria bacterium. Lineage (GTDB taxonomy): Bacteria > Pseudomonadota > Alphaproteobacteria > Rhizobiales > Devosiaceae > Devosia. Next base: position 269,083 of record OY969432.1, read on the forward strand.
GAGGCCATCGGCGAAGTGACCCGAGCCGGGCAGATCTTTGATTTTTTTGCCGGCGAAGTGCTGCGCCTTGCGGGCGAAGTGCTGCCATCGGTGCGGCCGGGGGTGGGCGTGGAAATCACCCGCGAGCCGATCGGCGTGGTCGGCATCATCACCCCGTGGAACTTCCCGATCGCCATTCCGGCGTGGAAGATTGCCCCGGCGCTGGCCTATGGCAATACCGTCGTGATCAAGCCGGCGGATCTGGTGCCGGGGTCGACCTGGGCGATCGTCGATATCCTGGTGCGGGCCGGGCTGCCCAATGGCGTGCTGAACCTGGTGATGGGCAAGGGGTCGGTGGTGGGCCAGACCATACTCGACAGCAAGGACGTCGCCGCCATCAGCTTCACCGGATCGGTGGGCACCGGCAAGCGCGTCGCCGCCGCCTCGATCGAGCACAACCGCAAGTTCCAGCTCGAAATGGGCGGCAAGAACCCGGTGGTGGTGCTCGATGACGCCGATCTCAAGGTGGCGGTGGAATCGGTGGCGCAATCGGCGTTCTTCTCGACCGGCCAGCGCTGCACCGCGTCGTCGCGCGTCATCGTCACCGAGGGTATCCACGACAGGTTCGTCGAGGCGCTGGCCGAGCGCACCCGCAATCTGCGGGTTGGCGATGCGCTGCACAAGGACACCGAAATCGGTCCGGTGGTCGACCCGAGCCAGCTCAAGCAGGACACCGACTATATCGCCATTGGCAAGGCGGAAGGCGCGCAGCTGGTGGCCGGGGGCGAGCTGGTCAAGAAGGAGACCGAGGGCTATTTCCTGCAGCCGACGCTGTTCGTGGGCGCGACCAACGAGATGCGCATCAGCCGCGAGGAGATTTTCGGGCCGGTGGCCTCGGTGATCCGCGTCAAGGATTACGATGCGGCGCTCGCCATGGCCAATGACACCGAATACGGGCTGTCGGCAGGCATCGTGACCACCTCGCTGAAATACGCCACCCACTTCAAGCGCAATGTGGAAGCGGGCATGGTGATGGTCAATGTGCCGACCGCCGGGGTGGATTTCCACGTGCCGTTCGGTGGGCGCAAGGGCTCGAGCTATGGCCCGCGTGAGCAGGGGCGGTATGCAGCGGAGTTTTTCACCGTGGTCAAGACCGCCTATACCGCCGCGGGTTAGTCAGCGCGCCCAAACAACAAAGCCCCCGGAGCGATCCGGGGGCTTTTTCAATGGGCGATCGGGAGGGATCAGGCGCGGCGGACGGTCTTGATGACCACCGGATCGGCGACCATCTGATCCTCGAAGGTGCCGGGCTTGCCGGTAGCGTGGATGGCGCGCACCACATCCATGCCGGAGACGACGCGACCGAAGGCGGCAAAGCCCTGGCCATCGGGATTGCGCTTGCCGGCAAAATCGAGCTCGGGCTGGTCGGTGACGCAGATGACGAAGCCGGACGAGGCGGTGCCGGGGGCGAAGCGGCCCATGGAGAGCGCGCCGGCGGTGTGGCGAAGGCCGGTCTGCTCGGTGGTTTCGTGGGCAATGGCGGGCAGCGGGGTGGGGTAGGTCCTGTCAACGAAGGGCAGGCCCCACTGGACCACTTCGATCTTCACATCGGTCTCGGGCTGGTTGTCGAGGGTCACGATGCGGTAGCAGGTGGTGTTGTCGAGCAGCTGCCTGTCCACATAGGCCAGGAAATTTTGCGCAGTGATCGGTGCACGATCAATGTCGACCTCGACAATGATGTCGCCAAGATCGGTCGAAAGCACGGCCCGGGGCAGGGGTTGATCAGTCAATTCAAAGCTCGCGAGTTATATGCCGGGCGCGGGGGGAGGCGCCTGTGGCAGGGGAAGCGTCAGACTTGTGCCGCAAATGCCGCCCTGTCAACGCAGAGGGCGATCACTTGCGGCGCAAGCATTGGTGATCAGGCGGTGCGGACGGCAGCCGCGGTTGGGGTGGTCGCGGCGATCAGCTGGCAGAGGCGGGCTATGCCGGTTTCGATCTGCGCTTCGTCGCACAGCGAGAAATTGAGGCGCATGGTGTTGTGGCCGCTGCCATCGGCGTGGAAGGCAGCGCCGGGCACGAAGGCCACATTGTGCTCGAGGGCGGTGGCCAGCAGTGCGCGGGTGTCGATGTGCTCGGGCGCGGTGACCCAGAAGAACATGCCGCCGTCGGGCTTGGTCCAGAGGGTGCCAGCGGGGGCGTGGGCGCGCAGGGCGTTGTCCATGGCGTCGCGCCGCTGGCGATAGACCGCCTTGGCGCTGGCGATCTGCTGCTCCAGGCCGTTTTTGGCAGCATGGAGCATGGCCATCTGGTCGACGGTGGGGGTGTGCAGATCGGTGCCCTGCTTGAAGGTGACGAGCTTGGAGATCAGCGCTTTAGGGCCGCAGATCCAGCCGATGCGGAGGCCAGGCGCCAGCGTCTTGGAGAAGGTGCCGCAATAGAGCGTGCGCGCCTCGTCGATGGAGCCGGCGCTGGCGATATCGAGCGAGAGCAGCGCGGGGACCGTTTCGCCGTCAAAACGCATCGCGGTATAGGCGGCATCCTCGATGATCACCGAGCCCAGGGCGCGGGCACGCTCGATGGCGGCGTGGCGCTGGGCCAGCGTCATGGTGAGGCCGGTGGGATTGGCGAAATCGGGGATGAGATAGCACAGGCGGGGCGCGGCATCGCCGGTGGCCTGGGGGACGCCGGCCAGCACGAAGCTGGGTTCATAGGCGGAAAAGGATTGCAGGGCACCCAGATAGGTGGGGCGCTCGACGGCGATGGCGCTGCCGGGATCGATAAAGGTCTTGCCGATCAGGTCGAGCGCCTGCTGCGAACCGGTGGTGACGAGGATATTGTCCACATCGGCGGGGACGCCCAGACTGTTCATGTGATCGGCGATCCATTGGCGCAGCGGCAGATAGCCTTCGGTGGCCGAATATTGCAGGGCCACGCGCGCCAGTTCGGGGTTGGCGAAAATCTCGCCATAAGCCTGTTGGAACAGATCGACATTGAACAGCGCCGGATCGGGAATGCCGCCGGCAAACGAGATCATGCCGGGGCGACCGACCAGCTTGAGCAGCTCCCGGATCTCGGAGGCTTTCATTGTGTTGGCGCGATTGGACAGGCGATAGGGGGTGGAGGTCATTGGGGTCACCATGGTGTTGGGAGGATAAAAACACCGCGCCAATGATATGTCAACACTGCTGACCTATGTGTGCTGGCGATAGCGCAGTTGGGTCCGGCTTGCCTATGGCTGCAGGTGGGACCATGATCGTGCCCGCTATCGGGGATCGCAGGCGGATCGCCGGGCCGTCGGGGTATGCTAGCAGACATAGCCAAACCCGGAATGGCCTGGACCGTTGTCGGAGTTACTGGGGGCGTTGGCGGGATTTGCATAACTTGAGGGGCATGCATCGCGTCGACGAATTCATTTTCTTACCCGGTGGGTATTTGCCAAGTGTTACATCAGTGTCCGTCGCGTGCAGTGTACGGTTCGCTTTGTTGCCGCAGCGCTCGAACAACGGGGCGGCGGCCCTTCGGGAGGAAGATTCATGAAAAAACTGGTACTGGCGTCGCTTGTGCTGGCCTTGTCCAGCAGTGTCGCGTTCGCCGACACGATCAAGATCGGCGTCGTGGGGCCCTTCTCCGGCCCGGCCGCCTTGCAGGGCAGGAACTTCCAGGCGGGTATCGATGCCTGGCTGGCGCTCAACGGCAATGAAGTTGCCGGGCACACCATGGAGATCGTGTATCGCGACCTGCCGGCCGCCGATCCGGCGCAGTCGGCCGCTCTGACCCAGGAATTGCTGGTCAGCGAAGGCGTGCAGTATCTCGCGGGTTATTATTACACCCCGGATGCCATGGCCGCGGCGCCGATGCTGGAAGAGGGCAACGTGCCGATGGTGGTGTTCAACGCCGCCACTTCGGCCATCGTCAATGCGAGCCCTTATGTGGTGCGCACCTCGTTCACCACCTGGCAGACCTCGACGCCAATGGCGCATGTGGCGCGCGAGCGCGGCATCGACAAGGCGATGACTGTGGTGACCGATTACGGCCCCGGCATCGACGCGGAAAACGCCTTCGTGACCGGTTTCACCGGGGAAGGTGGCGAGATCGCTGAATCGCTGCGCATGCCGATGAACACCAATGATTTCAGCCCGATCATGCAGCGCATCAAGGATTCGGGCGCCGAGGCGGTGTTCGCCTTCCTGCCAGCGGGTCCGGCAACGCTGGGCTTCGTGCGCGCCTATGTGGAAAATGGCCTCAAGGATGCCGGCGTCACGCTGCTGGCCCCGGGCGACCTGACGCAGGAGCCCGACCTCGCCGCGCTTGGCGATAACGCGCTGGGCCTGCTGACCACGTTCCACTATGCCGTGAGCCATGACTCGCCGGAGAACAAGGTGTTTGTCGAAGCGGCCTCCAAGGCCATCGGCAACGCTTCGGACCTGAGCTTCCCGGCCGTCGGCGCGTTTGACGGCATGTATGTGATTTCCAAGATGATCGAAGCCACCGGCGGCCAGCAGGACGCGGCCAAGGCGGTCGAGGCGGTCAAGGGCCTGAGCTGGATCAGCCCGCGCGGCCCGGTGTCGATCAATCCGGAAAACCGTCACCTGACGCAGAACATCTATCTGCGCGAAGTGGCGCAGCAGGATGGCCAGTACATCAACAAGGAAATCCAGACCTTCGAAAACCAGGGCGATCCGGGCTGGAAGGCTCCATAAGTCCAAGCATCTGAAGGGGCCCGACGGCCCCTTCACACGACACGGTCCTGCTGCATTTGCGCAGGTGCCGCGCCCGCCGGTCGGGTTCGGGGGCGCCGGTTTACCGGTTGAACCGATCGGCGGGATGGCGGCGCGCCAGCAATGGCGCCACGAGCTCCAGAGGTATCATGCAAACTGTTCTTTCCATCGGCGTCGACGCTCTGGCCTATGGCATGGTGCTGTTCATCATCTCCATCGGCCTGTCGGTGACCATGGGCCTGATGAAAGTGGTCAATCTGGCGCACGGCGCCTTTGCCATGATCGGCGGCTATATCGCCTCCTATGCGACCCAGCAGATGGGCCTGCCCTTCGGGATCGGCATTCTGGCGGCGGTGATCGGGACGGTGCTGGTGGCCATTCCGCTGGAGCGATTGCTGTATCGGCGCATCTATGGTGCGCCCGAACTGACCCAGGTGCTGATGACCATCGGCATCACCTTCGCCATTATCGGCATTGCCAATTTTGCCATGGGGCCAACGCTCAAGACCATTCCACTGCCCGTTGAATTGCAGGGCTCGGTCAATCTGGGGTTCCGCGCCATTGCCGCGCACAAGCTGTTTGCGATGGCGGTGGGCGTGGTGGTGGCGGCGGCGCTGTGGTTCGTTGTCGAAAAGACGCCGTTCGGCGTGCAGCTGCGGGCATCGGTCGATGATGCCGCCATGGCCGGGGCGCTGGGGGTGCGGACCAAGATCGTCTATGCCGTGAGCTTCGCGCTGGCCATCGGGCTCGCGGCGCTTGGCGGCGTGGTGGGGGCGCAATTGCTGCCCATCGAACCCTATTATGCGCTGCACTACATGGTGACCTTTCTCGTCGTGGTGTCGGTCGGTGGGGCCGGCTCGATCACCGGGGCGCTGGTGGCGGCGCTGCTGCTGGGCGCGGTGCAGACGACGGGGCGCTACCTGATGCCCGAATTCGGCGAATTCTTCTTTTATCTGGCGGTGATCGCGGTCGTCTGCGTGTTCCCCAATGGCCTGCTGGGACGTTCCAAATGAGTGAGATCCAAAGCAAGCCGATGGCGCTGGCGCCGTATCAATGGCGCAATACGGCACTGCGCGACATGGTGGCGGTGCTCATCGTGGCCGCGGTTGCGGTGGTGCTGTATTTCCTGTTTCCGACCAATCTGGCGCTGCTGACCCGCATCATTGCGGTGATGTTCCTCGTGCTGTCGCTCGATCTGGTGACCGGGTTTGCGGGGTGGCGACGCTCGGCCATGCCACGCTGTTCGGCGCCGGGGCTTATGCGGCCGGGATCATGGCGACCAAGTTTGGCATTAATGATCCACTGGCCATGCTGGCGATCGGGGCGCTGGCCGGGGCGCTGGCGGGGAGCCTGTCGAGCCTCGTCATCCTGCGCGGGCATGGGCTGAGCCAGCTGGTGCTCTCGATTGCGGTGGTGTCGCTGGCCCATGAGGCCGCCAACAAGCTTTCGGCGTGGACCGGGGGCAGCGACGGGCTGTCGGGCATTGCGCCGTCCCCGCTGTTCGGGATGTTCCGGTTCGATCTGTTCGGGCGGACCGCCTATATCATGGCGGCGGTGCTAATGGTGGTGGTGTTCGTCGTGCTGCGGATCATCGTGCGCTCGCCCTTCGGCATGCTGTGCCGGGGCATCAAGCAGGACCCGATCCGGGTGCGGGCGATGGGTGCGCCGGTCTATTTCACCCAGGTCAAGATGTATGCCATTGCCGGGGCGGTGGCGGGGATTGGCGGCGGGCTGCAGGCTGTTGCGACCAAGGTCGTGGGGCTCGATAGCCTGTCGTTCAACCTGTCGGCGGAGGCGCTGGTAATGCTGGTGCTGGGGGGTACGGGCAAGCTTTATGGCGCGATGATCGGCACGCTGGTGTTCGTGTGGTTCGAGGACCGCGTATCGGCGATCAACCCGTTCCACTGGCTGACCATTGTCGGCGTGCTGCTGATCGCCGTCGTGCTGTTTGCGCCCAAGGGGCTGACCGGCGCGGCTGAATCGGTGTGGAAGCGCTTTCGGGGAGCCCGCTCATGAGCCTGTTTGAAGTGCGCAATCTCAAGCGCAGTTTTGGTGGCCTGGCGGTGACCGACGATGTGTCGCTGTCGCTGCAAAAGGGCGATCGCGTGGCGCTGATCGGGCCGAATGGGGCGGGCAAGACCACTTTCGTCAATCTGGTGACGGGGCATTTGAAGCCCCATGCCGGCAGCGTGCATCTCGATGGCGTCGACATCACCAGGGCCTCGCCGACGGCGCGGGTGAAGGCGGGGCTGGTGCGCAGCTTCCAGGTGACCCGGTTGTTCTCGGAAATGACCCCCGAGGAGCATGTGGCGCTGGCCGTGTTGCAGCGGCTTGGACAATCGGGACACATCTTTGCCGATTATCGCGGCATGCCCGAAGTGGTGCGCGAGGTCGACCATATCCTGGGCCTGCTCAATCTGCGCCCGATGGCGCGGGTGCCGGTCAGCGAGATCGCCTATGGCCAGCAGCGGCTGCTGGAAATTGCGGTGGCGATGGCGCTGCGGCCCAAGGTGCTGCTGCTCGATGAGCCGGCAGCGGGGGTGCCCAGCTCGGATACCGTGCTCATCGAGAACGCACTGGCGCAGCTGCCGGCGGATCTGGCAGTGCTGATGATCGAGCACGATATGGATTTTGTCTTCCGCTTTGCCCAGCGGGTGATCGTGCTGGCCGCGGGGGCGATCATCTTTGATGGCACGCCTACCGATGTGGCCGCCGACCCGCGCGTGCGCGAAGCCTATCTGGGGAGTTATGTCGATGACCGCAGCGTCGCTTGAGGTGACCGGCCTGAGCGCCGGCTATGGACCGACGCGCATCCTCGAAGAGGTGAGCTTTGCCGTGCCGGCTGGCGGGCGCGTGGCGGTGCTGGGGCGCAACGGCATGGGCAAGACCACGCTGTTTGCCACCATTGCCGGGCAGACCAGGCGCTATGGCGGGACAATCCTGCTGGACGGGCGCGATATTGCGGGGCTCGATGGATCGAGCCGGGCGCTGGGCGGGCTGGGGTATGTGCCGCAGAGCCGGTCGATCTTCAAATCGCTGACGGTCGAGGAAAACCTGTTTGTGGGGCTCAAGGGGAGGCCCAAGAGCGCGATCGAGGAAGCCTACCAGATGTTTCCGCGGCTCAAGGAGCGGCGGCGCAATCTCGGGTCGCAGCTGTCGGGGGGCGAACAGCAGATGCTGTCGACGGCGCGCACCATTCTGGGGCAGCCGACGGTGCTGCTGCTCGACGAGCCGCTCGAAGGGCTGGCGCCGGTGATCTGCGAAGAGCTGATGGCGGTGTTCACGGCGCTGGCGGAAACCAAGGCAATGACCATTCTGCTGGTCGAGCAAAGAATCAAGGCAGCGCTGGAGTTCGCTGAAAATGTTGTGATTTTGGAGCGCGGCACGGTGGCGTGGCAGGGTGCGCCGGCGCAGCTGGAAGCGGAGCCGGAGACCGTGGACCGCTATCTGGGGGTGGGGCACTAGCACCAGTCGCGCTTCGGCTTTAGCCGGGAAGGCGCACGAAGCGCACTCTGCCCAGCATGGCGTCATTCCCGCGAACGCGGGAATCCTCCTGTTTCGGAACGGAGATCCCCGCTTTCGCGGGGATGACATTGTGGGCGTTGAAGGGCCCGCGAGAACCCAAGGCGGAGGCCCGACTAGCGCTAGAGCGGCAGGCCGACGTAGTTTTCGGCGAGGCTCTGCTGGGCGGCGGGGGAGCTGGCGAGGTAGTCGAAATCGGCGCGCTGGATGCGGCGGCCGAAGGGGCCGGTTTCGGTGAAGGTGTGGAGCAGGGTCGTCATCCACCAGCTGAAGCGCTCGGCCTTCCAGATGCGGCCCAAGACCTTGGTGGAATAGGCATCGATGCCGGCGGCGGAGCGCTCGGCATAATTCTCGATCAGCGCATCGGCCAAAACGCTCACATCGCTCATGGCGAGGTTCAGGCCCTTGGCGCCGGTGGGCGGCACGATGTGGGCGGCGTCACCGGCGAGGAACAGCTTGCCGAAGCGCAGCGGCTCGGCAACGAAGCTGCGCAGGGGGGCGATGGATTTTTCGATCGAGGGGCCGGTCTGGACCTGTGCGGCAGTTTCCGGATCGAGGCGCGCGCGCAATTCATCCCAGAAGCGGTCATCGGACCAGGCGCTGACATGTTCGTCGGCGGGGACCTGCACGTAATAGCGGCTGCGGGTGGGGGAGCGCTGCGAGCACAGCGCAAAACCGCGCGCGTGATGGGCATAGATCAGCTCGTCGGTGACCGGCGGCTTGTCCACCAGGATGCCCAACCAGCCAAAGGGATAGATGCGCTCGAAAGTGGTCAGCGCCTGCTGGGGCACGCTCTGGCGGGAAACGCCGTGATAGCCATCGCAGCCGGCGATAAAATCGCAATCGATGCGATGGGTCTGGCCGTTTTTGGAGTAAGTGACCCAGGGGTTGCCATCGAGATCGTGCAGGGCGACGTCATCGGCCTCGTAGATGGTTTGGGCCTGGCGCACCGCCATCAGGTCGCGGGTCACCTCGGTCTGGCCGTAGACCATGACATGGCGGCCCACCAGGGCTTCAAAGTCAATGCGTTGGCGGTCGCCGTCAAAGCTGAGCTCGATGCCGTGATGCACCAGGCCTTCGGTATGCATGCGGGCGCTGGCCTGGGCGCGGTCCATCAGATCGATGGTGCCCTGTTCGAGTACGCCGGCGCGAATGCGGCCAAGCACATAGTCGGCGCTCTTGCGCTCGATGATCACGGCGTCGACGCCCGCCAGCTCAAGCAGGCGCCCGAGCATCAATCCAGCGGGGCCTGAGCCGATAATGGCGACCTGTGTGCGCATGGAAACCCTCCTATTTGCCCCATTGTGGCGGGGTGGCCCGGCAGCGCCAATGGACACACGCGGCAAAATATTGGACTATCGGAACATGAAGGCCATTCCGATTTACGCGCTATACGGGGAAGCCCAGCCCAACGAGCAGCACGAATGGCTGCATTGGGAAACCATCCAGTCGCGCAGCCGCCTGCACGACTACACCATCGCGCCGCATCGCCATGCCCAGTTCTTTCAGGTGCTGTATCTCAAAGGCGGGACGGCCCGGGTGGTGATCGATAATGAAATCAACGACTTGGTGGCGCCGGCTGTGATTGTGATTCCGGCGCTGACGGTGCATGGCTATAGCTTCAGCCGGGACGTGGAGGGACTGGTGCTGACGCTGTTGGAGCGCGATGTGCGGCCGGCCTTTGGCACGGAGCTGGGCGCGATGGTGCTGGTTCGCGATCTTGCCGAGGTGGTCGATTATGTCGAGCGGCTGATTGCCGAGGCGGAGCACCCAAGGGCCGGGCATGGGCAGGCGATGCAGGGGCTGATTGCCCTGCTGGCCGTGGCGGTGCGGCGCACCCAAATCCAGGCGGCGGTGACGGCGGGCGCGAGCCCCAATGATCGCAGTTTCCAGCACGCGCAGGCGTTCCTGCGGCTGATCCAGGAGCGCTATCGGGAAACCCGGGCGATTGCCGATTACGCGCAGGCGCTGGGGATCAGTGCGACCCATCTCAACCGGATCAGCCGGCAGGTGCTGGGGGCATCGGCGCTGAGCGTGATCGAGCGGCGCATTGCGCTCGAAGCGCGGCGGCATCTGCTGTTTTCGTCGATGACGATCAAGCAGGTGGGGGCGGAGCTGGGCTATGACGACCCGGCCTATTTTACCCGGTTCCTGACGCGGCATCTGGGCATGCCGCCGGGGCGATTTCGCCTGCTGGCGCGGCAGGCGGAGACGGCAAATTCGCCCGCCGGGCAAATTGATCGTCCAGCGTCTGCGGAATAGCTGGGCTGCCCTTGCCAAAGACTGCAAGGCAACTCATTGATTGGGAAGGCTGATTATTTACGGTCGCTGATGGTGCGGGCCGATGAGGAGTGAGAATGTCTGAGCGCGGGTCCATGCTGGCGCCCTTCAAGCACAACACGTTCAAGCTGCTCTGGATGGCGACACTGGTGTCCAACCTGGGCGGGCTGGTGCAGTCGGTCGGTGCGGGCTGGATGATGACGACGCTGAGCGACTCCCACAATATGGTGGCGCTGGTGCAGGCATCGACGACGCTGCCGATCATGCTGTTTTCGCTGGCGGCGGGGGCGCTGGCCGACAATTTCGACCGTCGCATCGTCATGCTGATCGCCCAGATCGGGCTGATGCTGGTGTCGGTGACGCTGGCGGTGATGGCGTATCTGGGGATGCTCACCCCGTGGCTGCTGCTGTCTTTTACCTTCCTGATCGGGTGCGGAACGGCGCTGTTCAACCCGTCGTGGCAGGCGTCGATGGGCGATATCGTGCCGCGCGAAGACCTGGCGGGGGCGGTGACGCTCAACAGCATGGGCTTCAACATGATGCGCAGCGTGGGCCCGGCGGTGGGCGGCACCATCGTGGCGCTGCTGGGGGCGGCCGCGGCGTTCACGGTTAATGCGTTCAGCTATATTCCGCTGATCTATGCGCTGTTTCGCTGGAAGCCCAACCGCCCGGACAGCAATTTGCCGCGTGAGAGCTTCTTCAGCGCCATGCTGGCGGGCCTGCGCTATGTGTCGCTGTCGCCGAACCTGACCACCGTCCTGTTCCGGGGTTTCCTGTTCGGGTTCGGTGCGGTGGTGATCCTGGCGCTGTTGCCGTCAATCGCGCGGGAATATGTCGGCGGGGGCGCGCTGGTCTATGGCACCCTGCTGGGCTGTTTCGGCGTGGGGGCGATCGGTGGCGGGTTTCTCAATGCGCGGGTGCGCGAGCGCTTCAGCAATGAGGTGATCGTGCGCGCCGCCTGTGTCGGATTTGCCATCAGCTGCGTGGCGCTGGGGTTCAGTCGCGATGTGTGGCTGAGCCATGCGATGCTGCTGCCGGCGGGGGCGTGCTGGGTGCTGGCGCTGTCGCTGTTCAACGTGTCGATCCAGCTGTCGACGCCGCGCTGGGTGGTGGGGCGGGCGCTGTCGCTCTACCAGACCGCCACTTTTGGCGGCATGGCGGCGGGCAGCTGGGCGTGGGGCTACGTGGCCGATCTGTCGGAGCCGCAATGGGCGATGCTGCTGGCCGGCGGGGTGTTGCTGGCGTGTGGGCTGGTGGGGCTGCGGCTGCCGCTGCCCGAGTTCAGCTCGCGCGACCTCAATCCGCTCAACGCCTTCAACGAGCCGATCATCAAGCTCGAACTGCGGCCGCGCAGCGGGCCGATCATGATCATGATCGACTATCAGATTGCCGATGAGGATATTCCCCAATTCCTGTCGCTGATGGCGGAGCGGCGGCGGATTCGCATCCGCGACGGGGCCCGGCAATGGGCGATCCTGCGGGATCTGGAAAAGCCCGAACTATGGGTGGAATCCTATCACGTGCCGACCTGGGTGGACTATGTGCGGCACAATATGCGGCGCACCAAGGCCGATGCGGCCAATATCGATGGGCTAAGGGCGCTGCACAAGGGCGAGCAGCCGCCCATGGTGCACCGGATGATCGAGCGGCAGACGGTTTCGCCCGACGACAATATCCCGCTGCGCGAAACGCCCGAGGTGCACTAGGGCTGGCGCAGATTGGCGGCGGCGGCGCGAATGCACTGCATCAGCGCGAAGGCGGGCAGGGTGTGGGTGGTGTCGGTGCGGGTGGTGAGGCCCACCGGCCCCAGGGTCGAGCTGGTGTCGACCGGCAGCAGCGCCAATTGCCCGTCGATGACGTCGGTGGCGACGACGCCCTCGGAGATCAGCCAGATGGCGTCGGTCTGGCGCACGAAGGACCGGCCGAAGGCATTGGACACGGTTTCGATTTCGTCGCGCAGATTGGTGATGCCATTGGCCATCAGCAGGCGATCGGCCAGCGGGCGGATGACGGAATCGGGGGTCGGCATCAGCATCTGGTAGGGCTCGATCAGGCGCAGGTCGAAACGCTCGACCGCCAGCAGCGGGTGGCCGGGGCGCACCACCATGACGACGCGTTCGGAATAGAGATGCTCGAACGAGAAGCCGAACATGGCATTGGGCTCGGCCATGCGCCCGATGACCATGTCGACGTCGCCGGTGCGCAGCAGCGAGAGCAGATAGGCATTGGGGCCGGTGATGATGCGGGCGATGGCGTTGTGCTCTTCGGCGACGAACGCCTGGACGGCACCGGGCAGCAGCTGGGCCGAAACGGTGGGGAGGGCGCCGACCTTGACCATGGTGGCCTCGTGTTCGCCCTGGGCCGCATCGATGCCCTGGCGCAGCGCGCCGAGGCCGGTGGTGACATAGCGATAGAACACCTCGCCATAGGGATTGAGGAACAGATTGCGGCGGCTGCGATCGAACAGGGCGGCGCCGATGATGTCCTCGAGCTCCTGAATGGTCTTGGAGGCGGCGGGCTGGCTGATATTGAGGGCGTCGGCGGCCTTGACCACGCTTTTGAGCCGGGCCACTTCGGCAAAGCAGATGAGGTGCCGCAGCTTGATGCGAGGATCGATAGCGCGCTTAGCCATATGCAGACTCCGGTTATCTATCCAGCGCGATTGCCGGGGAGATTTCGCGCCTGAATGACATCATCATAACGTATCGGTTATGGATTTGCATGCACTAATCATTTTACATGCCGTCTCGCAGGGCCTTAAATCGCCTTGAAGAAGAGGATGACAATGGCTTTCGCGAATATCAATGGCATTGCGCTGCACTACCGGATCGCCGGCAAGGCCGGAGACCCGGTGCTGGTGCTGGCCAATTCGCTGGGCACGGATGCGCGTATCTGGGACGAGGTCATTGCCCTGCTGGCGCCGCGCCATCGGATCATCTCCTATGACAAGCGCGGCCATGGGCTGTCCGATGCTCCAGCGGGGGATTACACGCTGGATGATCATGTCGAGGATCTGGCGGGGCTGCTGGATTTCCTCAAGATCGAGCGGCTGGCGCTGGCTGGGGTATCGGTGGGCGGGCTGATTGCGCAGGGGTTTGCGCTGAGGTTTCCCGAGCGGCTGGACGCATTGGTGCTGTGCGATACGGCGCCAAAGGTGGGAGATGCGGCGATGTGGACCGCCCGCATGGAGGCGGTGCGCACCAATGGGGTGGCGAGCATTCTCGAGCCGGTGATGTTGCGCTGGTTCACCCGGGAGTTTTGCCGGGAGCGGCCGGAGGAATTGGCGGGTTATCAGAACATGTTCACGCGCATGCCGGTAGACGGCTATGTGGGCACCTGCGCGACCCTGCGCGATGCCGACCTGCGCGAGGCCATCGGCGCGATCACGACGCCGACGCTGGTGGTGTGCGGATCGGAGGATCTGTCGACGCCGGTGGCGCTGGTGCAGCAGACCGCGGCGGCGATTGCCGGTGCGCGGTTCGAAATTCTCGACGGGGTGGGACATATCCCCTCGATCGAACAACCTGGAATTCTGGCAAATATGATGCAGCGTTTCCTTACAGAGGTCGGCCATGGCTGAGACATCGCGTTACCAACAAGGCATGGCCACGCGGCGCGCGGTGCTGGGCGATGCCCATGTCGACCGCGCAACCAAGGGCCAGACCGCCTTTGACCAAGACTTCCAGACCTTCATCACCGAAGGCGCCTGGGGCTCGGTGTGGTCGCGGCCGGGACTGACCAGGCGCGAGCGCTCGATGATCACCATTGCGCTGCTGGCGGCGCTGGGGCACGACGAAGAGCTGGCCATGCATGTGCGGGCGACCGTCAATACCGGATGCTCGGCCGAGGACATCAAGGAATTGCTGATGCACGTGGCGGTTTACGCCGGGGTGCCGGCAGCAAACAGTGCGTACAAGACGGCCAAGGGGGAATTGGCCAAGATGGAGGCTGCACCATGAGTGGTATCCTGTTGCCGGGCGATGACGGCGTGGTGTTTCCGCGCGACCGCGCCTGGCATCCGCCGGCCAATACGCCGGGCTACAAGAGCACAACCTTTCGCGCGCCGCGGCACGCGCTGCTGTCGCTGAGCCCGACCGCCTCCGAAATGAGCGGGCCGACCTTTGGCCATTCGAGCATCAATCCGCTCGATAATGATTTGATCCGCAATTACAGCCAGGACGGCAGCGATGCCATCGGGCAGCGGTTGATCGTTTATGGGCAGGTGCTGGACGAAAACGCCCGCCCGGTGCCCAATACGCTGGTGGAATTCTGGCAGGCCAATGCCGGGGGCCGCTATCGCCACAAGCGCGAGGCGTATCTGGCGCCGCTCGATCCCAATTTCGGCGGGTGCGGGCGCACGCTGACCGATGCGAACGGGTTTTACACCTTCCGCACCATCAAGCCGGGTGCCTACCCCTGGCCCAACGGCGTGAATGACTGGCGTCCTGCCCATATCCATTTCTCGGTGTTCGGGCATGCCTTTGCGCAGCGGCTGATTACCCAGATGTATTTCGAGGGCGACCCGATGATCTGGCAGTGCCCGATCGTGGGGAGCATCTCGGACAAGGCGGCCATCGACCAGCTGATCGCGCGGCTGGACCGGCACAACACGACGCCGATGGATTCGCTGGCCTATCGGTTCGATATCGTGCTGCGCGGGCGGCGGTCGACCATGTTCGAGAACAAGCTGGAGGGGAACTGATGCTGCATCCTGTTCCAACGCTGAAGGAAACCGCGTCGCAGACGGCGGGGCCTTATGTGCATATCGGGCTGACCCCAAATTTCTCCGGCATTGCCGGGGTGTATCCGACCGACCCGGGCGTCGCCATGCTGACGCCGGACACGGTGGGCGAGCGCGTCACCATTTCCGGGCGCATTCTTGATGGTTCGGGCGCTGCGGTGGGTGATGCGGTGGTGGAGCTGTGGCAATGCGATGCCGATGGCTCGTTTGCCGCGCCGGTGCGGCCCAATTCCAATTCGGTGCCGAGCTTTTTGGGGTGGGGGCGCCAGCCGACCAGCCCGGAGGGGCTGTTCAAGTTCGACACCATCAAGCCGGGCCGCGTGCCGGGGCCGGATGGGCAATTGATGGCGCCGCATGTGTCGCTGTGGATCGTGGCGCGCGGGATCAATATCGGGCTGCAGACGCGGCTCTATTTCGAGGATGAGGCCGAGGCCAATGCCACCGATTTCGTGCTCAACAAGATTGCCGATCCGCGCCGTCGCGCGACGCTGATTGCGCGCCGGCAGGAGGGTGAAGTGCCCCACTACGGGCTCGATATCCATTTGCAGGGCGAGCTGGAAACAGTGTTCTTCGACATCTAGCCGCGAGTAAACATGATGATTGGCAACGGCGCGGCCTGCTTTTGCAAGTCGCGCCGTTCTGGTGTGGAGTGGCTGGCAATTTTGGCCGGCCCCGTTTAGGTTTTTGCCATGACCCTGCTTTCTGCCCTCACCGGTGATCCTGAAATCGCAGCGCTGCTGAGCGATGCGGCGCAAGTGCAGGCCATGCTCGGTTTCGAGCAGGCGCTGGCGGAAGCGGAGGCACTGGCGGGGCTGATCGGCGAGGACGATGCCAGGGCCATCGGCGCAGCGATTGCCAGGTTCGAGCCGGACTGGGCAGGCCTCGAAGCGGGGATGGCGCAGGATGGGGTGGTGATCCCGGCGCTGGTCAAGCAATTGCGGGCGCAGTTGCCCGAGGCGCACCGCGCGGCGCTGCACAAGGGCGCAACCAGCCAGGATGCAATCGATACGGCGCTGATCCTGCAGCTGGCCAAGATCATCCCGATCTATGAAGCGCGGCTGGTGGGGCTGCAGCGCAAGCTGGATGCGCTGGGCAAGGAGTTCGGCGGCCAGTCCTTGATGGCGCATACGCGCATGCAGGCGGCGCTGCCGTTCACCGTCGCCGAGAAGCTGCGCACCTGGGGCGAACCGCTCGGCCGGCACCTGACGGCGCTGGCGGCGAGCCGGCGGGCCCTGCTGGTGATCCAGCTGGGCGGGCCGATTGGGGATCGCTCGAGCTTTGAGGGCAAGGGCGATCTGGTGGCCAGATATCTGGCGGAGCGGCTCGACCTGGGGCTGGCGCCGGCGTGGCATGGCAGCCGCGATCCCGTAGTGGCGTTTGGCTCGCTGCTGTCGCTGATCAGCGGTTCGCTGGGCAAGATCGGGGCCGATATCGGCCTGATGGCGCAGAACGAGGTGGGCGCGATCCGGTTGGCGGGGGGCGGGGCGTCATCGGCGATGGCGCATAAATCCAACCCGGTGCGGGCGGAAGTGCTGGTGAGCGTGGCGCGCTACAATGCGGGACTGGCCGGGACGCTGCATCAGGCGCTGGTGCATGAAAACGAGCGCTCGGGCGCGGCGTGGACGCTGGAATGGCTGGTCCTGCCACAGATGCTGGAGGCAACAGGCGCCAGCCTGCGGCTGGCGTCTGAATTGCTGGATCAGGTGAGCTTTTAGGCGAACTGGGCGAAGCGCTCGTCAAAGGCATAGCCGGCGCCGCGCACGGTGCGGATCGGGTCGGTATCCTTGCCGCGGTTGATGGCGCGGCGGAGGCGGCCGATATGCACGTCAACGGTGCGCTCATCGACATAGACGTCATTGCCCCAGACGCCATCGAGCAATTGCTCGCGCGAATAGACGCGGCCGGGGTGGCGCATGAGGAATTCGAGCAGGCGATATTCGGTGGGCCCCAGATGCACGTCGCGATTGGCGCGGCGGACGCGGTGGGTGGTGCGGTCGAGCTCGAGTTCGCCGACCTTGAGCGCCCCGGTGACCAGATTGGGATTGGCGCGGCGCAGCAGCGCGTGAATGCGGGCCATCAGCTCGGGCAGGGAGAAGGGCTTGACCACGTAGTCATCGGCGCCGGTGGCGAGGCCCCGGATGCGCTCTTCTTCTTCGCCACGGGCGGTCAGCATGATGATGGGCACGCGGGCGGTCTCTTCGCGGGCGCGCAGGCGACGGCACAGCTCGATCCCGGAAATCTCCGGCAGCATCCAGTCGAGCAGGATCAAATCCGGGAGCTGGTGCTGGATGGCGTGCTGGGCTTCATCGCCGGTTTCGGCAGTTGCCACGGTAAAGCCTTCGGCCTCCAGATTGTAGCGCAGCAGGATGGCGATATCGTCTTCGTCTTCAACGACCAGAATATTTGCAGACATTGATCTCAGGCCTTGATCTGGGTGCGCTTGAGCTCCTGCACGTCGGGCGTGAGCTGCTTGCCGGTCTGCAGGTAATAGGCTCGCTCGGCGATGTTGGTCGCGTGGTCGCCGATGCGCTCCAGATTCTTGGCGCAGAACAGCAGATGGGTGCAGGGCGTGATGTTGCGCGGATCTTCCATCATGTAGGTCAGCAGCTCGCGGAACAGCGAGGTGTGCAGGGCATCGACTTCGTCGTCGCGGTTGCACACTTCGACCGCGCCATCGGCATCGCGATTGGCGTAGGCATCAAGGGAATCCTTGATCTGGCGCAGCACCAAGGCGGTCATGTTGCGCACGCCATTGTAGAAAGATGGCTGCAGGCCGAGGGTTTCGATCTTGAGCGAGCGGCGGGCCAGTTGCTTGGCCATGTCGCCGACGCGTTCCAGATCGTTGGCGACGTGGATCGAGGAGATGATGGCGCGCAGGTCTGCGGCCATGGGCTGGCGACGGGCGATCATGGAGACGGCCATGTCATCGATCTTGCGCTGCATGTCGTCGATGCGCTGGTCGGCGATGATGGTCAGGTCGGCGAGTTCACGGTCGAGCTTGAGCAGCGACTTGGTGCCGTTCTCGATGGCCTGTTCGACCATGCCGCCCATTTCGGCGATCGATTGGGCAAGAAACACCAGTTCGGCGTTATAGGAGGTGACGATATGGTCTTTACCGATATTTGGCATGTTTATCTCCTGTGGCCTGGCTCCGGTCGCGCTATCGAAGCGCAACCAGGAGGACCATTTTGCTGAATTGTGCTCCGGCCTAGCCGATACGGCCCATGATGTAGTCCTGGGTCTGCTTGTTGACGGGGTTGGTGAAGATGTCTTCGGTCACCCCTTCCTCGATCAGATTGCCCAGATGGAAGAATGCCGTCTTTTGTGAAACGCGCGCGGCCTGCTGCATCGAGTGGGTCACGATGACGATGGTGTAGTTCTCGCGCAATTCATCGATCAGTTCTTCGATGATGGCGGTGGCGATGGGATCGAGCGCCGAGCAGGGCTCGTCCATCAGGATCACTTCGGGGCCGACGGCAATGGCGCGCGCGATGCAGAGGCGCTGTTGCTGACCACCGGACAGGCCAGTGCCGGGTTCGGTCAGGCGATCCTTGACCTCTTCGAACAGCCCCGCCTTGCGCAGCGAGGAGACGACGATTTCGTCGAGATCGGACTTGTTGCGCGCCAGGCCGTGAATGCGCGGGCCATAGGCGACGTTGTCGTAGATGGATTTGGGGAAGGGGTTGGGGCGCTGGAACACCATGCCGATGCGGGCGCGCAGTTCGACCACGTCCAGATCGGCATCGTAGATATCCTCGCCATCGAGCTTGATGGTGCCGCCAACCCTGGCGCCGGGGATGGTGTCGTTCATGCGGTTGATGCAGCGCAGGAAGGTGGACTTGCCGCAACCCGATGGGCCGATCAGCGAGGTCACCGCGCGATCGGGGATGTCGATCGAGATGCCATGCAGTGCCTGCTTGGTACCGTAATGCACGGTGACATCACGAGCGGTGAGGCGGATCCGGGGAGGCAGGGCTTCGGTGGGGTTCATGGCAGAGTTCACGGTTTGCTGGTTCATCTTATCCCTGTGGGCGTTCATGTCCATTTGGATGACCTTTCGTCAGGCGCGCTTTTCGAGCCGCGAACGCAGGAAGATGGCGATGGCGTTGAGGGAAATCATGAAGCACAGCAGCATCAGGATGGCAGCGGAGGTGCGCGCTTCAAAGAAGTTGCGGTTTTCGTTGCCCTGCCAGAGGAAGATCTGCACGGGCAGGGCAGTGGCCTGGTCGATCGGGGTGGCGGGCACCGAGGCGACGAAGGCGTTCATGCCGATCAGCAGCAGGGGCGCGGTTTCGCCCAAAGCCTGGGCCACGCCGATGATGGTGGCGGTGAGGATCGAGGGCAGGGTGACGGGCAGGACGTGGTGGAACACCATCTGGGTGCGCGAGGCGCCCATGCCCAGGGCGGCCTGGCGCAGGGCCGGGGAGACGCCCTGGAGGGCACCGCGAGTGGCGATGATGATGGTGGGCAGGGTCATCAGGGTGAGCACCAGACCACCGACCAGCGGGGCCGAAAGCGGCAGGTGCATGTAGTTGATGAAGACGGCCGCGCCGAGCAGGCCGAAGACGATGGAGGGGACGGCGGCGAGGTTGTTGATGTTGACTTCGATGAGGTCGGTGAGGCGCGACTTGGGCGCGAATTCCTCGAGATAGATGGCGCTGGCAACCCCGATGGGCACGGCGAGCACGATCACCACCAGCATCATGTAGAGCGAGCCCATGAAGGCGCCGGCAAGACCCGCGGCAGCGGGAGCTGCGCGGCTGTCAACATTGGTGAACAGCGACCAGGCAAAGCCCGAGCTGATGGTGCCATCGGCCACGAACTGATCGATCAGGGCGCGGGCGGGAGCGGACAATTGCTGCTGGGCATCGCCCAGGCTGCGATCGATATTGCCCTTGACCCAGTTGTCGGTGTTGGCCGAGGCAAGGACGTCGACCTCGATGGTCTTGCCCAGAAGGGACGGGTCGGCGACGAACAGGTCGCGGATCTGGTGGCGGGCATTGGTTTCGGGAATGGTGAGCAGCTGGCGGCTGTCGATCTCGAAGCCGGCGGGAAGCACGGTGCGCAGCGAGGCTTCGACAACCTTGTTCCAGTTGAGCATGGCCACATCGCGCTGCCATTTGAGATTGGCGGAGCGGAAATCGGCGTCGGACTGGCCGGCCTGGCGGATCGGGGCCGGATCGACCCCGATGATCTCGGGGTCATAGGTGACCGACAGGTGCAGATTGGACTGGGTGAAGGCGGGCACGCCCTTTTTCAGCACGTCCGTGAACAGCAGGGCGACAAAGCCCAGCGCCAGGGCGATGGCAGCGATGCCCATCGCGCGGAAGATCGCTTCGGTGGTGTGGCGGCGGCGCAGACCGGCGCGGATCAGCTTGGTGCGGTCCTGCGAGGCCTGGCGGGTGGTGGAGAGCGTGTCGGTCATGGTTACTCGTACTGCTCCCGGAAGCGGCGGACGATATAGAGGGCAACGATATTGAGCAGCAGGGTCATGACAAACAGGGTCAGGCCCAGTGCAAAGCCAACCAGCGATTGCGGCCCGGCGAAATCGGTATCGCCGGTGAGCTGGTTGACGATGGAAACGGTGATGGTGGACACCGGCTCGAACGGGGTGCCGCGCAGGACCGGCGAGTTACCGGCGGCCAGCACCACGATCATGGTTTCGCCAATGGCGCGGCTGGCGGCGAGCAGGAAGGCCCCCACAATGCCGGGCAGGGCGGCGGGCAGCAGCACGTGGCGGATGGTTTCGGACGGTGTCGCGCCAAGGCCATAGGCTCCGTCGCGCAGGCTCTGGGGAACCTGGTTGAGAATGTCGTCGCTGAGCGAAGAAATGAAGGGGATGATCATGATCCCCATGACGATGCCGGCGGTAAGGGCGCTGGTGGCGCTGACGGTGAGCCCCACGGTGGCGCCGGCGTCGCGCAGGAACGGGCCAACCGTGACCAGGGCGAAGAAGCCGTAGACGATGGTGGGAATGCCCGAGAGGATTTCAACCACCGGCTTGACGATGGAGCGGACGCGGCGCGGGGCATACTGGCTGAGGTAGATGGCGGTCATCAGCCCGACGGGCACGGCGACGAGCATGGCGATGGCCGAGATCATCAGCGTGCCCGAGAGCAGCGGCAGCAGGCCATACTGGCCGTAATCGCCGGCGACGGTCGAGGAGAACTTCGGGTTCCAGACGGTGCCGAAGAAGAAATCGAGCGGGTTGATGAAGCTGAAAAAGCGCAGGGCTTCGGTCAGCAGCGAGGCAACAATGCCGACCGTGGTGAGAATGGCGACAGCCGAACAGGCGAGCAGGGCCAGATTGACCACACGCTCAACGGTGTTGCGGGCGCGCAGGCGATGGCTGATGCGGCTGCGGGCAATGACCAGGGACACGAGACCCGCACCGGCGGCGGCGGCGATGACGCCGAAAAAGGTCATGCGCTGGAACGAGCGCAGGGAATCGCCGGCGGCCTGTTCGTAGGGGGCCAGTTCGCCGGTGACGCCAAAGCCGGAGGCCAGGGCCTGCAGACGCTGGATGGCGCTGTTCACGCCAAGCGCATCAAGGCCGGCGAGCACATCGGCGGGGATCTGCGCGATGGTGTAGCCGCGGATCAGGTCGGGGCCGACAAGGGCCCAGATGATGAGGATGACGAGCGCGGGCACCAGGGCCCAGATGGCCACCAGAGTGCCGTGATATTGCGGGCGCGAATGAACCTTGACGCCATTTGCGGTGGAGAGATTACGGCTGCGCGACCAACCGGACTGGTAGGCCACGCCAAGCAACACCAACAGCAATGCGGCGACGATAAGGGAGTTCATCAGTGGTGGCACCCTGGAGAAACGGGAAGGACCGCGCCTGGGGCGCGGTCCTGATTTGGCTTATTTTGCGGCTTCGAAAGCGGCCAGAACTTCGGCGCTCTTTTCGGCCGGCTGCGGGATCAGGCCAGCTGCTTCCAGCGTGCCGCTATTGCCCGAAATGCCTTCCGAGAGGAAGAACTGAACGTACTCTTCGATGCCTGGAACGGTGCCGATGTGCTGGCCCTTGACGTAGAAGAACAGGGGACGCGAGACCGGATAGTCACCGCTGACGACGGTGTCGAGCGAAGGCACGACACCATCGATGGTGGCAACCTTGAGGGTGTCCTTGTTCTGCTCGTAGAAGCTCAGACCGAACACGCCAACGGTGTCTTCGTTCGACTTCAGGCGGGCCAGGGTTTCGGTGTAGTCACCGGCGATCTCGATCACGACGTCCTGACGGAGCGCGGTGCAGGAATCTTCCGGAGCGCCTTCTGGCAGGCCGGCGATCTTGCAGCCAGCGTCGACGACCTTCTCCTGGAACACTTCACGGGTACCGTGATTGGAGCCAGGGATGGCCAGGGCGATCGGCTGGTTGGGGAGCGACGCGTCGATCTCGCTCCAGTTGGTGTAGGGGTTCGGGACCAGGGCGCCATCAACGACGACGTTGGCAGCGATGGCCTTGTAGACGAACAGCGGGGTCAGGGCGAAGTCGGCCTTGGTGGCGGACGAGGCAAACACGATGCCATCATAGCCGAACTGGACTTCGCGGATGTCGGTCACGCCGGCTGCGACGCAGGCTTCGCGCTCGCTGTCCTTGATCGGACGCGAGGCATTGGCGATGTCGATGGTTTCGGTGCCAACGCCAGCGCAGAACTGCTTGAGCCCGCCGCCGGTGCCGCCCGAGCCAACCACGGGGGTCTTGAATTCTGGGAACGCCGCGCCGAATTCTTCAGCCACGATCGAGGCGAAGGGCAGGACGGTCGAGGAACCGGCGATCTGGATGGTGTCACGCGACTGGGCGAGGGCAACGCCGGTGCCCATTGCGGTGAGTGCGATAACGGCGACGCTGGCGCGAAGTGCAGTATTCATGGGAAGTTCCCTTTGCGAATTCAATTCAAACCTGGCTGGCCGATCCGACATTTCCTGTCCGGTATCGCCCTTTGACGGGGCCGAACATAGAAGCGGTGCACGACGGTTTTATTGCGTTTGCGTGACGAGTATGTGACGGCGCAAATAGCTGATTTAATTAAATAAACTGGAGTGTGACGCGAATCTGCGACGGTTTGTGACAACAAATTCCGACGTTTAAAGCCGGGTTTGTGACTCTGAAAGGACTCATTTCCCCGGGCGATAGTTTTCCCCGACCTTGGCGGTCGATGGCCAAGAGCATGCCGATTTATAAGCCTCGCGCCCGGGCGGTTCCAGCAATAATCGGTAGCGGGCCGCTGCTAGCGCAGCAGCGGGCGCACTTCGGCCTGTACCTTGCGCATCAGCGGCAGGAATTTGGAGATCATGTGCGAGGTGGATGCGCGGGCCGACTGGGCGCCGATATTGAGCGCGGCGACCGTGTGGCCCTGGGCATTGAGCAGGGGCACGGCAATCGAGCAGAGGCCAAGCTCGAGCTCTTCGTCGATCACCGCAAAGCCTTGCGCGGCGACCACCGCCAACTCCGTGGTGAGGGAGGCCATGTCGGCCTTGGTCTTGGGCGTATAGGCGACGAGTTCGGAGCGCTCGAGAATTTGCTGGGAAACTGCCGCAGGAAGGGCTGCGAGCATGATGCGGCCCATCGAGGTGCAATAGGCCGGCAGGCGCGCGCCGGCCCCGAGATTGATCGCCATCACCCGGCGATAGGAGGCGCGGGCGATATAGAGGATCTCGGTATTGTCGAGGACGGCGGCCGAGGAGCTTTCATTGATCTCGCTGGAGAGCTCTTCGAGGAAGGGCTGGATCAGGCGGGGCAGGGGCGTGGCGGCCAGATAGGAATGGCCCAGATTGAGCACGCGCGGGGTGAGGCGAAAGAACTTGCCATCATAGGTGGCGTAGCCGAGATGAGTGAGCGTGAGCAGGCAGCGCCTTGCGGTCGCGCGTTCGAGGCCGGTGCGGTTGGCCACATCGGTGATCGATTGGCTGGCGTGCTCTTCATCGAAGCATTCGATGACCGACAGGCCCTTGACCAGGCCGTTGATGATGTCTCCCTCACGCATGCTTGGTCCCCTCTTTGGGCGATATTCGAACAAAAGGCGTCATGCGCACAATATGCGTTGACCCCGCCATGAGCAATCCTGTTTGGTGCCGCCAGATTTAGGAGATTGCCATGGCGCAGTTCATGCCCCTTGCCGAGGCTGTACGGCAAAACCTCAATGATGGCGACACCGTCGCCTTCGAGGGTTTTACCCACCTTATACCCCATGCGGCGGCCCATGAGGCGATTCGGCAGGGATTCAAGGACCTGACGCTGCTGCGCATGACCCCCGACATGGTCTATGACCAGATGATCGGCATGGGCATGGCCAAGAAGGTGATCTTCTCCTATGCGGGCAATCCCGGGGTGGGGCTGCTGCGCCGGATGCGCGACGCGATCGAGAACCAATATCCGCGGGCCATCGAAACGGTGGAGCATTCGCACTCGGCGATGGCCCAGGCCTATGAAGCGGGCGCGGCGGGGCTGCCGCTGGCGGTGTTCCGGGGTTACAAGGGCGCCGATTTGCCCAAGGTGAACCCCGCCATCAAATCGGTGACCTGCCCCTATACCGGGGAAGAGCTGGCAACGGTGCCGGCGCATCGGCCCGACGTGACCTTCATCCACGCCCAAAAGGCCAGCGCCAAGGGCGATGTGCTGATCGAGGGCATTATCGGGGTGCAGAAGGAAGCAGCGCTTGCCGCCAAGCGGGTGGTGGTGACGGTGGAAGAAGTGGTGCCCGACTTCAAGGGGCTGCATCCCAATCTGTGCATCCTGCCGCACTGGACCATTGATGCCGTCGTGGTGGTGAAGGGCGGGGCGCACCCCTCCTATACCCACGGCTATTATGCGCGCGACAACGCCACCTATCTGGAATGGGACAAGATTTCGTCCGACCGCGAGCTGTTCGCGGCCTGGATGAAGGAAAATGTGCTTGAGGCGACGCCTGAAGTGTTTGCCGAGCGCGTGAAGGGGCTGTGAGATGAGCGATTTTACCCCAACCGAAATGATGACCATTGCCGCCGCCCGCCAGCTCACCTCCAAGGATGTGTGCTTCGTGGGCATCGGGGCGCCATCGGCCGCCTGCAATGTGGCGCGGCTGACTCATGCGCCCGACATCACGCTGATCTATGAAAGCGGCACCATCGGCACCGCGCCCGAGGTGTTACCGCTGTCGATCGGCGATGGCGAATTGTGCGAGACGGCGCTGACAACCGTCGCCGTGCCGGAGATGTTCCGCTACTGGCTGCAGGGCGGGCGCATTTCCATCGGCTTCCTGGGCGCGGCCCAGCTCGACCGCTTCGGCAATATCAACACAACGGTGATCGGGGATTACAACAATCCCAAGGTGCGCCTGCCGGGTGGCGGCGGGGCGCCCGAGATCGCCACCTCCTGCGGGGAGATCTACATCACCCTCAAGCAGGCGCAGCGCTCGATGGTGGAAAAGATCGATTTCTTCACCTCGTTCGGCCATGGCGAAGGCGGCGATCATCGCCAGCGGCTGGGCATTACCACCAAGGGGCCAACCCTGCTGATCACAGATCTCGCGATCTGGCGGCCCGACCCGGAGACCAAGGAATTCGTGGTGCGCTCGCTGCATCGCGGCGTCACCAAGCAGATGGTGCAGGACACCTGCGGCTGGACCGTGCGGTTTGCCGATGATCTGGAAGAAACGCCGGTGCCGACGGCGCTGGAACTGAACACGCTGCGCGATCTGCAAGCGCGCACCGCCGCAGCCCATGGCGGCACCAAGAAGGGGAACTGAGATGGCCGAAGCTTTTATCTGCGCTTATCTGCGCACACCGATCGGGCGCTATGCCGGGGCCCTCTCATCGGTGCGGCCGGACGATCTGGGCGCTATTCCACTCAAGGCGCTGATGGAGCGCCACGCCGGCATCGACTGGGAAGCCGTCGATGACGTGATCTTTGGCAATGCCAACCAGGCCGGCGAAGACAATCGCAACGTGGCGCGGATGAGCGCCTTGCTGGCGGGGCTGCCGGTGGGGGTGACGGGCACCACCATCAACCGCCTCTGCGGTTCGGGCATGGATGCGGTGATTGCCGCGGCACGCGCCATCAAGGCGGGCGAGGCCGAGCTGGTGATCGCTGGCGGCACCGAATCCATGTCGCGGGCGCCGTTTGTGATGCCCAAGGCGACCAGCGGTTTTTCGCGCAATGCCGAAATCTATGACACCACCATTGGCTGGCGCTTCGTCAATCCGCAGATGAAGGCGCTTTATGGCGTCGATTCCATGCCCGAGACCGGCGAAAACGTGGCCCAGGATTATGGCGTGTCGCGCGAGGACCAGGATGCCTTTGCAGTGCGCAGCCAGGAAAAGGCGGTCGCCGCGCAGCGGAACGGGCGGCTGGCCAAGGAAATCGTGCCGGTCACCATTGCGCAGAAGAAGGGTGACGCGATTGTCGTCGAGCAGGACGAGCACCCGCGTGCCGGAACCGACATGGCGACCTTGGCCAAGCTGCGGCCGCTGTTTGCCAATGGCAGCGTGACCGCCGGCAATGCTTCGGGCGTCAATGACGGGGCGGCAGCGCTGATCATTGCCAGCGAGGCGGCCGCCAGGAAATATGGCCTGACCCCGATTGCGCGGATTTTGGGCGGCGCCACTGCAGGCGTGCCGCCGCGCGTCATGGGGATGGGCCCCGCGCCCGCCAGCCAGAAGCTGTGCGCGCGGCTGGGGCTGGCCCCGAGCGATTTCGACGTGATCGAACTGAACGAAGCCTTTGCCAGCCAGGGCATTGCGGTGTTGCGCCAGCTGGGCATTGCCGAGGACGCAGCGCAGGTGAACCCCAATGGCGGGGCTATCGCGCTGGGCCATCCGCTGGGCATGTCGGGCGCGCGCATCACCGGCACGGCGGCGCTGGAACTGGCGCTCACGGGCAAGCAGCGGGCGCTCGCCACCATGTGCATCGGGGTCGGGCAGGGCATTGCCATCGGGCTCGAGCGGGTCTAGCCGCAAACATGCCTGCCTGCGTCATTGTTGCCGGAGCATGACGCAGGCAGGCCAAGAGCTGAATGGCGAGAGCCGACCGCTCATAAAAGTCTGGTTTCCGGTTCAAGTCCGGACGCTTGCCGGTTGCTCATGGAGAGGAATTGCCGGGACTGATAGGGGCGCAGGCAGACATGCAGTCCCTCCGCAGCGGTGGCGCAAGCCTCTCCGTTCTCGCTGATCGGCACTGCAGTCTTGTGGCCGAAGATTTCCCATCGGATCAGGCGATCAGCGGGCCGATCGCCGGTGTTGAAGACATTGACCCGCATAGTGCCATCTGCCCCCCGTGACTGCTGGACCAGAACCGGGTCGGCATGAGCGACGGCCATGGGCTTTCCTGTGGGGCCGGTGGACAGCGAGTAGCGCAGGGCAGAGCGGCCGAGGTCGGGGAAGTTGCACGGATTGGGGGTGGGATCGGCCAGCAGGGCGGCAAACATGGCGCGGCGATCCGGGGATACCTCGTCGAGCTGATCGCTGGTCATGGCGACGCCGCCGGCAAGGCCCGCGAACGTTGCCAGAGACTGCACCTGGTCATCGGTGAGGTCATGGAAGCGGTCGCGCAGCAGGATGCAATCGGGGTCGCTCTGCCACAAAATGCCATTGGCAAAATTGCGCGCGGTCTGGTCGCGCAGCAGCGACTGGGCGGAATAATGGCCCGACCAGGACACCCCGACGTCGCGCCCGATGCGCATGGCGTCGGCGTAGCCCACCGGCGCCCACAGGGGTGAGCCGCAGCACAAAAGCGTAGCCTCGCCGATTTCCTGGCGTATGAGCCGCATCATGCGCATCCAGATCTCGATGCGCGTGAGGCCCTGCTGATGCCAGACGGCCTGGTCCGGACCGTAGGTGGAGCCCAGGTGCAGGAAGTCGGCCTTGAAATAGCCGCAGCCCCAATCCCGGGCCCAGGTGCGAAAGACCGTGCGCATATAGGCTTCGGCGGCGGGATGGGTGATGTCGAGGACATAGTATTCCTCGCTGCGCTTGTGCCAGCGAAACTCCCCATGAAACGTCATGGGCGCGAGGGGCTGGCCTGTCTTGCGACTGCGAACCACCCAATCGGGGTGTTCGGCAAACAGCCGGGATCGATTGCCCACCATGAATGGCGCGATCCACAAGCCGGGAACGAAACCCTGCTCCCGGGCCGCCGCCAGAATTGGCTTGATGCCGTCGTCAAACTGCGGCTTGAAATCGAGCCAGTCGCCCATTTCCGGGGTGAAGCCATCATCGATCTGAAAGACGTCGAAAGCTGCGTCATGAGCATCGCGGAAGCGGGCGGCGGCGCTCAGATGCTCATGCAGCACAGGGGGATCGAGACTGGCATACAGATTGTACCACGAGCACCAGCCCGTGATGCGTCGATCCGGCAGCCGGGGCGGAACCGGGCTCGCCTCGGCCACCAGCCGGGCCCAGCGCCGCAGCGCCTCCTCCACCTCCTGATGCGCAAAGAGCACCAAGGGTTCGGCCCGGATCTCGTGTGTCATCGGCTTGAGGTCGATCAGGGTTTCAGCGTCGATCGCGAGGCCGCCCTCACGGAAATGGAAGCGGAAGCGGGACTGGTAGGTATCGTGTCGCAGGAAGCCCAGAACCACAGCGCCATCCTGGCCGCGGGGCAGCAGGGCCGTTGCCGCATAGCCCTCCGCCAGGGTCGGATCGACGTCAACGACCTCGCGCGCCGTATCGGGCTCGACAAAATAGGAGCCGTCCCAACTCATATAGCCGTTGCGCAGATATTGGCGCACATTGGCTGCCCGGCCAATGCGCAGGCCCAGCGAGTGCAGGCGACGTTCGCCGGCAAAGCCCGTGAGGCGGATATCGATACGCTCGCCGTCGAGGTGCAGGTCAATGGTGGACCCGTCGTCAAGACTCCACGAAACGTAGCCTGCATGAGAGTGAGCAAGCTGGTGTGGGGGGACCTCCCCATCGATGAGCGGGGCGAAGGCATCGAGGCGGATACCCCCAATCTCGATGCTGGCGGGGGTGAAGCTCACAGAATGATCTCCTGCTTCTGGTCGGCAGACTGGCGCGCCGCCAGTGCAATCCGCAGCGTCGCCGCGCCATCGGCGAGCGGTACTCGCGGTGGCCGGCCGGTTCTGATGGCGGCGAGCACGTCTTCGAGCTGGGCCACGAAGGGATCGATGGTGGCAGCGACCTGCTCGGAACGCCCGTTGGGCCGGGTGTCGGTAAACGCGGCAGTGTTCCAATCGGAAAAGCGCGCCACCATGTTCTCGGCGATCACCTGCCATTGCTTGTCCCATCGGCCGGGAACGGCCAGGTTCGAGGCGTGCAGGACGCCGACTGCCCCATTGTCGTAGGTGAGGATCAGGGCGCTTATGTCTTCGGAGGTGTAGTTCGGAACGTCAGCATGGCCGAAACGGCTGGCCGAGGCGAAGACCGAGCGCGGCATGCCAAGATTGACGCGCGCCAGATCGATCAGGTGGATGAGCTGTTCCACCATTTGCCCGCCGGATTTTTCGCGGTCGCGCCACCATGGCGCATGCAGTGCGTTGCAGTGGAACGAGCCAGAAAAATGCGCGATCCGGCCGGTGACGCCACTATCGACCAGGTCCTGCCAGCGTTGCACGGCGCCGCCGAAGCGGTACATGAAGCCACAGGCCGCCACGACCCCGGGGCTGGCATCCACCATGCTCTGGGCCCGGGTGGTGGTGAGGGCTATCGGCTTTTCCACCAACAGGTTCACGCCGGCGCGGGCGGCAGCTTCGACCTGCCCGTCATGGGCATGGGGTGGCAGCGACACGACCAGAAGGTCGAGCCGTTCGGTCGCCAGCATGCGCCCAAAATCGGTGTATGAGGCGGCGCCGCGAGGACCGGCGAAATCCCGGGCCCTGTCGGGATCGCGCCCGCAGCAGGCGACGAGTTCGGCATTTTCGATTTTTGCGAGCGCATCGGCATGGCGGGCGCCAATGCCATCGGTGCCGAGCACGCCCACCCGCAAGGTCATTGTATTTCCTCGAACTCGAGCACGGACTGAAGAATGGCAGGGTCACCGCGATCCAGCCGGTCGAACAGGGCCGGTGCCTGATCGAATGGCACGTGGTCGGTAATCAGGGGCAAGAGGTTGAGGCGATGTTCGTGCTGCAGCTGAACGGCGGTCTTCCACAATCGCAGCTTGCTCCAGCGGTGGCTGGCTTCCGGCGCGACGCCCGAAATCTGGCTCGACACCAATTCGATGCGGTTGTGGTGGAACTCGTCCCCGAGGCGCAGTCCGCGCGTTTCACCCTGGAAAAAGCCCATGGCAACGACACGGGCGCCGTAAGTGACGGTGCGCATCGCTTCTGCGAGGGCTGATGGGGCGCCCGAGACCTCGATGCAGATGTCAGCCCCCCGGCCGGCATGCGCGTCCTTGATCGCGTCGGCCACCGACCCGGCCGTGGGGTCGAGGGTAAGGCTGGCGCCCATCCGCTGGGCCATGGCGCGCCGGGACGGCATCGGGTCGACGCCCACCACGGTGGCGCCCGAGGCGTTGGCGGCCTGGACCACGATCTGTCCCGGCACGCCGAGCCCGAACACCACCACCAAATCCCCGATGCGGATGCGGGCGTCGTGGACGCCGTTCAGGGCGACCGCCCCGATGTGCGAGAAGATGCCAATGCGCGGATCGGCTCCGGCAGGCAATATCCGACCCTGGATCTCGGCTTCGCCCATGACATGGCCGGTTCGATGCCCCCAGGTGCCGTATATGATGTCGCCTGGCCTGACGCTGGCAACGCCTGCGCCGATCTCCACGATCTCGCCGACTTCTTCGTAGCCCAGATTGCGCACCGGAAATGTCCAGCTCGGCCCCCCTTCGCGGAACATCCGCCGCTCGGCATCCCAATGGGCGTTCATGAAGGGGGACGTGCCGCGATACTGGCTGAGCTCCGTTCCAGCGCTGACGCCGGACAACAGGGTGCGAACACGTACGTCCGAGGGCCCCAGTTCGCGGTGGGGCAGCTCCTCGAACTGGAGCTGGCGGGTCGCAGTCAGAACGAGTGCGCGATCCATGTTCAGAACGCGGTCTTGTAGGTGAGGAATTCGAGCACCATCGCCGCAGTCCAGGTGAACCGTCCGCCGCCACAGGGCTCGCCGGTCGTTGGATCGTAGTATTCGGCAAAGCCGGACTGTTCGATCAGTTCCAGGCTGGAGGTGATGATGCGTGCGGCCATGTCGCGTTGTCCTGCCGCCAGGAGCCCGTCCACGATCATGTAATTGCAAATCAGCCAGACCGGACCACGCCAGTAGCGCTTGGCGTCGAACCGACTGTCTGTCGGGTCATGGCTGGCAACGATGTAGCGGAGGTGCTCGGCCTGGCGGGCAATCACCTGCGCGATCGAAGCTGCCCGCTCGCTCGGGATGGCGGCGAACACCGGGATTAGGCCGCCAATGGAGGCGCTATCCACCAACTCGCCGGTGATCCGGTCGAGGCACAGATACTGGGAATGGCCTGGACTCCAAAGGCGCTCCAGGGCGGCAAGGCTTTTGGCCGCGCGTTCGTGGTTACGCCGGGCGGTTTCAGTGTCGCCCAGGGCCTCGGCCACGAATGCCAGATCCTGGCAGGTGCGGATTAGGATGGCGTTGAAGCCCGGATCCACGATCTGGAAAGGAGAGGCGTCATGCAGCTTGCTGTTGTCCCAGCCCAGGCTGCGGAAGTGCTCGACCAGCCAGAGATAGCGATCATATTGCGCCTTGGTCGGGCGGTGCGACGGGTCGGCATGCTGGGTGTCGCGGCGCGTATAGGGGGCTATGCCCTCGGTGGGCACGCGCTCGAAGGCTTCATCCCAGTCAATGGAATTGTCGCGGCCCGCTTCCCAGGGGTGAAGGAGCGCCACGAGGCCTTCGCCACGGGGATCGCGATTCGCGTAAAACCACTCGATCCACTTGTCGACCTTGGGCAACAGGGCGCGGGCGCGGCGCTCGGCTTCCGCCCGATCGCGGCTGCGCTCGAACAGGCGGCGTACGCTGAAGCCGGCCACCGGGGGTTGGGTGATGCCCGAAGTGGGCACCGGCCGATTGGTCTGCCAGACCTCGGCGCCGGGGAAATAGCCGTCATCATGTTTGTGGAAGATAATGTGCGGCACCATGCCGTCGGGCCATTGGTGCTCGAACAGGGTTTCGACTTCCGTCCAGGCGCGGGACTCGTCGAAATGCGCCTGGCCAATGGCGGTAAAACAGGAATCCCAGTTCCACTGGAAAGGGTAAAGACCCTTGGTGGGGACAGTGTACGTACCCCAGTCATTCTCCTTGAGCACCTCCACGGCGAGGTCGAAAGCGGGAGATGAGATCGCGGCACTCATGGGTTTCTCCAGTATTACATAGGTATCGTGGCCGCCGCGAATGCTGCGGCAATTACCGCATGCCCGTCGGCGTTGGGGTGGACCAGGTCGGGCAGGATCAGGGCATCGCTGCCCCGGGCCTGCATGGATTCATGGACGGGGGCGTAAAAGACGCCGAATGAGCGGGCTATGGTGAGCACCGTTTCGACATAGCTCTCGAACTGCTCACGGGTCTGGCCGGCAAAACCATCGCTGCCGACCGAAAAACCGGCATCGGGCAAATGTGGCGGGCTGCCGATGCAGATATCCGCCGGGGCATAGCCCGCGGCGATCAGCCCTTCGAGCAGAAGCGAATAGTCGCGTACGAAGCCGTCGCGATTGAAGGTGTCCGGCGTGCCGACATAGCGCGCGTCGTTGAACCCATAGAGGATCGCGATCATGTCGCAGCGGTCTTCCCCCAACAGGGCCTGACGATAACGGCCAAAACCGTTGTCCGGGCGCGGGCGGCCGCTGGCATCGGGCGAGGCCTGCAGCACGGTTCCGCTGATGCCTTTGTTAGAGAGCACTAGATTGAGGTGCGCGGCCAATCGGTTGGCCCAGCGAGCGGCCTCGGGAACAGAGGCGCCGGCCGTGATGCTGTCACCAAAGGTCGCCAGTGATTTTTTATGCGTCGCCGCGGCCCGGCCAGCGAACGAGGTCATGGTGCATCACCCACGAATTCCAGCACCATGGCGGCGGTCCAGCTGAAGCGTCCGCCACCGAGGGCGGCACCGGACTGGGGGTCATAATATTCGGAGAAGCCGTTGGCATTGATGAGTTCGAGACTGTCCCGGCGTATGCGGTCGGCCAGGTCGTCGGCCCCGAAGCGGCGCAAGCCGTCGATGAGCATGTAGTTGCAGACCAGCCAGATCGGGCCGCGCCAATAGCGCTTCACGTCAAAGCGCGGATCGCGCGGATCGTGGCTGGGCACCAGGAACCGCACATTGTCGCCGATAGCCTGGAGCGTGCGGACAATGGCGTTGGCGCGGGAGGGAGGAATGGGCGCGAAAATCGGGATCAAGCCGCCGATCGAGGGGCTGTGCATCCGCGTGGACGTCAGCCGGTCGAAGGGCTGATATTGACCTGCATCATCGTCCCACAGCATTTCGAGAGCGGCGACACCACGCGCGGCCCATGCGCGATTTCGAGCGGCAATCTCGGTTTCTCCGAGGCTTTCGGCAAGGTCGGCGATATCGGCGGCGGATCGTATCAGAATGGCGTTGAAACCTGCGTCGACAACTTGGAACGGGGATGCATCGTGTGTGTGGCGCGAGTCCCAGTCCAGCCCGCGAAAATGCTGCACGAGCCAGATATAGCGGTCGTATTGTTCCCTGGTGGGCCGGGTGGACGCCTCGGCATGGGAAATGTCGCTGCGCCGATAGGGCATGACGCCCTCGGTGGGCACGCGTTCAAAGGCCTCGTCCCAATCAATGGAATTATCGCGCGATTCCCAGGGGTGGATGATCGCCACGAGGCCAGTGTGCTGCGGGTCGCGGGTGCGGTAAAACCAGGCGTGCCAGCTGTCGACTCTTGCGAGCAGCGCCCGGGCCCGCTGCTCGACATCGGGCAAGCCACGGCTGCGGAGCCACAGCTGGTTGATGGCAAAGCCGGCGATCGGCAGTTGAGTGATGCCCGAAGTTGGAATGTTCCGACCGGTGCCCCAAACTTCCGGGCCGGGGGAATAATCGGGCGCCGGTTCATGGAATACCATGTGGGGCACCATCCCATCTTCCCATTGGTGGGCGAACAGCGTTTCGATCTCCGTCCAGGCGCGGCCCAGATCGTAATGGGCCTGACCCAGCGCCGTGAAACAGGAATCCCAGTTCCACTGGAAGGGATAAAGACCCTTGGTCGGGACGGTGTAGTGCCCGCGGTCGTTTTCGCGAAGGATGCCGATTGCCTTTTCGGCAAGCGCTGCGGTGGTCGCCATCTATACAGCCATCGTGGTTTGTGGATCGAACCAGCGGATGCGGTCGGGCTTGGGCAACAGGCGCAACTCGTCGCCCGGCGCAACCGGATGGTCGCTTTCGATCACCGCGCGAAAGAGCTTGCCATCGACCTCGGTGGTCACGAGCGTGTGGGCGCCCAGGGGTTCCACGACGCGGGCGATGGCGGCAAAACCGTCGGGATTGATGGTCAGGTCTTCGGGGCGAATGGCGAACTCCAGCTTGTCTCCCGTGGCCGGGCCGGCCAACTCAAGGCCCGCAACGCTCCATTGGCCCGAGGCTGTGCGCAAAGCCGGCAGGAAGTTCATCGGCGGGTTGCCGATGAAGCTGCCAACGAAACGTGCGGCCGGATTGCGATAGACTTCGACCGGGCTTGCGGCCTGGACGATCCTGCCGCCATTCATCACCGAAATGCGGTCGGCGAGGGACATGGCCTCGACCTGGTCATGCGTCACGTAGATCGTGGTGGTCTTGCTGGCGGCCAGCACGCCCTTGAGTTCGGCGCGCATCTCGAGGCGCAGCAGTGCGTCGAGATTGGAGAGCGGCTCATCCATGAGGATGACGTCGGGTTCCATGGCGAGCGCCCGGGCCACCGCCACCCGCTGCCGCTGGCCGCCGGAGAGCTGACCGGAGTAGCGCTTGAGCAGCTGCTCGATGTGCATGAGTTCGGCAGTGCGTTCGACGCGCTGGTTGATTTCGGCTTGTGGGAGCTTCTTCATCCTCAGGCCGAAGGCGATGTTTTCGAACACGGTCAGATGCGGAAACACGGCGTAGTTCTGAAACACCATTGCGATGCCCCGCTCGCGCGGTGGCAGATGGTCGACCCGGCGGCCGCCTATCCACACTTCGCCCTGGGTTGGCGTTTCCAAACCGGCGATAATGCGCAAGAGGGTGGTCTTGCCGCATCCCGACGCCCCGAGCAGCACCATGAACTCCTGGTCCGCGATGGTGAGGTCAATCGAGTGCAGTGCGGTGAAACTGCCGAAAGACTTGGCGATATTCTTGATGACAATCTCAGCCATGAGGCCTCCTTTACCGGTTGGCGATGCCCCACATCGCAAACAGGTATTTGCGAACGGCGAAGATGAATACCAGCGCCGGAATGACCATGGCGGCGCCGCCGGCAAACTTGAGGTGGAGCGGGGAGACGTTGAGGCTCTGCACCAGGAAGGCAGGCAGCGTCCGGTTTTCGATGGTCAGCACCGCAGCAGCGAAAACCTCGTTCCAGGAAATGGTGAAGGCGAATACTGCCGAAGCGGCGATGCCAGGCAATGCCAGCGGCAGAATGACCTTTTGAAACGCCTGCCAGCGGTTGCAGCCCAGCGTCCAGGCCGCTTCTTCGAGCTCGATGGGAATGCCGGAAAACAGCGAAAAGGTGATCAGCACCGCAAAAGGTATGGCCAGCACGGTATGGACGATCGCCAGTCCGATTGCGGTGTCGTCGAGACCCGTGCGGATGAACAGAACCGCCAGCGGAAGTGCGAGCAAAGGCAGCGGGAAGGCGCGGGTCATCACCACCAGCAGGCGAAAGGCCGCCTTGCCCGGAAAGTCGAAGCGCGACAGTGCGTAGCCGGCGGGTGCGCCCAAGCCAATGGAGAGGAGCATGGTGAGCCCCGCGACAATCAGCGAATTGACCAGCGCGCGGGTTACCCCCGAAAAGCCCATGAAGAACTGGACCGAGCCGAAATCCCAGCCGGGAACGCCGGTCTTGGGGAACGCAGTCACCTGCTGGGGCGAGGACAGGGTGTTGACCACCAGCAGGTAGATCGGCACCAGAACCCAGGCCGCAATGAGAACTGCCGCCGCCCACATCAGGAACCGCCCGGCCGACCTGGCCTCCACGCGGCGCGGGGTGTCGGTGGTGGCGGTCATATTGTGGCCCCCTTGGGAACGCGCAGCACGCGCAGGAAGAACACGGTGGCGAGCACGGAAATGGCCAGGATCACCAGGGCGTAGGCCGAGGCGACATTGCGATCCTGCAGCGCGAACTGCCACTGGAAGGTTTCGCCCATGAGGACGGGCAGGGTGGTTCCACCCAGCGCCAGCACCACCGCAAACACTTCGAAGGCCGCCAGCGTGCGCAGGATCAGCGCCGATTGCAGGCTTGGACGCAATAGCGGCAGGGTGATCTTGATAAAGCGCTGCCAGGCGGTCGCGCCGAAGACCTCACCCGCCTCGTAGTATTCCTTGGGGATCAGGCCCATGCCCGACACGAGGATGACCATGACGATGGCCGTGGCGCGCCAAACTTCTGCGAGCACCACCGCGAGGAAGATCACCCAGATGTTCTGGTAGCCCAGGAACAGGATCGGGCGATCGATGACCCCGAGCCCGTAAAGCATGGAATTGAGAAAACCCGACTGCTCGAAAATGGCAAGCCAGACGATGCCCGCCGCCAGGTCCGAAAGGCCGAGCGGGATCGAGAAGATGTAGAGGAAGGTGCTGCGGCCGCGCTCCATCTTGGTGACGAGCGAGGCCATGGACAGGGCCATCACCAACTGGATCGGCACGGCAACGGCCGCCAGGAGCAGGGTCCAGCCGAGTGCGCTCTGGAACTTCCAATGGGTCGTCATCGTGGTCAGCGGGCGCAGCGAGAAGCCTTCGGGCCCACTCACTGCCAGCCATGCGATCTGCGCAAAGGGGTACACAAAGAAGACGAGCAGAAATACCGCCGCCGGCAACATCAACAGATAGGGCAGGGCCTTTGGGCGCATAGTTCGTCCTCAGGTTGGTACCGGGAGGTGTTCGGCACTGAAGGCGCCGAACACCATTTTCGCGGGAAGACTTTAGTCGACCGGGCAGGGGCCCTCGGATGGCGCGTCGGGCAGCCAGCAGGGAGCCTTGGCCTGCTCCATGATGGTGCGCAGAGTTGCGGCCTGCTGGTCGAGCACGTCGCGGATGGGCTGGCCGCCCAGGATGATGCGCTCGAAGGTGTCGGTATAGACCTGATTGAACTGGCCACCGAGTTCGCCCAGGCCGATCGGGAGCAGGGCGGGAAGTGCATCTTTCGCGCTGGTCATGGCCGAGACCGCCGGGCCGAGGGCCAGCGCCGAGGCGGGCAGGTCAGCTGGCAGCTTGGCGTCGGTGACCGGGTAGAAGTTGGTGGCGAGCAAGGTTGCCACCTGGGTTTCCGGCTGCATCATGTAGGAGGCCAGGCGCATCGAGGCCTCCATGTCCGGCGCCCCTTTGGGCACGGCGATGCCTGCCAGCACCGGCATGAAGCCGCGGCCCTTGGGGCCCGCAGGCGCCGGGAAGGCCACGAAGTCATCGGGGCGCTGGTTGAAGGCATCGGCAAGCCGCGCAATGTGGTCAAACGCAATCCATACATCGCCACTCAGCAGGGGTTCCTGCATGAAGCCATAGTTGGTGGAGGCGGGGTTGGTGTACTGCCAGAGCTGCTGGAACATGGTCCAGCCGGCTTCCGCGTCGGCCGACGCAAACTTGGTCACGGTCGAGCCGGCATAGGAAGGCAGCAGGAAACCCTGGAAGAAGCGGTGCTTGAGGCCCTGCGGTCCGGCGGGGAAGCCAAACTTGGGCGAACCCGTTGCCTCGGCCGTGGCCTTTGCCCAGGCGACCAGCTGGTCATAGGTCAACGCATTGATATCAGCGCCCTCGGGCAGGTATTGCAGCGCCTGCTTGTTGGCGGCCATCACGTAGTTGGCCTGCATCCAGGGCAGGTATTTCTGCTCGCTGGTGCCCAGCTTGCCCAGCTCCAGCAGGGCAGGGCTCACGGTGATGCCGGTGAGATCGACCCCGGACAGGTCGACCCAGCTATCGGCATAAGTCGACAGGTCGCCATGCAGCGCCCCTACCATACCGATCTGTCCGGATCCGGCCTGAAGCTCGGCTTCCAGGCGGGTGATGAACGGGCCGACTTCCTGGGGTTGGAAATCAACGCCCCCTTCGAACCCTGCGAGCACCTGCTCGCGCATCTTCTGGGTTTCTTCCAGCGGCGCTGCCTGGGTCGACCAGAACAGCACCTGGGCCTGGGCCGGTACGGCGAGGAGCAAGGACAGCGCAACGCTGCCGAGCCATTTACTTGCGGATTTCACTTTGTAGTCCTCCCTTGTTATCGACTAGGTCACGAAGCAGTCCGGCGCCGGGCCGTGGCTGGCGCGAAGTACAAGTTCTGGTCGCACCAGCCGGTGAGGTGGTGGGGCTTTGGGGTTTTCTATGATCTCCACCAGCATGCGGGCTATGTCGTGGGCGCTTGTGCGTATCTTGGCGTCAAAGGTCGTGAGGCCGGGTGGCGCATAGGCCCCGGAAATGACGTTGTCGAAACCGATGACCGAGAGATCCCGGGGCACGTCGATGCCGGCCCGCGCGGCCTCTTCGAGAACGCTGATGGCAATTTCGTCGAACAGCCCAATGATGGCCGTGGGCCGGTCGTGCCGATGCAGCATGCTGTTGACGGCGGCAATGCGGGCCTTGGCGTCGAAACGCGAAAACCGCTCTACGCTCAAACGCACCGCAGGATCGCCCCGATTGAGGATGGCCTGCTGGAGGCCCTGTTCGCGGTAGTGGCGGAAGGTCATCGGATCGGAAATGGTGATCAATCCGATATGACGGTGCCCATGCTCGTACAGCAGGTCGAAGGCCTGTCGGAAGGCCTCCTCGCCGTCGGAATCAAGCCAGCCATAGCTGGATTTGCTGTCGCGAAGGCGGCCGTGCGCCACCACCGGAAAACGCTGCATCGCCAGATAGGCAAGACGGCGATCGTCTTCATAGACGCGCGGCACCACGACGCCATCGGCGCGCCCTGATTCAACGATGTGGCGCAGGACGGTCAGCTCGTCCTGGCCTTGTTGTACCGTCGCGAGAAAAAGGTCGAGG
The DNA here is from genome assembly GCA_963699295.1 of uncultured Alphaproteobacteria bacterium. Lineage (GTDB taxonomy): Bacteria > Pseudomonadota > Alphaproteobacteria > Rhizobiales > Devosiaceae > Devosia. Next base: position 308,381 of record OY969432.1, read on the forward strand.
CCATGCGAGACAAATCCCTCGCCAAGACCGGTAATGAACTCGCCCAGATAGGAGTCGACGAAGTTCGGGCCCCGGACCGGCATCAGGAACCCCACGAACCCGCTTCTGCCCGAGACCAGTTGCCGGGCGGCCTGATTGGGAACGTAGCCCAGTTCCCTGGCGGCCTCGGCAACGCGTTTGCGGGTCTTGAGGGCAATCTGCTCGTGTCCGGCCAGCGCGCGCGAAACCGTGGTGATGGAAACGTCGAGACGTTCCGCCAGCTGCTTCAGCGTTTTGACGCGGTCCTCCGGCACAGGCTCCTCCAAGCTGCAAACGTTTGAAACATATTATTCTAATCTTTGCAAACGCTTTAAATCCATCCCAAATTAGGATTAGCGAGAATACTTGGACACTTGGGGACTAATCTTTCGATGGCAGGGTGATGCCAAGCTTGGACATCACGCCGCCGTCGATCTTCATGTCGGCGCCGGTTATGAAACGGGCATTGGGCCCGGCGAGGAAAGCGACCAGTTCGGCGACTTCCCAAGCTTCGCCAATACGGCCGAGCGGATGACCCTTTCCCCAGGCGGCCAATGTCGCTTCGGCGGTGCCTTCGTTCCTGTAGAGGTCGGCCGCCCAGCGCAGCATCGGCGTGTTGATCGAGGCCGGGCAAACCGAGTTGACCGTGATATTGTGGGGTGCATGGTCGAGCGCCATGGCCCTGACCAAGGCGTTGATCCCGCCTTTGCTGGCGGCATAGGCCGCGACCCCTTCCTGCGACGCGAACGCCTGAACCGAGGAGATGGCGACAATGGCTCCGCCGCCGCGCTTGCGAAGCTCGGGAATGGCGTATTTGGCGGCCAGAAAGATGCCCTTGAGGTTGACATCCAGGACTTCGTCCCAGGTTTGCTCGGGCGTGTCGACGACCGTTCCGTAGCGCTGGATGCCGGCGCTGCAGACCAGCACGTCAATCCCTCCGTAGGCGTCCAGGGCCGTCGCCATGGCGGCCTGCATGTCGGCGCCGCTGCGGACATCGCCCACAAAGCCCTTAGCGCGATCGCCAGCCTTGCTGACGGCCGCGCTGACTGATTTTTCGTCATTGGCAATGACGACGACGTTGGCGCCGCCCTTGAGGAAGCGCTCCACACAGGCTAGGCCCATGCCAAGGCTGCCCCCGGTGACGACCACTGTCTTGCCAGCAAAATCCATACTCATTCCCCTACGGTCCAAGACTGGCCCCCATCAGAGCACGCCCGGCACCAGGCTCGTCAACGATCAGGCGTGCGGCTCGACGGAATTCGGCGTCTGCAAGGGGCGGTGCGAAGGTCACGTCAGTTGGACTGTGCTGATTTTGGCTGAAGGGTGAGCGGACCACCCGATGGCTGGACCAGAATATTACCGTCAAAGGTTGTCCAGGCGACAAGTAGGGAACAAACACACGATTTCGTGGAGCCGCGACAAAAACATCTTGACCCGCCCCGGCTCAAAACCCTAGGGATCACAGGCGTCCTGGACGTGGGGGCCTATAGCTCAATGGTTAGAGCCGACCGCTCATAACGGTCTGGTTCCAGGTTCGAGTCCTGGTGGGCCCACCATTATTTCCGCCAGTATGAATCCCGCATTCGCTTGCGGTGGGGAAATAGATTCCGGCAACCGGCCGAGTTAGCTGAATCACTTTCCCTCAGGTCCGGCTAAAGGCTCGTTTCGCGACGCTTCGGCCAGAGGCATACTGCGCCTCACCGCCCCAAACTGGCCGGACCTACGCCGTTGCGGTCATTGGCGGATAAATTGAGGCCTCCCGAAAGCGGCCATTCGCCTGTTTGTCAGAGATAGCCACCCTCGGTCTTCCCGACTTGTCAGAACTGTCCGGAAATATTGACGCGTGCCCCAACGGAGGTCTCTCCGCTACCATCGATACTGAATAGCAGCCCGGTGCCAATGCTCAGCGCGCCGGGGCTCTGCCAGTTCAGGCTAGTGGCTATCGAACCAAATGCTCCGGAGCCGTCGAGACCTGCAACGCCGCCGGTGACACCGAGCTTGGGCGTTAGGATCGAACCGCTTTCCATGAGGAGCTGCCGTGCGATTTCGGCGCCCATACTCACCCGCAACTGTTCGCTGGTGAAACCATCAAGGACAATCGCGTCCCCAGCGCCGTTCTCGACCGTATAGGATTGGACGGCTTCGTTGAGATAGACGGCGCGCGCACTGGGCGTCAGCGTCGTCACCGCGTCGAGCTGCCACTGCCCGGTGATCGCGGTATCCAGCAACCAGCGGCTGGTGCCGAAACTGCCATCCCAGAACTCCGTGTCGATGGTATTGGAGGAGCGTCCATAGAGCAGCCTGCCATCCCAGAACACGCCTTTGCCCAACTCGATCGATGCATACGGACCGGTGAGCCAACCATTGCCGGTCAGAAGGGCATCAGCATCGGTTGGGTCGATCATGTGGTCATAATGGAAGGACAGCCCGACCAGCATCTTTTCGTTGAGCAAATAGTCCGCCCCCGCCGAGATCATGCCAAAGCTGCCCCAACGATTGCCATTGGCAACCCGGTTGTGGACCATGATGGTGCCGTCGACCCACAGGTTGAACGGGCGGTCGCCCACATCGATGATCCCCGCGGCCAGGCTGGTCGCAAAATTGAGCATCAGACCATCACCCGATCGTGACAGGGCCCCCTTCACCGGCTCGCTGGCCGCCGCCATCATACGGCGTTCCAGCAGCCCCGGTACCTTCGCGGTCGAGGCGAGGAGATTCTGCCGCGTCTGGACGAACCCCTGGGTGACGCTTTGCACCTGCCGAGCCACGGCAACAGGGTCGTAACCCAGATTGTAGGTCACGATACCCGGATTGGAGGTGCCGAGCGAACTCGCAAGCGTAAAGCGCACGATGACCTGGCCCGAATAGGCCGGATCCGGCGTGAACTTGAGATAGAAGCTTACCGGTGTGCTTCCACCGGCCTGTGCGAATTCACCCATGACGATCCGTGCCGTGCCGGCATTCGCCGGTTCGACGGATACGATGTGGGCGGCAACGAACGGTCCTCCGGTCGCGCCTGCTTCCAGGTTCACATTGGTCGGGGTTGCGCCCGGTGCAACGGTGACCCCCTTGTTGCTTACGGCAATCTGGCGTTCGGTCACGGCCAGAGCGTAGTTGGCTGTACCGGTATCGCCGTTGCCATCGGTGGCTTGAATGGCGAAGGTGTAGCGCCCCTGGGTGCCTGATTTCGGTGGTCCGGTGAGTTCCCCGGTTGTGATGTTCACCACCATGCCCTCCGGCACTACACCCGAAGCAATGGCATAGGTGATCGGGGCCACGCCCCCCGTCGCCGTAACGCGCGCCGAATAGTCCTCGCCCGCCATGGCATCTGGCAGCGCACCACCGGCTGGCGTAAAGACGAGAACGTTTGGTTCGCGCTCGATCGTGACGTTATCGGCGAGCGTTCCAATATCACCAAGGCTGTCGGTTACGGTCACCGTGATTGAGAACGAACCATGCGCTGATGGCGTCCCCGACAATGTTCCATCCGTGCCCAGGTCCAGGCCGGACGGCAAGTTGCCGTTGGTCACGGCATAGTTGTAGGGCGCAGTGCCGCCCGAGGCTGTGATGATCTGATTGTAGGCTGTGCCGACCTGGCCATTCGGCAGGCTCGTCGGCGATATCAGCAGGGTTGGCGCCGTCACCGTCAGGGTGACCGTCGCATGCGCCGATGTGCCTGTGGTGTTGGTGGCCGCATAGGTGAAGCTGTCGGTGCCCGAGTAGCCTGCGGTCGGGGTATAGGTGATCGCCGTGCCCGATGCGGTTGCCGTGCCGTGACCAGGCTGTGTGCCGACAGCGACAGAGCTGGCTTCACCGCCGGTGATGTCGAGGGTGATTGGAGTGTTTGAAGAGTTGGCGGGGATCGTCGCAGAAACGGCGTTGGCGACCGGCGCTGCCTGGTTCACCGTAAGCGTCCTTGCGATCGAGTTCGTGCCTATTCCAAGAGAGTCACTGACGAAAACCTGGTACGTATAGCCGCTCATCGCCAGCGTCGCGCCTGTTATGGTCAGCGTTGAGGTCGTGGCGCCGGAATAGACTCCGCCGTTTGCGAGGGGCAGAAAGCCTGCGCCGGTGTTGTAATACCACTGAAAGTAGGCGCCACCGGCGGAGACGCTGAAGGTTGCGTTGCCGCCGGCATTTACCGTCGCGTTGGAGGGCTGATTGGTGATTTGGGGCGGCTTCCGGTAGTTGTAGGCATCGGCAGCGGTTGCCGTACCGCCGGTGGATACATTGGTGACCGAGACGTCGACCGTGTTTTGACTGGGGACGGCAGAAGGCGTTGTGACGGTCAGGCTGGTGTCCGATGCGGCGGTGACGGTGGCGCTGCGGGCCCCGAACATTACGGTGTTGTTCCCGACCACAGGGTTGAAGTTGTTGCCTGTGATGGTGACGGTTGTTCCACCGGTGGCGATGCCCACGGCAGGGGAGAGCGAACTAATGGTGGGAGGAGGCGGTGTTACCGTGACAGTGACGGTTGCAGGTGCCGAAGTGCCGGCGCCGTTGCTGGCGGTGTAGGTGAAGCTGTCCGAACCAGAATAGCCGGCGGTTGGGGTGTAGGAGATGGTGGTGCCCGATGCGGATGCCGTGCCGTGGCTCGGCGAATCGAGGACGGCGACCGCGCTAGCGACGCCACCCGAGAGATTGAGCGTAATCGGGTTATCCGCGGAGTTCGCCGCCACGGTGGCGGACGTGGCAGCGGCCGTCACGGCAATGTCTTCATTCTCCAGGCTGAAGCTGGCCGGGGAAGCGCCCTGGAGCGAGGCGACAACCGCATAACTGCCTGCAACAGCGTTGGCAGTGAAGGTGGCAGACGCAGCGTTGCCGTCGACACCCGTCGTCGCGGTCTTCCGGCCATTCTCAAACGTGCCACTCGCGCCGGAGGCGGGTGCCGTGAAGGTCACAGACTGTCCGGAAACCGGGTTGCCGAACGCATCGACGACCTGGGCGACAAGTGAATTCGCGAAGGCCGCGCCAATCTTGGTGGCCCGACCACTCCCCGAGGTGACCAACACGCTGGCCGGCGGGCCGGGCAGGTTGGACAGGCGGAACACCGCCGGGCTGCCGACGCCGTCTGCGGTCGCATTGACCTGATACTCGCCCGCCGTCTGGTTGGCTGTCAGGCTGACACCGGCCAGTCCGGCGGCATCAGTTGTTGCGGCGCTGGAGCTTTCGGTAACGCCGGCCCCAGAGGAGGGGGCAGCGAAGGTTACCTCGACGCCAGGGACAGCAATGCCGTTAGCGTCGGTTACCGTGACCGAGAGCGCCCCAAGAGCATCGCCCACGGCGATCGCCTGGTTGTCGCCCGCGCTGACGGCGATGGTGGCGGGCGTGCCATAGACGCCCAAGCCGCCCGCGTCGGAGAGGTTGATGTAGATGTTGGCCTGGCTGTTGGTCTGTCCAGTCCCTGTCCACTTGTGATTGCCGAGCGTGGTGGAGGTGACAGTGGCCGTCATCTGGCAAGTGGATTGGACGTGGAAGGGCACGGCTTGCGCGCAACTGCCCAGATCTGGCGGGCCGACCAGCGTCAGTCCATTTGGGAGTGCCGGCAGGTCGTTGGTGGACATCGGCTGCTGGATAGTGCTGCCGGTAGTGTTCTTCAGCAGGATTGTTGCCGTTGCCTGACCACCAGTTGCGATCGAGGCGGGAAGGTAGGACACGGTCCCCCGCACTTCCTTTGCCGGGATATAGACGACCAGCGGCGAGGCCGACGTCAGTGTGAGTGTATAGCCATCGCGCGTGCCGGTGCCCGACCAGTCAAGGATGCCCGGGTAATACGGCAGCACAGTCGCGGTCATATCGCAGGAGGCGCCGGACTGTATCTCGTCGACTAACCCGCAATCGCCGGTATTGGGAGTGCCGACGTATTCGAGACCCGCTGGAAGAGCCGGCAACGCGTCGGTCGATAACGGCCCGGCAAACGCTGCACCTGTGTCATTGACGACCCGGATCGTCACCTCGGACTCGCCATACAGGGCGACAGTCGACGGGGTGAATGTGGCAGTGGCTTGCATTCCGTCCGCAAGCGCCGACGCAGGCGCAAAGCAACACGACGCAAGCACGCCAGCGATCAATGCGCGGCATTTCCAGGCAAATTGTGTCAATGTGATTCGCACCCCTTGTGCGGCTCATTTGTCACTGAGCGGAGTGGTTGACGCAATGCATTTCTAGCGCGCGCAACGGGTTGCGTAAGCGATCATTGCGCCGCAATGAGTCCGGTGGGTAGCCGTCATGGTTGGGGGCGCCGTAGCGCCCCTGACTACCGTCCAGCCATGGCTTTATTTTCGGGTGGGTAGCGATCACCGGCCATTTCCACGCCGGCAAGGGCGGTTTGGATCGAGCGCAAGTCCTCTTCGTCGAGCGCGATATCGGCGGCGGCGATGTTCTCCTCGACACGATGGAGCTTCGTGGTGCCCGGGATGGGTACGATCCAGGGTTTTTGAGCCAGCAGCCAGGCCAGTGCAATCTGCGCGGCCGTCGCGTTCTTTCTGGCCGCCATCTTGTTGATGACGTCAACAAAGACCCGATTGGCCTGCCGGTTTTCGGCCGAGAAGCGTGGCTGCCGGCTGCGGAAGTCGTCGGACCCGAACGATTGGTCGGCGCTCACCGTGCCGGTCAGGAAGCCCTTGCCCAGTGGAGCGAACGGCACCAAGCCGATCCCCAGTTCTTCGAGCAGCGGAATGATCTCGTTTTCCGGTTCGCGGAACCAGAGGGAGTACTCGCTCTGCAGAGCGGTGACCGGATGAACCGCGTGGGCACGGCGGATCGACTGGGCGCCGGCTTCGGACATGCCAAAATGGCGAACCTTGCCCTGGTTGACCAACTCCTTGATGGCGCCGGCCACGTCTTCCATGGGCGTGTTTGGATCCACGCGGTGCTGGTAGTAGAGGTCGATATAGTCGGTCTGCAGGCGCCGGAGCGAGCCTTCGACGACCTTGCGGATATGGTCCGGCCTGCTGAGGGGTTGGGGCGCGAAACCTTCACCACCCTCGATGTGGAAGCCGAACTTGGTGGCAATCACCACCTGTTCGCGGACGGGCTTCAGGGCCTCCCCGACCAGTTCTTCGTTGGCGTAGGGGCCATAGACCTCCGCGGTATCGAAGAAGGTCTCGCCACGATCGACGGCCGCGCGAATAAGTTTGATGGCCTCGCCCCGGTCCATGGCGGGCCCGAAGGCTGCGCTCATGCCCATGCAGCCAAGCCCAACGGCAGAGACTTCAAGGCCCTGCCCAAGCGTGCGCTTCTTCATTTCGTCCTCCTCAAGCTTCCGGGATGTCCCGGCTGAACGTTTCGAGCGTGATGTTATCCGGCACGGGACCGCCCCGTTCATTGGTATTCAAGGCATCGATGGCAGCCAGTTCGTCCGCGGTAAGCTCGAAATCGAAGATGTCGAAATTCTCGGCGATACGCGCCGGCTTGACGGATTTGGGGATTACCGACCGCCCTTCCTGCACGCCCCAGCGGAGCATTACCTGCGCCGCCGATTTGCCGTGGGCGCTTGCGATGTCCAGGATCACTGGGTCTTTGAGCGTACTCCTGGAAAAGCCCGGTCGATAGAACGTGATGCCGCCAATCGGTGCCCATGCCTGGGTCAGGATGCCGTGCCTGGTGTGAAGGGCTTGCAATTCGGGCTGCTGGAAATAGGGATGGACTTCGATCTGGTTGACCGCCGGGACAATTTTGATCTTCGGCAGCAACATTTCGAGGTGTTCCGGCATGAAGTTGCTGACGCCAATTGCCCGGACCTTGCCGTCGGCAAGCAGTGTTTCCAAAGCACGATAGGCCGCAAGCGTGCGGTCAAAGGCCGAGGGAAGCGGCTGGTGAAGGATAAGCAGATCGATGTGCTCCACCCCCAGCTTGCCGGCGCTCTTGTTGAAGCCGTGCAGGGTCTCATCGTAGCCGTAGTCGTTGATCCAGATCTTGGTCTCAACGAATATGTCGGAACGGGCCAGACTGGATTGCTTGAGGGCCTCACCCACCCCGCGCTCATTGCCGTAGGAGGCGGCCGTATCGATATGGCGATAGCCGACCCGCAGCGCCTCGGTGACGGCGATCCTGGTTTCGTCGGGTGGCGTCTGAAACACACCGAAACCCAGCGCTGGCATGGTGACGCCGTTGTTCAATGTGATGGTTGGGACCGCCATGCTCGCTCTCCTTTGGTGACGCTGCCGTCGTGATTGCAAGATAGTCCTGCCCTTCCTGGCTGATTAGGCGCTATAATCTTCATCTGCTTGTTAGGAGGGCTTCATAATAGCTCGCGCTGATTTCAATGACCTGGCGGCGTTTGCCGTGATCGCCCGCGTCAGGAGTTTCACCCGGGCTGCTGCTGAAGTCGGGGTGTCACCTTCCGCCCTCAGCCAAACGATGCGCTCCCTGGAAGAGCGCCTGGGCTACCGGCTGCTGACCCGGACGACGCGCAGCGTGTCGACCACGGAGGCGGGCGAACGCCTGCTGGCCGCTGTTGCCCCGCGTTTCGAGGAGATCGAGGCGGAACTCTCAGCCATGGGAGAACTGCGCGACCGACCAGCCGGGCTGGTGCGGATTACCTGCAGCGAGCGTGCCGCCGAAACAGTGTTGTGGCCAAAGCTAGCGGCAGGTCTGGTTGATTTTCCTGACGTCAAGGTCGAGCTGTCCATCGACCACAGCTTCACCGATATTGCCGCCGCGCGGTTCGACGCTGGCGTAAGACTTGGCGAAAGCGTCGAAAAGGACATGATTGCTGTGCGGATCGCGCCGGACATGCGCATGGTGGCGGTGGCGTCGCCGGCCTACCTGGCGAGCCGCCTGGCGCCGACAACGCCGCAGGAGCTGGTGGCTCACACGTGCATCAATCTGCGCCTGTCGACGAGCGGCGGTCTCTATGCCTGGGAATTCGAGAAGGATGGTCACAAGCTGCGGGTCAAGGTCGATGGGCAATTCACCTTCAACACGGTTCGCCCGATGGTCAGTGCGGCGCTGCAGGGGTTCGGCATCGCCTATATTCCCGAGGATAGCGCGCAACCTCACCTCAAAACGGGCGAACTCTTGCAAGTGCTGGACGATTGGTGCCAGCCATTCTCGGGCTTCCACCTGTATTACCCGAGCCGCAGACAGATGAACCTTGCGTTTGCGCTGGTCATCGACGTGCTTCGTCATAGGACCCGATAGGCCTGGAGGGCGGGGCTCCGCGTGCGTCATCGCCGATCGATAAGCCCAACAGAATAGCCCAGTCCGTTGCCGATTTGGACCGGTAGAGGCATGAGGGGCGCCTGCTGGCGCCCCGCATGAGTTTACACGGCGACGGCCGGCTTGGGCACCTTGACCGGCTGCACCCGCGCCGTAGCCTTGGGCTTGCGCCCGGCGATGATGTTGAGCACCAGCCCGACGACGACCAGCAGCACGCCGAGGCCCTGCAGCGGGGTCGGCACGATGCCGCGTACGATCGCATCGAGGATGAAGGCGATGATCGGGGTGAGCAGCATGAATGGCGTAACGCTGGCGGCGCCTTCGCTCTGGATGGCCTTGAACCACAGGAAGAAGGGCAGCGAGGTCAATCCCAGCGCCAAGATCACCAAGCCGAGGCCATTCACGGCGGTGAGGCCGGTGGGGATGTCACCCAGGATGAGCGCCACGGCGCCAAGTTCGACGGCGGCCACGACCAGTTGCCAGGCGGTGAACCCGGTCATGGACATGGGCTGCCCCCATTTTTGCACGAGGATACCACCCAGGGCGACCGAAAAGGCACAGCCGAGCGCGGCCAGAACACCAATCAAATCCAGGCTGGCGCCGCCCTTGAGCACAACCAGGACAACCCCGGCGAGGCCCACAAGCAGGCTGACGATCTTCAACAGGGTGGGCCGATTGTTCAGCAACGGCCAGACCAGCACGATCGCGAACAAGGGCGAAAGGGCCTGGAAAATGCCGGCCACCCCGCCGGGCAGGCGGAGCGCCGCAATGAACAGCAGGCCAAAGAACAGCCCGGCGTTCAGGGTGCCCAGGACAATCAGCTTTGGCCAGAACTGCAGCGGCGGCAACTCGCGGGCCAGCAACAGCAGGGGCAGCGCCCCGAGGCCGGCCCGAACGGCGCCGATGAACCACGGATGCTGGGGCAACATGGTCGAGGTGATGATGTAGGTGAAGCCCCAGAGGGCCGTGGCCAAGGCGGCCGCGAGTTTAAACTTGTTCACGCAGAATATCCTGATTACCGGCCGATGGTGCCGGTGTGGGTGATGGGCGCGTCGGGTGCGACGAGGAACAGCAGCAGGCCGGTGGCCTCCTGCGTGTGGATCAGTGCGGGGGCGTCGGTCCGGAGCAGGATGCCTTCGCCGGCCGTGAGGGCCTGCCCGGCAACGCTGGCCTCACCGTCGAGGACATGCACGAAGGCATGCCGGCCCGCGACGGTGGGAATGCTCAGTTCTGCGGCGTCGGTAACGACATCATAGATATCCACCTCGTTGCGCACGAAGGCGGGGGCGCCGGACTGCTCATTGCCGACCAGGTGCCGCCATTGCCCCCGAGGCGTGACGGGCAGATCGACGACCTGCACGCCCGGCTCGAGATTGGCGCTCCGCGGCCGGACGAAGATCTGTATCCACTTGGCCCTGATCCCGTCCCGGGCAACGCCTTCTTCATGCTCGAAGCGGCGACCGGCGTTCATCACCATCAGCCTGTCGGGCGTGACGTCGTAGGCGGATCCAGCGCTGTCCGCGTGCCGAAGCACCCCTTGCAGCATGTAGGTGACGATCTCGTCATTCTCGTGTGGATGCATCGGGACGTGGCCGCCCGGATCCATCTGGGAGAGGTCGAAGCGGGCGAGCGGCCCGTAGCCATGATCATCATGGCCCTTGATGGTCCAGCCCGGCAGGATGGGGGAAAGCTTGAAGGCCCCCATGCCGGGCAGGGCACGGGGTCGTGGTTGAAAATGATACATTTGGGGACTCCAATTGCGGTGTCCCGATATGTGCCGTTACATCCATTCGCGGAAGGGCTATAAATATGCATCAACCCATCAGTCTGGATGATGCATCATGCTGGATCGCTTGACCTTGGACCAGCTGCGCGTGCTGGTCACCATTGCCGAACTGGGCAGCTTTTCGGCGGCGGCACGCAAGCTGCAACGGGTCCAGTCCGCGATCAGCCAGACGGTGCGGGCGCTGGAGACGAGCTTGGACGTCGCCCTGTTCGACCGCACCGGAAAGTTTCCAGTCCTGACGCCCGAGGGGGCGGCGCTGCTGGTGGACGCCCGGCAGCTGCTGCGCCACACCGATGCCCTCAAGGCAAAAGCCAAATCGATGTCCCAAGGCGTCGAGCCCGAGCTGGCGCTGGCGGTCGACCCGCTGTTTCCCAACGACGTGCTGATCGCGGGGCTCCGCGCCGTGCAGGCTGACTTTACGACGCTGCCCATTCGCCTCGTCACCGCCGGGCTCGGCGCCCCCGAGCGGCACCTGCGCGACGGATCGGTGAACCTGGCCATCTATGCGCTCGAGACCACCGGCGCCGAAGACGTCGAGGCCCAGTTCCTGCTTGAGATCGAGATGATCCCCGTTGCCGCGCCAGGCCATCCATTGGCGCAGCTGCCGGGGCCGATCCGCCGGGACGCGCTCGAGAGCCATATTCAGCTACTGCTCAGCGATGCGGGCTCGGGCGCCTGGACACGCGGCGTCGTCAGCCCGAACGTCTGGCGGTTCGCGGACCTGCACGTGCGGCTGGAGTTCCTGCTGGCCGGGTTCGGCTGGTGCAACATGCCCCGGCACGTCGTTGCGGAGCATTTGGCGCAGGGACGGCTGGTCATGCTCGATGTCGCCGAGCAGAAAGGCTTTGGGCTGCCGGTGCAGGCCGTGCACATGCGCGACCAGGCGCTGGGGCGCGGCGCGCGCTCCCTGATCGGCGCGCTGTTGGCGCGGCTTGAGAACGGGCGGTTTGGCTGATTGCTCACTGCATGGGCTGAAAAGTGGCCAGCCCGGACATATCCGCACCGACGCCACGGTTGCCCTGACGTGGGTGAGCGACGGGAACGGGGGTTATTGGCTGTCCCGCCATTTCAGGGGCGCAGCTTCACGTGTGCCTTGTTTTTCCCCGCCCAACCGATTGGCTGCCCAGCGGACGACCAGTCTCCCGAGAAAAAACATGAGCATGCCGAACAGGGCAATGCCGGCCAGGTGCATGAGAAAACTGCTGACCTGCAGCACGATTGCGAGAGCGCCCACCGGTACGGCCGGTTCGGTTGGAGCACTGGTCCTGGCGGTGGACCATCCTTGAAGCACATCGCCAACCGTGAAGATGGCAAGTGCGGCCACCATGCCGTTCAGTACATATCCGTTTCGCCCGCTGATGCGGTTCTCCGTACTGTGGGTTTCCTGCTCGAGCAGGGCCAGGAGTTTGCCAATCCGGGCATGCTTGCGCGTGACCCCACGAATGGCCTGTACGGTGTCAAAGACCTCGCGTTCGGTGTTGTAGCGGAAGTTATTGTCCAGATAGGTCTGTTCAAACGGCAGGTGGTGATCCAGGCGAAACTTGTAGAAATCGTCCGACGCTTTGGCGTATTCCTCGGTTCGATGCCATGTGGCGGCATCGCTGATCAGCTTTGTGGCTCTATCCTCGAACTCTGCCGCAAGTCTTTCATTGTGCATGATTTGCACATGGATCAGGAACAGGTACGGGCAGTTGCCGATGTGCCGCTCGCCAATCTCGAGGCTGCGCCAGGTCTTGGCATAGGAAATTAGCGACCGCGGGTTGGCGTATCGAACAAAGAACCGTTCTTCGATCTCCTCTTTCCCTGTGGGATAGATGGGATCGAGGCTGTCCAGGACCTCCGACGCGTCCTGGTTCAGGAAATCAATTACGTTCTGGTTGAAACCGGCCATGAACAGATAGCGCAGCCGGTCCCGCCGGAAACTTGGCCACTCACTGACCCGGCGTTCGTCACTTATGAGGAGCTCGTCGAGGGTGTCCTTGCCAGCTTCCTCGCCATGCAGGTGCGAAGCCCTTATTTTTAGCTCGGAGACGTCCCATTCTCCGTTTTCCAGCCAGGCCCAGAACTGGTCGTTGAGGAGGGTCCTGCCTCCCACAGTCAAGCGCCGGACTATTTTTGACACCAGGCGATAGTCGCTGTCGAAAATCCTGTTGTGGCGCGGGATCGGCACAAAATTCTGCTTGGGCAGGAGGAGTTCAAACAGAACACGGTCCTTGAACGAGAACATCGATCTGGAGTCTGGAACGAGCAGGCCATGGGCCTCCGGGAAATTCTTGACGACAGGCGCCGCCTGCTCATCCAAAGGCCAGCCGATTTGGCCGAAGAGTTCAGCGGCATCTGCGGCCAGGCAAGTTTCTACAAATGTCCAGAATTTAAGTGTTTTTCTGGCTCCGGCCAGCACGGCGGTGATCTTGAACGCGTCGAAAGGCAGGACGTCCTGCTCGGTCCAAAGGCGTGGGGCCTGGCCAGCCCTGATCTTGAACTCCGAGGGCGCTGCCAGCTTTTGCAGCATGGAGATGAAGAAGAAGTCTGCCGGCGAATGCTCGTATCGAGCCAGCTTGAAAGACAGGTGGTAGGTCAGGGACCCATCGTTGTGGACGAACCAGAACCTGCGCAGTGTGAGGGACTTGCGGATCACCGGACCCAGATTTGCGGTGCACGTGGTGCCCTCGCTGGTCCATGTCAGAGCGCAGTGTTCATCGCTTGCATCCCCTAGGGTGAGGATGATGTGGCGAGCCATTTGCCCCACGCTTTTGGCCGGGAAGTCACCACGATCTGACCTGTGGGATCCGTCCTGCTCGTCGGGTCGATCCGCAACGTCATGAAACATGGTTTCTGTGGCGGCGCAGAGGCTCTCGGTCGACTCCAGATTTCTGATCTTGGCTGCCAGGACCTTTTTTGCGCCTGGCGGAAGACGATCGTATGTGGGCACAGCAACTGGAAGCGATAGCGTCCAATACAGTGTACCCCAGTCAGCGTCGTTCGTCGTAATGGGGGTATGCACCTTGCCAGCATCCTTCTCCACCGCATCACGATAGCGCTGTTGAGCGCGGTACACGAAACAAGACGCGGACAGTAAGTCTTGCCCCATTCTTGAAGTAGGGGAGCGGCATCGTCTTCTGGCTTGAAATGGCATTCAATACAGTACTTGGGGTAGATGTAGCCCGTGCTTGCTTGCAACGAGCTATGCGGGACATCCTCGGCTTCGTCCGCTGCGTCTTAGTTTTCAGTATGCGCCGGTCCTGCAACTGATACTATTCGGTCCAATCGGCTGCCGGCCGTTTTGATCGCTACTCATGGGCCCAGACACGTGAATGGTTCAATCGCTCTAAATCCCTTGCCTGCGGAGTGGACGGAGATCGCCGGCGGTTTGGAGCTGCATGCGACCGTCAGCTTTGACAGTCCGACCTTTGGAAGGTTCTTCGAAGGCTACGACCGCGCTTTTGTGCTGCCGGACGAGAAAGAAACGCTGTCGGGATTTAAGGCAGGGTTAGCGCTGAATCATGGTGACGCCTATCAGCGACTGGCGGGCCGGTATGGTCCGTTTCGCGAAGTCTGCTGCACATTCCATGACGGGGGGCGCTTCGTGGGTGGCGCGAACATCTTCGTGACTGTCCTGCCGCCTGAGACGGGGGATGCTGCGGTTTCGAGCAACCTCAACTACATTTATGTCAATGCCTCCGATCGAGGACGGGGATATCTTTCCAAGATGCTGGAAGGGATTCAGGCGATGGTTTCCGGGCTTTTCAGCTCGGCCCTAGGTCCCGGCTTGATGTTCATCGAGAACAATGACCCTTTTCGACTTTCCGACGAGCAATATCGCCTGGATACCGAAATCAGTGGGGTAGACCAGTTCGACCGGCTGGCCATTTGGGCGAGGGCAGGGGCCCTTGTCGTCGATCACCCCTATGTGCAGCCTCCGTTGTCGGCGGATCAGGAAGCAGACAACACCCTCGTCCTGTCGGTCATCGGAAGCAGCGCATCGTCTTTGTCTGCGTGCCTGCTGCATGATCACCTCAAGAGCTTTTTTGGAGTATCGGTGCTCAAGGGTCTGGTCGATCCAGCCGAGGATTCAGAAACTGGATCTCAGCTCGCGACCTTGAGCGCGCGGTGTACTAATGGCGGGCGCGTGCAACTCCTCGATCCGCTGCCAATGCTTTATTCTCGGGGGCAATCCAGGCGCTACGGTTTTTGGGGTGAAACCAAGCCGACAAGCTTGATAGAGTTTTTGAAACGTCAGCGGAATCCTGGCTTATGAAACAAGGAGCCGAACTCGGTGGCTCCAGGGCGTTGCGGTCAAATACAGCGCTGGGTGGCCGTAAATGTACCGAATGGGGCGCCAATCCGACGTCAGCTCACGCCGCAGGTCTGTGGCTCGTTTCAATCCCCGGAGCCGTCATACGAACCACAACCTATCGGCATCCGCGACCTGTCGATCCGTCAGAATCTCCCGCCGATTCCTATTCTTGCACCGGCTGAAGTCTGGTCCCGGCCATCAATGTTGACCAACAGCCCGAAATCGAAGGTCCAGGCGTCCGGCGTATCCAGCGCAAGACCGGCCGAGAGCTGACCGAAGGGTCGCGAACCCTTGAGACCGGCGAAACCGCCTGTCAGGCCGAGCCTGGGCGTCAGCGTCGAGCCGTTCTCCAAAATGAACCGCCGGGCGATCTCTGCCCCGAGGCTTACACGCAACTGTTCAGTGGTAGATCCCCTGATGTCGAGTACGTCGCCATTACCATTGGTGGCGGCATAGTCCTGGACCGTTTCCGCGAAATATACCGTCCGTAGCTTGGGGGCCAGCGTTGTCATTGCATCAAGCTGCCATTGACCCGCGATCGCGGTATCGAACAGCCAGCGCTGCGTATCGAACGATCCATCCCAGAAGGCTGTGTCGATTCTGTTGGACGAGCCGCCATAGAACAGACCCGTATCCCAGAACACGCCCTTGCCGATTTCGAACGAGGCATAGGGACCTGCCAGCCAGCCATTGCCGGTGAGTGTGGCGTCGGCGTTGGTTGGATCGGTCATGCGGTCATAATGGAAGGCCAGGCCGATCAACGCTTGTTCTGAGAGCAAATAGTCAGCGCCGGCCGAAACCATGCCGAAGCTGCCCCAATTGCCGCCATTTTGGTCGCGGTTGTGCAGCATGAATGTGCCATCGATCCAGATGTTGAACGGCGACAGCCCAGCCTCGCCGAGGCCATCAGCGCTGTTCGCCGCAACGTCCATCTGCACAAGGCTGGTGGAGAAACTCGTGGTGATGCCGTTGGCGGATGGCGTCAGGCGGGCGGTGAGTGGGTCGGCGGTGTTGGCCATCTGCCGGCGCTCGATCAGGCCGGGCACCTTGATGGTGGAGGTAATCAGGTTCTGGCGAGATTGGACAAAGCCATGCACCAGGGTGTCGATCTCGGCGGCAACCTCCCCGGCGTCATGGCCGAGGGTGTAGCTGACCATTCCGACATTGGAGTTGCCCAGCGCGCTGGTCAGCCGGAAGTACACCCTGGCCTGGCCAGAATAGGTCGGGTTCGGAATAAACTTCAGATACCACCCGATGGGCCCGACGGACCCCGCCTGCGCGAACTCGCCATTGACGATGGAAACCGTGCCCGCATTGTGCGGCTCAACCGAGACGATATCGGCCGCGACGAACGGGCCGCCGGTCGCGCCTTTGGTCAGGTCCAAATTGGTCGGGGTGGAACCGGCGGGGGTCTCAACCTGCTTATCGGTCACGGTTACGGTCCGCTCGGTGACTTTGATCGTATAGGTCGCCGTGCCGGTCGCGCCATGGCGGTCCCGGACTTGAATGGTGACGCTGTAATCTTTTACCGCGGCATCAGCGCTGACCGGTCCGGTCAGCGCGCCGGTTGACACGTTAAGGACCATGCCATCCGGCAGGGTACCAGCGACGAGGCTGTAGAGCAGCGGCGCGGCGCCGCCCGTGGCGGAAATCGCCCGGTGATAGTCCTCGCCCTGCATGGCGTCGGTCAAGGGGCCGGCAGCCGGTGTGAAGGTGAAGGCCGTGAGGGGAGGCTCCACCGTGACCGTATAGCTTGCCGAGCCGGTCGCGTTGTTGGCATCGGTCGCCGTGAGGGTGAAGCCATAATCGCCCGGTGTGGTCGGGGTTCCGGAAATGGTGCCGGTTGACCCATCGAGGGTCAGGCTGCTCGGCAGCGCGCCGGCCGAGACCATGTAGCTGTAGGGGGCGGTTCCACCCGAGGCGGCAACGGAGCCGCTATAGGGCGTGGTGACGGTTCCGGTCGGAAGGGCACCTGCCGCAGGCGAAAAGGTGAAGGTCGGAGCCGTCACCGTGATCGTCACCGTCGCCGCGGCAGAGGTGCCGGTCGCGTTGGTCGCCGTATAGGTGAAACTGTCCGAACCAGAATAGCCGGCTGTTGGCGTATAGCTTATCGAGGTTGCAGCAGCCGTCGCGATACCATGACCTGCCTGAGTTACGACCGCGACACTAGCCGGCGCGCCACCGGAGGTGCTGAGCGCGATCGCATTGCCAGTGGAATTGCCCGAAACCGTAGCGCTGACATTGTTGGCGATCGGGGCAGGCAGCGCCGGCATCGGCCTGACGGAGTTCGTGGCCGCCGACGCATTGCCGGTTCCGGCGCTATTGGTGGCGGTGACGGTGAAGGTGTAATCCGTGCCATTGGTCAGGCCGGTGACGATGACCGGACTGCCCAATCCGGTTGCCGTCACGCCATGGGGGCTGGCGGTCACGGTGTAACCAGTGATTGCCGCCCCGCCGGTGCTGGTCGGGGCGGTGAAGGTCACGTTGGCTTGCGTGTCGCCGGCGCTGGCCGTGCCGATCGTGGGTGCCCCCGGGCTGGTGGCGCTGACGGTGAAGCTTTGCGTCACTTGTGGCGCTGCGTTGTATGACGAATTACCAGCCTGGTTGGCCCTGATCGTGCAGGTCCCCGTCTTTACGAAGGTCAACACGCCGTCGCTGGTGATTGTGCAGACGCCCGTGGTCGCCGAGGTGAAAGCTACGGGGAGGCCGGAACTGGCGGTTGCCGTCAGCGTCGGATTTGTCCCGAAGTCCTGCGCATCCGGCTTGCCAAAAGTGATGGTTTGGCCGGGGGTGCAGGTTACAGTGATAGTCGCGCCATCGCCTTTCTTGAACTCGATTAGAACGCCATGCACCACAAGCGTTGAACCGCCTATGGCTGAAGTCGGCCCTCCATTTTCAAAGCGACCTCCGTAGTATTCTATGTAATCGTCACCGGAGCCGATGTACATCTCCGCGCCAGTTTTGGGCTCGAATGTGAATCTGATTGAATTGGTCATGTCAAAGCCAGAATATCTCTGATTTTGTGACATTGCGGGACTGGATGACCAGTCGCGATTAACGGCGTCACACCCTGCTGAGGCGAATGCTTGCGTGGTCATCGCAAACATGGAGGCAAGTGCTAGAAGGGGCAGCAAGAGCAACCGGCCCCGTGCGCCGTCTGCCCGGACCTTTCTGTTCAGCCAGGAAAAGCATCGCGCAAAAAGACCATTCATGCGGCTAACGCCGACAGATGAAAAAGCCGGGCGAGCGGGATGGGGAGCCTCGACCGGATCGCAGGCGCTCCTTTTGGACCCCTTCAAGGACTGAAAAATCTCGGCGACGTTCATTATGTAGTGCCCAGCCCCTTTGGCGACGGCACTCATCGATCAATGAGTGTCACCGTCTAATCCCTGCCTGTCGTGCCGTTCTTTGGTTTCCAAGCCCCGAGAACTATCGTCTCTCTTGCAGGATTTGCTCCATCAAGGAAAGCGTCTGGTCGCCCGTTTGCGCGTAGAAAATGCCATGACGACTATCACTGCCTGCAGTCCGGCCAAGTGGAACAACCTGCAGGACATGGCGGCGGTCCATCTCCTTCCCTCAGATTTCGCTACTGACTGGACCATTGCCCGCGCCATACAAAGGCGGACGTGCTCGACTGCCATGAACAATACCTGTTTGAAATATAGACCTTAGAATAGGTGCGCCGCACGGTTGCCTGACGTAGCGTTGGGCATTGACTGCGGCAAGCGGCGACAATGTGGGCTGGTTATACATTGTCGTTCTGGAGGCGCTATATTGTTTATTAAATTTTTATGCGCCCGCTTTTATCGGGCATGTTGTCTAGTCGTGTCTTTTTTTCGAGACTTATCCCAAACCATCGTTCGTCGCGCTGCCCTAATGTCCGTTGGACTTGGGTAAAACAATGGTTTGGCCGGGAAACTTTACGCTGCGCGGACTAGCCTTTTTGGCCGGTGGCGCGCTCGCCGCCAATAGCCTGCTGATCACCACCGCTCTGGGACAAGCTGAGGCCGGCGCTCAGCCCCCAAGAAGTTCCCCTTTTGCCATTGGGCCGTCCGACACCCCACGCGGCGCGACGGCGTTCAGGATCAGCGTCGATGGCGCGGTGGTAGACAAAAGCGGGTCCGCGCAGACCGTGGATGCCCCCCGTCGCACCGATGTCGGGCTGAGTGCCGTCGACATCGGGGTCAAGTTCGATGGGCTGGAGGTCAAGCCACAGCTTGCTGTCGATGCCCTGCCAATGGCCGATGGGCAGGTCAGCTTCCGCACCCGCGCCAATTATCCAGCTTACATCACCCGCGCCGAATTGCGCGTCCAGCCGGTCGGCGGCAGTTCGCCGCTGGCGGTGGTTCCAGTAGCAATCAATGGGCAAACGGCATGGGTTCCGCCCGCAGCGGGCAGCAATCTGACCTATGTGCTGCGCGTCTATGATGGCCAGGGGCGGTTTGACGAGACGGCGCCGCGCCTGCTGGGCGACCAATCAGCGGTTGACCTGACCGAGGACGCGGCAATCCTTCGCGCCATTCCGGTATCGGGCGGCGCAGTGACGGTTTACGGGCGCGGCGTGCCGGCAGGCTATGCCGTCGAGGCGTTCAGCGAGACCCTCGCGCTCGATGCCGAGCGCAGTTTCGTGGTGCAGCGGATCCTGCCGGCGGGCGATCACCAGGTCGAGGTGGCGCTGGTGGGTGCCGGGGGCAGGGACGGGCTGCAGTTCTCCCGCGCCATCAACATACCCGACAATGACTGGTTCTACGTGGCGCTGGCGGATTTGACAGTCGGGCTGCGCACCGGGGATTCTGGTATCGAGGCCGTACGTCCCGGTGACTATGAGCGGGTCTACAGCAAGGGGCGGCTGGCCTTTTACCTCAAGGGCAAGATCAAGGGCGAGTATCTGCTCACGGCGGCGGCCGACACTGATGAGCGCGAATTGCACCAGCTGTTCACTGGCCTGGATGAGCGCAGTCCGCGCGCGATCCTGCGCCAACTCGATCCCAACGCCTATTATCCGGTCTATGGCGACGATTCCACACTGGTGGAAGACGCCCCCACCAGCGGCAAGTTCTATGTCCGGCTGGAACGCGGCGACAGCCACGTCATGTGGGGCAATTACAGGACCACCATTGCCGGGACCGAATTTCTGCGCTCGGAACGGGCGCTCTATGGGGCCAATGCGCTCTACCAGTCCGAGGACATCACGCCGTTTGGTGAACGCCGGTCGACGGTGACGCTGTATGCGGCGATGCCAGACACGCTGCCGCAATGGGAGGAATTCCTGGCGACGGGTGGCTCTGCCTATTTTCTGGGGCGGCAGAATATCCATGCCGGATCGGAAACGCTGACCGTCGAAGTGCGTGATACCATTACCGGGCGGGTGATCCAGCGCCAGACGCTGGCCCATGGCCGGGACTACAGCATCGATTACCTGCAGGGCGTGGTGATCCTCAGGCGGCCGCTCGCCTGGCAGACCGGCACGACGGGCCCGGTGCGCGATGGCGCCATGGGCGGCAACACGGTCTATCTGACGGCGCAGTACGAGTTTGTGCCCGGCATCGGTAATGTCGACGGCTATGCCTATGGCGGGCGAATCCAGCATTGGCTCAACGAGACGGTGCGGGTCGGCGTGACCGGCATGAGCGAGACGACGGGGGCGGCCCCGCAAACGGGCATCGGCGCCGACATTGCGCTGCGCTATTCGGCTGACACCTATTTGCGGGCCGAAATTGCCCGCTCGCAGGGGCCGGGAATTGGGCGGTCGCATTCGGGCGATGGCGGGCTGACCTGGGGCCATGACGGCACCAGCGGCAGCGTTGATCGCGCGGCGACGGCATGGCGGCTTGAGGGCCAGCTCGGGCTGGCCGATCTGGGTGCCGGGCTTGCGGGCAAGATCGGCGGCTATGTCGACCGCCGCGAAGCCGGGTTTGCCAGCCTGACCACCCAGACGGATACCGATCAATGGTTCTGGGGTCTGTACGGCGATGTGGCGCTTACCGATCAGGTGGCGCTGTCGGGGCGATATGATGATTTCTCCGACGGCAACGGCCAACGCAAGCGGCAGGGCGAGGGCAGCGCCAGCTGGCAACTCGATGAATATTGGACGGCGTCGGCGGGGCTGACCTATACCGAATTGCTGTCGCCCCGAGCGATCCTGTCGGGCAAGGCCGGGCATGATGGTGCGCGCACCGATGGCGGTATCCGCATCGAGCATCAATGGGACGAGCAGACCCGGTTCTATGGCTTTGGCCAGGCAACCTTGGGCCTTGCTGGCGATATCAGCCGCAATGACCGCGTCGGGGCAGGGGCCGAGTTCCGGTTGAGCCCGGCATTGTCGGTCAGCGGTGAAGTGTCGTTCGGGACCCATGGTGTTGGGGCAATGGCCGGCCTGGGTTTTGATCCCAATGCCGATGAGCACTACTATCTGGGATACCGGCTCGACCCATCACGATCGCAGGATCTGCTCGACAAGACTTTCGACCTGGTGGGCCAGGATGGCGGCTCGGTGGTGTTTGGCCTCAAGCGCCGGCTCAACGAGTACGCCTCGGCCTATGCCGAGACGGGCTATGACATGTTCGGCGCCAAGCGGTCGCTGGCGCAGACCTATGGCATCCTGCTCCGGCCGGACTCGCTGTGGACGATCGATGTGGGGCTGGTCGCAGGCCACGTGCGCGATAGCAGTATCGATCCGGGCACCGGCAAGGAACGCGCCGATTTTGACCGCTATGCGCCGTCGCTGTCGCTGGCCTATGTCGATGACGACGCCGGCATCAAGGCGCATGGCCGCGGCGAAGTGCGGATCGAGCAATCAAGTGATGGCAGCCGCGACCAGAATACCTATTTGTTCGCGGGCGGGCTGTCCTGGCAGACCAGTCCCGACTGGCGGTTCATCGGCAATGTCGATGCCGTGGTATCGGACGCAACCACGCCCCAGACCGCGTTCCAGGATACCCACTATCTCGAAACCACCCTCGGCTATGCCTACCGGCCGGTCGAGAATGATCGCCTCAACGCGCTGTTCCGCTACACCTGGCTCTATGACCTGCCTGGCAATAACCAGCGCATTGCCGGGGCGATGGGCGATCTGTTCGCGCCTGGGCAGCGCAGCCATATCCTGTCGGTCGATGTCGACTACGACCTGCTGCCCTGGCTCAGCATCGGCGCCAAATACGGCCTCCGCCATGGCGAGGTCAAGCAACGCACCGGCGGTGGAGCAGGTGGCGGCTTCGAAGACAATTGGCAGCTGTCCTCCGCGCATCTGGGCATTGTTCGTGCCGACCTGCATGTCGTCAAGAACTGGGACCTGCTGCTCGAAGGGCGGGTCATGCACATGCCGCAGGCGCAAACCACCGATCTGGGGGCGCTAGCCGCGCTCTATCACCATCTGGGCGACAATTTCAAAGTCGGCATTGGCTACAATTTCGGCCAGTTCTCCGACGATCTGCGCGACCTGACATTCAACGACCGCGGGGCGTTCCTGAACGTCGTCGCCAAGTTTTGAGCGCGGAATAATTTTCACTGCACGTATCGCCCTGGCGCCCTTTGGGCTGCGCCAGCGCCAACATTTTTTTGGCTATTTGAGGCAAGCGATCCATGACTGAGGCAAACGTTTTGCACACGGTTTTTTCCGCAGCGCGCAGGATCGGCATCGTAGCGACGTTGGCGTTGACCGGCTTGCCAATAGCCGGGAGCGCACCGGCACAGGCGCAAAGCCTGGGGGTTTGCAGCTCGGACATGTACATGTCGCAGGCGCCGAGCGTCGCCGGACCGATGACGCTGATCAAGTTCAATACGTCAACGAACCCATTTGAATTTGCGGCGCTTGGTTCCAGCACCACGATTTACAACGCCACCGCGTTCAATCCCAAGGACAACTACCTCTACGGCATCAACGGCGCCAATATTCTGGTCCGTATCGGGGCCAATGGCGTGGTGCAGAGCCTTGGTGCCGTTACCGGCCTGCCAAGCGGCAATTACAATGCCGGGGAAATCGATGAGCACGGCACCTATTACGTCAAGCCCGCCGATGGCGTCATGGACCGCCTCTTCGCGATCAACCTGGCGACGCCCAATGCGCCCGCGACCCGTACGGTGACGTCGATCCCCCTGACGGCGGCGTTCAACGTGGCCGATCTGGGCTGGTATGGTGGCCGGCTCTATGCGGCAGAGCCGGGTGGCTCTCTGATGGAAATCAACCCGTCCAATGGTGCGGTGCGGGCGGTGGGCCCGACAGGTGCGCCCGCGGGCCATTTTGGCGCCATGTTCGGAGCGAGCAACGGCTTGTTCGGCAGCCACAATTCCGGTGGCTTCTATCAGTTCGACCCGGTCACCGGGGCCGCTTCGCTGATTTCCGGTTCGCCCGCCGCCAATCTCAACGATGGCGCCAAATGCGTCACGACCCCGTTGTCGTTCCCGGCCGACACCGCCATCACCAAGACCGATGGCAGCGACAGCTACGCCGCCGGCACCAATGTGACCTACACCATGGTGGTGAGCAATAAGGGGCCGTTCGGCGTACAGAACGCCCTGGTCAACGATCCGCTGCCGGCCGGCATCACCACAGCCAGCTGGACCTGCGGCACGCCCACCCAGGGCGGCCTTTGCACAGTAGCCAGCGGCAATGGTGCCATCGCGGACCTGCCGGTGAACCTGCCCACAGGCGCCACCGTCACCATCAAGCTCACCCTGAGCGTGCCGGACAATTTCACCGGCGATCTGGTCAACACCGCCACGGTGAGCAATCCCGTCAGCTCGCCCGACCCCAACCCGGCCGACAACGCCGCCACCGACATCAGCAGGGAAACGACGCTGACCCTGATCAAGTCGGTTACCAACAATTACGGTGGCCCCGCCTTGGCCACGGACTTCGTGTTGAGCGCCACCGGCCCCAAGGCGATTTCGGGTGCGTCGGGCAGTGCCGCGGTGACCCGGGCCGCGGTGCCTCCCGGCACCTATGCGCTGGCTGAAGTGCCACGCGCTGGCTATAGCGGGGGCGATTATAGCTGCATCATCAACGGCGGCGCGCCCGCATCGGGCAATGATGTGACCCTGGCGCTGGGCGACGTGGCGGTATGTACCGTTACCAACACCGACCTGCCGGCGACGTTGACGCTGCTCAAAACCGTCACCAATTTGCACGGCGGCACAGCCACGCCCTCCGACTTCACCCTGCGCGCTGCCGGGCCCACGCCACTTGTCGGTATCTCCGGTTCGGGAGCCGTCACCAATATTGTCGTGCTTCCGGGCGATTATGACCTCAGCGAAGATCCAGTTCAGGGTTACGCCGGGAGCGGATTTTCCTGCTCGATCAACGGCGGTGGTCCGGTCGTTGGCAATCGCGTCACCATCGCCAATGGACAGAATGCGCTGTGCACCATCAACAATGCCGACCAGCCAGCACGGCTGACCCTGCAAAAGCGGGTTGTCAACGCGCATGGCGGCACCGCGGTGCCTGCTGATTTCACGCTGACGGCCACCGGCCCAGGCAAGACGATCTCGGCTCCATCCGGTGCTGCCGCGATCACTGATGTCGAAGTGCCCGCGGGCCTTTATGCGCTGTCCGAAACCGGACCTGCCGGCTACGGTGCTCAACCCTATAGCTGCGTCCTCAATGGCGGCGCGCCGGTGGCCAGCGATAGCCTCAGCCTGGCGCTCGGCGACGTCGCTGTCTGCACGGTGGAAAACCGCGACCTGCCGGCCACGCTGACCCTCAAAAAGCTGGTGACGAACACCAATGGCGGCACCGCGGGGGCAGGCAATTTTACGTTGACGGCAACCGGCCCGGTGATCGCCAGTGGGTTGACGGGGGCGCCATCCGTCACCGCTGCGCCCATTCCTGCGGGGACCTATGTGCTGCGCGAAACCAACCTGCCTGGCTACCAGGCAGGCATCTATAGCTGCCAGATCGACGGTGCTGCCGCCGTTGCGAGCAACACGCTGACCCTGGCCAATGGCGTCGACGCCGTCTGCACCATCACCAATACCGACCAGCCGGCCCGCCTCACGCTGAAAAAGCTCGTGGTCAATGACGACGGCGGCCGGGCCACGACCAGCGATTTTCCTCTCACCGCCACCGGTCCGTCGACAGTTTCAGGGTTCGACGGCGACGCCGCGATCACCGATGCCCCGGTTTCGGTGGGCACCTATGCGCTCAGCGAAGTCAATTCGCCGGGCTATACGGCAAGCGCCTTCAGCTGTGTCATCGATGGCCGCGCGGCGGTTGCGGCCAATGCCGTGACCCTGGCGGGCGGCGATGTCGCGATCTGCACCGTCACCAATGATGACATCGCGCCGGCGGTGAGCATCCGCAAGGAACTGGTCGCTGAAACCGGCCCCACGCCCCAGGTTCCCGACGAAGGCGAAACGCTCACCTACGAGATTATCCTGACCAATACCGGCGGCCCGGCGCATGATTTCAGCGTGACTGACATCCTCGATGCCAAAGTGACCTTCGATGCGGCCAGCCACGGCGGCCTGTGGTCCGGCGGGGAGGTCACCTGGTCTAATCTGGGCATCAATGGCATGATCGCCGGGGTGCCCGGCGAGCTGGTCTTGCAGGTCAAGGTCACGGTCAACACCGGCATTGGCGGTGGCGCGATCATCACCAATATCGCCAAGAAGACCGGCACGATCGACCCGCCCTGCCCATCGGATCAGTGCGTCGTCATTCCCAACCCGCCGCGCGTCACGCTGGACAAGAAGTTGGTGTCCGAAAGCGGTGGCGCCATTGCCGGCACCGCCGAGCCAGGCGAGCGTCTGACCTACCGGATTACGCTGACCAATACGGGTACTGCGACCAGTTACGATGTGACCGACAAGCTCGATCCCAACACCAGCTTTGTATCCGCCAGCGGCGCCGGCGCGTATGCGGGCGGTGCCGTCACCTGGACGGCGATCCCCGTGCCGGCTGAAAGCGGCGGCACGCCCGGCGTGGTCGTGCTTGACGTGGTCGTTGACGTCAATACGCCATTGCCGGTGGGCACCAGCCATGTCTCCAACATGGCCTTCCGAACCGGTGACCCCGAGCCGTTCTGCCCGTCGGCGCAATGCGTCCAGATGCCGACCTTGCCCGTCATTGCGGTGGCCAAGACCCTGGTCAGCGAAAACGGCAGCATCCCCAACATGGCCGAGCCGGGCGAGACGCTGGTCTACTCCATCACGCTGACCAATACCGGCGGGCCGGAGACCAGTTTTGCGC
Source organism: uncultured Alphaproteobacteria bacterium (assembly GCA_963699295.1). Taxonomy (GTDB): domain Bacteria; phylum Pseudomonadota; class Alphaproteobacteria; order Rhizobiales; family Devosiaceae; genus Devosia. Next base: position 334,829 of record OY969432.1, read on the forward strand.
TCACCGACGTTCTGGACCCCAATGTCACGCTGCTCAGCGCCAGCGATGCCGCCGTGGTCAATGGCGCCGAGCTGAACTGGACCGGCCTATCGGTCCCCGCGCAGACCACGGTTCCCGGCGTTCGCGTGCTCAACGTCCATGTCCGCGTCAACAGCCCGCTACCGGTTGGCGTCGCGGGCATCGCCAATATTGCCTTCAGGACCGGCGACGCTCCGTCCGCCTGTCCTTCGGCGCAATGCGTGCACTTGCCCACGCCGCCGGCCGTCACCATCAAGAAGGAACTGACGGGCGAGAACGGAATGCTGCCCGGCGTGGCGGAGCCGGGTGAGGTGCTTACCTATCAGATCACGCTGACCAATACCGGCGGCCCCGCCAATGCCTATGCCATCACCGACAAGCTGGATGGCAATATCGTCGCGGCCACCGCCGACAATGCGGGCGTGGTCGGGCCGACCACCATCGAATGGACCAATCTGGCGGTGCCGCAGCAGGTCGGCGCCACGCCCGGTCAGCTGGTGTTGACCGTCACCACGACCGTGGCGGATCCCATCCCCAGCGGCGTTTCCAGGATTGCCAATCTGGTCCACGAGCCGGGACAGCCCGAGCCGGTGTGCCCCGCGGCGCAGTGCGCGTCCTTGCCGACGGTGCCTGCCGTCTCGATTACCAAGGAGCTGACGGGGGAGAGTGGTACCCGACCCGGCATCGCCGAGCCGGGAGAAGTCCTCACCTACAGGATCACCCTGACCAATACCGGCGGCCCGGCCACCGGCTACCAGGTTACCGACCGGCTCGACGCCAATGTGAGCTTCCTCAATGCCAGCGATGGCGGCGTGCTGAGCGGGCTGGACATCGGGTGGACCGGTCTTGAGGTACCGGCCCAGATCGGCGCCACGCCCGGCAGCAAATCGCTGACGGTGCGGACGCGGGTCAAGGATCCGCTGCCCGCGGGGGCCGGCGTGGTTGCCAATATTGCCTTCCGCACCGGCGCAACGGTGCCGACCTGTCCCGATCCGGCCTGCGTGCAGATCACGACGCCACCGCAGGTCGCCGTTAAAAAGGAACTGACCGGGGAGAGTATCGATCGCAATTCGATCGCGCAGCCCGACGAGGTGCTGGACTACACCATTACCCTGACCAATGGCGGCGGCACGGATTTTGCCGGATACCGCATCACCGAAAATGTGCCGGCCGGCGCTGTTTTGTCCGCCGTATCGGGCGCAACCGGGTTTGTCGGTCCCGTCACCGGCCCGGCCGCGGTCGCGCTGGTCGTCCCCAGCATTCCGGCCGGAACGGATGTGCTGGTCACGGTGTCCTTCACGCTGAGCGATCCGCTGCCCGCCGGGGCAACGGCCATCGTCAACGCCTTGTCGGGCCCCGATCTGCCGCCGGACTGCCTGACCTGCTCGGTGACCACGCCCACGCCGGCGCTGATAACCGTGACCAAGGACCTGGGCGGCGAAAACATCGTGTCTGACGGCGTGGCCCAGCCAGGGGAAAGGCTGACCTATGCCATCACCCTCGCCAATTCCGGCGGCACCGCCTTCAGCAACTTCCGTTTCACTGAACAGATCCCCATGGGCGCCACGCTGACGTCAGTTCTCGGCGCCGCCGGCTGGACAGTGCCGGTGGCCGGCCCGGCAACACTCGACCTGACAGTGGGAAGCATCCCCGCCGACAGTTCCACCTTGGTCATCGTAACCTTCGTTGTCGACGACCCCATTCCCAGCGGGCTCAATGCCATCGGCAACACCGTCTCCGGCGGCGATGTCCCCCCGGGCTGCGCGAATTGCACGGTCACCGTGCCGACAGCCTCCAATATCACCGTCGACAAGGCATTGACGGACGAGGACGGCGCTCGCGACGGCGTGGCCCAGCCGGGGGAAACCCTGACCTACACGATCACCCTGACCAATTCGGGTGGCGCGACCTTTGCGAACTTCCAGTTCAGCGAGAACGTGCCCGCGGGCGTAACCCTGACGGCCGTCAACGGCGCCAACGGCTTTGTCAGTGCGGTCAAGGGACCGGCAATTGTGGATCTGCAGCTGGCTGCGGTTCCGGCGGGTGTCAGCCAGGTCAGCGTCGAGTTTCTGGTGGATAATCCGATCGCCGAGGGGCTGACGACCATCACCAACCTGATCTCGGGCGGCAATATCGATCCCGCCTGCACGACCTGCGCGGTCGCGGTTCCGACGGCCCCCAAGGTCGGCGTGCTCAAGGAATTGAGCGGGGAGAGCAAGACCGCCAACACCATTGCCGAGCCCGACGAAGTGCTGACCTATACGGTGACGCTGACCAATTCGGGCGGCTCCGACTTCAACAATTTCCGCTTCACCGAAAATGTGCCGGTCGGCGCCAGTTTGACGGCGGTGTCCGGCGCGACCGGCTTTGTCGCGCCGGTGGTCGGGCCGGGGACACTCGATCTGGTGGTGCCGACGATTGCAGCGGACAATATGGCCAGTGTCACCGTGGAATTTACCATGGACGATCCCCTGCCCAGCGGCGTGGCAACGCTTGCCAATATCGTCTCCGGCGGCGACATAGCGCCGGGTTGCTCAAGCTGTTCGGTCATCCTGCCGCTGGCTGTGCCATCGCTCAGCGTGGACAAGACCGGCGTCTATGATGACGCGGATGGCAGCGGTGGCCCGACGCCCGGCGATACGCTGACCTATCAGTTCGCCGTCACCAATACGGGCAATGTGCAACTTGACGATGTCGCCCCAATCGATCCGGGACCAAGCTTCAACGGCCGGCCGGCCACCGCCAGCCTTTCGGCCATCACCCCAGCGCCGCTGACCCTGGTGCCTGCCGAAACCCGCATTTTCACGGCGACCTATGTGCTGAGCCAGGACGATATCGACAACGCCGCGGGCATTGCCGACGGCGTTGCCAACACGGCTTCGGCTCGCGGCTATCGCGATGGCCTGATCGTGCCGGCCAATGCGGTCGACGCGGCCGACAGCCTGTGGCTGCTGGCTTTGCCGGCAGTGGGGCCGTCCAATATCGTCGTGGCCAAGCAGGCAGGGCTGCGCTTCATCCGCATCGGGGAAAGTGTCGCTTACACCATCACCGTCACCAACAACGCTCAGGCCCGGGCATCCGGATTGCGGATCACCGATATCGCGCCCTCCGGCTTCCGCTATGTTGAAGGGTCGGCACTGCTCAACGGCGCGGCGGTAACCCCGTTGCTGGCCGGCCGTGAGATCATTTTCGACAATCTGACGGTAGAAGGGCACCAGACGCTGGAAGTCCGGCTGGAGCTGGTGGCGTTGAGTTCGGCTGGTCCGGGCCGACACGTCAACACCGCGATCGTCACTGACGCCGACGGCAAGGTGCTGGCCCCCGAGGCAAATGCCGCCGTGGAGATCATCGCCGAACCGATCTTTGATTGCAGCGAGATCATCGGCCGGGTATTCGATGACAAGAACCGCAATGGCTATCAGGACGACGGCGAACCCGGATTACCCGGGGTGCGACTGGCCACCGTTTCCGGGCTGCTGGTGACCACCGACAGCCATGGCCGGTTCCATCTGCCCTGCGCCGCCATGCCGGACCTGCGCATCGGCGCGAACTTCATCATGAAGCTCGATGTGCGCACGCTGCCCACCGGCTATAGCGTCACCACCGAAAATCCCCGGGTGGTCCGGCTGACCGCCGGCAAGATGACCTCGATCGACTTCGGCGCCTCAATCGGCCGGGTCGTGCATCTCGAACTGCGCGGCGAAGCCTTTGTCACCGGCGGCGCCGAATTGCGGCCCGAGTGGAGTCTGGGCCTGGACGAACTGGTCTCACTGCTGGGCGAAGAGCCATCGAGCCTGCGGGTGAGCTACGTCGATACCCAAACGGGAGAGCGCCTAGCCACCCAGCGCATGCGCAGCCTGGAGCAGGACATTGTGGGTCGCTGGCGCGCTGCCGGCCACCGCACGCCCCTGGATATTCAAACGCGCGTGGAGGCTGGCCGCTGACCGATTCTTGCAAGCCCCGTTGGTTTATCCTTCCGATGATCAGAATGGCGTCAAACCCGATCGTGGCCGCCAGGGCGGCCACGATCTCGTTTAGCAGGCTGCCATATCCGTAGCGCCTCCTGCATGTGCGGCTTGGGGTGACGCTGCGCTATCCATTCAGTCCGCAAAAGTCGCAGGTTTTCTGCCTTGCTAGTCGGGCCACTGTAACCCGGTCTCCGCAGGAAGAGCTGGAAGCGAGAAGTTACGTCCAAGATATTTTTTTTGCTTCACCTCAAGCGAGAACAATATTGAAGAGGCGATAATGTGTTCCCAGCCTGTTCCTGTCGCAGTGGAAAGGCTGGGTCGAAATTCATGTTAGCCGGTGAGTGATCAGACCACCACGTGACCGCGCAATGCCCGCAGCGATCCATAAGGCGATGCTTTGCGACGGGCGGCGTTCTGGGTGAGGAACGACACTGCCAGGAGCACCAGCCCGACCAGGGCGGGGGCAAAGCCCATGTCGCCAATGCCGATATGGGCGCCGGCGGCCAACAGCAGGTGGAAGAACATGCCGGCGTAAGCCAGATCGGACAGCGCCACGCTGAACCGCCACAGGATGACAATGGCGGCGGCAAGTTTCAGACCTGCCAGGATCGGGACGAGATAGGCCGGGTAGCCGAACTGAATGTAGAGGTCCTGGACCATTGGAATATTGGACAGGTACATCCCCGCTCCGCCGATATACATCAATGCCAGCAGGAAGGTGGCTGCCCAGTAAACCCATTTGATATTCATGTTGTAGTCCTGTTTTTATGTTGGCGACGAGGGTCGCACTGATTCTGCGGCTTGGATTTATATGCAGGTTGGCCGCGGCTATGCTAGTTTTCCGATCAGTTGGCGGCACCCCGGCGGCTAGCTGCTTTCAGGAATCTGCGTGTGAGCCGCGACGGGCCGAAACGCGCTGCCGCCGGAAGCCCGCCGGACCAGGCATCAGTTTGAACGGTCGTCCCAGGTGTCCGGATCAACCAGATGCATGATGCTGGTTCCGGCAGCATCAGTCGCGAAAACGCGGATGTAGGGACCCCACTCTTCGATTTTGTCGAAGGAAATGCCCTGTGTGACAAGGGACGCTTCAATGGCGGCCTTATCCCAGCCATGGATCGGTTCGGCCATTGCCGCGGACGGCAAGGCAACTAGACTACCGGCGGCAAACATGATGGCAGTGGATCGCATCTTCATCTTCATGTTCCGTTTCTTCTTCAACATGACCACCGTATTTGTCCTGGATTGTGCCAACATTGCGCGTTCCAGATTTCTCGTTTTTTTAGCGCAGTTCGGGCGATAGTTTTGGCGAAGGACAAGCTTGAGGCCTGTGCCTTCGGGAGAACGTCGCCATCGGCTCCTTTCAAAGTCGGCCGTTTGGGCTTCACAAATCGTCCCTGCCCATTATCGTGAGCAGGGACGAGCCGGCGAGGCAGCATCGCTTCAAATTGCTTGCCTCGAAGTGCACCAATCAGTCGGCAATGGGATGGCCAGGACCAATTGATGCAAAAGCATGATCTGGCGATTTGGGTAGGAAGCGGCCAATGAAGCGCGACAGCGCGTCGACATAGGTCAGCATCACCGGAACCACGACCAGCGTCAGCAGGGTAGAGCTGATCAGCCCGCCGATCACGGCATGTGCCATGGGTGCGTTCTGGCTGCTGCCCTCGTGGATCTGCAACGCCAGTGGCAGCATGCCGAAGATCATTGCGAGCGTCGTCATCACGATGGGGCGGAAGCGTGTGCCGCCAGCGCCGATCAACGCCTCGACGAGCGTTTCGCCTTCGCCTCGACGCTGGTTGGCGTTGTCGACCAGCAGGATGGCGTTCTTGACGACCAGCCCCATCAGCATCACGAAACCGATCATCGAGTACATGTTGAGGGTCGACCCACCAACGAGCAGCCCGAGCATCACCCCGATCAGCGATAGAGGCAGCGCCATCATGATGGCAATCGGCTGGAGGAAACTGCCGAACTGGCTTGCCAGCACGAGGTAGATAAAGACTACCGCCAGCACCAGCGCTGAAACGGCGCTGCCGATGGTATCGCCAAGCATCTCGACGTCGCCCCCCTGGGCTATCCTCACGCCCGCGGGCAGATCGAGCGCCGCGACCGCCGCATTCACGTCGGCACTGACGTCGCCGAGCACCCGGCCATCGACACTGGCGCTCACCGTCACCTGGCGCATCAGGTTTTCCCGGTTGATCACGCTGGGGCCGACGCCCTGGCGGATCTCGGCGATGTCTTCGAGGCGCACGGCGATCGGTGTTGCGGACCCGCTGCGGGCAATCGACAGGGCGCTAATGGCTGCCGGATCCTGCCGTAGTTCCTCGGGCAGGCGCACCACCACCTCAAGCTGGTCGCCTTTTTCGTCCGTCCACTCGGAGGCGGTTTCGCCGCCCAACAGGGCACGAACGGCTGAACTGGCGGACCGCAGGTCGATCCCCCAATCGCTCGCTGCCTGACGGTCGACCACGATGTCGAGCATGGGCTGGGCTTGCTGCAGGCTTACCTTGACGTCGACCGCGCCGGGCACAGCCCGCACGGCGGTTGCCAGCTGCTCGGCGGCCGTAGAGAGCCGTTCGAGATTGTCGCCCAGCAACTTGACCTGGATGGCGCTGCCGCCGCCGCCCAGCCCGCCACTGGCGGAGACGAGAATTTCTACCCCCGGTATGGCCGAGAGCTGGGTCCGCACCACCGCCAGAATTTCCAGCGCCGAAAGGGTGCGCTCGCCTGGATCAACCAGGCCGACGGTGATGCTTGCGCGGTTCTGTCCGGACGATCTGCCACCGTTGACGGTGGTGTATGTCGTGAGGACTTCGGGCATGGCCTGGAGCAGCGATTGCGCCTGCTGGGCCTTGGCCGCCGTATACCCGGTGGACGAGCCGGCGCGGGTCTCCAGACTGACCACGATCTCGCTGTTGTCGGCGGCGGGCATGAATTCGGCACCGACCATCGGGAACAGCAGGAAGCTGGAGACGAACGACAGGAAGGCGAAGGCCAGGACCGTGATGCGATGGCGCAGCGACCAACGCAGCACGGAGCGGTAGCCATGAGTGAGCTTTTCGAAACCGCGGTCGAACTGGGCAATCGCCCGGCCGATCGGGCCGCGCTTGGCATTCGGTTCGGTAGCGGGGTCGTACCAGACGCTGGAGAGCATCGGATCCAGGGTAAAGCTCACGAACAGGGAGATAAGCACCGCGGCCGAGACGGTCACCCCGAACTGCAGGAAGAACTGGCCGATAATGCCATCCATGAAGGCGAGCGGCATGAACACTGCGACGATGGAGAGCGTCGTCGCCAAGACGGCCAGGCCGATTTCCTTGGTGCCATCCAGAGCCGCCAGGAAGTGCGACTTGCCCATGTGCAGGTGCCGGGTAATGTTTTCGCGCACCACGATCGCGTCGTCGATCAGGATGCCCACAGACAAGGTCAGCGCCAGCATGGTCATCATGTTCAGCGAAAAGCCGAACAGGCTGAGCACGGTGAGGGTGCCGAGGATGGAGATAGGCAGTGTCAGGCCCGTGATGATGGTCGACCGCCACGAGTTGAGGAACAGGAAGACAATGACCACGGCCAGCGCCGCGCCTTCGAGGAGCGTCGCCTGCACGGTCTCGAAATTGTGCTCGATCGCGACTGCCGAGTTCTGCAGGACGCCGACAACGACGTTGTCTGGCAAGCTGCCATTGGCATTGAGCGCGGCAACGGCAGTCTGGACAGCGTGAGCAATGGCCACGGTGTTGCCACCCTCGACTTTGACCACATCGATGGCCAGCGCCGGTTCGCCATTGCGGAACGCAAGCCCGTCCATGTCGGAGGGCCCCTGGCTGACCGTGGCGACGTCGCCAATCGTGACCGTCTCGCCGCCATGGCTTGCCACGATAATGTCCCGGAACTCGGCGACCGAGTTGAGCTCGGCATTGAGCTGCACGGTCTGAACGAGCATGCCGTTGACGATGGAGCCCGTGGGAAAGGTCTGGTTGTCCCGCTGGAGCGCGGCAGTGACGTCGCCTACGCCGATGCCGAAAGCGTCGAGCAGGTCCGGGTCAACGGAGATTTTGACCTGGTTATCGAGCCCGCCCACGACGGTCGCGCTGCCAACGCCGGGAATAGCCGTCAAGGCAGGGGACACGATATCCTCGGCCAGTACCGTCAGACCAAGCACCGAAACGGTATCGCTGCTGAGGGCCAGCGACATCATGGGGGCTGAGGTCGGGTCGAACCGCATGACCTGGGAGGTGCCCGCGGCGTCCGGCAATTGCCCGACAATGGCCGCAAGACGGTCGCGCACATCCTGGGCCGCCACGGCCGGGTCGGTTTCGAGCGAGAATGCCACGATCACCGTGGAGTTGCCGGCGCTGGATGTCGACGTCACCGAGTTGATGCCGCTCAGCGTATTGACCGCCTGCTCGATCGGCCGCGTGACCTCCGTTTCCACGGCCTCGGGCGAGGCTCCGGTGTAGGAGGTCAGAATGGAAACGATCGGCAGCGAAACGTCGGGGAATTGTTCAACAGGCAGGCTGCGATAGGCGGAGAGGCCGAACACCATGATAGCCACCATGACCATGGTGGCGAAAACCGGGTGCTTCACACTGATGGAGGTCAGGAACATGACGCTCAGTTCCCTTCGATCATGACGGCGGCGCCATCATCGAGCCCGCTCAGCGGCGTGCCCACGATCACGTCGCCGGCCTTGAGGCCCGAGAGCACTTCCAGCGCCGCAGCGTTATCCCATGAGGCACCGGTCACCACGGGCCGCTCCTCGGCCAAGCCATTGGCCACGGCCATCACGAAGCTCGCGTCGTCCCGGGTTCGGATTGCCGCTGCGGGCACCGTGATGACATCTGGTTGCGCGCGCACGACGATACTGCCGGAAACGAACATGCCGCCGCGCAAGACCCCGCCTGCGTTCTCAAGCGTCAGGTAAACCTTGATCGACCTTGTGCCGGCCTCGGCAATTGGACTGACCCGCTCGACTATACCAATCATGGGCCCCGTCTGGACGCCCTGCACGTTCAAGCGCACGGTTTGCCCGGGCACGATCATTGCCGCCCGGCTCAGCGGCGCGACCAGTTCGACCCGCACGGAGGAAAGATCGACAACCGACAGCATGGTCGTTCCGGCGTTGATGACCTGGCCGGGTTGGAGCGCGCGCGACGCGATGGTGCCATCAAACGGCGCCACGACCCGGGCGCGCTGCAGGTTCGCCTCGGCTTGAGCCACCTGTATCTGTTGGGTGGCGACAGTTGCGTTGAGCTGGTCCACCTGCGCCTGGGCACTGTCCAGCGCTGTCGTGGCGCTCAGGCCCCTCTGGGCGAGGAGCGTTGTGCGCTCCAGTGTGGCCTCGGCAGCGCGCAACTGGACTATCGTTGACGCCATCGTGCTGCGCTGCTGAGCCAGTTGCAGCTCCAGGTCGGACGTTCCGACCTCGACGAGCAGCTGGCCGGCAGTAACCCGGTCACCCGGCTGAACATTGACGGTCTCGGCCAAACCACCGACCTGGGCGGCGATTGCCGCTTCCTGGATGGGGTGAATGGTACCGTTGACCTTGACCAGCTCTTCTTTCAGCTGCGGTGCGATGGAGACCATTTCCATCTGGAGCAGGCGGGTCACCGGTGCTTGCTGCGGCTCCGACACTGCCGCCGCGACCGTCGGCGGCTGCACCAAATTGAGCAACAGGGCGCCGACGCCGGCCATCAACATGAGAGCAACTGCCGGCCAGAACCACTTGCGGCTCCGCGATCGGTTGGGGGGGATGTTAATATCGATATGCTCCAACGTGTTCACTGTTGCCTCGAAACACTAATGCAGGCCGATTACGGCGGGTTGAGTTTGCAATGAACCGGTTGGATTGCGCGAACATTGCGGGCCGCAATGCTGGGGCAATGTTCAAACGTAGACTGGCGCGAAAGATGGGAACCACACATGCGCATTTTGCTGGTCGAGGATGAACTGGATCTGGCGACGGCTTTGACCGCTGCACTGGCCCGTCATGATATGGTGGTCGATCTTGCCCGAACGCTGGCTATCGCCGAGGAGGCCTGCAAGAGCGGTGTCCATGACGCGGTGCTGCTCGACCGCAAATTGCCGGATGGCGATGGTCTCTCGATAATTCCGGTCCTCCGGCGCGAAATGGCGGGCATGCCCATCATTGTGCTGTCCGCACTGGGGTCTTCGGACCAGCGGATCGCCGGACTGGACAACGGCGCGGATGACTACCTGGCCAAGCCTTTCGAAACCGATGAACTCCTTGCCCGCCTGCGCGCAGTGATGCGGCGTCCCGCGCAATTTGGGGCGAGTATCGTCAGCGTGGGGCGCCTGCGATACAGCCTGACGCTGCGCGAGGCCGAGGTCGACGGCGTTCCTCTGGAGTTGCCGCGGCGGGAACTGCTTGCGCTGGAGACGTTGATGAGGCGGGCAGGTCGAACCGTGTCGCGCAGCGCGCTCGAAGAGTCCGTTTACGGTTACGATGACGAGATTTCTTCCAATTCCCTTGATGCCCACATATCGCGGCTGCGCCGGAAAATCGGCGAGGCCGGGGTCGAGATCCACAGCGTTCGGGGCTTGGGTTACCTGCTCAAGGCGGCCGCATGAAAGTTTACAAGCCCCGTTCGCTGCGCCGCGAACTGACCCGTCAGATGGTTGTCATGCAGGTTCTTGTCCTGCTGGTTTTCACCTTCATGGCGGCCCTGCCGATCTTGTACCTGGTGCGAAGCTACGAGGTGCTGGACCATCACGTGGTGGAAGATATCGGCCGTTCGGTCACCCTATCAGACGCCGGCAATATGCAACTGGTGCCAAATGATGGGCTGACCCGAGTCATGCGTGCGCACCCCGATTTCTGGTTCTATCTGGTCGATGCCCAAGGAAGCGCGCTTCAATCGGGGCAGGTGCCCGATGACATGGATAGTCTCGCCTCAGTCCTGTCTCGCATAAGTTCCGGCAACATCGCCGATATGGGGACGGAGCGGAACGCCATCATCCGCCAATACAGACGCGACGACCTGCAACTTTGGATCGTTACCGCCGGTGGTCCCGAAATCGGCTGGAAGGTATTTGGCGTAGCGTTCTCGAATCCGATCTTTCTGGGCCTGCTGTTTTTTCTGACCGTGGCCTCGATCGTGGTCATTCCAGTGGTTGTCCGCCGGCAATTGCAGGGCGTTGATGCCATTGCCGCAGAAGCGGACACCATTGATGTGAAGCAGCCCGGCATCCGACTTTCCTCGGAGCGCGTCCCGAGCGAACTGCATCCGCTCGTCCGGGCGATGAATTCCGCGTTGCAGCGTCTGGACGAAGGCATGGAGCGCAGACAAAGATTTCTGGCGGACGCTGCCCATGAGCTGCGCACGCCCATTGCCATCCTGCAGACCCGCATCGAATTACTGGCCGCCGGCCCTGAACGCACGCGACTGATGCTCGATGTCGCCCGCCTGGCCAATCTTGCAAACCAATTGCTGGATCTGCAGCGGCTGGAAGAGGGGCGGCCCAACTTCGAGGACCTCGATCTTGTGGAAGTCGCCGCCCAGGTGACCGCCGATATGGCGCCACTGGCCATCGCCGCCAATGACGAGATATCGTTCCACAGCGAGGATGACAGCGTCATGGTCAACGCCGACGCCGCCGCCATTTCGCGTGCCCTGACCAATTTGATACAGAACGCGATCGTACACGGCGGCAAACGCGCGCATATCGGAGTTGCCGTGCTCCGCGACGGGACATTGCAGGTCACCGATACCGGGCCGGGCATCCCGGCGAAACACCGCGAAGAGATATTCGAACCATTCCATCGCATCACGCCGTTGGACCATGGTGCGGGGCTTGGCCTCAATCTGGTCAAGGACATCGTCGCCCGCCACGGGGGCAGGGTCACCGTTGGTGATGCTCAGGGTGGCGGTGCCAAATTCGAAATCACGCTGCCGCTGGCAAAACGCCCCACTCTGGTGTCGAGGCCAGCGCACGGGGCCTTCAGCAGTTCGTGAATGGGCGGGGCTGGCGGAGATGCGCTGCTGTTCAGTGTGCGCGTTCAAGTAGTTTTTGCGCTGCCGCCAGCGAGCTTGCTACAAGGCTTTGGATTTCGCCGTTACCATGGCTTGCGTCGATTTGGTCTTGAGTGACCAGCCGAGCGTTGATCCGGCAGCGGCCAGCAAGATGCCTCCAGCTCCGACGATTTGCAGCGGATGCAGACGAATGCCGAACGCCAGAAAATCCACGAGGATCGCGACGACCGGATAGACGAAGGACAGCGAGCCGGTCAGGCTGGTCGGCAGCTTCTGGATGGCTCCGTAGAGCAGGATATACATCACTCCGGTGTGGATGACCCCCAAGGCGATGACCAATGCCCAGCCCTGCATATCCACTGGCATGATGCGAAAGTCGGCCAAAGGCGCCAACATCACGATGCCAACCGCAAGCTGGATGAGGGCAATCAGGTGCGGGGGAACTCCCGCGAGTTTTTTGGTGATGATCGCGGCAATGGCGTAAAAGAACGCCGCGCCGAGCGCCAAAGCAATGCCGAGCAGGTAATCGCTGCCGACATAATCTGCCTGCGGCCGGCCTTGCACAATGGCCAGCATGCCGAGGAAAGCGAGAACCAGCCAGCCCAGGCGGGCCCACGTCAGTCGCTCCTTGAGGAAGATGGCCCCCATGGTGACCAGCATGAAGGGCTGCATGTTGTACACTGCCGTGGCGATCGAGATCGACGTGTGCGGATAAGCTGCGAACAAGAATATCCAGTTGGTGACGATGGCCATGCCACCCACGACGGCCAGGCCAATCTGGGCGCGGCTGATGACCCCGCGGCGGAACAGCCCCATGGCAGCGCAGACCAGCAGCAGGGTCAGCGTCCCGATCGCGCAGCGCCAGAACACGATGTTGAATACAGGTTGATCGGCGAGGAGGACAAATAGTCCTATCGTCCCGGAAATGGTCATGGCAGCCGTCATCTCGGCTACGCCGCGCGCGCGGGCATTCATCGGTGTCAGGCTCCATCGAAGACAAGCCATCACAATAGAAGAAAGAGCTGGGCGAGCACATGGATTTAAGAAGGCCGGGCGGTTACCTTGCCTGTATCAATTAGGCATTTTCACGGGTTCACCTAACGGAGAAAAATGTGCTGGATGAGCTCGACCGCCGCATTATCGAAACGCTATCCAACGATGCCCGCATCTCGATCAAGGAATTGGCTAACGTCATTGGCTTGTCCTCGCCAAGCACGTCGGAGAGGGTAAAGCGTCTTGAGGAGCGCGGGGTAATCCGTTCTTTCACAGTTGATGTTGCGGATGAAGCGTTAGGCTACACATTACAGGCCATCGTTCGGGTGCGCCCCCTGCCGGGCAAGCTCCACGTTGTAGAGCAACTCCTGGTGAAAATCCCGGAGGTCGTGGAGTGCGACAAGGTGACGGGTGACGATTGCTATATCGTGCGCCTGATGGTCCGCTCCATCGCGCAGTTGGACGAAATTCTCGACCGAATAGTTGCCAAGGCCGAGACAAGCACGTCCATTGTGAAGTCGCAGCCGGTGAAGCGGCGAAACCCGCCGCTGGGACAGGTTGACAATGCGAAAGGCTAGTTTTCGCTGAGTATCTCCGGCTTTCTACCCAAAAAAACGAACGACCGCAGGGCGCAAGCGGTCGTTCGCAATATAGGTTGCTGGTGGCAGAAAAGCCGCCTCGCGCCAGCCTGATCAAGCCGGCGCTTTGCCAAATACCAGCGCCGCGTTGACGCCGCCAAAGCCGAAAGAGTTCGACAGCGCGTAGTCGAGCGCCTTGGGCTTGGCGAAATTAGGCACCAGATCGAAGGCCTCGGCTTCCTTTATCGGATCGTCGAGATTGATCGTGGGTGGGAGCATGCCCTCGCGCAATGCCATGACCGAAATGACGGCCTCAAGCGCACCGGCCGCGCCCAGCAGGTGACCGGTGGCAGACTTTGTGGACGAGATCGCCAGATCCTTGCCGCGGCCGGCAAAGACTGCGCCAATCCCGGCGATCTCGGCGGCGTCACCGATGGCAGTGGAGGTGGCGTGGGCGTTGACATAGCCCACCTGGCTCTGGTCGATGCCTGCCATGCTCAAGGCATTGCGCATGGCGACCTGGGCCCCGGCACCATCCGGCGAGCCGGCCGTCAGGTGATAGGCGTCCGCCGATGTACCGTAGCCAGCGAGGGTGGCCAGCGGCACGGCGCCTCGCGCGCGGGCATGGCTGAGCTTTTCGATAACCAGAACGGCCGCGCCCTCAGAGAGCACAAACCCATCATGACCGGTGTCGAAGGGACGGGATGCCTTGTGCGGGGTATCGGTGTGGCTGGAGCTGAGGGCCCGCGAGGCGCCGAACCCGCCAATGGAAATCGGGTCGACCGAGCCTTCCGCTCCCCCGACCACGGCCACCTCGGCCTCGCCGGTCATGATCAGCCGCATGCCGTCTCCAATCGCCTGGGCCGATGCGGCGCAGGCGGTGACCGGGGTGCCGATGGGCCCACGGAATTCGTGCAGGATCGACAGCCAGCCCGCCGCCAGATTGGCGAGAAAGGACGGCACGGTAAAAGGCGACAGTCGCCGCGGCCCTTTGGTCTGGATGATCTCGACGGCCTTGGCCATCACCGGGGATCCGCCCACGCCCGAGCCGATGATGGTGGCGGTAGCCGCTTGATCCTGTGGTGCTGTCGGGTGCCAGCCGGCCTGGTCGAGCGCCTCGCTGGCGGCCCCGATGGCATATTGGATAAAGAGATCCATCTTCTTGATCTCTTTTGCATCGATGAATTCGGCCGGATCAAAGCCATTCGGGTCGGCCGGCTTGGTGGGCACCAGACCCGCAATGTGGCTGACGAAGCCGGTCGTATCGAACCGGTCATTGCGCACAATGCCGCTGCGGCCGGCGACCAGACCACGCCAGAGTGCATCGACGCCCACCCCTAGCGGGCTAACTGCACCCATGCCGGTGACAACGATGGGATCAAGGGGATCAGGCTTTAGCATTGCATCTCCTAGGGTGCATATACACGGAATTGGGTAGCGGCAGTGCCGCCGGAATACTGGGCTATAGGCGGGCGAGCTGTCGCAGCCCGGCGAGCATGGTGTCGAAGTCGGGCCCCTCAAGTGTGGCACGCAGGTCAGCCTGCAGCTTGCGCCACTCGGGTCGGACCGCTTCGATAACCTGCGTACCTGCCGGGGTGACTGTGCCGATGCGCCCATTGCCTCGGGTGGCCGCCGTCGCCGCGACCAGCCCCTTGCGTTCGAGCAGGTCCAGATTGCGTGACAGCGTCGTGCGATCCATGGCGATGGTCTCGGCCATCTCGGTTACCGAGCGGCCGGGATGGTTCTGCAGCGAACCCAGGATCGAGAACTGCGCGGCGGTAATCCCAAAAACCCGCAACTGGCGATCGGCCCGCCGCGTGATCGCGCGCGCCGCCATGCGGGTGTTCAGAACCATGCAGAGATCAAAATTGTCAGTGGCCATGCGATTGGTGGTAGGCGTGTATATGCACGATGTCAATCATCGCCTGGATTGAGGTGGGCGAGGGGGCTGGCGACCCGTTGTCGATGTCGCATGGCACCGACAGCAGCGCCTGCCAACGGTCTCGTGCTCTCACGGCCCATCTCCAGCGTGGGCCGGCTTGCTTCGGCCGTTCTCGCACCGCAGGCTCGATAAGGAGAATTGCGGGCGCGTTCATATTGGGTTACCCGATTGTTTCAATATTCGTTGAGGTATTGAGATGAGACTCGAAGAACCGCAGGCCATCGATGCATTTGGCGCATTGAGCCAAGCCACACGGCTGAGAATGGTGCGCATCCTGGTCCAGGCAGGGCCGGAGGGCATGGCTGCGGGGGCTGTGGGCGAGGCCGTCGCTGCGTCTTCATCCAGCGCTTCGTTTCATCTTGCCCACCTGGAGCGCGCCGGCCTTATCCAGTCTCGCCGCGAAAGTCGCTCGATCATTTACAACGCCAATTTCGAAGGGCTCGCGGGCCTCGTCGAGTTCCTGATGCGCGACTGCTGCTCCGGCCATCCTCAAGTGTGCAGCCCCGCCATGGCCCTGGCCGCCGAGTGCTGCACACCTGCAACCAACAAGGAGAACGTCTGTGCCTGCTGATCGCGTTAATAACGTCCTGTTTTACGGCACTGGGAAACTCCGACCGCTTCATCCTGGGCGAGGCATTAACCGCATGGTCCTGACCTCGAAGTTTGCCGAGGCAGCATGATCGATCTTTCGCGCCGCTTGACCGCCGAGGCACTCGGCACCGGGGTGCTGGTGGCGACGGTGGTGGGGTCCGGCATCATGGCCGAGACGCTGACCACCGATGTCGCGCTGGCACTACTGGCCAATACCATTGCCACCGGCGCCATTCTGGCCGTGCTGATTACCACGCTCGGGCCAATTTCGGGGGCGCATTTCAACCCGGCGGTGTCCATGGTCTTTGCTCTGCGCCGCGAACTGCCGGCTCGTGACGCGGGCCTTTACGCCCTTGTGCAGGTGATCGGTGGTGTCCTTGGGGCGCTGGTGGCCCACGCCATGTTCGCGTTGCCGCTGCTGCAGGCCTCGACCAAGATCAGAACTGGCTCAGCGCAATGGTTCTCCGAGGGTGTCGCTGCTTTCGGGCTTCTCGCCGTGATCCTCGCCGGCATCCGTTTCGAGCGGAAGGCCGTGCCGATGTTGGTTGGCCTCTATATTACCGCTGCCTATTGGTTCACCGCGTCGACATCCTTCGCGAACCCGGCCGTCGCGATCGCCCGCTCTTTCACCGATACCTTTTCCGGCATTCGCCCACTCGATCTGCCGGGCTTCATCCTTGCCCAGGTTGCGGGGGCGCTCGCCGCCTTGGCGCTGATGTCCTGGCTCCTTCGCCTGCCCTCCGGCAGCGACCTCCCCATCAACCCGGAAGACAAGTCATGACCGTTACGATCTATCACAACCCCGAATGCGGCACATCGCGCAATACGCTAGCCATGATCCGGCAGAGCGGCGTCGAGCCCACGGTGATCGAATATCTCAAGAACCCGCCGAGCCGTGAACGGATCATCCAACTGGTTGGCGCTGCAGGGATCACGCTGCGCCAGGCCATACGCGAAAAGGACACGCCCTACAAAGCCCTCGGGCTGGCTGATAAGACCCTCACAGATGACGCGCTGCTCGACGCGATCGGCGATCATCCGATCTTGCTCAACCGGCCGTTCGTTGAAACGCCGATCGGCACGCGCCTTTGCCGGCCGTCAGAAGTGGTCCTGGACATTCTGGAAAACGCCAATATCGGACCTTTCACCAAGGAAGATGGCGAGGTCATCATCGACGCCGAGGGCAAGCGCATTGTGTGATCTCCCAATATCGGTCCCGGCGCGATCTATGTGCCAGAGATTTCACGGCTGACCGTGCGGGAGCTGCAGCATCCAAGCCAGCACAGGAGCCGACGCGTCGGGGGGCCGGATCGCGAGAACAAGGTGCTAGTTCCAGGAATGCCGCCACCACTCATTCCTGAACGAGAGCATTGGCGATAAAAGCGCGGACCGCGCCCAGTTCGCTGATTTCGGGGTTGGCGATGAGGTACTCGCCTGCCGCGAGCGCGGCATCCTCGATGCGCAGGCCCACCAGGCGGCTGTCATTGCCCAGCTCCTTGTCCAGCACGACGCCAAGGCCGAGCCCGTTGGCAACGGCTTCCTTGACCGCTTCACGGCTTGAAAAGGCAAAGCGCTCGTCGACCCCGATCTTGGCGCGCGCCAGGGCGGACTGGAAGATCTGGCGCGTCATCGAGCCCTCTTCGCGCAGCACGAACGGCTGATCGGCCAGCTCGGCAAGCTTGAGACTGGTCCGCGTTGCCCAGGGGTGGTCGGCGGGAACGAGCACCAGCACTTCCTGGTCGGCGAGCTTGTGGCACACCAGTCCCGGTTCGGCCTCCAGCAGCGTTACCACGGCCACATCTACGCGCTGCTGGGCCACCAAAGCCCGCAACTGGTCGGAATTGTTCATGCGGGTCTCGATCTGCACGCCCGGATGTGCCTGATGGAAGCGCTTGAGCAGCGGCATGGCCACATGCGGGGAACACAGCCCCACCGTCAGATGGCCAATCAGCAGCTGGCGACCGCTGTCCAGCCGGACGCTGATGTCCTCGAGGCCCTTGACGATTTGATGGACCTTGGGAAGCAGGTCGCAGCCATTGGGTGTCAGTTCCACGCCGCTGCCGCGCCGGTGAAACAGCCGGCTGCCGAGGCTCTCCTCGAGCGCCCGCACATGCTGGGTGACCGCGGGCTGGCTGACATTGAGCGCAATGGCGGCGGCCGAAAACGTGCCGTGCTGGGCCACGGCGTGAAAGGCGCGCAGCTGGGAAAGGTTCATTTTATGGGCCACCGTCAAATAAGTGTCACTTAATCCAAGTACTAGCGACATACACAAAACTTATAACGGATTTGTGGCCGCCACAATGGTGGCGCCCCCGAATGTTGCCACTTTGCTGTATGGCCCAGGAGACCACTATGCGCACTATCTTCGCCACGACGGCCACCGCTGTCGCCCTGATGCTTCCCACTGCTGCTTTGGCCGGCGATCTCGTTGTCTACGACGCCTCCGAGGCGGTGGGTGCAGCGCTGGCTGCGGCGTTCAGCGCCAAAAATCCAGACATCAACCTCAAGGTCACGTCGGGTTCCACCGGCCCGATCACCGAGCGCGCCATCGCCGAAATGGGCAATCCGCAGGCCGACGTGATCTATCTCGTCAACAACACCGCGCTGGAGCAGCTCAAGAATGCCGGCGTGTTCGAGCCCTACGCCCCCAAGGATTCGGCGATGCGCGACTCGTTCCGCGAGCCCGATGATTTCTACTCCAAGTACTTCGCCACCACGATGTGCATGGTGGTCAACACCGAGCGCCTGGCCCAGAAGAACCTGCCCATGCCCACCACCTGGGAAGATCTGGTCAAGCCGGTCTACAAGAGCGAAATCGCTATGCCGTCCCCGATGCAGTCGGGCACTGGCGGGGCAATCCTCACCACTTTCGTGGACGCCTTCGGCTGGGCCTTCGTCGAAAACCTCAATGAAAACATGTACCAGTATTCCGATGGCGGCTCGGGCGGCGCCCAGCTGGCGGGCACTGGTGAGGTGACGATCGGGCTCTCCTACGACACCACGTGCTATGCCACCCAGTCGTCGGGCCGCCCCGTCGAAGTGGTGTTCGGCCGCATCACCCCCAACGTGACCGAAGGCGGTGGCCTGGTTGCCGGCGCGCCGCATCCTGAAGAAGCCAAGCGCTTCCTTGATTTCATGGCCAGCGCCGATGCTGCCGAAATCCTGGGCGAGCTGGTCGGCGCCACCGCCGTGCCCGGTTATGGCCTGGTCAATATCGACGAGATCAGCCCCTGGACCATGCGTCGTCCGGTCAACATCGAAGAATTCCGCCGCGAATTCGCTGACCGCTTCCTTAAAGGCTGACACTCATGCTGATGCGCGCCGATCACGCGCCGCTGCGGCGGTCCGCCCTCCAGGGCGGGCCGCACCTGGCCGTCGAGGCGGTCAGCAAGCGGTTTGGTTCCACGATTGCCGTTGATGCGGTGAGCCTCACGCTCAAGCCGGGTGAGTTCGTCACCCTGCTTGGCGATTCCGGCTGCGGCAAGACCTCGCTGTTGCGCATGGTGGCAGGCTTTGCCACGCCCGATAGCGGGCGGATCTGGCGCGGCGACGAGGACATTACCTATGCCCCGCCCGCCACGCGGCGCATGGGTTTCGTGTTCCAGTCCTACGCGCTGTTCCCCACCAAGACCGCGGCGCAAAACATCGGCTTCGCGCCCAAGATGGCCGGCCGTCCCCGCGCCGAAATCCGCGCGCGCGTCGAGGCCCTGGCCCAGATCGTCGAGATCGAACAGCTGCTCGAGCGCTATCCGCATGAATTGTCGGGCGGCCAGCAACAGCGCGTCGCCCTGGCGCGGGCCCTCGCCGCCGAACCCGAAATGCTGCTGCTCGACGAACCCATGTCGGCGCTTGATGCGCGCATCCGCATCAAGCTGCGCGCCGAGTTGCGCAGCCTTGTCGACCGGCTGGGCATGACGACGCTTTATGTTACCCATGACCAGGAAGAGGCGCTCGCCATGTCCGACCGGGTGGCGGTGATGCGCGCCGGACGGATCGAGCAGATCGGCACGCCCGGCGAAATCTACCATCGCCCCCAGACTGGTTTCGTCGCCAATTTCATCGGCGTATCCAATGCCCTCGATGGCATTGCGCGCGCTGGCGGCATTGAGCTTGGCGGCACGCTGCTGCCGGCCGATCTGCCGCACGATACGGTGCCGGGCGCCCCGATCAAGGCGATCATTCGCCCCGAGCACATCACCCCCGTCGATGGCTCGACCGCCGGAGCCCTGCATGGCCACGTCGCATCGATCACCTTCCTTGGCTCGACCGTACGCGTCGTGGTCGATCTGCCCTCCGGCCAGCAGGTGATTTTCGACCAGCCATCGACAACGCTGGGCGAGACCGTCGTGCGCCATGCACCGATCGCCCTGCGCGCCGATAGCCAGCATCTGGTGTTCCTCCTGCCCGAGGCCACGTCATGAAACGCTGGCTGCGCCTCCTGCCGGCACGCCTCGCTGCATTGGTGGTCGGGTTGTTGCTATTGGTGTTCATCGTCGTGCCCGTCGGGCTGGTGATGTTCAAGAGCTTCGACAATAGCGGCCCGCTGCCGCCGCAACAGCTCGCCGTTTTGACCGATGACGCCCTCGCCCTGCTGCCAGCAGCCGAGCGGCCGGCCATGATCGATCGCTGGGTAGAGGCTGCAACCCTCTCCGAACGCGTGCAAGCGATGACCGCGGCCTTCGGCCTTGCCGGTGTGGATGTGCCCTGGCAGACCGATTTGCCCTTCGAGCATCAGGACACCGCCATCGAGATCGCGCTGGCCGCGCTACCGGCAATCCAGCGTCAGGCCGTCGAAGACGCCTATCCCACCGCCCATATCATGCTGCACAAGCGTATCGCCCTGGCCTTTGCGGTGCGCGAGCAGCTCTCTCCAGCCCAGTTCGAGCACCTGCGCGCCGCCAGGAGCGAGCGCTTTGGCCTTGAAAATTACACCGCCGTGTTCACCGACCCCTATCTGCGCAAGGCGGCGACCAACAGCGTTACCCTGGCGCTGTTTTCGGTGCTGTTCACCGTCAGCCTTGCCTACGCCATTGCCTTTGGCCTCAATCGCGGCGCCATCGCGCGCCCGGCCCTGACGCGCAATATCCTGCTGCTGCCGCTGGTGGCGCCGCCGGTGCTGGTGGCCACGGCAACCACCATGCTGTTCGGGCGGCGCGGGCTGATCACCTACACGCTGCTGGACCAGACCCTGGGCATTTCCAATGCCGACGTGGTCAATATCTATGGTCCCGTGGGCATCATTCTGGCCCAAACCCTGTCCTTCCTGCCCACCACGCTGATCGTTCTGGACAATGCCATGCGCCGTCAGGACGGACGGCTGGAGGAGGCGGCGTTGATGCTGGGCGCCAGCCGGTTCGCGCTGTTCCGCCACGTCACCTTTCCGCTGAGCTGGCCCGGCCTGAAGCGCGCCGTGGTGCTGGTCTTCATCCAGAGCCTGACCGATTTCGGCAATCCGATGATCCTGGGCCGCGACACCCCGGTGCTGGCGGGCGTCATCTACAATGAAATCACCAGCTTTCAGAACACCCCGCTGGCCGCCGCCATCTGCGTCTGGCTGATCGGGCCGTCGCTGTTGATCTATCTGGCGCTCGAGCAGATCGGCCGCCGCAAGCGCTACGTCACCACCGATGCCGGCACCGCCTCCGAATACCGCCAGCCGCTGCTGGTGAAGGCCGGGCTGACCGGCCTTGCGGCGACATTCTGCTTATTGATCCTGGCGATCTACATTGTCGTCATTCTGGGCTCGATCACCACGATCTGGGGTGTCGACTGGACCCCGACGCTGGGCTATTTCACGCCCGAAGCAGGCACCGGCTACGGCGCCCGCAATGGCGGGCTCGATGAGGTGTGGAACAGTATCCGCGTCGCCGCCATTGCCGCCCCGATTGGAGGGCTGCTGGCGCTGGCCATCGGTTACGCCGCCGAACGCCTGCCCCGGCCCGCCGGCGATATCATCGCCTTCCAGTCGCTGATCCCGGCCATCCTGCCGGGCATCATCTTCGGGGTCGGCTACATCATCGCCTTCAACGCGCCCTTCGGCATCAAGGAGCTGTCGCTGTCGGGCACCTCGGCGATCATCGTGATCAACATCATCTTCGGCAATCTCTATGTCGGGGTGCTGGCAACGCGCGTGGCGCTGCAGCGGGTCGACCGCTCGGTCGATGATGCCGCCGAAAATCTGGGGGCCGGGCTGTTCGCGCGCTTCTTTCACGTCACCCTTCCCATGCTCCGGGTCGCGGCGATGCTGGCCGTGCTCTATGTCTTCGTTGATGGGCTGACGACGCTGTCATCGATCATTTTCCTCGTCACCGGCGACATGCCGCTCGCCTCGGTGGCCATCCTCAACTTCGCCAGCGCCAGCAATTATGGCTACGCTGCCGCCAAGAGCGTCGGCCTGCTCGCGGCCTCCGTGCTGGCCATGGGACTGGTGTGGTGGATCGAACGCGCCACCCGGCGCGCCCATGGCCTCGCCGCGGGACCGGCCAGTGGCAAAACCACCCCGCACAAGCTCAGCGTCACCGGCATAGCAGGAACAATCTGACATGGATTCCACGACCAATATCGCCTTATCAAATCGCGGCACTCTGGTGCAGCGTGACGCCGACCGGTTTTTCCATCAGGTGGGGTCGAGCCCCTGCATCGGCGCACTACGGGCGGTTTCCGGCATCTGGCTGGAGGATGACGCCGGCCGCCGTCTGATCGACCTGCATGGCAACACCACCCACCATATCGGCCACGCCAATCCTCAACTGGTCGCCGCGCTGAAACATCAGCTCGACAGCCTGACCTTTTCGCCGCGCCGCTATACCAATGAGCCCGCCGTACAACTGGCCGAACACTTGACCGATCTGTGGCCCGGTCCGGCGGCCCGGGTGCTGTTCACCACCGGCGGGTCGGATGCGATCGAGGTCGCGCTGAAGCTGGCCCGCGTAGCAACCGGGCGCAGCGCCACCCTGTCGCTCGAGGGCTCCTATCACGGCCATGGCTTTGGCGCCTTTGGCCTGTCGCACGCCCACCACGATCCGCGCCTCGGCAGCTTCCTGCCCGATCGCGTGCTCGTCACGCCCTATTGGGACACAGCCGGGGGCGGGGCCGACGCGATGCTCGCCGAGATCGAGCAGGCATTGGCCACGACACCGGGCGGGATCGCGGCGCTGATCGCCGAGCCCATCCGCTCGAACTGCCACGTGCCGCCGGACCATTTGTGGCGCGAAGTGCGCCGCCTGTGCGACGCGGCCGGCACGCTGCTGATTTTTGACGAGATTCCCTCGGGCCTGGGCAAGACCGGGCGGTTCTTCGCCTTCGAGCATTTCGGCGTGGTGCCAGATGCGGTGGTGCTGGGCAAATCCCTGGGCGGCGGCATGTTGCCGATTGCCGCGGTGATTGCCGATGCCCGGCTCAACGTCGCGCCCGAACTGGCGCTGGGCCACTACACCCACGAAAAAAACCCCCTGACCACCCACGCGGCCGCCACCACGGTCGAGATCATTGTGCGGGACAACCTCGCCCAGCGGGCAGCCCGGCTGGAAGATCATGTGCGCCAGCGCGTGGCGCTGGCATCTGCGTCGTGCCCCGCCATCAAGGGCATCCGGGGGTGCGGCCTGCTGCTGGCGATCGAGCTGGACCTGGCCGTTCTGGGCGGGGCCCAGGCAGGGCTGGGCGACGCCATCATTACCGCCTGCCTTGAGCATGGCGTGTCCACCACCACCAAGGGCGAGGACGCGCTGGGGTTCTCCCCGCCACTGACCATCACCGAAGACGAGATCGATCTCGCGATCAATTCGATTGCCGCGGCGCTGCGCCCCCTTGCCGGCCAGCCCGGCTAAGCTTCAACGAGACCAACAGATGAACCAGACTGACGCCCTCGGCCCCAATTTTCGGGGCCCCGTTACCACCGCCATTTTCGATTGGGCCGGCACGGTGCTCGATTTTGGCTGCATTGCCCCGATGGCGGCGTTTCGCGAGGCCTTCGCCGCGGATGGCGTGGCCATTACCGAAGCCGAGGCGCGCGCCCCGATGGGTGCCGCCAAGCGCGAACACCTTGAGATGATCCTGGCCCAGCCCACCGTTGCCGAACGCTGGCAGGCGAGCAAGGGCGGGGTTGCCACCCAATCCGATGTGGATCGCCTCTATGCGGCGTTCCTGCGCATCGACGAGGTCAACTGCGCCCGCTACAGCGCGCTTATTCCCGGCGCGCTCGATACCATCGCGGCGCTGCGGGGCCGCAACATCGCCATCGGCAGCACCACCGGGTATCCGCGCAGCGTGATGAACGGGCTGATGCCGCTCGCCAAAGCGCAGGGCTATGCGCCAGATCATTGTGTGACGGTCAGCGACGTCAGGCGCGGCCGGCCCTATCCGGACATGGTGCTCGACAATGCCATCGCGCTTGGCGCCCCCGATATGCGCGCCTGCGTGGTGGTGGACGACAGCCCCACGGGTCTGGTTTCGGCGCGCGCCGCCGGCATGTGGGCCATCGGCATCATCGCCAGCGGCAATGAAATCGGCCTGTCGCTCGCCGACTGGCTGGCGCTTGACGCGGCGACCCAGGACCGGCATCGCCAGCGTGCCCAGCTTGTGCTGCGCGAAGCGGGCGCCCACTCCACGATCGATACCATCGCCGACCTCATGCCGGTGATCGACGCCATCAATGCCCGCCTGCAAGCCGGCGACAAGCCCTAGCGGCTGACGATTTCGCTAAACTGTCATCAACTTCAGTTAGCGCAGAGCCAAATGCGAAATGCGAGAACGGTTCGTCTATGAATAGTATTGCCCTCGGGGACCTTGTCCTCACCAACGCCAGGATCGTGCTCGCCAACGAGGTACGGCTGGGATCAGTCCGGGTCGATGGCGGGATCATCACCGATATCGGCGAACCTGCTCGCTCCGGCCAGGATCTGGACGGCGACTATTTGCTCCCCGGCCTCGTTGAGTTGCACACCGATCACCTGGAAACCCATTACTCTCCGCGCCCCAAGGTGCGCTGGAACCCGGCTGCAGCCGTGCAGGCGCACGATGCCCAGATCGCTGCCTCCGGGATCACCACGGTGCTTGACGCCATCCGGGTGGGGATGGACGAGAATACCGATATCGGTGCCGACGAGATGCGCCTCCTCGCCGATGCGATTGCGGCCGGGACCCGCGCTGGCCGCCTGCGGGCCGAGCACCACATCCATTTGCGGTGCGAGGTCTCGGCTCCCGACTGCCTGGACGCGTTCCTGCTGATCAAGGACCATCCGCAGGTGCGTCTGGCCTCCTTGATGGATCACGCCCCCGGCCAACGGCAATTTGCCACCATGGAGGCGTGCAAGACCTATTATCAGGGCAAGCTCAAGATGAGCGATGCGGCGCTTGAAGATTTTGTCCAGCGTCGCAATGCTGAATCGCGCACCTTTGCCGATCCGCATCGGCGGGCTATTGCGCAAATGTGCTCCGAACTCGGCATTGTCCTGGCCAGCCATGACGACGCCACGCGTGACCATGTCGCAGAGGCCGTGGCGCTGGGCATCGAGGTGGCTGAATTTCCCACTACGCTCGAAGCGGCGAAAGCCTCGCGGCAGGCCGGCATGGCTATCCTGATGGGCGGGCCCAATGTGGTGCGCGGTGGCTCCCACTCCGGGAATGTGTCGGCGCGGGCGCTGGCGGAGGCCGATCTGCTCGATATCTTGTCGTCGGATTACATTCCCTTCTCCATGCTCCAGTCGGCATTTTCACTGGCGGAAACGGTAGAGGGCATTAGCCTGGCCAAGGCCGTGCAATTGGTGACCAAGCGACCGGCGGAAGCGGCCGGGTTCCATGACCGCGGTGAGATCGCGGTCGGCAAGCGCGCTGACTTCGTGCATGTGCGCGTCGAGGACGGGATCCCGATCGTTTTGACGGTGTGGCGGCAGGGTCGGCGGGTGATATGAGGGGAACTTTCGTCGCGGTAGTGGGTCCTAGCGGGGTCGGCAAGGACAGCCTGATTGGCTTTGCCCGGTCCCAGCTGGAAACGAGCGGCAGGGTGGTGTTCGTGCGCCGCGTCGTCACCCGGCCGGCCGATGGCGGTAGCGAAGACCACGCCAGCATGGACGAAAACGCGTTTGTCGAAGCCGAGGCGAGGGGCGAGTTTGCCCTGAGCTGGGCGGCACACGGGCTGCGCTATGGACTGCCGGCGGCGCTGGAGGCGGATTTGGAGGCGGGGCGGACGGTGGTGGCCAACCTGTCGCGAGGGATGATCCCCGCGTTGCTGGCGCGATATCCGCAGACGCTGGTGGTGTCGGTGACGGCGGAGCGGGACGTGATCGCCCAACGCCTGGCCCAGCGTGGGCGCGAGACGCCCGAATCCATCAAGCTGCGGTTGAATCGGAGCGTTGGGAAAAGGCTGCGGTCGGGGACTGTGCAGATCGACAATTCCGGGGTGCTGGAGGTCGCGGGAATGCAGTTTGTGCAATTGCTTTCGGAGGTTGCCAGCCTTTCCGGTGATCTCGATTCAACAGCCGTCGCTCGCTAGGCGACCTCCTACACCACCAATTCCATCCGCTCCGCCGGAAACCGACTAAGCGCATAGGAGATCGGCGCCCCGGCGCCGTCCTCGTCGACGGCTTCCGAAACGAGCAGAATTGCGCCAGGCGCCAGGCCGAGAAGCTTGGTCTCTTCCACATCGGCGTGGCGTGCCGATATGCGCGTCGAGGCGCGGGAGTAATCGACCAGTCCATAGCCGGCGAACACCGCCGTGAATGAGCGCAATTCGGCAAAGCGGTCGCCGATATCGGGAAACCGACGATAGGGTAGCCACGTGGTGGTGCGCGATAGCGGGCGCCTATCGGCCAGCGATACCGTATCGAGCCGTACCACCTTGGTGCCGGGCTTGATGGCGAGGGCGGTGGAACAGGTGGTGCTGGCGTTCTCAATGCGGGTGGAGAGCAATTGCCCGCGAATATGCCGCGCCTGACCGGCCAGTCCTTCCGAAAATCTGGTACGTTTTCCAATGGGGTAGCTCAGCCTCCTGGCGCTGCGCACGAACGTGCCGCGCCCCTGCTCGGCACCGACTACCCCTTCTTCGGCCAGCATCGCCAACGCCCGCCTTACGGTATGGCGATTGGCCGAGAAGCGTTGCGCCAGAGCGGCCTCGGTGGGCAGGCGGTCGCCCGCGGCCAGCTTGCCCCCGACGATGTCGAGGCGGATGCTATCGGCGATGCGCCGCCACAGGGCGATGCCGCCGAGATCGACTTTCACAACTGTCATTGCATTTTCACATAGGAAGCGTAGGACCGGATTCAGGACACTAGTTGTCTAGCGTAGTAGACAAATAGAGGCAAGCATGCAGACGCAGACTTCGTTTCACACCGAGGCCAGAAAGACCGTGCTCGACGCCCTGGCAGCTGCGCCATCGCGGGCCCTGGCCGAGCTCTGGGATCGCTGGGCCGACAAGCCCCAGCACTCCAAAGTGCGCGGCCCTGAAGTTGGTCTCGTGATGGTGCGCGGTCGCGCCGGGGGCGGGGGGGCGCCGTTCAATCTGGGGGAAGCCAGCGTGAGCCGGGCCAGTATTCGCCTGGCCAGCGGCGAAGTGGGGCACGGCTACTGCCTGGGTCGCGACCTGGCCAAGGTTGAGGTGATCGCGCTGATCGATGCCCTGTGGCAGCAGCAGCCCGAGCGGGTGGAGGCTGAAATTATTGCGCCCCTGCGTGCGCTTGCGGCGGAGGCCGAGCAGAAGCGCCGCGATGAAACGGCGGCAACCAAGGTCGACTTTTTCACCATGGTGCGCGGGGATAACTGAGATGGATTTGGCAACTTACAGTGGATTTTCCGATCCCGTGCTGCAATCGCAGTCGGCATTCCGGGCCATCATGGACGCTCTCGCGAACCCGGGCACAGTGCAAGATTTCGTCCAACCAGCCGCCACCCAGGGAGCGCTAACCGCCGAACTGGCGAGCACATTGCTAACCTTGAGCGACCAGGACACCCCGATCTGGCTGGCCGATGGGCTACGCGACGCGGCCGGTATCGCCCCCTTCGTCGCTTTTCATACTGGCGCGCCAATCGTGCGCGAACCGGGCAGGGCGGTGTTCGCCTTTACTGGCTCGGCGGGCGAGCTGCCCCGGTTCGAGAAGTTCAATCTGGGTACCCAGGAATATCCCGATCGCTCGACCACCATCGTGCTGGCGATGACCGCCCTGAGCGGCGGCGCGGAGTTGGTCATTCGCGGGCCTGGCATCAAGGGTTATGGACATATCAGCCCGATCGGGCTGCCCGAGGATTTTGTCGCGCAATGGGCGGACAATCGCGAGTTGTTTCCGCGTGGCATTGACCTGCTGCTGGTGGCGGACGGGGCGGTGCTCGGCCTGCCGCGGTCGACCCGGATTTCGGAAGGACACTGAGATGTACGTAGCCGTCAAAGGCGGGGAAGCCGCCATTGCCAACGCCCATGCCCTGTTGGCCGACCGTCGCCGTGGCGATCGCTCGGTGCCGGCCTTGCGCCTCGACCAGATCATGGAACAGCTCGGCCTCGCCGTCGATCGCGCCATGGGCGAAGGCTCGCTCTATGACCGCGAACTGGCGGCGCTGGCGCTGTTGCAGGCGCGGGGCGATCTGATCGAAGCGATTTTTCTGGTGCGCGCCTATCGCACCACGCTGCCGCGGTTTGGCTATTCGCTACCGGTGGAAACCGGCGCAATGCTGATCGAGCGCCGGATTTCGGCGACGTTCAAGGACTTGCCCGGCGGGCAGCTGCTGGGGCCGACCTTTGACTATACCCACCGCCTGCTCGACCCCGCCCTTGTCGATGGCGAGGTGCCGGCGCCGGTGACCCGGGCGGCAGAAGCTGAACAGGCGCCCCGCGTGACCGATCTGCTGGGTCGGCAAGGGTTGATGGAGCCCGATGGCGCCACCGATCCCGACCGCGAGGTGGGCGATTTGACCCGCGAGCCGTTGGATTTCCCGCTGGACCGGGATTTGCGGCTGCAGGCGCTGGCGCGCGGCGACGAGGGCTTTTTGCTGGCGCTGGGCTATTCGACCCAACGCGGCTATGGCCGCACCCACCCTTTTGTCGGCGAGATCCGTATTGGGGAAGTCGACGTGGAATTCGAGGTGCCCGAGCTGGGCTTTGCGGTCAATTTGGGTCGCATCCGGGTGACCGAGTGCCAGATGGTCAACCAGTTCAAGGGCTCGGCCAAGGTGCCGCCGCAGTTTACCCGCGGCTACGGGCTGGTGTTCGGCCAGGCCGAGCGCAAGGCGATGGCCATGTCGCTGGTCGATCGGGCGCTGCGCGCCCGCGAATTTGGCGAGGACGTGGTGGCCCCGGCCCAGGACGAAGAATTCGTCATTTCACACTCGGACAATGTGCAGGCGACGGGGTTCGTCGAACACCTGAAGCTGCCGCATTACGTGGATTTCCAGGCCGAACTGGATTTGATCCGACGGATGCGGGCGGAGCATGAAGCGGCTGACATGAAGGAGGCCGCGGAATGAGGCGCAGTTCTTTGCACCAGCACCGGGTCATTCCCGCGAAAGCGGAAACCGCCGTTTTCTTCACGACTACCGCCAACAGGGGTTCCCGCTTTCGCGGGAATGACGCTGTGGGTGGAATCGCTGTTTGCGGGAATTTCAAATGAACGCCGTCGCCCAGTACAATTTTGCTTATCTCGATGAGCAGACCAAGCGGATGATCCGCCGGGCCATTCTCAAGGCCATCGCCATCCCTGGCTATCAGGTGCCGTTTTCTAGCCGCGAAATGCCGATGCCTTATGGCTGGGGCACGGGCGGGGTGCAGGTGACGGCGTCGATCATCGGACCGGACGATGTGCTCA
Source organism: uncultured Alphaproteobacteria bacterium (assembly GCA_963699295.1). Lineage (GTDB taxonomy): Bacteria > Pseudomonadota > Alphaproteobacteria > Rhizobiales > Devosiaceae > Devosia. Next base: position 364,697 of record OY969432.1, read on the forward strand.
AGGTCATCGACCAGGGGGCGGATGACACGACCAATGCCGTGTCGATCCGGGCGTTCTTTGCCAAGGTGGCGCAGGTGGAGACCACGACCCGTACAGCCGAGGCCAGCATTATCCAGACGCGGCACCGCATTCCCGAGCGGGCGCTGAGTGCCGGGCAAATCCTCGTCTATCAGGTGCCGATCCCCGAGCCGCTGCGCTTCCTCGAACCGCGCGAAACCGAGACGCGCAAGATGCACGCGCTGGAGGAATATGGGCTGATGCACGTCAAGCTCTATGAGGACATCGCCCGCCATGGGCGGATCGCCACCACCTATGCCTATCCGGTGAAGGTGGCGGGGCGCTACGTGATGGACCCCAGCCCGACGCCGAAATTCGACAATCCGAAAATGCATATGAGCGAGGCGCTGCAATTGTTCGGCGCCGGGCGCGAGCACCGGATCTATGCCGTGCCGCCACACACCGAAGTGGTGAGCCTCGATTTCGAGGACCACCCCTTTGCCATCCAGCATTTCGAGGAGCCCTGTGCGCTGTGCGGCGCTGAACAGGTCTATCTCGACGAGGTGATTTTGGATGATCGGGGCGGGCATATGTATGTCTGCTCGGACACCGACAATTGCGAAGAACGCCGGGAAGCAGGGCATGTCGGCGTGCTGGGCGTTCAGGGGACGGCACGATGAGCGCCTCCTTTCACCGTGTCATCCCCGCAAAAGCGGGAACCCCTGTTTTTCTTGCTGCCATTGCCAACGGAGGTTCCCGCTTTCGCGGGAATGACGCCGTGGGTGGGGTAATCCTGGGAGAAGCCCAATGAGCACTGAACCGCTTCTTCGGGTCGAGAACCTGACCAAATATTACGGCAGCCGTCTGGGCTGCGCCGAGGTGAGCTTCGAGCTGTGGCCGGGCGAAGTGCTGGCCATCGTTGGCGAATCCGGTTCGGGCAAGACGACGTTGCTCAACTCACTGTCGGCGACGCTGGAGCCGAGCGCCGGCAAGACCCTCTATCGGATGCGCGACGGGCAATGGCGCAATATCTATGAGCTGAGCGAGGCCGAACGGCGTTTTCTGGTGCGCACCGACTGGGGCTTTGTGCATCAGAACCCCGCCGATGGCCTGCGCATGACGGTGTCGGCCGGCGCCAATGTGGGCGAGCGGCTGATGGCGGTGGGCGATCGCCATTACGGCCATATCCGCGAGACCGCGCTCGATTGGCTGGGGCGGGTGGAAATCGCCGCCGACCGGATCGATGACCAGCCGCGCGACTTTTCCGGCGGCATGCGCCAGCGCCTGCAGATTGCCCGCAATCTGGTGACCGGGCCGCGCCTGGTGTTCATGGATGAGCCGACCGGCGGGCTCGACGTCTCGGTGCAGGCCCGCCTGCTCGACCTGCTGCGCCAATTAGTGGGCGAACTCGGGCTGGCGGCGATCGTGGTGACCCATGATCTCGCCGTGGCCCGGCTGCTCAGCCACCGCATGATGGTGATGAAGGACGGCCACGTGATCGAGGCGGGTTTGACCGACCGCGTGCTGGACGATCCGCGCGAGCCCTACACGCAGCTTCTCGTTTCCTCGATTTTGCAGGTGTGACCATGACTGCTCTATCAGTCCAAAATCTCGCCAAGACTTTCACCATGCATCTGCGCGACGGGGTGGTCTTGCCGGTGGTGGAAAATGTCAGCTTTGATGTCGAGGCTGGCGAATGTGTCGTGCTCGGCGGAGCCTCGGGGGCGGGCAAGAGCTCGATCCTCAAGATGGTCTATGGCAATTACGGCGTCGATGCCGGGGCCATCTTGTTGCAGCACCACGGCAAGACGATTGATCTGGCAACGGCCGATCCGCGCCGGTGCTGACGTTGCGCCGCTATTCCATCGGCTATGTCAGCCAGTTCCTGCGCACCGTGCCGCGCGTTTCCGCGCTCGATGTTGTGGCCGAGCCGCTGGTGATCCGTGGCGTCGACAAGGGTGAAGCACAGGGGCATGCCAGGGAGCTCCTGGCACGGCTCAACCTGCCCGAGCGGTTGTGGAGCTTGCCGCCCGCGACGTTTTCGGGCGGCGAGCAGCAGCGGGTCAACATCGCGCGTGGCTTCATCACCGACCATCCGGTTCTGCTGCTCGACGAGCCCACGGCGTCGCTCGATGCCACCAACCGCGCCGTGGTCGTTGCCATGATTGCCGAGAAAAAAGCCGCGGGCGTCGCTTTGCTGGGCATCTTCCACGACGAGGATGTTCGCCAGCAGGTGGCGGATCGCATTGTCGATGTTACTGCATTTGCACCAAGGATTGCCGCATGAAACAACTGGGCCTGGAACCCTTCATCCACCCCACCGCCAGGGTCACTTCTTCCACGCTTGGTCGCTATACCGAAGTGGGCGCCGGCTGCCACGTGTCGCGTTCGAGCATGGGCGATTATTCATACTGCGTGGACAACACGCAGATTGCCTATGCGAACATCGGCAAGTTCGCCAATATCGCCGCACACGTGCGCATCTATGCCTCCATGCATCCCATGGGGCGCGCTTCGCAGCATCACTTCACCTATCGCTCCGCGGCATATTTCGAGGACGAGACCGATGATCAGGATTTCTTTGACTGGCGCGCCGGGCAGGGGATCACAATCGGTCATGACGTGTGGATCGGGCATGGTGCGGTGATCATGCCGGGGGTTACCATTGGCAATGGGGCCATCATTGGCTCCAATGCGGTGGTGACCAAGGATGTAGCCGATTTTGCGATCGCGGTGGGCGTGCCGGCGCGGACGATCAAGCAGCGCTTCAGCGACGATGTGTCTGGACGGTTGGATGCGCTGGCGTGGTGGGATTGGGACCATGAGAGGCTGCGGCTGGCGCTGCCGGATTTTCGTCAGCTTGGGATCGAGGCGTTCTTGGAGAAATACGAGGGGTAGGGGCGAAGTATCACCTTTCCTCTGGTGTTGCCCCCGGACTGGTTCCGGGGGCTCTTGTTTAGGGGTACCCGCCTCTCAAATGACCCGGTGGGGGTAACACAAGGTTGTTCCCCCGGGTGCATGGTCACAGAACCGTCACCCAAGTGTTATTCCAGCTTCACTTCGCCGCCCTAGGTCTGCGCCAACGTAATGGCGAGGGCGCTTGATGCTCAAGATTTCCAATGTGTCGCGGCGCTTCGGCGATAAGCTCGCTGTTGATGGCGTGAACCTTGAAATCCCGCAGGGCCAGATGGTCGGGGTGATCGGACGGTCGGGCGCCGGCAAGTCGACCCTGCTGCGCATGATCAATCGGCTCAACGACGTTTCGTCCGGTTATATTGAGTATGATGGGTTGCGCGTGTCGGAATTGCGCGGACAGGGCGCTGCGCAACTGGCAGCGCGATTGCGCCATGATTTTTCAGCAGTTCAACCTGGTGCCCCGGCTCGATGTCATCACCAATGTGATGCTGGGTCGGCTCAATGGGCGCAATCCGGTGCTCAACCTGCTGCAGGTGTTTTCGCCTGATGAGCAGCTGGCAGCGCTCAAGGCGCTGGAGCGGCTCGATATTGCGCCGACGGCGCTGCAATGGGCGCAGACCCTGTCGGGTGGGCAGCAGCAGCGCGTGGCGATTGCCCGGGCGCTGATGCAGGGGCCCAAAATGATCCTGGCCGATGAGCCGATCGCCAGCCTCGATCCACGCAACGCCCAGATCGTCATGGACAGCCTGCGCGACATCAATGCCGAAGGCATTACCGTCATCACCAATCTGCACACGCTCGATACGGCGCGCGCCTATTGCGAACGCATCATCGGCATGAGCGCCGGAAAGGTGGTGTTCGACGGCACGCCGGAAGAGCTGACCACCGAGGTGGCTCGCACCATCTATGGCGCGGACGGGCTCAAGGAAGCTTTTTCGGAGGCGATGACCTCCACGTCCATCGCCCCAATCACCCTCAAGACCAGCGCACCCGCTGCGCCCTAACGAAGTTCCGCAGCCCTCTTTCGGGCCTGCCGATCAACCCGCGTCACCAAAGGAAATCATCCATGACCGCGATCCGCACGATCCTGCTGGCCTCCGTGGCCCTCTCCATGTCCACCGCTGCCTTCGCCCAGGACGTTTCCGTCCTGCGCATTGGCCTGGATGGCGGCGAGAACGAGAGCGACCAGATCCGCCGCTCCGAATGTGTCGCCGAGCCGCTGAAGGCCGCGACCGGCGTTTCCGAAGTGCAGTTCTTCCCGTCGCCCGACTATAACGGGGTCATCCAGGGCCTGCTCGGCGGCACCATCGATATCGCGATCATGGGCGCATCGTCCTACGCCGCCATCTATTTGCAGGACCCTGAACGCGGTCGACCCGGTGCTGACCACCAAGCAGGGTGACGGCTCGACCGGCTACCACACCATCATGGTCGCCCGTGCCGATAGCGGCATCACCGATCTGGCCTCGACCAAGGGCAAGAAACTTGGCTTTGCCGATCCTGACTCCACCTCGGGCTTCCTCGTGCCAAACGTCGCTCTGCCGGTCGATCTGGGCGGCCCGATTGCTGACTTCTACAGCGAAACCGGCTTTGGCGGCGGTCATGAGAACCTCGTGCTCGGCGTGCTCGACGGCACCTGGGATGTCGGCACCACCTTCGGTTCGGGCCAGGGCGAATTCTCCGAGGGCTACACCTCGGGCAATCTGCGCATCATGGTCGACAAGGGCCTGCTCGACATGGACGATCTGGTGGAAGTCTGGCAGTCGCCAATCATCCCCAACGGCCCGCTGATGGTGTCCAACAAGCTGCCCGCGGACATGAAGGAAAAGGTGACGGCCTTCTTCGCCGGCCTGCCAGCTGCCAATTTCGAATGCTTCGACAGCTTCACCAGCGGTGGCTATGTCGATTTCGTTCCGGCCAACCAGGAATTCTACCAGACCATCATCGACGCCCGTAAGTCGGTCATCGGCGGCTGATTTATCCTGTAATGGCGACGTTTCGGCGTCGCCATTTTTGCTTTCCCAACGACCAGCAAACGCGGTGTCACCCAGCGAAAGCAGGGGCCCATCCTGAGATCTCGGGATGGATCCCGGATCAAGTCCAGGATGACATCGTGAATGTGGAGACACCGCACGCTATGACGGACACTGCCCACGCCCCACCGGGTCTCTCTCCGGCTTCGGAAATCCTGCTGCGTCACTATCGCAGCCAGGTGTTCACAAGGCGGGTCTATTCCGTCATCGGCGTGGTGCTGGTGCTGGTCGCGCTGGGCGCGGCGATGAATTATGCCAATGCCGCGAACTCGGGAAAGTTTTTCGAGCGGCTGCCCTATCTGTTCGATTTCCTCAAGAACTTCGTGCCTAACGACCCCTTCGAGATCGTGCGGGCCATGTTCGATATCGAGTCGCCCTATTATGACGGGTCGCTCAAATACGACTACACGGCGGATCGGCATTATCTCACCGACAGCTTCTATATTCCGCACTTCATTTATCAGCTGATCATTACCGTCAACATTGCCATCGTCTCCACCATTATTGGCGGGTCCGTGGCTTTCGTGCTGTGCTTTTTCGCTGCCACGAACCTTGTCGGCGCGGGTGCAGTGCGTTGGGTGGTCCGGCGGATCATGGAAGTGCTGCGGGCGTTTCCCGAGATTGTCATTGCGGGGCTGCTGACGGCGGTTCTGTCCATCGGCCCGATTGCCGCTATCGCCGCGGTGTCGCTGCATACCATTGGCGCGCTGGGCAAATTGTTTTTCGAAGTGGTTGAAAACGTCGACATGAAGCCCGAAGAAGGGCTTCGGTCGGTCGGCGCTAGCTGGCTGGAGCGGGTGCGTTTCGCCGTCGTGCCGCAAGTCCTGCCCAATTTCGTCAGCTACACGCTGCTGCGCCTCGAGGTCAATGTGCGCGCCTCGACGATTATCGGCGCGGTGGGCGGCGGCGGCATCGGCGAGGTGTTCCGTCTCTCCATTGGCCGCGACCATGCCGCCAAGACCTATGCCATCGTCATCCTGCTACTGGTGACCGTCATCGGCATAGACCAGTTTTCCGGCTGGCTGCGCCGCCGACTGGTGGGCGACCAATCCTTCCAACTGGGCCGGGAGAAAGCCCTGATGAGCACGATCAGCCTGGCCGAACGCAATCGCCTTGCCGCCAAGTATCCAGCCGTGTTCCAGCGGAGCTTTTTCCAGCGTTGGGGCCTGCTGGTCGGCATCGCGGCAACGCTGGCCTATCTGGCATTCTGCTGGTTCTTCTTCAGCGTCGGGCCGGCGCTGCAGAACGGCAAATGGGATCGTGCGGCGATCTACATTCAGGACTGGTATTCGTGGCGGGCCCAGCCGCGCCTGCGCTTTGTTGATGGTGCCGTGGTGCCGCAATGGTCGAGCCGCGGGCAATATCCCGAGGGTGCGGCGATCGACTGGCTGACGCCGCACGGTGATGGCAGCATGACCGCTACCTTTGGCAATGCCGACGACCGGCTCGAAATTACGACCACTCAGGTTGACGTATATCTGGATGGCACGGTCTGGCCGGTAACCATCACTGAAGAGGGGGCCCTTGCTCCGGAGGGAGCGCCGTCCGTTATCGAGCAGGATGGCAGCAAGGTGCTGGTCAACTACGGCTTCGCCGGGCAGGCCGAAATTCGGGGCAATCAGGTGGCGGTGCAGCGCCGGTTCCTCGGCTGGGCCAATTTCCTCTACGATCCGCGCTCGCCGCTTTGGGGAAATGATCTGGTCTCTACCGGTTGGTGTTGGGTCGGTTATCAGGGCCAAGGTCAACTGGTACTGAGCGAATGGCTCGGCAACCGCGCCTGGCAGCATGGCGATATTCTCGCCAAGTTGATGCAGACCCTGGTGATGGCGTTCGTCGGCACGCTGTTTGCGACGCTGATCGCCTTTCCGCTTGCCTTTGTGGCGGCCCGCAACATCACCTCCAGCCGGCCCGCCAACTGGCTGATGAAGCGCAGTCTTCGACTTTTTGCGCTCGATCGACATGCTGATCTGGGCGCTGTTCTTCACGCGGGGGTTTGGTCCCGGGCCTATCCCCGGCATTGCCGCGATCCTGTTCACCGACACCGGTGCGCTGGGCAAGGTCTATGCCGAGGCGCTGGAGAATGTGGACGACAAGCAGCGCGAGGGCGTGAAATCGGTGGGCGCCAGCGCCGCCTCGGTCAACCGTTTTGGCGTCGTGCCGCAGGTGTTGCCGGTGTTCATTTCGCAATCGCTGTATTTCTGGGAGAGCAATACCCGCTCGGCCACCATCATCGGCGCGGTCGGGGCGGGCGGCATCGGGCTCAAGCTGCTCGAAGCCATGGGCACCAATTCGGACTGGGACAAGGTGGCGTACATGGTGCTGCTGATCCTGGGCGTGGTGTTCGTGTTCGACAATGTTTCAAACGCCATCCGAGCAAGACTGATTGGGCCTGGCTCGCGATAAGCGGCATGCCTATTCCTGCCATGCTTTCGGGAACGGGCCGAAAGGGCAAAGGGTGATCGGGAGCGTCAAGACCGACTGTCGGCGCGACGCGTTGTCTAGTCTGCAACCTCGCATGACCATCGCCTATTGGCTCAACGATACTCTCGGCGCTGACTTGAGGGCGATTTGGGTTCGATTTCGTCCCGCCCTCTTGGCTTCGTAAAGCAGCTTGTCGGCCCGATCATAGAGCTCAGGGAAACCTTCATTGCCCAGGACATGGGCCAGTCCCATGCTGGCGGTGACGGGTTGCCCAAGTCCCGAAACAGTCTTGCCAACAATGACCGGAATGGCCCGCCGTCGCTGCTCGGCCAGGATAGCGGCATCACTGCCGCGCAGCAGAAGGACAAACTCTTCCCCGCCAAGGCGGTATGCCCGAACATCCGGCCCGGCCTGGATTGCATTTGCGACGGCCTTGAGCACCGCATCGCCAACCGCATGCCCGTTTACGTCATTGATCGACTTGAAATGATCAAGGTCGATCACCGCCAGGGTGGCGAAGCCTTCGGCTCGAAGCTGCGCAAACTGTCCCTCGATGGCGCGCCGATTGAGCAATCCGGTCAAGGGGTCGGTTTCCGACAGCCGTTCGAGCAGATCGGCCTCGGTGCGGGCGCGATCGCGCTCTCGCTTTATGATCACCAGGCGATCCGCTACGCCCAGCGTCGTGAAGACGACTTCGCACAAACAGCCCGCGTAGAATACGAGCATGGCGTCGGTGCTGTTGAACCAGGGGATCACGCCAGTCACCAGACGGGTAAGCCCGACCACCACAAGTGGCGCGTATCCGGCTGCCTGAAAGCGTGCTGCGCGGCTTCTGCGCCGCAAGGCGTCGATCATCGACAGGATGAAAACGACAAGGACTGGCGCAAACGCCGCTGTGTAGACGCTTGACTGGATGGGCCGCGCAACAAACGGGAATGCCGCATGAAACGCGCTCAGGACTAATGCCCAAGCCGCGCAATAGTTAAGCAGTCGCCGCAGGACAGGATGCATCAGCCCGGGCTCGATAAAGCTGTGGGTAAACCTTGCTGCAGACGCGATCGTCACCCCAAAGAGCAAGGTTGTCATCCAGCTCAACGTCATGGCCGGTGGATCGAAAAACATGACAGACAGACCGGACGAGACCAGCACGGTCATCAACAGCGACAGCGTCAGAGCCGAGTGCCAGAGCACGAAGGGTTCGCGCAGAATTCGGTAGAAGGCCGCATTAAAGATCAAGGGTGTGACGAGCATGCCCGCAAACGCGGCCACTATGATCAAAAGCCGCATGTCGTCGATGTTGTCAGTTGCATCCACTGGTGCCAGATAGGCTCGCTCCAGCGTCATCCGGTGACTGGGCAGGTCAATCGCGACGACGATCTGCCGGGTCGCGTGGGTCACCTCTGGCAGGGAAGCCTTGAAATACCCACCAGCCATGGAGCTGGGCAAAGCGGCGCCAGAAACGGAGGCTTGCCGAACCGTGCCGTCCTGGTCGATGGCAAGAAGATGCACGGCCTTGAGCGCGCTCCGCCTTGAGAAAAAATATCGCGGCAGGATATCGACCGAGTGAAGGTCGAAGCGAAGCAGCACCCGCTCGGCATCGATGGAATACTTACGGTCGTCACAGGACCACCGGTCGGCCGCCAGGGCTATGGCGAGCACGTCTTCCGAGATGCGGCCAGAAGCCAAGCAGGAAGCTTGAATATCGCCGGGGTCGGCCGCGCTCGTTGATCCGACGCCGAGGGGCGCCAGCATCAACAGAAGCAGCAGGGCCGCCAAGACATCTTTTCTAAAGCCGCCCCAAGACATGATTTTCCGATACGACGAGAAGCTTTCGATGCCGTTAAGCGCCGAGCAAAGGGTACCGTTATCGGCTTGGCGAGGCGTCGTCCAATCGATTGCAACCGGCCTGATCTTCTACACTCTTAGGTTGGCCTGCTCCTCGGGGCACACCACGCCGACCGCCACTCGCTGGCCATGGTTGCTGCTCCAGGCGCCGACCGCACCATTACCCCATGCGCGCATAAAGACTAACGGGCCGGCTGGTGTCATCCAGCCGGAAGCGGTGGTCGGCGGGGGGGTGGGCGCGTTGGGCGCAGTCGAGGCGTGGGCAGATCCGGCAGCCGACGCCGATCGGGGTCATCTGGCCGGCACCATCCAGATCCATCCCGTCGGCATAGATCATCTCCTTGGCGTGATGGACGGCGCAGCCCAGCCCGATGGAGACGTAGCGGCGCGGCGCGTTGTAGCGATGATCGCCCTTGGCGATGGTGCGCGCGATGCAGAAATAGCGGCTCCCGTCGGGCATTTCCGAGAGCTGGATATTGATCCGCTCGGGGCTCAAGAACGCCGAATACACGTTCCAGCGCGGGCAGGCTCCGGAATGGCGCGGGATATGGATGCCGGACAGCGAGAAACGCTTGGAGATGTTGCCGGCGATGTCGGTGCGGATCAGATGCATGGGAATACCCTGTGCGCCCTCGCGCTGCAGCGTCGTCATGCGGTGGCAGACCTGCTCGAAACTGGCGCCGAACCGGCGGCACAGGCGTTCAATATCATAGCGATAGTCCCGGCAGGCCCGCAGGAACGGGACGTAGGGCATGACCAGTGCCGCGGCGAAATAGGCCGCCAGCACGTTGCGCGCCAGTAGCGGCGCGTCGCCCTCAGGCAGGTCGGCGGCGGCGATGATAGCGTCGATTTCGGCGCCGGCAACGATTTCGCCCAGATGGTGGGCGATGAGGAACATGGCGGTTTCGCCAGGCAGGATATCGGAGATCATCAGCGTCTGGCGGCCGCTATCGTGGTGGCGGGCAATGCCGCGCGGCAGCGATCCCAGCCGCACATCGAGCCCGAAGACGTTGAACAGATAACTCTTGAGGCCGTAGTCGAAATTGTCGGCCATGGCGTCGATCTCGCCGCGAACGCGTTCGGCGGCGGCCTCGAGCGTGGGGAAGTGGTTGGTGTTGGCCTGCAGGAAATCAGAGATGGCGTCCGTGGCGAGGTGGAACGGGGTGGTTTCGGCATTTTGGGACAGCACCGGCGCGCCACTGGCGAGGCTGCGGTATCGGTCATAAAGCTTGAGCATAGCCCGGGCGGCAGCGGGATTGGACTGCGCCAGGTCGCGGATTTCCAGATTGGTCAGATCGCTATAGGCGAACAGATCATCGCCAAAGGCTTCCATCAAATCTCCGGCCAGCCGGCCTTCGTCACTGTCGACCAGCTCGCCCGGTTCCACCCCGAAATAGCCGGCAATGGAAAACAGCAGCGGCACCGTGACCTTGCGGCGATTGTGCTCGATCAGATTGAGATAGCTGGCGGAAATGCCCAGTGCTGCGGCGAGGTCGGCCTGCGCCAGATGGCGGAGCCGGCGCAGGCGGCGGATACGAGCTCCAATCTGGGTATCTTGTGGCTCTTTCATCTGCGCCCCTCTTTACAGGATTTACAAATATATCGTCGCGATTGACTGCGGATTTACAGGTTTACTGCTGCGTATGACGCTATTTCTTGCATTGGCGAGCGATTTGTCAAATATTTACATCAACGCAACGAGGAGACTTTCGGATGAGCCCGATGAGTAGCGACCGCGAGGAATATCTGACCATCATCGCCCCGACAGCCAGCGAAGCCATGGCGCAGTTCAGTGCGCGGGGCCTCGCAGCGCAGGGCTATGCCATCGCCGGCAAGATCGGGCGGCACCGGTTTTCGCTGGTGGGCAACGAGGACAGCACCGACCTGTTCGCCGGCAACGGCATGATCGCCGCAACCTTCATGCGGCGCGTCGCCGAGTAGGCACCTAATGTGCCGCCTTGCCGCACGGCTTCATAACACCGGGTCATTCCCGCGAAAGCGGGAACCTCTGTTGGCCGTGAAACGGAGGTCCCCGCTTTCGAGGGAATGACAAGTGGTGGCGGCGGAAGCGCCGAAACCGGATGACCACAAACCGGTGCTCGTGAAGATCGCGATGCGCCCATCAGCCTAACCATGAATTCCAATCCGACCGAACCTCATAACCATGGGGCCGGCGAAGCCATGTCTCAAGGAGGACACGACCATGCTCGAAAAGCCCCAACCACCTCGCAAATTTGCTGCACCCGAATGGGCGCCGGATCGGTGGGCCAATATTGCCCGTACCTATACCGTGGAGGATGTGTCCCGGCTCAGCGGCTCGCTGCCGATCCGGCATAGCCTCGCTGAAAATGGTGCCAAAAAGCTCTGGCAATTGCTGCACCGCGAGGATTTCGTGCCGACGCTGGGCACCTTTACCGGTAACCAGGCAGTGCAGCAGGTCAAGGCCGGGCTGAAGGCCATCTACCTCAGCGGCTGGCAGGTGGCGGCAGATGCCAATAGTTCGGGCCACATGTATCCCGACCAGAGCCTTTACCCGGTCGATAGCGTGCCCTCCGTGGTCAAGCGCATCAACAGGGCGCTGCAGCGCGCCGACCAGATCCAGACCATGGAGCAGGCGGACGGCATCGCCACCACCGATCTCGATTTCTTCGTGCCCATCATCGCCGATGCCGAAGCGGGCTTTGGCGGGGCGCTCAACGTGTTCGAGCTGATGAAGGCGATGATCGAGGCGGGGGCTGCGGCTGTCCATTTCGAGGACCAGTTGGCCAGCGAAAAGAAGTGCGGGCATCTGGGTGGCAAGGTCCTGGTGCCCACCAGCCAGTTCATCCGCACGCTCAATGCCGCACGGCTGGCCGCCGACGTGATGGACGTGCCGACGTTGATCATGGCGCGCACCGATGCCGAGGCGGCGCGGCTGATTACCTCCAATATCGATGAATACGATGCGCCATTCGTAACCGACGAGCGTACGGCGGAGGGCTTTTACGTGCTCAAGGGCGGCGTGGATGCAGCGATTGCCCGTGGTATTGCCTATGCGCCCTATGCCGATCTGATCTGGTGCGAAACCAGCACCCCGGACCTGGTCGAGGCGCGCAAGTTTGCCGAGGCGGTGCGCAAGGTCCATCCCGACCAGATGCTGGCGTATAATTGCTCGCCCTCGTTCAACTGGGCCAAGCACATGGATGAGGCGGCAATGGCCAAATTCCAGATCGAGCTGGGCGCGATGGGCTACAAATACCAGTTCATCACGCTGGCGGGGTTCCACAATCTGAGCCTGACGACGTTCGAGCTGGCGCGCGCTTATGCCAGGGACGGCATGGCGGCTTATTCGAAGCTGCAGCAGGCCGAATTTGCTGCCGAGGCCAATGGATTTTCAGCGACGCGGCATCAGCGCGAAGTTGGAACCTCGTATTTCGATGCGGTGGCGCTGGCCGTGAGCGAGGGGCAGAGTGCGACGACGGCCATGGCCGCGTCGACCGAAACGGCGCAATTTTACTGAGCCAACTCCCGCACGGCGAGCATGCCTCGCCGTGCGACACAGATCGGCACTCCGCGTGTTCGATGCCCCATTGGATCGGCCTCGCGACGACGAACGCGGCGCTTGCCAATCGGGCCATCTGAGACCAATCTCCCCTCAGCAAGGTCAAGTCGCAGGTGATCGTGATGACGGACAATGGTGTTATCGATGCCGATGAGTTGGGCGCGTTGGCCCCTCCCGGCCTAATGAGCCGCCGGTCGTTCCTGGTCGGCTCCGCATTTGCCCTGGGCGCGGCAGGGCTTGCAGGTTGTAGCACGGGTGGAATGGGTCTTGCGGATGCGGACAGAATCTATGGGCCGGTCCCCGGCGAGCGCTTTCCGATCCCCGCCGTTGATACCAGCCGGATCAATCCAAAGTATCTTCGCCAGACAGTGCCCTACAAAACCGCGGAAGCGGTCGGAACAATCATCGTCGATCCCCGCCACTATCACGTCTACCGGATCGAAGGGGACGGCTATGCCACGCGCTATGGCGCCAATGTCGGCCGCGCCGGCTTCCTGTGGAGCGGTAACGCCTATATCGGACGCAAGGCCGAGTGGCCGGTCTGGACGCCGCCACGGGAAATGATCAAGCGACAGCCCGAGGTCGCCAAATATGCCGGCGGAATGGCGCCGGGGCTGAACAATCCGCTCGGCGCACGCACGCTTTATCTCTATCAGAATGGGGCTTACACGCTCTATACGCTCTATAGCACGATCATGCCCGAGACTATTGGACGAGGCGTTTCAAGCGGTTGCGTCGGGCTGCTCACCCAGGACATGATCCATCTCTACGACCGGACGCCGGTCAACACCAAGGTGGTGGTGCTGCGCGCATAGCAATGCTCCAGCCGCGGCTTGCGGGGGGATCAGCCTGGCATGGAACTCAGATGCGAGAGCAGTTCGGCTACGTTGCTGGCATTGCACTTCTGCAGCAGGCGGGCCCGATAGCTTTCCACCGTACGCGGAGAAATCTCCAGCATGCGGGCGATTTCCTTGGAGGTGCGGCCTTCTCCCAGATGCATCACGATCTGGCGCTCGCGGCTGGACAGATTGAGCACGTTGCGGGTCTCGGAGAGGTCGGCAAAGCTCCAGACCGCCCGCCGCAGCGGATCGTCGTCGCGCGTCAGCGAGTGCCCGCGCACCCGACACCAGAACAGCGTGCCATCGTGACGGGCCATGATGCGCTCGTCGGAATAGCGATTGGTGCGCTTTAGCGGCTCCACCCCGACATTGCGGATGCGCTCGAACTCCTCGATCGATGGGTAGAGCATGGCGAAAGACTGCTCGAGCAAGTCCTCCACGCTATAGCCGAACATCTGCGCAAAGGCCGGATTGCAGCCTTTGATGACCCGGCTTTCCGTGACCACCAATCCGATGGGTGCATGTTCGAAGGCGATGGCGCTGAGGTCGTCCGGCAGGGTCATGTGGTGTGTTTCTACGGTATTGCCGCTTAAGAATGGCACACAGATACTAACGCTCAATTCGTGCCGCGCCAGAGACAAACGGGGATAGATCGGGCGAGATCGCGATTGATCGGGAGTGGGGCAGGGCCGGAGCACGGCGATTGCTCTTCGGGAGAACAGCTTTGGCTCGGGTTTTGCGCGCCGCGCGAATTTCCAGCCGGTTCAGGGAGGACCAAATATGAAGATCTTGCTCGCCGCCTTGGCGATTTCAACGGCGTTGACAGGTGCTGCATTGGCGCAGGACGCCGCTCGCATTGCACTGCTGCACGGCCTGTCGGGCTCGCCCCTCGAGGCCTATTCCAAGCAGACCCATACTGGCTTCGAGATGGGACTCGAATATGCCACCAAGGGCACGATGAAAGTCAAAGACATCCCCATCGAGCTGATCATCAAAGACACCCAGTTCAAGCCCGACATCGCCCGCGCCCTGCTCGCTGAAGCCTATGGGGACGACGATGCGCTGATCGCGGTGGGCGATACCTCGTCGGGCGTTGCCCTGTCGATGCTGCCCGTGGCCGAGGAATATGAGCGCATCCTGCTGGTCGAGCCTGCGGTGGCCGATGGACTGACTGGCCCCGATTCCAACCGCTATGTGTTCAAGACCTCGCGCAATTCGTCGATGGACATGCAGGCTCAGGCGCTGGCCCTGGCTCCGGATGAAAACCTCTATGTCGCGACTCTCGCGCAGGACTATGCCTTTGGCCGCGATGGCGTTTCCGCATTCAAGTCGGCCCTGGAGGGCACCGGGGCGCATCTGGTGACCGAAGAATACGTGCCCCAGCAGACCACCGACTTCACCGCCACCATCGAGCGGCTGTTCAATGCGCTCAAGGACCAGCCGGGCCGCAAGGTCATCATGATCTATGTGGCTGGCATTGACGCCATGACCCCACTGGCCGCGGCCAATCCGGGCCGCTTCGAGATCGAATTGTCCACCGGCGGCAACATATTGCCTGCGCTCGCGGCCTATAAACAGGTGCCCGGCATGGAAGGGGCTATCTACTATTACTACGAGGCGCCGGACAATGAGGTGAACGACTGGCTGGTCGAGCAGCATATGACCCGCTTCGGGACCCCGCCCGATTTCTTCACCGCCGGCGGCATGGCGTCGGCCATGGCTATCGTCAAGGCGCTGGAGACGGCGCCCGATTGGGAGACGGAGACGCTGATCCACACCATGGAAGGGATGAGCTTCGAGACCCCCAAGGGCACGATGACCTTCCGCCCCGAGGATCATCAGGCGCTCCAGGCCATGTACCACTTCAAGATCCGCGTGGATGATGGCGTTGCCTGGGCCATCCCCGAACTGGTGCGGGTGATCGAGCCGGACGAGATGGATATTCCGGTCGGTCGCAATAATCAGCAATAAGCCGCACTACGAGCGGCTGAGGCGCGCCCGGCGAATCTCCTCCTGTTCGCCGGGCGCACCAGTCTCCGAGGAAACCATGCCCACCACGCCCTCCATCCGGACCGAAAACCTGTCCATCCATTTCGGCGGACATGCTGCCGTCAATGATGTGACCTGCGCCTTTCGCCCCGGCGAGCTGACTGTGATCGTGGGCCCCAATGGCGCCGGCAAGACCACCTGGTTCAATCTCGTTTCGGGCCAGCTGCGCCCCACCGCCGGCCGGATCTATCTCGGTGAGCGCGATATCACCGGCCTGTCCCCGTCGCAGCGCGCCAAAGCCGGCATCGGCCGCGCCTTTCAGTTGACCAATCTGTTTCCCAAGCTGTCGGTGCTTGAGAATGTGCGGCTCGCCGTTCAGGCGCGGGCGGGGCAGGGAGGGCGGCTGTTTGCCCGCACGGCCGCGCTCACGGGCCTCACCGACAAGGCCATGCACTATCTGGCCGAAACCAATCTGATCCACGTCGCCGAACTTGCAGCGATGGCCTTGCCGCATGGCGACCAGCGCAAGCTCGAAGTGGCGATGCTGCTGGCGATGGAGCCCGATATCTTCATGTTCGATGAGCCGACGGCGGGCATGTCCGTGGACGAGGCGCCGGTCATTCTCGATCTCATCGCGCGCATCAGGCAGGACCGCTCGCGCACCATTCTGCTGGTCGAACACAAGATGGATGTGGTGCGCGCGCTCGCCGACCGCATTCTCGTGCTGCACAATGGCGAGCTGGTCGCTGACGGCGACCCCAGGGAAGTCATGGCGCTCGATCTGGTGCGCGAAATCTATCTCGGCGTTGGCGCCGAAGAGGTGGCGTGATGGCCCCGGTGCTCCGGCTGGAGGATGTCCACACCGACATCGCGCAATACCAGATCCTGCATGGGGTCAGCCTCGACGTGCCCGAGGGCGGCGTCCACGTGATCCTGGGCCGCAACGGCGCGGGCAAGACCACCACATTGCGCACCATCATGGGATTGTGGAAGGCGCGGCGTGGGACGATCCTGTTTCGGGACCGGGACATTTCCCGCCTGCAGACGCCCGACATTGCCCGGCTGGGTATCGCCTTCGTGCCGGAAAACATGGGCATTTTCGGCGGGCTGACCGTCGAGGAAAACATGCGCCTCGCCACGAGGAGCGGCAGTTTCGATGCGCAGCGCCTCGACCGGATCCATGAGATCTTTCCGGCCATGGCACAGTTCTGGACCAAGCCTGCCCATGCCCTTTCCGGCGGCCAGAAACAGATGCTGTCGGTGTCCCGCGCCATCATCGAGCGGCGCGAACTCATCCTCATCGACGAGCCGACCAAGGGCTTGGCGCCTTCCATCATCCGCAACATGATCGCCGCCTTCCGGGAGATCGCCCGGGAAACCACGGTCCTGCTGGTCGAGCAGAATTTTCACTTCGCCAAAGCCCTGGGCCAGACCGTGGCCGTCATCGATGACGGGCGGATCGTTCATAGCGGCCCCATGGCGGACCTGGCAGCGGACGCAGCGCTCCAGAGCCGTTTTCTCAGCCTCTCACTGGAAGCGCATTGAGGACAAGATGACCCAGATAAATGTTTCGCTTCCTACCAGAATGGCAGCCGGAATCGAGCGCTTTGGCGGCGTGATGTTGCTGCCGGTGGCGCTCGCCATCATTGCCCTGGTGCTGATCGGCCAGCCGACGACCTGGGCGACGCTGACCATAGCGGGCCTGGCCATGGGAATGATGATTTTTCTCATGGCCTCGGGCCTCTCGCTCATCTTCGGGCTGATGGACGTGCTCAATTTCGGCCACTCCGCCTTCGTAACCGCTGGTGCATTCATCGGCGCGACCGTGCTCGCTTGGCTGGGCTTCTGGGTGACGGGGGCTAATCCCGCGCTGAACCTGACGGGCCTGCTACTGGCCATTGCCGCCGCCACGGTTTTTGGCGGGCTGGCCGGGTGGTTCTTTGAACGGGTAGTGATCCGACCTGTCTATAACGACCATCTGCGGCAGATCCTGATCACCGTGGGTGCGCTGATCGTCGCCGAGGAACTTGTCTTGCTTGTCTGGGGTGGCGCGCCTATCCCCGTGCCGCGTCCAGCGGTGCTCACCGGCTCGCTGGTGGTCGGCGGGGTGTCGGTGGAAATCTACCGCATCTTTGCCTTCGCGCTTGGCCTTGCGGTCTATATTGGCCTCTATCAGGTCCTCAATCGCACCCGCCTGGGCCTGCTGATCCGCGCTGGCGTCGAGAACCGCGAAATGGTCGAGGCGCTGGGCTTCCGCATCGACCGGCTGTTCATTCTGGTGTTCATGGCAGGCTCGGCGCTGGCGGCCATGGGCGGGGCCATGTGGGCGGGCTATCAGGGGCTGATCACCGCGGCGCTGGGTTCGGAGATGATGATCCTGGTGTTTATCGTGGTCATCATTGGCGGGCTGGGGACCATCCAGGGGTCACTGCTGGGCGCTATCCTGGTGGGGCTGATGGCCAATTATGTTGCCTTCCTCGTCCCCAAGATGGCGCTGGCGTCCAACATGCTGCTGATGATGGCAATCCTGCTCTGGCGCCCCTATGGGCTGCTGCCGGCAGTGAAACGGTAAGGCGGAGATGACCATGGCCCTTGCAGACCTTGCCGCTACCGTGACTTCCACCCAGACGCGTTCGCGCCGTGCGATCGTCTACGCGATGGTAGCGATCATCGGGCTGGCGCTGGCCTTCTCTCCCTTCCTCTTTCCCGATGTGCGCAGCCAGGAGGTGGCGGCCCGCATCTGCGTGTTTATCGTGCTCGTCGCCAGCTACGATCTGCTGATCGGCTATACCGGCATCGTCTCGTTTGCCCACACCATGTTTTTCGGCATGGGGGCATATGGCACTGCGATCGCGCTCAAGACCATGGGCCCCGGCTTTGAAGCGATCCTGCTCGGCGGTGGCGCCGGGATCGTGGCGGCGCTGGCGCTGGCGCTGCTTATCGGGCTGCTGTCTTTGCGGGTGAAGGCCATCTTTTTTGCCATGGTGACGCTGGCGGCCGCCTCGGTGATGATGGTGCTGGCCAGCCAGTTCTCCGATTTCACCGGCGGCGAGGACGGCATCACCTATACGATCCCGAAGCTGTTCTCATCGGCAACCGAATTGCTGACCGATGCCGACGGCAAGGCCGTGCGGCTGTTCGGGGTCGCGCTCAACGGCAAGCTGGCGCTGTACTATTTCGTGTTTATCTCTGCCGCCGTGCTGTTCCTGGCCCTGTTGCGCATCGTCGCTTCGCCGCTGGGATCTGTGCTTCAGGCCATTCGCGAAAACGAGATGCGGGCGGAAGCGATCGGCTACCGGGTGGTCTTTTATCGCACCACGGTTTTCTGCATCGCTGCCGCAGTGGCCGCGTGTGCCGGCATCCTGCGCGCGGTGTGGCTCAAATATACCGGGCCGGAGGTGGTGCTGTCGTTCGACATCATGATCGATATTCTGCTCATGGTGGTGATCGGGGGCATGGGCACCATGTACGGCGCGGTCATCGGCGTCGCGCTGATGACGCTGGCTCAATACTATCTCAAGGACCTGATGGCCCTTGGGGCGGATGCAACTGCCGCCCTGCCCATCGTGCCAAACCTGCTCAATCCCGACCGCTGGCTGCTCTGGCTTGGCCTCTTTTTCATCCTGCTGGTCTATTTCTTCCCTTCGGGCATTGCTGGAACGCTGATGGGCAAGGGGAGCCGCAAATGACACCCCGCTCAATCTATCTAGGTGCCGCAGGCTTTGAAATGCACGTCACCGAATGGGGGGATCGGGACAACCCGGCGCTGGTCATGTGGCACGGGCTGGCCCGCACCGGCCGGGATTTTGACGAGGCGGCCGCTGCGCTTTCGGATCGCTACTTCGTTTTGTGTCCAGATACGCTCGGTCGGGGGCTGTCCGCCTGGTCCCGCCGAGGGGCGGCCGACTATACCTTTGCCACCTATGGCGACATGGCCTCGGCCATGCTCGACTGCTACGGCGTCGACCGGCTGGGCTGGATAGGTACCTCGATGGGTGGGCTGCTGGGAATAACCCTGGCGGCCGGCCGCCTGCGCGACCGCCTGACGCATCTGGTGATCAATGATGTCGGGCCCGATATTCCCGCAGCGAGCGCCCAGCGCATCGCTGACTATGTGGGCAATCCTCCGGCCTTTGACACGATGGCCGAATACGAGGCCTGGCTGCGCGAGACCTATGCCCCGTTCGGCCCCAATTCGGAGCAGTTCTGGCGACGGATGGTCGACACCTCGCAACGTCGGACTGCCGAGGGCCTGGTGACTGTCCACTATGATCCGGCGATCGTTTCCCTCATGCGCGAAAACAAGGCCGACCTCGATGTCTGGGACGCCTACGATACAGTGTCGGCGCCAACCCTGCTGCTGAGGGGCGAGCACTCGGACGTGCTGCCACTGACTGTCGCCGGCGACATGACCCAGCGCGGACCCCGTCCGCAGCTCGTTACCATCCCCGATTGCGGGCATGCCCCGACGCTTGCCGATGACCGGCAGATCGGCATTCTGCGCGATTTCCTGGCCGCTTGAGCGTGCCGGTCGTCCGGATCATGGCCTTGGTGTTGGCATAGGGGAGTTGCTTTGCCACGGCGTCAGTCGCGGCAGCCAGCGGCGCACATTGGCGGTATAGGCGTCGTACTGGGCACCATAGCTGCTGCGCAATGTCGGTTCTTCGTACGCCAGCACGAAGAGGTGGGTGACAAGGCCAAACGCCAATGCGTAGACAAGCAGCGGAGCCGAGCCGATCAACAGGCCCTGGCCGGCGATCAATGCGGCGACCGCGAGGTACATTGGATTGCGCACGAAGCGGTACGCGCCCGAGACCACCAGTGTCGCAGTGGGATAGATCGGGGCCGGCGTGCCGTGGCCTTGCAACGCGAAGCGGGCAAAGCAATTGAGCAGGATCGCAACACCAAAGAGGATCAGCGCAGCGCCGAGCCAACGCACCGCCTCCAGGTCGAACATGGGCTCGTTCATGTGCCAGCCCGTCGCATACCAGGGTATGAGGACGCCGAGCAGACCAGGGGCGGCGAGCAGGAACACGATCGAGCCGGCTACGGGCACAATGCCGCGAGAAGAAAGCTGGTCCATCACAGGCCTCCTTGTCTCTGCCAGCTATCATACTACCTGGTGGCGTGCTGTTCCATGCCGGCTGCTCCCGTGGACAGAGCATGCGGCCGAGTGGGCCGTCGACGTGGAATACAGCGCGGCTCGCGGATCGAAGCGCTCACTGTGGCGTTGTGCTTAGCGCCGCCGGATGTCGCGGGCGGGCCCTCAGTTGGCGGAGCACTCTTCATGACCACCACATTCAAGGTTGGATATTTCATCGGCAGCCTTGCTACCGGATCAATCAATCGCAAGCTGGCGAAGGCCCTGGTTCGGCTGGCGCCGCCCGACGGGTTCGTGATGCGGGAAATCTCGTTTCGCGACCTGCCGCTCTATAGCTATGACTATGACGCCGACTATCCGCAGGTGGCGCGGGATTTCAAGAAGGCCTTGGCCGAAGTGGATGCGGTGCTGTTCGTGACGCCCGAATATAACCGCTCCATCCCTGGTGGCCTCAAGAATGCCATCGACTGGGCGAGCCGGCCATGGGGCGAGAATTCCTTCAGACGCAAGCCCTCAGGCGTGATCGGGGCATCGATGGGTTCGATCGGTACTGCGGTGGCGCAGCAGAGCCTGCGGGGCGTGTTGAGCTTTTGCAACTCGCCCCAAATGAACGCGCCGGAAGCGTATATCCACTTCACGCCTGGGCTGATCACCGATGATGGCGAGGTGACCGTTGAGAGCACGAAGGAATTCCTGCGCAATTATATGGCCGAATTCCACCAGTTCGTTGCGAGGGTTTATACTGCGCTGCCGCGCGACGAATGAGGCAGTGTGTTGCTGGCCGATAGAATATCGGCCAGCGCCTGTCAGCGAGTTTGCAGCGGCGCAGTGCTGAGATCGAAGGGTGTCAGGCGGCGAGGGTTTCGCGCTCGTGCGGATAGTCCGGCGCATCATAGAGAGCGCGAATGGCTTCGCCTTCGTAACGGCGTTCGCTCACTTCAAGGAACGACCCCGCCAAAGCCTTTTCTGGCATTTCTTCAATGCAGTACCGGACAGCATCGGCGGCCGTGCGGAAGCGCTTGTACTGCGTGGTCTGGGACTTCGCGAACCGTCTGCTGGGGAACAGTTCCGCGGGTGCGTTGTAATTAAACATCGGCAACATAAGAGTAGTTCCTTCTGGTTGTGGTGATCCGAACTGCGCAGGTGCGGCGCGTACCGTAGCTGCATCCCGAAAGATTGTTGGAACACCAGTTGGAGCCCGATTGGCTCAGAGCTGAAAAACTGGGCGCGCCGAGCCGAATGTGCCGCGCAAGAATAATGCGCGTAGCATGGAGGCGATGGGCGGCTGGCCCGCAGTACGAAAGCAGGTGGGACGGCTTGGCGCTCGTCGCTGCTGAATTGACTGCGATATTTTTTGCAAGCGTAAGTTTGGCGTATTCACAGCCGGCGCGATGCTGAAAAGCGCTCGCGTCGACCGGTAGGAGCGTACGGGTCCGCCTGGGCCGACCCGCCGTAGAAGCTTACGAGATGAGCTTCAGGTTGACTGCTGAATCCTTGCCGTCGCGGCCGGTTTCCATTTCGTAGGTCACCTTGTCGCCTTCATACAGGCCCTGCAGGCCCGAACGCTCGACAGCGGAGATGTGGACGAACGCGTCCTTGTTGCCACCTTCAGGTGAAATAAAGCCGAAGCCCTTGGTGGTGTTGAAAAACTTAACGGTACCGGTAATCATGGCTATTGCCTTTTCCTGCCCGCGACCTTGGTCGGCGGACATCGTTTTACTGCCTTGCGACATGCAGGGCAGGTTGAACACGCTCTTAAAAACAGGGGAATAGCCAAGACCGGGATACCGGCCGTCAGGAGAAGCCATCTGAGCTTAAACGTATGTTTAATACATATACCCTCTGAGCCCAATATTATCAAGCCCGCACGTTTTAATCGATTCCATCGAGCCGGTGATTGACCGGTACACGGCATCGGTCGCCAATTTTATTGCGCTGAATCTGAAATTATTTGGGGTCGCGGCAAAGATTATTTTTGACCATCGATGTGGGTCAAATAGGCGGGCCGTGGTCAGGCAGCGTGCTCAATATGGGACTGACAATGGGCCCAGGAAATTGCCGCATCATGAGGCCCAATTTGCCACATCAGCGGGGGTGGCCGGCACTAGGTAAACGCAGTGCAAATCAGGTAGGGCAGGGCCACACAGTTGGGCCCGGAAACATCGGAGGTGCGCTGAATGCAGATCAAGATTGGCGAGCGCACCAAGGGGCGCTGGAAGGAAATCCTGCCAGCGCTGGGAATCGCGGAGGCATCGCTGACCGGCAGGCATGGCGCTTGCCCGGTGTGTGGTGGCAAGGACAGGTTTCGCTTCGATGACAGGGAGGGCAGGGGAACGTGGTTCTGTGCCCAGCAGCATGGCACCGAGTCGTCAACTCCAAGCGGCAGTGCCGGCAACGGCTTTCGGCTGCTGATGGATATGAAGGCGTGCAGCTTTGCCGAGGTGGCGCGGCTGGTCGAGACTGTCATCGGCATCAGCTACGCGCCAATCGCGGTCGCGCCTCAGATCGAAGCCGGCCATGATGAGGCCGAAACCAATGCTGCGGTGCGCGCGGTGTGGCGATCGGCCCAGCCGATTGTTGCCGGTGACATTGCCGACCAGTATTTGCGCAAGCGCGTGGGATCATATGCACCGACCAGAGCGCTGCGGTTCCATCCGGCGCTGACGAGGAGCGGCATGCCGTGCGCGGCGCTGATTGCGGCGTTCGTTGATATCCATGGTGAACTGGCGGGGCTGCAGCGCAGTTTCCTGACGCAATATGGTGACAAGGCCCCCGGCAGTGCGCCACGGCTGACCATGGGCACTTTGCCGGCCGGCGGGGCAATTCGGCTGGCGCGACACGGAAAACTGCTGGGCATTGCGGAAGGCGTGGAGACGGCGCTGGCCGCAACGGCGCTTCACGCCGTGCCGTGCTGGTCGGCGCTCAGCTCGGGGCGGCTGGAGGTGTGGCAGCCACCCCAGGGGGTCACGGAAGTGATCATCTTCGGTGACAATGACGACAATAATGTCGGACAGGCGGCCGCATACGCGCTGGCCACGCGTCTGCGAAAGACCATCGCGGTCGACGTGATGTTGCCTCCCCAAGCGGGGATGGATTGGAACGATGTGCTCCTGACACGCGAGGGCGTCCTGTAACCGGCAATTGCCCGGATATGGTGCGTGCGCCATACTCACCGCTAATGGCCCTCATTGGCGGTGAAGATCCGCTCTGGGTGCCAGCAACCCGAAGGTTTTCATTGCTGCGTTTTCTTGGCTGCGAAAGAAAACCGGGGGCCATGGTCGTCTGTCGCACCGACTCAGATACGCTCAAAGGTCACAGGGTTTTCAAGCAGGAGGTCGAATGTCCCGCCCCCGTTCTCGCTTCCAGGCTCAGACCCCCTGGGTGCCGCTGCCATTTTCTCCCTGGCACGAAGCCCTGTGGCAATTTTTGTGCACTGCATGCATGATCTTTGGCGCGTGGTATATTGGGTGGCGCTGGCTCTTTTCGATCAACTTCGATGCCCTGTGGTTTTCGATCCCGCTGATTTTGGCCGAAACGGCTGCTTTTGTCGGCCTGGTATTGTTTACCATCAACCTTTGGACCGCCCAGGCGACCGAAGTTCCGCCGCTGCCGGAAGGCACGGGTGACTGCAGCGACGATCCGGATGTGCTCGATCGGCCACTTTCGGTGGACGTCTTTTTTGCCACCTATAACGAGGACCCAGAGCTTGTGCGGCAGGGGCTGCAGGCGGCAAAGCAACTGCGGTACCCCTATTCCATTGATTTGCGGGTGCACGTGCTCGATGACGGCAAGCGTGCCGCGGTGGAGGCTGTAGCGCGCGAGGAGGGTGCCAACTACATCACGCGCGACGGGAATATCGGGTTCAAGGCCGGGAATTTGCGCAATGCCATGGCGCTGACCTCGGGCGATTTCATCCTGATCTGCGATGCCGACATGATCCCCTTTCCCAGCTTCCTGGAACAGACGCTGGGCTATTTTCGTGATCCAAAAGTCGCCTGGGTTCAAACGCCCCAATGGTTTTATGACGTGCCGCCTGGCATTCCGTTGCCGGCGAAACTCGAGCGTTGGCTGGGAAGAGCTGGGAGAGCGCTTGGCCATGGCATCGAGAAGCTGATTGGACCGGTCCAGCTGGGCGAAGACCCGTTTGCCAACGACCCGCAATTGTTCTTCGACGTGATCCAGCGTCGCCGCAACTGGGCCAATGCGAGCTTTTGTTGCGGCGCCGGCTCAATTCACCGGCGCGAAGCGGTCATGGAAGGTGCCTTGCGCCAGTGGTCGGACGCCATTGAAGCCATCGCCGGCCGCAACGAAGCGGCTGCCCGCCGCCTGACCGGGGAAAAGACGATCTCCGATACGTTGCGCGGGGCCATGCGCTGGCAAGGTGCGCTGGAAGAGGAATTCCAGCCCTACAAGTTCCACGTTTCCGAAGATATCTACACTTCGCTGGCGTTGCATGCTGATCGGGAGCGCGGGTGGAAGTCGGTGCTGCACCCGGTGGTGCAGGCGCGGATGCTTTCGCCCAACGACCTGCTGAGCTGGACGATGCAGCGGTTCAAATACGCTGGCGGCACCCTCGACATCTTCATCAACGACAATCCCTTCCTCAAGAAGGGGCTGACGCTGTGGCAAAAGCTGATGTATGCGGCGACCTTCTATTCCTACCTGTCGCCGATCTGGAACGTGATTTTCCTCGCGGCCCCGATCGTGTTCCTGTTCACCGGGATCGCTCCGGTGGCGGGATACACGCTTGACTTCTTTATCCACATCACGCCGTTCCTGTTCCTTAACGAAGTCTCGAAGCTGGTTGGCGCGTGGGGCAATTCCAACAGCAAGGGCCGGGCCTGGTATCTGGCAGCGTTCCCGCTCAACCTCAAGGCGCTTTGGGCTGTCATGCGGCGCCAGAAGATCTCATTTCCTGTCACTCCCAAGGATCGTCAGGTAGGCACCTACGGCAAGCTGGTGCGGTGGCAAATTGGCGTGGTTGTGCTGACGCTGGCCGGGCTGGGCTGGGGGTGGGGCGCATTTGCGCTTGGGCATCCCGGCTATTCTCTTGGGGCGATGATAGCCAATACGCTGTGGGGACTGAGCAATTGCCTTTCCATGGCACCGATCATCCGCGCGGCATTCTGGCAACCGGACACGGAGTTTGAGGCCGACATCGTTTCTGGCAAGATGCATGCCTAGCAGGCGTGGTCGCTTTTTGAGTGGGGCAAAATGAAGTTTTCTGAAGGTTTGCTGCGTGCCCGCGGGCAGATCGCCTTTCTGCTGGCGTTGGCGTGTTCGATGGCGGTTATCATCTATCTTGAGACGATCAACGCGTCGGAACGTATCCGCGCCCAGGTCGTGGCGGAAGCGGGCATCACCGGGCAATCTCTGGAGCCTCGGTCAGACGATCTGACGGCTGCGGTTCGCCTCGCCATCGACAATAACCGCCTAGCCTTTGATGGCGACCCGGGCGTGCCGGCCAATCAAGCCGGCATGCTCAATGCCGCGGTCCTTGGCATTGCGTTTGGGGTAGGTCCTGTCGAGGAGCAAAAGAAAGATGCAGAAGCGGTGCTCGCTTTGATCGAGGCGGGCAACCGGCAAGATTTGTGGGCGCTGGCACCAGCGCTCGGTCTGTTGGCGACCGCGGTTCCGGAATTTGAAACTCGGGTGCTGGCTCTGCTAAGGGGCGGCACCGAATAGCTTGGTCAGGGTAAGGCGATTGACGCCTGATGCGGATGAATATGTGACCTCGTCCATCGTCATCTTCATCAACTCCATCCCGATGCCGCCTTCAGGCAGTGCGTCCAGGTTCGCGGGATCGAAATCGAGGCGCGTGGCCTCGGAGGCGATAAGACGATCCGGCATGGGAGAGGCCTTGTCGTAGATATCGAGAACGATCCGGTCTGCCCGGATGTTTATCCTTACCTCGACGGATTGCCCCTTTTCTCCGCGGTAGCCATGCTTGATGACGTTGTTGATGGCCTCGACAACGCTTATCTCCACATCCGCCAGCATCCCCTCATCGAGTTTGTCTGAGCAAAGTGCGCGCACCGCCTTTGCAACAAGTTCAACGCTAGCCAAGTCACTGTCTATCTGAAGGCTGATTGCTGCACTCATGGCGAAGCGACCTCTAGGAGTTCAGACTAACGATAGCAGCATCAGTGGTCTCGTGCATCGAGAAGACGCGGTCCATTCGCGTCAACGCAAAGAGTTGGCGCACGGGCAGATTCGCGCCAACGATCACGAGGTTCCCGGTTGGCCCAAGGCGCTTGAGACAGGAGACGATCGCTCCCAGGCCTGAGCTATCGACGAACTCCACGAGGTGCAAATCCAACACCAGCCGGCTGGCGCCCTTTTCGATCAGGCCGCCGACCTTGTCCTTGAACGTCGGCGCCCTGTGGGCATCCAGGCGCTTTTCTTCAACCTTGATGATCAATACGTCGTCGACGGTCTCAGTGGATAGCATTGGTAAGTCCCCAAGGGTTTTTGCGTTCAACGATGAGCACGCTCACGTCATCGGTAAGAGTTGCTCCGCCCCGCCAATTGCGCAGCGAAGCCTGGAGGGTGGCCAGCATTTCATCGGTCGGAAGCGAGGCATGGCGTGCGACGAGTTCCAATAGACGGTCCTGGGAATAAAATTCACCTGCCTTGTTCTCGGTTTCCACCACGCCGTCCGAGTAGATCAGCAGCCGGTCTCCTTGCCCGAACTCGATCTCCAGGCCATCGTAGCTCACCTGCGACAGCATGCCGATTGGGTATCCGCTCTCCCCCAAAAGCTCCACTGTGCCATCCGAGCGGATATGAACAGGGCAGGGATGACCAGCCTGGACGATTTTTGCGCGTGGTTCGACGGCATCGATCTCGCCGAAGATGGTGGTGAAATAGGGCAGGTCGGGGGGCCATTGGTTGTTCACATTAGCAAGGACCTGCTCCAGGGTTTCGTCATCACGCCGGCTCAGAAGGGCCTGCGAGAGCGTGTGCTGGCCGGCAACAGACACGAGGGCCGCGCCCGCGCCATGGCCGGCAACATCGATCTGGAAGAAGCCTACCGTGCCATCCGGCTTCCTGGTGACATTGTAGGTGTCGCCGGCAATAAGGCTCGATGGCATGTAAAACCCGCTATGTCGCACGCTTTCGATCGTTCCAGGCCCGGGTAGCATGACCTTCTGAATCATGGCTGCCGCCTCGAGATCGCGGCGGAGCTGGTCGTAGGTTTCCTGCAGGCTGAGGTGGACCTTCTGCAACTCCAACTGATTGCGCTGGCGCTGGATGGCATTGGCCTTGAACGTGCGCAGGGCATTGGTCATTTGGCCCACCTCATCATGGCGGCGAGCACGCGGCGCCGGCGTTGTAAGATCGTTTGCGGCCAACCGCACCATAGCCTCACTGACCTGGATGAGGGGTTGCATGATGCGTCGCCGCACCACCAAGACAATAAGGACAGCTGCCAAGGCCCCTGCAAGCGCAAGCAGTGCCACGCCAATGGCCGACTGCCGCGCGTTCGACACCACTGCACTCAAACGAACACGAGAGCTGTCGAGCAGAGTTCGCTGCATCACGCTCAAACTGTCGAGGCTATTTTTTGAATTCTGCGTCCATGACTTCAATAGAGCCGGGCGTGTCATATTAGGCGCGGCGTTGACGAGCGTCACCTGGAGAGGGTTATAGGTTCGAACATAAATTTCATGAACCGCCGCGATTGCTCCGCGAACGTTTGCGGGCAGCATGGGTGTGATCTCATCGCTGATGAGTTGCCAAGCGAGGTCTATGCGCCCGATATTGCGTTCCATGGTGGCCAAAAGCCGCTGTTCGCCGGCAGCACCGCTATGCGCCAGCAACGCCACTCCGATGGCCTCGTTATAAGCGACACCCTCGTGCAGCACATCCGTGAATGACCGGATATTGGCTTCGGCCGCCATCATCGGATCTGTCGGCCGATTGTTGCGCAGCAGGTCCAGGCGGGAAGACTGGAGCGCCTGCACCAGTGCCGTGACATTGTCGAGCCAAGGCGCTGCTTCCGCCAGAGTCGCCGGGACCACGGGAAGCAACTCGTCGAGAGCGCGGCGATTGTTCTGCAATCGTGCCTCGACACTGACTATCATTTCGATAGCGTTTTCCGCTCCTTGAAGAAGAGACCGTTGGTCCACCAGCTCTCGCCGGGCTTCAAACAAAGCAAGGTTCACCTGCTCGCGAAGTTCGTCGCCGGCCTCCTGAGAGACCACAAAGTCGCCTGTGAGCAGTTGGACATAGCTTCTGGTACGCTCCTGGGCCAAGGCAATGCTGGCCACCAGCAAGTGCTCCCGGACATGGTTGGAAGCCTCAAGGCGCCTGGCGTTATCCAGCTTGCCGAGTTCCTCCTGCACCAGCGTCGATGCCACGAAGACGAGCGCAAGTCCCAGTGCCAGTGAAAGACCCAGGATAATGTGACGAATTTTCATCGGGGCTCTCAGTCGTAGTTTGGAACGTGCTCGCTCGGGTTCAAGTTTGGGTGGAAGCCGAACGGTCGTGGCAGGGATTTGTATCGCCTGGGAGTGTGAAACGACAGGACACGGAGCGACAATGCCCATTTTGTCACAGCTTGCGACTGTCGAATGTGCGGGTAGCCGCCTTTACCTGATCTTCCGCCAGATAGTTTCACGTTGAGTAAATGTAGGCGATGAAATGCCAACATGACGGCTGTTGGCTGGCGCGGCGAAGGACGCCAATCGCGGGCGCGATGGGCGTTTCGTACGCCCAACGTCGCAGGCAAGGGTGATTTTTTTCGGGATCGCGGACGAGATGCGCTAGGCTCGCTCCACGCACAAGGCTATGCCCATGCCGCCGCCGATGCAGAGGGTGGCGATGCCTTTCTTGCCGTTGCGACGGGCAAGTTCATGCAGGAGCGTGACCAGCACGCGCGCGCCCGAGGCGCCGACCGGGTGGCCGATGGCGATTGCGCCGCCGTTCACGTTGACCTTGTCGGTGTCCCAGCCCATCGCGCGGTTAACCGCACAGGCCTGGGCGGCGAATGCCTCATTGGCTTCGATCAGGTCGAGATCGGCAACAGACCAGCCGGCCTTTTCCAGCGCCTTTTGCGATGCAGGGATGGGTCCGGTGCCCATCAGGGCCGGGTCGACGCCAGCCGTGGCCCAGGAGGCGATGCGGGCAAGGGGCGTGAGGCCTCGACGCGATGCTTCGGCGGCATGCATCAGCACGAGGGCCGCTGCGCCATCGTTGAGGCCAGAGGCGTTGCCAGCGGTCACGGTGCCAGCCTTATCAAAGGAGGGGCGGAGCCTGGCGAAACCGTCCGGCGTGGAGTCGGCGCGAATATGCTCGTCCCGGGCGACGCTCACATCGCCTTTGCGGGTGGCCACGGTGACGGACGTGATCTCGGTATCGAAGCGCCCGGCGGCCTGGGCGGCGGCCGCCTTTTGTTGCGAGGCGAGGGCGAAGGCGTCCTGCTCCTCTCGCCCGATGTGGAACTTGCTGGCCACATTCTCGGCGGTGATACCCATGTGATATCCCCCGAATGCATCGGTGAGGCCATCGGAAAGCATGGTATCGACCAGTGTCACCGGCCCCATCTTGGCTGGCTGGCGCAGGTTCTGGCAGTGGGGCGACAGGGACATGGATTCCTGACCGCCGGCTACAATGATGCGGGCATCGCCTGACGCGATCTGCTGGATACCCAACGCTACCGCGCGTAGGCCCGAACCGCAGACCTGGTTAACGCCCCAGGCGGTGGCGGAGTCGCTGATGCCGGCTTTTCTCGCGGCCTGCCGGGCCGGGTTCATGCCTTGCCCTGCGGTCAGGACCTGGCCGAGGATGACTTCATCGACTTCGGCGGCCTCGACTGTCGCACGAGACAATGCCGCCATGATGGTCGCGGCACCCAATTCATGGGCAGGGATAGTGCCCAGAGAGCCAAGAAAGCTGCCGACGGGGGTGCGCGCAGCGCCAACGATGACGATGTCGCTCATGCATATTGCCTTTCGTTCAGGGCCACTTCGAAACGGGCCTCGGTCTTGGCGACGATCTCATCAAGCGAGACCCCGTCGGCCAGTTCGATGAGGACCATTTTGGGGTCTCCGCGCCGCGCGAGAGTGAAGACGCCCAGATCGGTGATCACGAGGTCGGCGCAACGTTGGCCGGTGAGGGGGAGGGTGCACTGCTGGAGCAGCTTGGGTTCACCCTTGGCTTCATGCTCCATGACCACGACGACGCGCTTGACGCCGGCAACCAGATCCATGGCGCCGCCCATCCCCTTGACCATCTTGCCGGGGATCATCCAGTTGGCGAGGTCACCATTTTCGGCAATTTGCATGGCGCCCAGGATCGACAGATCGATATGGCCGCCGCGGATCATGCCAAAACTGTCGGCGCTCGAAAAGTAGCTGGTTTGCGGCAGTTCGGTGATGGTTTGCTTGCCGGCATTGATCAGGTCCGCGTCTTCTTCGCCGTCGAAGGGGAACGGGCCCATGCCCAGCATGCCGTTCTCGCTCTGCAGCGCTACGCTGATGTCAGCGGGAATGTAGTTGGCGACGAGAGTTGGGATGCCGATGCCCAGATTGACGTAAAAACCGTCCTCGAGTTCCTGGGCGGCGCGGGCGGCCATCTGCTCACGGGTCCAGGCCATCAGGCGATCTCCTCAATTCGGGGGCGGGTGGTGAGCTTTTCGATGTGCTTGATGACTTGGGGCACATGGATCAGGCGCGACACGAAGATGCCGGGTGTATGAACCTGGTCGGCGTCGATTTCACCGGCAGGGACGAGGTGTTCCACCTCCGCGATGGTGCTTTTGCCGGCAGTGGCCATGATGGGATTAAAGTTGCGCGCGGTCTTGCGGAAGACAAGGTTGCCCTCATGGTCGCCCTTCCAGGCGTGGACTAGAGAAATATCGGCCACAAGGCCTCGCTCCATTACGTAGAGCTCGCCATCGAATTCCTGAACCGGCTTGCCCTCGGCGATCAGCGTGCCAACGCCGGTCTTGGTGAAGAATGCCGGAATGCCGGCGCCGCCCGCCCGGATGCGCTCGGCAAGGGTGCCCTGGGGATTGAATTCCAGTTCCAGGTCGCCCGACAGATATTGCTCGGCGAAAAGCTTGTTCTCGCCCACATAGGACGAGATCATTTTTCGGATCTGGCGGGTCGCAAGGAGTTTGCCCAGGCCGATGCCATCAACGCCGGCATTGTTCGAGATCACGCAAAGGTCGCGTACACCAGATAGGCGGACGCCCTCGATCAGTGTTTCGGGGATGCCGCAAAGGCCGAAGCCACCCGACATGATGGTCATTCCGTCACGAAGCAGACCTGCAAGGGCTTCAGCGGCGCCCGGATAGGTTTTTTGCACGGCTAGTACCTCCGGCCTAAAGCGGCTTCTTGATCCAACGGGCGATGACGCCCACGATGCCCTCGCGGAACAGCAGGACGCTGATCACAAAGATTACGCCTTGCAACACGGTCACCCAGGCGCCCAGGCCGGCGAAGTAGTTCTGCATCGTTACGATGACGGCGGCGCCGACGATCGGGCCGAAAATGGTGCCCATGCCGCCCAGCAGCGTCATCAGCACGACTTCGCCGGACATGCTCCAGTGCACGTCGGTCAGCGAAGCCAGCTGAAACACCAGGGCCTTGGTCGCCCCAGCGAGCCCGGCAATTGTTGCGGACATGACGAAGAGCGCGAGCTTGTAGCGGTTGACGTTGTAGCCCAGCGAGATGGAGCGGGGTTCATTGTCGCGGATGGCCTTGAGGACCTGCCCAAAAGGCGAATGGATGATGCGATAGATGGCCAGCATGCCGACGACAACGATTGTCAGCACGACGAAGTAGAAAGTGCGGTCATTGGCAAGATTGATGAAGCCGAACAGATGGCCTCGGGGCACGGCCTGGATGCCGTCTTCGCCGCCCGTAAAGGGCGCCTGGACGGAAAAGAAATAGACCATTTGCGCAAAAGCCAGCGTGACCATGGCGAAATAGATGCCCTGGCGGCGAATGGCCAATGCGCCGATTGCAAGCCCCAGTACCGCTGCGGCGGCAGTGCCGAGCAAGATGGAAAGCTCGGGCGTCAGGCCCCAGATCTTGGCAGCATGCGCCGATACATAGGCGGCCGTCCCGAAATAGGCGGCGTGGCCAAAAGAGAGCAGGCCGCCAAAGCCCAGCAGCAGGTTGAGTGCGCTGGCAAAGAGGGCAAAGCACAGCACCTTCATCAGGAAGACCGGATAAAGGACAGCGGGGGCAATCAGCAGCAAGCCGAGCAGCACGCCGAAAATCACGATGTGGTGGCGCGGCGTGCCCACCGAAGAGGGGATCAGAACCGTGGTCTGGGTATCGACAGCCATTATGCGGTCCTCCCGAAAAGGCCGGCCGGCTTGACGAGCAGGACCACGGCCATGATGACGAATACAGCGACGGCCGAAGCTTCGGGATAAAAGACCTTCACCAGGCCCTCGACGATCCCGAGGCCGAAGCCGGTAAGGATGGCGCCAAGGATCGACCCCATGCCGCCGATCACGACGACTGCGAAGACCACGATGATCAGGTCCGCGCCCATGTTCGGGTTGACCGAGTAGATCGGTGCCGCAAGCACGCCGGCAAGGGCCGCCAATGCGACGCCAAAGCCATAGGTGAGGGTGATCATGCGCGGCACATTGATGCCGAAGGCGCCGACCAGCGATGGATTTTCGGTAGCGGCCCGCAGATAGGCGCCCAGCCGGGTGCGCTCGATGGCGAACCAGGTTCCGAAGCAAACGATTAGGGACGCGAAAACGACCCAGCCGCGGTAGGTGGGCAGGAACATGAAGCCCAGATTGGTGCCGCCCGAAAGTTCGGGGGGAATGGAATAGGGCAGGCCCGAAACGCCATACCCGTTGCGGAAGAAGCCCTGGATGATAAGCGCCAGGCCAAAGGTGAGCAGCAGGCCATAGAGGTGGTCGAGGTGATAGAGGCGCGCAATCATCACCCGTTCGAGCACGATGCCGGTGGCCCCCACCACCAGCGGAACGAGGACCAGCGACCACCAGTAGTTGATGCCGAAATAGGTCAGCAGCATCCAGGCGACGAAGGCGCCCATCATGTACTGCGCCCCGTGGGCAAAATTGATGATGTTGAGCAGGCCGAAGATCACCGCGAGGCCAAGGCTGAGAAGGGCATAAAATGACCCGTTGATCAGTCCTAGCAGCAGTTGACCGAAAAGGGCCTGAGGGGGAATGCCGAGAAGCTCGAACATGGCTTTTCCTGGTAAATGGGCAGTGGATGTGCGCCCCCTCAAGGAGCGCACATCGGGTGCATGATGCTACTGCGCGACGAGTTCGCAGCCGCCTTCTGCCATCGGACGGAAGGCCTGTTCAGCGGGGATCGTGGCGAGCACGTTGTAATAGTCCCAGGGACCCTTGGATTCCGCAGGGCTCTTGACCTGGAAGAGGTACATGTCGTGGATCTTGCGGCCGTCTTCGCGGACCATGCCCTTGCCCAGCAACGCATCGTCGGTAGGCGTCTGCTTCATGGTGGACATGATGTCCCCCGTGACCTTGCCGCCGGTTGTCTCTACGGCCTTGAGGTAGTGCATGACGCTCGAGTAGACGCCGGCATGGACCATGGTGGGCATGTCGCCACCATGCTGCTCGGCAAAGCGCTTGGACCAGGCCCGGGTGTCATCATTGAGATCCCAGTAGAAGCTCTCGGTGAGCACCAGCCCCTGGGCCGCTTCAAGGCCGAGCGCGTTGACGTCGGTGATGAAGATGAGCAGTCCGGCCAGTTTCTGCCCGGCCTGGGTGATGCCGAACTCGGCAGCCTGCTTGATGGCATTGACGGTATCGCCGCCTGCATTGGCAAGGCCGATCACGTCAGCGCCGGACGACTGGGCCTGCAGCAGATAGGATGAGAAGTCGGTGCCGGGGAACGGGTGGCGCGCGGTGCCCAGAACCTGACCGCCGGCGGCCTTGACCACCTTGGTGGTTTCCTCTTCCAGCGAATGGCCGAAAGCGTAGTCGGCAGTGATGAAGAACCAGTCGGTATTGCCTTGGTCCACCATGGCGCCGCCGGTGCCCTTGGCGAGGGCATAGGTGTCGTAAGTCCAGTGTATGGTGTTGGGCGAGCATTGGGCGCCGGTGAGCGCCGTCGAGCCCGCACCCGAATTGATGAACACCTTGTCCTTCTCGCGGGTGACTTCCGAGACAGCCAGCGCGGCTGAGGAGGTTGGTACGTCGACAATCAGGTCAACGCCATCCTGATCGTACCACTGGCGGGCGATGTTGGAGGCAACGTCTGGCTTGTTCTGGTGATCGGCCGAGATGATCTCGACATTGATGCCCTTGTCGGCGGCCTTGAAGTCTTCCACCGCCATGCGGGCGGCAATGACCGACCCTTCGCCGGAAAGGTCGGCATAGGTGCCCGACCGGTCATTGAGCACGCCAATCTTGACGTCGGTCGCCACGGCAGTTCCTGCCATGAGGGTCGTGCAGAACGCTGCGAGAAGCAGTTTCTTGGTGGTCATGTTCGGTCTCCTCCCGATACTTTTAGCCCCGAAGGGCGAACGCTCACACGCCCAGATAGGCGTGAAGTTTAGAAGTGTTGGCCGCCAGGTCTGCGTTGAGCATCATGTCGATTACCCGACCCTGTTCGACCACGTAGTGCCGATCCGCGACCGAGGCCGCGAAGCGGAAGTTCTGTTCCACCAGAACGATGGTGAAGCCCTGTGATTTGAGTGTCGCCAAGGTCCGGCCGATCTGCTGCACGATGACCGGCGCAAGTCCCTCCGTCGGTTCATCAAGCAGCAAAAACTTTGCGCCCGTGCGCAGGATGCGGCCGATGGCCAGCATCTGCTGCTCGCCGCCCGAGAGCTTGGTGCCCTGGCTGGTGAGGCGCTCACGCAGGTTTGGAAACATGTCCAGAACCTCGGCGCGGGTGAGCCCGCCCGGCAGGACTGTTGGCGGCAGCATCAGGTTTTCATCGACTGACAGCGATGAAAATATGCCGCGCTCCTCGGGGCAGAAAGCGATGCCGGCGCGGGCAATCTTGCGCGGGGGCAGGCCGATCAGCTCGCGACCGCCAAAGGTGATGGAGCCCTCGCGCCGCGGCAACAGGCCCATGATGGCGCGCAACGTGCTGGTCTTGCCGGCGCCATTGCGGCCGAGCAGGGTGACGACTTCGCCCTGCTGCACGTCGAAATTGATGCCGTGAAGGACGTGGCCTTCCCCGTACCAGCCGTGCAGATCGCGCACCGAGAGTAGCGGAATTGCCTCTTGCACGGCGAGGGCCTCACTCATGGCCGCCTCCAATATAGGCTTCGATTACCCGCGGATCCCTGGACACTTCGCCATAGCTGCCCTCGGCCAGGATTTCGCCGCGCGCCAGCACGGTGATGCGGTCGCTGAGGTCCGCCACGACGGAAAGATTATGCTCCACCATGAGGATGGTGCGGTTCTTCGAGATGCGCCGGATGAGGGCCGAGATGCGGCTCACATCCTCCTGCGCCATGCCGGCCATGGGCTCGTCAAGCAGCAGCAGGTCAGGCTCGAGCGCCAAGGTGGTCGCGATTTCGAGCGCGCGCTTGCGGCCATAGGAGAGATCGCCCGCGGTGGTCAGCGCATAATCGGCGAGCCCCACTTCCTCAATGCGGTGCATGGCGTCGCGGTCGAGTTCGGAGAGCACCTTTTCAGGGCGCCAGAAATCAAAGCTGTCGCCGCGCTTGGCCCGCTGCAAGGCGATGCGCACATTCTCCAACGACGTCATTTGCGGAAAGACCGCCGAGATCTGGAAAGAGCGGACGACGCCCAGGCGCGCGACAGCGGCGGGCGAAAGGCCGGTGATATCGCGCCCATTGTAGCGGATGGTGCCGGCGCTGGGCTGCAAGAACTTGGTCAACAGGTTGAAGCAGGTGGTCTTGCCCGCGCCATTGGGGCCGATCAGCGCGTGGATGGAGCCGCGGCGCACTGCAAGGTCAACGCCGTTTACCGCAACAAATCCGGCGAAGCGTTTGGTAAGCCCCTGTGCTGACAAAATTACATCGTTTGAGGTGGTATCCGTCATTTTGCTGTCCAACCGCCGTCGATCGAAATGGTACTGCCTGTGATCGAGCGGGCCCAGTCCGAGCAGAGATAGGCAGCCAGCTCGGCGATCTCCTCGGGCTGGACGAATTTGCGGGTGGGTTGGGGCGCAAGCATGATCTGTCGTACCACTTCCTCTTCGCTGAGATTGTGTACCTTGGCCTGGTCGGTGACCTGCTTGGCAACGAGTGGGGTCCAGACATAACCGGGGCAGATGGCGTTGACGGTGATGCCTTTTTCGGCAACTTCCAAAGCCACCGTCTTGGTCAGACCCACCACGCCGTGCTTGGTGGCGACATAGGCCGACTTGAACGGGGATGCGCGCAGGCCGTGGGCCGAGGCCACGTTGATGATGCGGCCCCATCCCCGTTGCGCCATGCCGGCAACCGCGCCGCGAATGGTGTGAAAGGCAGAGTCGAGACTGACGGCAATGATGCGGTCCCAATCCGCGGGCGGGAGCTCTTCGACGGGCGCCACCTTCTGGATGCCGGCATTGTTGACCAGTACGTCAAGCGTGCCGAAATCGGCGATAACGTGTTCGACCAGCTGGAAACTGGCGGCGCCATCGGCGAGGTCCGCCTGGTGATAGACAATGCGCCCCGTCGCGCACTGCCGTATCGCCGCCAGGGTTTCCATGACATCTGCTTCCGGCTCGAAGCTATTGACCGCGACGTCATATCCCAACGCGGCGAACTTCCTGGCAATGGCCAGGCCAATGCCGCTGGTAGACCCCGTCACCAATGCGGTGCGCTTTGGCTCGTTCACTCCGACTCCATCCCCTAGTCCCGGATCTTGGCGATCCTCATCTTGTTGGGAAGGGCATTGCAGCTTTCGTGCCAAGTGGAAATCAGGCCAAAATGCCCCGATTTGGCGGTCATGGTTGTCCGGATATTCGGACGAGTCCGGAGATTGTGCGGTTTATCGGACAGTTCAATTCCGTTCAGATTCCGTGACGCTTGAGCTTTTCATAAAACTGCGAGCGAGAGACACCCAGGCGACGCGCGGCGGCGGACCTGCTGCCATTGCTGGCGGCTATGGCGTCGATCAACGCCTGGCGTTCGGTTTCCGCCATGCGGGTCGAAAGAGCACCGCTGGCGGGTGCTGCTTCGGGCTCGGGGCGCCGGGGCAAGGCGCGCGCCACCAGCGCTGCATCGATGATCTCGCTGGGGGCCATTGCCGCCGCGCGTTCCAGGATGTTGCGCAGCTCCCGGACATTGCCCGGCCAGTCGTGTTGCACCAATAGCTGAACGGCATCGGACTCGAGGATCCAGCCGCGCTGGTCCTGCTGGCGGGGTATCTGCTCGAGCAGCGCCTCGGCGATGGGGCCGACGTCTTCCAGGCGATCTCGCAGGGGCGGGACCTGAATGGTGAGGACAGCGATGCGGTAGTAGAGGTCGGCGCGGAAGGACTTGTCGGCGAGCCGCATTTGCAAATTCTGCGACGTCGCGGCGATGATACGGACATCGACCTTCTTGACAGTGTTGGAGCCGAGGGGCTCGATTTCGCCCTCCTGCAACGCACGCAAGAGCTTGGCCTGCAGCGCGCTTGGCATGTCGCCGATTTCATCGAGGAAGAGGGTGCCGCCGTGAGCGAGTTCGAACTTGCCCTTGCGCGGCTTGCGGTCGGCGCCGGTGAAAGCGCCCGGCGCCACGCCAAAGAACTCGGCCTCAAGCAGGGCATCGGGAATGGCGGCGACGTTGACCGCGACGAACGGGCCATCGGCGCGGTCGGATTGCTGATGCATGGCGTGGGCGAGAAGTTCCTTGCCGGTGCCGGTCTCGCCTTCGATCAGGGCGGCGCTATCGCGCAGGGCGAAGCGGCGAACCATGGCCTTGAGCTCGCGCACGCTGTCGCTGACGCCGACAAAACTGGACAGGGTGTACTTGGTTTGCCGCTCACGGGTGAGCGCCGCCTGGGCGCGGCTGAGCTGCTTTTGCAGGCTGGCGAACTTGTCGAGGATGGGGGCGAGATAGTCGACATTGTCGTAGAAGACGAAGCCGATGGCGCCCTCGACCTTGTGATCGTCGTCCTTGAGCGGGATACGGCAGACCACGAATTGCCGGTCGTTGAAATCCATGATGTCGAGCAGGATCGGGCGGCCGGTTTCCACCACCCGCCGGAGCAGGGAATGCGGGATTACCTCCTCAACGGGCAGGCCCAGCGGATCAAAGGCGGGATCAAGCTTGAGCAGTTCCCGGTAGCGAGCATCCATCCAGGTGATGCGGGTCTGTGCATCCACGATGATGGCTCCTTCGAAGAAGTCGCGTAGCAGGCTGAAGGCGTCCACGGCCTGCTCAATGCTGGCAAGGCGATGCGTCGGTTCGTAGCTGCGGAAACGATTTGTCACGGGGGGTGTCCGGCTTCGGGGGCGGTGATGAATGGTAGCCGTGTCCGCCTTTCCGGGCAATCCGCGTGGCTGGGGGCTCAAATTCGGTCCATTCGGGTCGGACGACGTTCGTCAGGTTCCCGGGAGTCGTTGGCCATTGGCGTCGAACAGGTGCAGCGGCGCCTTGCCGAGTGCCAGGCCGACGGTCTGGCCCGGTCTTAAGGCGCGCTGACCGTCCAGCACCGCCAGCAGCCGTGCGCCCTCGAGATCGGCGTGGACGACGGTTTCGGAACCCAGTTCCTCTACCAGCCGGATCGTGGCGGGCACGCTCTCGGGGCCGTCGTCGAGGGTGACGTGGTGGGGGCGGACCCCGATAGTGAGGGTATCACCGACAGACAGGGTAAGGTCGCCGGTGGCAACGCTGACGGCATGCCCGCCAGCCAGAGCCACGAGGGCTGTGTCGGCAGCAGCCTGGGTGACGGTGCCAGAGAGGAAATTCATGTGCGGCGCGCCGATGAAGCCGGCGACAAAGCGATTGGCGGGCTTGTTATAGAGTTCGAGCGGCGTGCCGACCTGTTCGACCTTGCCGGCGCGCAGCACCACAATCCGATCGGCCAGCGTCATGGCTTCGACCTGGTCGTGGGTGACATAGATCATCGTGGAATTGAGCCGGGCATGCAGGCCGGCGAGTTCGGCCCGCATCGATACACGCAGCTCGGCATCGAGATTGGAGAGGGGTTCGTCAAGCAAGAAGGCCCCCGGCCGCCGCACGATGGCGCGGCCAATGGCGACGCGCTGGCGTTGTCCGCCCGACAATTGCCCCGGGCGGCGTTCGAGATAGGGTTCGATCTCCAGCATTCGCGCAGCGTCGGCAATCCGTGTCTCGATCTCGGCCTTGGGGACGCGGGTGTTTTCAAGCCCGAAGGCCAGATTTTGCCGCACGCTCATGTGTGGGTAGAGCGCGTAGGATTGAAACACCATGGCCAGGCCCCGATCGGCCGCCGGAACCTTGGTGACGTCCTGCCCATCAATGGTGATGGAGCCGCTGGTCGGCTGGTCGAGACCGGCGATCAGGCGCAGCATGGTTGACTTGCCGCAACCCGAAGGGCCGACAAACACCACGAACTCGCCGTCATGGATGTCGAGGCTGACATCGCGGATGATTTCGACCAGGCCGTAGTTCTTGACGATATTGGCAAGCGACAGGCGGCTCATGCGCGCGCTCCTATTTTAGACCGGATCCGGCAATGCCGGTGGTGATGAAGCGCTGCAGGAAGACGAAGATAATGACCACCGGGATCATCGAAACGACGGTCATGGCCAGGATGTAATGCCACTGCACATTGAGCTCGCCCGAATAGATGGAGAGGCCCACCTGCAGGGTATAGAGCTCGCGCCGCGACAGCACGATCAGCGGCCACAGGAAGTCGTTCCAGCGCCAGACGACGGAGAAAATGGCCAGAACCGCCAGTGCAGGGGCGGCCAATGGCAGCACGATGCGCCAATAGATTTGCCACTCTGAGGCTTTGTCCATGCGGGCGGCGTCGAGCAGCTCGTCGGGAATGGTGAGCATGTACTGACGCAACAGGAACACCCCCGTGGGCGTCGCGACCGTGGGCAGGATAACGCCCCACAGATTGTCGAATAGCCCGAGGGTGCCGATGATCGAATAGAGCGGCACAATGATCACCGAGAGCGGCACCATCAGCGTCGCCAGGATGACCAGCATCACGGCGCTCCGACCGGGAAATTTGTATTTCGACAGCGCGAAGGCTGCCATGGAATTGACCACCAGAGTGATGACAGTTGCGAAGAAGGTGACGAACACCGAATTGCGCAGATAGAGCCAGAAATCGAAGCGCAGGAACGGATCGGAGTAATTGTTGGAGGCGAACGCCACCTCGCGCAGTGGCACGCGCTGGTCGATCTGCACCTTGATGATTTCGCCGGGGGAAACCGGGTCCACCATCTGCGAGACCAGGCCTATTCGGCGCACTTCGGCCAAGGTTTTGACCGTGCCGTCGGGCAGGGTGGCGGCGTACAGGGCCAGCGGCTTGTCATAGCCCTCGACGCTCACCGTCTGGGTGACATAGGGCAGGATGGTGGGTGGAAATTCGGCCAGTGCCGCCGGGGTCTTGAACGAGGACATGATGAGCCAGAGCGCGGGGCCGAACATGATCAGCAGCCCGCCAATCAGCCAGACCCAGGTGGCGATATCGGTCCAGTGCCAGCCATGTGTCGAGCGGCGGCGCGTGAGGAAGGCAACGATCGCGTTCATGAGGACCGCTCCGCTTTCTTCTCGTTGCGCCGTCCCAGGCCAAGCTGAACCAGCGTCAGCGTCACCAGGACCAGCCCCATCAGGATCGACGCGGCCGATGCCAGGCCGGGATTGCGCAGCTGGCTGGCAAAGCCGGTTTCGTAAATGTACTGGGTGAGGAA
Organism: uncultured Alphaproteobacteria bacterium; assembly: GCA_963699295.1. Taxonomy (GTDB): domain Bacteria; phylum Pseudomonadota; class Alphaproteobacteria; order Rhizobiales; family Devosiaceae; genus Devosia. The sequence continues at coordinate 406,150 of OY969432.1, forward strand.
CATGGTCGCGGTGCCCGGACCGCCGCCGGTGAGGACAAACACTTCGTCGAAAATCTGCACCGCACGGATCAGCACGAGCACCAGCACCACCAGCAGATTGGGCAGCAGCAGCGGCATGGTGATGCGCCAGAACACGCGGACCGGCTTGGCGCTGTCCATCTCGGCGGCCTCATAAAGCTCGCGCGGGATCGCCTGCAGGCCCGCCAGCAAGATCAGCGCATAAAAGCCCATATGGGCCCAGACCGAGACAAACACGGCAAAAAAGAACGCCCAGTTGCGGTCCGCAAGCCACACCGTCGTGTCGAGTCCCATCCCCAGCAGCAGTGCGTTGAGCACGCCATCGCGCTGCAGGATCCAGCGCCAGATCAGCCCAACGACAACTGGGGACAGCAGAACAGGGAAGAAAAACACCGCGCGCCAGAAGCCGCGGGTGCGCATTTCCCGATTGAGGATCAACGCGGTGATCAGCGCCACCAACACCATGGCCGTGACCTGGAACAGGACGAAGAAAGCGGTGTTCTGCACGGCCCGCCAGAAGGTGTCTTCCGCGCAGGTCTGGGGCATCAGATAGTTGTCGCAATCGAACAGGCGTTGATATTGGGCACCGCCGACAAACACCCGGTTGTCGAGGAAGATCGCGTTGCCGCCCGTGGTCGAATAGATAATGTTGATGACCAAAGGCAGCAGCACGAATATGGCGAAGATCGCCATGTTGGGTAGCAGAAAGAAGGCCGCCATGCCGTTCTGGCCGGCGACCTTCTGCAGACCTCGCAAGGGCAGATCGATCAGCCCCATCACGGCGCCAACGACAAATCGCAGCGGCGCCAAGGCGAACGCGGCAATCCTTTTGGCGGGGGTAGGGCTGGTCGATGCCACGGGCTTACACTCTACTTTCCTCCGGCTTCGGCCACCTTGGCGGCGATGTCATCGTCAATGCGGGCATAGGCGTCATCGAGGGTCAATTCCCCGGCGACTACCTGGCTCACCCGCGAGACGATGGCGCTGTAGACTGCGTCCGACCACTTCCAGCCGGGCAGCTTGAGCGCGACCGGCGAGGTGGTGGCGGAGGCGGTGACGAAGGCATTTAGCGCGTCTTTGACGAACTGGCTGTCGGACTTGAAGTCGAGACCCGCGGCGATGACGCCCTTGTGCGCGGGCAGAAACAGCGTCCGCTCGGAGAAGTCTTTGACGATCGCTTCGCTTCCCAAATATTCCATCACGGCAACTACATCGTCTGGGTTCTTCGTGTACTTGATCGCCACGAGGCCAGCGCCACCGGGCATGCCGGTGCAGGCGGCCGGGCCGCATGGGCTGCCCGTCGCCACCCAGTCGAAGGCGCCGTCGATCTTGGTGGCAAAGTTCGGGACCTGCCAGCTGCCGGAATAGTAATAGACCAACTGGCCGTTGATGAAGTCATCGGCGGCAGCGCGATAGGTCGAGCCTGCCGCGGTGACCCAGACCTCGTTGTTCATGGTGCCATCGGCGTTCCAGCCGACAAATTTGGCGATGAATTCCTTGGCGCCGGCATCAAGCGGCGCGGGAAGGCCGTCGGCGCCGACATAATTCGCGCCAAACGAAGTATTGGGCGCGCTGATGCGGTGGCCGGAACGGTCGAGCGCCATGGCCATTGGCACTTGCTGGCTTTGAGCAACCTGCTTGGCCGCCGCCGCCCAATCATCCCAGCTCGCATCCGCCGCCGGCAATGCGACGCCGGCCTGGTCGAACAGGGTCTTGTTGGCAAAGCCGCCGGTCAAGGTGATCTGGGTCATGAAGCCGGTGATGGCGTCGGACCCGTCGGGCCGCATCCAATCGGCCTGGTCACCGAAATTGGTGTCCCAATAGGCCGGATCGGACAGCATCGGGCGCATGTCGAGCCAGTGGTTTGCGGGGGCCTTGAGGTTGGTGACGCGGGCGATATCGGGGCCGTTGCCCGCCTCCAGCTGCACCGGAAGCTGCTCGCGAACGACGTCGTACGATACCTCGTCGAGGATGACATTGATCGCCGGGTTGTCGGTCATGAAGCGCGTGAGCAGGTCTTTGAGCACCTCACCTTCGACGCCGTCCGAATACCACATGATACGCACATCCCCGGCCATGCTGGCCGTGGTCGTCAACAGCCCCAGAGCCAGAGCGGCCAAAAGGGTTTTGGTCTTTCTCATCGTATCCTCCTCACAATGACGAACCAGTCCGGTTCGGGGTTCAGCGGCGGTTGACCTCTTTTCGAGCCTGTACCGGCGCACGCGGCAGAGCAAAGTCGGGGAGCGTGATTGCATCCCCGGCGATGGAATACCTGTTGGGATCGATCCTGCGGCCCTCGGCCTCGACGACACCGTCGGGATGAAAGATCACCGGACCGTAATGGGGGTCATTGACCTGCCAGACACCGTCCGCAGACATGCTGATTTCCAGCGGTGCGAAAGCTTGCCGCAGGGCGTCAAGATCGTCGGTTCCCGCAATCCGAACAATCCAGAGTGTGTTTTCGCCACTCAGACGCAATTCAGCGCCAGCGGACGGGCCCTCGCTGGTCACGTTGAAGTCGCCACTACCCTTGAGCAACACGGCACCGCCACCACTGCAAGCCATGGCGATGGGGCCGGCGACGCGGCTGTCATCGAACCGGTCGCGGGGGAACCAGGCATGGGTGAAATCAGGCTGGCTCGAATGGGTAAGGAACTGCAATACGGCAAGGCCGCGATATTGGTGAACGCGAGGAATGTTACCGCAGCCACCCCAGTAGGAAGGGCGGCCGGCGCCAAACTGGATCGCTTCGCCGGGATGATTGATCCAGATGGCGGCCTCGGGCGCATCGCCGAGCCGCAGGTGGAGGACAGTTTCCTGATAGCCCCATTCGCCCCAGCGATAGTGCACCGGTGAGCCCATGGCGAAGTGACGGGCCTTGTAGTGATATAGCCGGGCGAACCGATCCTGCCCTTGGGCAAAGCGCCATTCTTCGTGGTCCGCTCCGTCATGGAGCGCTATGGCGGCCGAGCGATCCGGGATGATAAGGCCATGATCGCGCAGACACATCGCCAATTGCGCCAGGGCGTGGACGCGGCGTCCGAACCAGCCTCTGCCCCACACAAGTCGCGCAATGGCAGAGAGTTCAAGGGAGCGGCCAGCGCACAGCGTGTGCTCGTAGGATCGCCCCTGAGCCGCCGTCATCATGCCCTGATGCGATGAGCGAGCAACAATTTCGAGCAGTTGCAGTATGCTCTCCTTGGCCCGGGCCGCGATATCCGGATCGGGCGCCAAGGCTGCCAGGGCCGTCAGGCCCTTGAAGTCGATGGGGAAATAGGGCGCCGAGTTGAACTCGGCCATGCCCCAGGTTTCGAAGTGATCTAGCCAGGCTCGCACCCGCGCGGCGCCGATTGCACTCTGCTCGGCGCCGGTTCGGCCCGAGCGGGTAAACACCGCGTCGGGCAGCAGGTGGCCGCCAAGATAGGCAGCGGTGTGAAACAGCAAGGCGTGGTTCTCGGAGAAATACCACTGCACGTCATTGCCGGGTTCATCCATCCAGTAGCGGTAGCCGACTATGGTGCTGTCGATGCGCTGCAGCAGGGCGGGATCAATGGCGTCGGCGAAAGCGCTTCGCGCCCATAGCAGCGGCACCAGGGTGAAATCGGAACAGTCGTGGCAGGCTTCGATGCTCGGAAGCGCGGCCGCGATCATCGCATTGGTCTCGGCCCCGCCCTTGCCCGTCGCAAGGCGCGCCAGTGCGCACGAGGTGTCCGGTTCGCTGTATTCCGCGACGGTTTCGAGCGCCTCATCTATGCGGGCCGAAAGATTGTCCGGGGCAGACCCGTGGCGTTCGACATGGCAGATTTCAACCGCGAGGGTTCGCCGGGCAACAAAGCCGCCAGCGTTGAAGGTGATATCGAAGTGGCGGAAGTCGGCAGGCATCGCCTCGGACGGTCCCAGGTCCAAACTGGTGGCACCGGCGGCCAGGACGCGCTCCAGTGTGACCTGCTCATGCGAGATGAAATCGCCGCCAATGGCCACGTGGACAGTGGTGTCGACAGGAACCGGATGAGGCAAGATCAACGACACTGGCCCGCCCAGATAATGGGTCTGATCGAAGTGAAGCGCTTCAAGGGCCTGCTCGATGCCATCGGCCACCCGGCCGGCAACCGGTGTCGGGAGGGCGACGCTGATGGCTGGGCCAGCGACATAGTTCAGCTGGAAGAAAAAGCGTGCATCGCGCTCGGCCAGGTCATCGAAGAAGATTTCGATCGTGTTGGGCCCGGCCTGCAGGTCGACCGTGAAGCGGGACTGCGCCTCGAGATTGCGGCTATAGGGCGCCAGCCAGCCCAATTCCGTGCCGTTAATCCAGATGACCGCGCCGCCGCAGGTGCCCAGACTGAACTCGGCTGTCCCCGCGGTTTGCGCCTCGATGGTGGTGCGTGCCCAAGCGGCGATGCGCGTCGGGCGAAACCAGAAACCGGAGAGGTCGACGCGCGGCGAGCCGAATGGCAGCCAGAACCGTGCCATGTCAAAGCGGCCACGTACCTCGGGCCTTCGCCCACGAAAGTTTTCGGCGAAGATGGTGCGGCACGGATATTCGTGGGGAATGAAATTCCTGTGCTTGGTCAGGAAAAAGAAGGGGTCCATGTCCCCCTGCATCGCGGACCATGGCACATCGTAGGGTTCCTCGGCCACGTCGCCAATTTGCCAGTGACCGATCGAGCCGCCTGGCCCCAGGGGGCGACGCAGATGGCCGGAGGGCTCGTTCATTTGCAGGACAAACCGATGTCGGTCAGGTCATTGACCAGAAGGCCAGCCAGGCGAATGGTGGTATCCGCACTCAGAACCATGGTTCCAATTACCCTCCCTCGGCGCCTTCTCGGCTGGAGGGCGGCCGGTACCATTCAAGGCACGACAAAATAGAGTGCGCAACAAGATTATGCAGCGGTGCCGAGGCAGGCGCCACAAGAGTGACGGCGACCCTTAGGCTGTCTAGATCAATCGCCGGTATGCGACCGCCAGGTGCCACTTAAGTCAGGATGCCTGTTTCAGCAGGTCGATAACTTCCGCGTCGCTCGTTTGTTCGAAGTTCCGGTAGACCTGCCCGACGGCCATGAAATGCTCCGGAGCACAGAGGCAAATAATTTGGTCGGCGAATGGCGCGAGGGCGTCGAGGGCCTCACGAGGCGCTACAGGGACGGCGACTATCAATTGGGCCGCGGCTCTGTTGCGGAGGGCGTGGAGAGCGACCCTGACCGTACCGCCGGTTGCGATCCCGTCGTCGACCAAAACGACCGGTCTGCCATGAACATCGGTATATTGGTGAAGGCCATATGCCTGCCGGCGACGATCCAGTTCTGCCATTTGTCTGGTGACTTCAAGATCTATGGCCGCCTGCGAAATGCCCAGCTCATCCACCAGCTCTGCATTGACATAGATGCTCGGCGGGTTGCCATCGGCTATGGCGCCCATTCCCAGCTCGGGCTGGCCCGGCGCGCCTAACTTGCGCACCAATAGCAAGTCCAAGGGTGCGCCAAGGGCAGTCGCAACGTGCGAGGCCACGGGGACACCTCCGCGGGGGAGCGCCATGACTACCGGATCAACCAGCGCCAGCCGCGCAATTGCGGCCGCCAATTCGCGTCCGGCCTGATCCCTGTCCTGAAAACGCCACGCCTGGTGAAGCTTCATTCCGAGCTCTCCATCTTCCCGGTGGCCCAGATCGCTGCAGCTTAGGCGAGAAGTACAGCTGAGCCTTTGCCAAGAAAATGTGTTCGCGCGCGGGGACAATCAAGGATGAGGCATCGGTGGCGGGGGATCTGAGTTGCTGCAAGCATCGGCGATCATGTGGGAGCCCAGAAAGAAATGCAGACGCTGGCTGCAAGCCGGCTGGCGGGCACATCATAACGTGCCCGCCAGAGGTAGGAGGTCAGGGGACGCAGATGCCTGGGTCCTCAAGGGTGCATACGTCAAGCCCCGTGTATTTGGGGTCTTCAACGGTGCCGCCCTCGATCAGGGTAATCAAGATGTCCGGCGCCTCGTTACCCATCTGATAGGGGCGCTGCCCAATCTGGAAGTGGCTGCGCCCTTCGCTGAAGGCCTGGATTTGCGGCGGCAGCGTATCACCGGCAAGGATGACCAGATCCTTGCTCTTGAGGCGATCCATGACCTGGTCGGTGTTTTGCGCATAGGCCTGTGGGCCGAATTGCGCCCAGCCGCCGACCAGGATGAAGGCCGTCAGTTTGGGATTGGCGGTTAGAACGTCCGCCATCTGCTGGTTGGCAGTTGGGATGTCATCATTGGTGAAGACCGGGCAGCCATCGATTTCTGTCCAGCCGTTGGTGTCGGACAGCCGATCGGTACCCTTGCTGCCGGCAACGGTGTCCCGGAAGCCCGCGGCCCGTTCGTTGATATTGGCAGCGGCCACATTGCCCAGTTGCAGGCACACTGTTCCGCCCTCCGGCTTGAGCTTGAGCAGCTCCTTGGCCATGCCGACACCCATTTCGTAATTGTTGGTGCCAAAATAGGTCTTGCGCAGGTCTGCATCGGCCGGCAGCAGGTCGGCGTCTACGGTAATGATCGGCATCGGGGGCGCCGCTGCACGCAGCATATTGGCCATGGCGGGAGCGTTGGACGGCGAGATCGCGATGCCGGCCACGCCGCGGTTGATCAAGTCCTGAACGATCTGCACTTCTCCGGTCTCGTCCGAGCTGAGCGCCGGGCCCGTAAACAGGCATTCATATTCGGAGTCGGTGTGCGCAGCGTTCCAGTCGGCGCAGCCTTGTCCCATGACGGTGAAGAACGGGTTGTCCAGCCCTTTCACCACCACAGCCAGGACTTTCTTGTCCTGCGCCTGTACGCCGCCCGCCAGCGCTCCAATGAGCGCAATTCCGGCCAAGGCAAGTATAGTCTTTTTCATCGTATCCTCCCTAGGGTGACTTACTGTCCGTTAGCGGACCCCGTTGCTTCAGCCGACGTACCAGACCTTGCGCGGATCATCCGCGGCCCTTGCATACGAAAAAGCTGCATCAACAAGACTTATGGCGTCATATTGCGGCTCCCAGCCGAGCGCCTGGCGCGCCTTACTGTTGTCTAGCCAGTTGGAGTGGAATGAAGTTTCAATGGCAACGCTGCTCACTTGGCGCGTCCGGGCCAAGTGTTCAGCCACCACCGCATAGTCGAGCGGGCGGTTCATCGCCACGTTGAAGAGTTGTTGCCGGGCCCCCGGATGGTCCAGGGCCGCGAGAATTGCCGCGACCACGTCGGTAACATGGATGAAGTTTCGCTCGAGGGGCTGGCCCTTGATATCGAGCAGCAGCGGCACCGCGCCTTCGCGATGGTGTCGGGCGCGAGTTGCGGCCGACATCAAGGTATCCCAGTCCGGCCCGCCGAACTGATCGGCACCGAAGGTAAGAACATACTTGAAGTCGTCCTTTTCCATGATCCAGGGGGCGCGGAGGCAGCAGCCATTGATCCCGTACTGGATGTAGAATTGCTCCAGCATCACCTCTTCGAGCACCTTGGAAAGAGCATAGACGCCCGGGTAGGGGCGGCGCGGCGAGATCTCGGTAATCGGGGCGTCATAGGCCACGTGAATGTGCCCAACCACGCAATCGCCGCCCACGAGGATGAACTGCTCGGCCGTTGCGCTGGTCCGGAATGCATCCAGCAGCAGGAACATCCCCTTGGCCGAGACGTCCATCGCGTGTTGCGGATCTTCCTTGACGGTGGCCATGTGAATGACGTGGGTTGCCCCGGCGATCGCCTCCGCGACGACATTGCCATCGGTGATGGAGCCTCGTATTACCTCGAGCCGCTCATGCGGTGGTAACGTTCGATTGTGGATGAAAGCGCGGACACGCATGTCCGAGCAGCGGGGGTCCTCGAGCATCCGCTGCAGCAGAACACGACCAACCTTGCCTGTCGCGCCGGTTACTAGCACCAGCATCTGAGGTTCCTTCCAGCTGTGGAGATTACCAAGTCTCCCCGAGGCACGTCAATCTGCAAACAGAATCAGACTACAGTAGGTCGCAGAACTAGTGACCAGAACTTGTTGGCGCCGCTTGGCATTTTATTGACGTTGGCAATTGCCGTTGCATGGAATCTAGGATCAATATGGGGGACGCGACCGCGATATTGGTGGAGGAGCGCTGGCATGGCGGTTCTGGAACTGGAAGGCGTCTCCAAGCAGTATGGTGCGATAACCGCCCTCACCGATATTTCGCTGGTGCTGAATGCCGGCGAGGTCGTTGGCCTCGTTGGCGACAATGGCGCGGGCAAGACGACGCTGGTCAAGATCATCGCCGGCAATTTCCATCCCAGCGGCGGGCATATCCGGCTCAATGGCGAGCCCATCGAATTGCATGGTCCAAAGGATGCGCGAGCCAAGGGTATCGAAATTGTCTACCAGGACCTGGCGCTGGCAGACAACCTGACCGCAGCGGCCAATATATTTCTCGGGCGCGAATTGACCTCGATGGCGAGGACGACCGCCGAAGCCGAGCGGCCATGGTATCGCCGCCGCAAATGGTGGCAGTGGTTTATCCCCGAAGTGCTCGACTACCGTGCCATGTACAAGCGCTCGGCGGAGCTTTTTGGCGAGCTGAAGTCTGAAACGCGGCCGCGCGACCTGGTGCGGCGCATGTCTGGTGGACAGCGGCAGGCCGTGGCGATTGCACGAACGCGGCTGTCCAATCCGCGCATTGTGTTGATGGACGAGCCCACTGCGGCGATCAGCGTTCGGCAGGTGGCCGAGGTGCTCAATCTCATTCGTCGCCTGCGTGAGCAGGGCATGGCGATCATCTTGATAAGTCACAGAATTCCGGACATCTTTGCCGTGTGTGATCGTCTGGTCGTGCTGCGGCGCGGGCAGAAGGTGGCGGACAAGCTGGTCGCGGATAGCTCGCCCGAAGAGGTGACCGGCCTGATCACCGGCGCTATTGAGCGCGCATAGGGGGACGCCATGAATGCTGACTCTTCTCTGCAGCAGGCTATCGAGCAGCGTACACACCGCAATTTTGGGTCCTGGCTGGTCAGCAGGCAAATATTCTGGGTGCTGTTGGCCGCCTTGCTGGCAATCGTAGCGATGTCAGTGCTGACCAGAACCTTCGCCACGCCCAGCAACCTGTTCAACGTAACGCGCAATTTTGCCTTCGTCGCCATCGTGGCGATCGGCATGACGGCGGTGATTATTACGGGTGGGATCGACCTGTCGGTGGGTTCCACAGTGCTGATTTCAGCCATGACGACCACGGTGATCATGCATGCCGGACTGCCCATTACGCTCGCGTTCCCGGCCGCGATGGGGGCATCGCTGCTGGTTGGCGCCATCAACGGTACGCTTATCGCCATTGCCGGGATGCCGTCCTTTGTCGTGACGCTCGGGATGATGTCCATAGCCCGAAGTATCGGCATGGTCATGTCGAACAATGCGCTGATCTATGAGTTTGGTCCGGATCAACGTATCCTTTTTGGGCTCGGCGGCGGCTCGGTGAACTTCTTTGGGCTGCCGATCCCCAATCCGGTCATTGTCATGATCGTGCTCGCCATCATCACCTCCTTGATGCTGCGCTGGACGCGTTGGGGGCGATATCTCTACGCCATTGGCGGCAATGAGCGGGCCGCCGTCCTGACCGGTGTGCCGGTCAAGTCGGTCAAGGTCTCGGTGTATATGTTCGTTTCGTTTTGCGCCGGAATTACCGGCTTTCTCGAGGCCGGCTGGTTGGGTTCCGTCACTACGGGGCTGGGAACAGGAATGGAACTGACAGTCATTGCTGCAACGGTGATCGGCGGAGCGAACCTGGCCGGAGGCAGCGGGACGGCGCTTGGCGCTGTGCTGGGCGCCGCTCTCATCGAAGTCATCCGCAACAGCCTGACCCTGCTAGGTATCAGCACTTTCTGGCAGGGTACCTTTGTGGGCGGATTTATTGTCCTGGCCGTGGCCTTCGACCGTCTGCGCAACAAGGAGATCGGAGAGTGACGATCATGGTTCATATTGTTCCGGACCGGTCCAGTGGATTGCCTCGCAACAACTAATCCGCGTTCCCACGTCCACTCTGCGCTTGGCCAACTGGTGCCTGTCGGCAGCGACCTCGTCTGGGGGGAGGGGCCGCGGCGCAATGGCTCGCGACCCCTGATCTGGCGTTAGAGCGGCCGGACCCAAATATTGCGGAAGGTCACGTCAGAGTTGTGATCCTGGAGGCGGATAGGCTCGCAGCCGTGCGCCTGATAGGTCGGATAGCCGACAAACGAGGTTGTGCCTGCCAATTGGACGTGGTTTTGCACCAACACGCCGTTGTGGAACACAGTGATGTAGGCTGGCTTTCGCAGGCCGCCGTCGTCACCAAAGATCGGGGCCTCAAAGACGATATCGTAGGCCTGCCATTCGCCGGGCGCGCGCGACGCGTTTACCAGTGGAGCGTACTGCTTGTAGACCGAGGCAGCCTGGCCATGGACATAGGTGGGGTTATCGACGCTGTCGAGGATTTGCACCTCATAGCGGTTCTGGAACTTGATGCCGCTATTGCCGCGGTCCTGACCGTCAAAGCCTTCGATATCTGTCGGAGACCGCCATTCGATATGCATCTGGACGTCGCAGAAGTTCTCCTTGGTAACGATGTCGCGCGAACCGATGGACCAGATGCCATCTTTGATCGGCCAATCGACAGCGCCGCCTTCGACCGCTGCTTTGACCCAGGCGTCCGTGTTGGTACCGTCGAAAAGCACAATCGCGTCAGAAGGAATTCCGCCCTCGGGTGCATCCACCGACGCCGGTACCGGCTCCCAGACTTCGGTCACTTCGGCCTGCAGTCCACGAGGAACATCGGCCAGAGCTAACTTTGGTTGTTCTGCGGCGGGTGCCTGGGCATAAGCGGCAGTAGTTGACAACGCACCCACGATGAGGGCCGCGCACAATGTCTCCCTAAGTGTCATTGGTTCTCCATTCCCATATAGAAGCCAGTTGGCTTTGGACCGCCGAAGATGGCGCTCCTCCCGACACCACACTGGCATACTAGGATACAATTTCCAATGAGAAAGCCCTGGCCGGCTTTGATGGTTACTTGCCAGAAGTTCGGAGCTTTGAACTGGGAGTGCTCGTGGAGCCAAAATGAGCGGAAAGCTTGTCGCGAGCGACGTTCGCGCGTTATCGCCGGGAAGCACTACCGCAAGGCATAGTGGGTCAAGAAATACCCGGAAACTGCCGCCGTTCCCGTCAACACCGTTCCCCATGCAAGGTCCACCATGGACACCGACCACGACCATCCCCGCAAGGTCGAGAGGTTCGTCAGGTCATAGGTTCCGTAGGCAACAAAGCCAAGAATTAGTCCGGCAATGAGCGCCTTGCTCCAGCCTCCATCCGCAAGGGCCGGCGCGACCGCGAAATACACAATCCCGCCGACGTAAAACAGGTAAAACAAACCAGCGATAAGCAGGTTCGGCTGATCCAGCAGCACGTCGCCAAGGCGAGTGCGATAAAAGCTAGTCGATACCTTCGACAACCAGACGAAATCCACGGCGAAAAACACGACCGCGGTCGTTGCGTAGGCAACCAAGTGGCTGACCATTATCGAGTTTCCCTCGGCTAGATTTTCAGAATCGGCTGGATCAGGCGAACAATCCAGCTGCTAAACCGCAGCGGTGCATCGGTAACCGCAAGGCAGATACAGTCGGCTTCCGGCGTGGCCGTGGGGGTGTGCAGGATGGATCCATCGGCATCTTCGATATCGCCAGGGCCAAACAGGAGCTCTCCATCGCGAAAACTACCCGCCAGCACCAGCGTGAGTTCGCGGCCGCCATGGCTGTGCTCAGGCACCGGTTTGCCCGCAGGAATTCGCAGCAATCTGACCTGGGTCGTCGTATCGGCGGTCGGCAGCAGCATTTGCGCCGCGCCGCGGCCAAGCGGCCGCCATTTGATCGTGTCGATATCACCGCCGACATAAGCTCGCAGGGGCATGGGCAGCACGGGTTTGGCCGGTGGTGCCGACCTAGTCGATGCCGGCGCCGGCGCGGGCTCCGCATCCAGTCGCGCCCGCATCGCGTGCCAAGCTTCGGCCGCCAGAGGCTCGGGCGCAATGACATCGAGCAACGCTCCTCCAATGACATCGGCATGACTGGATTGGGCGCGGCACTTGGGGCACAAGGCCAGGTGTGAGGCAACGGCTATCGTCCAGCCTTCGGACAGGCTGCCGGCCGCGTAATCAAGCAGGATATCCTCGCTGAGGTGGTGGCGCGGGCTCATGGCTGACCGTTCCCGTTTCCAAATGCCGTCCGCAACTTGGCAAAACCCAGCCGCATGCGCGATTTGACGGTTCCAAGCGGCAGCTTCAGGCGCGTTGCGATCTCGCTTTGCGACTGTTCCTGATAAAACGCCAGCTGCAGAACCTGCATTTGTTCTGAAGGCAATTCGGCGAGCGCCTCGCGCATAAGTTGGGCATTCCGGCTGTTGTCCAGCGCCTGATCGGCGGCCATCGGCGCTTGCGGAACGAGCGCCGGATCGTCCGTATCGATCTCGGCCCGACGATCGCGCCGGATGGCGTCGATGCGCTGGTTTCGGGCAATCGTGAAAATCCAGCTTGCCGCCAAACCGCGGCTGGAGTCGAAGAGGCTGGCCTTGCGCCAGACCGACATCATCGTCTCCTGCATGAGTTCCTCCGCACGACTGCGGTCAACCTTGGCCATGTAGGCCTTGATACGGGGCCCGAAGTGAAGGAACAGCGCTTCAAACGCGCTCACGTCGCGAGAACGTCCAACCCGCAGCAACAACTGCGTCATCCGTTCATCGACGTTGTCACTATCATCGCCAGGCATAAGTCTCGTTCGTTGCTCTTGACGGCGCACCAGCACGCCAGCGCCCATTCCTGCAACAAGTAGTCCAGGACGGGGGCCAGTCACAACATAATTGGGCGCGAGCGAACTCTGTGTCATGGCAGGGTTACGGCAATCAATCCGATTTGGATCACGTGGCTGTTTTATTTTCTCCTGGGTCATCCATCTTGCAGCGCGCGTCGTACTGGTCGCATCAACCAAGAGGTTTTGATCGTGAAGAGTGTTCAGCCACTTGTCTCGCAACCAGGATCACGCAGGATCGCCGTGATCGGCTCCGGTATTGCCGGCATGTCCGCCGCCTGGATGCTCAGCCGCACCAATCAGGTCGTCATTTATGAGGCGGAGCCGCGGCTGGGCGGGCACGCCCATACGGTAGACGTGCGCACCGGCGCCTCTACAACCGCGGTAGACACAGGTTTTATCGTCTACAATGAGGGTAATTATCCAAATCTTGTCGCCCTGTTTGAGCGTTTGGGGGTGGCCACCGAGGAGTCGGAGATGTCGTTTTCGGCATCGCTGAATGGTGGCAGGTTTGAATATTCCAGCTCGGCTATCATGGCTCAACCCAGCAATATCCTCAGCGTCCGTTTCTGGCGCATGTTGCGCGACCTGGCGCGGTTCTATCGCGACGCGCCCGGTCTGCTGGGCCGCGCCGAGTTGCAGGGGATCACCCTGGGGGAGTTTTTGGATGATGGGGGCTATGCGCAATGCTTTATCGATGATCATCTATTGCCCATAGGCGCGGCGATATGGTCGGCCTCGTCGAGCCAGATGCGCGACTATCCGCTTTTTGCCTTCATCCGCTTTTTTGAGAGTCACGGCCTGTTGAAGCTCGCGGGGCGACCGAAATGGCGCACTGTGACCGGCGGTAGCCGTAGCTACGTCAATCGCATTGCCGCGCTGACGCCGGCCCGTGTCCGGCTGGGTTGCGCCGCTAAGCGCATCGAGCGGCTGCCCGACGGCGTGATGGTGACCGATGCCACGGGCAATGTGGACCGGTTCGATGAGGTCGTCATTGCCACACATGCTGATCAGGCCTTGCAATTGCTGGCCGATCCAGATCAGGCTGAGGCCGAATTGCTGGGGGCGTTTCGTTACACGTCCAATCTCGCAGTGCTGCACTCCGATCGAAATTTGATGCCACGCCGCCGGCTGGCCTGGTCGAGCTGGAACTACGTAGCGGGCGCGACCGGGGGCGACGATGCCTTGTGCGTCACCTACTGGATGAACCGCTTGCAAAATCTGGATCGCCGCCACCCGCTCTTTGTTACGCTGAACCCAAATCAGGCCATTGCACCGGACCAGGTGTTGCGCAGCTTCACCTATCGCCATCCGCTGTATGACAGCGCCGCGCTAACCGCGCAGCAGCAACTCTGGCGGCTCAACGCCAATCGCAACACCTGGTTCTGTGGCAGCTATTTCGGCTACGGCTTCCACGAGGATGCCCTTCAATCGGGACTGGCGGTCGCCGAGGCGCTCAGCGGAGTGGCCCGGCCGTGGTCAGTGTCGGGCAAGCCAGGTCGTATTGCCGTCCGACCTGATCTGGAAGCGGCGGTCTGATGGCCCGCTCGGGGCTTTATCGGGGCCATGTGGCCCATGCTCGCATAAGGCCGAGGCGGCACAAGTTGCGGTACCGTGTCTTCTCGCTCCTGCTCGATCTCGACGAGGCGGCGGAACTGAGCCAGCGCAATGCACTATTCGGCTTCAACCGCCGCGCACCCATTAGTGTTTGGGAAAAAGATCTTGGCGACGGCCGCGACCGTGGCCTGCGCGACTGGGTGGAGGCCACGCTGGTCCGGGCCGGGTTGGCCATTGCACATCCTTGCATTGATATTCTGTGCTATCCGCGGCTGTTCGGCTTCGTCTTCAATCCCCTGACAGTCTACTATTGCAGCGACGCCGAGGGCGTAGTCAGGGCGCTCATCTATGAAGTTTCCAATACATTTGGGGAGCGTTGGATCTACGTGCTGCGCACGACTGAACTGGCCGCCCCGTTCGAGCACCAGTGCGCCAAGCAATTCTATGTCTCGCCCTTCATGCCGATGGACTGCCAGTATCATTTCCATATCGAAGCGGCGGGTGATCACGTCATGGTGCGCATCGATGAAACCGATCGCAGCGGGCTATTGTTGCGCGCGTCGTTCAGTGGCCAGCGCCGGGAATTCAACGATCGGGAACTGGCGGCTGCCCTGTTCCGCTATCCACTGATGACGCTCAAGGTGGTCGGCGCCATTTACTGGGAAGCGATGCGACTGCTGCTAAAAAGGGTGCCTGTGTTCCGCCATCGGCCGGCCGCTAATCGAATGACGGTAACCATTGTTGGCGAGCCTGGCCCGGCCGCCAATTCTGTCGCCGCGCCAGGAGCTGCAGCTGCGGCGCCAGTCGGTCCGTAACTGGCAGCTTCCGGGCGGGTGGACTGTTCAGCGCACCATGCGGCGGGTGATGAAAAGTCGAGCGCGATGCGGCAACATGGCCAGCAGTTTCATGCCCACCCCCATTTGCCAGGGAAAGACGATTTCGAACCTGGGCCGCTCCAAGCCTTTCATGATTGCGTCGACTGCTGCTTCTGTCGACATGAGAAAAGGCATGGGGAAGTCGTTCTTGCGGGTTAGCGGCGTGTCTACAAAGCCTGGATTGATGACGGAGAGGCGCACATTGTGCCGCTCCAGGTCGGGTTCGAGTGCCTGGGCCATGTTGTTGAGAGCGGCCTTGCTCGCGCCGTAGGCCGCGGCGCCGGGCAGGCCCACAAATCCGGCCACGGATGCCATGATCACTATATGACCGTCCCGACGCCCGATCATGGCCGGCATGATTGCGCTCAGGCAGTTCACAGTCCCCATCACATTCACATCCAGGGTGTGTTCGAACGCAGCGCGATCAAAGCCGGCAGCCATGATCGGCACATAAGTTCCGGCGCCCAGCACCACCAGGTCAATCTGGCCCATATCCTGCGTAATCCGGGCAACCGCTGTGGTTACTGCGCCGTCGTCGGCAACATCGAGAACATATGGCCGGATGATGCCGGGCAACGAAGCGGCGAGACTGTCGAGATCGGCTGCGGTGCGCGCCGTGACTGCGACGCGCCAACCTGCTTCGGCCAGGCGCATGGCGAGGCTACGACCGATCCCTGACCCCGCTCCGGTCACCCAAGCCAGTTTTCCTGCTGCCACCGCGACTGCTCCTTGTAATCACTTGAACATGCAATACGCCCGGACGACACAGTTGGATCAGTGGTCCACACGGCGACAGGTTCAAGAAACTGCGGCTGGCATTTGGGCTGCCCTAATCAGCGTCAGGTTCTAATAGGGCACTATCGAACGGGACGAGGTGCACGGACGATGCCCTTGCAGTCCCGGTTGGGGTCCTTAGCAAGATTTGGGGTTCCACTCAGCGCTGCGCATCGGCCCAAACGAGGAACGTCAATTTCCGTCGCTGATTATGGGCAAAATTGGAGATTTATTTGGGATATAGGGGAGGGAACAAGTTCTTGCCGCTTGATTGGTGGCGGCCACTGAAGCCTGATTTCATACTGGGCTTAGTGGTGCCGGCAGCAGGGTTCGAACCCGCGACCCCCTGATTACAAATTACTTGCCTTTAGGCATCGCTGAACATGATTTGACAAGTATGGCGAAAAGAACGCTACCGAAAGAGGGGGGGTCGGTGTTTAATAGTGTCTGCGGGAGTTTTCTGAAGTCTTGTTGTATTGGAACCCCGCAAGAACCCCGGGGTGCATTATGGGCCGCAAGAACCTTACTGTTCGCTTTGTTGAAAGCGTCAAAGTCGATGTGCGGACTGATTTTTGGGATGATGGAATGCGGGGGCTCGTCCTCCGCGTCTCGCCGTCAGGCGTAAAATCATGGACCGCCGTCTACACGCGACAGAGCGACGGCAAGAAGCGGCGGCTCACCTTGGGCACGTTTCCTACTCTCAGCCAGGAACAAGCACGGGCGAGGGCGCTGGGCGCGCTCAAGGCTATCTCGGACGGAGAAGATCCGGCTAAAGCAAAACAGGACCGGCGCAGCGCTTTGACCGTTCAAAAACTCGGCGAACGCTTCATTGCCGACTATGCCAAAGGGCAGAAGCGCACTTGGGCGGAAGACGAGCGCATTTTGAAGCGCGAGGTTTATCCTTACATCGGCGGATATCGGGCCCAGGACCTCACTCGGCGCGACGTCCTCGACATCACTGATGCCAAGAAAGCTGCTGGGGCGCCTGTTCAAGCCGATCGCATTCTTGCGGTGGTTCGCAAGATGTACAACTGGGCGGCCGAGGTGGAGCACCTGAAGGAGAACCCGCTCGCCGGCATCCGGCGAGTGAGCAAGCCGATCCAGCGTGATCGCGTGTTGACCGTCAAGGAGGTGCGGGACATCTGTAGGGCGATGCACGAACGCCCGTTACCGACCCTTGCCGGGGAGATACTGCTCCTCATGTTTCTGACAGGCCAGCGCTCAGGAGAGGTAGCAGGGATGCGCCTAGGCGAGATTCGTCTAGCAAATCGTTCCTGGGTGATCCCCAAGGAGCGGTCGAAGAACAAGCGGCCGCACCTGGTGCCGCTCAGTGATGCCGCCCTTGTTGCTATCCAACCGCGGATCGAGGCGCTGGAGGCCGAGGGGGCCGGCGCAGACGCTCCAATTTTTACGCGGGGGTCGGAGCCAGTGGACTCGAGATGGGTGGCGAAAATGGTTCGAACCCATCTCGCAAAGGGCTTTGACCATTGGACCCCTCACGACGTGCGCCGCACCGTTGCGACCATGATGGGGGACATTGGCATTTTGCCACACGTGGTGGAGGCGACACTAAATCACGTCTCCGGTTTCCGCTCCGGAGTGGCGGGCACGTACAATCTCGCGGAATATGCAAACGAGAAGCGGGACGCGCTGGAGCGCTGGGCCGATCGCTTCGCAGAAATGGCGGAAGGGAGGCGAGATGCTCAAGCCGTCGTTCGTTTAATCCAAATGCCAAAAAACTCTTGACATTGAAACACATTATAATCCAACCGCATACGTTACATATTTAATGTAACGGTTGACATTATGCGTGTTGTCGCTGCATGAATCGTGTTGGCACTCATGCCGACCCCACCGGGGAGCCTATGGTTCAACGGAGGGGGCGTCCCTCCACACGTGGAGGTGCAGAATGTCAGCGCAAGAAGACCTACGGCTGGTGAGCATCAAGGAAGCTTGCGGGCTCACCAACATGAGCCGCGCTACTTTATGGAACCGTCGCAGGAACGATCCTACTTTCCCTCGCTTGGTGGAGATCGGTAGCCGGAAATCTTTCGTTTCCACCGAGCTGCAGGCTGGATCCGGCGTCAGATCGCGGTCCGCGATGGGGCGGGCATATGACCTCCCGCGGTCTACTCGGCCTGTTGCCAGCGACTGCCGCTGGCGGCGCCGCAGCGCCTGTGGCCGGTTCGGCATTGTTCAGTCCCCTGAGCATCCTTGCTGAAGATGACGCCGCCGATCGAGTTGCGGTTGAAGCCCAGGCCCAAGCGATAGCCGACAGCGGACTGGCTCGCCTGACGGCAATCGCCATCCAGAATTTGAAACGCTCGCACGCCGAGCAATCGGCGGTAGACCATGTCGTGTACGAGCATGGTGACATGCTGCTGCAGGCCGCGGCCTTTGCCATTGAGTGTGAGGTGATGAACGGCTTTTTGGCGGCCGCCGGTTCTGACGAGATCCGCCAACGGAATGGGGCATTGCCTCATGTCGACCCGAAGCGCCGCAATGCGATCGCTATTGATTTCATCCACCGCTTCCATGCTGGTGCAGGCCGCTTGATTGCTGAGCTGGCGCGCGGCGGCGCGGCCCTGGGGGTGAACTAGATGCCCCGCACCAAGGTAAAGAGTTCCGACATCGAAGAAACCTGCACTTCGGGCCACTCTGTGACCGGTGCAATCCGGCAGCATCGGGAAGGCTTTCGCGCCCATGACCGCAACGGCAAACCGCTCGGCGTCTATCCAAATCTCAGCTTGGCCCGTGCAGCGGTTTATCAGCAGTACATCACCGATTTGGCGGGTGCACGATGATGGCCGCCAGAATGCGGTCTGCCGCCGTTCTAAGGCACGATGATCCAAGAGCGGCCGGCGCGGCTCGGGTAATTCCCGCCAATGCCGACGTGCATAAGGTTGGCGATTGCGTGCTTGGCTACAGCAAGGCGCCGATCGTGCGGGAGAACCGGGTAGCCCGACAGCGGTTCACGCTGGTCGAAATGGCAGCTCGGGGGTATCGCAAGACCCTCCGGGAGCTGGTCAGATCTCGCCGGGATGATGGAATTGTCATTGATGATTTTGCCGCGTGGGCAACCGTTGCAGCTGACATAGCTGCTGCCATTTTTGGCGTAGGAATGACCTTGAGAAACATCGAGGGCCAGTTGGCCTTCATGGGTCTTGAGGTAGACAAAGAGACCCTTGCCCCAATTGCCGCGCGCGCAGCGCAGTGGCGCCGCGCTCGAGATTACCGGCCGCTGTCAGGCGACGAAATTGGACGTCTTGTGCGTCTGTCCTGGTCGGAGCGGGAAGCACTGGGGATCACTCGGATTGGTTCATTCGATGAAACACCGAGCCAGCGACGTCAACGCCATGACCGGGTGCGGAAGGCCGCGGCGCGCGCCGAAGCCCGTGCGACGAACAGGCTGCCGCCATGGGAAGCCCTTGGGATATCGAAAGCAACCTACTATCGCCGGCGTGAGACAGATTCCGTCCGCAGTTCCTCTAAAGAGGGAAATGCGGACAAAAACAGTCTCACCCCGGGAGTTGCGGACGGATTTCGTCTCACTTTGAGACCGAATGGCGCCGGGTCGCCGCTCCCCATGGGAAATGCGGACAAAAACAGTCTCACCGGCACATTGGGAGGTGGAAAGTGAACCAGCTCGACCTGTTCCACGTCACCGAAGCAGCCCAGGCTCCGCACTGCTCCAAGGTGCTGCCATTCCCCCTCGCGCGTCGCCGTCGGCTGGTGGTCCGGACCGCGAACGCCCTAAGCAGCAGGAAAACACAGGAAGGTCGTGAGGCCTACTGGTCACGGACGGTTGACGCCCTGTCCCGTGAGCTGCGCCGGCATGGCGCAAGCGAGGCCGAGGTGCATCGGCAGCTCAGCCAGTTTCACGCGACCGTCAGTGACGAATTCATCAGCAATCCTCACCACCGCAGCCGGCCACTAGGTTCGGCATAGTACCAGCACACTGAAAGGTCTGAAACTTGCCCCCCCGAATGACTGACTACCAACTTCAACTTAAGCACATTCTACTGTTCTCTGCCGCACTTCGGCGCCTGGTCAAAAGCGAGGAATTCGCCGATGACCTGCATGGTGCTCACGCCGAAGCCAACCGCCTGGCTGATGCGGAGATGGCGGCATTTCATGCCGAACAGCACGCGGTAGCACATGTGAGCACTGCCCGAGCGGCGGCCGAGGCGGATTCACCGGAACCACGCAAGGACGCGTTGGCGGTATCTCCTGGTGCCACCGTGCGGCTCCAGTACAAAGCCGTTCGCAAGCCCCGGAACCGCCCGCAACCTCCAATTGGGCGGCCATTGTTGCCGCCACCAATAAAGGGATACTGAAATGAAAGCCGCCACCACCAGCATCAAATCCGATCCATCACAAGCTCTGATCGACCAACTGATGACGCCACCGGCGATCGACCAGGACGAAGTTAATGCGCTCGCCAAACTGGTTAAAGACTTCAAAACTGTTCATGAGCACTCCCGCGATGAAACGGGCAAAGACACTGCCCGCCGTGCAGCGGCAGCGGCTCAAGCGGAAATGGACCGGTTGATTGCCCTGGCGGAGGTTGGCATGGCGACCACGGCCGAGGTCCAGGCCGCGCGGGATGCGTATTACACTGCTAGGGAAAGCATGGAATCGTACCCTCGACGCAAAGCCGCCCTGACAAGCGAGCTGCTCAAGATGAGGGCGGAGCTGGGTAAGGCTGAAAGAAGTTTGAACGCCAAGATGTCAATTTGGCAGAATGAAGTTGAACAGCGTGGGCAGGGTCTCACGGATCTCGCTATGGATCTGCTTTTTCTTGCCGCTGCGGCTGACTATCACGCCGGAAATTACCCGTTTATTCCGACCGATAGGCCTGAGCTTTTGGTCTGGCTGTCGGATAGTCGACATGGTGCTGCCTTGCGTGAGCATGAGGGCAAGGAGCCGCCGGCTGTGGCGGCAGTGGTGCATGACGCGGCACGGGTTCTGCGCGATGCCGTTAGCGTGCGGGGGACGTACATCCCTGAGCCCATGATCGACGAGCCCGCACCGCACCACCTGCATTGTCACACCACAACCCCGTACCACGATCATGTTTATGACGCGGATGTCGCCCGTGTCGTCGAGGGGTGGGGCCGCTAGGCGCCGCCGATACCCAGTCATGGAGAACACAGCCTTGAACGCTCCCCAAGCCATTGCCACCCCCACCGCTGAGACAACGCATTCGGCGCCGACTTACATTGATGGACCAACCCCACGCACGCGCGTCATTTCACTTCTCTGGCCCTTCCAGCTGGATGGCACCGAGTTTCGGTCGGTGACCATCCGGCGCATAAACGGGCACGAAGCCAAGGCCTACTACGCGGCAGTGATGGAAAGCCTTCAGTCCGGGGCACCCGCCGTGGTGTTCCCTGGGTTGGACATTGCACAACCCGTTTGGGACGCCCTCGATGACGACGACGTGCTGATCATTGAGCAGGCCATAGAGGATTTTTTGCCCGCGCGATTCCGGCCCTTGATCGCGCTGCTCGACCAGATGATGGGGTCCGAGGATGGCAACAACTCGGGCTCTGGCGAGAACTGACAAGCGTGATCTCGGCCGAGCTCAACATTCCACCCAGTGAGTCGCTCGACTGGGAATGGGGCGAAATTCTGGATCGCTTCGGGGACGCCGCGCGCAGGGCGCGCGCCGCCGCCAAATTCCAAGCCGCTCTTGTGGGCACAAAACTGAGATAGGAAGGCGCGATGGCACGCACGCTCGTCGGCATACTGCAGATCCTGCTCAAGCAGGACGTCACCCAAAAGGCCCCTGAAATCAACCAGGCATTGGAGGGCATACAGCGGACGGCCAATCGACTCGGAAATGCGCCATGGGGCGCACGGTTCCAGGGGCAACTGGACCGGCTCAAGCTGTCGCCCGCTGAGTGGGCGGCGGTGGCCCAGTCGTATGGCTTGCTAGCCAGAGACATCAATGGCCGCCTAGGTCGGGCCGATCTTGCCACATGGAAGCTCGGGGTGATCAGCCATCTGGCGTCGGTTCGCGCCGGCCTCCGGCAGACGTCGACACAAGCCAGGAGCACCGCCCAGATTTTCAAGACCGCATTCGCCGGCGGGATGATCGGCGGGCTTGGCACTTATGCTGCTTATGCGGGCGTTAGGGGTGGAACAACCGCTGCCTTTGAACAGCAGCGCCAACAGGCGAACGCCTATTTTGCCGGCATGTCGGCAGAGGATCGAGAGCGCATCAAGGGAGCATCCGAGGCACTTTCGGCAAAGTACGGGATATTTTCTGCCGACATGTTTGAAGTGCTCAAGGAGGCATCTCTGTCGATGCCCAGCACCGACATCGCCCTGGAGGCTGGCGACACCATGGCCCGGCTATTTGTGGTTCTGGAAACGATGTTTGGGCGAGAGGGCGCAATCTCTGGCCTCTATGATTTGAACAAGATGGCCGACAACTCCGAGCTAAATCTCTCGGCGGAGCAGTATCAGCGGGTCATGGAACGGACCTGTATGGCGAGAACCCGATTTTGTGGGCCAATGAAGTCTTGTTGCCCAAGCTTCGCGCCGCGGGGGTCGACACCGAAAACATGATGGAGCTGGGGCGGGCAATTGGGGAGCTCACACAAAACCGACAGTCGTCGGACTTACTGGCCCGCGCGCTCATTTCGATCGAGCAGTACAAGCGATATGCCGAGGAGCGGTTTCCCGAGGCCAAGGGCCTCGAGGCAGCCGACGAGGTTCGGGAACTGGACCCATTCGCGGCGACGACAGGCATGGTCAATAGCCTGAAAAACCTTTCAGCAGCACTGGGTGAACATGTGGTGCCGACCATAGTTCCCGCCATGAACACATTTGCCAGTACGGTGGAAACGGTGTCCCAAACCGTTAGAGGCGCCAGCGGTTGGCAGGTGGGGCTGAGCAGTCTTGCTGTGGCAGTTGGTGCCTTTGGAGCCTTCAAACTCGGCAGTGCGGCGTTTGGCGGCCTATTCGCGCTCACGACTGCCGGGCCTTCGCTGCAAACGGCCGCCGTAATGCTCCAGAGCGCGGCGACAAGTCTCGGCGGTGGTGGTGCTGCTGCCGGTGCCGCAGGCGCCGCGGGCGCCGCGGGCGCGAAGCCGACGTCAGGGCGCGGCGCCGCCACGGTGATGCTCGGGGCCCCTTTCATCGCGGAAATGCTCGTGGATCAGATCGTGGGGCCAATGACGCCGGAACAGCAAGAGATCAAGGACGGCGCGTTCGCTCGCATCTGGGAAAGAATGTTCCCTACAGTTGATGAGGATGCGGAAGAGGCTCCCGACGAGGGTGGCATTGCGGGACTGCCAACTGGCAACCTAGGGCCCGACGCAGCGGCTCTGCAAGCAGAAATCGACCGGCTGGAGGTCGACATTGCTGAGTGGGAGCAGCCCGGGATGGCTGATCGCCTGTCTCGCCTGCGCGAACGCCTGGCGGCCATGGAGCAACAACCCCCGGGCACACCAGATGATGCCGCCCCGATGGGGATCAAGCCGCACCTGATCCCTCCGCAGGACTTGGAGCAGATCAACGCGGCGGGAGAAGCCTTCGAGAGCCTGAACACCACCGTAACCCCGAAGATCGACACAACCGAACTGCAGGCTGCTGTGGAGCTTGCGTCCCGCCTCAACACGCTGCTCACCTCGATCGGCACCGTAGCCCGGCGCCAGACCGAGAACGTGCAAACCGGCCTTCGCGAAGCCTTCAATGATTACGGAGTGGTGCCATGAAGACCTTCTTGGTGCGAGGGGTGCCGACCGCAAGGGACCAGGGGGCTTTTGTTCCCCGTCGTTCCAACCTCTGGGCTGTGCGGCTGGGTTACTGGCTTGGCAGGGGACATTCGGCGAAAGACGTGGCGGCCATCCTTGGGGAAGGCACGAGCGAAGGAACAGTAAAAGGGCAGGCGCGCAAGGCCGGAATTCGGCCCGCCAGGCCTCGCATGCTGACGGTGCCGGTGGAAATGCCGTCCTGGCATCGAGACATTATCGTGCGCCACGCCGCCCACCGCGGTCTAACCCTTCAAGAGATCATCGCTCACGTGCTGGAAACCACACTGGTAATCGACGACCTCTACGACGCCGTCACCGACGGGCGCTACGCAGTGAAAGGTCCAAAATGACGACCGATACAAATGCCCAAGCCGGCGTAGGGCGGTTCCCGCCCACATCTAGCCGCGCTGAGCTCGCTGCCCTGTTTGGCGTTTCTGTCCGCACTATTTCTAACCTCGTTGGCCGCGGAATCGTCGTTTCGGCGGGTAAACGCAGCGAGTATGAAACGGTTACTTCCCTACACAACTATCTTGAGGATCTGCGGGAAACCGCCAGCGGGAGGCTCCATGACGCCGACCTCGGTGCCGAACGGCTTCGCATTCTGGTTGTAGAGCGCAAACTCGCAGAGGCAAAACTTGCGGCGGAGGAAAGCAAACTAGTCACCGTTGATGAGTAGTCGACGGATGGACTGTTGTGGCCGCCCTCATCAAACTCAAATTTTTGGCGCTGCCGAGGCTTGCACGGAATGCTATTCCGAACTGGACCGCACAGGATCAAGTGGCGCTGTCTGGCCTGGTTCGCGACACTTTGCATGAGATCGCCGACGAGATTGAAGACCCGCGTGGCTTTGCCAATCCGAACCAGCTGTTACCGATCGATGCAGTCACGGTGACACGAGCGCGCAAAAGGGCGAGGGTGGCACGAGCATAGTCGCGATCAGCATTCCCGCAACAACACGCCAATACGCTCATTGATGGTCTCTATGCAGTGAGACAGCGGCGCGATAGCCGCTTGCGCAGCCTGCTCAGAGCGCGCCGCGCCCGTGTTGCCGTAGATCGTGGTCAGTCGAGCCACAAGTTCACGCAGCTCGCCGTCTGCCACGCGGACACGCAGCTTTCCGACTTGCTGCGCGGTGGCAAGGGCACCTTGGCTAAGCTCCACTGGCATCGGCGTCGTGGCCCATTTGCTGCCGTCGTCAGCAGACGATACCGCATCATGATGATGCATTTGGCCTATGCGGCGCGTCAGGTTCGCGCACTCGTCCTGCAAGGCGATGATTGTGGCACGCTGGAATTCGCGCCTCCTGGTGCGGTCCGCCTCTTCCTGCGCGTGGCCCCGAGCGATTGCCTCTCGGCGCAACGCGCGTCGGTCCCTTAACGCTTCCAGTACCCCGCCGAGTCCTGTGCCCACCAGCAAGGTTACCACCGGAAACCAGATGTCAGTCGGAATCATGCCTTGCCCTCGTTTCGGGCATACCATCCTGCCACACGCAGCCTGTCCAGCCGTTGGTAGAACACCTCCCCCCCAGGTACAAAAAATTGCGCGCACAACCGGGGTCGGGTGCCGCCCCCAGCTCGCCGGCCCTCGGCACGGTCCCTAAACCCCTCGCCGGCCGCCTGCGCGAGCCGCTGACGGGCGTTTGCAGCCCGCCTCACCCCGGAACCAACCCAGCCCAGCCCTCGCCTGCTGGCGGCCCGCTGTGCGCCGGCCGACTTTCGCCGCCTGCCTCGAGCCGGTCCGGGCCACCTCGAGCAGCTGCGACCCCGCCACCTCGAGCAGTTGCGCCGGCTCGCCCAGCGCCTCGCGCCTCGAGCTGGTGTGCGCCTGATGCTCGAACTGGTGCGGGGCTAGCCAGCCTGCCGGCTTTATAGTCATCGCATGCTGGGCGCTGGCCAGTCCTCTACTCATCTTCTGTCAAAAGCCGCGCCCTCAAAATGGGCGCGCTACTATTGAGCCGCGCGATAAATGGCGTTCATTTCCTTAGATCTGCGCGCAACCGTAGGTCGCTAGGAACACATCTGGAGTAGGACGTCATGAACGATCTGAGGCATACCGCACGCGGCGCAGAGGCGGCGCTGAGGGCACGCGGGAGGATAGCTCTTGGGAGGCGTAGTCAAAGAGGGCTGGAGCTCTGGACTGAGCATGAGATATCTCTCGTGCGGCAGCACTATCCAGACGTAAAAGCGCTACTTCGGCTGCTCCCAGGAAGGACAGTGGCTGCAATCCGGAAACGGGCCCAGTTAATGCATCTGGGAGAAGCGCGACGCGCGTGGACAGCCCCGGAGGTAACACGATTGCGCCGATTGTTTCCCACTGCGACGATCGAAGAGTTGTTAACCGCCTTTCCAGGGCGCACATATCTCGCGCTCTATACCAAAGCCCGAAAGCGGGGCATTCAACGTGTTCGCGGCTTCAGGAGGACCGGCGATCGCGCATTTGACCAAGTGAAGCAAAGGTGCTTGGACCTGAAGTTGGATCTTGTTGACCTGAGGCGGGATGCCGGATGCGTCCCGGATTATTTCCGACCTTCGAAGAGCAGGTCTACTGCTGGTGCGGCGGCTACGCTTGCGAAGGCTGTGGCCTACCTTGGAGGTCGGCTCGAAGTGGTCTGGGATTATGAGTACGACTAGAAGTCCAGCCCTTCCGTTCGCACGTCAAGATTGCCTACCTTCTCGGTGGCCACGTCATAGGTGCAGCGGTAGAATAGATTTTGCCATTTGCCGCCGATGTCCCGAAAGCGCGCAGCGCGTCCAGTGTAGGCCACCGTCCAATCCGATAAGGATCCAATTCCCTGCCAGGTAAAAAAGGGGCGAGCAAATCCGTGGGTGAAATCGACAGTGGGCAGGCGGCGTTGAAGCTCTGCTTGGCACGCGATCATTGCCGGGAACTTATGGCGCTCCGCAAGGCAAACGAGATCCGTTCGCACGTTTGATCCGCAACTCTTCGCGACCGGGCATCCGCCGCCTGCATCATCGGCCAAATTAAAGTCGGCATGGATATCGCGACCAGGGTGATGGCTATAACTGTGCTGGTTTTCATTCGGGACCTCCCAAATTCAAACCGAGACTATTCCTGGCATTGCCGCGTGGCCAGCCTGGGATCATACACGCTGGGCCCATCGGCCCGACCTTGGGGCCTACGCACCTGCGGTGGCAATCTAGCCGGCAGAGAAACGCAGGCCGATACCCGCGCCGTCATCGGGTAGGAACACCACTCCTGCACTTTCCAGTGCGCTCTGCACGGCGGCAACGTTGTCCATAGAGCTGCGTCCAGGTCCGAGGGCCTCCATTCTCTTTATGGTCTGGGGTGAGAGGCCAGCCTTCTCCCCAAGCTCTGTCTGCGACCACTCCAGGAAGGCTCGTGCAGCCCGTATCTGACCTGCATCAATCATCGCATAACCTCAATTGTTGTACTTTTTGTTCATTGCATTATCCAAACGAGTTGACAAAAGGCGCCTTGCGTTATACTTAATAGCTAACGAACGGCAATTAAGTAGCACGGAAGCTTGGAAATGTTCAATCTCTCTGAAGTGATGCGACAGGCCCGGTCAGACTACCGGCGCGACGAGTTCAAAGGTTGGGGCGTTCGCCGCGGCGGCCCCTTCGATCGCCAGCATTTTGCATACTGCCTTCGCATGGCTTGGGCGGCGGCCAAATCTCAACGGGCCGCAGCAGAAGAGCCGGTCATCCGGCAACCGTCCAGCGCGCCAGTCAGCCCAGCTCAGCAAGCCCGTGCTGCTGACATCCGCTCAGAACTTGAGTGGATGCAATACGGCGAGCGCATCGACTGGCAGCGCCACCAATCTCTTTCATCTGAACTCGCAAACCTCACACAATAGGGACTCGACCATGGCCCACGCTCTCGAATTCTGCACCACATACCAGCTCGCCCTAGTGGTGGACACTCCGGTGGCTGAGCGCCACGTGCTGCAGCTCAATGCTTCTTTGGCATCGCACATGGCCGGGGCGGATGGGCCACTTCAGGTCTGGCTCGAACGTCGCCGTGACGAGGTGGACGCCCACATAGTCGGTGTGGCTGGACTGGCCATTTCTCGCAAGACAACGAATGAAGACGACCGGGCCGACGTCGAGCGCATCCAAGCAGCGGCATCTCACATACTGGAACAGTCTTGCCCTGGCGTGGACACCCTCAAAGGCCTTCGCTGCCCGGGAGTCGCCGTAGGCCGAGTTTCGGCCTGCTAGACCCCCGGGGGAACCCTGAGCTCGTCTGCATCGTGCCGCGGCTGCGGGGCCGAAGCAGCAAGATCTTGAAAATGCTTGGAGATTTCTGGTGCCGGCAGCAGGGTTCGAACCCGCGACCCCCTGATTACAAATCAGGTGCTCTACCAACTGAGCTATACCGGCACTGAGCGGCATTTAGCATTCGGGTGCGGGTTCGGCAATCTCTCAATGGTGCAAACCCTGTGGATGAAACTCCAGTCCTGCGGCGGAACTATTTTTCTGCGTGGTCTGCTTGTCGTGGAAGATGGATTGCGCATGCCGATCAATAAAAGTGCGTGGTGACACATGACTGCGCGGCATTAGATGAATATGCCAAAGGCCTTGCTTTGCTTGGGTTTGAGGCTTGTCGCGAGGGTTTGTTCGGCCGTACCTAATAGGACAATTTAATGTCTGAGTATTTCGGCTGGAGTGGCGCCAAGTGGTTGTGCGTGGACTGACGCATCTGCAAAAAATTGAAGCCGAGAGTATTGAGATCTTGCGTGAAGTGGCCGGCAATTTCGAGAAGCCGGTGATGATGTATTCGATCGGCAAGGACTCCAGCGTCCTGCTGCACCTGGCGCGCAAGGCGTTCTATCCGGCCAAGATTCCGTTCCCACTGCTGCATGTCGACACGACGTGGAAGTTCCGGGAGATGATTGCCTTCCGCGACCAGATGGCCAGCGAATATGGGTTTGACCTGATTAGGCACACCAATGCGGATGGGGTGAGGGATAACATCAACCCATTCGATCATGGTTCGTCGCGCTATACGGACATCATGAAGACCGCGGCGCTGCGGCAGGCGCTTACGGCCGGGCAGTATGACGCGGCCATTGGTGGGGCGCGGCGTGACGAGGAAAAGTCGCGGGCCAAGGAACGCATTTTTTCGCACCGCAATGCCAGCCACGCCTGGGACCCGAAAAGCCAGCGCCCGGAACTGTGGCAGGTGTTCAACACGCGGCTGAACCCGGGCGAGAGCATGCGGGTATTTCCGCTGTCCAACTGGACCGAGCTCGACATATGGACCTACATCTACGCCGAAAGCATTCCTATTGTGCCGCTGTATTTTGCCAAGAAGCGGCCCGTTGTGGAGCGCTCCGGCACCCTGATCATGCGCGATGACGAGCGCCTGAGGCTCGCTCCGGGCGAGGTGTTGCGGGAAGAATTGGTGCGGTTCCGTACTTTAGGGTGCTATCCGCTGACCGGGGCAATGCGCTCGAGCGCCGCAACCTTGCCTGAGATCATCATGGAAATGCAGGCCAGCCGAACTTCGGAGCGGGAAGGGCGGTTGATCGACAGCGACAGCGTCGGATCGATGGAAAAGAAAAAGCAGGAAGGGTATTTCTGAAATGAGCCAGGCTTTGGCGCTGCCCGATACTGATATTGACTACTGGCTCAATCAGCAGACCGAAAAATCCCTGCTGCGGTTTCTCACCTGCGGGAGCGTCGATGACGGCAAGTCGACACTGATCGGCCGATTGCTCTACGACAGCCAGCAAATCCTCGATGACCAGCTGGCGAGCCTCCGCAATGAGAGCCGCAATCGCACCACCGGGGCTGAGGGACTGGATTTTTCCCTGCTGGTAGATGGACTTAGCGCCGAGCGCGAGCAGGGCATCACCATTGACGTGGCCTATCGGTTCTTCTCGACGGATAAGCGAAAGTTCATCGTCGCCGATACGCCGGGCCATGAGCAATATACCCGCAACATGGCGACGGGGGCGTCGAACGCCGATCTGGCGCTGGTGCTGATCGATGCGCGCAAGGGCATGCTGACCCAGACGCGGCGGCACAGTTTCATCCTGTCGCTGCTCGGGGTGAAGCATGTGGTGCTGGTGATCAACAAGATCGACCTGGTTGAGTACGACCAGGCGGTGTTCGAGCGGATCGCGGCGGACTATCGGGCCTTTGCCGAGCCACTGGGGTTCAAGTCCTTGCAGGTGGTGCCGGTGTCGGCGCTGCGTGGCGACAACATGCTGGAGCCCAGCGCCAACACGCCCTGGTATGGCGGGCCGGCACTGGTGCCCTATCTTGAAACCGTTGATATCACTGAAGATTTGAGCGCTGCAAAGTTTCGCTTTCCAGTGCAATGGGTGAACCGGCCGAACCTGGATTTCCGCGGATTTTCCGGCACGGTCGCGGCTGGAGGCATAGCGGTTGACGACGACGTGCTGGTCGCGTCGTCGCGCAAGCCGGCGGTGGTCAAGCGGATCGTCACCATGGATGGCGATCTCGACCGGGCGGTGGCCGGGCAGGCGGTGACGCTGGTGCTGGATCGGGAAGTGGATGTGTCGCGGGGCGAGGTCTTGTCGCGACCGGGGGAGACGCCGGAATTCTCGAACCAGTTCCAGGCGCGG
The DNA here is from genome assembly GCA_963699295.1 of uncultured Alphaproteobacteria bacterium. Taxonomy (GTDB): domain Bacteria; phylum Pseudomonadota; class Alphaproteobacteria; order Rhizobiales; family Devosiaceae; genus Devosia. The sequence continues at coordinate 436,503 of OY969432.1, forward strand.
CTGGTTTGGATGAACGAGGAGCCGGCTTATCCGGGGCGGTCTTATCTGCTCAAGATCGGCGCGCAGCTGGTGCCGGCGACCATCACAGACCTGAAATATTGCACTAACGTCAATAGCTTGGAGCATGTGGCGGCGACAAAGATCGAACTCAACGAGGTGGCGACGGTCACCATCGCGACGGACCGGGCGATCGCGTTTGACCCTTATGCGGTCAATGCGCGGATGGGCGGCTTCATCCTGGTGGACCGGCTGAGCAACGCGACCCTGGCTGCCGGAACGATCGAATTCGGGCTGCGGCGGGCGCAGAATTTGACCTATCAGAGCTTCGACGTGAACCGCCAGGTGCGCGCCAAGCAGAAGGGCCAGACGCCGCAGATCGTGTGGTTTACGGGCCTGTCTGGCTCTGGAAAATCGTCCATTGCCAATATGTTGGAGAAGCGCCTGACGGCGGAGGGACGGCACGCCTATATCCTCGATGGCGACAATGTGCGCCACGGTCTGAACAAGGATCTGGGGTTCACCGAGGCGGCGCGCGTGGAGAACATCCGGCGGGTGGCGGAGGTGGCCAGATTGATGGCCGATGCGGGGCTTATCGTGTTGGTATCGTTCATTTCTCCGTTCGAGAACGAGCGCCGGCTGGCGCGGGAGATCGCGGGCGATATCAGCTTTGTCGAAATCTACGTGAACACGCCGCTCGAAGTTTGCGAAAAGCGTGATCCCAAAGGACTTTACCGGCGGGCCCGGGCAGGCGAGATCAAGAATTTCACCGGCATCGACAGCCCGTTCGAGCCGCCCAGCGCCCCCCAACTTGTGCTGCACGGCGCACAAAAGGAACTAGCCGAACTGGCCGATGAACTGCACGAATGGCTGAACCTGAACGCATTATGAACGGTATATGAACGACATATGAACGGAATTCAGTGCCGCAAACCTGCAGATGAACGATTTCTGAATGCGGCTATGCGACGGGCATCGGCGGATCGGGACTGACCGTTTGGGGCAGGGGTGCGCGGCGCGCGCCGGGGCCAATGGCGAGGCTGTGGGATGGGCCTATTTAACCACAATGTCATTCCCGTGAATCTCGGTTGATGGATCGCGCGCCAATGGGGTGTCGGTCCTCCCGCCGGAAACAGAGGTCCCCGCTTCCGCGGGGATGACTCCGTTAGGGTGGTGCTCTGTGACAAGAGCTACATGTTGGAATGCGTTGTCGTCCAACCACTCCCCAGCGGCGCGGGATGCGTTAAGGGCACGCGGAATCTGGGCAGGGGTGCGCGGCGCCCGCCGGGGCCAATGGCGGGGCTCCGGGGTGCCTATTTCAACCACAATGTCATTCCCGCGAATCTCGGTTGATGGATCGCGCGGCAATGGGGCCCAGCCGGAAACAGAGGTCCCCGCTTCCACGGGGATGACTCCGTGAGGGGGGTGGTGCTGGCAAAAGCTACATGTTGGGGAATGCGTCGTCGTCCGACCGCTCGCCAGTGGCGCGGGATGCCGTAAGGGCACGCGGGATCTGGGCAGGGGTGCGCGGCGCCCGCCGGGGCCAATGGCGGGGCTCTGGGATGGGCCTATTTCAACCACGAGGTCGTTTCCGTGAATCTCGGTTGATGGATCGCGCGCCAATGGGGTGTCGGTCCTCCCGCCGGAAACAGAGGTCCCCGCTTCCGCGGGGATGACTCCGTGAGGGGGGGTGCTCGGTGGCAAAAGCTACATGTTGGGGAATGCGTCGTCGTCCGACCGTTCGCCAGTGGCGCGGGATGCCGTAAGGCCACGCGGGATCGGGGCACGGGTGATCAATGATCTGATGGGAAGGTTTGGCCACGGCGAGCATCGGGCTGGGGCTGCGTATCTGACGGCGTGGGTGGCATTGCTATGGCTGTCTTCGATGCGGGCGATCGGCGGCTAACATGAAGGCGCGGGTGGCGTTGTGATGGCTAACCGTTGGGGGGGGGCGACAGATCCTGCATTATTGCTGGAGTGGGCAGGGCGGCGCGCTGACAGCGGTTTCGGCAGCGGAACCCGTGCTGGCAGGATAGCGCGCTCAACCGGGGCGGCCGATTATGCGATCCCAGGGCGTTGCGGCCCGTGGTATTGCCGAAAAATGGCGTGGCCGGGGCATGGCAGACGGGGCTGTTGGCGAGGGCAGGGTGATTTTGGGGGGCATCAGGGGCAGGGTGCGGGCGCCGGGGGCCGATGATGAGGATGTGGGAGGAATCGAAATACCGCGAGCATTCGGCTGAACCCATGGTCGTTGGCGCTCCGATCAGGCCATGCCGGCGAAGTCGGATTGGTCGATGTCGGTGAGGGTGTTCATCAGCAGGCCCTTGAAGATGGGTTCCTGCTCGTCGTGGTGGGCGATGATCTGGGGCATGCCGTTGATGCGGCAGACGAGGCTGCTGGCGAGGGCGGCGGTGATTTCGGGGTGCATCAGGCGCAGGGCGCGGGCGCCGGGGCCGATGATGAGGATGTGGGAGGGATCGAATACCGCCAGCATCCGGCTGAGCCCGTAACCGATGGCGCGCCCGGCGAGGTTGAAGGCGTGGGTCGCGTTGCGATCGCCGGCATCGGCGCGGGCGATCAGCCCCTCATATTGCTGCAGCGGCACGGCGGGCGCGGGGGCCGCGGTTTCGGGGACGGAATAGGCGGTGCGCAGGATGCCGTAATCGGCGGCATAGGCCTCGATGCAGCCGCGGGTGCCGCAGCGGCACAGCGCGCCATTGGGGGCATGGTTCATGTGGCCGAACTCGGTGGCGCCGCCATCGGCGCGGCCCATGATCTGGCCGCGAAAGGTGATGCCCATGGCAATCGTGGAGCCGACAAAGACCGTGGCGACGCTGCTCTCGGCGAGCGATGGATCGAGCCAGCGCACGCCCTCGGCCAGGAGGCGCCCGCGCTTGTGCAGGGTGACCGGAATGGCGAAGGCGGTGGCGATATCGTGGGCAAAGGGCTGGTTGGCGATATGGGCGATGGGCGACCATTTGAGGCCATGGCCCTCGCGGTCGAGAATGCCCTGCACCGAAATGGCAACGCGCCGGATCATGCTGTGGGGATTGCGGGCCTGCAATTGCTCGAGGCGCTGCGCCAGATATTGGGCGGGCGCGGTTTGGGCGAAGGTGGTCGGGGTGATGGGGTTTTCGATGCGATCGACCAGCACGCCGCCATAATCGATGAGCGAGACGCGGACCCGGTTGACGTCGAGCTCGAACAGGGCTGCGGCGGCGCGGTGGCGATTGAAGCCGATCTCGACGGCGGGGCGGCCGCGTGAGCGGGTATCGGCCCTGCTGGGGGCGTCAAGCTGGCGGATGATCTCCTGGGCCAGCAGGTCCTGGGTGATGGCGGTGATGCTGGCGTGGCTGAGCCCGGTGGTGGCGGCGAGCGCGGTGCGCGACAGGGGGCCCTGAACGCGCAAAGCGCCGAGCACCAGGCCCCGGTTCTGACGCCGGACGCTGTCACTGTCGCTGACATTGCGCGTCAAAACCAAACACTCCCCAACCCGAGTCGCAACACAACATTCCTGGACCACTGCCGCAATGGGTATTTATTTCTGTCCAAGCAAAGGAATGTTGACTCCTTGATTGGCGGCGTGGCAATTCTTTTTTTGAGCATCGAAATAATGCTCGGGCGCGGATGGAGTGCCCGCTGGGCAGCGCCACAGCACAGGAGCGGACAGATATCTGGCCGCGAGGGAGGAAACATGAACAAGTTTTTAGCGGTCTTGCTGTGCACGACCGTCATCGCCGGTACGCCGGCCGTCGCTTTCGCGCAGGACGACCTGGTGGTCGGGGTGTCGTGGAACAACTTCCAGGAAGAACGCTGGAAGACCGACGAAGCAGCCATCAAGGGCGTGCTCGAGGCTGCCGGCGCCAAGTATATTTCGGCTGACGCCCAGTCGTCCGCGTCCAAGCAACTTACGGACATCGAAAGCCTGATCTCGCAGGGTGCCGACGCGATCATCGTGCTGGCCCAGGACAGCGATGCGGTGGGCCCGGCCGTGGCCGCAGCCGTTGCCGAAGGCATTCCGGTGATCGGGTATGACCGCCTGATCGAAAACCCGCAGGCGTTCTATCTGACCTTCGACAACAAGGAAGTGGGCCGCCTGCAGGCCGCGGGCGTTGCCGCCGTGCAGCCGACCGGCAATTACGTGTTCATCAAGGGCAACAGCGCTGATCCGAACGCCGACTTCCTGTTTGAAGGCCAGATGGAAGTGCTCAAGCCCGGGATCGATTCCGGCGCCATCAAGAATGTTGGCGAAGCCTATACGGAAAACTGGAATCCGGAAGTTGCCCAGGCAGAACATGGAGCAGTTCCTGACCGCCAACAACAACAACATCGATGCTGTCGTGGCGTCCAATGACGGCACGGCGGGTGGCGCCATCGCCGCGCTGACCGCGCAGGGCCTGGCTGGTTCGGTCCCGGTTTCGGGGCAGGACGGCGACCATGCCGCACTCAACCGCATCGCGCTTGGCACGCAGACCGTGTCGGTGTGGAAGGATGCGCGCGAGCTGGGCAAGAAGGCCGCCGAGGTCGCTATCGAGCTGGCCGGCGGCAAGGCGCTGAACGAGGTTACCGGGGTCGTGCCGTTCTCGGGCGGGCCCAAGGGCGTGGAGATGAACGCGTTCTTCATCGCGCCCGTCGCCATCACCAAGGACAACCTCAACGTCGTCATCGACGCTGGCTGGGTGACCAAGGATGTGGTGTGCCAGGGCGTGGCCGCGGGTACCGTGGCCGCGTGTAACTGATTGGCGGGCCCAGCCTGACCTGACAAGATGCCGCGACGAACAAGCGTCGCGGCACCATTGTAATGGGACGTGCCGGACCATGGGGTTGTGACCCCGGGGGGAGAAACAATTTTGGCAAACCAGCAAGCCATAGCGAATAATGTCCATCCGAGCGCCTATGCGCAGAACCCGCTGCAGCGGTTCCTGTTTGCCACCGAGCTCGATACCCGCCTGCTGGGCATGGTGGGGGCGCTCGTCATCATCTGGATCGGGTTTCATATATTTTCGGGCGGGCTGTTCCTGACGCCGCGCAATCTGTGGAATCTGTCGGTGCAGACGGCGTCGGTGGCGGTGATGGTGACCGGCATGGTGCTGGTGATCGTGACCCGCAATATCGACCTGTCCGTCGGCTCCATCCTGGGGCTGATGGCCATGGTGATGGGCGTGATGCAGACCGCCATCCTGCCGGTGCAGATGGGGCTGGGCCTGGGGCATCCGCTGATCTGGATCGTGTCGCTGGGGGTGGGGCTGATCGTGGGCGTGGCGATCGGGGCGCTGCAGGGCAGCATCATCGCCTATCTCAAGGTGCCCGCCTTCATCGTGACGCTGGGCGGATATCTCGTGTGGCGCGGCGCGGCGTGGTGGGTGACGGCGGGGCGCACCGTGGCGCCGACTGGACCAGACCTATCAGCTGATGGGGGGCGGCCCGGCGGGCGCCATCGGGGCGTTCTGGAGCTGGGTGGTGGCGGTGGTCGCGTGCGCAGCGATCCTCGTCGGGCTCTACATGGGGCGCCGGCAGCGTCGCCGGTTCAATTTTCCGCTGCGCCCGGTATGGGCCGAGGCGGTGCTGGGGCTGATGGGGTGCGGGGCAACCATTGCCGCGGTGTGGGTGGCCAATGCCTATCCCTGGCCGGTGCGCATTGCCCAGAACTATGCCACGGCCCACAATATCGAAATTCCCGAGGGCGGGCTGTTCATCTCGCACGGCATTGCCATTCCGGTGCTGATCGCGCTGGGGGTGGGGATCGTGATGACGTTCATTTCGCGGCGCACGCGCTTTGGCCGCTATATCTTTGCCATGGGGGGCAATCCCGAGGCGGCGGAGCTGGCGGGCATCAATACCCGCTGGGTGACGGTGAAGATCTTCATGCTGATGGGCGGGCTGTGCGCCATCGCCGCGGCAATCTCGTCGGCGCGGCTGAACGCGGCCACCAATGCGCTGGGCACGCTGGACGAGCTGTATGTGATTGCCGCCGCCGTGATCGGGGGTACGTCGCTCGCAGGTGGCGTGGGCTCCATTGCCGGGGCGCTGCTGGGCGCGCTGGTCATGCAGTCGCTGCAATCGGGGATGGTGCTGATGGGCATGGATAGCCCGCTGCAGTCGATCGTCGTTGGTATTGTCCTCGTTTTCGCGGTGTGGCTCGACACGCTCTACCGCCGCAACAAAGTCTAGGGAGTCCTTGTCATGCTGGACACCAGAACGCCGCTCGTTGAAATGAACGACATCTCGATCTCGTTCGGGGGCATCCGCGCCGTCGACCGGGCCTCGATCGACCTCTATCCGGGGGAAGTCGTGGGGTTGCTCGGGCACAATGGGGCGGGCAAGTCGACCCTGATCAAGATCCTGTCGGGCGCCTACAAGCGCGATACCGGCTCGATCCGCATCAACGGGCAGGACGCCGCGATCAACAATCCGCGCGATGCCAAGGGCTATGGCATCGAGACCATCTACCAGCAGCTGGCGGTGGCCGACAATGTGGATGCGGCGGCCAATCTGTTCCTCGGGCGCGAAATCATCACTTCGCTGGGCACGCTGGACGACGCGGCGATGGAATCCAAGGCCCGCGAGGTGATGGGGCGGCTCAACCCCAATTTCCGCCGCTTCAAGGAGCCGGTGAAGGCGCTGTCGGGCGGGCAGCGCCAGTCGGTGGCGATTGCGCGGGCCATTTTGTTCAATGCGCGCATCCTGATCATGGATGAACCGACGGCAGCGCTCGGGCCGCAGGAAACGGCGCAGGTGGGCGATTTGATCCGGCAGCTCAAGGCCGACGGGATCGGCATTTTCCTCATCAGCCACGACATTCACGACGTGTTCGACCTGGCCGACCGGCTGGTGGTGATGAAGAACGGGCAGGTAGTGGGCAGCGCCTCGACCAAGGACGTGACCAAGGATGAAGTGCTCGGCATGATCATTCTGGGCAAGGTGCCGCCCGGGGCGCAGGCGGGGCCGGGGGCGATCGCGAGCTGACACGGCCCTTGCCGTAGCAATGCCAGCGGCTATTCTCGGGCCATGGCGGGCGTTCGCCTGCAGGGGGAGGATGGCTGGTGTTCAGGCGTTTTTTTCGGCACCGGACATTCTACATCGCCGTGCTGGCGGGGCTGGGGGTGGCGCTGGTAACGCTGCTGGTTACGCCGGGGCAGGCGGTGCTGTGGGGGTCGAACGCATTTTTTGCGGTCTACCTGGCGATGAGCCTGACCTTTTTCCCGCGCGCCAGTGCGGAATTTCTCGACAAGCACGCCGACGAGGAAGATTTGCCGGCCTGGATCATCTTTCTGGCGACCATTGCCGTGATCGTGGCGGCGGTGGTGTCGCTGTTCCAGCTGGTGGCCAGCAAGGACCCCGGTGGGGTGCAGCTGGTGGCAACGGGGGCCTCGGTGCCGCTGGGGTGGCTGACCGTGCACGCGATGGCGGCACACCATTATGCCTATGAATATTATGCTGGCCCCAAAGGGGGCAGGGACCGGGCGGGCAAGGAGAAGGCGGGGGTCAGCGAGGGGCTGCAATTTCCCTTCGAGCGCCGGCCGGACGGCATCAGCTTTTTGTATTTTTCCTATGTGATCGGCATGACCGCACAGGTGGCGGACGTGAACGTGACCTCGCGCGAAATGCAGCGCCTGGTGCTGATGCACGGGATCTTTTCGTTCTTTTTCAACACGGTAATCGTGGCGGCGACGGTCAATGTGGTGGTGTCGTTGTAGGTTGGTCACATTGCCCCTGGGCGGGGGGTGTGCGAGGGTTCGCGACCTTACGTGAATCGGAGACGTGCATATGAAAACTCGCGCCGCTGTTGCCTTTGAGGCGGGAAAGCCCCTGGAAATCGTTGAAGTCGATCTCGATGGCCCCAAGGCCGGCGAAGTGCTGATCGAAATCAAGGCGACGGGCATTTGCCATACCGACGATTTCACGCTGTCGGGTGCCGATCCGGAAGGCATTTTCCCCGCCATCCTGGGCCATGAAGGCGCCGGCGTGGTGATCGAAGTCGGCGAAGGCGTCACCAGCCTCAAGGTCGGTGACCACGTCATCCCGCTCTACACGCCCGAATGCCGCGAGTGCTATTCGTGCCTGTCGGGCAAGACCAATCTGTGCACCGCGATCCGCAGCACGCAGGGCCAGGGGCTGATGCCCGACGGCACCACGCGCTTCTCGTATCAGGGCAAGCCGATTTTCCACTACATGGGTTGCTCGACCTTCGCCAACCACACCGTGCTGCCCGAGATTGCGGTCGCCAAGATCGACCCGGCGGCGGCGTTCGACAAGGTGTGCTATGTCGGGTGCGGCGTGACCACCGGCATTGGCGCGGTGATCAATACGGCCAAGGTCGAGATCGGTGCGACCGCCGTGGTGTTCGGCCTCGGGGGCATCGGCCTCAACGTGATCCAGGGGCTGCGCCTCGCCGGTGCCGACATGATCATCGGTGTCGACATCAACAATGACAAGAAGGCCTGGGGCGAGCGCTTCGGGATGACCCACTTCGTCAACCCCAAGGAAATCGAGGGCGATGTCGTGCCCTATATCGTCAACTTGACCAAGCGTCGGGGCGATTTGATCGGCGGGCGCCGACTACACCTTCGATTGCACCGGTAACACGACGGTTATGCGTCAGGCGCTCGAATGCAGCCATCGCGGCTGGGGCAAATCGGTCGTCATCGGGGTGGCCGGAGCCGGGCAGGAAATTTCCACCCGTCCGTTCCAGCTGGTGACCGGGCGCAACTGGATGGGCACCGCCTTTGGCGGCGCACGCGGCCGGACCGACGTGCCCAAGATCGTGGACTGGTACATGGACGGCAAGATCGAGATCGACCCGATGATCACCCACACGCTGCGCCTCGAAGACATCAACAAGGGCTTTGAGATGATGCGCAATGGCGAGAGCATCCGTAGCGTGGTGGTGTTCTAGGACTTGTGGGGAGGGGCGACGTGTGTCATATTGTGAGTGACACGTGACGCAAGGGCGGCGTGTGTCATGTTTTTAGTGACACGCGCCGGAGGGCGAGAGGGTCATATTGTAAGTGACACGCGCCGGAGGGCGAGAGGGTCATATTGTAAGTGACACGCGCCGGAGGGCGAGGGGGTCATATTGTAAGTGACACGCGCCGGAGGGGCGAGGTGTGCCATATTGCAAGGGGCACGCGCCGGAGGGGCGAGGTGTGTGATCGAGGTGTGTCATATTGTGAGTGACACGTGACGGAGAGGTGACATGCAGGGATTTGCTGAAGCTCAAATGCCGTTCGCCACGGAGCAGGGCCGGGTTTCGGACCTGCTGGGGGGGCGGCGTGTGCTCAAGCATGTCATCACCGACAGCCTCGATGCTCACAAGCTGATTGAAGCCGGGTTGCCGGGGCAGGCGCTGTCGCATCTGGAAGGCCAATTGAGCGTTCTGGATGTGGCAGCGTTTGAAAAGGCCATCGGCATGAGCCTGCGCACGCTGCAGCGGCGCCGGGCCGACCCCGGCCAGCCACTGAGCGTGGAACAGAGCGGGCGGGTGTGGAAATTCGCGGAAATCCTGGCCAAAGCGACAGAGGTCATGGGCAGCCAGCGCGATGCCGAAGAGTGGCTCAAGGAGCCGGCCATCGGGCTCAATGGCTACAAGCCCGTTGACCTGCTGACGACCTCGGCGGGGGCGGAGCTGGTGGAGCGGTTTCTGGGGCAGATCGAATATGGGGTCTATGTTTGAGCGCACCGCTGCCGGGGCTGCTGGGCGGAACCGAACTGGTCGCCTGGCGCCTCGACGCCCGCCAGTTCGCTGCGACCTGGGATAGCGGGGAGGGCGCCTATCGCTTCGGCGGGCGGTGGAGCAATGTGGGAACGCGCGCCGTCTACTGCGCGCTCGATGCGTCGACGACGATCCTGGAGGTGGCGGTGCATCGCGGCTTCAAGCGGATGGACACCGTGCCCCATAGCCTGACCGCGCTGCGTATCATCGACCCGGGCGACATCCATATCGTGCAGGCGGCCGACCTGCCCAATCCCAACTGGCTGCGCTCGGGGCTGCCCAGCGCCGGGCAGCAGGCCTTTGGCGATGCACTGCTCAGGGCCCATCGCTTCGTGCTGGTGCCCAGCGTCGTATCGCCCAATAGCTGGAACCTGGTATTCGTCGCCACGCAGGCCGCCGGGCGCTATGAGCTGCGCTCGCAGGAGGGCTTTGCGCTCGATACCCGGCTCCATCCACCCCAAATCTGAATCCACCCAAGTCCGAGCGAGATTGTTTTGACCGACCCCAAGATTTACGTCGATGCCGATGCCTGCCCCGTCAAGGAGGAGGCGATGCGGGTGGCGGAGCGGCTGGGGCTGGTGATTACGCTGGTGAGCAATGGCGGCGTGCGGCCCTCGCGCGACCCAATGGTTCGGGTGGTGACGGTGGCGGCGGGCGCGGACGCGGCGGATGACTGGATCGTCGAGCAGGCGCTGGCCAATGACATCGTGCTGACGGCGGATATTCCGCTGGCGAGCCGGGCCATCGACAACGGCTGCCATGTGCTGGGGTTCACCGGCAAGCCGTTTACCCCGGCCTCGATCGGGATGGCGCTGGCGATGCGGGACCTCAAGCAGCATCTGCGCGAGACGGGCGAGATCAAGGGCTATAACCCCGGGTTCCGGCCGGCGGATCGATCGGCTTTCCTGAGCGCGCTGGACAGCTTGGGGCGCAAGGCCAAGGTGCTGGCGGTAGCGGATCGTTAAGGTTTCGCGAGGGGATTGTTAACCATAATCGGAGCAAATGAGCGCAGTGCAGATCAACTGAGTTCGGCTCGTGTCCCTTTCGCGTCTTGTGTTGTCCGGTGTGGTCCTTGGCGCGGTTCTGGGCGGGTGTGCCAAGCCGCCGGCCGAACATAGCCTGGTCAACCAATATGTGGCGACGCCGCCGGTGACCAACGCCATTCATCAATCCGCGACGGCGATCACCGACCAGCCGATGCCCGACCGCATCTTTACCAATGGGCGCCTCGGCGGGCGGACGCTGGCGGTGGGATCGACCAGCGAAATCGTGCTCAATCCGGGCGAAGTGGTGCTGACATTCGATGATGGCCCGCGCCCCGGCAAGACCCCGCAAATTCTCGATACGCTCGACCAGTTCGGCGTCAAGGCGACCTTCCTGATGCTGGGCGCGGCAGCGCAGGCCCATCCGCAGCTGGCGCAGCGTGTGGCCCTGAGCGGTCATACGGTGGGCAGCCATACTTATCACCACGTCGATCTGAACCTGCTGACCAGCCAGGAAGCCATGGCCGAAATCAGCCGGGGCGAGATGGCGGTGGGCCAGGCGCTGGCCGGCTCGGGCAAGAGCGTCTCGCCGTTCTTCCGCTTTCCCTATCTGTCGCAGACCGGGTTCCTGCGTACCAATCTGATACAGGGCAATGTGGTGGTGCTCGATGTCGATATCGACAGCAAGGACTATTACCTCGAAACGCCCGCCATGGTTACCGAGCGCACGCTCGCGCGGCTGGATGCACGCGGCAGCGGGATCATCCTGTTCCACGATATTCACCAGCGCACGGTGGACCTGTTGCCCGGTTTTCTCGCCGAACTCGAACAGCGCGGCTATTCGGTAGTGCGGCTGGTGCCCAAGGACACCGGGGTGTTTGGTCGCGATGTGATTACCGCAGATGTGCCCGAGGCCGGCGCCGCGCTGTAGCGGGGGGCGCCGCGCTATAGCGGGGGGCGCCTGGTGGCCGTTCACGCGATTCGTGTGGGCGGGAATGGAAACCACGCCGAATCTTGAGGGCGATGCCCGAACGCGGCAATCGCGGGCGACGGGGGGCGTCCGCGGATTGGTAAAACAACGAATGGTTGATTTTGTGCCTGGCAGGGGCTGGGGGACTCGAACCCACGACCCTCGGTTTTGGAGACCGATGCTCTACCAACTGAGCTAAACCCCTTCAGGCGAGGGTTTGTCTAATAGCAAAGGCGGAACACTGCAAGAGCTTTTGGACCATCTATGCCCAGATATGGGGGACAAGTGGGATTGCCATGATGATGGTGCCGATCAGGGCCAGCAAAAAGCACACGGAACGCCACGGAGTGAGGCCTTTCATGTAGCAGATGACGTGGCCGATGCGCCCCAGCAGATAGAGCACCCCGCCCGCCAGTGACACCCAACCCTGCTCGTCCAGCAGCAGCGAGAGAATCGCCAGGGTCAGGAAAATGGGCAGGGTTTCCTGGAGGTTGGCCAGCGCCCGGCGCGAGCGGGCCAGATCTTGGGTGGGCTCGGGCAGGTCGTCGCGATTGCCCACCTGATCGGCGGGGCCGACCTGGTCGGTGAGATATTTGCCGGGCAGGAATACCTGCACGAACAGCAGAATCAGAACGAGGAATATAAGCAGCAACATCAGGCGCTCCGTGGCTGAGTTCGGCTAGTGGTCTAGCACGGGCCTTGGTGAGACGGCGGGCATTTGTGGATTGCTCAGGAGGCGGTGCAGCCGGTGACGGTCCAGCGCTGGACCGCGCGGGCGGGGCCTTCGGGGATGTCGTGGCAATTGCCGTAGACCTGGAAGGGGCGCTGCTCGAGCGCGACGGTGAGCACGGATGGGCCGGCGGCGATGCGCACGGCGCGTTGGTTGGAGCTGTCATCGTCGTGGTCGAGGATGTGGATTTCCGACTGGGCGATGCCGCGGGTTTCGGCCCAGCGGAGCGCCGCGATTTCGGCGGCCTGCAGGATCGGGTCGAGCTCGGGGCGGCCCTTGAAGGCGGGCAGATAGAGCTGGCCCTGGGAGAGGGCTTCGAGCAGCGCGGGGATGACGGCGGGGGTCAGCCGGCCATAGCGGTGGCGCAGGGGCATGACGATGACCGAGGGGGCGAAGTGGCAGCCCCCGATATGGGTGCATTGGAGCACATCAAAGCCGAAGCGGTCGGCATCGGCGAGCAGGGCCTTGTAGACGGGGAAGCCGAAACGCGCGCAGCAGGCGTCGACCTTGGCGTCGGTGCAGCACAAAATGGTGGGGCGGGGGCGGGGCGTTCCGGGGAGGGGCGTGCCCTGGGCCCAGGCAGAAATCAGCGCGGCGGCTTCGGCCTGGGTGGCGGGCAGGATGCTGTGGCCATCGGGGAAGGAGACCAGCTGCAGCGGTGGGGCGTTGGGATCGTCGCAGAGGCCCACATAGCGCCCGGCTCCGCTGGCGGCGCGCATGGCCGCTTGCAGCTCGGGGGCAAACCCTTCCGCTTCGAAGCGGGGGCGGCGCCATTTGCCCTTTGGCCAATTGACCAGCAAATGGCGCTCGGCCAGGGCACCGGTGCCTTCGTGGGGCTCGCCGCGCGCCATGGCGATATCGGTGCAAAAATCCCTGGCCATTCGCAGTTGTCTCCGCCCGGCTTACTGAGCCGGTGCCGGCAGGGTGACGCCATAGATGGCGGCGAGTTCGTCGAGCATCATGAAGGCGCAAAAGATGCCGCCGCCGGTGTTCCACACCAGTTCGCTGACGCGCTGGGCCTTGCCGGCCTTGACCGCGTCGAGGTTGTTCCACAGGGCATCATCGGTCCATTCGGCAAGGTTGGCCTTGGCGTCTTCCGGGTCGGCATCGGCGGAGAAGTAGAAGATGCGGTCGCCGGCCATTTCGGGGATGCGCTCCTTCTGCACTTCCTCGGCAAAGGCGTCCTTGTCCTGCGCGGGGGGGCGCTTGAGGCCGATTTGCTCAAGGATCATGCCGGCAAAGGTATCCTTGTAGTAGATGCGGGTGCGGCCGGGAGAGAAGCGGACCAGCGAAATCTGCTCGTCGATCGCGGGGCCGATGGCGGCACCCAGCGCCTTGGCGCGATCGGTGAAGGCGGCGAGATCGGCCGCGCCCTCGGCGGACTTGCCCAGGACATCGGCATAGAGCTGGAAATTGGACTGCCAGCTGCCGCTGAGGTCTTCGGAGAACACGGTGGGGGCGATGGCCGAGAGCTGCTGGTAGATCTTTTCCTGGCGCACCTTGTTGCCGATGATCAGATCGGGTTCCAGAACTCGCCAACACTTCGAGATTGACGGCGTTCTCGGTGCCCAGGGCGACGGTGTCCGCGAGCGCTGCGGACAGATGGTCATACCAGGGATCGCCATCCCAGCTTTGCACCGCGCCCACCGGCACGACGCCGAGATAGAGCAGCGCCTCGGTGCCCTCATTGGTGAGCATGACGATGCGCTGCGGCGCATCGGGCACTTCGGTGACGCCCATGGCATGGGTGATCTGGCGGGCGGCGCTGGGGGCGGTCAGGCCCAGGCTGAGCAATGCGACGGCAAGGATGGTCTTGATCATGACGGGTCTCTGGTGGGCCGGTTCTAGCGGGTCGAGGGCAGGCCGTAGATCGTTTCGATCTCGTCGAGCATGACATTGGCGGCGATGATGCCACCGGCGGTGTTCCAGATGGCATCCGAGACCGGCTGGGCCTTGCCGGCCTTGACGACGGCCAGGTTCTGCCACAGCGGATCGGCGGTCCATTCCTCGGCCGCGCTGGAGGCGGCGCCATCACCGGTTTCGTAGGTGAAGTAGAACAGGCGATCGCCCTCGAATTCGGGGATGCGTTCCTTGGTGACCTCGTCGGCAAATTCCATGCGGTCCTGATTGGCCGGGCGGGCAAAGCCAAGCTGTTCGAGCACGACGCCGGCAAAAGTGTCCTTGAGGTAGATGCGGGTGCGGCCGGCCATGAAGCGGACCAGCGAAATCTTTTCGGCCTTGGCATCGCCGAGCGCGGCGCTGATCGCGGCGACGCGGGCATCATAGGCGGCAAAGGCGGCGCGGCCTTCATCGGCCTTGCCGGCGGCTTCCGCGTAAAGCGCCATGTTGATCTTCCAGTCGCCGCGCAGGCGCTCGGAAATCACGGTCGGGGCGATGGCGGAGAGCTGCTCGTAGATCTTTTCGTGGCGAATCTTGGTGCCGATGATCAGGTCGGGCTCAAGGGTGGCCAGCAGCTCCAGATTGACCGCCGATTCCTCGCCCAAGACGGTGACATCGGCCATCTGCGTGGCGATGTGATCGTACCAGGGGTTGCCCAGCCACGAGCGCACTGCGCCAACCGGGGTGATGCCCAAGGCCAGCAGCGCCTCGGTGCCCTCATTGGTCAGCACGACGATGCGCTGGGGATGATCGGGCACCTCGGTGACGCCCATGGAGTGGGTGATTTCACGCGCCATGACCGGTGCGCCAAGCGAAAGCAGCAGCGCCCCGACAGCGACGACCTTGCGAAGAGTGAACATTGTAATCCTCTAACTTGACACTTAGGGTCATATAATGATTTGGAGAAAGTCAGAATTTAATCTGACTGTCAATATCAACATAAGCGGGGCCGACCCTGTCCAGTGCCATGCTGACCGCCGCCCGAACTGATGCCGGACCTGTTGCCCGTGCCTGGCCCCTGCCGCTGGTTTATGCGGGCCTCGCGGGGACGCTGGGCGTCGCCATGCTGGCAAGCCTGACCCTGGGCTACCGGATTTACGGGCTGGACCAGGTGTGGGGCGCGCTGACCGCCTTTGACGGCTCCGAAACGGCGGTGGTGATCGCCAATCTGCGGCTGCCGCGCGCCATCATCGCGCCGCTGGTGGGGGCCGCGCTGGGGATTGCCGGAGTGCTGGTGCAGACGCTGGCGCGCAACCGCATCGCCTCGCCCGATACGCTGGGGCTGAATGCGGGGGCGTCGCTCGCCGTGGTGGCGGCCAGCACCATGCTTGGCGTCGGCTCGCTGCTGGGGCTGTCGATGGCGGCGGCGCTGGGGGCCCTGCTCACGAGCCTTTTGGTATTCGCCATTGCTTCGAGCGCGGGCGGGCTGTCGCCGATCCGCATCGTGCTGATCGGGGTGACCATTGCCGGGCTAGGGCACGCGCTGGTGGAGATGATCCTGACCACCAATGAAGCGCAATTGCAGCAATTGGTGTTCTGGATTTCCGGGGCCTTTGTCGACCGGCCCATGGTGTTGGCGCAGACCGGGGCGCCGATCGTGGCCATCGGCACGGCGATTGCGGTGTTGCTGGCGCGGCCGCTCGATGCGCTGCAGGCCGATGAATCGACGGCGCGCGGGCTGGGCGTGCCGCTGGTGCTGGTGCGGGGGGCGAGTTTTCTGGCGGTGTCGCTGCTGACCGGGGCGGCGGTGGCGATGGCGGGGCCGGTGGGCTTTGTCGGGCTTGTGGTGCCCCATGCGGCGCGCCGGCTGGTGGGGCTGCGCCATGGGCGGCTGATCCCGGCGGCGGCGCTGTTTGGCGCGATCTATGCCACCATCGCCGATGTGGTGGCGCGGTTCGTGATTTATCCGGTCGAGGCCCCGGTGGGCGCCATTACCGGGGTGGTGGGCGGCGTCGTGTTGCTGGTGCTGTTGAAGCGGAGGGCGGCATGAGCGATCTGCCACTGACCATGACCCGGGTGCGGGCGCCGCTGGTGCTGGGCGGAATTGGCCTCGTGTTCGTGGTGCTGGCGCTGAGCGGGGTGGCCTTTGGCTCGACCTGGATGGCGCTGGACCAAGTGGCCGGGGTGATCCTGGGGGCCGGGGACAAGACGCAAAAGATCATCGTCCTGCAATTGCGGCTGCCGCGCGTGGTCATCGCAATATTGGCGGGCGGGGGCATCGCGGTGGCCGGGTTCCTGCTGCAAAAGATCACCCGCAATTCGCTGGCCTCGCCGGGCGTGCTGGGGGTAATCGACGGGGCGGCGCTGGGGGTGGTGATTTTCCTTGCGGCACTGTCCAATGAATCCAATGCGCTGGTGACCTCGATTGCCTACCAGCCGGTGGCGGCGGCGCTGGGGGCACTGGCGGCGATCAGCCTGGTGTTCATGCTGGCCGGGCGGCAATCGAGTTCGGCGATCCGGCTGCTGCTGTTTGGCATCGGGGTTGCGGCGGTGGCCAAGGCCTGCGTCATGGTGATGATTTTGGTCGGGCCGATCTATCAGGCGAGCCAGGCGGCGCGCTGGATTGCCGGGGCGGTCAACGAGGTGAACTGGGGCGAAATCCAGATCACCGCCATCGCCATGGTGCCGCTGCTGGGGCTGGTGCTGCTGGCGGCGCGCAAATTGCCGCCGGCCGATCTCGACGAGACTTCGGCGCGCTCCATCGGGCTCGACCTGCCGGTGTTCCGCATCTGGATCTTTGCGCTGGCGGCGGGACTGACGGCACTGGCGGTGTCGTTTGTCGGGGGCGTCGGCTTTATCGGGCTGATGGCGCCGCATCTGGCGCGGCTGCTGGTGGGGCGCAATGTGTATGCCGGGATTTTCGCCAGTTTCCTGCTGGGCGCGATCATGCTGGTGGGGGCGGACCTCGTAGTGCGGGTGCTGTTTGCGCCCATCGAAGTGCCCGCCGGGACGGTGACCGCCGTGATCGGGGCTCCCTATTTCCTGTTCCTGCTGATGGGCAAGCAACGCCATGATGGATAGAATTTCCGACAACCGCATCGAAGTGCGCGAGCTGAGCCTCGACTATGGGCGCACCAGCGTGCTCAAGGCGCTGTCGCTGCCGATCGCGCGGGGGCGCATCACCGTGTTGGCCGGGCCCAATGGCTGTGGGAAATCCACGCTGCTGCGGGCGATCAGGCGGCTGCACAAGCCGGCCAGCGGCAAGATTTTCCTTGAAGAACTCGACATTGCCCGGCTGGGCGAGCGGGCGCTGGCGCGCCAGATCGGGCTGTTGGCGCAAAGCCCTTCGGCGCCGGAGGACATGACGGTGGAGGAGCTGGTGCGGCTGGGGCGCTATCCGCACCAATCCATGCTGCAGCCGTGGAGCGCCAATGATTCCACGGCGCTGGAAGCGGCGATGGCGGGCACCAATATCGGGCAATTGCGCCATCGGCGGCTGGGATCGCTATCGGGCGGGCAATTGCAGCGGGTGTGGATCGCCATGGTGCTGGCGCAGGAAACCGATGTGATCTGCCTCGATGAGCCGGTCAACCATCTCGACATGGCCCACCAGCTCGATTGCCTCGACCTGGTGATGCGGCTCAATCGGGAAGCGGGGCGCACGGTGGTGCTGGTGCTGCACGATCTCAATTTGGCGGCGCGCTATGCCGACCAGCTGGTGTTTCTCAAGGACGGGGCCATCGCCGCCTCGGGTACGCCAGAAGCGCTGATGACGGAGGCGCTGATCGCGCAGGTATTCGGGGTGCAATCGATGGTCATCACCGACCCGGTGCATGGCCGACCGCTGTGTATTCCACTGCGCACGGGGGCCTGAGGCGAAGATAGCGGCAATGAGGGGATTTTGGAGCGGGTAGCGGGAATCGAACCCGCATATTCAGCTTGGAAGGCTGCTGCTCTACCACTGAGCTATACCCGCTTTATCTGCCTAGTAATCTGAAACCGTATCGGAGTGCAAGACCGTGCTGGCGCTTGAGGCGAGCAAAAATGGTTTATCCATCTGACATGATTGGGTTTTGAGGCGTCGGCGGCGGCGCTGATTCCGTCGGGCGGGGGGCATCAGCATGTGGATAAATATCGATGGCCGGGGGCGAAAACCGCAGTAATCCGGGGTTGGGGTGGAATTGTTCCCGTATTTTTGCGCGCAATGGGGAGAGGGGTGTTGACACCTAACGAGGAGACCACCATAAACCCGCCAACGACGCGTTCATAAGCGCTTCGTTCCTACCCAAAGACGTTGTCGTGGAGGGGTGGGAGAGTGGTTAAATCCATCAGACTGTAAATCTGACCGCTTAGCGTACACTGGTTCGAATCCAGTCCCCTCCACCATCGTCCTTCCCAAGGGATTGGGACACCTCAATTTTCATGTCCGAGCTGGCCGACCCTTGTTGTGGTTGGCCTTTTGCGTTGTCGGCGCAACGGCCGGAAGTGAAGCGGGAATCGGCGCACAAATGCATTGAGTTGCTTGCTGGCGGCGGGCAAAGGCGCTACGGCTCGCGGCATGAGCTTCAACAAATTTCCGCCAAAACCTCGCTACAATCCTGATGACGGCCCGGTCTATCTTTACGGGCTGCACACGGTGCGCGCGGCACTCGACAACCAGAACCGCATCAAGAAGGTGCTGCTGGCGACCCCCAACGCCCTCAACCGTCTCAAGGAGACGGGCGAGATCGGCAAGGTAACCGTCAAGGAGACCACGCCTAAGGAGCTCGACCGGCTGCTGGGCGAAGACGCGGTGCACCAGGGCGCGGCCCTTGAAGTCGATCCGGTGAGCCGGTTCGGCCTCGACGACATCAAGCCGCTCAAGCTGGTGGTGGTGCTCGACCAGATCACTGATCCGCACAATGTGGGGGCGATCCTGCGCACCGCCTGTGCGTTTGGCGCCGACGCGGTGATCACCACGGCCCGCCATTCGCCGCGCGAAACCGGGGTGATGGCCAAGTCCGCCTCCGGGGCGCTGGACCTGGTGCCGATGATCGAAGTGCGCAACCTGGCCGATGCGCTCGAAAAGCTCAAAGCCCGGGGCATGCTGGTGCTGGGCTTTGATTCCGAGGCCGAGCAGCAGCTGGCGCCGCGCACCACCTACCAGCCACTGGCTGTGGTGATGGGGGCGGAAGGCAAGGGCCTGCGCCAGCGCACCCGCGAGCTGTGCGACGAGATGGTCAAGCTGGATATGCCCGGCCCGATCAAGTCGCTCAACGTTTCCAATGCGGCCGCCATTGCGCTGTTTGCCGCTACCGCAGGACGCCGCGCATGAGCCAGTTCGAACCGTTTGCCATGGCCCTGCGCCTGTCGGGCGTGACGATTGGCCAGAATGAGCTCGACACCGGCCTGCGGCAGCTGAGCAGCCGCTATGAGGCCGAAGACGCCGCGGGCAGCTTTTATGCGCAGATCGACGTGCCGGTGAAGCAGCCGGTGCGGGCGCTGCTGGAGCTGGCGGAAGTTTCCGGTGCCGCCCTGACGGCGATGCTGGAGGACCGGCGGATCGGCAAGGCCGTGCTCGATATCGCGTTCGATTACCCCGAGCATGGCGAGACCATGTCGGCGCGCCTGCCGGCTCATGCAGCGGCGGCGATTGCCAATCTGGGGATCGACATCGAGGTGTCGGTCTATCTGGTCGACGTCGAGGAAGACGACGAGGAATAAGGGCAGGGCGGCAACGCCCTCCCGATCTATTTGACGATCAGCACCGGGATCTTGATGAGGTTCAGCACCTTGGCGACCTGGCTGCCCAGGATCAGCCGGTCGACGCCCCGGTGGCTGTTGGAGCCCATCACGACCAGATCGGCGCCCACCTGCTCGACTGCCTCCAATATGCCCTCATAGGGGCGGCGATCCTCGATATGCAGGGTCTGCACGGTGACGCCGTCGACCAGCGCCCGGGCGACCTGCAAGATGGCCTTGCTCTTGTCGGCATTGGCCTTGCGAATTTGTTCAAACACATCGGCCGGCACGCTCCAGCCCACTTCAGCGGTGGCAAAGGATGGCGGGTGCGGCGTGACGGTGACGATGGTCATGGTGGCGCCGAAGGCCCGCGCCAGCGTGGCGGCGTGTTCGACCGCATGGGTGCCCAGCAGGGCACCGTCCGTGGCGGCAAGGATGTGCTTGTACATGGCTGAGCTCCGGTGGTGATGGCGCTGTACTATGCCGGGTCGGATTGCCGTCGCCAAGCCCGCAGCGAAAGCGGAGCGATTGGAATCGCTTAGGGTGGGTTTTGAGTCCGGGACGTGAGCTCAGGCGTCGGCGAATTCGGGCGTGTTGGGTGTGGCGGGCAGGTCCAGTTCCGCGCGGAAATGGGCGATGGTGCGGCGCAGGCCCTCGGTCAGGCCGATTTCGGGCTGCAAGTGGAGGCGGGCGCGGGCGCGGCTGATATCGGGGCAGCGCTGGAGCGGATCATCGACAGGCAGCGCGTGGTGGGTCGTGGTGGAGCGCGAGCCGGCCAGGGTGCGGATGGCGTCGGCCAGATGGGCGACGGTGACCTCGTGGGGATTGCCCAGATTGATCGGCTCGGCTCCCAGATCGGGCAGGGCGTAGAGGCGCAGCAGGGCCGCCACCAGATCATCGACATAACAGAGCGAACGAGTCTGGGAGCCGTCACCGTAAATGGTAAGCGGTTGGTTACGTAACGCCTGGGTTACGAAATTGGAGATGATGCGCCCGTCATCGGGGGCCATGCCGGGGCCGTAAGTGTTGAAAATGCGGGCGATGCGCACGTCGACGCCGTATTGGCGGGCATAGTCGGTGCACAGGGTTTCGGCGGCGCGCTTGCCCTCGTCGTAGCAGGCGCGCGGGCCGATGGGATTGACGTGGCCGAGATAGTTTTCGCGCTGCGGGTGGACCTGCGGATCGCCATAGATTTCGCTGGTGGAGGCCTGCAGGAAGCGCGCCCCCAGCGCTTTGGCGCGGCGCAGCAGATTGTCGGTGCCGATGACATTGATGCGCAGCGTGCCGGTGGGATCGCGCTGATAGGCAGGCGGGGAGGCGGGGCACGCGAGGTTGAAGATGCCGTCGGCGGTGAACTCGGGCAGCTCGAGAATGTCGGCTTCGATCAGGGTGAAGCGGTCGTGGGCCTGGAGCGGGGCGAGAGTGCGGCGGGCGCTGGTCATGAAATTGTCGATGCACAGCACATGCGCGCCGGCATCGAGCAGGGCGGCGCACAGATGGCGGCCGATGAAGCCGGCGCCGCCGGCCACGGCGATGCGCTGGCCGGCCAGCATGGTGAGATGGGTCAATTCGCGCTCCAGTGGTGGGTAATCAATTCGGCGCCGACCGCAGTTTCGGAGGCGAGGGTCATGGTGCGGGCCAGTTGCTGGCCGCGGGCGGCGATGGCCTGGGCCTCGGTATCATTGGTGCGGGCCCAATCGAGCTTTTCGGCCAGGTCGCTCATGTCGGCGCGGACCGGGACGTAATGTTCCCAAGGGATCAGGCGGTCGTACCACCACTGGCGGTAGCCATCGGCGCTGTCGATCTTGAGGACGCAGCAGCCGTAATGCAGGCGGATGAGGAGATTGGACCAGGCATTGGTCCAGCCGTCGATGTCGATGGCGAACTTGTCGCCCAGCCATTCGGCTTCGGGGCGCGGCTGGCCGGTGAGACCGAACGGGGCAAAGACTTCGAGCGGGCGGGCGCGGTCTTGTCCGGCGGTCAGCTTGGCGTCGGTGCCGGGAATGTCGGCGAGCAGCATGCAGAGGCGGGCCCGCTGGATGACGCGCGGATTGGTGGCGTCTTCGGGGAGCTGGGGGTGGATGCCGTCGCCATTGGCGCCGCCGCGCCAGACGAGGGTATCCCGGCGCTCGGCCCAGGGCAGGGCGTTGGCAGCGGCCAGCTCGCGTTCGGCGGCAAAGCCGCGGCGCAGGATGAAATAATGGTCGGGCAGGGCGATGGTGTCGGGAGAGCGCGAGGAGGGCGCGAACCGGGCGGCGCTGGCCTCGTGGCCATCCTGGCAGGCGCCGCTCATGGCCTGAACCTCGGGCGGGCAATGCCTGAACAGATAGAGATAGGCCGTGATGTTCTTGCGGGCGTGAAAGACTAGTCCGGAGGCGTCTGGCGGCAAGCCGATCGCGATGGCGCCGTCGCGGCGATGGAGCATTACGTCGGTCGGGTGCAGATCGGGCGCGTCGGCAGGCTTGGCGCTGAGGGGGAGCGCCAGATCCATGCGGTTGAGGGAGCGATGCAGCTGATAGGTCAGCAGGCGGGACAGCGCGGCACGGCTAAGCTGGTGGAGCATTCAGGCCCGAGATTTGGATGGTCGGAGCGCTCTTCTGCCACTATTCGCCGGCGACGGGTAGGGCGTGGCGGGCCTTGAGGCGATTGAGCTGGTGGGCGGCATGGGCCAGTAGCGCGGTGCGCACGGCGGGGGTGGGGGCGGTGCCGATATCGGTCTTGACCTTGAGGTCGAGCCGGTAGGTGCTCAGATTGCCCATGAAGCGCTCCCGGATGCGCACGCGCACGACGCCGGTGATGCGGCCGGGAATCGCCCTGTGCGGACCGAAATAGCGCATCTCGCACGCCGTCACGTCGAAGGAGTTGCTCTCGGACGCCATGGTATAGCCTCCCGCTGCCCTGTTTTGGTCACAAATCCATCAAATTGCATCGGCGAAATCCGCGCAAGAGGGCGACTACGTAGGCTTTCACACTTGGTTAACGTGTGATTCGGCCGTCGTGGTCGGGCGTGGGGCTGAATCTGGCCGCAGGCTGTTGCATTTGGTGGCGAAATTCTCTAGATACCGAGCTTCAAGCCGTGCGGGACTCCTGCGCGGCCTTTGGTTTTGCACCAAAACACCAAAGAGTAGATTCGCATATGGCTCGTCACGAACCCGATTCAATTCCTGCAGCAGGTTCGCCAGGAGACCAACAAGGTCACCTGGCCCAGCCGGAACGAGGTGTTGATATCCACCATCATGGTTCTCGTGCTGGTGCTATTTGCTAGCCTGTTTTTTCTGGCCGCTGACCAGCTGATTTCCTGGCTGGTCGGAATGATGCTTTCCTTCCGCTAAGCGGCTAACCCAAGACTAGGAGCGGCGACGCGGTATGGCGAAGCGCTGGTACATTGTTCAGGCTTACTCGAACTTCGAACGTAAGGTTGCTGAATCCATCAGGGAGAAGGTCGCCCAGACCAAGCTCGAGCATTTGTTCGAAGATGTGATCGTGCCGACCGAAAAGGTCGTTGAGGTCCGTCGTGGTCGTAAGGTAGACACCGAGCGCAAGTTCTTCCCCGGCTACGTGCTGGTGAAGATGGAAATGACCGACCAGGCATTCCATCTGATCAAGAACACGCCCAAGGTCACCGGTTTCCTCGGGTCGGACAACAGCCCCGTGCCGATCTCGGAAAAGGAAGCCATGTCGATCCTGCAGCAGGTGCAGGAAGGCGTCGAGCGTCCGAAGCCGTCCGTGTCGTTCGAAGTGGGCGAGAACGTCCGCGTGTCGGATGGTCCGTTCGCCAGCTTCAATGGCGTGGTGGAAGAGGTCGACGAAGAGCGCGCCCGCCTCAAGGTGGAAGTGTCGATCTTCGGTCGCCCCACTCCGGTGGAGCTCGAATACAGCCAGGTCGAGAAGGTCTGAGCTCAACAAATTCCGGCGTGAGCCGGAGGGTGGGTCGCAGGGCCCGCCAAAATCTGTGGGAGAAGGCGGTGGCTGCCAAGCCTCCGGTCAAGCTTCACAACCACAGCGTCAAACGGTCCGCGTGACAGCGGGCAAACAGGCGGCGTTGCGCAAGCGCGCCAACCTAGAAACTGAAGGACGATTATGGCAAAGAAAATCGTTGGCTACGTAAAGCTGCAGGTGGCTGCGGGTTCCGCAACACCTTCCCCCCCGATTGGTCCGGCACTCGGTCAGCGCGGCCTGAACATCATGGAATTCTGCAAGGCGTTCAACGCCGCCACGCAGGAAATGGAAAAGGGCGCGCCCATTCCAGTGGTGATCACCGCTTACGCCGACAAGAGCTTCACCTTCGTGATGAAGCAGCCGCCGGTTACCTACTTCATCAAGAAGGCCGCAAACCTGAAGTCCGGCAGCAAGCTGCCAGGCAAGGAATCGGCTGGTACGATCACCGCTGCCCAGCTGCGTGAAATCGCCGAGAAGAAGATGACGGATCTCAACGCTGACACCGTCGACGCTGCACTGTCGATGATCGTTGGCTCTGCCCGTTCCATGGGCATTCAGGTCGAGGGCTAAGAACATGGCAAAGATTACCAAGCGCGCTGCCAAGGCAAACGAGGGCATCGACCGCAACAAGCTGTACAAGCTTGAAGAGGCCATCAAAGAGGTCAAGGCTCGCGCCTCGGCCAAGTTCGACGAGACCATCGAAATCGCGATCAACCTCGGCGTTGACCCGCGCCACGCCGACCAGATGGTCCGTGGCGTGGTGAACCTGCCCAACGGCACCGGCAAGACCGTGCGCGTTGCAGTGTTCGCCAAGGATGCCAAGGCCGATGAAGCCCGCAAGCTGCCGGTGCCGACATCGTTGGCGCCGAAGACCTGATGGAACAGATCCAGGCGGGCAAGATCGATTTCGATCGCTGCATCGCCACTCCCGACATGATGCCACTGGTTGGTCGTCTCGGTAAGATCCTGGGCCCGCGCAATCTGATGCCGAACCCCAAGGTTGGTACCGTGACCCCCGACGTCGCCGGCGCCGTCAAGGCTGCCAAGGGCGGCGCTGTTGAATACCGCGTCGAAAAGGCCGGTATCCTGCACGCTGGCGTTGGCAAGGTTTCGTTCTCGGAAGAAGCACTGCTGCAGAACATCAAGGCGTTCACCGACGCCGTGCAGAAGTCCAAGCCAGCTGGCGCCAAGGGCACCTACGTCAAGAAGCGTTGCCGTGAGCTCCACCATGGGCCCGGGCTTCCATGTCGAGCCAGCCTCGGCATTCTAAGTAATTCCGGACGGGTTCGCCCGTCCGGCATCTCCTTCCCTCGGGAAGGGGTAAGTCCTGTCCGAGACTGCCGGTGCTGAACAATCTGGTTCAGTTTAATGTCGCAAGACGCCAGCATAGATGGGGTGAGAAATCGCAATTTCGGCCGCAAGGCCAGAGTTGAGGTTCGAACCAGGCCAGTTGCCTTCGGGCACTCGGTTGGCAGGCATCTAACCGTTGTCTTCTCCGGCTCGCCGGACCCGAAGACAGCAATTGGCAATGGCCCCTACCGCCTCCAGGCGGGAACGGGCCTTCTAGTGGAGACTAGCATGGCACTGGAAAGAGCGGAAAAGCGTGAAGTCGTCGCGTCGCTCCAGGAGGCCCTTGCGGGCGCTGGATCGATCGTCGTCGCGCAGAATACCGGCCTTACCGTTGCTGCCTTTACTGACCTGCGTGTGCAGGTCAAAAAGGCTGGCGGTCAGGTCAAAGTCGCCAAGAACCGTCTTGCCAAGCTCGCTCTGAAAGAAACCGACACTGCGGACATCGCGGACCTGTTCACGGGTCCGACTGTCATCGCGTATGCGGCAGACCCAATCGTTGCGCCGAAAATCGCAGCGCTATTCGCCGAGAAGAACCAAAAGTTCGTCATTCTCGGTGGTGCCATGGGCCCGACCGCACTTGACGCCACTGGCGTCAAGACGCTGGCAACGTTGCCCTCGCTCGACGAACTGCGCGCAAAGCTCGCTGGCCTGGTCAAGCAGCCCGCGCAGAAGATTGCCGTCGTCTTGGCAGCGCCAGGTGCGGGCATCGCCCGCGTTCTGGCAGCACATGCGGAAAAGAGCGAAGCGGCGTAAGGCCTCTTCAAAACTTCGAACTGAAAACTTATATAGAGAGACTATCAAAATGGCTGCTGATCTCGCCAAAATCGTTGACGACCTGTCTGCATTGACCGTTCTGGAAGCTTCCGAGCTGTCCAAGATGCTGGAAGAGAAGTGGGGCGTTTCCGCTGCTGCTCCAGTTGCTGCTGCCGCTGCTGGTGCTCCAGCTGCTGCCGTTGAAGAAAAGACTGAATTTGACGTGATCCTTGCCTCGTTCGGCGAGAACAAGATCAACGTCATCAAGGAAGTCCGTGCAATCACCGGTCTGGGCCTGGGCGAAGCCAAGGCACTGGTCGAAGGCGCACCGAAGGCAATCAAGGAAGGCGTTTCCAAGGCTGAAGCCGAAGAAGTGCAGAAGAAGCTTGAAGCTGCTGGCGCCAAGGTCGAACTCAAGTAGTTCTGACACTGCCTTAAAATTTGCGAAATGGCGCTTTACGTGCCATTTCGTTTCTGCGTGTTTACGCAGGGCGATTCGCCGGGCCGATTGGATGGGTCCGAGCACCAATTTGCGGAAATATTAAAGAATTGGATGCCGATGGTCGGGCACTAGCCCCGGCAACCTCGATGCGAGGTGCCGTGTGACCGTCGAACTCCCTGCCAGACGACCAGGGCATATATCCCGATACCCGACGGCTGATGGTCGGGTCTTTGGATATCTGCCTCCGAGACAATCGCTATAAGAAACAGGAGCTTTCATGGCTACCACTTTCAACGGCCGCCGCAAGGTACGCAAGTCCTTCGGGTCAATTCGCGAAGTCACGGAGATGCCCAACCTGATCGAGGTCCAGAAGGCCTCCTATGATCAGTTTCTTCTCGTAGACGAGCCCAAGGGTGGCCGTCCCGACGAGGGGCTTCAGTCCGTGTTCCGTTCGGTTTTCCCGATCAGCGACTTTTCCAACACTGCATCTCTCGAATTCGTGAAGTACGAATTCGAGCAGCCCAAGTACGACATCGACGAGTGCCGTGCGCGCGACATCACGTTCGCTGCCCCGCTCAAGGTGACGCTGCGGCTGATCGTGTTCGAAGTCGACGAGGAAACCGGCGCCAAGTCCGTCAAGGACATCAAGGAGCAGGACGTCTACATGGGCGACATGCCCTTCATGACGTCGAACGGTACCTTCATCGTCAACGGCACCGAGCGCGTCATCGTTTCGCAGATGCACCGTTCGCCGGGCGTGTTCTTCGACCACGACAAGGGCAAGACCCACTCGTCGGGCAAGCTGCTGTTCGCCGGCCGCATCATTCCCTATCGCGGTTCGTGGCTCGATATCGAATTCGACGCCAAGGACATCGTGTTCGCGCGTATCGACCGTCGTCGCAAGATCCCGGTCACCTCGCTGCTCAAGGCTCTCGGCATGGATGCCGAAGAGATCCTGAACACCTATTACAGCACGCTGAACTACGAAAAGACCGACAAGGGCTGGCGCGTTCCCTACGACGCCGAGAAGTGGAAGGGCGCCAAGCCAAGCCACGACCTGATCGACGCCAAGACCGGCGACGTGGTCCATGAAGGCGGCAAGAAGCTCTCGGCCCGCCAGGCCAAGAAGCTGGCTGAAAACGGCCTGACGCACCTGCTGGCGGTCGATGAAGACCTGCTACGGCATGTATGTCGCCGAAGACCTGATCAACATGAAGACCGGCGAGGTCTATCTCGAAGCCGGTGACGAGCTGGACGAGAAGAACCTCACCCAGCTGGTCGAGCTCGGCTTTGACGAGCTGCCGCTGCTGGACATCGATCACATCACGATCGGCGCCTATATCCGCAACACGCTGGCCGTGGACAAGAACGAGTCGCGTGAAGACGCGCTGTTCGACATCTACCGCGTGATGCGCCCGGGCGAGCCGCCGACCGTGGACACCGCCGAAGCCATGTTCCAGTCGCTGTTCTTCGACAGCGAGCGCTATGACCTGTCTGCTGTTGGTCGCGTGAAGATGAACATGCGCCTCGAGCTCGAAGCTCCCGACACCATGCGCACGCTGCGCAAGGAAGACATCGTGGAAGTCGTGCGTACGCTGGTTGACCTGCGTGACGGCCGTGGCGAGATCGACGACATCGACAACCTCGGCAACCGTCGCGTGCGTTCGGTTGGCGAGCTGATGGAAAACTCGTACCGCCTTGGCCTGCTCCGCATGGAGCGCGCGATCAAGGAGCGCATGAGCTCGGTCGAAATCGACACCGTGATGCCGCAGGACCTGATCAACGCCAAGCCGGCTGCCGCCGCCGTGCGTGAATTCTTCGGCTCGCGCCAGCTGTCGCAGTTCATGGACCAGACCAATCCGCTCTCGGAAATCACCCACAAGCGTCGCCTGTCGGCGCTTGGGCCTGGTGGTCTGACCCGTGAGCGTGCCGGCTTTGAAGTGCGTGACGTTCACCCGACCCACTACGGCCGTATCTGCCCGATCGAGACCCCAGAAGGTCCCGAACATCGGTCTGATCAACTCGCTGTCGACCTTCGCCCGCGTCAACAAGTACGGTTTCATCGAGACCCCGTACCGCAAGATCGTGGACGGCGTTCTCACCGAGGACGTGGTCTATCTCTCCGCCATGGAAGAGGCCAAGCACTACGTTGCCCAGGCCAACGTGCAGTTCAACAAGGACGGCACGCTGCAGGACGACCTGGTGGTGGCGCGCCACGCCGGCGATAACGGCCTGACGCCCAAGGAAAACGTCGATCTGATGGACGTTTCGCCCAAGCAGATGGTGTCGGTTGCCGCCTCGCTGATCCCGTTCCTCGAGAACGACGACGCCAACCGCGCTCTGATGGGCTCGAACATGCAGCGTCAGGCTGTGCCGCTGCTGCGTGCCGAAGCTCCGTTCGTGGGCACCGGCATGGAAGCCATCGTGGCCCGTGACTCCGGCGCTGCGATCGTGTCGAAGCGCAAGGGCATCGTCGACCAGGTGGACGCCACCCGTATCGTTATTCGCGCAACGGAAGAAACCGATGCGTCGAAGTCGGGCGTCGACATCTACAATCTGATGAAGTTCCAGCGTTCGAACCAGTCGACCTGCATCAACCAGCGTCCGCTGGTGGTGGTGGGCGACCACATCAACGCCGGTGACATCATCGCCGACGGTCCCTCGACCGAACTGGGCGATCTGGCGCTGGGCCGCAACGTGCTCGTCGCGTTCATGCCCTGGAACGGCTACAACTTCGAAGACTCCATCCTGCTCAGCGAAAAGATCGCCATGCAGGACGTCTTCACCTCGATCCACATCGAGGAATATGAAGTGATGGCCCGCGATACCAAGCTTGGGCCTGAGGAAATCACGCGCGATATTCCGAACGTTTCGGAAGAAGCGCTGACGAGCCTCGACGAAGCCGGTATCGTGCATATCGGTGCGGAAGTTGCCCCTGGCGACATCCTCGTCGGCAAGATCACCCCGAAGGGCGAAAGCCCGATGACGCCGGAAGAAAAGCTCCTGCGCGCCATCTTCGGCGAAAAGGCTTCCGACGTTCGTGACACCTCCCTGCGCGTGCCGCCGGGCGATGCTGGTACTGTTGTTGAAGTGCGCGTGTTCAATCGCCACGGCATCGACAAGGACGAGCGCGCCATGTCGATCGAGCGCGAGGAAATCGAGCGCCTGGCCAAGGACCGCGACGACGAACAGTCGATCCTCGATCGTAACGTCTATGCGCGTCTGAAGGAAATGCTGTTCGGCAAGGCCGCAACGGCTGGCCCCAAGGGCTATGTCGTGGGCACCAAGCTCAATGACCAGATGTTCGAAGCGCAGCCGCGCTCGAAGTGGTGGCAGTTCGCGGTCGATGACGACAAGGTCATGACCGAGATGGAAGCCCTTCACGGCCAGTACGAAGAGAGCCGTCGTCTGCTCGAGCAGCGCTTCATCGACAAGGTGGACAAGCTGCAGCGCGGTGACGAGACTGCCTCCGGGCGTGATGAAGATGGTCAAGGTCTTCATCGCAACCAAGCGCAAGATCCAGCCGGGCGACAAGATGGCCGGCCGTCACGGCAACAAGGGCGTGGTGTCGCGCATCGTGCCGATCGAAGACATGCCGTACCTCGAAGACGGTACCCAGTTGACATCGTGCTGAACCCGCTGGGCGTGCCCTCGCGCATGAACGTGGGCCAGATCCTCGAAACTCACCTGGGCTGGGCTTGCGCCGGCATGGGCAAGAAGATCGACGAGATGGTTCGCGCCTATCAGCGCAATGGCGACCTCAAGCCACTCCGCCTGGAAGTGAACGACCTGTTTGCCGGTGATGAAACCATCACCGACCTCGACGACGACGGCCTGGTGCGTCTGGGCGAACACCTGTCCAAGGGTGTTTCGATCGCGACCCCAGTGTTCGACGGCGCCAAGGAAGCCGACATCGTCGCGATGCTGGAGCGGGCAGGGCTCAAGGGCTCGGGCCAGTCGACCGTCTATGACGGGCGTACCGGCGAGCAGTTCGATCGCCAGGTGACGGTTGGGTATATTTATATGCTCAAGCTCGACCACCTTGTGGACAACAAGATCCACGCGCGTTCGATCGGTCCGTACTCCCTGGTTACCCAGCAGCCGCTGGGCGGCAAGGCCCAGTTCGGTGGTCAGCGCTTCGGCGAAATGGAAGTGTGGGCTCTCGAGGCCTATGGCGCGGCGTATACGCTCCAGGAAATGCTTACCATCAAGTCGGACGACGTTGCCGGCCGTACCAAGGTCTACGAAGCCATCGTGCGTGGCGACGACACCTTCGAAGCGGGTATCCCGGAAAGCTTCAACGTTCTGGTCAAGGAAATCCGGTCGCTCGGGCTCAATGTCGAGCTTGAGAACCGTGAGCTTCTGGAAGCCGCGAATGAAGCTGAAGGCGAGCTCGCACCTCCTCAGGAAGCGGCGGAATAATCCGGCACTTCCAACCCCATTCAACTTCCGCTCAAGCCAGCGCCGTGTGCGCGCGCCTGGGCGGATAGAGGAGAGAATTGATGAATCATCATTCCCACGTCATGGACCCGTTCAACCCGGCGGTTCCGGTGCAGACCTTCGATCAGATGAAGATCTCCATCGCCAGCCCGGAAAAGATCCTGAGCTGGTCGTACGGCGAGATCAAGAAGCCGGAAACCATCAACTATCG
This sequence comes from uncultured Alphaproteobacteria bacterium, assembly GCA_963699295.1. Classification (GTDB taxonomy): domain Bacteria; phylum Pseudomonadota; class Alphaproteobacteria; order Rhizobiales; family Devosiaceae; genus Devosia. The sequence continues at coordinate 467,590 of OY969432.1, forward strand.
TACGTTCAAGCCTGAGCGTGATGGTCTGTTCTGCGCGCGTATCTTTGGCCCGGTGAAGGACTACGAATGCCTGTGCGGCAAGTACAAGCGCATGAAGTTCAAGGGCGTCATCTGCGAAAAGTGCGGCGTTGAAGTCACGCTGAGCCGCGTTCGTCGCGAGCGCATGGGCCATATCGAGCTGGCAGCTCCGGTTGCGCACATCTGGTTCCTGAAGTCGCTGCCGTCGCGTATCGCGCTGCTGCTCGATATGACGCTGAAGGACATCGAGCGCATCCTGTACTTCGAGAACTACGTCGTCCTCGATGCGGGCCTGACCCCGTTCACCCGCATGAGCTGCTGACCGAAGAGCAGTTCCTCGATGCGCAGGACGAATACGGTGCCGACAGCTTCACCGCCAAGATCGGCGCCGAAGCCATCCGTGACATCCTGCTGGCGCTCGATCTCGAGAAGATCGCGGCCGACCTGCGCGTGGAAATTGCTGAGTCCACCACGGAACTTAAGCCCAAGAAGCTCGCCAAGCGCTTGAAGATCGTCGAGCAGTTCATCGTCTCGGGCAACAAGCCCGAGTGGATGATCATGACCGTCATCCCGGTCATTCCGCCCGAGCTGCGCCCGCTGGTGCCGCTGGATGGCGGCCGCTTTGCGACCTCCGATCTGAACGACCTCTATCGTCGCGTCATCAACCGCAACAACCGGTTGAAGCGCCTGATCGAGCTGCGTGCGCCAGACATCATCATCCGCAACGAAAAGCGCATGCTGCAGGAAGCTGTTGACGCGCTGTTCGATAACGGCCGCCGTGGCCGCACCATCACCGGTGCCAACAAGCGTCCGCTGAAGTCGCTGTCCGACATGCTCAAGGGCAAGCAGGGCCGCTTCCGCCAGAACCTGCTCGGCAAGCGCGTCGACTATTCGGGCCGTTCGGTGATCACCGTGGGTCCGAACCTCAAGCTGCACCAGTGCGGACTGCCCAAGAAGATGGCGCTCGAGCTGTTCAAGCCGTTCATCTACTCGCGCCTCGAAGCCAAGGGCTTCAGCTCCGACGGTCAAGCAGGCCAAGAAGCTGGTGGAGAAGGAAACGTCCCGAGGTCTGGGATATCCTGGATGAAGTGATCCGCGAGCACCCGGTTCTGCTGAACCGCGCTCCGACGCTTCACCGTCTGGGCATCCAGGCGTTCGAGCCGATCCTGATCGAAGGCAAGGCGATCCGTCTGCACCCGCTCGTCTGCTCGGCCTTCAACGCCGACTTCGACGGCGACCAGATGGCCGTGCACGTTCCGCTGTCGCTCGAAGCGCAGCTGGAAGCGCGCGTGCTGATGATGTCGACCAACAACATCCTGCACCCTGCAAACGGCCAGCCGATCATCGTGCCGTCGCCAGGACATCGTGCTGGGCCTCTACTATCTCTCGCTCATGAACGACAATGAGCCGGGCGAAGGCATGGCGTTCGGCTCCTATGCCGAACTCGAGCACGCGCTCGACAACAAGATCGTCACGCTGCACACCAAGATCAAAGGTCGCGTGAAGACCTGGGATGAAAACGGCAAGCAGACCACCGAAGATCGTCGAGACCACTCCGGGCCGCATGCTGATCGGCCAGATCCTGCCGCCAGCATCCGGCGGTTCCGTTCTCGACGGCCAACCAGCTGATGACCAAGAAGATGATCTCCAAGATGATCGACACGGTTTACCGTGGCTGCGGTCAGAAGGAGACCGTGATCTTCTGTGACCGCGTCATGCAGCTCGGCTTCCAGAACGCGTGCGACGCCGGTATTTCGTTCGGCAAGGACGACATGGTGATCCCCGCTTCCAAGTACTCCATCGTGGAAGCGGCCCGTAAGCAGGTCGAAGAGTTCGAACAGCAGTACAATGACGGCCTGATCACTCAGGGCGAAAAGTACAACAAGGTGGTCGACGCCTGGGCCAAGTGCGGTGACAAGGTCGCCGAAGAGATGATGGACGCCATCCGCAAGGTGGACGTCGATGCCGAGACCGGCCGTCAGAAGCCGATCAACTCGGTCTACATGATGTCCCACTCGGGTGCTCGTGGCTCGCCGGCGCAGATGAAGCAGCTGGCTGGCATGCGCGGCCTGATGGCGCGTCCGGACGGCTCGATCATCGAGACCCCGATCACGGCCAACTTCAAGGAAGGCCTGAACGTTCTCGAGTACTTCAACTCCACCCACGGTGCCCGTAAGGGTCTGGCGGATACGGCGCTGAAGACCGCGAACTCGGGTTACCTGACCCGTCGTCTGGTTGACGTGGCACAGGACGCGATCATCGTGTCGACTGACTGCGGCACCGAGCGCGGCCTGACGATGGAACCCATCGTCGATGCCGGCCAGGTCGTGGCCTCCATTGGCCAGCGCGTGCTGGGCCGTACCGCTGCGGATGACATCTTCCATCCGCTGACGGGCGACCTGATCGCTGCCAAGGGCACGCTGCTCGAAGAGAAGGACATCGATGTCATCGAAGAGGCGCGCATCCAGTCGATCCGGATCCGCTCGCCGCTGACCTGCGAGATGCGCCAGGGGACTTGCGCGGCCTGCTACGGCCGTGACCTGGCTCGCGGTACGCCGGTGAACATGGGTGAGGCTGTCGGCGTTATCGCGGCACAGTCGATCGGTGAACCCGGCACCCAGCTGACCATGCGTACCTTCCACATCGGTGGTACGGCGCAGGTGGTTGACAGCTCGTTCCTCGAATCCGGTGCTGAAGGCGTGATCGCCATCCGCAATCCGAACGTGGTGCAGGTCGAGGGCGGCAAGCTTGTCGTCATGGCCCGTAACGTGTCGCTGGCGGTCCTCGATGCGGACGGCAAGGAACGGGTGACCCACAAGGTGGCCTATGGTTCCAAGCTCCTGGTCAAGGAGGGCGACAGCGTTCGCCGCGGCCAGCGCCTGGCCGAATGGGACCCCTACACCCGTCCGATCCTGGCGGAAGTCGAGGGCGAGGTCGTGTTCGAAGACCTGCTCGATGGCGCTTCGGTTGCTGAAAACACCGATGAGGCCACCGGCTTCACCAAGCGCGTGGTCATCGACTGGCGCACCAACCAGCGTGGCGAAGGCCTGAAGCCGGCTCTTGCCGTGGCGCGTGGTGGTGTCGTGCAGAAGGTGGATCGTGGCGGCGACGCCCGGTACCTGCTGTCGGTGGATGCCGTGCTCAACGTCGAGCCGGGCGAGAAGGTCTCGCCGGGTGACGTGCTGGCCCGTATCCCGCTGGAAAGCGCCAAGACCAAGGACATCACGGGCGGTCTGCCGCGCGTGGCGGAACTGTTCGAGGCTCGTCGTCCGAAGGATCACGCGATCATCGCGGAAATCGACGGCACCATCCGGTTCGGTCGCGACTACAAGAACAAGCGTCGCATCATCATCGAGCCGCATGAGGAAGGCGCCGACCCGGTCGAGTACCTGATCCCCAAGGGCAAGCCGTTCCACCTGCAGGAAGGTGACGCCATCGAAAAGGGTGAATACATCCTCGACGGCAATCCGGCACCGCACGACATCCTGGCCATCAAGGGCGTGGAAGAGCTTGCTCGCTACCTCGTCAACGAGATCCAGGAAGTGTATCGCCTGCAGGGCGTGTTGATTAACGACAAGCACATCGAGGTGATCGTTCGCCAGATGCTGCAGAAGGTCGAAATCGTCGCCCCGGGTGATAGCGGCCTGCTCAAGGACGAGCAGCTCGACAAGCTGGACTTCGACGAACTGAACGACGCGCTGATTGCGGATGGCCGCAAGCCAGCCACGGCAAACCCGGTGTTGCTGGGTATTACCAAGGCTTCGCTGCAGACCCGTTCGTTCATCTCGGCGGCATCGTTCCAGGAAACCACCCGCGTGCTCACTGAAGCCGCAGTGTCGGGCAAGGCCGACCTGCTCGAAGGCCTCAAGGAAAACGTGATCGTGGGTCGCCTGATCCCGGCCGGTACCGGCGCGGGCATGTCGTCGGCCAAGCTGATCGCCACCAAGCGCGACGATCTCATCCTCGATGAGCGCCGTCGCCAGGCGAACACGGCAGCGATTGCCGGCCCGACCGCGCGCTAACAGCGATCGGCCACAAGAATAGGGAAGGGGCCTGCGGGCCCCTTTCGCTTTTGAGCCAGACCGGCAACTGGCCCGAGGCCCGGGCCCAGGGTGTTCCAGTCTGAGACAATTCCCGGTTTCGGCCCGGCCGGCGTTAAGAATCCTGCTGCCGTAGCTCACCGGTGTTTGATCCATTACGGAGGGGGCCGGGCAGGGGCCATCACCCCCGAACCGGAGGCGGCATCGAGTGGTAACCGCGCGATTTCGGGTCGCTGAAGCCATGGCCCCGGCCGATATGTTGACCGCGACCGGTGCAGCCAGGGCATCGAAGGTTCCTAGGCCGCGCATGGCTCCCGCCCCGTATTTTCGCGAAAGAATCCTTGACGGATCGAGTCATCGGTTCTAAACAGCGGCTACCTAAGCGGTCGGTCGTGATTGTCACACAGGGTCCCTGCCATCTTGAGCGGGAATTCAGGACACTCAAACACACTGTCGGGTAGATAGACGACGCAAATCCTTGTGCGCATGACTGCCTTTTCGTGAGGTGGTCCACTGCAATTAGGGCGCTGCCGTATCTCCTAGTGGGGTCGGATGAGCGCCGTTTTGGTTTGCTTGTGTTGACCGAATTAATTTTGGACGATGGAAAGAGCGAAATGCCCACCATTAATCAGCTGATCCGCAAACCACGCGCCAGCAAGCCAAAGCGGAACAAGGTTCCGGCCATGGAAGCAAACCCGCAGAAGCGCGGCGTTTGTTCTCGTGTGTATACGACGACCCCGAAGAAGCCGAACTCGGCTCTGCGTAAGGTCGCCAAGGTTCGCCTGACCAATCAGCGCGAAGTGATCTCGTATATCCCCGGCGAAGGCCATAATCTGCAGGAGCACTCCGTGGTCCTGATCCGTGGCGGTCGTGTTCGCGACCTCCCTGGCGTTCGTTATCACGTCCTGCGCGGCGTTCTTGATACGCAGAGCGTCAAGGACCGCAAGCAGCGCCGTTCGAATTACGGCGCGAAGCGTCCGAAGTAAGGAGATACTGAGATCATGTCCCGTCGCCACCGCGCAGAAAAACGTGACGTTATCCCCGACGCCAAGTTCGGCGATCTCATCCTCACCAAATTCATGAACTCCTTGATGAAGGACGGCAAGAAGTCGACCGCAGAGAGCATCGTCTACGGTGCCTTCGAGATCGTCGAAGCCAAGGTCAAGCAGGACCCCATCGAGGTGTTCCACACCGCTCTCGACAATATTCGCCCGGCTGTTGAAGTCCGGTCGCGTCGCGTCGGTGGTGCTACCTACCAGGTTCCAGTCGAAGTCCGTGCCGAGCGCCAGCAGGCCCTGGCCATTCGCTGGCTCATCGAGTCTGCGCGCAAGCGCGGCGAGAACACCATGCGTGAACGCCTGTCGGGCGAGCTCATGGATGCCCTCAATGGCCGAGGTCAGGCCGTCAAGAAGCGCGAAGATACGCACCGTATGGCTGACGCCAACCGTGCCTTCTCGCACTACCGCTGGTAGTTGGAGGCTAGAATGGCACGCGAATATCCAATCGATCTCTATCGTAACTTCGGCATCATGGCTCACATCGATGCTGGCAAGACGACCACGACCGAACGCATCCTGTACTACACGGGCAAGAACCATAAGATCGGCGAGACCCATGATGGTGCTGCGACCATGGACTGGATGGAGCAGGAGCAGGAACGCGGTATCACCATCACGCTCCGCAGCGACCACGACGTTCTGGAAGGGCCGTGACGGCACCCAGCACCGCTTCAACATCATCGACACCCCCGGACACGTGGACTTCACCATTGAAGTCGAACGTTCGCTGCGCGTGCTCGACGGTGCTGTCGCACTGCTGGACGCCAACGCCGGCGTTGAGCCCCAGACCGAAACCGTCTGGCGCCAGGCCGACAAGTACCACGTTCCGCGTCTCATCTTCGTCAACAAGATGGACAAGGTCGGCGCCGACTTCTACCGCTGCGTCGAGATGATCGGCTCCCGCCTGGGCGCCAAGGCCGTTCCCGTGCAGCTGCCGATCGGTGCCGAGACCGAGTTCAAGGGCGTCGTCGATCTGATCGAGATGAATGCCCTGGTCTGGCACAACGAAGAACTGGGCGCTGCCTGGGACGTCGTCGAGATCCCCGAGGACCTCAAGGCCAAGGCCGTCGAAGTACCGCGAGAAGATGATCGAAGCCGCCGTCGAGCTCGACGACGATGCGATGGAAGCCTATTTGAACGGCGATGTGCCGAACAATGACACCATCCGTCGCCTGCTGCGCCGTGGCGTCATCGACACCAAGTTCTTCCTCGTCTATGCCGGCTCCGCGTTCAAGAACAAGGGCGTTCAGCCGCTGCTGGATGGCGTTATCGACTTCCTGCCGTCGCCTGCCGACGTTCCTGCTATCCAGGGCGTCGATGCTCGCACCGAAGAGCCGATCGAGCGTCACGCTGACGACAACGAGCCGCTCTCCATGCTGGCATTCAAGATCGCCAACGACCCGCACATGGGTTCGCTGACCTTCTGCCGCATCTACTCGGGTCACCTCGAGCAGGGCACGATGCTCGAGAACACCGTCAAGGAAAAGCGCGAGCGCGTTGGACGTATGTTCCAGATGCACGCGAACAGCCGCGAGCAGATCACGGAAGCCTATGCTGGCGACATCGTCGCTATCGTTGGCCTCAAGGACACCACCACTGGCGATACGCTGTGCGCATCGAACAGCCCAGGTTATCCTTGAGCGGATGATCTTCCCTGAGCCGGTTATCGACATTTCGGTTGAGCCGAAGTCCAAGGCCGACCAGGAAAAGATGGGTCTTGCCCTCAATCGTCTTGCTGCTGAAGATCCGTCTTTCCGCGTCAAGACCGACGAAGAATCCGGCCAGACCATCATTTCGGGCATGGGCGAACTTCACCTCGACATTCTCGTCGACCGCATGCGTCGCGAGTTCAAGGTGGAAGCCAATATCGGTCAGCCGCAGGTGGCTTATCGCGAAACCATCACCAAGAAGGCCGATGTGGACTATACCCACAAGAAGCAGTCGGGTGGTTCGGGCCAGTTCGCCCGCGTCAAGCTGACCGTCGAGCCAGGTGAAGCCGGCAAGGGTCTCGAGTTCGTCAACGCCGTCGTGGGCGGTTCGGTGCCGAAGGAATACATCCCGGGCGTCGAAAAGGGCGTGAAGTCGGTTATGGCCGCTGGTCCGCTGATCGGGTTCCCGATCGTGGACGTCAAGGTGACCCTGACCGAAGGCGCGTACCACGATGTTGACTCGTCCGTGCTGGCGTTCGAAATCGCCGGTCGTGCTGGTTTCAACGAAGGCCTTCGCAAGGCCGGCCCGAAGATTCTCGAGCCGATCATGAAGGTTGAAGTTGTCACGCCAGAAGACTACATGGGCGATGTCATCGGCGATCTCAATTCGCGTCGTGGTCAGATCCAGGGCACGGAAAGTCGCGGTGTACTCCAGGTTGTGAATGCCTACGTACCGCTCGCGAACATGTTCGGGTATGTGAATTCCTTGCGCTCGATGAGCCAGGGACGTGCACAGTACTCGATGACGTTCGACCACTACGAGCAGGTCCCGCAGGCGGTCGCAGACGAAGTCCAGGCCAAATACGCCTAAGTCAAAAACGCAACAGCAAAAGTTGGCCTTTGGCCTAACGAATACGGAGAAAAGCAATGGGCAAGGAAAAGTTTTCCCGCAGTAAGCCTCACTGCAACATCGGCACCATCGGTCACGTTGACCATGGCAAGACCTCACTGACTGCAGCGATCACCAAGGTGCTGGCCGAAACCGGTGGCGCCGCGTTCACGCGATTACGTCGCAGATCGACAACGCGCCTGAAGAAAAGGCCCGCGGTATCACCATCAACACCTCGCACGTTGAGTATGAGACGGCTAACCGTCACTACGCACACGTCGACTGCCCAGGCCACGCCGACTATGTGAAGAACATGATCACCGGCGCTGCTCAGATGGACGGCGCGATCCTGGTCGTTTCGGCTGCTGACGGCCCGATGCCCCAGACCCGTGAGCACATCCTGCTCGCTCGTCAGGTTGGCGTGCCGGCTCTGGTCGTGTTCCTGAACAAGTGCGACATGGTCGACGATCCGGAACTGCTCGAGCTGGTTGAGCTGGAAGTTCGCGAGCTGCTGTCCTCGTACGAGTTCCCCGGCGACGACATTCCGATGATCAAGGGTTCGGCTCTGGCTGCCCTGGAAGATTCGCAACCGCGAAGCTCGGCCATGACGCTGTTCTCGAGCTGATGGCTGCGGTTGACGAATTCATCCCACAGCCGACCCGTCCGGTTGACCTGCCGTTCCTGCTGCCGATCGAAGACGTGTTCTCGATCTCGGGCCGCGGCACCGTGGTTACCGGTCGTGTTGAGCGCGGCGTCGTCAAGGTTGGTGAAGAAGTCGAAATCGTCGGCATCAAGGCAACCCAGAAGACCACCGTTACCGGCGTCGAAATGTTCCGCAAGCTGCTCGACTCGGGCCAGGCTGGCGACAACGTTGGTGCGCTGATCCGCGGTATCGACCGCACCCAGGTTGAGCGCGGCCAGGTTCTCTGCAAGCCAGGTTCCGTGACCCCGCACACCGACTTCACTGCTGAGGTCTACATTCTGACCAAGGAAGAAGGCGGTCGCCACACTCCGTTCTTCGGCAACTACCGTCCTCAGTTCTACTTCCGTACCACGGACGTGACTGGTATCGTGACGCTGCCAGAGGGCACTGAAATGGTGATGCCAGGCGACAACCTGAACGTCAACGTTCAGCTCATCGTTCCGATCGCCATGGAAGAGAAGCTCCGCTTCGCTATCCGTGAAGGTGGCCGTACTGTCGGCTCCGGCGTCGTCGCGAAGATCCTGAAGTAAGCCATAAGATATTCGCGGCGCGCGTTTAGCGCGCGTCGCGATCCATTTTCGTCAGGATTTACAAGATGAACGGTCAGAATATTCGCATTCGCCTTAAGGCGTTTGACCATCGCGTTCTCGACGCCTCGACGCGCGAGATCGTCTCGACGGCCAAGCGCACTGGTGCGCAGGTTCGCGGTCCAATCCCGCTGCCGACGCGAATCGACAAATTTACCGTGAACCGCTCGCCGCATATCGATAAGAAGGCACGCGAGCAGTTTGAGATTCGGACCCACAAGCGTCTTCTGGACATCGTGGACCCGACCCCTCAGACGGTTGACGCACTGATGAAGCTTGATCTCGCCGCCGGCGTCGACGTCGAAATCAAGCTCTAAATAATACTCAAGTTTCCGCGCCTACCGCTAAAAGGGTCCTCTGAAACCATGACCCGGTACGGCGCCAGTAGAGAAGGTAATAACCGATGCGTTCTGGATTGATCGCACAGAAGCTGGGCATGACCCGCATTTTCACGGAGGACGGCTTGCACGTTCCAGTGACGGTGCTGGAACTGCAGAACTGCCAGGTGGTAGGCCAGCGGACCGCAGATAAGGACGGCTACGTCGCGCTGCAGCTTGGCGCAGGCCAGGCTAAGGTCAAGAACACAACCAAGGCAGAGCGCGGCCAGTTCGCCGTTGCCAAGGTTGAGCCCAAGCGTCACGTCGCCGAATTCCGCGTGGACGAAGCCAACCTCATCGAGGTCGGTGCCACGTTGCAGGCAGACCATTTCGTCGAAGGCCAGCTGGTGGACGTCACCGGTACCTCGATCGGTAAGGGCTTTGCCGGCGGTATGAAGCGCTGGAACTTTGGCGGTCTGCGTGCATCGCACGGCGTGTCGGTATCGCACCGCTCGATCGGTTCTACCGGTGGCGTCAGGATCCGGGTAAGACCTTCAAGAACAAGAAGATGCCTGGTCACATGGGTGATCGTCGTATCACCACGCAGAACGTCAAGGTCGTCAAGACCGACGTCGAGCGCGGTTTGATCATGATCCAGGGTTCGGTTCCGGGCTCCAAGGGCGCATGGATCATGATCAAGGACGCTGTGAAGAAGGCCGGCCCCCGAGGGCGCTGCATTCCCAGGGCTCGTTCAAGGCCGCCGCTGATGTTGCGGGGGAAGGTAACTAAATGGAACTCCAGGTCACATCCCTCGACGGCAAGACCACCGGCACGATTGAGCTTGCTGACGACGTGTTCGGTCTCGAAGTCCGCCAGGACATCCTGCACCGCATGGTTCGTTACCAGCAGCTCAAGGCCATGGCTGGTACGCACGACGTCAAGAATCGTTCGGAAGGCGTCCGCACCGGCAAGAAGTTCGTGAAGCAGAAGGGCTCGGGCGGCGCTCGCCATGGCGATCGCAAGGCTCCCCAGTTCCGTGGTGGTGGTCGTGCATTCGGCCCGACGCCGCGCAGCCACGCGATCGACCTTCCCAAGAAGGTGCGCGCACTGGCGCTCAAGCATGCCCTGTCGGCCAAGGCCAAGGCCGGCTCGCTGATCGTCATCGACAGCATTGCCCAGAAGGAAGCCAAGACCGCTGGTCTGCTGGCCACTTTCGGCAAGCTGGACTGGACGAACGCGCTGATCATCGACGGTGCAATCGTGGACCAGAACTTTGCTCTGGCCGCTCGCAACATCCCGCATATCGACGTGCTGCCGGTGCAGGGGATCAACGTTGTGTCGATCCTGAAGCGCGACAAGCTCGTCCTGACCAAGGCAGCGCTCGAAGCGCTGGAAGCGAGGTTCGCATGAACAAGCTCAGCGCTTACGACATCATCCGTAACCCCGTCGTGACTGAAAAGTCGACGATGGCTTCGGAAGCACAACCAGGTCGTTTTCGACGTGGCGATCGATGCCAACAAGACCGACATCAAGGCCGCCGTCGAGCAGCTGTTCTCGGTCAAGGTCAAGGCAGTGAACACCCTGGTCCGCAAGGGCAAGGTGAAGCGCTTCCGCGGTCACGATTGGTACTCGCAATGACGTCAAGAAGGCGGTTGTGACCCTCGTCGACGGCCAGTCGATCGATATTTCGACCGGCCTCTAAGGGATAGAGACAAAAATGGCTCTTAAAGCATTATAATCCCACTTCCGAAGGCCATCGTCACCTGGTGACGACTGACCGTTCGGAACTCTGGAAGGGCAAGCCGGTCAAGGTATTGACCGAAGGCCTGTCGCAAGTCGGGTGGTCGTAACAACCGTGGTCGCATCACTGCGTTCCATCGTGGTGGCGGTCACAAGCGGACGTATCGCCTGGTGGATTTCAAGCGCGTCAAGTTTGACGTGGTCAGGGCACCATCGAGCGTCTCGAGTATGATCCCAACCGTACAGCATGGATCGCTCTGGTGACCTATGATGACGGCGAGCAGGCCTACATCGTCGCGCCACAGCGTCGTGAAGGCCGGCGACAAGGTCATCTCCTCGACGAACGCCGTCGACGTGAAGCCCGGCAACACGATGCCGCTGGAACGCATGCCGGTCGGCACCATCGTGCACAACATCGAACTGAAGCCCCGCAAGGGTGGCTCAGGTGGCCCGTTCGGCTGGTGCTTATGCCCAGTATGTCGGTCGCGATCAGGGTTGGGCGATCCTGCGTCTGAACTCTGGCGAACAGCGCCGCGTTCATGGTACTTGCCTGGCAACCGTTGGTGCGGTTTCGAACCAGGATCACTCCAATACGACGCTCGGCAAGGCCGGTCGCTCGCGTTGGCTGGGTCGCAAGCCGGTCAACCGCGGCGTGACCATGAACCCGGTCGATCACCCGCATGGTGGTGGTGAAGGCCGTACCTCTGGTGGCCGTCATCCGGTTACCCCATGGGGTAAGCCGACCAAGGGTAAGAAGACCCGCAGCAACAAGGCAACGGACAAGTTCATTGTTCGCAGCCGTCACGTGAAGAAGGGCAGGTAAGCCATGACCCGTTCAATCTGGAAGGGGCCGTTTGTCGACGGCTACATGCTCAAGAAGGCCGAAAAGGCCCTCGCGTCCGGCCGCAACGATGTGGTCAAGATCTGGAGCCGCCGTTCGACCATCCTGCCGCAGTTCGTGGGTATCACGTTCGGCGTTCACAACGGTCAGAAGCATATCCCGGTCAACGTGACCGAGGACATGATCGGCCACAAGTTTGGCGAGTTCGCTCCGAGCCGTACCTATTACGGTCACTCGGCCGACAAGAAGGCCAAGAGGAAGTAAGATGGGCAAGCCAAAAACCCAGCGCGCGCTCAAGGACAACGAGGCCAAGGCTGTACTGCGCATGCTGCGCATCAGCCCCCAGAAGTTGAACCTTCTGGCGCAGTTGATCCGCGGCAAGAAGGTCGAGAAGGCTTTGGCCGATCTCGAGTTCAGCCACAAGCGCATCTCCGGCCAGGTGAAGAAGGTGCTCGAGAGCGCCATCGCCAACGCCGAGAATAACCACGGCCTCGACACCGACGCTCTCGTCGTTGCAGAAGCCTTTGTGGGCAACTCGCTCGTCATGAAGCGGTTCACCGCTCGTGGTCGTGGCCGGTCTTCGCAGATCCAGAAGCCGTTCGCGCATCTGACGATCGTTGTCCGGCAAGTTGAGGAGGCCGCATAATGGGCCAGAAGATCAATCCAATCGGCTTCCGCCTCGGCATCAACCGGACGTGGGACAGCCGTTGGTACGCCAACAAGGGCGAGTACGGTACGCTGCTTCAGGAAGACCTGAAGATCCGCACCATGCTCCTGAAGGATCTCAAGGCTGCTGCAGTCTCCAAGATCGTCATCGAGCGCCCGCACCGCAAGTGCCGCGTGTCGATCCACACTGCCCGTCCGGGCATCGTGATCGGCAAGAAGGGCGCGGACATCGACAAGATCCGCGCCAAGGTGAAGAAGTTCACCGAGAGCGAAGTGCACATCAACATCGTTGAAGTGCGCAAGCCGGAAACCGACGCGACTCTGGTTGCCCAGGGCATTGCCCAGCAGCTGGAACGCCGTGTGGCATTCCGTCGCGCCATGAAGCGTGCGGTTCAGACTGCCATTCGTATGGGTGCCGGTGGTATCCGCGTGAACGTTGGTGGTCGTCTTGGTGGCGCCGACATCGCTCGTACCGAATGGTACCGCGAAGGTCGCGTTCCGCTGCACACCCTGCGTGCTGATATCGACTACGGCACTGCCGAAGCCGAAACCACGTATGGCATCATCGGCATCAAGGTTTGGGTCTTCAAGGGTGAAGTTCTTGAGCATGATCCCACCGCGCATGAGCGCCGCGCTACCGAAGGTAACGATGGCGGCCAGCGCAGTGAGCGTGAACCGCGCCGTGAGCGCGGCGACCGCGAACGCGCATAAGAGGTTAGTTCATTATGCTGCAACCTAAGAAGACTAAGTTCCGCAAGGCTCACAAGGGCCGGATCCATGGCGTTGCCAAGGGCGGTACCGAGCTGGCTTTCGGCCAGTATGCCTTGAAGGCAACTGAGCCAGAGCGCGTCACGGCGCGGCAGATCGAGGCGGCTCGCCGCGCGATCACCCGCGAAATGAAGCGCCAGGGCCGTGTTTGGATCCGTATTTTCCCGGACGTGCCGGTGTCCAAGAAGCCGACCGAAGTTCGTATGGGTAAGGGCAAGGGTTCTGTTGAATTCTGGGCCGCTCGTGTGAAGCCAGGTCGTATTGTATTCGAGATCGACGGCGTCCCCGAGGACGTCGCCAAGGAAGCTCTGCGCCTCGGCGCGATGAAGCTTCCGATCATGACGCGGGTCGTTACCCGCATTGTTGACTAAGGACCACGAGCATGAAAGCCAGTGATGTGCGGAGCAAGACCGCAGACGAACTGAAGGATCAGCTCGTCGACCTGAAAAAAGAACAGTTCAATCTGCGTTTCCAGCGTGCTACTCAGCAGCTCGAAAAGCCGACCGAGGTTAAGCAGGTTCGTCGCGATATCGCGCGGATCAAGACGATCCTTGGCCGAAAAGAACGCAGCGAAGTAAGGAGCCGCGACCATGCCAAAGCGCGTTTTGCAGGGGACTGTAGTCTCCGACGCCAATGATAAGACGGTCGTGGTGCGCGTTGAGCGCCGTTTCACGCACCCGGTGATGAAGAAGACCGTGCGCCGTTCGAAGAAGTACCACGCTCACGACGAGGCCAATCTGGCCAAGGTCGGTCAGATCGTGCGGATCGAAGAATGTGCGCCGATCTCCAAGAACAAGCGTTGGACGCTGGTTCTGTCGGATCTGCGGCTCCCTCCGCATAGTTTAGATTTCAAGGTCGGCGAGCCGGGGACGGCGGGCCGATTTAACAAGAAGGCATCCAGTCATGATTCAGATGCAATCAAATCTCGACGTCGCGGATAATTCCGGCGCACGTCGCGTCATGTGCATCAAGGTGCTGGGCGGCTCGCATCGCAAATACGCCTCGGTCGGCGACATTATCGTCGTTTCGGTCAAGGACGCTATCCCGCGCGGCCGCGTCAAGAAGGGCCAGGTAATGAAGGCAGTGGTGGTTCGCACCGCTGCTCGACATCCGCCGCCCCGACGGCACCGTGATCCGTTTCGATAAGAACGCCGCTGTTCTGCTGAACAATCAGAAAGAACCAATCGGCACCCGTATCTTCGGACCGGTTCCGCGCGAGCTTCGCGCCAAGAACCACATGAAGATTATTTCGCTCGCACCCGAGGTGCTGTAATGGCTGCCAAGATTAAAAAGGGCGATAAGGTCGTCGTCCTTACTGGCAAGGACAAGGGTAAAACCGGCCAGGTCCTGCAGGTATTCCCGACCGAAACCCGTGCGACTGTCCAGGGTATCAACCTTGTTCGCCGTCACACCAAGCAGACCGCGTCGACCGATGCTGGCATCTTCACCAAGGAAGCGCCAATTCACCTGTCGAACCTCGCGATCGCCGACAAGGATGGCAAGCCCAGCCGCGTCGGTTTCCAGATCAAGGACGGCGTGAAGACACGCGTCGCCAAGTCGACCGGAGATGCGATCGATGGCTGACACCGTTTATATCCCTCGTCTTCGGACCGAGTACGAAACCACGATCAAGGCAGCCCTGCGTGAGCAGTTCGGCTACAAGAACGTGATGGAGCTGCCGCGCGTCGACAAGATCGTCCTGAACATGGGCGTTGGCGAAGCCGTTACCGACACCAAGAAGGTGCAAGCTCTGCCGCTGCCGAGCTGGAAAAGATTGCCGGCCAGAAGCCAGTGATCACCCATGCTCGCAAGTCGATCGCCGGCTTCAAGGTCCGCGAAGACATGCCCCTGGGCGTCAAGGTCACCCTGCGTAACGCACGCATGTATGATTTTCTTGACCGTCTCGTGAACATTGCACTGCCGCGTGTTCGTGACTTCCGTGGGTTGAACCCGAATTCGTTCGATGGTCGTGGCAACTATGCCATGGGCATCAAAGAGCACATCATTTTCCCCGAAATCAACTATGATCAGATCGATCAGGTTTGGGGTATGGACATCGTGATCACGACGACCGCGAAGTCCGATGATGAAGCTCGTGCACTGCTCAAGGCATTCAACTTCCCCTTCCGCCAGTAAGCGGATAGGGAAGGGATAAAGGACCAGGATATGGCAAAGACCAGCTCCATCGTAAAGAATAACAAGCGCGCTGCGCTCGCCAAGCAGTATGCTGGCAAGCGCGCCGAACTCAAGAAGCAGACCAAGGACGAGTCGCTTCCGCTGGACCAGCGTTTCGCTGCCCATCTGAAGCTGGCTGAGTTGCCCCGCAACTCGGCCCCCGGCCGGGTGCGCAATCGCTGTGAAGTCTCGGGGCGTCCCCGCGGCTACTATCGCAAGCTGAAGATGAGCCGTATCGCTCTGCGTCAGCTTGGCAACCTGGGTCAGATCCCGGGTCTCGTGAAGTCGAGCTGGTAAGGAGCACAGACCATGAGCTTTTCCGATCCAATCGGCGACATGCTGACCCGTATTCGCAACGCCCAGATGCGTCGCAAGAACACCGTTTCAACCCCAGCTTCGACCCTTCGCGGTCGCGTGCTGGACGTCCTGCAGTCCGAGGGTTTCATCCGCGGCTACTCCGAGACGAAGTTTGAAAACGGCGCTGCCGAGTACGAAATCGAACTCAAGTACTCGGACAACGAAGCCGTCATCCGCACGATCGAGCGCGTTTCGCGTCCGGGCCGTCGGGTATATGCTTCGGTGAAGAATATTCCTCAGGTTGCCAATGGCCTGGGTGTTTCGATCCTCTCCACCCCCAAGGGTGTGATGGCCGATCACGAAGCCAAGGCTGCCAACGTCGGTGGCGAGGTACTCTGCCGCGTATTCTAAGGCGCAAGCCTTAGTTTCCGCGGTAAGACGATTACTCAAGGATTAAAATTAGAATGTCACGTACTGGCAAGAAACCGGTAGCACCGGTGAGCGGGGTAACGGTTACGATCAATGGTCGTAGCGTTACCGCCAAGGGCCCCAAGGGCCAACTGAGCATCGATTTGATGGATGTGGTGAACGTTGAGCAGACGGAAGAAGGCCTGGTGGTTACACCTGCCAACGATACCCGTTTTGCTCGCGCTGCCTGGGGTACCACCCGTTCACTGTTGCAGAATATTGTGACAGGCGTCAGCTCGGGCTTCGAAAAGAAGCTCCAGATCATGGGCGTGGGTTACCGCGCTGCGCTTCAGGGCAAGGACGTCAAGCTTCAGCTCGGTTTCAGCCATGAAGTGATCTACAAGGCCCCTGAAGGCATTACGCTTGCAGTGCCCGCACCGACGGAAATCGTCGTCAGCGGCATCGACAAGCAGCAGGTTGGCCAAGTCGCCGCGAATATTCGCTCGTGGCGCAAGCCTGAGCCCTACAAGGGCAAGGGTGTGCGGTATGCGGACGAGTTCGTCTTCCGCAAAGAAGGCAAGAAGAAGTAAGGAGCGCCTGCAATGGCTATCAGTGCAAAAGGTGCGGAACGCCGCAAGGCTCGTGTCCGCAAGGCGCTCAAGGCTCGTGCCTTCGGTCGTCCACGTCTGTCGGTGTTCCGTTCAGACAAGAATATCTACGCCCAGATCATCGACGACGCGACCGGCCGTACATTGGCCGCCGCTTCGACGCTCGACAAGGACGTCAAGGCTACCGTCAAGAACGGTGCTACCTCGGAAGCTGCTGCTACGATCGGCAAGCTGATCGCAGAGCGCGCTACCAAGGCGGGTGTGGCTGACGTGGTCTTCGATCGCGGCGCCTACATCTATCACGGCCGTGTCAAGGCCCTTGCAGACGCTGCCCGTGAGGGCGGCCTGCAGTTCTAGAACACGGCGAGGAAAGAGAATTATGAGCAGAGACGTTCAAGAGCGCGAAAGCGAATTCGTCGATCGCCTGGTCCACATCAACCGCGTGGCCAAAGTGGTCAAGGGCGGCCGTCGTTTCGGTTTTGCCGCACTGGTGGTCGTTGGTGACCAGAAGGGTCGCGTTGGTTTTGGTCACGGTAAGGCCCGTGAAGTTCCAGAAGCAATCCGCAAGGCTACCGAGCAGGCCAAGCGCCAGATGATCCGCGTGCCACTGCGCGACGCACGTACCCTTCACCACGACGTGGCCGGTCGCCACGGTGCTGGCAAGGTGTTCCTGCGTGCAGCAGTGCCCGGTACCGGTATCATTGCCGGTGGTCCGATGCGTGCCGTGTTCGAAACGCTTGGCATCAACGATATCGTTGCCAAGTCGCAGGGCACTGCCAACCCATACAACATGGTGCGGGCTACTTTTGATGCGCTCAAGCGCGTCGACAGCCCCCGCGCGGTTGCCTCCCGTCGTGGTCTCAAGGTTTCGGAACTCCAGGCTCGCCGCGGCGAGACTGCAGTCGAAGCTTGATTGCGCTAGGTCCGGAGAAACAGCATGGCTGAGAAAAAGACCATTATCGTTGAGCAGTACGGTTCGCCGATCCGCCGCGATAAATCCCAGCGCGCGACCCTTATCGGTCTCGGGCTCAACAAGATGAACAAGCAGCGTGAGCTGATCGATACGCCCGAAGTTCGCGGCATGATCAACAAGCTTCCGCATCTCGTCCGCGTTATTGGCGAGTAAGAGGGAAGGTCGATCGAATGACCCGTTTGAATGAACTTCGCGACAATCCAGGCGCCAACAAGCTCCGCATCCGCGTAGGCCGCGGTATCGGTTCGGGCAAGGGCAAGACCGGTGGTCGTGGTGGCAAGGGCCAGACTGCACGCTCCGGCGTTGCAATCAACGGCTTTGAAGGCGGCCAGATGCCCCTTCACATGCGTATGCCAAAGCGCGGCTTCAATGCTTGGAACCCCAAGGATTGGAACCAGGTGCGCGTTGACCGCATCCAGGCTTACATCGACGCCGGCAAGCTGGACGCAACGGCTGTTATCGATGCCCAGGCATTGATCGCTGCCCGCGTGATCCGCCGCGTCAAGGATGGCGTGCGCCTGATCGGTTCGGCTGGCTTCACCGCCAAGAAGGTGACCTTCAAGGTGGATTACGCCACCAAGGGTGCACTGGAAGCTATCGAAGCTGCTGGTGGCAAGGTTGACCTGCCCCAGCCAAAAGACGCTAAAGCCGAGTAATATCTTGGCGGGCGCATCCGGCTTCCCGCCGGGTGCGCTCTTCTAATTTGCGTAATCGGGTGCATAGCATCTGAGTCCTCATGCGCTCCGAGCGCGCTTGGCCTTGTAGCCATAGGGAGCGATATATGGCGTCCGCAGCCGAACAGCTGGCACGTAATCTTAGTTTCTCGACATTCTCCAAGGCGAAAGCCCTGCAACAGCGCATCTGGTTTACCCTGGGCGCGCTGCTGGTTTATCGTCTCGGGACGTTCATTCCGGTTCCCGGTATTGATCCTGATGCCTTCCGCGCGACTTTCGAACAGTCGCAGCAGGGCATCATCGGCATGTTCAACATGTTTGCCGGTGGCGCCGTCGAGCGCATGGCAATCTTTGCCCTGAACCTGATCCCCTACATTACCGCATCGATCGTGGTGCAGGTGGTGGCCACGGCCTCCCCACGCCTCGAAGCGATGAAGAAAGAGGGTGAAGCGGGTCGTCGCAAGATGAACCAGTACACCCGCTACCTTGCCGTCGTGTTCTGCGCGGTGCAGGCTTACGGTATTGCCGTGGGTCTCGAAGCCAGCCAGGGCGTCGTGCTGAACCCAGGTTGGTTCTTCCGTATTTCGACCGTGATCACCCTGGTGGGTGGCACCATGTTCCTGATGTGGCTCGGTGAGCAGATCACGGCGCGTGGGGTTGGTAACGGGATCTCGCTGATCATTTTCGCCGGTATCGTGGCCAACCTGCCGACAACCATCGTGCAGACGCTGGAACTGAGCCGTACCGGTGCACTGCCGGCATTGGCCGGGTTCGGCATGATCCTGCTGGCTCTCGTGGTGATTGCCGGGATCGTGTTCTTCGAGCGGGCGCAGCGTCGCTTGCTCATCCAGTATCCAAAGCGCCAGGTCGGCAACAAGCTGTTCCAGGGCGATACCTCGCACCTGCCGCTCAAGCTGAATACCTCGGGTGTTATCCCGGTGATCTTCGGCTCCTCGCTGCTGCTGCTGCCGGCCACCATCGCCTCGTTTGCGGCGCAGGGTAATGCCCCGGTCTGGCTGCAGACGGTCACGGCCTTGCTCGGTCGCGGTCAGCCGCTCTATCTGGCGCTGTTTGCGGTCCTGATTATCTTCTTTGCCTTCTTCTACACCGCGATTGTGTTCAATCCGACCGAGACGGCCGACAATCTGAAGCGCTCCGGCGGCTTTATTCCGGGCATCCGTCCGGGCGAAAGAACCGCACAGCATATCGACTACGTACTGACTCGCATCACGGTGATCGGTGCTATCTATCTCACTGTCGTGGCACTGATTCCTGAAGTGATGTTCAGCCAGTTGTCGGTCAGCCAGTTTATCGGCGGTACTTCGCTGCTGATCATGGTGACTGTGACGCTTGATACCATCAGCCAGATTCAGAGCCATCTGATCGCACAACAATATGAGGGGCTGGTGAAGAAGTCCCGCCTTGGTGGAGGCAAACGCCGATGAGACTGATACTGCTTGGACCGCCGGGGGCGGGGAAGGGCACACAGGCCAAGATTCTGGTGGACAGCTACGGCATCCCCCAGCTTTCGACCGGTGACATCCTCCGCGCCGCAATCGCTGCCAAGACCCCGCTGGGGTTGGAGGCAAAGGCGATCGTGGACCGTGGCGACCTGGTGTCGGATACCATTGTCAATGGTATCGTGTCCGAGCGACTGGACGCGGAAGACTGCAAGCCAGGCTTCATCCTGGATGGCTTTCCGCGCACCATTGCTCAGGCAGAAGCCCTGGCAAAGATGCTGGCCGACAAGAATATCGCACTGGATGCGGTCATCGAGATCACGGCTGATGCCGATGAGCTCGTGCGCCGGGTAATCCAGCGCGCCAAGGAAACTGGTGGCGCCCGCGCTGACGACAACGAAGAAGTGTTGCGCAAGCGTCTGGGTGTCTACCAGGAACAGACTGCACCGCTGGTGGACTTCTATACCAAGGAGGGTCTGCTCAGGACCGTCGATGGTATGGAGCCGGTGGAACAGGTGACCGCTGCGATCAAAACTGCGATCACCCAGTAGGGTTGGGCTTGACTTCGCAGTTGACTCTGCGGAATCGAGACCTTAAAGAACCGCTTCAGTCTCATTGATTATTGGGCTGGATTCGGTTCCTCAATAAAGTTAGGGGTCGAATTCCGGTCCCTTGTTGTTTAAGGGCATCAGCCGTGATGGCTTGTGCTGAATGAAGGAGAGCAGACGTGGCTCGTATTGCTGGCGTCAATATCCCGACCAATAAGCGCGTCGTCATCGCGCTGCAGTATATCCACGGGATCGGCGACAAGTTCGCCGAGGATATCTGCGTGAAGGTTGGCATTCCTGCAGAACGTCGCGTCAATGAATTGACCGACGCGGAAGTCATCCAGATCCGTGAAGCCATCGACCGCGACTACGTCGTGGAAGGTGACCTTCGCCGCAACGTTGCCATGAACATCAAGCGTTTGATGGACCTGGGCAACTATCGCGGTCTGCGTCATCGCCGTGGTCTGCCAGTGCGCGGTCAGCGTACTCACACCAATGCGCGTACACGCAAGGGTCCTGCCAAGGCAATTGCCGGCAAGAAGAAGTAAGAACCTTCGGGTTCTTCGATGTAGCTGCCGGGGACAATCTTACGGCAGCGCTGATATCGTACAGAGGATTTAGATGGCTAAGAATGAAACGACGCGCGTGAAGCGCAAAGAGCGTAAGAACATCACCTCGGGCGTTGCCCACGTGAATGCTTCTTTCAACAACACCATGATCACCATTGCTGACATGCAGGGCAACACGATCTCGTGGTCCTCGTCGGGCGTGATGGGTTTCAAGGGTTCGCGCAAGTCGACCCCTTATGCTGCTCAGGTTGCTGCTGAAGATGCCGCCAAGAAGGCTCAGGAACACGGCATGAAGACCCTCGAGGTCGAAGTGCGTGGTCCGGGTTCGGGCCGTGAGTCGGCTCTGCGCGCCCTGCAGGCAGCTGGCTTCAATGTTACTTCGATCCGCGACGTCACTTCGATTCCGCACAATGGCTGCCGCCCGCGCAAGCGGCGCCGCGTCTAATCTAGACCGTGTACAGAGCTCTCGGCCTTCGGGCCGGGAGTCTTATTGCGTTTGCGGCGGAGCGGCTCGGGCTGGGGCCGCGATTTTGAAAGGACATAACCGTGACGATCCAGAGGAACTGGCAAGAACTGATCAAGCCGACCAAGCTGGAGATTGTTTCGGGCAGCGACAACGCGCGCGTGGCCTCGGTTGTAGCCGAGCCGCTTGAGCGCGGTTATGGGCTTACCTTGGGTAACGCTCTCCGTCGCGTGCTGCTGTCGTCGCTTCAGGGCGCGGCAGTTACAGCAATCCAGATTGACGGCATCCTGCATGAATTCTCGTCGCTGCCAGGCGTGCGGGAAGACATCACCGATTTGGTCCTCAACGTCAAAGACATTGCGTTGAAGATGGGTGGCGAAGAGCTCGAAGCGGCTGGCCCTGTCGAAGCAGGGGCCAGGTGCGGTAACTGCGGGTGACATCAAGGTCACCGGCGATATTGAAGTGCTGAATCCAGAACTGGTGATCTGCCACCTGGACGATGGCGCCGAGATCAACATGGAATTCACCGTCTCGTCGGGCAAGGGCTACGTCGCCGCCGACAAGAACCGCCCGGAAGACGCACCGATCGGCTATATCCCGGTCGACTCGCTGTTTTCGCCAGTGCGGCGCGTGAGCTACAAGGTCGATGCTACCCGCGCAGGGGAAAGCCTCGACAAGGATAAGCTGACGCTCCAGGTGGAAACCAATGGCGCAGTGACGCCCGAAGATGCAGTTGCCTATGCAGCGCGCATTCTTCAGGATCAGCTGTCGGTGTTCGTGAACTTCGAAGAGCCCAGCAAGGAAAAGGCCCAGGATGCAGTTCCTGAGCTGGCCTTCAACCCGGCTCTGCTCAAGAAGGTTGACGAACTCGAGCTGTCGGTGCGTTCGGCCAACTGCCTCAAGAACGACAACATCGTCTATATTGGTGACCTGATCCAGAAGACGGAAGCCGAGATGCTGCGGACGCCAAACTTCGGCCGCAAGTCGCTCAATGAAATCAAGGAAGTGCTCGCGCAGATGGGCCTTCACCTCGGAATGGACGTTGCCAACTGGCCACCCGAGAATATCGATGACCTCGCCAAGCGCTACGAAGATCATTATTGATCCCGCGCTGCCAAGCACTTTAGGAGACACCCATGCGCCACGGTAATTCAGGCCGCAAACTCAACCGGACTGCGAGCCATCGTAAGGCCATGTTCGCCAATATGGCTGCCGCGCTGATCAAGCACGAGCAGATCGTAACCACACTGCCAAAGGCGAAGGACCTCCGTCCGATCGTCGAGAAGCTGGTGACCCTCGCCAAGCGCGGCGATCTGCATGCTCGCCGCCAGGCGATCGCCCAGATCCGCGACGAAGGCCAGGTTGCCAAGCTGTTCGCAGTGCTTGGCCCGCGCTACAAGGAACGCCAGGGCGGTTACATCCGCATCATGAAGGCTGGCTTCCGCTATGGCGACAACGCGCCAATGGCCGTGATCGAGTTCGTCGATCGCGACGTCAATGCCAAGGGCCTGGACAGCGGTCCGGTCCAGGTTCGCGACGATAGCGAATACGAAGCAGCATAATTCAGACTTTCCGTCTGTAGTTATTGGGGGCAGTCGCGGGATCCGCGGCTGCCCTTTTTGTTTTTTGTCATTGAGGTTAGCAGGCGCGGCGCGGAGACGGGGGAGGGCTGGTTTCGTGGATCTAGGCGTCGGGGATTGCTGGCGCCATTGCGCTGCGCGCTCCAGTTCCCACGCCGATGGAGGGCGTTGATCCTTCAGCGAGCCGCAGGATAGCGTAAGCCTTCGGTGAGGGCCGCCTTGCGATGGTGGTGCTTGGCGCGGATGCTGCGCTCATAAGGACGCAGTTAAGAGCGCAGCATAATGCATATGACGGTTATTTCGGGCTCGGAGCGTCGACGTCGCTGGAGCGCGGCGGAGCGCGAAGAGATTGTGTTGGCGTCGTTCGCGCCAGGCGCGGTGATTGCCGAGGTGGCGCGGCAGTTCGATGTGTCCACCAGTCTGATCTACAATTGGCGCCGCGACGCTCAACAGTCCGCGGCGATGTTTGTGCCCGCCGTTATGGCAGAGGACGAAGGTTCTTTGGTGCCGGACGTGCCCGGGGATGTCCTTGCAGATAGTCCGGCGATCCGGCTGGACCTGGCCGGAGGGACGACGGTGAGCATTGCCGCGACAGCGCCGGCTCGGTTGGTACTGGCGGTGCTGCGGGCGCTGCGATGATCCCGGTTCGCTCTGACGTCCGCGTGTGGCTGGCCAGCGGCCATACCGATATGCGCAAGGGGATGGGTGGATTGGCGCGCCTGATCCAGGAAGGGCTGGGTCGGGATCCGTTTGCCGGGGACGTGTTCGTGTTTCGGGGACGCAATGGGTCGCTGATCAAGGCGCTCTGGCATGATGGCATCGGGCTGTCGCTGTACGCCAAGCGCCTGGAGCGCGGACGCTTCATCTGGCCGTCGACGGTGGGCGGCGTGGTGCATCTGAGTGGCGGCCAGATGAGCTATCTGCTCGAAGGGATCGACTGGCGCAACCCGCAGCAGAGCTGGCGTCCGACGCGCGCGGGATAGTCACATTTTTCTTCCGCTACCGGAGCATTTTTGGCTTCACGCCTGAGGCTGGCTATGATTCCATCATGGTCATGCAAGCCAGCGTTTCGCCCATGCCCGATGACGTGCAAGCCCTCAAGGCGGCCCTTGCGGCTGCAACCTTGCGAGCTGACCAGATCGAGGTGGCGCTGCTGGACGCTCAGGCCCGGCAGTCCGATGACCAAGCCCTGATCGCGCATCTCAAGCTACAGATCGAGAAGCTCAAGCACCAGCTTTTCGGCACCAGGTCCGAGCGCAGTAGCCGCCTGCTGGATCAACTTGAGCTCCAGCTTGAGGAGTTGGAGGCCACGGCCAGCCAGGACGAAGCAGTGGCGCAGATGGCGGCCCGCAAGCTCGCCGATGCCCCCGGCTTTGAACGCCGCCGGCCATCGCGCCAGCCGTTTCCCGAGCATCTTCCGCGTGAGCGCATCATCATTGCGGCGCCCTGCGCCTGTCCCGCCTGTGGCGGAACCCGGTTGAGCCGGATCGGTGAAGACGTCACCGAGACGCTCGAGGTGATCCCGCGCCAGTGGAAGGTTATCCAGACGGTGCGAGAGAAGGTCGCCTGCCGGGACTGCGAGAAGATAAGCCAGCCACCGGCACCCTTCCATGTGGTGGCCCGGGGCTGGGCCGGTCCAAGCTTGCTGGCGATGATGCTGTTCGAGAAGTACGGGCAACATCAGCCGCTCAACCGGCAGGTCGAGCGCTATGGCCGCGAAGGGGTGCCAGTGAGCCTGTCGACCCTGGCCGATCAGGTGGGGGCGGCCGCAGCTGTGCTCGAGCCCTTGCACCATCGGCTTGCCGCCCATGTCATGGGCGCCGAACGGCTGCACGGGGACGATACCACGGTGCCGGTGCTGGCCAGGGGCAAGACGGCAACGGGCCGGATCTGGACCTATGTTCGGGACGATCGACCGTTTGGCGGTCCAGCCCCGCCGGCGGCGCTATTCTACTATTCGCCCAACCGCGCCGGCGAACATCCAAGACAGCACCTGGCCCACTGGTCGGGGATGCTGCAGGCCGATGCCTATGGCGGCTATGCCCGGCTCTATGAGGTCGGTCGCCAACCCGCGCCGATCACCGAGGCAGGCTGCTGGAGCCATGCGCGCCGCGCCTTCTTCGTGCTGGCCGATATAGAGTCGGGCGCCCGGCGCAAGGCCGACGGCAAGAAGCCAGCGCCGATCTCCCCGCTCGCCCGCGAGATCGTGCAGCGCATGGATCGCCTGTTCGAGATTGAACGCGCCATCAACGGCCAGTCATCGCAAGACCGTCTCACGGCACGCCAGGAGCGCAGCGCGCCCATGGTGGACGAACTCGAGGCTTTGATTCTCAAGCACCGCCCCGGGCTGTCGCGGCACGACGATCTGGCCAAGGCCATGGACTATATGCTCAAGCGCTGGCCGGTGTTCACCCGGTTCCTTCAGGATGGCAGGGTCTGCCTAACCAACAATGCCGCCGAGCGGGCGCTGCGCGGCATCGCCCTGGGCCGCAAGGCCTGGCTATTCGCCGGCTCCGATCGTGGTGGGCAACGAGCCGCCTTCATGTATAGCCTCATCGTCACCGCCAAGCTCAACGATGTCGATCCTCAGGCCTGGCTCGCCGACGTCCTGGCCCGCATCGCCGATCACCCCAGCCATCAACTCGATGAGCTGCTGCCCTGGAACTGGGCGGCCCAGCACCAGATCAGGAAGTCCGCATGACCAGCGACCGCGTTGCCCGGCTCTATATTCAGCTCGACGATATCGAACCCGCTATCTGGCGGCGCGTCGAGGTGCCCCTGACCAGTACGCTCAAGGCCGTCCACGACGTCATCCAGGCCGTTATGCTGTTTGAGGACTATCACCTCTTCCAGTTCGAGATCGGCGACCGCCGCTACGGCTACCCTGATCCAGAATGGGGTGACGAGATGCGCAACGCCCGCAACATCCGGCTCGGTGCAATCCTCGCCCGCGGCGAGAGCCGCTTCACCTACACCTATGATTTTGGCGACGACTGGCGTCACACCATCGTGGTCGAGGATGTTGTCGCGGCAGACCCGATGGTCGACTACCCGCGGTTTATCGAGGGCGCCCGTCGCGCTCCGCCAGAAGATGTCGGCGGTCTCCCCGGCTTCGAAGAGTTCCTCACGGTCATGGCCGATCCAGCCGATGAAGAGCACAGGACCACAATGACCTGGTATGGGCGCCCATTCGACGCCGACGACATCAGCCTGGCTACCATTAAGCAGCGCATTGGGAAGCTGGCCAAGCGCCGCGCCACGGGCAAGGCGGCCTTCGAGAAAAGCCGAAATCGTATCAACTGAATATTGCGACCGTCACGCCGCGGTGCTCACCGGATGCTTACAGGATAGCTGGGGCAGGGCGGATTGTTTCGCCAGGCGGCGGTATCTGGCGGTGTTGGGCCGGCACGAACCGGACAGCAAAACGGCCACTCCGGTAATGCCGGAGTGGCCGCTGGGCAGGCTTGCAGGTTTTAGAGCGGGTTATTCGGGCTGCTGGTCCTTGCCGGTATAGATCTCGTCGACCCAGAACTGGTCGCGGCGATCAAAGCCGTTGAACGGGGTCAGCGAGGCCTGGGTATAGGCACCCATCAGGCCGAATTCGATCCAGTCGTCTTCGTCGATATCGGAGGGCAGGGTGAACACCTGGGGCAGCACGTCGTAGCTGTCGCAGGTGGGGCCCCAGATGGTGAACTCGGAGAACTGGGCGTTGTTGTCGTGGATGCGCGGCCCACGCCAGACCCGCACGGGCGGGGTGAAGTGCATGAACTTGACTTCCATGAGCGCGCCATAGGCACCGTCATTGAGATAGACCGACTGGCCACCGCGCTGATGCTTGACGCGCAGCAGCAGGGAGGTCGAGGAGGTTACCAGCGCGCGGCCGGGCTCGATGATCAGCTCGGGCTTGTCCTTGCCGAAGTGGTCGCTGACGGCGGCCGAGATGGTGTCGAAGTAGTTTTCCATCGGCGGCGCTTCGCTGGTCGGGTAGGGGGCCGGATAGCCGCCGCCGATATTGAGGCGCTTGAGTTCGATGCCGGATTCTTCGACGATGCGCGAGGCGGCCGCAATGTGGCGCTCATAGGCATAGGCGTCTTCGCACTGGCTGCCGACGTGGAAGCACAGGCTTGGGGTGTAGCCCATCTTGTCGACGGCGGTGACGATTTCGGCCGCGCCCTGTTCCATCACGCCGAACTTGATGCCGAAGTCATAGGACTTGAGCGCCTTGCCGGCCTTGAAGCGCGTGGTGACTTCGACATCGCGCGAGGGCGACACCACCGAGGCCAGCTGGTCGAGCTGCTGGGGATGGTCGATGGTGAACGAGCGGACGCCGAACTCTTCGTAAGCGCGCACGATCTCGCGCTTGTTCTTGATCGGGTTGTTGTAGTGCATCACCGCGCCCGGGGCGTGATCGCGCACCAGTTCCATTTCGGTATTGGAGGCGACGTCGAACGCCTTGAGGCCTTCGCGGTGCAGCTGGGCAATGACGTGGGGCGAGGGGTTGCACTTGACCGCATAGGTCAGCAGGCCGTCGAAGCCCTTCCTGAAGACCTTCACGGCCTTGTGGAACTCACGTTCAGAGAACAGAAAAGCCGGAAAGTCCGGAGCTTCCGCGGCAATCAGGGCAGAGGTGTTCGGATAAACGTGTTTCGGCTCAGCGGTCATTGGACGACTTGCCTTTCGGGCTGGAGGACGCGGAAATCAAGCGCTGCATATAGGGCTGCATGCCCCCTCGCGCAAACGATTATTTGCCGTCAGTATGGCAGGGCAACGGAACGCCATTTTACTGACAGAATCCGGGCGTTTCGCTCACTTTCTGCGTTGGCCGGGTGAAGGGGCAACGCGCTCACCCAAGGATGGTTCGATGTCGATGCGTACGATCATTTTGGCAGGGGCGGCGATCGGGGTGCTGGCCATCGGTGGAACGCTGCTGTTTTCGCCGTGGAACGGTCCCGGGATTGCGCAGGTGGCACAGACCCCGGCGCCAGCCACTGGTGGCGGTGCGGCGGTAGAGCGCGTGCTGCCGCCGAGCCAGGCGCAGATCCAGCTCAGCTTTGCCCCGGTGGTCAAGAGCGTCGCCCCCTCGGTGGTGAATGTCTATGCGACCCGGATCGAGCAGTCACGTGTCGCCCTTTGCCAATGATCCGTTCTTTTCGCGCTTTTTCGGCCAGCAGTTCCAGGCGCGGCCGCGGGAATCGCAATCGCTCGGTTCGGGGGTGATCGTCGATGCGGGCGGGGTGATCCTGACCAACCAGCACGTCATCGAGGGCGCGACCGATGTGCGCATCGCGCTGTCGGACGGGCAGCGAGTTTGCCGTCGACGTGGTGATCGAGGACACCCAGACCGACCTTGCGGTGTTGCGCGTGCGCCAGCCGGGCAAGACCAATTTCCCGGCCATCACCTTTGCCGATTCCGATGCGCTCCAGGTGGGCGACCTGGTGCTGGCGATCGGCAACCCGTTCGGGGTCGGCCAGACGGTAACCAGCGGGATTGTCTCGGCGCTGGCGCGTACGGGGGTCGAGCGCTCGGACTATGAGTTCTTCATCCAGACCGATGCGGCGATCAATCCTGGCAATTCGGGCGGTGCGCTCGTGGATCTCGATGGGCAGCTGGTGGGCATCAATACCGCGATCTATTCGCAGCTCGGGCGGGTCGGTGGGCATCGGCTTTGCCATTCCCGCGAACATGGCGCGGCTGGTGGCCGATGCCGGGATTCAGCGGCGGCGAGATCGTGCGGCCATGGTTTGGCGCCAAGATGCAGGCAGTGACGTCCGATATTGCGGCGAGCCTGGGGATGACGGCGCCGCGCGGGGCGCTGATCACCGAAGTGGCGCCGGGCGGACCGGCGCAGCGGGCGGGCTTTGCCTCGGGCGATGTGATCCTGGCGGTTGACGGGGTGAATGTGGATGACCCCAGCGCCTTCAATTTCCGGCTGGCCACCAAGCCACTGGGCGAGACCACCAAGCTGACGCGGTTGCGCGGGGGCAAGAGCGAAGAGGTGGAACTCACGATCGAGCCGGCGCCCACGGGCGAGGATTTGCGCGCCACGATCAGTGGCAACTCGCGCTTCAGCGGCGCCAGCGTGCGCCAGATCGATGCCTGATATCGCCGAGACCAAGGGGCTGCCCTATAACGCCACCGGCGTGGTGGTGACCGCCGTGGCGGCGGGCTCGCCGGCGGACCAGATGGGGCTGCAGGTGGACGACATCATCATCTCGCTCAATGACGTGCCCATGACCACCGCGAAGATATTTGCCGATACGGTCTCGCAGCGGGTCGATCGCTGGCAGATCATCCTGCAGCGCAATGGCCGGGTGACCCGGAGCGTGGTGGGTGGCTAAGGGCGGATGCCAATCCTGCTTGTAGCGGCGGAGGGCAGCGCGGGCGGGAAACGGAGGTGCCCGCTTTCGCGGGGATGACCTGGTGGAGGGATAATCCTTGGGACGGCCGTTGAAGCTGGCCGGGCCGGGTGGTTGGGGTTCTGGCAAATGTGTATGATGGGACCGTCAATCGAGAATAGTGTGCATGTCCGATCTTTTTGCTGCTGCCGATCCTGTTGAAAACGACAGTGCGAGACCCCTGGCGGATCAACTGCGTCCGCGTACGCTGGATGAGGTGATCGGGCAGACCCATTTGCTGGGGCCCGACGGGACGCTGCGCCGGATGATCGGCAGTGGCCGGCTGGGCTCGCTGATCCTGTGGGGGCCGCCCGGCACCGGCAAGACCACGGTGGCGCGGCTGCTGGCCGACGAGATCGGGTATCGCTTCGTGCAGATCTCGGCGATCTTTTCAGGGGTGGCCGATCTCAAGAAGGTGTTCGAGCAGGCCCGGTTCGAGCGGCTGAGCGGGCACACGACGCTGCTGTTCGTCGACGAAATCCACCGCTTCAACCGCGCCCAGCAGGATGGCTTCCTGCCGGTGATGGAGGACGGCACCATCGTGCTGGTCGGCGCCACCACCGAGAACCCCTCATTCGAGCTGAACGCCGCCTTGCTGTCGCGCAGCCAGGTGCTGCGGTTTGAATCGCTGGGGCTGGACGATCTGGAAAAGCTGGTGACGCGCGCCGAGGCCCTGACGGGGGCCGCGCTGCCGCGTGAGCAGCGATGCGCGGCACACGCTGCTGACGCTGGCCGACGGCGACGGGCGGGCCCTGCTAGGGCTCGTGGAGGAGGTGCTGGCGTCGGCCAAGCCCGGCGAAACGCTGGACGCGACCACCATGCTGACCGTGGTGCAGCGCCGGGCGCCGATTTACGACAAGGCCCAGGACGGGCACTACAATCTGATTTCGGCGCTGCACAAGACCATTCGCGGCTCGGACCCGGATGCGGCGCTGTATTATTTCGCGCGCATGCTCGATGCCGGTGAAGACCCGCTGTTCCTGGCGCGGCGACTGATCCGCATGGCGTCGGAGGATATCGGGCTGGCCGATCCGCAGGCGCTGCCGCAGGCGATCGCCGGGCGCGATGCCTACCAGATGCTGGGGTCGCCCGAGGGCGAACTGGCACTGGCGCAGGTGGTGGTTTATCTGGCGCTCGCGCCCAAATCCAACGCGGTCTACACCGCCTACAAGGCCGCCATGAGCGTGGCCAAGGCCACCGGCTCGCCCATGCCGCCCATGGTCATTCTCAACGCGCCGACCAAGCTGATGAAGAATGAAGGGTATAACGACGGTTACATTTACGACCACGATACGCCCGAGGCCTTTTCGGGGCAGGAGTATTTCCCCGAAAAGATCGGCCGGCAGAAGTTCTACGAGCCCGTCGAGCGCGGGTTTGAGCGTGACCTGCGCAAGCGTGTGGACTATTTCGAGCGCCTGCGGGCGGCCAAGCGCCAGCAGGACGACGGCTAGGGCGCGGACTTCCAGGCGCCGGCAAGGCCGGCCTGGTGGCCAAATTCAAACAATTGCTGCAGCCATTCGCGATTGCCGAAGATGCTCTCGCTGGCGGGGAATTCGGTGGGGATCGCCGTGAGCCGGAAGCCAATGCCGTTCGTGGCCGCGGTATTGGCCAGCTGCTTGATATTGGAGCGGCCCAGATATTTAAGCAGCGTAGGCACCGAGCGCTGCAGCAGATCAAGGCTGGCGAGCTTGGTGACGGTGGCGGGGGTGGGGTCGACCACGCCGTTGAAGATGACATAGAGCTTTTGCGTGGCCCCGGTGTCCTTGTAGCCGCCGGGCATCAGCAGCACCTGCTGGGTGACGCCGCCATCGACGTGCAATTCATTGATCGGGCCCTGTGCCGACTGCACATCGATCAGGATGGGCGGGAAGACGCCGGGGACTGCGGTCGAGGCGAGGATGATGTGGTGCACCAGCTCGAGCTTGTCGGGAATGTTGCTGATGGCGATGGCGCCGATATCCCAGATCACCGGACGATCGGCATCGAGATTGGTGGTGCCGATATAGAGGCGGCGACCTGAGCGATGGGCGGCGGCGATCTCGCTGAGGACCTGCTCATCGACCAGCGAACGCACGGTGGTCAGGATGATCCTGTTGCTCAGAATCGAGGGGGCGCCAAACAGGGCGGCTAGGAAATCCACCTTGAGTTCGGCCTGCTGGGTCAGCGTTGAAAAGACGGTTTGCAGGCGCTGGTCGTAGCGCGGGCCGAGAAATGCCAGCGGCGCGATCATGGCCCCGACGCTGATGCCGGTGACGACTTCGAATTCCGGGCGCTTGCCCGCGGCGGTCCAGCCCACGAGATAGCCTGCGCCATAGGCGCCATTGATGCCGCCGCCCGACAGGGTCAGGTAGTCGACAATCCCGTCCCCGCCAGGCTTGATACGGGTATGGGTGGATACGAAATCAGGGTCGTCGCCCCAATAGCGGATGGTCTGATCGGCCGGGATGATGGCATTGGCCATCACCGCGGGGGCGATAGCCTTGCGGGGCAACATGCCGTTGACACAGCCCGACACCATCAACGCGGTCAGAACCACTGCGCCAAAGCGCGCTAAAAATCGACCCTGCACGAATCCCCCCCGGCACAATTGCTGCTAGATATGGCAGCAGATAGCAAAAAATGCGCGCCATGTTTGGCGCCATGGTTCATAAATTTTTTAGGGGATGCAAAATGCGCGTGCTCTTGCTGGTGGGGCTGGGCGGCGGGCTGGGAGCCGTGGCCCGATATATGATGGGGCATGCCGTGTTCCGGCTGTGGCCAATGACTTTTCCGTTGGGCACATTGGTGATCAATGTGCTCGGGGCCGTGCTGATGGGGCTGTTTGCAGGGTTCATCAGCCAGCGCGGCGGATCAGAAGCTGAATCATTACGGCAGTTTGTGGCCGTTGGCTTACTTGGTGGTTTCACTACGTTTTCGACATTTTCGCTGGAAACAGTGGCGCTGATCGAACGTGGTGCACTGCATACAGGCTGGGGGCTATGTCCTGTTGTCGGTTGTGGTTTGCCTAATAGGGCTTTATCTCGGACTTTTGGTGTCCCGAGGCATAAGCGTAGCATGAGTGGTGTACAACATAAGCTGGTGAGTGGTGACGAGGCCGATATGCGCCTCGATCGCTGGTTTGCCCGCCATTTCCCCCAGCTGGGCTTCGGGCGCTTGCAGAAGCTGATCCGCAATGGCGAAGTCAAGGTGGACAAGGCCAAGGTGACGACCAATACGCGGTTGTCGCCCGGGCAGACCGTTCGCATTCCGCCCATCGACGACGCCGATGCCGTTCCGGTGGTCAAGGTGCGCGAGGACGATGCCCGCTATCTGCGCGAGCTGATCCTGTATGAAGACGAGGACATCTACGTCTTCAACAAGCCGTCGGGCCTGGCGGTGCAGGGTGGCAGCGGTACGACGCGCCACATGGATGCCCTGCTCAAGAGCCTGCCCAACAAGAAGGGCGAGGCGCCGCGCCTGGTGCACCGGCTCGACCGCGATACGTCGGGGTGCCTGGTGGTGGCCAAGACGCATGCCGCCGCCAGCCATTTTGGCACTGTGTTTCGTTCGCGTTCGGCCCGCAAGATCTATTGGGCAATCGTGGCCGGCAATCCGCATCCGCAGCAGGGCGAGATTTCGTGCTTCCTGGCCAAGCAGGGCACGTTCGACGGCGAACAGATGGTTGTCGTCAAGAACGGCACGCCGGGCGCCCAGCACTCGCTGACCTATTATTCGACCACCGACACGGCGAGCCGCCGCTTTGCCTGGGTGACACTCAAGCCAGTGACCGGCCGTACCCACCAGCTGCGCGTGCACATGGCCCAGCTGGGCACGCCGATCATCGGTGATCCACGCTATTTCAACATCGAGAACTGGCAGGGCGCGCCGGGGCTGAGCGAGGGGCTGCACCTGCATGCGCGCCGCATTGCCCTGCCACTGCGCGGTGGCAAGCATCTCGACATCTCGGCGCCCCTGCCGGCGCATATGCGCGCGAGCTTTGAGGCGCTGGGCTTTGATCCTGACCGCTATGACGTGAGCGGGGATCCGGAGGACGGTGCATGATCCTTGTCATGTTCGACATGGATGGCACGCTGATCGATACCCAGGACCTGATTGCCGAGCACATGGCCGCGACCTTTACGGCTGCGGGCCTGGCGGCGCCGACGCTGGCGGCATCGCGCCGCACGATCGGGCTGTCGCTGCCGGTGGCGATGAGCACGCTGGCCCAGAGCGATGACGCGGTGCTGATCGAGGCGCTGGTGGAGAGCTACAAGGAGCATTACCGCGCCTCGCTGGTGAGCGGGCCGGGGCGGGAAGGGCTTTATCCGGGGGTGTTGGGTGCATTGCAGCGCCTGGGCAGCCGCGACGACCTGGTGATGGGCATCGCGACCGGCAAGGGGCTCAAGGGCGTGCATCGCGTGCTGGCGCTGCATGGCATTGCCGAGCACTTCGTGACGCTGCAGACGCCCGATCACAATCCGTCCAAGCCGCATCCGGGAATGCTGGAGCGCGCTGCCGCCGAAACCGGAGTGGCCGCACAGCAGATCGTGATGATCGGCGACACCACGTTCGATATAGAAATGGGCAAGGCGGCCGGCGCGCAGACCATCGGGGTGAGCTGGGGCTATCATGAGCCCGAGGACCTGATCCAGGCCGGCGCCGATTGTCTGATCGACAGTTATGATGACCTTGATGCCGCAATCCGGCAGGTTACGGAGTAAGCCATGCGCGACCAGCTCGAAGAAGCCCTCAATCACCGCGATGATGGTTACGGCCGGGCGCAGGCGCTCGACAAGGTGGAGCTGCCCAAGCGGTTCTACAAGGATGTGGACGTGGCCCGGGTCGAGGAAGGGTTCGTGGTAACGCTCGATGGCCGGCAGGCGCAGACGCCGGGACACAAGCTGCCGGTAATCGTGCCGGTGCTGTCGATTGCCCAGGCGATGGCGGCGGAGTGGGCGGCGCAGGGCACCCATGTCGATCCGACCACCATGCCGATGGTGCGGCTGATCAATTCGGCGGTCGAGAGCGGCGACGTGATGACGCCCGCCTTTCGGGCCGAGGTGATCAAGTTTGCCGCAAGCGACCTGCTGATCTATCGCGCGGAGAGCCCGCAGGAGCTGGTCTCGGAGCAGGAGATCAAGTGGGACAATGTGCTCGAAGCGCTGGCGCGGCATTTCG
This sequence comes from uncultured Alphaproteobacteria bacterium, assembly GCA_963699295.1. GTDB lineage: Bacteria > Pseudomonadota > Alphaproteobacteria > Rhizobiales > Devosiaceae > Devosia. The sequence continues at coordinate 502,174 of OY969432.1, forward strand.
GGGTCAGCTTCGCACCGACCGTGGGCATCCTTTATCGCGAGCAGCCGCAGGAAACGCTGGACACATTGGCCCGGGTGCTTGAGCGCGAAGGGCTGATCGTGGCCACGGCGCTGGTATCGATCACCGGGCTGACGGGTTCGGGCTTGCTGGCCATCGGGCTGTTGCACAAGCTGATCACGCCGGAGCAGGCGTGGGCGGCAGCGCATGTCGATGAAGACTACCAGATCGCGCAATGGGGCCAGGACGAGGAAGCCCAGGCGCGCCGCGCCAAGCGCCGCACCGAATTCGATACCGCCATTGCGGCGCTCGAGGCGCTGCGCGCCGAGGGGCTCAGCGCTGGCGACTGACCAGCCAGTCGGCGATCCCCGGCGCAATTTCGCGCAGGGGATCGAGCACGAAATCGCGTTCGTGGGCGTAGGGATGGGGCACCTTGAGCCGGGGCAGGTCGATGACCTGGTGATCGACCGCAATGACATCGATATCGATGAGGCGCGGGCCCCAGACTTCCTTGCGTTCGCGCCCCATGTCGAGTTCGACACCAAGGACAACATCAAGTAATTCAATGGGTTCGAGAGAAGTCTCGACTTCCAGAATCATGTTGGCAAAGTCGGGCTGATCGGTCTTGCCCCATGGCTTGGTGATCAGGACGCTTGATTGCCCGGTGATGGTGATGGCGTCTTGGGCGCCGATGCGGCGAACTGCTTCGGCAAGCTGGGCCGGCGGATTGCCGATATTGGCGCCGAGGCTGAGCCAGGCTTTGGACTTCATTGTAAATTTCGCTGTCGATGGAGTTCGATGGCCGCTTCACCATGAACCATGGGAATCGGCGCTGAAGGTTTGCGGATACGGATGACAATCCAGTTCAAGGTCGGAAAGGCCGTAAACAGCTCATCGACGACGTTCTGCGCCAAAGCTTCGAGCAATTGCATGCGGCGCGCTTCAAAGACCGCTTTGACCACTTCGTAGACATCGCCATAGGAAATGCCGGTGCTCAGATTGTCGGTGAGGGCCGGCCGGGTGAGATCGGCGCCCAGTTCGAGATCGACGAAGAAACGCTGGCCGAGTTTGGCTTCTTCCGGGTAGACCCCGTGATAGCCAAAAAAGCCCAGATCCTTGAGAATGATGCGGTCGCCGGTGAAGGAGTGCGACATGGCCTTACTCCAGATGTTCAGGGGGCCCATATAGGGTCGCCTGCGCGACGCGCAGAGCGTCGCTATGGGCACGGACGTCATGTACGCGGAAAATGTGTCCGCCGTTCATGTAGCCGATGACATTGGTGGCGATGGTGCCCGCCAGACGCTCCTGGGCGGTATTGCCCAATAGCTTGCCGATCAACGACTTGCGCGAGGTGCCTACCAGAATGGGTGCCGAGGCGTGGATACGCACGTCGTCCGAGCGCAGGAAGCGCAGATTGCGCAATGCCTCGTAGTTTTCGGCAAGAGATTTGGCAAAACCGATACCCGGATCCAGAATCAACCGATCGGCGGCAAGGCCGGCGCTGGCGGCGATGGTGACGGTGGTGGCGAAATAATCGGCCATGTCATCGAGCAGCGGGCGCGTGGGGTCACGATCGGGCTGCCAGTGCATGACGACGACCGGCGCGTCGTGCTGGACAGCGACCTCGGCCATTTCGGGAAAGCGCTGCAGGCCATGGACGTCGTTGATGATATTGGCGCCGGCCTGCAGGGCCTGATCGGCCACCAGGGGCTTGTAGGTATCAATCGAGATGGGAATGGTGATGCCGGCACTGCGCAGCGCATCGATGACCGGGATGACCCGGTCGAGTTCGTCCTGCACGGGAACCGGGGTTGCGCCCGGGCGGGTGCTCTCGCCGCCGATATCGATGATGGCAGCGCCTTCATCGATCAGCCTGCGGGCATGCGCGACGGCCGCCTCGACGAGGTTATGGGTGCCACCATCGGAGAAACTGTCCGGGGTGACATTGAGGATGCCCATGACGAGCGCCTTGGGTCCCAGCACGAGCGGCTGTTCGCTATGCGGGAGGGGGATGGAGTGTTGGCTATGCATGGCGTTGCTTCTATCAGCTCACATCGGCCAGACCAGTAGCAGCATGGGCACAGCCACAAGTATGACCAGAAAAGACAGCGGCAGCCCCAGGCGCCAGTAGTCACTGAACCGGTAGCCGCCCGGGCCCATGACCAGAGTATTACACTGGTGGCCAATAGGGGTAAGAAAATCGGAGCCCGCGCCGATGGCAACGGCCATAAGGAAGGCCTCGGGAGCGTAGCCAAGGCCGGTGGCAAAGCTGGCGGCAATCGGGGCCATGACGAGGACGGTGGCGGCATTGTTGAGGAAGGGGGTGACGGCCATTGCGGTCACCAGGATCAGGGTGAGGGCGCCCCAGCTGGGGAGCGTGCTGGCGGTGGACGAAAGCCAGGTGGCGATCACCTCGGTGCCGCCGGTGGTGCGCAGGCTTTCGCTGACCGGGATCAGGCAGGCGAGCATGATCAGGATAGGTGCATCGAGCTGGCCATAGACCTCGCGCAGGGGAATGGCGCGGAACAATACCATGGCCACCGCTGCGGCAAAGAAGGCAGGGGCAACGGGGATGAGGCCAAGCGCGGTGGCGGCCATGGCGATGAGCAGGATGGTAATGGGCAACTGCATGTTGCGGAAACTGCCGAGACGCAGGCCGCGCTCCACCAATGGCAGGCAATCCCACTCGCGCAGCAATTCGGGCAGGCGCCTGATGTGGCCGCGCAGGAGGATGACGTCGCCGCTCTGGAACTTGATCTGGCCGAGGCGCTCAGTGAAGCGCTGGTCGCGCCGGCTGATGGCGAGCAGATTGAGGCCGGTGCGGTCAAACAGGGTCAGCTCCTGCGCGCTGGCGCCGATCAGCCCTGAAGCATCGCCGATAATGGCCTCGATGGTGCCGATATCGGCGGCATCCTTGCTGGCGGCGCCCCGGCGCTCGTTGAAGGAGAGGCTGCCCTGGGCGACCATCTTGTCGAGGGCCTCAGGCTCGCCCTCGATCAACAGGATGTCGCCGGCGCGCAATTTGGCATCGGGGAGCGGGGTGCGGCGCACGCCGTTGGCGCTGACGATGCGGGTGACCATGGCGCGTCGATCGGCTGCCACGTGCAATTCGGCGATGGTGCTGCCAATGGCCGAGCTGTCATCGCGGACATGGGCTTCGGTGGTGTAGTTCTTGATCTCGATGGCGCTATCCATGCCGGTATCGTGGCGCTTGCGTTCGGGCAGCAGGCGGTAGCACAGCGCGAGGAAGATGACGCCGGCGACCGACAGGGCCGCGCCGACGGGCGTATAATCGAACATGCCAAAGGGGACGCCGGACAATTCCTCGCGCATGCGCGAGATGATGATGTTGGGCGAGGTGCCGATCTGGGTCATCAGGCCGCCCAAGAGCGAGCCGAACGACATGGGCATGAGGAACAGGGACGGCGACACGCCGGATTTGCGCGCCATCTGGAAGGCGATGGGAATCATGATCGCCAGAGCGCCGATATTCTTGACGAAGGCGGAGAGGATGGTGACCACCGCCACCAGCAGCAGCAATTGCGCGCGGGGCGTGCTCAGGTTGGGGGCGAGACGCCGCACCGCCATTTCCATGATGCCGGAGCGCGAAACCGCGGCACTGACCACCAGCGCACTGGCGACGATGATGACAATGTCATCGGAAAAACCGGAGAAGGCCATTTCGGGCGTGACAATGCCCAGCGCCATGGCGGCCAGCAGGGCGCACACCGCGACCACGTCATAGCGCCAGCGGCCCCAGACAAAAGCGATCATCATGGCCGCAATAACTGCGAAGGCCAGCATCTGCGGCATCGTCATGGGCGAAGGTCTCCATGTGCTGAGGCTGTCATGGCAGGCGGAAAACGTCCGCTCCGCCAATGGGATAGCGACTCAACTGGATAGTTTGATTCAGGATGAGGTGAGTGTGGCCGCGCGAGCGTCGGGCAGTCCTGACGCGTTGTTGGCTGAGCAGATGCGCTGGCACGAATAACGAGCATGGGGGATGCATACCATTGGCGATGGTGGCGCCGCCAGCCCGTCGCAGGCAAATCAGGCGATCACAATGTGTGGGTTAACCATGGCCGTTCAGATTGTGTTCAGGCAATTTAACGCAAATTGTCTTTTGTTGATTGCATCAGTCCGAGAGTGTCCATGTCCGCTTTGCTAGCCAAGTTTTTCCGTGATGAGTCCGGCGCGAGCCTGGTGGAATATGGACTGATCGCCGCGATCCTGGTGGTGGCAACGACGGCAGCGGTATCGGCGGCCGGGTATAGCCTGGCGGATCTGATCGGGTAGTTGGAATTTTTTCATCGCGGAACGGATCAGCCGGGGCTTGCCCCGGCTTTGTTGTTTCAGCGCCAGCCGCTGCGTTCGAGCAGGGCCTTGAGGGCAAGGGTGACCACGGCAATCAGCGCCAGGGTCGATGAGGCTGCAAAGGCCCCGGTGACGTTGAAATCGTTGAACAGCTGGGTGATTTGCAGGGGCAGGGTGTTGGTCTGGCCGCGAATCGAGCCCGAGACCACCGAAACCGCACCGAATTCGCCCATGACCCGGGCATTGGTGAGCACCGCGCCATAGAGCAGCGCCCAGCGGATATTGGGCAGGGTGACATGCCAGAACATCTGCCAGCCATTGGCGCCCAGCGAGAGCGCGGCCTCTTCGTCTTCGGTGCCCTGTTGCTGCATCAGCGGGATCAGCTCGCGGGCGACGAAGGGGGCGGTGACGAACAGGCTGACCATGATGATGGCGGTGACGGTGAACATGAGCTGGATGCCCATGGCCTGCAGCGTCGGGCCCAGCAGCCCCTGGCCGCCATAGAGGAACAGATAGACCACGCCTGCAACGATGGGGCTGACCGAGGCGGGCAGCTCGATCAGGGTGATGACCAGCTGCCGACCGCGGAAGCGGAAGCGGGTGACGAGCCAGGCGATGCACACGCCGATGGCCATGTTGATGGGAACGACAATGACGGCCGCCAGCACGGTGATGCCGACGGCGTGTAGGGTGGTAGGTTCGAGAATGTTGGCGATGTAGACGCCGAGGCCCTCGCGCAGGGCAAAGGTAAAGATCAGCGCGAGCGGGACGAATAGCAGCAGCCCCGCCAGCACGAAGGCGAGGGCGATCAGCGCGATTTCAGCGGTGCTGCGCGGGGCGGTGGTGGCGTGCATCAGGCGCTCCGATCGGCGTAGCGCACCTGCCAGGCCTGCAGGGCATTGGTGATGAGCAGGGTGGCAAAGGCGGTGAGCAGCAGCACGAAGGCCAGCGCTGCGGCGGCAGGGTAGTTGTATTCGTCGAGGCGGATGAAGATCAGCAGCGAGACGATTTCGGTCATGCCGGGCAGATTGCCGGCGATGAACACCACGGCGCCAAATTCACCCAACGAGCGGGCAAAGCTGAGCACGCAGCCGGCGATGAAGGCGGGCAGGATGGTGGGCCAGATGATGCGGGCGAAAACCTGCCAGCTTGTGGCGCCCAGGGTCTGGGCGGCCTCCTCGAGATCGACCTGCATCTCCTCGAGCACCGGCTGGACCGTGCGCACGACGAAGGGGATCGAGGTGAAGGTCATGGCGACGATGATGCCGAGCTGGGTGTAGTTGATCTTGATGCCATTGGGCTCAAGGAACTGGCCATACCAGCCGCTCTTGGAGAAGAGTGTGACCAGAACCAGGCCGGCCACGGCGGTGGGCAGGGCGAAGGGCAGGTCGACGAAGGCATCGAGGAGGCGCTTGCCGGGGAAGCTGTAGCGCGTGAGCACCCAGGCCAGCAGCAGGCCGAAGCAGCCGTTGAGGACGGTCGCGACCAGGGCCGAGGTGAAGGTGATGCGATAAGCCGCCAATGAACGGTTGGAGGCGACGATGCGCCAGAACTCCTCCCAGCCCATTCCGCCCACCTTGAGCACCATGGCCAGCAGCGGCAGCACGATGATGATGGTGAGATAGAGCATGGAGACGCCAAGCGTCAGCCCGAAGCCGGGCAGCAAATGCTTGCTGCGTCGTTGTGCCATTGCGTGTTCCAGAATGCGGAAATGGCGTGGCACGCGGCCACGCCATGAGGAGAAGTGAGCGGACGACTACTGGTTGAGGAAGACCTGATCGAGCAGGCCGCCATCGGCGAAGTGCTCGGCGGTGACCTTGGCCCAGCCGCCAAAGGCATCCTCGACGGTCACGAGGCGGACCTGGGGGAACTGCTCGGCATGCTTGGCGGAGACGGCCTCGTCATGCACGCGATTGAAGTTCTGGGCGAGGATTTCCTGGCCTTCGGGGGAGTAGAGGTAGGTGATGTAGTCGGTGGCGATCTGCTGGGTGCCGCGGGCATCGGCGACCTTGTCGACAACGGCGGCGGGGAATTCGGCCAACAGGCTGACGGAGGGCACGACCGCGTCGTACTTGTCGGTGCCCAGCTGCTTGCGGATGCCCTGCACTTCGGCCTCGAAGGTGATCAGGACGTCGCCCAGCTCGCGCTCGGTGAAGGCGGTGGTGGCGCCGCGGCCGCCGGTTTCGAACACCGGGACGTTGTTGAAGATCTTGGTGAGGAACTCGTCGACCTTGGCTTCGTCGCCGTTGAACGCCTCATTGGCGTAGGCGCGGGCGGCCAGATAGGTATAGCGCGCGTTACCGGAGGTCTTGGGATTGGGGAAGATGACCTTGACGTCCTCGCGGATCAGATCATCCCAATCCTTGATGCCCTTGGGATTGCCGGCGCGCACGAGGAAGGCCGGCAGCGAGTAGTAGGGCGAGGCATTGTTGGGGAATTCGCTCTGCCAGTTGGCGGAGACGAAGCCCTCATCGGCCAGCTTCTGGATATCGGTGACCTGGTTGAAGGTCACGAGGTCAGCCTGCAGGCCCTCAAGGATGGCGCGGGCCTGGGCCGAGGAGCCGGCGTGGGACTGGTTCACGGTGAGCGTGGTGCCGCCATTGGCCTGGGCATAGGCCGGGATGAAGTCGGCGTTGACCGCCTCATAGAGCTCGCGGCCGATGTCATAGGATACGTTGAGAATGTCGGTCGGCTGGGCGAGCGCCGGGGTGGCGCCAAGAGCGATGACCGCGGCGGCGGTGGCGAAGAACTTGTTCATGAACGCGAAATTCCAACAGGGAGAAGGCGGTGTTGGGATCATGAAGCAGGCGCGCAAGTGCAGCGTCAAAGGGTAAAGTGTTGCGCCGGATAGGTAATTTATGAAGCGGTGGTGCGCCGACAATGGAGTTGCGCGAGCGGGGGCGGGAGGAGATTTTTGTTTCCCGCAAAAGCCAACGCCGCCCGGAGGCGGCGTGAGATTTTGATTCATCCAAGGGCGCCAAGCCCCTGAAATCAGAGTCAGTTTACGGCGCGGACCGGTTCGGCAAACAGGTCGTATTCGTCACTATCGGTGACGGTAACGTCGAGCATGTCGCCCGGCTTGATGCCGGTGGCGTTGTCGATGATGACCTGGCCGTCGATCTCGGGGGCATCCCATTTCGAGCGGGCGATGGCGCGGTTGGCCTCGGGCTGGACGTCGTCCACCAGCACCTGAATGGTGCGGCCGACCTTCTTGGCCAGCTGATGGGTCGACACATCCTGGGCCACTTCCATCAGGCGCTCGAAGCGATCCTGCATGATTTCGTCCGGCACGATGCCTTCGAGCTCATTGGCGGGGGCGCCGGTGACAGGCTCATACTTGAAGCAGCCGGCGCGGTCGATTTCGGCTTCCTCGATGAAGTCGAGCATCATCTCGAAATCTTCTTCGGTTTCTCCGGGGAAGCCGACGATGAAGTTCGAGCGAATGGTGAGGTCGGGAACTTGCTCGCGCCACTTGAGAATGCGGTTGAGCGTCTTGTCCTGGTGGGCCGGACGACGCATGGCCTTCAGCACCGTCGGGGAGGCGTGCTGGAAGGGAATGTCGAGATAGGGCAGCACCAGGCCTTCGGCCATCAGCTCCATGATCTGGTCGACATGGGGGTAGGGGTAAACATAGTGCAGGCGCACCCACGCGCCGAGCTGGCCGAGTTCCTTGGCGAGATCATAGAACTTCGCCTTGACCGGACGGCCGCGATAATTGGATTCGGCATATTTGATGTCGAGGCCATAGGCGCTGGTATCCTGGCTGATCACCAGCAGTTCCTTGACGCCCGAACGGATGAGGCCCTCGGCTTCGCCCAGAATGCCGGCCGCCGGTCGCGAGGCGAGATCGCCGCGAATCTGGGGAATGATGCAGAAGGAGCAACGGTTGTTGCAGCCTTCGGAAATCTTGAGATAGGCGTAGTGGCGCGGGGTCAGCTTGAGGCCCTGCTCGGGCACCAGGTCGACGAACTTGTTGGGCACGGGCGGCAGGTGCTCGTGCACGGCGCTGACCACGCTTTCGTACTGATGCGGGCCGGAGATGGCGAGCACGGACGGGTGGGTCTTGCGGATCAGTTCTTCTTCGACGCCGAGGCAACCGGTAACGATAACGCGACCGTTCTCGTTGAGGGCTTCGCCAATCGCTTCCAGCGATTCCTGCTTGGCGCTATCGAGAAAGCCGCAGGTGTTGACGAGGACGATATCGGCACCAGCATAGTCACGGCTGAAGGCATAACCTTGCGAGCGCAAGGTGGACATGATGCGTTCGCTATCGACGAGGGCTTTGGGGCAACCGAGGCTGACGAGGCCAATTTTAGGCGCTTGGCTCATGTGAGCTGGAATTCCAATGTGGGAAATGTTGGGCGCGTCATATAGAAAAATTGACGGTTACGCAATGTGACCAACGTGCGGGGCTGGCTTTCGCCCAGCGGGCAGCGCGTCGATTAGCCTGCGTTAATCGAACAGTGCGTGCAGAATTGTAACCGTTTTGACATGAGATGAGCCAATATAAGGATGGTCGATGAAACAAGACCGCCATGTGGCGGCGACCTGACTGCTTGGAGCCTCTATGTCTGACCGCCTCACTAACTATGCACCCCAGGGCCTGGCCCTGCTCCGTATCGCGACTGCCCTGTTGTTCCTGGCGCACGGCACCCAGAAGATCCTCGGTTTCCCCGACGGCATGAACCCGCCGCTGATGAGCATTTTCGGCGCCGCCGGGCTGATCGAAATCGTCGCCGGCCTGATGATCCTGGTTGGCTTCTATCACCCGTCCGGCAGCGTTCATCGCCTCCGGCACGATGGCAGTGGCCTATTTCATGGCTCACGCGCCGCAGAGCTTCTTCCCGAGCAACAATGGTGGCGATGCGCCGATCCTGTTCTGCTTCGTGTTCCTGTACCTGGTGTTCTCGGGCCCCGGCGCCTGGAGCGTCAACAAGAAGTAAGCTGCCGTCGCATAGATAAAGAAAAAGGCCGCCGTGATCATCTCACGGCGGCCTTTTTTGTGGATTGCTGCGCCGTCAGAATCTCTCGCGCGGCGGTGGGGTGCGCTTGGCGGTGCGGCGTGGCTTGAACACTTCGCCCGGGCTGGTGGCGGGGGCGCGCAGCGCGTCGGTGGGAGGGATACTGGCGGCCGGCGTTGCGGGCGGCACGTAGGGAGCCGGCTCGGTCGCGGGTGTCATGTATTCGTCGGCCTCGGCATAATCGATTTCGTCGCCTTCCTCGGCGAGGTCGCGAATGGCGTCGCGCACTTCATCGAGCAGGGAGGACGAGAAGCGCGAGCGATTGACCGTCTCGCCGCTGCTTTCATTGGTCTTGAACCAGACCAGCAGGGCTTCACACAGGATTCGCAGGCCCACCAAGGACAATAGGCCAAAGACCACAATTTCGAGCAGGCCCCACAGGCCGTTGCCGAACCCGAAGCCAAAGCTCCAGAAGAAATGGCTGACGGCCCACAGCAGAATGGCCGCAAGGCCCAGGGCATACAGAATCGGCACCAGTTTGGGGGATAGAATCGCATCGAGCCGGAACAGGGTCTGGCGGGTGAACAGTCGTTTCAGGTCGTCCAGCGTCATGACAGGCTCCTTGGCAAAGGCGCGATTCGAAAGGTTCATGCAACTTGGCTGCGCGCACCAGTGCTGACAAGACTTTCCTCACTGGCGTCGATGGTCGGGCCGAAGCGGGAGGCGAACGCTGCGCGCAGCACCGAATCGACTTCCGGCATGGAAACCAGCTGCCCCAGGTCCTCGAAACTGGTGACGCCCTGATCGGTGATGCCGCAGGGCACAATGCCGTCATAGTGGGAAAGATCGGGCATGATGTTGAGCGAAATGCCGTGAAAGGTGACCCATTTGGACACGCGCACGCCGATGGCGGCGATCTTGTCTTCCTTGAGGATGCCCTTGTCGGGACGCTTGACCCAGACACCGACGCGACCGGCACGGCGTTCGCCAGTGATATTGTGGGCCGCAAGCGTGGCAATCACCCAATCTTCAAGGCCCGACACGAGGCAGCGAATGTCGCGGCCGCGCTGGGTGAGATCGAGCATCACATAGGCAACGCGCTGGCCGGGGCCGTGATAGGTGTACTGGCCACCGCGACCGGCTTCGTAGATCGGAAAACGATCGGACAGCAGATCAGCGGGCACGGCTGAGGTGCCGGCGGTGTAGAGCGGCGGGTGTTCGAGCAGCCACACCGCCTCGGGCGCATCGCCGGCGGCAATGGCGGCAGCGCGGGCGCGCATCGATTCGAGGGCCAGCGGATAGGGCACCGGTGCGGCGGAAATGATCCATTGCACCGGCTGGCGATCGCTGCGTGCCAATTTGTTACTGTTTTCGCAGCTCGTGATGGTGGGCGTTAACGGTTCCATAACCATCCTTGCCAGAGAGTTATCCCAGATGAAACGCAGTGGTCGCACTTTGGCGGGCCAGGACAGGTTCCAGACTTATCTATGAACACACTAGACAAAATTGAAGTGGACATCACGGTCGAACTGGGGGCCGCCACCATGCCGATCCATCATTTGTTGCGGATGGGACGCGGCGCGGTGATCGAACTGGACGCCCACGAGAACGACCCGCTTAACATTTATGCGAACAATACGCTGATCGCGCGCGGCGAAGTGAACGTTGAAGACGGCCATTTGCGGGTAACGATCTCGGAAAGAGTGCTGCGCCGCGGGTGATTGGCGAGGCGGGCAGGGGGTGTGAAAAAAGTTGTCCCCAGCCACGTAGCTCAAGTTTCGATTTATCTGCTTGAGGTTGGCAGAATCCTTTGCTACATCCCCACTCGCTTGCTCCCACCGGGAGTAACGCTCTACCAAAGTGTGCGGTCGTGGCGGAATTGGTAGACGCGCAGCGTTGAGGTCGCTGTGCCGCGAGGCGTGGAAGTTCGAGTCTTCTCGACCGCACCATTCACTCTCAGGAGTGATCGACGAAAAAGGGCTGCCCCACGGGGCGGCCCTTTTTGTTTTGCGGCGGGGCCAGAGCTTTTGGGTAGGGGAGTCAGGGCAAACAATTCAGGTAATTCTTCCCGGCCGAATGGGTGAGAGAATTGGTCGCTTGGTTGGGGGGCGACAGGCCGGGCTGATTCTGCTTAATTGCCGCCACGCGCACGGGATTCTGCAAGGCTGGAGATCAGCAAAGCAGTCGGGCGCCTGGCAGGCGGCATATCGCGCTGCTGGACGTTGATTGGTTTACTGCAAAGGAAGCAGACTCATGAGCAAGAAGCAGTCCACTGGGTTGGACGTAATGAATGGCCTCGTCGTTTTCGCGGGCATGTTGTGGGTTGCCATGGCATGCCTCGGTGCGGTGGCGATCTCCATGGGCGTCAACGGCGCCGGGCTTTAAGCCTACTGGTTCACAACGAACCACAATGGACAGGGCGGGATGGGGCAACAGGCCCGGTCCCGCCCCTCTTGTTTCTGTGGAGGGGCGAGGGCGTCGATGATGACGTTCAACTAGCCCCGGTGGCCTTTGTTCTGAGAGGCGGCCTCAAACCTCCAGGCGTCCTCGAGGCGAAGAGACAGTTCCTCATCGGAAATCTGATCGAGCCGGATCAGCACGGCGGGGTAGCCAACATAGTGCTCGGTTTCGAAATAGATTTTTGGCGAGATTTCCAGCAGCAGCGTTTTTTGTTCGATCGGACAGTGCAGCACCAGGGTATTGGTGTCGCGCAGGCGAACAAAGGTGCGGTCGGCGATCTTGAGGCACGGGGTGCCGTTCTTGGTGGACTGGGTAATATTGGCCAGGCCCCGCGTGGCCGCGAGCCCGGTGATGCGGAGAAAGACCTTCTCCAGGGCCTGAAAGTCGGTCATGGCGGCGCTCCGGTTTATTGCGCTGCTGCCTCTAATTAGCGTTCTTAGTCTGGCGCTTGCCAGCGTGATTGGCTACACAATGTTTGCCCCCGAAAACGCCGAAACAAAGGGCTCTATATGAGCGTAGATTTTGAGACAGAGCCTGGCCTTGAGGCCGGGAATGATCCTAACGCGCTGCGTGACAGCGACGATCGTATCAGTCGGCTCTGGCTCGAACAATTGCGCGGCAACCTGCAGGCGGGGCGCGCCGACGAGGTTGCCAGCGCGCTGGCGCCGCTGCACTCCTCGGATGTCGGTGACGTGCTCGAGGCGTTGGAGCACGATGAACGACTGCACCTGGTGGTGCTACTGGGCGACAAGTTCGACTATTCGGCGCTGACCGAAGTCGACGAGAGCGTGCGTATCGACATCATGGACGCGCTCTCGAACACGGCCATTGCCCGTGGCGTGAGCGGGCTGGACAGCGACGACGCAGTTTTCCTGCTGGAGGATCTCGAGCCGGTCGACCGCGAAGAGGTGCTGGCCAAGCTCCCCACTTTTGAGCGGCTGAGCCTCAAGCGCAGCCTGGATTTTCCCGAGGAATCCGCCGGGCGGCGGATGCAGACGGATTTCATCGCCATCCCGCCCTTCTGGACGGTGGGGCAGACCATCGACTATCTGCGCAGCGAACCGGACCTGCCGGACGAATTTTACCAGATCTATGTCGTCGATGCGGCCTATCAGGTGCTGGGCGCCATCCCGCTGGACCGGTTCCTGCGTTCGCCCCGCTCTACCATCATCGAAAACCTGATGAACACCAATCTGGTTCTGGTAGACGCCAATGAGGACCAGGAAGAAGCGGCGCGCGATTTCGAGCGCTACGACCTAGTGGAAGTGGGTGTGATCGATGAAAGCCGCCGATTGGTAGGCGTGCTGACCATTGACGATATCGTGGACGTGATTCACGAGGAAGCCGACGAAGACATCAAGCTGCTGGGCGGCGTGGGCGACGAGGACCTGTCGGACACGATCATCGATACGGCGCGCAGCCGCATGCCGTGGCTGGTGTTCAACCTGTTCGCGGCGGTCGCGGTATCGCTGGTGATCGGGCTGTTCAATGCCACAATCGAACAGATGGTGTCGCTGGCGGTGCTGATGCCCATCGTGGCATCGATGGGGGGCAATGCCGGCACCCAGACCATGACGGTGACGGTGCGGGCGCTGGCGATGCGCGAACTCGACGGTCCCCGGCTGAAACGCCTGATTACGCGCGAGATGATCGTCGGGGTGATCAACGGATTGATGTTTGCCGTGCTGATTGGCGTGGTGACCTGGCTGCGGTTCAGCAATGTGCAACTGGGCATGGTCATCGGGGCCGCGATGGTGATCAACATGATCGTTGCCGGCACCGCTGGAATCCTCATCCCGCTGACGCTGGACCGGTTCCGTGCCGACCCCGCCATTGCCTCGGCGGTGTTCGTGACCACCATCACCGACGTGATCGGATTTTTTGCCTTCCTGGGAATTGCCGGATTGTGGTTCGGGCTATTCTAAGAGCGGGGATGGAGTCACAAAGACCCGGATTTACTGGGGTTTTGGCGCTATTGTCCGGCGGAAAACCGCGGCTGAAATGTTGCGGAAGTGTGGCAACTTCGCCGCTTGCTTTGTGGTTATCGCGCAGTTAACGCTTTGGTGCCGGGGGTGAAAGCGCCCGGTAGTGATTGGCTGACAAGGAGCGATATGTGCGTAGTCATCCGAAGGCCCATGTGTGGCGTGCAGCAACCTGGACGCTAGTTTGTCTGGTTGCCATGGGACTGGTTTTCTCCGTAATTGCTGGCGTTTAGGCGCTAAGTTCTTTCACTCACACCAGTTCGGAAGGGCGCCCGGGCCACTTGGGCGCCCTTCTTTTTTTGGGGAGACTTGACGTGAAGCTGCTCATTGGCAATCGAAACTACTCCACCTGGTCGCTGCGGCCGTGGCTGGTGCTCAGGCACTTCGAACTGCCGTTCGAGGATGAGGTGCTGCAGCTTTCGGGCGAGGGCTGGCGCGAAACTCTCGTGCAACGCTCGCCGACGGGCAAGGTGCCGGTGCTGATCGATGGCGAGCTGGTGGTGACCGAGACCATCGCGATCATCGAATATCTGGCCGACAAGTTCGCCGACAAGCCGATCTGGCCCAGCGACATGGCGCAAAGGGCGCTGGCGCGTTCGGCAGCGGCGGAAATGCATGCTGGCTTTTCGGCCTTGCGCACGCACGCGCCGATGAACTTGCGGGCGTCGCATCCGGGCCGGGTCGATCTCGATAGCGTGGTTGGCGATCTTCGGCGGCTGGAGACCCTGTGGGGCAATTTGCTGCAGGCATCGGGCGGGCCTTATTTGTTCGGCGAGTTCACGGCCGCGGACGCCATGTTTGCGCCGGTCGCGACGCGCATCCGCACCTATGACCTGCCGGTGACGGACTTGCTCAGCGGGTATGTGGAAGCCATCTATGGTTTGCCGGCATTTCAGGATTGGCTGGCCCAGGCATTGCACGAGCCGTGGATCGTGGATGATGACGAGATTGATGTGATCCAGGGGCGGGTCGCGCGAGGGAGTTTGGCGTGATTCATCTGATCAAGCTGTGCGTGGGGGTGAAATCCCTCGATGAACTGGAGAGCTATCGCGATGAGCGGGCCCATTGGTGGGGCGCCGACTATGGCGAAGACGTGCATGTGAACCGCACGCGCATGATGCCCAAGCGCTCCGAGGAGATCGAGGGCGTCGCCTCGATCTATTGGGTGATCGGCGGGCAGATCGTGGCGCGGCAGCGGATCCTGCGGCTGGCGCCCTATACCGATGCCGAGGGCAAGAATTACTGCGACATCATCATGTCGCCCGAGCTGGTGCGGACGGTGCCGTACCCCAAACGGCCGTTCCAGGGATGGCGTTATCTGCGGGCCGAGGACGCGCCGCCGGATTTGGGGGCCAATGAAAATGCGGGATCGCTTGAACTGGCGGCCGACCTGGCAAAGCTCGGCCTGATCTAGCGCCGCAGCGCTGTTAAGTGTTCGTTAACCATGCTCGCGCTTGTTAGCAGAACAGAGTTTGAGAGTGATTTGGGTGTGGTGATGGTCAGTAGCGGGGCGCATGTCATTGTCGTGGGCAATGAGAAGGGCGGGTCGGGAAAGTCGACCACCTCATTCCATCTTGCCATCTATCTGATGCATAGCGGTTATCGGGTGGCGACCATCGACGTGGACAGCCGCCAGCAGACCTTCACGCACTATGTCCGCAATCGGCGGGCCTTCATGCAGGAGCGCGGCCTCAAGCTGCCGTGCCCGCAGCATTTCCACCTGCCGGCGGCCTGGGGCGATTCCCTGCAGGAAAATCACAAGGCGGAAATGGATATTTTCAGCCGCGCCGTGAAGGAAGTGGAAGACAAGGTCGACTTCCTCCTGATCGATACGCCCGGTTTTGACACCAATCTGACACGGCTGGCGCACTCGATGGCCGATACGCTGGTGACGCCGGTGAATGACAGCCTGATCGACCTGAACGTGCTGGCGCGCATCGATCCGCAAACGGGCGTGCCGTTCGAGACCAGCCACTATGCCCGACTGGTGCAGCGGGCACGTGCCGAGCGCCTGGCACTGGACAACAAGAGCATCGATTGGGTGCTGGTGCGCAACCGCATCTCGATGCTCGGGTCGCGCAACGCCACGCAGGTACTGAATACGCTGGGCTCGATTGCCGAACGCTTTGGCTGCCGGATGGCGGACGGGATAGCCGAGCGCGTGATCTTTCGTTCGATGTTCCCGATCGGGATGACAGTGTTTGATCCGCTGGGCGAGTTCAGCGGCACGGACCCGGCGACGCTGTCGCATGTCAGTGCGCGACAGGAATATCGCAATCTGGTGGCGGCGCTGAACCTGCCTCTCAAGGCCGCTCAGCCGGAGCAGATTTCGGCGTAGGGGCAGGGCGGCGACGCTGGTGGCCAGCGGCGCCGAGTTGGCCTAGCCGCGACCGAAGCTCATCAGGATGGCGCGAGCGCCGCCAGGAGCAAAGACGTCGATGTCGACCTGCACCGGTTCCTGCGCCATGCGCCGGGTGCGGGCGGAAAGCGTCAGCACGACGCCGAGCAGATCACCAACCGAACGCTTGCGCGACAGCATGCGATGGGTCATCCCGGCGAGCGCACGGTTGCGCACGCTCAGATCGGGTGAGGCCAGTTTTGAGCGGCCGACGAAATTGGCCAGCTCGACAAGGGCAGTATTCTCGCTCATTGGGCTACTCCAAACACAGGCACCAATTTGCATCCCTGGGTGGGCCGGGGCTCAACTGGCTCCGGCTCGTTCTTCATTCGGGTGGGCATCAGCCCTGCATCGCCAGGCAGCTCATGTTCTGCTGCTTGAGCTGATTGCACATGGCGTTGGCATCGTCGCGGTCACCAAAGCCGACGAAGCGGGCGCGATAGAAGATCTGGCCATTCTTTTCGAAGCGCTCGACATAGGAGCGGAAGTCGCCCAGCTTGCCGGACTTGCCAGCGGCGTCGGACAGCATGGCGCGAGCACTCTCTTCGGAGGGGCCGGCGCCGATCTGCACGACCCAGCCACCGGGTCGAGTGTCATTGGCGGCGGTCTGGATCGAACCCGAGGTCATCAGGTCGACAGGCTGCGCATCGGTCGCTACCGGGGCTGGCGGCTGGAAGCCAAGTGGCGCGGAAGGAATGGTCTGGCCAAGGGCCGTGGGAGGGGCACCCAGCTTGTAGCTGTCGCTGAGCCATGCACCGATGATGTCCTGGCTCGGCATGGCCGGCTGGGGAGCCTGCGAGGGCGCTGCGAGCACATTGGCGGCCTGTACGGCGGGCTGCAGTCCGAGATCGGCGGGCATGGGCGCTGGGGCCGGAGCGGCGGCAACAGCGACCGGGGCCTGCTGGAATGCGGCCTGCTGCGGCTGCGGATTGTTGGCGGCAACCAGCTGCGCCAGACGCCAGCCGGGCAACGGCATCGGCGATACGGCGACCGGGCTGTGAAGTCTCGGCAACGGCGACCTGGACGTTGGCATTGCCCTGGCGACCCGGCTGCGGGATCATCGCGGTTTGCAGATAATTGCCCTGGCGGCTCTTGGGCAGATAGTTGGAGACCAGCTGGCGCACTTTTTCGTTACGTGCGGCCGAAGAGTTGAAGCCGAAAGCCACGACCACGATGTGGCGGTTGTCCTTGCGGGCGGCGGTCAGCAGGTTCGAGCCGGCAGCATTGATGTAGCCGGTCTTGATGCCGTCGACGGCGCCCATATAGCCCAGAACGCGGTTGTGGTTGCCGTAGGTCTTCTTGCCGTAGCTGAAGCTCTTGGTCTGGAAGAATTCGTAATAGCTGGGGAAGTGCTGATAGACGGCAATGCCCAGGATGGCCTGGTCGCGCACGGTGGTGGTCTGGCCGCCGTCTGGCAGGCCCGAAGCGTTGCGATAGGTAGTGTTGCGCATGCCCAGGGCGCGGGCTGTTGCCGTCATGCGCTGGGCGAACTTGGCTTCACTACCGGAAATGTTCTCGGCGACGACGCGGGCCATGTCGTTGGCCGACAGGGTCACCAGTGACTTGATGGCGTCTTCGACGCTGATGGTGGCGCCAGCGCGCAGGCCCAGCTTGGTCGGCTCGGCGGATGCGGCGTGCTTGGACACGGTCATCTGGGTGGAGAGCTTGAGATTGCCCGCGCTCAGTTCCTGGAACAGGACATAGAGCGTCATGACCTTGGCGACGGACGCAGGGTAGCGCTTGCTGTCGGCAGCCTCTTCATAGAGGACCTTGCCGGACTTGGCATCGACCACGATCCCGGCATATTTGCGAAGGTTTTCAATGGCATTTGCGGGCGCCACGGTGGGGACGCTGACGGCCAGAGCGACAAGGATTGCCGCGACGGCGCGGCCAAATTTGACGCGCCATGGGGTTTTCGCCTGGAAAGCCACCCGATACTCCAACTCACAATCGGGCAAAAAAGCGCCCGTACGCAACACAAACAACACACGCGGGAAGGCTGATTCAGGTGAGCCCCACGCTCCTGAACCATCCATTCTCAAGTGGAGAATAGAGAGGTGCGGTTACCATTCCGTAAAATGCCACCGATTTTGGCGAGGGTGTGATGCTCCGGTCACGCCGTGGTGAAGACCCAGTGCGACAGCAGGCTTAAACGGGCGAGAAAGAGTGCTAAACTGGTGCTCACGCGTTCGGCAAGCATTGGCCCTTAACACTGCGGGGATTTTGCCTACATAATGGGCGAGCCGCTGCTTCGTTTTCTCTACCGACAGATATCTGCCATGACTATCGTACACCTTCGCAAACTAATCGATGAGGCCGCTGGCGCGTTGCCAGGGACGCTCATGCCCGTCCGGAGCGGGCCCGAGAAAGGTGATGATCATCATGACCGGGCCGGCAAGGGCGGCACTGAAACCGGGACGATAACCAAGACCCGGACCAAGACCAAGCGCCCGAGCCTCTACCGGGTGCTGCTACTCAATGACGACTACACGCCAATGGAGTTCGTCGTCCTGGTGTTGCAGGACGTGTTCAACAAATCGCGTGCAGAAGCCGAGCAGATCATGTGGCATGTTCACCAGAAGGGGGTGGGTGAATGTGGGGTTTATCCCTTCGAAGTTGCCGAAACCAAGGTGACCCGGGTCATGGATACTGCACGCAAAAATCAGCATCCGCTGCAATGCGTGATGGAAAAGCAATAGGAACATCATATGCCCTCATTTTCTCGCGGACTTGAAAAGGCTCTGCATCAGGCGATGAACCTGGCGCGTGAGCGTAACCATGAGTTCGCAACCCTTGAGCACCTGCTGCTGGCGCTGACCGAAGACCGCGAGACGATCGCGGTGCTGACGGGCTGTGACGTCGACATCGATGCGCTCAAGAGCGATCTTGAAGATTTCATCAATGAAGAGCTGGATAGCCTGATCGTGCCCAACGGGCAGGATGCACGGCCAACCGCTGCCTTCCAGCGCGTGATCCAGCGCGCGGTGATCCACGTACAGTCCTCGGGACGCGAAGAAGTGACCGGCGCCAACGTGCTGGTGGCGATTTTCGCGGAGCGCGAGAGCCATGCCGCCTACTTCCTCGAACAGCAGGACATGAGCCGGCTGGATGCAGTAAACTTCATCAGCCACGGGATTACCAAGTCGGGTCCCAGTGAGGAGCGCAAAGTGCGTGGTGCTGAGGACGGCGACGGTATTAGCGAAGGCGGAGCGGAGGCCAAGAAAAGCTCGGCGCTGGCCGATTTCTGCGTGAACCTCAATGACAAGGCGCGCCTGGGCAAGATCGATCCGCTGATCGGTCGGGATGCCGAACTGCGCCGCACCATCCAGGTGCTGTGCCGCCGCTCCAAGAACAACCCGATCTATGTGGGTGACGCCGGGGTAGGCAAGACCGCCATCGCCGAAGGCCTGGCCCGCAAGATCGTTGAGGGCGATGTGCCCGAAGTGCTCAAGGACGCGGTGATCTATGCGCTCGATATCGGCTCGCTGCTGGCGGGCACCCGTTATCGGGGCGACTTCGAGGAACGCCTCAAGGCCGTGATGAAGGAGCTGGAGAAGCTGCCGAATTCGGTGCTGTTCATCGACGAGATCCACACCATGATCGGTGCCGGTGCAACCTCGGGCGGGGCGCTCGATGCTTCGAACCTGCTCAAGCCGGCACTGGCCAGCGGGGCGATCCGCTGCATCGGTTCGACCACCTACAAGGAATATCGCCAGTTCTTCGAGAAGGATCGGGCACTGGTGCGCCGGTTCCAGAAGATCGACGTCAACGAGCCGACCATCCCCGATGCCATCGAGATCGTGAAGGGATTGCGGCCGTATTTCGAAGAGTTCCACAAGATCAAGTACACCGACGACGCCCTCAAGGCCGCGGTGGAACTGAGCGCGCGGTACATCAACGACCGCAAGTTGCCGGACAAGGCGATCGACGTGCTCGACGAGACGGGCGCCAGCCAGATGCTGGTGACCGCAGACAAGCGCAAGCAGGTGATCGACGTCGAGGATATCGAAGCGACCATTGCGACGATCGCGCGCATCCCGCCCAAATCGGTGTCCAAGTCGGATTCGGAAATGCTCGGGAGTCTCGAATCCAACCTCAAGACGGTGGTGTTCGGGCAGGACACGGCAATCACCGCCCTGTCTTCGGCAATCAAGCTGGCGCGTGCCGGCTTGCGCGAGCCGGAAAAGCCGATCGGGTCATACCTGTTCACCGGCCCGACCGGCGTGGGCAAGACGGAGGTGGCCAAGCAGCTCGCCGATACCCTTGGGGTGGAACTGCTGCGGTTCGACATGTCCGAATACATGGAGCGCCACACGGTGTCGCGCCTGATCGGTGCGCCTCCGGGCTATGTCGGGTTTGACCAGGGGGGCCTGCTGACCGATGGCGTCGACCAGCATCCGCATTGCGTGGTGTTGCTGGACGAAATCGAGAAGGCCCATCCGGATCTCTACAACATCCTGTTGCAGGTGATGGACCACGGCAAGCTGACCGACCACAACGGCAAGTCGGTGGATTTCCGCAATGTCATCCTGATCATGACCTCCAATGCCGGGGCCATGGACTTGCAGAAGAGCCCGATCGGGTTCGGCCGCAAGCGCGAGCAGGGCGACGACGAAGAGGCGATCAATCGCCTGTTCTCGCCGGAATTCCGCAACCGCCTGGATGCGATCATCTCGTTCGCACCGCTGCCGCGCGAAATTGTGCGTCGGGTGGTCGAGAAGTTCGTGCTGCAGCTTGAAGGCCAGCTGGCCGAGCGTGGCGTGACCATCAATCTGCTGCCTGAGGCGGCCGATTGGCTGGCGGAACGTGGCTATGATGAACGCATGGGGGCGCGGCCGCTTGGCCGGGTGATCCAGGAATACATCAAGAAGCCACTGGCCGAGCAGGTGCTGTTCGGGGAGTTGGTCAATGGCGGCACGGTGACCGTTGCCGTGGTTGGCGAGGGGCGTGAAGCAACGCTCGAAGTGATTGCGGCGCCGCCGCGTCCGGCCAAGCCAAAATCGCTGCCCAAGCCGAAAAAGCCCAAGGCAACAGCCGAAAAATAATCGAATAGGCCGGGAGTGATCCCGGCCTTTTTGCTTGGCGGCGGCCAAAGGGGGTTCGTTGCGCGGACTTGCCCCGACCGGTGACGTGTTTGCCGGCTAGACGATTACGTTGGCGGGGCGGCTCAGCAGGAAGGCGATGAGGAAGCCGCAATAGAGCAGGGCGGGCACCAGCAGGGCATTGAGCCCGAGCTGGGCATAAACCAATCCCCCGAGCAAGGCGCCGAACAGCAGCGAGCCCCACACCAGCAAGTGCTGGGCCCAGCGCCAGGGCGGAGCGTTGCCGCGCAAGGCCCGCGCCAGATCGTCCGCGGCATTGAACAAGGTTCCGGTGACAAAGGTGGCGCCGAGCCGCACCGAGCCGGTTGATGGCAGGATGGCGTTCTGGGCGCCCGCCGCGGCCGCCAGGCTGAGCATGAACTGTGTGGGCGGGTAGCCCAGCGAGGCCAGCAGCAGGGTTGCCCCGAAGCTGAGCAGCACAAAGGCAGTGGTAGCGGCCGCTCCCCAGCGCCGACCGGCGAACTGCGCCAGCAGCGATCCGATGAGGCCGCCCAGGAAGAACAACCCGATCAGCGATGCCGTGTGCAGGGCGACGGGCAAAGTACCGGAGGCAAGGGCATTGCCCAGTTGGGTGGTGTTGCCGCTCATGAACGAGGTGTAGCTGCCGCCCAGTTCGATGAAACCGATGGTATCGGCGAAACCGGCGGCCGCGGTGAGCAAGAGGCCAACGCTAAGTTGTGGGGTAGGAGTCATGACGCATTCCGATGGCGGTTGCGCAGTGTTGCAACCAGCGCATGCCATTGCAACCGCGCCGTGCCGGCAGGGCAGGCATGCGGACTCCCGACTTGACGATTCTCGCCTCGGCCCATACTCAGGAGCAAGCCGATAAGAAGCAGCCGGTTGGTATCCCGGCACCGCATTTGCGGGATTCGTCGCAGCAATGCGTCCCATCGGCACCAGACCCTTTTTTGTATTTTCGGGATGGTGCTGACGTGGGGATGCTCCGTCAGCCGCTATCTCTGATGGAGAATTCATTGCCCAAGAAAACCCAAATTGTCCTCTCGCTGCTGATCACGTTCATGATGGCGCTCATCATGTCGGGCATCATGGGCTTCATCAGCGTGGGTCCGGCATTTCTGCCCATGTGGCCGACGACGTTTATCATTGCCTGGCCGATTGCATTCATCGTCACCCAGTTCGTGACGCCGCTGGCGTTCAAGCTGGCCTTCCTGATTGCCCCGCCTGCCAAGTCCTGATTGGGCACAAGAGAGGCCGGGGTTGTCCCGGCCTCTCTCGATCCCGCGACAGGCCGCCATGGCGCGGTAGTCGCCGAGCGATATCGCTCCCTTTGGCTCGCCATGAGCCCTTCCCAACAAGTTTATGACCTAGACCTGGCGCCGTTGAGCTGCCGGGGCAGCGCCCTGTTGCTGCCCATTTGGTGGCAAGCGGACTGCTTCCGGGTGGGCACACCAAGCGGCTGGTCGTGGATGAATCAATTAACGCCGGGCAAGCTTCCCTAACGCTTTGCTAACCAAAGATGCCCAATCCCCGCTGTTCGCAAAGCTCACAACTGGACAAGAACAAACGTGGAACATATAAGAACATTATAGCAACACGGGAGATGCAGATGCTCACTTTTGTCAAGGACCTCGCCGCATTCGTTACGCTTGGCGCTTTCACCATCGGTTCGGTGATGTGGGTGGATATCCTCGCCCAACTCGTGTGAGCGTCCTGTGGATTGCGGGGGGTTGATGATGGGAACGGACATTGCGGGTGCTAAAGGTTGGCCATGAGCGGTCCCGGTTTTATCCATCTCCATGTCCATTCGGCCTTCTCCCTGTTGGAAGGCGCCTTGCAGCTTGAGGCCATCCTCAAGCTGGCCAAGGAAGACAATCAGCCCGCCTTGGGTATTGCCGACACCAACAATCTGTTCGGTGCGCTGGAATTCTCGGAAAAGGCTTCCAAGAAGGGAATCCAGCCGCTGATCGGGGTAGAGCTGGCCGTCGATTTTGCGGCCGCCGAGGAGCGGATCAGCGAGCGTGGGGCGGCGGCCTGGGGCGGTAAGTCCAGTGTCGTGCTGATGGCGCAGTCGCTGGAAGGATTTGCCAATCTGGGCGCGCTAGTGTCGCGCGCTTACCTCGAAAGTGTCGACGGATTGGCGCGGGCGCAGCTGGACTGGCTGAGCCGCGACGGGCTGCAAGGCATTATCTGCTTGAGCGGCGGGCCTGACGGGGGCATCGACATGCCCCTGTCGATGGGGCAGGACGCCAACGCCTTCCGGCGCCTTGATCGACTGGTCGACCTGTTTGGCGATCGTTTCTATATCGAGCTGCAGCGCCATGGCCGGCCCCAGGAGGCGCTGGTCGAGCCCCGCCTGATCGATTACGCCTATCGCAAGGGCGTGCCCCTGGTGGCGACCAATGAACCCTATTTCAAATCGGTCAAGGAATTTGAGGCCCATGACGCGCTGCTGGCGATCGCTGGCGGCACGGTGCTGGCGCAGACAGAGCGGCGCAAGCTGAACGATCAGTTTTACTTCAAGACCCGCGCCGAGATGATGGAGCTTGTTCTCGGACCTGCCAGAAGCGCTCGACTCCACCATTGAAATTGCCCAGCGCGTTGGCTTCCGGCCCAAGACGCGCGGGCCGATCCTGCCCAAATTCGCGGCTGCGCCCGATTTGAGCGAGGAAGAAGCCGTAGCGGCTGAAGCAGCGGCCTTGCGCGCCATGGCGGAAGAGGGGCTGAACAAGCGCCTGGCCACCAGCGGGATTGCGCCCGGCAAGACGGAAAAGGAATATCGCGACCGCCTCGCGTTCGAACTCGAAATCATCCAGAACATGAAGTTCCCCGGGTATTTCCTGATCGTGGCCGACTTTATCCAGTGGGGTAAGGCGCAGGGCATCCCTGTGGGGCCAGGGCGTGGGTCGGGTGCTGGGTCGCTGGTGGCATTTGCCACGACCATTACCGACCTCGATCCGCTGCGCTACAATCTGTTGTTCGAACGCTTCCTCAATCCGGAACGCGTGTCGATGCCGGACTTTGATATCGACTTCTGCCAGGACCGCCGCGAAGAGGTGATCCAGTATGTGCAAAAGAAGTATGGCGCCGAGCAGGTAGCGCAGATCATCACCTTCGGAACGCTGCAGGCGCGCGCCGTGCTGCGTGACGTGGGGCGTGTGCTGCAGATGCCGTATGGTCAGGTGGATCGGCTGTGCAAGCTGGTGCCGGCCAACCCGGCCGATCCGTTCTCGGTCGAGCGCACCATGGCCGAGATTCCGCAATTCAAGCAGATGGCCGACGAGGATGAAACCGTCGCCCAGCTGGTGGAAATCGCCAAGGTGCTCGAAGGGCTGTTCCGCCACGCCTCGACACACGCCGCCGGTATCGTGATCGGTGATCGCCCACTGCAGGATCTGATCCCGCTTTACCGCGATCCGCGTTCCGACATGCCGGTGACGCAGTACAATCTGAAGTGGGTGGAGCCGGCCGGGCTGGTGAAGTTCGACTTCCTGGGCCTCAAGACGCTGACGACCATCCAGTATGCGGTCAAGATGGCCAATGCGGGTGGTGGCACGCTCGATATCGACCTGATCCCGATCGATGACGTGGAAACCTACAAGCTTTATTCCGAGGGCGACACCTACGGCATTTTCCAGTTTGAAAGTGCCGGCATGCGGCGGGCCCTGATGGACCTCAAGCCCGACCGGATCGAAGATCTGATCGCCATGAACGCGCTCTATCGGCCTGGTCCGATGGACAATATCCCCAGCTTCATTGACCGTAAGCATGGCCGCGAAGAGGTGGAGTATCCGCATCCGGCGCTGAGCGAAGTGCTCGACGAGACCTACGGGATCATCGTCTACCAGGAGCAGGTGATGCAGATCGCCCAGCTGCTGTCGGGCTATTCGCTGGGCGAAGCGGACATGCTGCGCCGCGCCATGGGTAAGAAGATCAAGGCGGAGATGGACGCGCAGCGCGTGCGTTTCCGCGAAGGGGCGGTGCCCAACGGGGTGAGCGCCAAGCTGGCGGACCAGATCTTCGACTTGCTGGCGAAGTTTGCGAACTACGGCTTCAACAAGAGCCACGCTGCCGCCTATGCCTGGGTGTCCTACCAGACCGCCTACCTCAAGCGACACCACCCGCACGAATTTTATGCGGCGTCGATGACGCTCGACATGGCCACGACCGACAAGCTGGCCGATTTCCGTCGCGAGGCGAACAAGAAGGGCATTGAAGTCGTCCCGCCTTGCGTCAATCGCTCGGAAGTGGTGTTCGCGGTGAAGGATCGCAAGATTCACTACGGTCTGTCGGCGGTAAAGGGCGTGGGTCGCGCCATGGCCGAGCATATCGTGGCGGTTCGCGGGAATAGCCCATTCAAGGATCTGGGGGACTTTGCCCGCCGCGTCGATGCCAAGGTCGTCAACAAACGCACGCTCGAAACGCTGGTCAATGCCGGTGCCTTCGACACGCTGGTGGAGCGGCGCGAAGTTGCCTTCGCTGCGATGGATGCCGTGGTGGGCATGGCCCAGTCTCTGGCTGCCGAACGCAATGAAGGCCAGTGGAACATGTTTGACGCCGGCGAGCCCGAACCGGTTCGGTTGCCAGCGGGGGTGCCATCCTGGACGACGGTGGAGCGCGCCGATCGCGAATTGTCAGCGATCGGTTTTCACCTCTCGGCCCACCCACTGGATGGCTACACCGAGATTTTCGAGCGGTTGCGGGTGCAACGCTGGAGCGATTTCGAGCGGGCGGTGAAGGACGGGGCATCGGCCGGACGCCTGGCGGGAACCATTTCGTCGCGCCAGGATCGACGCACGCGCAAGGGGACGCCGATGATGATCCTGTCGTTGAGCGATCAAAGCGGAGTCTTTGAAATCATAGCGTTTTCCGAGCAGATCAACGAATTTGGGGCGCTGTTGCAACCCGGCCGTTCGGTGATTTTGCAGGTGGGGGCGGACGAGCGGGCAGAGGGAGTGAGCCTGCGACTGCTCTCGGCCCAGACCCTGGATGGCATTGCCGACCGCATCCAGCGCAGCCTGACGATCTTCGTCGGCCAGGAGAAAGCGCTGGTGCCCATTCAGGCGCAGCTGAAGCGAGGTGGCGAGGGTTCGGTCAATTTCGTGGTCATCCGGGACGACGGCGCGCGCGAGTATGAGATCGAGCTGCCGGGGAACTATCGGCTCACCACGGAAATCGCCGGCGGGATCAAGGCGCTGGACGGCGTGACGGACGTGAAATTCAACTAGCGGCATGCTAGTGTGCCTTCACGAGGATGGAGGGCAAGATGTCTGAAACGATGCAAGTGGCCAAGCGCACGGCGATCAATTTCGTGGTGCTGGCGGCAAGTGCCTTTGTGCTGTTCGTGCTGGCCGCAATCATAAACTTCCTTGGGCAACTGGTGGGGCTCTCCTCGCCGAACCGGCTGATCGAGGTGGCGCTGTCGGTGGGCAATTCGTCGACCATGCAGGCAATCATCAGCATCTGGCTGCTGACCGCCGCGGTCGTCATCGCCTTGCCCAGCATCTGGAAACCATTTGCGACCACGACCGCGCTGATGTTTGACGTGGGCTATGCGGTGCTGGGCGCGTTGGCTGGTTTCGGGCTGGCCATCGGCAGTTTTGGCGGCAATTGGACGGTGTTGATCTGGGCGCTGGTCTACAGCGCGATCATTGCGGTCGGCTATTGGGCGGTAGGCAAGTTCATGCCCATGGCGGACCTTGAGCACCGGGGGCGGATGCGCTGGATATTGGTTGGTGTCCTGGTGCTGGCCGCACCGATCATCCTGCTCTGGGGGTAGCCGGGTTCGGCTGATCGCAGTTTTTGGGGCAGGGCGCTGACGCTCGCTTGCCTTTGAGGCGTAGATATTCTATATGCGCGATGCGTTTGACTGTGGGTCAGCGCGACTTCACACACGAAGCAGGCTTGATGGGGATCCCGGAAAGCCGTCCGGTGGCAGGCAACTGTCGCAATGCATCGTGGAGGTTTAACCGGTAAACTAAGGAGCAGCCATCATGGCATTGCCCGATTTTTCTATGCGTCAACTGCTCGAAGCAGGCGTTCACTTTGGTCACCAGAAGCATCGCTGGAACCCGAAGATGGAGCGCTTTATCTTCGGCGTTCGCAATGACATTCACATTCTCGACCTGAGCCAGACCGTGCCGGCCCTGAGCCGCGCCCTGCAGCTGGTCAGCGACACTGTTGCTGATGGCGGCCGCGTGCTGTTCGTTGGCACCAAGCGCCAGGCAGCTCCGCTGGTGGCCGAGGCTGCCAAGCAGTCGGCCCAGTACTATGTCAACTCGCGTTGGCTCGGCGGTACGCTCACCAACTGGCAGACCATCTCGAACTCGATCTCGCGCCTGCGTGAACTTGAGTCGATGAGCGAAGATGAGCTCGGCCTGCGCACCAAGAAAGAGCGCCTGATGATGAGCCGTGAGCAGGAGCGTCTTGAGCGCGACCTGGGCGGCATCAAGGACATGGGTAACCTTCCTTCGCTGGTGTTCGTGATCGACACCAACAAGGAAGCCAACGCGATCAAGGAAGCCCGTCGCCTGGGTATCCCGGTCGTCGCCATCGTCGACACCAATTGCGATCCCGACATTGTCGATTACCCGATCCCGGGCAATGACGACGCTTCGCGCGCCCTGGAACTCTACGTTTCGCTGATCTCGCGCGCTGCCATCGATGGTATCGGTCGCTCGTCCTCGGCTCTGGGCACTGATATCGGCGCTTCGGATGCTGCTCCGGTTGAAGACCTGCCGGCAGACACCGCCGCCAACTAAGTTGGCTGTTCCGGATTACCGGAGCTGTATTGCCTGATGAGAGGGGCGGGCCGAAGCGAGACATCGCAATTCGGTCCGTCCCGTCTCGATAGCAGGCGTCCTATTTTCAATTGAACGTGCGGCTCCAGCGGGCCGCTTAGAGGTGTACCCATGGAAATCACTGCAGCAATGGTCAAGCAGCTCCGTGACGCAACCGGCGTCGGGATGATGGACTGCAAGAAGGCCCTGGCCGAAACCAATGGCGATATGGAAGCTGCTGTGGACTGGCTGCGCACGCGCGGCCTGGCCAAGGCTGCCAAGAAGGCCGATCGCATCGCCGCTGAAGGTCTGGTTGGCGTTGCCGCTGCCGGTACCCATGCCGCCGTGGTTGAAGTGAACTCGGAAACCGACTTCGTTGCTCGCAACGACCAGTTCCAGGACATCGTCAGCAACATTGCCAAGCTGGCCCTGGATGCCGATGGCGACGTTGCCAAGCTTGCCGAGATGCCGTTCCCCGGCGCGGGCAACTCGGTTTCGGCTGAGCTCACCGAAGCGATCAGCAAGATCGGCGAGAACATGAGCCTGCGCCGCACCGCCTATGTGTCGGTGACCGATGGCGTGGTCGAGAGCTATGTCCATAACTCGGTCAAGCCGGGCCTGGGCAAGATGGGCATTCTCGTTGCGCTGGAATCGACCGGCGACAAGACTGCCCTGTCGAACCTTGGCAAGCAGCTGGCCATGCACATTGCCGCGACCAACCCGCTGGCAATTTCGGCCGACGAGCTGGATCCGCAGGTTGTCGCCCGCGAACGCGCCATCATTCTCGAGCAGGTCAAGGAAAGCGGCAAGTCCGCTGAGATCGCCGAAAAGATGGTCGACGGCCGCATGCGCAAGTACTTCGAAGAAGTGACCCTGCTGGCACAGACTTACGTCATCGACGGCGAAACCAAGGTGGCGGATGCCATCAAGAACGCCGAGAAGGATGCCGGTGCGCCGATCACCCTCACCAAGTTCGTGCGCTATGCACTGGGCGAGGGCATTGAGAAGGCCGAGACCGACTTCGCGGCCGAAGTTGCTGCCACTGCCGGCGTGTAATTCTACACGAACACAATTGCGAATGGGCCGCTGGCCCATTCGCCGCTCTCCCGGTATTGATCATGGTTAGCCGGGATGGAGCTTACAACTCCGACATGGTCTTGTTTCTACGGGCGCGACGTCTTCAATTGAGGACGGTAATGCCTTAGGTTTGTCAGGGTGACGCCGGATTCGGCTCCCCGCAATTTATCACGATAAGGGGTTCGCCAATGGCACCTGCCTACAAACGCATTTTGCTCAAGGTCTCGGGTGAGGTGCTGGCTGGTGACCAATCCTTCGGTATCGAACCCGAATTCCTCGCATCGATGGCCAAGCAGGTGGCCGACGCCGCAAAGAGTGGAACCGAGATCGCCATCGTTATTGGCGCGGGTAACATCTTCCGCGGCATGGCAGTCGCTGCCAACGGCACTGACCGCGTGACCGCGGACCTCATGGGCATGCTGGGAACTGTCATCAACTCTCTGGCGCTGAGCAATGCGATCTCGCAGCAGGGCGTGAAGTCCAAGGTGTTCTCGGCCCTGACCATGCCTTCCGTGGCTGACAATTTCACGGCACGGGCCGCCAAGGCGGCGCTCGATGACGGCTATGTCGTCGTGTGCGCGGGCGGTACCGGAAACCCCTTCTTTACCACCGATACGGCCGCTGCCCTCAAGGCGATCGAGCTGGACTGTGACGTGCTGCTCAAGGGCACCAAGGTGGACGGCGTCTATTCGGCCGATCCCAAGAAGGACCCGAATGCAACCCGTTATGATACCGTCAGTTATGACGAGGTCATTGGGCAAAATCTCAAGGTCATGGACACGGCGGCCTTCGCGCTTGCCCGCGACAATGGCTTGCCGATAATCGTATATGCGCTTGATGACGACGAAGGGCTGGCCGGCGTATTGTCCGGATCTGCCCGGTCGACCCGTGTCGGTTAAGCCTCACTAGCCTGGAAGGACGAAAGAACAATGGCCGGTTATGATCTCTCCGATCTGAAAACCCGAATGCAGAAGAGCATCGCTTCGTTGCGTGACGAACTTGCGGGCCTGCGCACCGGGCGTGCCAGCGCCAGCCTGCTCGAACCCGTGACCGTGGAGGCCTATGGTTCGCGCATGCCGCTCAATCAGGTTGCGACCGTCACCGTGCCGGAGCCGCGCATGCTCAGCGTGCAGGTCTGGGATCGCAGCATGGCCAATGCCGTGGAAAAGGCGATCCGCGACAGCGGTCTTGGTCTGAACCCGATGGGTGAGGGCCAGGTCATCCGCGTGCCATTGCCCGAGCTCAACGAAGAGCGCCGCCGCGAGCTGACCAAGGTTGCTCATAACTATGCGGAAGCCGCGCGCGTGGCTGTTCGCCACATTCGTCGCGACGGCATGGATGCGCTGAAGAAGGCTGAAAAAGACGGCGATATGGCGCAGGATGATGCGCGCACGCAGTCGGATCTGGTGCAGAAGGCGACCGACGCCGCCGTGACCGAGATCGATCAGGTTGTAGCCGCCAAAGAAGCTGAAATCATGCAGGTTTAGCTGCTTTCAGCTGCGCCGGGAGGGCGTAGATGTCCATGGATCCCGCCATCACTGTAGAGCCAGCGCCGCAGCAGCGTTTGCGCGTTCCGGCCCACCTCGCGGTGATCATGGACGGCAATGGCCGCTGGGCGAAAGCTCGCGGCAAGCGGCGCACGGAAGGCCATGTGAAGGGCGTTCACGCCCTTCGCAACCTGGTCGAGCTGTGCATCAGCTACGGCGTCGGGCATTTGACCGTGTTCAGCTTTTCCTCGGAGAACTGGTCCCGTCCACCTGACGAAATATCATTTATTTTCAATTTGATGCGTCGTTTCATTGCCTCGGATCTGCAAAAGCTGATCCGTAACAATGTGCGCGTGCGCATCATCGGCACCCGTCGCGGGCTGGAGCCGTCATTGCTTCGGCTGATCGATGACGTGGAGGCCAAGACCGCCAACAACACTGGCCTGGTGCTGGTGGTGGCGTTCAACTATGGCGGCAAGGCCGAGATTGTTGATGCGACCCGGCGGATCGCCGAGGACGTGGCTGCCGGGCGCCTGGCGCCCGAGGATATTACCGAAGCTACGGTTGAAGCTGCGCTTTACACCGTGGGCATGCCGGATCCGGATGTGATCATCCGCACCAGTGGCGAACAACGGATTTCCAACTTCCTGCTCTGGCAGGCAGCCTATTCGGAATTTGTCTTTGTCGATGAGTACTGGCCCGACTTCAACGAGGCCAGTTTCATCCGGGTACTTGAGACTTATGCCCTGCGCGAACGGCGCTTTGGCGGGATAGAGGCGGCGCGACCGTGAACACTCCCGGCGGCGATTCCGCCACAGAGCCAACTCAGCAGCGTCGACGGTTGTGGTCTGACCTGGGGCCGCGCCTTGCGTCAGCCCTGGTCCTGATCGCCTTGACCGCCACCGCCCTCTATGTCGGCAGTTTCTTCTTTTCAGTCGTGGTTGGCGTCGTCTTCGCAGGGGCCTATCGCGAATGGGAAGCGATGATATCTCGTGCGCCGCTGACACCTGTCGGCATGGCGCTGATCGGCCTGCTCGCTCTGGCGGGTGCGGTTTATCCCTGGCTCGGCGCTGGCGGCACAATCGGGCTGGTGGCGGTGGCCTGCGTTATTGCCCTGATCGTTCGTGGCCCGCAAATGGGTTGGCGGTTGATCGGCCTTGCCGTCTTCGGCTCGATCACGCTCGCTGCGGTGGCCATGCGTGGCGATTCGATGGCTGGCGTGTGGGCCGGGATTTACCTGGGCACCGTCGTGTGGATGACGGATTCGGCGGCATTTTTCACCGGTCGCCAGATCGGCGGGGAAAAGCTGGCGCCCGATATCTCGCCGTCCAAGACCTGGTCGGGGGCACTGGGCGGCCTGGCATTGGGCACCGGGGCAGGGCTGCTGGTGTGGGTGTTGCTCACCGACTCGCCGTGGTGGATCGGCCTGGTGTTATCGGCCGTGATCAGTGTGCTGGGGCAATTGGGCGACCTGAGTGAAAGCGCCATCAAACGGCATTTTCGGATCAAGGACAGCGGCGATATCATTCCGGGCCATGGCGGCTTGATGGATCGCCTCGACAGCCTCACATTTGGCATCTTGCTGGTGTTGATCGTTGGCAGTTTGCACGGCGGTTTCGGTTCAGTGGCCGAGGGCCTGCTGTACTGGTAAGTCGGCCGCTGCTGCGCCGCTAAAGGAAAACCATGTTCGAATTCATCTACTGGCTGCTGTCCTATGCGGTGCCATTTCTGGCCGTACTGACCGTCATCGTGTTTGTGCACGAGATGGGGCACTATCTGGTTGCCCGATGGAACGGGGTGGCGATCGAAGCCTTTTCGATCGGATTTGGACGAGAGCTGATCGGCTGGAACGACAAGCACGGCACCCGCTGGCGCGTTTCGGCCATTCCGCTGGGTGGTTACGTGAAGTTCGTGGGGGACATGAACCCCGCAGGTACGCCCGATGAGGCGGCGATTGCCAATGCCAGTGCGGATCTGGCGCCGCAGCTCTTCGTGAACAAAAATGTCTGGCAGCGCATCGCCATCGTGATCGCGGGGCCAGTGGCCAATGTGCTGCTGACCTTCTGCATTCTCTATGCCCTGTTGCTGGGCTATGGCCGCTACACCATTCCGCCGGTGATCGGGGAGGTTATCGCGGGTTCGGTGGCCGAGGCTGCCGGCATAGAATCGGGCGACCGCATCGTGGCCGTGGATGGCTATGTGGTGCGAGGGTTTGAGGACTTTCAGCGCCTGGTTGCCACCAGCCCTGATCGTCCGGTCACCATCGAGCTCGAGCGCGGCAACACGGAACAGGTTCTGACGCTGGTTCCCGAGGGCACTGATGTCGCCGACCGGTTCGGTAACAACCAGCGTATCGGGCGAATCGGGGTGAGCCGCGATGTCGGGGATAACGATGTGACGCTTTACCGCCCGGGGCCGGTCGAGGCCGTGGGCATGACAATCGACGAAATCCGGTTCATCGTGCAGCGCACCGGGGAGTTTCTGGGGATTTCTTTGTCGGTCGCGGCGACGTGGAGCAGCTCGGGGGGCCGGTCAAAGTTGCCAAGGTTTCAGGGGAAG
Source organism: uncultured Alphaproteobacteria bacterium (assembly GCA_963699295.1). GTDB lineage: Bacteria > Pseudomonadota > Alphaproteobacteria > Rhizobiales > Devosiaceae > Devosia. The sequence continues at coordinate 535,248 of OY969432.1, forward strand.
TGGCCACTCTGGGGATTATCGCGCTGATCAATCTGACAGCTCTACTGTCCTTGAATATCGGTATCTTCAACCTTTTGCCTGTTCCAATGCTCGACGGCGGGCATCTGATGTACTATCTCATTGAGGCCGTGCGAGGTCGTCCGCTCAGCATGAGGGTTCAGGAGATGGGTTTCCGCGTTCGGATTCGCCCTTGTCATTGCCCTGATGGTGTTCACGCTCTTTAACGACACGATCTTTCGCGCATTTCGGAATCCTGCGTTAGCCTCTGGTTAACCTTGGTTCGCAAGGTGTTGCAGGATTACAAGTGCACCAAGCATTTGCTAACCGCGTCGAGGCTTACGGCTTGTCGTTGGTTAAAAAGGCGGTAAAACGGTGCAATGGAGTTAGCTTGGGGGAGCGTCATGAGGCGTGCCTCCGAGCCTGGTCGCAGAAGGCAATAACAATATGATCCACCCCAACAAGCTGATGCTCGGCACGTCTTTGGCGCTGTTGACGATGGGCATTGCGCCGGTCGTCGCTCCAGGCATTCCGCTCTTTGGTGCCGCATCTGCGCAGGCTCAGGAACAGCTGGTCGGTTCGGTCCTCTTCGAAGGCAACCGACGCTTCTCCGATAGCCAGTTGCTGGCAATGGTCGACATTTCCGCTTCCGGTGTCTATTCGCAGCGCCGTCTTGCTGCCGACATCGAGAGCATTCGTCAGGCCTATGACCGCGACGGCTTCCTGTCAGTTTCCGTCACGACGCGCACCGAGACCACAGTCGATGGTCGTGTCCGCGTTGTCTTCGTGATCAACGAAGGCACTCGCGCCGGTATCGCCGCTATCAATTTCACCGGTAACAACTCGATCAATGGCGGGAACCTCAAGGGTACGCTGCTGACCAAGGAAACCGGCGTGCTCAGCTGGCTGTTCAAGGATGACAGCTACGATGAGCGCAAGATCGCCGTCGATCGCGAGCGCATCCGCCTGTACTACGCCAATCGCGGCTATCCAGACGCGCAGGTGACCTCGGTTGGGGAATATGATGCAGCACGCAATGCGTACTTCATCAACTTCACCATCAATGAAGGCCAGCGTTATTCGTTTGGCGGCGTTGGGATCGAAACCAGCATTCCGGGTCTGAACACCAATGCCCTCAAGGGCACGGTCAAGACCGGGGAGGGCGCCACCTACTCGATCACCGATCTGCAGAAGAGCATCGAGGACATGTCCTACGAGGCTGCATCGCAGGGCTATTCGTTCGCCGACGTGCGGGCGCGCCTCGATCGTGATGTCGGCAACGGCAAGTTCAACGTTACCTATCTCGTCGATGAAGGTCCGCGCGTCTATGTCGAGCGCGTGAACATCACCGGCAACACCAAGACCCGCGACTTCGTGGTGCGGCGCGAGCTGGAGTTTGCTGAAGGCGACCCCTTCAACCGCGCCATGGTCATCCGCGGCCGCCAGGGCATCCAGGATCTGGGTTTCTTCTCCAATGTCGATGTGACGACCACTCCGGGTTCTTCGCCCGACAAGGTGGTGATCAACATCGCGCTGACCGAGACGACCACGGGTGAATACGGCGCTTCGGCCGGTTACTCGACCGTTGATGGCGTGCTGGGTGAGCTGTCGCTGACCGAGCGCAACTTCCTGGGTCGTGGCCAGTATCTGCGGGCGTCTGTTGGCGCAACGCAGTCGGGCCGTACCTTCGACTTCTCCTTCACCGAGCCCCGCTTCATGGGTCTGAAGGTGTCGGCAGGCGTTGATGCGTATCACCGTATTTCCGATGAGACCGACACCAGCTTCTACGGCTCGCAGTCGACCGGTGGCCAGCTTCGCGTTGGCATCCCGCTGACTTCGGACCTGTCCGCGACAGTGTTTGCCGGTGGCGAGCACCGCGTGATCAAGGACGTTGATTCGCCATTCTCGGGTCTGGTTCGCGACGGGCAGGAACTCAACAAGGCATTCGTTGGCTATACGCTGACCTGGGCCGGGGTTGATGACGTCAAGAAGCCGACTGAAGGTCTGTATGCAACGTTCAGCCAGCAATATGTCGGCTGGGATCACAGCCTGATCAAGACCGATGCGCGTGCCCGCTACTTCGTGCCTGTCATTCCCGATTATGGGGTTGTGGCCAGCGTCAAGGGGCAGGCCGGTATCATTCATGATCTGAGCGGCAACGGCGTTCATGCCGTCGAGGCGTTCACGCCAGGCACCCAGCTGATCCGTGGCTTCCAGGGTCGTGGTGTTGGGCCGCGTCTTGCCTCCGGCGAGTATCTGGGCACCACCATGTATGCCGGCCTCTCCGGCGAAGTGGCATTCCCGATCCCCGGCCTGCCGGAGAACTACGGCCTGAGCGGTGCCGTGTGGGCTGACGCTGCCTGGATTGGCGACGACAACCTGCCGGTTGGCAGCCTTGGTCCTGTAGCTGCCACCGCATCGAGCAATGATATGCCGTGGCGTACGTCGATTGGTGCTTCGCTGATCTGGGATTCGCCGTTTGGTCCGCTGCGTGGCGACTTCGCCCACGTGCTGAACAAGTCGACGGATGACCGTACCCAGCTGTTCCAGCTGACACTGCAGACATTGTTCTAAGCCTGGCTTTGTTGAAATATTATATTGAGCCGCGGGCGGTAGCACCGCGGCTCAATGCTTTTGAGTGGCACCATGGTTGATACGCGATTTTACCGGACCTCTGGTCCTCACACCATTGGTGCCCTGCTGGCCGCATTGAACCAATCCGAACTGGTGTCCTCCCTTCCTGATCCGCAGATGCTGATCTCTGGCGCCAACAATCTCGACATCGCTGAGGCCGGCGAGGTGGCTCTGGCCGCCCACACCAGCTACACCGAAGCCCTGCGCAATACCGCGGCGGGCCTCGTGCTGGTAACGGCCGAGCTGCGCGACGCGGTGCCCGCCGGCAGCGTGGCCCTGGTGGCAAGCCATCCACATGCCCTGTTTGCCGATATGCTGGATTATCTGTACCCCGGCAGCACACGGGCCATCATTGCGGGTGACCGCGATGACCTGCCCGAGCCTTGGCTGGAGCGCGATGTCATCCTGGGGGCCAATGTGGTCATCGGGCGTGGCGTCGAAATCGGTCGTGGCACCGTGATCGGGCGCCAATACGGTAATCGGGGCAGGGGTGACCATCGGGCGCAACTGCACCATTGGCGCCAATGCGACGCTCGATTGTGCCCATCTGGGGAACGACGTGGTTGTTCACTCGGGCGTCCGCATCGGCACCGAGGGGTTTGGATGGCTCGATTTTGGGCGCACCAACCGCAAGGTGCCGCAGCTGGGGCGCGTGCTGATCCAGGATCGCGTTGAGATTGGGGCCAATTCGACCATTGATCGCGGAGCGCTTGGCGATACCGTGGTTGGCGATGGCACCAAGATCGATAATCTGGTGCAGATTGGGCATAACTGTCGAATCGGGCGCAATTGTCTTATCGCTGCCATGAGTGGCCTGTCGGGCTCGACTATCGTCGAGGACGGCGTGCTACTGGGCGGCGGCGTTGGCACATCGGGACATCTGACCATCGGCACCGGCTCGGTGGTGCATGGCCGGGCGGCGGTGACCAAGGACTGGCCTGCAGGCTCCAAGCTGGCGGGTGCGCCTGCCCAGGATATTAGAGATTTCTGGCGAGAACTCGCCGTGGTGCGTAAACTTTCCAAGGGGGATAAGCGCGGATGACTGACAGTGCGACCGAGGGTAACGAACTCTCAGCAATGAGCATTGCCGAGATTCTCACGGCTCTGCCACATCGCTACCCATTTTTGATGATCGACAGGATCATCGCAATCGATGGCGATGAAACGGCAATTGGAATCAAGAACGTGACGTTCAACGAGCCAATTTTCCAGGGCCATTTTCCGGGCGATCCAATCTTCCCGGGCGTGCTGATCATCGAAGGCATGGCGCAGACCGCCGGCGCCATCGTCATCAAGCACGATTCCAACAGCGGCAAGAAGAACATCGTGCTGATGCTGGGCGTGGACAAGGCAAAGTTCCGCAAGCCGGCTCGCCCCGGTGACGTCATCGAATTTCACATCGGCAAGATCCAGCGCCGCCGCAATGTCGGCCGCTACAAGGCCGAGGCAAAGGTTGACGGCGTGGTGATCGCCGAAGCGGAGATCACTGCAATGATCGTCGAGGCGGACGCGTGAGCGACGCTGTAATTCATCCGACTGCAATCGTTGGGTCGGGTGCGCAACTCGGCCGGGGCGTCAAGATCGGGCCGTTTTGCATTGTCACCGACAATGTGGTGTTGCACGACAATGTCGAGTTGATTTCGCATGTGTCGGTGGATGGCCATACGGAAATTGGCGCAGATACGCGTATTTTTCCCTTTGCCTCCATCGGTCATCAACCGCAGGACCTGAAGTATCACGGCGAGAACTCGCGGCTGGTGATCGGCGAGCGTTGCGTCATCCGCGAAAACGCCACGCTCAATCCGGGCACCGAGGGCGGTGGGATGCTGACCCAGGTCGGCAATGATTGCCTGATCATGGCGGGGGCACACGTGGCCCACGATGCCATTGTGGGCAACAACGTGATCATGGCCAATCTGGTTGGCATTGCCGGCCATTGCCACATTGGCGACAACGTGATTTTCGGCGGCAATGTGGTGGTGCACCAGTTCACCCGCATTGGGTCCCATGCGTTCCTGGGCGCGCATTCGATGATCGATGGCGACGTTATTCCGTACGGAATGGCCGTTGGCAATCGCGCGGCGCTGCACGGGCTGAACCTGGTGGGGCTAAAGCGGCGCAACTTTGACCGCGAATCCATCCACCGCCTGCGGGCGGCCTATCGGCAAATTTTTGCGACCGAAGGCACGCTACGCGAGCGGGCCGAAGAAGCGGCAGCGATTTTCAAGGATGATCCGCTGGTGCAGGATGTGGTGAATTTTATTGCCACTGCCTCTGACCGACCCATTCTAACGCCGCGCAACGGCCCCACGGACCAGTGATGGCACGGGCGACCGGTCGTCTATCGATTTTCGCCGGCTCCGGTTCCCTGGTGCCGCATGTTATCGATGCGGCGCTGGCCGCTGGCTACAAGGTGCAGGTGCTGGCGCTGGCGCCGCGCCCCGATATCAACAAGGTCAAGGTTGTCGTGGTCAAGCTCGACAACCCCTTGGGCATTGTCTGGCACCTGAAGCTGTTTCGAACCTCCCATATCGTATTGGCCGGCGGGATCGAGCTGCCGGAAAAGGCCCGTGAAGGCCTGATCCGCTTTGCCAATGGCAACACCCCGGCAGGGGAGGCCACCAGTGCCGCTCCAGTGGGGGATGCTGAGATGGCGGCGCTGACCAAGGTGCTCAAGAACATGACCGGGGCGGATTTGATGGGCGTGCACGAATTGTCACCCGACCTTTTGACGCCCAACGCGTTGATCGCTGGTCCTGTGCTAACGGAAGACCTGATCGCGTCGGCGCGCTTTGCGCTGCAGACCGCGCGGGCAGTGGGCGCCTTGTCGCTGGGGCAGGCGGCTGTCGTTGCCGGGCATCGCGTCATCGCGGCCGAGGACATCGGTGGCACCGATGCGCTGATCGCGCGGGTGGGTGAACTCCGTCGCGCCGGACTGACCGGGGACGGGGCGATGCCGCTCGTTTTGGCCAAGGCCAGGCAGCCGCAACAATCGGCGCTGGTTGATCTGCCCGCCATTGGTCCAGACACAGTGGACAATTGCGCTGCCGCCGGCATTGGCATCATCGTGGCGGAAGCTGGCAGCACGCTGGTGCTGGAACGGGCGCAACTGGAGGCGGCCGCCGTGCGCACCGGAATTTCCGTGCTGGGACTGGAGCTTGAACATGAATGACTATCTCAAGCTGTTCATCCTGGCGGGCGAGCCTTCGGGCGACCGCATCGCCGCAGACTTGGTTGCGCGCCTCAAGCAGCGCGTGCCGCTGGCGCTGAGCGGGGTCGGGGGAGACGAACTCGTCGCTCATGGGCTCAAGTCCATGTATCCGATGAGCAATCTTTCGGTCATGGGAATAAGCGACGTGATCCGTCGCCTGCCGCTCTTGCTGTGGCGGATCGAGCAGACGGCGCGGTCCATCAGAGCGGCGCGGCCGGACGTGGTCGTGCTGGTGGATGCCCAGGATTTCTCGAAACTATTGGCCAAGCGTCTCAAGGCTTTGGGCTACAAAGGTAAGACCATCCTTTATGTCGCGCCATCGGTGTGGGCGCGCTCTCCCGGGCGGGCGGCCAAACTCAAGCCGCTGTTTGATGAAGTGATGGCCGTGCTGCCGTTTGAGCCGGCGGTGATGCAGCGCCTGGATGGGCCCTATACCAGCTATGTCGGGCACCCGGCGCTGGGCGAACAACTTGGGCAAACCCAAATCGTGGAACGCGGGCCGCTGGTGCTGCTGCCGGGGAGCCGCGACGGCGAGTTGCGCCGACACCTGCCGGTATTCCGCCAGGTGGTGGAACAGCTGGCGGGGCACCCAACGGTTGATGGCATCGTTATTCCGACGCTGCCGCGGCTGGCGGATCGTTTGCGCGCTGAAGTTGCCCAGTGGGCGGTGCCGGTGACGGTAACCGCGGATCGCGAGGCGCGCGGGGAGCTCTATGCTTCGGCGGTTCTGGCGCTGTGCGTGTCGGGTACGGCGACGCTCGAGCTGGGGCTGGCTCGCCTGCCCATGGCGGTCAACTACGTGATGGACGCGACGCAGGCGCGGGTCTTCGACAAGATCGGTCGGCCGGCTGTGTCTTTGCCCAATATCATCCTGGGGCGCCCGGCCGTGCCGGAACTGGTGCAGGCCCAGGCCGACGTGCCAGCGGTGATCGAGGCTGTGCGGTTGCTGCTTGACAGCAAAAAAGCCCGCCAGGACCAGTTGGATGCCTTTGGCGAGCTTGCAAAGCTGATGGAAGACGGTGACCCCGACTTCGGACGACAGGACCCGGCGGACCGGATCCTGTCGCATTGGCGGGCCGATCAGCGGCTGCTGAGCGGCGCGTAGTCGCGCGCGGGCGAACCGTTGTAGAGCTGGCGCGGGCGACCGATCTTCTTCTGCGAATCGCCGATCATTTCCTTCCACTGCGAAATCCAGCCGACGGTGCGCGCAACGGCGAACAGCACGGTGAACATCGAGGTCGGGAAGCCGATCGCGTCAAGGATCACGCCGGAATAGAAATCGACGTTTGGATACAGCTTGCGGTCGATGAAGTAGGGGTCTTCAAGCGCAATGCGCTCCAGTTCCTGAGCCACCTGCAGCGTTGGGTTGTTTTCCACGCCAAGGATTTCAAGGACTTCCTTGGCAGTCTGCTGCATCACGGTCGCGCGCGGGTCAAAGTTCTTGTAGACGCGGTGACCAAAGCCCATCAGGCGGAACGGATCGTTCTTGTCCTTGGCGCGGGCGATGAACTCTGGAATGCGATCAACAGTGCCGATTTCGCGCAGCATGTTGAGTGCTGCTTCGTTTGCACCGCCATGGGCAGGGCCCCAGAGGCAGGCAACGCCGGCAGCGATGCAAGCGAACGGGTTGGCGTCGGATGAGCCAGCCAGGCGCACGGTCGAGGTCGAGGCGTTCTGCTCGTGATCGGCGTGCAGGGTGAAGATCAGGTCCATGGCACGGGCGATCTTGGGATCGACCTTGTAGTCTTCGGCGGGAACCGAAAAGCACATGTGCAGGAAATTGGACGCGTAATCGAGATCGTTGCGCGGGTAAACGAAGGGCTGTCCGACCGAGTATTTGTACGCCATCGCCGCAATGGTCGGCATTTTGGCGATCATGCGGATCGACGCGATCTCGCGCTGCTGCGGATCGTTGATGTCGGTTGAGTCGTGGTAGAACGCGGCCATGGCGCCAACCACCCCGGTCATCACGGCCATCGGGTGGGCGTCGCGACGGAAGCCGCGGTAGAAATAGTGCATCTGCTCGTGCACCATGGTGTGGCGCGTAACGAGCTGTTCGAATTCGGCCATCTTGCTCTTGCTGGGCAGCTCGCCATAGAGCAGCAGGTAGCAGACTTCGAGGTAATTGCTGCTGGCAGCCAGCTGTTCGATAGGGTAGCCGCGGTAGAGCAGCTCGCCCTTGTCGCCGTCGATGTAGGTGATGGCGCTGTCGCAGGCTGCGGTAGAGGTGAAGCCGGGATCGTAGGTAAACATGCCGGTCTTGGCATAAAGCGATCGAATATCAATCACATCGGGGCCAACCGAGCCGGAGAGAACCGGGAAATCAAAAGTTTGGTCCCCGATGACGAGTTTGGCGACTGTGTCGGTCATGCAGCTCTCCTCGATTGAGCGTGCAGTCGCAGGCAAAGCATGCGGCAGCGCTCCGGTAATCATTTCAGTCGGTGCCGGTGCGGATAACAGGATTCCCGCACCGGAGAAATCAATAGCTAGGCAAGGCTTGATCTCAAATCGGCAATATCAATCAGCGACTTGATCGTTTAGGCGGGCCAGGCTTTCTTCGCGACCGATCAATACCATGACCTCGAAGATGCCGGGCGAAACGGTGCGGCCGGTCAAGGCGGCGCGCAGCGGTTGCGCGAGCTTGCCCAGTTTAAGGCCCTTGGTCTCGGCCAGCGCGCGCATGGCTTCATCAATGGCGGGGACCGACCAGTCGGCCAGAACGCGCAACATCGTTGCCATCTCGCCCAGCGTGGCCCGCGATTCGGTGGTCAGCAGGGCCGCTGCCTTTTCTTCGATGGGCAGGGGGCGGCTGGCATAGATGAACTGCGCCAGATCGATCAGCTCCAGCACCGTCTTGGCGCGCGGCTGCAATTCGGGCAGGGCGGCCAGTGCGGTCTCACGATTGGCCTTGAGGCCTTCGGCATCGACGGTGCGTCCGACTTCCTCTGCCGTCGCCACCATGACGTCGTAGAGATATTCCGGCTTGGCCTCGCGGATGTAGTGGCCGTTGACGTTTTCCAGTTTGACGAAGTCAAACCGGGCCGCGCCCTTGTTCAAGGCGTCCAACGAGAACCACTCGACCATCTGGTCGGTGCTGAAGATTTCGTCATCGCCATGGCTCCAGCCGAGGCGCGAGAGGTAATTGCGCAGAGCCTCGGGCAGATAGCCGAGCTGGCGATAGGCCTCGACCCCGAGCGCGCCGTGGCGCTTCGAGAGCTTGGCGCCGTCCGGCCCATGAATCAGCGGGATGTGGGCCATCTCCGGCACGGTCCAGCCCATAGCGTTGTAGATGACGATCTGGCGCGCCGCGTTGGTCAGGTGGTCATCGCCACGAATGATGTGCGTTACGCCCATGTCATGATCATCGACCACCACGGCATGCATATAGGTGGGGGTGCCATCCGAGCGCAGGATGATGAAATCATCGAGGTTTTCGGTCTTGAACACGACCTTGCCCTGCACGTGGTCATCGACGACGATTTCGCCCGCCAGCGGGGCCTTGATGCGCACGACTGGAGCCACGCCCTCGGGGGCTTCGCTTTGATCGCGGTCGCGCCAATAGCCGTTGTAGCGGGGCGGCTTGCCGGCGGCGCGGGCCTCTTCGCGCATTTGATCGAGTTCGGCCGGGGAGCAATAGCAATAATAGGCGTGGCCGTTCCTGACCAGCTCATGGGCGATTTCCGCATGGCGGTCGGCACGCTCGAACTGGCTGATCGCCTCGCCTTCCCAGGTCAGGCCAAGCCAGGTCAACCCGTCAATCAGCGCATCGACTGCGGCCTGCGTCGAGCGTTCGCGATCGGTATCTTCGATGCGCAGCAGCATCTTGCCCCCCTGGTTCTGGGCAAAGGCCCAGTTGAACAGGGCCGTGCGGGCGCCTCCGATGTGGAGATAGCCAGTGGGCGAAGGGGCAAAACGAGTGACAACCTGGGACATGAGACCGGAAAGCTTGGACAGTTAGGAGGTCGTGTGTAGCATAGCGGAGCGCGAGCGCAAGGGCGGGGGTAGGCCGGTGCGAGGGGCGAACAAATTAAGCCCGATAACCAATTCCGCTTCGGCAGGAGTGCCGGTAGCGAGCGTCTGGTCGCGCCTGCCAATGGCCTTGCAGCCACGTGATCCTGATTGGTCTATAGCACAGATTCTAAAGATTGTGCGTCAGCCGATTGCCGCGCGACGGACGTTCATCCTGCTGCCCTTCGGCATGGTCTTCGGGCTTTGTGCTTATGCGACGCTGCCGTTTGAACCGAATGGCTGGGCCCTGTTTGCGGTGGGGCTGGGATTGGTCGGTCTGCTGGCTCTGTCCTGGCGTTGGGAAGGATTGGCGCTGTTGGTGCCGGTGGCGGCTTTCTGGATGGGATTTTGCCTGTTGCCGCTGCATGGGGCGACGTTTGGCACGCCCATGCTGATTTATCCCGCCTATGGCGAGTATGAGGCGCGCGTGGATGAAGTTTTATCTGCGACCGGCGAGACCCGGCGCCTGGTGGTGTCCGATCTCGTGCCGTTGGGAACAAGTCGGGCGCTGCCGATTGTCAAAACCCGACTGGTAGTGCCGCCGGAGCCCGCACTGTCCCCGGGCGATCGTATCCGCGCCAGAATGCGGCTGGCGCCGGTCCCGGGGCCGGTCCTGCCCGGGTCGTATGACGGGCAGTTTCACAGCTTTTTTGCCGGAGTGGGTGCCTATGGGACGGTGACCAGCGGTTTTTCCTTCATTGCCGAGGGCAGCGCGGCGGATCCGTTCCGCGGAATTGAAATTGTCCGCGAGCTGATTGGCGTGCGGATCGATGCGGCACTGGATGGGCCCTCGGAGGCCATTGGGCGGGCCATGGTGATGGGCGACCAGGGTGGCATTACCGATGAGACGCGCGAGGTCATGGCAGCCTCCGGGCTGGCCCATATCTATTCGATCTCGGGATTGCATCTGTCGATCGTCGCGGGCGGGGTGTTCTGGCTGGTGCGACTGATATTGACGTGGATCCCCTGGGTGTCGATCCATTGGCCGCTCAAGAAGATCGCAGCCGGGGCAGGGTTGATCGCTGCGCTGGGCTACATGCTCCTGGCCGGAGGCGTGAACAATGTGCCGGCCTTGCGTTCGGCCATCATGCTGGGGCTGATTTTTGGGGCGGTGCTGGCCGGCCGTCGCGCGCTGACCATGCGTAACGTGGCGATTGCGGGTCTGGCGATCATTCTGATCGATCCGGCCAGCGTCTTTCGTGCAAGTTTTCAGCTCTCGTTCGCTGCGGTCGTCGCGCTGATCGGCATCTATGAAACTCCCCGAAAGCCGCGAACGGCAGATCGCGGCCGACTGGGAAAAATCTGGGATGCGGTATGGACCACGGCCCTCACCAGTTTGATCGCGGGCACGGCCACTTTGCTGTTCTCGGCCTATCATTTCCAGCAGACAGCTCCGCTTGGGGTGTTGGGGAATGTGCTGGTGTTGCCGGTGGTCAGCCTGATCATCATGCCGGCAGCGGTGCTGGGCGTGCTGGCGATGCCTTTCGGCGTGGAAGGACCGTTCCTTGTCGTGATGGGCTGGGGCATTGACCGGATGCTGGAGGGGGCAAATCTGGTTGCGAGTTGGAGCGAAGGCTTGACCGGTAACCCCCTGCTGACGCAATGGGCGTTGGTCCTGGGTTTGATTGGGCTCACCTGGTTTGCGTTTTTTAATAATCGGTGGCGCTTTGTGGGGCCTGTGCTGGCTGTGCCGCTCATTCTGGCCGTGGGGATCGATCAGCGTCCCGATGTGCTGGTTGCCGATACCACCCAGGCAGTCGCGGTGCGCAATGACGAAATCCTGGGGTTGGCCAGTGGCCGACCGGGAAGTTTTGCCGTCAACGCCTGGAGCAAGCACTATCAGGAAGAGATTGCCGCTTCGGTGCCCGGGCTCCGCTGCGACAGTCTGGGGTGCATCGTGAACGCCGAGCAGTTCTCGATCGCTGTGGTGCGCAATGCGGCTGCTCTTGCGGAAGATTGCGGGCGGCACGACCTGATTATTGCGCGCTTTGATGTGCCAAAAAATTGCGTGGGGGGACAGGTCATTGCTGGCAAAGACCTGGCGGCCAGCGGCGTTCACTGGCTGCGCTGGGATGACGGGGCGGGACGCTTTGAAATCCGCCCCGCGATACCCAATCTCACGCGGCCCTGGCGTGTGGTTCCGCGATAGGGCTAGAGAACGATGAGGGGTTCCGGCTGACCGGCCACGTCAACATCAATCGCAAATACGCCACCGGCGATTTTTTCTGCGGCCAGCTGCTCGGAGCTCATATTCTTGTTGGCCGTGGTGATAAACAGGGTCTTGAGTTCCGGTCCGCCAAAGGCCGGGCAGGTCACCTGACTGACCGGCACTTCGATGATGCGGTCGATGGAGCCATCGGGGGCGTGACGCACAACGCAGCTGCCGCCCCAACGAGCGTTCCACAAATAGCCTTCGCTATCGACGACGGCGCCGTCTGGGTGGCCGCGATGGCCGGAGACGTCGGCAAACAGCGTCCACTCACCGATGGGCATCCCGGTCGCAGGATCAGTCGGACATTGCATGATCTTGCGCGAAGGAGTGTCCGTCCAATAGGCAATCTTGCCGTCTGGCGAGAAGCAGGTGGCATTGGGAATGGCAACGCCGGATTTGAGCGTCGTCAGCTTGCCAGCCCGGTAGTGATAGAGCGAACCGGAGGGGGCATCGGATTCGTTCTTGGCCATAGTGCCGATCCAGAACGCTCCGGAGGGGTGGACCCGGCTGTCATTGGCGCGTGTGGCGGGATTGTTCGCCTCGATGCTCTGGATGGGTGCTAGCCCACCCAAAGCAAGGTTGAAGTGCTTCAGCCCGGTTTCCGTAGCCAGCGCCAGATTGTCATCGTCGATAATGGCCGCAGCGGCAACGCTTTCGTTGAAGAGCCATTGCTCGACGATGTCTCCACCGGCCGTGGCGGCGAACAGCATCTGCTCGTTGATATCAAAAAGGAACAGCTGCTGGCGCCCAGGATGCCAGAACGGGCCTTCACCCAGGGCGCATTGGCTATCGATGAGCAACCGGGCTGTCTGGGTCATGCAGCAACTCCGGCATCGTAGGAGGCGACCGCTGCCATGGCCCGCTGGGCCACAGTGCCAGCGTCCATGCCGGGCTTGTAGATGTAAGTGCCCAGGCCAAAGCCGGCACAGCCCACGGCAAAGTACTCGTTGAAGTTGTCTGGGTTCGCACCGCCCACCGCATAGAGCGGCAGTTCCGGCGGCAGCACCGCCTTCATTGCCTTGATGCCCTTGGGGCCGAGGACTTCGGCGGGGAAGAACTTCAGGCCGGTGGCGCCAGCGCGGACAGCGGTGAACGCATCGCTGGGCGTGAACACGCCTGGATAGGAGCGCATGCTGAGCGCGATTGTCTTTGTGATGACCTCGGCATTGGTGTCGGGCGACACCACAAAGGTTCCCCCAGCATCGGAAACGGCCTGCGCCTGCTCAGGCGTGAGAACGGTGCCGGCGCCGATGGCGGCCTTGCCGGCAAATTCCTTGGCGGCGAGAGCAATGCTGGTCAGGGCGTCGGGCGAATTGAGCGGCACCTCGATCATGGTGATGCCGGCATCAACCAGCGCGTGGCACACGGCGAGCGTTTCATTTGGCGTGATACCGCGCAGAATGGCGATGAGATGGCGATGGTCCATCGTGAAAAACTCCTAGTTAGCGGTATTGCGCGCAGCCTTGAGGCCAGCGAGAACGATCGCGGTGGCATCAAGCGCTTCACCGGAAGCGCCGGCCATGGCGAGGACCTGGGTATAGAGAGCGCAGAGAGCGGATGACCCGATCAGAGGTACCGGGGCGGATCCGATGAGATGCCGATTGCTGCCAATTTCTGTGCCGATCAGCAAGCCCGAGAGGTAACCCGCGCACCAGTCGGGCTGGCGATCCGACAGCAGCGAGCTGGCCCGAACCCGGAACAGCGTACCGAGCAATTGTTCGGGGTTGGCAAGGCCTGCTTCGGCACCGGCCACAAAGCCCTCCGCGCGACCGGGACCGTCCAGGTCGCCGACCAGGGAGTGGCGCAAGACGGAATGATTGCGCAGCACTTCAAACATTTCGCCGGTCATGGCCGTAGTGAAATGGTCGATCTGCGTGCCGTTGAGCTGGGTCCATTTGGAGTGCGTGCCCGGCATGCATACGACCCCGGAATATCCGGGGCGCATGGCCGCCAGACCCAGCAACTGAGTCTCTTCACCGCGCATCACGTTTTCGGCGCCACCCTTTTGGCAGACGCCCGGCAGGATTGCGGGCTTAAACCGACCGTCCGGCATTTGCGGATAGACCGCTCCATGCAGCAGATCGCGCAAATCAGTAGGGGCTTCCAGATAGGGAGCCTCGAGCCAGCCCTGGCGAGCGCCGGCCATGCCACAGATCAGCACATCAATCGGTTCGCTTGAGCTGGAGGTAACGTCGTGCAGTACCTCGATCAGGGCGTCGGGAAACTGTTCGCGCGTCAGCTTGCCCATGCCTTGCGGCGATGCCTTTTCAAAGGCGGTCGAGCCATCAGGCGCGATGCCCCAGACGCGCAAATTGGAGGTGCCCCAGTCAACGGCTACCCAGTCCACAATAGTACTCACGAAATCCCCTTAGCCCTCTGCTGACATACCTGGCGACCCTATGCCGTGACCCGGATTCCAACCAGCCCAATCTCGTGGGCAGATTGCCGCGAGTGGTGGAAGATCGCCGGCGCAAGACGGGCATATGCGCGCCTAACGCCAACGCGCATCAATTGTATGACTTTTCCTTCGAAATCTCAATTCGACCGTGTTAGTACATGAGTGACGCGCTGCGACAGCGGGTTGCGAGTGTAGGGGAATTGGAAATGACTGCTGGTAACGCCGAGGCGCCGTCGGCCAAGAAATTGCGTTCTCGGGCGTGGTTCGACAATCCGGATAATCCGGACATGACTGCGCTTTATCTTGAACGCTACATGAACTTTGGCGTGTCGCGCGAGGAGCTGCAGTCCAACAAGCCGATCATCGGTATCGCCCAGACCGGCTCCGATCTCAGCCCCTGCAATCGTCATCATATCGTGCTGGCCGAGCGTGTGCGCGAAGGCATTCGCGAAGCGGGCGGCATTGCCATCGAGTTTCCGGTTCACCCCATCCAGGAAACGGGCAAGCGCCCGACGGCTGGCCTTGATCGCAACCTGGCCTATCTCGGCCTGGTCGAGGTGCTTTACGGCTATCCGCTCGACGGCGTCGTCCTCACTATTGGGTGCGACAAGACCACGCCTGCCATGCTGATGGGCGCGGCAACGGTGAATATTCCGGCGATTGCGCTGTCGGTAGGGCCGATGCTGAATGGGTGGCACAAGGGCGAGCGCACCGGGTCGGGCACTATTGTGTGGAAGGCGCGCCAGATGATGGCGGCGGGCGAGATCGACTACGCCCAGTTCATAGAACTGGTGGCATCCTCGGCTCCGTCAACCGGCTTTTGCAACACCATGGGCACGGCGAGCACGATGAATTCGCTGGCCGAGGCGCTCGGCATGCAGTTGCCCGGTTCGGCGGCTATTCCCGCGCCATACCGCGATCGGCAGGAGATGGCCTATCGCACTGGCAAGCGGATCGTGGACATGGTGCATGAGGACCTCAAGCCGTCCGATATCATGACCAGGGACAATTTCATCAACGCCATCGTGGTCAATTCGGCCATTGGCGGGTCGACGAATGCGCCGATCCACATCCAGGCCATTGCCCGGCATATCGGGGTTGAGCTGAGCATCGACGATTTCCAGACGCACGGGCACAAGGTGCCGCTGCTGGTCAATCTGCAGCCCGCCGGTGAGTATCTGGGCGAGGATTTCTACCACGCTGGAGGCGTGCCGGCGGTGGTCAATGAACTGATGACCCAAGGGCTGATCCGCGAGGATGCGCCAACGGCCAACGGCAAGACCATTGGCGAGAATTGCCGCACCACCACCATCCAGGATGAAAAAGTCATCCGGCACTTCGACAATCCGCTCAAGACCGACGCGGGCTTCCTCGTGCTGCGCGGCAACCTCTTTGACAACGCGATCATGAAGACCAGCGTCATCTCGTCGGAGTTCCGCGATCGCTACCTCAACAACCCAGCAAACCCCGGCATGTTCGAAGGCAAGGCGGTGGTGTTTGACGGTCCCGAGGACTACCACCACCGGATTGACGACCCTTCGCTGGATATCGATGAGAACACGTTGCTGTTCATGCGTGGCGCGGGACCGATCGGCTATCCAGGCGCTGCGGAGGTGGTGAACATGCGGCCGCCCGCCTATTTGATCAAAAAAGGCATTCACGCGCTGGCCTGCATCGGCGATGGCCGCCAGTCCGGCACCTCGGGTTCGCCATCGATCCTGAACGCCTCGCCCGAAGCGGCGGCAGGCGGCAATCTGGCCATTCTGCGCACGGGGGACCGGGTTCGAATTGATCTGAACATGGGGCAGGCAAACATCCTGATTTCGGATGAAGATATCGCAACCCGGAGGGCGGAACTGGAAGCGGCAGGGGGGTACAAATACCCTAGGCACCAAACGCCGTGGCAGGAAATCCAGCGCGGCATCGTCGGCCAATTGGGTGACGGTGCCATCCTCAAACCCGCGGAGAAGTACCAGCGCATCGCCCAGACGGAGGGTATTCCGCGCGATAACCACTAAGTACGAATACGGGGGCCCGCCATTTGGCGGGCCTTTTTAATTGAACATTTAGCAGCATCAGGCCCGATCACGGGAGAATTTGCGGGAGCTGCTTCATGATCACAATCCGCGCCTGCCACCTCGAAGACATCAAAGCGGTGGTCGATATCCTGATGAACAAGCGGCGGCTTTATGCCCTGCTGGAGCCCGTTCTATGGACGGTGTCACCGGATGCCGAGCAGCGTACGGAGGCCTATTTCACTCGCTTGCTGGCCTCGCCCCAGCAGCTGTTTCTCGTGGCCGAGGGGCCTGACAAGGTCGTCGGCTTCCTGGTGGCCAATCCGCAATCGTCCCCGCCGGTCTATGCCCGGGAGCCGATGGTTGCGATTGAAGATTTCTATGTCGCCAACGAAAGCGACTGGCCGGACGTGGGCGGAGCGCTGCTATCAGAGGCGCGGGCCAATCTAAGGAAACGTGGTATCGCCCGGTTCGTGCTGATGTCGGCTTTTCTGGATGAGGCCAAGATGGCCTTCCTGGCGTCCCAGGGCTTGCCGGTTGTTTCCGCGTCGATCACTGGCGCCGTGTAATCGGGAGTGGATCGACGGCGTAGTGCCCGGAAAAAAGCCGCCTTGCGGCGGCTTTCTGAGCGTCAGTATTTGCGCAGCAGCCCCACGAGGCGCCCCTGGATGCGCACTCGATCTGGCGGAAAAATCCGGGTTTCATACGCCGGGTTTGCCGCTTCAAGCGCGATGCTGTTGCCGCGGCGGCGGAGACGCTTGAGGGTCGCTTCTTCATCATCTACCAGAGCGACAATGATCTCGCCGGTGCTGGCGGCTTCCTGCTTCCTGATGAGAACCGTGTCGCCGTCAAAAATACCGGCGTCAATCATCGAGTCGCCGCGCACTTCGAGCGCGTAGTGTTCTCCGGCCCCCAACATTTCGGGCGGCACCATGATGGTGTGCGAATGAGTTCTGGATCGCCTCAATGGGCGTGCCGGCCGCGATCCGTCCCATGACCGGGATAGAAATGGGTCGGGCGTAATCCTCATCGGCCGCGCTGACGCGGGAAGGGGGCGAGGCGACCTTGCCCAGATTGCCTTCGATGACCGAGGGTTCAAAGCGAGCCTTACGGCCGCCAAGCGAGGGGTTCATCGAATCGGGCAGCTTCACCACTTCAAGTGCCCGCGCCCGGTTGGGCAAGCGGCGGATGAAACCGCGCTCTTCAAGCGCAGTGATGAGGCGGTGAATGCCCGACTTTGACGCGAGATCAAGAGCGTCCTTCATTTCATCGAAGGAGGGGGGGACGCCGCTCTCTTTCATCCGCTCATGGATGAACATCAGCAACTCGTGTTGTTTACGCGTCAGCATGGGACCCTCGGCCTCGATTCGGAACATAGGCAGAACGACTATATGTGTTCCAGTTATGTTCTGCAATATGCCCTGAAAAACGCCGCATCGGCGCGGTCAGCGGGGCAGCGCCTCAATATGAGTCGATGAGCAGCGCTTCGACGAGCGCTCCAGCCGGTTGGCCCGGATCCAGTGGCGGCTGCACAATCAATACGTTGGCGCGGGCCATGGACGAGGTGTGAGCGCTGTCGGTTTCAGAAATTGGCAGCACTTGCGGACCAGCTTGGGTGTGAACCAAGGTGGCGCGCATGTAATGCTGCCGTGTCGTATTGGGTGGGGTCGCGGCAGCCAGCGGCAGATGCCAGCTGGATTGGGGCGCAAAGCCGGTCCACGCACGCAGGGCAGGCTTGATGAAAACCAGAGCCGTTACCATCGCCGAAACGGGATTGCCGGGCAGGCCGAACACCAGCGTCTTGCCGCGCGTGCCGAACATGAGCGGCTTGCCAGGACGCATATTGATACGCCAGAAATCGAGTGTCACGCCGAGCTCGAGCAGGATTTCCTGCACGATGTCATGATCGCCGACGCTGGCCCCGCCCGTGGTGACGACAATGTCGGGTTCGCTGGCGAACAGGTGCTCAAGCGTTGCGCGCAATTCGGCGCGATTGTCGCGGGCGATCCCGTGGTCCGTGACGGTTTGGGCATAGGGGGCGAGCAGGGGGCTTAGCCCGAAGCTGTTCGAAGCCACGATCTGGTCGGGGCCGAGCACGGTGCCGGGTAGCACCAGCTCGTCGCCGGTGGCCAACAGAGCGATCTTGGGGCGGCGCGTGACGCTGAAGGTCGAAACGTTGGCGGCGGCCGCCACGGCCAAATGCATGGCCGTCAGGCGCGTGCCGGGCTGTGCCAGAGCTTGTCCGGCTTCAAAGTCGCTACCTAACGGGCGGATATTGCGGCCAAGGGCCGGAATATCAGTGAAACTGACGGTTTCGGCGTCGATCCGCGCATCTTCCTGCATGATGACAGTGTCGGCGCCGGCGGGAACCGGAGCGCCCGTAAAGATGCGCACGGTCTCTCTGGGCCCAACCTCGCCGGCAAACCCCTTGCCAGCCTGGGCCATGCCGACCAGAGCCAATGGCTGCCCGGGCGCCAAGTTTGCGGCGCGTACGGCATAACCGTCCATGGCGCTGGCGTTGAAGGGGGGCTGGTTGTGTTGAGCGATGATCGATTCATGCAGTACCCGACCGAGGGCATCGGCCAAGGCCACGTTTTCACCGCTGGGCTCGGGCACGCGGTGCAGAATGGCGGCTATCGCGTCATCAACCGGAAGCAGGCTCATGTCGTGCGCACGAAATCGCCGGATTTGCCGCCGGACTTTTCCAGTACGCAAATATCGGTCACGACCATTGCCCGGTCGATGGCCTTGGCCATGTCGTAAAGGGTCAGCGCGGCGGTGGACGCTGCTACCAGGGCCTCCATTTCCACGCCGGTCTGGCCGGTGGTCTCGGCAATGGCCAGGATCAGGATGGCCTCGCTACCCACGGCTTCGATCTCGATGCTGACTTTGGTTAGCGGAATCTGGTGGCAAAGAGGGATCAGTTCGGCGGTTTTCTTGGCCGCCATGATGCCCGCAACTCGCGCCACCGCAAGCGCTTCGCCCTTCTTGAGGCCGCCGCTCATTATGGTTGCAATGGTGGCCGCAGCACCCAGCAGACGGGCCTGGGCGACCGCGCGACGGCGCGTGCTGTCCTTCTCGCCGATATCGACGATATGGACTTCGCCGCTGGCATTAAGATGGGTTAGCCCGCCGCCGCTCACTATGTAAGCTCCGTGGCGGAGCCGGTGAGCAGAGTTCGGGTGGCTGCGGCCACATTATTCTGGCGCATCAGACTTTCACCCACGAGGAATGTTCCAATGCCGGCGTCGCGGTCGAGGCGCAGCACGTCCTCATGGGTATTGATGCCGCTTTCGCTCACCAGCAGAACCGTGTCGGGCACATTGCGGGCCAGTAGCACGGAGGTTTCCAGATTGGTTTCGAACGTCCGCAAATCGCGGTTGTTGATGCCGATAAAGTCAGCATCGAGCGTCAGGGCGCGATCCAACTCAGCCTGGTCGTGCACTTCCACGAGAGCATCCATCTGCCAGTCGCGCGCGGCGTCAAGCAGGTAGCGCGCCACGTCGTCATCGACGGCCGCCATGATGATCAAGATGCAATCGGCACCCCAGGCGCGAGCTTCTGCCACCTGATAGGTCTCGAACAGGAAGTCCTTGCGCAGTGCCGGCATCTGAGTGGCTGCCCGCGCCTGCTTGAGAAATTCGGGAGCGCCCTGAAAGCTGGGGCTGTCGGTCAGCACCGAAAGGCAGGCCGCACCCGCAGCCTCATAGGCCTGGGCGATGCCGGCCGGGTCAAAGTCTGCGCGGATCACGCCCCTGGAGGGGCTAGCCTTCTTGATTTCGGCGATCAGGCCATAGCGGCCGGCGGCGCGCTTTGCTTCGATCGCACGGCGAAAGCCGCGTGGTGCCGGCTGATCGTGTGCTTCGGCCACGACTTCGGCCCATGGGCGCGAGGATTTGGCAGCGGCGATTTCCTCGCGCTTATAGGCTTCAATCTGCTTGAGAATATTGGTCATTGGTCTCGTCCGTTCGATATCGCCACGAGGCGGGCCAAGGTTTGTCGGGCGCGGCCATCATCAATGACGGCAGCGGCGAGGGCGATGCCCTCTTCAATTGAGGTTACCCGGTCAGCGACCAGGAGGGCAGCACCCGCATTCAGCAATACAGTGTCGCGATAGGCCCCTGGGGCGCCATCGAGCAAAGCGACGATTGCCTCGGCATTTTCCGTCGGTGTTCCGCCCAGCAAATCCTTAGGATCGGTCAAGCGGAGCCCCACCTGTTCCGGATTTAGCTCGAAGCTGCGAAGGTCGCCATCCGCAATCTGCGCCACAAAATTGGTGCCTGAGGTGGAAAGCTCATCCATGCCTTCGCTCGAATGCACGACCCAAGCCTTGATGACCCGATTGGCCAACAGGGCAGCCGCGACGGGTTCGACCCATTCCTGGGCGTAGACCCCCAGCAGATAGCGTCGAACGCCTGCCGGATTGGCCTGTGGGCCCAGGAGATTGAACATGGTGCGCACGCCCAACTCGGCTCGGGCAGGGCCCACATGGCGCATGGCGGGGTGGTGCGCAGGAGCAAACATGAAGCCGATATTGGCGCGCTTGATGGTGTCGGCGATCTGGTCAGGTGTCAGATCAAGCTTGACGCCGAGCGCCTCGAGCGCCTGCGATGAGCCGGATTTGGAGGACAGAGCCTTGTTGCCATGCTTGGCCACGGGCACTCCGGCTGCGGCGGTAACGATGGCGCTAGCGGTAGAAATGTTGAGGCTGCCGACGCCGTCCCCGCCGGTGCCGACGATATCGACGGCATTTTCAGGCGCAACGACGGGCACCATCTGTTCGCGCAGGATCGACACGGCCGCAGCCAGTTCACCTACGGTCTCGCCCTTGATGCGCATGCCCATCAGGAAGGCGCCGATCTGGCTGGCGGTGGCCTCACCGGCCATGATTATGCGCATGACGCTGCGCATCTCTTCGCCTGTCAGATCCTTGTTGTCGGCAATCCGCTTGAGGGCCTGTTTGATATCCATCATGCAGCCCTCTGCTGGTTGAACTCGCGCGCCAGGTTGAGGAAATTCTGCAGCAGCGCATGGCCGTTTTCCGAGGCGATGCTCTCGGGGTGGAACTGCACACCATGCAGGGGGAGCGTGCGGTGCTGCATGCCCATGATGAGACCATCGTCGGTGGTGGCGGTGACTTCAAGTGTCTCCGGCAGGTTTGCGGAATTGACGATCAGCGAATGATAGCGCGTCGCCGCAAACCCGGAGTTGAGGCCCCGGAACAGGCCCCTGCCGGTGTGATTAATCCTGGAGGTCTTGCCGTGCACGAGGTGGGGCGCACGGATGACCTCACCGCCTAGCGCCTGGCCGATGGCCTGATGGCCCAGGCATACCCCAAGAATCGGAATTTCCGCCTGAAAGCGGTCGATTAGCGAGAGGCAAATGCCGGCTTCTGTCGGCGTGCGGGGGCCGGGCGATAGCAGTATGGCTTCGGGCGCCATTGCCGCGATCTCATCGAGCGTGATCTGGTCGTTGCGGACAACGGTCAGCTCTGCACCAAGTTCGCCGAGGAAGTGCACGAGGTTGTAGGTGAAGCTGTCGTAATTATCGATGACGAGCGTTCTGGTCATAATCTGGTTCCAGCACGAAAAATAGGGATGGGGCGGCTTGGTCTAGAACCAGCTACGCCATCGATATTGAACGTAGAGCCACGTCATCATTGCCCGATCCTTGCCTCGCCAGCATAGCGTAGCGCTTCCTCGGCTGCACTGAAAAGGGCACGTGCCTTGTTTTCACACTCGAGCTGTTCGAGCTCGGGCTGACTGTCGGCCACGATGCCCGCGCCGGCCTGCGCATAAAGCTTGCCGTCCTTGACGATGGCGGTGCGCAGGATGATGCAGGTGTCCATGGTCCCGTCGGCGCCGAAATAGCCAACGCAACCGCCATAGATGCCGCGCTGCGAGGGTTCAAGCTCCTCGATGATCTCCATGGCGCGCACCTTGGGGGCGCCCGACACGGTGCCTGCCGGAAAACCAGCCGATAGCGCATCGACGAAATCATATTGCGGGTTGAGCTCGCCCACCACGTTCGAAACGATGTGCATGACGTGGGAATAGTACTCGAGGAAGAACTGGTCAGTGACCTTGACCGTGCCGGTCTTGGCCACGCGGCCCACATCGTTCCGCCCCAGATCCAGCAGCATCAGATGCTCTGCCAGCTCCTTGGGATCGTTGAGCAATTCATGGGCCAGCTCCTGGTCGCGGGTGGGCGTTGAGCCGCGCTTGCGCGTACCGGCGATGGGCCTGATCGTGACTTCGCCATTTTGCACCCGCACCAGGATTTCCGGGCTCGATCCGGCAACTGCGAAATCGCCGAAATCGAGATAGTACATGTAGGGCGATGGGTTGGTGCGGCGTAGCGCTCGATACAATGCCGTGGGAGGCAAGGTGAAATCGGCCGAAAAACGCTGGCTCAGCACCACCTGGAAGATGTCGCCGGCGGTGATGTAATCCTGCGCCTTGGCCACCATCGCGGCGTAGTCTTCGCGGCTGGTATTGCTGGTGACGGCGATGGGCACGATTTCGGTATCGGCGGGCACAGTCGGCAGGGCACGGCTGAGGCGGCTGATCGCATCATCAATGCGGCCTTCGGCGGCTTCATAGGCTTGCCGCGCGGTGACGCCATCGCGCACATAGACCGGAGCGGTTAGGTAAAGTTCGTCCTTGAGGGTATCAAAGATCGCCAGCAGCGATGGGCGCAGCAGGATTGCTTCGGGCGTGTGCAGATCGTCCGGATTGGAGCGCGGCAGCACTTCCATGTAGCGGACCATCTCATAGCCGAGATAGCCATAAATGCCGGCTGATTGAGGCGGCAGACCTTCCGGCACTTCGATCTGGCTCTCGGCGACCAGCTGGCGCAGCGCATCCAACGGCAGGCCGGGCAGGGGCTCGAAACTGGTTTCGTTCAGTTGTGCCTGACGATTGATGCTGGCCTCGCCAGCTTCTACCTTGAGGATCACGTCGGGCTGAGTGCCGATAATGGAATAGCGCCCGCGGACTGTCGCGTCCTGTACTGATTCCAGAAGATAGGTGTTCTTCCGGCCTTCAGCCAGCTTGAGGTAGGTACCGATGGGCGTCTCGAGGTCAGCCACGATGCGACGCCAGACGATCTGCGACTTTCCAGCTTCATATTGCTGTTGGAAGCGCTGAAATGCGTCGTCGCCCATCGGTATCATGTCCAGTTTTTAGAGTGGCCGGCCGGCTCGATTACTGGCCGGTGTAGAGGGTGAGTGTTTGTTCCAGGGCCTGCTGGTTGACGCGCAGGCCAGCTTCGTCGCGCAGTGCGGTAACGAAGTCGCTGTAAATGCCGACGCGAGCTTCGTTTTCGATGCTGGCATTGGATGCGGGATCAAGCGCGCCTTCGGCCGGGGTGACGTCTTCCACCTGGAAGACGATGAACTCGCCATCCTGGCTGACGACGGTGCCGTGGTGCTTGTCGCCGCCGGCGAAGGCTGCAGCAGCTACAGCTGCGTCAATGCTCGCCTCGGGTGAACCAAAGCGCGTGAAGGGCTGGCTGAGCTGGGGGAAGACGTTGTAGGACGCGGCCACATCGGCCAAGGTTTCGCCCTGGTCGAGGCGGGTAACAGCTGCTGCCGTTGCTGCCAGGATCGCATTGTTGGTGCGTTCGGTGGTGAGGGCTTCCGTCACAGCGTCGCGCACTTCATCCAGCGTCTGGTCGCGGGCCGGTTCGATCTTGGTGAGATCGAAGTAGAGATTGCCGTTGCCAGCAAGCGGGATAGCGGCGGTCAGCTGACCTTCGGTGGCGCGGGAGATGGCCTGGTTTACCCGGGCGCGATCTTCAGCAGAAATATCGGACAAGACCGAAAGTTCTGCACCACTTGGGGTGACATCGGCTTCGTAGAGCTTCAGGTCAAAGCGCGTGGCGATCTCGCCGAGGGGACGGAACGCTGCGCGCAGCTCTTCAACCTGGTCCTGAACTTCGGCGATCTCGGTGCGCGCCTGGGCCTGTGCAAGGTTCTGGGCGATCTGGTCACGCACATCGGCCAGCGCGGGAGCGCCGCCAGCGTCGATTGCCGAAACGTGCACAGCGCGCTGGCCGGCAACGCCGGGGATCACGGCAAAGCCATCGAGCGGCAGCTCGAAGGCGGCCTTGGCCAGATTGGTGTCGGTGATGTCGGTCTGGGCCAGAGTGCCGACATTGGTCGGGGTCAATCCGGCTTCGGCCACCAGCGTGTCAAATGAGGTGCCGGCGGCTTTTCCAGCCGTAAAGGCCGCAACCTGATCGGCATTGAGCACGACCTGCTGGATGGTCCGGCGCTCAGCCTTGGTGAGGTTTTCCTTGGTGCGCTCGTATTCCGCGGCAATCTCATCATCGGCAATGGTCTTGCTGGCAGCCAACTCGGCCACGCTCAGCCGAAGCATCTGCACCGACCGGGTTTCCACGGTACGGAACTCATTCTGGTGTTCGGTCAGATAGGCTGCGAGTTCGTCTTCCGTGGGAGCGGCCGGGGTTTCGATGCTCGAACTCGTTGAGCGCGAAGTAATCAATGGTGCGCTGGTCGCCGACATAGCGATTAATCAGCGTGGAGGCGGTCTCCGGCAGCTTGGTATCGCCAAACAGGCTCAGCACGAGCTGCTGGCGACGGGCAACGTCGGACTGATTGGAGAAGTACTCGGATTCGGTCATGCCGCTGTATTGCAGCACTGTCTTGAAATTGGCCGGCTCGAACGTGCCAAGGGTCCCAGCGAAGGACGGGTCGTTGCGCAGCATCTCGCCAAGCTTGTTCTCGGAGACGCCGATGCCAAAATTGGAAGCCAGATCGTTGAGCGCCGCTTCCTGGGCCATTTCCTGCAGAACCATCGAGGGAATACCGAAGTTGATGGCCTCCTCGTTGGTCGGCAAGCGGCCGATCTGTTGGGCGACCTGGTTCAGCTGGCCCTGATAGGCGCGCAGGAAGTCACGCGAGTTGATTTCCTGGCTACCGACGCGCGCAACCGTACTGCTGCCCAAATCGGTGATGACGTTGTTGATGCCGAAACCAGCGACGCCGACCAGAAGGAACGCCCCCATGATCTTTCCAGGGACGGATTTTGCAAAACCACGCAAACTATCGAGCATTTCAGACGTTCCGTTCAGCGACCAGTCTTTACCGCAGGTGCGGCAACGCACTAGTAATCCATTTTGACAGTCGGGGTTAGGGCAATCCCAGCCCCGGTGCAAGAGGTAGGAGTGCAAAGAGTGACGACGACAATCTCGCCGCTGATCGCTGGCAACTGGAAAATGAACGGCTTGAGAGCCTCGCTCGATCAGTTGTCGGCGCTTGCAGACATGCTCACGAGCGGCGAAGCGCCCCGTGCTGTAGTCGTCATATGCCCGCCGGCCACTATGCTTGCTGCTGTCGCGCGGCAGGGTGCAACTGCCGGGATTCAGGCGGGTGGGCAGGATTGCCACGTGGCGGCGTCAGGCCCTCACACGGGTGACATTTCCGCGCCCATGCTTGCCGATGCAGGTGCCCAATACGTTATTGTCGGCCATTCCGAGCGCCGGGCCGACCATGGCGAAACCAATGAAATTGTCTATGCCAAGGCCTCAGCCGCCATTGGGGCAGGGCTCATCCCAATTGTGTGTGTTGGCGAGACGGACGCGCAAAGAGACAGTGGCGAGGCCGAATCTGTTGTCGTCGATCAACTCGCAGCTTCGCTGCCTGAAGGTCAGCACGAAATGATCGTGGCCTATGAGCCAATCTGGGCGATTGGCACTGGTCGCACGCCTACCAATGATGACATTGCCCGCATGCACACGGTCATTCGACATTTCCTGGTGGAGCGCTTTGGCGACATGGGCCTGGGGATGCGTATTCTATATGGTGGGTCGCTCAAGCCGCAGAACGCGCGCGAGATTTTGGCGGTCGAAAATGTCAATGGCGGGCTGGTTGGGGGCGCCAGCCTCTTGGCAAAAGACTTTTACACCATTATCTCCGCTGTGTAGCCGGTCGGAAAAACCCGCCCGGGCTCTGGCATTTGTGTACGGGGGCGTGTATGACGCGCCCAAGTTCTGCATTTAAATAGTTAGACTGAGACACCATGGCGAACGTCCTGATTGTTGCCTATCTGCTGATCGTCCTGGCGCTGATTGCGGTAATTCTGCTGCAGCGCTCGGAGGGTGGCGCGTTGGGCATTGGTGGTGGCGGCGGCGGTTTCATGACCGCACGTGGTTCGGCCAATTTGCTGACCAGAACCACGGCGATTCTGGCGACCCTGTTTTTCGCAACGGCTATCGGCCTTACGGTTTTGTCGGATTATGATCGGACGTCCTCCGGCATACTTGAGCGCGCCGTGACCAATGCTGACGGCACGACGCCGTCCAGCGTGCTTGATGCGCTCAATTCGCTGCAGGGCGGGACGCCGTCCGATTTGCCAGTTCCGGCCAATGATCCAGCTGCTCCGGCTGGCGCAGACCCGGTGACCGCGCCGACGGCAGCTGCTCCCGCGGCAACACAAGAATTGCCGGTACCCGAAGCTCCTGCTGACGGGCCGGCCGCGCCGGTTACGAATTAAGCGCCCTCAGGCGTTACACAGAGGGGGATGGAAACATCCCCTTCTTCTTTTGTGTAGGGGCTCTGGTGGCCTCTGTGAATCGAATTTGATGTGATTAAGGTGAGCGCCCATGGCTCGGTACATATTCATCACCGGAGGCGTGGTCTCCTCGTTGGGCAAAGGCCTTGCATCGGCAGCGCTCGGCGCGATCCTGCAAGCGCGTGGCTTCAAGGTCCGACTGAGGAAACTAGACCCCTATCTCAACATCGATCCGGGCACCATGTCGCCCACTCAGCACGGCGAGGTGTTCGTCACCGACGACGGCGCCGAGACGGATCTGGATCTGGGTCACTATGAGCGTTTCACCGGCCGGGCGGCCAATAAGCGCGACAACATCACCACCGGCCGAATCTATTCCGATATCCTGGCCAAGGAGCGCAAGGGCGACTATCTGGGCGCCACCGTCCAGGTGATCCCGCACGTTACCGATGCGATCAAAAATTTCGTCCTCGAAGGCAATGAGGATTTCGATTTCGTGCTGGTCGAGATCGGCGGCACTGTCGGCGACATCGAAGGGCTGCCGTTCTTCGAGGCTATCCGCCAGCTGGGCAATGATCTGCCCCGCCATCATGCAGTCTACCTGCACCTGACGCTGATGCCCTATATTCCCTCGGCCGGTGAGCTCAAGACCAAGCCGACCCAGCATTCCGTCAAGGAACTGCGCTCGATCGGTATTGCACCCGACGTTCTGCTGGTGCGCTGCGACCGGGCGATCCCGGAGAGCGAGAAGACCAAGCTGTCGCTGTTCTGCAACGTGCGCGAGAGCGCCGTTATCCAGGGCCTCGATGTCAGTTCGATCTATGATGTGCCGCTGGCCTATCATCGTGAAGGGCTTGACCGCGAAGTGCTGGCGGCCTTCGGCATTACCGATGCACCCGCTCCAGACCTGAAGGCCTGGGAAGATGTGTCGGCGCGCCTGCATAACCCTGAGGGCGAAGTGAACATCGCTATCGTCGGCAAGTACACCGGCCTCAAGGATGCCTACAAATCGCTCAGCGAAGCGCTTTACCATGGCGGCATCGCCAACAAGGTGAAGGTCAACCTGCAGTGGATCGACTCGGAAGTGTTCGAGCGCGACGATCCGGCCCCTTACCTCGAGCATGTCCATGGCATCGTTGTGCCGGGCGGGTTCGGTGAGCGCGGCGCGCAGGGCAAGATCGAGGCGGCGCGGTTCGCCCGGGTCAAGGACGTGCCATATTTCGGCATTTGCTTTGGCATGCAGATGGCTTGCGTTGAAGCGGCGCGGAACACGGCCGGCCTCAAGAATGCGTCGTCCAGCGAATTCGGGCCTACCAAGGAGCCGGTCGTCGGCGTGATGACCGAGTGGATCAAGGGCAATGAAACCGAGTCGCGCGAGGATACTGATGATCTGGGCGGGACCATGCGCCTTGGGGCCTATCCAGCCCAGCTGACCCGCGGTAGCCGCGTGGCAGATATTTATGGCACCACCCGGATTTCCGAGCGTCACCGTCACCGCTACGAAGTGAACATGGAATACCGCAAGATCCTGGAGAAGAACGGCCTGCTGTTCTCCGGCGTCTCGCCTGACGGCAGGCTGCCTGAGATCGTCGAGCGGACTGACCACCCGTGGTTCATCGGCGTGCAGTTCCATCCGGAGCTGAAATCCAAGCCGTTCGAGCCCCATCCGCTCTTTGCCAGCTTCGTTGGCGCAGCGATTGACCAGAGCCGGTTGGTCTAACAAAATAAGGACGGAGCGGACCACGCTCCGTCCTTTTGCTATTGAGGGGCGTCATGGCCGAGATCATCAACCTCAAAAACGCGCGCAAGCAGAAAGCTCGTTCCGACAAGGACGCGAAGGCCGAGCAGAATCGCATTCTGTTTGGGCGGACCAAAGCCGAAAGGGAACAGCAAGCGGCCGAGAAGGCGCGGGCGGCCAAGCACATAGATGGGCATCGCAAGGACGAGTAACCCTGCCTCGATCCTGTGTGAGGGGTGCTAGAGGGGCGGGGCGCGGTGTGCGTGGCGCCGGACACCGTGCGATTCATGCGCGCTTCAGCCACTATCAGATCCGGAGCTGAGGAGCGGGGGCACCGCGGATAGTATCTCGCCCCATGAGTGCCGATACCAAAAAGCTTGCCTTGCATAGTGGTTCGTTATTGGTATTCAATTGGCACGGATATGGTTGGGCCGATTTGCCCGGCTTTGAGGGGGCGCCTGAATCAATGGATTTGTTGGTCAATCTATATTCCAAGCGACTTGCAGAGCTTGCCGACCGGGTGCGCGACGTGGACGCCGAAGTTCGAGTCGCATTGCCTCCCGAGCAGCACATCATCAAGGATTGGGTGCGCAACAACTTCAGTGAATATTGGGTTAGCGAAGTCACTGCTGCGATGGCCCACCAGCCACCGGGATGCCTGATCGCCATCGTTGAGGGGAAACTGGTCGGCTTCGCGTGCTATGATGCCACGGCGCGCGGATTTTTTGGTCCCACCGGCGTTGCGGAAGACCAGCGCGGCAAAAAGATTGGCCTGGCGCTGCTTTCCCACACCCTGCAGGCAATGAAAACTCACGGCTATGCCTATGCGATCATTGGATCGGTTGGCCCGCAGGAGTTCTACGCAAATGCGGTCGGGGCGATATCCATCGAGGCCGACAAGGAAGACATTTATCAGGGCATGCTACGCATCAAGCCCACAGTGCAATCCGGGAAATAGCCATGCCGAATACTACGCCGCTTGCACTTTTTGTCGGTATGCCGGGCTATGAACTCAGCGCCGACGAGATTGCGTTTTTCAAGGAAGCGAACCCGTTCGGCCTGTTCCTGTTCAAACGCAACCTGGATAATCCTGAGCAAATTCGCCGCTTGTGCGCGCAGTTTCGTGAGGCTGTCGGCCGCGAGGATGCGCCAGTCTACATCGATCAGGAAGGCGGCCGCGTGCAGCGTCTCGACAATGGCAATTGGCCGCTGTATCGCGCATTGGGCGATTTCGGGGCGCTGGCTCGCAAGGATTTGCAGCAGGCAAAGCGTGCCATGCGCCTGTCCACGCAGGCGATGGGGTCGATGATGGCCGAGCTGACTATCGGCAGCGGCACGACGCCGGTTGTCGATTTGGCGCGCAAAGGCACACATGACGTCATCGGCCAACGGGCTTTTGGCGATGATCCCGACTTGGTCATTAGCATGGGCCGTGAGGTGATCGAAGGCATGCTCGAGGTTGGCGAAATGCCGATCATGAAGCACATTCCAGGCTATGGCCGGGTCACCGTTGATCCGCACTTTGATTGCCCAGTCGTCGATGCCTCGCTCGAGGACATGCGGGCGACCGATTTTCGTCCGTTTGTTGCCCTGAAGGATGCCCCATGGGCGATGGTGGCCCATCTCATCTTTACCCAGATCGACGCGGATCGTCCCGCATCCGTTTCCCCCATTGTGTGCGATCTCATTCGCAATGACATCGGCTATGACGGGGTCATGATCACCGATTGCCTCACCATGGAGGCGCTCAAGGGTACATGGCCGGAGCGGGTTACCCAATCGCTTGACGCCGGCTATGATATTGCGCTGCACAGTCAGGGGGACCTGGCAGCAAGCGAAGCTGCCGCCAAGGCAGCACGTCCATTGAGCCTGAAGTCCCAGGAACGGATTGCGCGCGCCGATGCGCGGCGAGGCAGTCTTCGTGTGGACGTGGCTGCGCTCCACGCCCAAGTCGAGCAGATCTTTAGGGAGAACGGCATCGCTTAGGGTGCCAACAAGCAAAAAGGGAGACAAGCAGTGCTTAAGAACAAATTGATCGTGGCAGTGTCCGCCGCGGTTCTGGTCCTTGCGGCGGCCCCCGCCAGCGCCCAATCGGTGCTGACGGTGAGTTCCGAGCAGACCACGACCTGGGTGCGCAACTTCAACCCGTTCGGGCAGACTTCGGCGCGCGCCACAACGCTCGATTTCATCTACGAGCCATTGGTGGTGTTCAATCGCATCAACGGTAACGCGCCACATTATCGTCTGGCCGAAAGCTTTGAGCTCGCCGACGACCTGAAGTCCATCACCTTTGTGCTCCGCGATGGGATGAAGTGGTCGGATGGCGAGGCTCTAACGGCCGACGACGTCATTTTCACCTATGACTACATCAAGAAGTTCCCGGCACTGGATTTCATCTCGGTTTCTGCATTGCTTGAATTGGTCGAGAAGGTCGATGACCGTACGGTCCGCTTTCATCTGAACGAACCAAATTCGCTGATCGCGAACACTCTGGTTGGCATGCCGATCGTTCCGGAACACATCTGGTCCGCCATCGAGGATCCGGTCACTTTCGCCAACGAAACCCCGGTGGGCTCGGGCCCGCTCACGGAAATCACCCGCTTCACCCCGCAGGTCTACGAGCAGTGCCGCAACCCGAATTATTGGGATGCCGCCAATCTGGCCGTCGACTGCATGCGCCTGCCGCAGCTGGCCGACAACCCGCAAGTGCTCGCGGCTCTTGCCGACGGCACGCTGGATTGGGCAACCAGCTTCATTCCGGACATCGACAATACCTTTGTCGCTAAAGACCCTGAACACAACAAGTACTGGTTCACCGCTTCGAGCCTGGTGTCGTTCTCGTTCAACCTGGAAACCACCGATGAGAACAACCACAAGGCATTCAACGACGTGAACTTCCGTCGCGCCGTCAGCATGCTGATCGACCGCGAAACCATCGTCGACATTGCCGGCTACGGCTATCCCCTGGTCAACGAAGACCCATCGATGCTTGGCGAACTCTACAAGGCCTTCGCCAATCCTGAAGTCGAGGCTCAGTTCGGCAAGTATGGCAAGTTCGACCTGGAAGCCGGCGTTGCCCTGCTGGATGAGGCCGGCTATGTCGACGCCGACGGCGATGGGTTCCGTGACAATCCGGACGGCACCCCGATCGCGATCGATATCGAGGTTCCAAATGGCTGGACCGACTGGATCGATGCGGTGCAGATTTCCATGGAGTCGATGCAGGAAGCCGGCCTGAACGTAAAGATGAGCACGCCGGAAGCTGCGGTGTGGACGTCGGATTTGATCGAGGCCAAATACTCGATGACGCTGAATGCCCTGGCGTCGGCGGCCAATCCGTACTTCCCCTATCGCCGGTCGTTTAACCCGGATGACTTCGGCAAGAGCCGCTTCTCGGCCCAGCGCTGGACGGATCCAGAGGTTATGGACCTGCTTGATCGCTATACCCAGATCAAGGACCCAGTGGAGCAGAAGAACATCATGGATCGCATTCAGCTGATCGTAGCCGAGGCAATGCCCGTGATCCCGATCTACAACAGCCCGTCCTTCTACGAGTACAGCACCAAGCGCTTTACCGGTTGGGCCGATGCGGAAAATCCGTTCGTTTCGCCAGTTGTGTCGAACGCCAACCCGGCACGTGTGCTCCAGCTGATGGCACTTCGCCCGGCTGAATAGACTGATCTGCAGCCGAGGGCGCGCCAACGGGCGCGCTCTCATCCGTCGAGGCGGGTGTTCATCGAAGGGGACAAGCACGGATGGCATTTCTGCTCCGACGCCTGGCGTTTTATCTTGCAGCGTTCGTCGCTGCCGCCACCATCAATTTTTTTCTCCCGCGCGTCATGCCCGGTGATCCCATCCAGATGATGTTCGCCAGTGCAGGCTCTGAACTTTCCCTGGAAAATCTCAACGCCCTCAAGCTGACCTTCGGCTTTATCGATGCGCCGATAGGGGAGCAGTATGTTGCCTATCTCCAGAGTGTGTTCACCGGTGATCTCGGGCGGTCGATCAAGTATTTCCCGCTGCCAGTCACGGAGTTGCTGGGGCGGGCGCTGATCTGGACCGTGGGACTCGTTGGTTTGGCAACCCTGGTGAGCTTTAGCCTGGGTACTTTCCTGGGCGTGATGGCGGCGTGGCGGCGCGGGACGCTGTTTGACACGGTCGTGTCATTGCTGGCGATTTTTTCGAGCTCGGTGCCAGCGGTGGTCGTGTCGCTGATCATGCTGTTTGTGTTTGGCTATACGCTTGGCTGGTTTCCCAATGGCTACGCCGCCAACCCCATGCTCGATCCGGCGTTCAGCTGGGAATATATGTCGAGCGTGCTGTATCACGGTGCGCTGCCCATGATCACACTGGTCATTGTGCTGACGGGGGGCTTTGCGGTGACCATGCGGAACAACATGATCAATCTGCTCGGCGAAGATTATATCGTGATGGGGCGGGCCAAGGGCCTTGCGGACAGCAGGGTCATGCTGTGGTACGCCGCGCGCAACGCGCTGCTGCCGACCGTATCAAGCCTGGCCATTGCCATCGGGACCATTCTTGGTGGTTCATTGGTCATCGAAGTGGTGTTCAACTATCCAGGGTTGGGCAATACGCTTTACCAGGCGATCCTCGCGCGGGATTATCCGGTGATCCAGGGCCAGCTGCTCATCATGACCGGTGCCATGCTGGTTTCCAACTTTGTCGTTGATCTGAGCTATGTCCTGCTTGATCCGCGCCTGAAGAAGGCGTGATCCGATGAACAAGCTGTTTGCTCAACTGCTGACCAACAAGAAGGCCTTGGTAGGGGTGACCATTCTCGTCATCATTCTGCTGATTGCCATTTTCGCGCCGTTTCTGACCGAATACAGCCCCACCAAGCGCGTGGGGCGGCCGCACCAGCCG
Source organism: uncultured Alphaproteobacteria bacterium (assembly GCA_963699295.1). Classification (GTDB taxonomy): domain Bacteria; phylum Pseudomonadota; class Alphaproteobacteria; order Rhizobiales; family Devosiaceae; genus Devosia. Next base: position 568,880 of record OY969432.1, read on the forward strand.
CCTTCATGGGATCATTGGCTTGGGACGACGCGGCTGGGCCATGACGTGTTCACCAGGCTGATTTACGGCGCGCGCGTATCGCTGGCCGTGGGGTTTGGCGCCGGCCTGATGATCACGGTCATCGGCACGGTGCTCGGCATCATCGCCGGCTACAAGGGCGGGGTGGTCGACGAGGTCATCAACTTCTTCACCAATATGGTGCTGGTCGTACCCAATCTGCCGTTGTTGCTGGTGTTGGCAGCCTTTATCGGCCAGGCCAGTCCGCTGGTAATTGCCGTCATCCTCGGGCTGACCTCATGGGCCTGGGGCGTTCGCGTTACCAGATCAGAGACGCTGTCGATCCGGCAAAAAGACTTCGTGAAATCGGCCGAAATGCTGGGTGAACCCAGCTGGCGCATCATGGCCTTTGAGGTGTTTCCCAATTTGATTTCCATTGTTGGTATCAACTTTATCGGTAGCGTGATTTTTGCGGTCATTACCGAAGCTACGCTCGAGTTTCTGGGGCTGGGCGATCCGAATACCGTCTCCTGGGGCATCATGCTCTACAATGCACAGAATGCGTCGGCTTTGTCGGTGGGGGCGTGGTGGGATTTGCTGTCGCCATGTCTCGCGCTGGCGTTGCTGGGGCTCGGCCTAGCGTTGATCAACTTTGCCATCGATGAGATCGCCAACCCGCGTTTGCGGACCGGCGGGATGCTGGGGCGCTGGACTGGCCTGGTGCGGGCCGGGGAGGGCAAGCTATGAGCCAGCCGGTTCTTTCCATCCGCAATCTCTGCATCGACTATATCGGTGCCGATAATATCTTTCACGCGGTCAAGGATGTGAGTTTTGACATTGCACCGGGTGAGTTCTTCGGACTGGCCGGTGAATCGGGATGTGGCAAGAGCACCATCGCCTTCGCCGTGAGCCGTCTGCATCGTCCACCGGCCTTGATCCGAAGCGGCAGCCAGATCCAGGTCTCTGGACGGGATGTGCTGGCACTGGATGACCAGGAGTTGCGCAGCTTTCGTTGGCGGGAAGTGGCGATGGTGTTTCAAAGCGCCATGAACTCGCTCAATCCGGTTCTGACCATCGAGGCGCAGTTCTACGACGTGCTCAAGACCCATACCGGGATGTCGAAAGCTCAAGCCCGACTACGTGCCGCCGAGTTGCTCAGGCTGGTAGATATCTCGCCGGATCGTCTGTCGGCGTATCCGCATCAATGTTCGGGGGGTATGCGGCAACGCATCGTCATCGCCATTTGTTTGGCGCTCAATCCCAAGCTGTTGATCATGGATGAGCCTACGACGGCGCTTGATGTGGTGGTGCAGCGCGAAATACTGCAGCGCATCGACGTGCTGCGGAAGGAACTCGGCTTTTCGGTATTGTTCATTACTCACGACCTGGGATTGATGGTGCAGGTGAGCGACCGCATCGGGGTGATGCTTGAAGGGGAACTGGTTGAGGTCAACGACGCCCAGCAAATCTATCACCACCCCCGGCATGACTATACGCGCCGCCTCTGGGCATCGATGCCCCGGTTGCACGGCGAACAGATCCGACAGGACGTCTCCCAATGACAAATAAGACGCCTGTTCTCGCCCTCGACAATGTCTCCAAGGTTTTCGGCCGCGCCGACTATCCGGTTTATGCCGCGCGCGCTGTTTCGTTTGCATTGTACCCGGGCCGCACGCTGGCGCTGGTTGGGGAATCCGGCAGCGGCAAGACCACTTGCGCCCGTTTGCTCATGCGGGAATATCAGCCTGACGAGGGACAATTGCTGTTCCGTGGCGCGCCGCTTGGCAGCAGTGCGGTGAGCAGCATGAAGGCCTATCGAAGCGCCGTGCAGATGGTATTCCAGGACCCGTTTGCCTCGCTCAACCCGGCGCACACCATCCGGTATCATCTCGAGCGCCCGCTGCGGTTACATCAGCCTAAACTTAAGGGGACGGCCCGGCAAGCGGCGGTGGAAGAGTTGCTGGAACGGGTCAAACTCGATCCGTCAATCATCGCTCCGAAATATCCGCATGAGTTGTCGGGTGGGCAACGCCAGCGCATCAGCATCGCGAGGGCTCTGGCGGTCAAGCCCGATGTCATCGTGGCGGACGAGCCGACCTCCATGCTCGACGTTTCGGTTCGTCTTGGGGTGCTCAACCTGCTCAATGACATGAAACGGCAGCTGGATCTGGCGCTGCTCTACATTACCCACGATATCGCCACGGCGCGTTATGTAGCCGAGGACATCATGGTGATGTATGCCGGGCAGATCGTTGAGTGGGGGGATATGGAAAGCGTACTCGGCAATCCGCAGCATCCCTATACGCGGCTTTTGCTGGCGGCCGTTCCAGATCCGGACCGGCGTTTTTCGGACGCTCTCTACGAGGATGAACTAAGTCGGGTGGATTTTATCCGCGCGCAGTCGGCGGTTCCCCAGCCCGAAATCCGCAGCGTCGCTCCAAATCACTTCATCCGTCCGCTGCCAGGCTAGAGGCGCCCACGGAGAGCCAAGTGACAAGGGGCTTCGCTCGAAAGGATGTTGCTTGGTGTATTGCACCCGTCGCACCAGGATCCGAAAATGGGCAGGTGCGCGGCAAAAAAGTATCAGTCGGTTGAGCTTCCTGTAGTGGCGCGCGTTGCGACGTGGGTCTAGCCTCCTTGATGCAGAGAACCGGAAACCGGCCCTGCGAGGAGAGCCGAGCATATATCGGCAGGCGGGAGTTGGACGATGGAGCCAGACCTCGAAGTCGTACAAATACGTCGTGGCGAGTCCTTCAAGGCTTGGTCCCACGGTTATCCATTCCGTACCGTTCGCTGGCATTTCCACCCTGAATATGAGTTGCACCAGGTCGTTGCGACCCGCGGCCGCTATTTTGTCGGTGACCACATTGGCGAGTTCGAGCCTGGCAATTTGGTGCTGACAGGGCCGAACCTGCCGCACAACTGGGTCAGCGAACTGCCCGAAGGCGCGGTGGTGCCGTTGCGGTGCCGTATCGTGCAGTTTTCAGAGGAGTTTATCGGCAATCTGATGAAGGTTTTGCCGGAACTAAGTGCCTTGGGGCGGGTGCTGGAACAGAGCCGCCATGGCGCACTGTTTAACCCAACCACCTCGCAAGAAATTGAACCGATGCTGGCCGAATTGATCGAGGCGCAAGGGGTGCGGCGGATCGAGCTGTTCATGCAAATCGTGGCTCGGTTGTGCCGCGCCACCGATGTGCGCACGCTTGCGAGCACCAACTACCTGCCTGATCCATCCGGATATATGTCCGTCGGCATCAACAAGGTCCTGTCCCATATTGGTTGCCATTTGACCGAGCCTCTGAGCGAGATCGACCTGTCGGTCATCGCCGGACAGAGCCCCAGTGCGTTCTCCCGCAGCTTCCGCAGGCACACAGGGATGACGCTGGTACAGTACATTAATCGCCTGCGGATCAATCTGGCCTGCCAGTTGTTGATGAGTGACGAGGCGGTGTCGATTACCGAAATTTGTTATTCGGTCGGTTTCAACAACCTGTCCAATTTCAATCGCCATTTCCTGACGCAGAAGGGCATGCCGCCCAGTCGTTTCAGGACGTTGTTAATCGAAAATACAAGAGCGGCCCAAGCCGCCTGATCAGCAGAGGAGCAGGGAAGAGCAGCAGAATTGCGGATGACGATGGCGGGCGCGCTGATGACAGCCCGTAATCGAATATCACGTCCACTTCTCAAGGTCGCAAGCCGCTCGGGCGCATCACCTGGAGGGCTGCAAATCTGTACCGCAGCCACGGCTGCAAGTCACACATTTGGGAGAAGACTAAATGACAAGTTTTGCATGGAAACGCACTGGCGTCGCAGCGCTTGCTATCGCCCTGCTGGGCAGCACAGCGGCCTTTGCGCAAGCGGATATCGCCAATTCTACAGTTGCCTTCCTGATGCCCGACCAGGCGTCCACTCGCTACGAAGAACACGACTATCCCGGCTTTGCCGCGGAGATGAAGAAACTTTGCGAGAGCTGCAAGGTGATTTACCTGAACGCTGACGCAGACGCCACCAAGCAGAGCCAGCAGTTCAACTCTGTCATCACCCAGGGCGCCAAGGTTGTCGTGCTCGATCCGGTGGATTCGTCCGCTGCCGCCGGCATGGTGCAGTCAGCACAGAGCCAAGGGGTCAAGATCATTGCCTATGATCGCCCAATTCCTGGCGCGAAGGCTGACTTCTATGTCTCCTTCGACAACCAGGGGATAGGCAAGGCGATCGCCGAGTCACTGGTCGAGCACCTCAAAGCCGAAGGCGTCGCCGCTGACGCCGGTGGACTACTGCAGATTAACGGTTCGCCTACCGACGCGGCAGCCGGACTGATCAAGGACGGCATCCACGAAGGCATTGCGAGCTCCGGCTACAAGACTCTAGCGGAGTTTGACACCCCCGATTGGGCGCCGCCCAAGGCGCAGGAATGGGCCAGTGGCCAGATTTCTCGATTCGGTCCCCAGATCATAGGCGTCGTTGCAGCCAATGACGGTACTGGCGGTGGTGCCATTGCGGCGTTCAAGGCTGCCGGCGTCAATCCGGTACCGCCAGTTAGCGGCAATGACGCGACCCTTGCCGCGCTTCAGCTGATCATTGCCGGCGACCAGTACAACACGATCTCCAAGCCGAGCGAAATCGTGGCTGCGGCTGCTGCCAATGTTGCGGTTCAATTGCTCAAGGGAGAGACGCCCAAGGCCGAAACAACGCTTTACGACACCCCCAGCCAGCTGTTTGTGCCGGCGGTGGTGACTGCGGAAAACCTCAAGGCCGAAATCATCGACAAGGGCATCGCCACGGCGGACCAGCTCTGCGTTGATCGGTATGCCGAGGGCTGCAAAACGCTGGGCATCACTCAGTAAGAAGCGAACCGTCCGGCCTCATCATGGGGCCGGACGTCCTGACTTCAAACAAGGCTCGCCAGGATGACAGACATATCGCGTGATAAGGCCGCTATCGGCGAGTTGGTGCTCAGCCTGCGTGGCATCTGCAAGAATTTCGGTGCGGTATCAGCGCTGACCGATATCGATCTTGATGTGCATTCGGGCGAAGTCGTGGCTCTGGTCGGCGACAATGGCGCCGGCAAATCCACCCTGGTCAAAATCCTGTCGGGCGTGCATCGCCCCAATTCAGGAACGATACAGTATCGCGGGCAGGTGGTTTCCCTGCCCAATCCTGCGTCTGCGCTTTCCATCGGCATTGCCACGGTGTTCCAGGATTTGGCGCTGTGCGAAAACCTCGACGTGGTCGCCAACATATTTCTCGGCAAGGAACTCAATCCGCTGCAGCTTGATGAGGTGGGCATGGAAATCCGCTCATGGAAGTTGCTCAACGAGCTTTCCGCGCGCATTCCCAGCGTGCGCGAAGCGGTGGCCTCGCTCTCGGGCGGGCAGCGGCAAACCGTTGCTATCGCGCGTTCGCTGCTGCTGGACCCCAAGGTTATCCTGCTCGATGAGCCGACCGCGGCGCTTGGTGTGGCCCAAACTGCCGAGGTGCTCAATCTCATCGAGCGTGTTCGCGACCGTGGACTTGGAGTGCTGATGATCAGCCATAATATGGAAGACGTGCGCGCGGTTGCCGACCGCATCGTGGTTTTGCGCCTCGGCAAGAATAATGGGATCTTCTACCCCGATGCTTCCAATGCGGAATTAGTCGGCGCGATCACCGGCGCGACCGACAATTCGGTATCACGCCGCGCTGGTCGCAAGGCCGCCCTCACCCCGGACGTGCAGCCATGATGAACAATGTCGACAAGCAGCAACAACTGCTCGATCGGGCCGATAGTCGGCTGAAGCACGAAGCAGGTGTCGGCGGGGCAATCAGGGCATTTCTTGATCGCGTCCGCTCGGGTGACCTGGGGGCGCTGCCCGTAGTGGTCGGCCTGGTCGTGATCTGGACGGTGTTCGCGATCCTTAACCCGATCTTTCTTTCCAGCACCAATCTGGTCAATCTATTGTTTGACTCCTCCACTGTGGGCGTTATCGCGTTGGGCGTCGTCCTGATGTTGATGGTGGGAGAAATTGACCTCTCGATCGGCTCCGTAAGCGGGTTTGCCTCGGCGATGCTTGGCGTCCTGTGGGTCAATCATGGTTGGCCGGTCGCGCTGGCGATCCTCGCCGCCGTGGCTTTCGGTGGGGCGGTCGGCTACGTCTATGCTCAGCTGTACAATCGTTTCGGCATGCCCAGCTTTGTGGCAACGCTGGCAGGGCTGCTCGCCGTTCTTGGGATGCAACTCTATATCCTGGGCGGTACAGGCTCGATCAATCTGCCCTACGGCTCACCATTGGTGAACTTTGGCCAGCTGCTGACCATGCCCGCCATTGTGGCCTATGGTTTTGCCGCACTTCCTGGCATTGCGATGCTCATTACGGGATATCGCACTGCCGCGCGCCGTCGGGAGGCCGGTTTGTCCTCCAGGTCTCTCGGCGGCGTACTGTTTACCGCGATAATTGTAACCGTCGCGCTTGAGTTGGCCGTGGCATACCTGAACACCTCTCGTGGCGTGCCATGGATGTTCGGACTTTTTGTAGTGCTGGTGGTGGGCATGAACTATGCGCTCACCCGCACCAAATGGGGCCGGTCAATGACCGCCGTCGGCGGTAATCGCGAGGCTGCACGCCGCGCCGGGATCAATGTCAAAGCGGTATACACCAGCGCGTTTGTGTTTTGCGCGATGTTCGCTTCGCTGGGTGGAATACTAGCCGCCTCCAGACTTGCATCCGCCAGCCAGCAGGCCGGCACCGGGGACGTCAATCTCAACGCCATCGCCGCAGCGGTGATCGGGGGTACCAGCCTGTTCGGGGGGCGGGGCAGTGCTTATTCGGCCCTGCTGGGCATCATCGTGATCCAATCGATCGCCAGCGGCCTGACTTTGCTCGATCTGAGTTCTTCGCTTCGCTACATGATCACGGGCGGCGTGCTTGCCATAGCAGTGATCGTTGACTCCCTGGCGCGTCGTTCGCGCGTCACCCATGGCCGTGCCTGACCCCGAGTCAGGGACCCTTCCGTCCGCGATAATCGAGAGAACGAGTATGGATCAGGATCTGTCTGGCAAAGTGGCCGCCATCACCGGGGCTGCGTCGGGGATTGGCCTGGAGTGCGCTCGAACCTTGTTGGCCAGTGGGGCCCGGGTGGCACTGGTGGATCGCGCCGAGGAGCGACTGAGGGCCCTTTGCTCCGAGCTGGGGCCAAATGCCATCCCCGTGGTGGTCGATCTGACCGATCGGACTAGCGTGGACGCAATGCTACCGCAGATTCTGCAACAGGCGGGGCAGCTTGATATCTTTCACGCCAATGCGGGGTCGTACGTGGGCGGAGAGGTTATCGATGGTGATCCAGACCAGTGGGACCGCATGCTCAACCTTAACATCAACGCGGCGTTTCGCTCCGTGCATGCGGTGCTACCGCATATGGTCGAACGCAAGACTGGCGATATCATCATGACGAGCTCGATTGCCGGATTGGTGCCGGTGGTTTGGGAGCCGATTTATACAGCGTCCAAGCATGCCATTCAGGCGTTCGTGCACACGGTGCGGCGGCAGGTTGCCAAGCACGGTATTCGCGTGGGGTCCATTGCGCCGGGCCCGGTGGTCACCGCACTGATCAGCGACTGGCCTCAGGACAAGCTGGAGGCTGCCCTGGCGGCGGGAGATTTGATGGAGCCGACGGAAGTTGCCGCGGCCGTGAAATTCATGTTGACCCGACCGCGCAATGTCACCATTCGGGATCTGGTTATTCTGCCGCAGAGCAATGACCTCTAGAGATGACCACACCCTATTTTATCGGCATCGACGTTGGTACCGGAAGCGCACGCGCTGGGGTTTTTGATCCCGCGGGGCAAATGCTTGCCGTGGCAAAACGCGATATCCAGCTCCACCGAGGGCCCGGTGACATAGCCGAGCAATCAAGCGAGGATATTTGGCAGGCGGTCTCGTACAGTGTTCGCGAGGCGGTTCGGCTGAGTGGGGTCAATCCGGCCGATATCAAGGGCATTGGCGTTGATGCGACCTGCTCGCTGGTTGTTGTCGGGCCGGGTGGGGCGCCTTTGCCGGTAGGCGACCCTGATGCAACCGAGCGCAATATCATCGTTTGGATGGACCACCGCGCGGCAGATCAGGCTGAGCGGATCAACGCTACCGGCCATAGCGTGCTCGCTTATGTCGGGGGCAGGATCTCGCCCGAAATGGAGACACCTAAGCTTCTATGGCTCAAGGAAAACCGACCGGAAGTGTTTGCGGCCGCTTGGCAATTTTTTGACCTGGCGGATTATTTGACCTGGCGCGCAACGGGCAGCCCGTCGCGCTCGCTTTGCACGTTGACCTGCAAGTGGACCTATCTCGGGCACGAGAAGCGGTGGGACCCGACATATTTCGATGCTGTCGGCTTGGGTGGGTTGGCCCAGGAGGGGTTCGCGCGGATTGGAACTGACGTGGTGCCGGGTGGGACATATTTGGGGCAGGGGCTAACTGTAGATGCGGCCCGCGATTTTGGTCTTTCCCAGGGCGTTGCTGTAGGTGCCGGTCTGATTGACGCTCATGCTGGGGGCTTGGGGACAGTGGGTGCGCGAGGGGGGCGGGGCGATGTTACCGCGCGAATGGCCTATGTGCTTGGAACTTCCGCCTGCACGATGCTGTCGACCATAGACCCGGTCTTTGTACCCGGGGTTTGGGGGCCCTATTATTCCGCTATGGTGCCGGGGCTTTGGCTCAATGAGGGCGGCCAATCGGCGGCTGGAGCTGCCATTGATCATCTGGTCCTGCATCATCCATCCAGTGTGTCGACGCTTGCAGAGGCCAAAGCAGAGGGAATGTCGTTGCCTGCGTGGCTTGCCCGTGAGGCTGCACGTCGGGGCGGCGCTGCAGAGCTTCCATCGTTAGTCGGATCATTGCATGTAGTGCCAGAGTTCCTGGGGAACCGTTCGCCTTTCGCCGATCCCGACGTCAAGGCGCTGATTGCCGGATTGGGCATGAGCGATAGTGTCGATAGTCTGATTGGGCTGTATCTGGCGGGAATAGCCAGCCTCGGCTACGGCCTCCGGCAGATAATGGCGGCGCAGTCGGCCCAGGGTGCCGAAGTGGACATGATCGTGGTAAGCGGCGGTGCCGGGGAAAGTGCGCTGGTCCGGCAAATATTGGCCGATGCGGCGGGTGTGGCAGTGGCCCAGACTGTCGCTGCAGAACCTGTGCTGGTCGGCGCTGCAATGCTTGGAGCGCTGGCGTTTGGAGCGTTTCCTGACGCGCCCACGGCGATGGCGCGGATGAGCGAGCTGGGTGAAGTGCTGCAGCCGTCAGCAGTCTTGCGCCCATGGCACGATAGGCGTAGCGGGGCGTTCGAGCGGCTCCAGGCTGTCGCGCGAACCCTGCAGGAATAGGATATGCGCGGCGTTGGCTGAGACAGGCCAGCACACTGCACGCGCTTCCTAGTGCCTGTTAACACGGTGGTCGTTCGACTGCTGTGTGCTGTGTGCAACCCCATTGCTCAAAGCCCTTTTACCGTGCCCCTTCCTCCTGGGCTGGCGGGGCATCTCCCCTTGACATTGCAACCGGTTGCGCGACAGAATTCCCGTCACTTGTCTAGGGAACGTGCGTCTAAAGGGAGAAGAACTTATGACTACTGTATTCAGTCTGTCCTATCAACTCTTGCATGCTGGCAGGGCGGCTCTGCTCGGGTCCGCAGCTTGCGCTGCAATGGTCTCCGCGATCAGTGCCCAGGAGATTACCGTGTGGAGCGGCTATCCTGAAATGGCCCCGTTCTATGAACACGTCGCGGAATCCATGAAGGGCGAGTTCCCTGACCTGACCGTCAAGGTCGAGGCTATCGCCCTGCGAGAGCACGAAAAGCGCATTGCGCTGGGCCTGACCTCCGGCGAGGCGGCCGAGGTGATCGAACTGGCCACTTCTACCGCAACGCGCTATCTGGAAAATGACCTGTTCAACGCAGCGCCCGACGCGATTGCTGCCTTCGTGCAGGACCCGGCCAACTTCAACGAGTTCTTCCGCAACTCTGCCAGCTATGAGGGCAAGGTCTATGGCCTGCCGCTGTTCCGCGGCCAGAGTGCGCTTTACTACAACACGGCCATGTTCGAGGCTGCGGGCCTTACCCAGCCGCCGGCCACGATGGAAGACTACACCAAATACGCGGAAGCGCTGACGCAGCGCGACGCTAACGGCAATCCGGTGGTTTCGGGCTGGAGTTTGCGGCTTTCGGGCGGCGGACAGGGTATCGCGGAAAAATTCTGGATCAACATGTTCCAGTATGGCGAGAGCCTGGTCGAGCAGACCGAAGGCGGCAAGTGGAAAGCGGACTTTGCCAACGAAGCTGGCCGCGCCGCGCTAAAGCAGTATCTGGACAATATCTACACTCTCAAGACCGTAACGGTTGAAATGCCGGCGGATGCCGAGGCGTTCGAGCGGCAACAGACCGCGATGTTCATTCGTGAGTCCTGGGTTATCGGTGACATCGCCGCAAAGGCGCCAGACCTTGCCTATGCAACCGCAACTTTGCCCCGTGGCTCCATCGTGGCGCCTGTCTCGCTGTGGACGACGGGGGAAGATGCTGAAGCGGAAGCCGCGTGGGCATTTGGCGAGGCCGCCAATTCTCCCGAAAACCTGCTCTGGCTGCTGGATAATGTTGGCTGGTTGCCCAACCGCCTCGGTCTTGACTACAGCGCCATCCTGGAAGCCAAGCCTGCCCTGGGCGCCTTTGTCGAGTATCCGGATACCTACGCGTTCTTCTCGTTGCCCAATATCGGGCCCGTCGAGGAAATCCTGACGCGTACCGCCGCTCGTCTGACCGAAGCGTTTGGTAACCCCGCGCTGGCTGGCGATGACGCGGCCATCGACGGCGTGCTGGCGGCCATGCAGGATGAAATCAACGGATTGCTCCAGCGTGAGGACCTGCTCGCCGAATAGTCTCACGGAACGATGGTTCATACCGGAAGGCGGAACCGCCTTCCGGACTTTATCCGGGAGGCTTCCATGTTGCGGCGCAAACGATGGCTGTTTGCTATTCTGGCCATCCTTCCGACCCTGGTGATTTTCGCTGCCGTGCGGCTATTTCCTATCGGCGAGACCCTTCGTCTCAGCCTGCACAAATGGGACATTCTCTCAAAGAACAAGCCGTTTGTCGGACTGGCCAATTTTCAGGAGTTGATGGGCGATCGGTTGTTTCATGAGGCGCTGATCAACACGACAATCATCGCGTTTGGCGTCTTGATCATCACGGTCCCTACCGCCATGGTGCTGGCAGGATTGATCCACTATCGGTCGCGCTCGAAGATGGGCGGCTTCTATGAAACGGCAATCTTTCTGCCGCACGTTGTTTCATTGGTTCCGGCGGCAATGGCGTGGAAGTGGATTTTCGATGCTCGGCTCGGGCCGCTAAACGCAGTGCTGAGTGCCATTGGCATTGAGCCGCAGGCCTGGCTGTTCGATCCGACGCTTTCCGTCATCAGCGTGATCGTGCTCTGTTCCTGGCAGGCCCTTGGCTATGCCGTCTTGATCTATCTGGTGGGTTTCAAGAGCTTGCCGGTGTCGCTGTTCGAAGCGGCCAAACTCGATGGCGCTTCGGGGCCGCAGTCCTTCTGGTTCCTGTCCATCCCTCTGCTTAAACCTATCACGCTATATGTGTCCGTGGTGACGCTGGTCTCTGGCTTCAACGTGTACGCGCAAGCATTTGTTCTGGCATCCGATGCCCAGGGAGCGCCGGGGCGCCAAGTACGAGTCTTGGTGCTGGACATGCTTGAAAACAGCTTCCGCAATTATCGAGTAGGCTACGCCGCGTCCGAGGCTGTGGTCTTGTTGTCCATCGTGCTGGTCCTGACTCTTGTCCAGTTCTCGATGCTGCGCGAAAGGGGCAGGGCATGAATGCACCGGTAGACCCAAGCCAGATTATTGCCGCTCAAGGCAGACGGCGGCGGTTGCGCCGGACCTTGATTGACCGTGGCATTGACGCCCTGTTGCTGGTGGTGAGCCTGTTCATGCTGTTGCCGCTGGTCTTCCTGATCTCCAATGGCTTCAAGAGGCCAAAAGAGATGCTCGCCTGGCCGCCGACGATCATTCCGACCGACCCGACGCTCGACAATTTCACGGCTGTGTTGACCGAGACGCCGCTGCTGACCTGGATCGGCAACAGCATCATGTTTGCCGTCATGTCGACGGTTGCCATTCTCGCGACGTCGTCGATTGCGGGATATATTCTGGCCAAGTTTCGTTATCGGACCCTCAACATCATCTTCATGGTGATCTTGGCCACAGCCATTGTCCCGTTCGAAGTCTACATGATCCCGCTATATTTTCAGGCTCAGGGCCTTGGCATTCTCAATAGCGTCTGGGGTCTGCTGTTGGGTTACCTGGTGATGAGCTTTGGCATATTTCTCATTCGTCAGAATGTGATCCATTCCATACCTGATGAACTGCTTGAGGCTGCGCGCATTGATGGCGCCGGAGAATTATGGATCTTCTGGCGCATTGTGCTGCCACTTCTGCGCGGAGCTTTGGGAGCGCTGGGGGTATTGGCATTCTTCCAGGCATGGACGGCTTTTGCCTGGCCCATGATCGTGGCGACGAAGCGCGAGGCCTATACCATTGAAGTGGGGCTGGCGCTGTTCCAGACCGGATTTACCGTCGATCTCGGCCGCTTGAGCGCCGCTTCTGCGGTGGTGCTCATTCCCAGCATCACCCTTTTTGTCATGCTTCGCCGCAACTTCGTCCAAGGCGTTGCCAGTACGGGGCTGAAAGAATGACGAATAACGAAGAGTTCCTACAGGAGGCGCAGCGCCGGTATGCTGATGCCAATGCGGCCGGTCTGCGCTGGTTGCTGGAGCGGCCGGTTCTCCACGGTGCCTTCCTAAATACCAAGCAGAACAGCATCACCCTTGCTGACTATGAGCCGGCTGACGGGCTGCGAGGCCCAGGCTATACCTACGGCTGGATACAGGGGCGGGGCCTCGAGGCCCTGGCAATACACGCCGCCTATTTTGAGCACTCCGAGCCGGAGTTGGCCGGCCGGCTCGATGGCGTAGCGCTCAAGCTCTACCATGCGCTTGATGCGCTTTGGGAGCGCGATGGCCACGCCTATTTCTGCTACGACGAGACCTTGCAGCCCGTCTTGGCGGGTGACGGTGTGGCGCAGCCGTTCTCCAAGCCACCAACGGACATCTATACCTACTCCGACATCTTCGTGACCAAGGGCCTGCTGGCGGCTGCAGGTCGTTATGCGCCCAGTGAAATCGACCGCCATCTGGAGAAGTTTTCGGCAATTGTTGACGCCATCGAGCAGCGCCGGTTCCAGATGAATGAGCGAGTGGCTCTATCGCATGAGGCCGTCGCGCAGCAAGCAGATGACTTCGGGCCGCGAATGATCCTGCTCGGGGCCGCGGGCCCGCTGGTCAGAATGGGCCGGGGTGAAGCTGCCGGTTTTGCCGATCGATTCATCGCCAATGTTCTCGAACGTTATTTCGACCCTGCCTCTGGGTTGCTTCGAAACACACCTGGCGATGATGTGTGCAATGTGGGCCATGGCATTGAGTTTGTTGGTTTTGCGCTGGATTATCTTGGCGATGATGTTGGGGCGGGGATGTTGGCGCAGTTGGAGACTATTCTCCTCGCCTCTTTCGCCTCAGGCTTTCATGACCCCGGCATACGGCTGACCGTGTCGGCCAAAACGGGCGAGCCGCTAAGCCCATTTTGTCCCTGGTGGTCGTTGCCGGAAACGATCCGCAGCGCAGCTTTGGCTTATGAACGCAGTGGCCGACAAGAGGTGCTGGCGGTTTGGCAAAAGGCTCATTCCGCATTTTTCACCAACTACTGGCGGGGCGTCCCTGCGATTGCGTTCCAGACGCGCACGGAAGCCGGCGCAGTCGATTATGTTCCCGCGACGCCCGATCTGGACCCCGGATATCACACCGGACTGAGCCTGCTGGCCGCCATTAACGCGGCCAGTCGGATCGTTGATCGATCGACCCCTATTCGAGGAAAAGCTGAACCATGGCTGGCGTAACAATCCGTAATGTCGCGAAGTCCTACGGGTTGGTAGAGATCATCAAAAATGTCTCTGTCGACGTGCCGGACGGGGCTTTCGTAGTGTTGGTTGGGCCTTCCGGCTGCGGAAAGTCCACCTTGTTGCGGATGGTTGCAGGCCTGGAAGATATCAATGGCGGCACCATCGCCATTGGCGACCGGATCATCAACGACGTGGAACCCAAGCACCGTGACATCGCCATGGTGTTCCAGAATTACGCGCTCTATCCACATATGACGATCGCCGAAAACATGGGCTTCTCGCTGCGACTGGCGCGGCAATCCAAGGCAGAGATCAACAAACGCGTTGCTGAGGCGGCGCGCATTCTCGGACTGAGCGAATATCTTGATCGATATCCCAAGCAGTTGTCTGGGGGGCAAAGGCAGCGCGTCGCCATGGGCCGGGCTATTGTCAGGCGCCCGCAAGTGTTCCTGTTTGATGAGCCGCTGTCTAACTTGGATGCCAAGTTGCGCGTGCAAATGCGCAGCGAACTCAAGGAAATGCACGCGCGCATTAAGACGACGACGATCTACGTTACCCACGATCAGATCGAGGCGATGACCATGGCCGACCAGATCGTGGTGATGCGCGATGGTGTGGTCGAGCAGACCGGTGCGCCGCTCGATCTCTACGACCACCCGGTCAACACTTTTGTCGCCAGCTTCATCGGCTCCCCGTCGATGAATTTCCTGACGGGCCGGTTGCACGCTGTTGACGGCGGGATTGTTTTTGAAACGCCCTCAGGCGTCCAGCTGCAGGTTGACGCCAACGGGGCCCGTGACGGGGTAACGCTTGGGATACGCCCTGAGCATCTAACCGTTGTCACGGCCGATCAGGGTATTGCCGCCGAGATCATCTCAATCGAGCCGACGGGATCAGAAACATATATTGTCGCAAGCATTGGGGGCGACCGCGTAGCAGCATTGGTACGCCAACGCATCGCCGGGGCGCCGGGAGACAGGATCGGCCTGCTGCCACAAGCGGGGACAACGCACTTGTTCGACGCTGCCACTGGCGGTCGGCTGAACTGACCGGCCAAGATGACGGGATGGGGGAGCCATCCCGTCTGTTTGTTATCGCGAGGCTTTGTAGAGTTTGCTGGCGATCTCATAAAACTCTTCGGGAGCATAGTCGGGCGTGAAAGCCGAGGGAATGCCTTCGAGTTGGTGTATCTTGCCGCCATCGGGCATGCCGTCGATGACTTCAAGCGGCCCCGGAGGGTCGCCAGGCAAGGCGACTTCGTCGTTGGACCAGATCCCCGAGATTTCCTGGTAGTCGTTCTGGCTCCAGGTGTAGAGACGGCGATGTGAGCCTTCGTCCAGATATTTCTGGCACTCCGGGATCTTGGCTAGCGGGATGTTTGGGGTGGGCAACATCTTTTCAATTTCGACGCCGGTCAGCTTCTTGAGCGCCAAAGCGTATGAATGCGCGTGAACCGATCCGCGGACTAGCAGATATCCGCACACTTCGCGGCCGGTTGGATCGGTCAGGGTCTCATAAACGCGAAGCTTATGCAGGCGCGCGCCACATTCGAGATGAAAATTGTGCAGCAAGTCAAAGATGACATTGCCCGTTGTGGTGATGAAGTCGTTGTTCCAGGATACGCCGTTTGAGTTGACTGGTGTGGCGCCACCGCCATTCGCGAGAAAGGCGGATGCAAGACGGATATCGGCCATGGCTTCGAATGGCGTTTTGGAGATGTCCCCGCCATCGCCTTTGTCGCCCCCTGGCTTATCCGGACCATTGTTGATCATGGCTACGCCGTTGCTGACGAGCTCAACATGGGCGAGTTCTTCAGCGGTGATTGAAGCGACCAGACTGTAGAAGGGCCGCAGCTTGTCCTTGCTGCGAAAGTTGAAGCTCTGGAACATATAGTTCCCGAGGGTCGACATTTCGCCGTACTTCCCACCGAGCAATTCCTGGAGGGCGGCGGCGGCGTTGGGATCCGATTTTTTGGGGGGAGGCAATTCGGTGATCAATCTGTCCACGCGCATAAACATGCTTGCTGCTCCTTAACGATCAATCAGCGTTAACGGGGCTGGAGTATGCCGGTTCCGCGAGCAACACCGCAGCGCCGCCCGAACCGAAGGCGCGCTGGTGCAGGCGTTCTCGGCGCTAGCCGGAAGTCTCCGAACAGAACCAAGTGTTTACCGGCCGGTGGTAAGTCAGCCGCTGTATTATTCAGAGGCTGGCATGCAGACGGTTCTTCACTCAATCTTGGCCACCCATGACCTGCGCCTGGTGCTGTTGGCTGCATTGGTCTGCACGCTGTCCGCCTTTTCGGGGATTGGCCTGTTGGCGAGGGCGCGCAGTACTCAGGGTCGGCCGCGGTTGATCTGGTTGAGCGTTGCCGCAATAGCCGTCGGTTTCGGCATCTGGTCGACCCATTTCATTGGCATGCTCGCTCTCGATGCCGGGTTCCAGCTTGGCTACGATCCCCTGATAACTGCGGTGTCGTTAGCGATTGCCATCATCGGATGTGGTCTCGGTTTCTTTATGGCGACCAACGGCAATGGTCGGTCTGATCATCTTCTGGCCGGAGCAATCGTCGGGCTCGGCATTACGGGCATGCATTATACCGGCATGGCTGCCCTGGTGATGGGCGGAGAAATACTATGGGACAACGGGCTGGTTGCTGCTTCCGTACTGTTGGGCGCTACGCTGGGTGCCTTGGCGCTGATGTTCGGCGCCACCAGCAGTAACAAGAAGCACAAGTTGGCGGCCGTTGTGTTGCTGACCCTGGCGATCTGCTCCATGCACTTTACGGCTATGGGGGCTGCGGACTTCAGCAATTGCTTCGCCGTGACAACAAACGGGGATATGTCGCCGGGGCAAATCTCGCTCAATATCGGCTTGGCGAGTATACTTATACTGGCAGCGGTCCTGGGTGGCCTTTATCTCGACGCACGCGATGACCTCCGTCGGCTCGCTGATGCCGGGCGCATTTCCACGATCAGCGCCAGGCTTGAGCTTGCCTTGACGCATATGAGCCAGGGTCTGGCTTTGTTCGACGCCCATGAGCGTATCATCCTCGTAAATGACCGCCTTATGGCCATACTTGGGATTTCGGCAAACCGCTCGGTTGAAGGCCTGCAGTTACGAGATTTTTGCAGGGTGGTGCTCGAAGCCCATGGGCCGACCCCTTCCGATGAACAGGTCGATGAGGTCTATCGTCTGCACAAGCGCCTCATTGCCGGAGAGGACAACGGCGAGCTGGTACAAGAGCTGGATTCGGCGAAGACGATCCGCGTCATTCATCGCCCTGCATTGCCCGAAGGCTGGGTGTCAACGATCGAGGACATCTCCGAACGGCGCAAGTCCGAAGCGCAGATAACCCACATGGCGCGGCACGATAGCCTTACGGGGCTTCCCAACAGGAACCATTTCAACGACGCGGCAGAAGCTGCCCTCCAGGCAGCAAAGGCTGGCGACAAGCGGCTTGCAGTCCTTGGCATCGACCTTGACCGCTTCAAGGAAGTTAACGACCACCATGGTCATGCGGTTGGCGATGTCGTTCTACGAATGGTGTCCGACAGAACCACCGCAGAGCAAAAGGACGGCGAGTTTTTTGCCCGGTTCGGCGGTGACGAATTCGCGGCGTTCAAATTGTTCGATGACGACATGGATCTGCATGCCTTCGTAAATCGGCTCGAGCGCCAGATTTGCGACCGGCTTCACATTGGCGAGAACAGCATATCGGTCGGCGTCAGTATTGGGATCGCGATCTACCCCCAGGATGGAACCACGCTCGAGAAACTGAACAGCAACGCCGATCTGGCAATGTATCGTGCCAAGGACAGCATCATTGAAAGCGTGTGCTTCTATGAGGCGTCGATGGACGAGATTGCCCGCGAGCGACGCTCAATCGCGCGCGATCTCTGGACCGCGATCGATGAGGGCCAGATGCATTTGCACTATCAGGTGCAAAAGTCAGTCGCGACCGGAGATGTCATGGGATACGAGGTTCTGCTGCGCTGGAACCATCCGACGCGCGGACCAATTTCCCCTGCCGATTTCATTCCAATCGCCGAGGAATGCGGTGCCATACTACCGATTGGTGAGTGGGTGCTGCGGGCGGCGTGCCGTACCGCGGCGAACTGGCCCGAGCCCCACAAGATTGCGGTTAACCTGTCGACCATCCAGCTTGCTCATGCCGATCTGGCCAAGCTCGTGGAATCTATCCTGGTAGAAACGGGGCTATCCCCAGCTCGCCTGGAACTTGAGGTTACCGAAAGCGCCATTATCGGGGACAAGCCGCGCGCTCTGCATATCCTGCGACAAATAAAAGCACTGGGCGTTACAATAGCCATAGACGATTTTGGCACGGGCTATTCGTCGTTGGAAACGCTTCGCTCGTTTCCGTTTGACAAGATCAAGCTCGATCGCTCGTTCATGGTTGATGTGGAAAGCAACCGGCAATCGAAGGCCATTGTCCGCGCTATCCTCGCCCTCGGGCGAAGTCTCGAAGTTCCGGTGCTCGCCGAAGGCGTGGAAACGAGCGCCCAGCTCGCGCTGCTGCTTAACGAGGGTTGTGACGAGGCACAGGGGTATTTCCTTGGTCGCCCTGGCGCCTGGCCTGAGGAGGAAACAAAGCGCGTGGCTTCGGTCGCATACTAACCAAAGGCTCGAGGCCGGGGCGCGTCATTTCTTCCCAGCGGTTACGGGCTGATCCATTGGAGCACTATCCGGATCGTTCACCCTGCGGCCAAGGTCATCGATGTTGTCATCAAACTGCCGGTCGCCCGCGTCATTGCGTGCCTGGCCTCCAATTGTGTCCTCGCGATACCGTCGAAGGCATTCGTCCAAAGCCCGAAACCAATAGTCCTGTTCCTTCCCCTCGGGACGACCGTCTTTTTCCCATAGGAAATAAGCAGTGTCCCGGACCGACTGCTCGAACGCGGGGTTTACCCATGGATCGCTTGTTTCTTCGACTGTCATAACCATCCCCTTTCGGTTCAACAGAGGTCTATGGCTGAATGCACCGGTCGCGCACGGGTTCCGCGCCAATAGCGGGAAAACCCTGCGCCAAGGCTAGATGCGGCACGATGGAGCAGGACGCTGTAACGATCACCCGTGATGGTGGCATTGAGTGACCGCCCCCGTGGGCGTGTCGCGGGCGGAACTGCGCGTGGGGGGTGTGCTGGCGACCCCTGCAGGGCTCGAACCTGCGACATCGAGCTTAGAAGGCTCGCGCTCTATCCAGCTGAGCTAAGGGGCCGCGTTGACCAGTTGCCATAGGCAGGGCCAGCAGATGCTGGGAACCCTTAGCGCATTTTGAAGGAAAGGAAACGCCCAATTTGGCGTCTTTCCGATGGAAACACCGGCCTTCCAGATGGGCCCAAATTCAGATGGCGTTGCAGAACGCGATGAACTGCAGCCGAACCAGGATTTTCCTGTCGGCGGCAGTTTTACCGCGGTCGTACCTGTTCAAGCAGCTCTCAGGGCATTACCGGGACGAAAAGAAGATAGGGAGTGGTGGGCTTCTGGTCCGGTGGCACATATGCCGGCGCCGGCTCCCCAGGGTCCC
This sequence comes from uncultured Alphaproteobacteria bacterium, assembly GCA_963699295.1. Lineage (GTDB taxonomy): Bacteria > Pseudomonadota > Alphaproteobacteria > Rhizobiales > Devosiaceae > Devosia. Next base: position 588,405 of record OY969432.1, read on the forward strand.
CAAGCGAGACGATATACTGGTGCAACGAACGCAGTTCTGATTCATCGAGATAGTGAACGTTGAACCAGGGCATGGGTGGTCTGGTTTCGAAGGTTTGCAAATGCGCGACGAAGGCGTCTTCATCCATTTTGCTGGCGACGAGCCGCAAATTTGCGGCGTAGGTGGTTCCCCATGGGCCTTGATAGCCGACGGGACTGCCTATCAGTGCCTTGGCGGGATCAATCACACCACCAGCTTCATTGAAGCCTGGTGTGTGGCAGTCATGGCAGCCGCCAATGCGCGAGATACGTTCGCCCTTCTCTATCGATGTTTCCTGGGCGGAGGCGGATACAGTGAATGCGATGATAATTATTAGGCCAGTAGTGATCGTATTGAGCATCTCGATCTCCTTGACTGAGAATGGGATGCTAAATCGATAATAAAACTTGCGCAAGCGCCTGCCACCAGATGCTTCGCCGGCCTGCGGCCCTCTACTTGATCCCGCCAGGGGTCTTGGGTACATGAACCCTACAAACTTCAGGGACTTTGAAATGCGCACGGAAATTGAATCAGCCGTCGCCGACATCGAGCAGGTTTTGACCCTGCTGAGGAGGCATCTTTGACTGGGATACTGCAGAACTCCGCCTCGACGCGCTGACCGCGCAGACTGAATCGCCAGAATTCTGGAACAATCCCGAAAAAGCCCGCGTCACTATGCGGGAGCGGGATGAGCTGGACCTTGCCGTAAAGTCGGTTCGTGAACTGGAAGCCGGTATTCGCGACAACATCGAGATGATCGAGTTGGGCGAAGCTGAAGGCGACGCCGAAGTCGTCAAGGAAGCCGAGAACGCACTGCTGGAGTTGAAGCACTCCGCCCGTCGTCAGCAGATCGAAACTTTGCTTTCGGGCGAGGTGGATGCCAACGATTGCTACGTTGAAATTCATTCGGGCGCGGGCGGCACGGAAAGCCAGGACTGGGCCAACATCCTGCTGCGCATGTATACCCGTTGGGCCGAGCGGCGGAAGATGAAGGTCGAAGTCATCGAAATGCACGATGGCGAAGAGGCTGGTATCAAGTCTGCGACCATCCTGATCAAAGGGCACAACGCCTATGGCTGGATGAAGACCGAGAGCGGCGTACATCGCCTCGTGCGCATCAGCCCCTACGATTCCGCGGCGCGTCGGCATACGAGTTTTTCGAGCGTGTGGGTCTATCCGGTCGTGGATGACTCCATCGATATCGAAATCCGCGAATCCGATCTCAAGGTCGATACCTATCGTGCTTCCGGCGCGGGCGGGCAGCACGTGAATACAACGGATTCGGCTATCCGGATCACCCATATTCCGTCGGGCATCATCGTGGCCTGCCAGCAGGAGCGTAGCCAGCACAAGAACCGGGCAACAGCCATGGCGATGCTGAAGTCACGGCTCTATGAGGCGGAGCTGCAGAAGCGCGAGGAAGCGGCCAATGCGCAGGCCGCGAACAAGACCGATATCGGTTGGGGACACCAGATCCGTTCCTACGTCATGCAGCCCTATCAGATGGTCAAGGATCTGCGCACCGGCGTGGAAAGCGGACAGCCATCGCTCGTGCTTGACGGCGACCTCGATGATTTCATGGAAGCGGCATTGGCGCAGCGTGTCGGGGTCGCTACCGACGTCGCTTAGTTGAGCAGGGCCAGCAGGCGCTTTCCGGCATCAAGGTACGCCTTGGGGTTGGTAGCGCCGCTGGCCTTGTGGATTTCAAAGTGCAGATGCGGACCAGTGGAGCGGCCGGTTGAGCCGACTTTGGCAATCGGGGTGCCGGTATTCACGCGTTGTCCCACATTGCTCAAATAGCCGGACAAATGGGCGTATCTGGTGAACAACCCGTTGGCATGAGTGACTTCTACAGTGTTGCCATAGCCGGGCTTGGTGCCGACAAAGCTCACCACCCCTTTACCCGCGCTGAAAACCACCGTGCCGGAAGGTGCCGCGAAGTCGAGCCCCGAATGAAATGCCCGGCCGCCCGAAAAGGGATCGCGACGATTGCCAAAACCAGAGCTGTTGCGGAAGTTTCCCGCAATGGGCATGTGGATCGGCGCGTGATCGATGCTGTCACGGGCGAGCTTGTAGCGCGCCAGCGCGGCCAGAACGTCGTTTGCATCGTCCATGGTGGTCGATTGCTGGGCATCGGAGCGTGCTGGCAATAGTGGGCCCCCGACGCCGTTTAGCTCCTGGGGCAGGGTGACCGGAATGCCCAGCCCGGACAATTCGAGCACGATGGTATCGGTGCGCGACGCGGCAGCCTGGGCGATGCTGCTCATGGCCGATTGGGTCTCATCCATCATCTGAGCCACCGCCGAGGCGGTCGCTCCGATATCCGGATTACCATTGATCATCGGGGTATTGGCCAACGGAGCAATCGAGGTTTGCGCTGCGAGCTCTGAGGAGTAGATGCCGAGTTCATCGGCTTTGTCGACCAAGACCTTTACCAGCTGATGCTGCTCGATCAGCACTTCCTGCTGCTGGGCGAGGTCCTGCAACTGCAGATTGATATCGCCAGCCTGGGCATAATTACGCGAGTGGAGACGATCCACTTCTACCCGCAATTGGGTGATGCGCTCTTCATAGGCGCTGATTACCTGATCGGTATGACGGTTTAGCAGGCGGGAGATATCGGGCGTCAAAAGCAAGGTGGTGCCCAGCAGCACGTTGCCTGCCAGTAGAACCGTGAACATGCCGTAGAACAAGACAGGACGAATAGAGAAATGCGGGCTCCGACCAGATGGGCCCCGACCGGGTTCGGTTCGCCTGACATTGGCCGATTGACGCACGCAACACACCCATTGACGCCTGAAGTATGGTGTCCGGAGTATGACCGGGTATGGTTAACAAAGGTTATTTGGCGCCGGAGGCCAGGTGCTGAGCCAGGGCGTCGAGGACTTTTTGTGCGTGCCCCGCGATCCGTGTAGCCCGCATTATCTCGAGGATGCGGCCGTCTGCGCCGATGATGAAACTGGTTCGCACCAGGCCCATGAACTCACGGCGTAAAGCTTTTTGGGTTGCCACAGCCCGTAGGCCGAAATCGCCAGATGCTCAGGGTCCGAGGCGAGCGGTGTCGTTAGTTGATGCTTGGCGCGAAACTTGACGTGCATTCCAATCGGATCGGGCGAGATTCCCAATACTCGCGCATCCAACCGATTAAACGCGGGAAGCAACTGGGAGAATTCCTTGTTTTCATTGGTACAGCCCAGAGTATCGTCCTGCGGATAGAAGAACAGCACCACCGGATGACCACGGTGATCGGCCAGCGTGAACTTGGTTCCATCGTCAAGCGGCAGGGAAAAATCCGGGGCAGGTGAGCCTATGGTCAATTCTGGCATGGGTTTAGTTCCACCAGCTGTTAGCCTGAGAAAATGTGGGTGTCGGTGCCATATTCCAGTCGGTATCATTGGGCAAGAGACCGCATTGTGTGGTTGATTCTGAGGCAGCCAGCAGATCCCGGCAATTCTTCGTTCTGGAAGCAAGTGAGCGCGTCAATCTTACCCGCACCCCCGCCAGAACTTTCGCTTGCCCGGGCGGCGCCGCGCCATCCACTGCGTCTTGCCGCCAAGCGGGCGGTGTGGGTGGTTGGTGTTCCTTGCGTGTTGTCGCTGCTGCTTTATTTGATCCTGCTGATCACGCCCATTCGACTGCCGTTCGGCAGCGAGGCAGCACAATCAATCGCCCAGGCGGCGCTTCCCCAGAGCAGTGATCTGCAATTGGGTCAGATGGCGCTGGCCCTGGAGAAGGGAATCTGGCCGGTCATCCAGTTTTCACCCGTGGTTTACAGCGACAAGAAAAGTGGCGCTCGCGTGGCCATGGAAGCGCTTGAGGTTGGCTTTTCACCGGCCAGGGCGCTGTTCGGACAGCCGGGCGCGACGGTCACTATCGTGCGCCCGCACGTGCAGCTGGTGCAGGATTTGTTTGGCCCGCGGGTGACGAGTTTTGACCTGGTAACCGATGGATCTGGGGATACGCCCATCGTGCAAGTGCATGAGGGCGAAGACACTTTTCCATCCGCAGCGATCTCGGCCCGTGGCATCGGGGTGAGCGGCACGGACGAGCCGGTGCTGATGCGCTCGGACAATGACTGGCTGATCTACAATCTCGAGGCCAGCGATCAGGGGATCGCCGAAATCGTGGAGCAGGCAGCCCAGGGACGCTTTTCCAAGCTGGTGGTGCGCGACGGCATCGTGGACATGAGTGACTCGGTGTACGGGCTGTATCGACGCTTCGACAATATCGAGTTCGAGATCAGCCCATCGCGGGATCGGCGCGACACCGATGCGGTTTTTTCAGCGACGCTGAGTGGTCGGAAAATGACGGGCAATTTGTCGCGCACCGTCGATGAGCAAGGCAATTCGCGGCTTGAGGCGGATGTCACGAACATCGATTTCGCAGCGTTTCTGCCGTTTATCGATGATGCCACCAGCATTGCGGCCCTGCGCGGCGGGGGTGCTTTGTCGATCGATGTCAATTTCGAGCCGGCCGGTGGGCAGTTGGTGGATGGCGAATTCAAGGTCGATTTGACCGGTTTGGACTTGCGGATCGCCGATGCCTATTTTCCGGTGGTCAGTTCCATCCTCGATATCAACTGGTCGCCTCAGGAAGGGCATTTCACCCTGGCTGAAACTGCCTTGCAGATCGGCAACAGCTCGGCGCGGCTCTCTGGTGTTTTCGCCATGGGGCTGGACGCTAAATACGGGCCAACCATCGGAATTTCGCTGCAGGCCCGCGATGTGGCGCTGCATCCCAATGACATGGACGCGCCGAAGGAGCCGTTTGAGAGCATGAATTTTGTCGGCTGGTCGGCGCCGCTTTATGGAGCGCTGGGCATCGACCGGTTCGTCGCGCGCAAGGGAGAGGCCGAGATTGAGCTTACCGGGCGCGTCGACATGCTGGTGGAGGGCATGGGGCTCGACATGACCGTGGCCGGGCACGGGGTCACGGCGGACGATGCCAAGCGGGTCTGGCCCTACATGCTCGGCGAGGAAAGCCGCGACTGGTTTGTCGCCAACGTCACTGCGGGAACGGTGGCTAACGGCTTGCTTAAATTCAAGTTTCCAGTAGGCACGCTGGCGTTGCACGGAGAAGACAAGCCGCTTCCCGAGGGCTCCATGCATATCGATATTGCCGGCGTGGATGTTGCCGTCAGGCCGACTGAGCAGATGGCGCCGATCGCCATCGACGGTGAAACGCGGCTGCAGATCGATGACGCCCATATGACCGTTTCGGCCGGTGGCGGGCGCATTGCGACGGCGGCGGGGGACATCATCGTAACGCGGCCGGCGCTGATCATGGACAATAGCGACCCGGACGATCGCTTGCTGGAGGTGTCGGGCAATGTGTCGGGCGGGGTGCAGGCGCTGGTGGCGCTGGTGCGAGAGCAACAGCCTGATTTGATTGATGAAACCAGCCTGCCAGTCGACATCAATTCCATCACCGGGGCGTTCAATGTCGGACTGGTGTCGACCATTCACCCGGCCGACGAGGCCGCGGGAACGCCGCTGGAATTTGACTATGCGCTGAACGGCACTATGTCGGATTTCGCCAGTTCGCAGCCGATTCAGGACCGCAAGATCAGCAATGGGCAGCTGGCGTTCAACGCCACCCAACTGGGCTATAAGATTGGTGGCTCAGCAGAAATTGACGGCATGGCGGCGGATCTGGAGATCACCGGCACGCCGCAAACCGATCCGGCGTTCCGTCTGTCATCGACCGTCGAGGTCGCCGAGCTGGCCAAGATGGGCTTTGACGCGTCGGACTTCCTCGCGGGCAAGGTGCGGTTCGTGGCGCAGCCGATGCCGGATGGTTCGATCCAGATGGCGGTCGATCTCAAGGATGCGCGGCTGACGATTAAAGACCTGGGAATACGCAAGGAATCCGGGGTCGCGGGGGCGGTGCAGGCGACGGTCCGGCAGGATGGCGATGTCACCGAACTGTCCAATGTCGACCTGGGATTTGGCTCGGTGCGGGTGGCTGGCGGGCTGGTATTTGATGCCAAGGACGGGGCTAAAAAGCGCCGAGTTCAGCCAGTTCGGATTGAGTGAAGGGGATAGTGCGCGACTGAGCGTCTCTCCGCTAAGTAACGGATATGCCGTGCAAATTCGCGGCCAGCAGCTCGATCTGAAGCCGATGCTGAAGCAGTTTTTCGGGCTGGGCGAAGGTTCGGGCGGGGTGCAGTCGACCCAGTTCAAGCAGACGATTGCGCTCGATGTGAAGCTGGACCGGGCGCTGGGGTATTATGCGACGACGGCGTTCAATGTGGTGCTCGACCTTTTGGTGCGCGGGAGCGATGTGCGACGGGCCAACATCACGGCGCAGTTCGGTGAAGGTAACAGCCTGGCAATAACCACGAATCCGGCGCCGAACGGGCGGACGATGAGCATCGCGTTCAACGATGCCGGAACCATCCTGCGCTTGCTCGGGGTTTACTCGCAACTTGCTGGTGGCGCTGGAAATTTGGTGCTGACGACCGACAACAAGATCGATGCCGAGGCCGGGCAGCTGGTGATGCGGGACTTTGCCATCGTCAACGAGGCCAATGTTGCGCAAATCCTTGGCAATCATGCCGATTCCCGGACGGTGATCGCGGCGCAGAACCGGCTGGATTTCGACGTGGCGCAGGTGGAGTTCATGCGCCGGCCGGACCGTGTCGAGGTGACCAAAGGCATGCTGGCGGGCGACATGGTGGGCGGCACGATGCGCGGCTTCATTTACACCAAGCAAAATCAGTATGATCTGACAGGGACTTACGTGCCGCTGTTCGGGCTGAACAACGTGTTCCAGAAGATCCCGCTGCTGGGGCCGCTGCTGGGCGGGCGCGACGGCGAGGGGCTGGTGGGGGTGACCTTTGCGGTGCAAGGGGCGCTGGATAACCCGCAATTCAAGATCAATCCGCTGTCGGCGTTGCTGCCGGGGGCGTTCCGGGAGCTGCTGGAGTTCCGCGCCAAGGAACTGCCGCCAGAGCGTTGAAATCCCACAAAAAAGCCCCCGTTTATGAACGGGGGCTGAACGGTTTTTGGCGCTATATGAACGATAGATGAACGGTATATGAACGACATCTGAACGAAAAATAGCGCCAGATGAACGGCCTCAGACCGGCTTGAGCAGCGCGTGGCGCTTTTTGCCGACGGAGAGCTTGATGACGCCTTCGGCCAGGATGGCGTCGGCGGCAACAGTCAGCTTGTCATCCTCGACCACAGTGTCGTTGACGCGCACGGCGCCGGACTGGACGTGACGACGCGCTTCGCCGTTGGAGGCGGCAAGGCCGGCGGTGACCAGAGCGGCCAGAATGCCGATGCCGGCATCGAGGTCGGCCTGGGCGACGGTGGCGGTCGGCAGGGACAGATCGATCGCACCGGTCTCGAAGGTGGCACGAGCCGTTTCGGCCGCTTCCTCGGCGGCGGCGCGGCCACGGATCATCGCGGTGACTTCAGTGGCGAGACGCTTCTTGGCCTCGTTGATGTCGCCATTGGCGATGGCCGCGACTTCGTCGAGCGGCAGCGTCGTGTAGAGCTTGAGGAAGCGCTCGACGTCGGCGTCCTCGGTGTTGCGCCAGTACTGCCAGAAGTCATAGGCCGAGAGCAGATCGGCATTGAGCCAGATCGCGCCGTTGAGCGACTTGCCCATCTTGGCGCCCGACGACGTGGTCAGGAGCGGCGAGGTGAGGGCGTAGAGCTGGGGCGTGCCGAGGCGATGGCCGAGGTCGATACCGTTGACGATATTGCCCCACTGGTCCGAGCCGCCCATCTGCAGGCGCACGCCGTAGCGCTTGTTCAGCTCCACGAAGTCATAGGCCTGCAGGATCATGTAGTTGAACTCGAGGAAGCTCAACGACTGCTCGCGATCGAGACGCTGCTTGACCGAGTCAAAGCTCAGCATGCGGTTGATCGAGAAGTGCTGGCCCACATCGCGCAGGAATTCGAGGTAGTTGAGCGGCATGAGCCACTCGGCATTGTTCAGCATCAACGAGTCTGTCGGCGCGGTGCCGAAGGTCAGGTAGTTCGAGAACACCTGCTTGATGCCGTCAATGTTGGACTGGATGGTGTCAGTGGTCATCAGCTTGCGCGCCTCGTCCTTGAAGGACGGGTCGCCGACCATGCCCGTGCCGCCGCCCATGAGGGCAACCGCGCGATGGCCGGTCTTTTCCAGCCAGTGCAGCATCATGATCTGAATGAGGCTGCCGACGTGAAGCGATGATGCCGTGGGGTCAAAACCGATATAGGCGGTGACCGTTTCGGTGGCGAAGAGATTGTCCAGCCCCTCGGGGTCGGAAATCTGGTGGATGAAGCCGCGCTCATCGAGAACGCGCAGAAAATCGGATTTGAACTTGCTCATGGGGTGCGATTCCAAAGGCCGTCCCTATCACAGGGTCATTCCCGCGAAGGCGGGAACCTCTGTTTGCCGGACAGCCGCTAGAGAAACGGAGGTCCCCGCTTTCGCGGGGATGACGCCGTGGTGGTTTCTATCGCAGTGTTGCGCTCTGCTTTAGCGCCCGCCGCCGGCGGCGATCTCAGCCCGGCGGCGGTCGAGATACTCGGCGCACCGTTCGGTAAGGTCATCGATCTTGTTTTCGAAGAAGTGGTTTGCCCCTTCCACGATCTGCTGTTCGATGGTGATGCCCTTCTGGGTCTTGAGCTTGTCCACGAGCTTCTGGACGGATGCGGGCGGAGCCACGCGGTCCTTGTCGCCATGGATGATCAGGCCCGAAGACGGGCAGGGGGCCAGGAACGAGAAGTCGTAGAGGTTTTCGGGCGGAGCGACGGAAATGAAGCCTTCGACCTCAGGGCGACGCATCAGCAGCTGCATGCCGATCCAGGCGCCAAAGGAGAAGCCGGCAATCCAGCAGCCGCGCGATTCGCGATTGATGGTCTGCAGCCAGTCGAGGGCGGCGGCGGCATCCGAGAGCTCGCCAATGCCGTGGTCGAATGCGCCCTGGCTGCGGCCGACGCCGCGCGAGTTGAAGCGCAGCACGGCGAAGCCACGTTCTACAAACATGTAAAAGAGATTGTACACGATCTGGTTGTTCATCGTGCCGCCAAACTGCGGATGAGGGTGCAGCAGGATGGCGATGGGAGCGTTGGGCTCCTTGCCTGGCTGGTACCGGCCTTCCAGACGGCCTTCTGGGCCGTTGAAAATCACTTCTGGCATGGTCTGTTTCTTCCGGCCTTTCGGCTCTATCAGGGGTGGTTGTGGCGGCCCAGTCACGCGCGTTGCTGCTTGACTAAGCCGGTGCCGCTCCCTAAAACATGGATTGTAAATCTAGTTTAGAACAATTCGAAACTGGTTTCAGGCCGCTGTGCGGCCTGTTGGTGCGCCCCTTGTAATGAAGTTGGGCAACAAATTTCAAGAAGTGTTTGGTTGCCGGGGCAAAACAGCGCCCCTGACCGGGCATGGACGGTGTGATCGGCGCGCATGCGCCAACTGGGAATGTGATGACGAGACCGGCGATCTATCTTGATCATAATGCCGCGTCCCCGCTCCTGCCGGCAGCGCGGACCGCGCTCGTCGCTGCCCTCGATCTGGTGGGCAACCCTTCATCGGTGCATTCCCATGGCCGGGCGCTGCGCAATCTGCTCGATACCGCCCGCCACCAGGTGGCGGCGCTCGCCGGGGCCGAGCCCAAGCAGGTGGTGTTCACCGGTTCGGCTACCGAAGCGATCACCCAGGCCATCGTCGGGGGCGCCAAGACGTTCAAGTCCAGTGCCGTCGTGGTGAGTGCGGGTGAGCATGTTGCGGTGCTGCGGGCAGCCGATGCCACCGGGCTGCCGGTGATCGTGGTGCCGCTGCTGGCCGATGGCCGCATCGATCTCGCCGCGCTGGCGCAGATCATTGCCGATGCCGAGGGCGACCTGCTGGTGGCGGTGCACTGGGTGAACAATGAAACCGGCGTGGTCCAGCCCATTGGGCAGATCAACGCACTGGTGGGGCCGACGCGGCACACCCTGTTCGTCGACGCGGTGCAGGCCTTTGGCAAGCTGAAGCTGGATTTTGCGGCTTCCGCACCCGATATGATGGCTGTGAGCGGCCACAAGATCGGCGCGCCGGCCGGTGTCGGCGCCTTGCTGGTCAAGGCGCATGCCGACCTCGTGCGGCTTGCTGCCGGGCGGTGGCCAGGAGCAGGGGCGTCGGGGTGGCACGGAAGCGGCGGCGGTGATTGCGGCCTTTGGCGCCGCAGCAGCCGTCATCGAAACGTGCTATGGTGAGGCTAATGTCACGGCCCTGACCAGGAAACTCGAAGACTCGCTGCCGCCCGAGGCAGTGGTTTTTGGCGGCGAGCGCCTTGGCAATGTCACCAATTTCGCCGTGCCGGGCATCAGCAATGCCACGGCGATGATGGGGCTGGACCTGCTGGGCCTGTCGGTGTCGTCGGGCTCGGCCTGCTCATCGGGCAAGGTCGGGGCAAGCCATGTGCTGGCTGCGATGGGTGTGGCGCCAGAATTGGCCGCCTGCGCCCTGCGGGTCAGCCTTGGGTGGAGTTCTACCGCTGCGGACGTGGATGCGTTCGTTGCGGGGTATCAATCGATCCTTGAGCGCCATCGGGCGCGGCAGGGACACGCGGCCTAGGCCGCACTCACTTTTGACGTGCTCGCGGCGACCTTGAATCGCCGTCGGGTTAATAGGAGAAGCCGATATGGTGGAATATGACATTCCCACGCTCAAGGAAAACATCGATCGCGAGACCGTGGAATCGGTGTTGGCGCTTGACGTAGACAAGTACAAATACGGCTTTGAAACCGAAATCGAGACCGACAAGGCCCCCAAGGGCCTGAGCGAGGACATTGTCCGCTTCATCTCGGCCAAGAAGAACGAGCCCCAGTGGATGCTCGACTGGCGCCTTGAGGCGTATCGCCGCTTTTTGACCATGACCGAGCCGAGCTGGGCGAAGGTGCATTATCCGCAGATCGACCTGCAGGACATGTATTACTACGCCGCGCCCAAATCGACGCCCGGCGCCGACCAGCCTCGAGGATGTCGATCCAGAGCTGCTGCGCATGTATGAGAAGCTTGGCATTCCGCTGCAGGAGCAGGAAATCCTGGCCGGCGTCGAGCGCCCGAAGATCGCGGTCGACGCGGTGATGGATTCGGTGTCGGTGGTGACCACCTTCCGCGAAGAGCTCAGCAAGGTCGGCATCATTTTCTGCTCGATCTCGGAAGCCATCCGCGAATATCCCGAGCTGGTGCAGAAGTACCTGGCGAGCGTCGTGCCGGTTTCGGACAATTACTACGCCACGCTCAACAGCGCCGTGTTCACCGACGGATCGTTCGTCTACATCCCCAAGGGCGTTCGCTGCCCGATGGAGCTGTCGACCTATTTCCGCATCAACGAGCGCAATACCGGCCAGTTCGAGCGCACGCTGATCATCGCCGAAGCGGATTCGCTATGTGAGCTATCTCGAGGGCTGCACGGCCCCGATGCGCGACGAAAACCAGCTGCACGCGGCAGTGGTGGAGCTGATCGCGCTCGACAATGCCGAGATCAAGTACTCGACGGTGCAGAACTGGTATCCGGGCGACAAGGACGGCAAGGGCGGCATCTACAACTTCGTCACCAAGCGTGGCGATTGCCGTGGCGACAATTCCAAGATCAGCTGGACCCAGGTGGAAACCGGTTCGGCGATCACCTGGAAGTACCCCAGCTGCATCCTGCGCGGTGACAATTCGGTCGGCGAGTTCTACTCGATCGCCATCTCGAACGGCTACCAGCAGGTCGACAGCGGCACCAAGATGATCCATCTGGGCAAGAACACGTCCAGCCGCATCGTCGCCAAGGGCATTGCCGCGGGCTTTTCGGACAACACCTATCGCGGCCAGGTCTCGGCGCATGCCAAGGCCAAGGATGCGCGCAACTTCACCCAGTGCGACAGCCTGCTGATCGGGGACAAGTGCGGCGCCCATACCGTGCCCTATATCGAGAGCCGGAACGGCTCGGCGGTGTTCGAGCACGAGGCCACGACCTCCAAGATTTCCGACGACCAGATGTTCTATTGCCAGCAGCGCGGCCTCAACGAGGAAGAAGCTGTGGCGCTGATCGTCAACGGCTTCGTGCGCGACGTGCTGCAGCATTTGCCGATGGAATTCATGGTCGAAACGCAGAAGCTGATCTCGATCAGCCTCGAAGGCAGCGTCGGCTAAACCAGTAACCACCAGCTTGCCGATTGGCGCGACAGCAGCGACATCGGCCCCCACAATTCGGAGATTGCCATGACGACCCCTATTCTCGAAATCCGCAACCTGCATGCCCGCATCGAGGAGCGCGAAATCCTCAAGGGCGTGAACCTGGTCATTCCGCCCGGCGAAGTGCATGCCGTCATGGGCCGCAACGGCTCGGGCAAGTCGACGCTGAGCTATGTGCTGGCCGGCAAGGACGACTACGAGATCACCGAAGGCGAAGTGCTGCTCAACGGCGAGAACCTGCTCGAGATGGATCCGTCCGAGCGCGCCGGTGCCGGCTTGTTCCTCGCGTTCCAGTATCCGATCGAGATCCCGGGCGTGTCGACCATGACGTTCCTCAAGACCGCCATCAACGCGCAGCGCAAGCATCGCGGCGAAGGCGAAATGTCGACGCCCGACTTCATGCGCGCCGTCAAGGAGGCGGGTGCCGACCTGCAATATCGACAGCGACATGCTCAAGCGTCCGCTCAATGTCGGCTTCTCGGGCGGCGAGAAGAAGCGCGCCGAAGTGTTGCAGATGGCGCTGCTGCAGCCGAGCCTGTGCATCCTCGACGAGACCGATTCCGGGCTCGACATCGATGCGCTGCAGGTGGTGTCGAAGGGCGTCAACGCGCTGCGCGACGCCAAGCGCTCGATGCTGGTGATCACCCACTATCAGCGCCTGCTGAACCACATCGTGCCCGACGTGGTGCACGTGTTCTCGCGATGGCCGGATCGTGGAAAGCGGCGACAAGGATTTGGCGCTGCAGCTCGAAGCCAAGGGCTATGCCGACTTTGACGAGGCGGCCTGACCTAATGAGCAGTTCAGTTCCCCGTCCGGCTCGGGCCAGCCGAAGATACCCTGATCGCGCAGCTCAAGAGCGTGGGCGCCGACCGCTACGGCCGAACGGATCACCATCGCCGGCCTGCCGACGCGCCGCGTTGAAGCCTATCACTATACCGACCTCAAGAGCCTGCTGACGGCGATCCCGCCGCTGGCCCAGGCCGCCAATGAAGCCAGCGCCCCGGCGCTGCGCGTCGCCGGCGCCTACCAGCTGATGATCGCCAATGGCGTGGTGCAGACGAGCTCGACGGCCCCGGCCGGCGTCATCGTCGGCAAGGCCGCCGGTGGCGTGCTTGACCACGCGCGACGACGTGCTGGTGCACCTCAACGGTGCGCTGGCCAAGGAAGCGCTGACGCTCAACCTCGAAGGCAGCGTCGATCCGGTGATCCAGATCGACCGTCGCAGCGAAGGCGATGCGGCGCACGTCGTCGGATGCGCTCAAGGTGTTCGTCGCCGACAATGCGTCGGTGGTGATCCTCGAGACGTTCTCGGGTTCGGATGCGGCGCATGTCGGCAACCACTCGACGTATCTGGCCGTCGGCAAGAATGCCAACGTGACCCATATCACGGTGGATCTGTCGGCGCGCGCCAGCAGCCATTTCGCGACCAATGAGTACACGATCGGCGAAGGCGCCAAGCTGCGCACCATCACCATCCATGCCGGCGCCGTGCTGGCGCGCACCCAGGTGTTTGCCAAGTTCGTGGGCGAAGGCGCGCATGCCGACTTCACCGGGCTCAACCTGGTGGACGACGGCCAGCACAACGACATCAGCATCGAGATCGATCACGCGGTGCCCCACACCACCAGCCAGGAACTGCTACAAGCAGATTGCGCGTGGCCGTTCCAAGGCGGTGTTCCAGGGCAAGATCCTGGTGAGCCGCGATGCCCAGAAGATCGACGCCAAGATGATGATGCAGGGTCTGATGCTCTCGGACGAGGCAGAAATCCTCTCCAAGCCGGAGCTGGAAATCTATGCCGACGACGTGGTGTGCGGTCACGGTTCGACCTGTGGCGAGCTCGATGCCGACTCGATGTTCTACCTGATGAGCCGCGGCATTTCGAAGGCCGAAGCTGAGACCATGCTGGTCCGTGGCTTCATCGCCGAAGTGCTCGACCCGGTCGAAGACGAAGCCCTCAGCGAAGCGCTGAACGGCATTGTCGACGGCTGGCTGCTGGGCAAAAGGTAAGCATTGCTCATGGAGTTTCCCGCAGAGGCGGGGAGCTCCCTCCGGCGCGCGGTATCTAGAAAACGGAGTTGCCGGCCCTCGCGGGCCTGCCTCCGGTGAGTAGGGTAAGATGACCTTCGATCTTGAAAAAGTCCGTGCCGATTTCCCGATCCTGGCCGAGCGAATTCACGGCAATCGTCTGGTCTTCCTCGACAGCGGTGCATCGGCGCAAAAGCCGGTGCAGGTGCTGGAGCGGATGGATTATGCCTTTCGGCATGAATATGCCAACGTGCATCGCGGGCTCTGCATACGCTCGCCAACCGCGCCACCGAAGCCTATGAGGGCGGCCGCGAGGCCACCCGCAAGTTCCTCAACGCAGCGCGCCCGGAAGAGATCATCTTCACCCGCTCGGCGACCGAGGCGATCAATCTGGTGGCGGCATCGTTTGCCGGGCCCGCGGATCGGTGAAGGCGACGAGATCGTCACCACGATCATGGAGCACCATTCCAACATCGTGCCCTGGCATTTCCACCGCGAACGCAAGGGCGCGGTGATCAAATGGGTCGATGTGGGCGATGACGGCAGCTTCAGCCTCGACGCGTTCGAGGCGGCGCTGAGCGAGCGCACCCGCATGGTTGCGGTGACCCATATGAGCAACGTGCTGGGCACGGTGACGCCGATCAAGCAGGTGATCGAGATTGCCCATGCGCGCGGCATTCCGGTGCTGATCGATGGCAGCCAGGGCGCCGTGCACACGAGCGTGTCGACGTGCAGGACCTGGACGCCGATTTCTACATCATGACCGGCCACAAGCTGTACGGGCCGACCGGCATCGGCGTGCTCTATGCCAAGTATGACCTGCTTGCCGAGATGCAGCCCTATCAGGGCGGCGGCGAGATGATCGATACGGTGACGCTGGACAATGTGACCTATAACGAGCCGCCGCACCGGTTCGAGGCCGGAACGCCGCCGATCGTGCAGGCGATCGGGCTGGGAGCGGCGCTGAGCTATATGGACGCGCTGGACCGCGACGCCATTGCGGCCCACGAAGCCGAGATTGCCCAATATGCGCAGGAGCGCCTGAGCCGCATCAATGCGCTGCGCCTGATCGGCAATGCGCCGGGCAAGGGCGGCATCTTCTCGTTCGAGATCGAGGGCGCCCATGCCCATGACGTGTCGACCATTCTTGATCGCTACGGCATTGCCGTGCGTGCCGGAACCCACTGCGCCCAGCCACTGCTCAAACGTTTTGGCGTGACCTCTACCTGCCGCGCCTCCTTCGCCCTATATAATGGCAAGGATGACGTTGACGCGCTGGTGGATGGCATTGAGCGTGCCCAGAAATTTTTCGCGTAGGCGAGGACAATATGACCGACTTGATCGATACCAACCGCATGGCCTCCACGGCTTCGAGCGACTTGCCCGAAGCCGAGGTCGAACGCATCACCAGTGATTTGATCGGCGCGCTCAAGACCGTGTACGACCCGGAAATTCCGGTCGATATCTACGAGCTGGGGCTGATCTACAAGGTCGACCTGGACGATGATCGCAATCTGACCATCGACATGACCCTGACGGCTCCCGGCTGCCCGGTGGCCGGGGAAATGCCCGGCTGGGTGGAAAATGCCGCGCGCGGTGTCGAAGGCATCCAGGACGTGACCGTCAACATGGTGTTCGATCCCCCGTGGGATGCGACCCGCATGAGCGAAGAAGCGCAGGTTGCGCTCAACTGGTGGTAATTTCGCCATAGAAGCGCTATATATCGTGAAACACCGATAGAAAGATTTATCCGTGGCCTTCAAGATCATGTCGCTGACCGATGCCGCCGTCGAGCGCATCAGTGAAATCATCGAAGACTCCGACAAGCCGGTAATCGGCTTGCGCGTCGGCATGAAAAATTCGGGCTGCGCGGGCGTCGCCTATACGATGGAATACGTGACCGAGCAGATCGCCGGCGATGACCATGTCAACGAAAAGGGCGTCGACGTGTTCGTCGACCCCAAGGCGACCATGTTCCTGCTCGGGACGGTGATGGACTACGAAGAAACCAAGATGAGCTCGGGTTTCACCTTCAAGAACCCCAACCAGACCGGGGCGTGCGGGTGCGGCGAAAGCGTGACCCTGGCCGCCGCCGACCTGCAGGCCATCGCCGAAGCGCGCGCCACCGCCTGAGGCCGTTGCGCCTCGGCGCTATTTCGCCTATGGGGCAGGGGTCTTTCCCTCAGCCAGCGAGTAGCTTCATGACCGCCCTGCCTGCGGCCTTTACCATCGTTCCTCCCGCGCATCCGCTGGTCGGTCGCGTCGTGCCACCGGGCAGCAAGTCGATCACCAATCGGGCACTGCTGCTGGCGGCGCTGGCCAATGGCACCAGCCATCTCACCGGTGCGCTCAAGAGCAAGGACACGGTGCTGATGGCCGCGGCCCTGCGCGAGATGGGCGTGACGCGTGGAAGAGCCGGATGCCACCAGCTTTGTCGTGACCAGCACCGGCAAGTTGCAGGCGCCCAAGGGGCCGCTATTCCTCGGCAATGCCGGTACAGCGGTGCGGTTCCTGACGGCGGCCGTAGCGACGGTTGCTGGCGAGGTTATCGTCGATGGCGATGACGAGATGCGCGTGCGCCCGATCGGGCCGCTGGTGGCCGCTTTGCAGGCGCTGGGGGTGGATGCGAGCAGCCCGACGGGCTGTCCGCCGGTGACGGTGCGCGGCAAGGGCAATTTCGGCCATGGCCGCGTCGAGATCGATGCCGGATTGTCGAGCCAATATGTGTCGGCCCTGCTGATGGCGGCACCGCTGGGCGACGGGCCAATCGAGATTGCACTGAGCGGTACGGATATTGGCGCGCGCGGTTATGTCGACCTGACGGTGGCGGCGATGCGCAGCTTTGGCGCCAACGTCGAGCAGGTGGATGGCGGGACGTGGCTGGTGCAGCCTACCGGCTACAAGGCCGCTGATTTGCTGGTGGAGCCCGATGCGTCGGCGGCGACCTATCTGTGGGGCGCCGAGGTGCTGACAGGCGGCGCCATCGACCTTGGCGTGGCGCCCGAGGATTTCACCCAGCCCGATGCGGCGGCGCAGGCGATCATCGCCCAGTTTCCCAATTTGCCGGCGGTGATCGACGGTTCGCAGATGCAGGATGCGGTGCCCACCATTGCGGTGGTTGCGGCGTTCAACAATACGCCGGTGCGGTTTGTCGGGATCGCCAATCTGCGGGTGAAGGAAACCGACCGCATCCGCGCCGTGGCGACGGAGCTCAACCGGCTGGTGCCGGGGATTGCCACCGAAGAGGGGGACGATCTGCTGGTCGCCGCCGATCCGGAGCTGGCGAACAAGCTGGCTGGGCGCACCGAAACGACGCGGATCGAGACCTATCACGACCACCGCATTGCCATGAGCTTTGCGCTGATGGGGCTGAAGCTGCCGGGCGTGACGATCCTTGATCCGGCGTGCACCGGCAAGACCTACCCGGCCTATTGGGACATGCTGCGCTCGCTGGGCGTGGAGCTGATTGCCGGGGACTAACCCGTTCAGGCGGCCGATGCGTCCTCACGCTCGCTGATCACGCAGTTTCGACCGGCGTGCTTGGCGGCGTAGAGGAAGCGGTCGGCCCGCTCGAACAGGGTTACTGCGTCATCCTTGGGTTGCAGGCCCGCCACCCCGAAGGAGGCGGTGATGCGGCCCAGCTGCTCGCTGGTCGAGCGCTTGAACAGCTTCTTGGACTGGATGGCCTTGCGGATGTTTTCGGCGATGACCTGGGCCGTGGCCAGGGTGGTGTTTTCGAGCACCGCGACGAATTCTTCGCCGCCATAGCGCGCCGCCAGATCCTTGCGCTTGATCAGGCCCTTGATGGTCGTGGCGGTCAGCCGCAGCACCTGGTCGCCGGTCTGGTGGCCGTAGCTGTCGTTGAACGCCTTGAAATTGTCGATGTCGATCAGGATCAGGCTGAGGGGGGTATTGTTGGTGCGGGCGTTGCGGATGGCGGCGGCCAGGCCATCGTCGAACCCTCGGCGATTGGCGATCTTGGTCAGCGGATCGAGCATGGCGGAGCGGCGCACATTGTCGAGGTCGCGCTGGAGCGCCGCGATATCCTCGCGCGAGGCCTCGAGCTTTTGCTCAAGGCGGCTATTGGTTTCCTGCATCTGCTGGGTTTCGGCCAGCAGGCGCTCGGCCAGGTGCCGGAGCTCGACGGCGGAAATGCTGTCTTCGAGGTGGGCGCTGGCGACGCTGAGCGACTGGGAATAGGCCGAAGCCTGGTTCATCGCGGTGTCGATGGATTCATACACGGCCTGGATGCGCTCGTGCAGGCGCTCGGAGACGCTCGAAATCTTGTCATCGACGCCGGACTTGAAGAACTCGTTGTAGAGCGCTTCCACCAGGGCCCGGGTTGGGGGATTGCCCGAACGCACAGCCGCGTTGATGCGGTTGTTGAGCTGGGTATTGGCCCCAGTGGCGTAAGTGTAGAGCAGTTCATAGAACTGCGGGTAGGGCGGTATACTGTTTTGCTTGAGTAGATGTAGTGACGTGTTGGCATAGCCAACGGCGCGCTCATACTCCTGTTCGAACACTGCATCCCCCTCGCAGAGTATTCCAATCAGCTATACAAGCACTGAGCCACTAAATCCATTTACAATTTGGAAACAAATGCAGTCGAAAAGGGAATTACTTCCCTAATCAGCTGGCGATGCGAGTAGGACGCAAGAGAAAGGCGGGAATCGGGCCGTCATCACCAAAGGGTGACTTGCCCGAGTTGTGCGCCTCGTCCTGGTGCTTGGGCTGCGGCCGGGTCTGCGGGCGGCGGGCCGAGTTGGTTTCGGCTGCTGCTGGTGCAGGGACGGCGGCGGGCACAGGCTGAGGCCGGGCTTCGCGCTTGGGGCGGGAGGCGGGGGCGGGCTTGGCTTCGGAATTGGTTTCCGGCTTGGGCTGAGGCCTGGCTTCGGCCTTCGGCTCGACCTTGGGCTCGGGCGTCACGGCGACGGCTTCGCTGGCGACCGGGCGGGTGCGCGGGCCACCGCGACGGGTGCGGGCCGGACGGGCGGGCTTTTCTTTTTCCTCGACAGCGTCGGCGGATGCAGCGGCGGCGACAGGCGCGGCGGCCTTGGCCGGGCGCTTGCTCTCGGTTTCGAGCCAGTCGATCGGCTTCTGGATCAGCTTGAGAATGGCGTCCAGGTGCTTGGTATCGGCGGGCGAAACCAGAGTGTAGGCAACGCCCGAACGGCCGGCGCGACCAGTACGGCCAATGCGGTGCACATAGTCTTCGGCATGCACGGGCACGTCGAAGTTGAACACGTGGCTCACCGCCGGAATGTCGAGGCCGCGGGCGGCAACGTCACTGGCGACCAGCAAGGTGAGGCGATCGCCCTTGAAGGCGTCGAGCGTTTCGGTGCGGCTCTTCTGATCCATGTCGCCATGGAGCGAGCCGGCGCTGAAGCCGTGCTGCTGCAGCGAACGGGCGAGGGTCGCGACGTCGCGCTTGCGATTGCAGAAGATGATGGCGTTGGTCAGGCCCTCGGAAGCGCGGATGCGATCGCGCAGGGCAGCGCGCTTTTCTTCGGGCTTGGAGGAAACGTGCACCAGCTTCTGGTCGATGGTGTCGGCCGTGGAGCTCTTGCGCGAGACGTGCACAGCCACGGGATCCTTGAGGAATTTCTTGGTCAGCCGTTCGATCTCGCCCGACATGGTGGCGGAGAACAGCATGGTCTGGCGGCGGGGCGGCAGGCGCGAACAGATCTTCTCGATGTCATCGATGAAGCCCATGTCGAGCATGCGGTCGGCTTCGTCGATCACCAGGATCTCGACGCCGTTGAGCATGATCTTGCCGCGATCGATCTGATCGAGCAGGCGGCCCGGAGTGGCGATCAGGACGTCGACGCCACGGTCGAGCTTCTTGTTCTGGTCTTCAAAGCTGACGCCGCCAATGATCAGCGCCATGGAGATGCGGTGATTGATGCCGTATTTTTCAAAGTTCTCGCTGACCTGCGCTGCGAGTTCGCGCGTCGGTTCGAGAATGAGGGTGCGTGGCATGCGGGCGCGGGCCCGGCCATTTTCCAGCAGGGTCAGCATGGGCAGCACGAAGGATGCCGTCTTGCCGGTGCCGGTCTGGGCAATGCCAATCAGGTCCTTTTTTTGCAGGACATGGGGAATGGCTTGCGCCTGAATTTCGGTCGGCTTCGAATATCCGGCGGCGAGGACCGCGTCGGTTACTTTGGTTGAAAGGCCGAGGCCGGAAAAATCTTCAGTCAAATTTGGTATCCGCTACAGTGTTCCGGAGCCAGGTCCAGTTCGAGACATTCGAATGGTGCACCGGGGTCGTCAGCCATGGACAGGAAGAAAACTACTCACACGCAGTCCACAACTGGGGCGGCCACCGGACGGAATGCAGCAAGTGCAACAGCGACGGAGTGGCCCTGACGCAATTTCCGCGATGACGAGCAGGATACAGAAAACACCCGCTGCCAAGCCTGAAAATGCTCCAGCGGCGGGACCATAGCGCAAAGGCCTTGTCTGTCAACGGGTTTGAGGCAAACCCGGGTCATCGCAGTTAAGATTGAACGTGGGGACGGGGGCTGCGCTTTTCAAGGCAGGGCAGGCATGCGGCGGGAACGGAGCGTAGTTCAGGCCCGTTCGACCGCCGCCAATTCGCCCGATCGCTAGACGTCGAGGCCCGTCACGAAGGCCGCGTTCTCCTGGATGAAATCAAAGCGCGCCTCGGGCTTGGAGCCCATCAGGCGATCGACGCTGATGCGGGTGGCTTCAAGATCGTCGCGAACCTTGACCTGCAGCAGGGTGCGCGACTTGGGCGACATGGTGGTTTCGCGCAGATGCGCAAACGGCATTTCGCCCAGGCCCTTGAAGCGGGTGATGTCGACCTTGGCCTTGCCGGTGAACTCGGTGGCCATCAGCTCGTCCTTGTGCTCGTCATCGCGGGCATAAAGCGTCTTGCCGCCCTGGGTGATGCGATAGAGCGGGGGCAGGGCCAGATAGAGGTGGCCGCCATCGATGAGCTTGGGCATCTCCTGGAAGAAGAAGGTCATCAAAAGGGAGGCAATGTGTGCGCCGTCCACGTCGGCGTCGGTCATGATGATGATCTTGTCGTAGCGCAGGTCTTCGGCGCGGTAGCGATCGCGGGTGCCGCAGCCCACCGCCTGGATCATGTCGGAGATGATCTGGCTGGAGGCGAGCTTTTCACGGCTGGCGCCGGCAACGTTCAGGATCTTGCCGCGCAGCGGCAGGACGGCCTGGCTGATGCGGTTGCGGGCCTGCTTGGCGCTGCCGCCAGCCGAATCGCCTTCGACGATGAAGAGCTCGGCGCCCTGCTTGGCGGTCTGGGAGCAATCGGCCAGCTTGCCGGGCAGGCGCAGCTTGCGGGTGGCGCTGGCGCGATCGATTTCGCGCTCCTTGCGACGGCGCAGGCGTTCCTCGGCGCGCTCGACAGCCCAGTCGAGCAGCTTGCCGGCCTGGTTGGGGGAGGCGGCGAGCCAATGGTCGAAGGCGTCGCGCAGGGCGGTATCGACGATGCGGGTGGCTTCGCCCGAGGAGAGCTTGTCCTTGGTCTGGCCGACAAATTCGGGCTCGCGGATAAACACCGACAGCATGGCGGTGCAATGGGCGAACACGTCGTCGGCGGTCAGCGTGGCGGCCGCCTTGTTCTTGGTGAGTTCGGCGTAGTTCTTGAGGCCCCGCAGCAGGGCGGCGCGCAGCCCCGATTCATGGGTGCCGCCATCGGGAGTTGGCACGGTATTACAATAGGATACGAGCCCACCATCACCCAATGTCCAAGCAATGGCCCACTCGACCGCGCCATGGGTGCCGGGCTTGCCGCTGATGCCGGAAAACACTTCGTCGACGATACGCGTCTCGCCTTCGATACGGGTGGCGATGAAGTCCTTGAGGCCATCGGGATAATGGAACACCGCCTTGGCAGGCGCGTCGGCCGTGACCAGGCTCTCGTCGCAGCTCCAGCGCAGTTCGACGCCGCGGAACAGATAGGCCTTGGCGCGGGTCATGCGGAACAGGCGGGCGGCGGAGAAATGCGCCAGATCGCCAAAAATCTGCGGATCGGGATGGAAGCGCGTGGTGGTGCCGCGGCGATTGTTGACGCGACCGACGACTTCCACCTTGGTCTGGGGAATGCCGCGTGAGTAAACTTGGCGGTAGAGCACCTGGTCGCGGGCAACTTC
The DNA here is from genome assembly GCA_963699295.1 of uncultured Alphaproteobacteria bacterium. GTDB lineage: Bacteria > Pseudomonadota > Alphaproteobacteria > Rhizobiales > Devosiaceae > Devosia. The sequence continues at coordinate 610,750 of OY969432.1, forward strand.
CACCACCAGATCATCGCTGAGCGCATTGACCACCGACACGCCAACACCGTGCAGGCCCCCCGAGGTCTCATAGGCCTTGGAGTCGAACTTGCCGCCGGCGTGCAGCTTGGTCATGACCAGCTCGAGCGTCGACATGTCGGGAAATTTGGGATGGGGCTCGACGGGCATGCCGCGCCCGTTATCCGATATGGTCACATAGCCATCGGCGCCGAGATGCACTTCGATGCGGTTGGCGTGCCCGGCAATGGCCTCGTCCATCGAGTTGTCGATGACTTCGGCGAACAGATGGTGCATGGCGTTGGCGTCGGTGCCGCCAATATACATGCCGGGGCGTCGCCGAACCGGCTCAAGCCCTTCGAGGACCTCAATATCTGCAGCGGAGTAAGCCCCCGGTACGCCTACGGTCCTGGCGGCCGACTTGGGCGCCTCGGGCTGCGGGCGTGGGCGCTCTAGGTCGGGTTCGCCACCAAAAAGGTCTTCTGCTTGTGACATCCAGCTTCCGTGTTCTGAAGCCCGAATCGGGCGATTCTGTGCTTCTATCATAGTCGCTGCGGGTGAAAACGGCGCTAGATAGCAGTGGACCCGATGTCGCCGACAGGCCGAAAATGAACGGCAGCTGAATGGCAGGTTCGGGTTTTGTTCAACCGCGGCGCGCAATCATGCGGCGCTGCGGGCTGCACCCTTTCACCACAGCTGCCGGGGCCGAGGCAAGGCAACTCGTCTCCGGCGTTCACGTTGACCCTGTGAAAGGCGATCACAATGAGGAATTCGTCATGAACAGAACACTGGTGAGCCTGTTCACTGCGCTGGCAGTGATGAGCGCGGCCGTTCCGGCGCAGGCGCAGGGCTTCGGCATCTTCTTTGGCGACGAGCCGCGGGACCTGCATCCCGAGCGCATTACCTGCATGACCGATCACGAAATCCGGGAAGCGGTGGCCGAGCGCGGTTACAGCAACATCTCTCTCAATGTGGCCATGGGCAAGAAAATCCAGGTGCGGGCGACCAGGGACGGCTGGGTGTACCTGCTCGATTTCAACTATTGCAGCGGCCGCATCGTGGATCGCCAGCAGCTGCGCCCCGCCCGCTGAGCCCGATCGATACAAAACCGTCCCAAGATCGGGCGCATGGTTTACGTTCCGTTTGCTTCTTGGGAGCACTTTCTTAAAGCCCCGCTGGTAGAACTCCAAACATACGGTTGTTGTCTGGAGTTCTCCGTATGCGAGCCGATCGGGAACCTAGTTTTGCGTACCCGTTCCCGAGCGGTTCACCGTCAAACAGCGTTTGGCCACAAGTCGGGTTTTCAAGTATTGCGTACCGACTGGCCAATCTGACGATGCCCCGTATGGGTGTCGTTGCCCTGGTTACGGCAGTTTTCTATTTGGTGTAATCCGGCGGCGAATTGATTTTCGTGGCCGGTTTCGCTATTTCTGGCGTGTCCGATGACGCCAGGCGGAAGGAGGGCTGCGTGATCATTTTTGAACATCATCGTCAGTGTGGCCCCATCCAGGCCCTGTGGCAGCAGCTGCAGGGCTGACCAGGACTGGTTCGGACGCTCTTCGTCGATCTTTCCCATTCTGGTTGTGCCCGTTGTGGCGACCGTGGCGCCAAACGCCGGTCGCCTGATTGAAGGCAAGGCGTTGCTTGTGAGCGCGCCGCACCAGAAAGATTTCAAATGGGTTCGATCAGCCTCCGCAATGCCGGCCTTGTGGCCATGGATACCCTGTTTTCCAACCTGAACTTCGTTATCGGCGATGGCGATCGCGTGGGGCTCGTCGCCGGCAATGGTCGCGGCAAGACGAGCCTGCTGCGCGCCATGGCGGGGCTTGCGGAGCTCACCAGCGGGGAAATCGTGCGCTCGCGGGGTTTGCGGGTGGGCTATGTCGAGCAAGACATGCCGCCCGCCGAGATGGGGTTGACGCTGCGCGAGGCGGTGCTGGCGGCGCTGCCGGAGGCGGATCGCGATTATGACAGCTGGCGGGTGGAGGTGGTGCTCGATGAGTTTGCCGCGCCCGAGGTGATGCGTAATCGCAGGCTGACCGAGCTGAGCGGGGGCTGGCAGCGGATTGCGCTGATTGCGCGGTGCTGGGTGCTGGAGCCCGATGCGCTGCTGCTCGATGAGCCGACCAATCATCTCGATCTGGGGAAGCTCTTTCAGCTGGAGCGCTGGATCAACCAGGCGGCGCGGGCCATTCCGGTGGTGATCGCCAGCCATGACCGGGATTTCCTCGACGCCACCACCAACCGCACGCTGGTGCTGCGGCCCGAGGCGTCGCACTATTTCGCGCTGCCCTACAGCCAGGCGCGCGCGGCGCTGGAGGGGCTGGACGAAGCGGCGGGGGCCAAGCGGGACAAGGACCTCAAGGAGGTCGGGCGGCTGCGGCGGCAGGCGGCCAAGCTGACCAATGTGGGGATCAATTCGGGCAGCGATCTGCTGGTGGTCAAATCCAAGCAATTGCGCGACCGGGCCGCCAAGATCGAGACGGCGGCTGTGGCGCTGCACAAGGAGCGCAGCGGCGACATCAGGCTGGGCAATAGCGGGGCGCAGGCCAGGGTGATGCTGGCGCTCGAGGATTGTGCGGTGACGACTCCCGCGGGAGAGCTGCTGTTTCGCATCGACAAGCTGCATGTGTTCCAGGGCGACCGGCTGGTGGTGTTGGGGCGCAATGGGGCGGGCAAGTCGCAATTGATGGGGATGCTGCATCGGGCGGTGAGCGGGGTGGAGGTTCCGGGAGTTCGCGTGAGCCCGCAGGTGGTGGCGGGCTATGTCGACCAGGCGATGTCGTTCCTGCCGGAGAAGGGCTCGCCGCTGGGGTTCATCACCAGCCAGTTCAATGAAGGCGACCAGCGCAGCAAGAGCCTGCTGGCGGGAGCTGGGTTTGCCTTGGAAAAGCAGGATAGACCGATCGCCGAGCTGTCGTTCGGGCAGCGGGCGCGGCTGGGGCTGTTGGCGCTGCGGCTGCAGCAGCCCAATTTCTACCTGCTGGACGAGCCCACCAACCATGTCGATATCGCGGGGCAGGAGCGGCTGGAGGCGGAAATCCTCGAACATGAGGCGACATGCGTGCTGGTATCGCATGACCGGCGTTTCGTGCGCGGGCTGGGGCAGCGGTTCTTCGAGATCCAGCGGCGGCGGCTGGTCGAGGTGGAGGGACCCGAAGCATTCTTTGCCGCGGCGGCGGCGAAGCCGGCGATTGACTTGGGCGACGCGCTCTTGGTGTAATTTTAATCAAGTTGGCGCAATAGTGTTGCATGCCTTTTGCGGGCACAAATGCTGACAATATTGGTGGGGGATCATGTCCGGAAGTAAACTGCCATGTTGGGGTTAAACAACCGCGCCGACGATGTGCGGTTTATAGGCGCATTGTCCGGCCGCTACGCACTATCGGAACGCAAGACGCCGGGCAGCGATGTGTTGCCGGTGTTTGCGTGTCGGCTGTGTTCGATCTCGCCGCTGCAAGCGGTGATGATCGGCCCCGAATTGCCGGTATTGGGTGAAATGGTGGCGCTGCATTCTCCCGAGTTCGGGATGTTGCGTGGACGGACCTCGCGGCTGGGCGGGGACAGCTTTGCCATCGATTTTGACATTGACGAGGGCGAGCGCGAAAAGCTTACGGCGAAAATCCGCTGGAAGAAGGCCAATGTGCATCGTCCGCACGCCGACAAGCGCGATTATCCGCGCTCGCTGCCGCGGCGGCCACGCACGCTGCTGACGCTGCGGGATGGCACGCGGGTGGCGTGTTTCCTCATCGACATCTCGCGCTCGGGCGCGGCCGTGTCGGCCAAGGTGCAGCCGCCGCCCGGAACCGTGCTGGCGGTGGGGGCGCTGTGGGGCAAGGTGGTGCGGGCGCTAGAAGTGGGCTTTGCCTTCGAGTTTCTCGAGGTGCAGGGGATCGACGCCCTCGAGCAGCGCCTGCTGGAGCCGCCCGCGCCGTTGCGGTGAGCTCAGATCGATGACGCAGAAAAAAGGGCCCTTGCGGGCCCTTTACAGTTGGGGAGGAGAGGCAATCAGGCGGAATAGTACATTTCGTATTCGGCGGGATGGGGGATCTGCTCGACGCGGACGACTTCGGCCATCTTGAGCTCGATATAGGTGTCGATGAAATCATCATCCATGACGCCGGCCACCTTGAGGAAGTCGCGGTCCTTGTCGAGGTTTTCGAGCGCTTCGCGCAGCGAACCCGAAACGGTTGGGATTTCCTTGAGCTCTTCGCGCGGCAGCTCGTAGAGATCCTTGTCCATGGCATCGCCGGGGTGGATCTTGTTCTTGATGCCATCGAGCCCCGCCATCAGCATGGCGGTGAACGCCAGATAGGGGTTGGCCAGGGGATCGGGGAAACGCACTTCGATGCGCTTGGACTTGGGGGAGGCGCCAAACGGAATACGGATGGAGGCCGAGCGGTTGCGGGCCGAGTAGGCCAGCAGCACCGGTGCTTCAAAACCGGGCACCAGACGCTTGTAGGAATTGGTGGTGGGGTTGGTGAAGGCGTTGATGGCCTTGGCGTGCTTGATGATGCCGCCGATGTAGTAGAGCGCCTCGAGCGAGAGCCCGGCATATTCATTGCCGGCAAACAGCGGCTTGCCATCGCGCCAGATCGACTGGTGGCAGTGCATGCCCGACCCGTTGTCGCCAAAGACCGGCTTGGGCAGGAAGGTCGCGGTCTTGCCATAGGCATGGGCGACCTGCTGGACGGCATATTTGTAGATCAGCACGTCATCGGCCGACTGGATCATCGGCTTGAACTTGATGCCAAGCTCATGCTGGGCCGAGGCCACTTCGTGGTGGTGCTTTTCGATGATGACGCCCATCGAGCCCATGGCCTCGAGCATCTCGCCGCGCAGATCCTGGGCGCTATCGACTGGCGGAACCGGGAAATAGCCCTTCTTAAGAGCGATATGGTGGCCGTTATTGCCGCCGGCGTAATTGGTGTCGTTGTTGGAGGGCAGCTCGGGGTGATCGACCTCGAAGCTTACCTTGAACGGGGTGTTGGAATATTTCACGTCGTCGAAGATGAAAAATTCCGGCTCGGGGCCGAACATGACGCTGTCGCCAATGCCGGAGGAGGCAACCAGGGCCTCGGCCTTCTTGGCGATGGAGCGCGGGATCGCGGTTATAGGGCTGGTAGGTGGCGGGTTCGAGAATGTCGCAATTGATGGCGAGGGTCGGCGCCGCAAAGAACGGATCGACATAGGCCGAAGTCGGATCGGGCATCAGCACCATGTCCGACTCATTGATCGACTTCCAGCCGGCGATCGAGGAGCCATCGAACATGACGCCTTCTTCGAACATGTCGGCATCAACCACGCTGACATCCATGGTGACATGCTGCAGCTTGCCGCGCAGGTCGGTGAAGCGCAGGTCGAGGTACTTGATGCTCTCATCCTTGAGCTTCTGGATGATGTCGTTGCCGGTGGTCATTTAGAGATTCCCTTGTCTAGGACGGAATGCTGGCAGTGTGTGGAGGGCGGAGTTAGAGGGCGTCGTCGCCGAATTCGCCGGTGCGGATGCGGATAGCCTGCTCGATGTTGTAGACAAAGATCTTGCCGTCGCCGATGCGCCCGGTCTGGGCGGCATTGCGGATGGCCTCGATGGCCTTGTCGGCCAGCTCGTCGGGGCACACGACCTCGACTTTGACCTTGGGCAGGAAATCCACGACGTATTCGGCGCCGCGATAAAGCTCGGTGTGGCCCTTCTGGCGGCCGAAGCCCTTGGCCTCGGTGACGGTGATGCCCTGCAGGCCAACTTCCTGCAGCGCCTCTTTGACCTCGTCGAGCTTGAACGGCTTAACGATAGCCTCGATTTTTTTCATGTGAGCCTCCAAGTGCCTTCAGGTCGGATACCGGCACCCTTTATGCACGGGCTGTGCCAGTTGCCGGATTGTTTAAAAGACTTTTGTTTATAACGAGTTAGGATAATTCGTCGGACGACCGGGGGAGGGGCTCCGGGGCCATGTGATCACAATATGGGCATTTTGCCCAAATAACAGGCAGTCGGGCAGGGTGGCGATCAGGGGGCTGGCAAGCCGGTGAACCGGCGGGGAACGCGCCGTCGCTTGTGCATCGGCGGGAAATCAAGCTTTGACTGCCTTTGTTTGTTCATATAGATGCTCACCCAACCCGGCCAATCGGGTCTCTTTGCGGGTGTGGCGGAACTGGCAGACGCACTGGATTTAGGTTCCAGCGCCGCAAGGCGTGGAGGTTCGACCCCTCTCGCCCGCACCAACAGACCGGGACATGGCCCCGAGTACAATGAATACGGGATTGAACCGAATGCAGGTTACTGAAACCCTCAATGAAGGCCTGAAGCGCAAGTTGAGCGTCTCCATTCCGGCCGCCGATCTCAATGCGCGCCTCGACGCCAAGCTCGAAGAGCTCAAGGGGCAGGCCAACATCAAGGGCTTCCGTCCGGGCAAGGTGCCGCTGGCTTACATCCGTAAGCAGTTCGGCCGCTCGGCAATGTCCGAAGTGATGACCGACGCGATCAACAACAGCGTCTCGGAAACCCTGGACAAGCGCGAAGAGCGCGCCGCAGCTCAGCCCAAGGTTGACCTGCCGGACGATCAGGCCGTGATCAACGAAGTTCTGGACGGCAAGGCCGACCTCGACTTCGAGGTTGAGTACGAAGATTCTGCCAGCCGTGACCTTGATGGACCTCAAGGGCATCGCGCTGACCAAGCCGGTCGTGGAAGTCGCTGAAACCGACCTCGACGCTGAAGTGAACCGCGTGTTCGCCCAGAACCGTGGCTATACCGACAAGGGCGACGACGCCGTTGTGGAAACCGGCGACCGTCTGGGTCTGTCGTTCCTGGGCAAGATCGACGGCGAGGAATTCGAGGGCGGCAAGTCCGACCACGCGCACCTCACCGTTGGCACTGGCGAATTCATCCCGGGCTTCGAAGAGCAGCTCGTGGGCATGAAGAAGAACGAAACCCGCACCATCGAAGTCACGTTCCCGGCTGATTACCAGTCCGAAGAACTGGCCGGCAAGAAGGCGACCTTCGACGTCACCATCCTGCATGTCGATGGCCCCAATGCCGGTGAGCTGAACGACGAGTTCGCGACCCGTCTCGGCCTCGAGAACGTTGCCGCGCTGCGCGACGCCGTGAAGTCGCAGATGGAGGCAGCCCTTGCCTCGATGAGCCGCCAGCACATGAAGCGCCAGATCCTGGATGCGCTCGATGAAGGCCACAAGTTCGACGTTCCGGCCCAGCTGGTCGACGCGGAATTTGAAACCATCTGGCAGCGCGTGCAGCACGAAGTGCAGAGCCACGGTCGTTCCTTCGAAGACGAAGGCACCACCGAAGAGGCAGCTCGTGCCCAGTATCGCACCATTGCCGAGCGCCGCGTGCGCCTTGGCCTGGTGGTTGCCGAAATCGGCAACCAGAACGAAGTCAACGTTTCGGAAGAAGAGCACCAGCAGGCGCTCATCGCCGAGGTGCGTCGCTTCCCCGGCCAGGAACAGCAGGTCTACGACTTCTATCGCAAGAACCCACAGGCCCTGGCTGGCCTGCGCGCCCCGGTGTTCGAGAACAAGGTTGTCGATTTCCTCGCCGAGCAGGGCAAGATCGAAGAAAAGACCATGACTCGCGAAGAACTGGCCAAGCTGATCCAGGCCGACGAGGATGATGTTCCGGAAGAGCATCACCACTAGCAATTCCTGATCAGGGAAATCGAAGCCGCCCAGCAATGGGCGGCTTTTTTTATGCGCCCGTGAGGCAAACCGGCGCGGGCCCGACGGCCGGGGCGCGCAGGGCTTGTTCTGATACGTGCTGCGGGATAGCCCTAACGACAGGTTCGGGCGCACGGCCCTTCACACACAGGTAGCGACATGAGCACAAGCAGCAGCGCCGAAATCCTTTTGACGCCCCGCCAGATGGCGGATGCGGACCGGATGGCCGTGCAGGCGGGCATCAAATCGTTCCGGCTGATGGAAGCGGCGGGCAAGGCCGTGGCCGAGGCGATCGTCGAGCGCTATTACCAGCGCTCGGTGCTGGTGCTGTGCGGGCCGGGCAATAATGGCGGTGACGGGTTCGTGGTGGCGCGGCTGCTCAAGCAGAAGGGCTGGCCGGTGCAGTTGCGGCTGGTGGGGGAGCGGGAGGCGCTCAAGGGCGATGCGGCGGCCATGGCCGAGCAATGGACCGGGCGCGTGGCGGCCCCTTCGGCGCAGGACATCGAGGATGCGGACTTGGTGGTGGATGCGCTGCTGGGGGTGGGGCTGGACCGGGATATCGAGGGCGCGATGGCGGACCTGATCAAGATGGTCAACGCCAGCTCGCGGCCGGTGGTGAGCATCGACGTGCCCAGTGGCATTGACGGGGCCACCGGGATGGCGCGCGGCTTGGCGATGGCCGCGGAAATGACCGTGACGTTCTTTCGGTTGAAGCCGGGGCATTTGCTGCAGCCGGGGCGCGATCATTGCGGGGAGCTGGTGCTTTCGGAGATCGGATTGCCCGAGGATGTGCTCGAGACAATCAGCGCAAGGGTTTGGCAGAACACGCAAAATTTGTGGAACGTGCCCGAGCCGCGCAATGGCGGCAACAAGTTCGACCGCGGTCATTGCGTGGTGGTGTCGGGCGGGGCGCTGCAGACCGGCGCGGCACGGCTGGCGGCCCTGGGGGCCTATCGGGTGGGCGCGGGGCTCGTGTCGCTGGCAGGTTCGCGCGAGGCTCTGCTGGTGCATGCCGCGCATGTGACGGCGGTGATGCTGCAGGTGGCGGAGGACAGCAAGGCGCTGGCCGAGGTGCTGGGCGACCGGCGAATCAATGCCGTGGTGATCGGGCCGGCGGCCGGCATTGGGGTCGAGACGGCGCAAAGCGTCGTCGCGGTATTGCGGGCGGGATGCGCGGTGGTGCTCGATGCAGACGCGCTGACCAGTTTTGCCGGCAATGCCACGGCGCTGTTCGAGGCGATCAAGGCCGAGCCGGCGCGACCGGTGGTGCTGACCCCGCACGAAGGGGAGTTCCGGCGGCTGTTCGGCGATGTGCCGGGGAGCAAGCTCGAGCGGGCCCGGGCCGCGGCCGCCCATTCAGGGTCCATCGTCGTGCTCAAGGGCAGCGACACGGTGATCGCCAGCCCCGATGGCCGCGCTGCGATCAATGCCAATGCACCGGCCTGGCTGGGCACCGCCGGCTCGGGGGACGTGCTGGCGGGGATCGTCGCGGGCCTGCTGGCGCAGGGCATGGCGGGCTGGGAAGCGGCCTGCGCAGGGGTGTGGCTGCACGCAGAAGCGGCCAACCAGTTCGGCGCGCCGGGGCTGATCAGCGAAGATCTGCCGGGATTGCTGCCGGGGGTGCTAGCGGCGCTTTAGGGGGGCGACGCCCATCGATCGGTGGGCGTAATCTATCCCCCACCACCGGGTCGTCCCCGCGAAAGCGGGGATCTCTGTTTGCGTTCTGGGTGCGGCAAACGGAGGTTCCCGCTTTCGCGGGAATGACACCGTGGGAGTGTGGCTGCACGCAGAAGCGGCAAACCAGTTCGGCGCACCGGGGCTGATCAGCGAAGATCTGCCAGGATTGCTGCCGGGGGTATTGGCGGCGCTTTAGAGACAACGCCCATCGATTGGTGGGCGTAATCTATCCCCTACCACCGGGTCGTCCCCGCGAAAGCGGGGATCTCTGTTTGCGTTGTGCGTGCGGTAAACGGAGGTTCCCGCTTTCGCGGGAATGACACTGTGGGGGGGGCGGGGAGTGACCTTGTGATGGTAGGGGCGTGGATGGGGAGGACGTGGCGCCTTACCAGCTCACCATCAGCCGTTCCAGGCCGTGGAAATGGTAGACGTTGTTGTAGAGCGGTGGTTCGGCGAGGCGCAGGTGGGGGAGGCGGCGGAAGAGTTCGCGGAAGGCGACTTGGAGTTCGATGCGGGCGAGCGGGGCACCGATGCAGAAGTGGATGCCGGCGCCGAAGCTGACATTGGCGCCGTCGGTGCGGAACGGATCAAAACTGTTGGGGTTGGCAAAGCGGGCCGGGTCGCGATTGGCGGCGCCTAGCAGCATGCCGATGACGTCGCCCTTGCGGAAATGGATGCCCTCGAACTCGAGGTCCTCCAGCGCATAGCGGGTGAACATGTGGAGCGGCGCATCAAAGCGCAGGCATTCCTCGACGGTCAGGGCGGCCTGCTCGTCGGTGGAGAAGAGGGGCGCGGGGTCGAGGCCGCTTTCGAGGATGGATTTGACGCCGTTGCCGGTGGTGTGGACGGTCGCCTCGTGGCCGGCATTGAGCAGCAGGATGGCGGTCGACATCACTTCCTCGTCGCTTAACCGGTCGCCGTCGCGGTCGGAGGTGAGCATGTGCGAGAGCAGGTCCTCGCGCGGCTGCAGGCGGCGCTCGGCGATGATGGCGGCGAGATAATCGATGAAGTCCTGCGAGGCCTGATTGGCGTCGAGCTCGGTCTCGCGGTCGATGCCATACATGTACATCTGCACCATGCGGTTGGACCAGTTGAGCAATTGGGGCGCGCTATCGGTGGGCAGGCCGATCATTTCGGCGATGATGATGGCGGGGATGGGGGCGGCGAACGCCTTGACGAGATCGACGCTCTCCTCGTTTTCGAAGCCGTCGATCAGCTCGTTGGCGAGCCGGACGATGCGGGGGCGCAGCTGTTCGACGTGGCGCGACACGAATGCGCGGTTGACGAGGGTGCGCAGGCGCGTATGGGCGGGCGGCTCGAGATTGAGCAGGGAATGCTTTTCGGTGAGGTCAAAGGCTGCGGTGTGGGGCTGGGGCTCGGGCATGCCCAGTTCGGCGCGGGTGGCGACGTGCAGGATTTCGCGGCCGAAGCGCTTGTCGCGGAAGAGGGCACTGACCTGCTTGAAGCCGGCGCAGCACCAATGGCCATATTCGTCCCAGAAAAATGTCGGATTGTCGGCATGGCGCTGGTCGTAGAATGCGTAAGGGTCCTGGAAGAAGGCGGGATCGCGCGGGTCGGCACTGGCGCGGCGGTCGGCGGGGACATCGAGGACAGGCTTGAGCTGAACGATAGAGGCCATGGCTGTGAGCAAACCGATCAAATATTGCGTTATGTGAGCTTATGGAGGTCGTGTTGGGGATGCAAAGGGAGGAGATGCCTTGCTCTGGCCGAAAAAATCGCTAGTGCAGGGCGGGTGATATGCAGGAGCGTGCCGTGAGCGACATCAGTTTGAGCCAAGCGATCGATAACATTTACACCTCGATCAACAACGACAACGAAGATCTGGACACCCATATCGCCGCGCTCAAGGCAGCGATGGCGCGCGAAGGGGCCAAGGAAGCCGTGTTCGAAACCGCCAAGCTGGCCCAGTCGAACCGCCAGGGCCGCAAGATCATGCAGTCCTATTTCAAGAAGAAGGGCATCGCGGTCGCCTTCACCGCATAAGCGGACATTTTGAGGTATTCACCTTAGTGTCATATGGGCGAGGCTGGCTATTGAAGCGCGCCGCAATGCCGCCTATCTGTGCCTTTACCGCTCATTAAGGTGACGCAGTCTGCAATCAGCCAGTCGCGCTGATTCGAAATTTCGATGCATGATCCCCGGACCATGGATGTCCAAGCCGGAGGATGGTCGTATCACAACCGAAAAAACGCTAGCCCGGTTTCCACGCGACCCGGCGCAGCAAAGGGGCATCAAATGCGAGATCCACACGATCTTTACATGAACACGCTCGTTCCCATGGTGGTGGAGCAATCCAACCGCGGCGAACGCGCTTTCGACATCTATTCGCGCCTGCTGCGTGAACGCATCATCTTCGTGACCGGCGTGGTCGAGGACAACATGGCGTCGCTGATCGTGGCGCAGCTGCTGTTTCTTGAGTCGGAAAATCCGAAGAAGGAAATCGCCATGTACATCAACTCGCCCGGTGGCGTGGTGACGTCGGGCCTTTCCATCTACGACACGATGCAGTTCATCCGTCCGGCCGTCGCCACCATGGTGATGGGGCAGGCGGCCTCGATGGGGTCGCTGCTTCTGGCGGCCGGCGAAAGCGGCATGCGCACGTCGCTGCCCAATTCGCGCGTCATGGTGCACCAGCCCTCCGGCGGGTTCCAGGGCCAGGTCACCGACATCATGATCCACGCCAAGGAAGTGGAAGGGCTGAAGCGCCGCCTCAACCAGATTTACGAAAAGCACACTGGCCGCACCTACGAGGAAATCGAGAACGCCCTGGAGCGTGACCGGTTCCTGTCGCCGGAAGAAGCCAAGACCTTCGGCCTGATCGACACGGTGCTCGAAAAGCGGGCCGCACCTGAAGTGGCCAGCTGATTTGGCCGCCTCACAATCTTCTTGTTTGCGCCGTGGACTGTGACGTCCTGGCAATTGCACCGCGCCGGAACGATCTTTAGGATTGTTCCGGCTTAGACTTTCTTTAGGCTCGGGCGTTTATCTGTAAGGTAACGCTTGGTTTGGGGGCGCTCTGCCCCCGGGAGTGATAGATGTCCAAAGAGACAACGAACGGCGAAACCTCAAAGAACACGCTTTATTGCTCGTTCTGCGGGAAGTCCCAGCACGAGGTTCGCAAGCTGATCGCCGGCCCCACCGTATTCATCTGCGATGAATGCGTGGAGCTGTGCATGGACATCATCCGCGAAGAGAACAAGACCTCGATGGTCAAGTCTTCCGATGGCGTGCCGACACCTGCAGAAATCTGCAAGGTGCTCGACGATTACGTCATCGGGCAGTATCGCGCCAAGCGCGTGCTCTCGGTGGCTGTCCATAACCACTACAAGCGCCTGCACCACTCGGCCAAGAATCAGGACATCGAGCTGTCCAAGTCCAACATCCTGCTTATCGGTCCGACCGGTTCGGGCAAGACGCTGCTGGCCCAGACGCTGGCGCGCATCCTCGATGTGCCCTTCACCATGGCCGATGCAACGACGCTGACCGAGGCCGGCTATGTGGGCGAGGATGTCGAGAACATCATCCTCAAGCTGCTGCAGGCCGCCGACTACAACGTCGAGAAGGCCCAGCGCGGCATCGTCTATATCGACGAAGTGGACAAGATTTCCCGCAAGTCGGACAATCCTTCGATCACCCGCGATGTATCGGGCGAAGGCGTGCAGCAGGCACTGCTCAAGATCATGGAAGGCACCGTTGCCTCGGTGCCGCCCCAGGGTGGTCGCAAGCATCCGCAGCAGGAATTCCTGCAGGTGGATACGACCAACATCCTGTTCATCTGCGGTGGCGCCTTTGCGGGCCTCGAAAAGATCATCTCGTCGCGCGGCGAAGGCTCGGGTATTGGGTTTGCCGCGACCGTGAAGGATCCCAATGATCGTCGCGTCGGCCAGATCCTGGCGGATGTGGCGCCGGAAGACCTGGTGCGGTTCGGGCTGATCCCCGAATTCATCGGCCGTCTGCCGGTGCTGGCAACGCTCGAAGACCTCGATATTGCCGCGCTGATCGAAATCCTGACCGCTCCCAAGAACGCCCTCGTGCGCCAGTACCAGCGCCTGTTCCAGATGGAAGAGGTCGAGCTGACCTTCCACGAGGACGCCCTCAAGGCGATCGCCGAGAAGGCCATCGAGCGCAAGACCGGTGCGCGCGGCCTGCGTTCGATCATGGAAGCGATCCTGCTCGACACCATGTACGACCTGCCATCGCTCGAAGGCGTGGAAGAAGTGGTGATCTCGGAAGAAGTGGTGAAGGGCAAGGACGTGCGTCCGCTCTACATCTATTCCGAGCGCAAGAAGGAAGAACTGCCAGCCGGCGCATAAGCTGCGCTGACCGATCCGCGAAAAAAATGGCCCACCGAGCGATCGGTGGGCCATTTTGTTTTGGGGCGTGGATGATGGCTCAGGCGGTGTGCACCAGCTTGGGGCGGGCGTGGGCGGCATTGCCCAGGAGCTCGCCATAGAGGTTTTTCGGGTCGGTGATATCGGGGATCAGATCGACGGTGCGGCGACCGTTGCGCGTGAGGTCATGGACGAGGCGCAATGCCGAGAAATCCTCGATGGCAAAGCCCACCGAGTCGAAAATGGTGATGTCGGTGGCGCTCGTGCGGCCCAGCTTGTGGCCGGCCAGCACTTCCCACAGCTCGGCGACGGCAAAGTCGGGCGCCATGGCCTGGATTTCGCCCTCGATGCGGGTTTGCGGGGTGAACTCGACCACGACCCTCGCCGTTTCGAGCACGGCGCGCTCGAGCTCGGTCTTGCCGGGGCAATCGCCGCCAATGGCGTTGATATGGGTGCCGGGGGCGAGCATGGCGGCCTTGAGAACATCCACCTTGCCTTTGACGGCGGTGCAGACGGTGACGATATCGGCGCCCGCCACCGCGTTGTCGACCGAGGGTGCGCGGATCAGCTCCATGCCGAACCCGGCGGCATTGGCGAGGAATTTGTCGACGGCGCGCGCATCGGGGTCATAGACGCGGATTTGCTCGATGCCGAGCAGTTCATGAAAGGCGATGGCCTGGAACTCGGACTGCGCGCCGGCCCCCACCAGCGCCATGACGCGGCTATCGGGGCGGGCGAGGAGCGACGCCGCAAAGGCGGAGGTTGCGGCGGTGCGCAGGGCGGTCAGCAGGGTCATTTCGCTGATCAGCAGCGGATAGCCGGTGGCGACATCGGCGAGCACGCCAAAAGCGGTAACCGTGAGCTTGCCGGTCCTGGGGTTGGCGGGGTGGCCGTTGACATATTTGAAGCTGTAGAGCGCCCCATCGGAGGTGGGCATCAGCTCGATGACGCCGACGGGGGAATGGCTGGCGAGGCGCGGGGTTTTCTCGAACTCGCTCCAGCGCGCGAAATCGGAACGGACATATTCGGCGAGCTGCTTCAAAAACGCCCCCGGCCCAATGGTCGCGACCAGGGCCTGCATGTCGTGGGTGCCGATGAACTGGGTCATGATGTTCCTCCTATTGGTCAGACCTGGGTTACGGGAGAGCCGGTGTGAAAGGCCGTGCTGCGCTGCATGATCTGGCGGCCGAACAGGCTGGCGGCGAGATCGACCAGCAGGCGGGCGCTCATGCCGGCGTGGTCGAGATAGGGGTTGAGCTCGACGATATCGAGCGAGCCCATGGTGCCGCTGTCGTGGATCATTTCGAGGATCAGGTGGGCCTCGCGAAAGGTGAGGCCACCCGCGACCGGGGTGCCGGCACCGGGGGCGATGGCGGGGTCCATGGCGTCGACATCGAGACTGACATGCAGATGCCCGTTGGCGGCCGCCACGCGGGCCAGCACCTCACGCACCAGCGCCACCACGCCCATCTCGTCGATGCGGCGCATGTCGATGACATCGACGCCCCGCAGCTCGAGCAATTGGCGCTCGGGGCGGTCAATCGAGCGGGCGCCCAGAATCACCACCTGGCGCGGATCGACCGCGTTGCGCCATGGGCCATCGAAGCTGGCATCGAAATCGGGTTCGCCGCATAGCAGGGCCAGCGGCATGCCGTGGACATTGCCGGTGGTGGAGGTGAGCGGGGTGTTGAAATCGCTGTGGGCATCGACCCAGAGCACGAAGAGCGGCTTGCCAATGGCCGCGCAGTGCTGCGCCACGCCCCCGAGGGTGCCGATCGATAAACTATGGTCGCCGCCGACAAACAGCGGCAGGTGGCCCGCGCTGAGCGATTGGCGGGCATGGGCTGCGCTGTGGTGCGCCAGGGCGATGATTTCGGCGCGGCGCTCCTCGAGCAGATCCCAGGGAATGGGGGCGGGCGAGGTCGGGTCGCCCATGACGTCACCGTGATCGAGGATGGTGTGGCCGAGGGCGGTCAGGGTGTCGGTGAGGCCCGCGACGCGCAGCGCATCGGGGCCCATGCCGGAGCCGCGACAGGACGCGCCGGAATCGCTGGGGATGCCGAACAGGTCGATGCGGGAATTGGGGTCGGTGGGGGCAGGCATGGGGCGCTCCACTTCGGGTCACAAGCCAGTGTGCCGGGCCGGAGCGGTGTACGAATAGTCTGATAAGTGTTAGATTTGCGCAGGAAGTTGAGCAGAATGCTCAAGCGGATTGTGCAAGATGACACTGGATGATCTCGACTATCGCCTGATCGCGCTGCTGCGCACCAATGCCCGCATGCCGGTGGCCAAGCTGGCACTGGCGCTGGGGGTGTCGCGGGCCACCGCCAAGGCGCGGATCGACCGGCTGGTGGAGGGCGGGGCCATTGCCGGGTTCACGCTGGTCATGGCGGCGGCGCCCAGCCGGGGCATTCGCGCCATCACCATGGTGGAGGTGGATGGCAAGCACGAGATCGCGGTGATGAAGCGGCTGCTGGGGATGCCGGAGGTGAGGCAGCTGCACAACACCAATGGCCGCTGGGACATGGTGGCGGAGCTCGAAGCGCCCAATGTGGAGGCGTTTGACGATTTGCTGCGCCAGATACGGCAAATTGACGGGATTGCGTCGACGGATACGAGCATACTGCTCAAGGCGCGCAAGTCGGTCGGGTAGTGGAGTGCAGTTCTGCGACGAATGCTAGGCACATCCGTGTATCTATGGTGATTTGCATATCTCCTGTGCGTACAATGGAGATCAGGCACAAATCCCGGAAGGATCACTTGCAGCGGGCGGTATCGGACCTATTTATTAACCGGAATCAGCTCAAGCTTACGAGCTTGCAGCTGTGTACTACGGGCGCGTTTTTCTCCCTCCTCCCGCGCGCCCCGGAAAGGATACGAGATGACGGACGTCAATCCCGCCAGCGGTGAAGTCAGCCGGGACCGGGTTTATCCAGTTCTGCCATTGCGCGACATCGTCGTTTTCCCCGGCATGATCGTGCCGCTGTTCGTCGGCCGTGAAAAATCGGTCAAGGCGCTTGAAGAAGTAATGCGCGACGACAAGCACATTCTGGTGGTCACTCAAAAGAATGCGCAGGACGATGATCCTGCTCCCGACCAGATTTATGAGACTGGCACCATTGCGACGGTGCTGCAGCTGCTCAAGCTTCCCGATGGGACCGTGAAGGTTCTGGTGGAGGGATTGAGCCGGGCCAAAATCGACCGCTATTTGCAGACCGTGGACTATTTCGAGGCCGAGGCGACCACGCTGGTCGAGCCGGAAGAAGATGCCACTGAAGTTGAGGCGCTGGCGCGTTCGGCAAGCACCGAATTCGAAAGCTATGTGAAGCTCAACAAGAAGATTTCCGCTGAAGTGGTGGCCGCTGTCGGCCAGATCGAAAGCCACTCCAAGCTCGCCGACACGATTTCGAGCCACCTCGTGGTCAAGATCAACGAGAAGGAAGACCTGCTCTCGACCATTTCGGTCGCCGAGCGCTTCCAGAAGATCCTTGGCCTGATGGAAGGCGAGATCGGTGTCCTGCAGGTGGAAAAGCGCATCCGCAGCCGCGTCAAGCGGCAGATGGAGAAGACCCAGCGCGAGTACTACCTCAACGAGCAGATGAAGGCGATCCAGAAGGAGCTGGGCGACGGCGAAGAAGGCAGCAACGAGATCGCCGAGATCGAGGAGCGCATCGCCAAGACCAAGCTGTCCAAGGAAGCCAAGATCAAGGCCGACGCCGAGCTGAAGAAGCTCAAGTCGATGAGCCCGATGTCGGCCGAAGCAACCGTCGTGCGCAATTATCTCGACACGCTGCTCGGACTGCCATGGGGCAAGAAGAGCAAGGTCAAGCGCGACCTGGCGCTGGCCGAGAAGGTGCTCGACGAAGACCATTACGGGCTGGAAAAGGTCAAGGAACGCATCCTTGAGTATCTGGCAGTGCAGGGTCGTACCGGCACGCTCAAGGGCCCGATCCTGTGCCTGGTCGGACCTCCGGGCGTGGGCAAGACCTCGCTGGGCAAGTCCATCGCCAAGGCGACGGGCCGTGAGTTCGTGCGCATGGCGCTGGGCGGGGTTCGCGACGAAGCGGAAATCCGCGGGCACCGCCGGACCTATATCGGCTCCATGCCCGGCAAGGTGATCCAGTCGCTCAAGAAGGTTGGCAAGTCCAATCCGCTCTTCCTGCTCGATGAAATCGACAAGATGGGCCAGGACTTCCGCGGCGATCCGAGCTCGGCACTGCTTGAAGTGCTGGATCCGGAACAGAACCACACCTTCGCCGACCACTATCTCGAGGTCGATTATGACCTCAGCGACGTGATGTTCGTGACCACCTCGAACACCTTGAACATTCCAGGCCCATTGATGGACCGCATGGAGATCATTCGCCTGTCGGGTTACACCGAGCAGGAGAAGCACGCGATCGCCAAGCAGCACCTGATGCCCGAAGCGCTCAAGGAGAACGGCCTCGCCCATGGCGAGTTCGTGATGGGCGACGACATCCTGACGGCCCTGATCCAGCGCTACACCCGCGAAGCCGGTGTGCGTAACCTCAAGCGCGAGATCTCCAAGGTCATGCGCAAGGCGGTGACCGAGATCGTGCGCAAGAAGGTCAAGACCATCGTCATGGACGAGGCCAAGCTCACCGAATATCTGGGCGCGGACATCTACACCCATGGCGAGATCGAGGCCGAGGCGCAGGTTGGCCTGGTGACCGGGCTGGCGTGGACTTCGGTGGGTGGCGAGCTGCTGACGATCGAAGGCGTGATGACGCCGGGCAAGGGGCGGATGACCGTGACCGGCAACATCAAGGAAGTGATGAAGGAATCGCTGACCGCGGCGACCGCCTATGTGCGTTCGCGCTCGATCGATTTCGGCATTAAGCCGCCCATGTTCGATACGCGGGACATTCACGTCCACCTGCCGGAAGGGGCGACCCCCAAGGACGGTCCATCGGCTGGTATCGGGCTCGCCACAGCCATCGTGTCGGTGATGACCGGCATTCCCGTGCGCAATGATGTCGCCATGACCGGCGAGATCACGCTGCGGGGCAGGGTGCTGCCGATCGGCGGCCTCAAGGAGAAGCTGCTGGCGGCCCTGCGTGGCGGCATCAAGACGGTGCTGATCCCCGAGGAGAACGTTCGCGATCTCGCCGAGATCCCGGACATCGTCAAGGAAGGCATGGAAATCGTGCCGGTGAGCCGGATGGACCAGGTGATCGAGCGTGCGCTGGTGCGCAAGCCCGAAGCCATCGAATGGAACTTCGACGAAACGCCGGCGGCCGCCAAGGCGGTGGACAGCGTGGCCGACGATGCGGCGGCCGGCCTGCCGCACTGAGGCACGCAAGAGTAACGAATCGAAACGGCGGTCCGCAGGGGCCGCCGTTTTTTGTTGCGCAGCTGTCGGATTTTGACACGGTGATCCGTCATCAACTCAGGGTCGGGGGTCGGGCTTGTGCCCGGCGCGCCGAATCGCTAAACCCAGCGCCCGGTCCGGAAATGCAAAATCCCAGGTCTTGGTGAGGTTGCAGGTCGCGGGCGCCAGCAAGGGAGCCTCTGCGGTGAACAAGGGCCTGGTTGTTATTCTGTGCGCCGTGGTGCTCGATGCGGTGGGGATCGGGCTGATCTTTCCCATCCTGCCGGCGCTGCTGCGCGATGTCGGGCACATCACCGAAGTTGCTACATTGCTGGGGCTGATGCTGGCGCTTTACTCGGGCTGCCAGTTTTTGTTCTCGCCGGTGCTGGGGGTGCTGAGCGACCGCTTCGGGCGGCGGCCGGTGTTGCTGGTGTCGCTGGCCGGGGCGGCGCTGGACTACGTGATCATGGCGTTTGCGCCGCAGCTGTGGATGCTGGTGGTGGGGCGGGCCGTGGCCGGCATCACCAGTGCCAACATGGCGGTGGCGACCGCCTATATCACCGATATTTCCAGCGAGGAGGAGCGCGCTAGGCGGTTCGGGCTGTTCCACGCCATGTTCGGCGTCGGGTTCATCATCGGGCCGGTGCTGGGGGGCGTGCTGGGGGATTACTGGGTGCGGGCGCCGTTCATTGCGGCGGCGGTGCTCAACGGGGTCAATTTCGCGCTGGCGCTGTTCGTGCTGCCCGAATCGCGTCCGGGCAAGCCGGGGGCGCGGTTTGATTTCGACACGCTCAACCCGTTCAAGCCGCTGAAATGGGCGCTGACCTTCAAGGCGCTGATTCCGCTGATGGCGATCTTTGTCATCATGAATTTCGTCGGCACCATGTACGGCACCATCTGGGCGCTGTTCAGCGAGGACAATTTCCGCTGGAACGGCATGATGATCGGGCTGTCGCTGGGGGCGTTCGGGGTATTTCATGCCGGCGCGCAGGCCTTTCTCACCGGGCCGGCGGTGGCGCGGCTGGGCGAGCGGTGGGCGCTGGTCGTGGGGATGGCCTGTGAGCTGCTGGCGCTGGTGATCCTGGGATTTGCGACGCAGGGGTGGATCCTGTTCGCGCTGGCGCCGCTGTTCGCGCTGGGGGGAATCGGCATGCCGGCGTTGCAGTCGCTGACCACGACGCAGGTCGGGCCGGACCAGCAGGGGCAATTGCAGGGGGTGCTGGCATCGCTGGTGAGCCTTGCGGCGGTGTTCGGGCCGCTGTTTTTCAGCTTTGCCTATTTCGGCATACGCGGCGACTGGCCCGGCATGGTGTGGATCATCGGGGCTGGAATCTACCTGCTGGCGCTGCCGCTGATGCTTGGGATCAGGAGGCGAACGGCGGCAGGGAACGCGCCGGAAATGCGCTAAACCTGTTCAATAATGCCCGCAATACCTGGAAAAACGCACTTTCCCGACTTGCCGGGCTGCATTTTCCGGTTCATTAACACAACTGCACCGTCCGGCCTCGTCAAACGCCCGGAAATCCTTGCGTTTCACGCAGAATCGACCAAGGGTTGCCGTGTTTTGGTTCGCCATGCGAGGCGGGCATCCACTGTGAGGAAACGCTATGAACAAAAACGATCTGGTTGGCGTCGTTGCCGACAAAGCGACGATTACCAAGGCACAGGCCGCAGAAGCGGTTGACGCAGTGTTTGAGGCCATCACCGGCGCTCTCACAGCTGGCGAAGAAGTCCGCCTCGTTGGTTTCGGCACGTTCGCCGTCTCCGCCCGCAAGGCTTCGGTTGGTCGTAACCCGGCAACCGGCGCAGAAATTCAGATCCCGGCCTCCAACCAGGCCAAGTTCAAGCCCGGCAAGGGCCTGAAGGATGCGATCAACGCTTAATGCGTTTCCGGATCATTTCGTGATCTATGGGGCCCCATGTGCATTGCACTGGG
Source organism: uncultured Alphaproteobacteria bacterium (assembly GCA_963699295.1). Lineage (GTDB taxonomy): Bacteria > Pseudomonadota > Alphaproteobacteria > Rhizobiales > Devosiaceae > Devosia. The sequence continues at coordinate 631,713 of OY969432.1, forward strand.
GCCTCATTGTTTTTGCGGGTTGACGAGCGCGGGCGGGGGCCCTAATCAGGGCGCACTTCAAGGATCACTGATCCGGGAGGGCGATTAGCTCAGTTGGTAGAGCGCCTCGTTTACACCGAGGATGTCGGCGGTTCGAGTCCGTCATCGCCCACCATCGCTCTCGCAGCGCCAACATCCTCCACATTTTCATTGTTGATGTTAAACTTGAGCCAAGGCAGCTTACTGCTTGGTATTATTGAGTTCCCCACAGGCTTGATGCGTCTGGATGCGAAACCAGAGGGATTTTTTTGCACGGCGCTTGACTTGCCCATGGGTGCCCAGTACATGGACGACACGTTGCGCAGACGAGTTGAGTTTGCCGCTGCGGGAGTAGCTCAGTTGGTTAGAGCGCCGGCCTGTCACGCCGGAGGTCGCGGGTTCGAGTCCCGTCTCTCGCGCCACTTTCCTTAGGCCAGTGATTTGGTCTAGTGTTGGTGGGAACTCTTTGGAGTTCAGAACTCGACAAAAAAACGCTGCGGGAGTAGCTCAGTTGGTTAGAGCGCCGGCCTGTCACGCCGGAGGTCGCGGGTTCGAGTCCCGTCTCTCGCGCCATTCTTTTTCAAGCACATTGCTGGATGTAACAAGAATGGCGGGAACTGCCCGGTTCATTTCGCCGTGATGCAGATGCGCTGACAACCATCGCGCGCCATATAATGAGAACCATCTGAGGAGGTTCGTTCTCATGTCCAGATCCAAAGTCGCTATCACTGCGCTATCCCGATCCGGCCCGTCGCGTCGGGTTGCCTTGCTGTCCATGCTGGCCCTGCCGGTTGCGGCCCTGGTGATCTGGAACTTTCCGGTTGGGGCGCAGGAAGCTCCGGTGGTGATTCCCCCGCCGGCAACGATGCTGGCAGAATCGGGCCCGAGCGCCGTGGCCGTTTTCGCGGGCGGCTGCTTCTGGGGCGTGCAGGGGGTGTTCCAGCACGTGGTCGGGGTGAGCAATGCGGTGTCGGGCTATGCCGGCGGCGCGGCCGACACGGCGACCTACGAGCAGACCGGCACTGGCACGACGGGCCATGCCGAGTCGGTGCAGGTGACCTATGACCCCAGCGTCATCAGCTACGGGCAATTGCTGCAGATCTATTTTTCGGTGGCGCATAACCCGACCCAGCTGAACTATCAGGGGCCGGACCACGGCACCCAATATCGCTCGACGCTGTTTATCAATGATCCCGCCCAGGCCGAATATGCGCGGGCCTATATCGCCCAGCTCGACGCCACGGGGCTCTACTCGGGGCCGATCGTCACGACGATTGAGCCGCTCAAGGGGTTTTATCCGGCCGAGCAGTATCACCAGGATTTCCTCACGCTCAATCCGACCTGGCCCTATATCGTGTTTAACGACCTGCCCAAGGTTGCAGCGCTGAAGGAGCTGTTCCCGAAGGTTTATCGCGAGGAGCCGGTGCTGGTGGGGGCGCTGTAGCGTCGACGCAAGGGCGGAACCGCGCCAGTCTTGTGACGTTGGTCGGGTAGGGCCTGCCTGTGGGGGCGGGTAGGGAGGACAGACATGCACCGGTTCTTGAGTTTGATCATCGCTGCCGGTGCGAGCGTGGCCCTTATTGGTCCGGGCATCGGCGCCGAGAGCATCACCATTCCCACCAGCACCCCGTCGCAGCTTCCCTTGCACGACATTTCCGGTTTTGACTGGAACGGCTTCTATACGGGCATTTTTGCCGGGGCCAATGTGAACCAGGGCAGCGAAGCCGGACTGGGGCTTGGCATCCAGGCGGGGGTGAACGCGCAGTTTGATTTTTATCTGGTGGGCGCCGAAATCGCGGTGCAGGGGCTTCCCGGCGATGGCGGCACCAATGCCTATGGCCAGGTGCTGGGGCGGGCCGGGCTGGTGGTGACCGACGATGTCGTCGTGTATGCGGCCGGGGGCTATGGCATGGACCTTGGCGGGGTCCAGGAGAGCGATTTGCTGCTCGGTGGTGGGGTGGAACTTGCCATTACGGATGATATCTCGGTGCGCGCGCAATATGTCCATGGTATGCCGCTGGACGGCGGGAACGAGAAAAACCAGTTCACCCTGGGCGCCAGCTTCCACTTTTAGTTCGGGCAAAATCTTGTGGCGCCCCAACGCGATAAGCCGAAACCGCGACGATTCCCTTAATGTTTAGTTAAACCGTGGCTTGACGGGGTGAGTCGCACATGCGTTCATGGAACAACGTTCAAACTCACTCCAATCCGTCACCAGCTCGGTGGCATTTGTATCAAAATGGGCCAATAGCGCGACATTGGTGCAACACTGCCCCGAAATGGACACAGAACGTTATCTGCACCACCTGATTTCAGCGAACTAAGGGTTGTGTCGCGCGTTTGCCTGATGCATCTAATCGGTGGACTACGGTTAACTCTATGGGAGTGCAAGATATGTTTGTACGTTCGCTTTCTCTTGGTGTGGCTGCTGCCGCACTGCTCGTCGGTGGTGCTCAGGCTGCTGACCTCATCATCCCAACCACCCCGCAGCCAATCTACGAAGCCGCTGGCTTCAACTGGGATGGCCTCTACGCTGGTGTGGAAGTTGGTGGCGTGTTCAACGGCACCCCAGGCATCACCGGCCTGACCGCTGGCGAGACCCAGGGCGTCATCGGCGGTATCGTCGGTGTGAACTTCACCGTTGCTGATCCAATCATCCTCGGCCTGGAAGTCCAGGGCGACTACGTTTGGGGCAACAACGACGCTGGCCTGTTCCTGGCCCTCGCTCGCGTTGGCGCTGTCGTCACCGACAACGTCCTCGTGTACGCAGCTGGCGGTTTCGGCGTGAAGACCCAGTCGGGTAACTCCGATGGCGTGTACGCTCTTGGCGCTGGCGTTGATTTCGCTGTGTCCGACGCTGTGTCGGTTCGCGGTGAAGTGCTCGGCCTCGGCGACTACACTGCCAACACCGACTTCTTCCAGTCGGCTAAGGCAACTGTCGGCGTGTTCTACCACTTCTAAGATTTGCAATTGGGTGGGCGGCTTGCCGCCCTCCCGACCTAGCGTCTTGCAAACCCAATTCGGCGAACCGTCCTGCGGTTCGCCGTTTTGGTTTTAAAGGCGCCTTTTTTCGGGCAGGTGCCCGGTGATGGCTTCAGTTGATGGGCGCGTCATCCCTCGTCGCCCGTGATGAACGGGCACGCGACGGCGCGCATGGGGCTCAGTCGCCTGTGCCCGACGTGCGATCAGTCGGGATTCGCCAGGTTGGTCGACCTGTCCATGCGAACCACATTTACTTCAACCTCAAGTAATGCGTGAACTCAAACCGCGCTCAGATAGCGGCTTCGCTCGTCGCGACGGTGCCCGTGCGGGCTTGATTCTGAACTTCTGAAATATTGCAGATGAGCGGTAACCCATGACTTTTAAGCATGGTCGCTTGCTCAGTTTGGCATCCATGACCGCTTGACCCGCGCCAGAGCTGCCTATTCGCCTCTAAACGCCGCGAAACTGGGTTTTTCGAGATACCTGATTGGCTTGCTCATGTTTTCTTTCCCTTGAATCGGGGTAGTCAAAGGTCTAAGTCGAGACCATGAACTCACGCGTTGGTTCACCGGCCCAAATTGCCTGTGTACTCTCACGTTGCCAGTCGCCCGACTTGCTTAGAAAACAGGCTGCCGCATGACTGATTTGCTCAGCGACTATTTGCCGATCGTTATCTTCATTGGCCTGGCGGCCTTTATTGGCCTCGCCTTGCTCGTTACTCCGTTCCTGATTGCGATGAAGCGTCCCGACCCCGAGAAAGTGTCGGCGTTCGAGGCGGGCTTTGACGCATTCGGCGACGCGCGAATGAAGTTCGATATCCGATTTTACCTGGTCTCGATCCTGTTCATCATCTTCGACCTGGAAATTGCCTTCCTGTTCCCGTGGGCCGTGGCCTTCCGGGAAGTGGGCTGGTTCGGGTTCTGGTCGGTGATGATCTTCCTCGGCGTGCTGACCGTGGGCTTTATCTATGAATGGCGCAAAGGGGCACTGGAATGGGATTGAGCGATAACACGACGCTGGTCGCACCACGCCCGACCGGGCTGATCGACCCGCGTACCGAACAAGCCTGCAGGGGCGGGCGATCCGTTCTTTGCCGATGTGACCGATGAGCTGGCCGACAAGGGCTTCCTGCTCTCCACCGCTTCGCAGCTGATCACCTGGGCCCGCACGGGTTCGCTGATGTGGATGCAGACGGGCCTGGCCTGCTGCGCCGTCGAGATGATGCAGATGTCGATGCCGCGCTATGACGTGGAACGCTTCGGCACCGCACCGCGCGCTTCGCCGCGCCAGTCGGACGTGCTGATCGTGGCGGGAACGCTGACCAACAAGATGGCCCCGGCGCTGCGCAAGGTCTACGACCAGATGCCAGAGCCGCGCTATGTGATCTCCATGGGCAGCTGCGCCAATGGCGGCGGCTATTACCACTATTCCTATTCGGTGGTGCGGGGCTGCGATCGCGTGCTGCCAGTCGATATTTATGTTCCGGGCTGTCCTCCGACCGCCGAGGCGCTGCTCTACGGCATTTTGCTGTTGCAAAAGAAGATCCGCCGTACCGGCACCATCGAACGTTAGGATAAGCGCGTGATGGAAGAGGCAATTCAGTTGGACCCCTTGACTGCGCTTGGGCAGCACATTGCCGCGGCGCTCGATGGCGCTGTTGTGTTCAGTGCCGTGTCCTATGGCGAGCTGACATTGACAGTAGAGCGCTCGGCAATCGTGTCGGTGGTCAGTTTCCTCAAGGATGACCCCCGCTGCCGGTTTATCAATCTGATCGATGTTTGCGGCGTGGACTATCCTGAGCGCGAAGAGCGGTTCGATGTGGTCTATCATTTCCTTAGCCCACATCTGAACCAGCGTATCCGCGTCAAGTTGTCTGCCGACGACGTGACGCCTGTGCCCTCGATCACCGGGGTATTTGCCGGCGCCGACTGGTTCGAGCGCGAGGCCTATGACCTCTATGGCATGCTGTTCTCCGGCCACCCCGACCTGCGGCGGATCCTGACGGATTACGGCTTTGACGGCCACCCGCTGCGCAAGGACTTCCCCATCACCGGTTTTGTCGAGGTTCGCTATGACGAGGAGCGCAAGCGCGTCGTCTACGAGCCGGTCAAGCTGACGCAGGAATACCGGTCGTTCGACTATCTGTCGCCCTGGGAAGGTACTGACTACGTGTTGCCCGGCGACGAGAAGGCCAAGCAATGAGTGTTTCTGAAACCGAAGTCCGTAACTTCACCATCAACTTTGGCCCGGTTCACCCGTCAGCGCACGGCGTGCTGCGGCTGATCCTGGAGCTGGATGGCGAGCTCGTCGAGCGCGTCGATCCGCATATCGGGCTGCTGCATCGCGGCACCGAAAAGCTGATCGAGAACAAGACCTATCTGCAGGCCGTGCCCTATTTCGACCGGCTCGATTATGTGGCGCCGATGAACCAGGAGCACGCTTTTGCCCTGGCGGTCGAGAAGCTGCTGGGTCTGGAAGTGCCGCGGCGCGGGCAGCTGATCCGCGTGCTCTATTCCGAAATCGGCCGCTTGCTGGCGCATCTGATGAACGTCACCACGCAGGCGATGGACTGCGGTGCGCTGACGCCGCCGCTCTGGGGCTTCGAGCAGCGCGAAAAGCTCATGATCTTTTATGAGCGCGCTTCGGGCGCGCGCATGCACGCGGCCTATTTCCGGCCGGGCGGGGTGCACCAGGACCTGCCGCAGGCGCTGATCGATGATATCGCGACCTTCTGCGAGACCTTCCCCAAGGCGCTGGCCGATATCGACCGGCTGTTGACGGACAACCGCATCTTCAAGCAGCGCAATGTCGATATCGGCGTCGTCAAGCTCGATGAAGCCTGGAACATGGGCTTTTCGGGCGTGATGGTGCGTGCGTCGGGCGCGGCGTGGGATCTGCGCAAGAGCCAGCCCTATGAGTGCTATGCCGAAATGGATTTCGATATCCCGATCGGCAAGAATGGCGACTGCTATGACCGCTATCTGGTGCGCATGGAAGAAATGCGCCAGTCCACCCGGATCATGCGCCAGTGCATCGAGAAGCTGAATGCGCCCGAGGGCAAGGGCCCGGTGTCCTCGCTCGATGGCAAGGTGGTTCCGCCCAGCCGTGGGGAGATGAAGCGGTCGATGGAAGCGCTGATCCATCACTTCAAGCTCTACACCGAAGGCTACAAGGTGCCGGCGGGCGAAGTGTATGCCGCCGTGGAAGCGCCCAAGGGCGAGTTCGGCGTCTATCTCGTCAGCGATGGCACCAACAAGCCTTATCGCTGCAAAATCCGGGCACCCGGTTTTGCGCATCTGTCGGCCATGGATCATTTGTGCCGCGGGCACATGCTGGCCGACGTCGCCGCCATTCTTGGCTCGCTCGATATCGTGTTCGGAGAGGTTGATCGCTGATGGTCGCGCGTCGCCTTGCAGAAGAGTTGGTTCAACCGGCATCGTTCGCCTTCACCGCAGAAAACGCCAAATGGGCGGAATGGAAGATTGGCCTGTATCCGGCTGGTCGGCAGCAATCGGCGGTCATTCCGCTGTTGATGCGGGCCCAGGACCAGGACGGCTGGATCAGCCGGGCCACCATTGAAACAATCGCCGACATGCTGGGCATGGCGTATATCCGCGTGCTCGAAGTGGCGACGTTCTACACCCAGTTCCAGCTGCAGCCGGTGGGGCGCAATGCCCATATCCAGGTCTGCGGCACGACCCCTTGCATGTTGCGCGGGGCCGAGCAGCTGATCGCGATCTGCAAATCCAAGATCCACCCGGAGCCGCACCATCTCAATGAGGATGGCACGCTGAGCTGGGAAGAAGTGGAATGCGCCGGAGCGTGCGTGAACGCGCCGATGATCAGCATTTATCACGACACCTACGAAGACCTGACGCCGGAGCGTTTCGAGCAGATCGTCGATGCGTTCAAGGCCGGGCAGGGCGCGACGATCACGCCGGGTCCGCAGGTCGATCGGCAGTATTCGTCGGCTGCCGGCGGGCGCACCACGCTGCTCGATGAGCCAAGCGCTGTACGCGAGAAATTTGTGCCGCCCGCGCCGCCCGAAGCACCGGCCGAGCCGGTCGCGGTTGCAGCTGCTGCTGCACCGACCACGGCGGCCAAGCCCAGGGATGTGAGCGAGGAAGCCGCACCCGCAATCAAGGGAACGCCGGCTGCGGCGAAGGTTTCGCAGGGCAAGGCGGACGCCGAGCGCAACCGGGCCAATGCAGCGGCCAAGGCCGATGGCGAGCCCAACCGGGCCATGCGCGAGACGGCAACGGGTTCCGAGAGCCCGGCCGGCAAGATCGACGGTGGCCACAAGGTCGGGGATGGCAAGAAAAGCCGCACGATCATCGCGCCGCGGGCTAACCCCAAGGAAGTCGTGCCGACAGTCGAAAAGGGCGGTGACACGCCGCTGTTCGTGGCACCCGAAGGGCAAGCCGACGATCTCAAGCTGATTTCAGGGGTTGGGCCGGTGCTGGAAGGGCGGTTGAATGCCCTGGGCATCACGACCTGGAGCCAGGTGGCTAATTTCTCGGCGGACGATATCGCCAAGGTCGAACAGACCCTCAATTTCAAGGGCCGCGTCACCCGTGACGACTGGCTCAACCAGGCTGCTGCGCTCGCCAAGGGCGGCGAGGCAGAATACATCCGCGTCTTCGGCAAGAAGCCGCGTTAGGAGTATGAAGAGTGCTCGCTGACAAGGATCGCATTTTCACCAATCTGTACGGTCAACGCGACTGGACGCTGGCTGGCGCGCGGGAACGCGGCGCCTGGGTCGGCACCAAGGAGTTCATCGACTCCGGCCGCGACTGGATCACCAATGAGGTCAAGGCCTCTGGCCTGCGTGGCCGCGGCGGGGCAGGGTTCCCCACGGCGCTCAAATGGACGTTCATGCCCAAGGTCAGCGACGGGCGCCCGCATTACCTGCTGGTGAACGCCGACGAATCCGAGCCCGGCACCTGCAAGGACCGTGATATCCTGCGCCATGATCCGCACCATCTGGTGGAAGGGTGCCTGCTGGCGGCCCGCGCCATGGATGCGCATCTGGCGTTCATCTATGTGCGCGGTGAATTCATCCGCGAGCGCCAGCATCTGGAGCGCGCCGTCGAGGAGGCCTATGAGGCCCGCCTGATCGGCAAGGACAATATCCACGGCTGGGACCTGGACATCATCGTCCACCACGGCGCCGGCGCCTATATTTGCGGTGAAGAAACCGCGCTGATGGAATCGCTGGAAGGCAAGAAAGGCCAGCCGCGCCTGAAGCCGCCATTCCCGGCGGGCATGGGCGTCTACGGCAACCCGACGACGGTGAACAACGTCGAGTCGATCGCCGTGGTGCCGGAAATCCTGCGCCGTTCGGGCGCCTGGTTCTCCTCCATCGGCCGCGCCAACAATACCGGCACCAAGCTGATGTGCGTGTCGGGCCACGTGAACAAGCCGGCGACCTTCGAGGAAGCCATGGGCGTGACCTTCGAAGAAATCATCGAAAAGCATTGCGGCGGCATTCGCGGCGGCTGGGACAATCTGCTGGCGGTGATCCCCGGCGGCTCGTCCGTGCCCTGTGTGCCCGGCGAGAAGATGCGCCATGCGGTGATGGATTTTGACGGGTTGCGCGAAGTCGGCTCTTCGCTGGGCACGGCTGCCGTCATCGTGATGGACAAGCAGACCGATATCATCAAGGCGATCTGGCGGCTGTCGGTGTTCTACAAGCACGAAAGCTGCGGCCAGTGCACGCCGTGCCGCGAAGGCACCGGCTGGATGATGCGGGTGCTCGCCCGCATGGTCGAAGGGCGTGCGCAAAAGCGCGAGATCGACATGCTGTTCGAAGTGACCAAGCAGATCGAAGGGCACACCATCTGTGCGCTGGGCGATGCTGCGGCATGGCCGATCCAGGGGCTGATCCGTAACTTCCGCCACGTCATCGAAGAGCGCATCGACCAGTACACATATTCATCCACCAGCGACGGCGCCGTGCCGTCGATCGCTGCGGAGTAGTGTCATGGGAGAAGCTCGAATCCGGCCTGCTACGGTTCTTCAGCCTCGCCTTCTGGTGGGCATGCGCGGGCATCGCCTTTGTTCTGCTCGCGCGCGTCGCGGTTCTGCTGGCGCTGCCAGTCGCCGCGCTGTTGATGCTCACGGGCATCTATGCGGTATTCGGCAGATCGGGATTCGCTCGGTATGCGCGCGCGCCCGGCTATCTGGCGGTAGTCGTGTTGCAATTGCTCTCTTAGGGAATTGAGGTCCGTCATGGCAAATATCAAAGTCGACGGCCAACTCGTTGAAGTGCCGGACTATTACACGCTGCTGCAGGCTGCCGAGGCGGCTGGCGCAGAGATTCCGCGCTTCTGTTTCCATGAGCGGCTGTCGGTCGCCGGCAATTGCCGCATGTGCCTGGTGGAAGTGAAGGGTGGGCCGCCCAAGCCGACCGCTTCGTGCGCCATGTCGGTCAAGGATCTGCGGCCCGGCCCGAATGGCGAGCCGCCCGAAATGTTCACCAACACGCCGATGGTCAAGAAGGCCCGCGAAGGCGTGATGGAATTCCTGCTGATCAACCATCCGCTCGATTGCCCGATCTGCGACCAGGGCGGCGAGTGCGATCTGCAGGACCAGGCCATGGCCTATGGCGTCGACAAGAACCGCTTTGCCGAAAACAAGCGGGCCGTCGAAGACAAGTACATGGGCCCGCTGATCAAGACGGTGATGAACCGCTGCATTCACTGCACCCGTTGCGTGCGCTTCACCACGGAAGTGGCGGGCGTTGCCGAAATGGGGCTGCTGGGTCGCGGGGAAGACGCCGAGATCACCACCTATCTCGAGCAGGCGCTGACCAGCGAACTACAGGGCAATGTGATCGATCTGTGCCCGGTGGGCGCGCTGACCTCCAAGCCCTATGCGTTCCATGCGCGTCCCTGGGAGCTGGACAAGACCGAATCCATCGACGTGATGGATGCGGTTGGCTCCAATATCCGGGTCGACAGCCGTGGCCGCGAAGTGATGCGCATCCTGCCGCGCATTAACGAGGCGATCAACGAAGAGTGGATTTCGGACAAGACCCGGTTCGTCTGGGATGGGCTGAAGAACCAGCGCCTGGACCGGCCCTATGTGCGCAAGGCCGGCAAGCTGCAGCAGACCGGCTGGGACGAGGCTTTGGCCACCGTTGCTGCGCGCGTCAGGCAGGCCGGCAACAAGGTCGGGGCAATCGCCGGTGACCTGGCGGCGGTCGAGGAAATGTTCGCGCTCAAGGCGCTGCTGGCCTCGATCGGTTCGGGCATGACGGATGTTCGTCCGGCCATGTCGGGGATCGATCCGTCCATGCCGCGGTCGGCCTATCTGTTCAACCCGACCATTGCCGGGATCGAGCAGGCCGACGCGATCCTGATCATCGGTGCCAATCCGCGCAAGGAAGCTTCGATCATCAATGCGCGCATCCGCAAGACCTGGCGCGCCAAGGGCCTGCCGATCGCCGTTATCGGCGAACGCGCCGAGCTGACCTATGATTATGCCTATCTCGGCGAAGGCTTCGAGACCCTGGCCGATCTGGCCGCCGGCAACGGTGAATTTGCGGCGACGCTCGCCAATGCCAAGAACCCACTGATCATCGTGGGCGAAAGCGCCGTCTCGCATGCCAAGCTGGGCAAGCAGGTCGGTCGCGACACCATCGCCCTGGCGGCAAAGCTCGCCACCGGCGCCAATGTCGCCGAAGGCTGGAACGGCTTTGCGCTGCTGCACAACGCGGCCAGCCGCGTCGGCGGCATCGACATCGGCTTTGTGCCGCATGCGGGTGGCGTTTGCTCGGCCGACCAGATTGCGCTGGCCGGCAAGGGCGAACTCGACGTGCTGTTCCTGCTGGGCGCCGACGAATACGATATGTCGGCCATGGGCCAGGCGTTCGTCGTTTATATCGGCAGCCATGGCGATGCCGGCGCTCACCGCGCCGACGTCATCCTGCCGGCGGCGACCTATACCGAAAAATCGGGCACCTATGTCAACACCGAGGGCCGCGTGCAGGTGACCAACCGCGCCGTGTTCCCGCCGGGCGAGGCCAAGGAAGACTGGGCGATCATCCGTGCCCTGTCGGGGGCCATGGGGCAGCCGCTGCCGTTCAATTCGCTGACGCAATTGCGCAGTGCCATCTATGCCGAATTCCCGCACCTGGCGCGGATCGACCAGATCGCGGCCGGTTCGACTGCCGATGTGGCAACGCTGGCCAAGGCAGCGATCAAGACCGGTTCGGCACCGTACGGTTCGGCAGTTGCCGATTTCTATCTCAGCAATCCAATCGCACGGGCATCCGCCACGATGGGCGAATGCGCTGCGACTGCCGCCGGCTTGCGCCAGGCAGCAGAGTAGGGGAGCACCATGGATTTCGTCGTTACCGCCCTCGATTATCTGCTCGGCATCCCGGTTCTGGGATGGGGCATCCACGTCGGCTTTCTCTACAAGGCGCTGCTGCTGCTAGTGGCCTTGCTGGTGTTTACCGCCTTTATCCTGCTGGCTGACCGCAAGATCTGGGCGGCCGTGCAAATCCGGCGTGGCCCCAACGTGGTGGGCCCGTTCGGCCTGCTGCAGAGCTTTGCCGACCTGCTAAAGTTCGCGCTCAAGGAAGTCGTCATTCCGGCCGGTGCCGACAAGGTGCTGTTCATCCTGGCGCCATTGCTGACGGCAACGCTGGCACTGGCATCGTGGGCAATCATCCCGCTCGACCAGGGCTGGGCGATGGCCAATATCAATGTGGGCGTGCTCTATATCCTGGCGATTTCGTCGCTCGGGGTTTACGGCGTGATCATCGGCGGGTGGGCGTCCAACTCGAAATATCCGTTCCTCGGATCGGTGCGTTCGGCCGCACAGATGGTGTCCTACGAAGTCTCCATCGGGCTCGTGATCATCACCGTGCTGCTGTGCGTGGGGTCGCTGAACCTGACCGATATCGTGATGGCGCAGAAGGAAATGGGCCTCGCCCACATGATCGGCCTGCCGCAGCTGACGTTCCTCAACTGGTTCTGGCTGCCGCTGTTCCCGATGTTCATCGTGTTCTACATTTCAGCGCTGGCCGAAACCAACCGCCCGCCCTTCGATCTTGCCGAAGGTGAATCGGAACTGGTGGCCGGTTTCATGACCGAGTATTCCTCGACCCCCTACATGCTGTTCATGCTGGGCGAGTACATCTCGATCCTGCTGATGTGCGCCATGACCACCATCCTGTTCCTGGGGGGCTGGCACGCGCCGATCGACCTGCCGCCATTCACCTGGATTCCGGGCGTGGTGTGGTTCGTCATCAAGCTGAGCCTGGTGTTCTTCATGTTCGCCATGGCCAAGGCCATCGTGCCGCGTTACCGCTATGATCAGTTGATGCGGATTGGCTGGAAAGTCCTGCTGCCAATCTCGCTTGTCTCCGTGATCGTGCTTGCATTCATACTCCAGCTCACCGGTTGGGGCTGGCATGGAGGGGTTGCCTGATGCGCGCTACCCAATTCGTCAACACGCTGCTGCTCAAGGAACTCGTCTCGGCCTTTGCGCTGACGATGCGATATTTCTTCTCGCCGAAGCCGACGATCAACTATCCGTTCGAAAAGGGAGCCGTGAGCCCGCGCTTTCGGGGTGAACATGCCTTGCGCCGCTATCCCAACGGGGAAGAGCGCTGCATTGCCTGCAAGCTGTGCGAAGCCATCTGCCCGGCCCAGGCCATTACCATCGAAGCAGGCCCGCGCCAGAACGACGGCACCCGCCGCACCGTGCGCTACGACATCGACATGGTGAAGTGCATCTATTGCGGGTTCTGCCAGGAAGCCTGCCCGGTGGACGCCATCGTGGAAGGCCCGAACTTCGAATTTGCTACCGAAACGCGCGAAGAGCTCTACTTCTCCAAGGAGAAGCTCTTGGCCAACGGCGATCGTTGGGAGCGTGAAATCGCTGCCAATATTGTTGCCGACGCCCCGTACCGCTGAGAGGGAAGAGCATGACCCTTCCGCTATTCTTCTTCTACCTGTTCGCGACAGTCGCCATCGCCTCGGCGGTGATGGTGGTGTCGGCGCGCAATCCCGTGCACGCCGTGCTGTTCCTGATCCTGACCTTTTTCAACGCGGCCGGGTTGTTCATGCTGGCGGGGGCCGAATTCCTGTCGATGATCCTGATCGTGGTCTATGTGGGCGCCGTGGCGGTGCTGTTCCTGTTCGTCGTGATGATGCTCGACGTGGACTTCGCCTCGCTGCGCACTGGCCTTCTGGCCTATGCGCCGATCGGCGCCGTGGTGGGGCTGGTGCTGCTGCTCGAGCTCCTGATGGTGGCCGGCAGCTTCGTGGTGTCGCCCGAGATAGCGGCGGGGTCGGGACTGCCGATCGACCGCGCGGTCGATAACACGACGGCGCTCGGGCAGGTGCTCTATACGCGCTATGTGTACCTGTTCCAGGGGGCGGGCGCAGTGCTGCTGGTGGCCATGATCGGCGCCATCGTGCTGACCGTTCGTCACAAGCCAAATGCCAAGCGTCAGGATGCGGTGGCCCAGGTGGGTCGCAAGGTTTCCGAGACGCTGGAAATCGTCAAAGTCAAAAGCGGTCAAGGCTTGTAGGAGGCAAAAATGGGCTTGGGTATCGGGCTCGGTCACTACCTGACCGTAGCTGCAATCTTGTTCACGCTCGGCGTGTTCGGAATCTTCCTTAACCGCAAGAATGTCATCGTCATCCTGATGTCGGTCGAGTTGATCCTGCTATCGGTCAATTTGAACTTCGTGGCGTTCTCGGCGCAGCTCAACGATCTGCAGGGGCAAATCTTTGCCCTGCTGATCCTGACGGTGGCAGCCGCTGAATCGGCCATCGGGCTGGCGATCATGGTCATCTTCTATCGCAACCGTGGTTCGATCGCGGTTGAAGACGTCAACCTGATGAAGGGCTGAGAATGACCGCTATGATCCAGGCGATTGTTTTTCTGCCCCTGATCGGCGCATTGCTCGCCGGTTTGCTGGGCCGTACCATCGGCCACCGGCCGAGTGAGTACATCACCACCGGCCTGCTGATTATTGCAGCGGTGCTGAGCTGGGTGGTCTTCCTGCCGATCGCCTTTGGCGACGGGCTGGTGGGCGCCACGGCTGATGGCCAGGCTTCGGTCATCAAGATCGAGGTCATGCGCTGGATCCAGGTCGGTGACATGGATTTGCGCTGGGTGCTGCGCGTGGACACGCTGACCGCCATCATGCTGGTGGTGGTCAACACGGTGTCGAGCCTCGTGCATCTCTACTCCATCGGCTACATGGCCGATGACCCGCACCGCAGCCGCTTCTTTGCCTATCTGTCGCTGTTCACCTTCGCCATGCTGATGCTGGTGACGGCGGACAACTTCCTGCAGATGTTCTTTGGCTGGGAAGGGGTTGGGCTCGCGTCCTATCTGCTGATCGGGTTCTGGTACACCAAGCCTTCGGCCAACGCCGCGGCCATGAAGGCGTTCATCGTCAACCGCGTGGGTGACTTCGGTTTCCTGCTCGGGATTTTCGGCGCGTTCCTCGTCCTGGGCAGCATCGACATTGACGGGGCATTCGCTTCGGTCGACGCGCCATCGCGATACGACATTCCGCTTCCTGTCGTGGGATTTCCACGCCATGACGGTGGTGTGCCTGCTGCTGTTCATGGGCGCCATGGGCAAGTCGGCGCAGTTCCTGCTGCACACCTGGCTGCCCGACGCGATGGAAGGCCCGACCCCGGTGTCGGCGCTGATCCACGCGGCGACCATGGTGACCGCCGGCGTGTTCATGGTGGCGCGGTTCTCGCCCCTGTTCGAGACCTCGCCGGCCGCCCTGACCTTTGTCGTGATCATCGGCGCCATCACTGCATTTTTTGCGGCGACGGTGGGCCTGGTGCAGAACGACATCAAGCGCGTCATCGCCTATTCGACCTGCTCGCAGCTCGGCTACATGTTCGTCGGGCTGGGGACGGGGGCCTATACGGCGGGCGTGTTCCATCTGTTCACCCACGCGTTCTTCAAGGCGCTGTTGTTCCTCGGCGCGGGCGCGGTGATCCACGCCATGCATCATGAACAGGACATGCGGAACATGGGTGGCCTGCGCCACAAGATCCCGGTGACCTATGCCATGATGCTGATCGGCACGCTGGCGCTGACCGGCGTGGGCATTCCGGGCACGAGCCTGGGCTTTGCCGGGTTCTTCTCCAAGGATTCGATCATCGAAGCGGCCTATGCCTATGGCGGCAATGTCGGGTCGATGGCCTTCTGGCTGCTGGTGATCGCGGCGCTGTTCACGAGCTTCTACTCGTGGCGCCTGATCCACCTGACCTTCCACGGCGCGCCGCGCGAGCCGGCCCCGGGTCATGAGGCCCATGCCGAAGCAGAGCCCGACGCCCATGCCGATGCGCATCGCGGTTCGGCCTATGACAATGCGCATGAAGCGCCCATGGTGATGCAGATCCCGCTTTATCTGCTGGCGCTCGGGGCAGTGCTGGCGGGGGTGGTGTTCTTCTCGATGTTCTTCAACGACATCGAGCACATGGAACAGTTCTTCGCCGGCTCGATCGTCGTCGATCACGAGATCGTCGAAGCGGCTCACCATGTGCCGGTGTGGGTGAAGTGGAGCGCCACGGTCGCCATGCTCGTGGGGTTCGTCAGCGCCTGGTACATGTACATCCGCAATCCGCAGATGCCCAAGGCCCTGGCCGCGCGCAATCCCGGGCTCTACCAGTTCCTGCTCAACAAGTGGTACTTCGACGAGCTGTACAATTTCATCTTCGTACGGCCGGCGCTGTGGCTCGGACGGGCCTTCTGGAGGGGCTTTGATGACTGGCTCATCAATGACCGCCTGACCGAAGGGCTGGGCCGGCGGGTGCAGAACATCACCTCCTGGGTGGTCAAGCTGCAGTCGGGCTACCTCTATCACTATGCATTCGCCATGCTGATCGGCATCGCGGCACTGCTGACCTGGGCCATTGCGGCCGGGGGACTGATCTGATGACCTTCGATAATACCATTCTGACGATCCTGACCTATCTGCCGCTGCTGGGTGCAGCGCTGATCCTGGTCACCCCGAAAACCGCACTGGATTCCATCCGGTGGACGGCATTGGCGACCACCATGGTCACGCTGGTGCTGTCGCTATGGATGTGGTCGGCGTTCGACCCCTCCAATGCCGGGTTCCAGTTCGTGGTCAACAAGCCGTGGATTGGCGACAGCATCGGCTACCGCGTCGGTGTCGACGGCATCTCGGTGCTGTTCGTCGTGCTCTCGGCCCTGGTGATGCCATTCTGCGTCCTGGGCAGCTGGGAGTCCGTGACCGAACGCGTCAAGGAATACATGGCTGTATTCCTCGTGCTCGAGACGCTGATGATCGGCGTGTTCACCACGCTCGATCTGGCGATGTTCTACGTGTTCTTCGAAGGCACGCTGCTGCCGATGTTCCTGATCATCGGGATCTGGGGCGGTTCGGCCCGCATCCAGGCGGCCTACAAGTTCTTCTTTTATACCTTCGTTGGTTCGGTGCTGATGCTGCTGGCCATCATGGCCATGTACTGGTCGGGTGGCACGACCGATATCGCCAAGCTTCTGACCCACGATTTCCCCGAGACCATGCAGCCCTGGCTGTGGTGGGCGTTCTTTGCCTCGCTCGCGGTCAAGATGCCGATGTGGCCGCTGCATCGCTGGCTGCCCGAAGCCCACGTGCAGGCGCCAACGGCCGGGTCGGTCATATTGGCTGCCATCCTGCTCAAGCTCGGCGGCTACGGCTTCCTGCGCTTCAGCCTGCCGATGTTCCCCGATGCCTCGCTGCAGTTTGCCAATGTGATCTTCTTCCTGTCGGTGGCCGCGATCATCGTGACCTCGCTGGTTGCGCTGGTGCAGACCGACATGAAGAAGCTGATCGCCTATTCGTCGGTGGCGCATATGGGCTTTGTGACCATGGGTATCTTTGCGGGCAACGCATTGGGTATCCAGGGCGCGCTGTTCCAGATGATTTCGCACGGCATCGTGTCCGGGGCGCTCTTTTTGTGCGTCGGCGTCATCTATGATCGCATGCACACCCGCGAGATTGCCGACTACGGTGGGCTGGTCGAGCGCATGCCCAAATATGCGCTGGCCTTTCTCGTGTTCAGCATGGCCAATGTCGGCCTGCCGGGGACGTCGGGGTTCGTCGGTGAGTTCCTCACCATGATCGGCGTGTTCCAGGTCAACACCTGGGTCGGCTTCGGCGCTGCGCTCGGCGTGATCCTGTCGGCAAGCTATGCGCTGTGGCTCTATCGCCGGATTATCTTCGGCGCGCTGACCAAGGCCAGCCTCAAGGGCATTCTCGACCTCAACCTGCGCGAGAAGGTGATGCTTTATCCGCTGATCGCGCTGACCATTCTGTTCGGGTTCTATCCCGCGCCGATCCTCGACACGACCGCAGCGGCTGTCGACAAACTTGTTGCCCAGTATTCGGCTTCGGTCGGCATTGATCCCAATGCCGCCAATCCGCTGCTGCGCGCGTCTACCGCGTCCGTCGCGGCCGGTGCTGAACCGGTCGCCCCGGCGGCGTCCCACTAGGAGAGTCCCGTGAACTCAGACGTTACAGATTTCGCGAGCCTGGCTCCTGCCTATCCAGAAATGCTGGTGGCGGTCAGTGCCGTCGTGCTGCTGCTGGTCGGCGTGGTGATCAACAAGGAACGCTCCCTGCTGGTGTCCTATGGGGCCGTGCTGGTGCTGATGGTGGCCGCGGCGATGATGCTGTTCATGCCCGCCGAAGGCGTGCTGTTCAACGGCGTGTTCATCTCCGACAGCTTCTCGCGCTACATGAAGGTGCTGGTGCTGGGCGGTTCGGCGTTCTCGCTGATGCTGGCCCTGCCACGGGCCGAAGAGAACGGGACGCACAAGTTCGAGTATTCGATCCTGGTGCTGCTGGCCTCGGTGGGCATGATGGCCATGGTTTCGGCCAATGACCTGATGAGCCTTTATGTCGGGCTGGAACTGCAGTCGCTGGCGCTCTATGTGCTCGCCGCCATCAAGCGCGACGACAGCAAGGCGACCGAAGCGGGGCTGAAGTATTTCGTGCTCGGCGCATTGTCCTCCGGCATGCTGCTCTATGGCGCTTCGCTGATCTATGGCTTTACCGGCCATACCAATCTGCAGGAGATCGTTACCGCCATCGCCAATGAGGGCCGCTCGATCGGGCTGATCTTCGGCCTGGTGTTCCTGCTGGCAGGCGTTGCCTTCAAGATCTCGGCCGTGCCGTTCCACATGTGGACGCCCGACGTTTATGAAGGCGCACCGACCCCGGTGACCGCGCTGTTTGCCACTGCGCCCAAGGTTGCCGCCATGGCGCTGATGGTGCGGCTGGTGACGGATACCTTCCAGGGGATCACCCAGGACTGGCAGCAGATCATCATCTTCCTGTCCATCGCCTCCATGGTGCTGGCCTCGTTTGCCGCCATCGGTCAGAAGTCGATCAAGCGCCTGATCGCCTATTCCTCGATCGGGCATGTGGGCTTTGCGCTTGTGGGGCTGTCGTCGGGCACGCAGGGCGGGGTCGAAGGGGTTGCCATCTACATGGCGATCTATGTGGCGATGACCATCGGCATGTTCGCGTGCCTGCTGTCGCTGCGCACCGATGCGGGCTATGTCGAAAATATCGACGACATGGCAGGGGCGGCGCAGAACCGCCCGTTCGTTGCGGCGGTGATGGCCATCCTGATGTTCTCGCTGATCGGCATGCCCCCGCTGGCCGGGTTCTTTGCCAAGTGGCATGCCTTCGTCGCGGCCATCGATGCCCAGCTTTATGTGCTGGCGGTCATCGGCATGCTGGCTTCGGCGGTGAGCGCGTTCTATTATCTGCGCATTGTGAAGGTGATGTATTTCGATGAGCCGGTGCGCGAATTTGAAGTTGTGCCTTCGGAACTGGGGATCATCATCGGGCTCGTCGGGTTCGTGATCGTGACCTACTACTTTACCGTTGGTAGTCCTTTGGCCAATTTCGCACACACGGCCGCCGTGAGCCTGTTCTAGGGTGTCCAGCTTTACACTTGGACCAAAAGCGCGCGCGGCCGGCTATCGGCTGCGCGGCTTCGACAGCGTCGGATCGACCAATACCGAAGCTGCCAACGCAGCCGCCACCGGCGATCCGGGCGGCATCTGGTTTGCGGCCAAGCAGCAGACGGCGGGCAGGGGGCGGCGCGGCCGCCAATGGGAAAGCCCATATGGCAATCTCGCGGCCACGCTCCTGATCATTCCCGAGACCGATCCCACCTCCGCCGCAACACTGGGCTTTGTGGCCGGGGTGGCGCTCAACCGGGCACTGTCGACGATCTTGCCGAACGGGCTGGTCAAGGTCGGGATCGATGGCGCCGACGACATCAGTGGCAATGGTCGCATTGCGCTGAAGTGGCCCAATGATGTAATGGGCGATGGCGCCAAGTTGGCGGGCATCCTGCTGGAAGCCTCAAAACTGCCAGATGGGCGACACGCCGTTGCGATTGGTTTCGGCGTCAACACTTTAGCAGCGCCACAGGGGTTGCCATATCCGGCAACGAGCCTCATTGAACTGGGCGTGCAGCGCGATGCGGAGACAGTGTTCGAAGCGCTGTCTGATTCCTGGGTTGAAACCTTTGGAATCTGGAATGACGGTCGTGGCATCAGTGAAGTGCTGCGGCACTGGCGGGGCTCGGCGGCCGGGATCGGCGCGCCGGTCGCGGTGAACCAGCACGGTGCCGTGGTGCGCGGCATTTTTGAGACGATTGACGACGCGGGACGGCTGATCGTTCGCGGCGAAGATAATAGTCGGATCGCGATTACAGCGGGCGACGTACATTTTGGGGCAACGGCCAGCGCCCGAAGCTGACCGCAATAATGCGCAGGCGACCGGCGACCAAAGTTCGCTCCGGCGTTGCGCTCGAAAGGACTAAACAGACCCATGGCTAAAAACCAACGGGATGAGACTCGTGTTTGTGCCGCTTGGCGGCGTGGGCGAGATCGGCATGAACATGGGCGCATACGGCTTCGGCCCGGAGCGCTCGCGCAAGTGGATCGTGGTCGATTGCGGCGTCAGCTTCGGCGGCCCCGATCTGCCCGGCATCGAGCTGATCATGGCCGATCCCGAGTTTCTCGAGGAACGCGCCGACGATATCCTGGCGCTGGTGCTGACCCACAGCCACGAAGACCACTATGGCGCAGTGCTGGACCTGTGGCCCGGCTTTGAAAAGCCGGTCTATTGCACGCCCTTTACCGCCTCGATGCTGGCGGCCAAGCGGGCCGGCGACGGCATTGTCGAAAATGTCGACATCACCATCATGCGTCCGGGCCAGCCGTTCCAGGTGGGGCCGTTCACGCTCGAAGCCATCAATGTGGCGCACTCCATCCCCGAAGCCAATGCGCTGCTGATCACGACGCCGGTCGGGCGCGTGCTGCATACCGGCGACTGGAAGCTGGACCCGACGCCGGTGGCCAACCCGCCCACCGATATCGCGCGCCTCAAGCAGATTGGCGAAGACCGCTCGACGCCGCTGGCGCTGGTGTGCGATTCGACCAACGCAATGAAGGACGGCGAAAGCCCGAGCGAAGCCGATGTGTCGGCAACGCTGGCCTCGCTGATCGCCGAAGCGCCGCACCGCGTCGCCGTGACCACCTTTGCCTCCAATGTCGGGCGCGTGGTGTCGATCGTGCGCGCTGCGCATCAGGCTGGTCGCCAGGTGGTGATGTCGGGTCGTTCGCTGCACCGGATCATGGGCATTGCCCGCGAGCTGGGCATGCTCGAAGGGCTGCCGCCGCTGCTGGACCAGGATGCCTATCGCTCCATCCCCCGCAACAAGATCGTGCTGATCTGCACCGGCAGCCAGGGTGAAGCCCGCGCCGCCATCGCCCGCATTGCGCGCGGCGACCATCCGGTGATCGAATTTGCGCCGGGCGACCGGATGATCTTCTCGTCCTGGGCAATCCCGGGCAACGAGCGCGAAGTCAACGACATCCAGAACCTGCTGATCGACCAGGGCGTCGAGCTGATCACCCAGAAGGATGGCTTGGTGCACGTTTCGGGGCACCCGCGCCGCGACGAGCTGCGCAAGCTCTATTCCTATGTGAAGCCGGACGTGCTGGTGCCGGTGCACGGGGAGGCGATGCATCTGCAGGCGCACGCCAAGCTCGGTCGCGAGGCGGGCATTGCCGATGTCCTCGAAATCCGCAATGGCGACATGGCGCGCCTGTTCCCGGAGCCCAAGCGGTTTGCCGCGGAAGTGCGCACCGGCGAGCTCTATCTCGATGGCCTGGTGCTGTGCACGCCCGAAGAATCGGGTGTCAAAGGCCGCCGTCGCCTGTCATTTGGCGGCCACATCGTGTTGAGCCTGTGCGTCAACGGGTCGGGCCATGTGGTTGCCGGACCTGACCTGGTGATCGAAGGCCTGCCGGAAACCGATGACGAATTCGTCAGCGAGCTGATCGAAGACGTGGTGACCGGCGTGCTCAAGTCGATGCCGCCCAAGCGTCGCAGCGATACCGAAGTGCTCAATTCGGCGCTGTTCAAGGCGATCCGCAACGAAGTGAACTCCTATTGGGGCCGCAAGCCAAACGTGTCGGTTTTCGTGCACCGCGTCTGACGGCGACGAGATGTCTCACAACCGGCGCTTTTGCAGCGCCGGTTGTCGTTCTAAGATGGAACACAAGCCGGGATCGTCGTCCCGGTACGACTCTTTTCCGGGAGCATTGCCATGCAGATCGCCTCGATCCTTGCGGTCTTCTTCATCGTCTGGTGGTTGTGCTTCATGGTGGTGCTGCCGATGGGCCATCGCAGCCAGCTCGATAATGGCGACTTCGTGCGCGGCACCGACCCCGGTGCGCCGGTTTCGCCGCACCTGTGGCGCAAGGTGGCCATCACGTCACTGATCGCTGCGGTGATGACGGCGCTGCTGCTGTGGAGCCTGACCAACGAGACGCTCCATTACTACTGGAACCGCTAGCCGCTGAGGCTCAGCGCTTTGGCCTGGCCTTGCCCACCGCGTGGGCATGAGCCATGGCAAGAGCCGCGTGCAGATCGTCTGCGGTGGCAGCGGCAAGCCTGGCCATGGTCCAGCCCTGGCGTCCCCAGGCATTGTCGATGGGCGCGAATATTTCGGGCGCCAGCTGACATTTGAAGTCCTGCTCGTCCGGGGTGAACTTGAAGTTGGCCGTTTGCCCGGTGGCATCGAGCGTCACATAGATACGGTCCACCTTGAACGCGGTGCGGTCGAAGTGCGGCGCCTCGGTGGTTCCGGGCAGCGCCAGGGCCATGCGTCTGAGGTCGGATCCGTCGGCCATGCCATACCCCCGCCTGCAATTTCGCCCAGCCTACATTGGGTGTGCTAAATAAAAAGGCGGGGCACAAGGCCCCGCCGAATTAGTTGTATCGACAATGCACTGGTCTTAGGCGCGCTACTGAAGCGGCTGCCAATGCTCCTCCCTTGACGTTGTCGACGTCCAGTGGTTGGGACCACCTTTGCTTTATTGCGAGGGAACCTAACAACAGATTTTAGTAGCTGTCACGTAGATTCTGCATGGCTTCCATGCTTGCATCAGGTGGACGAACAGGCTTTGAGTGGGCAACAACAAAAACCTTGAGTCGACGGCTGTTTCCGGGAGTTCACATGCGCCTGTCTCGTTACTTTTTGCCAGTGCTGCGCGACGTACCCAAGGAAGCCGAAATCGTCTCGCATCGCCTGATGCTGCGCGCCGGCATGATCCGCCAGCAGGCCTCCGGCCTCTATTCCTGGTTGCCGCTGGGCTACAAGGTGCTGATGAAGGTGCAGAAGATCATCGAGGAAGAGCAGAACCGCTCGGGTGCGGTGCAGCTGCTCATGCCCACGATCCAGTCGGCCGACCTGTGGCGCGAAAGCGGCCGCTATGATGCCTATGGCAAGGAAATGCTGCGCATCGAAGATCGCCATGAGCGCGAGTTCCTCTTTGGGCCGACCAATGAGGAAATGATCACCGACATTTTCCGCAGCTATGTGAAGTCCTACAAGGATTTGCCGCTGAACCTCTACCACATCCAGTGGAAGTTCCGCGACGAGGTGCGTCCGCGCTTCGGCACCATGCGCAGCCGCGAATTCCTGATGAAGGACGCCTACTCGTTCGACCTGAACAAGGAAGACGCGGTAAAGGCCTATGAGCGCATGTTCGTGGCATACCTGCGCACCTATGCCCGCATGGGGCTGACCGCCATTCCGATGCGCGCCGATACCGGCCCCATCGGTGGCGATCTGAGCCATGAGTGGATCGTGCTGGCGGAAACCGGCGAAAGCGCCGTGTTCTGCGACGATCGCCTGCTCGACAAGCCAATTCCCGCCCAGGACACCGATTTCCGCGGCGATCTGAAGCCGATCTTCGAGGATTGGACATCGCTCTACGCTGCGACCGAAGACATGGTCGACATGGCCGAGTTCGAAGCGGCGGTGCCCCAGGAACATCGGGTTTCGGCGCGCGGTATCGAAGTTGGCCATATTTTCTACTTCGGCACCAAGTACTCAGAGCCGATGAAGGCAAGCGTCACCGGGCCTGATGGCAAGGAAATCACCGTACACATGGGCTCCTACGGGATCGGTCCGACACGTCTGGTGCCGGCGATCATCGAAGCGTTCCACGACGAGTCGGGCATTGTCTGGCCGGTCAGCGTCGCCCCGTTCGAGGCCGTGCTGATCAACCTCAAGGCCGGCGATGCGGAAACCGACGCGGCGTGCGAGAAGCTCTATGAAGAGCTGACCAATGCCGGCATCGACATGCTCTATGACGATCGCGACCAGGGGGCAGGGGCCAAGTTCACCACGGCCGACCTGATCGGTATTCCCTATCAGCTGATCGTGGGGCCGCGCGGCCTCAAGACCGGGGAAGCGGAAATCAAGCACCGCAAGAGCGGCGAGCGCGAGACGCTGCCGATTGCCGACGCAGTGGCGCGCATCCGTGGGCTGATCGAACCACAAAGAAAGAACGACATTTGACCGAACCGGCGCAGCTGGCACTGAACAAGGGCACGCGCGCCTTTTCGCGCTTCGAATGGCTGGTCGCCGGGCGCTATCTGCGGGCCCGGCGCAAGGAGGCGTTCATCTCGGTGATCGCGAGCCTGACCATGGTCGGGGTCGCGATCGGGGTGGCGACGCTGATCGTGGTGATGTCGGTGATGAACGGCTTCCGGGCCGAACTGCTGACCAAGATCCTGGGGCTCAACGGGCATTTTACCGCCTACCCGATCGAACGCGAGTTCACCGACTACAAGGAAACCATTACGGCGCTCGAGCAGATCGATGGCGTCAAGTTTGCCGTGTACTTTGTCGAAGGACAGGTACTGGCATCGGGCAAGGGCAATTCCACCGGCGCTTCCGTGCGCGGCATGGACGAAGCCAATATCAAGAAGCTCGACCTGCTCTACAAGGCCGCCGAACAGGGCGGCTGGGACAATTGGGATACGTCCAATGGCGTCGCCATCGGGTACCGGCTGGCGCAGACGCTGGGCGTGTCGCTGGGCGATCACGTGCAGATCATCACGCCCAATGGCGCGATGACCCCGTTTGGCACCGCGCCGCAGATCAAGTCGTTCCCGGTGAACGTGATCTTCAATCTGGGCATGGTCGAATTCGACAGCTTCTTCATGTACATGCCGCTGGAGCCGGCCCAGGACTATTTCAAGCTCTATGAGGAAGTGCTCAAGCCCGGCCAGGCTCCGCTGGGGCTGATGGCGACCGATGCCGAGATCGATGCTGCCTATCAGCGCGTCGACCGGGTGACGGCGGCCGAGATCTTCATCGACGATCCGGACAATATCGCGGTGATGCGCCAGCGCATCCAGGCCAATTCGGAAGCGCGACCGCTGATCCTGACCGACTGGCAGCAGCGCAACGAGACGTTCTTCTCGGCGCTGCAGGTGGAGCGGGTGGTGATGTTCACCATCTTGTCGATGATTATCCTCGTGGCGGCGTTCAACATCATTTCGAGCCTGATCATGCTGGTGAAGGACAAGAGTTCCGACATCGCCGTGCTGCGCACCATGGGCGCGACGCGCGGGTCGATCATGCGGATCTTTTCGATTACCGGGACGACCATTGGCGTCATCGGCACGCTGAGCGGCACCGTTCTGGGGCTGGTGGTGGCGGCCAATGCCGAGCCGCTGCGCGCTTTTGTGTCGAATTCTCTGGGAGTGGCGATCTTCCCGCCCGAGGTGTTCTACCTGTCGGCGCTGCCGTCCAAGACCGACCCCTTCGAGGTGGCCGTGGTCGTTTGCCTCGCGCTGGGGCTGAGTTTCCTGGCGACGCTCTATCCGGCGTGGCGTGCCGCCCAATATGATCCGGTGGAGGCCCTGCGCTATGAGTAAGCCCCATCTGATACTGACCGGCGTGCACCGCCATTACGGGCAGGGCGACAAGCTGGTGCGGGTGCTGGAATCCGCCAACCTGACCGTGAACAGCGGCGAAATGGTTGCCTTGGTGGCGCCTTCGGGCGCCGGCAAATCAACGCTGCTGCATCTCTCCGGCCTGCTGGAAAGCCCGCAGGGCGGTGAAATCGAGATCGTGGGGATCAAGACCAGCCAGCTCAATGATCGCGGGCGTACGCAACTGCGGCGCTCGACGGTTGGTTATGTCTATCAGTTCCATCATTTGCTGCCCGAGTTCACGGCGCTTGAAAACGTCACCATGCCGCAACTGATTGCCGGCAAGACGCCGGCGGAAGCCAACAAGCGCTCGATGGAATTGCTGGATCTGCTGGGCATTGCGCAGCGGGCCGATCATCGTCCTGCGGAATTGTCGGGGGGCGAACAGCAGCGCGTGGCGATTGCCCGCGCGGCGGCGAACCGGCCCAAGGTGATCCTTGCGGATGAGCCGACCGGGAACCTTGATCCCGAAACCAGTGATATCGTGTTTGGCGCCCTTCGGGACCTGATCAAGAACGAAGGGGCGGCGGCGCTGATAGCGACCCACAATCATGATCTGGCGCGGCGGGCCGATCGGGTGGTGACGCTCAAGGGCGGCCTGGTGCTCGATCACGACCTCTAGGTCGATCCAATCATATCAACGAAAAATGCCGGGTCATGTGCCCGGCATTTTTGTAGATGCGATTGCGCGCGCTCAGAGACGGGCAGCGATGGCCTTGGCCAGCTCGATGAGATCGGCATCATCGGCCTTGCCGGCCGCGTGGGCGCCCAGCGGCACGCCTTCATAGACCGGGATAATGTGGAAGTGCAGGTGGAACACCGTCTGGCCGGCCGGGGTCTCGTTGAACTGCATCAGGCGAAGGCCATCGGCCTTGGTGACGGACTTCACCGCATTGGCGACTTTTTGCACCAGCGGCATGACAGCCGACAGCGTGGCCGGATCGGCATCGAGCAGATTGCGGGAGGCAACTTTGGGGATGACCAGGGTGTGGCCGCGCGACTGCGGAAAGATGTCCATCATCACCAGGGCATGCTCGTCCTCATAGACCTTGTGCGCGGGGAGTTCGCCGCGCAGGATCTTGGCGAAGATGTTGGATGGATCGTAGGTCATGGCTCGCTCACATTTGGGACTGTCATGAGCTAGACCACAGCAGCGCCCGGAAGCAAGAGTGTGGCGGGCGAAGGGAGGGACGAATGCGTGCAGTTCGGCTGGAGGCCATCGGGGACATGGCGCTGCGCGAGGTGGCAAAGCCCAGTGCCGGCCCGGGCGAGGTGCTGGTGAAGGTGGAAGCCGTGGGCATTTGCGGCTCGGACCGGCACATGTTCAAGGGCGAGTATCCCACGGGGCGACCGGTAACGCTTGGTCATGAATTTTGCGGGATCGTGGAGGCAGTCGGCGAGGGGGTGAGCCGGTTGCGGGGCGGCGAGCGGGTGACGGTCGAACCCAATATTGCCTGCGGGGTATGCGCGGCCTGCCGCAACGGGCGGGTTAATCTGTGCGACGCTCTGGTGGCCATCGGGGTGTTTCGCGATGGCGGCTTTGCCGACTATGTGACGGTGCCGCAGGGGCAGGTTTTGGTCCTGCCGGGCGAGACGGACCCGGTGCATGGGGCGTTTTGCGAGCCGCTGGCCTGTTGCGTGCACGGGTTGGACGTGGCGCGCATCCGACCGGGGGACAGTGTTGCGGTGCTGGGGGGCGGGGTGATTGGCCTGTTGATGGTGCAATTGGCCAAGCTGGCTGGCGCGCGGCAGGTTGTGCTGGTGACCCGGCAGCAGGCACGGCGGGAGCTGGCGCTGCAGATTGGCGCCACCCACGCCATCGATCCCGCTAGCAGCGATCCGGTGGCGGCCATCACGGCGTTGACGGATGGCGGGATGGATGTGGTGCTCGAATGCGCCGGCGTGCCCGAAACCCTGGTGCAGGGGGTCAAGCTGGCGCGCAAGGGCGGGGTCGTGGTGCTGTTTGGGGTAGCGCCGGCGGGGTTGCAGGTGCCGATTGAGCCGTTTGACCTGCTGGTGCGTGAAGTGCGGATCGAACCGGCCTATCTCAACCCGCATACGCATGGGCGCGCCGCGGCGATGATTGCCAGCGGCGTGCTGGAGCTGGACGCGCTGGTGACCCGCCGCATCGGGCTGGAGGAAATTGCGGGGGTCGTTGGCCGGGCCCCGGAGCCCGGCGAGATCAAGGTGGTGGCGCTGCCCTGATTATTCGGCAGCCTTGGGCTGGGGGGTGACCGGCTTCTGGAAGAAACGGAAGCGGAAGAAGTTGAGCACCGCAAGGCCCGTGAGGGTGACCGGGACATAGCGGAAGCCGCGGCGGATGAAGAACAGCGAGATCGCCACGGCCGTTGCCGCGCTCATCTGGCCCTTGCCCATCGCCGAGGTGAAGGAGGAGGGCACGATATGGCGGTAGATCAGATCGTTGGACTTGTAATATTCCAATGCCTTGAGGGCAAAGGCTCGCTTGGAGCTTGAATAGCCCTTGAGATCGTCAATGCCCATATCGCCGTGAAATTCAACCTCCGAACCGAGCGCCCACACTTCAGGGGGCGCGAGGCGGGTCTTGCCGATCTGGGCGAACAGCTCGATCAGTTCGGTGAAGGTTACGTAGTTGGCGTTCCAGGTGTCGTCGGTCCGGGCGCCATGGGCGAGCACCAGCACATCGGCGCGCTCAAGCTTCTCGCGGATGCCGGTGAGGTCGCCGGCAGCGAAATCCACGCCCGATTTGGCGGTTTCGACGATGGCACCCTGCTGAGTGAGCTTTTCGACCATGGCGGCGCCAAAGGCTCCGCTGGCCCCGGTCACGAGGATCCGGCGGCCCTCGATCTGGCAGGTGGTGCCCGCGATGAGGTCGAACACATTGGAAAAGGACGAAAAGAAGTTGTGCGGATAGACGTGGTGCATGGCGTGGTAATTGTTGTCGACCCAGAGCAGCCCCTGCTGGCCACCGACCCGGTTCATCGACATGTGGTTGTAGTCGAGGCCTTCCTCGCGCAGCGTGACCAGCAGCATCCAGGTGCGCACGACGGCGACCAGCGCAATGGGGGGCCAGGGGAAGATCAGCAGGAACGGCAGCGTGCCGATCATCGAGGTGAGATATTCGGGCAGGATATGGAACCAGATATTTGCCCGGGCGTAGGCCGGGTTGATCTGCATGTCGAGGCCGAGGAATTTGTGGTGGACCCAATGCCACGACGAGAATTTGCGAAGCAGCGGACTGCGCGAGGTCTCCCATTGGTGCAGGATCCAATGCAGCGCGTCGAACAATGCGGTGGAGACGATGAAGGCAAGCCCGGCCTGCATCGCGAAGATGAAAATGTCCCAGATCATGGAATATTCATAGTTGCGATGTGCGGTATGGGGAAGAGCGGATGCAACTTCAATTCCGTTCCTGGAGCGCGAAGATTCAACGGGGGTTCCCGCTTTCGCGGGAATGACACCGAGCGGGGTGGGGAATGACACGCTGGGTTGGGAGAGGGAGGGGCGAGCGGGGAACGACAGGGACCTATTGATCCGTGCGGGCGCCCTTGCGGAAGGGCGTGAACTGCTCGAGCACGTCCTGGTTGTGGGCTACCGCGCGCGTCTCGCGGTCCAGATAGTCGGCGACGGCCTGGCGCAGGCCGGGATGGGCGATCCAGTGGACCGAGTGGGTGGTGGCGGGGGCATAGCCGCGCGCCAGCTTGTGTTCGCCCTGGGCGCCCGCTTCCACCACGGCCAACTGGTGGGCGATGGCATAGTCGATGGCCTGATAGTAGCACAGCTCGAAATGCAGGAACGGCACGTCGCGGGTGCAGCCCCAATTGCGCCCGTAGATCCGGTCCTTGCCGACGAAATTGATGGCGCCGGCGATGGGCGTCGCCCCGTCATAGGCAAGCATCAGCACGATGCTGTCGGCCATGGACTGGCCGAGCAGGGAAAAGAATTTGCGGTTGAGATAGGGGCGGCCCCATTTGCGCGAGCCGGTATCTTCGTAAAAATCGTAGAAGGCGTCCCAATGGTGCTCCATCAGGTCGGCACCGGTGAGCCATTTTATGGTCAGCCCATCAGCCAGCGCATCCCGCCGCTCGCGTCGGATGGTCTTGCGCTTGCGCGAGGAGAGGGTTTCGAGAAAATCCTCGAAACTGGAAAAGCCCTGATTGTGCCAGTGAAACTGCGTATCGACGCGGCGCAGCCAGCCATTGGCGGCAATCTCGTCGGCCTCATATTCGGGCACAAATGTCGCGTGCACCGACGAGGCCTGGCGCTGCATGGCCAATTGCTGTGCGGCCGACAGCAGGGCGGCGGCCATTGCCGGGTCGCCCGAGGGCACCAGCAGCTTGGGCGCGGTGACCGGCGTGAACGGCACCGAGCATTGCAGCTTGGGATAGTATTGGCCGCCGGCCCGTTCCAGTGCATCGGCCCAGCCATGATCGAACACATATTCGCCCATTGAGTGGGATTTGAGAAACAGCGGCATCAGGCCGATCGGCTGGTCGGTGCCATCCTTAAGCAGGATATGCTGCGGCTGCCAGCCGGTGCGGGCGGTGGCGCAGCCCGATTGCTCGAGAGCCAGGAAAAAGGCGTGATCGAGAAAAGGGTTATCCGGCTTTCCTGATGTGGATGGGACCAGCCCATTCCACACGGCGGCCGGAATTTCGGCCGTCGTGGGAACAATGTTTGCCGTATATCCGCTATGGGGCACTGAGAGGAATGTAACCTTCGAAAACGATCTGATCGATATGGGGCCTGATCGTGTCGGCTTCAAGCTGGGACTTGACGGTCCAGGCGGTCACCGGCTTGCCCAGCGCCTTCCAGAACTTGATGGCCGGCAGGTCGAGCGAATCCTTGTCGCAGGAGATGAAGTCGAACTGGGTCTCGTGCCAGTGCAGCAGATGGCGCAAGCCATAGCGCTGCTGCTCATCGAGGCCGTCGTCCCAATCCTTGCGCGCATAGTCATAGGTGATGATGCCGCGCAGACCGGTGAAGCCGGCATCGCGAATGGCGGTCAGGGCATTGGGATCAAACGACTCGACGGTGACCGGGCCCACATAGGTTGCCAGCGCCACGGCAACGGATTGGGCCAGCTGCCGGGTCGAGGCGGCGTCGCGCTGGCGCTTGAGCTCGATTTGCAGCAGGGCGCGCCCGGCGATCTGTTCGAGGAACGCGGTGAACAGTTGCGGGCAATCACCGGCAGCGCTGTCGAGCAGCGGCGAGGTGGTGACTTCGGCAGCTGGGGTGTCAGCGATCTTGCCGGGCTTGCCCAGCAGGCGCTGCATGTCCTCGTCATGGAAGATGACCGGGACGCCATCGCTGGTGAGCTGCAGGTCGCACTCGATGGCCAGGCCCGCCGCAATGGCGGCATCAAAGGCACTGGCGGAGTTTTCAATTACGCCTTTGGCGCGATCATGCAGTCCACGATGGGCGATCGGCTGCGGAAAAAGAGTATTCGTCATGGAGTCTCCTCAAGCTCCGCGTCCGTCGCACATAACCATGACAGTCATGTAACTGCTAGACTTCGATAATGGCTTCAATCTCGACGGCCGCGCCCAGGGGCAGGGAGGCAACGCCGAAGGCGGCCCGGGCATGTTTGCCTTTCTCGCCCAGAACGGCAAACAAAAGATTGGAGCAGCCATTGGCCACCAGGTGATGTTCGGTGAATTCTGGTGTCGAGGCCACCAATACGGTGATCTTGAGGATCTTCTTGACGTCTTCGAGCGCCACGCCGGCGGTGTTGACGATCTGCGAGAGGATGTTGAGGCTCGCCAGTTCGGCAGCATTGGCACCCTGAACGACGTTCATGTTGTCGCCCAGCAGACCGGTGACGACACCCTGCTCATTGGTCGAAAGCTGCCCTGAGATGTACAGAGTGTTGCCGCTGCGATTGACCGCCACATAGGCGGCTACCGGGGCATTGGGCGCGGGCAGCTCATAGCCATATTCGCGGAGCTTTTCGATCGGGCTGGTCATTTGGTGTCGCCTTCGCTTTGGTCGTCGTCAGTTTCAGCCGGGGGAGCCGGCCGGGATTTGTATAGTCTGCCGCGCACGACGGCCTCGCGGCCAAATCGGTTGCGCACGCGGTCCATGGCACGCTCTGCTGCTGCCTTGCGGGCAATGGCGGGTTCCAGCAAATCTGCCGGATCAACGCCAGTCGCCGTATCGATACCCGAAATCCCGATACCGATCAGCCGAAAAGCGGTGCCATCGACTTCCCGTTCTAGCAGTGAAAGCCCTGTTTCATAAAGGACATTGGCCAGTTGAGTTGGAATCATCAAATGGCGTGCCCGGGTGCGCAGGCGAAAACCGGAAGATTTCAGCTTGAGCGTGACCGTGTCGCCCACGATGTTCTTGGACTTGAGGCGCTCGGACAGGCGTTCGCTGAGATTAAGCAGTTCGGTCGAAAGCTCATCCAGCGTGCTGATATCGTTGTTGAAAGTGGTTTCTGAAGAGACCGATTTCATCTCGCGATCGGGCGCGACCTTGCGGGCATCCTCGCCACGCGCAAGCCGTGCCAGCCGGGCGCCGGTCTCGCCGTAGCGCCGCATGAGGTTTTCCGGCGGCTCCTGCTGCAACTGCCCGATCGTCACCAGCCCATCCTTGCGCAGGGTTTCCGCCAGGACCTTGCCGACGCCAAAAATCCTGGTGATCGGCTGGGCGGCAAGGAAGCGCAGGGTTTCTTCCTTGCCAATGACGGCAAAGCCGCGCGGCTTATCCAGCTCCGATGCGATCTTGGCGAGAAACTTGTTGTGGCTGAGGCCAACCGACAGGCTAACGCCGACATCGGTTTCGATGGCCTTGGCAAAGCGGGCCATGATCAGCGCCGCTGGGGCCTTGTGCAGGGTCTGGGTGCCGGTGAGGTCCATGAAGGCCTCGTCGATGCGAGAGCGGCTCGACCATGGGCGTCAGCGCGTCCATGTGCGCGCGAATCTGGCGGCTGACGGCCACATATTTGGCCATGTCGGGTTTGATGATCACGGCATCGGGGCAGAGTTGGCGCGCCTTGAACATGGGCATGGCCGAGCGTACGCCCGACTGGCGGGCGATGTAGCAGCAGGTGGAGACCACCCCGCGCACGCCGCCGCCAATGATCAGGGGCTTGTCGCGAAGGCTGGGGTCGTCGCGTTTTTCCACCGAGGCATAAAAGGCATCGCAATCGACATGGGCAATCGAGAGGTCGAACAGCTCCGGATGGCTGCGCAGGCGCGGCGAACCGCAGGCCGGGCAGCGGCGTGGTTCATGCGCACTGCTGCCATGGTGCAGGCAATCGCGACAAAGCCAATCAAGCGCCAAGCGTCACCCTGCAGGATTGAGCCGCTGCCAGACACGCATGAACTGCTCGGGAGAAATCCCGGAATTGGCGCACAGTGCGAGCAGAATCGGTTCGTTGGAGGCAAAGTAATCGATGAGGCCGTGTTGCAGGCCGGGTGTGCCCACCGAATTGCGCAGCGAAGCCGGATCGAGACCCGCTACCTGCATGAAAGCCAGCAAGTCCTCGGGGTTTTCGGCCAGATACCCCAGGCAGGCGTCTGCCAGGGACGCAAAAGCGGGGTCAGCGTTCTCAGTACGGGGCAATCCGAGCCTCATTTGGTGTTTTGTTAGAGATTCAATGGTACCAAATTGGAGCGGCAATTCGAAGTGCTGCCAGCGCCTTGTCGGCGTAAGGAAGGATCGATGCCCAAGACTGTAATGATCGTTGAAGACAATGAGCTGAACATGAAGCTCTTCAACGATCTGCTCGAATCGCGAGGCTATGCCGTTATCCAGACCCGCAATGGCATGGAGGCGCTCGATCTTGCGCGTGCCCATCATCCCGATCTGATCCTGATGGATATCCAGCTGCCTGAAGTGTCGGGACTGGTGGTGACCAAATGGCTCAAGGATGATGATGAGCTGGCCCATATTCCAGTCATTGCCGTAACCGCATTTGCGATGAAGGGCGATGAAGAAAGAATATTGCAGGGCGGCTGTGAAGGTTACATAAGCAAGCCGATCTCCGTGCCTCACTTTCTGGAAACTATTGCCCGCTATATTGGTCCTGCCTGATCAGGACTTGATGTTGTTTCCTGCTGACCTGAACCGGCCATTTGACGCCCCTGGCAGAAGCCGGCGGCCGGCAAATTATTATTGGGGCTGGTAGTGACCGCACGCGTTCTCGTAGTCGACGATATTGCCACCAATGTGCGCCTGCTCGAAGTGCGTCTGGCCGCCGAATACTATGATGTCGTAACCGCATCCTCCGGGCAGCAGGCGCTCGACATCTGCAACCACTCCCATGTCGACATCGTGCTGCTCGACGTGATGATGCCGGAAATGGACGGCTTCGAGGTGTGTCGACGCCTCAAGGCCAATCCCAAGACGCATCACCTGCCCGTGGTGCTGATCACGGCGCTCGACCAGCCCTCCGACCGCGTCGAAGGGCTTGAGGCGGGGGCCGACGAATTCCTCGACCAAGCCCTATGATGACATGCAGCTGATGGCGCGGGTGAAAAGCCTGGTGCGCCTCAAGGTTCTGACCGACGAATTGCGGGCGCGCGCCACCACCGGGCAGCAGCTTGCCATCGAGGATGCGGCTCGCGCCATGGACAATCTGGCCGCCAGCGGTGGCTCCATACTGATCGTGGACAATGATGCAAGGCAGGCGGAGCGGCTCAAGAGCTATCTGTCGCCCGAGCATGACGTCGACGTGCTGACCGAGCCGGCCGATGCGGTGTTCCAGGTGACCGGCAAGCACTATGAATTGGCGCTGGTGTCGATGGCGCTGCGGGATTTCGACCCGTTGCGGGTGTGCTCGCAGATTCGCACGCTCGAGCACACGCGCAATCTGCCGATCATCCTGGTGGCCGATGAGGGCGATCGCCCCAAGGTGGTGCGGGCCCTGGAACTGGGGGTCAATGATTTCATCATGCGGCCGGTGGAGCGCAATGAGCTGGCAGCCCGTACGCGCACCCAGCTGCGCCGTCACCGCTATGCGCTGGAGCTGCGCCAGAGCGTCACCAACACGATGGCGCTGGCCATCACCGACGATCTCACCGGGCTCTACAACCGGCGCTATTTCGACCGCCATCTCAGCGTGATGCTGGGCAAGGCGCAGAACCAGGATCGCGACATGGCGCTGATGATCCTGGATATCGATCACTTCAAGCTGGTCAACGACACCCATGGGCACGGCATTGGCGATGCGGTGTTGCGGGAGTTTTCGAGCCGACTCAAGCGCAGCATTCGCGGCGTTGATCTCGCCTGCCGCTTTGGGGGCGAGGAGTTTGTCGTGCTGATGCCCGATACCGATTTCCACCAGGCCGATCTGATCGCCGAGCGGGTGCGCCAGGCGATTGGCGACCGGCCCTTCGATGTGGGGGCAGGGCGTCCGGTGACGGTGACGGTGTCGATCGGGGTGGCGCTGAACGAGGCGCTGTCGGATACGCCGGACAGTCTTATCCGCCGGGCCGATGTGGCGCTGTACCGGGCCAAGCACGAAGGCCGCAACCGCGTGATCTTCGACGTCGCCTGAAACTGGGCGCAAGGCGCGCTATTAGGGTTATTTGTTATAGTTAACAAAGGATTAGCGGCGCTGAGGCCCCGGTAATCCTTGAGTTTTCGCGGCTGATCGATAGGAATTGAGTAACAGCGGACGTACCGCTGCAGATCCCCTACGTTTCCTCAGGTCCGCCGCAACTCCTGAGCCCGTAGGGCGGCTGGTCCGGATGCGGACAGAGTGGCCTCTTGGAATGCCGCTCCGGACCAGCCACACAGTTTTCCGCACAGCCCAAAAGCAAAACCCCGCATCGATGATGCGGGGTTTTTCATACTCTGATCGAGCAGGTGCCAGATTACTTGATCTTGGCTTCCTTGAACTCGACGTGCTTGCGCACAACCGGATCGTACTTGTTGTACGAGAGCTTCTCGGTCTGGGTGCGAGCGTTCTTCTTGGTGACGTAGTAGTAGCCAGTATCAGCCGTCGACACGAGCTTGATCTTGACGGAAGCGGCTTTGGCCATTCTGTGGTCCTCTACAAAGCGATAGGCGCCGCGAATACTGCGACGCCGGAATTTGGGTGCAAACTACGGATTTACCGCAGATTGTCAAGCCGAAGTTCTGTTGTGGGAAGGGTCAAATCCATGCATGCGGTTGGCCCACTGCAGGCCCACGATGAAGCCCTTTACCGATGGCAGGATGGCAATCGGCAAAATGACCGCCAGGGGCAGCATGGTATAGAGATAGGTCACCGGGCTGACGCGCATGGTCATCTCCATGTGGAGCATGATCACGACGAGGATGTGCCCGACAATGGTGATGGCAATGTATGGAGGCATGTCATCGGCGCGATGAAGATTGAGTTCTTCGCCGCAAACATTGCAATTGTCCGCAACCTTCAAATAGGCGCGAAACATCTTACCCTTGCCGCAGTGGGGGCATTTGCACAACGTGCCGCGCCAGAGCGCCTGACCCATATTGCGTTCATCGAGTGCTTTGACACCCATGGCATTACCTCTTTCTGCGACCCTTGGGACCGTGAGACGTAGGTGCGCGCTTTTGTCCGCGTCTTGTAGATGACGGATTGCCGCGGCTGCCCTCGGACAGCAGCTCGAAGCGCATGGCACCGGCGATCGGGGCGACTTCCAGCAATCTTACCACCACGCGATCGCCCAGGGCAAACTTCTCGCCGGTTCGGTCGCCGACCATGGCCTGCTGTTCCTCGATATAGCGATAGTAGTCCTGCCCCAGCGTCGAGGCGGGAATAAAGCCATCGGCGCCGGTCTCGACGAGGCGCACGAACAGGCCGGAGCGGGTGACCCCGGAGATTCGGCCGTCAAAGCGGGCGCCGATATGGGCCGAGAGGTACTGCGCCAGCAGCCGGTCGGCGGTTTCGCGCTCGGCCAGCATGGCGCGGCGCTCGGTGGTCGAGATGTGCTGGGCAATGCCCGGCAGCTTGAGGCCTTCCTGTTCGGTGAGGCCATCGCCACCGATCCCGAGGGCCGAGATCAGGGCGCGGTGCACCAGCAGATCGGCATAGCGTCGAATGGGCGAGGTGAAATGGGCGTAGCGATCGAGGTTGAGACCGAAATGGCCGTAGTTCTCGGCGCTGTATTCGGCCTGGGCCTGCGAGCGCAGCACCATTTCCGAGACCTGCTCGACATTGCCCGCCTTGCGCGCCTGGCGCAGAATGCCGTTGAAATCCTGGGCGCGGACGCTGTCGGATTTCTTGACGGCGATGTCGAGCGTGCCGAGGAAGTCGCGCAGGGCCTGCAGCTTTTCGCTGCTGGGCTCGTCGTGGACACGATAGAGCAGGGGCGAACGCTTCTGTTCCAGCGTTTCGGCCGCCGCAACGTTGGCGGCGATCATCATTTCTTCGATGAGGCGGTGGGCCGCGAGGCGCTCCGGTATCCGGATGTCCTGGACCATGCCCTGCTCGTCGAGAATGATCTTGCGCTCGGGCAGGTCGAGCTCGAGCGGGCCGCGCCGGTCGCGGGCCGAGGCCATGGCGTCGTAGGCGGCAAAGAGCGGGCGCAGGATGGGCTCGAGCAGCGGGCCGGTCTGGTCGTCGGGCTGGCCGTCAATGGCGGCCTGGGCCTGCTGGTAGCTGAGCTTGGCCGCCGAGCGCATCAGCACGCGGTGGAAGCTGTGGCTGCGCTTGCGCCCATCGGCGCCAAATACCATGCGAACGGCCAGGGCTGCGCGGGGCTCACCCTGCTTCAGCGAGCACATCTCGTTGGAAATGCGCTCGGGCAGCATGGGCACCACGCGGTCGGGGAAATAGACCGAATTGCCACGCAGATAGGCTTCGCGATCGAGCGCCGTGCCCGGACGCACATAGGCGGCCACATCGGCAATGGCGACATAGACCAGGAACCCGTCCGCATTGGCCGGATCGGGATCGTGCTGGGCCAGCACCGCGTCGTCGTGGTCCTTGGCGTCGGCCGGATCGATGGTGATCAGCGGCAGGTCGCGCCAGTCCTCGCGGCCCTTGAGCGTGGGCTCGGGGGCTTCGGCGGCTTCGCGCAGCACGGATTCGGGGAAGCGGTAGGGAATTTCGAGATTGTGAATGGCGATCATCGAGACCGCGCCTTCGGATTTCGGATTGCCGATCACGGCGGTGACGCGGGCGCGCGGAATCATCAGGCGGCCCGAGAGCTTGACGTCGACCTCGACGAGGTCCCCATCCCTGGCATCGCCCAGATCACCGAGCGGAATGCGCATTTCCTTTTGCTTGCGATCCACCGGGATGAGGCGGGCGCCATCATCGTCCATGCGCACGATGCCGATATGGGCGCGGCGCGGCTTGTCGAGGATCTTCATCGCCTTGGCGGTATAGACCGGCACTTCGTCTTCGCCGGCATCGATCCGGGCGAGGATACGGTCACCGGGGGCCGGGGCAACGCGAGCATCACGACCGGCAAGCACGGTGACGCGGGGGCGTTCGCCCTCTTCGTCGTTCCACTGCGCCGGGAAGGCGTGCAGATTGTCCGGATCGGCATCGCCAGGAATGTCGAGCACGGTGACGGCGGGCAGGGCGGCAGTGCGCCGCAACGCCTTGCGGGTGCGCGTGATGATGCCGTCGCCTTCGAGTTCCTTGAGCATGGCCTTGAATGGCCGGCGCATATCGCCCCGAATGCCAAAAATCTTGGCCAGGTCGCGCTTGCCCTTGACATCATCCTGCCGCGCCAGCGCTTCGAGCAGCTGTTCGCGGGTGGGCAATTCATAGGCGGCCGGTTTGCGCTCGCGCTTGGGGCCGGAAGTATTTTTTGGTTTCTTGGGAGGAGTAGCCATCAAGTCATTTTCTGAGAAGTTATGGCGATAGATAGGGGATGTTGATCACAATTGCCACTTTTTGCGGATGGGGCAGCGCGGCGGGGAACGGACGCGTCCTCCACTATTGCCGGGCTTGACTGGTAATCCCTGATTCCGCAGGACCCTGGGATACCACCCGGCTCAAAATTTGCATCCCGCGATGTCGTCCCCGCGAAAGCGGGGATCTCTGTCGCGTAAGGCGGCCTGGAAACAGAGGTTCCCGCTTTCGCGGGAATGACGCCGTTGGGGAAAAGGCTCTGGGCAGAGCCGGGCGTCCCGGCAATCCATGGCTCGGACCACCGGGACAAGCCCGGTGGTGACGGCGCGGGGAGATCGTGGCCATTGCAGCACCGCAGATATCCCCTCCTAGCCTCCCCTTGAGAAGGGGAGGAACTGTGCGGTGGGTGGGGGGAGAGGGTGGCCCCCACCCAGCTCAATTTGCATATCGCGCGATGTCGTCCCCGCGAAAGCGGGGATCTCTGTTGCGTGAGGGCGGGCCTCGAAACAGAGGTTCCACCTTTCGCGGGAATGACGCCGTTGGGAAAAAGGCTCTGAGCTCCGTCCCGGCAATCCATGGCTCGGACCACCGGGACGAGCCCGGTAGTGACGGCGCGGGGACGGTGGCCATTGCAGCACCCAG
Organism: uncultured Alphaproteobacteria bacterium; assembly: GCA_963699295.1. Classification (GTDB taxonomy): domain Bacteria; phylum Pseudomonadota; class Alphaproteobacteria; order Rhizobiales; family Devosiaceae; genus Devosia. The sequence continues at coordinate 670,442 of OY969432.1, forward strand.
ATATCCCCTCCTAACCTCCCCTTGAGAAGGGAAGAGCTGTGCGGTGGGCGGGAGGCGAGGGTTGGCTCGCACCCAGCTCGATTTGGATATCCCGCGATGTCGTCCCCGCGAAAGCGGGGATCTCTGTTGCGTGAGGGCGGGCCTGGAAACAGAGGTTCCCGCTTTCGCGGGAATGACGCCGTTGGGGGTACGGGCTCTGCGCAGACGCCCCCTTTTCGGGGAAAGGGTATTTCGACCACTTGGCCGCGGGGTGACCCCGCGGCCGAGCGTATCCCACCTACTGGAACGCGGTCTCGGCGAAGCTGCGCAGTTTGCGGGAGTGGAGGCGTTCGGCGGGTTCGTCGCGGAGGATCTCCATGGCGCGCAGGCCGATCTTGAGATGGCGGTTGACCTGGGTGCGGTAGAAATCCGAGGCCATGCCCGGGAGTTTCAGCTCGCCGTGCAGCGGCTTGTCGGAGACGCAGAGCAGCGTGCCGTAGGGGACCCGGAAGCGGAAGCCGTTAGCGGCGATGGTGGCGCTTTCCATGTCCAGCGCCACGGCGCGCGACTGGCTGAGCTGGCGCACGATTTCGGTCTGGTCGCGCAATTCCCAGTTGCGGTTGTCGAAAGTGGCTACGGTGCCGGTTCGCATGATCTTCTTGGTTTCAACGCCGGCGGTGTGGGTGATTTCCTTGACCGCCTGCTCGAGCGCCACCTGCACTTCGGCAAGCGCGGGGACGGGCACGGTCAGCGGCAGGTCGGCGTCGAGCACGTGATCCTCGCGCACATAGGCGCTGGCCAGCACGTAATCGCCCAGCTCCTGGGAATTGCGCAGGCCGGCGCAGTGGCCCAGCATGATCCAGGCGTGGGGGCGCAGCACCGCAATATGATCGGTGATGGTTTTGGCGTTGGCGGGACCGACCCCGATATTGACCATGGTGATGCCGCGGCCCCGATCGGCCGTCAGGTGGTAGGCGGGCATCTGCGGGGCGCGGATCGGGGCGGTGCCGGCGACATTGCCGCCGCGCAGGGCGTTGTCGGTGACGACGTTCCCCGGCTCGATGAAGCTGCTGTAATGGGTGTGTCCGCTGGCCAGGTGCTCCTTGGCGATGCGGCAGAATTCGTCGATGTAGAAGGCGTAATTGGTGAAGATGACGAAGTTCTGGAAATGGGCCGCGTCGGTGCCGGTATAGTGGCTCAGCCGGAACAGTGAGTAATCGACGCGCGGGGCGGTGAACGCCGATAGCGGGTAGGGTCCGCCCTTGGGGGGCACGAAGGTGCCGTTGGCGATCTCGTCGTCGGTATTGGCCAGGTCGGGTGCGTCGAACACGTCGCGCAGCGGGATGTTGAGGGCGTTGAGCGCCTCGCCATCGATACGCTCGCTGGGATTTACCGCGAAGTGCAGCGGGATCGGAGTGTCCGATTCGCCGATATCGATAGTGCCGCCGTGATTGTTGAGGATGACGGTGAACTGCTCCTGGAAATAGGTGCGGAACAATTCGGGCGCGGTGACCGTGGTGCGGTAGAGGCCAGGGGTGTGCAGATAGCCATAGGGCAGGGTGCTCTCGTGGCGGCTATAGCTGGTGGAGCGCACCTCGACCTGCGGATAGCAGGCGCGCACGCGCCCCTGGGGCACGATGCCCTTGGTGAGCGCTGCCAGATGCTGGCGGATGAAGCCGGTGTTGCGGTGATAAACCTCAGCGAGATAATCGAACGCCTTTTCGGGATCGGTAAAGGACTTCGTTTCAAGGCGCGGGGGGCTGAGAATGGTCATGCTGATCCTTCATCTGCGGGCAAAGGCACGGCGGGAGCGACGGGCGGCGCAGCGGCGCAAACCACCTATCAAACTCAAATGACAGTTTAGGCGCCGGCGGGCAATTGGCGAGATCTTGCGCCCTGTCTTCACAACGCGGTGATGCTCACTTTTATCGCCGCAATTGCCTACCATATTGCTCTCCAGTTCACTGGCACGGCAAGCGACCCATGCAACCCGGTGAGCGAGGAGTGCTGCGTCGGCCGCTTGTCCCCCAAGCCCTCAACAGCGCGGTTGGTGCTTCACCCCCAGGGCTGCAGTGACAGAGATGTTGCTGCAGCCCTTGCGGTTTCAGGGGTAGGCCTCGCGCAGGTAATGGAGGGAAGCGGTGGCCAGTTCGCGCAACACAGCCAGGTCGATATCGCTCAGGCGCTTCACATAAAGACAGGCCTTGCCCATGCGGTGCTTGCCCAGCCGGGCCAGCAGCGCCTCGCGGGTTTCGGCAGCGGCGGGAAAATAGCAGCCCATCAGGTAGATGCTGAACTCGGCCTTGCGCGGGGCAAATCCGATCAGCATGGCATCGCCCTCATGGCCACTCGCGTAGCGATAATGATAGCTGCCGAACCCGATCATGGTGCCCCACAGAACCGGTGGCTCGCCGGTGATCTCCTGCATCATCGCGATCAGCTGCGCGCTGTCGGCGCGCTTTTGCGCATCGGGGATTGCGGCGAGGAACGCGTCGACATCGCCGGTATGGGGGCGGGTTTTGGTCACACTCATATTCGCAGTCCACGTTGATGCCGGCAAAGCCTAGACGAATGCCCCGGTGTTTTCTATTGCTGCGCGCGTCTGGAGTGACAGTGCGTGCCAAACTCAGAGGAGATCCACGTGACGGCCAAGATCATCGACGGAAAGAGCTTTGCCGAGGGCCTGCGCGGTCGTATCGCCGGGCATGTGGAACGCCTGAAGCAGGAGCACGGCATTACGCCCGGTCTGGCGGTGGTGATCGTAGGCAACGATCCCGGCAGCCAGGTCTATGTGGCGCAAAAGGCCAAGCAGACGCTGGCGATGGGCATGCACTCCGAAAAATATGAACTGTCCGAAACCACCAGCGAGGCCGAAGTGCTGGCGCTGGTGCAGAGGCTCAATGCCGATCCGGCCATCCACGGCATCCTCGTGCAATTGCCGGTGCCCGATCATATCGATCCCAAAAAGATCATCGAAACCATCGATCCGGCCAAGGATGTGGACTGCTTCACCCCGGCAAGCGTCGGCAAGCTGGTGATCGGGCTGCCGGGGCCGGTGTCGTGCACGCCGCTGGGCTGCATCATGCTGCTGCGCGATACGCTGGGCGATCTGAGCGGGCTGCATGCGGTGGTGGTGGGGCGCTCGAACCTTGTGGGCAAGCCGATCGCCCAGTTGCTGCTGCGCGAGAATTGCACCGTGACCATGGCGCATTCGCGCACCCAGGATTTGCCGAGCATCGTGCGGCAGGCCGATATCGTGATTGCCGCGGTGGGGCGCCCCGAAATGATCAGGGGCGACTGGATCAAGCCGGGCGCGACCGTGATCGACGTGGGGATCAACCGCATCGATGCGCCGGAACGCGGCGAGGGCAAGACCCGCCTGCTCGGCGACGTAGCCTTTGCCGAGGCCGCAGAAGTTGCAGCGCGCGATTACCCCGGTGCCGGGCGGCGTGGGGCCAATGACCATTGCCTGCCTTCTGGCCAATACCGTCACCACCGCCTCGCTGATCAATGGCCTGGTGCCGCCGAGCGATCTCACGGCATGAATGCCGTGAACGCCCACGACCCCGGCGGCAAGGTGCGCATGGCCCTGATGCCGGGCGTCAAGGGCGACGCCCAGTTCAGCGACTGCGGGCGCTATCGCCAGCTGATGCGCCGCTGGGAGGGCGACAGCTTTCCCGAGCGCTATATCCTGTTCGTGGGCATGAACCCGAGCACCGCCGATGCGGCGGTGAACGATCCGACCTGCGCGCGCGAATGGAGCTTTGCCAAGCGCGAAGGGTTTTCCGGCATGGTCAAGGCCAATGTCGGGGACTATCGCGCCACATTGCCCAGGATGCTGCTCGAGCCGGGCGTAGTGGCGGTCTCGCCGGCCAACATCCCGACCATCCGGGCGGCAGCACGTGGTGCAGCCAAGGTCGTGTTGTGCCACGGCAAGCTCAACAAGGCGCTGGCCCCGGCCGGCCGCGAACTGGTGGCGGCGCTTAGGGCCGACGGCGTGGACTTGTGGTGCTTTGGCACCAATGCCGACGGCTCGCCCAAGCACCCGCTCTATCTGCGAGCGGATACGGCGCTGGTGCGGTTTGAGTGAGTGCTGGCCGCACTAAGTAGTGGCGGCCAACGGAGGTTCCCGCTTTCGCGGGAATGACCCCGTGGGAGGAGGGGGGCCTCAGAGGGTGAACTTGCCTTCGATCGGCACGTGGTCGCTGGGCTTGTCCCAGCCGCGCACATCCTTGTGCACGACCACGCCTTCCAGGCGGTCGGCGGCCTGGGGCGAGAGCATCAGGTGGTCGATGCGGATACCGGCATTGCGGCGCCAGGCTCCGGCCTGGAAATCCCAGAAGGTGTAGGCCGGCTCGGACGTGGTCGCGCGCAGCGCATCGGTCAGGCCCAGATTGGTCAGGCTGCGAAAACGCTCGAGGCTTTCCGGGCGATACAGCGCGTCGCCCCACCACGCATCGGGATCATGGGCGTCGATCGGCTGCGGGATGAGGTTGAAATCGCCGAGCAGCACGAAGGGCTCCTCGAGGGCAAGGCGCGCCTCGACAAAGGCCTCGAGCCGCCGCATCCAGGCAAGCTTGTAGGGGAATTTTTCCGTACCCACGGGGTTACCGTTGGGCAGGTAGATATTGCATACGCGCACCACGCCCGATTCCACCGAGAACACGCCCTCGATCAGCCGCGCCTGTTCGTCGCTGTCATCGCCGGGCAGGCCGCGGGTGACTTCATCGAACGGCACCAGTGACAGGATGGCGACGCCATTCCAGCTCTTTTGCCCGTGGGTTTCGATGTTGTAGCCCAGCGCTTCGATCTCGAGACGCGGAAACGCCTCGTCGACCGACTTGATTTCCTGCAACACCACGATGTCCGGCTTTTCCTGTTCCAGCCAGTGCAGCAGGACTTCGAGGCGGGCTTTGATGCCGTTGATGTTCCAGGTGGCGATGCGCATGGGATTCTCCGATATGCCCAAAACTAGCCGCCGCGGCCGCAAGGGGCAAGTTTCACAACCCCGCATACACGGCGTTGCGCACCTGATCCTTGAACGGGCCGTCACAGCCTTCGAGGCCGGTGTTGCTCATCGAGACAACGGAGAGCCCGTTGGTGGGGTCGATAAACCAGTTATGGCCGTAAATCCCGCCCCATCGATTGGTGCCGATGGCAGAGGGGGATTGGGCGAGAACCGGATCTTCGAGCCAGGCGCCGAAATAGCTGAACTGCCAGCCATGGTTCTGTGAGAACTCCAGTTGGGCTGTCTGGTTGGACAGACCCATGGCGACGGTTTCGGGCTTGAGAATTGGCGCGCCGCCGGTGCGCAGGGCTTCGAGCAACAACATGGTATCGGGGGCAGTGCCGGCCATGCCGCCGCCAGCGGCCTGAAAGGCAGCGGAATTGAAAATGCGGCCCGGATCAAATGTTGCCGATCCGCCCCAAGGCGCTGCCACGCGATGCAGATCACCCATCAGGGCAGTGCCGGTGGGGCTATCGGCATAGGCGGCAGCCAGCCGACCCGGATCGGTCACGGCAAAGCGCGTGTCGATCATGCGGAGCGGGTCGGTTACGTATTGCTGGATGGCCTGATCCAGCGTGCCGCCCGCGAGCCTGGCGGCAATCACGCCCAGAACGTCGATGGAGGGGCCATAGGACCATTGGGTGCCGGGCGCAAACAGCAGGGGTGCCGCGGCCAGGCGCTGCATCATGGTGTCATTGTCGTGGTGCCATCGGTTCAACCCGGCGGTGGTTTCGGCAAGTGAATTTTCCAGCCCCAGCGGGTTGAGCCCGGAGGTGTGGGTGAGCAGATGGTGGATGGTGATCGGCGGGGTGCTGCCATCGGGTAGCATGGGATGAAAATAGGGCAGGTGAGCACTGACCGGATCGTCAAGCTTGAGTTGCCCGGCATCACGCAAGGCAAGAATGGTGGCGGCGACGATGGGCTTGGTCAGCGAAGACAGCCGGAAAATCGCATCGAGCTGCATCGGCCGATTGGCTTCGCGGTCGGCCAGTCCATGGGCTTTTTGATAAAGGGTCTCGCCGTGTTGCCGCACGATCAGCACGGACCCCACAATGCGATCCTCGGCGATGGCCTTTTGGACTACCTCGTCGAGGCCTGCTTCCATATCCATGCCAAATCCCCCCGTCAGCGGGAGGAGCTTAGCGGGATTTGGCCGAGTTGCTAGACCGCGAAGCTGGTGCCGCAGCCGCAGGAGGCGATGGCGTTGGGGTTGCGGATCTGGAAGGCCTGGCCGATCAGGTCGTCGACGAAGTCGATTTCGGCGCCGCCCATGAATTCCAGGCTCATCGAATTGATCAGCACGATGGCCGTTCCCTTTTGCAGAACGGTGTCGTCGTCGCCCGGCTTTTCCTGTACGAGGTTGTATTCGTACTGGAATCCCGAGCAGCCGCCGCCGGATACGGCGATGCGCAACACCGTGCCTTCGGCCTCCTTGGAGAGGATGCGGGCGACGCGTTTGGCGGCGCGATCGGTCAGCACGACGGCGGGCGAGGCGAGGGCGGTTTCAGTCATCTGGATTCCATGCCGTTTCGTAATGTCATAACGGTCAGGCTAAAATAGTAACTCTTGACCACAATGGGAAGGGGCTTGTCAGGCCAATGAGCGATACGGCTTCATACGCGTCCAAACCTGAACTGTCGCTGGGGCGGCTTTATGGCACCGGGCCAAGCCCGACCCGCTCGGAGTTTCAGCGCGATCGCGACCGGATCATCCATTCGACGGCGTTTCGCCGCCTGCAGCACAAGACGCAGGTGTTCCTGCAGCATGCGGGCCATTTCCGCAACCGGCTGACCCATACGCTCGAAGTCAGCCAGATGGCGCGCTCGATGGCGCGGGCGCTGCGGCTGGATGAGGATTTGGCGGAAGCGGTCGCCTTGTCGCACGATCTGGGACACACCCCGTTCGGGCATGCCGGCGAGCGGGCGCTGGAGCGGTGCCTGGCGCCCTATGGTGGGTTCGACCACAACATCCAGGCGATGCGCGTGGTGACGCGGCTGGAAAACCGCTACGCCGAGCATGACGGGCTGAACCTGACCTGGGAAACGCTCGAAGGCATTCTCAAGCATAATGGCCCGCTGATCACCCCCGACGGCAAGCCCTATGGGCGCTATGCCAAGACCGGGCTGCCGGTGGGGATCGACGATATCCCGGCGGTCGCCGATTTGCGGCTCGACAGCTTTGCTTCGCTCGAGGCGCAGACGGCCGCGATTGCCGATGACGTGGCTTATAATGCCCATGACATCGACGATTCCCTGCGCGCCGGGCTGATCGTGCTCGAGGATCTGGCGGACGTGCCGCTGGCGGGCGCAATCGTGCGCGAAGTGCTGGCGCGCTATCCCGAGGTGGCGCCGCATCGGCAGGCCCATGAAGTGCAGCGGCGGCTGATTACCCGCAGCATCGAGGATGTGATCGCCCATTCGCAGGCCAATATCCTGGCGGCGGGGGTGCAAAGCGCCGAGGATGTGCGCATGGCTGGTCGTACGCTGGTGAGCTTTTCGCCGCAGACCGCCGAAGCGGAGCGGGGACTCAAGGCGTTCCTGATGAAGCGGGTCTATCGCCACGAAGCGGTGATGGTGCCGGTGCGCCAGAGCGAAGAGCTGGTTGCGGCGCTGTTCGAGCGCTACATGCAAACCCGCGACCTGCCCGGCAGCTGGGGGATTGCCGCGGCTGCGGCTCCTGATGCTGCGGCGCTGGCGCGCGTGGTTGCCGACTATATTGCGGGGATGACGGATCCCTATGCCATTGACCAATATGCCCGTCTGTTTGACGCTCGCCCGGATTTCCGTTAGTCCGACCGCACCTCAGCCCACGAGTATGTTATGGACGTTTTCGCCACTTTTGCCGCGCGTGTCGCCAATGCGATGCTGGTTCTTTACCCTGAAGTCGGTGCCGAGCTGCTCGCCCGCATCGTGGTCGAGCCGCCGCGAGACCCCGCGCATGGCGATTTGTCGACCAATGCGGCAATGGTGGTGGCCAAGCCCCTGGGCAAGAGCCCGCGCGAGATTGCCACCAGGCTGGTCGAGCATTTCCAGCACGATCATGACGTCACGAGCGTCGAGATCGCCGGTCCCGGCTTCATCAATTTCCGGGTAGCGACGCCGATCTGGCATCAGGTGCTGCGCGCCATTGGCCAGCAGGGCGCAGATTATGGCCGCTCGACGCTGGGCAGCGGCGAGCCGGTCAATATCGAATATGTGTCGGCCAACCCGACCGGCCCCATGCATGTGGGCCATACGCGCGGCGCGGTGTTCGGCGATACGCTGGCGTCGCTGATGGCGTTTTCCGGCTTTGACGTGACGCGCGAATATTACATCAACGACGCCGGCAGCCAGATCGACACGCTGGCCCGCTCGACGCTGCTGCGCTACCGCGAAGCGCTGGGTGAAACCATTGAAATTCCGCCGGGTCTCTATCCCGGCGATTATCTCGTGCCGGTGGGGCAGGCGCTCAAGGCCGAGTTCGGCGATGCGCTGCTGGCCAAGCCGGAAGACGAGGTGCTGGCCATCGTCAAGGAGCGGGTGCTGGTCGCCATGCTTGAGCTGATCAAGGCTGATTTGGCGCGGCTGGGCATCCACCACGACGTGTTTTTCTCCGAGCGCCAGCTGCATGGAGCCGGGGGCGATATCGAGCTGACGCTGGCGTGGCTGCGCGAGCAGGGCATGGTCTATGAAGGCCGGCTCGAAGCGCCCAAGGGCAAGACGCCCGAAGAATGGGAAGACCGCGAGCAGACGCTGTTCCGCGCCTCGGACTATGGCGACGATACCGACCGCGCGCTGGTCAAATCGGACGGCTCCTACACCTATTTTGCGGCTGATATTGCCTATCACCGCAACAAGTTCCTGCGCGGCTTCAAGCACATGATCAACGTGCTGGGCGCCGATCACTCGGGCTATGTCAAGCGCCTGCAGGCGGCCACCAAGGCGGTTTCGCTCAACGCTGCCGACATGGACGTGCGGATCTGCCAGCTGGTGCGGCTGCTCAAGAATGGCGAGCCGTTCAAGATGTCGAAGCGCTCCGGGGACCTCGTGACGCTGGCCGACGTGGTCGAAGAAGTGGGGGCCGACGCCACCCGCTTCATGCTGATGTATCGCCGCAACGACGCCGCCATGGATTTCGATTTTGCCCTGGTCAAGGAACAGACCAAGGACAATCCGGTGTTTTACGTCCAGTACGCGCACGCGCGCGCCCATTCGATCTTCCGCACCGCGCAGCGCGACCTGCCGGGTGTGGACGTGTCGGCGGAATCGCTGGCCAAGGCCGAGGTCGAACTGCTGGTTTCCCCAGCAGATATCGAGCTGTTGCGGGTGCTGGCGGCGTGGCCGCGCACAGTGACGGCGGCAGCAATTGCCCATGAACCGCACCGGATTGCGTTCTATGTTCATGAACTTGCAGCAACGCTGCACAGCTTCTGGGCCAAGGGCAAGGAAGATCCGCAGTTACGCTTTGTTAACGCTGAAGACCCAAAGCTGACTTTGGCTCGACTCGCCCTGGTCGATGCGGTTCGTCAGGTTATCGTGAATGGTCTGACGATTCTGGGCGTAAGCGCACCGGAAGAGCTTTCATAATTCGGGCGTAATACTTGTGTTGACTCACGGATAATGCCCTTATCGGGCATCGTCGTAGGAACCTAAAAGGCGAAACCGTAGCCGATGGCCGGACAACCCGACGCAGCAGACGATCTGATCGCCGAACTGGCGAAACTGATGGCCCAGGATTCGAAAGACGACCGGCCGGCGACCGAGACTCCGTTCTCGGTCCGCATTCCCGGTGTCGAGCCGAGCCAGCCTGCATCGTCGACGCCGCGCTTTGATTTCAGCGTGCAGCCCTCGCGCGATGAGGGCGCCGCATCGATGCCGCTGCAGGGGCAGGGTGGGTCAGCCTCACCCGTACCCAACAATTCTGCGTCGGCTTCGTCATCCAATACGCCGCGCGAGCCCGCAGAGCCTGCGCCCGAACCCTTCCACTTTGATTTTCAGCTTGGTTCCGGCCAGCGTCAGCCGGAGCCGGAGCCACAGCCGCGCCCACAGGCTGCCGCGCCAGCATTTGAGCCGCCGGCACCAGCGCCGCGCGTGCCATCGCCGCCGCCACCACCACCACCTGTGCACGCCGCCACTCCACCGCCTCCCGCCGAACAGCGCGACAGCATCGCCGATCTGATTGCGGGGGAACTCGGGCTTGAGGCCGAGGCGCCCGAACAGCGGTTCGAGCCGATGCCGGTGGCCGATCCGGTGCCAGACCTGGAGCTGCGCCCGTCGATGGAGCGCGCCAATCCCCAGGCGCCCGCACCCACCGAGAATGATCGCTTCACCGTGCCGCCGGTTTTCGGTGTCGCTCCTCAGCGCGCTGCCGCTGCCCAGCCGGCAGCGCCTGCAAGCCCTGTGCCGGCGCCGCCGCAACGACCGGTCTCCCAGGAGCCCCGTTTTGCCCCGCAGCCTCCCGTCCAGCGCCCCAGCGAGCCCACGGCGTCGGGCGATGATGATTTTGGCCGCGATCCGATCGATGAGATCGAAAGCCTGATCGGCAGTGCCATGCGTGTCGAACTCGATGCGCCCCGGGAGCGTGCGCCTGCACCGGCGCCAGCGCAGGCTCCGAAGCGCGAGCCCTCTCCGGCCCTGCGCAGCCTTGCGACCCCAACCCTGGCGACGCCCAAGCCGAGCGCGCCGCGCAATTTGTCCAGCGTCGATGAGGCGGTGTTTGCCGCGGCGCAAGCCAGTGGCGCCGAGATTGACTGGGTTCACGCCCCCGAAGCAACCTCCAGGCCCGAGCCGGTGGCCAGGGTGCGCCGTCGCGCGCCGCGCGTCGGGGTCTCCCGCGCCGTAGCCGGGCCGCTGGTGGCCTTGTTGCTGCTGGGCGTGGCTGGTGGTGGATTGTATTGGGCCCTAGGGCTGGACAGCGATGACGGCCCTGCGCCCTTGCTGACCGCCGATGCGACCCCGATCAAGGAAACACCTGCGGCGCAGCCGGATACGACCGGCAGCCAATCCATCATTTTCAATGAAATGGATGGCGTGACGCCGGGCGAGAACGAGCAGCTGGTCTCGCGTGACCAGACCAATCTGAGCGAAATGGCCAACATCCCAACGCCCGATGTGAGCGAAGAAGGCCTGGCCAATCGCAAGGTGCGCACCGTAACCGTGCGGCCCGACGGCACGATCGTGAGCTCCGCCGAGGGCGTGGCGGGCAGTTCGATCCTGCCGGTCGACCGCCCCAATGTGCCGGTGGTGCCGGGCGCCACCGACGGCATCTCGGAATTGCTGGCCAATGTCGAGGCGACGACGCCGGCGGCGACCCTGACGCCACCGACGTCCACAGCAACGCCTGCACCAACAGCAACACCTACGCCTGAGCCAACCACGGCCGCGGCGACGCCCACAGCCGTGCCTGAGGTGACATTGACCCCGGCCCAGCCAGGTTCGGTGGTCCCCGCGGTAGACGCCGCCGGCAACCCGATCCCGGGCAAGACCGCCATCGTTCCACGGACCAAGCCGGCGACCTTCCCCCCGCAGACGATCGCGGCTGCCCCCGCAGCTACTGCGCCGCTGAATGCGGTCGTTGCTCCACCGACTCAAGCCGCTGGCATTCCAGGGGCGAGGGAAGTTGCGGCCTTGCCCAACAATGCCCCGGCCTATGTGCAGCTGGCTTCGCAGCGCAGCGAGGCGGATGCCCGCCAGACCGCACAGGCACTGGTCGCGCGCTTTGGGCCCTTGTTCGGCGGCGCCAGCATGGAAGTGCAGCGGGTCGATCTGGGCGAGCGCGGTATCTACTTCCGCGTGCGCGTCCCGGCCAGCTCGCTGCAGGAGGCCAACACCCTGTGTAACAACATCAAGGCTGCGGGCGGCGACTGCTTCACCATGTAGGACAGTTGGCGTAACGCCCCATCCGGGCGTTACGCTTGACGCTGTGCGATGGAGCGGCCAAGGATGGCGTGACCTCCTTTCCGCAAGCATTGCCCTTAGCCCATGACCACGGTCCAGACAGACTGGTTCGACACGCCGCAACCGGCGGATGACGACGACATCATGTATGTCGACGTCGACGGCTATGAAGGCCCGCTCGATCTGCTGCTCGATCTGGCGCGGCGGCAAAAGGTCGACCTCGCCGCGATTTCGGTGCTGGCGCTGGCCGAGCAATATCTCGCCTTCATCGAAACCGTACGCGAGAAGCGCATTGAAGTGGCCGCCGACTATCTGGTGATGGCGGCATGGCTGGCCTATCTCAAGAGCCGGCTGATGGTGCCCAAGGCCGCCTCCGACGACGAGCCCACGGGCGAGATGCTGGCCGCCATGCTGCAGTTCCGGCTCAAGCGCCTCGAAGCGATGCGCCGGGCAGCCAACCAGCTGATGAACCGCTTGCGGCTGGGTCACCAGGTCCATGCCCGCGGCATGCCCGAGCCCATTCAGATTGCCCGCACCAGCCTGTGGGAAGCCTCGCTCTACGACGTGCTCAAGGCCTATTCGGCGCAGCGCGAACGCGGCACGTTCACCGAATACAGCCCGCTGCAACGCACCGTCTGGTCATTGCAGGAGGCGCGCGATATCCTGCAGCGGTTGATTGGCGACAGTTTCGACTGGGTGCCGATGGATGGCTATCTCGCCCAATACCTGGCCGAGCCGAGCGAGCGTGCCACGGTGCGGGCCTCCAGCTTTGCCTCGAGCCTGGAACTGGTGCGGCAGGGCGAGATCGACCTGAAGCAGACTGAAACTTTCGGCCCTCTGTTGATGCGCCGGCGCCGGGAAGCCACAGAGTGATCGATTCTGACGAGACCAACGAGATTACCGAGCGCAATCTGCGCATTCTGGAAGCGTTGCTGTTCGCCTCCGAAGCGCCCCTGGCGCCCGAGCAGATGGGCCAGTATCTGAGCGATGGCGTCAGTGTGATGGCGCTGCTGCGCGAGTTGCAGCAGCGTTATGCGACGCGCGGGGTCAATCTGGTGCGGCGCGGCGACAAATGGGCATTCCGCACGGCCGAGGATCTGGGCTATCTGCTGCGCCGCGAGCAGCAGGAGGTGCGGCCCCTGTCGCGGGCGGCGCTCGAAACACTGTCGATCATCGCCTATCACCAGCCCACGACGCGCGCCGAGATCGAGGAAGTACGCGGCGTGGCCACCGGCAAGGGCACGATCGATTTGCTGATGGAAGCGGGCTGGGTGCGGATGCGCGGCCGTCGCCGTACGCCGGGGCGCCCCGTCACCTATGGCACGACCGTCGATTTTCTCGATCATTTCGGGCTGGAAAGCCTGGGCGACCTGCCGGGGCTGGAGGAACTCAAGGGGGCGGGCCTGCTCTCGGGGCAATTGCCGCCGGACCTGCAAATTCCATTGCCGTTCGATGGGCAGTTGCGCGACGATGAAGATCCGTTAGACCCATCCGATCTGGATGGCGAGGACGAAACCCGCGATGACTGAAGATCTTTCCGGCTGGGGCACACGCGGCACCACGGGTGTCAGCTTTGCTGCGACCCTGGAGCTGGACGCGGTGGAAGTGAGGCTCGGGGGCAGGGTGGTGCTGGACCAGCTCAGCCTGACGCTGCGGCCGGGCGAAATCGTGTGCCTGCTGGGCGAATCAGGCTCGGGCAAATCCACCGCCCTGCGCGTGGCCGCGGGTATCCAGCCCATCCATGGCGGCGCGGTGCGCATCAATGGCGAGGTGGTCTCAGCGCCGGGCCGGACCATTCCCCCCGATCGCCGCGGCATCGGCATGATGTTTCAGGATTTCGCGCTGTTCCCCCATCTCAGCGTTTTGCAGAACGTGCTGTTCGGGCTGAAAAAGCTCGGGCGTTCGTCAGCGCTGGGGCAGGCGCGGGCGGCGTTGCTGCGCGTCGGCCTGAGCGACCGCGAGGATGATTATCCTCACCAGCTCTCGGGTGGGCAGCAGCAGCGCCTGGCGCTGGCGCGCAGCGTTGCCCCGCGGCCCGGCGTGTTGCTGCTGGATGAACCCTTTTCGAGCCTTGATGCGCGCTTGCGCGAGACGGTGCGCGAGGAAACGCTGGCCGTGTTGCGCGAAACCCATGTGACGAGCCTTTTGGTGACCCATGACCCCGAAGAGGCCATGGTGCTGGGGGATCGGGTGGCCTTGCTGCGCAAGGGGCGGATCGCCCAGATCGGGACCGCCGCGGAAATCTATGGCCAGCCGATCGACCTGAACGCCGCGCGTTTCTTTTCCCCGCTCAGCGAGATCCGCGGGATTGTGGCCGGCGGGCAGGTGGCAACCCCGCTTGGCGTGGTGCACACGCCCAATTATCGCGAGGGAACCAGGGTTACCGTGGCCATTCGTCCGGCCGGTGGCGTGGAGATCCGTGCGGGCGGGCAGGGCATTTTCGGGCGGGTCATCGGCAAGCGCGAAGCCATTGGAATTGACATATGCGAGGTCAAGGTTGATGGCATTGATGCGCCGATCGGCATCCGCCAGCCTTCCAGCGCAGCAATAAGCGTGGGGCAAGACGTTACCGTAACGTTGAACCAGGAACACGTTCTTGTGTTTGCCGACGATTGAACCTATTTCTGACCTATCTATCGCGTGTAACGCGTTCTGAAATCTTAGGGAGACTAAAATGCACGCGCCAGGAATTTGGGGCATTCTCGTTGTAGCCGTCGTTGTGATCCTGCTGTTCGGCCGCGGCAAGATCTCGGGTATGATGGGTGAAGTTGCGTCCGGCATCAAAGCCTTCCAGAAGGGTATGAAGGACGATGACAAGCCGGTTGAGCAGGTCGCCGTCGACACGCGCGAGACCGAGAAGAAAGACGTCTAAGGACGTCTTTTACTGCCGTGCCTTTGCTGTGAGGGATTAGGACTATGCTCGGCTTGGGCTGGACAGAGATGCTGGTGATCGGCGTGGTTGCGCTGATCGTCATCGGCCCCAAGGACTTGCCGGTGGTGATGAACCGCATTGGCAAGGTCATGGGACAGATCAAGCGGATGGGCAACGACTTCCAGCGCGAGATCAACAAGACCACCGGGCTCGATGAAGTACGCAATCTGCGCAACTCGATCACCGATCCGCTGAAGAAGACCACCGCCGACATTCGCCGGGAATTCAACGCCATGACGCCGAGCGGCCCCAAGCCGAGCGGCCTGATCAAGCCGGCGGACCCGAGCAAGGAAAGCGTGGTCGACGAGATCAAGGCAGCAGCCGGCATGCCGACGCCCAAGACCGCGGACGAGGCAGCTGCCGAATATGGCTTCAAGCCCCCGGTCAAGCCCGCCTCCACCGCACCAGCAGAGCCTGCAGCCGTGCCGACCGAGACCGTCGCTCCGGCCAAGGTCAAGGCACCGGTGAAGGCCAAGGCGGCGCCAACCGCGTCCGGTTGTTGCCACCACCTTGCCCCCGCTCGATGCCGAACCAGTCAAGGTCGCCAAAAAGCCAGCCGCCGCGAAAAAGCCGGCAGCGCCCAAAAAGCCCGCAGCACCCAAGGCTGTTGTCGCCAAGGCCGGCGATGTGGCCGTAGCACCCCCCGCCAAGGCGCGTGCCCCCCGCAAGCCCAAGGCCGCAGCGCCAAAACCTGCGGCCCCCGAGACCACCGCGAAAGCCGGGGACGAGTAAACCATGGCCAACGCCAAGCAGATCGAAGACAAGACCAAAGAGCCGGAAGACGAACTGGCCGGCAGCGAAGCGCCACTGCTCGATCACCTGATCGAGCTGCGCAAGCGGCTGATCTATTCGGCAGTTGCCCTCGTCGTGCTGATGATGGGGTGTTTCGTGTTTGCCGGCAGCATTTTCGACGTGCTGCTGCAGCCCTATCGCGGCGTCTATACCGGGCCGGAACAGCTCGAGCTGATCTACACGGCGCCGCAGGAACTCTTCTTTACCCAGCTCAATATCGCCTTTTTCGGCGCGATGTTCCTCGGGTTCCCGTTTATCGCCAGCCAGATTTACATGTTTGTCGCGCCCGGGCTCTACAAGCACGAGCGCAAGGCGTTCATTCCCTATCTCGTCGCGACGCCGGTGTTCTTCCTGCTCGGCGCGGCGATGGTGTATTTCGTCGTCCTGCCGATGGCGCTGCACTTCTTTGCCGGCATGCAGACCGAAGAAATCCGCATGCTGACCCAGGTGTCGGAATATCTCGGGCTGGCGATGACGCTGATCCTGGCGTTCGGCATCTGCTTCCAGCTGCCGGTGATCCTGACGCTGCTGGCCCAGATCGACCTGGTCCATGTCGAGCATGCTCAAGGCCGGGCGGCGCTATGCCATTGTCGGTATTCTGATCTTTGCCGCGTTCATCACCCCGCCGGATCCGATCTCCCAGATCGGTCTTGCTGTGCCGATGTACCTGCTCTACGAACTGGCTATCATCTCGGTTCGCATGATCGAGAAGCGGCGGGCAGCTGAAGACGCCAAGCGGGCGGCGGAACTCGCCGAGTAATTCCCATCTTCGAGCTGCGTGGCAAGGCTGTCGGGCCACGCGGCTGCATTCCGGCATCTGCCGCCAGGCAGTCCCAACCAAGAGGCGGGCGCTGCCCGTAAGCATAGATGTTCGATATCAAGTGGATCAGAGCCAACGCCGAAGCCTTCGATGCTGCCGTTTCCCGGCGCAAGGGAGTGTCGGTACGCTCAGCCGATCTGCTTGCCATCGATGATCGCCGCCGCGCCATCATCGTACGCCTGAACGAAGCCCAGGAAAAGCGCAACGCGCTCTCCAAGCAGATCGGCCAGGCCAAGGCGCAAAAGGACGAAGCCAAGGCCGCCGAGCCCTGATGGCTGAAGTCGCCCAGCTCAAGGACACCATCCCCCAGGGTGAAGCCGAGGAGCGCGCCGTCGAGCTCGAACTGCGCCAGGCGCTGTCAGTCATCCCGAACCTGGTGTTCGAGGATGTGCCGGACGGCGTCGACGAAAGCGGCAATGTCGAATATTTCGGCGCCAACGGCACGGCGGAGACCGCCGCCAAGGCGCGCGCGCGCCGGCCTGTCCTGCGCTTTGCCCCCAAGGAGCACTACGAGCTCGGCGAAGCCATGAACGGCATGGATTTCGAAATCGCCGCCAAGCTTTCGGGCAGCCGCTTCGTGCGTGCTCAAGGGGCAGGTGGCGCGGCTGGAGCGGGCGCTCGGCCAGTTCATGCTCGATCTGCACACCAATGAGCACGGCTATCTCGAAGTGCAGCCGCCCGCTGCTGGTGCGCGACGAGGCCCTCTTGGCACCGACCAGCTGCCCAAGTTCGAGGAAGATCTGTTCTTCACGCCGCATGGCGAAAGCCGGCTGGCCCTGATCCCGACCGCCGAAGTGCCGCTGACCAACATGGTGCGCGACGCCATCCTGTCGGAAGAAGAGCTGCCGCTGCGCCTGACCGCGCTGACCCCGTGCTTCCGCTCGGAAGCCGGCTCGGCCGGTCGCGATACGCGCGGCATGCTGCGCCAGCATCAGTTCAACAAGGTCGAAATGGTGTCGATCACCACGCCCGAAACCTCGATCGACGAGCATGAGCGCATGCTGGCCTGCGCCGAGGCCGTGCTGCAGCAGCTTGGCCTGCATTACCGCGTGATGAACCTGTGCACCGGCGATATCGGGTTCGGCGCCAAGCAAGACCTATGACCTCGAAGTGTGGCTGCCCGGCCAGGATACCTATCGCGAAATCTCCTCGGTTTCGGTGTGCGGTGATTTCCAGGCCCGTCGCATGGATGCGCGCTATCGCCCGGCCGGCGAAAAGCAGGCGCCGCGCTTCGTCCATACGCTCAACGGTTCGGGCACGGCGGTTGGCCGCTGCCTGATCGCGGTGATGGAGAACTACCAGCAGGACGACGGCTCGATTGCCGTGCCGGAGGTGCTGCAGCCATATATGGGCGGTCTGACGTCCATTGGCGGCCAGGGATGACCCTGCGCATCCTCATCACCAATGACGACGGCATCGATGCGCCGGGCATCGCCATCATGGCCGATATTGCGCGCGCCATCAGCGATGACGTGTGGATCGTTGCGCCCGACAGCAACCAGTCCGGGGCAGGGCACCGATGTCACGCTTGGCCATGAGCTGGAAATCTGACAGCGCGGCGAACGCAGCTTCGCCATCAAGCGGTGGCTCGCCCGCTGACTGCGTGGTGGCGGGCATGACCCATATCCTGCGCGACCGCCCGGCCGACGTGGTCCTGTCGGGCGTCAATGCCGGGCAAAACCTGGGCGACATCATCAACGTGCTCGGGCACGGCGGCAGGCGCGCGCGAAGGCGCAATGCAGGGCGCGGTCGGCATCGCCATGAGCCAGGGCATCAATTACGAAGTACAGCCAGCGACGTCGACTGGTCCAATTCGCGCCATCATGGCGAAGCCGTGGTTCGGGCGGTGATTGCCGCCGCCCAGGGTCGCAACCACTATTACAACGTCAATTTCCCGTTCTGCGACCCGGCACTGACCCAGGGCATCGCCGTGGTGCCGCATCAGCGGTTCTCGCGCTCGCCGTTCCGCTACTACCAGAGCGACAATGCGGGCAAATTCTTCGTGGCGATTCCCGAGACGCCGCTGCCGCTCGATTGCGATTCCGACTTTCAGGTGTTGCGCCGCGACGGATTCGTCACCGTTACCCCGATGCTGTTGCAGCAATCGGATATGGACATGATCGAAAGCCTCAAGGGCACGCTGACCCTTTAACCCGGCAAGCCGCGCGCTGGGCCACGTCCCGGCCGCGCGCCTTCCAGTTTTTAACCTTACCAGAGTCAGAATCCGGTCAACGCGATTTCGCTCAAATCGCATCGACTTTAAACTCGTCTTTACCTTACCGGGCTAATTTCAATCTTGTGTTGAGTACCTGCGTAACGAGTAAGCTGATGAGTATCCGCGTATCCCGCCGGGCGCCCAAAGGTGCCGTTGCGATGACCGGTCTGGTGGTCGCCGCTATTGCCCTTTCGGGGTGTTCAAGCCTTGGCAGCCGCGCCTTCAGCGATCCCACCACCACTGGCGCGGTTTCGCAGTCGGCTCCTGCCAATTTCAATCAACCCATGCCTTCCAATCTTGGTGCCCCGCAGATGCAGGTTGCCGAGAGCCAGTTCCTGCCGCCTGCCAATGTCGGTGGTGGCTGGAACAACCAGCCAGCGGGCCAGCCCGCATGGAACCAGCCCCAGCAATCGGCTTTCAACCAGCCGGCGGCCCCTATTGCGTCGGGTGGGTTTGCCCCAACCGTGCAGTCCCAAGACCTTCCAGTATTGAGTTCACCGTCCCAGGGATCCCTGCCAGCCATGCAACCCCAGCCCGCATTCGCGTCGGTTCCGCCGATGCCGTCACCTGCTGCCATGGGCAGCCTGCCTTCGAACAGCTCCGTGCCAACAATGGCAGTCGTGACCCCGTCACCGGCTCCTGCGGCGGCCGGCGGCCAGTTCACCCACACCATTGCCAGCGGCGAGTCGCTCTATACGATCGCCCGCCGCTACGAAGTCACCACCCAGGCCCTGGTGCAGGCCAACAATCTGTCCTCTCCGGACAAGATCGTGGTCGGCCAGTCCGTCATCATCCCGGGTCGCGCCGATCTGCTGCAGACCAAGGCACCGGCTCCGGTGCAGGTTGCGGCGGTGTCGCCGGCCATGACCGCGCCAACCCCGGCCCAGCAGGCCGCGGCGCCCAAGCAGCAAGCCGTTGCTCCTGCCCAGCAGGCAGCACCCGCTGCCCCCGTGCAGCAGCAGGCAGTCATCCCGGCCGCCGAACCTGCCATGTCGGGCAACGACAAGTTCCGCTGGCCGGTCTCGCGGCCGCGTCCTGACCGATTTTGCCGGCTCCAAGGGCACCGGCATCAATATCGAGGCGGCCGAAGGCTCCGCGGTCAAGGCTGCTGAAAACGGGACCGTCATCTATGTCGGTTCGGGCGTCGAGGGTTACGGCAATCTCGTGCTGATCCGCCACCCCAATGGCTATGT
This sequence comes from uncultured Alphaproteobacteria bacterium, assembly GCA_963699295.1. Lineage (GTDB taxonomy): Bacteria > Pseudomonadota > Alphaproteobacteria > Rhizobiales > Devosiaceae > Devosia. The sequence goes on from OY969432.1 coordinate 690,256, forward strand.
CTCGGCCTATGCCCATCTGGGTTCGATGAGCGTTGCCAAGGGTGCCAATGTCGGCCGCGGCGATACCATCGGTGCCGTCGGCCAGACCGGTTCGGTCACCAAGCCGCAGCTGCACTTCGAGCTGCGCAAGGGCGCAACGCCGGTCGATCCGCAGCCATTGCTGGCCAGCTGACATCGACGATCCAGCCAATAAAAAGCCCCCGCATTGCGGGGGCTTTTGTTGTTATGGGGCAGGGCATTGCGGTCAGGCGCTCTTGCCTTCCTCGCCGGCCAGCGTGCGCACCAGCTGGATAGCGACGCGGCCGGAGCGGGCACCGCGCGTGGCGGCCCATTCGATAGCCCGGGCCCGCAGGGTCTCATCATCGATCGCAAGGCCGTAATGGTCTGGCATAGCTGCGCACCATGGATAGGTAAGTGGGCTGGTCGCAATTGTGGAAGCCCAGCCACAGCCCGAACCGGTCCGACAGCGAGACCTTTTCTTCCACCGCTTCGCCGGGATTGATGGCGGTCGAGCGCTCATTCTCGATCATGTCGCGCGGCATCAGGTGGCGACGGTTGGAGGTGGCGTAGAACAGCACATTGTCAGGGCGCCCCTCGAGGCCGCCATCGAGAATCGTCTTGAGCGATTTGTAGCTGGTTTCGCCGCTGTCAAAGCTCAGATCATCGCAGAACACGATGAACCGCGCCGACTCATTGGCAATCTTGCGCATCAGTACTGGCAGGCTTTCGAGATCTTCGCGGGCAATCTCGATCAGGATCAGGCGCTGGAAGCCCTCATCGGCGCGGCTGATGATGTCGCCATGGATGGCCTTGACCAGCGAGCTCTTGCCCATGCCGCGCGCGCCCCACAGCAGCGCATTGTTGGCGCCGAATGCCCCGGGCGAACTGTTCGGTATTGCGCACCAGGATGTCCTGCACGGCATCGATGCCCTTGAGCATGGACAGGGAAACCCGGCTGACGCGGTTGACCGCCATCAACTCCCCGGCATCGGCATCCCAGTGATAGGCGTCGGCGTCGCCCAGGGTTGGGCGAGCTGCTTCGGAAACTGGGGTTAACGCCTTGAGGGTATTGGCAATTTCATCAAGGTGTGTTGCTATTTTTGCTAGGAGGTCTTGGCTTTTCAAAACGGTCGTCCTTGTCGTCGGCGCGGCAATCTGGAAGCCCCGGAATGCCTTTGCAATCGACCGGGTGCAAATGTATAGTCCGCCCGATTTTGATCGGGGCGCAAGTGCACATGCCCCAGATGCGTCCAGTTGTAGCGACCCCGTGGCTGTTCCCTGGCGCAGTCCCTCCATAACCAAGAATAAATCGAAGGAACTCGCCTCATGTTTGTAACGCCCGCCTTTGCCCAAGCTGCAGGTGCCCCCGCAGCCGGTGGCGGTATCGCTGATATTTTCGTCCAGCTGATGCCGATCCTGCTGCTTGTCGTCATCTTCTGGTTCCTGATCTTCCGCCCGCAGCAGAAGCGCCTGAAGGCGCAGCAGGCCATGTTGTCGGCCATTCGTCGTGGCGACACTGTCGTGACCACCGGCGGCATCGTCGGCAAGGTCATGAAGGCCGTTGACGGCGAAGACCTCGAGGTCGAGATTGCCCAGGGCGTGAAGGTCAAGCTGGTGCGCGGCATGGTTGCCGACGTGCGCTCCAAGGCTGAGCCGGTCAACGACAACAAGCCTGCTTAAAACCCAGGCCGAATACCACCGGGGTCCCAACGGGCTCCGGTTTTTTCCTTTCAGGACGTCCCCTAATGCAGTTCTCCCCGTTCCGCACCGCACATCATCGCCATAGTTGCCATCCTGGGTGTGCTCTTTGCCATACCCAGTTTCCTGCCCGAGAATGTGCGTGAATCCTGGCCAAGCTTCCTGCCGAAGCAGACCGTGGTGCTGGGGCTGGATTTGCAGGGCGGCTCGCATCTGCTGCTGCAGGTCAATCAGGACGGCATCGTCACCGAGCGCCTGCAAAGCCTGCGCCGCGACGTGCGCAACACCCTGGCGGGCCAGAACGGCATCGGCAATCTGATCACCACGGATGCCGCGACCCGCACCCTCACCATCGAGTTGACCGATCCGACCCAGAAGGATCAGGCGCGCACGCTGGTGGAGGCGCTGCAGAATACCGTCAGCAATTCGCTGCTCTCCGTTGGCGGCGTGCAGGAACTGGCCTTTGGCGAAACGCCGGATGGCAAGCTGACCGTTCAGCTGACCGAAGAGGGCGTCAGCGAGCGCATGTCGGCACTGGTCGCGCAGTCGATCGAAGTGATCCGCAAGCGTGTTGACGAACTGGGTACCACCGAGCCGTCGATCCAGCGCCAGGGCAGCAATCGCGTGCTGGTGCAGGTTCCGGGCTTTGGCGACAGCGAACGCCTCAAGGACATTATTTCGCGCACTGCGCGCCTGACCTTCCACATGGTCTATCCGGGCATGTCGGCTGCACAGGCGCAGGCCCAGGGCCTGCCCGCCGGCACCATGATCCTGGATAGCCAGGATGGCAGCACCCGAACTGCTTTACGAAGACATCGCCCTGGGCGGCGAGTCGCTGGTCGACGCACAGCCGGCTTATGACCAGCAGCGTTCAATGCCTGTGGTCAGCTTCAAGTTCGACACGCGCGGCGCCATTACCTTTGGTCAGATCACCTCGGCCAATGTCGGCAAGCGCTTTGCCATCGTGCTCGACAATACCGTCATCACCGCTCCGGTCATCCAGCAGCCGATCACCGGTGGCTCGGGCCAGATCAGCGGCAACTTCACCACCGCGACCGCCAACGACCTCGCCGTGCTGCTGCGCGCCGGCGCCCTGCCGGCATCGCTCGACGTGGTCGAGGAGCGCACCGTCGACGCCAGCCTTGGCGCCGACTCGATCCAGCACGGCCTCGACCGCCGGTATCGTCGCCAGCGTGCTCGTCGTGGTCTTCATGGTCATTGCCTATGGCGTGTGGGGCGTGTTCGCCAACGTCTCGCTGATCCTCAACATCATCCTGATCTTCGGCGCGCTTTCCATGCTTGGGCGCCACGCTGACCTTGCCCGGTATCGCCGGTATCGTGCTGACCATCGGCATGGCGGTCGATGCCAACGTGCTGATCTACGAGCGCATGCGCGAAGAGCAGGCGGCTGGCAAATCGCCGATTCAGTCCATCAAGGCCGGTTTCGAGCGCGCCTGGGGCACCATCGTCGACTCCCACCTGACCCAGCTGATCTCGGCCATCGTGCTGTATTTCCTCGGCTCGGGCCCGGTGCAGGGCTTCGCCGTGACGCTGGCGCTGGGTATCCTGACGTCGCTGTTCACCTCCTACACGGTCACCTCCTACCAGGTGGGCGTCTGGTATCGCGCGCGTCCGGCCGAAGATGCTGAAGATCCAGCACTTCCGCTTCATCCCGGATGGCACCAAGATCCCGTTCATGAAGATCTCGCGCTAGGTGATCATTTTCTCGATCATCGCCGTCGGTGGTGTCGATCGGATCAGCCTATCGTTCAAGGGCTTCAATCTCGGCATCGACTTCGTTGGCGGCACCGCCATTGTGATCCAGCATGAGGACGGCCCGGCCGACGTCGGCAGGGTGCGTCAGGTGCTCGATGGTCTCGGCCTTGGCGAAGTGCAGGTTCAGGGCTTTGGTACGCCTGAAGACGTGCTCGTGCGCGTTCAGGCGCAGGAGGGCGGCCAGAGCGCCGACCAGGTCGCCGTTTCCAAGGTTCGCGAAGCGCTGGCGACGGAAAACTACACCATCCGCAGCACCGAAGCGGTGAGTGGCACAGTTTCGGGCGAACTGACCTGGAAGGGCATTATTGCCGTCATCGTCGCGCTGGCTGCCATCCTGATCTACATCTGGTTCCGCTTCGAGTGGCAGTTCGCCCTGGCGGCGGTGACCACCACGACCCATGACGTGATCATGACCATCGGTCTGTTCTCGATTACGGGATTGGAGTTCAATCTGACCTCGATCGCGGCGGTGCTGACGCTGGTGGGTCTGTCGCTCAACGAAACCGTGGTGATTTCCGACCGCGTGCGAGAAAACCTGCGCAAGCATCGAAAGATGCCGCTGCCCGAGCTGATCGATTTGTCGATCAACCAGACCATCGTGCGCACCTCGCTGACGCAGTTCACCGTGTTCCTGGCCCTGATTCCGCTGGTGCTGTTCGGTGGCGAAGTGATCCGCAGCTTCACCATCGCCATGACCTTCGGTTGTCTCGTGGGCATGTACTCGTCGATCATCGTCAACGGACCGATCCTGATCAACTTCGGCCTCAAGGCGCGCAGCGACACCGACGATGCGCCCAAGGCTATCGACGGCGCGTCCGTCTGAGACGGAGAACGAGTTGAGCGATAGCGGGTTTTACCCCTACCAGGCCGCCATTGACGCTTACGGCAATGGCGGCTTTCGCTTTGCCGAGATGTCCCATCGCGGCTCCCTGTTGTGCCTGCCCACGGGCATGCACGCCTGGAGCGTGACCTCGGCGAGCGATGTGACGATGGAAAGCCTCGCCCCGGTGCTGGCGGCCGCCGATGATATCGATGTGCTGCTGATCGGGCTGGGCCACGACATCGTGGCGCTGCCGCGCGAAATCCGCGAGGCGTTTCGCGCCCGCAATGTCATCATCGAGGCCATCGCCACCGGCGGCGCCGTGCGCACCTACAATGTGCTGTTGGCCGAGCAACGGGCCGTGGCCGCAGCGCTGATCGCTGTCGAAACGGTACGCTGATGCAGGGCGCCGAAAGTTTCGGGCACGCGGCCAAGGCGCTGCGTGACATGGACCGGGATCGCTATCTGTCGACGCTGGTGCTCGACAGCGCCCATCGCGATCCGGTGACGGCGCTCTATGCCTTCAACGCCGAAGTCGCCTCGATCGCGCGAGCGGGTGTCGGAGCCGACGCCGGGCGAGATCCGGCTGCAATGGTGGGCCGATGCGCTTGAGGGCAAGGGCCATGGCGCGGTGCGCCAGAACCCGCTGGCCGATGCCTTGCTGCAAACCATGGAGCGCTATCAGCTGCCGGCCGGCACGCTGCTGCGCCTGCTCGGGGCGCGGCGGTTCGATCTCTACGACGATCCGATGCCGGACCTCGAAAGCTTCGAGGGCTATGCCGGAGAAACCGTGTCGACGCTCTATCAGCTGGCGGCGATGATCCTCAATGATGGCGAGATCATCGAAACCGGTGATGCGGCGGGGCATCTGGGCGTGGCGCATGCCATGATCGGGCATTTGCGCGCCTTTGGCCTGCTGGCCTCGCATGGGCGCATCATGCTGCCCTGGATCATCTTTGCCGCCAATGGCGTGCAGGAGCGCGAGATTTTCTCGGGCGTGGCCAGCGAGGGCGTGGTCGAGGCCCTGGGGCAGATCGCCGAGCTGGCGCAGGAGCATCTGGACAAGGCGCAAAGCGCCATTGCCATCCTGCCCGGCCGGCTGAAGCCCGCCTTTGCGTCGATCGCGCTGCTGCAGGCGCAGCTCAACTCGCTGGCCGCGAAGTCATCCGGGCCCTATGCGCCGGCCCCGGACGATGCCGAGTGGCGCAAGATCACGCGTCTGATGTGGTGGAGCTGGCGGAACCGCTAGAGGCGTTCATTGCCGAAGGCGACGAATTCACCCTGCAGCCGCCCGGCGAGCACGCCATCGTAATGCAGCTCGGATTGGGCGCTGATCCGGGCGCGGCCCTTGCGCCCCAGCATCTTGGTGAAATTGTCCCAATTGGCGTGCGGATCGAGCGTGGCCGTGGCGGTGAAGCTGCCGCTGATCGGGGCGAGATAATCCATGCTGTTGCGCTGGATCACGAGGCGGCTGGGAAAGCCTGCCGCGGTCAGCCGCAAATGCAGCAGCGACCAGGCCGACAGGATCGCCACCGCCGAAGCGCTGCCGCCAAAAACCGTATCGCGATGATTGATATTGGGCTCGAGCGGGGCGCCAAGCACCACCTGGTCCGGCTCGATGGAGAAGACCTGCACGGCCATCGCCCGCGAAAGGGGGATATGGTCGTGCAGGTAAGTCTGGAGTGCTTCGGGTGTCATCGGAGCGAGCTTACGCCCAGCTCTTCAAATCCTCCAGTGCCCGCGCGGTGATGGCCCGGCGCTTGGCAATGGTCTTGTCCGGCCCGCGCCAGCGCGCCACCCCTTCGGGGCGGGTGATGGTCACTTCCGGGAACAGCCCGAAATTGATGTTCATCGGCTGGAAGCTGCGGGCGCCGCTATAGCTTTCCGCTTCGAGGTGGCCGCCGGTGATATGGGCGACCAGGGCGCCGAGCGCCGTGGTGATCGGCGGGGTCGGCATGGTTTCGCCCCGCGCTTCGGCTGCGGCCAGACGCCCGGTGATCAGCCCGCAGGCGGCGCTTTCGACATAGCCTTCAACGCCGGTGACCTGGCCGGCAAAGCGGATGCGCGGATCAGCCTTGAGCTTAAGATCAGGCCCCAACACCTTGGGGGAGTTGAGGAAGGTGTTGCGATGCAGGCCGCCGAGACGGGCGAACTGTGCGTTTTCGAGGCCCGGGATCATGCGGAAGATATCGGCCTGGATGCCGTAGCGCATCTTGGTCTGGAAGCCGACCATGTTCCACAGCGTGCCCAGCGCATTGTCCTGGCGCAGCTGCACGATGGCGTAGGGCTTGACGGTGGGGTTGCGCGGATTGGTCAGGCCAACCGGCTTCATCGGTCCATGGCGCAGGGTTTCGACACCGCGCTCGGCCATCACCTCGATGGGCAGGCAGCCATCGAAATAGGGGACCTTTTCCCAGTCCTTGAATTCGTGCAGCGGCGCCACCTTGAGCGCCTCGACGAAGGCAAAATACTGGTCCTTGTCCATCGGGCAGTTGAGGTAGTCGGCGCCGGTGCCGCCGGGACCAACCTTGTCGTAGCGCGACTGCGCCCAGACGACGTCCATATTGATGCTGTCGAAATGCACGATGGGCGCAATCGCGTCGAAAAACGCCAGCGCGTCTTCGCCGGTGGTGGCCAGGATCGCTTCGGCCATGGCCGGGGAGGTCAGGGGGCCCGTCGCGATGATGACGTTCTTCCAGTCGGCGGGCGGCATGCCCGCGACTTCCTCGCGCTCGATGGTGATGTTGGGGTGGCTCTCGATGGCCGCCGTCACCGCTGCCGAAAAGCCATGGCGATCGACTGCCAATGCGCCGCCTGCTGGCAATTTGTGGGTGTCGGCCGCGCGCATGATCACCGAGTCGCAGCGGCGCATTTCCTCATGCAGCAGCCCGACGGCGTTCTGCTCGTGGTCGTCCGAACGGAAGCTGTTGGAACACACGAGTTCGGCAAAACTGTCGGTCGAATGGGCATCGGTGCCGCGCACCGGGCGCATTTCGTGCACAATGACCTTGGCGCCGGCTTGCGCCGCCTGCCATGCTGCTTCCGAGCCGGCGAGACCGCCGCCAATGACGTGAATAGGTTCTGGATTTGACATGGGTGTCAGGTAGCAAGCGCCATCGAAGTCTGCAAGAAACTCTTGTGTGCGGCGCCGTGTTACGCGGCAGAATGGTCTGCCCAAAAGCAGAACACCCGCATCTCAGAGAGAGGCGGGTGTTCGATTGATATCAGAGCCGGTCGCTGTGCAGTGCTTAGAGCTGGCTGGCATGGTCGCGAGCGATCCGATTGATATCGGCACGCGAAATGCCCAAATCGTTAAGCTGACGATTGTCGAGAGCACCAAGCTCACGCACGGTCTGCTGGTAAGCGGCCCACTTCTTGAAAGTCTTCCGAATGTCCATAGTGTAGTCTCCTTTCGTAACGAGGCTACATGTAGCGGGTCGGGGGGCAGATGAGCAGATGGAGTTTGTTCAACCGAGCCATGCGAAAACGCCGGGGCTTCATGGAAAAATGGTTGACGAAGGCTGAAACTGCGACAGCCTGCCGCAGCTGATCCGGCGAAAACGCCCTGGCAGGGGTGTGCCCCACGTCCGCGGCGGTTCAGCGATCAAACAGCCCGAGGGTCATCCGCTTGAAGTCGGGGCCGGAAAGGCCCAGCAACCCGTGCTCGCGGGGCGATGTGGGGACATCGTTTTCCCGCAGGGTCTGCTTGATATCGACCAGCCGTCGACGCTGCCATACTGCTCGCACAAACATCGGCGCATTCCTTTTGCCAAGTCCTGTGACCCGGTGAGAATGAGCCGATCCGGCCCCCTGCGCCATGCCGCAAAGGTCAGGCGCTCCATGCAGTGCGCGCATGGCAAAATCCGACTTTTCGTCGTTTGCCGTGGGATATCGTTTAGTTGCGGCTACTGTGTATGCCGAACAGGCCATACGGGGCGGCGCAAAAGGCCGTGCACGCATCATGGATATTGGCAACGACCCGCCAATCGGTGGATCGTTGCCCACAGCGGGTTTGGACTACTCGGCCGCTCGGGTGGCGAAATGGGGCCGGCGCTCCATGATCTCCTTGAGATAATGGCCGGTATGCGAGCGCTTGCTCTGGGCCACTTCCTCGGGCGTGCCGACGGCCACGATCTCGCCGCCGCCATCGCCGCCTTCGGGACCCAGGTCGATAACCCAGTCGGCGGTCTTGATCACTTCGAGATTGTGCTCGATGACCACGACGGTATTGCCGCCATCGACCAGCTCGTGCAGCACCTCGAGCAGCTTGGCGACGTCATGGAAGTGCAGCCCGGTGGTGGGCTCGTCCAGCATATAGAGCGTGCGGCCGGTCGCGCGCTTGGCCAGCTCCTTGGAGAGCTTGACGCGCTGCGCCTCGCCGCCCGACAGGGTGGTCGCCGGCTGGCCGACCTTGACGTAGCCCAGGCCCACGCGCTGCAGCGTTGCGAACTTGTCGCGGATCACCGGCACCGCCGAGAAGAAGTCCACGGCTTCGTCGATGGTCATGTCGAGCACATCGGAGATCGACTTGCCCTTGAACTGCACCTCCAGCGTCTCGCGGTTGTAGCGCTTGCCCTTGCACACGTCGCAGGTGACGTACACGTCGGGGAGGAAGTGCATTTCGATCTTGAGCACGCCATCGCCCTGGCACTTCTCGCAGCGCCCGCCCTTGACGTTGAAGCTGAAGCGGCCGGGGCCATAGCCGCGGGTCTTGGCTTCGGGCAGTCCCGCAAACCATTCGCGCAACGGGGTGAAGGCGCCGGTATAGGTCGCCGGATTGGAGCGCGGCGTGCGCCCGATCGGCGACTGGTCGATATCGATGACCTTGTCGAGGAATTCGAGGCCGGTGAGGCTGTCATGGGGCGCCGGAACGACGCGCGCGCCGTTCAGCCGCCGGGCGATGGCGCGATACATGGTGTCGATCATCAGCGTCGACTTGCCGCCGCCCGAAACGCCGGTAATGGCCACGAACAGGCCCAGCGGCACATCGACCGAGACATTCTTGAGGTTGTTGCCGGTGGCGCCCTTGATGCTCAGCGCCCGCCCGGTGCGGCCCTCGCGGCGTTCGGCGGGCATGGCAATGCCCATGCGCCCGGAGAGATATTTGCCGGTCAGCGAATCCGGGCTGTCGAGGATCTGCTGCGGCGTGCCCTCGGCCACGATATGGCCGCCATGCACCCCGGCGCCGGGGCCGATATCGACCACATAGTCCGCCGTCAGAATGGCATCCTCGTCATGCTCGACCACGATCACCGTATTGCCGAGATCCCGCAGCCGCTGCAGGGTTTCCAGCAGCTTGGCATTGTCGCGCTGATGCAGCCCGATGGAGGGCTCGTCGAGCACATAGAGCACGCCGGTCAGCCCCGAGCCGATCTGGCTGGCGAGGCGGATACGCTGGCTCTCGCCACCCGACAGCGTGCCCGAATTGCGCGCCAGCGTCAGGTAATCGAGTCCCACATCGATCAGGAAGCGCAGGCGCTCGCGGATTTCCTTGAGGATGCGCTCGCCAATGGTCTTCTGGTTGGGGGTGAGTTTTTCCGGCAGCGCATCGAACCAGGCGAGCGAGGTGCGGATCGACTTCTCGGTGACCTGGCCCACATGCAGGCCATCGATCTTGACCGCCAGCGATTCCGGCTTGAGGCGATAACCGCCACAGGCCAGGCACGGCTTGGCCGACATGTATTTTTCGATTTCCTCGCGCATGCCGGCGCTTTCGGTTTCCTTGTAGCGACGCTCAAGGTTGCCGATCACCCCTTCAAAGGCCTTGCTGGTCTTGTATTGGCGCAGGCCGTCGTCATAGACGAAATCGACCTTCTCCTTGCCGGTGCCGAACAGCACGGCGTGCTGCACCTCGAAGGGCAGGTCGTTCCAGGCGGTGCCGGTCGAGGCGCCGAACATCTTCACCACGGCCTGCAGCGTCTGCAGATAGTAGGGCGCACTGGTCTTGGCCCAGGGCAGGATGGCGCCGTCCTTGATCGACAGCGTGCCATCGGGAACGATCTGGTCAGGATCGATTTTCTGCTCGGTGCCGATACCATCGCAAACCGGGCAGGCGCCGAACGGGTTGTTGAACGAGAACAGCCGCGGCTCGATTTCGGCAATGGTAAAGCCGGACACCGGGCAGGCGAATTTTTCCGAAAAGGTGTTCCTGGCGCGGCGTGCCGTCGTCATTGGTCTGGTCGGCATATTCGATCAGCGCAATGCCTTCGGCCAGTTTGAGCGCCGTCTCGAAGCTTTCGGCCAGGCGTCCCGAAATATCGGGGCCCACCACAAGCCGGTCCACCACCACTTCGATGTCGTGCTTGTATTTCTTGTCGAGCGCGGGCGCGTCTTCGATCTCGTGATATTGGCCATCGATCTTGACGCGCTGGAAGCCCTTGCGCATCAGATCGGCCAGTTCCTTCTTGTACTCGCCCTTGCGGCCCCGCGCGATGGGGGCCAGCAGATAAATCCGTGTGCCTTCGGCCAGCTCGAGCACCTTGTCGACCATCTGCGTCACGGTCTGGCTCTCGATCGGCAGGCCGGTCGCGGGGGAATAGGGCACGCCGACGCGCGCATAGAGCAGGCGCAGATAGTCGTAGATTTCGGTGACGGTGCCAACGGTAGAGCGCGGGTTACGCGACGTGGTTTTCTGCTCGATCGAAATGGCTGGTGACAGCCCCTCGATATGTTCGACATCGGGCTTCTGCATCATCTCGAGGAACTGGCGCGCATAGGCGCTCAGGGATCTCCACGTAGCGCCGCTGCCCCTCGGCATAGATGGTATCGAACGCCAGCGAGGATTTGCCCGAGCCGGACAGCCCCGTCATGACGATCAGGCTGTCGCGCGGCAGCTTGAGGTCGATGCCCTTCAGATTATGCTCGCGGGCCCCGCGCACAATGATTTCACGGTTCTGGCTGGGCTTTGGCGTCATCATGGGGTCCGGAATATCCAAGTCTGGGTGCCGCAGCGCGGTCAGGGTTGCCCTGTTTGAAGGGCTGGATTGTGCCGCACAGATAGGTGCGACAGGGGATCTTGGCAAGAACTCCCGCAATTGCGGCAGCTCTCGTTGGTGTAACACTCACGTGTCTGTGGCAGCACGTCATGCCGTTTGTTGTCAAGAACATAAGTAGAACAAATCTGGATTCGGTCAAGTGCCCAGCGGGGTGTTGAAGGCATGCCAGGCGGTGAACACTGCAAAGCCCGCAAACAGCGCACCGGCCACGCGTCCGATCCAGATGGTGACCAGGGGATTGCCCTCGAGCGCATCGCGGCCCCTGGCGGCGGCCAGCCCCAGGCTGCCATAGATCACCACCTGCACCGCAGCGGTAATAATTCCCACGATCAGCGCCTGCGACCACAGCGCGCCGAACTCGGGGCGGATGAACTGCGGAAACACCGCCAGCACGAACAGATACGCCTTGGGGTTGAGCAGGCAGGTGATCAGCCCGCGCCGGAACGCCACCCAATCTGATTGCCGCCGCGCGGAGCCGATGCTGTCTACTGTGATGGTGCTCACCAGCAGCGTATAGCCGATCCAGGCCATATATCCCGCGCCAACCAGCAGCATGGCCTGGAACAGGGCCGTCGGCAATTGCGTCAGCACGCCGGTCGCGATCACGCCGAACAGCGTATGGACGGCCCCGCCCAGCGTAATGCCGCCAACGGCCGCCATCCCGGTGCGCCTGCCGCCGGTCAGTGCATTGGTCAGCACGAAAAACATGTCCATGCCCGGCACGACGATGATGCTGGTCACCAGCACCAGATAGATCCATAACGCCTCTGAATAGCTCACCTTGTCCCCCCAAGAACACCATGACCTCCCATGGACAGTATGTGCTGACACAACATGTCAGCAACGGGCATGGCGGCGGGGTAGGGAGCCGGGAACGGCACAAGGAATGGGTGGCCCGGACGGGGAGGGACTACGGTTTTATTACCGCCCGGGCATCCCAACGCGACAGCTCTACTCCGTCGCGATCTCGGATTGAGCGGGGCCGCTCCGGGCGGCATCTGCAGACACCGGTTTCCAGCCACTGGCGAGCACGCCCGAGCGCTGGGCGGCGTCGATCAGCGCAATGCGGGCGTCTTCCGGGGCTATGACGCCATCCACTGCGGCTTCGCACAGCAGTTTGGCGCGGCGGTGATGTTCATTAATGGGGGTTGGCCAGTGCAGGTCGAGATATTCCAGCGCTTCCCAGGCGCTGCGCGCCTGATAATTGCCGGTGCGGTTCAACCTGAGGAAAACCGGTTTGTTGAACGGACGGTCGCCCATCAATCCCCCGATGGCCTGAGAAACGGTAATGGCACCGTAGTGCCTTGTGTCCCCACCAGATGGGGCTCGAAAAATGGCTATTCAAGGTGCGATCTTGACAATTGCGCGAATGAGAACATATGAAGAACAGATGCGGGTGCGGCCCACCAGACGCCTTCAATGGGGACATCGCCGATTTGTGCGAGCAATCGACGGCGTTCGCGTTTAATATGGCCCGCAAATATTTGGAGAGCTTTCTCCACAGTGGAAGGAATTCGCCATGGCTGGCAGCGTAAACAAGGTTATCCTGGTCGGAAATCTGGGAGCGGACCCCGAAGTGCGCAACCTGCCCAGCGGCGGCAAAGTGGTGAACCTGTCGATTGCCACGTCCGAAAGCTGGAAGGATCGCAACACCGGCGAGCGCCGCGAAAAGACCGAATGGCACCGCGTGGTGATCTTCTCGGAAGGTCTGGCGCGGGTGGCCGAGAGCTATCTGAAAAAGGGCAGCAAAGTCTATCTCGAAGGCCAGCTGCAGACCCGCAAGTGGCAGGATCAGTCCGGTCAGGACAAATACTCGACCGAAATCGTGCTGCAGGGCTTCAACTCCAACATGACCCTGCTTGATGGTCGTGGCGAAGGTGGCGGCGAAGGCGGCGGCGGTTACCGTGGCGGCAGCGAAGGCGGCGGTGGCGGCTTTGGCGGCCCGAGCAGCGGTGGCGGCGGCTTTGGTGGTGGCGGCGGCGGTGCCCGTCGGCCCGCATCCAACGCCCCGGCGTTCGAGCCCGGCGGCATGGATGACGACATCCCGTTCTGATAACGCGATGCATGGATGAATGGAGAGGTCAGCCGGGCGGCTGGCCTCTTTTTTTATCTGGAGGATTGTTCGCCGGCTTGCGCCAACAGCGCCTAGCCGAAGATGCGGTAGGTATTCCGGCCCGCGGCCTTGGCGGCATAAAGCGCGGCATCGGCTTCGCGGAACAGGTCGTCCGGGGCATTGTCGCCGCGAAATGCCACCCCGACCGACGCGCCCAGCCCGATATCGTCGCCCCAGCCTGCCACCGGCAGCGACAGGCTCTCGACCACGGCCGCAGCCATTGCCTGGGCCTTCTCGGGCGTGAAATCGGGACCCAGCACCACGGCAAATTCGTCGCCGCCGATGCGCGCTACCAGTTCGGCCCCGGCGCAGCACTCGCGCAGGCGCCTTGCGGCTTCCTTGATCCAGTCATCGCCACGCGCGTGGCCAAAACTGTCATTGATCTGCTTGAACGCATCGAGATCGATCAGCAGCAGCGCGGCAACCGCCGAGCGATGCCGCACGCCGTCGAGGTCATCGAGCCGGTCCTGGAACTGGCTGCGATTGGCCAGCCCGCTCATCAGGTCAAATGCCGCCAGATAGCGCGTACGTTCGGTAAGCAGCTTTTCGTCGGTGATGTCCTGCTTCATGCCGAAGATACGGACCGGAACGCCGTCCTTGTAGTCGACGTTGCCGGTGAGGCGCATCCAGCGCCGATTGCCCTTGGCGGTGATGATCTCGGCGTCCAGCTTGAATTCATGATCGTGGGCAATGGCGTGGGCCCGGGCCGTTTCCATGGCGTGCCGCGAGTCATCGGTATAGTAGTGAAGCGTCATGTCGCGGGTGAGCGGGGTGCCGCGGGGCACCTCGTAGAGATCGTAGACCCCATTGGACCAGGTCAGCTTCTGGCTTGGCAGCATGCATTCCCACCAGCCAATGCGGGCCGTGTGCGAGGCTTGGTCAAAGCGCCGTCGCAGGACGGCCATTTCCGCTGCGGCTTCTTTGATATGCGCCGATTGGCGGGCCAGCACCGCGCGATTGACAATATCGGCGGCGCGCATCGCCATGCCGTAGGCGAGTTCGGCCGGGCGCGGTTGCCGATCGCTCAGGCACAGCACGAGCCGGCTGGTTGCCGTGGTGATCGGAATGCCGATGAACAGGCGCGGGGTCGGGGAAAGGTCAACATCCCCAACAATCCGGGTGTCCGGCATGACCACGGGTTCGTCAGATTGAAGCACGCGCTGCACCAGGTTCGCAAAGCCGGGGCCGCTGGCAATCTTGCGCCCACTCTGGGCCTCGATCTGGAGGCCACGGTCATTCCAGCTGTTCAGGCTGATGCACTCGATGCCCAGCAATTGCCGCAGTCGATGGAGCGCCGCGACGGGAACAGCCTCCGGCTCTTCAGCACCGTCGGGGAAACGCCTGAGTATGCGGTGGTCCAGTGGGGAGTTCATACTATCTTGCTAATACGACTGCGTTAATAATCCGTCGAAACAACATCTTCCCAGACCAGATTTGCGTTGGCAAAGTTTAGCCGACGGCAATCAAGTCTTGTCGAACGGCACCTCGGCGCGCAGGCTGTCGCCGGTGGCGATGTCCATCACATCGAACACGACATTGATCGCGTCGGGGCGCAGCACGATCTGGGCGGCAATGCTGAGCTCCGTGCCCTCGTCGTCGGTTTCGCGTTCGCGCAGGTTGAACACCAGCCCATTGCCGCGCTTCTGCCCGATGGCGACGCCGGTAAAGCTGGCATTGGTGGTCATCGCCGCTTCATAGCGCTGCTGCGCCTCGATATAGGCGATGGTGCCGGCCACCGACAGCTGGGCGCCACCCAGCGTGCAGGTGCCGTGGTAATTGACCTTGCCCTGGTTCCCGGAGGACAGCGTCATGCGGCAGCGCACGGAGTGGCGATCGGAGCCGACGATTTCACCGCGTCCACTCCAATTGCCCACGAAAGTCTGCAGCAGCGCGACATCGGCGGGTGCGGCAAGGGCAGGGGCCCCAGCGCCACCGGCCAGCATGATGCCGGCCAGAGCTATTGCACCTGCTAGCGGACCCGACTTCATCATTGCATGCTACTCCGCTGACCCGCGGAACTGGCCCCGCGGCCGTCATGGCGACTGATAACGGCCCGATCGGCCGGCACAGAATCATTGGCCGCATCTAAGCGGTTGCGGTTTTGCCCCGCAAGCATCGCCGGCATCTCTGATCTGCGGATTTGCGTTTCTAGGGCTTGGCGCGGGCCTGAACCGGTTTGGGCTACCCGATGGCCCGGGACGCAAAAAAGCGCCCCAAAGCCCCTTTGCGCGCAAAATTAGCAATTTACGCTGGAATCGCCTATTTAAAGGGTTAGTTCGAACAGACAAGAATCATCCAGTGACCGATACGCCAGAAACCGGAACCGGCGCTCCGCCGCCATCCGACATTTCAATGATCTCCATCACTGACGAGATGCGCAAATCGTATCTCGATTATGCGATGAGCGTCATTGTCAGCCGTGCGCTGCCCGACGTGCGCGATGGCCTCAAGCCGGTGCACCGCCGCATCCTGTTCTCGATGAGCGAGAACGGGTACGAATATCAACAAGCCATTCCGAAAATCCGCCCGCGTGGTGGGTGACGTTATCGGTAAGTACCACCCGCACGGCGACAGTGCCGTGTATATGGCGTTGGTGCGTATGGCGCAGGATTTCTCCATGGGCGAGCTGCTCGTGGAAGGCCAGGGCAATTTCGGTTCGGTTGACGGCGATATGCCGGCCGCCATGCGTTATACCGAAGTGCGCATGCAGAAGATCACCAATTTCCTGCTCGACGACCTCGACAAGGACACGGTGGATTTCCGCGACAACTATGACGGATCCGAGCACGAGCCGACCGTCATGCCGGCGCGCTTCCCCAATATGCTGGTCAATGGCGGTAGCGGCATTGCGGTGGGCATGGCCACCAATATTCCCGACCCACAATTTGGCCGAAACCATCGACGCTTCGCTGCTGCTGCTGGATAACCCGCACGCGACCACCGAAGAACTGCTCCAGGTCATGCCGGGTCCCGATTTCCCGACCGGCGGTATCATCCTGGGCCGTGCCGGCATCCGCTCCGCCTACGAGACCGGCCGTGGCTCGATCATGGTCCGAGGGCGCGTCGCGATCGAAGAGGTTCGCAAGGAACGCGAAGCCATCATCATCACCGAGCTGCCCTATCAGGTGAACAAGGCGACGCTGGTCGAAAAGATTGCCGAGCTGGTACGCGAGAAGCGTATCGAGGGCATTGGCGATTTGCGCGATGAATCCTCGCGCGAAGGCATGCGCGTTGTCATCGAGATCAAGCGCGATGCGCTGCCCGACGTCGTGCTGAACCAGCTCTATCGCTTCACCCAGCTGCAAAGCTCGTTCGGCTGCAATTTCGTGGCGCTCAATGGCGGCAAGCCGCAATTGATGAATGCCCACGAGATCCTTACCGCCTTCATCAATTTCCGTCATGAAGTGGTTACGCGTCGCGCCCGCTTCCTGCTCAACAAGGCCCGTGATCGCGCCCACATCCTGGTGGGCCTGGCGGTAGCGGTGGCCAATATCGACGAAGTCATCGCGCTGATCCGCACCGCGCCCGATCCCGCGACCGCCCGGTCGCAGTTGATGACGCGCCATTGGCCGGCAGCCGATGTGGCCCCGCTGATCAAGCTGATCGACGATCCGCGCCACAGCATCAATGAAGATGGCACGTTCAACCTCTCCGAAGAGCAGGCGCGCGCCATTCTCGAGCTGCGCCTGGCCCGCCTCACCGCACTGGGTCGTGACGAAATCGGTGACGAGCTGAATGGCCTGGGCATCGAGATTGCCGACTATCTGGATATTCTGAGCAGCCGCGAGCGCGTGATAGAGATCGTGCGCAACGAGCTGATCGAGATCAAGGAGCAGTTCGGGACCCCGCGTCGCACCGAAATCACCGACAGCCTCGGCGAATTTGACGACGAAGACCTGATCGCCCGCGAAGACATGGTCGTGACCGTGTCCCACGAGGGCTACATCAAGCGCGTGCCGCTCTCGACCTATCGGGCCCAGAACCGTGGCGGCAAGGGCCGTTCGGGCATGGCGACGCGCGACGAGGATTTCGTCTCGCGGCTGTTCGTGGCCAACACCCACACCCCGGTGCTATTCTTCACCGACCGTGGCATCGCCTACAAGATCAAGGTGTGGCGCCTGCCGCTCGCCGCTCCCAATGCGCGCGGCAAGGCCCTGATCAACATCCTGCCGCTGGAGCAGGGCGAACGGCTGACCACCATCATGCCGCTGCCGGAAGACGAGACCACCTGGAAGGATCTCGACATCATGTTCGCGACGACGCGCGGCACGGTTCGCCGTAACTCGCTCGCCGACTTTGTCGAAGTGCGCCAGAACGGCAAGATCGCCATGAAGCTCGATGAAGGCGACCAGATCGTCGGCGTCGAGACCGCCAGCATCAATAACGACGTGTTGCTGACCACCGCGCTTGGCCAGGCCATCCGCTTCCGCATGGATGATGTTCGCCTGTTCAAGGGCCGCGACTCCATGGGCGTGCGCGGCATTCAGCTGGCCGAGGGCGACAAGGTCATCTCCATGGCCGTGATCAACCACTCCGACGCCACCGCCGAAGAGCGTGCGGCCTATCTCAAGATGAGCCGTGCGGTACGCGGCGAGCAGGGTGACGAGGAAGCGGCAGCCGATGAAGCCGAAGTCGTCGCCGGTGCGCTGTCCCAGGAGCAATATGCCGAGATGGGCGCCATCGAGCAGTTCATCCTGACCATCTCCGAAAACGGCTATGGCAAGCGCACGTCCAGCCACGAATACCGGATCACCGGGCGTGGCGGTAAGGGCATCGTGGCCATGGCGGTCAACAAGCGCAACGGCCATCTGGTCGCCAGCTTCCCGGTCAACGACGAAGACCAGATCATGCTGATCAGCGACGGCGGCCAGACCATTCGCCTGCCGGTGGGCGGCGACAAGCCGATCCGCATGGTGTCGCGTGCCAGCCAGGGCGTGATCGTGTTCGATACCGCTGATGGCGAGAAGGTCATGTCGGTCGAACGCATCAGCGAGCCGGAAGAGGACGAAGAGATCGTCGCTGCGGCTCCCGAGGCGGGCAGCGAGACCGGGACGGACACTCCGGATACCCCGGATGAGCCCGACGCCCCCGAGGCGCCGACCGAAGAATAATTCCCAAGGGGCGCTCCGGCGCCCCTTGTCGTTTCTGCGATCGACCCCGGCTGATCACCCTTGCCAAGTCCTGCGCCGGCTGGCTTGCTGGCGACTTCAGGAGTCGCATCATGTTCGATCTCGCCACGCTGCTGCCCTATCTGGGCGCCTGTTTCCTCCTGGCCATCGTGCCGGGCCCCACTGTCACCGTGATCATTGCCAATGCGCTGGCGCGGGGAACCGGGGCAGGGCTGGCCATTGTCGCGGGCACGCAAGCGGGCTTTTTCATCATGACGCTGGTGGTGGCGCTGGGCATGCAGGCGCTGGTCGCCTTCATGGGCTGGGCCTTTGACTGGATTAAGCTTGGGGGCGCCGCCTATCTGGTGTGGCTCGGCTGGAAGATGTGGCGCTCCAATGGCGAGATCGGCGCAGGGGCGATCGATACCGATCGCTCGCGCTGGAGCGTCGCCCTGCAGGGCTTCCTCGTGATCCTGTCCAATCCCAAAGTGCTGATTTTCCTCGGGGCCTTCCTGCCGCAGTTCGTCGACATCAACCAGCCGACCTTCCCGCAGGTCATGGTGCTGGGCGTGTTTTTCATGCTGGTTGCCGGCTCCACCGATGCCATCTATGCGATCATCGCCGGACGGGCACGGGGCCTGTTGAGCGCGGCGCGGGTTCAGCTGGTGTCACGCGCCTCCGGCCTCCTGCTGATGGCCGGCGCCCTCTGGCTCGCCACGATGAGACGGGCCTGATGTCGGTATCGGCCGGCAGGGTTGAGCCGGATCGGCAGCCGCAAGGTTACCGCTCGCCGCTTGTGCTGGCGCTGTTTGCCGTTGCGCTGACTGTTCCCTACGTCACCGCCGGTCCGTTGCTCGCGGTGCTCGTCGACCGGATGCCGCTGCAGCTGGTGCTGGTCCTGAGCAATCTGGGCCGCGCCATCACCACGCTGGGGCTGATCATCGCGCCCACCACCACGACAGTTCTGGGCCTCGTCTTTGTGCGCGCCTGCATCGATTCCGCCTTCACCCCGGCGCGGCAGGCCGCCATCCAGGCCTCCACGCCGCCCGAATTGCTCGGCCATGCCAATGGCCTGCACCAGGCGATCAACCAGACTTCCAAGATCGCGGGGCCGGCGCTGGGCGGGTTGCTGCTGGCGGTAGTCGCCCCGCAATCCGTCTTTGCGCTCAACGCCGTGCTCTCGCTCGTTGCGGTTGCCTTCCTGCTGGGCTTGCAGCTGCCGGCCAAGGCCGCCCGCGAGCGCCAGGATTTCCGCAGCGAACTGTTCGCCGGCATCGCCGAATTTCGCCGCAGCCGCTTGCTGCTGCTGGCACTGGTCTTCTCCGCCGTCGCCTATTTCGCCTTTTTTCTCTACGACGCCCTGGTTGCGCTGCTGACCGAGGAGTTCGGCTTCGGGCCCACTGTCTTTGGCTTCGCCATTGCCGCTTCTGGTGGCGGGGGGCTGGTCGGCGCGCTGGTCGCGGGGCACTTGACCCGTCACCAGCCGGTTGCCTTCATGGCGCTGGCCGCCGTGGTTTCGGGCGTCGGTACGGCGCTCATGGCCCTGGCCGCGCTCAACGGACTGACCATGCCGCTCTGGCTCTATTTCGGCGCGCTGGCGCTCATGGGCGGATCGACGGCCTTCATGCTGGTGCCCTATCGCACCATAATCCAGGCCGCGACCCCGCCCGACCGCATCGCCCGGGTGTTTGCCGCCGGGGAAGCGGTGATCATGGCGGTCATGCTGTCGGCGCCGTTCATCGGCAGCGCCATTGCCAGCCACTATGGCACCGGCGCGGCATTTCTGGCCGGTGGCGTGCTGCTGGTCACTCTGGGGCTGGTGACGGGAACAGGGCTGTTCACCACCCGCCGATCTTGATCGCACTTCGCGCTGCGCGCGCCTTGCCATGTCATCCCTTGCGTGACAAAACGCTAGCAACACCAAGAGGAGGCCAGCTTGAGCAGGCTCGTCGGATTTTATCCCGGCTCATTCGATCCGCTGACCAACGGCCATCTCGATGTGATCGAACGGGCCTGCAAGCTGGTCGACAAGCTCGTCGTTGCCGTTGGCATCAATTCCACCAAGAAAACGCCGCTCTTTGCCCACGCCGATCGCATTGCGGTGCTGGAACAGGTGCTCGAGCCCATCGGCCGGCGCACCGAGACCGAATTCCTGATCGTCGGTTTTTCCGGCCTGATGGTGGCGGCCGCCCGCGAGCATGGCGCCAAGCTGATCATTCGCGGCCTGCGCGACACCACCGACTATAATTACGAGATGCAGATGGTGGGGATGAACGCCCAGATGGCGCCCGATCTGCAGACCGTCTTCCTGCCCTCCAGCCCCCCGGTTCGGCATATCTCGGCCACATTGGTCCGTCAGATCGCTGAAATGGGCGGAGATATTTCCGCTTTCGTTCCACCAATCGTTCTCAAGGCCCTCCATAAATGACCGCCATTTCCCGTCGCCTGTTCAGTGCTCTCGTCGTTGGCGCCATGGCCCTGACCGCCGCGCCCAGTTTTGCGCAGTCGGGCACGCCCCATCTGATCCTCACCATCAAGGGTGGCGATGTGGATATCGAGCTCAAGCCCGCCATTGCGCCCAAGCACGTCGAGCGCGTCATCGCGCTGACCGAGGCCGGTGAATACGACAATGTGGTGTTCCATCGTGTGATCGAGGGCTTCATGGCCCAGACCGGCGACGTGCGCTACGGCAAGAGCGATGCCGATACCTTCGATCTGGCCCGCGCCGGCATGGGCGGTTCGGACCAGCCTGACGTTGAGGCCGAGTTCAACGCCGAGAGCTTCGTGCGTGGCGCCGTCGGTGCTGCCCGCTCGCAGGACCCCAACTCGTTCAACTCGCAGTTCTTCATCACCACCGCCGATTCCACCTTCCTGAATGGCCAGTACACAGTGTTCGGCACGGTTGTGTCCGGCATGGAATTCGTTGATCAGCTGGAAAAGGGTTCGCAGGCGCAGAATGGTTCGGTCGCCAATCCGGACAAGATCATCGCCGCCAAGATCGAATACAAGTAAGCGAGCGGACATAACCGATTGGCCTTCCCCTTTTCGGGGGAGGTCGTGCGGCGCTTGGCTCTCCGCGCCTTGCACCGTCGCCCCATTGGCCTTACATGCGGGCCACAAATTCCAACTGAAAGTTGCATATCATGGCCGAATACGCCGATCCCGAGAACACCCTCGTCATCGAAACCACCCAGGGCAATGTGGTCATCGCCATGCGCCCCGACCTCGCTCCTGGCCACGTCGCCCACATCAAGAAGCTGGCTCGCGAAGGCTTCTATGATGGCATCGTGTTCCACCGCGTGATCGAGGGCTTCATGGCCCAGACCGGCTGCCCCCAGGGCCGCGGCACTGGCGGTTCGAAGTATCCGGACCTGAAGCAGGAATTCAACGCCGAGCCACACGTTCGCGGCACCGTCTCGATGGCCCGCGCCCAGAGCCCCGATTCGGCCAACTCGCAGTTCTTCATCTGCTTCCAGGACGCTCCGTTCCTCAACAAGCAGTACACTGTTTGGGGCAAGGTCATCGAAGGCATGGAAAATGTCGACAAGATCAAGCGCGGCGAGCCTGTGATCAACCCGGACAAGATGGTCTCGGTCAAAGTGGCCGCTGACATTGCTGCCTAAAGTGCTTTTGGGCGCGGCGCTGGTCTTGGCCAGCGGCGCGCCCGTTCACGCGGCCGAATGGCTGACCTGTTCCAATCCCGAACAGGGCGTCGAACTCAGCCTGCTGCTCGGTGCGGACTTTGCACTTGGGCCCGTGGCTGCGCGCCTGCACACGCCGGGCCAGTCGCTCGTCACCGATGCGGCCTATGGCGCGGGCGACCTGATGGCCATTGCGCAGAGCTATTTCGGCCCCGATCTCATCCAGGTCGATCTGCGCGATGAAAATCTCAACGAACTCCTGGCCCGTGTTCGCTTGCTGCAGGCCGAGGCCGACGGCCAAATGGTGCGGGTGGGCACGGTGGAGCTGTTTGGCGCGGGCGTCTGGCCCGTGATCTGCGACCCCACCTGAGGCATTTTTTGCCCGGCGCAAAGACATTTCTCTGCCGTGCGCGGCATGCTAGGCAAATCCCATGCTTGTTTCCGAATTTGATTTTGATCTCCCCGAACATCTGATTGCGCTCCACCCGGTCGAGCCGCGCGACAGCGCCCGCATGCTGGTGGTCGATCCCAGGGACGGGCTCTCCGATCGTCACATTCCCGATCTGCTGAACCTGCTGCGCGCCGGCGACGTGCTGGTGGTCAACGATACCCGCGTGCTGCCGGCCGAACTGCGCGGCACCCGCATTCGCGGCGAAAACCGCGCCAGCGTGGCGTTCAATTTGCACAAGCGCGTCGATCCCCACACCTGGCGCGCCTTTGCCCGCCCCGCCAAGCGCCTGGCGCTGCTCGATGAACTCGAGCTGGGCAATGGCGAAATGGATCCGATCAAGGCCCGCGTGGCCGGCAAGGGCGATACCGGCGAGATCACGCTTGAATTCGAACTGGGCGGCGCCGAGCTCGATGAAGCCATCAAGTCCCACGGTGCCATGCCGCTGCCGCCCTATATCGGGGCCAAGCGCGGCATCGAGGAGCGCGACAAGGTCGACTACCAGACCGTCTATGCAGCCGAGGATGGCGCCGTTGCCGCCCCCACCGCCGGCCTGCATTTCACCGAATCCCTGCTGCAACACATCGCCGATCTGGGCGTGACCATCGAGCGCGTGACGCTGCATGTGGGGGCCGGGACCTTCCTGCCGATGAAGGTCGACGAC
Organism: uncultured Alphaproteobacteria bacterium; assembly: GCA_963699295.1. Classification (GTDB taxonomy): domain Bacteria; phylum Pseudomonadota; class Alphaproteobacteria; order Rhizobiales; family Devosiaceae; genus Devosia. The sequence continues at coordinate 713,519 of OY969432.1, forward strand.
ACCCAGGATCACGTCATGCATTCCGAATGGGGCGAGATCGATCAGGCGACCGTCGAGCGCATCAATGCCGCCCGCGCCGCCGGTGGACGCTGCATTGCCGTGGGCACCACCAGCCTGCGCCTGCTCGAGACCGCCTCGCGCGCCACGGGCACGCTGCAGCCCTTTGTCGGCGATACCGATATCTTCATCACGCCGGGCTTCCAGTTCCGCACGGTCGATCTGCTGATGACCAATTTCCACCTGCCCAAGTCGACGCTGTTCATGCTGGTCAGCGCCTTCGCGGGGTTGGACGTGATGAAAAACGCCTATGCCCACGCGATCGCCAACGGTTACCGGTTCTATTCCTACGGCGATTCTTCGCTGCTGCTGCGCGCCGAGCGGGCCTGATTTGATCATCGAGCGCCAGCCAGGGCCGGTTGAACAGCAGGCCATCCTGCTGCTCGACCGTGTTGGGGCCGTGGGGCACAATGGCGACCGCAAGATCAGCCTGTCGCAGCTGATTGTGCTTCTGGGCGCCAATTCCCACCTGGTCGTGCTGCTGGTGTTCAGCATTCTCAACATGATCCCGGGTCCCCCCGGCTACGGCGGCACCATTGCCATTGCCACGTTCAGCTTTGCGCTCGCCATGGTGCTCGATCGCCCCATCCGGCTCCCCGCCTTTGTCGGCAACCGCCAGGTCCCTCTGGCGCCGCTGCTGAAAATGCTGGAGCGCCTGTTGCTGGTCAGCCGCAAGCTCAATCGCATTTCGCAGCCGCGCGCTGAGTTCCTGACCGGCCCCACGGCCCGCCGGGTCCTTGGCGGCTTTATCATGGTGGTCTGCACGGTGATGGTGGTGCCCATTCCGTTCATCAATGCCGTGCCCAATATCGGGCTCAGTGTGATGTGTTTTGCCATGCTCAACCGCGACGGGGTGGGCGTGGTGCTGGGCATCGCGATCGCTTTCATCGGGCTGATCCTTGCGGCCCTGCTGATCTACGGCGCCGTATTGCTGGGCATTGCCGCGAGCGGGGCGATTGCGGCCTAGCTTCGCACCTGCACGTAGCAGTTGTCGCCCGATCTGCGAACCGCTAGAACCCCGGCCATGAAACAAGTCTCCTTCACCCTTTCCGCAACCGACGGCAAGGCGCGGCGCGGCCGCATCGACACGCCCCGTGGCGACATCCAGACGCCTGCCTTCATGCCCGTGGGAACCGCGGGCACGGTCAAGGCCATGTATCCTGATCAGGTGCGTGAAACGGGTGCCGATATCCTGTTGGGCAATACCTATCATCTCATGCTGCGCCCCGGCGCCGAGCGCGTGGATTCGCTGGGCGGGCTGCACACTTTCATGGATTGGCAGCGCCCGATCCTGACCGATAGTGGTGGCTTCCAGGTCATGTCGCTGGCCAAGCTGCGCAAGCTGACCGAGCATGGCGTGGTGTTCAAATCCCACATCGACGGCTCCTCGCACGAGTTGACGCCGGAGCGCTCGATCGAGATCCAGACCCTGCTCGACAGCGACATCATCATGCAGCTCGACGAGTGCATCGCCTTGCCGGCGGAGCGCAAGGAAATCGAGCGCGCCATGGAATTGTCGCTGCGCTGGGCCGATCGCTCCAAGACCGCCTTCAACAACCAGGCCAACCGCGCGCTGTTTGGTATCGTGCAGGGCGGCGACGATGCCGAGCTGCGCGCCCGCTCGGCCCAGGGCCTGCGCTCCATCGGCTTTGATGGTTATGCCGTGGGTGGCCTTGCCGTGGGCGAGCCGCAGGAAGTGATGTTCCGCGTGCTCGACGATATCACGGGAGAGCTGCCGGATGATCGTCCGCGCTATCTGATGGGCGTCGGCAAGCCCGACGACATTCTGGGCGCCGTCGGCCGCGGCATCGACATGTTCGACTGCGTGCACCCCACGCGCGCCGGCCGCCATGGCCATGTTTATACCCGCTTTGGCGTCATCAATCTCAAGAATGCCCGCCACAAGGATGATCATCGTCCGATTGACGAGCAATCGCCCAATATCAATTGCCGGCGCTGGAGCCGGGCCTATCTGCACCACCTCGTTAAGACTGAGGAGATTTTGGGCGCGATGATCCTTTCGCAGATCAATCTGGCCTATTATCAAGAGCTGGTGCAGGGCTGCCGCGTTGCCATCGAACAGCAACGCTTCACCGATTTCGCCGCCGAGACCCGCGCCGCATGGGCTGCGGGCGATCTCGCGGTTCTCTGACTGTCGAAAACGCGTTTCAGAAAAGGTTGATCGTCATGGCTAAAATGGGGCGCAAGGCAAGTTTCGCCAATCTCGAGGCGCATCGCGCGCGTCTGGAAGAGCAGCCGATGCGCGTGCAGTTCGCCGTCGATCCCAACCGCTTCCAGCGCTATTCGGCGACTGGGGCAGGGATCCTGCTCGACTATTCCAAGAACCGCATCGACGAAGACGTCATGGCGGCGCTGTTTGAACTGGCCCGCTCGACCGGCGTCGAAGAGCGCCGCACCCAGATGTGCGAAGGCGAGCACATCAACGTCACCGAAGATCGCGCCGTCATGCATATGGCGCTGCGCTACCAGGGCGATCTGCCCGTTGAAGTCGACGGTGCCGATATCATGCCGGGCATTCGCTCCGTGCTGGCGGCCATCGAGCACTATACCAACGACATCCGCAACGGCACCATTCGCGGCCATGGCGGCGAGCAGTTCACCGATATCGTCAATATCGGCATTGGCGGCTCCGATCTTGGCCCGGCCATGGTGACCCTGGCGCTCGAGCCCTACACCCGCCCCGACCTGCGCGCGCACTACGTTTCCAATGTCGATGGCGCCCATATCCATGACGTGCTCAAGCGCCTGGACCCCAAAAAGACCCTGTTCATCGTGGCGTCGAAGACCTTCACCACCGATGAAACGATGACCAACGCCAATTCGGCCCGCGCCTGGCTCGCAGCCGCGCTGGGCGAAGAGGCCGTGCCCAACCATTTCGCCGCCGTATCGACCAATATCCCGGCCTGCGCCAAGTTCGGCATTCGCGAAGACCGCATCTTCGGCTTCTGGGACTGGGTTGGCGGGCGTTATTCGGTGTGGTCCGCAATCGGGCTGCCCATTGCGCTGGCCATCGGCTACGACAATTTCGCCGCCTTCCTCAAGGGCGCCGATGCAATGGATCGCCACTTCCTCTCGACCCCGCTCGAGAAGAACCTGCCGGTGATCATGGCCGTCCTGGGCGTGTGGTATCGCAACGTCTGGGGCTTCTCGACCCAGGCCGTGCTGCCCTACGATCAGCGCCTGAGCCGTTTTGCCGCCTATCTGCAGCAGCAGGACATGGAATCCAACGGCAAGTCCGTGACGCTGTCGGGCAAGCCCGTCGGCTGGTCCACCGGGCCGATCGTCTGGGGCGAGCCGGGCACCAATGGCCAGCACGCCTTCTACCAGCTGATCCATCAGGGCACCGACGTCATCCCCGCCGATTTCCTGATTGCGGCACGCCCGCACGAGCATCTGCCGCCGCATCACGACAAGCTGGTCGCCAACGTTCTGGCCCAGTCCGAAGCGCTGATGCTGGGCAAGACCGAAGAAGAAGTGGTCGCCGAGCTCAAGGCCCAGGGTCTCGACAAGGACCAGATCAAGGAACTCACCCCGCACAAGGTGTTCCCCGGCAACCGCCCCTCCAACACGCTGTTCTACGAGCAGCTGACCCCGGAGACGCTGGGTTCGCTCGTGGCGCTCTATGAGCACAAGGTGTTCACCCAGGGCGTCATCTGGAACGTCAATTCCTACGACCAATGGGGTGTCGAACTGGGCAAGCAGCTGGCCAAGGCCCTGCTGCCCAAGGTCGAGGGCAAGCAGACCGGGGAGGGCCACGACAGCTCGACCCAGGGCCTGCTGGCCTATTACCTCGCCAACAAGGCCAATTAGTTGATTATTACGACAGACGAGCAGCTCGACGCGCTCAAGGACATTGGGCGTATCTGTGCTCTCACCCGTGATGCCATGGCCGCCGCTTTGCGGCCGGGCATCACGACCCTCGAACTGGACGATCTGGGCCGTCGTCTCCTCACCGAGCACGGCGCCCTGTCCGCTCCGGAAGTGACCTACAACTTCCCCGGCGCCACCTGCATTTCGGTGAACGAAGAAGTCGCCCACGGCATTCCCGGGTCGCGCGTCATCCAGCCGGGCGACCTGGTCAATATCGACGTGTCAGCGGTCAAGAATGACGTGTTTGCCGATACCGGCGCGTCCTATCTGCTGCCGCCCGGCAATGCCCGGCTCGAAGCTCTGTGCCGCGACGGCAAGAAGGCGATGTGGGCCGGCATCCGCGCCGTCAAGGCGGGCGCGCCTTTGGCAGACATCGGCGACGCTATCGGCAAGTTTGCCAAGAAGGGCGGCTACACGCTGATCCGCAATCTGGCCAGTCACGGCGTCGGCGATAGCCTTCATGACGAGCCGCGCGAAATCTCCACCTGGCCCGATCGCGGCGAACGGCGGCGGATGCAGGATGGCCTGGTGTTCACCATCGAGCCCTTTCTGTCGCTGGGCGGCCGCATGGCCGATCAGCAGTCGGCCGATGATGAGTGGACGCTGATCAGCAAGCCACCGGCGCCCTGCGTACAATATGAGCACACTGTCGTCGCCACGCCGCGCGGGGCCGTGGTCGTAACCCTGGCGGGGTGAAGCTATAATCCAGCTTCACCGCCTAACGCCCTGAGATTTAAAGCAATCCGAGCAGCAGCGGCCCGCCAAGGATCAGCACGATCGCGACCAGGAACCGCAGATTGCCCAGGCTGCGCAAATTGGGCACGCTCGCCACGCTCGACAGCACGAAGAACAGCGCCAGCACGATGGCAGTGGGGATCAGCGAGTCCAGCGTGATATTGGCCTTGCCGGTCAGCTGCAGATAGAGCTGGAACCCCACGACCACCCCGAGCAGCGCCGCCACTACCACCGTCACCGCCTTGGCGGTGATCAGCAGCGCCATGTCGATGGTCTGGCTGGTCGCCAGCAGGGCAATGCCCGTGGCGGTCACCATCACGCCGCCCAGCGTCACCAGCAGCCGGTTATTGGCCAGGAGCGGCAGCAGGTCGCCCGGCGCCTGCAGGGGCAGCCCGCCCACGCGGCCATACTGGCCATAAAACTGCACGAGGAACAGCATGATCACGCTGGTAACGGCAAACACCAGCACGGCAGCCGCCAGCACTTTGAGAAGATCGATGGTACTTTGCGACACAGCCAAGCCCGAACTGAATGAAGACGCCCCGCTTCTATCACAATCCCCCCCACCTAGCCCAAGGCCTGACGCGGTTTAGCGGTGCACAAAGGGGGCGGGGTGATCGTTTTTGAGGGCAGAGCATCTACGCTTGAGTAAATCGACAATCTGCAGCGGGTGCCTTACTCAACGCGAAAGTCTGGAGAATGGATTGGCTCAACTTCCGATATTCTTTATAAATCTGGCTTCCCGCACCGACAGGCGCGAATTCATGACCGAGCAACTGTCTCGGCTGAACCTGACTGGCTCGCGAGTTGAAGCGGTAACGCCAGCGCAGATTTCTGCGGAAGATATCGAACGCTACTGTAGTCGTGAAAAGCCTGTTTTCTTGCGGGAGAATGAACTCGCCTGCACCCTGAGCCACGAGGCGGCTTGGAGGGCGATGCTTGCATCGGGTTACGATCGAGCACTTATCCTGGAGGATGACGCTGTCCTCTCCCAGCTGCTTCCTGCCCTTCTGGATGAAGCCGGCGGCATTGATGCGGATTTGATCAGGATCGAAACTATCCTCGCGCCGGTGAGGGTGTTCCCCACCGATCGACGCCTGAATTGTGGTGTTGACCTGCGCACTTTCCGCTCCACCCCTTTTGGAGCGGCTGGCTACATACTGCGCGCTTCTGCTGCTGAGATCTTGCTGGCGGCGCCGGCAATGCGAACGACCCCTATAGATGTGGCCCTCTATGACCCATTCGAGCAGCCGGGAAAGTCGCTTACCCGGTTGCTCACCGAGCCTGGACTGTGTCAGCAACTGGCATTGACCGGCCAGGTAACGGGTGGCGTCGCTGCTAGCGACCTGCGCGGCGACGGGCTGCCTCATGCTTTTGCGCGCAAGCGCCCGGTTCGTTATGGGATTTCACGGGCCTTGGCCGTCGCCAGAGTGGCCCTGAGAAATGCACTGGACCACTTCATTCAACTGCCAAAAGGCATTGAGCGTCGCATTATTCCGTTCCAGCCCTGACTAGACATGGCGGGCAGCGTGGCGGGGCGCAGGAAAGCCATCTTGGGCAGCCCTGCGTTCTGCAAACCCCTGAGGGTGCTTGCTAAAGCGGTCTCTGAAACTTTAGGAAAAATGGTATGCCGGGCGGGGGTCGAACCCGCGACCATTCGATTAAAAGTCGAATGCTCTACCACTGAGCTACCGGCACACGGACGCTGTGGACGTCGCGGCGGAACATAACCTTGCCTGCTCCGCTGTCAACCGCATTCGCGAGAATGTTCAGTGTTTCAGTGCGATGCCGGAAAAACTCGTGGGTTGGCAGGCAATGGAAACCGGCGCCAGCCGCCCACACAGCGCCGTTGCGTCGGCCAGCTGGGCCAGCGGCCCAACCACCAGCCGTTGGCTGCCCTCGCTCCTATCTTCAGCCACCAGCGGCGCCAGCCCCAACAGGAGCGGGCCCAGCTTGGCCGAGAGATCGTTCCACAGCGCCAGTGCTTCGCCGTCCGCGAGCGCGGGGCCGATGGCAATGCCGAATTCCCCCATGGGCTGCTCGAGGGGCATGGGAATCGGTTGCCCCGTCACCGCTGCCTGCTCCTGCCTGCCGATCCCCGGCAATTGCGTGCGGCGGATGGTCATCGTGCCCCCCTCGGCCGTGACGGTTTGCGATCCGCCATCGCCGACCGCGGCAGTGCGCGCCGCAAAATCGACGCCGACCTGGCCCGGGTAGGTTTCCATGAAATTGGGCAGGCTCACTTCGAGCGCGCCGACGCGTTGGGCCGTGTCGCCGCTTTGTTTTTCACCCAGCGCTAGTCTGGCGGCCAGAGTTGCGTTATCACGCTGCAATTGCTGGGTTTGAGCGTGCAATTCGGCAACCTGGCCACGCAATTGCTCGATCGAGGCTCCGCCGAGACGGGTCTTGTGCAGGCCGGCGAGCAGGGCAGGCGGCAACAGGGTCGAAACATTGCTGGCAACAACCGCAAGAGCACACGTCGCCAGGGCAATAATGCCCCATCGCGTGACATCAGACTGCCGAAATTGTCCCAACGATTTCGTCAATACAACATTCCCCCGCGTGTATCGAATCAACCGATACACGACGACTACACATTGGCGCTTAGATTAGCGGTTCGCCAACTCTTTCCGTGCCATAAATTCGCGCAAAAGCCCGGCGATGGTCGGGAAAAACTGGAGACTAACTATGACGGAACTGTTGTCGATCATTCTGGCGGCGGGCGAAGGCACACGCATGCGATCGGCAACACCCAAGGTTCTGCATCCCGTCGGCGGCATGCCCATTGTCGGCCACGTGGCCCGGGCCGCGCGCGAGGCCGGTTCCACCCGGATTGCGCTGGTCACCGGCCCCAAGCATGAGGCCATCCGCAAGGTCGCCAGCAGTATCGATCCCGGCATTGTCCATTTCGAGCAGGCCGAGGCCCGCGGCACCGCCCATGCGGCGTCGATGGCGCGCGAATTGTATGAGAAGGCCGAGGGCTACATCGCCGTGGTCTATGGCGACCACCCGCTGCTGCGCGGCCAGAATTTCCGCGTCGTGCTGGATCGGCTCGATGCGGGGCTCGATGTGGCGATTCTCGGTTTCGAGCCCGTCGACCCCACCGGCTATGGCCGCTTCATCACCGATGGCGATAGCCTCCTGGCCATTCGCGAGCACAAGGACGCCACCGACGAAGAGCGCCGCATCCGCCTCTGCAATGCCTGCATTCTGGCGTTCCGCGCCGAAGTATTCCGCGATCTGATCGACAAGGTCGAAAGCAACAACGCGCAGAACGAGTTTTATCTGGGCGATCTGGTGGAGCTGGCCAATTCTGCCGGCAAGAAGGTCGGCTATGGCCTGGCTCCAGAAAATGACGTGATGGGTGTCAATGATCGCAGCCAGCTGGCGCGGGCCGAAAGGCTGTTCCAGCAGATCCGTCGCGAGGATTTCATGCGCGCCGGCGTAACCCTCAAGGATCCCGGCAGCGTCTGGTTTTCCTATGACACCCAGATCGCCCAGGACGTGGTGATCGAGCCACATGTGGTGTTCGGCCCCGGCGTCGTGGTGGAAACCGGCGCGACCATCCATGCCTTCAGCCATATCGAGGGCGCCCATGTCGGCCGCAATGCTTCGGTCGGCCCGTTTGCCCGCCTGCGTCCCGGCGCTAACCTGCATGAGTCCGCCAAGGTGGGCAATTTTGTCGAGGTTAAGCAGGCCGAGATAGGCCAGGGCTCCAAGATCAGCCATTTGAGTTATGTCGGTGACGCGACAGTGGGCGTAGATGTGAATATCGGCGCAGGCGTCATCACCGTGAATTACGATGGCTACAACAAGCATCGCACCATCATCGGGGACAACGCTTTCATCGGGTCGAATTCGTCCCTGGTGGCGCCGGTCAATGTGGGCGCGGGGGCTCTGGTTGCCAGTGGCAGTGTCATCACCGAAGACGTCGAGGCCGATGCGCTGGCCTTGGGCCGCAGCCGCCAGGTCGCCAAGCCGGGCCGGGCCCGCACGGTGTTTGCCGCCGCGGCCGCCAAGAAGCTGGGCAAGCCGCCCGTTCAATAATCCGCCCCCGAATACCCTCCAGGAAACATCAGCATGTGCGGCATCGTCGGAATTGTAGGCTCGGAACCCGTCGCCACCCGTCTCGTCGAGGCGCTGCGGCGCCTCGAATATCGCGGCTATGACAGCGCCGGGGTGGCAACCCTGGATGAGGGGGCAATCGGGCGCCGCCGCGCCGAGGGCAAGCTGGGCAATCTGGCGCAAAAGCTGGCCTTCGAGCCGCTGGGCGGCCAGATCGGCATCGGCCATACCCGCTGGGCCACCCATGGCGCCCCCACCGAGCAGAATGCCCACCCCCACGCCACCGACCGCGTCGCCATCGTGCATAACGGCATTATCGAGAATTTCCGCGAGCTGCTGGCCGATCTCGCCAAGGATGGCTATCTGCCGCAATCCCAGACCGACACCGAATCCGTCGCGCTGTGGGTCACCCGCGAACTGGCCCGCGGCGCCGATCCCGAACAGGCCGTGGCGCAGACGCTCAAGCATCTCAAGGGGGCGTTTGCCCTCGCTTTCATGTTCCGCGGCGAAGTCGGGCCTGCTGATCGCCGCCCGCCAGGGCGCGCCGCTCGCCATCGGCTATGGCGATACCGAAATGTATCTGGGCTCCGACGCCATGGCGCTGGCCCCGTTCACCGCGCGGCTGACCTATCTCGAAGACGGCGACTGGGCGGTCATCACGCCCAATGGCGTCACCATTCGCGATGGCCAGGACGCCATCGTGCAGCGCGAGCAGCAGCTGTCGCAGGCTTCCGCGCTCATGGTCGACAAGGGCAATCACCGCCATTTCATGGCCAAGGAAATCTACGAGCAGCCCGAAACCATTTCGCGCACGCTCAGCCATTATGTCGATATGGGCGCCGAGCGGGTCGCCATCCGCGAAACCCTGCCGTTTGATTTCGCCGATCTGTCGCGCCTGACCATCAGCGCCTGCGGCACCGCCTATTATGCCGGCGCCGTGGCCAAATACTGGTTCGAGCGCTATGCGCGCCTGCCGGTCGATATCGATGTCGCCTCGGAATTCCGCTATCGCGAGCCGCCGCTGGAAAAGGGCGGGCTGTCGCTGTTCATTTCCCAGTCGGGCGAAACCGCCGACACGCTGGCGGCCCTTCGCTACTGCGCCGGGCAGGGCCAGCACGTGGCCTCGCTGGTCAATACGCTCGAATCCACCATCGCCCGCGAATCCGGCGTGGTGTTTCCCATCCTGTGCGGCCCCGAAATCGGCGTGGCCTCAACCAAGGCGCTGACCGCCCAGCTGACCGCCCTTGCCAGCCTTGCCATCGCCGCCGGGCGCGCGCGCGGGGTTCTGAGTGTCGAGCAGGAGACCGAGCTGGTGCGGGCGCTGACCAATTTGCCATCCGCCGTATCGAGCGCGCTGGCCGGTGAAGCGCAGATCATCGACATCGCCAAGCGCCTGTCGCGGGCCAAGGATGTGCTCTATCTGGGGCGTGGGCCGATGTTCCCCATCGCCATGGAAGGTGCGCTAAAGCTCAAGGAAATCAGCTACATCCACGCTGAAGGTTATGCAGCGGGTGAACTCAAGCACGGCCCCATCGCGCTGATCGATGCGGACATGCCGGTCATCGTCGTGGCCCCTTCGGACGAGCTGGTCGACAAGACCCTGTCCAACATGCAGGAGGTGGCGGCGCGCGGCGGCAAGATCATCCTGATCACCGATGCGGCCGGTGCCGAGCATGTCGGCGACGGCGTGGCCGAAATCATCCTGATCCCGCAGGTCGCCAGTTTCGTCGCGCCGATCCTCGCCACCATCCCGGTGCAATTGCTGGCCTACCACACCGCCGTCAGCATGGGCACCGACGTCGACCAGCCGCGCAATCTGGCAAAATCGGTGACGGTGGAGTAGCGCTCAGGCATTGCCCGGCTTGTCCGGGCAATCCATTTTAGCCGTGCTGCCGCTAACCCGCGCGGATCAGCGGAATGGCCAGATCCTTGCGGAACACATAGAGCAGGGTGCGCGCCGCATCTCCTTCGGGACCGGTCAGCGCCGGGTTACGCGCCATCAGCTCCTTGGCTTCCTCATGAGCGAAATCCAGCAAATGCCGGTGCACGTCGGGCACGGCCAGCCGATAGCCCGGCATGCCCGATTGGCGAGTGCCCAGCACGTCGCCCTGGCCGCGCAATTCCAGATCCCGCTCGGCAATCTCGAAGCCGTCCTCGGTCGATTTGATGGTTTCCAGCCGCGCCTTGGCTGTTTCCGACAGCGGCCCCTTATACAGCAGCAAACACGACGAGCGCTGCGACCCGCGCCCGACGCGTCCGCGCAACTGGTGCAGCTGCGCCAGCCCGAACCGTTCGGCGTGCTCGATGATCATGATCGAGGCATTGGGCACGTCCACCCCAACCTCGATCACCGTTGTCGCCACCAGCAGTTTCAGTTCATTGGCGGCAAAGCGGTTCATCACCTCCTGCTTGGCCGCCGCGCTCATCCGCCCATGCACCAGCGCCACCTCCTGGCCAAACACCTTCACCAGTTCGGCGAACCGCTCTTCGGCGGCCATCACGTCCAGATGCTCGCTTTCTTCCACCAGCGGGCACACCCAGAACGCCTGCGCGCCATCGTCGAGCCGGGCCTTCAGCCGAGACACGACGCGATCATAATCGGCGATATTGAGCACCGCCGTGTCGATTGGCTGCCGGCCGCGCGGTTTTTCGCGCAGCACGCTCACCGCCATGTCGCCAAAGTGTGTCAGCACCAGCGTGCGCGGGATCGGCGTTGCCGTCATCACCAGCAGATCGGTGTGCTTGCCCTTGTCCGAGAGCGCCAGCCGCTGGTGCACGCCAAAGCGGTGCTGCTCATCCACCACGGTCAGGCCCAGGTCATGAAACTCCACGCCGGACTGGAACAGCGCATGGGTGCCCACCACGATGGTGGTCTCGCCATTGGCAATGCCGGCAATCCTGGCCCGCCGTTCCGCCGCAGGCATCTTGCCGGTCAGCAGTTCACAGCCCAGCCCTGCGGCCTCGCACAAGGGCTTGAGGGTCTTGTAGTGCTGCGACGCCAGCAATTCGGTCGGCGCCATCATCGCCGATTGCGCGCCGCTTTCGGCCACCGCCGCCATCGCCATCAGCGCCACCACGGTCTTGCCGGCGCCCACATCGCCCTGCAGCAGCCGCGACATGCGCTCGCTCGAGGCGAGATCCGCGCGGATTTCATCCACAGCCTGTTGCTGCCCCTCGGTCAGCGAAAACGGTAACGCATCCATGACGCGTTTGGTCAGCAGCCCGGTGAACCGCCGCGATACACCGTGCGCCGCCACCATGGACGAGCGCACCAATTGCAGGGTGATCTGCCCGGCCAGATATTCGTCATAGGCCAGCCGCATGCGGGCTGGGCCCCACAGCTCCGCCTCGGCCGGCGATTGCGGCAGGTGCACCGAGGTCATGGCAGTGCGAAAATCGGGCCAGTTGCGCTGGCGCATGGTGTCGGCGGCCACCCATTCGGGCAGCGCCGGCACGCTCTCCACCACCTGGCGCACGAGCTTGGCCAGCGCCTTGGAGCTGAGCCCGCTGGTCAGCGGATAGACCGGCTCCACCAGCGGCAGCTGCGCGAAATTGTCGGGCTCCACGATGTAGTCGGGGTGGGTGATCTGCTTTTCGCCGTTGAAAAAGCCGATCTGCCCGGACACGTAGCGCTCTTCGCCCACCGGCAGCGCTTTTTCTACCCAGCCGCCCTGGGCGCGGAAGAACACCAGCGATACCTCGCCCGTATCGTCATGGGCAAACACCCGGTGCGGCACATGCAGCTTGCCGCGCGGCGGGGGCTGGTGCCGGTCGATATGCAGCTTCAGCGTCACGATCTGGTTGAGATACGCCTCGGCAATGCCCACCTGTCGCCGCCGGTCGACCACGCCCGAGGGCATGTGCATCAAAATGTCGAGCGCAATGGCTTCCTGGCCCTCCGGCGCCCCGAAAAACCGGGTCAGCAGCGCAGCCAGTTTGTCGCCCACCCCTTTGATGGAGCGCAGCGAGCGAAATAGCGGTGAGAGATCTTCTGGACGGGACACGATTCGACTTTGCACTCCTTGGCGCCAAGCTATCGGCCCCGCGCAACCGCGTCACCCCTTGGGGTATTGGTGGCTGACAAGTGCTTTCATTCCGCGTAAACATAAAGTCCAAATCAAGAACGACTTAGGATCATGGCGCGTCAAATGACTGCCGGTGAAGATATTTCTGTGCGTCGCAAGAAACTCCGTTATCGCGCCTGGCACCGCGGAACCCGTGAGATGGATCTGGTGTTGGGGCCTTATGCCGATGCCCATACCGAACACATGGATCATGCCCAGCTCGATCGCCTCGAGGCGCTCATGAGCGAAGAAGACCCGCCTTTGCTGACCTGGGTGATGGGGCAGGCCGAGCCCCCGCCCCATGTGGACCGGGCGCTACTTGCCATCATCATCGCCGATCATCAGGCCCGGATAGCGCAATGAACGAGATAGTGGCCATCAAGCCGACGCGGACCATCGCCAATGTGCCCGATGGCATGCAGCCGATGGTCGTGGCGCGTCTGCTGCAACAACGCATCGAAGCGGCGCCCGACGATGCCGCCGCGCCTGGTGTTCGTCGCCCGCGATGGCCGCCGCATGCAGCGCATGGCCGATATCCTGACCGCGCTCCTGCCGGGCCACACCATCCTGCAGCTGCCCGCCTGGGACTGTCTGCCCTATGACCGGGTGTCGCCCAATACCGTCACCATTGCCGCGCGCATGAACACGCTGGCGGCGTTGACCACCGGCGTCAAAGGCGCAATCGTGCTCACCGCGGTCAACGCCCTGATCCAAAGGCTGCCGCCCCGCGATGTGGTCGAAACCATGTCGTTTTCGGCGGCCACCGGGCGCATTGTCGATAGCGACAAGCTGATCACCTGGGCCTCCAATAACGGCTATCTGCGGGTGCCGACCGTGCGCGAAAGCGGCGAATATGCCGTGCGCGGCGGGCTGATCGATCTGTTCCCGGCCAGCTCCGAGGCGCCGCTGCGCTTTGATTTCTTCGGCAGCCAGCTCGAATCGATCCGCACCTTCGATCCCGATACCCAGCGCACCACCGGCACGCTCAAGCGCATCGACCTGACCCCGATGAGCGAAGTGGTGCTCACCGAAGACACCATTCGCCGCTTCCGCCAGAACTACACCGCAGCCTTTGGCGGCAATACCGTCGATGACACGCTCTATGCCTCGGTCAGCGGCGGCGCGCGCTATTCTGGCACCGAGCACTGGTTGCCGTTCTTCTACGAACACCTCGATACCCTGGCCGATTATGTCGGCGATGCGCCGTTCGTTTTCGACGAGCAGGCCGCCGAGGCCTACAAGGACCGCGTCGATCAGGTCCGCGACTATTACGAAGCGCGCGAATCGGCCCGCCTGGCGCCGGCGATTGCCGGGGCAGGGGCGCTCTACAAGCCGGTCAGACCCGAATTGCTCTACGCCGTCGACCAGCATCCTTACGCGCTGGCCGGCGCGTCCGTGGTGCAATTGTCCCAGTTCACTGCCCCCGGCAGCAAGGCCATCGACGATGCGGGCGGCAATATCGCGCCCAGCTTTGCCGCCGAGCGCCTCGCCACCGATACCAATCTGTTCCAGGCCGTGGTCGATCGCCTGATGGCCGAGCGCCGCAATGGCCGTCGCGCCATCATTGCCTGCTGGAGCATCGGCACCCGCGACCGCATGGTGCAGGTGCTCAAGGATTACGGGCTGACCAATCCGCGGCTAGCCGAAAACTGGCGTGATGCCGAAACCACCAGCGCTGCCACCACGTCGCTCGTGGTGCTGCCGCTCGATACCGGCTTCGAGACCAAGGACCTGCTGGTCCTGTCCGAACAGGATATTCTGGGCGAACGCATCCTGCGCCCGCAGCGCAAGAAGAAGGCGTCCGACGCGCTGACCGAAGCGGCCAGCCTTGCCGCTGGCGATCTGGTGGTTCACGTCGATCACGGTATCGGCCGGTTCCTCGGCCTCAAGGTCATCGAGGCCGGCGGCGCGCCGCACGAATGCGTCGAGCTCGAATATGGTGGCGACACCAAGCTCTATCTGCCGGTCGAAAACATCGAGCTGCTTACCCGCTATGGCTCGGACGACGGCAATGTCACGCTGGATCGCCTCGGCGGCGTCGCCTGGCAGGCCAAGAAGGGCAAGCTCAAGAAGCGCATCCGCGAAATGGCGGAGCAGCTCATCAAGATCGCCGCCGCGCGCCTGCTCACCCGCGCCGAAGCGGTGGAAATCAATCCCGGCGCCTATGACGAATTCGCCGCCCGGTTCCCCTATGAGGAAACCGAGGACCAGATGGCGGCCATCGAAGCCTGCTTTGACGACATCACCTCCGGCCGCGTCATGGACCGGCTGGTGTGTGGCGACGTCGGCTTCGGCAAGACCGAAGTGGCCCTGCGCGCGGCCTTTGCCGTGGCGCTGGGCGGCAAGCAGGTGGCCGTCGTCGTGCCCACCACCTTGCTGTCGCGCCAGCATTTCAAGACCTTCAGCGACCGCTTTGTCGGCCTGCCGGTGCGCGTTCGCCAGGCTTCGCGCATGGTCGGTTCGGCCGAGCTCAAGGCGACCAAGGAAGGCCTCGCCGATGGGCAGGTCGATATCGTCGTGGGCACCCACGCGCTCCTCAGCAAGACCATCAAGTTCAAGGATCTGGGCCTGCTGATCATCGACGAGGAGCAGCATTTCGGCGTCGGCCACAAGGAGCGCCTCAAGGAGCTCAAGGCCAATGTCCACGTGCTGACCCTGACCGCGACGCCGATCCCGCGTACCCTGCAGCTGGCGCTGACCGGCGTGCGCGATCTGTCGCTGCTGGCCACCCCGCCGGTCGATCGCCTCGCCATCCGCACCTTCATCTCGCCCTTCGATCCGCTCTCCATCCGCGAGGCCCTGCTGCGCGAGAAATATCGCGGCGGGCAGAGCTTTTACGTGGTGCCGCGCATCAAGGATCAGGCCGATATCGCCGAGTTCCTGCGCACCCAGGTGCCCGAGGTCAGCTTTGTCGTGGCCAATGGCCAGATGGCGCCGGGCGAGCTCGACGACATCATGAATGCCTTCTACGACAACAAGTTCGACGTGCTGGTGGCCACCACCATCGTCGAATCGGGTCTCGACATTCCCAATGCCAACACGCTGATCGTGCACCGCGCCGATAATTTCGGCCTCGCCCAGCTCTATCAGATCCGTGGCCGGATCGGGCGGGCCAAGGCCCGCGCCTATGCCCTGTTCACCGTCCCGCCCGATCGCAAGCTCACCGACACGGCCGAGCGCCGGCTGGGCGTGCTGCAGTCGCTCGAAAGCCTGGGGGCAGGGTTCCAGCTGGCCAGCCACGACCTCGACATTCGCGGCGCGGGCAATCTTTTGGGCGACGAACAGTCCGGCCACATTCGCGAAGTGGGCTACGAGCTCTACCAGGCCATGCTCGAGGAGGCGGTTGCCAACCTCAAGAATGGCGAGGAGGACTACGAGGACAAGAACGAGTGGAGCCCGCAGATCTCGCTGGGCATGCCGGTGATGATTCCCGAGCACTACGTTCCCGACCTGCAATTGCGCATGCAGCTCTATCGGCGCCTGGGCGATCTCACCGACATCCGCGACATCGATGCCGCTGGTGCCGAGCTGATCGACCGCTTCGGCCCGCTGCCGGAAGAGGTTGAAGCATTGCTCAAGGTTATTCTGGTTAAGGCATTGTGCCGACAGGCAAATGTCGAAAAAGTCGATGCCGGTCCCAAGGGCGCGGTCATCACGCTTCGCAACAACGAGTTCCCCAATCCGGTGGCTCTGGTGAAGCTGGTGAGCGACGTCGCCAACCAGGTTCGGATCAAGCCCGATCAAAAGCTTGTGTTCGCCCGCAATTGGCCAACCCCGAATGATCGACTGAAAGGCGCCGCTGCCATCTTGTCACGCATGGCAAAACTGGCCGAGAATGCGGCCTAAGAGTGGCTTGGCATGTCCATTTGTCCATAATGCTTTGGCATGTGAGAGTGGTCATGTTATTGCCGGAATTCAGCACTTGAAGGGCTGTCTAGTTTGAAGGTGGCACAAGGTCACCGGGACCGCCAAAGAAGAAGCCAAGGATATTCTATGAACCTCAGGAAATCTCTCGTCGCCGGAATGACGGTGGCTGCGCTCATGGCGTCCCCGGTCTTCGCCCAGGAAACCCCTGCGCCAGCTGCTGATGCGCCCGCCGCCGAAGCTGCTGCGGCCGATGCTGCTGCTGCTCCTGGTGATGCGTCGCAGAACTGGCTCAAGGTTTGCGATCCACTGCCCGATGGGCAGCAGGCTTGCATCATGCGCCAGGTGGTGCTGGCCAATGGTCAGTTCCTCGGTTCGTTCCTGTTGCGTGATGATCCGGGCCAGGAAAGCCGCCTGCTGGCGGTCGCTGCTGTACCGCTTGGGGTCCTGCTGCCGTTCGGCCTGACCTGGCAGATCGATGGCGCCAAGCCGGTGCGCGTGCCTTACATGCTGTGCGACCCCACTTCGTGCGCCACCCAGCTCGTGATCAACGAGCAGTATGTCAATTCGCTCAAGAAGGGCGGCAAGCTCAAGCTGACCGCCAAGAACCGCCAGAATCAGGATCTGACCATCGAGATCAATCTGGCCGGTTTCACCTCGGCCTATGATGGCGAAGCCTCGCTGACCTTTGACCAGTTCCGCCAGGAAACCTCGGGCGAGAACGCGCTTGAGCAGGTTCTGCAGGATCGCGCCGAAGAACTGCGCAAGCAGCTCGATGGCGAAGCGGCCGCTCCGGCGGCAGCACCGGCCCAGTAGGCCTTACTCAACAGTTCAAAAGATCAGGGGGCGCGGGTGACCGCGCCCTTTTTTGTTGCCTCAGCGCTGCCCCATCCCGAGGCTGAAGGCGCGTTCGCGCAGGCGCGGCGCCAGTTTGAGCGCCCACAGGCCACCGGCCCGCATCGCTTGCGCCGGCAGCATTTCGGCGAGCAGCGAGCGGAACAGGGCGTCCACCATGCTGCCGGTGCGGGTCTGGTCGGCGGCGCGGCGGTCGGCATAGCCGCTGCTTACCGGTCCGGCCCAGCCGGGCGTGGTCACGTCCACCCCCGCCAGCGCCTCGGCGAGGTCCGCCACGTCCCGCAGGCTGAGATTGAGGCCCTGCGCCCCGATCGGCGGAAACGCGTGCGCTGCTTCCCCCAGCAACACCACGCCCCCGGCGCCCGCACGGTCGACGGTCAGTGTGCTGAGCGGAAATACAAAGCTCGGCGAAACCATCTCGATGCTGCCGAACAGGCGCTGCGATTTTTCCCGGAACAGCGCGATCAGGTGCTCAGGCCCGCCCGCATTGGCCTGCTGCAACACCGCCGTATCGTCGATCCACACCAAATTGGCGCGCTTGCCGCCCGCCGGCACCAGCGTGAAGGGGCCCTGGGGATAGTGGAATTCGATCGACGCGCCCCCAATCGAGCGCCCGAGCTCGAGGTCGCAAACCAGCGCCGACTGGGCAAATTTTTGTTCCCTGGCAACGAATCCCGCGGCCTGCCGGATCAGCGATTTCTTGCCATCGGCCCCGATCACCAGTGGCGCGCGCACCTGGCTGCCATCGCTCAGGGTGAGCATTGCCCCGGTCTCACGGTGCTCGAACCCCGTCACGCTGAGCGGCCGGACATCCAGCGTCGGCAGGGCGCTCGCCGCCTGGCGGAAGGTTTCCAGTAGCTTGCTGTTGGCAAAGTTCCAGCCAAAGGCCGCAAGCCCAGCCTCCTTGGCGTCAAACAACGTTTCCGGCGCCCGGATCAGCCGGTCGGTGGCGTCGATGATGCGGATTTGCGTCAGCGCATGGCCTATATCGGCCGGGTTGTCGATCAGACCGGCCCCGCGCAGATAGTCGACGCTGGGCATCATCAGCGCCGACGTGCGCCGATCGACCGGCCCGGGAGGTGACAGGTGAATGGTCTTGAGCCCGGCCCGCGCCACGGCAATCGCTGCCGCAGCGCCTGCCAGTCCGCCTCCCACCACGATGGCATCGGCATCAAAATCGCTCATGCCATTTCTCCTTTGGCAACGCATCTACCGGTCGGGATCAATGAACCCATCGCCACCGGCAAGGCAATCCCTGGAAGCGATGCCTTCTGGCCGGGGAACAGTTTGCGGCCAGATCCGTTGCCGATAGGGCTGTCTTGCCGCTGGAATAATCCTTGCCGCGGTAACGAATCCGTTCTGCTGCCGCTTTTCCGCTGTGCATCGCTGGCATACATTCACCCCAATATACGACTCAGGGCTTGGAGCCATGAATGATTGAGCTGCTCAGTGATCCCAATGCCTGGATCGCCTTTGGAACCCTAACGGTCATGGAGATCGTGCTGGGTATCGACAATATCATCTTCATCTCGGTGCTGGTGTCGCGCCTGCCCAAGGAACAGGCCGACAGGGCACGCACCATCGGGCTCGCTCTGGCGCTCGTGTTCCGCATTTTGCTGCTGCTGGTCATCAGCTGGATCATCAGCCTCACCCAGCCGGTCATTTCGGCCTTCGGTCTCGATCTGTCCTGGAAGGACCTGATCCTGATCTCCGGTGGTGCCTTCCTTATCTACAAGGCGACCCACGAAATGCACGCGGCCATTGAAGAGCCCGGCGAAACCGCCGTCTCCGGCAAGGTCACCGCTGCGTTTGCCGCCATCATCGGCCAGATCATCGTCATCGACATGGTGTTCTCCATCGACTCGATCGTCACCGCCGTTGGCATGGCCGACGACGTCGAGGTGATGATTGCCGCCGTCATCGTGGCCGTGGCCGTGATGTTCGTCGCTTCGGGTCCCGTGGCGCGCTTCGTGTCCGAGCACCCCACCACCAAGATGCTGGCACTGGCCTTCCTGCTGCTGATCGGCGTGTCGCTGGTGGCCGATGGCCTGGGCTTCCATATCCCCAAGGGCTACATCTACGCCGCCATGGGCTTCTCGGTGCTGGTGGAAGCAATCAATATCTTCGCCTCCAAGCGCAAGCATGCCGGGCGTCCCGCCAAGGCGTCGCTGGCCAGCCATAGTGGTGCGGCCGTGACTGGCAGTGATACCTTGCCCCCGCCGCCACGCCGCAAGGCAACGCCCGCGGTTCGGGGCCAGGCCCGTCCCAAGTCGGCACCACGCAAGCCAAAATAAGAAAAGGCGATAGGTCATGACCAAAGCTGTTGTTGTCCACCACACGGGTGGCCCCGAAGTCCTGCACTATCAGGATTGGGAGGTCGCCGCGCCCGGTCCGGGCCAGGTGGCGCTGCGCCAGACGGCGATTGGTCTGAACTTCATCGACACTTATCAGCGTTCGGGGCTCTACTCGGTCCCGACGCCCTTTGTCGCCGGCAATGAAGGGGCAGGGGTCATCACTGCCCTCGGCGCCGGCGTCACCGAATTCGCTGTCGGCGATCGCGTTGCCTACCAGGGCCAGGTGGGTGCCTACGCCACCGACCGCCTGATCGCGGCCAACCGCCTCGTCGCGATCCCCGAGGGCATTACCGACGACACCGCCGCCGCCATCATGCTTAAGGGCCTGACCGCCTATTACCTGCTGTTCAAGACCTGGCCGGTGGCCAGTGGCCAGACCATTTTGTGGCACGCCGCCGCCGGCGGCACCGGCCTCATCGCCACCCAATGGGCCAAGGCCCTGGGCGCCACCGTGATCGGCACTGCCGGCAGCGACGAAAAGGTCGCGCTGGCGCTCGCCCATGGCTGCGACCACGTCATCAATTACCGGACCGAGGATTTCGCCGTCCGGGTGCGCGAGCTGACCGGCGGGCAGGGCGTCGACGTGGTCTATGACGGCGTGGGCAAGGCGACCTTCGAGAAATCCCTCGATTGCCTGCGCCCGCGGGGCCTGATGGTGAGCTTCGGCAATGCCTCGGGCGTGGTCAGCATCCCCGATATTACCGTGCTGTCGCGCAAGGGCTCGCTCTACGTGACCCGCCCCACCAGTGCCCATTATTTCGCCGACCGCCCCGATCTGGTCGAAGGCGCCGCAGCGCTGTTTGATGCGGTTCTGGCCGGCCAGATCAAGGTCGAAATCGGCCGCCGCTTTCCCCTGCACGAGGTCGTGGCGGCCCATCAGGCGCTGGAGGGACGCCAGACCACAGGATCCGTCGTTTTGATCCCCTAGTCCTCTGGACAGCCTCGCGCAGTCCGGCTAAACGCACAGCAACGGGTAGGTGGCAGAGCGGTTGATTGCTCCGGTCTTGAAAACCGGCGAACGTGAAAGCGTTCCGGGGGTTCGAATCCCTCCCTACCCGCCATTTCCCTCGCTGTCCCCTGTCATGCGATGCGCCCGAGCCAGAGCATCGACAGGGCCGCCGAAACGATCGCCATCAGCGCGGCTATGCCGGCAAAGATAAACGCAATTTCGGTGAGCTTTTTCTCGGCGATGAGCCGCGTCGATAGCGACGCATAGACCTCGCTCAGCGCCTTCGACGACTTCGCCTCGAAATATTCCGCCCCCGTCGTGTCGGCGATTTCCTGCAGGGTGCCCGCGTCGAGCCGAGCCCGCATGGAACGCCCGCCGAACTCCACCACGTCACCCGTGGCCGATCCGAACCCCACCGTATAGACCTTTACCCCATGCTCGGCGGCCACGCGCCCCGCGGCGATCGGGTCGGGGCCGGTGGTCGTCGCCCCGTCGGTAAGCAGGATAACCACGGCGTTCTGGTAGGAGCCGGGCTCGACCGGGACATGCTCGGGCGTTTCGGGCTTGGGATCATCGAGCGACCGCCCCGCTGCACCTGAAGGACCATCGCGACTGGGCGCGCCGAGCTGATCTCGCGGATCACCATTTTCGTCTATCCCAATGATTTCATCCGGAAAAATCGTGGCAAGCGCGGTCAGCACGCCGGCACCCACGGCGGTTCCGCGCCGAAGGTCGAAACTGTCGATGGCCGCCGTCAGCAATTCGCGATCCAGCGTTGGCGCCTGCATCAGCATGGCCGCCGAAGCGAATGCCACGATGCCGATTTCCACCTGGGCGGGCTGCTGCGCAATGAAGCTCTTCGCGGCCTCCTGCGCCGCCTCGATGCGTGAGGGCGCGACATCGTCCGCCCGCATCGAGCCTGATACGTCCATGGCCAGGATCACCGTGGCGCGCGAGCTGGGCAGCGTGATAACCGCTGCCGGCCGCGCCACGGCGATGATGAGCACCCCGATCGCCAGCAGCAGCAGGGCCGGCGGCAGGTGCCTCCGCCAGCCGATGCCCTTGCCCAAGGCCTGCCGGATCAGCGGCAAATTGGCATAGCGCAGCGACAGGCGCTTGCGGCGCCGCTGCACCCACACATACAGCAACACCAGGATCGGCAGGATCAACAGCAGCCAAAGCATCTCGATCCACAAAAAGGTCATGCGGCAACTCCCGGAATAGTGCCGCCCGCGCCGGCTTTCCGCATGGCGGAAAAGCGCAGGATGGCGTCAAGCAGGTCGTCGGCAGTCGATAGTTCAAGCGTGTCGACACCGGCCAGCGCCAGGCCCGCCACGATCTGTTCTTCCCACTCCTGGGCGCCCGCCGCGAAGCGCTGGCGGAAGCCGGCATCGGTGGTGTCGACGAACAATTGTTCGCCGGTTTCCGCATCCTCGAACGCCAGCACCCCGATATCGGGCAAGGCCTGCTCGAGGGGATCGACCAGGCGCACCGCAACCGTCTCATGGCGGCGGCTCAGCATCGAGAGCGGCGCTTCCCAGCCCGGCTGCGACACGAAATCGGACACGGCAAACACCACCGAGCGCCGCTTGAGCGCCGCGCCGGCACGGCGGAAGAACAGCGCCAGGTCCGTCGTTGGCGCCCGCAGGCGTCGCGGATGGGCAAGGATCTTGTCCATCAGATACATCACATGGCGTCGCTCGCCCCGCGCCGGGATGAGATGCTGGTCGACGCCATCGAACAGGATCGCGCCCACCTTGTTGCCGTGATGGATGAACAGGCGGGCCATGACCCCGACAAATTCGGTCAGCACCTGCCGCTTGTCCTTGTCCCCCGAGCCGAAATCCACCGACGGGCTCAGGTCGAGCAGGAACCAGGCGGTAACGTCGCGGTCCTCGTTGTAGATGCGCACATGCGGCACTTCGGTGCGCGCGGTGACGTTCCAGTCGATATGGCGCACATCGTCATAGACCTGGTATTCGCGCAGATCGGCAAAATCGAGCCCGGCGCCGCGGAACAGCGTGCGGTAATCACCCTGCAGCAGCCCGTCGAGCCGGCGGACTACCGTCCATTCCAGCCGCCGCAGCAGCGCTTCAGTTTGCCGAGGCGACGCGGACATGGGCTTGCAGGGGTTGTTCCGGCGCCGCCACGGTGCGGAGGATCTGGTTGATGATGTGGTCGGGGCCGACCGATTCCGACAGCGCCTCATAGGAGAGCGAGAGGCGGTGGCGCATGACGTCGGGCGCGACATCGATCACATCCTGGGGCAGCACATAGTCGCGCCCCCGCAGGAAGGCGAGCGCCCGTCCGGCCTCGATCATGTTGATGCTGGCGCGCGGGCTGGCGCCATAGGTGATCAGGCGCCGCAGGTCCTTGAGCCCGACCAGCTCGGGGTTGCGGGTGGCCGCCACCAGCCGCACGGCAAACTGGATCAGCGTGGGGTCGACATAGAGCTGTCGCGAGCGCGCCTGCAGCCCCACCAGTTGCTTGGTGGTGGCCACGCGGGCCACGGCCTGCATCACCCCGGTGACGCGCGAGACGATGACGAATTCCTCCTCCTCCGAAGGATAGTCGACCAGCACCTTCATCATGAAGCGGTCGACCTGCGCCTCGGGCAGCGGGTAGGTGCCCTCGGTCTCGATCGGGTTCTGCGTCGCCATCACCACGAACGGATCGGGCACGCGATGGCTTTCCCCGGCGATGGTCACCTGCCGCTCCTGCATCACCTCGAGCAGCGCGCTCTGCACTTTGGCCGGGGCGCGGTTGATCTCGTCCGCCAGCAAAAGATTGCAGAATACCGGGCCCAGCGCCGTGGTGAACTCGCCGGTCTTCTGGTTGTAGATGCGGGTGCCAACGAGGTCGGACGGAACCAGGTCGGGGGTGAACTGGATGCGCTTGAACGACCCCTGGATGGCATGCGCCAGCGTGTTGACCGTCAGCGTCTTGGCCAGCCCCGGCACCCCCTCGACCAGCAGATGGCCCTTGGCCAGCAGCGCGATCAGCACGCGCTCGAGGAAATGGTCCTGGCCCACGACAACCTTTTTGACCTCATAGAGCACCTGCTCCATGAGCGAGGCGACGGCGGGGGCGGCGGCGTCTGATGGATCGTCCATGATGCTGTTCCGTTTGCTGGGCTAGAGTGGGGAGTCCTCGACGGCGCCCCCGGCTTCCTCCATCGTCACGGCAAAGGCGAT
The DNA here is from genome assembly GCA_963699295.1 of uncultured Alphaproteobacteria bacterium. Taxonomy (GTDB): domain Bacteria; phylum Pseudomonadota; class Alphaproteobacteria; order Rhizobiales; family Devosiaceae; genus Devosia. The sequence goes on from OY969432.1 coordinate 737,547, forward strand.
GCCGGCGAAGGTGCGCAGACCGGAGGGATTGAGAATGGCGGTGACAATGCCCACGACCTCGCCGTCGGCATTGACCAGCGGGCCACCTGAATTGCCGGGATTGGCGGCCGCGTCGAACTGGATGAGATTGCGCATGGTCACTTCGCCTTCGCGCTCAAGCGCGCGATAGAGGCCCGAGACCACGCCGGCCGACGCCGAGGGTCCGATGCCGAAGGGAAAGCCTACCGCCACCACCTCGTCACCGGGACGCAGCGTGCCGCTGGAGCCCAGCGTTGCCGGGATCAGGTCGTCGGGCAGTAAAGAGGGCTGGATGATCGCCAGGTCGAGATCGGGCCGGACCCCCACGATCGCAGCATCGGCCTCGGTGCCGTCGAAAAACTCGACGCGCAGTTTCCGTGCCGCCCGGGCCACATGCAGATTGGTCAGGATGGTGCCGGTGTCGTCGATCACCACGCCCGTGCCCACTGCGGTAAAGCGCTCGTGGAAGTCTTCCTCGAGCTGGCCGTCCTCGGGCAGCTCCACCGTGGGCGGCTGCCCGTCGGGCCCGGCTGCTTGCGGCTTTCCCCTCCCGGGGTCATAGCCACTGACCCGCACGACCGACGGGATCACTGCGGCATAGGCGAGAGACGCCGTCGAAGGCGGCCGGCCCCGCTCTTCCAGGGCAAAATTGACCGCATCATTGATGTCGGACTGGGTCAGGTTCTGGGCAGGCGGCGCAAGCAGCTCATAGACGCCGCCGAGCGCCAGCGTGATCGCCACCGAAGCTGCAACCAGCACCTTGTTTTTGTTGCTGCGGTAGAAGCCGCGCCAACGCTCAAATAGGGCGGGGGCTTCGGGTGCTGCCGGGATGGCTTGGACGCCCCTTGGCGGGCCAGCCGGAACCTGTCGCGCCGCCGCGGCGGTGCGCACCCTGGCCGAGCCACTATAGACTGGACGCCGCTTCACCTCACGCACCCTCCTTGCTGACCGTGGTACCCACCCCGGCCTTGCAGCAAATTCAGTAGTGCTTCCTTCGACCTATGGCGTTCCCCACCGGCAGGATTTGCCTCTCAAGGCTCCCCTGGGGGCGAGTACGGGCTGGATAACCCCGGCATCGCACGGCCAATTATCCAGGCCGTTTTGCGAGCGTCACTTAAAACCAACAGCGCCGTATATGCGCCCGACTGTGACACATTTGTGTGAAATTTGGGAGCATTACAACGAACCGTGATGTGGCCCCGACGCGATTACTTCGGCTTTGCTCCGCTCACTGATCCGGCGGCCGGGCACCACTTATGGCCCGACGTTCCTGCCATCGGCGCTCTTGGCCCGGTGTCTAGGCCTCGCGGCCGAAATTGGCGAGAAATCGGGGGTGGGCCTCGTCGTCGCCCTTGGGGGCTGTCGCCAGCGTGGCGATCAGCGCCCGCAGCGCCCTGTTCTGCGGCGAATGCTGCTCCTCGATCAGGAACGCGCCAAGCTCATGGGTGGTCACGTGACCGCCCGAAGACGGGTTGCCGACATGCCGCACCGATACGCGATCGCCTTCGGCGATCAATGTCCATGTGTCGCCGTTTTCGCTGGCGTAAAAAGTCCGTTCCGATGATGACATCTGCGCTCCTGAGGGACCCGTGGGCGCGCCCGACCGGTGAGGGCGCACCAGCAAACATACGCCATTCGCCGCGACAGTTGATGCCTAATTTGCGAAGCTACGGTGCGATGCGCGCCACCCAGTCCTTGACCTCGGCGGCCAGCGTTTCGAGGTGGTCGGCCGTCGAGAACCCGGAAACGGACTTGCGCGGCTTGAGGTCGTGGTCGCCATCCTCGAGCCAGAAAAGCTCGATTGCCTGCGACAGGTCGTATGTGCCGACCTCTTCGCGTGTGCCGAACTGGTCGCGACTTCCCTGGCAGATCAGCGTGGGCGTCTTGAGTTCGAGCAAGTGGGCCGTGCGCAACTGCTCCGGGCGGCCGGGCGGGTGAAACGGGTACCCCAGGCACAACAGGCCCGCGATCCGGCCGGCGTCCAACAGAGGATCGGCCACCATGCTGGCCACGCGACCACCCATGGATTTGCCCCCGATGATCAACGGCCCGTTGGTGGGGCCAAGATCATCGATGGCCGCGACATATTCGGGCATGACCTTCTCCGCCTTGGGCGGCGGTCTGCTGCCGCCCGACGTGCGACGGCTGGCCATGTAGGCGAACTCGAAGCGGGCGACGCGAAAGCCTTCTGCGGCCAGTGCGTGGGTGGTCAGGTTCATCGATGCCGAATCCATCGGTGCGCCGGCACCATGGGCCAAAAGGATGGTGACCCGGGCGTCCTGGGGGCCGTCGAACAGGAAATTGGTGCTCATCGTGTCAGCCTGTGGGGTTTGATCATCAGCTGTGCTGACGGGTTTGCCGCTATCTTGCAACGGGACTGATCGCTGCGCAAAGAAAACGGCCCGCCATTTCCAGATGACGAGGCCGTCCTTGCTCGTAGGGAAATTGTCGTTAACCTACATCGGCTTAACGGCGGTATCTCGCTTTGGGTTCCGCCTTGCGTACCGCGCACATTTGCGCGCCGGCCGTCGCGAACGTCTCCAACAACCCTGATCACAATGCGCAACCATTTTCCGATAACGTCGTTCTTGCTGGCTCAGTGGGGGGCAACCCACAAGGAGCTAAACATGAAGAAGACACTTATCCTGACCGCGGTCGCAACACTGCTCGCATCCGTCACTCTTCCCGCCATGGCCCAGGACGCCGCTGCCGGTGCCGGCGCTGGCGCTGGCGCGGGTGTGAAGGTCGAGACTCCGGCCGTCAATGTCCAGGGCGGTGCCAACGCCAATGCCAATGCCGCAGCAAATTCGAACGCCGGCGGCGTTTCCGACAACACTTTCGGCTCTGTCATGTCGTCGATGATGACCTCGGCGGATGCAGATCTGTCCGCGGCCACGGACGCCAATGTCAGCGTGGTTCTTCTCTCGTCGCTGCAGGGCAATGGCGCAACTGAAGCTGCCTCGCTCGACAAGGCACTCACTGACAACGCCGATGCCATGACCAAGCTGCATTCCAACATTGAAGCCAATGCCGCCATCAAGGCCAAGCTGGAAGCCGAAGGCCACAGCGCCGATGACGTCGTTGCCGTCAAGACCAATGCCGATGGTTCGGTGATCGTCTACGTTGACGACCGCGCCTAAGTCTTGATCGCGCGTTATGCAAAGCGGAGGCCCCGGTGGAAACACCGGGGCCTTTGCCATTGACGCGACTCTAAAACTGCATCACTAGATGTGGTATGCCGTGGTTACCCGGGTCGCAAGGACGGGTGATAATAGGGAAGCCGGTGCGAACCCCAGGTTCTAGTCCGGCGCTGCCCCCGCAACTGTGAAAGCCGGCGCTTCGTCATTGAAGCCCAGCCAGCCAGACACCTGCCACGACAGGTTTTTATGTCCACGGGCGGGGTGTCCCTCTGGTGCATGCGTCTGCCTGCCCATTGGTCAGGTTGCGCCCGCGCCGCAGTCCCCCGCACCACCACCTACGGGGTTCCTGGGTCCTATGTCGCAACTGCAAATTCATCCCGCCGCCGCGCCGGGCTATTCCATCCTCAAGCGCAATGGCACGCTGGTGCCGTTCGACCAGAGCAAGATCGCCGTGGCGCTCACCAAGGCATTCCTGGCCGTCGAGGGAAACCAGGCCTCCGCCTCGCGCCGAGTGCACGAGATCGTCGAAACCCTGGCCGATGACGTGTTCACCGCGCTCGCGCGTCGCGCCAAGGATGGCCGGGTGTTCCACATCGAGGACGTGCAGGACCAGGTCGAGCTGGCGCTGATGCGCGGCGAGCACCAGAAAGTCGCCCGCGCCTATGTGCTTTACCGCGAGGAGCGCTCCCGCGCCCGCTCCGCCAGCCATCCCGCCCCGGTAGCTCCGGCCCTCGCGCTGTCGATGAAGCTGGCCGATGGTTCCTCGGTCCCAGTCGATGAAGCGCGCCTGCTCACCGTCATCGAGGAGGCCTGCGCCGGCCTCGAGGGCACCGCCCCGCAGACCATTTTCGGCGAAACCCGCCGCAACCTCTATGACGGTATCTCGCTCGACGAGCTGGCGCTGGCGCCCATCCTTGCCGCCCGCACCCTCGTTGAAACCGAGCCCAATTACGCGCTGGTCTCGGCCCGCCTGCTGCTCGACAAGCTGCGCCGCGAAGCCCTGAGCTTCGTCTCCGGCCGCCCCGATCAGGCGACCCACGCCGACATGGCCAGCCGCTACGCCGAATATTTCCCCCATTACCTGCGCACCGGCATCGACGCCCAGCTGATCGATCCGGAGCTGGCGCGCTTCGACCTCAAGCGCATCGCCGCCGCCATCAAGCCCGAGCGCGACCAGCAGTTCCAGTATCTGGGCCTGCAGACCCTCTATGATCGCTATTTCCTGCATGTCGAACGCAACGTGTTCGAGCTGCCGCAGGCTTTCTTCATGCGCGTCGCCATGGGCCTGGCCATCCGCGAGATCGACCGCGAAGCCCGCGCCATCGAATTCTACGATCTGCTGTCGAGCTTTGCCTTCATGGCCTCGACGCCAACCCTGTTCAATTCGGGCACGCTGCGCCCCCAGCTCAGCTCGTGCTTTCTCACCACCGTGTCCGATGACCTCGAAGGCATCTTCAAGGCGGTCAAGGACAACGCGCTGCTGGCCAAATACTCGGGCGGTCTGGGCAATGACTGGACCCCGGTGCGCGGCCTTGGCGCCCATATCAAGGGCACCAATGGCGAAAGCCAGGGCGTCGTGCCCTTCCTCAAGGTGGCCAATGACACCGCCATCGCCGTCAATCAGGGCGGCAAGCGCAAGGGCGCCGTCTGCGCCTATCTTGAAACCTGGCACATCGACATCGAGGAATTCCTCGACCTGCGCAAGAATACCGGCGATGACCGCCGCCGCACCCATGACATGAACACCGCCAATTGGGTGCCCGACCTGTTCATGGAGCGCGTCGAGGCGGGCGGCGACTGGACGCTGTTCTCGCCCGACGAAACCCCCGACCTGCACGATCTTTATGGCCCCGCCTTCAAGACCGCTTACGAGGCCTATGAAGCCCGCGCCGCCGCCGGCCAGCTCAAGGTGTCACGCCGGGTCAAGGCGCTCGATCTGTGGCGCAAGATGCTCACCATGCTGTTCGAAACCGGTCACCCATGGGTTACCTTCAAGGACCCGTGCAACATCCGCTCGCCCCAGCAGCATGTGGGCGTGGTGCATTCGTCAAACCTGTGCACCGAGATCACCCTCAACACCAGCCAGGACGAGGTGGCGGTGTGCAACCTTGGCTCCATCAATCTGGTGGCCCATCTGGGCGAAAACGGCCTCGACCTGGCCATGCTGCAGCGCACCGTCGATGTGGCCATGCGCATGCTCGACAACGTCGTCGACATCAATTTCTACACCATCCCCGAAGCCCGCCGCTCCAATCTCAAGCACCGTCCGGTGGGCCTGGGCCTGATGGGCTTTGCCGATGCGCTGCAATTGCAGGGCATTGCCTATTCGTCCGACGCCGCCGTGGAGTTTGCCGATAGCTCCATGGAGGCGATCAGCTACTTCGCCATTTCCGCCTCCACCAATCTCGCCGAAGAACGCGGCGCCTATGCCAGCTTCCCCGGTTCGCTGTGGAGCCGCGGTATCCTGCCCATCGACAGTCTCGAAATGCTGGCCGAGACCCGCACCGAGATCCACATCGACCGCACCCAGCGGCTCGATTGGGAAACCCTGCGCCAGCGCGTCCAGACCGTGGGCATGCGCAATTCCAACACCATGGCGATTGCCCCCACCGCCACCATTTCCAACATTTGCGGCGTCAGCCAGTCGATCGAGCCCGGCTACCAGAACCTCTACGTCAAATCTAACATGAGCGGCGATTTCACCGTGGTGAACGCCCAGCTGGTGCGCGATCTCAAGGCGCGGGGCCTGTGGGACGAGGTCATGATCTCCGACCTCAAATATTTCGACGGCTCGGTTGGCCAGATCGACCGCGTGCCGGCCGATCTCAAGGCCATCTACGCCACCGCCTTCGAGATGGACACCGCCTGGCTGATCGCGGCAGCCTCGCGCCGCCAGAAATGGATCGATCAGGCCCAGTCTCTCAACCTCTACCTCGCCAATCCCTCCGGCAAGGCGCTCGACACGCTCTATCGCTCGGCCTGGAAGGCGGGTCTCAAGACCACCTATTATCTGCGCTCGCGTTCGGCCACCCACGTCGAAAAATCCACCCTCAAGGGCACCGACGGCAAGCTCAATTCCGTCGCCGTTGGCGCACCCATCGCCGCTGCGCCAATTGTGCCAGTGGCCGCCGCGCCGGTGCGCACCGGCCTGATCATGCCGGTCATCGACGGTCCCGCCTGCCTGATCGACGACCCCGACTGCGAAGCCTGCCAGTAAGCCAGAGGGCCCCGACGACAACCGCAGTCGTTGGCGCCCCAATCCCGCGCCCACCGTCATGGCCCGGCTTGTCCGGGCAATCCACCGCTCAGCCGGTGATCACAGTGCGGAGCGGGCAGGCGGCAACTCACACACCAGAATTCAGGAACACCACTCATGACCAATCTCGACTGGGCCGATACACCCACCACTAATCCCCAGCCTGCAGGCGCAACCTCCGCCACCGAAACCCGCATCGACCCCACTGGTGGCCGCGTTTCCGTCGACGACAAGGCGATGATCAATTGCCGCGCCGACGTGAACCAGCTGCTGCCGCTCAAATACAAATGGGCCTGGGAAAAGTACCTCAATGGCTGCAACAACCACTGGATGCCGACCGAAGTGTCGATGCAGGCCGATATTGCGCTTTGGAAGAGCAAAGACGGCCTGACCGATGACGAGCGCCACACGCTCAAGCGCAATCTGGGGTTCTTTGCCGCCTCGGAGAGCCTTGTCGCCAACAATATCGTGCTGGCCATCTACCGCCACCTGACCAACCCCGAATGCCGCCAATATCTGCTGCGCCAGGCCTTTGAGGAGGCGGTGCACACCCACACTTTCCAGTACATCGTGGAAAGCCTCGGCCTCGATGAGGGCGAGCTGTTCAACATGTATCGCGAAGTCCCCTCGATAACCGACAAGGCCGCCTGGGCGCTGAACTTCACCCAGCATCTGGACGATCCCGATTTCAGCACCGGCACGCCCGAAACCGACCGCGCCTTCGTGCGCGATCTGATCGCCTTCTACGTGATTTTTGAGGGCATGTGGTTCTACACCGGCTTTGCCCAGATCCTGTCGCTTGGCCGCCGCAACAAGATGGTCGGCATTGCCGAGCAGTACCAGTACATCCTGCGCGACGAGTCCATTCACCTCAATTTCGGCATCGACGTGATCAACCAGATCAAGCTCGAAAACCCGCATGTCTGGACCGCTGATTTCCAGGAAGAAGTGCGCGGCATGATCACCACCGCCGCCGAGCTCGAAGCCGCCTATAGCCGCGATACCATGCCCCGCGGGTTCCTCGGGCTGAACGCAGCGCTGTGCGAGCAATATATGCATTTCATCGCCAATCGCCGCTGCGCCCAGCTGGGCCTTGCCCCGGTCTTTGCCGAAACCGAAAACCCGTTCCCCTGGATGAGCGAAGCCATGGATTTGAAGAAGGAGAAGAACTTCTTTGAAACCCGCGTCATCGAATACCAGAACGGCGGCGCATTGAGCTGGGACTGATCAACTACTTCCCTGGCCGACGATCCTGAATTGTCGGCCCGGGTCCAAATTACCCCGATCCCGTCGCCAATATACTTGCTATGATTGGTCACGGGGAGGGGGCGCATGGCATTGGCGGAGGCACAGCGCGGACGCATCGTCGAACTGGACGGGCTGCGAGGCCTCGCCATTCTGCTGGTGGTCGGCTTTCATTATTTCGGCCGTTTCACCGCCGAACGCGGCGTGCCGCTCTACCCCTATGGCGACCGCTTTGCCTCCTGGCCGGTCGCCAGCGATGGCCGGGTCGGCGTCTTTCTGTTCTTCATCATTTCCGGCTTCGTGATCTGCTACAGCCTCGCCCGTTCCCGCTCGACGCTGCATTTTCTGGCTAAGCGGGCCGATCGGCTGGTCCTGCCGATGCTGGTCCTGTCCTCGATCACCTTCGTCCTGCTGGCGGGTCCCCTGCAGACGCCCTTCCTCGCGGTCCGCTGGGCCGACTTCCTGCCGTCCTGGACCTTCACCGCCCCAGGCTTCTGGCGTTGGGTCGATCCGCAGGTCAACTACATCGACACGGCCTACTGGACGCTGTTCGTTGAAATCCGGTTTTACCTCCTGGCCGGCCTGCTGTGGTTCCTGGCGCCACGCCGGCATCTGCCAAACATTCTAGTCGCGCTGGCCTGCGGCGGGTTCCTGGCTCTGCTGCTGTTCGTGGCCGCCGGATGGTGGTACCCGCAGTCTCTCGTGGAAGTCTTCTTGTTCCCGCAATACCTGCCGCTCTTTGTCTGCGGCTGGTTTTACGCCGACCTGCGTCGCAATCCCACCGACGACGCCGCCTGGCGCCGGTTGTGGCTGCTCATCCCGCTTTCGCTCGCCGGGGTCGCATCCAAATTCAACGGCCAGTGGAGCCAGTTGCTTTGGCTGCTGGCCTTCCACCTCGTCTTCATCGCGCTGGTGCAAGGGCGTCCCTGGGTGACGATCTTGCGCACCCCTTTGCTGGTTGGATTGGGCCTGGTCAGCTATTCGCTCTACCTCATCCATCAATATGTCGGCGTCGCCCTGATCTCGCGTCTGCCGACCCAATGGAGCCTGTCCGCCCAATTGGCAGGTGTCGCTGTCATTGCTCTCTTGATGGTCGCCATTGCCTGGTTGTCCTGGCGTCTGCTCGAGCATCGGCGCCCGTTTACCGCCCGAAATCGCCCGATCACCAGTTTTGGCGTATAGCAGCCGTTCAGGTAGCCTCCAGTTTCATTCAGGTGGTCGTCTGCGCCGTTCAGGTGTCGTTCATATATCGTTCATCTGCTGTTCATTTTCGCGGTGCGATGGCGTATGGAGGGCCGAAGCGCGCTTGTTCGAAGCGCGCGCCAATCTTGCACCAGGGTCTGATTTATGAGTCGGAAAGAGTCTGATGTTGCGCGCATGCGGCGCATGAAGCGGCTTGCCGCCCGTTATGGCCTGACCATTCTTACCGCGGAAAAGATCAAGGTTCACGGGGGTTTAGGCGGTCACGCCGTGCGCGATGACGCGAGCTACAAGGTCGTCTTCGGCGATGATCCCAAGCCGTTTTCCGCCACCCTCGACGAAATCGATGCCTATCTGGACGCATTGGTGGCCGGCGGAGAGTAAGGATGCCGCACCCCGCTGGCAACCGGCTTCTAAGTCCCTGAAGCCATTTATGTTATTTGTTCAGTAACGGGAATCGACCCACAATGGCCCCATTGGCTAAACTTGGAGGCGCGTTATTGTGTTTACTCTGATCAACGCCGACGCTGACGACGACGACGCCGAAATCACCGATCCCCAGGAAATTGCAGAGCTTTTCGCTGCCATAGCTGCCGTTGCCATCGAAACGATCGGCGCCGGACAGGTCCGCGAATTGTTCGATGCAGTGATCGAACAGGAGGGACGGGAGCCAAACTAGGTTCAGGCCTCACCCAGAATCCGTCGGTGCCTCAACGGCACCGACGAAACGGAGGTCGTAATCCGGCTGTCGTGTCCGTACTTCAAAAATATCCAACGCCGACAATACTTTCCCTCGGCGACAGCGCCATTCTGGTGCGGTTTTCCACCAGCCTGACCGACGCTGCCAATCGCGCGGCGATCAGTTTTTCGCGTCGCCTCGAGCGCGATCCCATTCCCGGCGTGGCCGAAATCGTCCCCAATCTGGTGTCGGTGCTGTTGAGGTACGACCCGCTCAAGGTCTCACCTGAAACCATTGCCGGCGAAATCCGCCTGCGACTGGCCTCGGGCGACGAAAACATTGTGCCTCCGCAGGGCTTTACGATCCCAATCCGGTTCGATGGCCCGGACCTGCAAGACGTCGCCGACAGTCTTGATCTGAGTGTCGAGGCTTTCATTCACGCCCATAATGCCAAGCCCTTGCGAGTTCTCGCCACTGGCTTCGCCCCCGGGTTTGTCTATTGCGGCCTGCATGACCCAGCCCTGGTTTTGCCAAGGCGTACTGAAGTGCGGGCATCAGTTCCTTCCGGCAGTATTTTGTTCGCGGCAGGGCAGACAGCCATCGTTTCTACAGAGATGCCAACGGGTTGGCACGTGATTGGTCACACCGGCTTTACCAATTTCGATCCCATGAGCTCGCCGCCAACATTGTTGTCCGCCGGCGATTTCATCCAGTTTGAAGCGCTGCCATGACAACGAGACTGCAAATTATCCGGGCGGGGCCACTGACCAGTATTCAGGATGACGGGCGTTTCGGCATGCTGCGCCACGGCGTCAGTGCATCCGGCCCCATGGACCGGACATCCTATCTTGAGGCCGGACAATGGGTTGAGGCCGGGCAGGGTGGTGTTGAGTTCACTGTCGCGGGTCTTGAACTGACTGTCCTGGATGGCAGCTGCGGCGTGGGTTTCGCCGGTGGCGAGTTCACCATCCGCTGTAACGGCGAGGCGCTAAGCTGGCCCGGAAACGCTGAACTCCGCGCGGGTGATACTCTGGCAATCACGCCCGGTCCCACTGGCAATTACGGCTATCTGCGTTTCAATGCTGAGTTCGAAATTCCCAAGGTTCTCGGCAGCATTTCCACCAATAGCCGTGCAGGACTCGGTGGCCTGGCCGGTAAAGCCTTGCAGGCGGGAGATATTCTGGAGCTCGGCGAAGCCCTCGGCCATCTTGGCACTAGCGAGCCAGCCGCGCAGCAGGTTGATAGTGCTCCCATTCGCGTCATCTGGGGCGCGCATGCCGATCTCTTCACCGACAGAGCGCGAGAACGTTTTCTGTCGTCGGCTTTTGCCATAACGCCGCGTATGGACCGCATGGGCGTGCGACTGCATGACACCACGGGTGTTTTTTCAGGAGCATCAGACCTTTCGCTGGTATCCGAGGCCATTGCGCCCGGTGATATCCAGATCCTGGGTGATGGCACACCAATTGTGCTGATGCGCGACCACCAGCCGACCGGTGGCTATCCGCGGATTGCTACGGTGATCACGGCGGATTTGGATCGTTTCGCTCAGCTGCGCCCCGGAACCGAAGTTCGGTTTCAACCCGTCACCGTGGCAAGAGCCCATCAACTGCTACGAGGACGCGCAGGATGAAGTCCATCGATCTGAACGCCGATTTGGGTGAAGGGATGGGAACCGACGATGCCCTCTTAGAGATTGTTTCAAGTGCCTCAATAGCTTGCGGCGGGCATGCGGGCGACGCCGAAACCATTCGCCGATTGCTGCTGATTTGCAAGGAACGCGGCATTCGCGCCGGGGCGCATCCAGGCTATGCCGATCGCGCCAATTTCGGGCGCTTGCGCCTGGACCTGCCGCAAGCCGATTTGCTGGACCAAATTCGCGTTCAGATGAAGCTTTTCATGGGCATCGCTAGCGAGATTGCGGCCCCGGTGGCTTATTTCAAGCTACATGGCGCACTTGCCAACCAGACCGCAGAAGATGCCGAGCTGGCCACCGCGGTCTTTGCGGAAATTCACGCCATTGCGCCGGAATTGGCAGTGCTGGCCCTTGACCATAGCGGACAGGTGCAGGCGGCCAGGCGGCTGGGTTTGCCGGTGATCCTCGAGGCGTATGCCGATCGGGCCTATTCGGCTGATGGTTTGCTGGTGTCCCGGGCCGTCGAAGGAGCGGTAATTGACGACGTCGATGCTGTGTTGGATCGGTGCTTGCGATTGGCGGTCACCAGCCAAATCGTTGCCATTGATGATACGATCTTGCGCTCTGAAACGCGATCGATCTGTTTGCATGGAGACACCGTCGGCGCCGTGCAATTGGCCAGCCGCGTCCGCCAAACGCTTGAAACGCGCGGGGTCGTTATTGCGCCAATTCCGCCAGTCGTACTTTAGAATTTTACCCTGGACCTCTCATTGGGAGAGGTGAATTGGCGGAATGCCGTGAAGCGAAAGGCCCAGGGTAGCTGGGTGGTCCGCAGACCGGAACTAGATGGCGAGGTATTCGCGACGCAGATCGGCGTTGTCCAACACTTCCTGCGCGGTCCCGGTAAAGGCCACTTCGCCAGTATCGAGAATGACAGCGCGGTCGGCCAGTTTCAGCGCGGCGATGGCGTTTTGTTCGACGATGACCGTTGTAATGCCGAGGGGCTTGATCGACTGCAGTATGCGCTCGATTTCGTGGACGATCACCGGCGCCAGCCCTTCGTAGGGCTCGTCCAGCAGCAACAGCTTGATGTCACGCGCGAGTGCCCGGGCGATTGCCAGCATTTGCTGTTCGCCCCCCGAAAGGGTGATGCCTTCCTGTTTGCGGCGCTCCGCCAGGCGCGGAAAACTCTGGAAAATCTGGTCGAGATCCCAACCGGCCCCAGGCGCCACTTTGGCCAAGGTGATGTTTTCTTCTACCGTCAGGCCAGGAATGATGCGGCGATCTTCGGGCACCAGCTGAATACCGGCACGCGCTGCCTGATAGGCTTTCATCTGGTGGATCGGCTGACCGTCCAGCCAGATTTCTCCTTGCCGCATCTGCGGATCGTCGGTGCGGGCGATGGTCCGTAATGTTGAAGTCTTGCCTGCTCCGTTACGCCCCAGAAGGGCAAGGATTTCACCCTTGCGGATCTCCAGAGATACACCCTGCACAATGTAGCTTTCGCCATAGTAGGCGTGCACGTCGCGGAGGGCGAAGAACGGCGGAGTCGTATCAGGGAGCGCTGCGGTCTGATCAACCGCCGCTTCCAATGCCATTGCTGCACTCATGCTTCGTTACTCCCTCCGAGATAGGCTTCCTGCACCTTGGGATTGCCACGCACCTGTTCAGGCGTCCCGTCGGCGATTATTCGGCCCTGCGCCAACACCGAAATCTTGTCGGCCAGCGAGAACACCACATGCATGTCGTGTTCGATGATCACCTTAGTCATGCCGCGGCTTTTGATTTTCTGCAGCAATTCGATTGTCGTGTTGGTGTCGTGTCGCGACATCCCCGCTGTCGGTTCATCAAGCAACAAGAGCCGCGGGTGCTGGATGAGGCACATCGCCAGTTCCATGCGACGTTTGTCGCCCCGACTGAGGCTGCCGGCTGCGAGGTCGCGTGAGCTGTGCATGCCCACGTCCTCAAGCATGCTTTCGGCTTCCTGCCGGATGGCAGTTTCGCCCCCGAGAGCCCGCAGCATGTTTAGCGCGAAGGCGCCATCTCGCCTCGCGAGCGCCGGGATCATGACGTTATGCAGCACGGACAGGTCGGTGAAAATTTCCGGCGTCTGGAAGACCCGCGCGATGCCGAGTTGGTTGATCTGGTAAGGCTTGCGGCCGGTCAGGATGGCGCCATCGAAGATGACCTGGCCGCTCGTTGGTTCCAGCTTGCCGATGATGACATTGAGCAGGGTAGATTTTCCGGCTCCGTTGGGGCCGATAATCGCATGGGTCTGGCCTTCTTCAACCTGCAGGTCGATGTCTGACAAGGCGTGAAGGCCGCCAAACCGCTTGTGTACGTCCGCTACGTGTAGAACGACATTTGAAGGTGTCATTGTTGTCGTTCCTTATTCCGCAGCTTGGGGTTTGGGCGTTCGGTTTTCCTCAGGGCTCCTGGGTATCTTGCGCCAGCTTTGTAACCAATTGGCCAGGCGCCTGACCCCCTCCATCACCCCGCCGGGCAGGAAGACTACGACCACGACGAAGATCAGGCCGAGCGTAAGATGCCAGCCTTCGCCAACAAACTTGCTGGCAATGGCGACGGCCACGTCGGTTGCGCCATCGGGCAGGAAGGCAAACACATTGCGCAGGATGCCTTCGTTGATGGCAGAGAAGATGTTCTCGAAGTACTTGATGAGCCAGGCTCCGATGACGGGACCAACGAGCGTTCCGGCGCCACCCAGAATGGCCATCAGCACGACGTTTCCGGATTCCGTCCATTTCATGCGCTCGGCGCCGGCCAATGGATCGGTGACGGAAAGCAGGGCGCCCGCCAGACCGGCAAACAGGCCGGAAATCACGAAGGCGGCCAATGTGTAGGGCTTGGTGTTAAACCCCGTGTAGTTCATGCGGGTCTGGTTGGACTTGATGCCGCGCAGGGCCAGGCCGAAGGGCGAGGCAAAGATTTTCTGCGAGACATAGAACGCCACGATCAGCATGGCAGCGCAGAAGTAGAACCCTGAATAGCCGTTCATGGCCAGGCCAAACAAGGTAGGCGTGGGCAGCCCTGCGCCGGCGCTGGTGGCGCCCAGCATCGCGTCGAGCACGCGGGGATCGTCGCGCACCAACAACAGGCCGGTTTCGCCGTTGGTGATGGGGGTGAGCACGGAATAGGCCAGGCTGTAGCACATCTGTGCAAAGGCCAGCGTCAGGATGGAGAAGTAGATGCCCGTGCGCTTGAGGCTGAAATATCCGATCACGAGCGCGAATATGCCGGCCATGATGGTTGCAAGAATGACCGCGGGCACCACGTTCATGGATAGCAATTTGAACGACCACACGGTGGTATAGGAGCCGACGCCAACGAAGGCGGCATGCCCGAAGCTGAGATAGCCGGTCAGGCCGAACAGGATGTTGAAGCCGATGGCGATGATCGCGTAGATCACGAATTTCTGCATCAGGCCCGGATAGGCCGCGCCGAATGGTGAAAGCCAGATGGGCATGGCCAAGACCACGGCGGCAAACAGCACCAGCGTAATGATGTCTTTTCGAGATAGGGAAAGCATGGTGCTTAACTCTCCATGACGCCGCGGCGGCCCATCAGGCCACGCGGACGAACCAGCAAAATGATCACGGCCACGAGGTAGATAATGACCTGGTCGATGCCGGGGATGAGCGACTTGATCTCGGTCATCGCCGAGATGGACTGAAGGATGCCGAGCATGAAACCGGCAGCAACCGCACCGGGCAACGAGCCCATGCCGCCAACCACCACGACGACGAAGCTGAGAACCAGAAAGTCCATGCCAAGCTGGTAGTTGGGGGGGAGCAGCGGTGTGTACATCGCCCCGGCAACGCCGGCGACCACAGCGGCCAGGCCAAACATGATGGTGAAGCGGCGGTCGATGTTGATACCGAGAATGGCCACCGTCTCACGATCTGCCATGCCGGCGCGAACTACCAGGCCGAAGGTCGTGAAGCGCAGGAACGCGAACACCGCACCGATCACAGCCACGGAGAAGAAGAAATAGACCAGCCGCCACCATGGATAGGTGAGCATGTGAGGCGCCATGCCGAACCAGGACCCGATATCGGCCGCGCCGCGCATGTCGCTGGGGATGGGTTGCGGGATTGGATTGGCGCCAAAAATGCTTTTGACGATCTCCTGTAGCACGATGGCCAGACCGAAGGTGACCAGAATCTGTTCCGCGTGGGTCCGCTTATAGAAGTGCTTGATAAGCCCGCGTTCCATGACGATGCCGATGACCAGCATAACCGGGACAACCAGCAGGATCGAGAGCGGCACAGAATAGTCGACCAGGAAACTCCCAAACTCGCCGAACCATTGCTGGACCAGTGGCGTGTGCACTTCGACTGGCGCGCCCCATGGCGACAGCTTGGTTGGGTCGATAGTTACTGTTTCCAGGGTCAACAAATAGCGGAAGGTCACGGCGCAGAAGCAGCCGAGCATGAACAATGCGCCATGGGCAAAGTTCACCACTCCCAAAGTGCCAAAAACCAAGGTGAGGCCCAAGGCGATCAGCGCATAGGCGCCGCCCTTATCCAGGCCGTTGAGCAATTGCGCGAGTATCGCGTTCATCAGCGTCCCCTCGCCGGAATTGTATTCCGGTCGGATGTCCATGTTGTGCGGGCTTCGGCGCGGTGAGCGCCGAAGCCGTTTGGCTGAACTAGACTAGTCAGCACATGTTTGGTTCGTAGGGACCAAGTTCGCCGCCAAAGATGGAAGCGTCATAGGTGACGTCTGCGCGCGACGCCTGGCCGATCACATTGAGCACGTCATACTGGCTGGTGGGGCTGTTATTGCCCTGCACAACCAGAACGTCCTTGAAGCACTGGTGATCTTCGGCGCGGTAGAGCGTGGGGCCGTTGCCAGCGCCATCGAATTCGAAGCCTTCAAACGCCTTGATGACTTCGGGCGGGTAGAAGGTACCGGCACGTTCGCAGGCGTCTGCATATAGAATTGCCTGAACATATCCGGTGTGCGCCGACTGTGACGGCGGGGAGCCATAGGCCTCGCCATAGGATTTGGTGAACGCCTTGGTACCGGCGTCCTGCAGGTTCCAGTGCCAGTTCGAGGTGCCAATGATACCCTTCACTGCCTCACCGGCGCCCACTGCCATCAATTCCGAGAACATCGGGACGATGATTTCGAACTGCTTGCCATTGGCCTGGCGGTCGCGCAGGCCAAACTGCACGGCCTGCGGCAGCGAGTTCACCATGTCGTGGCCATAGTGGTTGATGATCAGAACGTCGGCGCCCGAGTTCATGACTGGCGTCAGGTACTGGGAATAGTCACCAAGGCCCAATGGCGTGCGGACGGCGGCCACGGTTTCCCAGCCAAGGGCCTCCGTCGCGTTCTTGATGGATTCTTCCTGCGTCCAGCCCCAGGTATAGTCGGCGGTAAGGTGGTAGGCGCGGCGCTCCTTGCCGTATTGCTGCGCAAGGAACGGAGCAATGGCAACGCCGGACTGATAGGCGTTGAAGAAGTGACGGAAACCGTAGCGGCGCTTGTCCTTGCCGGTCGTGTCGTTGGAGTGCGTCAGGCCCGCCATGTAGATGACGCCCATTTCCTGGCAGAGGCTCTGCACGGCGATGGCTTCGCCCGAGGTAACCGAGCCCGTGACCATGACCGCGCGGTCGCGCTCGATCATGCGGCGAGCGCCGTCGCGGGCAACGTCGGTGTTGGTCTGGGTGTCGCCGGTCACATAGCTGACCTTCTTGCCCAGCACGCCATTGCCCTTGAGGGTCAGGGGCTTCAGCGTGTTCATGATCCCGCCGTCGCCTTCGCCGTTGATGTGTTTTACGGCGAGCTCGTAGCCCTTCAGCTGCTCCAGGCCTTCTTCGGCGTAGGAGCCTGTCTGCGGAACGTTGAAGCCGAACACTGCGGTGTCGCCAGGCGCGTTACAATATTCCTGGGCGAAAGCATTGCGGCTGAGGATGGTTGGCATGACGCCGGCGCCCAAGATGCCGGCCACGCCAGTCTTGATCACCCCGCGGCGGGAAAAGCCGCGCGTTAATACAGTCATTGATTTCCTCCTTTGGCACGGGGCCGGAGGTACATAGCCTGCAGCTCGCCGTAACCGAAGAATTGCGCTGATTGAAAATCAAGGCAACAGACTATTGTTGTTAAAGGACTTTTCTGTAAATTGATGAACTTGGAGGGCGCCTGATTTGTCAATTCATTGACAATGGCGGTCGGGGGGATTTTGTCATGCGTGCGCCGATCGGCTTTCGAATTCGTAACCGGCGGAAATATTTAAAGATTTCTCAGGCCGAACTGGCTCGGCGGGTGAGCATTTCAGCCAGTTATTTGAACCTGATCGAGAACAACAAGCGCGATATCGGCGGCGCGCTGCTCAATCGTGTGGCCGAGCAACTCGACATCGGCATCGATGAACTTGCGGGTAGGGCGGAGCAGAAACTGCTGCATGACCTGGAAGAAGCGTTTGCCGATCCAATGTTGCAGTCCCTGGAGGTGATTCGAGACGAGCGCCGCCAGCTCGTTGCCCAGTATCCGGCCAGCGCCACCGCTTTAGCGCGCATGCACCGCGCCTATGTGGGGGCCATGACCAGCGCCAACGAATATGCGGACCGGTTGCGCTCAGATCCGTTGTTGAGCCAGCTGCTGCATCAAATTCTCTCGGGGGTCACGGCAATCCGCTCCAGTGCGGAAATCCTGGGTGACGTACCGGATCTGGATGAGCTGCAGCGAGACCGGTTTCTCGCGGCGATCACGCGTGAGAGCCTGACCTTGTCAGAGGTGGCTCGCAATCTGATCGGGCAATTCGACAAAGCCAGCGCAAGTCACCGCTCCGCAGTGCCGGCGCGTGAGATCGACGATTTGCTTATCGCGCGGCAGAATTATTTTCCTGAACTGGAAGACCTGGCCTCTGACCTTCGGAGCCATCTGGATCGCCACGGCCCATTTGGCATTGCCACACTGATGGAGAGGCTGAAGGCCGATTTCGGTATCAATGTACAAGTGGATGTGGCGTCGAATTTGGAGGGCTCCGGCCTATTCGGATTTGATCGCGACGCTCGCACCTTGTGGTTCCGTAGTTCCACCAACTCCGCGACGCGTCGGTTCCAGATGGCTCGCTTGTATGGCGAAATGGCTTGTGGCGCCGAAATCTCGAAGGTCGTCGCCAGTGCAGAATTCTCGGCAGAGCAATCGTCACAACTGGCTTCTCGCGCGCTCAGCTCTTACCTGGCGGGCGCAATGGTGTTCCCTTATTCGAGGTTCTTCCAAGATGCGGAGGAGTGTCGCTACGACATCGACCATCTGCTGCAGCTCTATAATGCGAGCTTTGAACAAGTTGCGCATCGACTTGTCACTCTGCGAAAGCCTGCGGAGCAGGGGGTGCCCTTCGGATTTCTGCGCTCGGACCCAGCGGGCCGGTTAACCAAGCATTTCCCGCTCCCCGGGCTCCTATTGCCCTATAGTGGCCATGCCTGCCCTTTGTGGGTGATCTACGGCGCCTTTCGGTCGCCCGGGGCGATCAGCCGCCAAGTCGCGCAGTTCTTTGACGGGTCGCGCTATCTGTTCATGGCACGGACAGTGCAAGCGCGCGCCAGCGGCTTTCGCCAACTCCCCCCAATGTCGTCGGTCATGCTGGCCTGCGACGTGCTTCACGCCGACCGGACCATTTATGCTGCGGGGCTGAACTTGGCGGATTTGTCTAACGACATACCCGTGGGGCCGAGTTGCCGCCTGTGCACAAGGCGGAACTGTGCGAGCCGGCAGGAACCTGCGTTCTCGCCGGCAGCATAGGCCCAAGCAATCAACTTGGCGTGACAATAGCGCTTGGCGATCAGCAACATCTGCGCTTTAGTAGAGCTGCAACTGCGGAGTGGAGGCCGCGAGTGCTTCCCAGAGGTAAATTTTGGCCATCGACATACTGATCGCCGAGGACGAACCGAGCATTCTCGAATTGCTCGATTTCATCCTACGACGGGCGGGCTGGAGCATCAGTTCGGTCACAGACGGAGAGGCGGCATTCGAAGCAGTGCTGCGGCTGGGTCCGCGCATGGTGCTGCTCGACGTCATGTTGCCAAAGCGTAGTGGCTTCGATGTGCTCAAGCAGATCCGCACCAATGCTTCAACCAGCGGCACGCCCGTATTGATCCTGACTGCAAAAGGCCAACCGCAAGACATTCGCGTTGCAGAAGAACTTGGCGCGAGCGCCTTTGTCACCAAGCCTTATTCTAACGCGGCCGTGGTGGACGAAGTAAGGCGTCTGTTGGGCGAAGATGCCCGACCGGCGTAAGCTTGAATCCGGCATGCTGGTGCTCGCAGTATCCGGCGCTCTGTTGATCGTGCCGCCGCTGGTCTATCTGTTCAACCGTCCCGTCAGTCATTTCGGGGTGCCACAAATCGTGCTGTACCTGTTCGGCTGGTGGATTCTGCTGGTAGCGGGAACGGCGATGATCACCTATTACTTGCCCAAACACAGTCAAAATCGTGACCCCTCCGAGGGGGACGACTGATGTTGTCGACCGATTTTGTCATCGCGACAGCAGTTGTCTATGTCGGCCTGTTGTTTGTTTTAGCCTATCTCGGCGATCGGCGCGCCCGCTCCAACAAGGGTGGCTCGTTCCTCAACTCTCCGGCCATCTACACCCTGTCGATTTCGGTCTATTGCACTAGCTGGACATTTTACGGCGCCGTTGGAAATGCCGCGCGCAGCGGATTGGAATTTCTGACGATTTACCTGGGTCCGACGATTGTTTTCGTTGGCTGGTGGTTTGTCCTACGGAAGCTGGTGCGGATCGGGCGGACGCAAGCAATCACGTCGATTGCGGATCTGCTGTCGTCCCGCTACGGCAAATCCAACCCCCTTGCGGTGCTGATCACGCTTATCGCGGTTATCGGCATTACGCCCTATATCGCGCTGCAGCTCAAAGCGATCACTTCCTCCATTCAGGCAGTGGCCGCCTCAGCGGAAGGCGCACGGGGGAGCCTCACCGGGGTGGATGACACGGCACTGGCCTTTGGCATTGCGGCAGGCATGGCGTTGTTCACCATTCTGTTTGGGACCCGGAACGTGGATGCCAAGGAGCAGCACCACGGCGTTGTGGCCGCTATCGCCTTCGAGGCGGTGGTCAAGCTGGCGGCTCTGGTTGCCGTTGGGGTGTTTGTGACCTTTGGCATTGGCGGTGGCTTCGAGGCGATCTATGAAAATGCCAGCGCCGCGGGCATCAAAATCTATTCGGAGGATACGTTTGGTTCGCGCTGGGTGGCGATGACCTTGCTATCTGCCGCCGCGATCATCTGCCTGCCGCGGCAATTCCAGATCACTGTCGTCGAAAACTCCAACGAAGATCATTTGCGCACAGCAGGCTGGGCTTTTCCGGCCTATTTGATGCTCATGAGCGTCTTCACCATGCCAATTGCGCTCTATGGGCTCACCAACATGCCTGCAGGCTCCAATCCGGACATGTTCGTGCTGACCCTGCCGCTGCAGGCGGGGCAATCCGGCTTGGCGCTGCTGGCTTTTATTGGGGGCTTTTCATCGGCGACATCCATGATCATCGTGGCGTCCATCGCCTTGTCGATCATGGTCTCCAACCACATTATCATGCCGATCATCCTGCGTAGTTCGAGTGGGATGGGGCAAGGCGATGGGCGTGGCGTAAGACGGCTGCTACTCAATAGCCGGCGCATTTCCATCGCTCTCATTCTGTCGCTGGGGTTCCTGTACTTTTCTCTCACCGGTGACAGCGACGCTTTGGCCCCTATCGGGCTGATCTCCTTTGCCGGGGTGGCGCAATTTCTTCCCGCGATCCTGGCCGGGCTCTACTGGCGGGAAGCTGCGCTCAAGGGCGCCGCAACAGGCATTTTCGTCGGCTTCGTGGTGTGGGCCTGGACGATGTTCCTGCCAAGCTTCGAAACGGTCAGTCCGGTTGTCGACCAACTCATGCGTGATGGCCCGTGGGGTATCGCTTATCTGCGGCCTGAACACATGTTTGGTCTCGAAAATCTCGATCCGCTGGTGCACTCGGTATTCTGGAGCCTGTTCCTCAATACGGCTTCACTCGTAGTGGTTTCGCTGTTTTCAAGTCAGTCGACGTTGGAGCGCATACAGGCGACCTTGTTCGTCGATATTTTTCGTCGTGGCAGCGTGGCCAGGGGCAATTTTGTGCGCGGCTCGGCCACGGCCAATGATCTGTATTTCGTGGCCTGGCGGGTGCTGGGGGAGACGCGCGCGGCGACGTTCTTTGAAGGAGCAGCGCGCGACAGTGGCGTAGAGCCGGCCATGTTGGAGCCGACGCCCGAGTTCATTGGTCGATTGGAACGTGAACTCGCTGGCTCCATCGGCGCGGCCTCGGCTCACGTGATGATGTCCAAAGTCGTATCCGGGAGCGACGTGTCACTCGAGGAAGTGATGCAAATGGCGGACGAAACCCAGCAGGTGATCCAATATTCCCAGCAATTGGAACGCACTTCATCGGAACTGCGGGTAACAGCGCAACAATTGGAGGAAGCCAATGCCAGGCTGCGTGAACTGGATGGGCAAAAGGACGACTTCCTGAGCCAGATCAGCCACGAGGTGCGCACGCCGATGACCTCGATCCGCTCGTTTTCGGAAATATTGCTCGAGCCGGCAGGCCTTGATGATGGCCAGCGCCATCGCTTCGTTAACACCATTCATCAGGAGAGCATGCGGCTGACCCGGCTGCTTGATGAAATCCTGGATTTGAGCGCTCTTGAGCGCGGTGAACGTTCCTGGAACAACGCGCTGGTGGACCCGGATGCAGTACTGGAGCGCGCACTATGGGTTTGCGATGCCTTGTCCCGGCAGCGCGGCATGCAGATCAATATTGGCAAAAGGGCCAATCATGGGCTGATCTTCGGCGATAGCGACCGTTTGTGCCAGGTGTTCATCAATCTCATCGCCAACGCGGTCAAATATAACGATTCCGAGCACCCCATGCTGCGAGTTTCATCGCAAATTCGCTCTGGCAGCTACTGGGTGGAGTTTTCGGATAACGGACCAGGCATTCCAAAGGCCGAGCACAAGCTCATCTTTGAAAAGTTCTGGCGCGGCCCGGGCGGTACCGCAAATCAGGAGGGCGCCGGGCTGGGGCTCGCCATCAGCCGCCAGATTATCGCCCGCATGAATGGCTCGCTGGAGCTGGGCTCGGGGCCGCTGTCGGGAGCTACGTTCCGTGTCAGACTGGCGCTGGCTCGTGACCAGGACAAGCTCACCTAAAGGTGGCCGCCGTCCGGAATATTGAGGATGTGGCCGCAAGCCTTGCAGTGCACGGCATCGGGATCATGACGCTGCAAGCCACATTGAGGGCAGGGGAAAATCACCTTGTTCGGCCGAAAGATGGACTGGGCCAGCCGCACGAACAGCGAAATCCCGATGATCATGATAATTATGGAGGTCAGTTTGCCACTAGTGCCCGGTAGGGTGACATCGCCATAGCCGGTTGTGGTGACGGTCGTGACGGTGAAATAGAGCGCATCGACATAGCTGGCCAGGCCGGTTTCGTCGCGATGGGCGAAGAACGTGTAGACAAAGCCAGTCACGACGAACAGGAAAACGAACAGATTGATCACTGCCTGTACGGCATCCTGATAGCGCGCGAGGCCGCGTCGCTTCAGTGGGCGCCAAAATCCCGTGTGCCGGGTAAGGGTCCAGAGGCGCAGTATTCGCAGGAAGCCCAGATTGACCAGCCAGGTTGGGGCCAGCAGCGTCACCAGGATGAAGATATCGATGATGACCGGGAACTGGCGGAGCCAACGGAATATATCGCTGGCGGCGAGTCCTCGAGCGACCAGGTCGAAAAACAAGATTGCAGCGATTGAATAGTCGATCCACAGGAAACTATTGCTGTCGCGCAACAGCGGACTGGCAATGAAGAATAAAATGATGGCGAGGTCGACCAATCGGACCGCCATTTGGAAGCGCTGAGCGCTATCTGATTGGCTGTGATACAATAATCGCAGTTTGGAGCGCAGCTGCCCGAACCAGTGCTGGGTGTGGGGTTGGGTCAAGATTGCTCCACTAACCGTCGTTAGACTCTCATTGCACCCAAGTTCTGCCATGGGAGCCGCCGGTTTGGCTAGCGAGGGGCGCTGATGGGATCAAATCCATATGTTGCCGTAACGGCAGTCAGGCGCTATTGGCTGCGAACATGAGAGCATCGTTCGCTCAGTGAGAGGCAAGCATGAAACTGGCATTCGTCATCCCGGCCTACAACGAAGAGGCGCTTATCGGTAAATGCCTCGAATCCGTCGTGGCCGAGATCGCACGCTCCGGGGCCGATGCCGAGATCATTGTGGTCAATAACGCTTCGACGGACCGCACGGGTGAAATTGCCCGCAGTTTTCCGAGCGTTCGGGTGGTGGATGAGCCCAAGAAGGGCCTGGTCCATGCGCGCGATGCCGGCTTTGCGGCCAGCGCAGGCGCCGAACTGGTCGCCAACATCGATAGCGACACCATCGTACCGGTCGGTTGGCTGGATACGGTTCTGAGCGAATTTGCCAAGGATTCCAAGCTGGTGTGCCTCAGCGGCCCGTATATCTACTACGACATGAGCTTCTGGAATCGGGCTCTCGTCAACATGTTCTACGGGCTGACCTATCTGATCTACGTGCTTAACCGGTTCATCCTGCGGGTGGGGTCGGTGGTGCAGGGCGGCAATTTTGTCTTCAAGCGCGAGGCCTGGGCGCGGGTGGGCGGCTACGATCGATCGATCGAGTTTTTCGGCGAGGACACTGACGTCGCGGTGCGCCTATCCAAGGTCGGCGGGGTGAAGTGGACCTTTGCCCTGAAGATGAAGACATCCGGTCGCCGCCTTGAAAAGGAAGGCGTTTTCCGCACTGCGGGCACATACACGCTGAACTTTTTCTGGGTGACCTTTCGCGGCAAGCCAGCGACCAAGGCGTATAACGACGTTCGCAACGACTAGTTTCTGCGCAAGCTCGTTCCCAAAAAAAGGGAATCGTTGGATGGTATCGCGGCGCTAGACTGGTCCGCCGCATGGTGCGGCAAGGCTGAACAGCATGTCGATACCCTCGCACCTTCCACAAGTGATTGCTCTGGCTCGGGCGGCGACGCTGCCGGGGCTTGCCCTGCAAGTGGGCCAGCAGCTTGAAGGAAAAGTACTGGGCCTGAGTGCCAACGGCGCCACGCAGGTGGCAATTCGCGGGCAAACGCTGGCCTTGTTGTTGCCAGTGCCCGCATTGGCCGGCACGATTGTGCAGTTCGAGGTGCTGGAGACCGGACCGCAACTGCGGCTGGCGCTGCTGGCATTGCCTCCCGCGGCGCAGGCGGGGCCTCCACAGGGTACCCAGCCCAATGCCACACAAACACCACCCGCAGCCGGTGCAATGTCGGCTGGCGGGGCAACGAATGTAACTCCTACAGGTCCAACTAGTGTGCCCGTGCTGCCGGGATCCGGACAGGTCATTGGTGCTCCGGCCATCATGACAACTCCGGGTGCAAATGCGGGCGGCAGTGCGGGCCTGCACAATCAGAGCCTGTTGCAAGCGCAGGCGGTGCCGGGTGCGCGCCTCGATAGCTCGATGCCACAGGCGATGACGGGACCTCCCTATCCATCTGGCGCTCCTGTAAATTCTCCGCCCGCTGTGGCGACCGGTACGGCGGCGGCGTTGACGGTGGCGTTGACGCAGATGGTGCGCGGCGCCTTGGCGAGCCAGGGCAGCATGACGGCGCTGGCCAGCGCACTGACGCAGGTGACGGGGAGGGTGGCGCTGCCGGAACCGGTGCTGCGCGCTGTGCAGCAGGTGCTGGCGGGGCGCCTGATCCTTCGTGAGGGCAGGTTGGACGGGGTAGCGCTCAGCCAGGCCGTGCGGCGTTCCGGGGTGTTACAGGAGGCGCTGCTGGCGCGGGGCATGGCGGTGCCGAACGACATGAAGACGTCGTTGCTGACGCTGCGCTCGGCCTTGACTAACTGGTTGGGGCAGCAGGCGGAAATTACCGCGATCAGCCCGGTGCCGCCGCCGATGCGGGGTGCGGTGCCGCGCGCGCGAGCGGCGGAGGCGCCACCAATCGACCCGAAGCTGGCGGCGGAAGCCATTGGAAAACAACTGCTTGAGAGAACAGAGGGGGCGCTGTCGCGGCTACGGCTACACCAACACGCCTCGCTGCCGGACGCGGTGAGCAAGCCCGGGGTGGAATGGCAGCTGGAATTGCCGGTGGTGATGGGACAGCACCAGAGCTTGATTCACCTGCAAATTCAGCATGATGAGCAAGGTGACGCAGAGGGTTCGCCGGAGCCGGGGTGGCATTTGCGGTTTGCGCTGAACCTGCCGGAGCTGGGCGAAGTGGGAGCGCAGGTCTCACTGCGGGCGGGCAATACCGGGGTGATGCTGTGGGCCGGTGAGGCGGCGACCTCGGCGGCGCTGGAGGAGAATATTGTTGAGCTGCGAGAGGCATTTGCGGCGGCTGGGATCAATGCTGCGACTATTGTGGTGCGCCATGGAGCGCCCAGCAGCAAGGGGCCAATGCCCAGCGGTCAACTCGTGGATGCGCAGCGATGAGTGACCAGCCCAAGCCGCGCGCGCTCGCAATTGCCTTGCAATATCAGAAGGATAGCAGGGAAGCGCCGAAGGTCGTCGCGAGCGGGAGGGGGCTGGTGGCGGAGCGGATCGTGGCCCTGGCGGAGGAAAACGGGGTGGTCATCGAGACCAATCCGGCGCTGGCCGAAGCGCTGAGCGGAGTGCCGCTGGATGACACGATTCCTCTCGAACTGTACGAGGCCGTGGCCATCGTCATCGGGTATGTCTTGCAGGTCAGCAGCAAGCAATGATCCCGCAGCGCTGGCTGCGGAATCATTGAGTACCAGTATCTTACGGCGTGGTGGTCGGCGTGGTGTTGGTGGTCTCGGCTGCAGGAGGAGCCACGGTCGGCTCGGGCGCGGGCGCCATGGTCGAGGCTGGTGGGGCGACCGCCGGAGTGCTTGGCGGTGTGGTCGGTGCGGAGGTGGATTCGGTGGTTGGGGTGGTGTTTCCGGTGGTTTCCGCGGGTGTGTCGGGATCGCTGCAGCCGGCCAGGGTCAACATTGCAATAGCGGCGAAGGGCAGAATGATTTTTGCGTTCATTTTCAATGTCCTGAGCGACGTTGGGAGGATCACCACTTCGTGACGGAACGGTCAGGCGAAGTTTGGGCCGGTTCAGGGTTTTTTCGCGGCACGCCCGGAAATGGGCGAATATGAACGCGTTATGAACGATAGATGAACGGTGTCTGAACGAGAAACGGGCGGCGATGAACGGATTTCACCGCCACATGAACGCGAGTTTGCGAAAACCGGCGCGTCAGCGCTTTTCGTAGAACTCGTTGCCGCCCGCTTCGAGCACGTAGTGCATATTGTTATAGGGGAAGCGCAGCCCGGCGGTGTGGAAGTGCTGGGCGTTCTGGACGCCCGAATGGCGCGAACCGCGCATGACCTGATCGGCAACCTGGGAGGCAAGCACCGCGCCGCTGTCGGTCATCTTCTTGGAGAGCACGCCCTGGGCGAACTGGTTCTTCTGGCCGACGACGCCGCAGACGGATTTGGGGTAGCGGGCATCGTTGACGCGGTTCATGACTACGGTGCCGACGGCGAGCATGCCATCGGGGCTGGAGCGATTGGATTCAAAATACATGGCGCGCATGAGACATTCTTTTTCGCTCATCTGCGCCATGCCGAAATTCATGCCGAGGAAGCTGCAACCGCTCATGGTGGTGGCGGCGACAAGGACCCCGAGCGCGCGCAAGGTCGCTTTGGCAGGCATAAACATGGGGTCATCTCCGGTCTGAGGCTATAAGGCACTTCAGAGCGAAAATGACCCGACACGCTTAAGGAAGCCCTGCCTGATATGGTTAGCAAAACGCCAACGCCGACCGGCGGGCTAGTCGCGCTTGAAGATCACCGCTGAAACAAGGGCGATGGCGGCAAGGATAACGATCGTTTGAATCGGGTTGTCCTGTACCTTGCGGGTGGCGGCCTGGGCCTGCTTGCCAACCTGATGCGCAACGGCTGCGCCCTGGTGCTGAACTTCCTTAGCCAAGGCGACGGCGTTATGCTGCACACCCTCCATTGCATCGGCACCATAATGGCTTATAGCATCAGTGATTGAAGCGAGTTCCTCACGCATAGCATCAATCTGGCCGAACAGCCTGTCCGTCCGTTCCGCGCCAGTTTCCGCTATCATCTTGCCTGCTTCTTTGACTGCATCTGCCATTGGGACGCTCCATTGGATTCCATAGGACACTCAACTCGGAGCGCGGGGGGAAGTTCCCGCCCATGGTTAATGGGACAATTGAGAGTGTTCCTCTTGGCTTGCGGGACAAGTGCAATTACATCAGGGCAGGCCACAGCGGGGTCCCATGGGTAAAAATAGTGAACGCCTGGAACGACAGCTGGACAAGGTTGAACGGCGCGTGCCCAACATGGCAGCCCGCGTGCTGCAACGCTTGCGCCGACCGGGTGCCCAGTGGGTGCGCATTCCGCTTGGAATCCTGCTGGTGTTTGGCGGCATTTTCAGCTTCTTGCCGGTGCTGGGCATCTGGATGCTGCCGCTCGGGCTGATCCTGCTCGCGCTCGACCTGGTATTCCTGCAGGGGCCGGTCAATCTGGCCCTGGTGCGGGGTACGCGCAAGTGGTCGACGTGGAACCGGACCCGGCGCGACCGGAAAGCCCAGGCGCAGGCGGCCAAGGACCAGAAAGACCAGAGCTGACCGCGGTTTCTTGCGGCGGTTTCCATTTTTTCCAATATCCGGTGTCGGTCCTGCGAAGGCGGGAAACCCTGCTGTTGGCGACAAGGGTGGCTCAACGGAGGTCCCCGCTTTTGCGGGGATGACCCTGTGGGTGGGGTACAGAAGCCTACTCAGTCCTGGCAGTTCTCAAGTCCCTTCCCTCGGAGTCATTCCCGTGGAAGCGGGAACCTTTGTTTGGCTGCACCGACAGGGGTGGCGCAACGGGGGTCCCCGCTTTCGCGGGGATGACATGGTGGGTGGGGACGGATGATGCGTGGGCGGTGAGGCGGTGAGGTGATTGGGGCAGGCGTGTCGCTCCCAAGGATACCCCCACCCAACCTCCCCCTGAACAGGGGGAGGAGTGCATCGGGGCTCCCCGATTGACAGTGCGAACACGCCAAATCTTCAGCTCCCATGTTACTCCCGCACCGTAATGTTCCTCCCCTTATCAAGGGGAGGTTAGGAGGGGATATGGTCGCGTCTCCAAACGGAGGTCCCCGCTTTCGCGGGGATGACATGGTGGGTGGGGACAAGGTGACTAGGTCGGGTGTATCGCTCGCAAGGATACCCCCACCCAGCCTTCCCCTGAACAGGGGGAGGGGTGCATCGGGCGCGTGGGGGCGTCGGGGCGATTATTGGTGTCGTTCCCGTGTCAGTGTCACCCCCCGGTGTCATTCCCGCGGAAGCGGGAACCTCTGTTTATTGCCTGCTGAATTGGGAACGGAGGTCCCCGCTTTCGCGGGGATGACATGGTGGGTGGGGGAGGTCTGCCTGAACAGGGCATCGGCACTTGGAAAATCTGAGGTCAGGCCGTCGTTACCGCTTCGTTAAATGTGCTGTTGCAAGATTATCGATATTGGCCGGGTGGGGGGCACTGGCGGCATATTGAGTGGGTGGTCAAGTTGCGTTTCGCAGAGATCGAAGGCAGCAGGGAATGGACGGAGAGCGCGCGGCAGGCGCCGGTGGCGGAAGCCCCGGTCGTGGTCGTGGTCGTGGTCGTGGTCGATGATGTCGAGAATGAAGCGCGGCGGCGGCTGAGGCTGGTCAAGCTGGATGAGTGGCGCACGCGGGAGATGATCACCGGGCGGCCGATGCCGGAAAGCGTGCGGCAGTTTGCGCTGCAGGTGGACTATGCGCGGCAGGCATTGTCGATGATGTCGCCGATCCCGGCCGATTTTGACAGTGACGTGTACTGGCCGATGCGCTGGGACCGCTAGGCGGCGAGGGCGAAGAGTTGCCTCCTCGCCCCCGATGAGGCCTAGAACGGGTAGTGGATCGGGCCGTCCTGCACGGTGATCCAGCGCAGATCGGTGAATTCGGCGATGCCGGCCTTGCCGCCAAAGCGGCCATAGCCGGACGCCTTGACGCCGCCAAAGGGCATCTGGGCTTCGTCGTGAACGGTCGGTCCGTTGACGTGGCAGATGCCGGATTCGATGCGGGCGGCGACGCGCATGGCGCGGTTGACGTCCTTGCCGAAGACCGCTGCGGCCAGGCCATATTCGGTATCGTTGGCGACGCGCACGGCTTCATCGAGGCTGCCGACGCGAATGACCACGACCAGGGGCCCAAAGGATTCATCGCGATAAAGCTTCATCGCCGGGGTGACGCCATCGATGACGGTGGCCTGCATGATGGTGCCGTCAATGCCGCCGCCGGCGACGACGCGGGCGCCCTTGGCCACGGCATCCTTTATCAGGGCATCGAGGCGCTGACCGGCGCTTTGATCAACGAGGCACCCGAGCGGGGTGTTGTTGTCGCGCGGATCGCCGGCCTTGAGGGTCGAGGCCTTGGCGGCGAGGGCTGAGACGAACTCATCGGCGATCTTGTCATCGACAATGATGCGCTCGGTCGACATGCAGATCTGGCCCTGGTTCATATAGGCGCCAAAGGCGGCGGCGGCGACGGCCTGTTCCTGATCGGCATCATCGAGGACGACAAACGGGGCCTTGCCGCCCAGCTCGAGCAGGGCCGGCTTGAAATTGCGGGCGCAGGTTTCGGCGATGATGCGGCCGACGCGGGTGGAGCCGGTGAAATTGATGCGGCGCACGGCCTTGTGGGCGATGAGCGCTTCAACGAGGGCGGCGGCATCTTCGGGGGCGTTGGACACCACATTGAGCACGCCGACGGGCAGGCCGGCCTCGATCAGCGAATCCGCGATCAGCCGGTGGGTGCGGGGTGAGATTTCGCTGGTCTTGAACACGACCGTGTTGCCGCAGGCGAGCGGGGTGGCGAGGGAGCGCACGCCCAGGATGACGGGGGCATTCCAGGGCGCGATCGAGAGCACGACGCCGGCGGCCTGGCGCACGCCATAGGCGGTGGAGCCGGGGCGGTTGGAGGGGATGATCTCGCCGGTGATCTGGGTGGTGAGGGCTGCGGCTTCGCGCAGCATGTCGGCGGCAAGGGTGACGTTGAACCCGGCCCAGCCGGCCGTCGCGCCGGTTTCGGCGGCCATGGCGGCGATGAAGTCGGGCATCTTGGCAAAGAGGATATCGGCGGCGGCGAGCAGCACCTTGCGGCGCTCGCCGGGGGTGGAATGGCTCCAGGCGGGGAAGGCGGCGGCGGCCGCATCGGCGGCGCGCAGGGCGTCCTCGATGGTGGCGGCGGCGGCGCGGGTGGCAATTTCACCGCTGACGGGATTGCGCCGCTCGAAAATGGCGCCGCCAGCGGCTGCGACTTCCGCATTGTTGATGAGCAAGCCGAGGTCGGTCATGCGGGATCTCCGATAAGGGTTGGTTTGGGTAGGGATGCGCCGAGAAAGGCTTGCTGGACCGCCGGGTCGGCGCTGAGCTGGGCGGCGGTGCCGGAACCGGTGATGCGGCCTGCGCCCATGAGGTAGCCGCGATGGGCGATGCCGAGGCTCGCCTTGACGTTCTGCTCTACCACCAGCAGGGCAATGCCGGTGTCACGAATGCGCGACAGCGCCACGAACAGCTCACTGGTGACGATGGGGGCGAGGCCAAGGCTGGGCTCATCGAGCATGAGCAGGCGGGGGCAGCTCATCAGGGCGCGGCCGATGGCGAGCATTTGCTGTTCGCCGCCCGACATGGTGCGGGCGATCTGGGAGCGGCGCTCGGAGAGGCGCGGGAAGAGCTCGAACACGAGCGCGAGCTGGCGTGTTTCGTGCGGGCGGGCGTGGCGGGTGTAGGCGCCCAGCTCAAGGTTTTCGGCGACGGTGAGGTCGCCAAAGATGCCGCGGCCTTCGGGCACGAGGGCAATGCCCAGTTCGAGGAATTTGTGGGCGGGACGGCCCAAAAGCTCGGTGCCGTCGAGCGTGACGCTGGCGCCGGGGGCGGGGCGTTCGAGCCCGGCAATGGCCTTGAGCAGCGAGGACTTGCCGGCGCCATTGGCCCCCAGCACAACGATGGTTTCGCGCTCGGCGACGCTGAGCGAGACATTGTCGAGCGCCAGGTGCTTGCCGTAGCGCAGGGCGATGTTGGAGACTTCAAGCATGGTCGTCTCCGAGGTAGGCGCGCACCACTTCGGGATCGGCCAGCACCTCGGCGGTCGGGCCGTCGGCGATCTTGGTGCCGGTGTTCATGACAATGCAGCGGGTGCACAGGGCGCGGATGGCGTCCATGACGTGCTCGACCATCAGAATGGTGATGCCGCGCTGGCCCAGACTGGTAATCAAATCGATACCGGTGCGCAGCTCGGTGGGGTTGAGGCCGGCGAGCCATTCATCGAGCAGCAGGAGCTGGGGATCGGTGGCGAGGGCGCGGGCCAGCTCCATGCGCTTGAGGTCGATATAGGTGAGGCTGTCGGCGGGGTGGTTGGCACGACCGCCCAGGCCCACATCGGCGAGCAGGGTTTCGATCTGGACGGTGGCGGCGTGGCCCCAGAGCGGGGTCTTGCGGAAGGCGAGGGCCGCCAGCACGTTTTCGCCAACGGTTAGCGAGGGCAACGCGCGCACCAGCTGGAAGGTGCGGGCAATGCCGCGATGGGCGATCTGCTCGGGGGGCAGCGTGCTGATGAGGTCGTTGTTTAGCGCAATGGTGCCGCCGCTGACCGGCAGATAGCCCGAGACCATGTTGAGCGCCGTGGTCTTGCCCGAGCCATTGGGGCCGAGCAGGCCGACGGTTTCGCCGGCATGGAGGGTGAAGCTGAGGCCGTTGACGGCGGTGAGGCCGCCAAAGCGCTTGGTGACGCTGTCGAGGGTGAGAAGGCTCATGAGCGGGCCTGCTTGCGGGTAAGAGTGGCCCAGATGCTCTCGCTCGCCGCGATCAGCCCGTTGGGGAGCACGAAGACGATGGCGATGAACAGCAGACCCAGAATGATGGAATAGTGGTTGGGGAAATTGGCGGAGAGCCATTCAAACAGCAGGAAGAGCGGGATGGCGCCGAGCAGCGGGCCGAACAGCCGGTTGGGACCGCCGAGCAGCGCCATGATCACGGTGAGGAAGCTGACGGTTGGGTTGAAGACGATGGAGGGCTCGATATAGGTCCAGCGCGGGGCCTGGATGGCACCGGCCAGCGCCATGATGACGGCGCTGATGGAGAAGAGGGTCAGCTTGGCGCGGGTGATGCGAATGCCCAGGTGGCTGGCCACCACCGGATCGTCGCCGATGACGCGCATGGCGAGCCCGAGCTTGCTGCGGCGCACCCAAAAGGCGATGGCCAGGGTGATGGCGAGCAGCGCCAGCAATTGCCAGTAGATGTGCTCGGGGCCGATGGGCAGGAAGA
This sequence comes from uncultured Alphaproteobacteria bacterium, assembly GCA_963699295.1. Taxonomy (GTDB): domain Bacteria; phylum Pseudomonadota; class Alphaproteobacteria; order Rhizobiales; family Devosiaceae; genus Devosia. Next base: position 770,115 of record OY969432.1, read on the forward strand.
CATAGCGCCCCAGCGTGCGGGTGATGTTGACCTCGTAATAGGTCACCAGCTGGCGCACCAGCTCGGTCAGCCCGAAGGTGAAGATGACGAAATAGATGCCGGCGAGACGCAGCGTGGCGAGGCCCACGATGAGCGAGACGATGAGCGCGACTAGGGCGGCGCAGACCAGCACCAGCGGATAGGGCATGGTCTCGCTGAGCACGGCGACGGTATAGGCGCCCATGCCGAAAAAGGCGACGGTGGCGAGCGAGATATAGCGCGTGGGGCCGGAGAACATGGCCCAGGCGGTGGCGAGCACGCCATAGCCGAGGATGCCGATGCCCAGGCCCAGCGGGTAGGGGCCGACAAAGCCGGGAACGAAGGCGAGGATTGCCAGTACGACGAGGCCGAGGGCGGCGGTGAGAGTGGTCTTGGCGGTCATGAACTGGCCTTTCCGAACAGGCCCTGCGGGCGCACGACGAGAACCGCGAGGAAGATCAGATAGGTGGAGGCAAGGGTCAGGCCGGGGTCGATATAGGTGGAGACGAGGGTTTCCACGAGCCCGAGGATCAAGCCCGGCGGCCAGTGCGCCCATGAGATTGCCGACGCCGCCCATGATGACGACGATGAGCGCCTTCATGGTGAAGACCACGCCCATGGTGGCGGAGAAGGTGAGATACATGGAGATGACGACGCCACCGGCCGCGGCCATGGCCCCGCCCAGGGCAAAGGCAAAGCGCGGCGACGCTATCGACATTGATGCCGACGAGCGGCGCGGAAGCGGGATTGGCGGCGACGGCGCGAATGACGGTGCCGAAGCGGGTGCGGGTGAGCAGCACCCACAGGCCGATGGCAAAGACGATGGCCAGTACCAGCGCCAGCAGGCGATTGGCGGCAATGGTGGTACCCAGGACGTCGATGGGAACCGCGAGGAAGCTGTAGCTCATGTAATTGGCGCCAAACAGCACCAGCACCACGCCCTGGATGACAAACAGCAGCCCGAACGTGGCGAGGATGGAATCGCCTTCAAGCCGGCCGCGATCGCGGGAGCGGCGGGCCAGCGGCTGCAGCATGATGGAATAGATGAAATAGTTAAGCGTAAAGCCGGCCGGAATGACCAGCAGCATGGCCAGGATCGGATTGATCCCGAAGATATTGAACAGCACATAGGCACCGAAGCTGGCGGCGATGATGACATCGCCATAGGCCAGATTCATGATGCGGGCGACGCCGTATTGCAGCGTCAGGCCCATGGCGACAAGGGCATAGGTGCCGCCAAGGACGAGGCCGGTCAGGATGGCGCTTAAGAGCATGGGGCGCTCCGGGATTGGGGATTGGGTGGCCATGGAGGGGTACCCCCTCCCAACCTCCCCCTGATAGGGGGAGGAGCCACGCGGTGGGTGAGGCAAGATCGCGCCTCAAACTCGATCTTTTCCTCCCCCTGTTCAGGGGGAGGTCAGGAGGGGGTGTTCCCCTAGCCGGCGGGGATCCAGGCGGGCTTTGGCACCACAGGGTCGCGGGCGCCGTCGCGTTCGGTGTGGGCGAGGCCGACGAACTTGCCGTCCTGCCACTGACCGACGGTCCACAGGCTGCGCAGCTGGTTGTCGACGAGCTTGATCTTGCCCACGATGGTGTCGAATTCGCCGGTGGAGATTTCGGCGGCGATGGCAGCGTGATCAATGTCGCCGACGCGCTCCACCGCCTGCTGCAGGATCTGCAGGCTGGCATAGGTGATGGCGCTGGCCCAGCTGTCGGGATACTGGCCGTTAATGGCCTTGTGGCGCTCGAAATAGTCGGCGATTTCGGCGCTATCGGGATCGATGCCGCCGACGCCCATGACGCCATCGTGGTTGGGACCGGCGATGTTGGGATAGATCGGGAAAGCGGTGCCGACGCCCAGGTAGAACACCTTGGGGCTGAAATTGGCGACGACCGATTGCTGGGTCAGCGCGAAGGTATCGGGCGGATAGGAGAAGGCGACAAAGGTGTCGACGCCCAGGCCCGAGACTTCATTGATGATCGGGGCGAAATCGGAGGTGCCGAGCGGGTAGGTCTTGTCATAGACCAGCTCGAAGCCGGCTTCCTTGAAGGCCGGGGTGGCGGCCTTGGACAGATCGATGCCAAAACCATCGGCGACCGAGGCAATGGCGACCTTGTTGTTGATGGTACCGGCATCGCGCTGCTTGACCAGCAGATTGACCAGGGCCGTGGCATAATCGTGGCCGCCGCCGAGCAGCCAGAAGCTGCGGGTCCAGCGCTTGGCCATTTGCGGGGCCATGTCGGTGACGGCGGTGGCGCCGAGCTGGGGGAAGCCGAAGCGGTCAAAGGTCGGGCCCGAGGCCATGCTGGAGCCGGTGCCCCAGGACGGCAGGATCAGATCGGCATTGTCCTGGGTGGCCAGGCGCTCGATCGCGCGCACGGTTTCTTCGGCGGCCGAACGGTCATCATATTCAATGACTTCGAGCGGGAAGCTGGCACCAAGCTTGGAGAGCTTGAGGCCGCCGGCCTTGTTCACATCGTCAACCCACAGCACGTAATTGGGCAGGGTCGAAATGCCGGCGCCGCCGGAATTGGCCCCGGTCTTGGAAATGGCATAGCCGATGCGGATGGCTGTGCGGTCCTGAGCGAAGACGGGCAGGCTGGCCAATGCAGTTGCCATGGCACCCGCGCCAATACCCTGCAAAACGGTTCTGCGACTGATCGTGGTCATAGATGTGTTCCCTCCAGGCCCAAATGTTGGGCGGTGCCAAGCGCGCGCTGTCAGACCTTTGCGGTTCTATGGGCAGCGAATGCTTACTGAGAGGACCGTAGGCGGCAGTGCTGCGGACTGAAATGGACAAAACAGATATTTAATTGTACTTTTGCCGCAGATTGGGAGGTCTGGTTCTATGGGGGAACATTTGCGGCGCGCGGCGCTGGCACCGGGGCGGGTGCAGGATGTCGACGTGCAGGATGTGGCGGGGGCGCTGTCGGTAACCGCATGGGATTTTGCCCCGCCGCTGGCGCGCCAGAACGGCCATGGCTTCGTGCTGGTATCGGGGCGCGGGGTGATCCGGCTGGGGGCGGTGGAGACGCCGCTCGAAGCACCCTGCGTGATCTGGTTGCCGAGCGGTCTATCGGCGAGCGTGCGGCTGGAGGCGGGGGCGCGCGGGGCCAGCATGACGGTGTCGGATGCGGCGCTGGGGCGGGTGATCCCGGCGAGCGCCATCACCGCGCCGCTGCGGCAGGCGGTAGACCAGCCTATGCTGGGGGTGCCGGTGGAGGCGGCGGCGGCGCGGGCGATCATGCGGGATCTCGATGAAATCCAGCGCGAAACCGGCGAGGATTTGCCGGGGATGCGCGAGGCGATCATGGCGCGGCTGTGCCTTGTGCTGATCGCCTTCTGGCGGCTGGGCGGGGCGAGCGCCGCGGCGCGGGCGCAGGCTTCGCCCCGGGTGCTGGTGCAGGGGTTCTTGCAGCTGGTGGAGCTCAACGCGCGGGCGCAATGGCGGGTGGCCGATTATGCCCGCACCATGGGAATTTCCACCGACCGGCTGACCACGGCGATCCGGCGGGCCACGGGGAGTTCGCCGCAGGAGCTGGTGCATCAGCGGCTGCTGGAAGATGCCGCGAGCCTGCTGGAGCATTCGACGCTGCAGATCCGCGAGATTGCCGACGCGCTGGGATTTCGCGATGCGGGCTATTTCAACCGGTTCTTTGCGCGGCAAAAGGGGCTGTCACCGGGGCGTTACCGGCAGCAATTGATGCTGCAAAGGGCCGCGCGCGACGGCTCTTATGCGGCGTGGCCATAGAAAAGGCTGCGCGGCCTAGAGGTCGCGCAGCAAACGGGCCGGGCGGGCGGAGGCAGCGCGCAGGATGGTCATGGCGCCGAGCAGGGCGGTGATGACGATGGCGGCGAACAGCACCACGCCAAGGCCATCGCCCTGGATGGAGAAATCCACATCGAGCATCAGGAGGCTCACCAGCCACCCCAGGCCAATGCCCAGGAGCGCCGCGGGAATGGCGGCGAGGGCGGACAGCACCAGATATTGCACGAAGGCGGTGGCCATCAAATGGAAGCGCGTGGCGCCCAGAACCTTGGTGATCACGGCATCGGCCTCGCGCTGGCGGCGCCCGGTGGCAAGGCTCCCGATGAGCACCAAGAGGCCATTGCCGACGGCAAGGCCACCCACCAGCGTGACCGCAAAGGACAGCTGGCTGAGCGCATTGGTGATCTGCTTGAGGGTGTCGCCAATGGCGATGAAGCGGATATCGGGGAGGCCGCTGGCGAGCTCGCGTTCGACCGCGATTTCCTGGCCGGGGACGGCGGTGACCGCGGCAAACAGGGTGGTGGGATATTGCTCGAGCACGCCGGGGGAGAAGGTGGCGAGAAAATCGATGCCGCCCTGCCAGGAATAGTCGCGGAACGAGGCAATGGTGACGGTCTGGGATTCGCCGAAAATCGAGAAGGTGAGAGTGTCGCCCAGCTCGACGCCGAGGCCATTGCGCAGGCTCTGGTGCAGGGAGACGAGGCCCGGGCCGGCATAATCGGGGGCCCACCATTGGCCGGAGACGAGCTTGGAAGCAGCGGGCAGCAGGGCGCGATAGGTGAGCGGCACTTCGCCCGAGAGCAGGAAGGTGGCTTCGGGGCCGCGGGTGCGGACCTGTTCGGAGGGCACGCCATTGATTTCGGTCAGCACGCCGCGCAGCATGGGGGTGGCGACGAAGCTGGCGATATTGGTGCCGGGGCCAGCCATGGCCTGGAGCTGTTCGACTTCATCGGAGAACAGGTCGGACGCGACCAGGGTGGGCGCATCGAAGGCCGAGGCGCCGAGGAATTCCTGGCGCAGATTGCCTTGGAGCACCAGCACGACGATCAGCATGCCCAGCGCCATGCCCACCGACACGACGACGGCGGCGGCATTGGAGCCGGAGCCGGAAATGGCGCGGATGGCCTGGCGGAGCTTTTGGGTCGGGGGCTCGGGCAGATGTTGCAGCGCCCACTGGATGGCGTGGATGAACAGCTGGAAGACGATGGCGGCCAGCGCACTGGCGAGGCCGAACGCTGCCACCAGCGCCAGATCGCCGGTCATCAGATAGGCCAGCCAGAAAAACGCGACGCCCGAGAGCAGCAGCGGCAGGATTTGCCAGGAGGTGAGCAGGGCGCGCCACTCGATGGGCGGGGCAGCGAGGCCCTTGGAGCGGAACAGCAGCACCGGACGGATGGTCTGAGCCTGCTGCAGCGGCAGATAGGAGAAGGCAAAGGCGGTGACGAGGCCCGCGGCGGCGGCAACCAGCAGGGGCTGCAGGTGCAGGGTCGGCTCAAGCGAAATGCCTACGGCTTGGCCCACGGCGGGCAGCAGTGCATAGGCGGCGCCGCCGCCGATCAGGAGGCCGATGAGCACGCCGACAATGGCGAGCGTCGTGATCTGGGCGAAGAAATGCAGGAACACCCGGCTGCGGCCGGCGCCGATGCTGCGCAATATGGCGATGACGCTGGCGCGCTCGGCGATATAGGCCTGCATGCCGGTCCAGACGCTGACGCCGCCGATGAGCAGCGAACCGAGGCCCACGATCATGAGGAAGCGCATGAACAGATCGTAGTAACGCACCATGGCGCCGAGGCCATCGCGGGCGGTGCGCACGGTCCAGCCGGCGCTGATGAAATGGGTGTCGAGCTCGGTCAGGACCGCCTGGGTATCGCCATCGGTGAGCAGCTTGTAGCGGAACCAGGTGCCCAGGCCCGGCAGCGGCGAGGAGCGATCGGAAATGGTGGCAAAGCCGGGCTGGGAGATGACGGTCGTCAGGCCGAGGCGAAAGCCGCGCACCGGTCCATCGGGGATCTTGGTGAGTTGGCCGCGCGCCTGGAAGGTGGTGCCGCCCAGCTCGAAGCTGTCGCCGATGTTGATATGGAGCTGATCGAGCATCACCGGATCGACCAGCGCGCCGAAGACGCCGTCCTGCTCGGCGAGGAAATCAAACACGGAGGTGTTGGCGGGCAGTTGCGGGCTGGTGACGCTGCCGAGCAGCGGATAGGTGTCGCCGACGGCCATGAGGTCGACGAAGGCTTCGTTGGAGCGGCCCGATGGTGGCTGGGCTTCGGCGCGGACGTTGGTATCGACGACGCTGGAGACCCGGGCGAGGCCCAGCATGCGCTGGAATTCCTCGGGGGTGGCCGGACGGTCGGCGCGGGAGAGTTCGAGATCGCCGCCCATCAGTTCGGCGGCGTTCTTGTCGATGGCCTGGGTGATGCTGGCGCCGACGGAGCTGACGCCGGCAATCAGCGCTGTGCCGACCGCCAGACACACCACCAGCAGCACGAAGCGGCGCAGATCGCCGCGCATGTCGAGCAAACCGACGCGTAGCGCCGCCCAGATGCCGCTCATCAGCTGTCCACCGTCGTTTCGACGAGTTCGCCCTGGGTCATGGTGAGGACGCGGTCGGCCTTGGCGGCGAGGGCGGGATCATGGGTGATCAGGACCACGGCGGTGCCCTGCTTGCGCGCCAGGTCGAACATCAGCTGCACGACGAGGGCGCCGGTCTTCTGGTCGAGATTGCCGGTCGGCTCGTCGGCCAGCAGCAAGGGCGGATTGGCGACCATGGCGCGGGCGAGGCCAACGCGCTGCTGCTCGCCACCCGAAAGGGCGGAGGGGCGGTGATCGAGGCGATTGCCCAGACCAACGGCGGCGAGAGCCGCGCCGGCCCGGTCGCGCACCTGGGCCATGGAGAGTTCGGGGGAAGCGATTTCGAGGGCGAGCCCGACATTGTCGAGCGCCGTCAGCGAGGGAATGAGATGGAAACTCTGGAACACGATGCCCATGGTCTTGCGGCGGAAGCGGGCCAGATCATCCTCGCTGAGTGCCGTCAGATCGTGCTGGTTGACGGTGAGCCGGCCGCCGGTGGCGCGCTCGAGTCCGGCCAGCAACATCAGGAACGAGGTCTTGCCGCTGCCCGATGGGCCGACAATGGCGACGACCTCGGCGGGCTGCACGCGCAGGGAGACGCTCTTGAGGATATGCAGCGGCCGGCCAGCGATCTCGAGGCTGTAGTCGATATTGATGGCGTCGATGATTGGAGCGGTGGAAGTGTTCACGCGAGCCGTTCCCGTTTCTGCGATGGCATGATCAATTTGAGGTCAACGTCTTGAACCAGACAGCTCACAGGTAGTTGTTCGAAGAGTCATGGCAGAGGCTTTCGGTTTCCTGCATTCACGTGGCTGCGAATCTGTAACATGCGTTAAGGTTCTCAGAGTTTGCCCGGTTTCGATACGCGGTCGCTGGCAAAAACGGGCAAATTCTGCAATTAATGTCGGAAAAGAGGGCTCTGCTAGATGATTAAATGGTCCAAGGTCGCCGTGGCCTTGCTGTTGACGCAGTTTGTTGGATTTGGCTCGGCCGCCGCCCAGGCCGGAGACGCGGAGCTGGCGCTGCTTACCTCCTATATCGGAGACTGGCGGGGCGAGGGCGCGATGTCGGGTGGTTCGAGCAGTGGGCAGCCGTTCCGCTGCCGCCTGCAGATCGCCAAGGGCAACCAGACCAAGATCAACTATACCGGGCGCTGCTCGCTGGCCGACACCAATCTGTCGGTGAGCGGGACCATCGCCTATAACGACGCCAACAAGCGCTATGAAGCGGCGATGAGCTCCAATGCCGGGTTTACCGGGCTGGCGATCGGCAACCAGCAGGGCGGCAAGATCACCTTCGACCTGAAGGAACAGCAGAAGGACCGCAGCGGCAGCGACGTGCGGATCGGCTCCAAGATCATGCTCAACAACAGCCTCATCACCGTCGACTTCGAAGTGGAATTCAACAATTCCGGCGAAGTCATGCGCACCTCAGTGCCGTTCGGCAAATAAGGCTCTCAGGGCCTGCCCCACAGCGTTGCTGCTGCGGGACGGGTCCGGCCATCGCGATAAACGAGGCCGCCGGCGCGGTCGGCGGCCAGCAGCAGGGGACCATCGAGGTCGACCCAGCGGGCCCCGGCGGCCAGTAGCGAAGCTGGGAGCATGGAGAGCGAGGTGCTGACCATGCAGCCCACCATGATCTCAAGCCCGAGTTCGCGGGCGCGATTGGCGACGGCGAGGCCTTCGGTCAGCCCGCCGGTCTTATCCAGTTTGACATTGATGGCGTCATAGCGCGTGGCGACGGCTTCAAGGCCGGCCAGCGCGTGCACGCTTTCGTCGGCGCAAATGGGCACCGGATGGTCGATTGCGGCAAGGATCGCATCGTCGGCCGCGGGCAGGGGCTGCTCGACCAGTTCGACGCCGGCCTCGGCGCAGGCGGCCAGATTGGCCAATAGATCATCGCCCAGCCAGCCCTCATTGGCATCGACCACGAGACGCGTATCGGGGGCTGCGGCGCGGATGGCGCGCAGGCGCGCGATATCGCCGGGGGCGCCGAACTTGAGCTTGAGCAGCGGCATATGGGCGGCGCGCAGCACGTCGGCGGCCATGGCCTCGGGCGTGCCGAGGCTAATGGTGTAGGCGGTTTCGATGTCGCCAAGCCAGGTCACCCCGGCCAGCGTTGCGACGTCCTGACCGGCGAGCCTGGCTTCGAGATCCCAGAACGCGCAATCGAGCGCGTTGCGGGCGGCGCCGGGCGGCAGGCGGGATTGCAGGTCGTGGCGGGTGAGGCCAGCGGCAATGTCGGCGGAGAGCGCGAGGATGGCGTCGCGGGTGCCCTCGAGGGTTTCGCCATAGCGGGCATAGGGCACGCATTCGCCCTGGCCGGTGACGCCGTTACGCGTGAGGGTTACGCGGACCACATGGGCCTCGGTCTTGGCGCCGCGCGAAATGGTGAACTGGCCGGCAATGGGGAAGGTTTCGATGAAGGCTTGCAGCAGGGTCATGTCGGCAGTTTCAGCTCGGCAATGAAATCATAACGGTCGCCGCGATAGGCGGAGCGCGTCACCTCGATGGAGCGGCCACTGGCGAGGAAGGCGTGACGCTCGATGCGCAGGATAGGCGAGCCGGGGGGGATGGAGAGGTGCCTGGCCTCCCAGTCCTCGGCGATGGAGGAGCGCAGGCGCTGCAGCGCGCGCACAGGCATGTTGCCGGTGTGGCGCAGGCGATCATAGAGCGAACCCTCGACCGTCTCGGTGCCGATGGCGGATTGGGGCACCACGGCGTGCTCGATGGCCATGGCCTCGCCATTGGCCAGACGAATGCGCGACAGGCGGAACACCGGCTCGGAGGCCGCAAGGCCCAGCTTGAGCATTTCATCGGTGGTGGGCAGGCCCACTTCCTGCGAGATCAGGCGTGACTCGGTGGCGGCGCCCCGGCGCTTCATGTCCTCGGTAAAGCCCAGCAGCACCGAAAGCGGCTGCTCAAGGAGCGGGGAGACCTGCGAACCGGCACCGGGCCGGGTGGAGATCAGCGCATCGCCGATGAGCCGCTCCATGGCCGTGCGCACGGTGACGCGGGACATGCCGGTGGCGCGCACCAGGGCGCGCTCCGAGGGCAGGGTCTGGCTGGGGCGCAGCTCGCCCTGTTCGATCAGCCGGCGAATGGCCTGTTCGAGCCGCAGATACAGCGGCTCGGAGGCCCCGGAAGGTTCGCTTAGCAGTGCCACTATGCGCGAGGTAACGCGATCCGCGACAGTGTCGTCCAATCCGGGTTCGCTCACTTGCTGCTATCCTTGTCCACGCAGGCGCGGATCGAGCGCATCGCGCATCGCATCGCCCAGCAGGTTGAAGCCGAAGGACAGGAAGAGGATGGCAAAGCCGGAGAAAATGGCCGGCCATGGCGCGAGCATGAGGAAGTTGCGGCCTTCCGACAGCATCAGCCCCAGCGACGGGGTTGGCGGCTGGGCACCAAGGCCAAGGAAGGACAGCGAGGCTTCGACGAGGATGGCGGCCGAGAGCAGCAGCGAGGTCTGCACCAGCACGACCGACATCAGATTGGGCAGCAGGTGGATGAAGATGATGCGGCCATCGCCGGAGCCGATGGCACGCGCGCCATTGACGTATTCGCTCTCGCAGATGACCAGCGCCGGACCACGCAGCAGGCGGGCAAAGATCGGGGTATAGACGATGCCGATGGCCAGTGCCGCGCTCCAGACGCTGGGGCCGAGCACGGCGATGACGCCGATGGCCAGCAGCAGGATCGGGAAGGCAAACAGGATATCCATGCAGCGCATGACGATGCGATCAAACCAGCCGCGATAATAGGCGGCGAGCATGCCCAGCGTGCCGCCAACGACCAGCGAGAGCATGACGGCGGTGACGCAGGTGAGCAGCGAGGTGCGATAGCCGTAGATGATGCGGGAAAACACGTCCCGGCCCAATTGATCGGTGCCGAGCCAGTTGACCCAGTTGGGGCCCTTGAGACGCTGGGCGATGACCTGGGCGAAGGGGTCCTGCAGGCCGATATAGGGGGCAAAGACCGCAAGGAGCACCTGCAGGGTGACGAAGATGACCGCGAAGCTGAGGAGCTTGTTCTGGCGCATGTAGGTGATCATCGGGTCACCCGCGGGTCGATGACCGAATAGAGCATGTCGACGATGAAGTTCACGATGACGAAGGCGGCGGTCATGACCAGAATGGAAGCCTGCACGAGAGGATAATTACGTTCCGAAATTGCACCCAGCACCAACCGGCCCAGGCCGGGAATGGCGAACACCTGCTCGACGACGATGGCGCCGCCCAGCAGATAGCCGGCCGACACGCCGACGCTGGTGATGAAGGGGATCAGCGCATTGCGCAGGGCATGCTTGTAGATGATGCGGCGGCGATCGGCGCCCTTGGCCTTGGCGGTGCGGATGTAATCCTGGCTGAGGGCATCGAGCATGGCCGAGCGCACCAGCCGCGACAGATTGGCCAGCATGGGCAGCGACAGCGCGATCACCGGCAGCACCATGCGCTGCAGATTGCCCAGCGGATCCTGATGGAAGGGCACATAGCCCAGCGCCTGCACGCCGGGCAGGAATTTGGAGAGCAGGAAGATCGAGACGATGCCCAGCCAGAAGGAGGGGATGGTGAGGCCGGCAATGGCGCCGATGCGCACCGCAACTTCCGCCCCCTTGCCGCGGGCTTCGGCCATGAAGGCGCCCAGCGGAATGGAGAGGCCGGCACCAACCAGAACCGACAGCACGGTCAGCTCGATGGTGGGCCAGATATTGGCGGCAATTTCCTGGACGACCGGACGGCCGGTCCATACGGAGGTGCCGAAATCGCCCTGCAACACGCCCCAGATCCAGCGGGCATATTGCTCGAGGATGGGCTTGTCGATGCCGATGCGCGATTCCAGCTCGGCAATGCGTTCGGGGGTAATCTCGGTGTTGGAGCCGAGCATGATGGCGACAGCATCGCCGGGGATCAGCCGGATCATCAGGAAGACGATGACCGACACGCCAAACAGCACAATAACGAGATCGAGCAGCCTGCTGATCAGATAGCGATGCGACATTCAAAAATCCGGGAGTTCTGGCGCGGAGCGCGAGGCCGCCGGCGCAACCGAAGTCGCGCCGGCGGCTGTTGAGTTATTCAGTGATCGAAACGTTGACCAGGCTGGTCAGGCGACCATTGGCGTAGATTTCGAAGTCGTTGACGGTGTTGTGGACCGCAGTGCTCAGATTGCCATAGGCGATGTGAGCGGCAGGGCCTTCGCAGGCGAGCTTGGCCTGGACCTTGTCGTAGATGCCCTTGCGGACGGAATTGTCGGTCTCGGCACGGCCTTCGTTGAGCCAGGCGTCGATCTCGGCATCGTCATACTTGAAGACGTTGGTGGAGCCGCCACCGATGAAGGTGCGGTAGAAATACTCATCGGGATCGGGGCTGCCGCCATTGGCCGAGACGAACAGGTCGAAGTTCGAATTGCGCCAATCCTGCACGAACTGACCGATTTCCTGATTGAGGATCTCGACCTCGAAACCGCCAGCGGCCAGCTGCTGCTGGACGATCTGGGCGATGTCGCGGGTATCCTGACGCGGCAGGACGGTCATCTGCACCTTGACCGGGGTGGTCACGCCAGCCTGTGCGAGCAGCGCCTTGGCGCCTTCGACATCGGTGGTGTAGCAGGCAAAGGTCGACGGATCGACGGCCCAGTTGACCAGAGCAGGCGAGAGCGGGCCAGCGGGAACGCCAGCGCCGAACAGCGCGCCATCAATGATTTCCTGGCGGTTCAGGAGCATGTTGAGGGCGGTGCGCACTTCGGCCTTGTCGAAGGGCGGGCGGCCCGCGTTCATGCCGACCAGCGTATAGGAGAGATCGCGGGTCTGCTGCACGGTCACGTTGGGCTGACCCTGGAGCTGCAGGGCAGTTGCGGGATCGATGCCGGGGAGCAGGTCATATTCACCGGTGGTGATGCCGACCTGGCGGGTGGCAGCCTCGGGAACGAAGTTGAACACGACCTTGTCAAGCTTGGGCAGGCCGGAGAGGTAGTAGTCGGCGTTCTTGTCGAGCGCGATGAAGCCGTTGGGCTGCCATTCGACGAACTTGAACGGGCCGGTGCCGACTGGGGTCTGCTGCAGGGCATCGACATTGGTTTCGGCTTCAGCCGGAACGATGGCGATGGTGGCGAGCGACGACAGGATCGGGGCGAACGGCGCATCGAGCGTGAACGCAACGGTCAGCGGGTCGATGACTTCGATCTTGGTGATCGGGGTCACGCGGCTGGCGAGCGGGGACGCAATTGCTGCAGCCTGGACGCGGCGGATCGAGGCAGCCACGTCTTCGGCATCGAAACTGGTGCCATCGTGGAACTTGACGCCATCACGCAGCTTGAACGTGTAGGTCAGGCTGTCATCTGAGATCTCCCAGGACTCGGCGAGGCCCGGCACCACTGACAGATCGACGCCGATCGTGGTCAGGGCTTCATAAATGTTGTTCTGAACGATAACGACCGAGTTGAACGCCGTGATCAGGTGCGGGTCGAGCCCGGCCGGCGACGAATCGATAGCGACATCAAGGGTTGCAGCAGCAGCCGCGCCGACGAGCATCGTCGAAGCCAGCAGGCCGATTCCAAAAGAACGCAGTGACATGTTCCCTCCAAAAGGTGCGATGGGACGAAGTTTCGTACCCATAGGTCCAGTTCAATACCAGTATGGACTTGCGGCACGCTATGGTATCAATTGGTAAACCGCAAGCGGGCAAAATCGTCCGCACAAAATTGGAGTTAAGATGACTGGCGACGCCTTGCTCGAAATTGAAGACCTATGCATTTCGGTAGGCTCCCGCGCAGTTATTGAAGGTGTTTCGCTCACCATCGCCGCCGGTGAAATGGTTGGCCTGGTCGGTGAGTCCGGTTGCGGCAAATCGGTGACGGCGCTGTCGATCATGCGCCTGCTGGCCGAGCCGCCGATGAAGATCACCAGCGGCTCCATCCGCTTCCAGGGCAAGGATATCCTGGCGCTGAACGACGCCCAGCTGCAGAAGCTGCGCGGCGATGACATCGCCATGATCTTCCAGGAGCCGATGACCTCGCTCAATCCTGTGCTGACGGTGGGCGACCAGATTTCGGAAGTGATTCTGCTGCATCGCCCGGTCAGCAAGGACGAAGCCAACCAGCGCTCGATCGAATTGCTGGCGCGCGTGGGGATTCCCGCGCCGGACCAGGCGATGGGGCGTTATCCACACCAAATGTCGGGCGGGCAGCGCCAGCGCGTGATGATCGCCATGGCGCTGGCCTGCGGCCCCAAGCTGCTGGTGGCGGACGAGCCGACCACGGCGCTCGATGTGACCGTGCAGGCGCAAATTCTCGACCTGATCGATGATCTGCGGCGCGAGACCGGCATGGCCGTGCTGCTAATCACCCATGATCTGGGCGTGGTCTCGCAATATTGCGACCGCGTGGCGGTGATGTATGGCGGGCGCGTGGTGGAGCAGGCGCCTTCCGAGGTGATCTTTGCGCACCCGCAGCACCGCTATACCGAAGCGCTGCTGCGCACCATTCCGGCCTCCAACCCGCCCGGGGCGGAACTGCCGGCCATTCCGGGCACCGTGCCGCCGCCGGGACGCCGTCCACCGGGGTGCTCTTTTCACCCCCGCTGCCACGCCATGATTGAGCGTTGTGCATCCGAGCTGCCGGCTCTGGTTGGCAACGAACATCTCACACGCTGCTGGAATCCTGCCTGATGAGCCTTCTCGAACTGCAAAAGCTGTCCAAGACCTATCCGGGCGCCAATGGCGCGCGGGTGCAGGCGGTATCCGAAGTGTCGCTCACCGTGGAGTCCGGCGAAGTGCTGGGCGTGGTTGGCGAATCCGGGTGTGGCAAGTCCACGCTGGGGCGTTCGCTGCTGCGGCTGATCGAGCCGAGCGGCGGGCAAATCCTGTTCGATGGCAAGGATCTGACGCAATTGTCGCGCGCCGACATGAAGGCGGTGCGGCGCGATCTGCAGGTGATTTTCCAGGACCCGTATGGCTCGCTGAACCCGCGCCATACCGTGGGCTATATCATCGGGGAACCGCTGATCGTGCACGGCATTGGCGACAAGGCATCGCGCGCAGCGCGGGTGGCCGAGCTGCTCAATATCGTCGGGCTGCCCGAAGATGCGGGCGACCGTTATGCCCATGAATTCTCGGGTGGCCAGCGCCAGCGCATCGCCATTGCGCGCGCCCTGGCGCTGGAGCCCAAGCTGCTGGTGGCCGACGAGGCCGTGTCGGCGCTCGACGTGTCGATCCAGAGCCAGATCATCAATCTGATCGCCGATCTGCAGAAGCGGCTGAATCTGGCGATCATCTTCATCAGCCACGATCTGTCGGTGATCCGGCACGTCAGCGACCGCATTGCGGTGATGTATCTCGGGCGGGTGGTGGAAATCGGGCCCTCCGAAGAGATCATGAACAATCCGCAGCACCCCTATACGCAGGCGCTGCTGTCGGCGATCCCGCGGCCCGGCGTGAAGCGCACCCAGCGCATCGTGCTGCAGGGGGAATTGCCCGATCCGTCCAATCCGCCGACCGGTTGCGCCTTCCATACGCGTTGCCCCAAGGTGATCGATATCTGCCACAAGGTGCGGCCCGAGCTCGCGGCACCCAAGGCAGCGGAGAACTATACGGGGCAGGCGGCATGTCATCTGGTGGTGTGAGCGAGCGGCTGGAGCGGGCGTTTGCGCCGGTCCGGGAGCTGATCGATGCAGGCCGGATACCCGGTGCCGTGCTGGGTGTGGTGGATTCCAAGGGTAACCGCGCCGTCACCCATGCGGGGCGCGCGCAAGTGGTGCCCAGCGAACGGGCGATGCACGAAGACACATGGTTCGACCTCGCCTCGCTGAGCAAGGTGATCTACACCACGCCGCGCATATTGGGGCTGGCCGATGCCGGGACCATTGATCTCGATGCGCCGCTGGTGAGCGTGCTGCCCGATCTGCGCCAGTACAATCTGGATGCCTGGGAGCGCAAAATTACCTTCCGGCAGTGCCTGGGGCACCAGACGACGTTTCCGGCGGTGGAGCCGGTCTATACCTATGGGCGCGACCCCGAATTGCTGCGGGCCTTCATCCTGCAGCGCGAATGGCGGGCCGGGCCATCGGTCTATTCCGACATCAATTTCATCCTGCTCGGCTTCGTGCTGGAGCGCCTGAACGGCGTGCGCACGCTGCGCCAGCTCGATCCGGGTGCGGGTTTTGCCTGGGGCGTCGACGCCGACAAGGCCGCGGCGACCGAGGATTGCACCTGGCGCCATCGGGTGCTGAGCGGGGAAGTGCACGACGACAACTGCTCGGCGCTGCAGGGGGCGGGGCATGCCGGGCTGTTTGGCACGGCGGGTTCGGTGCTCGATTTTGCGCAGGGGCTGCTGGACGGCAGCGGCGCGAGCGAAACCGCCATCGCGCTGATGCGTACGCCGCTTTCGGGCAAGCGCACCCATGGCTGGGAGCGGCCCTATGATGGCTGGTCGGGCGGCGACCAATGCAATGCCAGCGTGATCGGGCATACCGGGTTTACCGGGACGGGCCTGTGGCTGGATTTTGACACCGGGCTGGCGTGGACCCTGCTGACCAACCGCGTGCACCCCACCCGACATTTCGACAGTGGCATCTTCGCGCTGCGGCGCGCCGTGGGCGATGCCATCAATTCAGGACTTTGAGCATGACACCTATCTGGGCCATCGGCCTGATGACCGGCACTGTGCTGGACGGCAATATCGACATCGCGCTGCTGCGCACGGATGGCGAAAGCGTGAGCGAATTCGGCGCCTATACGCTGGCCCCCTATGGGCAGGAGCTGCGCGACCTGCTGGTGGAAACACTGGACCAGGCGCGGGCGTGGAATTTCGAGGGCCCGGAACCGGCGATTTTCGCCAAGGCCGAGGACATGCTGACCCGCGCGCAGTCGCAGGCGGTGCTGGAATTCGTGGCGGCGCAGGGCATGAGCATGGCCGATATCGGGATCGTGGGTTTCCACGGCCAGAGCGTGCTGCATCGGGCGCCGCAGCCGGGCCGGATCGGGGCCACCCGCCAGCTGGGCGATGGGCATCTGATGGCCGAGATCCTGGGGACCAAAGTGGCCTATGATTTCCGCACGGCGGACGTTGCGGCCGGTGGGCAGGGCGCGCCGCTTTCGGCGATCTACCACCAGGCGCTGCTGCGCGGGCTGGGGGCCAAGGGCGAGACCGCGGTGCTTAATCTGGGTGGCGTGGCCAATATCACCTGGTGGGACGGGCAGGATCAGCTGATCGCCTTCGATACCGGCCCGGCCAATGCTCCGATCAACGATTTCGTCAAGGCGCTGGGGCTGGGCGAGATGGACCGTGACGGCGCGCTGGCGCTGGCGGGGACCGTCGACGAGGCGCGGCTGGCCAAGGCGCTGGAGCATCCATACCTTTACGCCGCCTATCCCAAGTCGCTCGACCGGTTCGATTTTACCGCCGAGATGGCCAAGGGCTGTTCGGCCGAAGACGGCGCGGCGCTGCTGACTGCGTTCACCACTTCGGCGGTGGGCAAGGGGCTCGATCTGTTGCCGCTTCGTCCGGAGCGGATCGTGGTGTGTGGCGGGGGCCGTCGCAATCCGGCAATCATGGCGATGCTGCCCGAGCGCGCCAAGGTTGAGGCGGTTCCGGCCGAAGCCATGGGCTGGCGCGGCGATGCGGTGGAAGCTGAGTGCTTTGCGCTGCTGGCCGTGCGCACGCTGCGGGGCCTGCCGATCAGCTTCCCCACGACCACGGGCGTTGGCCCGATGACCGGCGGCCAGCTCGCCGGCTAGGCTGGTTGGGCGGCAGTAATCTTGCGTGACGCCTGTGTCCCCAGGGCACAGGCGACAATGATCAAGGCGCCGCCGATCCACACCTGCAGGGGCGGCCATTCGCCAAAGAACACCAGGCCAAACATGGCGGCCCAGAGCAGGCCGGTGTAATCGAGAATGGCAAAGACCGAGGCCGGGATGCGCTTGAGCCCGGTGATCAGCAACAGATAGCCCATCGCCCCCAGAAAGCCGACGCCCAACACCAGCGGGTAGACATGGGCGGGGGGTGCTTCGAAGGTGGGGATGAGGAACGGCACGGCCACCATCGCCGCGGCCAGCGATTGGGCGAGCGTCATCTGCGGCGCGCCTTCATCGCTCGAATGGTGCTTGAGCAGGACAATGGCGCCGGCATAGGCAAGGGGCGCGAGGATCGCGGCGGCCCAGGCCAACGGCTCAAATTCACCCGAAACTTCCAGCGACTGCCCGCCAAGGCCAATGGCGGCGGAGCCTGCAAGGCCGAACGCCAGCGCCACATAGAGCAGCTGGTGGGCCTTTTCCTTGAGCAGCACGACGCTGAGGCCGGTGATGTAAAGGGGCGCGGTCATCGCCAATGCCGCGACCACGGCCAGCGGCAGGCGGGTGATGGCGAAAAAGAACATGAACGCCGTGGCGCCCATCAGCCCGCCGCGAAGTGCGTGGCGGCCAAAATTCTCGCGCCGCGGCCAGGGCTGGCGGAAACACGCGAGATAGAGCGCCAGCCACAAGGCGGCCCCGACATAGCGCACGAACACCACGAAGGGGGTGCCGACATGGCCGCCAAGCGCCTTGGCGACGGCATCCATGGCGCAGAGCAGGGCGATGCCGCTGATGGCGATCAGGATGCCGGAGGCCAGCCCCTTGGTTGGCATGGTCACAGAGCCTTCTGCAAATAGACGCGGGAGCGACCGTGGGGGAAATCGGGCAGGCGGCCGAACTCGGCATAGCCGGCGCGCTGGTAGACGGCGATGGCCGTGGGGCTGAAGCTGTCGATCAGCGCGCCATGGCAGCCGCGCGCAATTGCTTCAGCCTCGGCCTCGGCCAGGAGCTTGCCGGCCATGCCCTGGCCGCGCAGTTCCTCGGCGATCCACAGCCATTGCACGTAGAGCCAGCCCCAGGCGGTGTAGCCATTGAGGCCGCCCAGGAGCTGATTGTCGTCGCCGCGCACGAGAACCGCCAGGTTGCGCTTTTCGGACGGGCCGACGTCGGAATCGTTGAAGCGCGCCAGGGCCCCGCCGAGCTGGGCGAGATCCTCGTGCGTCGGGGCGTCGGTGAGCTCGATGCGGGGCGTGGTCAAGCCAGTGCGCGCTTCAGATTGTTGCCATTGGCGGCAAGGGCGGCTTCGGCGTCGGCGCGGGACAATTGCCGGGTGAGCATCACCGTCGCCAGCTTGATCGAACCGTCGGCGCTATCGAGGGTGGCGCGGGAAGTGTCGTAATCCTTGCCGGTGAGGGTCGCGACCATCTTGGCGGCGCGGTCCTGCAGCTTGATGTTGGTGGGGCGCATCTCGACCATCAGGCCGCGATAGACATAGCCCAGCTTGATCATGATGCCGGTGGAGATGATGTTGAGGGCGACCTTTTGCGAGGTGCCGGCCTTCATGCGGGTGGAGCCGGCCAGAAACTCGATGCCGGTGGGCAGCAGGACCGCGATGTCGGCGACTTCGCCCAGCTTCGAACCGGGATTGTTGAAGATGCCGACGGTGAGCGCGCCGAACTTGCGGGCATGGACCAGCCCGGCAATGGCGTAGGGTGTGCGGCCGCTGGCGGCCAGCGCGATCACCACGTCATTTTCGGTGAGCTGGAGCTCATCGAGGCCGGTGACGGCGAGGTCTTCGCGGTCTTCTGCGCCTTCCGCGGCGACGAACATGGCGTCCCGGCCGCCGGCCAGAAGGGTGACGGCGCGCTCATAGGGCCAGTTGAAGGTGGGAGGCAGTTCGGCAGCGTCCTGGGCAGCAATGCGGCCCGAGGTGCCGGCACCGAGATAGATGAAGCGGCCGCCTTTGGCGATGCGCTCGGCTCCGCGGTCGATGACTTCGGCCAGCGCGGCATTGGCGGCCTGGACGGCGGCAATGGCGGCGAACTGGGTTTCGACCATGCCTGCCACCAAATCGGTGCTGTTCCAATCATCGATATTGGCAAAGCGGGTGGAGGCGCCTTCAGTCGTGCTCATCGAAAAGTCCTTTAGTTGGCGGCAAGTTGCGCCCGTTGGGCCGCAGCCAGCGCCGCGTCGATCTGGGGGAAGGTGACCTCATGGCCCGGCAGGGCCGCAACCAGGGCTGGCTTCATGAGGGGGGTGAGATTGGTAACGCCGCCGACAAAGGCCACCGGCTTGTCGCCGCAGCGCCCGATGAGGTCGATGGCGAGGCGAGCCAGTTCGTGGGCGGCGTCCTGGAGGATATGCTGGGCGAGTTCATCGCCGGCGCTGGCGGCGGCGGCGACATGCTGGGCCAGCGCACCGATCTTGCCGCGATCGCTGCCATAGACATAGGCGCGGGTGGCATCCCAATCGTCGCCACCAATGGCGGCAAACAGATGCTCGGCCAGGATCGCGCCATTGCCGGGAGTGCCGCTCTCGTCGATATTGCGGTAGAGCCGATCGAGCGCGTTGAGCGCGATCCAGGTGCCCGAACCGCCATCGTCGATCAGGATGCCCCGGCCGCCGACGCGGGTGATCGCGCCATCGGCGTGCATGTGAATGCCGATGGAGCCGGTGCCCGCCGAAATCATGTGACCGGCACCGGGCGCGAAGGCGGCCAGATAGGCCAGCTCCATGTCGTTGCGGATGTTGATATTGGTGCTGGGCAGGAGTTCGTGCAGCAGGCGCATCATATCGGCATGGACGGACGCGCCATAACCGGTGACGCCGATCTCGACGCTGGCCAGGGCGATGCCGGCCGGCAGGGCCCCGGCGATCTTGACGAAGGTCGCGCGCAGCTTGTCGCGTTCGGCCGGATTGAAGATGTGTCCGGTGGCGCCGGTGGTGGCGCCACGGGCCAGATTTGCCCCGCCGGTATCCACCAGCGCCCAACGGGAGGCGGTGCCCCCGATATCAATGCCGAGATAGGCAGTTTGCATCAGGCGCCTGTGACTTTCTTGACGAACATGCGGGTGATCTCCCGAGGATTGGTGATCATCGTACCCACAACAACGGCATAAGCGCCAGCGTCCAAAGCAGCCTGGGCCAGCTCTGGGGTGTTGTAGCGGCCTTCGGCAATGATCGGCGCCTTGAGGCGCCGGGCCAGTTCCTCGATCAGCCGCAGATCGGGTTCGGCGGGCCTGGGCTCGGTATAGGCGGTGTAGCCGGAGAGCGTCGTGGAAATATAGGTCGCGCCCATCTGCTCGGCGGCGAGGCCTTCCTCGAGCGTCGAGATATCGGCAAAGGTTTCGACCCCGAGCTCGGCATGGATGCGCGCGATCAGCTCGGCCGGTGCATCGCCGATGCGGGGGCGGGGCGTGCAATCGAGCGCGATGATATCGGCGCCGGCCGCGACGAGGGCTGCGGCGGCAGCAAAATTGGGGGTGATATAGACCGGCACGTCGGGCGAGAAGATTTTGTGGATGCCGATGACGGGCAGCCCGGCAGCCTTGACCGCCCGCACGTCGTCGGGGCCATTGGCGCGGATGGCCACGGCTCCGCCATCGCGCGCGGCCAGCGCCATGGCGCCCATGAATTCGGGGCCATGCAGAGGATTGTCGTCGCGGGCCTGGCAGGAGACGATGACGCCGCCCTTTGGTAGTCTGAAAGTCACTGAACGGCCTCTTGTAGTCTCAAAGTCACTTAACGGCCCCTGCGGTCATGCCCGAAATGAACTGCTTGGACAGCAGTATGTAGATGATGATGATGGGCGCCGCCGACAGCGTGAGGCCGGAGAACAGCGCACCGTAATCGGTAGCGTATTCGCCCATGAAGGTGGTGAGGCCCTGCGGCAGCGTCTTGAGATTGTCGTTCTGGATGAACACCAGCGGGAAGAAGAAGTCGTTCCAGATCGGCACGACGTTCTGGATGCCGGCGATGACCATGGCGGGCCGGACCAGCGGCAGCATGACCGACCACATGATCCGCGCTTCGCTGGCCCCGTCCATGCGGGCGGCGTCCTCGAGTTCATTGGGCAGGGTGCGGATGAACCCGGTCATGATGAAGACGGTCGTGGGCAGGCCCATGGCGGTATAGACGAAGATCAGCGAGAGCTGGTTGTTGAGCACGCCCAGGTCGCGCATCAGCATGAACAGCGGAATGATGGCGAGCTTGAGCGGCAGGGTGAGCCCCGCGAGGAAAAACATCAGGATGAAGGAATTGCCGTTGAAGCTGTAACGGCCCAGCGCATAGGCGGCCATGGTGCCCAGCGTCAGGATCAACACCATCGAGCTGCCGGTCACGAGGAACGAGTTCATCAGGTAACGCAGGAAATTGGTGTTTTCCCAGATCTTGATGAAGTTCGAGACGTGGGTGAAATCGGGCAGCGCGAAGGGCGTCTGGAAGATTTCCATATTGGTCTTGAAGGCCGAGAACACCATGATCAGGATCGGCGCGAGCATGATGAAGGTGTTGGCGATCAGGATGATCTGGAGCAGGCCATCGCGGCCAAGCGTCGCCAGCAGCCCCTTGCGATCGTAATAGTCGGTGGTGGCCAGCGCACTCATAGCTGGATCTCCCGGGCGCGCAGCTTGACGGTGATGAAGCCGGCAATGAAGGCAATGAACACGAACATCAGCACCGCGAGCGCGCTACCGAGGCCGAAATCCTGGTGGGCGGCGGACACGTTGCCGAACGCGGTGCGGTAGAAATAAAGGCCCAGCACGTCGGTGGAGCCATAGGGCGAGCCATCAAGCCCGGCCATGATGTAGGGCAGTTCGAACCAGTTGAAGGCGCCCACAAACAGCAGCACGAACACGATGGTGGCGCTGGGGGCGACCAGCGGCCAGACGATCTTGGTGATCTTGGTCCACTCGCTCTGGGTTTCCATGCGCACCGCATCGATGATGTCGGTGGGGATGCGCTGCATGCCGGCCAGGAACACGAGCGTGGGGAAGCCCACCATGTGCCAGGCCTGGGCGATGATCAGCGCCCACAGGGCTGTGGAATCCTGCCCGAGCCAGGGCTGGGCCAGGTTGCCGAGGCCAACGCCCTTGAGGCTCTGATTGACCACGCCGAACAGGGGGTGGAGGAACAGCTTCCACAGATAGGCAACGATAATGGTCGACAGCACCACCGGCAGGAACACCGCAACGCGGTGGAAGCGGGCGCCGGGCAGTTCGCGCCAGAGCGCATAGGCGAGCAGGAACCCGACACCGTTCTGCAGCACCATGAGCGCGAAGAATACGATGATGTTGTGCGAGAAGGCATTGAGCGTGCGCGAGGCATAGGGCTCGACGAACAGCACGGTGTTGAAATTTTCGAACCAGACGAAATCGCCCTGCAGCAGGCCCTGCCAATCATAGAACGCATAGGCGAATGCGGCGATGATCGGATAGACGATGAACAGCGCTACGAAAGCGAGCGGCGGTGCGATCAGCGCGGTGATCCACAAACCTCGTCCGGTCAGGCGCATTGGAAGGCTCTTTTCTTGAGGTGCAGTGGACGGCAACAGTGCCGCCCGGGTCAGGATGGACGGGGCTGTGGAGCCCCGTCCGGCCGTGTGATTACTTCTGGAAGGGCTTGTACCAGGTCGCCAGTTCCTTGGTGATGCGCTCGCCGGCAGCTTCGGGCGTGGTCTGGCCAGCCATCAGCTTCTGGACTTCTTCCTGGAGCAGCACCGAACCGGAAGGCTCGGCAAAGCGGAAGTGCACCAGCATCATGTAGGGGATGGAGTGCTGATTGAGCTCGGCCACTTCGCCCAGCAGCGGATTGTCGAAGGTGACGCCCGGCACGGTCGAGATGTTGTTGAGCGAATTGGCGAAGGCCTGACCGAAATCCTTGCTGGCAACGTAGTTGAGGAACTTCAGCGCGGCTTCCTTGTTGGCGGTCTTGGCGTTGGCGGCATAGCCACCGTCGTAGTAGATGCCGACCAGCTTCTCGTCCTCGGCATTGACGCCAGGAGCCGCAAACACGCCCAGATTGATATCGGGGTTCAGGGTCTTGAAGGTCGCCAGCTCATAGGAGCCGCCGGCGAACATGGCGGCCAGGCCCGAGGCAAACAGCTGCTGGGCCGAGGGGTAGTCGAGGCCGATGAAGCCATCGGGGAAGTAGGCGCTGATTTCCTTGAGCGCGGCGAGGCCCTTGGTGAAACGCTCATCGGTGAAATCGGCCTTGCCGGCCACGAGATCGTCGTAGAACGAACGGCCCATGGTCGAGTAGACGAGGTCGGCGGTGATGGTTTCGTTCTGCCAGGCGGTCGCGGTGCCATTGGCAAACGGGATGACGCCAGTGTCCTTGATCTTCTGGCTCAGGGCCAGCAGGTCGGCCCAGGTCTGGGGCTCTTCGATGCCGTTGGCGTCAAACATGTCCTTGTTGTAGATCACGAACTGGGTCTGCGAGGCGAAGGGCACGGCATAGAGCTTGCCATCGGAACGCATGGTCTCGGCCAGGAGCGCGCTCTCGGCAAAGCCTTCCAGGTTTGGAACGGTCTCGACGCTGAGCGGCTCGAGGTAATTGGCCGAGGCAATGGCTTCCATGCCGCCATAGGCGCGAACCATCATCAGGTCGGGGCCGGTGCCGCCGGCGAGGGCCGTGGACAGGATGGTGTTGTAGTTGGCCGCCTCGAAGGTTTCCAGCTTGATGGTGATGCCGGGATTGGCCTCTTCGAAGGTCTTGATGAAACCTTCATACTGGGCGCGATCCTCCTGGCGCCAGCTCCAGAAGGACAGCTCCTGAGCGAGTGCGGGCATTGCCACCAGCACTGCACCGAGGGCCGCACCAAGGCGGATGATATTGCGGTTCATGTTGATTTTTCTCCTATTAATCAACGATTTAAATGGACGCTCTCAGGTTTTTGGTCAGGCGACCAGCCGCCGGCCATCCTCGGCGGAAAAGAAGTGTGCTGCGGCCGCGTCAATGGTGACGGTGACCGGTGCGTCGGGCGCATAGTGATCGTTGACGCCAACCCGCGCCGGCATGATGGTGCCATCGGCGAGGCGGACATAAACGAAGGCGTTGTCGCCCAGATATTCGGTGTAGACGACCTCGGCGGTGAGCCCGTGGGGGTGGTGGCCATAAGCCAGCGACACCGCATCGGGGCGCACGCCAACCTTGAGGCTAGACTGCTTGGGGGCGGTGGGTACGGTGAGCGCGCCGCCATTGGCAATGCCCAGCTGGTCGCCATTGCGGGTCATGTTCATCAGGGTCATGCGCGGCGAGCCGATGAAGGTGGCCACAAAGGTATTGGCCGGGTTTTCATAGAGATCGCGCGGGCTGCCGACCTGTTCGATCCGGCCCAGATTCATCACCACGATCTTGTCGGCCAAAGTCATGGCCTCGACCTGGTCGTGGGTGACATAGATCATGGTGCCGCCGATATCGCGGTGCAGCTTGGCGATCTCGAGGCGCACATCGGAGCGCAGGGCCGCGTCGAGGTTGGACAGCGGCTCATCGAGCAGGAAGACTTCGGGCTTGCGCACCAGCGCCCGGCCAATGGCCACGCGCTGGCGCTGGCCACCGGACAGCTCGCGCGGCTTGCGCTTGAGGAAGGGCTCCAACCGCAGCATATGGGCGGTGTCGGCGATGCGCTTTTCGACTTCGTCCTTGTCCAGACCCATCAGGCGGGCGCCAAAGGCCATGTTTTCATAGACATCCATATGCGGGTAGAGCGCATAGGACTGGAACACCATGGCGATGCCGCGCCGCGAGGGGGCAACGTCGTTCATCAGCTGGCCATTGAGGCGGAATTCGCCCTCGGTGATCGGATCGAGCCCGGCGATCAACCGCAGCAGGGTGGATTTGCCGCAACCCGACGGGCCGACAAAGACCACGAATTCGCGATCCCCGATTTCGAGGTCGATGCCGTGCAAGACGTCGACGTTTTTGTAGCGCTTCTTAACGCCGCGCAGTGAAAGCTGAGCCATCCCCACCGATCCTGGTCGTTCAAGACCATCACGAGACCAATCTGATACCATTTGTGCCGACTGGACTGGTTATGTAAAGCCAGTTGACGCGGCTGATGGTGAGTTCTGAGGAGAGCTGGGGGCGAAATTGGCGGGCGAAAAGCGGGTTTTGGCCGTGCGGCGATTGCGGCTCGAACGGCTAAGCCGTTAAGAAATCAATAAAAACAAACGACAAAGCCGCCGCGAACGGTCGGGTTCGCAGCGGTCCGGTCATCGGCAGGGCATAGATAAAAAATTTTGGTGGAGGAGCCGCTTCGCCCGATGGACCAGCGCGGACGCGGTCACTTTCAGGGGGCGAAACGGACATTGGATGAATCAGTGACCGCGTTGCGGTGACCGATTGGTCTGCTTATTGGTCTGGAAACGCCTTGTTGAAAGCAACCGAGGCAATATCCTGACGCTTGATGCCCTTGGCAGCCAGGCTCCGATCGGAGAGGCTGGACAGGTGCTGGTAAGTATCGCTGGCATGACGCGCCCGGCCGATATCACCCAGAAGATTGGCGATGACGTTGATTACTGAATTCTGCTTCATTTGAATTCCCCTGAAAAATCTATCTCTTGTTTCGTAGTATACTTGAGGCCTGAGGGGCTGAACCACAAGGTCCGCAAACGCAGGGCGCGTATGCACTTAGGGGATGGGTGACCGTAATGGGCCGGGATTGGTCGCGATCATCGAACGCAATCGGCGATCCATTGGGGTGCAAACGGGCAGGGCGCGGGGATGGCCCGGGGGCGGTTCGCTGGGGCCGGAGATTCGGGTTGGCTGGCTCAATCGGAGAGGCTTGTCGGGTATCGGCGGTGAGTGCGCATCCCCGGTACCGGTATGGCGCGGTGCGCTGCGGCAGCGCGGCCAGCCCCATTGATATAGGCAAGTCACGGGCAAGTCTTCATGTGGGTTAACTTGCTACTATGCCGTGCAGTGGCAGAACTTGGTCGCGCAGTGGCCGGTAAGCCCTTGGCCTGACACAGCATAAGTGGCTTGCCCGGCCAATTTCCGGAGCGATCTTGCCGCGCGGTGAGAAACGGCTCCCCTTGAATCCAGGATTCCCCGGCGCCAGCGGCGCGTTTTCGGTGGCGCAGTTCCCGGCGCAAAACTCATTTCTGTCGGCATAAATCAGCGTATTGACACCGTTTAGAGGCTGTGATGGCATTGCGGGGTCGAATGTGTCGACAAAACTGAGGAGCAGACAGGCTGTCGCGTCGAGGCCGGAACACCGGTACGCGCGCCACAAGGCTGCATCGGGAGGATGATAATGCAATTCAACAAGACGATCATGTCTTTGGCAATGGTGGCAGCTCTTGGCACGGGGGCCGCCCATGCGCAGGTCAACGTCATGCTGCCAGCCGGCCCCGGCGGCGGCTGGGACGGCACTGGCCGTCAGGCGTTCCAGGCGCTCAATGAAGCGGGCATTTATACCGAGGGCGTGAACTTCACCAATACCGGTGGCGCCGGCGGCACTGTGGGCCTCGCCGAATTCCTGGGCACCTCGACCGGCAAGCCCGATGCGCTGGCCGTGTTCGGCGCGATCACCGTTGGTGCGATCAAGCTGAACAACTCGCCGATCAACCTGGCCGAGTTCCGTCCGGTAGCGCGTTTGACGGCTGAATATCTGGTGGTCGCCGTGGCTGCCAACTCGCCCTACAACACGCTGGCCGAGCTGGCAGCGGCGATCAAGGCCGATCCCGGCGCGAACGCCATCGGCGGCGGCTCGGCAGGTGGCGTGGACCACATTGCCACGGCATTGCTGGCCCAGGCGGCCGGCATTCCGGTCAGCGACATCAACTACATTCCCCAGACCGCCGGCGCCGAGACCGTGACCGCCATCGTCAATGGCACGCTGACGGCCGGCCTGTCGGGCACCTCGGAATTCAGCCAGTTCGCCGAACAGGGCCGCATCAAGCTGCTGGGCGTGACCTCGGCCGAACGTCGCCCCAATCTGCCAGACGTACCCACCTTCAAGGAAGCCGGCTACGACGTGGAAATCGCCAACTGGCGCGGCATTCTCGCGGCTCCGAATGCGCCCGATGACAACTACAATCTGTGGGTCGAGCGCTTCACCGAGCTGTCCAAGAGCGACGCCTGGAAGAAGGTCCTGGAAACTCAGGGTTGGGACGACTTCTTCCTGCCCGGCGAAGAGTTCGGCAAGTTCATCGCTGCTGAAACCGAGACTCAGGGGCAGATCCTGAAGGATGCCGGCCTTGTCCAGTGATGGTCAAAGCCTAGCTCCTCACGCGGAGAACGGGGGCAGCCATGTGGCTGCCTCCACTTCCCCCAAGCCGTACTGGCTCGGGGTGGGGGTGATCCTGATCGGGGCGGTGTGGCTCTATGGAGCGTCGAGCCTGCCACAAGGGGCCCGTTATGCCGCAGTAGGGCCGGGGTTGTTCGTGACCCTTGCCGGTGGCGCGCTGGTGCTGCTGGGCGCCATCCTGATGCTGCAGATCTGGCGCGGCGAAAGTTTCGAACCGCAGGACGCCGAGGATGCGGCGGGCGACGCCAAGATGGACAAGCGCGCGTTCTTTACAGCGCTCGTGGCCGTGGCGCTGCCGATTGCCACGATGTCGCCCCTGGGGCTGCCGCTGACCGCGACGGTGTCGTTCGTGCTGGTGGCCAATGCCTTCGGTTCGCGCAAGGTGATCATTGATATCCTCGCCGGCGCGATTTTGGCGAGCCTGGCCTGGGTGCTGTTCGATCGGCTCGGATTGCAGCTGGGGCCGTTTTTCCCGCCCATGGGGTTCTGACGCATGGATACGTTTTTTCTCTTGATGCAGGGCTTCGAGGTTGCGCTGCAGCCGATGAACCTGTTCTGGGCGCTGGTGGGTTCGCTGCTGGGCACCGCGATCGGCATCCTGCCGGGCATCGGGCCGGCGCTGACCATCGCGCTGCTGCTGCCGGTGACCATTTCGCTGGCGCCGACCTCGGCCTTCATCATGTTTGCCGGCGTGCTCTATGGCGCCATGTATGGCGGGTCGACCACGTCGATCCTGCTCAATACGCCGGGCGAGGCGGGGTCGATGATGACCGCGCTCGAAGGGAACAAGATGGCGCGGGCCGGGCGGGGCGCTGCGGCGCTGGCGACGGCTGCCATCGGCTCGTTCGTCGCCGGCACCATCGCCACGCTGTGCCTGACCTTTGCCGCGCCCTATGTGGCCGAGCTGGCCTTCTATTTCCGCCCCGCCGACTATTTCGCCCTGACCTCGCTGGCCTTTTGTTCGGTCGCCGTGGTGATGGGGCGCTCGCGGACGCGGGGGTTCATTGCGCTGTTCATCGGCATTGCGCTGGGGGTGGTGGGCATCGACTCGATGTCCGGGCAGCCGCGCCTTGCCTTCGGGGTGATGCAGTTGCTGCGTGGGGTCGAGCTGACCGTGGTGCTGGTGTCGCTGTTTGCGGTCGGGGAAATCCTGTTCGTGGCCAGCCGGTTCCGCTCGACGCCCGGCGTGATGGTGCCGGTCAAGGGTAAGCTGTGGATGACGCGGGAGGATTTCGCCCGCTCGTGGAAGCCCTGGCTGCGCGGGACCGCTATCGGTTTCCCCATGGGCGCCTTGCCCGGCAGCGGCTCGGAAATTCCGACCATGCTGTCCTATACGCTGGAAAAGCGGCTCTCCAAGCACAAGCACGAGTTCGGCAAGGGCGCCATCGAAGGCGTGGCCGGGCCGGAAGCGGCCAATAACGCGGCGGCGGCGGGTATTCTCGTGCCCCTGCTGACGCTGGGCCTGCCGACCTCGGCAACGGCGGCGGTGCTGCTGGCGGCGTTCCAGAACTATGGCCTGCAGCCCGGGCCGTTCCTGTTCACCTCCAACCCGACGCTGATCTGGGGGCTGATTGCCTCGCTCTATATCGGCAACTGCATGCTGCTGGTGCTCAATTTGCCGCTGGTGGGGCTGTGGGTGCAGCTGCTGCGCATCCCGCGCCCGCAGCTGTATGCCGGCATCCTGGTGTTTGCCATGATCGGGGTGTGGGGGCTGGCCGGATCGTGGCTGGACCTGACGATCATGCTGGTGATCGGGCTGATGGGCTACGTCATGCGGGTCTATGATTTCCCCATCGCCCCGGTGCTGATCGGGCTGATCCTGGGACCGATGGCCGAAAACCAGCTGCGCACGGCGCTGGCGGCCGGGCAGGGCAATCCGATCGTGCTCGTCTCCACCCCGCTCTCGGCCACGCTGGCGGTCCTGACCCTGTTGATCCTGGCGCTGCCGCCGCTGCTCAAGAAGCTGCGCAGCGCTTCGTAATGCCGTCCGTCGCGTCTCCGGGCGCGGCGGCCCCTCTATTCGTACATTGGAATACGCACTCAAAATGAAGACCTTCGACGTCAAAGTTCATCCTTCGGCCGCCAATCTCCCCAAGGAGGAACAGCTGGCCTGGCATATCGCCGAGTTTGCCGCCCATTGCGGCCCGATCGACGCCGATGTCGCCGAGATGATTTCGTGCCGCATCGTGGACAATGCCAGCGTGGCGCTGGCCGCGATCAACCGCGCCCCGGTGGCGGCGGCGCGGGCCATGGCGCTGGCGCATCCGCGCAAGCGTGGCGCAACGCTTTATGGCCTGGGCGAGACCGTCCGCGTCGATGCGGAATGGGCAGCCTGGGCCAATGCCACGGCCGTGCGCGAGCTCGATTTCCACGACACGTTCCTTGCGGCGGATTATTCGCATCCGGGTGACTCGATTTCGCCGCTGCTGTCGGTGGCCCAGCAGATGGGCATCGATGGCGCAGCGCTGTCGCGCGGCATTGCGGTGGCCTATGAAGTGCATGTGGCGCTGGTGAAGGCGATCTCGCTGCACAAGTTCAAGAAGGACCACGTGGCCCATTTGTGCCCGGCAACCACTGCCGGCATCGGCGCCATGCTGGGCCTGCCCACCGAAATCATCTTCCAGGCGGTCAACCAGGCCGTGCACCTGGCATTTTCCACCCGCCAGTCGCGCAAGGGCGAAATCAGCTCGTGGAAGGCCTATGTGCCGGGGTTCTCGGGCAAGCTTGCCATCGAGTGCATCGACCGCGCCATGCGGGGCGAAGCCTCGCCGTCGCCGATCTATGAGGGCGAGGATTCGGTCATCGCCTGGATGCTGGATGGCCCGGACGGGCGCTATCAGGTGAGCCTGCCGGCGCCGGGGGAAAGCCCGCGCCAGATTTTGGAAACCTACACCAAGGCGCATTCGGCCGAGTATCAGGCGCAGGCGTTGATCGACATGGCGGTCAATTTGTCCAGGCAGGTCGAGGATTTGTCGCAGGTTCAATCGATCCTGCTCGAAACCAGCCATCACACCCACTACGTGATCGGCACCGGGGCCAATGATCCGCAAAAGATGGACCCGGAAGCCAGCCGCGAAACGCTGGACCACTCGATCATGTATATCCTGGCGGTGGCGCTGGAAGACCGCAAATGGCACCACGTCGACAGTTATACCCGCGAACGCGCCCGCACGCCTTCGACGGTGGCGCTGTGGCACAAGATTTCGACGGTGGAATCGCCCGAGTGGACCAAGCGCTATCATGAGCCCGATCCCAACAAGCGCGCGTTTGGCGGCAAGCTGATCATCACGCTCAAGGATGGCCGTGTGATTGCCGACGAGCGCGCCGTGGCCGATGCGCACCCCAATGGCGCCAAGCCCTGGACGTGGCCGGACTATGCGGAAAAGTTCGCCATCCTGACCCGCGATACGCTGGGCGAGGCCGAGCGCGCGCAGTTCCTGGCGGTGGCCAAGCGCCATGCGAGCCTTGCCGCCAATGAGATCGGGCAGTTGCTGCCGGCCTTGCCGACGGGCGCCGTGGTGCCGAGCCAGCCGACCGGGCAGGGCGTCTTCGATCACGGTCTGGAGTAACAGCCATGATGAACCACGAGATCAATCGGGCGTTTCGCGCCAGGATCGGGGAGGACCGGGCGCTGTTGCTGCCCGGTGCCGCCAATGCGCTGGCGGCGCGGATCATTGCCGATATGGGGTTCGAGGCGATCTATCTGTCGGGCGCCGGGCTGACCAATACCTATCTGGGGATGCCCGACCTGGGATTTGTGGGGCTGCAGGAAGTCGCCCAGCATACCGCGACCATCCGCGACGCCACCGATTTGCCGATCATAGTCGATGCAGATACCGGCTTTGGCAATGCGCTTAATGTGCGCCACACCATCCGCACGCTGGAGCGGGCGGGGGCGAGCGCGGTGCAGCTCGAAGATCAGGTCAGCCCCAAGCGGTGCGGGCATTTTTCGGGCAAGGACGTGGTGAGCACCGATGAGGCGCGCAGCCGGATCAAGGCGGCGGTGGATGCGCGGCAGGACCCCAATCTGCTGATCGTGGCGCGCACCGATGCGCGCGCGACCCTGGGGTTCGATGCGGCGATCGAGCGGGCGCAGGCCTTTATCGAAGATGGCGCCGATATCACCTTTGTGGAAGCGCCGGAAAGCACGGACGAAATCCGCGCCATTCCGGGGCGGCTCAAGGGCACGCCGCAGCTGATCAACCTGGTGGTGGGGGGACGGACCCCGATCATGGATTTGAGCGAACTCAATGGCATGGGCTTCAGGCTTGTCCTTTACGCCAATGTCGCGCTACAGGGCGCGGTACTGGGCATGCAGGCGGCGCTGGGGCATCTCAAGAGCCATGGCAGCCTTGATGAATCCGGCCCGGTCGCCAGCTTCAAGGAACGCCAGCGCGTGGTGAACAAGCCGTTTTACGACGCGCTTGATAGCAAGTACGCGACCAAGGGGTAGATGATGACGGCAGCGGCTCTGGATGACGATGTGATCGCGAACCCGGATGATCCGTTGCTCACCGATCAGCTGTTCGAGCAGCTGAGCGAAGCCATCGTGCTCGGCGAATTTGCGCCGGGCACCAAGCTCAGCGAACCGCGGCTGGCAGCGCAATATGGCGTCAGCCGCGGGCCGCTTCGCGAAGCGATCCGCCGGCTCGAGGAGCGCAAGCTGGTGACGCGGGCGCCGCGCCAGGGGGTAC
Organism: uncultured Alphaproteobacteria bacterium; assembly: GCA_963699295.1. Taxonomy (GTDB): domain Bacteria; phylum Pseudomonadota; class Alphaproteobacteria; order Rhizobiales; family Devosiaceae; genus Devosia. The sequence goes on from OY969432.1 coordinate 802,206, forward strand.
GGGTCATCGTGCCCTCGCTCGAGCACGCCATCGAGCTGTTCACCATCCGCGAAGTGCTCGAGGGGCTGGCGGCGCAGCAGGCGGCGCAGCATGCCACGGCCAAGGAAATCGCCGACATGCGGGCGATGCTGGCGCGGCATCGCAAGGCGCTGGAGCGCCCCGATGCGCTCATCTACTGGCAGGCGACGGCCAATACCGATTTCCACGTGATGGTGGCGCGTATGGGCCGCAACAAGCATTTGTTCGACCTGCTGTGCGGCGAATATTACACACTGTTCCGCCTTTACCGGATGAAGCACCGCATCGTGCCGGGAAGGGCCCAGCGGGCGCTACAGGAACATGACCGCATCTGCGATGCGATTGCCGACCGGGATGGGGAGCTGGCGGAACTGCTGATGCGCCGCCATATCGCCTCGGCGCGCAAGAGCCTCTTGGCCACGGCCGGCGACATCGAAAGCCTGCCGGCCAGCGCCTGAGCCCTACCAGTTGACCTGGCAGACGCCGCCGCGCGGGGCAAATTGCAGGCTCTTGTCGGTGTATTGGAAGATTTCCAGCTTCACCCCATTGGGATCATTGGTCCAGGACTGCCAGGTGCCATCGGCGCCCAGCTTCTTGTCGGTGATCGTGACACCCTGGGCGCGCACGTGCACCAGCAGCGCGTCGATATCTTCGGTTTCGAGGCAGATGTGGTTGATCTGGTTGGTTTCATCGAAGCTTGTAGCGACCTTGTGGAACACCTCCACGAAGGTGCGGCCCCCGAAATCGAGGTAATAGCCGATGCGCTGGTCGCCGCGCTTGAAATCGAAGGCCGTGGCAATGCCGAAAACGTCGCGATAAAACGCCTCGGTGGCGTCCAGGTCATGCGCAAAGATACAGGTATGAGCGACCTGCTTGATCAGCGGTTTCGACATGCTTTCCCTCCCAGTGAACTATGTCGGGCGCGAGGCTAGCCCGATATGGCCGGCTGCGCCAAGGCGTGCCCGGAGCAATTTGGCGAGCCACTGCGGGATATTTTTGTAAGCCCCTCTTTTACTTGTCACACCAGCCGTCTAGGAGAGGGATCAAATCGACTGCATCCAGCTGGGAAGGACTAATCTGATGTCTTCTATTATCCACGTCTCCGGTCGCCAGATCTATGACAGCCGCGGCAATCCCACTGTGGAAGTCGATGTGGTGCTGGACGATGGCAGCTTCGGCCGCGCGGCAGTGCCCTCGGGCGCATCGACCGGCGCCCACGAAGCCGTCGAGCTGCGCGATGGCGGCCCAAAGTATTCCGGCAAGGGCGTGACCCAGGCCGTCGAGAACGTCAACGTCGCCATCTTCGATGAAATCCAGGGCATGGATGCACTCGACCAGCTGGGCATCGACCAGGCGATGATCGAGCTCGATGGCACGCACAACAAGTCGCGCCTCGGCGCCAACGCCATCCTGGGCGTGTCGCTGGCCGTGGCCAAGGCCGCAGCCGAGTCGAGCGAACTGCCGTTCTACCGCTATATCGGCGGCCCGAACGCCCACGTGCTGCCGGTGCCGATGATGAACATCATCAATGGCGGCGAGCATGCCGACAACCCGATCGACATGCAGGAATTCATGATCCTGCCGGTTGGCGCGGAAAACCTGGCCGACGCCGTGCGCATCGGCTCGGAAATCTTCCACACCCTCAAGAAGGGCCTGTCGGCAGAGGGCTACAACACGTCGGTGGGTGACGAAGGCGGCTTTGCCCCCAACCTGAAATCGGCTGACGAAGCGCTTGGCTTCATCATGCGCTCGATCGAAAAGGCCGGCTACAAGCCCGGCGAGGACATCTTCCTCGGCCTCGATTGCGCTGCCACGGAATATTACAAGGGCGGCAAGTACGAGATGGTCGGCGAGGGCAAGTCGCTGTCGTCCGAAGAGAACGTGCGCTTCCTTGAGGACCTGGCCAACCGCTACCCGATCATTTCGATCGAAGACGGCATGGGCGAAGACGACTGGGAGGGCTGGAAGGCCCTGACCGACGCCATCGGCAAGAAGGTACAGCTGGTGGGTGACGATCTGTTCGTGACCAACACCCAGCGCCTCGTCTCGGGCATCAAGATGGGCGTCGCCAACTCGATCCTGGTCAAGGTCAACCAGATCGGCACGCTGTCGGAAACCCTCAATGCGGTCGAGACCGCGCACCGCGCCGGCTACACCTCGGTGATGTCGCATCGCTCGGGCGAAACCGAGGACTCCATCATCGCCGACCTCGCCGTGGCGCTCAACTGCGGGCAGATCAAGACCGGCTCGCTCAGCCGTTCGGATCGCCTCGCCAAGTACAACCAGCTGATCCGCATCGAGGAGCAGCTGGGCTCGACGGCCAAGTATGCCGGCTATTCGGTGGTCAAGGGCCGCTAGGCCCAAACCAATGTGTCTTTGAAAAGCCCGGCCATCGTGCCGGGCTTTTTGTTGCCCGGGAGAGGGCAGAAATTGCGCTTAAGGCAATTTAGACCAAGGGGCTACGCCAGAACCTGCGCCGATGCCAATAAGCCCTTGAAAAGCCTAAATTCATTGCCATGTTAGGTGGGAGCCAAAAGGCTCAGTTTTCCCAGATCAATGATAATTGTGCTTTACGCGGCTTGCGTGAAGTCAAGGAGGTTAGAATGCCCGCCCTAAGGCTCTGTCAGTCATGCGCAGGACCCCGGCCACGTGCCGCCGTTCGTTGCCCATGGTGTATGGCAAGCTACACATCGCCACGACGCCCCCCGGAGCATCTATTCGGGACCAGCGATGGCGAGAAAGGCGTGGTAACTCAAGCACTTGACTATACGGCCTCGGCCGCCGAGGACGTTGCACAAGAGCCGCACTAGCCTTTTGGCTGCAAATGGCCATGATGCAGACAGCGGCGCCTGCCGGAAACGACGGCGCCGCAGGGGCTCGAGCGCTATTAAAACCAGCGCTCGCCCCGCTCCCAAATCCCAATAAAAAGCCCCGGTCCATGCCGGGGCTTTTTGTCTGTACGGTGGGCCGTGGCCTATTCGGTGTCGGCCTCGGTCTCGGCGGCTTTCTTGGCGGCCGGCTTTTTGGCCGGAGCCTTCTTGGCCGCTGCGGGCTTTTTTTCCGCTGCCGGCTTCTTTTCGGCGGCGGCCTTGGTGGTCTTTGCGGCCGCGGTCTTGGTTGTGGCGGCCTTGGTGGTCGTGGCCTTCTTGGCAGCGGGCTTTTTGGCCGCAGCTTTCTTGGCCGGAGCCTTCTTGGTCTTGGTGCCCACCAGCTCGGCGCGGGCCGCGATCCAGGCGATGGCCTGTTCCTCGGTCACGTCCTCGGGCTTCACGTCCTTGGGGATGGTGGCGTTGACCTTGCCCTGATTGACATAGGGTCCATAGCGGCCCCCGCGCACGGTGATGGGGCCATTGTCGTTCTCGAAGGTCTTGATGGCCGCGACTGCTGCACCGCGCTTGAAGCCACCCGCAGCCTTCTGGGCCAGCAGGTCGACGGCGCGGTTGATGCCGACGGTGAAGACTTCCTCGACATCGGGCAGATTGGCATATTTGCCATCATGCAGGATGAACGGGCCGTAGCGGCCGATGCCGGCCGACATGGGCAGGCCGGATTCGGGGTGCATGCCGATTTCGCGGGGCAGGGACAGGAGCTTGAGCGCCTGTTCGAGCGTCATGGTGGCGGCCTCGTAGCCCTTGGGCAGCGAGGAGCGCTTGGGCTCCTTGCCATCGCCGAGCTGCACATAGGGACCAAAGCGGCCGGTCTTGAGGAGGACATCCTCGCCGGACTCGGGATCGGTGCCCAGCACGCCGTCGCCGGGGGCAGCCTCGCCGGACTGGCCGGCTGCCGCATCGGAGAGCTGCATGGTGTGCTTGCACTCGGGATAGTTCGAGCAGCCGATAAAGGCGCCGAACTTGCCCAGCTTCAGCGACAGCTGGCCGGTTTCGCAGGTGGGGCATTTGCGCGGGTCGGAGCCGTCTTCCTTGGGCGGGAAGATGCGGCTGGCGAGCATGTCGTTGAGGGCATCGAGCACCTCGGAGACGCGCAGATCCTTGATCTCGTCGGTGGCGGCGGTGAAATCCTTCCAGAAATCGCGCAGCACCGTCTTGTAGTCGAGTTCGCCGGCGGAAACCTGGTCGAGCTGCTCTTCGAGCCCGGCGGTGAAGCCGTATTCGACATAGCGGGTGAAGAAGCTTTCGAGGAAAGCGGTGACGATGCGGCCGCGATCCTCGGGATGCAGCGCCTTGCCCTCAAGGCGCACATAGTCGCGATCCTTGAGCGTGGTGAGGGTGGCCGCATAGGTGGAAGGACGGCCAATGCCGAGCTCTTCCATCTTCTTGATCAGGCTGGCTTCGGTGTAGCGGCTGGGCGGCTGGGTGAAGTGCTGGGCGATATCGACGCCCTGCAGATCGGGCTTGTCGCCCACGGCCAGCGGTGGCAGTTCGCGGCTGTCTTCGTCCTCGGTCTCTTCATCGGATTTGACCTCGACGCCATAGAGCTTGAGGAAGCCGGGGAAGGTGACGACGGAGCCGACAGCGCGTAGTTCGACGGCGCGGCCGGGGACGTTGACGGCGATATCGACCGTGGTGCGATCGATCTCGGCCGAGCGCATCTGGGAGGCAAGCGTGCGGCGCCAGATCAGCCCGTAGAGCTTGGACTGGTCGGCATCGAGATGCAGGTTTTCCGGGCGCTTGAACATATCCGTCGGGCGGATGGCTTCGTGCGCCTCCTGGGCGTTCTTGGCCTTGGTCTGGTAGATGCGCGGCTTCTCCGGAAGGTATTCCTCGCCGAAATATTTGCCGATCACCGAGCGGGCCATCGAGATGCCCTCGGGGGCCATCTGCACGGCGTCGGTACGCATGTAGGTGATCAGACCGTCTTCATAGAGGCGCTGGGCGATCTGCATGGTGCGCGACGGCGACAGGCCGAGGCGCGAGGACGCATCCTGCTGCAGCGACGAGGTGGTGAAGGGCGCATAGGGATTGCGCTTGGTGGGCTTTTTTTCCACCGAGGAGACGTTGAACTGGCCGGCTTCGATCAGCGCCTTGAGCTCGGCGGCGTTCTCGCCGGTCTTGATATCGAGCTTGTCGGTCTTCTTGCCATCGACCGAGAACAGGCGGGCGAGGAAGCTCTTGCCCGATTGGGCGAGCTTGGCCTCGACGGACCAGTATTCGTCGGCCTTGAACTTTTCGATCTCGGTTTCGCGATCGGACACGAGCCGCAGCGCCACCGACTGCACGCGGCCGGCCGAGCGCGAGCCCGGCAGCTTGCGCCACAGAATGGGGGAGAGGGTGAAGCCCACGAGGTAATCGAGGGCGCGGCGCGCCAGATAGGCGTCGACCAGCGGCATGTCGATATCGCGGGGATTGGCCATGGCCACGCTCACCGCATCCTTGGTGATGGCGTTGAACACTACGCGCTGGACGGGGGTGTCCTTCTTGAGGGCCTTCTTCTGGCGCAGAACATCCAGAATGTGCCAGGAAATCGCCTCACCTTCGCGGTCAGGGTCAGTCGCCAGGATCAGGCCATCGGCTCCCTTTAGAGCGTTGGCAATGTCGGCGAGACGCTTGCGCGAGGCGGTATCAACCTCCCACGACATGGCGAAATCTTCATCAGGACGAACCGAACCGTCCTTGGCCGGCAAATCACGGACGTGGCCAAACGAGGCCAGGACTTCATAGCCCGAGCCCAAATACTTGTTGATTGTCTTGGCCTTAGCCGGACTTTCAACGACGACCACCTTCATGAGAATTCCGTTCCGCACCGCTGGTTTGAAGTGCGCGCAACATGGTGAAGCCGAGAACCGGTGTCAACGGGCTGAAATAGGGCGAATGCGGCTCTCTCTAAGAGAGAGGAAAATTTGAGGGGGTTTTGGGCGCCACACCTCCTGGTGGAGGGAAGGAAACGGAGGTCCCCGCTTTCGCGGGGATGACCCGGTGGGGGTGGGGGGAACTTGGGGGAGTGGGGCTTTGGGGAGTGGGGAGCCGGGGGCTGGTGCCAGTTTATTGATAGCGCAGCGCTACCAGCTGGCCGCTTGACCATTCGATCTCGCCGGCAAGATCAAGTTCGAGCAGCAGCATCTGGGTGGCCGAGGCGGAGAGGCCGCATTGGCGCACCAGTTCGTCAACGTCGATGGGGCTGGCGCCCAGAGCGGAGATCAGGCGGGAGCGGTCGTCCTCGCCGGGGGGCGGCTCGTCGTGGTGCAGGTCGGGTTCCCAATCGCGGTCGAACAGGGCGTTGCGGGCCGGATCGGCGCTGCCCAGAATGTCGATGATGTCCTGGGCATTGGTAATGAGGCGGGCGCCCTGCTGGATCAGCGCATTGCCGCCTTCGGCGCGCGGATCGAGCGGGGAGCCGGGCACGGCGAAAACATCGCGGTTCTGCTCCAGGGCGAGCCGGGCGGTGATCAGCGAGCCGGAGCGCTTGGCCGCTTCCACCACGACTATGCCGAGCGATAGTCCCGAAACCAGCCGGTTACGCCTCGGGAAGTCGCGGGCCCGGGGCTCCCAGCCCAGCGGCATTTCGGTGAGCAGCGCGCCGCCATGGTCGAGAATTTCCTGCGCGAGGGGAATGTTTTCATTGGGATAGATCCGGTCGATGCCGCCGGCGAGCACGGCGATGGTGCCGGTGAGCAGGCTGGCGCGATGGGCGGCGGCATCGATGCCACGGGCCAGGCCGGAGACGACGGTGTAGCCGCGCTGGCCGAGATCAGTGGCCAGCAGACGGGTCATCTTGATGCCGGCGGACGAGGCGTTGCGCGCGCCGACAATGCCGGCGGTGCGTTGCCAGTCGAGATTGGGGCCACCGGCAAGGGTGATCAGTGGCGGGGCGGCAGGAATGTGGGTGAGCAGTTCGGGATAGCGCGGCTCGCAGGAGGCGATGAGCTCGGCGCCGTAGCGGCTGAGGCCGGCGATCTCATCCTCGGCCTGGACCTGCGTGGTGATGCGGGCGGGCTTGCCGGTGCGGCGCAGCAGATCGGGGAGGGCGTCGAGCGCGGCTTCTGCCGAGCCGAAGCGGTTGAGCAGCTGGCGGAAGGTGGCGGGACCGATATTGTCGGTGCGCAGCAGGCGGAGCCAGGCGGTGCGTTGCAGCGGCGTCAGAGTGATGGCACCCGGACGCAGCTGCATGGGCTCAGGCCTTTTTCTTGTCCGAGCCGATCCTGGGCTCGGTGCCGGCCATCAGGCGGGCGATATTGTCGCGATGCTGGATGAACAGCACGATGGCGAGCACCGCAACGGCGCCTGCCAGCCATTCATTGACGAGCACGAAGGCAAACAGGGGCGCGGTGGCGGCTGCCGTCAGGGCGGCCAGTGAGGACATTTTCTGGGCAAAGGCTATCACGAGCCACACGGCACAGAAGATCAGCCCCACGGGCCACGACAGGGCCAGCAATGAGCCAATCATGACGGCAACGCCCTTGCCGCCCTTGAAGCCCAGCCAGACCGGGAAGCAATGGCCCAGGATTGCGCCAATGGCGGCAACCATGGCGGCATCTTCGCCCCAGAGCTGGCGGGCCAGCAAAATCGGCACGGCGGCCTTGGCGGCGTCGAGCACCAGCGTGGCGGCGGCGACGGACTTGTTGCCGGTGCGCAGCACATTGGTTGCGCCGATATTGCCCGAACCGATGGTGCGGATATCACCCAGGCCCGCGGCGCGCGTCAGCAGCAGGCCAAAGGGCACCGATCCGAACAGATAGCCGAGGACGATGGCATAGAGCAGGTAGATCGACATGTCAGGCTGATGCCCCTTCGGTATGCGTATAGACGGTGTGTCCGCCCACGATTGTGCGCATCACCTTGCCAGCAAGCCGGGCGCCTTCAAAGCAGGTATTGAGCGATCTTGACCGAATTTCGCGTTCGGTCACCTGCCAGGGGTAGTCCAGATCGAACAAAATGAGATCGGCGGGGGCACCGGCCGCGATGCGCCCGGCGGGCAGGCCAAGGATTTCGGCCGGACGGCTGGTCATGGCGCGCAGCACGGTGAGCAGCTCGACATCGCCCGAATGCACGAGCCGCAGGGCGGCCGCCAACAGGGTTTGCAGGCCAATCGCGCCATCGGAGGCTTCGGCGAAGGGCTGGCGCTTGACCTCGGAATCCTGGGGATCGTGATCGGAATGGATGGTGTCGATGGTGCCGTTGCGCAGGCCCTCGATCATGGCGCGGCGATCGTCTTCGGAACGCAGCGGGGTCGACAGCTTGAAATAGGAGCGGTAGCGGCCGATGTCGTTTTCGTTGAGCGCCAGATTGTTGATCGACACGCCCGCGGTGATTTTGGCGTTACGCTGCTTGGCGCTGGCGAGCAGCTCGAGCGAGGCGGCGCAGGAAATCTGGGCGGCGTGGTAATTGACGCCGGTCAGATTGGCCAGTTGCAGATCGCGCGCCAGGGGAATGGTTTCGGCTTCGCGGGGAATGCCCTTGAGGCCAAGCACGGTGGCGAAGAGGCCCGCGTTCATCACCCCGTCGCCGGTCAGCCCGCGATCGGACAGGTGATTGATGATGGTCATGTCGTAATTGGCGGCATAGCTCATCATGGTGCGCAGGAGGCTCGTGGACTGTACGGAATTGCGACCATCGGTGAGGCAGACGGCGCCCGCCTCCTTGAGCAGACCGAACTCGGTCATTTCCTCGCCGGCGAGGCCCTTGGTGAGGGCGGCGGCGGGCAGGATGTTGACCTTGGAGGTGGCCTTGGCGCGGCGGATAAGGAAATCCACCAGCGCGCCATCATCCACCACAGGGGCGGTATCGGGCATCATGACGAAGCTGGTGACGCCACCGGCTGCGGCAGCTTCCCCGGCCGATTGCAGGGTTTCGCGATATTCCTTGCCGGGCTCGCCGGTGAACACGCGCATGTCGATGAGGCCGGGAGCCAGGATCAACCCGCCAGCGTCGATGACTTCGGCATCTTCGGGCACGCCGATGGGCGCGCCCAGCGCCACCTCGGTGATGAGCCCGTTTTCGATCAGCACGGCGCCGGACTGGTCGGTGCCGGAGGCCGGATCAACGATGCGGGCGTTTTCAATGAGCAGGGCGCGGGTCATGCCGGGTTCCTCGTCAACAGCGCATCGAGCACGGCCATGCGCACCGCCACGCCCATTTCCACCTGTTCGGTGATGACCGAGGCGGGACCATCGGCAATGGCGGGGTCGATCTCGACGCCCCGGTTCATCGGGCCGGGATGCATGACGATGGCGTCGGGCTTGGCATAGCCGAGCTTTTCGGCGTCGAGGCCGTAGAAGCGGTAATATTCGCGCACCGAGGGGATCATCCTGCCGGCGGCGCGCTCATGCTGCAGGCGCAGCATCATCACCACGTCGACGCCCTTGAGGCCCTCGCGCATGTCGGTGAACACCTCGGTGGCGAGGTGCTCGATGCCGGGGGGCAGCAGATTGCGCGGGGCAATGACGCGGGTGCGCACATTGAGCGCGCCCAGCAGGAGCAGATTGGAGCGGGCCACGCGGGAATTGGCGATATCGCCGCAGATCGCCACGGTGAGGCCCGAAATGCGGCCCTTGTTGCGGCGGATGGTGAGCGCGTCGAGCAGGGCCTGGGTGGGGTGTTCGTGGGTGCCGTCGCCGGCATTGATCACCGAGCAGCCCACTTTTTGCGCAAGCAATTCCACCGCGCCCGCTGCCGAATGGCGCACGACGATGACGTCGGGGCGCATAGCATTGAGGGTGGCGGCGGTGTCGATCAGCGTTTCGCCCTTGGCGACGGAGCTGGTCTTGACCGACATGTTCATCACGCTCGCCCCCAGCCGCATGCCGGCGAGCTCGAACGAGCCCTGGGTGCGGGTGGAGTTCTCGAAGAACAGATTGATCTGGGTTTTTCCGGCCAGCGTGGGATGCGTCTTGCGCTCCTGGCGGGATACCGGAACCATCAACTCGGCGCGGTCGAGCAGCTGGATGATCTCATGCTGGGCGAGATCGGCTATCGACAAGAGATGGCGCTGATTGAATGGAGGAAAATCGCCGCTATATCCTGCTGGCGACGTCGGGGCCGTGCTGGCGCGATCTTGGGCCATGCTCTCCATCCGTTAGATTTTCTGCGGTCTAGCGGAGGGGCGGGGCAGGGGCAAGGGGCTTATGCTTTTTTTACCGGGTGAGTTCCCCCCGACGTTATTCCCGAGGAAGCGGGAATCCTTGTTACCCTAGCCCGAAAACGGAGGTCCCCGCTGTTGCGGGGATGACCTGGTGGGTGGGGATGACCTTGGTGGGTAGCGTGAGCAGGCGGCCTGCCTAGCTCTTGCGCAGCCGGTCGAGCGCGCCCTGCAGGATGTAGCTGGCGGCCAGTTTGTCGACGATTTCGGCGCGGCGATCGCGACGCAGATCGGCGTCGATCATCATGCGGGTGACGGCGCTGGTGGAAAGGCGCTCGTCCCAGAAGGCAATGGGCAGGGTAATGCGTTGCGCAAGGCTGCGCGCAAAGGCGCGGGTGGACTGCACGCGCGGGCCCTCGGAGCCATCCATATTGAGCGGCAGGCCCAGGATGATGGCGACGATCTGGTTTTCCGCGATCAGCTGGTCGAGGCGCTCGGCATCCTGGGTGAACTTGGTGCGCTTGATGGTTTCGAGCGGGGTCGCCGAATAGCGCATCCCATCGGACACGGCCACGCCAATGGTCTTGGTGCCCAGGTCCAGGCCCAGGATTTTGCCGGTGGGCGGAATCGATTCGAGCGGATTGGCGTATTCTTCGGTCATTCAAGTTCCAGTTGCATAATAGAACAAAACGTGATCACACTGTGACCGTAACGGGAATACCGTTAGTATCGCCTAAGTAATCGTCCCAGCGTGAAATTAGTCGACTTACTTGAAATAGTGCGTCTCGTGCACTATTTTGGGTGGAGTGGGGAATGCCGACACTCGTCGAGATCGGACATTTGCAGGTAAGGATTTATGCGAGGGATCATCTGCCGCCGCACTTCCATATCTCTACTCCGGATGGTGAGGCAATGATGCTGATTTCCGACCTCTCACTCTATCGAGGTCGGTTGCGTCAGTCTGAGCTGAAGCTGGTTCTGGCGTGGGCCCGGGCCAATAGGGAGTTTCTGCAGGATGCGTGGTTCCGATACAATGGCTGAAGACGAGGTCGTGAGCGCGGGGATGCCGCTGCCGCGCATTCGGACCGCCAAGCCGGTGGCGGATATGAAGATCCTGGTGGAGTGGGATAGTGGGCGTGAGGAAGTGGTGGATTTGCGCCCGGCAATCATGAGCCATCGTCATTTCATTGCCCTGAGGAATGATCCGGCCAGTTTTGTTGAGTTTTCCGTGCGCGACCGGGGCGATTGCCTGGTCTGGCCCGGAGGGCAGGAGCTCTCGGCGGAGTGGATCGAAGAGCTGGCGCCGGCCAGTCTCGACAATACCGAGTTCCGGCAGGCGATGGACGAACTGCGCTTCAGTCTGGACGGCATGGCGGCGCGGCTCGGCATTGCCAGACGTTTGGTGGCAGAGTATCGCAAAGACAAGCCAATTCCGCCTGCGATTGCCATGGCTACACGCTATCTGGTCGAGCGACAGCGCAAGGCGGGCTGACCGGCAGTCCTTGTCCGGTTCAACTCTGGGAGACTGACGCTGAAACTCACCTGGTTCGGGGGCACGAGTGTGCGGGTGCATGTTGGGGGATCGATTCTGGTGGTGGATGCCGCCGGGGCGCCGGCCAAATTCGATGCGGCGGAGCTGGTGGCGGGGGCGGATCAGGTGATCGCGGATTTTGGTGCGAGCCTGCCAAAGGTTGATGCCGCGCGCTGGAAGCCCGCCGTGGTGCCGCGCATGCTCGATGCCGGGGAAGCCCTGCCGCCGGTCGAGGCGATGGCGATCGGGGAGGCCGGGGTGCTGATTGCCGCAGCCGGTGAGCCGCCCTTGCTGCTGCTCAAGGGGCCGCCGCCAGCCTTGGGGCGGTGGGTGGAGAGCGCCGTCGTTGGCGTGTTTGGCGATGCAGCGACCCTGCAAACGGTAGGATTGGCGCTGCTGGCCGAGCGGATCCCGCGACTGGTGGCGCTTGGCGGCGCCGAATCTGCTATTGATGCCAGCATTCCGGTACTACGAGATCATCTCGACGGCGCGGGGCTGGTGTCGCTGGAAGCCGCGTTGGCGGTGGAAATCTGAATTGGCCGGCGCGCCATTTTCGTTGTCTTTTATGCGTGGGCGTTGCTATTAACCAGCGTCAAACGTGCCTCTGCCATTTCTGGAGCTATTCATGACTGTCGATGCCGCAACCGTTAAGCGTATCGGAAGCCTCGCCCGTATTCGGATCGAGGAGAACGAGGTTGCCAGCTACCAGGAAGAGCTCAACGCCATTCTGGGCTTTGTCGAGCAACTGAACGAAGTCGACGTGAGCGGCGTGGAGCCGATGACTTCGGTGGCCCCGATGAGCCTGCGCCGTCGCGACGACGTGGTTTCGGACGGCGGCTATGCCGAAAAGATCGTGGGCAATGCGCCGCTGAGCGAAGACAATTTCTTCATGGTGCCCAAGGTCGTGGAGTAATTCATGGCGCTTGCCGTCGACACCTTGCCAGGGGGCCCGAGCCTCTCGCTGCCGCAGATGCGGGCAGGGGGACGCATCAGGCGCGCCAAGGTGGCCGGACGGCATTTGGCCAAACTGCTGCTGCCCACCATGGGTGCAGGCCTTGCCACCTTGCTGACGGCAGGCGCCCAGGCGCAGGAATTCGTCATCGACCAGACGAGGCTTTATGCGTCGTCACCCGAGATGTGCGCCGCGCTGGAAACCGATGGGCTGTCAGCCTTCGAGAAATTCCCTGACAATGTGCTGTCGTTCAGCGCCGGCATTCAGAGCATGGAATTTCATTGTAATTTCTTCGACGTGAAGGGCCGGACCGGCAGCAATCACCTGTTTGTTTCAGCGATCTGCGAGCACCCGGGCGAAATCTATCCCGATAGCCTGGCGATCGCCCCTTACGACGAAACCACCATTCAGGTTGTTTCCGCACAGATGAACGTGCTGGAAATGGCTGGCGTCTTTGACAGCAGCGAGGGAGAAGGGGTGTCCGCCGTGACCCTCTACCACCGCTGCGATAATCTGAGCGAGATACCCGTTGACTGATCTGACCAAACTGAGCCTGGCCGCAGCCCGCAAGGGCCTGCACGACAAGAGCTTCACCTCGACCGAGCTGACCGGTGCCTATCTCAAGGCCATTGAAGACGCCAATCCGGCGCTCAATGCCTATGTCTCGGTCACCGTCGAGCAGGCGCTTGAGATGGCGAAGTCCAGCGACGAAAAGCTGGCCAAGGGGCAGGGCGGGGCGCTGGAAGGCGTTCCGCTGGGGGTCAAGGACCTCTTTGCCACCAAGGGCGCGCACACGCAGGCCGCCAGCCACATCCTGGATGGTTTCAAGCCGGATTACGAATCCACCGTCACCGCCAATCTGTGGCGCGATGGTGCGGTGATGCTGGGCAAGCTCAACATGGACGAATTCGCCATGGGCTCGTCCAATGAGAGCAGCTATTACGGCCCGGTGATCAACCCGTTCCGCGCCGAGGGCAGCACCGACAAGCTGGTGCCGGGTGGCTCGTCGGGCGGTTCGGCCGCGGCCGTTTCGGCCTGGCTGTGCGCCGGTGCGACGGCAACCGATACCGGCGGCTCGATCCGCCAGCCGGCAGCGTTCACCGGCACGGTCGGGATGAAGCCGACCTATGGCCGCTGCTCGCGCTGGGGCGTGGTGGCCTATGCGTCCTCGCTCGACCAGGCCGGCCCGATTGCCCGCACTGTGGAAGACGCGGCGCTGATGCTCAATTCGATGGCCGGGTTCGACGTCAAGGATTCGACCAGCCTCGACATGGCCGTGCCCGACTTTGCCGCCGCCGTGGAGCGGGGCGTGAAGGGGCTCACGATCGGGGTGCCGCGCGAATACCGCATGGACGGCATGCCCGAGGAAATCTCCAAGCTCTGGGACCAGGGCCTGGAATGGCTCAAGGCCGAAGGCGCGACGATCAAGGACATCTCGCTGCCGCACACCAAATATGCGCTGCCGGCCTATTACGTGATTTCGCCCGCCGAAGCCTCGTCAAACCTGGCGCGCTTCGATGGCGTCAAGTTCGGGCTGCGCGTGAGCGGCAAGGACATTACCGACATGTACGAGCTGACCCGCGCAACCGGGTTTGGCCGCGAAGTGAAGCGCCGCGTGATGATCGGCACCTATGTGCTGTCTGCCGGCTATTACGACGCCTATTACGTCAAGGCGCAAAAGGTGCGCACGCTGATCAAGCAGGATTTCGACACCGCGTTCCATGCGGGCGTCGATGCCATCCTGACGCCGGCAACGCCGTCGGCCGCATTCGGCATTGGCGACGAGGCGCTGGCGGCCGATCCGGTGGCGATGTACCTCAATGACATTTTCACGGTGACCGTGAACATGGCGGGCCTGCCCGGCATCGCGGTTCCCGCGGGCAAGGATGGGCGCGGCCTGCCGCTGGGGCTGCAGCTGATCGGCAAGCCGTTCGACGAAGAAACACTGTTTGCTGCTGCCCGCGTCATCGAGCGCAGTGCCGGGCTGGACTTCGCCCCGAAGCGTTGGTGGTAGCGGCCTTGCCGGGGCAGGGCTTGAACGGTGCGCCATTTCGCATTACGTGGCGCCCATGCGCAAATTGAAACTGGTAGTAACGGCGCCGCGCGCGACGTACAGGCCAACAGGGGTTCCGCCGATGGCCGCTGACATCTTTACGACGCTCGACTGGTCCGAGCCGCCCAAAGACATGAGCAAACCGCTGCAGGCGCTGTGGTGGCTCAAGAAGGGCGAATTCCGCATGGGTCCCGAATGGGAACAGGCGCATGCCATCGTGCAGGCGATGGAGGGCGTGCAGCAATTCGACTGGGTCCACGCGCTGATGCACTGGATCGAAGCCGATATGGGCAATGCCGATTACTGGTATCGCCGGGCCGGCAAGCGCCGGGCCACCGCCAGCGTCAGCTCCGAATGGGAGCATATCGCGGCGGCGCTAAGCCAGGTGACGCGCCACTAAGGCGTGGGCACGAAGACAAACGATGAGGGCCGGGTGCAGTAATGCCCCGGCCCTTTTTCATGATCACAATGCGATACCCGGCGGTTACCGGACGGGCGCTCAGGCCTGCTTGTCGGCGGCGCGGATCTCGTTCCAATAGGCGTCGAGCCGCTCGAGACCGGCATCTTTGGGTTCGACTGAATCCTCGCGGCAGCGCGCCTCGACGTGGTGAAAGCGGCGGGTGAACTTGGCATTGGCGTCGCGCAGTGCCGATTCAGCGTCGATGCCGGCGTGGCGCGCCAGATTGGCGACGGCAAACAGCAGGTCGCCGATTTCCTCATGGGTGGCGGCGGCATCATTGGCGGCGTGGGCCTCGCTGACTTCGGCCAGTTCTTCCTCGACCTTGGCTTTGACCGAGGCGAAATCGGGCCAGTCGAAGCCGACCTTGGCGGCGCGCTTGGTGAGCTTGCCGGCGCGCGCGAGCGCCGGGAGAACGCCGGGCACATCATCGAGCAATGAGGGTTCAAGGGTGCCGCGGCGGTCGGCCTTTGCGGCGCGTTCCTGGGCCTTGATGGCTTCCCAGCGCTGTTCGGACGAGGCGGCATTGCCCGCTTCCTGATCACCAAACACATGCGGATGCCGGCGGATCATCTTGTCGGTAATGGCATAAACCACATCGCCAATATCGAACTCGCCAGCTTCCTTGGCCATCTGCGCGTGATAGATGGGCTGCAGCAGGAGATCGCCCAGCTCGTCGCGCAGATCGGCAAAGTCCTGGCGCTCGATGGCATCGGCGACCTCATAGGCCTCTTCGATGGTGTAGTGGCGGATGGTGGAGAAATCCTGCTCAAGGTCCCAGGGACAGCCGGTGTCGGGATCGCGCAGGGCGGCCATGATTTCGATCAGTCGGGAAATATCGCGGGAGGGCTGCATACTGGTCTCGTGCGCTGGAATCGAGCTCATTGTAGCAGGCGGATGCCCGCTGGTGCGGCTAACATTGACGGCATTAAGGGCAGGGATGGCGCACGGGGGGCTCCTGCATCCTTGTTGCGGGTTTGGCCGTTGCGTTGCCATACTCGGCTTCACCAATGCTTCTTGGGGACAGGACACATGGCGCTCAAGCGGATGGATAATGTCGGGATCGTCGTCGAAGACCTCGACGAGACGATTGGTTTTCTTGGCGAACTCGGCCTTGAGCTCGAAGGGCGGACCACGATCGAAGGGGAATGGGCCGGGCGGGTGACGGGACTGGGCAACCAGCGGGTCGAGATTGCCATGATGCGCACGCCCGATGGCCACAGCCGGCTTGAGCTCTCGCGCTTTCTCGCGCCCCCGGTCGTGGAAGATCACCGGAACGCGCCGGTCAATGCCCTGGGCTATCTGCGCGTCATGTTCACGGTGGACGATATCGACGAGACGCTCGAGAGGCTCTTCAGGCGCGGCGCGCAGCTCGTAGGGGAGGTCGTCCAGTATCAGGATGTCTATCGGCTCTGCTACATCCGCGGGCCCGGAGGGCTACTCATCGGACTGGCCCAGGAACTGCGCTGAGCGCAAGCTGTGCGACACGGTTCAGCGCGCGGCCTCGAACAGCTCGATCACATTGCCCGAAGGATCCTCCAGCAAGATCTGCCGCCCTCCGGCGCCTTCGGCAATGTCACCACGAAAGGAGGTCGCACCCTGCTGCCTGAGTTCCTGGATGAAGCTGTCCAGATCATCGGTTTCGATCTGGAAGCGGCTCCAGCCTCCGGGCTGAGGGTTCCCGCCGGCCTTGCCGGCACTGCCCGCGCCCGGCTTGTTCAGCAGCAGACGAAGGTCGCCACGCCTGAGGGCCGCGAACCCGGAGGCCTGCATTTCGAGTGCAAAACCAAGGCGATCGCGATAAAATGTGATGCTTTGGTCGATGTCTGAGACGATGTAGCGAATGGCAGCCATGGTGCTATTCCTCGGTTCCACTTTGGTCAGAGGCTTTCATGCCGACATCATTTTTACCACGACATGCCGATGGAGCTAACCACCCTCGCCGGGCTCCGGCTTTGGCTTGTGCTGGTCGTGCCTGGCGGCGGCCTGAGCTATGACATCGTGTATGTGTTTCAGTTCTTCTTCGCTTAGATGCTCCGATCCGATCAACCGGTTGGTTCCGGAGCTGACGCGGATAAGCTCGTCAAGCTTGGCCTGGACTGCGGCGCCATCCCGGTTCTGGGAATTCTGCAGCACGAACACCATGAGAAACGTGATGATGGTGGTTCCCGTATTGACCACCAGCTGCCACGGCTCCGAATAGCCGAAAAACGGCCCGGACAAGCCCCAAACCGCAATGCCAATACACGCCACTGCAAATGTTACGGGGCGCCCTGCAGCATGGGCGACGGCACTCGAGAACTTCACAAAGAACTCATGGTCGGCCATGACGGCCTCCGCGCTCGCAAAAACACCGGTAGCGGGATCATGGGCTTGGTTGGCGCTCTATTGCAAGCGAGCGCCGAAGCCGCCTGAACCCGAGGCGGCTCTTCGGAACAGCACGCCGAGGCGGGTCGTCAAAGTCACAAGAACGATAACAAATAAACGCAGTGGCTGCTCGGGCTAGTTAGGCGTTAGTGGCGGGAACGCTTCGCTATTTTTTTGCAGCGCTCGGCGCAGGGCCCGGTCGAGGGCGTCGGGGGAAAACGGCTTGGCCAGAACCGGATCATCGCCGCATTGGTCCGGGATATCACTAGCCGTGTAGCCGGTCATGAAAACGATGGGGATATGGCGGTCGCGGCACGAGGCGGCCACCGCCAGGCTGGTCGTCAGCCCAAGATTGATATCGAGCAGAGCCAGCTGAGGCGAGCAGGTGCCCAGCAAGTCGAAGGCAGCGGCCTCGCTCTGGGCGCTGCCATCGACGGTCCAGCCCAGTTCCTGGACCAACTCTTCGATCATGATGGAAATGATGGGTTCGTCTTCCACCACGATCAGGCTTTGAGCTGCGTTGTGCATGTTTCGCTCCCGCTGCCGGTCTGTGACGGCAGCTGAGCTATCCATAAGCCAAACGCGCGGTGCTCGCAGCCCTTGGTACGGTAGTTAACCTTATCCTTGCGGCAGTCGCTAAAGAAGCGTCTACTGTAGGCATCGTTCTGCAAAGCTTTTGGGCGCGGACGGCTGGGAGAACCGAAATTGCTCTTGCCCCTGGAGGGAGAGCACTGTGCCCCCACAACAAGATCTGCTTCGCAACCAACTTTTAAATCGCCTTGGCAGCAAGGATTTTGCCAGCCTGGCCGAGCACTTGCATCACGTGGACTTGCCGCGCGGCTTTCTTATCGCCGAAGCCGACGAAATCATTCAATACTACTACTTCATGGAGTCCGGCATCGCATCGATGGTGGCTTCGTCTCCCGATGGGCTCAAGGCCGAAGTGGGGCTGCTGGGGCGGGACGGCATCGCACCCACGGCAGCGGTCCTCTACGCCGATCGGGTGGCGTTCGACATTGTCATCCAGGTGCGGGGCGACGGTCACCGGATCGCCAGCGCTGCACTTGAGCAGGCTCTGGCCGGCAGCGTCAACATCCGCAAGCTGCTCGCACAGTTTGTCCAGACCCTCGCGACCCAGGCAGCCTTTACGGCGCTATCCAATGCCAACCATCACGTCGATGAGCGATTGGCGCGCTGGATCCTGATGTGCCACGACCGTGTCGATGACGGCAAAATCGCCCTGACGCATGAGTACATGGCGATCATGCTCGCCGCACGCCGCCCAAGCGTGACGACTGCGCTGCATGTGCTCGAAGGCAATGGGCTGATCTACGCCGACCGCGGTGTGATCACCATCCGCGATCGCGCCGCGCTGGAGACTTTTGCCGGCGACGCCTATGGGCAACCCGAGAGCGAATATGCCCGGATGTTCGGCCCCGTTGCCGGCGCTGCCACCGCTCCAAGGCAGCGTGTCCATGAGCAAGCCCTCGATAAATAAGCCAGTGTTGCATCCGAGCGAAATGGCGCGGTATGGCTGAGATGATCGGGGGGAAGAGGTCATGAAGCTCTATTACGCACCAACATCGCCCTATGCCCGCAAGGTTAGGGCCGTTGCCCACCGGCTCGGCGTTGCGCTGGAACTCGAACGCGTCAACCCTGTTGGCTGGGACAATGATTATGGCAAGGTCAATCCGATCAACCGGGTGCCCAGCCTGCTGCTCGATGATGGCGTCGTCCTGTTCGACAGCCCCGTAATCTGCGAGTTCCTGGATACCACCTACGGGCCGGTGCTCATCCCACCCGGTGGGCGGGATCGGTGGGATACCCTGTGCCGCCAGGCGCTTGGGGACGGGATCATGGATGCAGCAGTGCCGCGGCGCTACGAACTGCTCCGGCCGCAAAACCTGCAATCGTCCGATCGGCTGGCGCTTTATGCCCGATCGGTGGAGCAGGCTCTCGACCATTTGGAGACCCGGGCCCGCACGCTTCCCCATGACGATCTGGGCGCGATCGCCATCGCCAGCGCACTGGACTATCTGGAATTGCGTTTTCCTGATGAGCCCTGGGCGAATGGCCGCCCATTGCTGCATGAGTGGTACAAGCCCCAGTCGCAAAGGGAGTTCATGAAGGCGACGCTGCCCGAAAGGCCTTGAGCCTGGGCAGGTGCACGATGCGGCTGGTTATCCGGTGGAGGCCAGATGCCACATGTCGCGCGCCGCTCCATCACCCTTTTGGTCATCACCGGGATTGAGCCGGGCGAGGAAGCTGGCGGCCCAGTTGTCGATGTCGTAGTGGCGCGCCGCTGCCATCAGCGCCTGCCAGCGCGCCTGTCGCTCCTCAAGGCCCATCTCCAGCGCGAGCCGGAGCGCTTCGGCGGTTTCGTCGGTGTCGAAGGGGTTCACCTGGAGCGCATCCGGGAAAATCTCGGCAGCCCCGGCAAAACGCGAGAGAACCAGAACCCCCGGATCGGCCGGATCCTGCGCCGCGATATATTCATGGGCGACCAGGTTCATGCCATCGCGAAGGGGCGTTACCAGCCCCACTCGCGCCAGTCGGTAGAGGCCCGCGAGGCTGGCCTGGCCATAGGCGCGCTTCACATAGGTCAGCGGCGTCCAGTCCGGTTCGGCGAACCGTCCCATCACATGGCCGCATATGGCGTCGAGCGTGTCGCTGATGTCCTGATACTGCTTGATGGTTTCGCGAGACGTGGGCGCGACCTGGAGCAGGTGCACCATGCGCCGCAGGCCGGAATTGTTCGCCAGCAGTTTCTCGTAGGCCTCAACCCGCTGCGGCAGGCCCTTGGAATAGTCGAGCCTGTCGACCCCCAGAATGAGGCGTTGCGTATCGAGGCTCTTGATCATGCGCCGGCGCATCCGGACCGCGGCCGGGCTGGTCGCCAGCCGGGCGAAGGCGGCCGGATCGGAGCCGATGGGAAAGACGCCGATTTCTGTCTGGGAAAAATCGACAACCCGCAACGGTCCGTCCGCCAGGGACGACGGGGATTGGTTGTCCGCAAAATCACTGAATGCCGCCGCGTCGCGCTGCGCCTGCAGTCCCACGAGATTGTAGTGAGAGAGGTCGTGCATCAGCTCGTTGTGATGGGGAATGGCATAAAGCGCGTCGGGCGTGGGGAAGGGGATGTGAAGATAGAACCCCATGCGATTGCGCGCGCCCAGCTTGTGCAATTCATTGGCAAGCGGGATCAGGTGATAGTCATGCACCCAGATGACGTCGTCCGGGCGCAAATGGGGCAGCAGCGCGGTGGCGAACTGCGTGTTCACCCGGCGATAGCCCTCATACCAGCCCGTTTCCATCCTGGTCAGGTCGAGCCGCAAGTGAAAGCTTGGCCACAGGATGGAGTTGGAAAAGCCTGCATAATAGGCGTGATGGTCTTCCCGCGTCAGGTCGATCTTGCCCACGCGCAGACCGTCGATGTCTTCAAACGTCGCGTCCGCCGCTGGCGTCGGGGTCAGCTTGCCGGACCAGCCGAACCAGAATCCTTCCCGCTCGGCCAGGGTCTTGCGCAAGGCAACGGCCAGGCCACCCGCCGTCGGCTCCCTGGCCGGGGTCCGGTTGGAAACGATGATCAGTCTACTCATAAATGTTGTCTCACTCTGTCGTCAGCATGCCAGGGGCGGTCGAGCCAGCCCTGTCGCCCAGGCCTTGAAGCAGGGCATGGACCGAGGCCACGTCGGCGATGCGCATCTGGGCCACGGTCTCGCCCTGGCCGACCTTGATGCCCACGCCGCCCAGATCCTGTGCGGCGATGAAACCGTCCTCATCGGTGACGTCGTCGCCGATAAAGACGGGGAGGCGTCCAGCAAAAGGCTCTTCTTTCATGAAGGCTCGCAGGGCCGTACCCTTGCTGATGCCGTGGGGCCGGGCTTCAAACACCATCTTGCCGGGCAACAGGGCAAATCCGGCGACATCGCGCATCGCCTCTTCCATCGCGGCCCGGCAGGCTCCTTCGAGCTCGGGCGCCTGGCGAAAGTGCAGCGCAACGGTGCCTTCTTTTGCTTCGAGCAACAGCCGGGGATGGGCCGCTACCAGCGGTTCGATCCGCTGCGCGATCAGGCGCGCGGCTTCGCTTGACGCTGGGTCCGTGAGTTCGAGGGTTCCGTCGGCCCGCCGACGCTGGGACCCGTGCGCCCCCGCAACCGGCAGGCGTAACGGCGCCAAATAGTGATCAATGGTGTTGATCTCGCGCCCGGTAAGCACCGCCAGTGCGTTGTCGACGCGATCTGCCGCCCGTTCCAACGAAGCAGGCAAAGTGGTGGCTACTTCGATTTCGTCAGGCGTTTGCGCAAGATTGACCAATGTACCGTCAAAATCGATGAAAATGGCTATACGCGATGACAATGGCGCAGCCGTGGCAGAACTTACCTGCGGCATGAAGACCCTTGGATATGATGATGTCCCATTCGGAACGCGGGGAGATCAGGAAAGGTTCCGCAGGGCCTGCACGCGCTCGAGTTCTTCGGCCAGCGGCTGGTAGACGCCGCGTTGGCCATTGGCCCATTCCTGTTCCAGCAGGCCATTGTGGCACGGACGGTCGTCGTCCCAGCCCAAATGGTTGAGAACGGGATAGAGGCAAAGGCCTTGGATCGGCACGCCCTTGCGGCGTGCAAGTTCGAGTTCCCCCGCCACATAGGCCAGCCACGCGGGGCGGCGCTCGAACTCGATCCCCGTTTCCGCCAGCAGGATCGGGCGTCCGTAGCGCCCATAAACTTCCATCAATAGGCGATGAAGCGGGCGGTATTGCCGGTGCCCGACGGCGAGGTGTGGCCCGCCGTGGATCCACTGGTTGTTGGAGTAGTAGTTCACCCCCACGATATCGAGCAAATCTGGCGTTCCGCCCAGTTGCGGCCAGCTCATGCCGGCAATCATGTCCCAGGCCTGATACTGCGCCTGGCGATGACCTTCGGCCGCATGGAAGTCCTGCGGCCGGGCGGTATCGGGGACGACGTTGATGATCGGGTCGGCATGAACGAAGCGCGCGCGCGGATCAACGTCGCGGATCGCGTGCATCGCGGCGATGGCGGCGCGCACCAGTTGAACTTTCAGCTCGAAGCCGCGGCCTCGACCGAAGGGGTTGAGATAGCCGACATCGCCTCCGCCCCAGGACGAGAACGATATTTCATTGACCGGGCAATAGAACGGAGTGGCATCAGAGGCGTCCTTGATCCGCTGGGCCGTGGCGCGCGCAAAGCGGGCAAAGCGATCAACGAATGGTGGGCGCCAGATGTCGATATCGTCTGGCCAGCCGTAGTGCAGCAGATCCCAGATGATTTGCGTGCCACTGTGTCGCGCAGCCTGCAGCATGGGATCAAGGCTCGCCCAGTCAAATTGTCCGGGTCGTTGCTCGACCAGATGCCAGCGAACGCCATCGCGCACGGTGCGAATGCCGAACCCGGCCAGCTGGCGGTAGTCGGCCTCGGCGTGACGATCATGCTGGCTGGAGTGGATGACGTCCAACCGCCGCCCATTGCCCAGCCGGTGCGTCGAACATTCGAACCCGCCTTGCCAATAGGACTGGAAGACGGAGGCGGCCGGGGCTGGCGGGCGCTCCGCCGCTACGTCGTCGAACAATTTCTGCCATTGCGGGATGACGGTTTCGACACTGTAGTTCGTCGCTACCGAGCGGCGCATGGCCGTGCCCAGGCGGCTGCGCAGGGCGGGGTCATCGAGCAGGCGCAAGGTCGCGGCGGCCACCTCCCGCGGGCTTTGGTGAGGCACGAAGAGACCGGAAACGCCATCCTCGATTTGCTGGAGGGTACCATTGTCGGGCGTGGCGATGATGGGGAGACCCGCGGCGCCAGCTTCGGCAATCACATGGGGCATGCCCTCGCCATTTGACAGCCAGACGAAGATATCGAGCGCCGCCATGACGGCCGGGATATCGTCGCGGTCACCGAGGAAATGCAGATCGGCGCAGAGGTCAGGTGCGACCAGCGTTCGCAAATGGTCCGCATATTCGGGCATGAAGGCATCGGGCCCGCCAACGATGACAAACTGAACGCCGGGGCGTTGCCGGTGGACGATGGCCGCCGCGGCGATGAAGTCTTCCACCCGCTTCTTGCTGTCGAGCCGGCCGACCCAGCCAACCAGGGGCACGTCGCCGGCAATCCCGAGTTCCTTGCGTATCGCGGCGCCGTCGGCGGACCGGAACGCAGCCATATCCACCATTGAAGGGATTTCGAGCGCATGATGCTCCCGACCGGGCATGTTGCCGGCGGCCGCATCGCGAATGGTCCGACAGACGCCGACATAGCGGTTGGTAAAATGCTTGGGGCCGGCCAGTGCCTCGGACACCAGGCCCCCATGCTCGATGAGGGGCGCACGAAGATGGGCGCGCTCGAGCGCGGGATAGATATCGGCCACATTCTGGCAGGAAACGACGATGTCGAAGTCGGCAATCTTGCGGGCCAGATAGGCGACGGTGTCCTCGAAGGAGAGCGCATAGGGTGCGGTGTCGACATCGACGCCCAATTGCCTGAGCTGATCATGGGTTTGGTCGGGCATGCCCTCCTTGCGAAAACACACAACCACCTGGATCTGGTAACGCGCAGGATCAAGATGCTGGGCAAGGAGGCGGACTTCGGTTTCTTCTCCACCCACCACAAGCCAGGCAAAGACAAACAGGATGCGGATGGGTTCGTTGCTCACTGGTCCACCTGGAAGACGATCTGCATGAAATCGGGCCGGTTGGCGACGAGCTCGGCAAGGAAACCCGGAGCATCGCTGAAGGGCACGACATGGGTGATGATCTCGCGCAGGAGGGCAGGGGCCTCGCCATGCAGCAGGGCAATTGTTTCGAGCGCGAGGCGCTTGCGATCCCATAGATGGGCAAGGCCGCGGGGCACGCGGTTGATCTGGGCGCAGCGTATCGTCAGGCCATTGTGGTGAAACTCCTCGCCAAGGCGCAGCGCATCGGCGCCGCCCTGATAGAAGGCGAGATCGATGACCGTGCCTTGCGGGCGCAGCGCCCGCAGTGCGGTGTGCAGGCTTGAGGCATGCGCGCGGGTCTGGAAAACGAAATCGGCTCCGCGTTCAGCGCCCCCGTGCCAATTGGTGCGGGCATGTTGCCAGGCCTGTTCTTCGGTCATGGCGGTCAGGCCGATTGCCTCGAGCCGCTCCCGGCGGAACGGGGATGGATCGGCCACCACGATCTCGCAGGCACCGGCGCGCCGGGCAAACAGCGCCGTCATCAGGCCCACCGTTCCTCCACCGATGACCAGAACCGGTTTGCCGGCCAAAGACTGCCCGAGCCGGGAGACGCCGGACCCAAAATGCTCGGCATCGGCGTGCAGGATGCCATTGGCGGCAATGGGCCCCATTTGCGCAACGAAAATGCCCAGCATGGGGTGAAGATCCGTCGGCAGCGCAATGAGAACTTCGCGGACCGGATCGGCGGTGTGACCGGTCTTGTGGCCGAAGGTCGTTGCCAACACCTGCCCGTATTTGAAGGCCGGCGTGCGGCTTTCGATGACGCGCGCCACTTCCATATAGCCAAGGAACGGCACCGGATAATCAAGGCTTGGTTCATCAGGAACGAACACCCCGCGGTCGCCATCCCAGCGGGAATGAAAGTACGGATTGGTGTGCTTCAGGAAAGTGAGTTCGGTTCCGGCTGAAAAGCCCGAATAGAGCGTCTGCAGCCGAACCTGCCCGTCCGGCAGGCTGCCCTCGACATAGGGAAAAATATAGGCGCTGCCTTCGCCTTCGATGCCCAGCGAGCGGACTTGCCTCTGGGTCATGACGGGGTCCCGGCCAAGTCGAAAACCCTGCCCTCGCTGGCCGACTGGCTGATTGCCAGCGCGACGCGGTGGGTCTTGAGGGCTTCTGCATAGGGGCAGCGGATGCGATTGGTGCCGCCGCGAACGGCGTCGATGAAATCGCGGTCTTCACTCCGCACCGGGTCGTCCTGCGCATCTAGCAGCGGCCGGCCAGCGCCGACATCAACCATGATGTCGTGGTCGGTCAGCTCAAGCGCCATGCCTTCGGAAAAGATATGAAGGCCCACCCGATGGCCCCAGTTGAGCAGGCAGGTGGAGGCGAGGTTGCCAATGGCTCCGGAGGCGAAGCGGAGGCTGGCGGTGCTGACGGTTGGGACATCCAGCCCTGGAAACGCCTCGCGATCCCGGTGGCCGGCGAGAGCGAAGACCTGCGTGACCTCGCCCACAAGATAGCGTGCCAGGTCGATGATATGAGTGGTCTGCTCGACCATCTGCCCGCCGGATTGATCCATGCGCCACCACCATTGCGGGGGTGGCGTTTGGTCGAGCCAATAGCCCGAGATCAATTGGGCCGGCCGCTCGGCCAAACGGCGGCGGGCTTCCTCGACGGTATCGAGATAGCGCCAGTGATAGCCCACGCCGGTGATGAGCCCCGCCGCCTCGACGGCATCGGCAATCTCCTCGGCTACAGCGAGGTCGAGCGAGAGCGGTTTTTCGACAAAGAACGGCAGTTTGCGGGCAATTACCGCCCGTTCTGCCTCGCCATGGGCGAAAGGGGGGATGCAGATATAGACCGCATCGAGGTCCGGGTCGTCGAGGAGGGCATGGTGAGAATTATAGGCCCGCGCGCCAAAGCGGGCCGCCGCGTCCACCGCGCGATCGAAATCCGGATCGGCAAAACCGACCAGTCGCACGTCCTCAAACTGCTCCAATACGCCCAGATGGCGCTGGGCGATGCCACCCACGCCGATGAAACCGATGCGGGTCTTGCTCATGGCCTGACACCTCGTGGGCACTGCCGATGCAGGATCGATTGATAAAGGGCCGATGTTTCAGCCGCCATGCGCCTGGCGGAGAAGCGTTCTTCAAAGCGCTGGAACGCCGTGCAGGCTGCTGGCTGGGCCAGTTCCGGTTGCTCCAGCGCATTGATGATTGCCGCCGCTAAGGCCGCCGCATCGCCGGGCGGAGCCAGGAACGGATGTTCGGACCCAAGCGCCTCAAGCGTTCCGCCAATCGGGGTTGCCACGACCGGAACCTTTGCGGCCATCGCCTCCAGCAGCGCGAGCGAGAGGCCTTCGAACAGCGACGGCATCACGAACAGGTCTGCCGCAACCAGCAGGTCCGCAACATCGTCGCGATGGCCAAGCAGGGCAAAGCTTTCCGCCAGCCCCGATTGCGCAATGCGTTGCGCTGCGAGGTCCTGATCCGGACCGCTGCCGACCAGTGCGAATTTGGTGGCCGGGAAGCGCTGCAGCACTGCGGGGGCAGCGTCGATCAGCACGGCGTGACCTTTCTGGGGGGTGAAGCGGGCCACTGTCAGCAGCAATTTATCGCGCTCGCCCAGTCCCAGGGCGCGGCGCTTGTCGGAGCGGGCGATACTGGGCGCGCGGGCAAAGATGCCGTTGCAGATGATGACCTGTGGCCCGCCGCCCTGATCGCGGTGGGTATCGTATACGGCCTGCGATACGGCGATGCGGCCGTCGACGTTCAGCAGCATGGCGCGGTATGCCGCCTGCTGGACCGGGCTGGTGAGCAGATAGGGCAGGTGCTCGGTCCGCACGACCGGCAGGCCGCTGGCCTTGCCGTAACGGACCAGATCATGGCCCTCCCAGCCGATGCCCGCGTGAACATGAAGCAGCGCTTCATCGGCAGCCGCAAGCCAGCTCCGAATGGCCGACGGCTGGCCCAGATCAAGCGACTTGATGCGCAGACCCGCAGCGGCGGCACGCTGCAACAGGGCCAGTCCCGACGGATGGGCGGGCGCGGCAAGCGCCACGTCATAGTCCGCGGCGAGGGCCTGCCCCAAGGTCAGCATATGTTCGCCAACGCCAGAGGGCTCCTGGCTGTCGGTGGCCAGGACAAGGCGCTGTCTCAAGCTGACACCGCTGCATCGTGCCGAAGGTGTGGCGACGTGCTCATCCGGCGATAGGTCGCCAGGGCCTGACCGACCACCTGGTCCATGTTGTAGTAGCGATACGTGCCCAGCCGTCCGACAAAGGTGACATTGCCATCATGGTCGGCCAGCGCCGCGTAGCGCTTGTAGAGCGCCGCATTCTCCGGGCGGGGAATGGGATAGTACGGATCACCATCGTCCTGCGGGAACTCGTAGGTGATGCTGGTGCGCCGGTTAACCTGCCCGGTGAGATGCTTGTATTCGGTGATGCGCGTATAGGGGACCGTTGGATCGGGGTAATTGACCACGGCCACAGGCTGGAACAGCCGCTGGTTCAGCGTTTCATGCCTGAACGCAAGGCTGCGATAGGGCAGCGCGCCATAGCGGTAGTCGAAATACTCGTCTATGGGGCCGGTATAGATGATTTGCGGCGCCAGTTGCTCGGGGCGCAGGTCCTTGAAGTCGACGCCCAGGGCCAGCTCGATCCGGTCGTGATCGACCATGTTTTCGAACATTGCAGTATAGCCGTGCAGCGGCATGGCCTGGAAGCGATCAAGGAAATAACGGTCGTCGGTATTGCAGCGTGTGGGCACGCGAGCGGTAACGGCCTTGTCCAGCTTGCTGGGGTCAATGCCCCACTGCTTGCGGGAATATCCCTCGAAAAAGGTACGGTAAAGTTCCCTGCCGATCTGGTTGATGACCACGTCACGCGAGCTTACGACGGGGTCGATGGGTTCGGCCCGGGAGGCAAGAAACGCCCTGGTATCATCATCGGTGCGCAGATCGAGCCCATACAACCCATTGAGCGTGTCGCGATTGATCGGCATGGGCAGGAGCTTCTGGTTCACCGAGGCCAGCACGCGATGCTCGTAGGGGCGCCAGGCGGTAAAGCGCGACAGATACGCGAATATGTCATCACTGTTGGTGTGGAAGATGTGGGGCCCGTATTTGTGCACCAGGATGCCGGCGTCGTTGTAAGAGTCGTAAGCGTTGCCACCGATGTGTGGTCGGCGGTCGCAGAGCAGCACGCGTTTACCCGATCCGGCGGCCAGGCGTTCGGCCAGGACGCTGCCGGCAAACCCGGCCCCCACAATGACGAAGTCAAACGGCCCGCTCCGGCCCGGACGGCGAATGGATGGTTCACGGATCCTGGCGCGAGGAGGCTGCATGGCGCCATCAACCAGCGCAGAAATACGCCGGAACGTTTCATCCCAGCTCATGTCCGCCAGCTTCTGGTCGATCTGTGGGAGAACGGCTTGCCGGTCGATGGCAAGCGCCGCTTCACAGGCGGCGATAAAGGCCGGGGCGCTGTCGGCGATCAGGACGGCATCGAGGTCGCCATAGGTTGCGACGACGTCAACGATCGGCGTCGATACCACGGGCAGGCCGGCCGCCAGATATTCGGGTGTCTTGGTTGGGCTGATGAAGCGCGTTGCCTCGTTGAGGGCGAACGGCATCAATGCCACGTCCCACGCGGCAAGGCAGGCCGGCAGCTCGCGATAGTCGCGCGGCCCGACAAAATGCAGGTTCTCAGCCACCGGCAGGTCGCGAGGGTCGATCTTGGTGATCGGACCGACCATGACGATGGACCATTCGGGATGGGATCGGGCCAGTTCGGCGAGCAATGGCAGATCGATGCGTTCGTCGATCACGCCGTAAAATCCCAGCTTTCGGCCGGGCAGTGCAAGCATGTCGGCAGCCGGCGCGAGCCCGTCGCGCGCCGCTCGGAAGTGGTCGATTTCCACCCCCGAGGGGAAAAGATGGATATTGTCATGCGCGTGCCGGCGCTTGGCATGCAGGCTCGATCCGCCCGTGAGGACCAGGTCGGCCCGGGCCATCAATTCGGCCTCAAGGGCCTTGAGGCCGGGCGGGGCAAACCGGAAATTGGCCAGCTCGTCCATGCAGTCATAAACGATCGCCGCCGCATCCACGTCCCGGGCAAACTCGTACATGAGGGGGCTGTAGAACCAGAGGATCGGCTTGGTGATGCCGTTGACCCGCAACATCAGGTCGAGCAATTGCCTCAGGCCCGCATTGCGACGGGTTTCATCCCAATCGTGAGGAATTCTGGGGCGCAGGGACACGACCTCGGTGCCCTCGAAGGGATGGTATTCGAGATAGGGCGAGTGATGGTCGGTCGGGATGAATTCTTCGAAGAAATAGATCTGCCGTGACCGGGAAAACCGGTTCATCAGATGCTGCGGACGCTGCAAGACAAAGTCCCACCGCAGGTGGGAGAAACAGATCAGGGGCGCACCCGGATCGAAGTCGTTTTCCAATGGAATCTGCAATATTTGCTCGTTCATATCCACCTCACACAAATTTAGGCGGCAACAGCTGGAGTGTGCTTGGAACCAAAGGGGTCCAAACAGGCAGTAAACTCGACATATCTAGGGGGCCGCCTATCGATCAAACGCTCGGGCGGGGACGCGAAGTCGTTCTGGACTAGCGCCTCAAATAATAATGAACGTCAGAATAATACTGGACCGGCTGTGGAGAGATCCCGTGAGATACCGGTAGGGGATTCGCCCTCAGGAACTCGCTGACTACAACAATTTCATCTGGAATTTCATTGTCGGCCAATCAAGTCTCCATCCGGCAATTGGAAGCAGGAGAGCGCCTGGGCGCAAGTGGTCAGACGATAATGGTTAACGTCTCGTTACGTTCCATTGGGGTCGCTCGATGATTGGTGAGCGGCATGTTGATACCAAGACGCGGGCAGGGGGCAGTGAAGATCGGCGTTGGCGGGGCGGTTATCGACGGCCGGCCGGTCACTAAAACATGCCGGCGGCTTCAACTGGAATGGTGAAGCCGCCGGCACGATGGGGTCACTTAGGCAGCTTTGACGTTTGCCTCGGTCATGCCGACTTCGGACAGCTTCCGATCGGTCGCGATCTCTTCCTGAAGCGTTGCGTCCAGAAGGGCCACGGCATCCTTGAGGCCCAGCTGACTGGCCCAGGTCTTCAGCGTCCCGTAGCGGGCGATTTCATAGTGTTCGACTGCCTGGGCGGCAGCGACAAGCCCGGCATCCAGCGCGGAAGCGCCTTTGTATTCATCCATGATGGACTTGCCTTCCTCGATGATGCCAAGGATTGCGTCGCAGGTCTTTCCGCGGGCCGGCTTGCCGATCAGCTCAAAAACTTGCTCAAGCCGTTCGACGTGCACCTCGGTTTCCTCCAGGTGCTGCTCAAAGCCTGCCCGGAGGGTGGATGACTGGGCAGCTTTTGCCATTTTCGGCAGCGTCTTCACGATCTGTTTTTCAGCGTAATAGATGTCCTTGAGGGTATCCAGGAACAGGTCGTCGAGGGTTTTTTCAGCCATTTTTCGATCTCTCGTCCTTGAGAATGGAAGTGTGCGTACAACGCCCTTCCTGCCACTCCGTTCCTATTTTCCGCCCCCCAGCAGGCCTGGTTCCGGTCACGTTTTAGGTGATCCGCGCAGGAGGCGGACGGTGGCGAAGTAGCCGCGTCCGGTCTGCGGTTAACGCGCAAAATTTGCTATGCGAGGGCCAAAGGCTTCGATGAACCGGGCCTGGTTGCGGCCCACACAGTGCAGATAGATGTGGTCAGCGCCGAGAGCGGCCAGTTCTTCGATCCAGCCGAAATGGCGCCCCACGTCCGAGGATACTTTCACGCACTGGAGGATGTCTTCACGGCGCACCGTGCGTCCGATCCTGTCGAAATCACTGGGTCGTCGCAGGTCCCAATTGACCTCTCCGCCGGCTGCGACTGGTCCCCATTGATCAAGCGCCTGGTGGATTGCTTCGTCCTCGCTCGCCGCCCAGCTCAGGCCGTGCTGCAGGTAGATGGGCTTTTCGTCGCCCGCACCTTCCCTGAAGGCGGCAATGACGCGTCGCGTCTCGTCGACGTCGCCCCCCGAAGCAATCAGCAGGCCATCGGCCCAATGTGCAGCGAACTTTGCAGTAGCCGATGTGACCGCCGCTCCGATGAGGGGAACGCGGGTATCCGGAAGCGTGAATAATTTTGCCTCGACCACCGTGACCCGTCCGCGATGGGTTACCGATTCCCCTGCGAACAGGGCGCGGATGATGTCCACGCATTCGCGTAGTCGGGCGTTGCGTTCGGCCTTGTCCGGCCATGCTTCCCCGGTAATCGACTCGTTGATGGCTTCGCCGCTGCCCAGCGCCAGCCACAGTCGCCCGGGGAACATTTCTCCGCAGGTGGCGGCCGCCTGCGCCAGCACCGCGGGATGATAGCGATAGCCGGGCGCGGAGATAATTCCGAAGGGCAGGGAGGTGGACTGCATCGCCGCCCCAAGCCAGGACCACGCAAAGCCTGATTGCCCCTGGCGTTCGCTCCATGGATGAAAGTGATCCGAGGATTTGATGGCCTGAAATCCGGCCTGCTCGGCAAGAACCACCAAGCTGCGCAACACGCTTGGGGCGAATTGTTCGTGCGACGCATGATAGCCGATCAAGGTCATCGCGGCAGCTTCCAGTCATCGAGAAGGTCCTCGACGGTGCAGGTCACCAGTTGAAGGGCAAAGCGGCTTTCGAGGATCCGCAGCATTGCGTCATGGGTCTCGTCGGCCGAGCCGAACACGGCGTTGGTGGGCACCACGACACGCAGGCCATGATCGATGGCGCCCAGAACAGTTGCGGCAACACAAACATCGGTTTCGCCACCGGTCACCACGATCGTGTCGGCGTTGGCGGCCTTCAGCGTCCGGATCAGCTGGGGCTGGAACCAGGGGGAATAGACCTGCTTGTCGATAACGCTCGCCGGCGGCACGTAACGGGCGAGGGCCGGGACAAGGGCGATCAGTTCAGCCGGCATTCTTTCGCGCGTCATTGTTGCCCACTTCCGATAGTAGCTCTTCCAGGCACCAGGAGCGTCGTCTTCCGACTGGCGCGGGATGAAGCGGGTGAAAATGGTGCGGGCCGGATGCAATTCGACCAGCGCCTCGATGGCCGGCAACACGCCCATCAGCCAGGGGGCATGCCACGGCGTCTGCTCGGCGAACATGCGCTGCATGTCGACGCAGACGTGAACCGCGTTCTGGCCTGCAAGTTCATGCATCCTGCGGGTACCGCACTAGATCTCCAGGGTCCAAAGGACGGTCCACGGGCCGAGGCGCGTGGCTTCGACAAAACCCTGCAGATACACCCTTCGCCCAACAATCTCGGGCATGTCGCCCAGGGCGTCATTGTCGAGATTGGCGTAGAGCCGCAGCACCGACCCGTCGCCCATTTTCCAGGATATGAGAACGGCCCTTGGCCCGAGCACCTCATAGTGGGACGCAAAGCCCTCCTGCCCAAAAAGACGCGGTATGATCTCCGTTTTGCGGACGTCTATCAGCGTCCGATAATGCTTGAACCACCTCGAATGAGGCGCCCGGCGCAAATTGTCCCAGTCGAGCTTTGCTGAAGTAAAGGTCGACGGACAGGTTGGGTCGACGGCGTCTTCCACGTTAGGCTTGGCCGGATCCTCATGTTCGGGTGCGCTCTTGAGCCCTTCCTGTCGGCCCTTTCGTACGGTATCGCGAAGTTCGACCGGAACGTCGGAAAAGAAGGGGAAGGGCGTGTCGCTCGCCCATTCCTCGCCCATGAAAAGCATCGGAACCTGGGGCGAGAGCAGGTAGATCGCCGTCAGCGCCTTGATCGCGTCGTCATTGGCCAGCCTGGTTATGCGATCGCCCTTG
Source organism: uncultured Alphaproteobacteria bacterium (assembly GCA_963699295.1). GTDB lineage: Bacteria > Pseudomonadota > Alphaproteobacteria > Rhizobiales > Devosiaceae > Devosia. Next base: position 835,066 of record OY969432.1, read on the forward strand.
ACCCGGTTGCCGATCTGGTCGTGGTTTTGCATGTAGACGACGAATGCGGTGGCCGGCAGCCCGACGCTGGGCTCACCCCGTTTCATGCCTTCGTGCGGCTTGAGCTCGCCCTGATAGGCAAAGCCTTCGGCGAGGGACCGCGCCAGCATATCGGTGCGGTGCTCGAGGTTGTCGAAATCGGCGTAGTAGCCGGTGTTCTCGCCGGTGGCGGCGGCATGCAGCAAATGGTGCAGGTCGTCATTCCACTGGGCGGTATAATGCACCGGCTCGCCGCCGCTGTTTCGGCGCAGCCAGAGCTCCTGGTTATCGGCGTTCTCGACGATCAGATGCGTGTGCCGATGGGGCCGGGCGGCGCGTATGCGGGCGGCCAGCAGCTCGAGGATATGGCTGCCGCTATCGTCGGCCATATTGTGAACAGCGTCGAACCTGAGACCGTCCAGGTTGAACTCGGTTACCCAGCAGAGCGCGCTTTCAATGACGAGTTCACGCACGACCGCAGCCCCTGGACCATCATAGTTGATGGCATCTCCCCACGGGCTCTTGTGCTTTTTGGTAAAGATCGGGGCGACGGCCGGCAGATAGTTTCCGTGCGGCCCAAAGTGGTTGTAGACGACGTCGACGAACACCATAAGCGATCGGCGGTGAGCCGCGTCGATGAATGCCTTGAGCTCCTCCGGTCGGCCGTAGCGGGAGTCGGGGGCAAACCACATCGCGCCGTCATAGCCCCAATTGAACTTTCCGTAGAAGTCGCAGAGCGGCATGATCTGGATCGCGGTGACGCCCAGCTTCACCAGATGGTCGAGCTTGGCTGTAGCTGCCTCAAATGTGCCTTGCTTGGTAAAGGTGCCGACATGCAGCTCGTAGATGATGGCCTCCTCCCAGGGGCGACCATGCCAATTCACGTCCGTCCAGGAATAGTCCCGGGGCTCGATAACCTCGCTGAAGCCGTGCACATCGTCTGGCTGGTAGCGCGAGGCGGGATCCGGAATTTCGGTGCCGTCCGGCAGGACGTACTTGTATAGCGCACCCGCGTGCACCCCATCGACGTCCAGGCGATGCCAGCCGTCATCTTCCGCGTCGAGCTCGTGAAGAGTTCTGCGCCCTTTCAGCTTCAGCCGAATGGATTTGCACTTGGGTGCCCAGATCTTGAAGCGCGTTCCTCCGTTCCGTGGCTCGGCTCCGAAGCGCATCTTGTGACTGCGCGCAGTGGTGATCGGGGAGGGGCCAGGCATATGCCACCCTGAACTAATGACCGGTCTTGGCATGGGGATCCGCTACCGCTTTGGACTCCGGGGAGCCGCGGTGGCGCAGAACAATGGAGAGCACCACAAGGACCGCCGTCGACAGGAACTCCGACTGCCAGTTCTGAAACGACTCGAACCACAGGCGGGCATCGCCGAGATATTGCAACACGCTCTGCGCCGAACCGCCATGCATCAGCGCCTCGTCATTGGCGGCCGCAGCGCTGTTGATCCAATGCAGCGCGAATGACGCGACGAAAAGCGCGAGCAGGGTAATGCCCAGCGAATACGAATAAAGACGCAGCCACAGGCCGCCGGCGCGGACCGGCCACGGCACGTGCTGGCTGCCAAAGTGTTCGGAGGGGTCTGCATCTTCCGGGTTGGTGGAATCGGGGTCCTTGGACTCGGCCGAGCCGCGCTGGAACAGCATGGCCGTCATGATGACATAGGCCGACATTTGCAGAAACTCGCTCTCCCAGTTTTCAAACAGCGCCGACAGAAAGGTGGAACCGGAACCGTATTCGAAAAGGGAAATCGGCCCCAGCCCATGATCGAGGCGCATGGCGTTTTCGTCCAGCCAGCCGCTCCACAGCATGCCGCCCAGGCACAGCCCGAAAGCCACCATCAAAGCAATGGTAAGCCCATTGTCGCGCAGGAAGCGTGCGGCATTGCTCATGACTCGACCCAAGGTTTGAACCCGCAGAATTGACCAGCCGTCAATGACTGAGCGCAACAAAGCGTTCCCATCTCCAAATTGGCGAGCCGGTGGCGGTCTTCCTGCAATGCGGGGCGGTTAAGCGGGGCTACGCAGCTTACGGGGCCGGCTGGAACCACGCGTAGAGCGCATAAAGTATCGCAAACAGGACAATGATCCCCGCCGTGGAGAAGATAAGGACCCGCAGGTTCATTCTTCGGGGGCTGGCCTGACGAATTTCGGTGTTGGTCTTGTGGGGGTCGTAAGTTTCCATATCGAGTTCCTTGGTGACCAGTGCGGTTTCAAAGCGGCCATCTTGCTGACAGTGGCGGAGGCCGCCAAAATGCCACGACAGTGGCGCGCGTCAGCAGCCTGGCATTGGTTCAGGGCTGACTAGCTTCGATCGCGATCTTCAGCCTGGTACTCTCGCTTCGTTGCCTCGTCGGTCAGTTTCTTTTCGGCGGGGGTACGAGTGCGGTTGCGCATTATGCCGTAGGCCATCACCAGCAGGAGTGCGACCGCACCCACTGTCAGTACGATGAACCAGACAGCCGGACCTGATTGCATGTCCGTTCTCCTTTCGCGACCTGCCGCCCATGATTAGGGCAGCCCACAGCCCTCGGGGACGAACCCCGCTCAGGGCGGGGCTCATCGGGGACTACTGTGCGGGAGCCATGAAGTTCCCTTCATCGCACATTTGGACGGTAAGGCGATCGACATCGACCTTGGTGCCGTCCTCGGTCCAACCCGCCGCACTGGCGGTCGGCGCGTTTGCGGGTGCAGCGTTGGCGGCTGGTGCGGCAGGATCGCCAGCAGGGGCAGCGGCGCCGGTCGGGGCAGGCGTTACGCCTGCAGCTGGAGCCGCGGGATCGCCAGCGGGCGCAGCCGCACCGGGTGTCGTTGCCGCCGGGCTGGCTTGACGCAGTTCATCGCACTTTCGCTGGATTTCGGTGACCTGATCGACGGGCACCGTTCTGCCGCTGATCATATGCTCCTCCTGGGCGAAAGCGGAGCCAGGCAGTGCCATTGCAGAGACGACAGCGGCGAGCGACAGACAGGATCTGATGTTCATTGCATTCTCCTTCCATCCGCAGTGGGCGGGCGTCAGAGAACGCGGCCTCGATTGGCATGGTTGCAGATTTTTCTGAAACGTGACCGGCCGTTGCGACGCCTGCGGCATATCCGTTGCGACGCCTGCGGCATATCCGTTGCAGATGCCGAAGCCAGGGTCGACGGGGCTTGAGCACACAGGATCATGAACTACCGGGAAGGGCGTGCATTGCGGAAATTCTTGTAATCAAGAGCGGCCAAATCGGTGGATCCGTATTTCGCATAATATATATTATGGAACTTTTGTGTTGGCGTTTGGTGGCTTGGGCGCGTTTTATCCTGTGTGCGGTGCTCCCACGGGTCCTAGACGAGCTCAGCCACAGCCCTGACTGGCTACGCCTCCAATAGACAAGTTCTGTCTGCCCGGTTGCACGGCTTCGCCAGCCGGCCATGACAAGAGGAAGCCCGCATCACATGCGCTCCACCCATTGCGCACGCCATTCCGGGGATGGCAAGACCGGGGCAAAGAATGTGGTGCAGTGCGAGAGACGGTCGCCCCGGAGCCGGTATGGCGTGATCACCCACCAGTCGGAGTTGTCTGGATATTTGACCTTGAGCGTGAACGTGCCGGTGCTTCCGGCCCCTTCGACGGCTACGAAGGTGTACGCGGGAGCCAACAATTTCATGGCTGCGCCAGGTCGGGTCACGAGCGTGGTAAGGTCGTCGCCGCCCGGGACCCGACCGGGGTAATTATCGATGATGGCCCAGAAATTGGCCGCTCCGCGCACGCGCTCGCCGGTCTGCGGCCACTCGGCAACGAAATCCTCGGTCATCAAAAGTTTGGTCGCATCCTGGTCGTGGTCGCTCATCGCATTGGCAAAGCGGCGCGCGAACGTCTCGTGATCGAACAGTGCCATGTCATTCCTCCTCGTTCGGCCGGTGCCGGACCCGGCGATCCGCGTCTCGCCGCAGCAGTGACGGCTCGCCGGCAGCCGTTGTCTGGCGCTCGGCGCGGGTAAAGCAGAGCCGACCGAGCATGTGGAGCGCGCTGTCATGCGCATCGAGGATACCCGAAAGGGCTTCGGTTCGCATCGCCGCCGGGAGGTCGGGGGCATTGCGGGCCTGCTCATAGCCTGCGTGGCTCATATAGGCGGCCGCGACCAGCCGCAGATTGGCAGCGTTGAGCCAGGTGGCAAGTTCGGGCAAGAGACGCTCGAACGCCGAGCGGCTGAGCGGCAAATAGGTGGCATAGTCGAGCGCAACCGCAACGTTCTGCCGGTTCATCTCGAGTTCGATATAAACGGCGCGCGTGGCACTGCGGGCCTGACGACGAAATTGCGCCCGCTGGATGTAGAGACCCACAAAAAGCCAACCGAGCGAGCCAAATACCGCACCGATCAACGCAGGGATGAGAGCCTCAAAACTCATTGGCAGTGCCCAGCTTCTGGCCCGTCGCCGGCGCCGGCGATTGTCCGCTACCGGAAGGCGTCCCCCAGAATAGCATTTGTCGACCCGTCGCGAAGCCCCCTGCCCGCAACGCTCTTCAGTTGCAGCGTAATGGACCTTGCAGGCGTTTGATGCGTTCCACAAACGAGGAGACGCGCATGAAACAGAAAGCTGTAGACGACGAGAGCCCGAATGATACCCCGATGACCCGCAAGGGACCCGACGGGAGGACGCACGAAACCACCGAAATGGAAGACCGCGCCCGCGACGCGCAAAAGTCGGAGCCCAAGGACCAGCAGCCAAGGACGCCGACCGTGCCGCTGCGGGGCCCGCCTGACTGAGCGGGTGGCTCGCGGTCACGCCAGCGTCAAATTCAGCGAGCTTAACGGGCCCGCCAGAGTTCGAGCGATTCGACCTCGCTGGCGCAGAACAGGAGTGCCCTCATGAAAAAGCTTATCGCTGTAGCCCTTGGCGTTACGGTCCTCGCATCCACCGCCGCCTATGCCGAGCCCAATGGTGGCAAGCAATATGTGCTGGAAGATGGAACGGTACACAGCAATCCGGGCGAGATGTTCCAGCACCTGAGGACCCGCGACAACGGCTATGCCGCCGGTAATCCCAAGGAAGTCGTCGAGGCCTACCCCACCGAGTTTGAAAACGTCGGCGATCTGATCCAGCAGAAGCGGGTCGAAGACAATTAATCTGTCATGGTTTCGCCTGCCCTTCAAAAACGGAGGCAGGCGAAATTTTGTCGTCGACGTTACAGCAACACTTGCCCGGCAATGGCCGCGACGATGACCACGAGCCAGGCCGGTGCCTTCCATATCGCCAGCGCGACGAAAGCAACGGCCGCGAAAGCCATGGTCAGCGGCGAGACGATGCCGCCCAAAAAGACGGGGTTGTAAAGTGCGGCAGCCAGCAAGCCGACCACCCCGGCATTGACGCCCATCATGGCCCGGCGGGCCAGGGGCACGGTGCGCAGCCGGTCCCAATAGGGCAAGCCGCCAATCACCAGCAGCGCCGATGGCAGGAAGATGGCGATCAGGGCGATGAGCGCGCCGACAACCCCGTTCGGACCGCTGGTGATGACGCTGCCCAGGAAGGCGGCAAAGGTGAAGAGCGGCCCGGGCACCGCCTGGGTCGCGCCATAGCCGGCCAGAAACAGCTCCCACGTTATCAGATGGGTTTCGACGAGTTCGGCCTGCAGCAGCGGCAACACCACATGGCCGCCCCCAAACACCAAGGCTCCGGCGCGATAGAAGCTGTCGAACAGTGCAATAGCCGGGTTGGTATGGGCAAGCGCGGGCAGCGCCAGCAAGAGCACGCCGAACAGCAGCAGAGCGCCCATGGCGACGGTGTGGCTCACCGGAACATCCAGCGCTTCGTGCTCAGCGGGCGCCATGGCAGACGGGTGCAGCCAGATCAGGCCAGCCAGCCCGGCTGCCGCAATGGCGCCGATCTGGCCCAGCGCGCTCGGGATCAGCAAGGCGATGACCATGCCGCCTGCCGCAATACTGGCTCTTTGCCGGTCCGGCGCCAGGCTTTGCGCCATGCCCAGGACCGCATGGGCCACCACGGCAACCGCAGCAGCCTTGAGGCCGTGGATCCAGCCTGCGTCAACGGTGCTGCCAAGACTGGCCAGCCCATAGGCAAAGCCGACCAGTACGATTGCCGATGGCAGCGTAAAGCCCAGCCACGCGGCCAGCATGCCGGCATAACCCGCGCGCTTGAGGCCAATGGCCATGCCCACCTGGCTTGAGGCAGGACCAGGCAGGAACTGGCACAGCGCCACCAGATCGGCATAGGCGCCCTCGGACAGCCATTGGCGTCGGGTAACGAAGGCGTTGCGGAAATACCCCAGATGCGCCACCGGCCCGCCGAACGAGGTCAGCCCCAGCACGAGAAAGACCCAGAACACCTCCGCCGCATTTCCACGCATGGGGGCGGTAGGATTTTGGGATGATGGAGGGGTCATATGATTGCCACTTCGCCGCAAACCGTTGGAAAGACGCTTATCACATTCATCGCCTGAGCCGGGCCCAGGCTGGCAATTGCGAATGCGCTTTTGGGCTGTTCTCTAACCCGTTGAGCCTGATGATTGTGTGACAGTCGTGCGGTGGCAGGACATCGGCTGGCAGGCGCGCAGGAAATTCGCATTCCGGGTGCAGAAAAGCCATGGACATATTTGACCAATTGGTCAAACTATCCCCATTCAGGCGGACGCAGGAGGACAAGGTGCGTTTCGGCTACAAGGCTTCGGCTGAGCAATTCGGCCCCAACCAGCTGATGGATTTTTCCATTGCCGCTGAACAGGCCGGCTTCGACTCCGTGTTCATCAGCGATCACTTTCAGCCCTGGAAGCACACCGACGGGCACGCCCCGTTCGCGCCTGCATGGATGGCCGCGGTGCTGGCCAAGACGGAACGCATCACGCTGGGCACATCGGTGCTGACGCCGACATTCCGGCTGCATCCATCGGTGGTGGCGCAGGCTTTTGGTACGCTGGGGCTGATGTTTCCCGGGCGCGTCATCCTGGGCGTGGGTACGGGCGAGTCGCTGAACGAAGTGCCGGCCACCGGCATGGTCTGGCCGCCGCTCAAGGAACGCTCGGCGCGCTTGCGCGAGGCGATCACCCTTATTCGCCAATTGTGGAGCGAGGATCGGGTCAGCTTTGACGGCGAGTATTATCACACCCAGAACGCCACGATTTATGATCGCCCGGACGAGATGGTGCCGATCTATATCGCCGGTGCCGGTCCGCTCAACGCCAAATATGCCGGCATGGCCGGCGACGGCTTCATCTGCACGTCGGGCAAGGGTGAAGAGCTCTATGTCGATACCCTGCTGCCCAATGTGGCGCTGGGCCGGCAGGAATCGGCGCTGGCCGACAAGCCTTATGAGCGCATGATCGAGGTGAAGGTATCATTCGACCCGGACCCCGCGCGGGCGCTGGAAAACACCCGTGGCTGGGCCGCGCTGTCGCTGACACCGGAAGAAAAGCACTCGGTGGAAGACCCCGAGGAGATGGAGCGGCTGGCGGCGCAATTGCCGATCGAGCGCATCGCCAAACGGTGGATCGTCTCGAGCGATCCCGATGAGCATGTGGCGGCGATCAAGACCTACATGGATTACGGTTTTGACCACCTGGTGTTTCATGCGCCGGGCGATGACCAGCATCGGTTCATCGACCTGTACGCCAGGGAAATCCTGCCGCGCCTGCGCAAACTGGAGGCCAGCCAGCCATGACCGCGCCGCGCTTCAGTGTCTGGGGCGTGCCGGGGCTGCCCGAAATCGAGGCGGGCGCCGATCTGCTCGCCCTGCTCCAGGCGGCGCTCGACCAGCTCAGCGCCGCAGAGCCCGATACGGCCTTGCAGGACGGAGACATCCTGGTGGTCACCAGCAAGATCGTGTCCAAGGCCGAAGGCCGGCAGGTGCCCGTGGCCGATCGCGAAAAGGCCATAGCCGAAGACACGGTGCGCGTGGTGGCCGAGCGCTTGCATCCGGGTGGGCTGACGCAGATCGTGGAAACCCGGCACGGGCTGATCATGGCGGCGGCGGGCATCGACACCTCCAATGTGCCCGATGGCGTAGCGCTGCGGTTACCCGAGGACCCGGACCGCTCGGCGCGCCAATTGTGCGACGGCCTGCGCGAGGCCTTTGGCGTGAGCGTTGGGGTGATCATCACCGATACTTTTGGGCGGCCCTGGCGCGTTGGCCAGACCGATGTGGCGATCGGGGCGGCGGGCGTGCAGGTGACCGATGATCTGCGCGGCGCGGGCGATGCCAATGGGCGGCAATTGCACGTCACCATCACCGTGCTGGCCGACGAACTGGCCGGCGCGGCGGATCTGGTGAAGGGCAAGACCAGCGGTATTCCTGTGGCGGTGGTGCGCGGACTGGGCCGGTTGGTCACCGGGGCCGACGCGCCAGGCGCGCACACTCTGGTCCGCTCGGTCGATGACGACATGTTCCGCTTTGGCACGGCCGAAGCCTATCGGCTGGGCTACGAGGCAGCACTGGCCGAGATGCGGAACGGCGGGCAAACCAAACGCCGTATCCGGCAAAAGCAGGATTGATCATGCGCACCCTCCCCCCGTTTTTGGGCTTGTTGCTGCTGGGCGCCATGATCGGCCCGAGCTGGGCGCAAACCAACTATCCCCTGACCGTCGACAATTGCGGCATGCAGGTCACCCTGCCCGCCGCGCCGCGACGCATGGTGGCGATCAAGTCTTCGGCGGTGGAATTGCTGCTGGCGCTGGGCGTTGCCGAGCGGATCGTGGGGGTCGGGTTCCAGGATGGACCGGTGCCGGAGCAATGGGCCGATGCCGCCAAAGACCTCGCCGTGCTGTCCGACAAGCTCCCGCCCCAGGAGGTGGTGCTCGCCACCGAACCCGACTTTATCTATGGCGGCTGGGAGAGCAATTTCACCGGTGAAGGCGCGGGCGAGCGCGCCGTTTTGCAGCAATTGGGCGTGGCGAGCTATGTGTCGCCGGCGGCTTGCCGCAGCATCAAGCCGCCAAAACTCACCTTCGATGCACTGTTTGACGAGATGGCCGAGCTGGGTCGCGTGGTCGACGCGACGGCGCAGGCCGAGGCGCTGATCGCCGAGCAAAGGGCCGAACTGGCCAAGGTGACACCGGATAATCGTGGGCTGACGGCGCTCTGGTATTCCTCGGGCACCAAAATCCCCTATGTCGGCGCGGGGAGCAATGCGCCCGCCATGATGCTCGAAGCGCTCGGCCTGAACAACATCATGGGCAGTGTCGACGATGGCTGGATCTCGGCCAGCTGGGAGGCGGTGGTCGCGGCTGATCCCGATGTGATCGTCTTGGTCGATGCGGTGTGGAACTCGGCCGAACAAAAGAAAAAATTGCTGGCCGAAAACCCCATCACCAGCCAGCTCGAGGCGGTGCAGCAACAGCATTATCTGGTGATCCCCTTCCCTGCCTCGGAAGCCGGCGTGCGCAATGTCGGCGCGGTCACCGACATGGCGACGCAACTGGCCAAGCTCAGTTTTGGGCCATGACCCTCGGGTCTGGCCGCATTGCCCTGGCCAGTGGCGGCCTCGCCGTGTTGCTGGTTGCCAGCATGGGGATGGCAGTGGCCTCGGGGCCCGCGGCCATTTCCATCGGCGAAGTGTGGCAGACGGTGGGCAATCATCTCGGCCTCATAGGTAACAGCCCGATTACGCGCCTGCGCGATGCCATTATCTGGGAATTGCGGGTGCCCCGCGTGCTGGTCGCCGCCGCCGTCGGCGCAGGGCTGGCGCTGTGTGGCGCGGTCATGCAGGCGCTGACGCGCAATCCGCTGGCCGATCCCTATCTGCTGGGGCTTTCGTCGGGCGCCTCGCTAGGTGCCGTGATCTGCCTGCTGGCTGGTGCGTCGCTATTGATGCCCGCAGGGGCGTTTGTGGGTGCCGGTGTGGCCATGGGCCTGACCCTGCTCATGCTGCGCCTGCTGGGTGGGGCCACGCCGAGCCGGGCCATCCTCGCCGGTATTTCGATTTCAGCACTCGCTTCGGCAGCCACGTCATTCCTCATTTTCTGGTCCGCAACCGGGGACTCATATCGCGAAATCCTCAGCTGGATGATGGGCTCGCTCAGCGGCGTGCTGTGGTTTGATGCGGGGCTGGCCCTCGGCGTCGTCGTCATTGTGGGGCTGCCGGTGTTGCTGTGCGCCCGCTCCCTTGACGCGTTCGCCTTTGGCGATATCGCGGCGGCCACGCTGGGCGTCGACGTCGACCGGCTGCGCTGGGGCTTACTCGGTGCGACGGCGCTGCTCACCGGGGCGCTGGTGTCGATCGGCGGCGCCATCGGTTTTGTCGGGCTGATCGTGCCGCATCTGGTGCGGTTGATGTTTGGCGCGCGCCATCGCGTGCTGCTGCCGCTGACCATGCTGGTAGGCGCCATCTTTATGGTTTGGGCCGATACCGCGGCCCGCAGCCTGTTCGAGCCGCGCGAGTTGCCGGTGGGCATTATCACGGCCTTGCTGGGGGCGCCGGTGTTCCTGTTGGTGCTGCTGCGCTATCGGCGGATGACATGAGCAACGATCTGGTGGTGCAGCGCGCCCATTATTCAGTCGGTGACAAGGTGCTGCTGTCGGATGTTGGCTTCACCGCCCGGGCTGGGCAGGTCACCGGGCTGATCGGCCCCAACGGGGCCGGCAAATCCACCTTGATGCGCGCCGTGTTGGGGCTTCTGCCCTTGCAGTCGGGCAGCATCCACTTTGCCGGCCAGGATTTGCCCGCCATGCCCAAGCGGCAGCGGGCGCAGATTTGCGCGTTTGTCGAGCAATCGGGCAGCACCGAGGCCCAACTGAGCGTGCGCGATGTGGTGTTGCTGGGGCGAATTCCGTTCCAGTCGGTGTGGCAGGCGACGCCCTCCCCGCAGGACGATGCCATCGTCATCGACGCTCTGGCGGCGGTCAATCTGGGTGAATTTTCCGGCCGGCTCTATCACACGTTGTCGGGGGGAGAACAGCAGCGGGTGCATCTCGCCCGGGCACTGGCCCAGCAGCCGCGCCTGCTGGTGCTCGATGAACCCACCAACCATCTCGACGTACACGCCCAGCTGGCGGCGCTGACGCTTCTGCGGGAGCGCGCCAGGACCGGCACCAATGTGTTGCTGGCGCTGCATGATCTCAATTTGGCAGCAAGCTTTTGCGATGCGCTGGTAGTGTTGCACCGGGGTCAAGTTGTGGCGGCGGGGCCGCCAGATGCGGTGCTGACCCCTGCCCTGTTGCGCGAGGTTTATAGTGTTGATGCGACGCTGCTGGCGCATCCACAATCTGGTCGGCCGCTGATTGCCTATAACCTGCCGGCTTAAATGCAGCGGAACGCGCGAATACGATTGACATTCTGACCTAGCCGTCGAAAATTTGATCGACTGGTCAAAAAACACAAAATGCCAGCTAGCGGAGGGCAAGCATGGAATTCGGTATCACCTTCAAGGGCTTTGTCGAGGCCGAGCGCGCGCGCTATCTGGTGCGCGCGGCGGAATACGCCGGGTTCTCATATTGCTGGTTCTATGACTCCCACATCCTGTGGCGCGATTGCTATGCCGCGATCGCCATGTGCATGGAACACACCACCGACATGCGTTTCGGTCCGCTGGTAACCAACCCGGATGTGCGCGACTGGTCGGTGGCGGCGTCGCTGTTCGGCTCGCTCTCAAAACAAAGCGGTGGCCGGTTTGACCTGGCGGTGGGGCGCGGCGACAGCTCGCGCCGCGTCATGGGCAAAAAGCCCGCTACCCTCGCCCGAGTGGCCGAATTCATCGACAAGACCAAGGCCATGGTGCGCGGCGAGGCCGTGACCTATGACGATATCGCCGAACCGGTGAAATTCCCCTGGGCCGTCGGTCACGACATGCCCAGCTGGATCGCCGCCTATGGTCCGCTGGCGCTCAAGACTGCCGGCGAGCATGCCGATGGCGTAGTGCTGCAGCTGGCCGATCCGGGCCTGTGCAAATGGTTCACCGACCAGTGCATCGAGGCCGGCAAGGCCGCTGGCCGCGACATGAGCAATTACCGCTCAATGGCCGCGGCTCCGGCCTATTTCGGCGACAAGGCAAGGGCCATCGAGGCGACCAAATGGTTTCCCGCCATGGTGGGCAATCACGTGGCCGATATCGTTGAAAAATATGGATCCGACAGCGACCAGGTGCCCAAGAGCCTGACCAGCTATATCGAGAAACGCCGCGGTTACGATTATTCCAAGCACGGCCAGGCCGATAACCCGTTCCTCGACTTCATCACCCCTGATGTGGTGGAGAATTTCTGCGTGCTGGGCGAACCCGAAGACCACATCACCAAGATGCATGAGCTCAAGGCAGCGGGCATCACGCAGTTCAACATCTATCTCGATAGTGGGGATGAGGAAGAGATCATCGCGGGCTATGGCCGTCACGTGATCCCGGCGTTCCGCTAGGCGAAATGGTGCGGGGCTGCCCCGCACCAATATTGTCAGTCTTCGGAATTGTCCGGAACGTCCGGATTGTCGATCCGGCCGTGAAAGCGCTCGAGGAAGCTGGACTTGTAGCGCGGCCCGATCCGCACCACAAAACCGGACCCAAGTTCATCTGGCTCATCGCGCGAGATGATCTCGGCATTGGCATGGAGCCACCCGATATCCTCGCTGAAGCGATGGGGCACATGCACGTGGTAGGTGCGGCTATGTTCGCCCAGCGCAGTCTCGATGGCGAGCTTGAGCGCCTCGATCCCCTCGCCGGTGACCGCCGAAACCGGCACCACGGCCGATACCTTGCCGATGGGCGAAATGCCCGCCAGCACGTCCTGGTCACCGCCCTCTTCGGGCTTGATCAAGTCGATCTTGTTCCAGACCTCGATGATCGCCGATTTTTCGGACGAGACACCCAGCTCGGTCAAAACCTTGAGCACGTCAAACGCCTGCCCGAGATGATCGGGATTGGAGACGTCGCGGGCATGCAGGATGATGTCGGCTTCCAGCACCTCTTCGAGCGTGGCGCGGAAAGCGGCGACTAGGGAGGTGGGCAGGTCCGAAACAAACCCCACCGTGTCGCTCAGGATGACCTCGCGGCCATGGGGCAGTTCAAGCTTGCGCACGGTGGTATCGAGGGTCGCGAACAGCAGGTTCTCAACGAACACTTCTGACCCGGTCAACGCATTGAACAAGCTCGACTTGCCGGCATTGGTATAGCCGACGAGCGCGACAATCGGGGTGCCGCTGCGCTGCTGGCGCTGCTGGGCACGGTTGCGCTTGACCTTCTCCAGCCGATCTTCGAGCAGGACGATGCGGTCCTTGATCTGGCGACGGTCGCTTTCGATCTGGGTTTCACCCGGGCCACCCATGAACCCCATGCCGCCGCGTTGCCGCTCAAGGTGGGTCCAGGAGCGCACGAGACGCCCCTTCTGGTAGTTCAGGTAAGCCAGCTCCACCTGCAGCACGCCTTCACGGGTGGCCGCACGTTCGCCGAAGATTTCAAGGATGAGCGCGGTGCGATCGAGCACCTTGGTGCCGGTCTCGCGCTCAAGATTGCGCTGCTGGATCGCGGTCAGCGACGTATCGATCAGCAGAACATCGATTTCCTCGGCCGTCACGCGTTCGGCCAGCGTGGCGGTGACGCCACCGCCCAGAAAGGTTGCCGGCTTGACTTCGCGCACCCGGATGGCTTCGGAAAAGATGATTTCCACGCCAATAGCGCCCGCGAGGCCCTCGAATTCGGCCTTGCGGGATTCCAGGGAGTGCTGGGACCATTCACCACGAACCTCCGGCACCACGATGCCGGCCCGGGTAGGTGCAATTGTACGATCTACAAATGCCTGCGGACCGCCCTTTTCATGGCCGTCCGCTTCGTCTTCGAATTCGTCCATGTAACCTGTCAGTTGCTGTCTTGGTTCTGTTCTGGGTCGAACAACTGGATCGGCGCGCCGGGCATGATCGTTGAAATGGCGTGCTTGTAAACCAGTTGCGACTGGGCATCACGACGCAACAAGAGACAGAAATTGTCGAACCAGGTGATGACACCCTGTAATTTGACGCCATTCACCAAAAAAATCGTGACTGGCACTTTCTGCTTGCGAACGTGATTGAGAAAGGAATCCTGTAGATTTTGTTGCTTTTCACTGGGCATTCAGGCCTCTTGTTCGCGGCTAATACTGTCGCTGTTATCGTTTGCACTTGAATACATACCGTCTGCCAGGCCGCCACCCAGCCAGATCCGATACGCATTTACTTGGAATACCCAGTATGGCACGAATTGCCAATCGTGCCTACCCGCGTGAGGCCCGCGCTTCCGCGATATTTTGGCCCGATCTTACAATCCGAGCGACTTGATCTTGCGGTGCAGGGCGCTACGCTCCATGCCGACAAATTCGGCCGTCTTGGAGATGTTTCCGCCAAAGCGCTCGATCTGCGCCAGCAGGTACTGCCGCTCGAACACTTCGCGGGCATCGCGCAGGGGCAGGCTCATCAAATGCGCCGAGGTGTCGGTATCGCCAACGGTGGGTAGAACCTCACCGATATCGGAGGGCAGCATGGCCGCGGTGATGACACCGTCCTCCGGCTGTTGGTCCTTCATCAGGATCAGCAGGCGCTCGATGGAATTGCGCAGCTGGCGTGCATTGCCAGGCCATTCCTGGGCCTGCAGCACCGCCATGGCGTCGTCGCCCACGATCATGCGCTGCAGATTGTGCATGCGGCAGACCTGCTCGATGAACACATTGACCAGCGGCGGCACGTCCTCGCGGCGCTCCTTGAGCGGGCTCATTGGCAGCGGCACGATGGACAGGCGATGGAACAGATCTGAGCGGAACTCCCCAGCCTCGATCTGCGCGGCCACGTTCTGCGAGCTTGCCGAAATGATGCGCACGTCGATCGGCACGGCCTGGGTGCCGCCGACGCGGTTGAAGCGGTTCTCCACAAGGGTGCGCAGCAGCAGCGCCTGGGTTGCCATGGGCAAGGCGGTGACTTCCGATAGGTAAAGCGTGCCACCATGCGCCTTTTCCAGCGCCCCGACCTCGACTTTGAGGATATTGTTCTTTTCGCGCGCCTCGCGTCCGAACAGCACCACCGGCACTTCTTCAGGCGCATAGAGCGAGGCGTTGATCTCGACAAACGGCGAATCCGCGCGCGGGCTGCGCTGATGGATCATCCGCGCGACCAGCCCCTTGCCCGAACCGGACGGACCGGAAATGAAGATGCGCGAATTGGTCGGGGCGGATTTTTCGACCAGCCCCCTCACCTGCTGCAGCGCCGGCGACGTGCCCACCATGTCGGCATTCTTGCTGGCGGTGCGCTCCTTGAGCTCGGCCACTTCATTGCGCAGGCGGGTGGCTTCCATCGCCCGCTGGGTGATGTGCAGCAGCCGGTCGATCTTGAAGGGCTTCTCGATATAGTCATAGGCGCCGCGACGGATCGCCGACACGGCAGTCTCGACATTGCCGTGACCCGAAATCATCACCACCGGCATGTCGGGGTGCTGGCTCTGGAACACATCGAGCAGCTGCAACCCATCGAGACGGGAGCCCTGCATCCAGATGTCGAGAAACACCAGGCTGGGCCGCCGACGGGCGATCTCGTTCAATCCGCTATCGGCATCATGGGCTTGACGGGCTTCGTAACCTTCGTCCTCGAGAATGCCGGCGATCAGATCGCGGATGTCGTCTTCGTCGTCGATGATGAGGATATCAAGTGCCATTATTTGTGAACGACCGCCTGATTGAGCGGCTCCTCTTGCTGGACGATTGCTAGTGGTGCCGGCGCGCTGCTGTCAGCGACCGGTACGGTGTGGGGATTGTTCAGGGGCAGCGTGAAGGTAACGCAGGCGCCAACGCGCCCCGCGGCATCGGGTTCGGCGTCGATCAGTTCGACGATGCCCCCGTGCTGCTCGACAATCCTGGCGACAATGGCGAGACCAAGGCCGGTGCCTTTGTCCCGGGTTGTCATATAGGGCTCCAGCAGGCGCTGGCGGTTGTCACTCGGCCAACCCTTGCCATTGTCGGAAACCGAAATGCGTACATGGCTGCCCTCGATCTGGCCCTGCACCAGGATGGTGGGCTTCCAGTCATCGGAAAAGACAGCGGTTTCAAAAGCCTCAACGGCGTTCTTAATCAGATTGGTCAGCGATTGTGCGATCAGCCGGCTATCGAACCAGGCATGGATCGGCTCGGCCGGAAGGTCGGTTTCGATCGTGATCTCTGGCAGGCGCACGCTTTCCAGGAACACGGCCTGGCGCACAGTATCAGACAGGTCGGCAATCGTTGGCGACGCTTCGGGCATCCGCGCAAAGGCTGAAAACTCGTCGACCATGCGACCGATATCGCCCACCTGCCGGACGATGGTATTGATGCACTTGTCAAAGATTTCCCGGTCGTCTTCCAGCTTGGAGCCATAGCGGCGGCGCAGGCGCTCGGCGGAAAGCTGGATTGGGGTCAGCGGGTTCTTGATTTCGTGGGCAATGCGGCGCGCCACGTCGGCCCAGGCGCTGGTGCGCTGGGCGGATTCGAGGTCGGTAATATCGTCAAAGGTCAGCACATAGCCCTTGGACTCGGTAATCGAGCCCTCGCGGGTCAGCTGCACCTGGTAGATGCGCAGGTCGGTTTCGTTGCCGAACTGGATCTGGTCGCGCACCTGGCCACGGCGGGCCGACCGGGCGCGTTCAAGGATCGGCGCCAGCTCCGGCATTGCCGCTTCCATTTTCTCGCCCATCAACGAGATTTCGTCGCGCCCCAGCATGGCGCAGGCGCGGGCATTGACCAGCGTCACCGTGCCAAAGGGATCCAGCCCGATAATACCGGCCGACACGCCCTCCACCACCGCCTCGGTGAACTGGCGGCGCTTTTCGTTCATCTCGTTGGCGGCCAGCAGGGCTTCGCGCTGGGCCTTGAGCTGTTGCGTCATCCGGTTGAAACCATAGGACAAATCGCGCAAATCGCCACTGCTGTCCTGCACCGGAACCTGCACATTCAGATTGCCGCTTCTGACGCGATTGGAGGCAATCATCAGGTTCCGGATCGGGTCAACAAAGCGGTTGGCGAGCGCGATGCCGATCCACAGGGCGGCCAGCAGCAACACCACGGCCAGGCCGATATACATGATGGTGAAGGTGATCTGGAACACCATCCGGTTCGACGCATACTGCCGGTATTCGGTGATGTTCTCGTCGGTCAGGCGCATGTATTCGAGCACTTCGGCTTCCACCGGCCGGGCCACGAACAGATAGGTGTCATCATAGCCGCGCAGCTTGATCACCGAGCCCACGAGATTGATCCGTCCGGGCGCGATGGCGGCCGGAATGCCTTCCACCAGCCCCTGGGTGATCCCCTCGGGCAATTGCGGATAGGCGCCCTGCACGGCGATCTGCGCGCGCATCAGGCTTTCCCCCTGCGCGTTGACGAGTGAGGTAAACGGGCAGCGAGCGCGTGACGGCCAGCGCCGTCAGAATGCGCTGGAACCTGTCGCGATCCTGCTCGTAGGTGCCGTGCGCCTGTTCGAGTTCGCTGGCGACCCAGATCACGTCATCGCGCAACACCTGCGCGTGTTCGAGCATATAGGAGCGCGCCACCAGCCGCGAGCTCTCCACCATCGAGCGGGTCCGCTCGGAGAACCATTGGTCCAGCCCCTGGTTGAGCGAGATACTGGCCACCACCGCCACGATCACCGCCGGGATGGCGGCGACCAGGGCAAACATGGTCACCATCTGGATCTGCATATTGGCGCCGGCCTGCTTTTGCAGGCGCGCCTGCAGCAGCAGCATGGCCTCGGTGACCACCAGCGCAATCATCAGCAGCACGAGAAGGCCGGTGACAATCCAGATGATGGTCCAGACGGCAGTCGATGGTTCGGTGTTAGTGGTGTCGGACAGGATCAGGAAGGAGATGAGCGACATCAGCACGGAGGCCGACACGACGACAAATCCCAGCACACGCAGCGGCTGGTTCGTGCGCGCGAACAGGCTCGACCGACGCGGCGCGTGATCTTTTTTCCCCTTGCGAGGTGCCTGGGATTCAGTGCCGATCGTGGCTGTACCGTTCATCAATTGCCTGATGGCACTCCGTCACCTTTGCGAGAGACAGAGTTCTACCCAATTTGGTGGACCCTTCAAGGTAATTGTTGCCAAAATGTGACACACGTGAAAGTCAGCCGTGAACATTGCTGAAATCACGCGTTCCGGCGACTTTGCTTGATGATCTCGATGTCGTGCGTACGGATCTTCTTGCGCAGCGTATTGCGATTGAGACCGAGCAGCTCGGCCGCCTTGATCTGGTTGCCGCCACAGGCATTGAGCACCATGGCAATCAGCGGCGCCTCTACCAGGTCGATCACCCGCTCATAGAGCCCGGCGGGCGGCAGATTGGGCTCGTGCTCGCGCAAGAGATTGCCGACATGGGTTTCAACGGCCAGCGACACGTCGACAGGCACTCCGCGCAGCGGGGTCGCGGGGCGATCGGCGATATCGAGTTCGTTCTGCACGATCTCGGCGGAGATGCTTTCGTCGGCATAAAGGGCCGACAGGCGTCGCACCAGGTTTTCCAGTTCGCGGATATTGCCGGGCCACGAATAGTTCTGCATCAGCCGGATCGCTTCGGGCGAGATCGTCTTGGCCGGCTCCCCCTCGGTGTGCGCCTGCTTGAGGAAGTGCACCGCCAGATCGCCTACATCGTCAATGCGCTCGCGTAGCGGCGGCAGCCGCAGCGGCACGACATTGAGGCGGTAGTAGAGATCCTCGCGGAACAGGCCCTGGCGGATCATCTGGCTGAGGTCACGGTGGGTCGCCGCCACGATGCGCACATTGGTCTTGATGGAGTGACGCCCACCAACCATGGTGTATTCGCCCTCCTGCAGCACGCGCAGCAGCCGGGTCTGTGCCTCCATCGGCATATCGCCGATTTCATCGAGAAACAGCGTGCCGCCCTCGGCCTGCTCGAAGCGCCCGGACGAGCGGCTATTGGCGCCGGTAAACGCTCCCTTCTCGTGGCCGAACAGCTCGGCTTCGATCAGATCGCGCGGAATGGCCGCCATGTTGATGGCAACGAACGGCCCGTTCCGGCGCTTGCCGAAATCATGCAGCGCCCGCGCAACCAGCTCCTTGCCGGTGCCGCTTTCGCCGCTGATCATCACCGTGAGATCGGTTTGCATCAGCCGCGCCAGCGCCCGGTAGATATCCTGCATGGCGGGCGAGCGGCCCACCAGCGGCATGGTTTCGCCGGGCTCATCGACGCGCGGATCGCCATTGGTGGGCTTGTGGGCATCAGCCAGCGCCCGCGCCACCACCGACAGCACCTCGGTGATATCGAATGGCTTGGGCAGATATTCGTACGCGCCCACTTCGGAGGCGCGAATGGCGGTCATGAAGGTGTTTTGCGCGCTCATCACGATCATCGGCAGATCGGGGCGCAGCTTCTTGATCTTGGGCATCACCTCGAAGGCATTGCCATCGGGCATGGCCACGTCGGTGATTAGGATATCGCCTTCCCCGCGGCTCACCCAGTTCCACATGGTCGAAATATTGCCTGTGGGACGAACTTCGTAACCCGCGCGGGTCAGCGCCTGATTGAGCACCATGCGAATGGCCGCGTCATCATCGGCGAGCAGGACAACATGACTCATTGTGCCCCTTCCTCTTCTTTGGTCGTTTGGAACGCCCCGCTCGCGACGGGAAGTAAAATGCGGAACTTGGTGCGGCCGGGGCGGCTTTCGCAGTCGATCACCCCGCCATGGTCGCCAATGATCTTGGCAACCAGTGCCAGCCCGAGGCCCGAACCATTGGTCTTGGTGCTGACGAATGGATCGAAGAGGAAGGGCAGCAGATCGGCCGGAATGCCCGGGCCATTGTCCTCGATGATGATCTCCAGCGGCAGCGAAATGCGCTGGGAAACGCCGTTCACGCTCACCCGAATGCCGGGCCTGAAGGCCGTGTAGAAGCGGATTTCCGGCTTCTGCGTGCGCTCCATGGCCTCGGCGGCGTTCTTCACCAGGTTCAGGAACACCTGGATCAGCTGGTCACGATTGCCGAAGACCGGAGGCAGCGAAGGGTCGTATTCCTCGTGGAAAATGATACCGCGGGCAACGCCGTTGCGGCCGAGCAGTTTTACCCGGTCCAGCACCACGTGAATGTTGATCGGCTCGCGCTCCATTGGCCGCTCGTCGCCGAACACTTCCACCCGGTCGATCAGGCGCACGATGCGGTCGGTTTCGTCGCGGATGAGCCGCGCCAGCGGGATTTCATCGCTGGTGACCGTTTGTTCCAGCAGCTGCGCGGCGCCGCGAATGCCCGAGAGCGGGTTCTTGATTTCATGGGCCAGCATGGCGGCGAGCCCCGTCACCGAGCGCGCCGCCCCGCGCGAAACCATCTGGCGATCAATGGTATCGGCCATGGTGCGCTCCTGAAACAGCAGCGCGACGCGCCCGTCATTGTCCGACAACGGGCTGGCAAAGACGTCGGCGATCCGCTCATCGCCAAAGCGCGACGATCCGATCCGCACCCGATATTCGGTCATCGGCGCGCGGCGCAGCCCGACCGTTTCCACCAGATCGATGATGGGCGAACCAAAGGCCATCAGATCGTCGAGGCGTTGGCGCATCAGCAGGCTCAGGGAAGCACCAAAGTAAGCCTCTGCCGCATGATTGACGAATACGATCTGCCGGTCGTCCCCGCATACCAGGATTGGCTGGGGCAAGGCCTGCAGCACGGCTATAGCGGGAATGGTATCGCTCAGGACACCGGCGGGCGCAGGATTGGTCATGCCGCAACCGGCCGTTCGGAAGCGAAGATGGTGTCAATCATGCCCAGCACCTCGGCAGGGTTTTCATTGTTCAGGAACGCATTGCGGCTGGTTTTGTCGAGCACAATGCCCGCCGCCTGCATGTACCAATCGAGATGCTTGCGGGCCACCCGCAGGCCGACGCTGGTGCCATATTCAAGCAGCACCGCTTCATAATGTTCCGCCACCAGGGCCGTCAGGTCATCCCCGCAAGGCGCTGCAGCCGGCTCTTCGCCCCTGAGCTCGGCCCCGATCTGGCCAACCAGCCAGGGCTGCCCCTGCGCCCCGCGCCCCAGCATCACCGCCGCCGCCCCGGACTGCTCCAGCGCCGTTTTCGCAGCGGCGAGGTCGATGATGTCGCCATTGACCACCACCGGCACGTCCACCGCGTCCACCACCTGGCGGCACCAGTTCCCAGCGCGCTGTGCCCTTGTAGAATTGCTGGCGTGTGCGCCCGTGAACGGTGATCATCTGCACACCCGCGTCGACGGCCCGCCGCGCCATTTCGGGAGCATTGAGGCTCTCATCATCCCAACCAAGGCGCATCTTCACCGTCACCGGCAAAGGCGTGGCTTCGACCACGGCCTCGATCAGCGTCATCGCATGATCGGGCACTTTCATCAGCGCCGATCCAGCATAGCCATTGGTGACCCGCTTCGCCGGGCAGCCGAAATTGATGTCGATGATGTCAGCGCCCGCATCATGGGCAATCTGCGCACCCAGCCGCATCCACTCGGCCTCACAGCCAGCCAGTTGCACCATGTGAGGCAGTTGGTCGGGCTTGCCGAGCTTGCGCTCCATGGCAAGATTGCCGGCGGCGAGGGCATTGCTGGCGATCATCTCCGAAACGACCATGCCCGCGCCAAAACGCTCGGCCAGTTGCCGCAACGGGCGATCGGTGATCCCCGCCATGGGCGCAAGGAAAGCATTGTTGCGCAGTTGATGCTTCCCGATGCTCAACTTGTAGGCACTGTCAGTCACAAACTGCCCCAGAAATGGTCATTTTGAATATCTGCCCGCACAATAGTCACAGCCGCGCCGGGCGCAACACAATAAATGGTGGTTTCACCGCCTTGGCTGCCCTGCCCTTGCCGCATCATCCCCCGGAGGCTAGACCAGCGTCGTCCCTGGTTTCAGCCTGAGTGTGCCCCCGCATGCCTACCAAATCCGTTGCTGTCATTGTCGTCGCCGCAGGCAAGGGCGAGCGCGCCAACGCCGATGGTGCGGGCGCCCCCAAGCAATATCGCCCACTAGCCGGGGAAGCGGTGCTCAGCCGCACGATCAGGGCCTTTCTCGCCGTGGATGCCGTAACCACGATCTTACCGGTCATTCATCCCGATCATGCGGATCGCTACGCGGCGCTGGGACTTGATGATGTGCGCCTCCAGCCGCCCGTACCCGGCGGCGCGTCACGGCAGGAATCGGTGTTGGCGGGGCTCAACGCGCTCGCAGCCATGCAGCCAGACTATGTGCTGATCCAGGACGCGGCCCGGCCCTTTGCCACGCCGCTGCTGGTGGAAGCCGTCATTGCGGCCCTGGTGGGCGCTGATGGCGCCCTGCCCGTCCTGCCCATCACCGACACCATCAAGCGTTCGAGCGACGGCAAGCTGGTGACGGCCACTGAAGATCGCAGCCAGCTGTTTGGCGCCCAGACCCCACAGGGGTTCGGCTTCCAGTCGATCCTTCTGGCGCATCAGCGGGCCGTCGGCGAAACCCGGCAGTTCACCGACGATGCCGAGATTGCCGAATGGGCAGGTCTCACGGTCGCGATGGTCCCCGGCGACCGCAACAATATCAAGATTACCCACCCAGAAGACTTTGTCCGCGCGGAGCGGATCATCAAGGGAGATTATTCCATGGAAACCCGTATCGGCAGCGGCTTCGATTTCCACGAGTTTGAACCCGGCGATGCGGTCTGGCTGGGCGGCGTGCGCATCCCCCATCATGCCAAGCTCAAGGGGCACTCGGATGCCGACGTGGCGCTGCATGCGCTCACCGATGCCATTCTGGGCGCCATTGGCGAGGGCGATATCGGCGTGCACTTCCCGCCCTCCGACATGCAATGGCACAACGCGGCCTCAAAAATATTCCTCGAGCACGCCGGTAAATTGGTTAAGCAGGCCAATGGCCGTATCGTCAATGTTGATGTAACAATTGTGTGTGAGGCACCGAAAATTGCCCCCCACGTAGCAGCCATGCAGAGCTTGATTGGTGAAACACTGGGACTTTCAACAAAGCGGATCGCCATCAAGGCGACTACCGCCGAAAGACTGGGTTTCATCGGCCGGGAGGAAGGCATGGTGGCTATGGCAACTGCAAGCGTAGAAATGCCAAGGGATGATTGATGTCAGACAGCATGAATGCGAGCACTGAGCGGGCCCAGGAAGTCATCCGGCTGCTGACGGAACAGAACAAGACGATCGTGACTGCCGAAAGCTGCACCGGCGGCATGATTGCCGCCGCGCTGACCGACGTGGCCGGCGCCTCCGCGGCGTTTCACGGGGGCTATGTCACCTATTCCAACGACGCCAAGGCGCACATGATCCATGTTCAGCCGCGGCTGATCCAGGATTACGGGGCCGTCAGCAATCAGGTGGCCCGGGCCATGGCCGACGGCGCCCGCAATACCGCCAATACCGATCTGGCCGTCGCCGTTACCGGCATTGCGGGGCCAGACGGCGGCAGCGAGAAAAAACCGGTGGGGCTCGTCTATGTGTCGGTCTCGACCGATCTGGCCACTGTCGTCATCGAGCATCGACTGGGCGATCTGGGCCGGCTGGAAGTCCGCCAGGCCAGCGTCGATGCCGCTCTCAACCTGGTGTTGCAGGTGCTGACCAGCACCTCTAGCTAATCGCCGTAGCGCCGATCGGCTTCGTCGGAAAAGGCCCGCATGATTTCGTCCTGCTTGGCGGCAAAAGCCGGCTCGGCAACGGTGGCGATGAACGGGTTGGAAATCTTGAAGTCGATCTCGAAGCGCACCCGCGTGCCCATGCCCTCCTGGTCGAAGCGCCACACGCTGTCGAGATAGGCAAATGGGCCATCCACCGCCTTGGCCCGGATAGTCAGGGCCTGCCGGTCGATGGTGACGCGGCTGGTATAGGCCTGGGTGATCGGCCCGAAGAACAGGGTCATCTTCGCGAGCATCACGTTCACATCCCCGGCAGCGGGGTCCTGGCGGACCTCCATTGCCTTGCAGTTGGGAATGAACCGCGGATAGTCGTTGAGATCAGCGACGATCTCGAACATGCGCTGCGGCAGATGCGGCACGTGCCGCTCGAAAAAGCGTTTCATCAGTGACCGAGCTTTGCCATCCGGGCAGCCCTGAGGGCAGCAAAATCCTCGCCGGCGTGATGCGACGAGCGCGTCAGCGGGCTCGATGACACCAGCGAAAACCCCTTGGCGGTCGCGACGGTGGCGAAGGATTTGAATTCTTCCGGCGTCACGAAGCGCTGCAGCGGATAGTGCTTCTTGGTTGGCTGCAGATATTGCCCGATGGTGAGGAAATCCACATCGGCCGATCGCAGATCATCCATCAGCTGGAGCACTTCGTTCCGCTCTTCGCCCAGGCCAACCATGATGCCCGATTTGGTGAACATGGTGGGGTCAAGTTCCTTGACCTTCTGCAGCAGGCGGATCGAGTGGAAATAACGCGCGCCGGGACGCACCTTGAGGTATTTCGACGGCACCGTTTCCAGATTGTGGTTGAACACGTCCGGCTTGGCCGCAACGACGATTTCCAGCGCGCCTTCCTTGCGCAGGAAGTCCGGCGTCAGGATTTCGATGGTGGTCCTGGGCGTGCGCGCGCGGATCGCCAGGATCACGTCGGCAAAGTGCTGTGCCCCGCCATCGGCCAGATCGTCCCGGTCAACCGAGGTGATCACCACATGCTCAAGACCCAGCTTTTCGACGGCGCTCGCCACCTTCTCGGGCTCCAGCGGATCGAGCGGCCCCGGCATGCCGGTGCGCACGTTGCAGAAGGCGCAGGCGCGCGTGCAGATTTCGCCCATGATCATCATGGTGGCGTGCTTTTTGGACCAGCACTCCCCGATATTGGGGCAGCCGGCTTCCTCGCACACCGTCACCAGGCCATGCTCGCGCACGATCTTCTGGGTTTCCATATACACCGGCGACCCGGGCGCCCGCACCCGGATCCAGTCCGGTTTGCGCAACACCACGCTGTCGGGCCGGTTGGCCTTCTCAGGGTGGCGAGGCTTGGTGGCCGAAGTGTCGATCAGTGTAACCAAGGGATATCCTGACTATGGTAGTTGATCGCCTAGACGATCAGCCGTGCCAGCAGCACGACAATGATCGCGCCGACTGTAGAAGTCACGACCTGCCGCAGCAGGTCATTGCGGATCCCGAGATCGATCCGCAGCGCGGTGAACAGATACCCTCCCACGAACGAGCCGATGACACCGCTGATGAGGTATCCGAACAGCCCGCTGCCGCCCACTATGAGGCTGGCCAGAAATCCGGCCAGAACGCCGATGCCCAAGAACACCAGCAGCGCACGATTGTTATTCTTGCTCATCGAGTAGCCGCCCTCATTGGTGCTCTGCCGTTCCGGTAACGCCATCTTTGATATCCCCCAAACCAGTCGCCGAGATATCGCCTTTCATGGCGCAACCTTCAAGGCTCGTTTTGTCAGTAACGAGTGCCTCGATCCTACATATTCAGCGCGCGGCCATAAGCATCGAGCACGCTTTCCTTCATCGTCTCGCTCAGGGTCGGATGCGGGAAGATGGTGTGCATCAGGTCTTCCTCGGTGGTTTCGAGGTTCATGGCGATCACAAAACCCTGGATCAGCTCGGTCACTTCGGCACCCACCATGTGGGCGCCCAGCAATTCACCTGTCTTGGCATCGAAGATAGTCTTCACCATTCCGTCCGGCTCGCCCAGGGCGATCGCCTTGCCGTTGCCGATGAAGGGGAAACGCCCAACCTTGATCTCGCGGCCGGCTTCCTTGGCCTTGGCCTCGGTCATGCCGACGCTGGCTACCTGCGGTTCGCAATAGGTGCAACCGGGCACCTTGGACTTGTCCAGCGGATGCACCTTGAGGCCGGCAATCTTTTCAACGGTGATGACCGCCTCGTGCTCGGCCTTGTGCGCCAGCATGGGCGGGCCGGCGACGTCGCCAATGGCCCAGATGCCCTCGATATTGGTCTTGCCATAGCCGTCGATGACAATGGCGCCACGATCGAGCTTGACGCCAACCTGCTCGAGCCCCAGCCCTTCGCTATTGCACTGCACGCCAACCGCCGAGATCAGCTTTTCGCCAGCGATCTGCTGGGTCTTGCCGTCCTTGGTTTCGACATGGGCAATCACGCCGTCCTTGGTCTTTTCGACCTTGGTCACCTTGGCGTCGGTGAGGAACTTGATGCCGCGCTTTTCCAGCCGCTTGCGGGCCAGGCCCGAAATCTCGGCATCTTCCACCGGCAGGATCTGCGGCAGCAGTTCGATAACGGTCACGTCCGCACCGAACGAGCGGTAGAACGAGGCAAATTCGATGCCGATGGCACCCGACCCCATCACCACCAGCGATTTGGGCATGGCAGCAGGCTTCAGCGCTTCGAAATAGGTCCAGATCTTGTCGCCATCGGGCTCGATGCCGGGCAGCACGCGCGGCCGCGCACCTGTGGCGATGATGATGTTCTTGGCCTTGTAGGTGCCCTCGCCCAGCGCATTCTTGGGCACCGGGCCTTGCGGCTGCACGATTGGCTTCTTGGAAGCGGCGACCTTGATTTCACCCGGCTTGGTGATGGTGGCTTCGCCCCAGATGATGTCGATCTTGTTCTTCTTCATGAGGAACTGGACGCCATTGTTCATCTGCGCCGCAATGGCGCGCGAACGCTTGACCACGCCGTCCATGTCGAAGCCGAACTGATCAGCCGTCAGCCCGTAATCCTTGGCGTGGCTCATATGGCCGTAGATTTCAGCCGAACGCAGCAGCGCCTTGGTCGGGATGCAGCCCCAGTTCGAGCAGATGCCCGCCATGTGCTCGCGCTCGACGATGGCTACCTTCATCCCCAGCTGCGCGCCACGAATGGCCGCGACGTAACCGCCGGGACCGGCGCCGATAACGAGAAGGTCGTATTGGTCTGCCATGGCGTGTTCCTAGATGCTGAGTAGATTTTGCACGACAGGGACAAGACCCTGCCCGATGGCTCGAGTATTGGCGGCATCGAGATGCACGCCATCGAGCGGCGAGGCTTCGCAGACCGAAGCGGCATTGAAGTAGCCGGCGCCAATTTCCTTGGCGATGCGGCTGTAATAATAGTCAAACAGTTTGGCCTCGTCCGCGCGCGGCGAGAACATGGGATGCAGGTCGACGTGAGCCGTTTCCACGGTCAGCGGCGGCGCTACCAGCATCACCTTTGGCGTCGGCATCTCACCATAAGGGTGGGTGCGCACGATCTCCGCCAGGCGCTTGACGCCCATGGCTGCTCCAAAAGCCGAACCGTTGAGGTACAACTTGAGGTCATTGGTGCCCAGCATGATGATGACCAGATCGAGCGGCTTGTGGCTCTCGAGCATGGTCGGCAGCACGCGCGCGCCGTTGCGGTCGGCGGCATTGGAGAAGTCATCGAACACCGTGGTGCGACCACCCAGGCCTTCGGCGATGACGCGGGCCTTGCCGGCAAGACCCGCTTCGAGGGCCGACGGCCAACGATCTTCCAGCGCGTGGCGCAAGCCGCCACCGCGTGGATCTGCACCAAAGGTCAGGCTGTCGCCATAGGCCAGGATGGTTTTCATCGCGCGTCCTACGCCAGCATCATCACGGGCGCTTCGATCAGGCCCTTGAACACGCCGAGCAGTTCTGCACCCAGCGCGCCATCGACGGCGCGATGGTCGCACGAGAGCGTCACGGTCATGAACTGGCCGATCTTGATCTGCCCGTTTTCCGGGTAGACCCGCTCTTCGCCAACGCCAACGGCCAGGATGGTGCCATGCGGCGGGTTGATCACGGCCGAGAAGCTCTTGATGCCGAACATGCCCAGATTGGACACGGACGACGCGCCACCCTGATATTCATGCGGGGCAAGCTTCTTCGACTTGGCGCGACCGGCGAGGTCTTTTACTTCCTCGGAAATCTCGCGCAAACTCTTGGTATCGCAGGACTTTACAACCGGCGTGAACAGGCCGCCCGGTACTGCAACCGCCACCGCAACGTCGGAGCGCTTGTGGTAGAGGATCGAGTCACCGGCCCAGGTGGCATTGGCCATCGGCACGCGCTGCAGTGCAATCGCCCAGGCCTTCATGACGAAGTCATTGACCGAGAGCTTGTAGGCCGGCTTGCCGTCCTTGGACTTGGGCGCCCGCGCATTGATCTGTTCGCGCGCCGCCATCAGCGCGTCGATCTGGCAATCGAGCGTCAGATAGAAATGCGGCACGGTCTGCTTGGATTCGGTCAGGCGCTGCGCCACGACCTTGCGCATGCCGTCATTGGGCACGATTTCGTAGGAGCCCTCTTCATAGAGCGCCATGACCTGCTGCTTGGTCATGCCCGTCGCTGCAACACCGCCTGCGGCAGCTGCTGGTGCCGTGGCTGCGGCACTGGCCTTGAGCGGGGTCTTGCCCGATTTGGCAGCTTCCACGTCGGCCTTCACGACGCGCCCCTTGGGGCCCGTTCCGGAAATTGCGGCGACGTCGATGCCGGCTTCCTTGGCCATGCGGCGGGCCAATGGCGATGCAAACACCTTGGCGCCATCGGTCTTGGCAAGCGCGGTAGCAACAGGTGTCGGTGCAGCTGCCTGTGGTGCAGGTGCTGCAACCGCTGCCTTGGGCGCTTCAACTGCGGCTGGCTTGGGCGCCTCAGCAGCCGGAGCCGCCTTGGGAGCCGGGGCGTCGCCCAGGCTTTCGCCGTCCTGCAGCAACACGGCGATCACCGCGTTGACCTTAACGTTGTCGGTACCTTCCGCGACCAGAATCTTGCCGATCTTGCCCTCGTCGACGGCCTCGACTTCCATCGTGGCCTTGTCGGTTTCAATCTCGGCGATCACGTCACCGGAGGAGACGGTGTCGCCCTCCTTGACGTGCCATTTGGCAAGCTTGCCCTCTTCCATCGTCGGAGAGAGCGCCGGCATGGTGATATCAATCGGCATCCCTGATCTCCTTAGGAACGATAGGTCACGGCATTGACGGCGGCGATGACATCATCGACGTGCGGCAGCGCCAGCTTTTCGAGGTTTGCAGC
This sequence comes from uncultured Alphaproteobacteria bacterium, assembly GCA_963699295.1. Taxonomy (GTDB): domain Bacteria; phylum Pseudomonadota; class Alphaproteobacteria; order Rhizobiales; family Devosiaceae; genus Devosia. The sequence continues at coordinate 863,933 of OY969432.1, forward strand.
ATAGGGCATGGGAACGTCCTTGCCGGTCACGCGCATCACCGGCGCGTCGAGATAGTCGAACGCCTGCTCCATCACGCGGGCCGACAGCTCGGCGCCGATACCGCCCTGCGGCCAGCCTTCTTCGACAGTCACCAGGCGACCGGTCTTCTTGACCGATTCAATCACCGTGTCGCTGTCGAGCGGGCGCAGCGTGCGCAGATCGATCAGTTCCACATCGACGCCCGCCGCAACCAGCGCTTCGGTGGCCTGGGTGGCGTAGCGCATGCCCATCGAGAACGACACGATGGTCACGTCGGCACCCTTGCGCGCGATACGCGCCTTGCCGATCGGCAGCAGGAAATCGTCCACCTGCGGCACAAGGCCGGTCGAGCCGTAGAGAATTTCGTTTTCGAGGAAGATCACCGGGTTTGGCGAACGGATTGCCGATTTTAGCAACCCCTTGGCGTCGGCGGCGCTATAGGGCGCAATCACGGTCAGGCCGGGAACGTGGGCATACCAGGCGGAGTAGTCCTGGCTGTGCTGGGCGCCAACGCGCGATGCCGCGCCGTTCGGGCCACGGAACACCATCGGTGCCTTGACCTGGCCGCCCGACATATAGAGCTGCTTGGCCGCCGAGTTGATGATCTGGTCGATCGCCTGCATGGCAAAGTTCCAGGTCATGAATTCCACGATCGGCTTGAGGCCGGCAAAGGCCGCACCCACGGCGAGACCGGCAAAACCATGCTCGGTGATCGGGGTGTCGATGATGCGCTGCGGGCCGAATTCCTGCAGCAGGTTCTGGGTGATCTTGTAGGCGCCCTGATATTCGGCGACTTCTTCGCCCATCACGAACACGTCCGGATCGCGGCGCAGTTCTTCGGCCATGGCTTCGTTGAGCGCCTGGCGCACGGTCATCTCGACCATTTCGACGCCGGCCGGCAGATCGGGATCGCTCTGTGCCTCGAACTTGGGTGCGGCGGGCACCGTGGGCGCGGCCTCGGCGACGGCGGCCGGCGCCTCAGCCGCAACAACGGCCGCTGCGGGTGCCGCTTCCGCTGCCGGAGCGGCCGAAACGGTCTCGCCCTCTTCAAGCACCAGGGCGATCGGCGTGTTCACCTTTACGCCCTCGGTGCCTTCGGCAACGAGGATTTCCTTGACCACGCCGCTATCGACCGACTCGACTTCCATCGTGGCCTTGTCGGTTTCGATCTCGGCCAGCACATCGCCGGGCGACACGCTATCACCGACCTTGACCAGCCACTTGGCCAGCTTGCCTTCTTCCATGGTAGGCGACAGCGCGGGCATGAGAATTTGAGGCATTCAGCTCTCCAGCAATGAGACGCCGGGCATAGTCGCCACGCGGCGGGCAGATTTGTTAGTGTTGAAGATTGCTGCGCCGGCATGGGGTGTCGCCACCCCCTGCCCGTTCCATTGACGCTCAGCGTCGCGACAGCAAATCCCGGTCATCAGCGCCTCAGGCGCTGATCGTGATATCGGTCCACAGCTCGGATGCTTCCGGCTCCGGATCATGTGTGGCAAAATCTGCGGCTTCGGTGACGATGGCGCGAATCTCGTTTTCGATCGCCTTGAGGCTCTCTTCGGTCTGCACGCCCGATTCGAGCAGTCGTGCCTTGACCTGTTCGATCGGGTCGCGCTCCTGGCGATACTTGGTCACTTCGTCCTTGGTGCGATACTTCGCCGGATCGGACATGGAGTGGCCGCGATAGCGATAGGTCAGCATTTCAAGGATGAACGGACCCTTGCCCGAACGGGCATGTTCGATGGCGCGCTGGGCGGCATCATAGACCATGCGCACGTCCATGCCGTCGACCTGTTCGCCCGGAATGTTGAACGACGCGCCGCGCATGGAGAAATCGGTGGTCGCAGCAGCACGCTCGATGGACGTGCCCATGGCGTACTTGTTGTTCTCGATGACGAAAACGACCGGCAGGTTCCACAGCTTGGCCATGTTGAAGGTCTCGTAGACCTGGCCCTGGTTGGCGGCGCCGTCGCCGAAATAGGCAAGGCTCACCGAACCGTCGCCCTTGTACTTGGCGGCAAAGGCGAGACCGGCCCCAATCGGCACCTGGGCGCCGACGATGCCGTTGCCACCGTAGAATCGGTGTTCGTTGGAGAACATGTGCATCGAGCCGCCCTTGCCTTTCGACAAGCCGTTCTTGCGACCGGTGAGCTCGGCCATCACGCCCTTGGGATCGAGCCCCATGACCAGCATGTGGCCGTGGTCGCGATAACCGGTGATCTGGGCATCCTTGCCCTTTTCGCTGGCCATGGTGATGCCGGTAACGACAGCTTCCTGGCCGATATAGAGGTGACAGAAACCGCCGATCAGGCCCATGCCATACATCTGGCCGGCCTTTTCCTCGAAACGCCGGATCAGCAGCATTTCGCGATAGGCTTCGAGATCCTGCTCGATGGTGAACTGGGGAATATTGGTCTGCGTGTTGGCCTTGGTGGCCACAGCCTTACGCGCCATGAGGGAGAACGCTCCGATAGAGAAGGATTTCCGCTTGGCCCGATCTGGCCATATTCGGCGAACATAGTACAGGTGCCACCGGAAAGACAACGCTATTGTGAGCGTATAAACGCCTGTTAAAGCGTTGAATCTGCTTCGATTAATCGAATTAACTCATCCGGGGCTAATTCCATGAATTTACCGGAAAGTGGTTGACCGGTCTTCGGGTCGACCATGATGATGATATCGTCCGCATGCGCCATATTCAGCATGGAGCGGGCCCGCTCGGTGACGATATCGGGATCGAGTCGCCGCGCATCCATCAGCGTGGCGCGATGCTGGTAAGCCTCGATTTCCGCCTGCAATGCCGAGGACCGGGCCTTGAGCTGGTCAATATCGAGCAGGATCTGCGCCCGGTTTTCGATGCCGAACTGCCCGCCAATGGCGGAGAAGGCCAGATAGCCTTGAAACCCCAGCAACGCCACGGTCATGGCCAGCGGGCGCCAGAATGGAGGACGTTTGAGACGGGTGGGCATGGGCGAACCGTAAATTGAACCTCGTCATTATGCCTGACAAGGACTTAACGCGGGGTTGCCGAAGCGAATCCTCTGCCCCACGCGCTCAGGTTTGGCCCTTTAAGGGATCACGTTTTCAGCCAGCCACAGGGTGGGCACCAAAGCCCACCCTGCCAAATGGCTAGATATCGGCGCCCAGCGCTTCGGTTGCCGCAATGGCCGCCATGTTGACGATGCCACGGCTGGTGGTCGACGGCGCCAGGATATGCGCCGGCGCTTCGGTACCCATCAGGATCGGGCCCACCGACAAGGCGTTGTTCATTTCCTTGAGCAGCGTCATCGACAGGTTTGCCGCATCCAGATTGGGGAACAGCAGCAGATTGGCTTCCCCGCTCAGCACGCTGTCGGGCACATAGCGTTCGCGCAGGCTCTTGGTTGAGCGCCACGTCGCCCTGCATTTCCCCTTCCACCACCATGTCCGGCGCGATGGCTTTGAGCTTCTTGTAGGCTTCGCGCATCTTGTAGGCGCTGTCGCCATCGCGCGAGCCGAAGTTGGAATAGCTCAGCAGCGCCGCCTTGGCCTGGATATTGAAGCGCTTGAGGTGGTTGCGCGCCTGCAGGGCAATGCTGACGATTTCGTCGGCCGTGGGGTCCTGGTTGACATAGGTGTCCGCCAGGAAAAACACGCCGCGCGGCATGATCAGCATGGAGAGCGCCGACACGTCGGTCACGCCCGATCCTGCAGCCCGATGATCGAACGGATATCGCGCATGTGGCGGATGAACCGCCCCTGCAGGCCGCAGATCAGCGCATCGGCATCGCCGCGCTTGACCGCCAGCGCCCCGATCACGGTGGTGTTGGTGCGCACCACCTGACGAGCCGTGTCCGGGGTCACGCCATCGCGTCCCACCAGCGAGTGGAACAGGCTGACATAGTCGCGGTAGCGCGGATCGTCATCGGGGTTGATGATCTCGAAATCGCTCGGCTTGAGGCTGAGGCCGAAGCGCTCGATCCGCGCCTCGATGACCGAGGGGCGGCCGATCAGGATCGGGCGGGCAATCCGCTCTTCGAGCAACACCTGCGTGGCGCGCAACACGCGCTCGTCTTCGCCATCGGCAAAGGCGATGCGCTTGTTCTTGCCGCGGGTGCGCTCGATGATCGGCTCCATCACGAGGCCGGAGCGGAACACGAAACGGTTGAGCCGGTCGCGATAGGCCGTCCAGTCGGTGATCGGGCTCTTGGCGACACCTGTATCCATCGCGGCCTTGGCAACCGCCGGGGCAATGCGCAGGATGAGGCGCTGATCGAACGGATTGGGAATGATGTGCTCGGGCCCGAACACCGTCGAATGCCCCCGAGGGCGAAGCTTCAAGGCCGGGCTCATGCGCCAGCTTGGCAATGGCGCGCACCGCCGCGATCTTCATTTCCTCGTTGATCATCGTGGCGCTCACGTCGAGCGCTCCGCGGAAGATGAACGGGAAGCACAGCACGTTGTTGACCTGGTTGGGAAAGTCCGACCGGCCGGTGCACACAATCGCGTCCGGGCGAGTTGCCTTGGCCACATCGGGCATGATTTCGGGATAGGGATTGGCCAGCGCCAGAATCAGCGGCGTCGGCGCCATCTTGGCCAGCATTTCGGGCTTCAGCGCGCCCGCTGCCGACAGGCCGAGGAACACGTCCGCGCCCTCGATCACCTCGGCGAGCGTCGTCGCATCCGATTTGCGGCGGAATTGCCCGCGCCACTTGTCGTTGACGTCGTTGCGCTTGTGGGTAACCAGGCCGTCCTTGTCCGCCACCCAGATATTCTCGTGCTTGGCGCCCAGCGCCACCAGCACGTTGAGGCAGGCAATGGCCGCGGCCCCTGCCCCGGACGCGCAGATCTTTACGTCCTCGATCTTCTTGCCCTTGAGCTCGAGCCCATTGAGCACTGCGGCGCCGACGATGATCGCGGTGCCATGCTGGTCGTCATGGAACACTGGAATCGGCATGCGCTCACGCAGCGCTTCCTCGATTTCAAAGCAATCGGGCGCGCGGATGTCTTCGAGGTTGATTCCGCCGAAGGTCGGCCACAGCGGGGTCACGGCATCGATGAATTTTTGCGGGTCAGTTTCGTCGATCTCCAGATCGAACACGTCGATGCCGGCGAACTTCTTGAACAGGACCGCCTTGCCTTCCATGACCGGCTTGGAGGCCAGCGCGCCGATATTGCCCAGCCCGAGCACGGCGGTACCGTTGGAAATCACCGCCACCAGGTTCTGGCGCGACGTGTAACGCGACACCGCGTCCGGGTTTTCAGCAATTTCCTCGCAGGGCGCAGCTACTCCGGGCGAATAGGCCAGCGCCAGGTCGCGCTGGTTACCGAGAGGTTTTGTGGGCTGAATTTCAAGCTTTCCGGGCTTGGGAAATTCGTGAAAATGCAAAGCCGCATCGCGAAGATCCTTGCGCTGGTCATTGGTATCAGTCGACAAAACGTCCCTCCTTGCCGCACCTATGCGTGGCGCGTATGCGGTCGCGTTGGTGCCATCAATCCGATGGGTTGAAAAGGCCTATTGTCTTGGGGAGGCAAATAGGTGCGTCAGTTTCAGGCAGCGCTGGTCACCAACCGTCCCAGACGACTGCGCGGCACATCGATCTTGTCCAGCGCCACCGCCAGTTCGCGGAACGCCCCGATCCGCAGTGGCGGGGCAAAGATGAAGCCCTGCGCCTGCACGACGCCGCGCGCCCGCAGGTACAAGGCCTGCGCCTCGGTTTCCACGCCCTCGGCGACGATCTCGCATTCGAGATCCTTGGCCATGGCAATCAGCCCGTCCAGCACCGGAACCTGCGTGGTGGTCGGCGTGATCATTTCCACGAACACGCGGTCGATCTTGATCACGTCGACGCCCAGCGTCCCCAGATAGGCGAGATTCGAATGCCCCGTGCCTGCATCATCCAGCGCCAGGCGGCAGCCCAGGGCATGCAGTCCGGCAATCACGCTATTGGCGGCCACCGAGTTGGCCAGCGGGTGCCGTTCGGTAATTTCAAAAACCAGTTGGCTGAACTGGATGGCTGAGTTGCCGAAAATCGCCTGCACGTCCTCGACAATGCCGCCATCGCGGAAGTGCCCCTCGAACAGATTGATCGACACCTTCATGTTTGGCATCTGCTGGCACAACTCGCCCAGATCCGCCCGCACCTGCTCCATCAGCGACAGGGTCATCGGGATAGCCAGGCCCGTCACCTCGGCATAGTCGATGAAGGTGCCCGGCGAGACGATCTTGCCGTTCTTCTTTTCCCACCGGCACAGCACTTCACAGCCTTCCAGCCCCCCGGTGCGCAGATTGATCACCGGTTGGTAATAGGGCTTGATCTCTCCATGCGAGATGGCGCGTTCCAGATCAAATCCCGGCAGGCTGGAGCGCCGGACATATTGCAGCGACAGCAGCAGGAATGCGGCACTGAGCATGCATGCAGTGATGGTAAACCCGACATCGAGCGCGGCATAATCTGCACGCACCACGGCAAACGGCACGGCATAGTCCACCTTTACGGGCAGGCTGCCGGCAAAGGCTTGCGCATGCAGGAACTCCGAGTTCGGGCCATGCCGCTCAAAGGCCGCCTGGTCGCCCAGCGCCATCACCGGCGTGCCGTCAGTCAGCACGATGCGCACCATGGCACCCGTCGGCAGCGTGCTCTTGAGCAAGTCTGGAGTATGGGCCACCACCGGCACGAAGGCCGAAACCTGCCTGATGGTGCCCAGCGCCTGGGTGATCTTCAGGGCGGGCACGGCAAGATCGCCCAGCTTCACCACACTCAGCGTTTCGCTGTGGCCGGCAATCGGCAGGTTCTCCGATAGCGGCGAATAATTCACCCCGCGCCCGAATGCATCGCAATATTGCGCACCGTCGGCGTTCTCGACCAGCATCTGCTTGACGTTGATACTGGTTTCGATGGCCTGGTGAACATTGGCGATGAACGTGGGCGTACACAGCGACGGGCTGTCGGCCAGCACGCGGCGCAAAGCCGACATTGCGCTGACCGTGCTCTGTTCGATTTCCGAAGAAAAGGCCATAACCTTTTGGTCGACAATGATTTTTTCATTGGACCGCACATAGGCATCGAGCACGTAGTCGACGGCAATGACGGGCAAAAAGGCGAGGATGGCGCCCACCAGCACGAGTACATGTGAATAGCGCGATTGCAATGCCCGAATCCTGCCAAGCCCGTGGACCCATCATCGGTATCAAGCCGCGTTTAATGCCGCATTAATGCTGATTAACTGCCGGAAACCAAAGAGCTCGACAAATAGGCCTGGGGCTCAAAACAAAAAAGGCCCCCGGATTACTCCGGAGGCCGAATAACGAACGGCGGCTTAACCTAGCTGGTCTTCATGTTGAGACGGATGCTCAACTCGCGCAGCTGGGTCGCAGTCGCCGGGCTCGGTGCACCCATCAGCAGGTCTTCGGCCTGCTGGTTCATCGGGAACGCCGTGATCTCGCGCAAGTTCTGCACGCCGCAGATCAGCATCACGATACGATCGACGCCGAAGGCTGCGCCACCATGCGGGGGAGCGCCGTACTGGAACGCACGGTACAGCCCGCCAAACTGCTCTTCGACTTCCTCGCGCGACTTGCCGGTCAGCTCGAACGCCTTGACCATGGTCTCGGGCAGCTGGTTACGGATCGACCCGGAGGCGATTTCGTAGCCATTGCAGACCGCGTCATACTGATAGGCCTTGATCGTCAGCGGATCCTGGTTGTTCAGCGCGTCGATGCCGCCCTGCGGCATGGAGAACGGGTTGTGGGCAAAGTCCACGCGCTTTTCTTCTTCGCTCCACTCGTAGAACGGGAAGTCGACAATCCAGCACAGCGCGAACTGTTCGGTGTCCACCACGCCCAGATCGGTGCCGACCTTGGAGCGGGCATCGCCAGCGAACTTGTAAAACTTCTCCGGGCGGCCGCACACAAAGAACACCGCATCGCCATCGCTCAGGCCCAGCTGGGCCTGCAAAGCGGCTGTGCGCTCTTCGCCGATGTTCTTGGCAATCGGGCCGGAACCCAGCCCATCCTTGAAGAAGATGTAGCCAAGGCCCGGCTGGCCTTCGCCCTGCGCCCAGGCGTTCATGCGATCGCAGAACGCGCGCCCGACGGGATCGGCGCCAGCCTTGTTCTTGGCCGGGATCGCCCACACTTCCACCTTGTCGTCAGCGGCGATCTGGTTGGCGAACACCTTGAAGCCAGAACCGGCAAAGTGCTCGGTAACCGCCTGCATCTCGATCGGGTTGCGCAGGTCGGGCTTGTCGGTGCCGTATTTGCGGATGGCGGTATCATAGGGAATGCGCGGCCACGACTTGGTGACGCGCTTGCCATTGGCAAACTGCTCGAAAATATTGGTGATCAGCGGCTCGGTAGTGTTCCAGACGTCTTCCTGGGTCACAAAGCTCATTTCCAGGTCGAGCTGGTAGAACTCGCCCGGCAGGCGGTCAGCGCGCGGATCTTCGTCGCGGAAGCACGGCGCAATCTGGAAATAGCGGTCAAAGCCCGCCACCATCAACAGCTGCTTGTACTGCTGCGGCGCCTGCGGCAGCGCAAAGAACTTGCCCGGATGAATGCGGCTCGGCACCAGGAAGTCGCGCGCGCCTTCCGGCGACGAGGCGGTCAGGATCGGCGTCGAGTACTCGGCAAAGCCGGCCTCGCTCATGCCGCTGCGCATCGCCGAGATCACCTTGGTGCGCGTGACGATGTTGGCATGCAGCTTTTCACGGCGCAGGTCGATGAAGCGGTACTTGAGGCGCACGTCCTCGGGATAGTCCTGCTCGCCGAATACGGGGAGCGGCAGTTCCTTGGCGGCCGACAGCACTTCGAGTTCACGGATGAACACTTCGATCTCGCCGGTGGCCATCTTGGGGTTGATGGCGCTGGCATCGCGCAGCTTGACCTCGCCGTCGATGCGGATCACCCATTCGGAGCGCACTTTTTCGACAGCGGCGAAAGCGGGAGAATCGGGATCGATAACGGCCTGGGTCAGGCCGTAATGGTCGCGCAGGTCGATGAAGAGCAGCCCGCCATGGTCGCGAATGCGGTGGACCCAGCCGCTGAGGCGGACAGTCTCACCGGCATCTTTGGCGGTCAGGGCCCCGCAGGTGTGTGAGCGGTAGCGATGTGACGTCATGTGAAAGCTCTGGAAAATGGCCGGAATATTGGCGGCGAAAAGCGCATGGCAGGCCCGGATTGTCAAGTTGAAGCCCCCATTCAACCCGGTTGATCCAAGGTTCAACGATCCGCGCTTTGCCCGAATCCGGTCTGGAGTGCACGGATCGCACCTGCTAGTAACAATGTTGACGAATTTTAGACGGACTTCGGTATGAACCTGATTACATCCACAGACGAGCTCGCGGCATTTTGTGAACGCGCTGCGAAATTCGATTTTGTGACGGTAGATACCGAATTTCTCCGCGAGACCACCTATTGGCCAAAGCTCTGCCTGGTTCAGGCCGCCACCGATGATGAGGCGGTGCTGATCGACCCCCTGGCGCCCCAGCTCGACATGACCTCGTTCTACGATCTCATGGCCAATGACGCGGTGACCAAGGTCTTCCACGCGGCGCGCCAGGATATCGAAATCTTCGTTAAGGCCACCGGCAAGGTGCCGACCAATATCTTCGACACCCAGGTCGCCGCCAGCGTCTGCGGCTATGGCGACAGCGCATCCTATGACAGCCTGGTGCGCTCGATCGTGCATGTCGAGCTCGACAAGTCGTCGCGCTTTACCGACTGGTCGGCGCGTCCCCTCTCCGAAAAGCAGCGCGCTCTACGCCCTGGCCGACGTAACCCATCTGCGCGATATTTATCGCGAGCTGCGCAAGCAGGTCGCCGCCACCAAGCGCGGCGATTGGGTCGAGGACGAGCTGACGGTGCTGCGCAATATCGACACTTATGTGGTGCAGCCCGAGCAGGCCTGGGTACGCCTCAAGATGAAGATCAATCGCGCCCGCGATTTGGCAGCGCTCAAGAAGCTTGCCGAGTGGCGCGAACGCCGCGCGCAGGAATCGGACCAGCCCCGCAGCCGCATCCTCAAGGATGACGTGCTGTTCGAACTGGCCCAGCAGCGTCCGCTCACTCCCGATGCGTTTGAAAAACTGCGCGCCGTGCCGCGTGGTTTTGGCCGCAGTTCGGCCGCCGCCGAAATCATGGCCTTGCTCAAGGAAGTCGAAGCCCTCACCAAGGCCGAACTGCCCGAAATGCCCGAGCGCTACCGCGGACCCTCGCCCAAGGGCGCCGTTGGCGATCTCATCCGCGTTTTGCTCAAGTCAGTCGCCGAGCAGCATGGCGTGGCCGCCCGCATTCTGGCCACTTCCGACGACATCGACGCGCTGGTGCTCGATGACGAAGCCGACGTGCCGGCCCTCAAGGGCTGGCGGCGCAAGCTGTTTGGTGAAAAGGCGCTGGCCATCAAGCATGGCCGCGTCGGTCTTGTCGCATCGCGCAAGGGTGTCACCGAATTCGAAATCCCCGAAAAGATTCCGGCGGAATAGGGTCAGCCTATTCCGACCGCACCATGGAATTCTTGTAGCCGACGACACCCGCAAACTGGCTGAGCCGGCTTTGCAGATGGTCGCCGTCGAGGAATGCCAGATCCTGCGGCAGGATCAGCTCCAGATTGCGGCCATGCACTTCAAATCGGACGCGCGGCAGGATGCCCGGCATGGCGGCTGTCATCGGATAGGCCACCCGGAAAAGCGCGCCCAGCAGCTTGGCGCGTTTGGTCAGGTCCGAGTTACCGATCTTGCCCAGATGCGCCGCGCCCTTGCTCTTGAGCCCGTCATAGCGCACGGCCAGCACCTGCGCGAGAAAGATGCGCCCCGGATGATCGATCCCGGTCAGCGATCCGTAGGCGACGATATCGACGCTCTGCGTACCGCGATAGTCGGCATGGCCGCGCCAGCCGATATCGGCCAGCAGGCACGCAACTTCGCGCAGCCGCTTTTGTTCGTCGGTTTCGCCCAGCGCTGACGCTTCCAGAAACTGTGTGGTGAAGCTGATCAGGTCAGTGCCGTGTTCGGGCGAACGGGAGCGCAGCACCGACAATTCCTCGGCCGCCTGCACCAGCGGGTCAATCGCCTGCTCGCGCTTGTCGAGCATGCTGAAAAGATAGCCCTCGCGCACGCCCATGGCCGAGAACACGACCTTTTCAAAGCCCCCCATGCGCAGCAATTCCGCCAGCACGGCAGCACCGTACGGCACGAGTTCACGCCGGGACGAGCTGACATGCTCGGCGCCCGGATAGGTCTTGAGCTCACCCGACTGGACGATATTGTCGCAAAAAGCGATCATCTCCTGGGCCGAGACGACATAGTGCTGCACCATGCGCAGCGGATAGACTGCGATCACCTGATGCAGCTTGGCCAGTGAACGCCAGGTTCCCCCCACCGCCACGAAGGTCTTGCTGCCGCTGGGCGTGGTCAGCGTCGCTTCCGCGAGCCGTTCGGCCACGATCTCGCCGGCCACATGGGGCGAACCACTGCTGTCGTCCTGCAGTCGGATGACGCCCAGCTCGAACGATTGCCCATTGGCGTCCGTACCTTCGGTAATCGCCGAAATCTCGAGGCTGCCGCCGCCGAGGTCGCCAACGATACCGTCAAAGCCGGGCATGCCGGCGACCGCGCCCAGGGCGGCAAAATGGGCTTCCTGCTCGCCACTCAGCACCTCGACCGGGCAATCGATCAGCGCTTCCACCGCGGTCACGAATTCCTCGCGATTGGCGGCGTCGCGCACTGCCGAAGTCGCCAGCACATAAACCTTGCCGACCCGCATCAGCCGCGTCACGAGCGCAAAGCGCTTGATGGCGTTGAGGGCCTGGCGAACATTGCCCTCGGCAAGGCGCCCGGTCTGCCCGACCCCGCGACCCAGGGCGCACGCGGACTTCTCGTTATAGAGCGAGGTCAGCGCGCGCGCATGGCGCTCATAGACCACCAGACGCACGGAGTTTGATCCCACGTCCAGCACCGCGACGGGCCTTGCGCCCTTGATCCGGCCCTGCGCTGTCGGGTCGGCATCAACGCCCCAAAACGGATTCAAGCGAGACCTCGTCACTATCGACCATGCCTGCGCTGCCGCGTCCCGAAAGCGAAGGATTGGTCATGAAATAGTCGTGGGCGTTGAAGGCTTCTTCGCCCTCGGCAACCCGGATACGGTGCGAACTGCCATCGGGCAAGACTTCCCAGCTCTGCTGGTTATCCCTCAGATAAGCAACCAGAATACGATCGAGAATTTGCTTGTGCACGGTGTTGTTGAGTATCGGCACCATCACCTCGACGCGCCCGTCGAGATTGCGGCCCATCAAATCGGCCGATGAAATATACACCTTGGCGCGGCGGCTGGGCATTGGTTCGCCATTGCCGAAGCAATAGATGCGGCTGTGTTCGAGGAACCGTCCGACCACCGACTTGACCCGGATATTATCGGAAAAGCCCGGTATGCCCGGTCGCAGGCAGCAGATGCCGCGCACCAGCAGATCGACCTGCACCCCGGCCTGGCTGGCATCATAGAGCGCATCGATGATCTGCGGGTCGACCAGCGAGTTCATCTTGAACAGGATCCACGCCGGTTGCCCGTTGCGCGCCAACTCGATCTCGCGCTCGATATTGGCGATCAGTGTCTCGCGCAGATTGACCGGCGATACCGCCAGCGTCTCGAGCTCGGTGGGGCGGGCATAGCCGGTGATGAAATTGAACACCCGCGCCACGTCCCGGGTGATCGCCGGGTCGATGGTGAAATAGCTCAGATCGGTATAAATCTTGGCCGTGATCGGGTGATAATTGCCGGTGCCGATATGGCAATAGCTCACCAGCTCGCCCCTTTTCGCGGCGCACCACCTGGCTGAGCTTGGCATGGGTCTTGAGTTCGATGAACCCGAACACCACCTGCGCCCCCGCCCGCTCCAGGTCACGCGCCCAGCGAATATTGGCTTCCTCGTCAAAGCGCGCCTTGAGCTCGACGAGGCACGTCACCGACTTGCCGGCTTCGGCCGCCAGCACCAGCGCCTTGATGATCGGGCTGTTGGACGAGGTGCGGTACAGCGTCTGCTTGATCGCCACCACGTCGGGGTCGCGCGCCGCCTGCATCAGGAACTGCGCCACCACGTCAAAGCTTTCGAACGGATGGTGGACCAGGATGTCCTTGGCGCGGATCGCGGCAAAGCTGTCGCCGCTATAGTCGCGAATCCGTTCGGGGAAGCGGGCGTGATAGGGCGTGAACTTGAGATCCGGGCGGTCGACGTCGCAAATCTTGCTGGCGTCGGCGAGCCCGAGGAACCCATGCACCTCGAAAATCTCGACTTCCTTGACCCCGAGCTGCTCGGCAATCTGGCGCTTGAGCGCGCGCGGCATCGAGCTTTCGATTTCCAGCCGGATCACCTGCCCGCGCCGACGCTGGCGCAGCGCCGATTCAAACTCCACCACCAGATCGGCGGCTTCGTCGTCGATTTCGATTTCGCTGTCGCGGATCACCCGGAACGAGCCCGACCCGACCACTTCGTGCCCGGGGAACATCTTGTGGAAGAACAGCTTCACCAGCGTATCGATGGTGACGACCTCGGTGCGTCCTTCCTGACACCAGCACGTTGGGCAGGTCGATGAAGCGATCGAGATTGCCCGGAATGCGCACCAGTGCCGTCAGCGTCAGGTCGCTGTCGGGGCGGCGCAGCTCAAACGCCAGCGCCAGCCCCAGATTGGGGATGAACGGGAACGGATGCGCCGGGTCCACCGCAATCGGGGTCAGGACCGGGAAAATCTCTTCGCGGAACAGCTTTTGCAGGTAGTCGACCTGGTCCAACGACAGGTCATCGGCCTCGTGGATCACCACGTTCTGCTCGAACAATTCCTCGCGCAGCTCCTGCCAGTGATCCTGCTGCTCCAGCTGCAAATGCTGGGACAGCGTCGCAATTTCTTCGAGCTGCTCGAGCGGGCTCATCCCGTCGGCGCTCTGCTTGACCAGCCCGGCCCGCACCTGCCCCTTGAGGCCGGCCACGCGCACCATGAAGAATTCATCGAGATTGTTGGCGGAAATCGACACGAAGCGCAGCCGTTCCAGCAGCGGATGGTTGAGGTTTGCCGCCTCTTCGAGAACCCGCATGTTGAACTGCAGCCAGCTCACTTCCCGATTGACGAAACGCGCCGGACTGCGGCGCAAGGCCTCGATATCCGGGCCAGTACTGTCGCTTTCGGCGAAGTCGGTCATCTCAATCATCGTCTTCGGAGCCCCAGTCCTGTTCGTCGCTCAGTTCACCCCGCGCCTGTCGCCGCTGGTCGAGTGACTCAGCGGCCAGGCTGCGGGTAATCGCGGTGCCTCGTACCAAGGCCAACCGGTCCAGCATATCCACGAGCACAACGGCCTCCTCGGCCGAGCGCTCCATGCGCGCGACGAGAAAGCCGATGATTTTCGGATCGACCTTGATCTGTCGATCGCCGAACAATTTCACGAACATCTGTGACAATTGAATGTCGTCCGTCAGTTCCAGTGTGAACGCAGTGGCGCGGCGCATGCGCGAACGCACATCATCGGTCGCCAGCGGCCATTGCGCAATCTCCTCGCGGGCGGTCAGCAGCAATGGCCGCTGTTCGCGCATCGATTGATTGAGCAGGTGGAACAATCCGGCCTCGTCATATTCCAGCCGGTCGACATCTTCGATCACCACGGGTTGGCGTCCGCCAATGGTCGCCAGATCCTCGAGATCATCCACCCTGGCGAACACCGCCCCGCTGCGGTCGGCAAAAATCTGCGCCAGATGCGATTTGCCCGCCTTGGCCGGACCGATCAGCAGGGTGATGGGATCGGGCCAGTGCGGATAGGCCATGATCCGTCCATGGGCGAGACGGTTACCGTCCCCCACCATGAAATCGGCTTCGCCCTGGGCCGGTGTGTGGCCCAGTTCCAGGGTCAATTGCTTCATTGGTTCAGGCGGTACCGGCATGATCGTCGGCACCGTTATTGGTTCCGAGATAGAGAGCACTCGCCATGTATTTCTTGATGCCATAGCGCACCAGCACCCCGCCAATGGCGGCCAGCGGCACGGCCAGCAACAGCCCGACAAAACCGAACAGGGCGCCGAATGCCACCAGGGCAAACATCAGCCATACCGGGTTGATGTTGATCGATGACCCGACCAGCTTGGGATAAAGGATATTGCCCTCGATGAACTGCCAGACGAGGAAAATCCCGGCCACCAGTGCCACCATCCACCAGTTCGGCCAGAACTGCACGATGGCGATGCCCAGCGACAGGCCCAGCCCCACGGTCGCCCCGACATAGGGAATGAAGCTCAGGAGCCCCGCGATGATGCCCACGGCCAGCCCGAAATTGAGGCCCACCAGGCTCAGCGCCGTCGCGTAATAGGCCGCATCGATCAGCAGCACGCCACCCTGCCCGCGAATCACGCCGGCCATGGCGCTGTCGATATCGCGCAGCACGCCGAGAATTTCGCCCTTCTGGTCGAGCGGCAGCAGATTGTGCAGGCCGCGCACCATGCCGTCCCAATCGAGCAGCAGGTAGAACGTGACCACCGGCGTGAAGATCAGGAAGCCGAACATGGTAATGAGCGTTACGCTCGAGCTGAGCAATTCCGTAGTCACCACGCCGGCAAAGCCCACCATCTGGCCCAGCACGTCCGAAACCGAGCGTTCCACCTGCGCCGCCCGCTCCGGTCCCAGCCACTGGTTGAGTTCGGGCGCCCATTTGCGCGCCAGCCCCTGCAGATCGGCGGCATAGCCCGGCAGTCGCTGGATCAGCCCGACCACCTGCTGGACGACCAACGGCACGAACATGACCAGCACGCCGATGAACGCCACCACCACGGTCAGCAACACCAGGCCGGTGGCCCAGCCACGGCTGAACCGCCATTTCTGCAATTGGTTGACGATCGGGTTGAGTAGATAGGCCAGCGCCGCGCCGACGACGAACGGCAGCAGGATGCCGCGGAACAACCACAACAGCAGCACCAGGACCACCAGGAACGCGATCCATATCAGAACTTGATTTCGCAGTGTCATGGTGCCGTGCGGCCCTTGCGTCGGTGTGTGGGAGAAGCTATCAGGCCGTCTAGCTTCCGGTTCCGGAGTTGGCAACCGCCTTGGTTTTCCGGTAACGGGTTTGCGCACGCTTTCCCCATACGGTTTAGAGGCCAATGTCCGATCCCCAAAACCTGCCATCAAACGGTCTTTCGTACAAGCAGGCTGGCGTCGATATCGACGCGGGAAATGCTTTGGTAGAAGCGATCAAGCCCGCAGTTCGTTCCACCCGCCGTCCCGGAGCCGATGGAGAAATCGGCGGCTTTGGCGGCTTGTTCGACCTCAAGGCCGCCGGATTTGTCGACCCGGTGCTGGTTGCAGCCAATGACGGCGTCGGCACCAAGCTCAAGATCGCCATCGATACCGGCAATCACGATACCATCGGGCAGGATCTGGTGGCGATGTGTGTCAACGACATCATCGTGCAGGGCGCGGAACCGCTGTTCTTCCTCGACTATCTGGCCACCGGCAAGCTCGACGTAGCCCAGGCGACCGCCATTGTCTCCGGCATTGCCGAAGGCTGCCGCCTTGCTGGCTGTGCGCTGCTGGGTGGCGAAACCGCCGAGATGCCGGGCATGTATCACGGCAAGGATTATGACCTGGCCGGTTTTGCCGTCGGCGCTGCCGAACGCGGCACCCTGCTGCCCCGCCCCGACATTGCCGCCGGCGATACGCTGGTCGCCATCGCCTCCTCGGGCGTGCATTCCAACGGCTATTCGCTGGTGCGCAAGATCGTCGAGCTGTCCGGCGTCGACTGGTATCTCGATGCCCCCTTTGCCCCGGGCCAGACGCTGTCGCAGGCGCTGCTGACCCCGACCCGCATTTACGTCAAGCCGATCCTGGCGGCGCTCAAGGCCGGCCTTGGCATCAAGGCCCTCGCCCACATCACCGGCGGCGGCTTCATCGACAATATTCCCCGCGTCCTGCCCGACCACCTCGCAGCCCATGTCAATCTGAGCGCGGTGACAGTGCCCAAGGTCTTTGGCTGGCTCGCTCGCGTCGGTGGCCTCAGCGAACGCGAAATGCTGCGCACGTTCAATTGCGGTGTCGGCATGCTGGTGGCGGTCAACCCCGCCGATGCGGCCAGGCTGGTCGATCATCTCAATGCCGCCGGCGAAACCGCCTCGATCGTTGGCCAGCTGGTCGAACGCACCGGCGAACCGGTGATCTTTGAAGGCAAGCTCGCACTGTGACCCGCAAGCGCGTCGCCATCCTGATTTCGGGGCGCGGCTCCAACATGGCGGCCCTCATCGAGGCCGCCAAGGACCCCAGTTATCCCGCTGAGATCGTTGGGGTTCTGTCCAACCGCGCGGCAGCGCCGGGCCTCGTGACCGCGGCCGAGCATGGCATCGCCACGGCCTCGATGGCCCAGAGCAAGTTTCTCAACCGCGACATGTTCGAGGACATCGTCACCCAGGTTCTGGAAAGCTGGGACGTCGATATCGTGTGCCTTGCCGGCTTCATGCGCATTCTGGGCGAGGATTTCACCGATCGCTGGGCCGGGCGGATGATCAATATCCACCCCTCGCTGCTGCCCGCCTACAAGGGCCTCGACACCCATGCCCGCGCTTTGGCCGATGGCGTGAAGGTGCATGGCTGCACGGTCCACTACGTGACCTATGGCCTGGACGAAGGCGAAACCATCCTGCAGGCCGAAGTGCCGGTGCTGCCCGATGACACGCCCGAAACACTAGCGGCGCGGGTCCTGGTTGAAGAGCACCGCATCTATCCCGAAGGCCTTCGCCTGCTGGCCGAGAAGCTTGCCGCCTCCGATCCCTGATTTACGCCAGGCGCCGTCAAAATCGGTTCGACCTTTGTTCCGCGCAGGCATAGCTTCTCCCCTTCTGGAGAAGAATCACATGTCACTACGCGATTGGGCGCTCATCATCCTTGTCGGCAGCATCTGGGGCTGTTCGTTCCTGTTTAACGCGGTGCTGATCCGCGAGCTCGGGCCGATCTGGGTCGCAGCCGGTCGCGTCAGCATTGCCGCAATCGCCAGCTGGATATTCTTTGTCGGCATGCGCAAGCCCCTGCCGCGCGACCCCGTGCTTTATCTCAAGCTCGGCCTGCTGGGCATCTTCAGCTACGCCATTCCGTTCACGCTGTTCCCGCTCAGCCAGGCCCATATTCCCAGCGGCCTGACCGCCATCATCAATGGCCTGACCCCGATCATGACCGTGATCGTCTCCCATTTCTGGCTGGGTGGAGAGAAGGCCCGCATGAACAAGGCACTGGGCGTGCTTGCCGGCTTTGCCGGGGCCGCGCTACTGGCCTCTCCCGCGCTCAGTGGCGGCAGCGGTTCGGCGCAGCTATGGGCCATCGGCGCCTGCCTGCTGGCGACCCTGCTCTATGCCATCACGCTCAATGTCGCGCGCAGCTTCAAGGCAATCGAGCCCACCACCATTGCCACCATTGCCATCACCGGCGCGGCCATTGCTTCGGTACCGGTGGCCTTCGTCACCGAGGGCGTGCCCCATATCGAGCGCGTCGAGACCTGGCTGGCGTGGCTGGCGCTGGGCGTATTCTCGACCGCCCTCACCTTCCAGATCATGTACCGGATGCTGCCCCGGGTCGGCGCCACCAATTTTGCCTCGAACACCTTCATTACCCCGGTGGTCGCGATCCTGCTGGGCGTGACCCTCTTGGGTGAAACCATCCTGCCGATCCACATTGCGGGAATGGCGGTGATTTTTCTGGGGCTGCTGCTGATCGATGGCCGGCTGTTCCGGTTCCTGCGCTCCAGGCCCGCCTGATGCGGAACTGCGGGGCTGGCCACCCGTTCTGCTTCCATCAAGGAGCAGACCATGAACCAGCCCCGCCCCGATATCGATCCCCGCCCGATCCCCGAGATCATTCCACAGCCCGAGCCGACGCAACCCGAGCCCGTCGAGCCCTACCCGGCGCCCCCGCAGGAATGGCCAGATACGACCCAGCCCATTGAGGACCCGGAGCCCGGCACGCCCCCCGGTCCACCGGACCAGCCCCGCGCCTGAGCCTTGAGTAACCTTTCGGTTTCATTTCCTCGCACAGGAGCCACCATGTTTCTGCAAACCGTCAGTCCCGACGAGGCCAGCGGCGAAATCGCCGAAATCTACCAGCACGAAATTGCCTCCCGCGGCTTCGTCATGGAAGCCACACGCTGCTGGACCACGCGACCCGAAGTTCTGCCGCTGTTCGAGCAGTTCTCCGAAGGACTCAAGGCCAGTTTCTCACTTGGAATGCGTGGCTGGCGCCTGATTACCTTCATCGCCGCCAGGCAGGTCCCCTCGACCTATTGCAGCCATGTCTATGCCGGCGCGCTTATCAAGGAACTGGGCTCCAGGGAGCAGGTGCTGGCGCTGCAGCGCGATTACCGGCAGGCGGGTCTGAGCGAAAAGGATGTCGCCATGCTGGCTTATGCCGAGCAGATCGCCCGTGACGCCTCCAAGATCACATCTGCCGATATCGAAAATCTCCGGCGGGTCGGTTTCACCGACGTGGAAATCTCTGACATTGCCCTGTGCGCGTCGCTGCGCTGCTTTGTCAGCCGCTTTTTCGATGCGACCGGTGCCGCGCCCGAACCCGTGTTTCTGGACGCCGACCCCCAGTTTCGTGCAGCCATGACCGTAGGCAAGCCGCTCTAGCCAGCAAAAAGCCGGGCAGTTCCCTGCCCGGCCCAAAAAATCACTTCCCTGCGCGACGCCTAGTTGTCGTGGATCTTGCTGAGGAAATAGGTCAGCGCCGCGATCACCAGGGCCGAAGCACCCCCCAGATACAGAATGCCGATGTCATTGCCCGCGGTAATGGCGCGACCGAGGAAATACACAGCCAGCACGGTCACCGCCACGCCCACCAGCTTGGACTTGAGATCGTCCAGCGTGCGGATGCGCAACCAGTTCGGCAAATCCAGGTCCTGGTCGAAATACAGCTGATAGAGCCCCAGCGACACCACCTGCACCACCGTTGCCAGCAGGAACAGATCGACCAGTTCGATGGCATGCAGCAGCACTTCATCATGGGTCAGCCGGTGCGTCGGATCAAAGAACATTCCGTTGAGGAAATGCCAGGTCTCGAACGCGCCATAGATCATCAGCGCCAGCGCTGCGAGCATGGTGGCGATCACCGGGATCAGGATGATGCCGCTGACGATGCGTCCCAGCAGGCGCATCGGCCAAGGGTTCTTGTGATGCGTCAGGAAGGAGGGAACCGAGGAGCTGCGCCCCTGTTCCGGCTCCGTCACCGGGGGTTGCTGTGCACTCATTCGAGGCCCAGCTTCTGCTTCATCAGCTCGCTCAGCGCCTGTGGGTTGGCCTTGCCGCCCGAAGCCTTCATCGCTTGCCCGACGAACCAGCCGATCATGGTCGGTTTGGCCAGAACCTTGGCCACCTGGTCGGGGTTAGCGGCAATGATCTCGTCCACGATCGCCTCGATGGCGCCCATGTCCGTCACCTGCTTCATGCCGCGACGCTCGACGATCTCGGCCGGGTCGCCCTCGGGCTCCTCGGTGATCAGGATCTGCAGCAGGTCCTTGGCGATCTTGCTTGAAATCGTATTGGCGGCGATCAGGTCGACAATGCCGGCCAGCTGCGCTGCGGTGAGGTGCGTGTCATAAACGGCCTTGCTCTGGCTGTTGGCAAAGGCTGCCACGTCGCCATTGAGCAGATTGGCCACGGCCTTGCCGTCGCGCTTGGTGCCGTTGAAGGTCACCACGGTCTCGAAGAAGTCCGCGGTTTCACGCTCCAGCGTCAGCACGTGGGCGTCATAGTCGGTCACGCCGTAGTCGGCGACAAAGCGGGCCTTCTTCTCGTCGGGCAATTCCGGCAAATGCTGGGCCAGCTCGGCGATGAAGGCATCATCGAATTCAAGCGGCAACAGGTCGGGATCGGGGAAGTAACGATAGTCGTGCGCTTCTTCCTTGGACCGCATGGAGCGGGTTTCGCCCAGCTTGGGGTCGAACAGCCGGGTTTCCTGGTCGATGGTGCCGCCGTCTTCGAGAATGTCGATCTGGCGACGCGCCTCATATTCGATGGCCTGCCCGGCAAAGCGGATCGAGTTGACGTTCTTGATTTCGCAGCGCGTGCCGAACTCGCCACCCGGGCGCCGCACCGACACGTTGACGTCGGCGCGCATGGAGCCCTGCTCCATATTGCCGTCGCACGTGCCCAAATAGCGCAGGATGGCCCGCAGCTTGCCCAGATATTCCTTGGCTTCCTCGGCCGAGCGCAGATCGGGCTTGCTGACGATTTCCATCAGCGCCACGCCCGAACGGTTCAGGTCGACAAAGCTCATATTGGGATGCTGGTCGTGGATGGACTTGCCGGCGTCCTGCTCCAAATGCAGCCGCTCGATGCCGATCTCGATCTCGCCATCGGCGCCCATGTCGAGCATGACCTTGCCCTCACCCACGATCGGGTCCTTGAACTGGCTGATCTGATAGCCCTGCGGCAGATCGGGGTAGAAATAGTTCTTGCGGTCGAACACGCTGCGCTTGTTGATCTGCGCCTTCAGCCCCAGTCCGGTACGCACGGCCTGGCGCACGCATTCCTCGTTGATGGTGGGCAACATGCCCGGCATGCCCGCGTCCACGAACGACACGTTCGCATTGGGCGGATTGCCGAACTGCGTCGAGGAGCCCGAGAACAGCTTGCTCTCGGACGTCACTTGCGCATGCACTTCCATGCCGATGACGATTTCCCAGTCACCGGTCGAACCGGCGATGAAGCTTTTGGGATTGGGCGTGCGCGTGTCGATAAGGGTCATGCTTCAGGCAGTCCTGTGTCCGGTGGCGTCCCGCGGTCGAGCGACCTGGCCAGACGCACTTTGTCCAATTCGTAGTTCAGGCTGGCGGAAAATTTCAGTCCACGCCAGATGATCTGGTATCCATGCCGCTGGTAAAACCGCAAGGCGCCGACATTGCCGGCATAGGTTTCCAGTTCGACAAAATTATATGCTGCCTTGGCGATACCGACTTCCAGCGCTTCTAGCAAGGCTGTCCCCACGCCCTGCCCCTGTGCGCTGGGGCCAACCCACAAATCTGAGATGTGAAAGTCCCCGTTTTCGCGCGCGCCCCAACCCAGCACCCCGTCTTGTCCCTCTGCAACGAGGATGCGGGCCTCGTGAGTCTGGCAAAAATCGGTGAAGTTGCGACGCAATGCATCCCGGTCGGTGCGGCCTGCGTCAAGCACGGCAAAGGCGCTCGCGGCCCAGGCATCGATGGCAATGGCACCAAGGGCTGGCGCGTCATCACGCCGCGCAGCGCGAACCAGGAAGCGCGACGGCATCAGTCCTCGATGTCACCCATGAACGGATGCAGGCGCTTTTCCAGATGCACGCTCATGAACGCCTCGTGGGCCGCGCGGCCATCCGGGCGCAGCGCCAGGATGCGATAGCCCTTGCGCTCGTAAAAACGCACCGCGCGCACATTGTCCGCCGGGGTTTCCAGCTGCACCCGCTCGGCTCCCAGCAGTTCGAACAGCGATTCCATCCGCGTCAGCAACATGGACCCAAGGCCATGCCCCTGCAGCGCCGGCTCGACGAACAGATAGGGGATATACGCGCGCTGGGCCGAACGCGAGCACCACGCCACCACCACGCCATCCACCTCGGCGACGATGATCCGCGACAGGCTTTCGGCCACGGCCTGTGCCAGCCGTCGCTGCTCGGCCTGTTGCAGGCCGGGCGTATCGGCAAGCAGCGGATAGATCGAGGTTTCCCACGCGGTATAGGCGATATGGGCCAATCGGCGAGCATCGGCGGTTTCGGCGGGGCGAATCCTAATGCCAACCATGGCGACCTCCTATTGTGCGCGTTTGCGCGCGGCGATGATGCCCTTCTCGAAATTAATATTCCAATCGATCAGGGTCCGCCAGACAAGTTCGGCCTGATCTTCATCAAGATCAAGAGCCAAACTGCGCTCTCGTACCTTGGTGATGACCGCTTCGATCCGCACCGGGTCGCGTGCCTCGTGGGGATCGGTTTTGATCTGCGCCATGCGGGTCACATATTGGTGACGCTCGGCAAACAGCTCCAGCAGCGCCTGATCGATGCGGTCGATCTCGGCGCGAACTTCATCCTTGGATTCACACAGTTCAGGCGATATGGGGTCGGGCACGGCCAGGTCCAGTACGATAATTGTGTTATGTTGGTTTGCACCGGACAGCGCGCAAATTCAACCTTTCGTGCATGCGCTAGCGGTTCAGCAGCGCTCCGCTCAATGCATCGATCCGCATTCCGTCAAATCCGGGCGTCACATTGTGCGGCGTTTCCGCGTCCACTGCCACATAATCCAGGTCGACATGCATATTGGTCAGCACCGCCTGTTGCGGGGCAAATCGCTCGATCCAGTCGAGGGTTTCGGACAGGCTCAGATGGCTCGGATGCGGGGCGCGGCGCAGCGCATCGATGATCCACACGCCCAAATCCGAAATGGCTTCAAATGACGCCTCCGGGAACCCCGACAAATCGCAGCTATAAGCCAGCTTGCCGATGCGAAAGCCCAGCGAGCTGATATTGCCGTGTTCCTGCTCGAATACCGTCACCGAAATGCTGCCGCCCGGGCCATCGATCTCGAGCACCTGCCCCGGCGCGATGTGGTGCGCAGTTCAGGATCGGCGGATATTCGCTGCCCACCGGCGAGGTGAAACAATAGCCGAACGCCTCGTGCAGGCGCGCCCCGGTTTCCTCGGTAAAATAGACATTCACCCGCTTGCGATTGTGCAGCGCCAGGCCCCGCAGATCGTCAATGCCATGGGTGTGGTCGGCATGCTCATGGGTATAGAGCACCGCCTCGACGCGATCGACATTGGCATCGAGCAATTGCTCGCGCAGATCGCAGCCGGTGTCGATCAGGATCCGCGTGGGTTCGTCGCTGTCCCCGGAAAATCCTTCGATCAGCAGCGAACAGCGGCGGCGGCGATTGCGCGGTTCATTAGGGTCGCATTCGCCCCACACATTGCCGATACGCGGCACGCCCCCGGAGGATCCACAGCCCAAGATGGTCGCAATGATCCGTTGCGCTGCCGCCATTGGTCAGAGCCCTGTCTTGGAGAACAATCGCGCAAAATTCGCTGTCGTTTCAGCCCCTAGCTGCTCGAGGCTGATGCCGCGCACTTCGGCCAGCTTCTCGGCCGTGTGCCGCACGAAGCTGGGTTCGTTGGAGGCGCCACGATGGGGGATCGGCGCAAGATACGGCGCGTCGGTTTCCACCAGATATCGGTCCGCCGGCACGCTCTTGGCGACGGCGCGGATTTCTTCGGCATTGCGGAAGGTGATGATGCCGGAAAACGAGATATAACCGCCCAGCGCCAGCGCCCGCTGGGCCAGCTCCGGCCCCGCGGTGAAGCAATGCAGCACGAAGGGGAACGCCCCCTGCGCGTGCTCTTCCTCAAGGATGGCGGCCATGTCTTCATCGGCCGAGCGGCTGTGGATAACCAGTGGAAGACCGGTGATCCGGGACGCCGCGATGTGGCGGCGCAAGCCGGTGGCCTGCGCCTCGCGCGGGGCATTGTCGTAGAAGTAATCCAGCCCTGCCTCGCCGATGGCAACGCAACGCGGATGGGCACTTAGCCGGACAAGATCATCCGTTTGTATATGCAATTCCTGATCGGCGTGATGCGGATGCGTCCCCACCGAACACCAGACGTTCGCGAAGCGTTCCGCGATGGCGGCGTATGTGGAAAACTTATCCACATGTGTGGATATCGTCACCATGCCGGTGACCCCCGCCGCGGCCGCCCGCGCGACAACGCCGTCGAGGTCATTGGCCATGGCCTCGAAATCCAGATGGCAATGGCTGTCGATCAGCATGACTATTCGGCCTTGCGCTCGATACGGGCAAACACCCCCTGCGGCACCGGCAATTCGGTGCCCGGCACCAATGCATTGGCCCGGCCCGCAGCCGCCAGATCGCGCTGATCGGCTGGCACGGCCAGCTGGTCGAGCAGGCGCGCTGCCGAAGCCGGCACGAACGCCAGCAGCGGAATGGTCAGGCGCCGCACCACATCGGCCGTCAGGTAAAGCACCGCACCCATGCGCACCGGATCGGTCTTTTTCAGCGCCCAGGGCTCCTGTGCGGCAAAGTAATTGTTGGCTGCACTCAGCGCCGCCATGATCGCGGCAGCCGCCTCATGCACCTGCTGCACATCCATCGCCTTGCTGACCGCTGCCAGCGCCGCGTCGACCTCGGCAACCAGCGCCACATCGTCGGCGGTAGCTTCGCCCGACTGGGGCACCCTGGCGTCGCAGTTCTTGTTGATCATCGACAGCGAGCGCTGCGCCAGATTGCCCAGATTGTTGGCCAGCTCTGCATTGACGCGGGTGATCAGCTTGTCACGGCTATAATCGCCGTCCTGCCCGAACGAAACTTCGCGCAGGAAGAAATAGCGCGCCGCATCGACGCCGAATTCCTCGATCAGCTCGAACGGATCGATCACATTGCCGAGCGACTTGCTCATCTTGTGGCCGTCGACCGTCAGGAAGCCATGCGCAAACACCCGATGCTGCACCGGCAGCTTGGCGCTCATCAGGAAGGCCGGCCAGTAGATCGCGTGGAAGCGGATGATGTCCTTGCCGATGACGTGCAGGTCGGCTGGCCAGAATTTCTTGAACAGCGGATTATCCACATCGGGATAACCGAGGCCCGTGATGTAGTTGGTCAGCGCATCGACCCACACATACATGACGTGCTTGTCGTCGCCCGGCACCTTGATGCCCCAGTCGAAGGTCGTGCGCGAAATCGACACGTCCTGCAGGCCGCTTTTCACAAACGAGATGATCTCGTTGCGACGCTCCTTGGGCGCGATGAAATCGGGATTGTCTTCGTACAGCTTGAGCAGGCGATCCTGGTAGGCCGACAGGCGGAAGAAATAGGATGGCTCTTCCACCCAGGTCACTTCGGCCCCGGACGGCGCAAAATGCTTGCCGTCCTTGGCGGTCACTTCGGACTCGTCGAAATAGGCTTCGTCGCGCACCGAATACCAGCCGGCATAGCTCGACTGGTAGATGTCGCTGTCGCTATTGCTGGCCATCTGCTGCCAGATGGCCTGGCTGGCGGCGTGGTGGCGCGGCTCGGTGGTGCGCACGAAATCATCGTTCGACACATTAAGAACTTCAGCCAAACGCTTGAATTCGGCTGCATTCTTGTCGGCCAGCTCTTGCACGGGAATGCCCTGCGCGGCGGCCGTCTGCACCATCTTGATGCCGTGCTCGTCGGTACCGGTCAGGAAAAAGACCTCGCGGCCCTCGAGCCGCTTGTAGCGGGCAATGGCGTCGGTCGCGATCATCTCATAGGCATGCCCGATATGGGGGGCGCCATTGGGATAGGAGATCGCGGTGGTGACGTAGAAGGGTTTGGAGGTCATTGTGACTCGGCAGAAGCTGGTACAGTCGTTGAAACGTGTTTCCTGATCGCGTCAAAAATGGCGACGAGGGTCTGTTTCATATCCAGATTGATGTCGTCAGCCTCGGCGAAAAGGGCATGTGCCTTGTCCCATAGCTGATTGGCCGAGGCAAGACGCATCCGTGCGCCGGGCTGCATTGCGGCGTTGCGCGCCTCGTCGGCCATCCAGTCATCCAGCATTTCGCGGGCAAAGGACAGCTCGGTGCTCTGGGTATTGGCGCCCAGCGCTTCGGCCAGTTGCAGCGCCACGCCGATTGGCTGGCGCAACGGGTCCACCAGCCAGGCCTGCAGCGCGCCCAGCATGGAATCGGGTTCCAGCGCCAGCGTCTCAAAACCCCGCCGCGGCCGCCCCCCGGCCAGCGCCACGGCGCGTTCCAGCTCTTCGGCGCTCAATGTCGCATCGTGCTCACTCAGCAGCGCCCGCACGTCTGCATCGGCGATCGGTCGCAGCGCCAGATTGTGGCAACGCGATTTGATCGTCGGCAACAAGGAGCCGGGCCGGTGCGATACCAACAGGAACGTCGTGTCGGCCGGCGGTTCTTCCAGCGTCTTGAGCAGCGCATTGGCCGCGGATGTATTGCAATCATCGATGCTGTCGATGATGGCCACCCGGTGTCCCACCCGCCCGCGCGTGTGCTGCAGCGAGTCGCGCAGCTCGCGAATATCTTCCACCCGGATCACGGTATAAAAGCCCTTGGCATCCTTGGGCCGGCGCCGCAGCAGGAACAGATTGGGGTGCGACATGGCCGACACCTGGTCCAGCACCCGCTGCAAGCCTTCATCGCCGGTGGCCGCCAGCATGGCGGCGGCGATCTCGAAGGCAAAGGTCGCCTTGCCGATCCCCTGCGGGCCGTGCAGCAGGATGGCTCCCGGCAGGCGCCGGTCGGCAATCTGTTTCAGGATGGCGTCGCGCGCCGCCTCATGGCCACGCGCCCGCAGGCGGCGCTCGGGCAAGGGCACATCAGCGAGTGCATCGGGATCACTCACGGCGTCTGCCCCGCGTTCAGTTCGGGAAACCGCGCGCTCACTGCATCCCAGATCGCCGCTTCCAGCTCATCCATCGATTGCGCCGCCGAAATCACCACGCAGCGCTGCGGATTGGCTGCGGCAATCGCGAGAAAACTCTCGCGCAGCCGTTTGTGCCACTCGATTTCTTCCTTCTCGAAGCGGTCGCCGGTCAGCGCCAGGCCATCCTCCACGGCGCGGCTCGCCACCCGCTTGAACGCCTCTTCGGGGTCCATGTCGAGCACCAGCGTCAGATCGGGCTGATTGCCGTCAAGCGCCAGCGTTTCCAGCGCGCCGATCAATTTGTCGTCCACGCCGCCGGTCAGTCCCTGATAGGCGCGGGTCGAATCGTGGAACCGGTCGGACAGCACCCACACGCCGCTGCGCAGATTGGGCGCGATCAGCTGGTTGACGTGGTCGAGCCGGGCCGCGGCAAACAGCACCGCCTCGCCACCGGCGCCCCAGCTTTCCGAGCGCCCCTGCAGAATGAACGAGCGGATGGCCTCGGCTTTTGCGGTGCCGCCGGGTTCGCGGGTGCGCACCACTTCGATGCCCCGCTCCTGCAATCGATGTTGCAGCCGCTTGACCTGGGTGGATTTGCCGACGCCTTCACCACCCTCAAAGGTGATGAAGCGGGCAGTATGGGCTTTGGATGCTTGGTGCATATCAGGCTTTTATACCAATCCTACAGCCAGCCAAGCGCCAGCTGCTTGAGGGCATCGCTTGCGCGGCGCACGATATCGCCCTGCTCCACCGTTTCGGCGGCAAACAGCGGTGCCGATTGCACCAGTTCGCTATCACAGAACACCCGCAGCTCCGCCACCTGGTCGCCCTGCATCACCGGCGGCGTCAGTGGCCCTTCATAGACCACTTCGGCCTGCAGGCAGCGGCGCGAGCCACGCGGCAGGTAGAGCGCCAGCTCACCCTTGCCCACGAGCCCGACGCTGCCGCTGGTGCCGCCATAGACATTGGCATGGGCCACCACGGCACCCTCGGGATATGCCGACACCCGCTCGAACGCCCTTGCGCCCCAGGTGATCAGCTTGCGCCCTTCTTCGGTGCGCTGCGCCATCGAGGTCAGGCCATGGATCACCGCCACCAGGCGTCGCCCGCCCTGCTCCGTGGAAATCACCGAACCATAGCCCGCCGAGTCGGTGTGCCCGGTCTTGAGCCCATCCACCCCGATCCCCAGCTCCACCAGTGAATTGCGGTTGGGCTGCTTGATCTTGTTCCACTCCATCTCGGGCTCCGAGAAGTAGTGATAATATTGCGGGAATTCGCGGATCAGGTAGCGCCCCAGATCGGCCAGGTCGCGCGCCGTCATATACATCGCCGGATCAGGCAGGCCCGTCGGATTGGTGAAATACGAATCGGTCAGTCCGATTTCCTCACCCATTTCGTTCATCATCGCGGCAAAGCTGCCTTCCGACCCGGCAATGCCTTCGGCCAAAATGATGGCGGCGTCGTTGCCGGATTGGATGATCACCGACCGGATAAGGTCCTCGACGCGAATCTTGGAATTGAGCTCGGCAAACATGGTTGAGCCGCCCGAGCGCGCGCCACCCGTCCGCCATGCATGCTCGGAAACGAAAAACTCGTCGTCAAACGACAGGCGCCCGTCGCGCACCTCGTTGAACACCACGGCGATGGTCATGAGCTTGGCCATGCTGGCCGGCTCCATCGGCAGGTCGGCGTCCTTCTGGAAAATGACCGTGCCGCTCTCCTGGTCCATCAGGATGGCGAACTTGGCCTTGGTTTCATAATTGGCCTGGGCCAGTGCCGGCCCAGTCAACGCCAGCGTCATCGCCAGAAGCTGCAAGATCCGTTTCACGCCCGGCTGCCATCTAGTGCCTGCAGAGATCAAATCATCCTCCACCGGGTCGCTCCGCGAATGCGGGAATCCGTATTCGCCTGGCAATCGTCAAAACGGAAATTCCCGCCTGAGCGGGAATGACCTCATGGATTCGAGACAATCCGCCGCCAGGCTGAAATCTCGATATCAAACTAATAAAGAACTACGTCGTTGAGTCCAAGCGCTCGCGCCATGTTGATCGCATCTTCGGTGCCCACGCCGGGCTTGAGATGGGT
The DNA here is from genome assembly GCA_963699295.1 of uncultured Alphaproteobacteria bacterium. Lineage (GTDB taxonomy): Bacteria > Pseudomonadota > Alphaproteobacteria > Rhizobiales > Devosiaceae > Devosia. The sequence continues at coordinate 893,410 of OY969432.1, forward strand.
CAGCGTCAGGCTGGTAGCGACGCGGCCATTGACCTGCACGGTCTCTTCATCGACGGCCCCCAGCAGGGCAAACTGCTCGGCCAGCGCAATGGCATTACCCTTGTCGGCGAAAACGCCCAGCGGCATGCGGATTTTGCGCTGATCGTCATCGACGCTGGCAACCCAGGACTGCAGGTCCTGCCCGGCTGCCACCGCATTGACCGCGGCATGGGCCGTCCCGATCGCCGCGTCCTGCTCCTGCGGCGTGGTATCGGCATAGGAGAACAGGCCGCCAAGGAAATTGCCGGCCATGTCGGCGAGGCTGTTATGTCCACCGGCCGAAGCCATGCGGGTGGTGCCCTGCGTGACGGGCGGACCATCATAGCTGGCCAGCAGCATGCGGGTATCGTCGCCTTCCAGCGGCGCCGGTCCCACATATTCTGCGGTGATCTGGGTGTGGCCATTGTTCACATAGCCCAGCATTTCAGCGGCGCGGTGCGACAGATCCATGATCCGCCCGGGCATATAGGGCCCGCGATCGTTGACCCGCACGACGACCGATCGGCCGTTTTCGGCATTGGTCACGCGCACATAGGATGGCAGCGGCAGTGTCGGATGAGCGCCCGTCAGCGCATTGGCCGAAAATATTTCGCCATTGGCGGTGCGCCGCCCATGGAAGTCCGAGCCGTACCAGGAGGCGCCGCCGCTGGCCACGTAGCCACTGGGGTTTTCCTGCGGCACGTAGGTATTGCCCTTTACCGTGTAGGGCTTACCCACCTGATAGCGGCCGCCACCCTTGGGTGGATTGGGGTTGGTGGTGACGCGCGGCGAAACCGAAACCCCATATTCCTTCGAGGTGAATGCCGCCCGCTTCACGGTCGCGCCGGTACCGCCGGCGCAGGCAGCAAGGGTGGGCGCGAGCAGCGCAGTGAGAGCAACAAGACGAACGGCGTGGCGCCACGAATGGATCAAGGTCGATAAACTCTTACGCAATACAAGGTTCCGCGGGCACAATAGCAAAGCCCGCCTTGAAGAGCGCGCATCCAACGTCATTCTGGTTTATTCAAGGTTAAAGCCAACAAAGCGTTACCGATGAGCTGTGCATTCGACCCATCCGCCCGCGGCGGTCCGATTGCCGCAGCGCCACCGGGCGACTTGCTATCCACGAGATATAAAGATATCTTTATGTCATATGAATTGCCGATCCTGCGAATATCGAACGGAATACGCCGGCCATGAGCCCCTCTGATTATCAAGCCCAGCCTTCCCACCCGCTCCCCGATTGGAAGGACGTGCGCGCCGCGCTCTCGAAAGCTGCACGCGAACGCATCCTGATTCTGGACGGTGCCATGGGCACGATGATTCAGCGGTTGCCGCTCGACGAATCCAATTTCCGCGGCGAGCGCTTCAAGGACTGGAAGGCCCCGCTCAAGGGCAATAACGACCTGCTGGTGCTCACCGAGCCGCAGATGATCGAAGATATCCACTACGCCTACTACATGGCCGGTGCCGATATCGTTGAGACCAACACCTTCTCCGCCACTTCGGTCGCCCAGGCCGACTACGACTGCGAGGAAGCGGTTTACGACATCAACTACCAGGGCGTCGTCGTCGCCCGTCGGGCCGCCCTGCGCGCCCAGGCCGAGGATGGCCGTCGCCGGTTCGTGGCCGGCGCCATCGGGCCCACCACCAAGACCTCGTCCATGTCCACGGACGTCAACAATCCCGGCCATCGCGTCATTACCTTCGATCAGATGGTCGAGGCCTATAGCGAAGCCGTGCGCGGGCTGATCGATGCCGGCGCCGATCTGCTGCTGTTTGAAACCATCACCGACACGCTCAACACCAAGGCCGGCGTGTTCGCCGCCCAGCGCCTGTTTGCCGAGCGCGGCATCGATGTGCCGATCATGCTGTCGGGCACCATTACCGATCTGTCGGGCCGCACCCTGTCGGGGCAGACGCCGACCGCCTTCTGGTATTCGCTGCGCCACGCCAATCCGCTGACTGTCGGGCTGAACTGCGCCCTTGGCGCCAGCGCCATGCGTCCGCACCTGGCCGAGCTCTCCGATGCCGTCGATACGCTGATCTGCGTTTATCCCAATGCCGGCCTGCCCAACGCCTTCGGCCAGTATGACGAAACGCCCGAATACATGGCCGAGCAGATCGAGAGCTTTGCCGCCGCCGGTTACGTCAACATTGTCGGCGGCTGCTGCGGCTCCACTCCGGAGCACATCAAGGCCATCGCCGAGGCGGTCAGCAAGCACAAGCCGCGCCAGATTCCCGAGATCAAGCGCCAGCTGCGCCTGTCGGGCCTCGAGCCCTTCACGCTCACCAAGGACATCCCCTTCGTCAATATCGGCGAGCGCACCAACGTCACCGGCTCGGCCCGCTTCCGCAAGCTGATCACCGCCGGCGACTACACCGCAGCGCTCGATGTGGCGCGCGATCAGGTCGCCAACGGCGCCCAGATCATCGACATCAACATGGACGAGGGCCTGATCGACAGTAAGCAGGTGATGATCGACTTCCTCAACCTGCTGGCGGCCGAACCCGATATCGCCAAAGTCCCGCTAATGATCGACAGCTCCAAATGGGAGGTGATCGAGGCGGGCCTGAAATGCGTGCAGGGCAAGGCGCTGGTCAACTCGATCTCGATGAAGGAAGGCGAAGAAGCCTTCCTCCACCACGCCCGGCTGGTGCGCGCCTATGGCGCCGCTGTCGTCGTCATGGCGTTTGACGAGCAGGGCCAGGCCGATACCCTCGAGCGCAAGGTCGAGATCTGTACCCGCGCCTACAAGCTGCTCACCGAGGAAGTCGGCTTCCCGCCCGAGGACATCATCTTCGACCCCAACGTGTTCGCGATCGCCACCGGCATCGAGGAGCACAATGGCTATGGCGTGGCCTTCATCGAAGCCACCAAGATCATCACCGAGACCCTGCCCCACGTGCACATCTCGGGCGGCATCTCCAATCTCAGCTTCTCGTTCCGCGGCAATGAGCCGGTGCGCGAGGCGATGCACGCCGTGTTCCTCTACTATGCCATCCAGAACGGCATGGACATGGGCATCGTCAATGCCGGCCAGCTGGCTGTTTATGAAAGCATCGATCCCGAGCTGCGCGAAGCCTGCGAGGATGTGATCCTCAACCGTAACGACACCGCGACCGATCGCATGCTCGAACTGGCCGAACGCTATCGCGGTCAGGCCGGCAAGGAGCAGGTCGCCAAGGATCTGAGCTGGCGCGAAAAGCCGGTCAACGACCGCATCGCCCATGCCCTGGTCAATGGCATCACCGAATATATCGAGGCCGATACCGAGGAAGCGCGCCTTGCCGCCGAGCGTCCGCTGCACGTCATCGAAGGCCCTCTGATGGCCGGCATGAACGTGGTGGGTGACCTGTTCGGCTCGGGCAAGATGTTCCTGCCGCAGGTGGTCAAATCCGCCCGCGTGATGAAGCAGGCCGTGGCCCTGCTGCTGCCCTATATGGAAGCCGAAAAGCTCGCCAATGGCGGCATTGCCGGCGAACGCCAGAGCGGCCGGCAAGGTGCTGATGGCCACCGTCAAGGGCGACGTGCACGATATCGGCAAGAACATCGTGGGCGTCGTGCTGGCCTGCAACAATTACGAGATCATCGATCTGGGCGTCATGGTGCCGGTCGCCAAGATCCTGCAGACCGCCCGCGACGAGAATGTCGACATTATCGGCCTGTCCGGCCTGATCACGCCCTCGCTCGACGAGATGGTCCATGTCGCCTCCGAAATGGAGCGCGAGGGCTTTGACATTCCGCTGCTGATCGGTGGCGCCACCACCAGCCGCGTGCATACCGCCGTCAAGATCCACCCGCGCTACGAACGCGGCCAGACCGTGTACGTCAACGACGCCAGCCGCGCCGTCGGTGTGGTTTCCAATCTGTTGTCGCCCGACACCAAGGTCAGCTTCATCGAGGACGTGCGCGCCGAATATGCCAAGGCCGCGGCAGCTCACGAACGCGCCGAGCACGAGAAAAAGCGTGTGCCCCTGATCGATGCCCGCGCGAATTCCTTCAAGCCCGACTGGTCCGGCTATACCCCGCCCAAGCCCAGTTTCCTCGGCACCAAGGTGATCGACGATATCGATCTGGAAACGCTGGCCACCTATATCGACTGGACGCCCTTCTTCCAGACCTGGGAATTCCGCGGTCGCTATCCGGCGATCCTCGAGGATGAGCGCCAGGGTGAAGCCGCCCGCGCGCTGTTTGACGATGCCCAGCGCATGCTCAAGCAGATCATCGAGGAAAAATGGTTCGAGCCCCGCGCCGTCATCGGCTTCTGGCCGGCCAATGCGGTGGGCGACGATTTGCGCCTCTACACCGATGAAACCCGCACCGAGGAATTGGCTACGCTATTCACCCTGCGCCAGCAGCTGAGCAAGCGCGACGGCAAGGCCCATATGGCGCTGGCCGATTTCGTCTCGCCCGAAGGCACCACGCCCGACTATATCGGCGGCTTCGTGGTTACCGCCGGCATCGAGGAAGTGGCCATTGCCGAGCGTTTCGAGCGCTCCAATGACGATTTCTCGTCCATCCTGGTCAAGGCCCTGGCCGACCGCTTTGCCGAGGCCTTTGCCGAAGCCATGCACCAGCGTGTCCGCAAGGAATATTGGGGCTATGCCGCCGACGAGGCCTTCGGGCCCGACGAGCTTGCCGGCGAACCCTATCGCGGCATCCGCCCGGCGCCGGGCTATCCGGCCCAGCCCGATCACACCGAAAAGACCACCCTCTTCCGGCTGCTCGATGCCGAGAAGCAGGCGGGCGTCACCCTCACCGAAAGCTATGCCATGTGGCCCGGCTCGTCGGTTTCCGGGCTCTATTTCTCGCCACCCCGATTCCTATTATTTCGGCGTGGCCAAGGTGGAGCGCGATCAGGTGATCGACTATGCCCAGCGCAAGGGCATGTCCCTGGCCGAGGTGGAACGCTGGTTGGGCCCGATCCTCAACTACATCCCCACCGTCGCCGTGGCGGCCGAGTGATGAGCCGCGCCCACGCCATACCGGTGCGATTGGTAACCGGCCAATTGCCCGTCCTGGACGCCGATACCGCCCTGCTGCGCCTGCCCGCCAATAGCGGGCACGGCCACGCAGACGGCGTCCACTGCGTGGCGTGCGCCGCCCAGACCGACATCCGCGCGCATCTCTTCAATCTGCTCCACGCCGTCAAAACCGGCGTCCGAGCCCCCTTCACCAAAGTCGTGGTCGACGCCAGCGCCGTCCCCGACCTCACCCCCCTCCGCGCCGCCCTCCAAGGCCACCTCCCCGCCCAGGCCCTCCGCGACCACGAAGTCGCCCGCACCTTCCAGCTGGCCGAGTAGCGACCGCAAGCCGGCCCCCACGACCTCACCCATAAACTCGGTGTCATCCCCGCGAAAGCGGGGACCTCCGTTACGTTGGAAGTGCGGAGAGAAAAAACAGAGGTTCCCGCTTCCGCGGGAATGACACCGTGGGAGGGTGGGTGCAGAGCTAGGCGGCGGGTACTGCCGCGCAAGTTGCTCCCACGCCTTCCCCCACAACCGGGGTCATCGCCGCGAAAGCGGGGACCTCCGTTAGCTTCAGGGTACAGAGCTAGGCGGCGGGTACTGCCGCGCAAGTTGCTCCCACGCCCTCACCCCACAATCGGGGTCATCCCCGCGAAAGCGGGGACCTCCGTTACGTTTGAAGTGCGGAGCTAGGTGAGGGCACTGCTGTGCGATTTGCCCACACGTCTTCCCCCATAACCAGGTCATCCCCGCGAAAGCGGGGACCTCCGTTACGTTGGAAGTGCGGAGACAAGAACCGAGGTTCCCGCTTCCGCGGGAATGACACTGTGGGCAGTTGGGGGTGTGAGGCCTAGAGCCCGGCAATCCTGGCACGCAAGCCCCCCTGCCAAACCACCTAATTTAACTGATAATTTCGAGAGCCCCGATCCACCCCTCCCCCTATCAGGGGGAGGCCGGGTGGGGGTACCACGGCTCAAGGAAGCACTACGGCCGTCCGCCAAACCCAACAGTGTCAGCCCGATCAAAACGCCGCGAATTGCGGGGCGATCGAGTGCGCCAGTGCCGTCGCCTCGGCCTGTTCTTCGGGGGTTGCCAGCGACTGGACATGGGTGAACATCTCGTTCACCCAGCCGGCGTCGGCGGTGCCCGCGCAGCGATCGTGCGCCAGTGTCAGCCACATCAGCCCTTCGACCGGCTGGGCTTCGATGCCCTGCATGCCGTGGAACATCAGCTGCCCCAATTGGGCCTGCGCGGGGCAATGCCCCTTGCGGGCCGCCAGCGAGAACCAGCGCGCGCTTTGCAGCGGGTTCACGCCCATTTCGTCGGCCTTCATATAGAGCAGCCCGACGCGATACTGCGCATCGGCATCGCCGAAATAGGTCGCGGCGTGCAGCAGCAGCGCATGCGAGCGCTGCGCATCGGCCACGATCCCGGCATCCGGCAGCCCGCTCCGGTAATAGTCGCCCACCTTCACAAAGGACCGTGCCACGATATCGGCTTCGACACCCTTGGGGGCGGCGTCGGCGTGCTGGTTGGCAATCTGGGCGAAATAGCCGAAGGCCTTCACTGGATCGCGGGTCACGCCCTCGCCGTTTTCATACATCGTACCGAGCTGGAACATCGCCATGGGCTGGCCCGCTTCGGCCGCGTTTTGCAGCGCCGACAGCAGATCGCCGCTGGACACGCCGCCACCGGCGCCATCGAGCAGATTGGCCATATTCAACGCGGCATCGGCGGCAGTTTGCGCTTGAACCGGCATAACCGATGCCGAGACAGCAAGCAGTGCAGCCATTGTCACGGAAATCAGGGAGGTGCCCCTAACAATCCGCATGTCACTCCTTTTGCCCGTTCACAGACGGGTCAATTCACTGCCAACCCGCATCGGGCTGGTGCCGGGCGAACTGCACAACGCAGCGCCACCCGTCTATTGCATCACGCGGCCGGCACACTCCGCTGGGGAGCCGATGCCGCAGTTAACGGTTTGGTAAACTTCGTTTGTGACCGGATTGAAGCCGTCAAGATCACAAGTATGAGCATGGTTTATACTTGCCGATACAAAATGATCCACTCGTTCAACTCGCCACGTCAAAGTCCACCTTTGCCCTAGGTTACTGCGTCAAGTCTTTGCTTTCGCAGCAAAAAATCAACGCAAGCCACTACGGCACGACAGGGACGGCGGAAAACACGCGCTGGTATACGGCCGAAACCCTGCCAGCTTGCAGATCATCCGCCCCCAGATGTCCATGCAGTCTCGTGTACGAGGAGATTGTGGCGACAAACATCGCCAAATGGTTGCCATTACGCCCACCCATTCTGATTCAATTGTGCTGTTGCTGAATCGTCACAAAATCCGCCTTGGGCGATAAAAAAAGGGCGCGGCCAGCTGGCCACGCCCTGTGTTTTCAATCGACTACGGCACTCAGCTCAGGCGCTGCAGCGCCTCGGCAATGCGCTGGCGGCGGTCGAAAGCGGCCTCGCGGCGCGCCTTTTGCTCGTCGATCACCTCTTCGGGCGCCTTGGCCACGAATTGCTCATTGCCCAGCTTCTTGTCGATCTGGGCAATTTCGGCGTCCAGCTTGCCGATTTCCTTTTCGAGGCGCAGGCGCTCGGTGGGAATATCGATGAATTCGGCCAGCGGCAGCGCAAAGGTCGACTCGCCCACCACGAACTGCGCCGACTCGCCCGGCACCACATTTTGCGGCGAGATCTCTTCCAGCCGCGCCAGGCGCGTGATCAGCGAGGTGCTGTTGACCAGCCGCGCCAGGGTTGTCTCCCCGGCCCCGACAACCACCATGCGGCAGCTTGGCGCTGGCGGGCACGTTCATCTCGCTGCGCACCGAGCGCACATTGGTGATGACGTCGATCAGCCAGTTCAGTTCCGCGTCCGCTGCGGCATCTTCCAGCCCGCCCAGCTGCGGCCACTCTGTCAGGATCAGCATGCTTTCGCGCGGCGTGCCGAACTTGCCGGTTTCTTCCCACAGCTCTTCGGTCACAAACGGCATGAACGGATGCAGGATGGCGAGGATCTGGTCGAGCGCCCAGGCTGCTGTAGCGCGGGTTTCGGCCTTGGCGGCCTCGTCCTCGCCGTTGAACACCGGCTTGGCGAACTCGACATACCAGTCGCAGAACGTGCCCCAGACGAAGTCGTAGGCCGAATTGGCGGCTTCGTTGAACTTGTACTCGACAATGCCCTTGGTCACCGCTGCCGCGCCGCGTGCCGTGGCGCCCACGATCCAGCGGTTCAGCGCCAGCTTGTTGGCCTTGGGATCATAGCCCGCAACCCGGCGGCACTCGTTCATCTCCAGGAAGCGCGCGGCGTTCCAGATCTTGGTGACGAAGTTGCGATAGCCCTCGACGCGCTGCAGCGACAGCTTAAGGTCACGTCCCTGCGCCGCCATGGCCGCCAGCGTAAAGCGGGTCGCGTCGGCGCCGTACTTGTCGATGAGCTCCAGCGGGTCAATCACGTTGCCCTTGGTCTTGCTCATCTTCTGGCCCTTTTCGTCGCGGACCAGGGCATGCATGTAGACGGTGTGGAAAGGCTCTTCCTCGAGGAACTCGAGGCCCATCATCATCATGCGGGCAACCCAGAAGAAGATGATGTCAAACCCGGTGACCAGCACGCTGGTCGGATAATAGCGGGCAAGCTCGGGCGTCTGGTCGGGCCAGCCCAGCGTCGAGAATGGCCATAGCGCCGACGAGAACCAGGTGTCGAGCACGTCTTCGTCACGAGTGATCACAGTGGGCTGGCCATAATGGGCATCCGCCAGGGCCTGGGCCTCGGCTTCGCTCGCGGCAACAAACGCCTCATTGTCCGGACCGTACCATGCCGGGATCTGGTGACCCCACCACAGCTGGCGCGAAATGCACCAGGGCTTGATGTTTTCCAGCCATGCGAAATAGGTGTTTTCATATTGCGCCGGCACGAACTTGGTGCGCCCTTCGCGCACCGAGGCCATGGCCGGCTGCGCCAGCACGTCGGCCTTCACCCACCACTGGTCGGTCAGGAACGGCTCGATGACGACCAGCTTGGTCTTTTCATCGTGCGGCACCATGATCTTCTTGTCCTCGATATGATCGAGGCCGCGGGCCGGGTTTTCCTCGGCCAGCGCGGTCAGGTCGGCAACGATCGCCTTGCGCGCGGCAAACCGGTCGAGGCCGCGATACTGCGCCGGCACGAAATCATCGGCGACGATGGCGCCGCGCGTGGTCAGCACGTTGATCTGTTCGAGCTGGTTGCGAACACCCACCTCGAAGTCATTGAAATCATGCGCAGGCGTGATCTTCACAGCACCGGTGCCGAGCGCCGGGTCGGCATATTCGTCGGCCACGATCGGGATGCGACGGCCCACCAGCGGCAGCTCGACGAACTTGCCCACCAGCGATGCGTAACGCTCGTCTTCCGGGTGCACGGCCACGCCGCTGTCGCCCAGCATGGTTTCCGGGCGCGTGGTCGCCACGATGATGTAGTCGCGGGTTTCCCACTCGGTCGGCTTGCCCTCTTCGTCATGGGCAATCGGGAACTGGTAGGTTACGCCATCCGCCAGCGGATAGCGCAGATGCCACATGTGGCCCTTGATCTCGATATTCTCGACTTCAAGGTCGGAAATGGCGGTTTCCAGCCCCGGATGCCAGTTCACCAGGCGCTTGGCGCGATAGATCAGCCCGCGCTTGTGCAGCTCGACAAACACCTTGGTGACGGCGCGCACCATCTGGTCGTCGGCCGCGCCATTCTCGCCCATGGTGAAGCGCTCGCGCGAGAAATCCGCCGATGCCCCCAGCCGCTTGAGCTGGTTCATGATGGTGCCGCCGCTTTCGCCCTTCCATTCCCAGATGCGCTCCAGGAACTTCTCGCGGCCCATTTCGCGGCGGCCCGGCTGCTGGCGTTCCATCAGCTGGCGCTCGACGATCATCTGCGTCGCGATACCGGCGTGGTCGGTGCCGGGCTGCCACAGCACGTCCTTCTTGAGCATGCGGTTGAACCGCACCAGCACGTCCTGGATGGTGTTGTTCAGCGCGTGCCCGATATGCAGCGAGCCGGTCACGTTCGGGGGCGGGATGACGATGGTGAAAGTTTCGGCGCCCGGCGCAGCCCCTGCCCCAGCGGCAAACGCATTCTCCTTGAGCCATTCAGAATAGATGCGGCCCTCGACGGCAGCGGGCTCATAGGTCTTTTCTAGCATTGGGGTAACTCGCAACAGCAGCGACCCGCCAGGCAGACCATGGCGGGTCGAACAAAAGATTGTCAGACTTCAAGCAAATGCGCGGCCTACGGTCAACTGCGCAGCATGCAAGTGGCCTAGTCGCCGCGCGAAATGCGGGCGATTTCTTTTTCGACCATGCGCTCGACCACTGAAGGCAGGTTCTCGTCGAGCCATTCCTTCAGCATCGGACGCAGCATGTCGCGCATCAACGACTCGATGGTCGCGCCGGAATTGCCCAGCCCCATGCCGTTGAGCCGGGTCATCGAGCTGCGCACGGCGGCCTGGGTCGCCGGTTCAAGCAATTGATTGGCCATATCGGTCGCAAGATCAGGATCGGGCATTGGCGCGGCCTGCGCAATGGTGGGCTGGGGACGGCTCTGGGCGCGCACCGGCTCGGGCGCAGGTTCTGCGGCAAATATGCGGGCCGGCGGCGGATCGAAGGCCGGCAGCTCTTCGTCTTCGTCATCCACGGCGAACCCGACATCTTCGGGCTCGACCAGCTGCGGCATGTTCTCGACGAGGGTCGCAGTTTCGGGGATTTCGGTAATCTCGGTGTCGGCCAGGATCTCGTCGAAGCTCAGCGCATTGCTGGTGCCGGTTTCGCTCACGATCTGGGACTGCGACAGGGCCAGCGGCTCCATGTCTTCAAGCATGTCGTTGAGGTCGCGATCACCGATATCCGAGAGAACACGCACCGGTGCGGCCTGCATCGGCGGCGGCGCAGCCTGGATGTTGGTCCGACGGGGTGCCCCACTCGCATCATCATCAGCAATGATCTGACGAATGGACGACAGGATTTCATCCATCGATGGTTCTTTGGTTGCAGGCTTATTCATCGGTGCCTCTTACTCATGTGCGCCTGACCAGAGTTTTGTGAAGCCACCGCAACATGGCCCGCCCTGATTCGTAAACAATACCTTAGCGCGGACACGCCCACTTAGGAATCGTTGACGCGCTTGCGCAGGCGTCTTCCACTAAAACTTGTGGCCGGGCGATTTGCCCGGCCACCAGTGGCAAAACAGCGATGTAATTGGCAGCGCCGGATTATTCGGCGATGGTGCGCAGCTCCATCCAGACGTCCTCGACGGCCTGGTTGTAGCGCACGGCCGATTTGACCTCGACCGGCAGGCCGAGCTCACGGGCCGTCAGGCGTCCCATGGCCGACAGCAGCGAGAAGGTCGCGATGACCTTGTTCGATGAGGCGTTGATCAGGTTTTCGCGCGCCGTGGTCAGCTCGGCCTGCGAGTTGAGCACGTCCAGCGTGGTACGCGTGCCCAGGTCGCGCTCCTGGATGATCCCCTCGAGCACTTCGCGCCCGGCGGACACGGCAGCATTTGCCGCGGTGATCTGCGCATCGGCGCTCTGGATGCCGGCCCAGGCCGAAATCACGGCCTCGCGGATCCGGTCATAGGCCGACATGGCGTCGACTTCGGATTTGATCTGCTCGATATTGGCCTTGCGCACATTGGCGCCAATCGCCCCGCCGGCATAGATCGGCACGGTGATGTTGAAACCGAGACGGCCGCTCAGGCCCTGGGTGCCGCCCGGATTGCTGAACCCGGTTTGAACCCCACCGGAGACGCTGGCGCTTGGGCCGAACTGGGCCGAGGCGGCATCGCTGCCGGCCTGTGCGGCGCGAATCGAGGCCTTGGACAACAGGATCGCCGGATGCCCGATTTCGCCCTCGGCAATCGCCGCCTGCAGGCTATTGGGCACGAGCTTGCCGAAATTGTGCGACGCGTTGAGGTTCTGCGGCGGCGCGCCGACATAGCGCTGGAACGTTGCCTGCGCCACTTCGAGGCTGCTCACGGCCGCACGGTAGCTTGCCCCGCCCTGTGCCTGGCGGGCCTGGGCCTGGGCCACGTCGATGCGCGTGCCTTCACCCACATCGAGGCGATCGCGGGCCGACTGCAGTTGCGCCGCATAGAAATTGGTATTTTCTTCGCGCAGCGCCACCAGCTGGCGGCTGGTCAGCACGTTCATATAGGCCTGCACCACGGCCAGCAGCACGGTCTGCTCGGTGGCGCGGATCTGGTATTCCGCAGCCTCGGCACCGGCGCGCGCAGCTTCGATCTGCGCTTCGGTCTTGAAGTTGTCGAAAATGGTCTGGTTGTACGAAAGCCCGGCCGTGTAGGTCTGGCTGTCGGCGAACACCCCGGTGGGGTTCTGCAGCGAAGTCTGCCCGGCGCTCCAGTTATAGGTGCCGCCAAACGAAGCGCCGATGGTGGGCCGCTTGCCCGCCTCGGCCAAGGCCACGTTTTCCGCCGAAGACTTGGCCGCCAACAGCGCCGCCTGCAGGTCGGGTGCATATTCATAGGCGCGGGTCAGCGCCTGGGAAATCGATTGTGCCTGGGCACCGCTCACCGCAATTGCCGACAAGCTCAGGGCCAGCACACTTGCGACCAATTTTTCGCGAAAACTCATGGCCCGCCTCCAGTCATTCACTCTTTAATCGTGGCTTGGCGCGATACACAACCGGCCACCGACATTCCTACCAATTTGTAACGTTGATTAATGTCGCAGCGTGTTGGCCATGCCACAGCCGCTTCATCAATCAGAACACGAATTCCTGCACCGGCGCTGCCACCGGCAGCAGTGGAAGGCTGGCGTTGAACTCGCGCCGCGCCGACACCTTGCCACCAACATTCACCAGCACATTCGCGACGGCAACCGCCCCGGCCTGGATCAGCGCCACGAGGCGCCCACCATCCTTGAGCCGCGCCAGATACTGAGATGGCACCTGGTGCAGCGCCCCCTCCACTATCACGACATCATAAAGCGCGTCACCCAGTTCGGCGCCCACGCTCGCATTCGCCAGGCCCATTCCGGCCAGCGTCTGCGCTGCCTGCGCCGCCAGGTCTGCATCGGGCTCGAACCCGAACACCGACTCTGCAAGCCCCGCCAGCACCGCCGTAGAATAACCGCTTGCGGCCCCGATATCGAGCACCGTTTCGTGCTCCTTGATCTCTGCCAGCTGCACCAGCTTGCCGAATACGGCCGGCGGCGCCACAAAACGGCTGCGCCCCACCGGCCCCAGCCATTGCACGCCATCCGAATAAGCCGTCGAGCGCCGGTCCTCCGGCACGAAATTCTCGCGCGGCACAGCGCCCATTTGCGCAAGGATCCGCCAGTCCAGCACGCCGCTGGTACGCAGTTGATTGTCCACCATGAGTGCGCGCATCTGCTCGCAACTGGTCATGCTTTTACTCTCGCCTTGCCGTCATTGCGTCTAGCGGGTCCATATCGCTGCGGGGCCATCATTGGCAAGCCGCGCGCGGCGTCTGGCGCATTCCCGGTTTCCGACATGGCGAGACGACGATCTTTCAAAACGGCAACCGGACACTGACCAAACCTGGCGCCAGCAAAGCGTAAAATTGTAAATACTTCACCCTCACCGTTAAACCCCACCCCAAATGCCGCTCGCAACTGAATATCGTGGTGAACGAGGCATTACCCCGGCAGTCAAGGCAAACCCGCGCAAGTCATCGCACACCCGCCACCGGGCCATCCATTCATCGCGCCCACCCGTCATGCCGCCCCTGCCTTGGAGTCTATCCAGCGCCGCCCTTCCGGCCGGTGGTCGCCCCGCCCGGCAGCGGGTCTATAAAGGCGGCAAAGCCATCCTGGACGGAAGGCACTATGAAGAGATTTGCACACACCCATCCGCGGTGTGTGCAGATCGATCTTGACAGGGTAGCTTAAACCCCTGAAAAGGCGGCCAGAGGCCACGTGGCGGAGTGGTGACGCAGCGGATTGCAAATCCGCGTACTCCGGTTCAATTCCGGACGTGGCCTCCAATCCCAAATCAACGACATGACCTGATTTGCGCCCGCCCAGTGGCAGAGCGCCCTCGCGGGCCGCCGCCTACGGTCACGTCCCGTCCCCCATCGCCAAGTTTGGCCCTTCTCCGCCAAACGCCCCCGCTCTAGGCTGGTCGGCGTTATTTTGGGGAATCACCTTGTCCGAAGCGCTCGCTCGCCCTTCCCGGCAGCACGATTATCTGCAGCCCGTCATGGCCGGCGTTCTCGCTGCCATTGTCGGCTATGCCAGCACCTTCACCCTGGTGCTGGCCTCGCTCACCGCCGCCGGCGCTTCGCCCGCCCAGGCCGGTTCGGGCCTGATGTCGGTGTGCGTCGCCATGGGCATTCTCAATGTCGTGGTCAGCGCGCGCCTCAAAATTCCCGTCAGCTTTGCCTGGTCGACGCCCGGCGCCGCCTTCCTGCTCACGGTGGGCGAGCCGGTCGGTGGCTTTCCCGCCGTCGCCGGGGCGTTCCTCGTTGCTGCCGGGCTGATCGTTCTCACCGGCCTCGTCAAGCCGCTCGCCCGGCTGATCGAGGCCATCCCCGGCGCCATCGCCAATGCCATGCTCGCCGGCATCCTGCTCACGCTGTGCCTCGCGCCCATCAATGCGGTCGCCGAAATGCCCATGCTGGCGCTGCCAATCGTGCTGGCCTGGGTCATCGCGCTGCGCTTTGCCCGGCGCTATGCGGTGCCGATTGCGGTCGCCGTCACCGGCATCGTGCTGGCCACCACCACCCACATCGAGCCCGGCGCGCTCGATGGCAGTTGGCCCGCCTTCTTGCCGGTCATGCCGGTCTTCACCCTTGATTCCATCGTGCGCATCGCGCTGCCGCTTTATATCGTCACCATGGCCTCGCAAAACCTGCCGGGGCTCGCGGTGATGAAAGCCAATGGCTTTACCCTGCGCGCCGCGCCCATGTTCATCATCACCGGCATTGCCAGCGCACTTGCCGCTCCGTTCTGCGGCCCCACCAGCAATCTGGCGGCCATCACCGCCGCCATTGGCGCAGGCCCCGAATCCCACCCCGAGCCCCGGCGCCGCTGGCCCGCGCCGATGGCCAGTGGGGCGACCTATCTGCTGCTGGCCCCTGGCGCGAGCCTTGCCGCGGCCTTCATTGTCGCCTCGCCGCCTTTGCTCATCCAGGCCGTTGCGGGCCTGGCCCTGCTCTCCAGCCTTGCCGGCGCCCTGTCCGGGGCACTGGCCGATGAAAACACGCGCTTGCCCGCCATCGTCACCTTCGCCACCACGGCCTCGGGCATCACCCTTATCGGCATCGGCGCCCCGTTCTGGGGCCTGATCGGGGGCATCGTCATGCTGGCGCTGATGGCTCCCCGCAAGACCGCACTGCAAACCTGATGGCCCTCCATGCCCTCATCATCGCCGGCGGCACGGGGCAGCGCTTGGGCGGCGCGCGCAAGGCCGATCTGCGGGTGGGCAACATAACCCTGCTCGATCGCGTCATTACCGCCCTGGGCCCACTCGACACCCCGCTCATGCTCTCCACTGGCCCCGGCGCCCCCGCAACGCCCCACTCCCGGCCCGGCCTTGCCCTGCCCGATCTCGACCTGCCCATCGGCGGCCCGCTCGCCGGCCTGCTGGCAGCGTTTGATTCCCTGCGCGCCCGCGCCATCACTTCCGGCATCCTAGTCTCCGTCGCCGTCGACACGCCCTTCCTGCCGCCCGGCTTTGCCGCCGCCATGGCCGACCAATTGCACGACACCCCCGCCGCCTATGCCGCCTGGGGCGACAATTTCTACCCCACCAACGCCGCCTGGCGCATCGAGTCCATTATCGACCTGCCAACCCAGTTGCGCACCCACACCGAGCCGCGCAGCCTGCGACACCTGCTGGAAAATCTGCGCGCGCGCCGCGTCGACTTTGCGCCCCGCTATCCCCTTGATCCGTTTGCCAATATTAACACGCTGTCCGATTTGCTGGCCCTGCAGCGGCGCATGCCACCAACTTGTGGGAAACTCCCATAAGATTTTTGGCACCGGCCACAAACACCCTTGGCAAAGCGGAAACACTGGGCTACATGGACCTCGCTTTCAGCAATGGAAGCCCCCTCGACAGAGGGAATTACGAAATGGTCCGCGGTAGCTCAGTGGTAGAGCAATCGGCTGTTAACCGATTGGTCGTAGGTTCGAATCCTACCCGCGGAGCCAATTCGTAACTCTCCCCTCCTCCCCTGATAATCCGGCGCTGCGACACCTGGTCATTGCGTTTGGGCTTCAGGAGGGTTATCGAGGCACAGACGAAATGGTCCGCGGTAGCTCAGTGGTAGAGCAATCGGCTGTTAACCGATTGGTCGTAGGTTCGAATCCTACCCGCGGAGCCAATTCGTAATACAATTCCCCTGCTCCAGCCATTGCCACCGCCAGTTAAGCGGGCTAGGTCATTGCGCCGAATGTAGCAGTTGGATTTCCCCGTCATGGATGCCATTTCAAGCAAAGCCTCTTCGGCCGTGCAGCGCACCTCGCATAGCATAATCTTGGCCGCCAGTGGCTCGCACCTGATCAATGACCTGATCCAGTTCCTGCTCCCCGCGCTCTATCCGCTGCTCAAGGTCAATTACGAGCTCGATTACATGCAGATCGGCCTGCTCACGCTGGCCCAGCAGATCACCGCCTGTATCCTGCAGCCCGTCATGGGCCTCTATGGCGACGTCAGGCCCAAGCCCTGGCTGCTGCCGCTCTCGCTCGCCATTGTCACCGGTGGGGTCATCCTGCTGGCTACCGCCAACAGCTTCCTGCTGCTGTTCCTTGCCGCCATGGTGCTGGGCATTGGCTCGGCGCTGTTCCATCCGGAAGCCTCGCGCATGGCGCGTCTGGCCTCGGGCGGGCGCCTTGGCTATGCGCAGTCCTCGTTCCAGGTCGGCGGCAATGCCGGCACCGCCATCGGCCCCATCGCCGCAGCTCTGATCGTTCTGCCGCTCGGCCAGTTCAGCACCATCTGGTTTGGCCTGTTCGCCGTGCTCGGCATCATGCTGCTCACCTATGTCGCGCGCTGGTATTCGGCCCATCAGCTGCTCGCCGCCAGCCGCCCGGCCGTGGTCACCACCAAGCCGGCGATTTCGCGCCGGCGTCTGGTCATCGCCTTTTCGGTCATCGGCGCGCTGCTCTTGAGCAAGTACGTCTATATCGAGACGTTCAAGAGCTATTACACCTTCTACCTCATCGAGAAGTTCAACCTGCCGGTGCAGGATGCGCAGTTCTATCTGTTCATGTTCCTCGGCGCGATTGCCGTGGGCACCTTTGCCGGCGGCCCCATCGGCGACCGCTTCGGCCGCCTCACCGTGATCTGGGGCTCGATCGTGGGCGCGCTGCCCTTCACCCTGATCCTGCCCTTCCTCGACCTTTACTGGACCGCCGTGGACAGCGTCATCATCGGGCTGATCCTCGCCTCGGCCTTCTCGGCCATCGTGGTCTATTCCCAGGAACTGGTGCCAGGCAAGGTCGGCATGGTGTCCGGATTCGTCTTCGGATTTGCCTTCGGCATCGGGGCCATTGGCGCTGCCGTGCTGGGTGCCGTCGCCGATACCACGGGCATGGTCTGGGTATTTGGCCTGTGCGCCTTCTTGCCGGTGCTCGGTTTCCTCACCATCTTTCTGCCCAAGACGGCAGAACTCTACCCTTCCCAGAAAGTTCGCGCATGACCAACAATGGCATGGATATCGACAACGAAAGCCAGATCAGCCTCAACCGCGTCATCGGCGCCAACGTGTCCGACGTCTTTTCCGCCTGGACCGACCCTGCGCTGATCGAGCAATGGCAGGCCGACGAGGCCGAATTCGACCAGTTCGAGGGCGGTGAATACAAATTCACCACCTTTGGCGATGACGAAGACCCCGAGGATCACACCGTCAGCGGCGAGGTTCTCCAATATGTCGAGAACGAAAAACTGGTCATGTCGTGGGTGCACGACGATGAAGAGGATGACGGCGAAGCGCTGATCTTCGTGCTCGAAATCACCTTCAAGGCGCTCGGCGACGAGCAGACCCGGGTGACCATCACCGAGCGGGGCCTCGCCCATTCGGACCCGGAATCACGCATCTTCTCGATGGAGGCCTGGAGCTCGGCGCTCGAGCATCTGGCCGAGATATTGGAATAATCCGCACCCCATCTGGCCCTGCGCCGCACAGCTATTGCGCCATCCTTGGTAGAACCGGAACGCCTTGCCCAAAATCGCAGATCGCCTTGCGGGCAGGGCTTCACCTTTCTACCATAAGGCCTTCAAACACTTGACAGATCGAGCCATGGCCAAGCACGCAGACCTCATCTCCGCAATCGGCAACACGCCCATGATCCGGCTCAACCGCGTCTCGGCCCTGACCGGCTGCGATATCTGGGGCAAGGCCGAGTTCCTCAATCCGGGCCAGTCGGTCAAGGATCGTGCGGCGCTGTTCATCATCCATGATGCGGTCAAGTCCGGTGCGCTCAAGCCCGGCGGCACGATCGTCGAAGGCACCGCCGGCAATACCGGCATCGGGCTGACGCTGGTGGCCAATTCGCTGGGCTTCAAATCGGTGATCGTCATTCCCGATACCCAGAGCCAGGAGAAAAAGGACGCGCTGCGCCTCTATGGCGCCGAGCTGATCGAGGTTCCGGCCAAGCCCTACAAGAACCCCAACAACTACATCAAGATTTCCCAGCGCCTGGCCGAGCGGCTCAACCGCGAGCTGCCCGAAGGGGCGATCTGGGCCAACCAGTTCGACAATATCTCCAACAAGCGCGCCCATGTCGAAACCACCGGCCCCGAGATCTGGCAGCCAGACCAATGGCCGCATCGATGGCTTCATCTGCGCCGTGGGCACCGGCGGCACGCTGGCCGGCATCGCCGAAGCCCTGCGCGCCCGCAATCCCGACATCAAGATCGGCCTGGCCGATCCCGAAGGCGCCGCGCTCTACAATTACTACGCCCATGGCGAGCTGGCCTCCTCCGGCAATTCGATCACCGAGGGGATCGGCCAGGGCCGCATCACTGCCAATCTGGCGGGCCTTACCATCGACAACCCCTACCAGATCCCCGACAGCGAGGCCCTGCCCTACATTTTCGACCTGCTCGAACATGAGGGCCTGTGCCTCGGCGGTTCCAGCGCCATCAACATCGCCGGCGCCGTCCGCATGGCCCGCGATCTCGGCCCCGGCAAGACCATCGTCACCGTGCTCTGCGACTACGGCAACCGCTATGCCAGCAAGCTGTTCAACCCCGAATTCCTGCGCGCCCGCGACCTGCCGGTCCCCAGCTGGCTGGTCAACCGCAAGCCCCTCGACATTGCCGATCTGATCGAAGCCGAGTGAACCGCGGGGAACGTCTCCGGCTAAACCGCATTGTCGATACGGGGGTTGCTGCTAGAGTGACCGCGTAATCAAATCTGGCGGTTGCATTGGTCGGCTTCAACGATATCCTGCGCGCGATCATCGCGGATCTGCACATCCTGGCCGGCATCACCATTGCCATCTACGCGCTGGCCTTTGTCTGCGCCGTGCGCGAAATCATGAACTCGCGCACCTCCCAGGGCTCGATCGCCTGGCTCCTGTCGCTGGGGCTTTTGCCCTTCCCTACCGCCCTTCTCTACATGGTGTTCGGCTGGAAGGCCTTTGACGACTACGCCACCGACCGCATCCGCAATGGCCGCGCCGCCCGCCCGCTGCGCGCCAAGGATCTGGCGCTGATCGACCGCGAAACCAGCCATCTCTGGCCGGTGCAGACCAAGGTTTCCGAACTCCCGTTTCTCACCGGCAACGACGTCGAGATCCTCGTCGACGGCAAGGCCACCTTCGATTCCATCTTTGCCGGCATCGAGCAGGCCCGCCATCATCTGCTGGTGCAATTTTATATCGTGCGCGACGACGCCCTGGGCCAGCAGCTGGCCGAACGGCTGATCGAGCGCGCCAAGGCGGGCGTCCAGGTCTTCCTGCTCTACGACGATGTCGGCAGCACCGGCATGCCCAAGCGCTACCGCAAGGCCCTGCGCGAAGCCGGGGTGCAAGGTAGCCGGCTTCAACCAGCGCCACAAATTCCTGCGCCTTTATGGTCCCGACCCGTATCAACTATCGCAACCACCGCAAGATCGTGGTGGCCGATGGCGAACATGCCTGGGTGGGCGGGCACAATGTGGGCGTCGAATATCTGGGCGAAGACCCCCGCTTCGGCCACTGGCGCGATACCCATGTGCGGGTGTCGGGTCCCGCCGCGCTGGGCTGCGCCCTGTTGTTCCGCGAAGACTGGGAATGGGCCACCGGCGAGCTGCTGCCCGCCACGCCCCCCGATCCGATCAAGACCCCCGGCGACGAATCGGTGCTGGTCATGGGCAGCGGCCCCGCCGACAAGCTCGAGGAATGCGCCATCGCCTTCACCGACATCATCGGGCGGGCGCGCGAGCGCATCTGGATCGTCAGCCCCTATTTCGTCCCCGACACCGATATCCGCACTGCGCTTTACGCGGCCCATCTGCGCGGCGTCGACGTGCGCATCATGCTGCCCAACGAGCCCGACCATAAGCTGGTGTGGCTCGCCAGCATCGCCCATGCCGACGCCATGATCGAACACGGCATCTCGGTCTATCGCTACACCGACGGGTTCCTGCACCAGAAAGTGGTGCTCATGGACGACCAGATCGCCTCCATCGGCAGCGTCAATTTCGACAACCGCTCCTTTGCCATCAATTTCGAGATCACTCTGTGGTTTGCCGATAGCAAAACCATCGATAAGGTCGAGACCATGTTGTTGGAGGACTTCAAGTCCTGCCGCCAGGTTGAACTTGGTGAAGTCAAAGGCCGCTCCTGGCTGATGCGCTTCCTCACCCAGGCGGCGCGCTTGCTCTCCCCCGTTCTGTGAGACCTTGCCTGCATGACCAAGTTTTTGTTCCGCGATGACAGCTATGCGCAGTCCATCCCGGCCACCATCACCGCGATAACGCCCGAAGGCGGCATCATCCTCGACCAGACCCTGTTCTATGCTGCCTCCGGCGGCCAGCCCGGCGACTCGGGCGCGTTGGCGCTGGCCGATGGCTCAAGCATCGTCATCGCCACCGCCATCCACCCCGACGGCGACAAGACCCAGATCGTCCATGTCCCGGCCGAAGGTCAGGCCCTGCCCGCCCTCGGCACCCAGGTTACCGCCTGCATCGACTGGGAGCGCCGCCTGCGCCTGATGCGCATGCATACGGCTCTGCACCTGCTGTCGGTGGTCATGCCCTTCCCGGTCACCGGGGGCTCGGTGGGCGAGGACAAGGGGCGGCTCGATTTCAACATGCCCGAGATTCCCGCCGATCTCGACGCGCATCGAGGCCGATCTCAACGCCATGGTCAGCGCTGCCCACCCGGTCAGCGACGAATGGATCACCGATGCCGAAATGGAAGCCAATCCGGATCTGGTCAAGACCATGAATGTGAAGCCGCCCATGGGCCAGGGCCGCGTTCGCCTCATCCGCATCGGCGATGTCGACCTGCAGCCCTGCGGGGGCACCCATGTGCGCAATACCAGCGAGATCGGCCCGCTGGTGCTGGGCAAGATCGAGAACAAGGGCAAGCAGAACCGGCGCGTCAACCTGCTGTTCGCCTAGCCTGATCCGGAAAAGGCGCCCTAGCGCACCGGGGCGGCGTAGAGCAGCCCGCCATTGGTCCACAGCGCATTGGGGCCGCGCAGCAGTGCGGCTCCGGTCTGCGGGCCGAAATGGCGGTCATAGAGCTCGGAATAATTGCCGATGGCCCGCACCACATCGGCCATGAAGGTCGGCTTGAGGCCCAGCGGCTTGCCGAAATCCCCCTCCAGCCCCAAAATCCGCCGCACCGCCGGGGTCCGCGTCCCTGCGAGGGAATCGATGTTGAGCGAGGTCAGCCCCACTTCCTCGGCATTGGCCAGGGTGTTCAGCGTCCACTTGACGATATTGAACCATTGCCGGTCGTCGTCTCGCACCACCGGCCCCAGCAATTCCTTGGAAATGCGCTCCGGCAGGATGCGATGCGCATTGGGGTCGGGCAGCGTGCGCCGGATCGCCTGCAATTGGCGCCCTGAAGCCGAAATCGCCTGGCACAGCCCCGCCTGGTAGGCCGACGGAAAGGTCGGCCACGTCTTCATAAGGCACTTCGGTATAGCTGGCCTGGTTGGCAAAGAAGAATTCCTGGATGCGCTCCAGCTCTTCGCCCCCGTCGATCACGCACACGCTGATATCATCGAGCTCGAACGCCGACACCACCGCAATTGACTGGGGCACGAGGAATGCCTGACCGTCGAAAAACGCCGTGCCCACATAGCTCGCGCCATAAATCGTGTCGCGCCGTTCCGTCCACGGTCCGTTACGCGTCAGCACGTCCACGGCCCCGGTCTGGAGCGCTGCAAAGCGCACTTCGCCGCGCAGCGAGCGGAACTCGATCAGATTGGGGTCGCCGAACACTGCCGCGGCAATGCCCCGGCACAGGTCCACGTCAAACCCCGACCAGCGCCCGTCGCTGTCCTGCTGGGCAAATCCCGAAAGCGGGTTGGTCGCGCCGCAGATCAGGAAGCCGCGCTCGCGCACCTGCTCCAGCGTCTGCGCCGAAGCGCCGGTTGCGAGCAGCCCCGCGGCACAGGCCAGCCCCGTCGCCCAGTTCAGCACCTGCCGGATTAATTTGGTCAAACTTTCGCGTCCTTAGCAGCCAGCCGGCATATTGGCCGATGGCATGGTCGGGTCAAGCGCGCCAGCCCGCTTTGCCGCACAAATTATCGACAGGACGATCCGCCCCGCCGGCCTAGTGCAGAATTTGGCTGAGGAACAATTTCGTGCGCTCGTGCTGCGGATTGGAGAAGAATTCCTCGGGCTCGTTCTGCTCGATGATCTGCCCCTGGTCCATGAAGATCACCCGGTTCGCCACCTGCCGGGCAAAGCCCATTTCGTGGGTCACGCACATCATGGTCATGCCTTCTTCGGCCAGCGAGATCATCACCTCGAGCACTTCCTTGACCATTTCGGGGTCGAGCGCCGACGTGGGCTCGTCAAACAGCATGATGCGCGGATGCATGCACAGCGAGCGCGCAATCGCCACGCGCTGCTGCTGCCCGCCCGACAATTGGCCCGGGAACTTATGGGCTTGCTCGGGGATCTTCACCCGCTCCAAAAAGTGCATGGCGCTATCCTCGGCCTCGGCCTTGGGCGTGCCGCGCACCCAGATCGGGGCCAGCGTCAGGTTTTGCAGGATGGTCAGATGCGGGAACAGGTTGAAGTGCTGGAACACCATGCCCACCTCGCGGCGCACCTCGTCGATGCGCTTGAGGTCGGCGGTCAGCTCGGTGCCGTTGACGATAATCTGCCCCTGCTGGTGTTCTTCCAGCCGGTTGATGCAGCGGATCAGCGTCGACTTGCCCGACCCGGACGGGCCGGCGATGACGATGCGTTCGCCCCGCATCACGCGCATGTTGATGTCGCGCAGCACGTGGAAATCGCCATACCATTTGTGCATGCCGATGACGTCGATGGCGACATCGGTTTCCGAGATTTGCATGGTCGGCCTGGTTTGGACAGCTTGGCTCATTGTTTACCTCTTGTGCCCGGTATCCAGCCGCCGCTCCATCCAGAGCGAATAGCGGGACATGGCAAAACAGAACACCCAGAAGATCGCGCCGGCAAAGACATAGCCGGTGATCGCCTGGGTGGGCGATGACCAGTTGATGTCGGAGCTGGCCGACTGCACGGTGTTCAGTAGATCGAAAATACCCACGATGGAGACCAGCGAGGTGTCCTTGAACAGCGCAATGAACGTGTTCACGATACCGGGGATGACATATTTGAGGGCCTGCGGCAGCACGATGAAACCCATCCGCTTCCAATAGCCCAGGCCCAGGGCCGCCGCGGCCTCGTATTGCCCGCGGGGCAGCGCCTGCAGGCCGCCACGGATCACTTCGGCCAGATAGGCCGACGAGAACAGCGTCACGCCCACGAGCGCCCGCAGCAATTTGTCGACGCTGGTGCCCGAAGGCATGAACAGCGGCAGCATGATCGAGGCCATGAACAGCACGGTGATCAGCGGCACGGCGCGCCACAGCTCGATGAACAGCACGCAGATGGTCTTGATGATCGGCAGCTTTGATTGCCGCCCCAGCGCCAGCAATATGCCCAGCGGCATCGAGCCGATGATCCCCACGAGCGAAATGATCAGCGTGACCATCAGCCCGCCCCACTGCTCCGTCGGCACCTTGGGCATGCCCAGCACGCCCCCCGACAGCAGGTAGAAGCTGACAATGGGGAACACCACGAAGAACAGCAGCGCATTGAGCCGCTTGAACGGCAGCGACGGCGCCAGCAGCGGCAGGATCAGCACCGCCAGCATCAGGAACACCAGATTGGGCCGCCAATATTCCTCCATCGGGTAGAACCCATAGATGAAGAAATTGAAGCGCGCATGGATATAGGCCCAGCACGCCCCGGCCCCTTCGACCCGGCAATCCTCCACCGTTCCCCCGGGGAACACGGCGTGCCCAAGCACGTAATTATAGACCGGCGGGATCGCCCAGATCAGGAAGATCAGCCCCACCACGGTAAACAGCGTATCGGCGGGGGTGGCGAACAAATTCTTGCGCAGCCACAGCAGCGGCCCCCCGATCCGCCCCGGAGGCGGCTTGGCGGCAACGAATTCGTCACGGACATAGAGGGTGGACATGCTCATGATTACCGCTCCACCAGGGCCACGCGCCCGTTATACCAGTTCATGAACACCGAGGTGAGCAGCGAGAAGGTCAGGTACACCGCCATGGTCAGCGCGATCACCTCGATGGCCTTGCCCGTCTGGTTGAGCGTCGTGCCGGTAAACACGTTGACCAGTTCGGGATACCCGATCGCCGCTCCCAGCGAGGAGTTCTTGGTCAAATTGAGATATTGGCTGGTCAGCGGCGGCACGATCACCCGCATCGCCTGCGGGATCACCACCAGCCGCAGCCGGTCGCCATCGCGCAGCCCCAGCGATTGGGCCGCCTCGGTCTGGCCCTTGTTGACGGCATTGACCCCGCCGCGCACGTTTTCGGCAATGAACGCCGCGGTATAGATGGTCAGCCCGAACACCAGCGCCAGCAGCTCGGGCGGCAATTGCATCCCGCCGCGGAAGTTGAACCGCTCCAGCACCGGCAACTCGAATGCCAGCTGCGCCCCGCTCAGCCAGTAGACCAGCAGCGGCACGCCCGCCGCGATCAGCACCAGCAGCGCCAGCGGGAACTTGGCTTCCCCCACTCGCCGGGCATCGGCCCCGCGATAGATGATCCACGCCATGGTGAGCCCGGCCGCCAGTCCCGCGATCACCACGACCATCTGCGGCAGCGCCGGAAACATGCTGCCCAGCAACGCCGCGCCGATGCCCCACGCAAAGACCAGCCCCAGCATCATCCGCCCGTAGAGCCGGTACGCCGAGAGCGACAGCGCCGCCACCGCCACTGCGCCAACCAGCAGGGCCATGGGCTCGCCCGCCGCCGGCACGCTCAGCCCCAGGATCGCCAGTCCCAGCGCCGTCAGCAACCCGGTCACCACCGCATCGGCCAGCCGGCTCGCCAGCATCAGCCGTGGGGGATAATGCCCGGTCGCGGTACGCACCCGCCGCGCCCACCACCCCAGCCCGATCGCCGCCACCAGGCTCACCGCCATCGCCACCACGACCCAGAAAAACTCATGGTCCGGCATCGGCCGCGGCACCATCATGCCGCGCTGGTTGATGAAGATGCTCAGCGGCAGCTCGAACGATCCGCGCACCGCCGGCATCGCCTTGAGCACGGCGAAATACCAGAAGAACAATTGCAGCAGCAGCGGGATGTTACGGATGGTCTCGATGTAAACCGTCGCCACCCGCGCAATCAGCCAGTTCGACGACAGCCGCGCAATGCCCAGCGTAAACCCGAGAAACGTCGCCAGCACGATGCCGATGATCGACACCAGCAGCGTGTTGAGCAGCCCCGCCAGGAACGCCTGCCAGTAGAACGAGCTGCGGCTCCAGGGGAACAGGGTGAAACTGATGTCGAACCCGGCCGTGCGGAACAGGAAATCAAAGCCCGTGGTCTTGTTCTGCGCCGCCAAATTCTGGGCGGTGTTGGAAATGATCCACGCCAGGAACCCGATCACGGTCGCCGCGACCAGCACCTGATAAATCGCGCCACGGATCACCGGGTCGTTGAACAGGGACGGCCGTGGCGCCCGCGCCCTGAGTTCATTATGCACAGCCATGAGGCAAGTCTTCCTTTGCTGTGAAGTTGTTCAGCGCCTCACCCACAAAACACAGCGCCCCGTTGCGCCTGTCCGGCGCCAGTCCGCAGCTGCGATCGTCCCGGCTGAATTCGCCACTTCAAACCAAAACCGGCGCCCTTTTGAGGGGGCGCCGGCTGGATATGCTCGTTAGCGGATCGGGGCTGCGTATTGCAGGCCGCCATTGGTCCACAGCGCGTTCAGCCCGCGCTCCAGCTTGATATCGGTCGACATGCCCAGATTGCGCTCGAACGATTCACCGTAGTTCCCCACGGTCTTGATGATCTGGTAGGCCCAGTCCTTGGTCAGCCCGACGGGGCTGCCGAAGTCGCCTTCCACGCCGAGCAGGCGCTTGATCGCCGGATTGTCCGAGCCCAGCATTTCGTCGACATTGGCCGAGGTCACGCCCAGCTCTTCGGCATCGAGCATGGCGAAGTACACCCAGCGGTTGATCTTGAACCACTGGTCGTCGCCCTGGCGCACGGAGGGGCCAAGCGGCTCCTTGGAAATGATCTCGGGCAGGATGATGTGGGCGTCCGGATTGGCGAACTTGGAGCGTTCCGCCGCCAGCGCCGAGGCGTCGGTGGTGTAGACGTCGCAGCGGCCATCTTCATAGGCCTTCACCACTTCGTCCTGGTCCACGAACACCACGGTTTCGAAGTCCATGCCGTTGGCAGCGAAATAGTCGGCCGCGTTCAGTTCGGTGGTGGTGCCCGATTCGATGCACACGGCGGCGCCCGACAGGTCGAGGGCTGACTGGATGCCGTCGGCCACGCGCACCATGAAGCCCTGCCCGTCATAATACATGATGCCGGCAAAGCTGATCCCCAGATCGGTGTCGCGGCTCATGGTCCAGGTGCTGGTGCGCGACAGGATGTCGATTTCACCCGCCGACAGCGCTGCGAAACGCTCCTGGCCCGTCAGCGGCGTATAGCGCACCTTGGACGGGTCATTGAACACGGCTGCGGCAACGGCCCGGCAGAAATCCACCTCCAGCCCTGCCCATACGTTGTTGGCGTCAGGCGCTGAAAAGCCCGCCACGCCACTGGTCACACCGCACTGAACATAGCCTTTGGCCTTCACATCATCGAGTGTCGCTGAATAAGCGGCCGTCACGGTCAGGCCTAGCGAGGCCGCGACCGCGAACGTTACGAACGTCTTTTGCATTTTTTTGCCTTATCTTGGTTTCCCCGACCGTCGTCCCGGACCCTGTGTGCCTGCGCCCATCTCACCCGGCGGCACCTGCGCTTCAAAAAGCGACTTGATGCTGATAAGCATGCAATCGACTATTGAACGTGGCGTCAAGGGCTGTTGGTAGAAGGGACAGTACCGCTGCCACTATACTGCAATAGACCCGGGCGCTTACTTGAACACGAAAATTGAGCACAGCATGGTCGATGATAAGCGTCAGCCCTCTATTGAAACTATCCTTACCCATTCAGGACGAACCCCAAAAGACCATTACGGCTTTGTAAACACACCGGTTTATCGCGGCTCCACCGTCCTGTTTAACTCGCTGGATGCGCTTGAGGCCCCCCGCCAACCCTATCTGTACGGGCGCGCCGGCAACCCCACCACGGCGGGTGTGGAAACCATCATCACCGAGCTCGAAGGCGCTTATCGCACCCGCCTCGTGCCCTCGGGCCTAGCGGCCATCACCATTGCCCTGCTCAGCTGCGTCAAGGCCGGCGACGATGTGCTGATCACCGACAGCGCCTATGAGCCTGCCCGCAAATTCGCCGATGGCTTCCTCAAGAAGATGGGCGTCACGGCCCGCTACTACGATCCGCGAATCGGTGCGGGCCTGGCCGATCTCATGCTGCCCAATACCCGCGCCGTGCTGGCCGAAAGCCCCGGCTCCCTGACCTTTGAACTTCAGGACATTCCGGCCCTGGCCCAGGCGGCCCATGCCGGTGGTGCGCGGCTCATCGTCGACAACAGCTGGGCCAGCCCCCTGTTCCACCAGCCCATCAAGCTGGGTGCCGACCTGGTCGTGCACGCCGGCACCAAGATGTTCGTCGGCCATTCCGATGCCTTTGCCGGCACCATCTCCGCCACCGAGCAGGCCTGGAATGATGTCGAATCGGCCCGGGCCTTGCTGGGCTTTTTCACCTCCGGCGACGAGGCGTTCCTTGTGGCGCGCGGCCTGCGCACCCTTGCCATCCGCATGAAGGAGCATGAACAGCGCGCCCTTGCCGTCGCCAACTGGCTCGAGCAACAGCCCGAAGTGCTGCGCGTGCTTCACCCTGCCCTGCCCAGCCACCCCGATCACGCCCTGTTCAAGCGCGATTTCACCGGCTCGGGCAGCCTGTTCGGCGTCGTGCTGAAGCCGGCGCCGCGTGCCTCAGTGGCCGCTTTTGTCGATCACTTGCAGCTGTTTACCATGGGCTATTCATGGGGCGGCTACGAAAGCCTGTGCCTGCCGGTCAAGCTGGGCTCCAACCGCACTGCCAATCCCTGGACGGAAGAGGGCAACCTCTTCCGCCTGCATGTTGGCCTCGAAGGCGTCGACGACCTCAAGGCCGATCTGGCTGCCGCGATGGATCGTTACGCCCGCGCCCGGTGACCAGGAATCGCAAGGCCGAGAGCCGGCGGCGCACGATGTGCCCGTCGGCCCGGCGGCGAAACAGCCAGCCGCGGCTGGCAAAGTAATTGCGCACCCCATACGCGCCCAGCATACCCGTGATGAAACCCGCGAACACGTCGGTCGGGTAGTGCATGCCTACCGGTACGCGCGAGATTCCCACGATGATTCCCAGCGCCAGCAGCCACCCGAACAGCCGCGGCCACAAGAACCCGATCACAAAGGCCAGGGCGATCGCCGTCGTCGTGTGCCCCGAGGGAAAGCTCTGATACATCCAGTCGTTGAGCACCGGCTCGAAGGCAAATGCCCCGTGCGCGTCAAATTCTATGGGGCGCGACCGCCCCACTGCCCGCTTGATCAGGTTGGACAGCAGGCCTGGCGCCGCGACCCCCAGAAAGATGAATGCCGACACCAGTGCGATTTCCCCCGCCACCAGGCGTTGCAACCGCCCCAGAAACTGGCGCGCCACCAGCGCCACAAGGGTCACCAGCAGGGTGGGAAACAATATCCACTCGGATCTTCCATAGTCGGTGATCAGGAAAAACGGCTCTCGCCAGGCATCGGGCCAGCCAATCGATCCCTGGGAGGCCCAGACGTCGACTTGCGAAAGAATCGCCAGCACCACCACCACAAAGCCCACAAACCAGGGCCAGCGGTGCGTATCGAGGCCCAGGGGCCATTTTTTTGTGAGATCAAACATGGCGTCCTTTGTGATTTCCCCAGCTCGTTGCGTCAATAGTGCAGCCAAGTGCATAAGGCTGTTGCGTTTTCAAAACGAACCCTTTATCGGGAGGGCAGTGATCTCGGAGTGTAGCTCAGCCTGGTAGAGCACCGGTTTTGGGAACCGGGGGTCCAAAGTTCGAATCTTTGTACTCCGACCATCACTACTTGTATGCGCATCGTGTTGAGGACTTCTGCATGACAGCCCGCATTTACCGCCCGGCGCCCAACGCCATGCAATCGGGTAAAGGCAAGTCTCAACAGTGGATGCTGGTTTTCGAACCAGCCACTGCCCGCGATATCGATCCGCTCATGGGGTATACCAGCTCTGCCGATACCCTGCAGCAGATCAAGCTCTCGTTCGATACGCTCGACGAGGCCGAGGCCTATGCCCAGCGCAACGGCATTGCCTATCATGTGCAGCCAGCCCAGGACGCCACGCCCAAGCGCGTAAGCTACACGGACAATTTCCGTTTCGACCGCAAGACGCCCTGGACGCACTGATCCAGTTCATCATTTAGGTTTTCCATGCGCCGCAAGTGATTGTGGCGCATTTGTTTTTTGTGATTCGCTGGCGGGCGAGCCAGGCTGGAACGGCTGATGGTCGCAGCCCAAACGGCGGACTATGCAAACGGCGCTCGATTGTGCCAGATTCCTTCCATGATCAGCGCGTTCAAGCGTCGTGCCCTAATTCCCCTCATTGCCTCCGGTGCCTTGTCGCTGGCCGCCCCGGCCATGGCTGCGCCTGCGATCTGGGAAGTGCAGGGCGACAACAGCGTCCTCTGGCTGTTCGGCTCGTTCCACGTGCTTCCGGCGGGCCTGGAATGGCGCACCAAGCTGTTCGACGAGCTGCTGGGCAAGGCCGACCAGGTGGTGTTTGAAACCGACATTACCGCCGGCGCCGCCCTGAAGGTGTCCGCCGATGCCTTCGCGCAGGGCATTTATGTCGATGGCACGCTGCTCACCGATGTGATCGACAGCGAGACCGCCACGCTGCTGCGCGACGCCGCCGGCACCGTCGGCCTGCCCTTTGGCACTTTGCTCGCCATGAAGCCCTGGATGGCGACCAACGCCGTCTCGGTCGCCGCCCTAGCGAGCCACGGCTACGACAACCAGGGCGTCGAGTTTATCCTGCAGGCCGAGATCGCGCCCAGCCGCATGACTTTCCTCGAAACCGGTCACGAACAGGTCGAGGTCCTTTCCGGCGCCCCCGAGGCCGAACAGGTCGCCTTGCTCAAATCGACGCTGGCCGAACTCGACACCTTGCCCAAGATGATGAGCAAGATGATGGGCAGCTGGGCCGCGGGCATGCCGGAGCGCCTCGCGCGCCTGTTCGAGGTCGAAATGGGCGGCTACGAAGACGCCTTCCTTGACCGCCTGCTCAACGAGCGCAACGTCAACTGGATGCCGCCGCTCGAAGCGATGCTGGCCAGTCATCAGGACGCTTTGGTCATCGTGGGTGCCGGTCACTTGACCGGTGCCGGCAGCGTCGTCGACCTGCTTGAACAGCAGGGCTACAGCGTCAAGCGCATCCAGTAAAAACCAAAGGGCACCAAGCGGTGCCCTTTTTCGTTCATGTGGCGCTATTTCTCGTTCAGAATGCGTTCATCTACCGTTCATATACCGTTCATCTAGCGCAAAAAGTCGTTCAGAAACGGGTCAGACCTCGCTCAGACTCGTCCATTTTCCGTCGTTTTGGCTCGATTTCACCGAGGCCATTATAAATTCCATGCCCTCGACCCCATCCGCCAAACTCGGCAGCAGCCGTTCATAAACCTCGCCCTCGCCCCGGATCACCGCCGCGAACTGGCTGTAAAGCGTTGCAAACGCTTCAAGATATCCTTCAGGGTGTCCCGAGGGGATACGCACATTCATGGTCGAGGCCGGCGACCCGGTAATCGAGCCCCCACGCGTCAGCAGCTGCTTGGGCTTCCCGAACTCGGTATACCACATGTAATTGGGGTTATCCTGCCGCCACTCGAGCCCGGCCTTCTCCCCGTAAACCCTTAGCTGCAAACCATTTTCTGAGCCGACAGCGACCTGGCTGGCCCACAACATGCCCCGCGCGCCGCCCTCGAACCGCAGCATGATATTGACGTTATCATCGAGCTTTCGCCCCGGCACGAAGCTGGTCAGGTCGGCCGAAACCGCCGCCGTCCGCAGCCCGGTCACAAACCGCGCCAGATTATAGGCATGGGTTCCGATATCGCCGATCGCCCCACCCGCGCCCGACCGCGCCGGATCGGTCCGCCACTCGGCCCCCGGCGCTTTGCCGGACTGCTCGACCGCCACGGTCAACCAGTCCTGCGGGTACTCGACCTGCACCACCCGGATATTCCCCAGCGCCCCCGACTCCACCAGTTCCTTGGCCTGCCGCACCAGCGGGAAGCCGGTATAATTGTGTGTTAGCAGGAACTTGGCGCCGTTCTTTGGCTGGATGGCCGCGAGCTTGCGCGCATCCTCCAGCGTCGACGTAATCGGTTTGTCGCAGATGACGTGGATGCCCGCCTCGAGAAAAGCCTTGGCCGGACCGTAGTGCATATGGTTGGGCGTCACGATGGAAACGGCCTCAATCCCGTCCGGCCGCGCCGCCTCAGCCCGCGCCATTTCCTCATACGAGGTATAGATCCGGTCTTCGGCCAACCCGATATTGCGCCCGGATTCCCTGGCAATTTCCGGCCGCGACGACAACGCCCCTGCCACCAGCTCATAATCCCCGTCAATCCGCGACGCCACGCGGTGGACATAGCCGATAAAGGCCCCCTTGCCGCCGCCGACCATGCCCAGGCGAATGCGCCTTGCGCCGTTCTCAGCCATCCCTAACTCCCTAGCTCAGCCCAAGAATTTTTCGGTTTGCCGCCAGATCCGTACCCGCCGACGCAAAGTCATCGAAGGCGTGCTCGGTAATGCGGATGATATGGTTCTTGATGAATTCGGCGCCCTCGCGCGCACCGTCTTCGGGGTGCTTGATAGCGCATTCCCATTCCAGCACCGCCCACCCGGCAAAATCATACTGCGCCATCTTCGAGAAGATCGAGGCAAAATCCACCTGGCCATCCCCCAGCGAGCGGAAGCGCCCTGCCCGGTTGATCCAGCTCTGGTAGCCGCCATAGACACCCTGGCGCCCGGTCGGATTGAACTCGGCATCCTTGACGTGGAACATCTTGATGCGCTCGTGATAGATGTCGATGTAGTCCAGATAGTCGAGCTGTTGCAGCACGAAGTGGCTGGGATCATAGAGCAAATTGGCGCGGGGATGGTTTTTCACCCGCTCGAGGAACATCTCGTAGGTGACGCCATCATGCAGATCTTCACCCGGATGGATTTCGTAGCAGAGATCGACCCCGTTCTCATCGAAGGCATTCAAGATCGGCAGCCAGCGGCGCGCCAGCTCGTCAAATGCTTCCTCCACCAGACCCGCCGGACGCTGCGGGAACGGATAGAGGAAGGGCCAGGCGAGCGCGCCGGAGAAAGTAGCGTGTTCGGTCAGCCCGAGGTTGTTCGAGGCCTTGGCGGCCCACTGCAGCTGCTGCACGGCCCATTCCTGCCGCGCTTTAGGGTTTCCGTGCACCGCCGCGGGGGCAAAACCGTCCAGCATTGTGTCGTAAACCGGATGCGCCGCGACTAGCTGGCCCTGCAGATGGGTTGAAAGCTCGGTGATCGCCAGCCCGTGCTTGGCGGCAATCCCGGTGAGTTCATCTGCGTAGGTCTTTGACGTCGCAGCCTTTTCCAGGTCGATCAGGCTGCCAACCCAGGTTGGAATCTGCACGCCCTTGTAGCCGAGACCAGCGGCCCATCCGCAAATCGCGTCAAAAGAATTGAACGGCGCGGCATCACCAGCGAACTGCGCCAGAAAAATTGCGGGCCCCTTAATGGTGCGCATCGATATTCTCCTCCTTTTGGCGCCAGGCGCCTTGATTTTATTACAAAAACAGGCGGAGGGCCGCTCCGCCGCCTGTTCTTCCTGGTCAGTTTTTGAGCAAAGCCTGCGCGTCGGCGGGTGTCATCGCCAAGGGCCGCTCGCAAGTGGTCGAAAGCGTCAGCACCTGCCCGCTCTCGCCCGCCTTGAGCAGGCTGGTCATCACGTCGACCGCATGCAGCGCCACATCCAGCCCGCAACGGGCTTTGTAGCCCCCTTCGATGGCCGCCATCATGTCCGCAAGGCCCGCCGTGCGGTAATTGGCGCGCGCATGCTCCGTACCCGCATCCTGGTTCACCCGGCCAAAGGGATGATCCCACGGCGTTACAACGGTCTTGTTCCCCGAAACGTCGCTCGTCACCAGTTCGCCGCCGAAGAAATTGGGGTCTGGTACATAGATAGAGCCATCCACCCCGTACAGTTCAATATTGTGGTGACCGTGGCTGGCCACGTCCCAGCTGGCGCCTATGGTGATGATGGCCCCTGAATGAAATTCCAGGATTCCATGCACTGTCGTCGGCGTACCAACCTTGATCATTGTGCCTTGATACGGCCCGGGCGCCAGCACCTCGCGCTCGGTCCGCGCCATATTCGTGAACGCTGACACGCGCTTGACCGGCCCAAGCAGATGGATCAGATCGGTAACGTAATACGGACCAATATCGAGGATCGGTCCCGCCCCCACCTGGAAAAAGAAGTCAGGGTTGGGATGCCAATGCTCCATGCCCCGGCTCATGACGTGGGTCGTACCGCTCATGATCTTGCCGATTTGACCACTGTCGATGATTTCGCGCGCCTGTTGATGCGCGCCACCTAAAAACGTGTCTGGGGCGCTACCGACTTTGAGTTTGCGATCATCCGCCGCCTTTTTCAGCGCCATCCCTTCTTCGAGGGTCAGCACGAATGGCTTTTCCGAATAAGCGTGCTTGCCCGCCGAAACGATATCCATGGACACCGCATAATGCGTCGCCGGGATCGTCAAATTCACGATAACATCGATTTCACTGTTCTTGAGCAGTTCGTCGGGCGTCTGTGCCGCGACTCCAAACTCCTCCGCCCGCTTCTGGGCGGCCGCCGGAAGGATGTCCGCCACTGCACGCACTTCGAGCCCCTTGAACAAGGGGGCAAGGCGGAGATAGGCGCTGGAAATATTGCCGGCACCCATGATGCCGACGCCGTAAGTCTTTGCCATTGCGATTACTTCCAGTTCTTGGCGGTGGCGATGGAGCGTTCGGCGAACCGCACGGCATCGGAGGGCTTGTCGTGTTCAGCAACGAAATACTGGGCTTTGGTCTTGCTGGTGACCTTGGTGATCAGATTGTTCCAGTCGAGCACGCCATGACCGACATCGGCCCAACCGTCTTCGTCAAGACATTCGCCGGCCCGCGCGATGTCCTTGACGTGAACTGCGGTGATGCGGTCGCCATAGCGGTCAAACCAGGCTTCTGGATCGGCCTTGCCCCGGGCGATCCAGGCAATATCGGCTTCCCATTCGATATCTGGTGCCGTTTCGAGGATGATCTCCATCGGTGTCCGGCCAGAGGTCGTCGGGACAAACTCGAAATCGTGGTTATGCCACCCAAAGCCATAACCAGCCTTGTTGTAGATCTCACCGAGCGAAGCCAGGGTCTCGGCCAGTTCGATCCATTTGCTCTCATCGGCGCTGCGCCCCTCGAGCCCGATATGGGGGCAATAGATGCGCTTTACCCCGAGGGTTTCGGCAATCTTGAGCGCGCTATCGGTGTCCCGGAGCTGATCGAGACCAAAGTGGCCCGTTGGCATGCTCAGTCCGTGCTTTTTAAAGCTTTCTGCAAGCCGCGCCGCGTCCGCGTAAAGCCCGCCATAACCTTCGACCTGCCGGTAACCAAGAGCCGAAAGCTTTCCGAGAAACTCCTCCAACGACGGATAATTGCGGGCGCTATATAGCTGAAATGACAACTCGGTCATTGATAATTCCTCCTTTTTTAGTGACCAATCTAAAATGGCTGGTCCTTATTATTCGCAAGCAATGCCAGTCCGAGCATGGCGCGCTGGGCGCCGCCCCATTGCTCAAAAATGCAAGATTGCGGGTGCCGGACGAGGCCGCTCCTCAAGCCTCGTCCACATTGTCAAAGTCGGTATGTGGTGGCCGTATCGAAGATCGAACCACGTGCCGGATCGAACCCGATTGTCAGCTTTTGGCCGACCTCCAGAAGCACGTCACTTTCCGCACGGAACGTCACCGGCACCCCGGCCAGTCTCGTCCAGGCCAGAGTATCGGATCCCATCGGCTCGACAATTTCGATCTCGGCTTCGCAGGAGAAGGGCATCTTCTCGGCCGCTTCATTGATCACAATGTGCTCCGGACGTATGCCCAACACCGCCTTCTTGTTGTTTTGCTGCCCGCTGAACGCATAGCTATGGACCGGAATGACCGTTCCATCGTCAGCGACAAAATTGTTCCCCTCCAACCTGCCTTCAAGGAAATTCATCGACGGGGAACCGATGAAGCCGGCGACGTAAAGGTTTACGGGCTTGTTGTAGATGGTGTGCGGATCGCTCAGCTGCTGGATCACCCCATTCTTCATGATGGCAACCCGATCCGCCAGCGTCAGCGCCTCGATCTGATCGTGGGTGACGTAGATCATGGTGTTCTTGAGGCGATGATGCAGCCGCTTGATTTCGACGCGCAAGTCGGACCGCAGCTTCGCATCCAAATTGGACAACGGCTCATCAAACAGGAACACGTCGACGTCGCGAACCAGCGCCCGTCCAATGGCGACGCGCTGACGTTGGCCACCGGACAGATTGGCCGGCTTGCGCTGCAACAAGGGTTCGATCTGTAGGATTTCGGAAGCCCGCTTAACGCGACTGTCGATCTCGGCTTTCGGCATCCCGGAAACCCGGAGGCCAAAACTAAGGTTTTTCTCAACCGTCATCTGGGGGTAGAGCGCATAGGACTGGAACACCATGCCGATGCCACGATCCTTTGGTTCCTCCCAGGTGACGTTCTTGCCGCCGATGAAGATTTGCCCTCCGGTCACATCCAGCAACCCAGCGATGCAATTGAGCAAGGTCGACTTGCCGCAGCCGGAGGGTCCAAGCAGAACGATGAACTCGCCCTGTGCGATATCCAAGTTGAGATTTTCCAGAACCTTGACGCTACCGAAGCTCAGCGAGAGATCACGAATAGAAACGCTGTGTTGCATTAGATTACCCTTTCACCGCACCGGCCGCGATGCCGCGAACAAACAAGCGCCCCGAAACAAAGTAGATGATCAGCGGAACCAGCCCCGTCAGGATGGTCGCCGCCATGTTGACGTTGTATTCGGGGCTGCCCTGAGCTGAATTGACGATATTGTTTAGCTGAACAGTCATCGGATAGTTTTGCGTGCCGGCGAACACCACGCCGAACAGGAAGTCGTTCCATATTCCGGTCACCTGCAGGATGACTGCCACCACAAAAATGGGCAGTGACATCGGCAGCATGATCTCGAAGAAAATCCGCCAGAACCCTGCCCCATCGACACGAGCCGCCTTGAACAATTCGACAGGAAGAGAAGCGAAATAGTTGCGGAACAGCAGGGTGAGGATGGGCATGCCGAAGATGGTGTGCACCAGAATGACCGCCCACAGCGTGCCAAA
Source organism: uncultured Alphaproteobacteria bacterium (assembly GCA_963699295.1). Taxonomy (GTDB): domain Bacteria; phylum Pseudomonadota; class Alphaproteobacteria; order Rhizobiales; family Devosiaceae; genus Devosia. Next base: position 930,448 of record OY969432.1, read on the forward strand.
GATACCCATTTCGCGCGTCAGCATCACCAGCGGATAGAGCATTACCTGATATGGAATGAACGAACCGAAGATCAGGATGGCAAAGAAGATCTCGGAGCCCTTGAAGCGCCAGTTGACCAGGCCATAGCCGTTGATTGCGGCGATGAAGATGGAAATGATGGTGCTGGGGAGGGTAATCTTGACCGAGTTCCAGAAGCCGGGGCTCAGGCCCTGACAGGTTAGACCCGTGCAGGCGCTGGTCCAGGCTTTCACCCAGGCATCCCCGGTCGGCTCGATGGGTGGTGCAAAGATATTGCCCCAGCGGATCTCCGGCATCGTCTTGAACGAGGTGGTGATCATCACATAGAGGGGAAAAAGAAAGTACAGGCAGGCGAATAGCAGGATCGAGTAAATAACGATCCGCCGCGGGGTGAAAAATGGCTTTGGCTTGGCGCCCTGTGGCCCTTCCAGCAGTCTGCCGTTCTGGTCAGGGGCAATACTTGCCTTGGTGTCAACGAGTGTCATGTCCGGCGCCCCTTCCCGCCAAATTCGAGGTAGGCCCACGGAATGATTATGATGACAACGGTCAGCAGCATCATCGTGGACGCGGCCAGGCCCTGAGCAATGTTGCCAGCGCCAAACATGTAATTGATAGACGTACTTGGCCGGTACTTCCGACGAGATGCCAGGACCGCCATCGGTGAGTGCGACCACCAGATCGTAGAGGCGCACGATGCCGGAGCCCACGATCACCAGGGCCGTAACAAACACGCCGCGCATCATGGGCAGGACGATGGAAACATAGGTGCGCCAGGTCGGAATCCCGTCGATGCGGGCAGCTTTCCAGATTTCTTCATCAATTCCGCGCAGGCCTGCCAAGAGCAGCACCATCACAAAACCGACGCCCTGCCAGAGCCCCGCGATGAGCAGGGCAAACAGCACCATCTTGGGGTTGCTGATCCAGTCGAAGGTAAACCCCGTCCAGCCCATATTGCGCAAGGTGCCCTGCAATCCCAGGGTGGGATTCATGATCCACTGCCAAACCAGGCCGGTGACGATGAAAGACAGCGCAAAGGGATACAGCATGATGGTGCGAAAGGCGCTCTCAAAGCGGATCTTCTGATCCATGAGCACCGCTAGTAAAAAACCGACGCCCATCGTCAGCACGAGCGAAAAAGCACCGTAAATGATGAGGTTGCTGACCGACACGTTCCACCGGGCGGTCGCGAACAATCGCTCGTACTGCGTAAACCCGACAAATTGGCCGCTGGGCAGCAGCCGCGAATTGGTCATCGAGTACCAAACCGTCCACAAGGTACAGCCGACGAAGATAACCAGAACGGTAGCCACCATCGGTGCGGCTGCGATCTTGGCAGAAACATTCCGGACAAAAATACTGCGTAGCGGGCGTGCATGCCCCCTCGCCCCAGAGCTTTGCGCCTGGACAGCTTGCTCAACCATAGTAGAACTCCCAGGTGTGCGACTGACCCGGATTACTCGGGCCAGTCGCGCCATTCAGGTGCAGACAGATCCAGGGATCAGTCAGCAGTGGCGATGATCTGGGCGTAACGATCGATGTACGCGTCGATCGAGATGCTATCGTCGCCAAAGAACTCGATGTTGAGATCCTGCAACTGCTGCTGCGTATCGCTCGACAGGTTGAAGTCGCCCGATGGCAGCAGACCATTGCCCAGAAGAGCAAGTGCCTTCTGCATGCAGGTATTGGCCTGGGACAGGTCGATGTCAGTACGGATGGGCATGGAGCCCTTCTTCAGGTTGAACGCCAGCTGGCCTTCGCGCGAGATCACGACTTTGGCCAGCGCAGTCTGGGCATCGATTACGGCAGGGTCGGTGCCGGCAGGCAGAACGGGGAAGTAGAACGAGTCACCGCCACCGGAGAGCTGATCATTCAGCCCCAGCGCGGGGATGCACTCATAATCCTTGCCGGGAACGCCGCCTGCAACCTGCAGATCGCCCTGCAGCCAGTCGCCGTGGATATTGCCTGCGGCCGTGCCGTTAAGCAGCTGGGTGCCAACGTCCGCGAATGCCGGCACCATCGTTTCTGGCGATACGACCTTGCGCAGAGCATCAAGCGCTTCCGCCGTCTTGCGGAACTCAGGGCCACGCACGGCTTCTTCGCTCTTGTCGCGATTGATCGCCAAAACCAGATCGGTGCCCCCGATGCCGGCCTGCAAGACGCCAGGGACGCCGTTGATCGGCCAGCCGCTGGCCAGACCGAAAGGCAAAATGCCAGCAGCTTCAAGTGCCGGCCAGCTAGCTACATATTCATTCCAGTTGGTCGGAACGGGCTGCCCGATGGTTGCGTAGGCCTTGGTTGAGAGCCACAGCCAGTCCCATGAGTGGATGTTCACCGGGAAGCAGTAGATGCGACCTTCATAGGTGCATGGCTCAAGCAACGATTCATCGACGTAAAAGTCTTTGATCTTAAGCTCGTCGGCGATATCGGTCAGGTCGCGCATCAGCCCGGCCTTAATCAGCTCTTCCGCATCGCGGCCGGTATTCATCTGAGTGGCGCCCATTGGGTTACCACCGATAATGCGGCTGATGATAACAGGGTTAGCCCCGGTCCCAGAGCCAGCCAGCGCGCTGTCGACCCACTTGTTGCCGGTTTCTTCCTCGAACACTCGTGCGAACTCGGCAACGGCAGCTGCCTCGCCTGCGGATGTCCACCAGTGGGTAACCTCTAGCTCTGCTGCATTTATTGCAGTTGAACCAAGCAGCGCAGTCGCCATCGCGGCAACCGCCACAAATTTCTTCATAGTGTGTCCTCCCAAACATTTGGGGCAAGGCGCCCCGTGGGCCACCAGCCTCTCATCTCCCAAATGCGAGACGACTCCGCCGACGGCATGTAATCGATTGCATTTTTCCCTCCCGGAAATTTATGCAATCGATTGCACGAGTTTCATCCACGTCTTGCGGACCTGTCAAGTTGGAATTAGACAGAAGTCGTATCTGGATAGTTCAAGGGTTCTGGAAGAGATGGAGCAACTCCAGAAAACGCCAACAATTCTCGATGTTGCGCGTGTAGCGAAAGTCTCGACAGCAACTGTCAGCCGCGCCCTGTCAAACCCGGAACGCGTCAAGCAGAGCACCAGGGATCGAATATTTCTGGCGGTCGAGGCGACTGGCTACACAGCCAATCAATCCGCTCGCTCACTACGCCAGCAGAACTCGCGAACCATCCTCGTGGCCCTGCCCGATATTCGAAATCCGTTCTTTTCAACCATTCTTGACGCCATTGAACGCGAGGCGGCGCGCAGGGGTTACGGCGTATTGGTTGCCAATCGATTTCTCGGCAGTCAACCAGGTCGCCGGATTCGCGAGTACTTTGTTTCGAACCGCGCGGACGGATTATTATTGCTGGACGGATCCATTGCCCTGGAGGAATTGCTGCAATTGCGCAGCGGGCATGTATTCATGCCGCTCGTTGTAGCCTGCGAGGAAATTGCCCGGGCTCCATTCCAAACAGTGACTACTGACAACGCCTATGCAGCGTTTTGTGCCACTCGGCACCTGATCGACCTGGGGCATCGCCGACTTGGCCACATCAGAGGACCGAACGGTAATCCCTTGACTGCCGAACGCGAACAGGGATTTCGCAGGGCACTTAGGGAAGCTGGCATCGTCTTGCATGAGGAATGGATGTTTCCCGGCAATTTCGAAATGCAAAGCGGAGCTGCGGCGGCAGAGCGCTATGTGGCTTTGAGCAAGCGCCCCGAAGCGGTATTCGCGGCCAACGACGAGAGCGCCATCGGTTTTGTCGCGGGCCTGCGCCAGCATGGCCTCGAGTGCCCAAGGGATGTGTCGGTGGTGGGATTTGATGATTTGGCAATTGCCTCCCACTTTTGGCCGCCGCTCACCACCATGCGGCAACCTCGAGAGGCCTTGGGGCGACTGGCCGCCGAAGCCCTTATCGATCTCATCGAGGGGCAATCGAGCGGTCGCGTTTCCCAGCACATCGTGCTGAGCTCTGAACTGATTGTGCGCGGGAGCACCGCCCCGGCGGTATCTGCTGCATCAGTCTAGCAGCCTAGAATCTGCTTAGGCTTGGATCCATATAGGCTCCATTGCCGCTGCGCTGGGTCATCACACCGCCGCCATACTCCTGCTGCATCTGCTGTTCGCGCTGAATTGCATCATAAGCCCCAATATTTAGCCCGATTACCGAGGTCATGGCATTAGGACCAGTGCCTGGCTTGAACGCCTCCTCGACGGAGGCCTCACCTTCAAATGCCTGGGCGCCAGTATCAGGGTTGATCCAGGCTGTGGTCATCCCGGGAGGCTTGATGAACGGTGTAGCGGACTTGCCCCGCAGGGCCTTGCCCATAAACTCGGTGAAGATCGGCACGGCAAACGAGCCGCCAGTTACCGAACTACCCATTGAACGCGGCTTGTCGTAGCCAACATACACACCCACGGCCAGCTCTGGCGTAAACCCCACAAACCAGGCGTCCTTGTAATCATTGGTGGTGCCGGTCTTGCCGGCCACCGGACGGTTGAGCGACTTTGCACCGGTGCCCGTGCCTCGAAGTACCACACCTTCCATCATCGACGTAATCTGGTAGGCCGTCATCGGATCGAGCACCTGCTCGCGATTGTCGATGATCAGAGGTTCACCCTGCCCGGTCCAGCTTGTTGCTTCACAGCCGTCGCACACGCGCTGATCATGACGATAGACCGTCGCGCCATATCGATCCTGAATCCGATCAATCAAAGTTGGAACAATCTTGCGCCCACCGTTGGCTATGGTTGCATAAGCAGCGGTCATGCGCATATCAGTGGTTTCGCCCGCTCCCAGCGACATGGCCAAGACCGGCTGCATGGAGTCATAGATACCGAACATGCGGGCATATTCGGACACGAGCGGCATGCCGATATCTTTGGCCAACCGCACCGTCATGACATTTCGGCTGCGTTCGATGCCGCGCCTTAGGGTCTGCGGGCCATAGAACTGCTGGGCATAATTTTCGGGTCGCCAGATGGAGCCATCGCTATTACGGATTTCGACTGGAGCATCCAGCACGACCGAAGCCGGCGTATAACCATTGTCCAGGGCAGCTGCATAGACGATGGGTTTGAAGGATGAGCCGGGCTGGCGCAGCGCCTGGGTCGCGCGATTGAACTCGCTTTGGGCATAAGAAAATCCCCCGACCATGGCTAATACCCGGCCGGTCCGGGGATCCATGGCCACGAGCGCACCCTCGATCTCAGGGACTTGTTCAAGCGTATAGACACCCGGCTTGCCAGCAACTGCGGAAACATAGACGACGTCACCGACGTTCAACACGTCCTGCAAGGGCTTGGAAACCCACTTGATTTCCGGCCCAGACAGCGTGCCCTCAATCCGCTCAGGGCTTGCCCCGCCCTCAGGAATGGTGCCCGGGCGCAGACCAATGCGGGCTTCGTTGCGCTCCATTTCCAAGATGACCGCAAGGCGCCATTCAGGCACGTCGCTAAGCGGCGCAATCCTGTTAACGTCGACGCCCCAGTCATCGCCGATTTCAATGCTCGCAACTGGTCCACGGAACCCCTTGCCATGGTCGAACGCGATCAGCCCATCCATCAACGCCCGGCGCGCATATTCCTGGAGTTCGGGCTGCAATGTCGTGCGCACCGACAATCCACCGCCGTATAGTTGGTCTTCGCCGTAGAGCTTGGCGAGTTCGCGCCGCACTTCCTCGGTGAAGTACTCTGCCGAATATAACTGGCTCCCGCCAGTACGTGGCACGACATTGAGGGGTTCAGCTTTGGCTTCGCGGGCCTCCTCGGCTTGCACGTAGCCATTTTCGACCATGCGGTCGATAACCCAGTTGCGACGGTCGATCGCGGCCTGTGTCCGGCGGAACGGATGATAGTTGTTCGGGCCCTTGGGTAGCGCCGCGATATAAGCAGCTTCGCTCAGGGTCAGCTGGAACAAGGCCTTGTCGAAATAGTTCAGCGCTGCGGCGGCGACGCCGTAGGAGTTCAGTCCCAGGAATATTTCGTTCAGGTAGAGCTCAAGAATGCGGTCCTTGGAAAAGGTCGACTCGATCCGCACCGCCAGCAGGGCTTCCTGAATCTTGCGGTCCCAAGTCTGCTCGGAGGTAAGGAGGAAGTTCTTGGCCACCTGCTGGGTAATCGATGAACCACCCCCCTGGATCGAGGAATTTCCGTCCATTCTGGCGAGGAGATTGTCGCGGAGGGCGCGGACAACGCCGTCGATTGCTATACCCCCATGGTTATAGAAGTCCTTGTCTTCGGCGGACAGGAATGCGTGCACCAGGAGGGGTGGAACAGTTTCGATGGGTTGGAAAAGTCGGCGCTCGCGGGCGAACTCGGCCAGCAGGGTGCCATCGGCTGCGTGGACGCGCGTGGTCACCGGCGGCTGGTAGTCCTTGAGCACGGTGTAGTCCGGCAGATCCGCCGATACCGTGGTGAGGTACACCGCCACGCCACCAACTGCAGCCAAGGCGAGAAACATACCAAAGCCAAACAGCCAGCCCATCAAACGCAGCATCTAGTCAGTGTCTCCATGGCGCGCCGGCGGTGCCAAGCGTACCAATTGTTGGTTTTCAGCGCGCCCAGAGACAGACGGCCAGTGGGGAATCATACCAATTCCACCCATCTGATAACAGCAGTTGGGAATGTCACTTCAATCCTTCGACACCAGACTGTCGAAATGGGTTGAAATCCCGCGCGCCAGCGCCTCGGCGGTCCGGTCCTGCCAATCGCCGCGCAACAGATTGGCCCGATCATCGGCGTTGGACAGGAAGCCAAGCTCAAGCAGCACCGAGGGCACATCAGGAGCCTGCAGCACGAAAAAGTCAGCTTGCCGAACGGGATAGCGGCGCAATTGCACACTTGGCTCGAGCTGGTGCACGATAGCCTGGGCGGCCGAATAAGACTGGTGGCGCATTTCCCGGCGCATCAGGTCGATCAGGATATCGACTACCTCCGGCGCCATCTGGGGCATGGCGAAACCGGCGATCACGTCTGTCTTGTTTTCGTTGTCCGCCAGCACCTTGTCGAGAATATCCGTAGCATTCTCGTCACGGGTGTAGACGGTAGCGCCGCGGATATCGGGCTGCTGGAAGCTGTCGGCATGGATCGAAATAAACAGGTCGGCCTTGTTGGCACGGGCGAGCGCCACGCGCTCCTCAAGGCGCAAGAAGGTGTCATCTTCCCGGGTCAGCGCCACGTCGAACCGGCCTGAAGCCACCAGCAAATCCTGCAGTTTCAGCGAAAAGGCCAGCACGATGTCCTTTTCCTTGACGCCGCTCGCCGCCTCCGCGCCGCTATCGATACCACCGTGGCCAGGATCGAGAATGACCAGGGGCCGGGTGGCGATGGGCAATTCCGAACCACCAGCGGGAGTGGAGAAGTCATCGGTCGGAAGAGTAGCCTCATCCGAGGCCAGTCGGTCGCGCTCCACATTGGCGACAAACTCGGCTTCAGTGGCTGGAATGATATCGACGACCAGGCGGGCCGGCTGATCTTCAAAGGGGTCAAGCACATAGGCTTGCTGGACCTGTGCCGGAGTGGACAGCGTCAACACGGTGCGCACCCGATCGGCCGCAACTTGCTCAACCAGGTAGTCGGAGATCATGCCATCGCCAGCGGGCTTCCCGCTGGGTTCGGGCACAGAAAACGTTGCCGCTCGCACGTCAATGGCCAGCCGGTTGGGTTCGGACAGGGAAACCAGGGCAAAATTGGTCTTTGATGCCAGGTCAATCACCAGGCGCGCACGCTCCGGCGTTGCAGACACCCGCACATCCATCACGTTGGGCAACGCGATCGGCGCGGAGGCGGCTGCAACGGGTGGCTCTTGAGCCTGCAGCGGACCCGCGAAGGCCGAAACGCCAACAAGCCCTGCCATCAACAGGCAAGCGATATTACGAGCGTATTTATGCAAGTGCAGTCCGGCTCCCGAGATATCTCGCACAGCCACTGTCATCCCGATCCGGCAATTCTGCGGCATCTCACCCTTATGGAACGATTTGCCTGCCGGGCCAATGATCGCCGTACGTTGCTGACGCGATGGTGTTGGCGACTTTCCTGTTGCCAATTGGTCGCAACACCCCTACACGCTTATGGTGAAGTGCAAGCTTCCTGATGATCTGCTTTGTGGCACCCCTTGCCCATATAACAGTCCGGGAGGCGACGGGTGGCGGAACTATCTTTAGTTTGCCGAACTCGGTCTGCAGCTGCAGATCCTGCGCTTCGATTGAGAATTTCGGTCTCCTTTGGACCGGACAGTTGTCGAAAATCCCCAGGATTACGATAACTTCATAGGAAGAGGTCAGATGGCCCGCAGGCGGACAAAACGTGACGCGATCGAATACGACGATTGCCGTTTTGCTTCGCTGCATAGTCCGGCCCTGTACCCCCATATCTTCGCGCTAAAGGCAGAGCTTGTGCGCGCATACCCTCAGAAACCATTCGCCTCGCATTGCGCCACGCAGAAGCTGCCGGTCTTCCGGCATGTTCTCGTCGGCGCGCGAGTGCGCGGAGTTCACTATGGCTACCAAAAGAATGCTGGTGGATGGCATCCACCCGGAAGAAACACGGATTGTCGTTACAGCCGGTAACAGGCTCGAAGAATTCGACTTTGAGTCGGCAACGCGCCGCCAGTTGCGCGGTAATATTTATCTCGCCAAGGTCACGCGCGTTGAGCCGTCACTGCAGGCTGCATTTGTGGAATATGGCGGCAATCGCCACGGCTTTCTCGCTTTCAGCGAAATCCATCCCGATTACTACCAGATCCCGGTCGCAGACCGTGAGGCGCTGTTGCTCGAAGAAGAGCACGCCGAGGATCAAGATGACGACAATCACGACGCAGTCGAGGAGAACATCTCGCTGCCGGAAGGTGTAACCGAGCCCGACGCCGAGACCGATACCCAGGACATGGAAGGCGCCAGCCACATCGAGCAGGCACCGACCAACAGCGAACCCGTGGAGTCGATCGGTGGCGCCGATGCGCTGGAGGAAGTTCCAGAGCGTCGCCGTTCCAACAACAGCCGTCGTCACTACAAGATCCAGGAAGTGATCAAGCGCCGCCAGGTCATGCTGGTGCAGGTGGTCAAGGAAGAGCGCGGCAACAAGGGCGCGGCTCTGACGACATACCTGTCGCTGGCCGGACGCTACTCGGTGCTGATGCCAAACACCGCTCGCGGTGGCGGCATTTCACGCAAGATCACCAATGCTGCGGACCGCAAGCGCCTCAAGGAAATCACTTCGGATCTCGAAGTGCCACAGGGCATGGGCGTCATCCTGCGCACGGCCGGTGCCTCGCGCACCAAGGCCGAGGTCAAGCGTGACTTTGAATATCTGATGCGCCTTTGGGAAAGCGTGCGCGAGCTGACCCTCAAGTCGCCAGGCGCCGTGCCTCGTCTATGAGGAAGGCTCGCTGATCAAGCGCACCATTCGCGATTTGTACAACAAGGACATCGATGAAGTGTTTGTGGCGGGCGACGACGCCTTCCGCGAAGCCAAGGACTTCATGCGCATGATCATGCCGAGCCACGCCAAAAACGTGCAGCTCTACAAGGAAGATCAGCCGCTGTTCTCCAAGTACGGCATCGAAGCACAGCTCGACTCGATGTTCTCGCCCACGGTCACCCTGCCCTCCGGCGGCTATATCGTGATCAACCCGACCGAAGCTCTCGTATCGATCGACGTGAACTCGGGTCGCTCCACCAAGGAGCACAATATCGAGGACACGGCGCTCCAGACCAATCTGGAAGCCGCTGACGAAGTTGCGCGCCAGCTGCGCCTGCGTGACCTTGCCGGCCTGATCGTCATCGATTTCATCGACATGATGGAAAACCGCTCCAATCGGGCCGTCGAGCGCAAGCTCAAGGATTGCCTGAAGGACGACCGCGCTCGCATCCAGGTCGGCCGCATCAGCCATTTCGGCCTGATGGAAATGAGCCGCCAGCGCATCCGCTTTGGTGTGGTCGAAAGCTCGACGCACAAGTGCCCGATCTGCGATGGCACGGGCCTCGTGCGTTCCACCGAGTCGCTGGCGCTGATGATCATGCGCCACATCGAGGAACACGTGCTGCGTCGCCAGGGCCAGTCGGTCAACGTGCGCGTGCCGGTGGACGTGGCTCTCTACATCCTGAACTACAAGCGCGAAACGCTGACGCATCTTGAAGAGCGCAATGCCCTGTCGATCACGATCACTGCGGACAGCAAGATGACCGGGCACCAGTTCGCCATCGAAAAGGGCGAAGCCCGCGTCGTGGCCTACGCCGACAAGCGTGCGACTGAACACGTCCGCGTCGATAACGCCGTTATCGATGATGACCTGGATGAAGACCTGGTCGACGAGGACGCAGAAGACGTCGTTGAAGTTCAGGAAGCGGCCCCTGCCAGCTCTACTGAAGCAGTCGAAAGCGAGGGCGGCCGTCGTCGTCGTCGTCGCCGTCGTCGTGGCGGTGCCGATCGCAATGGCGATGATAACGCCCAGCGCCAGCAGAATGGCGCGGAAGCCAGCGTGGCCACGAGCGCCCAGAGCGCTGACGAAGCCTCCGAGGACGATGAGCAGGTGGAACCAGCTCGTGCCGGCACCGCTGAAGAAACCGCCGCAGAAGGCGAGCGCAAGCGTCGCCGCCGCGGTCGTCGTGGTGGCCGTCGCAATCGTCGCGACGGTGATGACAATGGCGAGCCAAGCACGAGCGCAGCTGGTGCGGATGCTGACGCACGGCCAGAGGCTGTTGTCGTGACCAACTCGGCGCCAGAGCAGGACGAGGTTGCCACCACTCCGGAAGTGGCTGCCGAAGTGCCCGCCGAGGCCCCTGTGGCCGCTTCAGAGGCTGCTGCCGCGCCAGCGGTTGCCGAACAGGCAGCTGCGGACGAAGCCCCGGTTGAGAAGCCAAAGCGTGTCCGTCGCAAGAAGGTCATGGAGACATCGGAAACCGCCGTCTCCGCAGAAGAGCCTGCCCCGTCCAAGGCAAAGGCTGAAACTGCCGCTGAAGACGATGCAGTTGCGGCCAAGCCGCAGCGCAAACCACGGGTTCGCAAGCCAAAGGCGGAGACTGCCGAGGCTACGCCTGCACCCGCAATGAGCGAGCCAGTCGTTCCCGCCGAAGCTGCAGAAGCTGCCAAGGTGGATGCGCCCGCAGAAGCGCCCAAGCCGCGTCGGGTCAAGAAGGAACTCCCGGCCGAAGGCATCGTGGTGTCGAGCAGCACGCCGAAGCCGGAAGCAGAGGCTGAAGGCGACGCCGAGACCGAGCCAAAGAAGAAAGTTGGCTGGTGGCAGCGGCGCCTGGGTCTGGGCTAGGAATTAAAAAAGGCGGCCTTCGGGCCGCCTTTTCGCTATCGGAAATGGTTATGGAACGCGGGTTGCGCTGGCGCTGCTCATTTGAGGAATGCGCGCATCCGATCGATGGCCATCTGGATGGTTTCCGTCTTTCCGGCGTAGGAAAACCGGACGTAGTGCTGGCCATCGACGCGGTCGAAATCGACGCCCGGAGTAGCGGCCACGCCAGCGGTTTCCAGCAGGCGCTCGCAAAAGCCAAGTGAGTCATCGGAAAACCGGGAAATCCCGACATAGGCATAGAACGCGCCGTCGGACGGGCCGTGGACATCGAAGCCCAGATCCCGCAAACCATCATTCAACAGGCTGCGGTTGCGAGAATAAGCGGCCTTTTGAACCTCGGAATAGTCACGTTCGTTGAGCGCCACGGTAGCGGCTATCTGGCTGAGCGTCGGGGCCGAGATGAAGAGGTTCTGCTGCAGGATTTCGGCGCGCCGCACCAGATCATCGGGCAGGACCATCCAGCCGATCCGCCAGCCGGTCATGCAGTAATACTTGGAAAAACTGTTGATGATGATGGCATCCGGCGTGAGCTCCAGGGCGCTGACCGAAGGGGCGCGATAGTCCAGGCCGTGGTAGATCTCATCCGATATCAGTCGAACGCCCAGGCGCTTGCAGGTATCCACGATATCCGCCAGTTCCGCCCGGTCGACGGCGGCTCCGGTAGGATTGGCGGGGCTCGCAAACAGCAGGCCGTCAAAAGGTGTCTGGGCATAGGCGGCCGCGATGTCGGCGCCAGTCAGTTTCCAGCCGCTGTCGGCAGTTAGCGGGATTTCGCAGATGCCGAAACCGAGGCCCAGCAAGGTGTTCACATAGGCCGGATATCCCGGCCGGGTGATGGCGATGCGGGCGCCCGGGCGGAATGCCGTGTGGAAGGCGATGATAAATCCGGCCGATGAGCCCATCGTGCAAAGGATCGAATCGGCGTCGACGCGAACGCCGTGCTGGGCTTGGTAGTATTGACTTAATCCGTCGCGCAGCTCGGGCAGGCCCTTGGCATTGGTGTAGCCCTGCGCTTCAGGTAACGCCCGGGCTACCGCTTCGATCACCCGGGGCGCTGGCGGCGATCCGGGCTCTCCTACCTCCAAATGGCAAACGGAACGCCCGGAAGCCTCGATCGCCTTGGCGCGCTTGAGGATTTCCATGGCGTGGAATGGCATCAGGCCGTCGGTGGGTAGGTCGGTCATCGCGGGTTCCTTGTTCCCTTCCGCCCTACCCCGTTCCGGCGCCCCTCTCAACCACATTTGATACCCCGGGTAACCTGCCGGTCATTGCCGGCTGCCAATCTCTGGCGGCCTCTGTTAAAAGGCCTGCAATGTTTTCGCCGGAGCTTACTCAATCATGTCGCGCACAACCCTCGCTCTTGTGGCCCTGTCGGGTATCCTGGCTGGCGCCCTGGGCTACTCGGTGGTCAGCAAGCCCGCCCCGCAGCAGATGGATACGGCCGCCGTCCAAACCATGATTGACGCCGCGATCAGCCAGTACGAGGCCCGCACGCCGGCAGCGGCAGCGACGCCGGTTGCAGCCATCGATCCGGAAACGCTCAACCCGCTCATCGAATCCTATCTCATGGGCGATCCCAAGCTGTTGCAGCGCATGTCCATCGCGCTCGAAACGACGCTGAAGGCCGAAGACCAGGCAAATGCCTCCCAGGCAATCGCCGCGATGCACGACAAGATCTACAACGACCCCGGACAGGTGGTGGTCGGCAATCCCGACGGCGATGTGACGCTGGTCGAGTTCTTCGACTACAATTGCGGCTATTGCCGCAGCGCCCTGCCCGATCTCGCGACCCTGATCGCGGAAGATCCCAACCTGCGCGTAGTGCTCAAGGAATTTCCAATCCTGTCCAATGAATCCATCGACGCGGCGCGCGTTGCCGTGCTGGTCGGCCAATCGGATGCAGACTATTGGGCGTTCCACGAAACCCTGTTCACCAACCGGGGCAAGGTCGACAAGCAGGCGGCGCTGGCGGCCGCAGCCGAGCTGGGCCTGAGCCCGGTGGCGCTGGAACTGGACATGGGCACGGACCCCGTCTCGAGCGCGATCCAGACCTCCTACGAGATCGCCAAGGCGCTCAGCATCACCGGAACCCCCACTTTCATCATCGGCAACGAGATCATTCCGGGCGCGGTTGGGGTGGAGGAACTGCGCGAGCGCATCGCCAACATGCGGGCGTGCGGCGCAGCCCAATGCCAGGGATAGGCGGCGTATTTGGGCTCTTTTTGCGTTTTCGGTGCAATTCGGATAACCGTGCTTGCATGGGACCGCGGACCCGTGCACAAGGCGAAAATCATGGCAAATCGCGTTCTCGTCCTTACCGGCCCGAACCTCAACCTGCTCGCCATCAACGGGCATGAACACTGTGACGCTGCAACACGCAATTTCGTGCGCACGTCATTGTGCCGTTTGCCTGAGCCCCTCACGGCCCGATATGCTTTGAATGACCGCCGCCCGGCCGAACGCCGGAGCGGTCGGAACGCATTTTTTCGGCGCGAACCCCATCGGTTGGCGCAGTTTGCGGCCCCGGCTGCAACAGGTATAAGCTGGCGCCGCATAGCTCACGCCAAAACAGAAATAACGACCAACGCGTAACGCGCGGGAGACCGACAAGAATGACTAAGTCATCGCAAGTGGATCAGGACCTGATCCGAGCCATTGCCGAACTGCTCAACAAGGAAAATCTCGCCGAGATCGAAATTGAGCAAGACGATTTTCGGGTCCGCGTCACCCGCTCCTACGCCAATGAAGGGGTAACCTACGCTGCCGCGCCGCAGTATATGGCCGCCCCGGTCGCTGCTCCGACCTCGATTGCTCCGGCAGGTTCGGTTCCAGCAGCAGTAGCGCCGACAGCCGTGGAAGATCTCGCGTCCAACCCCGGCACCCTGACCTCGCCAATGGTGGGCACCGCCTATCGTTCGCCAGAGCCCGGCAAGGCCGCCTTTGTCGAAGTCGGCACCAAGGTCAGCGAAGGCCAGACCGTCGTCATCATCGAAGCGATGAAGACGATGAACCAGATCCCAGCACACCGCTCGGGCACCGTTACCCGCATTCTGGTCGAGGATGCCCAGCCGGTGGAATACGGCGAGCCGCTCGTCGTCATCGAGTAAGGGGGACTGCATGTTCCAAAAGGTCCTGATCGCCAATCGCGGCGAAATTGCTCTGCGTATCTTGCGCGCCTGCAAGGAGTTAGGCATCCAGACCGTGGCGGTTCACTCCACGGCCGACGCCAACGCCATGCATGTGCGCCTGGCGGATGAAAGCGTGTGCATTGGCCCCAACTCGGCCAAGGACAGCTATCTCAACATCCCCTCGATCCTGGCGGCCTGCGAAATCACCGGCGCCGACGCGGTGCATCCGGGCTATGGGTTCCTCGCGGAAAACGCCCGCTTTGCCCAGATCCTGGGTGAGCACAACATCGCCTTCATCGGCCCTTCCGCCCATCACATCGAGATCATGGGCGACAAGATCACGGCCAAAAAGACCGCCGTCGAACTTGGCATCCCGGTGGTTCCCGGCTCGGCCGGTGCGGTCGAGACCGAGGAAGACGCCCTGCGGACGGCGGGCGAAATCGGCTATCCAGTGCTGATCAAGGCCACTGCAGGCGGCGGTGGCCGCGGCATGAAGCTGGCGCAGTCGCCGAGCGACGTGCTGGTGGCCTGGTCGTCGGCGCGCGCCGAAGCCAAGGCGGCATTCGGCAATGAATCCGTCTATATGGAAAAGTACCTCGGCAAGCCGCGGCACATCGAAGTGCAGGTGCTGGGCGATGGCCAGGGCAACGCCGTGCACCTGGGCGTGCGCGACTGCTCGCTGCAGCGCCGCCACCAGAAGGTTTGGGAAGAGGCCAGCGGCCCCACGATCAAGCCGGAAGAGCGCGACCGCATCGGCGAAATCTGTGCCGTGGCAATGCGCAAGCTCAAGTACTCGGGCGCCGGCACCGTCGAATTCCTGTACGAAAACGGCGAGTTCTATTTCATTGAAATGAACACCCGCCTGCAGGTCGAGCACCCGATTACCGAGCGCATCACCGGCATCGACATCGTCTATGAGCAGATCCGCGTCGCCTCCGGCGAGCGCCTGTCGATGGAACAGTCGGATGTGTCCTTCTTTGGCCATGCCATCGAAGTGCGCATCAATGCTGAGGATCCCGCAGACCTTTGCGCCCTCGCCCGGCACCATCACCTTCTACCATCCCGCCGGTGGCGTGGGCGTTCGCGTCGATTCCGCGGTCTATCAGGGCTACAAGATCCCGCCCTATTACGACTCGCTGATCGGCAAGCTCATCGTCTATGGGCGGACCCGCGAGGAATGCCTGCAGCGCTTGAGCCGTGCGATCGACGAATTCGTCATCGATGGCGTCAAGACCACGCTGCCGCTGTTCCAGCGCCTGATCAAGGAGCCGGACATCCTGGCGGGCAATTACGACATTCACTGGCTGGAAAAATATCTAGCAGAGAACAAGGTTTAGGACATCAAGGGGCGCGGTTGCGCCCCTTTTCTGTTGCGCGAAAATGACTCACTCCGATCCCTTCGATATCGACATCACCCCCCAGCTGATCGTGCGCGCCTATTGCTCCGGCATCTTTCCGATGTCCGAGGATGCAAGGGACGACGACATCTTCTGGGTGAGCCCCGAATTGCGCGGGATCATCCCGCTCGATGGCTTCAGGGTGTCGACCAGCCTGCGCAAGGCGATGCGCAAATCGGATTTCCAGATCAAGGTCGATACCGACTTCAACGCCATCATCGATGCCTGCGCCACGGTTGGCGAGGAACGCGACACGACCTGGATTAATGGAACGATCAGAGCGGTTTACGGAGAATTGTTCACACTTGGAATCGCCCACACCGTGGAGGTTTGGGAGGGGGGCGAACTGGTAGGCGGGCTTTATGGCCTCGCGATCGGGGGGGCGTTTTTCGGGGAATCCATGTTCCACCGCAAGACCAATGCCAGCAAGATCGCCATGGCGCACCTGGTGGAACGGCTCAATGCGGGCGGGTTCGTGCTGCTCGATACCCAGTTCCTGACGCCGCACCTGGCGTCGCTGGGCGGGATTGAAATTCCGCGCGAGGACTATGAGGAGCGATTGGCAGATGCCCTAGAGGTTATGGGTGACTGGCGCGCCTGGGATGCAAACCGCCCAATCTGAACGTATTATGAACGGTATATGAACGACATATGAACGGGTTTTGGGCCGCAGATAAGTCACCTGAACGCGTTCTGAATGCAAAAAGCCGATGCGGATGGCGCGGGTGGCGAAAAGCCTATTTGCGGGCGTCGGGCGGGGGCACGTCCGAGCTGGATTTGCACTCGATCAGCCACACGTCATAGATCGCGTGATCGATGGCATGGAGCGCCGGACTGTCGGCAAACATCCAGCCGGTGAAAATGCGCTTGCTGGTGCCGGTGAGGCTACGCTGGTCAACTTCGAGGAAGGCCGAGACGCGCTGGGCTTCGGTGCTGGGGCGATCGTAGCAGGCGCGCGGCGTGACCTCGAGCGCGCCGAACAGCACCGTCTCGTCGATATAGACATCGAATTTCGTGATGCGGCCGGTGATCTTGTCGAGACCGGCAAAGGTGGCGACCGGATGGGCGATGGGCTGGGCGGCGGTGGGAAGCACGCAGCTGAAAAACGCCAGCGCCGAGATCGGCACCAGCGTTTTGAAATTGACCCAGGATTTGGCAGTCTTCAGGCGCAAAGCGACGACCTTACTCGGGGGACCAGGCTTGATAGTCGCCGGTGACGCGGGGACGTTCGCCCTTGGCCAGAAGGCTGCCATCGGGGCGGTAGGCGGCGGCGGTGCCGGTCAGGTTGGGCTGATGGGGCTGTTCCCAGGCGTGGGCGACGTATTTGGCCTGCGTGGGAATGACATCGGTGCGGAAATGCATCCAGCCGTGCCAGCCTGGCCCGATCGAGGAAGCATCGGCGACGCCATTATAGGTGACGTAGCGGCGACCGTGCTTGGCATCGAGAAAGTAGCGATTGCCCGCATCGTCGCTGCCGACATAGGTGCCGAAGCGCTTGATCCAGAGACGGGTTCCCCACGTCTGACCGCTCCACCAGGAGAAGATTTCACTCAGAAACTGCTTCATACCGGACTTGGCCAATTCTCGATTCCGCTGTGGAAGGACATTTGTGGCCCGGATGTACCATGGAGCCACCGGCGAGCCTAGCCCAAACTGGCTCCGGCGGGCGGGTTGGGTCCGGGCGGATTGGGGCTGGCGGAACGCCCACCCACTAGCCCTAGTGCCGACCTTTTGGCGATGATCCCCAACATTTCTGCGCTTGACAGGGTTATGGGGAAAACGGGGGCTGATTCAGCCCTCACGAATCCCCAAGGAATGCGGGGGTTTGCCCAATTCCCCCTGCCCGGCGCCGCATTTTGGGGGCGCAAAAGGGGGCCGGATCCATGCTGACACGCCTTGTCACTTATCCACGCTAATCCCATATGAAACACTAGATTTTGCGCCATCTCGAAACCCGTCCACCAGTGATGGTATGAAACTGGGGCTAAAATCATGGTCGACAGAGGCGAATTTTGGCGTCTTTATGATTGTCAAACCGGTCCGTGAGTTTTTTACTCGCGGTCGCACCAAGAATCCAAAAGAGACCGTCCATGCGCATAGAACGCCGTTTCACGACTGCTGATCAGGATCGCTACGCTTCGATCGACTTTCATTCGGTGACCAGCGAGATCCGCAATCCTGACGGTTCGGTTGTCTTCAAGCTCGAGGATATCGCCATTCCCACGACCTGGAGCCAGGTTGCGGCGGATATCATTGCGCAGAAGTATTTCCGCAAGGCCGGCGTCGCCCGGGCGCTCAAGAAGGTCGAGGAAAACGCCGTGCCGTCCTGGCTGTGGCGCTCCGTGCCCGACGAAGCAGCGCTCGCGAAACTGCCGGAAGCTGAACGCTATGGCTCGGAAATGGACTCGCGCCAGGTGTTCGATCGCCTGGCCGGTACCTGGACCTATTGGGGCTGGAAGGGCGGCTATTTCGACAGCGAAGAGGACGCGCGCACGTTCTTTGACGAGCTGGCCTATATGCTGGCGACGCAGCGCGTGGCGCCCAACTCCCCGCAGTGGTTCAACACCGGCCTGCACTGGGCCTATGGCATCGATGGCCCCGGCCAGGGGCACTTCTATGTGGACCCGTTCACCCACAAGCTGGTGTCGTCCAAGAGCTCGTATGAGCATCCCCAGCCGCATGCGTGCTTCATCCAGTCGGTGGCTGACGACCTGGTCAACGAAAACGGCATCATGGACCTCTGGGTGCGTGAAGCCCGCCTGTTCAAGTATGGCTCGGGCACCGGCACCAATTTCTCGGCACTGCGCGGTTCGGGCGAAAAGCTCTCGGGCGGCGGCAAGTCGTCGGGGCTGATGAGCTTCCTCAAGATCGGCGACCGGGCAGCGGGCGCGATCAAGTCGGGCGGCACGACGCGTCGCGCCGCCAAGATGGTGGTGCTCGATATCGATCACCCCGATATCGAGGAATACATCAACTGGAAGGTCAAGGAAGAGCAGAAGGTTGCGGCCCTCGTGACCGGCTCCAAGGTGGTGTCCAAGCACCTCAAGCTGATCATGAAAGCCGCCGTCAACTGCGACGGCCAGGGCGATGATTGCTTTGACGTGGCCAAGAACCCGGCGCTGAAGCGCGAAGTGCGCGCCGCCAAGAAGGCGCTGGTGCCGGAGAACTACATCTACCGCGTCATCCAGTTCGCCAAGCAGGGCTATACCGAGCTCGAATTCCCCATCTACGACACCGATTGGGACAGCGAAGCGTATCTGACCGTTTCGGGCCAGAACTCGAACAATTCCGTGCGCGTCACCGATGACTTCCTCAACGCCGTCGAAAACGATGGCGACTGGAACCTGACCGCCCGCCAGACCGGCAAGACCACCAAGACCCTCAAGGCGCGCGATCTGTGGGACCAGATCGGGTATGCCGCATGGGCTTCGGCCGACCCCGGGCTGCAGTATCACACCACCATCAACGAGTGGCACACCTCGCCCGCTGCCGGTCCGATCAACGCATCGAACCCGTGCTCGGAATACATGTTCCTCGATGACACCGCGTGCAATCTGGCCTCGGTGAACCTGCTGCCCTATCGCAATGGCGATGGCAGCTTCGACACCGCCGCCTATGAGCACACCGTGCGCCTGTGGACCATCGTGCTCGAAATCTCGGTGATGATGGCGCAGTTCCCGTCCAAGGCGATTGCCGAGCGCTCGTTCGAATACCGCACGCTGGGCATCGGCTACGCCAATATCGGCGGCCTGCTGATGACCTCGGGCATTCCCTATGACTCGGCCGAAGGCCGCGCCATTGCCGGCGCCGTGACCGCCATCCTGACCGGCGTGAGCTATGCGACTTCGGCCGAAATGGCCAAGGAGCTGGGCCCGTTCAAGGACTACAAGCGCAACGCCCAGCACATGCTGCGCGTCATCCGCAATCACCGCAATGCCGCCCATGGCAATGCCGATGGCTATGAAGGCCTCAGCATCAAGCCGGTGCCGCTGGACCACGCCAATCTGATCGATGCGGCGCTGTCGGAACGCGCCAAGCTCGCCTGGGACAACGCCCTGGAGCTGGGCAAGAAGCACGGCTTCCGTAACGCGCAGGTTTCGGTTATCGCCCCCACCGGCACGATCGGGCTGGTGATGGATTGCGACACCACCGGCATCGAGCCCGACTTTGCGCTGGTCAAGTTCAAGAAGCTCGCCGGTGGCGGCTACTTCAAGATCATCAACCGTGCGGTGCCCCCGGCCCTGCGGACGCTCGGCTATGGCGAAGCGCAGATTGCGGAAATGGAAGCCTATGCCGTCGGCCATGGCAATCTGAACCAGGCCCCCGGCATCAACCCCTCGACGCTGCGCGCCAAGGGCTTCACCGACGAAAAGATCGCGGCGCTCAACGCTGCGACAGCTTCCGCCTTCGACATCAAGTTCATCTTCAACCAGTGGACGCTGGGTGCCGATTTCCTCAAGTCGCTCGGCGTGACCGACGCGCAGCTCAACGATTTCTCGTTCGACCTGCTGGCGTTCCTGGGCTTCTCCAAGAAGGACATCGAGGCCGCCAATATCCACGTGTGCGGGGCGATGACGCTGGAAGGTGCCCCTCACCTCAAGGCCGAGCACCTGCCGGTGTTCGATTGCGCCACCCCATGCGGCAAGATCGGCAAGCGCTCGCTGTCGGTTGAATCGCACATCCTGATGATGGCTGCAGCCCAGCCGTTCATCTCGGGCGCGATCTCCAAGACCATCAACATGCCCAACGACGCGACCGTCGAAGAGGCCAAGGACGCCTATATGCTGTCCTGGCGCCTGGCGCTGAAGGCCAACGCGCTTTATCGCGACGGCTCCAAGCTCAGCCAGCCGCTCAACTCGTCCGTTCTGGCCGCGGCCGACGAGGACGAAGACGACCACGCCGAAGAGCTGGTATCGATGAACGCTGCGGCGCGCGTGCCGGTGATCGCCGAAAAGATCGTCGAGCGCGTCATCGAGCAGGTGCGCAACCGCGAACGCGAGAAGATGCCGGATCGCCGCAAGGGCTATACGCAAAAGGCCGTGGTTGGCGGGCACAAGGTGTATGTGCGCACCGGCGAATATGACGACGGGCGCCTGGGCGAGATCTTCATCGACATGCACAAGGAAGGCGCAGCTTTCCGGGCGATGATGAACAATTTTGCCATCTCGATCTCGATCGGCCTGCAATATGGCGTGCCGCTGGACGAATATGTGGAGGCATTCACCTTCACCCGCTTCGAGCCGGCCGGCATGGTGATGGGCAATGACCGCATCAAGAACGCGACGTCGATCCTCGACTATGTGTTCCGCGAACTGGCCGTGTCCTATCTCGACCGCGATGACCTGGCCCATGTGAACCAGGACAGCCCCACCTCGCTGGGCAAGGGCGTGGCCGAGGCGCAGGCGCCATCCCAGGGTGGCGTGGTGAGTGCAGCGGTGCCGGCGGAGCGGTTCGTCTCGCGCGGCATGACCCGCGGCCGCGTGGCCAAGAATCTGATGATCGTGTCGGGCGACATGCAGACCCTGCAGCCGACGCAGGCCCAGACCTCGACGGTGACGACGCTGCCTTCGGCAACCGCGCTCAAGATCGAGCCGACGCCGACGGCGCTCAACGTGGCCGAACTGTCGCCCCTGCCCAACCCGCCAACCCAGAAGGACAGCGGCCTGCTGCGCGCCGAAGCCCAGATGAAGGGCTATACCGGCGACCAGTGCACCGAATGCCACAACTTCACCATGGTCCGAAACGGCACCTGCCTGAAGTGCGACACCTGCGGCACGACGACTGGGTGCAGTTGAGTATTCGGGGTTGTTGATGGATCTGAGCGCGCACTAACGATGTACACAACGTCGCAAAATGCGGTTCAGAACGAAGCAACAGTTCGGCTCAGGAATCTTATGCCGGGCCAGTCGTGCTACTGGAACGGCCCATCAGAATCAAAAAAGCCCCGGAAAACCGGGGCTTTTTCATTACTTTGCGAGCGAGGACGCCCGGCATGGTCGCGCTTTGGGGCTTTGAGTGCGGCTCTATCGGGAAGACCTAGATTGGCACCTCGATCACCAGACCCGGATCGAATTTTGTCCCGCGTTGCTCATCAGTGAAGGCGTAGCCACGGGGATTGCTGACAACCCTCGTAGCTCCGCGAACATAGTCGACCGGTTGATGAATATGACCATGCAGCCATAGCGCTGGACCAGCGTCGCCATCGAAGAGATAATCCATTCGGCTCGCATAGCACCACGATAGACGCGCAGTGACGTCGACGCTTTCCGACAACGGCGCGTGATGGGTCACAACGACGGTCGGAGCTTCTGACCCTTGCGCCAGATGAGAATCGAGGAAGCTCCTGGTCTCAGCGTGTGCCGCGATGGTGTTTTCGGGCCGGAGGGGCCTCCGCTTGCCCGGGTACTTGCTCGACCACCTCTTGATGGACTTGTAGTCGTTCATCCCAAGACGGCCCCGTGCTTCGGCAATATGCGCCACGCGAGAGCCTCCGCCCAGGTTGAAGTCCGTCCATAGTGTGCCGCCCAGGTATCTAACCCCTTTCAGGTGGACTTGATCGTTGAGAAGCAGGTGCACGCCCGTCCGAGCTGCGACCTCCCGACCTTCGGCTTCTATTTCGTCAATGGTGCGTGGTGGATCGCCTGGCGCAACGTAGGAGTCATGGTTTCCCGGCACATACACTACTGGCACGCCAGCGAAGCGGTCGGCAGCCCACTCGATGGAACGAGACAGGGGAACATCGATGTCGCCCGCCAACACGACGACATCGAAATCTGCCGGCGCGGAAATGGCAGGATCAAATCGAGTTAAGGGATTGGCACCATGTTCGGGGTCACGCAGGAATTCCTGGTGGAGATCCGAAAGGAGCCAGATGCGGTGCGTGCTTGGTGAGCTCTTCTGCATTTCCGAAGTAGTGGGCGAGAAGCCCCATAGTTTCAAGCTCTACGCGCAGGCACGCAGCGGCTTTCGACAGGCGCCGGTGCTGACGAAAACGGGGTCGCAGCAGTCTCAAATGGAGCTTATGTGCATTATAACGAACGAATCCGCCTCTTATGTGCATTATAACGAACTCTGGTCCGATTCAGATGACCTTAAGTGGACAATAACGAATCGGACGCGAACCCCCGGATGTCGGCGATGAAGCCCTTGGTGCGGCATCTCGAAGCCGAGTCCCCGCGCCGGAGATTCGAAGGTGAGTCCGGCATTGCAGATCGCCGACGTCATGATCGGGGCGATGATCGAGGCTGCCAATACTATGGCTGACCAACGCTCGGGAGGCTTGGATCCCGAGGCATTGACGTCACTCTATTCGGACGACCAGATCATCAGCCTCCGGCCTCCAATCGACTTCGAATCGTCGAAGGCCTTCCGGCGCGGAAACCAGACATCCGCGATGATAGATAATTTGGCGCGGAACATGCCTCAATCCACGGGCTCTTGACGTATCGCAAGGTCAGAATGCTCTCTACAAGCAGCACAAGCGTTTATCCTCACAACACGGAGGCCCTTCGCGGTGGCCCTCCTTCAGGGCGTCCATGATCGCGATCTTCTGGATGTAGCTGCGCGCCAACACGTCCAATAGGCCTCAAACATCCAACACGAGGCCCGGGTTAAACCCTTGCGCGTTCTCGGCTCCATACCCACGCGGATTGCAAACGACCCGTGTGGAGTTCAGAGAGTAATCGAACGACGCGTGGGTATGGCCGTGCAGCCAAGCGGCGGGCCGATATCGCGTTACCAATCCGCTAAGGTCGGACACAAAGGCGGCGGTGACGGGATCATCAGTGAACTTCGGCGCTATTGAGCCGCGAAGGGGCCCATGATGAGACACAACAACTGTTGGACAGTCGCTGCTGGCAAGTTCTGTTTTGAGCCAGGCCAGCGATCGCTTATGCTGTTCGCGGGCCATCGACGGCGTCCAGATTGCAGTGGATGTGTCGCCGGCACGGATGATTTTGAAATCGTTGATCGACGACGTGGCGGCCGTCATAGCCTTCTTCCTGGCAACCGAACCGCCATCGCCCATGACATCGAAGTCAGACCACAAGGTACTACCCAGGATCTTCACCCCACCGACGGTCAGAGCCATGTCGTCTAGGACCTGAACCCTGCCCCCGGTTCGAACTGCCGCCCTGCCCGCTAACTCACGCGCTCGCTGCATGGACCGTGATCGTGAGTAGAACTCGTGGTTGCCTAACACCAGCGCGACCGGCATATGGATTCCGATGTAGTCGGAGAGGATTGCAACCGCCGCTTCCGGCTCACCGTCGACGATGTCCCCGGCGGCAATACACAAGTCGGCCGGTGGTATGGACGGAAGCACACGCTCGATCGCGCCGTAACTGGACATGTGTAAGTCGCTGAATAGCCAGATGCGCATCGAGAGCCTACGCCTTGGGTCGGATCTGGCAATTTTACCAATCTTTCACGGCGACACATGGTTGCATGCAGAAAATGGCGAACGTTGGTTCACGAATTCCAAAGGCTTCGCCGGTTAGCTGCACCTGCTGCTTGAGGAATAATCATGCCGTACCACGACTTCATCCATGTTGATCACACCCACTTCTTTGTCGGGGACACCCATCTCGGTCACACGGGCATCCTCGACATGGCCATGCGCCCCTATAAGGACATTGCCGAGCACGACCGGGACCTCATTGCGAGTTGGAACAGCGTCGTTAAGCCCACCGACACAGTTTGGCATCTCGGGGATTTCGCCTGGGATAAGCTGCCAGCGAGCGAAGCTGGTGCCCTCCTTAGGAAACTCAACGGCGTCAAACGGCTCGTCATCGGAAACCACGACACCGACGAAGTTCAGAAGTTCGATTGGGCCAGCACGCACGATATGGTCACACTCAAGGCCGACGGCACCGACTTGGTGCTCTTCCACTATCCCCTTCGTGAGTGGCCCGGGTTCTATAGCGGAGCCCTGCACTTCCATGGACATACCCACGACAATCTCCCGTCTGGGCGCCGAGTTTGGGACTGCGGCGTCGATCATCAAGGTTTTGTTCCACTGACTTATGAGCAAATCATTCAGCGCATGGCGGCGTTGCCGGAGTTAGACTATAGCGGCGTGCCCGTTGCTGGGTGAGAATCTCGGAGTAGGCAATGAGAGCATGGGTCATGTCTGACCTGCATGTCGACAGTACGATGTACCGTCTTCCTCCCACGCCACCGGAGATCGACGCGATCATTATCGCTGGTGACGTTACAGACGGTCACGAAGGTTCTGTCGCCTGGCTTTCGGAGCACGCCGTCCCACTGGGACTGCCCGTGCTGTACACTGCTGGCAACCACGACTTCTTCGGCCACGACCTCCTTGGCGGCTTCGAGGCGCTGTATGAGGCCGCCGGCGTTACGGTCTTGCATCCCGGGCGACCGACGACAACCATTGCCGGATGCCGTTTCGTCGGTACAACCTTATGGACAGACTATCGCATCGCCGGCGACGCAGGTTCTGCTCGAGCATGGGCTCGCCTGAACATGCCTGACATGCTTTCCATCGACGTCGGCATGCGTCGGGTGAGCCCGCGAGATCTGCTGGAGGACCATGCGAGGCAGCGTGATTTGCTTGAGGCAGAGCTTTCCAATCCATATGAAGGCTCGACCGTGGTCATCACGCATCACGCCCCACACCCAAGGTCGTTGCGCTCCCCGGTGCAGCTCGATCCATCCGATGGCAGTTTTGCTTCCGATCTGGCCCACCTGATGGATGCGTTCGAGCCAGCAGTGTGGGTGCACGGACATACCCATGTGAGCCGAGATTTCTACCACAACGCCACCAGAGTAGTATGCAACCCGCGTGGGCCGGTGCTGACCACCAAGGCGGGTCGGCGTATCGAGAATGCGGGCTTCATCGAACAACTAGTCATCGAGATCTGACGAGGCTCGGTCACCACCAGCGCGAGCGTCGTCATTTCGACTGCCGCCGCAGGGCTCTTTGCCTGACTCAAAGCCCGTTCAAATTGACGACCGGCCCATCCACGGACAGACCGCCAACAGCGGCACCAAAACAAAACGATTCATCTCCTGCTAATTCGCGGCTCGATATCTTGCGCCCAAACCAAGGAGAAGGTCATGAGTGCAAGAAGATCCAAGCCCGACATCATGGACCAGCTGTGCGAACATGTGGTGCCGGACGCGTTCGTGTGGCTTATGGATACGAGCGAGCCAGCTTTTGTGCTAGCGGTCCGAGACACCGAGATGTGTGTTCGCGTGCGAGACAGGACAAGTCAGGTCTGGTCTGCCCCGAAATGGCTATCCGGTTCAAACCGAGACGTAAACGGTACGCCTCCTCTTTCAAGCGTCGGCGAATTTCGGACACAGCTTTGGCTGCCAATCGCTGGTATCGCTGCCAATCACATGAAATATAGATAGTCTGCGGATCGTAGCTCGTGTTGCGGCCGGTAGCGATTTCAAAGCTTAGGCGACAAATTATCAACTAGGTTGGGAGTGCTAAAGGTTCGGGCTGAGGGCTAGCCCTGCCCTAACCGGCTGCTCCGCGCCCATTCCGGCCGTTGGACCACTATCAGCGAGTTCCTGAAAGCGGACGGTCTGCCATGGTCGAGCCAATGGCAACAACGGGGATAACTGCCTGTCCGCATTTAGGCGGGCTATCCAGAAAGCGGACGGTGGTCGGTTCACGAAATTGGGGCCGTGCGGGTTGTCATCGTCGCTTTTTAACCTGAGTTTGATCGTTTCACGACGACATCATGGCTTGTCGCCGGCTTGCAGGCGGGCGTTGATGGCGGCGATCACCGGCAGGAGGTCGGCAATGGTGTCGATCGTGTAGTGGGCGCCCGCTTCGCGCAGCATAAGCTGGGCGCGCTGGCGATGCAGGTCCTGGGTCGCCGCGTCCAGCGCCTGCCAGTCGGCGAGCGACAGGCCGATTTCATTGCCGCTGGCGATGATGCCGACGGCCCACATGCCGGCGGCGCGCGCTGAAACGAGCCCCGTGGGGCTGTCGTCCACCACCACGCAGGCGCGCACATCGGGCGCGCCAAGGGCGATGGCATTGTCGAGTACCATGTCCGGATAGGGCCGGCCGCGCTTGACGTCGCTGACCGTGACGCAATGATCGGGCGCATAGCCCTGCGCTTTGGCGAGCGGCATCAGCCCGTTCATCACGCTGCGCGGATAGCCGGTGGTGCTGCCAATGGCGATGTTGCGGCCCCGCAGCGCGGCGATGGTATCGAGCGCCCCGGGAATAAGCGCGCTGTAGCGGGCGACGTTGATCGCATCGATGCGCAGGAACGCCGCATAGAGGCGATCCACATCGGATTGGGTGGAAACCCCGCCCTTGCTCGCCAACCAGCGTTCGGCCACGGCGGGCTGGGCCAGGATCATCTCCAGGTGTTCGCGCTTGGCGGCGCCCATGGGGGCGCGCGCTTCGGCTTCGGTAATGGCCACGCCATCCGCGGCGAATGCCTCGCGAAACGCCGCCACCGGGGCAATGCAGCCAAAATCGAGCACCGTGCCGGCCCAATCGAAAATCGCAGTGGAAACGGGGCCCCGAAAATTGTGCCCGATTGTATCAGTCTGGTTCATCTGTTTGTCTCGTTCAAGCTTTAGCCGGGCTGGCCGGCAAGGGAGCACAGCGCCGCGGCAATCGAATCGATCGCCAGATCGATCTCGTTTTCGGTGATGGTCAGTGGCGGGGAGAACCCCAGCGCGTCCTCGCCCTTGGTGGTGGTGGACACGCCATGCTCAAGGCAGGCGGCAATGATGGCGTCGCCCAGCCCGGCCCGGGCCCCGCCCAAGGCGGCCAGGTCGAGTTCAATCGCGAGGAGCAGGCCGCGTCCCCGGATGCCCTTGATGGCCGGGCACGAAGCGGACGCCAGCGCCACGCGCTGGCGCACATGATCTTCCAGCCGTGCCGCCCGCTGGGCAAGGTTGTCCCGCACAATGATCTCCACCGTGGTGGCGGCCGCGCGGGTGGTCAGGGGGTTTTTTTCGTGGGTGTAGTGGCCCAGCGCCAGTTCGGGCGCGAGATTGAGGCGGGCGTCGGCAATCACCGCGGCAATCGGCAACATGCCGCCGCCCAGGGATTTGCCCAGCACCACCGCATCGGGCACCACGCCAAAATGCTCGAAGGCGAAGAACCGCCCGGTCTTGCCCAGGCCCGAGGGGATCTCGTCAAAAATCAGCAGCGTGCCGGCCGCGTCGCACAGGCGGCGCACTTCGCGCCACAAATGCTCCGGCGGCACATGGCAGTTCGAGCGGATGGGCTCGGCGATCAGCGCCGCGATGCCGCCCGGTGTCGTGGCCAATGCCTGCTCGATCTCGGCGAGCATGGCGTCGGCCCCGCCGCCGGCTGTGTCCCAATAGGGCGTGACGAGCACGCGATCGGGCAGGAAGCTGCCGAGGCGCGGATCGTGGTGGGCGTGCGACAGGCCAAAGGCGCCAAAGCCATGGCCATGATAGGAGCCCTCGAGCGATAGGGTGGCGCTGCGCCCGGTCGCCACCCGCGCCAGTTTCAGCGCGACCTCGATCGCATCCGACCCGCCGGTGGTGAACAGCACCCGGGCCGCCGGGCCGGGCCACAGATCGGTCAAGTGTTCGGCCAGCTGTACGGCGGGCTCATTGGTATAGCGGCGCGGCGAGAAGGTCAGGCTGTCGAGCTGAAGCTTCAGCGCGGCGACCAATTGAGGATTGGCGTGGCCGATATGGTGGGTGGTGTTGCCATGCAGGTCGATCACGCGGCGGCCAGCATCATCCTCCAGCCAGATGCCCGAGACCGCCCGCAGTGCGCCGATGCAGGGGCTCGACCCGACCTGATGGAAGAAGTGATCGGCGTCGCGCTGCACCAGGCTGCCGCGATTTGGTGAGGCGAAATTGGTCGTGGAATCCATGTCAGATTGTTCCTGCTATGCCGGTGACGCTGAGCTTGTGCGGGGTGGTCTTGCCACTGGCCGGTCCCGCGGCGAGGCCATGGGCGCGCCGGGTGGCGCGTTCGATCCACCACACCAGTCCCATGGCCAGCACGGAGGCCGCGAGCAGGCCGACGCTCTTGGCGGCGGCGTAGCCATAATTGCTGGCGCTGGCGAAGTTGAGGATGGCCACCGAGGCGAGCGGCATGTCGCCGGTGACCAGGAAAATGATCGATGACAGCGTCGTCAGCCCGTCGACGAACACATAGAGCACGGCCAACATCGCCGCGACCCGCAGCATGGGGAGGGTGACGTGAAAGAAGCGCGCAAACAGCCCGGCCCCCAGATTTTCGGCGGCATCATCGACCGAGCGGTCGACCCGTTGTAGCGCGACCCGGGTTGCCAGCACCCCCACATAGAGATTGCCGAAGATAATGTTGATCACGATGATCGCCGAGGTGCCCGAAAGCGACAGCTCCTTGATGCCGAAGGGCGCGTTGAAGGCGATGATGTAGCCGACCCCGAAGATGATGCCCGGCAGGATGGCCGGGATCAGCGACTGGAAGGCGATGATATCGCCGGCGGGCCGGGGCAGGCGTTCGGCGGCGTAACCGATGGCCAGCGCCAGCAGCCCTCCAATCGGGGCGGCAATGGCGGCGACGCGGATACTGTTCCACACCTCATCGAGCCCGCCATTGCGGGCGCCGTAGCCGGTGCCAGCTTCGGGCGTGAAATAGCCCAGCGTCGGGGTCCAGTCGACACCCCAGATCGTGGTGATCGAGCCCAGAATGACGACAATGTAGATCGCCAGGATCAATAAGCAGAATGTCCCCGCAAGGCCGGTCAGCCCGGCCTTCACCAGCAGCGGCTGGCGATATTCGGAGGCCGTGCCGGCATCGGTGGTGACGTAGCGCTTGCGGCGGCCGATCTGCTCGAGCGCCAGATAGATCAAGAGCGACGGCCCGATCAGCCAGACGCAGATGGCGGCGGCCAGGGGAGTGTTCTGAAAACTGGTGATCTCATTATAGATGACGCCCGCCAGCACCGGGGTATCGCGGCCCAGGATCATCGGATTGCCGAAATCGGTCAGGCTCTGGATGAAGACCAGTACCACGGCGCGCTTCAGGCCGGGCCAGCTCAGCGGGAAGGTGACGTGGCGGAACATCGCGAACCGGCTGGCGCCGAGCATCGACGCCGCCTCTTCCAGCCGTCCGTCCTGGCGGCGCATGGCATTGTCCAGAACGATCAGCGTGGTGGGCAGGAAGGACAGGGTCTGGGCCAGAATGATGCCGACGGGACCATAGATATTGACCACGTCGGCATTGGAAATGCCCAGGGTCTGGTCCAGCAGCGTGTAGGTGATCAGCCCGCGCCGCCCGAACAGCATGGTGGTTGCCGTGGCCACCAGCACCGGCGGCGCCACCAGCGGCAGCAGCAGGATATTGCGCGTCAGCGCCGGGCGCGCGATGGCGCCGCGATTGAGGCCAAAGGCAATGGCGTAGGCAAGGCTGACGGTGAACAGCACCGAAAACAGCGCCAGGGTAACGCTGTTGGTCGCCGCCTTGCGCAGATAGGGGTCGGTGAAGACGGCGGTGTAGTTTTCAAGGCCAAAGCGTTCGCTCTTGGCGGCACGCAGGTGCTCGAACTGGGCTGGCGAAAGCTGATCGCGCACCGCAAAGGCCAGGGCGATACGCTTGTGCAGCATGATATGGGCGGTGGGATAGGCGTCTTCGACGGCCTGACGCTGGATTGCCGGTAGCGCGGCCAGCGCGATCTCGATGGCGGTGTCCTGATGCTCGAAGGGCAAATCGGTCTGCCAGGGCACATCCACACCGGCAAGGCCGAAGGCCGCGGTCATCGCTTGCACGCGTTCGGAGAGGGTTGCAGCCTCTACCCAGCGATCGATCATGGCCGGCCGCTCGGCTGCTGGCAGCAGGGCGAGGGCGTCATCGGTCAAAACGGCGAGCTGTTGCGGCGGCAGCGGGCCGCTATTGTCGAAGCTCTTGAACATCACCAGCCCGACGGGCACGACGATGAACACCAATAGCAACAACCCGACCACCAATGCAGCGAGGCGTGCCGGCAGGAGGCGCAGCCAGCGTTTCATGACGTGGCCTCGGGCAGGAGGAACACCAGATGCTGGCTATCGGCGCGCAGGGCGATCGGTGCATGGCGCACGACGGTCTCGCCCAGCGTTGTCGATGGCTGGTCGAAAATCACCTGCTGGCCGGAGGGCAGATCGACCACGACGCGTACGGTCGAGCCAAGGAAGGTGATCGATGCGACGTGGCCATGCAGGGCTCCGGCGGTCGAGCCATCGACGGGGGTGATGTGCTCGGGGCGAATGATCGCCTTGATCGGGGCGCCCGGCACCGTATCGTGCGGCAGATCGGCCGGCAGCAGCGTGCCGCCAAGCTCAATGCCGCCAGCGCGCGCAATGCCATCGAGGGCATTGGATACGCCGATGAAATTGGCGACGAAACCAGT
Organism: uncultured Alphaproteobacteria bacterium; assembly: GCA_963699295.1. GTDB lineage: Bacteria > Pseudomonadota > Alphaproteobacteria > Rhizobiales > Devosiaceae > Devosia. Next base: position 961,634 of record OY969432.1, read on the forward strand.
CTGGGGGCGATGGTAGATTTCGCCGGGCGTGCCGATCTGCTCGATCCGTCCGGCGCGCATCACCGCCACCCGGTCGGACATGGCGAGCGCCTCTTCCTGGTCATGGGTAACATAAAGCGTCGTCATGCCCAGCCGGTCGACAAGGCTGCGCAACTCGGCGCGCAGCTTGATGCGGATGCGCGCATCAAGCGCCGACATGGGTTCGTCGAGCAGCAGCATTTCGGGTTCGGCGGCGAGGGCCCGCGCCAGGGCGACGCGCTGTTGCTGGCCGCCCGACAATTCATGCGGATAGCGCTCGAGCAGCTGTTCGATCTCGACGATCTGGGCCAGGGCCTCGACGCGCGCGCGGATTTCGGCGCGGGGACGGCCGGCCATCTTGGGCGCGAAGCCGATGTTTTGCGCCGCGGTCTTGGTGGGGAACAGCGCGTAGGACTGGAACACGAAACCCATGCGCCGCGTGGCGGGCGGGGCATAGGTAATGTCCTCGTCGCCGCGCCAGATCCGCCCGCTATCGGGCGTGGCAAAGCCTGCCACCATGCGCAACAGCGAGGTCTTGCCGCAGCCGGAATCGCCAAGCAGGGTGACGAACTCACCCGGCTTGAGCGTGAGGCTCACCGCATCAACGGCAATCGTGGAACCAAACCGCTTGCTGACCGCCTCGACGGCCAGGTGCGGCCCGCCCTGGAGGGCGGACCGCCGCAGCGGCGCGTGATCGGCGCGCATCAGCATGAGTGTCAGCCTTTAAGGAAGCGGTCAGCGAATTCGCGGCGGAATTCTTCGATGTTGACCGGACGACGCATGGTCCAGGGGCTGATCTCGTCGATATTGACCAGGCCATAACCGGGCACGGCGGTGGCGCCGACCAGCTCGCCCAGGATTTCGGCAGCATCGGCGCTGGCCATGAAATCAAGGAAGCGCTTGGCTTCTTCAGGATGCGGCGCGCCGGCAACCAGGCCACCGCCTTCGGTCACGTTGGGGGTGATGCGGCCGAACACCACTTCGACGGGGCGGCCCGACGACTGGGTGGCATAGCACGTGGTGTCGTAGGAGAGCCCGATCGTCACCTCACCAGTGCCCGCCAGCTGGGCGCCGCCCGAGCCGCCATCGGAATACTGGTACATGTTTTCATTGAGGTTTTCGACGAAGGCCCAGCCGAAGGCGTCCACGAAAGTGGTGAGGATTGCCCCGCCAGTGCCCGACTGCATCGGGGACGGCATAGCGATTTCGCTCTTGTAGACCGGCTTGACCAGATCTTCCCAGGTGGTGGGCATGGGCAGGTTCTTCTGGGCCAGGCGCTCGGTGTTGACCACCATGCACATCGTGGTGGCGAAGTACTTGGAGTAGAAATCATCGGGCTCGCGGAACGAGTCGCGCATCGCCGAATCCTTGGGGGCGTAGGGCTCGAACACGCCGGCATTCTTGAGCTGCTCCAGCGCGGTGTTGTTGACGAGATAGATCACGTCGGCCTGCGGATTGCCCATTTCGGCGATGGCGCGCTCGGTGATCGGACCGGTGGAACCCGACGTGACCTTGAGGTTGATGTCTGGATTTTTGGCGCTGAACGCCGCAGCCAGCGCTGCACCCACCGCCTCGGAGGCGTCGTAGACAACGAGATCGCCGGCCAAAGCGGCGTTGGGAAGCATCAGGGCGACAGCGGTGGCCGTCGTGGCGAAGATAGTGCGCATAGTGGTCTCCTGGGCCATACAGCAAAGTGGCAACATTCGGGGGCGCCACCATTGTGGCGGCCACAAATCCGTTATAAGTTTTGTGTATGTCGCTAGTACTTGGATTAAGTGACACTTATTTGACGGTGGCCCATAAAATGAACCTTTCCCAGCTGCGCGCCTTTCACGCCGTGGCCCAGCACGGCACGTTTTCGGCCGCCGCCATTGCGCTCAATGTCAGCCAGCCCGCGGTCACCCAGCATGTGCGGGCGCTCGAGGAGAGCCTCGGCAGCCGGCTGTTTCACCGGCGCGGCAGCGGCGTGGAACTGACGCCCAATGGCTGCGACCTGCTTCCCAAGGTCCATCAAATCGTCAAGGGCCTCGAGGACATCAGCGTCCGGCTGGACAGCGGTCGCCAGCTGCTGATTGGCCATCTGACGGTGGGGCTGTGTTCCCCGCATGTGGCCATGCCGCTGCTCAAGCGCTTCCATCAGGCACATCCGGGCGTGCAGATCGAGACCCGCATGAACAATTCCGACCAGTTGCGGGCTTTGGTGGCCCAGCAGCGCGTAGATGTGGCCGTGGTAACGCTGCTGGAGGCCGAACCGGGACTGGTGTGCCACAAGCTCGCCGACCAGGAAGTGCTGGTGCTCGTTCCCGCCGACCACCCCTGGGCAACGCGGACCAGTCTCAAGCTTGCCGAGCTGGCCGATCAGCCGTTCGTGTTGCGCGAAGAAGGGTCGATGACGCGACAGATCTTCCAGTCCGCCCTGGCGCGCGCCAAGATCGGAGTCGACGAGCGCTTTGCCTTTTCCAGCCGTGAAGCGGTCAAGGAAGCCGTTGCCAACGGGCTGGGCCTGGGCGTCGTGTTGGATAAGGAACTGGGCAACGATAGCCGTTTGGTGGGCCTGCGCATTGAAGATGCCGCGCTCGTCGCCGGCGAGTATCTCATCGCCAACCCGGAAATCAGTGAACTCGGCGCCGTCCGCGCCTTTATCGCCAATACCCTCATTCAAAATGCTGAACGATAGAGGCCGCGTCGCGGGACTTGCGAGGGCCATTTTCGCCACTCCGCAGAACTATTCTCGCGTTGGAGCCGACGCCGGCACAGGTTGCCTTAGCTTTGGTACTTCTCCAAAAACGCCTCAATCCCGAGCTGACGAAAATCCGGCAGTGCCAGCCGTAGCCTCTCATGGTCCCAATCCCACCAGGCCAGCGCATCCAACCGCCCCGCCACATCGTCGCTGAAGCGCTGCTTGATGGTCCTGGCGGGCACGCCCACTGCGATGGCGAAAGCGGCCACGTCCTTGGTCACCACCGCGTTGGAGCCGATAATCGCGCCATTGCCGATACTTACGCCCGGCATGATCACTGCTCCATGCCCGATCCAGGTATCGTGCCCAATGGCGATCCCCTGCCCAGCCCGCCAGTCAAAGAAGGCCTGATCGTCCGCCTCGCCCTCAAAATACCAGGCTGAGCGATAGGTAAAGTGATGCTGAGAGGCGCGCCCCATCGGGTGCATGCTAGCGTAGATGCGGACATGGGCGGCGATATTGGCGAATTTGCCGATCTGCGCATAAGAGATCTGGGTGTTTTCGGAGCAATAGGAATAGTCACCCAGGCTCGAGCGCGACACGGTACTGCCCTCCCCCACCTCGGTATAGCGACCCAGAGTCGAATTGGAGACTTTAGCAGTAGGGTGCACACAAGGAGCCTGGCTCAACAGGGTCATGCCGTAAGCCTTGCTGTCGCGAATAGACTAGAGGGGATGGAAGAACCGATGTCGGCGGTGATGCCACCATCCACGCGGGCCGATCCCCGCCGGACCTCGTTGGCGAGCACGAGCCCCGCATTAGCGAGGACAATATCCCCAAGGGCAATGGTATTCATGGACGAACCGTTCTCACATTTTGCACTGGGCCCCGCGCTAGCTGAAATTGATGACAGTTTAGAGAAACCCGCAACAACGGATGCGCTTTTGCTGTTCAACACGAAGAGTGCCCCGCTAATGGCTGCTTTCGGGACTTAGCATTTCGACAGCGAACGACTGAAATGGGGCCGGTTCCTGCCACTGGCGCTCTCGGCAACCAGATGACGGCAATGGGGTGAGGGTGGGTTGCGGACCGTCGGCTTTGAGGCTTAACGAGTTCAAAGCAGACGCGAGCGCAGTCGCGCTTTTGCACGTCGCCGTAGCCGGGAAGAGATGGACACATCAGGCTGCGATAACGATGTTCGTGCCGTCCGAGGCTTCGACCGTCGGGCCCGGAGTCGGCGAATAATCGACCTACGCGGCGTTTAGCTGGCGTCGCAGCTCCGCCTCAAGCGAAATACCCTCCGACGGAACGACTACGGACAGGCGTCCGTCGCGGACCAATCGATGGATCTTCTCGAAAGCCTTGGCACTTGGCTTTTCCTTCACGACAAGGATCAGTCGATCCGGCGCGCCGTCCGACGACAAGTATTTTTCGAGCGCCGCCCGTTCGCTTAGTTTGACCTTTACTTCCACGCCTACGGTGCCGCCCGCGCGGCGCACCAGAAAATCAGGGCGGATCGACGGCGAGCGATCGTCCCGAATCTCCAACGGCTCCACAATAAACTTGAGAAGAGCGCCGACCTGCCGTTCGAAATCGAGGGCCTCCCTCACGCGGCTACGCACGTCTTCCGGCTCCAGCGAAGCGGGCATCTCCAGTTTTTCCTCGGTGCCGTCGGGCTTGCGAACGATAACGACATTCTGCACTTCGTTTTTGGAACGAATTGTGAAGTATCCCGAGGCCACCATTACCATGGTAGAAAGCAGAGCGACGACGATCTCAAACACGCTTGTCATTTCACCCTCGACTTCACGCCCACCATCACCACGCTGACCACGTAACACACGACACCGACTACATACTGCGTTTCTCCGCCGAAGCTTTTATGGACAGGTGTCAGGCTGGAAAGATAGCACACTATTCCCCAGGCGAGCAGCATAACGAAGAGAAGTAACCAACAGGCCGGTATGAGCTGGTTATCCAGCGGGCTGATCACCAGTACCTTGGAGCCGTCCACGTCCGCGATCTCGCGCGTTTTGGGCCTGACGGTCGGCAATAGTGTGGTCAACGCGGCAGCGCAGAGCGTCGGACCGATAAATCCGATAAGATCCACTTTCACCGCGAACCGAATACAGAACTCCATAGCTATCAGGATGACCGGAAACAGATAGATCAGTGCGAAGTACAATTTCCAACCATCGGTGCTTTGTGACGTGTTTATGGACTCAGCGTTTGAATATAATAGCTCAGGTTAATATTTGGGATAAGAACGGCGACGAGGTATAATGGACGGAACAAGCGGATCGCCACAGAGGAGCGGCAAAGCTCAGATGCATTTCCGAGACCGATACGGAGTCGCGGCAATCGAACCCGGAGCGACGCCGATACGGACCGTCACATTCGCAAGAACCGACTACTTGGAAAAATATGATCAGAAAGCCATCGCGAAAGAGTGTTCAAGGAAGGTCCTTGCTACGGGGTCGTCTCGCGTTGGAGCGGGTGGCCCCCTTCGTGGTCGACGACTTCCCCATTGCATCGGAGAACCCGAGTGTCTCTCACTCGCACCTGTTGGGGAATCTGCTGCGATAGGGGACAATACGATCCACAAGTGAAGTTTTCGTTGTGGGCCAACGGCATCCAGGAGGGCGTGACGAGCCCGACGAACAGCATATGGCGTGACAATCCAAGCTGCCGGTCGCCGCTCCATTAAGGCCGAGATGCGCCCGATCGATCCTCGGTCTGTACAACTGTACGTCCGGCTTCCTGATGCGGCCCCCTTCCCTGAAAGACGCACACCTGTCGAATTTGATCACGATCGCTGGTGATTTCAACCTATCGCCCGATCGCTCAGCGCATCGTCAAATACGGTGTTCGACCGATAGGCAAAGCATGTACTGATATTCGTCGAATCCGGAGAGAAACACTTTGATGTCAGATGCTTCGACAGAACGTCGACCTGTCGCGGACTTGGTGACACTGTCGTACGAAGCCGACCTGCTGGGGAACATACAACAGGCGTTGGCGGGTCTGCAGGGTTTCGGCGTGATGGCGCTGGAGCTTATCCAGAACGCCGACGACGCCGGGGCCAGCCTGTTGCAGTTCAACATCACCGACGACGCGTTGATGATCAGCAACGACGCGGTGTTTTCTTCGTGCGGTCTCGGACAGCTAAGGTGCCCTTGGGAAACTTCAGGCGATCCGTCGGGTGACCGCCGACCATGCAATTTCCACGCACTCTCTCGGATGGGCAGCCGCAGCAAGATCAAGCTCGGCTCCCAGATCGGACGGTTCGGGATCGGATTCGTATCTGTGTACCAGATCACCGATTCACCGATCGTCAGATCGGTGGGCGTCGAGATGCAGTTGTTGCCGCTGACCGGCACCGCCGCGACAAGCAACATCACCGACGCCGGCGGCACACAGTTCGAACTGCGGTGGGCCGCGCTCTCTACAGAAACCAGACTTGCCCTGAACGCCTCCCCGACGCCGCCCGACGTCGCCGATCTGGTCACTGCGGCACTGGTTGATACGCTGTCCAGCAGCCTGTTTTTCCTACGGAACCTCAATGCGATAGAGATACGCAGAAACGGCGTGCTGGCTCGCTCCGTGGAGATCGAGCGTGTCGAGGGCGAAGTGGCGTTGCATTTCGGTCCGGAACCGACTTCGGAGCGTTGGAGAATACTCTCGAAAAATGCCGGCGACCTCGCAAAAGAGCGCGAAATCTATTCGGACTTTCCTACGCTGGCAGAACTCGGACGGTCCGAGGAAATCCAGCTGGCCGTGCCGCTCCACGCCAGTTTGGCCGTCGGGCTCTTGTACGCGTTCCTTCCGACCGAGCAGCCGTCCGGTCTGCCGTTGCACATCAACGCAGACTTCTTCCCTCACCCGACGCGACGGATGATAACCCTCACCGGCGAACAGCACGAGCGGTACTGGAACGAGCTGCTCTTGGAAACCGCGGCGCAAGCGGTTGCCGAGAACTTCGATGCTTTGCGCGATCTGCTCGGAGCAGAAAGACTGTGGGCGTTGGCGGGAGCGGCTTTCGCAATGAAGGAAGCGGGATCGTTCGCGGTATTCTGGAAAGAACTCCAAGTCGTGGCCAGAACCTCGGTTGCTGTGCCGACGGTTGGCGGCCGATGGTGCGTCCCCGCCAACTGCCACCTTGCCGATCTTGCGGTAGAAAACCAGCACGCATTGGAATTCGTCGGCGTCAACTTGCTCCGCGAAAGCCTGCGACCACATTGGACCGTGCTGGCGGCACTGGGCGCGACCAACCTGCGTCTGCCGGTGGCCGTCGCGGCGCTAGAGGTATTCAGCTCCGACCACGGATTCGAAGCCGAGACTCCGCACCTTCGCCACCTCTGGGTCGCTATCGACGTTTTGGCAGGTCAGTGGAAGGCCAGGCTCGACTACGAAGCCTTGCTGACGAAGCTCGTCGCCATCCCCTTTGTACTGGACGTCGACGGCGAGACAAGGTCGATCTCGTCCGTTTGGAAAATGGAGATGGGGATCGAGCCGGACGCTGTGAGACGATACCTGCCCGAATGCCCGATCGTCCACTCCGACCTGAAGGCGCTGGTGAACCTTTCGGAGAGCATCGACACATATTGTCTGGAGAATTTCGCCAAGGATTTGCAAAGCGCCGTCATCGACCCCGCAACGGCGGAGCTGATCATCGGTGCGGCGCAGGTCAGGCTTTTTTACGATCTCCTGACATCGTTCGAACCTCGCCCGATTTCGGCAAGCGTAGGGACACTGCTGGCCGATGTTCCCATACTCGCCTCCGCCAACGGGTTCGTCGAACCTTCGCGTGGGCGCCTTCCGGGGGGGTTCGTCGATCCGATCGGTCATTTTGCGCTGATCGACAGAACACAGATGTCGGACGAGATGTTCCGTTTGGCGAAAGAGGTCCTGAAAGTGGATGTGCTGACCTTCGACAAATACGTCGATGACCATCTGGAGGACATCCTACGGACCGGGCCCACCCGTGAACAATATGTGGCTCTTATCACCGAGATCGTTGACCACCGCGCGGAGTTGGATGCCGAAGGGGCGCTACGTTTCCTGGCCAACGTCGCTTTCGTCAAAACCCGCGCGGGAGACTACGCCAAGCCTGCAGAATGCTACTTCTGGTCCGCAACGTCCGAGGCGCTCTTGGGCGTGGGAGAGCGTCTTTGGGTGGACGAAAGCTGGCTTCCGACGGGTCAGACCGGCGCGAGACTGGAAGACTTGCTGCTCGCCCGACTGGGAATGAGGTCGCAGCCGTCGATCGAGCATATCGTGGATCACATTGAGGTGGTTTCGGAAACAAGGGACGTAGACGGTATCGCAGCGGCGACGCAGCCGATCGTCCGCCATCTGCTTGAACGTTTTCCGCGAATGACCTCGGACGAACGCGTCTTCCTCGAAAAGCTCCGAACGCTGTCATGGCTGCCCGCGTCGTTGGACGGAGAGCGGATCCAAGGATATCGCCACAGGCCGGATCAAGTCCATCGTTCTTTCCGCTCCGCAGGATTCCTCTCAAAGGCGAAGGTCGTAGACCTGCCGATCCTACGAGCGTCGCAGACAGGCCGGACGCTCACCGATTTTCTTGAATTTCTGAAGATGCCCGAAGAACCGGCGACCGATGTGGTTGTCGCTCATCTCGAACACTGCATGTCGGAAAACCTCCCGGCGTCCGAAGTCACCTATGCCATTCTCGCGGAGCGGTTCGAAAAATCCGACATTGCTGGCTTGGACAGGCTGAGCGGGAAGGCGTTCATATACGACCATGAGCTTAAGTCGTACCTGAGAGCCGATCAGGTATTCTGGACGCAGACTTACTTTAGGGGTTTTTGGCATACTGCGGGCGCGCGCATGCACCAGCGCGAACAGTTCTATCGACATCTCGGAGTTGAGGACGGACCAACGGCCCGCAGCTACGCGATCCTGCTGCGTCGGCTCGCGGAACTGCCTGTCCGTTCGGAACTCGAAGTTTCGTTTCACGAAGCCTGTCTGGAGTTTCTTGCCAGGGAAATGGACGTCAATCCGATCAAAGCCGCCACCGCCATCGACGAGATCCGTGATCTGCAAATCTTGCTCAACCTTGCGGGACAGACTGTGTGGCGTGACGATGCCGCCTGGCTCGACTCTGCCATCCTAGCTCTGCCATTTGCCGGCGCACTCGACGCGAGCCTCGTCGAGCCGCCGAAGATAGGGCGTCCGGCGGCGGCCCGTCTTTTCCAGGCGTTCGGCGTGGTACGGCTTTCGGAGATCGCAAGTCTCCGCCTGACGAACGATCCCGCAACCACACCTGCGCTGGAAGCCACCGCCCGCCTGCGCGAGCGGGCGGATCTGTTGTTGTGGCTGGCTCCCGACCAGGCCTTCCGGGACGCGCTCATGCACATACTCTGCGAAGTAGAGGTCGTTGTGACCGATACGCTTCTGGTCCAGACGGAGATCAGCGACTTCGATCCGCCGATCAGGTCGGCCCCGACGCCGGCCGCAGCATTCCATGACGTGAAAGAAAAGCTGCTTTACGTGCGCTGCGGCCTGGGGGATCCGATAGACTGGACAGCAGCATTTCGCTCTGTTTTCGGATCCCTGGAACAGCTGACCCACGGCATCGACATGCCGCCGATCGTCGTCACTGCCGCCTTCGTCGTCTCTCTGAACACCGCGCAGGAGGCGGAGCGAACGTTGCTGGCTGCTAACTACACGCCGCCGGAAACTGGACGTGGACCTTTGGCAGCAACCGATGTTTTGTCTGAAACCGACGATACAGAGGCGCCGGATGAGGATCGGGAGGCACCCGACCCTATGGACCTCGCGTCGGAGCCGAAACTGGACGAAATCGGCGATGTACCGACCGATCCCAGCACGGAGAGCCGATATGACGACGGGCCGGATCCAGGTTCGGGGCCCATGCAAGAACGACGAGCTGGTGACACGGTATCACCGACTTTCGACCCGCAATCGGATCGGACTGCCGACGACGGTTTCCATTCGCGTCCAGAGAGCGGCTCCTTCGGGCCGGCGACTTCCCAGCACACGGGCTCCCATGTCGGCTCTCCAGACGCGGCGGGATCATGGTGGGGCAGTCGTACGGGGCCGGGTCAAGCCGCGCGCCAAGAACGCCGAAGCCGAATGCTGGCTTACGTGAACGCTACGCCACGCAGTCCATCCGACGACACATCGGCGGCGACGGTCGATGACATCGCCGCCTTGGTTGATCTTGCCGCGGTAGAGACCGCGCTACGTTACGAACGGTCCGCAGGTCGCGTGCCGACCGAGCAACCGCATAACAATCCAGGTTACGATATTTCCTCGCTCGGCTCCGACGGTAGGCGTCGACGCCTGATCGAGGTCAAGGGGCTGGAAGGCGCTTGGACCGAGCGAGGTGTAAAACTGTCACAAGTGCAGTTCGCTATGGCGCAACAACATCCGGACGATTTTTGGATCTACGTCGTCGAACACGCCCGCGACCCGGCGAACCGCAGGGTAAACGCTGTCGCCAACCCCTTTTCCAAGGTGGTTGAATACTGGTTCGACAACGGATGGATGGATACCGCCGAAGAGATGGCTGCGCCCACCGAGCTTCTATTAAATACCGGATCGAGGATATCCCACCCGGCGCATGGGATCGGCGTCGTGGAGCAGGTCAACAGGCGCGGCATAGCCGTTTCGCTGCTCGTCGACTTCGGTGATAACGGCCGTAAGGTCGTTCCGTATACTTCGAGCACGGAAATTATGGACTGACGATGGCTATCTGCATACCGCCCGTAGACCGTGCAACTTCGGACTCCGCAGCCGAACTAAAACTCTTCGCGGCGCTTGCCGCGCAGTTGGACGACGATTACCTCGTTATGCATTCGGTCGCCTGGATATCCAAACCTGCCGGCAACGGACCGCGGGACGGAGAAGTCGACTTCCTTATCTGCCATCCCCGCAAAGGCATACTCGTTCTCGAGGCAAAGGGCGGACGTGTCGCTCTGGATTATTCAGGCAAGTCATGGACCTCTACTGACCGTTCCGGCAAGGTCCATGACATTCATAATCCCTTCGAACAGGCGAAGCGAGGGAAGTACGGCGTCTTGGAGAAGCTGCTGGAGAACCCGCACTGGATTAAGCTGAATCCGGGTCGCGTGACACTGGGACACGCGGTATTTCTCCCCGATGTCAGCGACGGTTCGCGCCTGAAAGGCCCTGACGCGCCTCCCGAGATAATCGGCGACAGAAACGATCTGGGCACGCTACGAGCATGGATTGATCGGGCTTTTACCTACTGGTCGGTGCAGGAACCGGCCGGACAAATCGGTTCACCAGGTTTGGAAGCAGTCCGGAGGATATTCGCCCGAGTAGTGTCCACCCGCCCCCTGTTGTCGGCGCGATTGGCGGACGAGGAAAGCGAGCGGATCACGCTGACAAGCCGTCAAGCTACTGTCCTGGATTTCCTGACACGGCAACGGCGGGTTATGGTGGTGGGCGGAGCTGGAACCGGCAAGACACTTATCGCACGGGAAAAGGCGGTGCGAACCGCCGGCGACGGGCTGAGCACGCTTTTGATGTGTTACAATCGCGGCTTGGCGGACCACCTGCGCGAACAGTGCAGGGGTATACCCGGTCTCGAAGTCGCCACTTTCCATCAACTTTGCCGGAAGTGGATTGATAAGGCCAAAACCGAACTAGGCAGAGACCTGATCGCCGAAGCCCGCCGCGACTATCCCGGCAAAGACGAGTTCGATCATTATCAGCCGATCGCGCTGGCGGTGGCCCTCGACATTCTCTCTCCGCGCTACGACGCCATCGTCATAGATGAAGGTCAGGATTTCGGCGACGAATTCTGGATGCCGGTCGAGATGTTGCTCTCAGACCACGAAAAGGCGCTCCTCTACGTCTTTCTTGACGAGAACCAAGACATCTACCGCCGGTCCGCGGCGATACCTGTCCAAGGTGAGCCGATGGTCCTGGATCGGAATTGCCGAAACACGAATCGCATACACGCCGCCGCATACCGTTACTACCGTGGCGGCCAGATCGAGGCTCCACCGATAGCCGGGGCGGCGGTGGAACTGTTGCCGGCGGGCGATCTCGAAAAACAGGCTAGGGCAATCGCCGGCTTGGTAACGCGGCTTGTGTCCGAGGATAAGGTTGCGCCACACGATATCGGAGTGCTGATCTGCGACGGTCGTTTGACGGAACAATGTCGACGGGCCCTCGCGGCACACCCAGTCCCGGCAACAATGAAATGGGCTCCTCTGGAAGGATACGGTTCTGGGTCGGTCACCTTGGACACCGTTGCCAAGTTTAAAGGTCTGGAGCGTTCGATCATAATTTTGTGGGGCTTGGACAACTGCTCTCCGACTTTGGATCGGGGCACGCTTTACGTCGGCATGTCCCGCGCCAAATCGGTTCTCTATCTGTGCGGAGAACGCCAAGCCTGCGACAGTCTCATCGATCCAACCACGAACGGCTGACCCCGCGCATCCGCGCCATATTCGGAGTCCTCATCGGCTGCCAGCGGTCTCGACATGGGCTTCGGGGACGATGTGTCGGGCGTTCTCGGAACCGCGTCATGGCCGGATAGAACGCCTCGGCGATTCATCTCTCATCGGCAAGGAACCCGGTCGCTGTGGAGCGCCTTATCTGCCGAAGCTGGTTGAGCCTGAGGCGTCGCCAGTATAGGCCTCAGTCGAATTTTCGTCGGGGAACAGCATGGCTTCGGGACTGCCTTGGATTGTCGGGGTTGCAACCTTCGTCGTTTGCGGCATTGCGGTCGCTGCAGTCGAAGGGCCGGCTCGCTGCAACAGCGGCTGGCAAAGCCCGTCGATTGGCCGACAAGGCGCATGTTCGAGCCATGGCGGCGTTGCCGGCAGTTATGCCCTTGTCATAGGGATTGGTTCCGGCATCGGCATGGGGATACTCACAGCCGCTTTGCAGGGCGGTAAAAAGGGTTCATTACGCCCACGTGGCAGCGACCCAATTCCAGAAAGCCGGGCGACGACGGCGCATCCGTCAAAGAGCGGCGTCCGCTATTGCGGGCACTGTGAAGGCGCTATGCGGCCTAGGAAATTTGAGGCCGATCAACCGATCAAAGGCGAATTCTGGGAGTGTACCAAGTCCGGCTGCGGGCGGCTTGCGCCGCTGGAAATCTGATTCCGGCATTGCCGACTGCATGGCCGGCGCTTCTGCCGTGACTAGGGGCTAGAACTCTTGTCGTCTGGCGCGAAAGCACGCGCCGACGATCATACCTTGGAGCATTCTGCTAGTTATCCATCACTCAAGCAGAGGTCGACGTAACCAAGATCATCGTGCAGCATAATGTCCGACACCCCTTATGCCAGAGCTCAATTCGATGAACACTGCCGCGACCCTCGGGCCGTACATTCGAGAGATAAACGTCATCGCAAACTCGATGATTAGGGAGACCGATAGCTATGCCCGATATAGGGCCATAGGCGAGGGCTTCAAACACAATGTCGGTTGGCTGAAGGACACGAGCCCGCCGTCGATCAGCTTCTTTAACGGCGTGACCGCCATGCTCGATCTTGCCCTCGTGATGTCGACCTGGAAAATCACCGAGCCATTGATGCAGAAGGAAGACAAATATCTTCCGGGAGAAATTTATGCGGCTAAAGCAGCGTCGAAGCGTCGGTCCCACGACGAAATTCGGTCCCTACCTCGGCTGGCTTTTCTGTTCCGCACGGCTTTTCAAGAAGGCCCGGATAGTTACGGCGTTCGGTACGCCGAAAGGCAGAGCGAGATCATAGCGCAACATGGTTTGCCCCCACGCGATATGGCTGAGTATTCCCACAAAATCGCCGAGGACAGAGATCTCCTCCTGAGCTATTGCGACCGCGTTGACACGCTCGTGTCGTCAGATATTCGCATGAAACTGGACCTAGTACGCAATCAGGGGTTCGCTCATAGCGCCGCTATTTCGAGGAAAACAATCACTGCCAACATTGTTCCAGAGGAAATGGACTTTCCTCGAACCATGCTCTTTTCCTTTGGCGATGAAATCATGCAACTCGCTCGTGATTTCGAGGCAGTTTGGTTTCAACGATCTCGAGCCTCAGTGAAGGATCTCATCAAGCAAAGTGTCGTGACGGGCGACGAATTTTGGCAAGGAGCGAAAAAAGGGTTGGCATAAAGCGACGAGGGACAACCGTCGTGGTTGTGAGCGACGTCTGCTTTCGGGAAATCAAAGTCGTGAACGCAACGACCGAAATGGTGAAGGGTTTGGGATGCCGCTTGGCGTCGCAAAGCCACCCATGCAGGAACCCGCGGTCCGCACGCTTTGCGCTATGGGTTTTTCTGTTTTGGCGTGGTCGAGTGCCGGTCGCGACCTTCGGCATATGCCGTGGCGCGCCTGCCAGGTGAACGTCTTCCGGGCGGCATTTGAGCCTCAGCGGCGACGGTGTTGATGAGATTGGCGTGCATGACGATGGTCACTGTGGCGCCATGCGCGAACCATCCCGTCGGCCAGCGATGTGGCGCAGCCGTTTGAACGAGCGGATCATGCCGGGTCATGAACGGTCTCCCGGATTGGTGGTCTCGCGATCGGCGGGGCCCGCGGCTGGCACCACGCGCGAAGGTCTCGATGATGACCATGGTGCCGCCGCAGCAGGGACAAGGCGGGCGCTGGTCTGGGCGGTCTCGTCGGCCGGCGGCTCGTCCGTCGCCGGCGCCACCCCCAGCAGTGTCGCGGGCGAGCGCGAGGCAGTCCTTGCGGGCGGAGCCGGCGAGCAGGCCGTAGTGCCGGATGCGGTGGAAGCCGCGCGGCAGGACGTGGAGCAGGAAGCGGCGGATGAACTCGTCGGCAGTCAAGCGTCATGACCTGCTGCCGGTCGGCGCCGTCGCGGCGATAGTCCTTGTAGCGGAAGGTGACGCCGGCCTCGTCGAAGGCGATGAGGCGGCTGTTCGAGATCGCGACGCGGTGGGTGTAGCGCGACAGATAGGCGAGCACCGCTTCCGGCCCGGCGAAGGGCGGCTTGGCATAGACCACCCAGCGCTTCTTCCGGACCGGGGCGAGGTGGCGCAGGAAGGCCCGGCGGTCGGTCGAGGTGCGCCGCCGATTGCCGAAGAAGGCGAGCCGCCCGGCATCGTGCAGCGTCGAGCAGCCGGGTCAGGAACAGTCGGCGGAACAGCTTGCCCAGCACGCGGACCGGCAGCAGGAAGGCCGGGCGCGACGAGATCCAGCGCGTCCCGTCCGGCGCGATGCCGCCGCCCGGCACGATCATGTGGACGTGCGGATGGTGGGTCATCGCCGAGCCCCAGGTGTGGAGCACGGCGGTGATGCCGATGCGGGCGCCGAGATGCTTGGGATCGGCGGCGATCGTCAGCATCGTCTCCGATGCCGCCTTGAACAGCAGGTCGTAGACCAGCGCCTTGTTGTGGAAGGCGATGTCGGCGACCTCGGCGGGCAGCGTGAAGACGACGTGGAAGTAGCCGACCGGCAGCAGGTCGGCCTCGCGCTCGGCGAGCCAGGTGCGTGCCGCCGCGCCCTGGCACCTCGGGCAGTGCCGGTTGCGGCAGGAGTTGTAGGCGATCCGCCATGCCCGCAGTCCGACAGGCTTCGACGTGACCGCCCAGAGCTGCGGTGCGGCAGTGTCTCGATCGCCGACATGACCTTGAGCTGGCTGAGGCTCAGATGCCCGGCATGGGCAGCCCGATAGGCAGGACCGGCAGCGCGGAAGATATCGGCGACCTCGATGGTGGCGCGCACCGGGTCAGCCGGGCGGCGGCTTGTCCTCCATCAGCGCCATCAGCCGGTCGAGCGGGCTGGCGACCGCCTGGATCGTGCGGGTCGAGACCTTGGTGTAGAGCGCGGTCGTCTCGAGCTTGCTGTGCCCGAGCAGCACCTGGATGACGCGGATATCGACATCCTGCTCGAGCAGGTGGGTGGCAAAGCTGTGCCGCAGCGTGTGCGGACTGACCCGCTTGCGGATGCCGGCGACCTCGGCCGCCTCCTGGACCGCGCGATGCAGTTGCCGCGACGAGATCGGGTCGGTGCAGCTGCGCCCCGGAAACAGCCAGCCATGGGGCAGCATGACACCCGCGCCGCTTGCCCTCGCGCCACCACAGCCGCAGCAGCTCGAGGAGCTGCGGCGAGAGCATGGCGTTGCGATCCTTGCGCCCCTTGCCCTGTTCGACCCGGATCAGCATGCGGGCGCTGTCGATGTCATCGACCTTGAGATGCGCGACCTCGGAGACGCGCAGGCCTGCGCCATAGGCGACGCCGAGCGCGGCCTTGTACTTGATGCCTGGCGCCGCCTCGAGCAGCCGGGCAGCTTCCTCGACGCTGAGCACGTCAGGCAGCTTGCGCTGATAGCGGGTGAGCACCAGGGCCCGCGACAGATCCCGCCGCTTCAGCGTCACCTCGAACAGGAAGCGCAATGCCGAGACCGCGCCGTTGATCGTGGCAGGGGCTGACGCCGTTCTCATGCTGGTGGAGCTGGAAGCGACGGATATCCTCGGGCGTCGCCGTGTCGGGCGCGCGCCCCAGAAAGACGGCAAAGCGCCGGACGTGACGCACATAGTCGTGCTGGGTGTGGACGCCCAGGCCGCGCATCAGCATGTCCTGCTGCATGCGCTGGCGGAGCGGCGTGGTCGGGGCGGCGGTCGGTGACGTAACCATGGGGAGTTCCTCTCGTTGAAAGGAACTCCATCGTCAGATCAGGTGCGGCTTGATCCCAAGCCTATAATGAAACGGAGACCACGCCGCACCCGTCCTCCCGCGAAGCGGGTTCCTGCATGGGTGGCTTTGCGACGCCAAGCGGCATCCCAAACCCTTCACCATTTCGGCCGTTCGAGTAGCTCGCGACGACTCCCAAAAGCGGACGCCGAAGCTCAGACTGATGAACGACCACGACGGGGTAGTCCGGCAGCGGGCGCCTGCATACACGCACGGGCACTGTTTTCGGTGGAACAGCGATCACCGTGCAGATCTATTCATCGCTGCCAGCGCGACGACGTTTGGGGGCGATCAACGAGCAACGGGAAAATCGTTGGGTCCTGGGCTATCAATGCATGTGGTCTCTGGAGCGTCGTAAGTGAGGGCCTTCACGTGGCGAACCTGCGAGTGTCCGAGGGCGAACAAAGCATCCTCGGGCCTGAAAAGGCAGAGATTCACGCCATCAGATACAGAACTTTTGAACTGGACACCGTCGATACCACGCGCACTGAGCACCTCAGCCAACAGCTGGGTGATCAAGTAGCCCTTCTTATTGTCCGGCGTCACGGGCGTGCTCATGAGACGATCGAACGTTTGGATGATCTGGTAGAGAGCCAAGCGAGCGTCGCTTGACGAGAACAGGGAGATGTCTGGATCGAAGTCCGCCACCCGCAATGGCCGGACCACAGTGAAACCGCCCACTGATACGTAGTGTCCTGGGTGCGGTCGTATTTCTGCGAGCGCGGTGTAGGGGGTTGAACCCAGATAGAGTGCTGGACTTCCCGCTCTATTCAGCCTTCCATGACCCGGATGAGGAGAGGCCCCGATGGCGGCGTGCATGTAGGGTTGGCGCACCACCTCGCTCTCAAAACCATCATAGCGACGGTACAAGGCTTCTACTCCAGTGCGAGCCCGGTACCAGAGTGCGTCCTTGGGAATTGTGAAAAGCAGATCGGTGATGAAAGCATCGATCAAGGTGTTCAGTTCTGGAGCAATAGCGGCAAAGTTGTTTTCATCTAGCCGCGCCCGAAGATCGATGACCCCGCGATCTGTGGTCTTTGAGATAGCATTATTGAGCAATCGGACGCCGTCGTCGAAACCGGCATACACAGAAATGCCAGTGTTCCAATCTGGGTAGGGTGGCTCCTCGATCAGAAAGCCGATTTCGTCGCTGTACTTGTCAGATAGCAATGGTGCGAGCACGGGATTTCCTTCGACGAACAGGCCAAGAACGCTGTCGCCACCCCAGTGAGGATTATAGTCCCACTCGTCCCAATAGTACCTCACCAGTGCACGTATCAACATGACCATAGGTTCGGTGTTTTCTGGGTTCCGCACACGAACATCAGCCCTGGTGCAAAAGCCGCAAACCCCTATGACGCAGTCTTGTTCGATTAGCCGTTTCAGGCTCGGATGCGTCGAGCAGTCCCAGCAGATACTGATACTGATCTCGTCATCGCCAACTTCTGCTTCCATGCTCTGATCTCAACGGGGTTGCCAGCATCGCTTACCGACACGCAAATTCGAACGCAACAGCCGAAAGTCAAGAGTTGGCGCTGCCAATGACACTGATTGATAGCGGGGCTCGCGGAAGGCCAACCCTTGCTGCCATCAATTGGACGAAGTGGACCTGGCCCATTGCTGTGCAGGGGCATTCGCTATGCGGATGGAGAGCTCAGCGTCAGGATCAATCCACAGCGCTACGCGCCTAACCATTCGGATCTGTATGCGCTGCTGGTTCGCAAACTCAACGAGCAGAAGGGCAAATGTGCGCTCGTCAAGGTGCAATGGTTCTGGATCGCAAGCTCGGCATGTTGCAGCCGTCGGCGGATCGGATTGACAGCGGCAACGGCGCTTACATCGACGAAAACGTCTGGATCACCCACCTGGCGTGCAACCTGGCCAAGAATAAATATGGTTTGGACGAGTTCGAGGAGTGGGTGGACCTCATAAGGAGCAGCGTTGCCGACCTTGAAGATGTCGAGCAAATCAGTGCTTCCTCAGACGATTTGGCGATGCTCGTGAAATGAAGTTGAATTGCTGCCAATCAGCCGAGGACTAAGCGCCCCATATTGACCAGAGAGGTAAGCTTTTTCGTTTCCTGGAAGCAGACATCCGATCAGCGTTTGGAAGCTACCGCAGGCGGCGACAACATCCGAGGTATGTCAACGATTGACCGATGTGTTTTCCTGTCGCCGCCAAGGTGCCTAATCGCATAGTCTGACAGGATGACACACACCTTCACACCCTCTGGCATGCCCTCGAGAAGCTGCAGGAAGCGGAGTACTTTCTCGCTGGGGTCACTACGGCGAATGGGCTTGAATTTCAGTTCAATCTGAACGCGTTTTTGAGCGCTTGCCGCAGTGTTTGCGTTATCTGCAAGGAGAGTTTGAACCTCTGGATCGCGAGGAGCTGGACAGAATTCGCTCAGGTGACTTTCGGCGCGACGGCAGAAAGATCGACATTCCAATCGCCACACGCTCGGATCTGACAGACACGATGGTCAGCCTGATCGAGGGTTACGATGGCGCTGAGATGCATCCCCACAATGTCTTTTTGGCAGCCGTAATGAAGCACATCGGCGAGATTGACAAAAACTGAGCAGGCGATGCTGGTGGGCAAACGCAGGAAAGCGCCCCACTTCGGCCGCTAGATAAGCCGAACTGACCGCCAAAAACGGCCGTCGTTTTCCCGAGAGCGAACGGCCCAGCGGTGCCTAAACCTTGAAAGCAGATAGCTTTCTAGAGGTGTTAGATGTCGCAACGGTCGCCGCAGAGTTGCCGGTAACTCCTCGAGTAATGATTGCTGGGCGAAACCCTCGGCGGCGCCTATGAATTCACGTGAAGAATGTTACAATGAGAACGAACCGTAAACGACCTTCGGCCATGATTCGCGCATCGATCATGACGGGTAGCGAGGGCCAGATGACCGACGCCAGCAAGCCAACATTCTACGAGTTCTTCGCCGGCGGTGGAATGGCCAGAGCCGGCCTGGGGTCCGATTGGCAGTGCGTGTTCTCGAATGATTTCGACTTCAAGAAAGGCGCGGCCTACCAGACCAACTGGGACAAAGACGGCCAGACCGTCCTCAAGGTCGGCGACATCAGGAAGGTCGAGACGAACGAGCTGCCGGGCACCGCTGACCTCGCATGGGCTTCTTTCCCGTGCCAGGATCTATCCCTTGCCGGTGGCGGCGCTGGCCTGCGCGGCGAGCGCTCGGGCACGTTCTACCCATTTTGGGATATCGTGAAGCTACTGATCGCCGAAGGCCGTGCGCCTCGAGTTCGTCGCGCTCGAGAACGTCACCGGCACGCTTACCAGCCATGGTGGCAAAGATTTCGCTGCGATCTGCCAGACCTTCGCCGACAACGGCTACAGGTACGGCGCGATGGTGATCGACGCCGCGCTTTTCGTGCCGCACTCGCGTCCGCGGCTGTTCGTCGTCGGTGTTCGCGATAACGTCGAGGTCGACGAGACGATGGTCTCGCCCGGGCCTATCGAACCCTTCCACACGCGCGGCCTGCAGGCGGCCTACGACCGCATCGACGCCGCCGCCAAGGCGAAGTGGCTGTGGTGGAACATGCCCACGCCGCCACATCGCAACACGGTTTTCGCCGATTTGATCGAGGACAAGCCGGGCAGTGTGAGCTGGCACACCGCCGCCGAGACGACTCGCCTGCTCGGCCAGATGTCGCCGATCAACCTTGCGAAGGTTGAAGCCGCCAAGCGCGCGGGCCGTCGCATGGTCGGCGCCGTCTACAAGCGCACCCGCGTCGAGGACGGCGTGAAGCACCAACGCGCCGAAGTGCGCTTCGACGATCTCGCCGGTTGTCTCCGCACGCCGGCGGGGGGGTCGTCCCGCCAGGTCATCGTAGTCGTCGACGGCAATCGGATCCGCTCGCGCCTCATCTCGTCCCGCGAGACCGCTCGACTGATGGGCCTGGACGAGGAATACATGCTGCCCAAGAACTACAACGAGGCCTACCACCTCACTGGTGACGGCGTCGCGGTGCCAGTGGTGCGGCACCTGGCGCAGCATGTAATCGAGCCTCTCCTCGAGCGCCTCAAGGCCAGGGACGCCGCCGCAGCATGAGCGTCATACCCTGCGAGCAGAACGCTGGTCTACGCGATCAGATCGAGCAGTTCGCAGAGGTCTTAAAGACGCAGGCTCACCTCCTCGGCGACCATGGGCTCGACGAGAAGGAGTTCTACAACAGCGGTCTGTTCCGGGGCGCGATCGAGCGCATCCGCGGCCAGTATTCCGCGACGATGCGGCCCAAGCGCGAATTCGTTCAGCACGTTCTGAACCACATGGAAGACTCCAAGCTCATCGAGGGCTGGGATCTTAGCGAGGCCGCCGAGCGGAGCGACTACTGGGTGCGCCTGCCACAAGGCCGAAACGCCGTCATCGCGCTGACGGGGGCCATGGACGGCAATAACGTCACGCTATTCGAGCGCCCGGATACGGCCGATGAATTCATCATCTGGTCCATCATGACCAACGCTGCCGGCGATCCCAGGCGCAACGCCTGGTCCGGCATCCACACCAGGCTGTCCGCAGAGACGATCGCCCGCGACCAACAGGTCGACGGCGTGATCGTCTGGGATATGGTCTGCGGCACCGTTGGCCGACTATGCCCGAAGATCGCCGGCGAGGTAGCGCCCAGACTTACGGACGTCGGCCCGTTCCGCGTACCACCGCCATGCATCTATATGTTCCCAGCAATTGTCCCCGGCGGCGCGGTGACGAAGGCGGTCGCGCAGCCGATCGCGGACGTGACACTCCTGCAGGCGTTTCACAGCTGCTTCCGCGGCCACGACGACGAGCTCAATTTCGTGGACTTCGAAATCCAGCTCGCCGGCACCGAGACGTGGCGCAAGACGACCATCACTCGCGCCGGTATAGTGCATGTCGAATCGGAGATGACTCCAATCCGGAGAGGCTGAATGGCGGGAGAGAACAAGCCGGACGATATCAACGTCCCGCCATTCGAGACCGAGGACCTGAGGCGCAACCTTGTCAACTTCCTCGACAGCGACTTCGACGACCCAGTTACGGGGGGGAAGCGCCGTGTCGGCAATTTCCGTTGGGGCGTTTACCTATTCTTCGACTACGACGGCGAACCGATCTACGTAGGCCAGACCAACGAGATGCTCCGCACCAGGATCCGGCGTCACCTGACCAATCAGAGGACGGATGCGGTCGCTATGAGCGTCCTCGACCCGTTCGAAGTCTATGAGATCGAGGTCTATCCACTTCCGCAGTTCCAGGACATTAACACCGCCGCAGATAGGGCCACGGCCAGGGCACATCTGAACGCCCTCGAGCACGCTGTCTACGGCAAGGCAATCGCCGGCAGTCAGTTCAAGGCCATTTTGAACGAGAAGGACCCGCCGGATCCAACGGTCCAGATCGAGATCCCATCGTCGTTCCGTATGCGCGTCGTGTCCGACGACGTGGCCAAGATCCGCAGCCATCCTGATTTTCGGATCGCCCGGCGGTCGCTCATCATCAGCCGATTAGCGCAGGTGATCTCCGAACGGAAGGTCCAAGGTGGCTTGAGGCGTGTCTTGCTGACGCAGGCAAAGCGCCTCCAGTGGCTGGCCGACCGCCGTTACCAGGCGTTGGGCGGCGCCGCGTCCGTCGAGACCGAGGCCGGTGAAGAAGACGACAACGACTGATCCACAGCGCAGCGCGACGATGCGGGCGGTCCGGTCCAAGGACACGACGCCCGAGATGATCGTGCGCCGGCTCGTCCACGGCTTGAGCTACCGGTACCGGCTCCACCGCAAGGATCTGCCCGGCACCCCAGACATCGTGCTGGGTCCGCGCTGGAAAGCGATCTTCGTCAACGGCTGCTTCTGGCACGGCCACGACTGCGCCAGGGGAGCTCGAGAGCCTAAGGCCAATGCGGACTACTGGCGCGCGAAGATCCGGCGCAACGTCGAGCGAGACGCCCGGAGCGTGGCCGCGCTGCGCGATTCTGGTTGGGACGTGCTGACGGTCTGGGAGTGCCAAACCAAGGCTGGGGACCGAGACAAACTCGAGCAGACCCTCCGGACGTTCTTGGGTTAGTGGCGGCTTGTTGATATAAGGCGCGACCTTCCGACCGAGTTTCGAGTCTTTCCATGAGCGACGATATCCTGATCAAGAGCATCCTGGGCCAGAACAAGGCCCGCTACGGCACCACGGAGGAAGGCGATGCTTTCGAGTACTTCGTGGCCGAGACCGTGCTCAAGCAGTACTCGCTGACCTTCGATCAGACCGACGCCGGCATCGTCGACGGGAAGAACGACGGCGGCATCGATAGCGTCTATTTCTTCGTCAATCGGTCGCTCATCGCCACCGACACCGACTTCGACACCTTCAAGGAGCCTGTCGCGGTCGACCTCTACATCATCCAGTCGAAGATCGACGGCGGCTTCAATGAGACGGTGCTGGCTAAACTCCACGCCTCGGTGCCGGAGCTGATCCGGCTTGACGCCGAAACGACCACGCTGGCGACCCTTTACAACACCGACGTGCTCGAGGTTTTTGAAAAGTACCGCGAGGGCATCAAGACCCTGGCCGGGCAGTTTCCGACCGTGAACCTCCATGTCGTATACGCCACGCTGGCGACCAAGGGGAACGACAAGGTCGTGGCCATGATCCCCGCGCTTGAGGCGGCGATCGCGGCCAAATTCAACACCTCGACCTGCAAGGTGGAACTCTGGGACGCGGCCCGGCTCTTCCAGGAGGCCAAGAAGCAGAACGTCCTGGTCAAGCAGCTACCATACGTGAAATCGCCGATCTCGCACGGCAAGGGCTACGTGATCCTGGCGCAGCTCAAGGACTACCACGACTTCATCACCGAAAACGGTAAGCTCATTGACGCGATGTTCGAGTTCAACGTCCGCGACTACCAGAGCAGCGCGTCGGTGAACAAGGAGATCGCCGAGACGCTCGGCGTGGTCGGCGATGAGGCGGACTTCTGGTGGCTCAACAACGGTGTGACGATCCTCGCCGAGGCCGCGCAGTCGCAAGACAACAAACTGACGATCAAGAACCCTCTGATCGTGAACGGGCTGCAGACGTCCCACGAAATCCATCGCTTCTTCTCGGGCGGAGGCCAGGACGCGAAGGACCGCTCCGTACAGGTGCGCGTCCTTGAGATCGCCGACGAAGCCCGCCGGGACCGAGTAATCAAGGCGACGAACTCCCACACCGGCATCAAGCCTGCGTCCCTCCACGCGACAGAGCCGCTACAACGCAAGATCGAAGATTTCCTGCATATGCTGGGCATCTTCTATGATCGCAGGAAGGACTACTGGCGGAACAAGGGAAAGCCTGCGGACAAGATCCTCGGTATCGAGCGCTTGGCGCAATCGTTAATGGCCGTCCTCCTCGAGCGCCCGCACGACGCCCGGGCACGTCCAACCACGATCATGCGGGATGAAAAGGAATACGCCGCGCTGTTTGCGGACACGACCGACCTGCGTATTTACGAGGTCTGCGCCCGCCTTTATTTCGCCGTCGACGCCTACTTCCGCAAGGAGGCCAAAAACATCGACAGCGTGTACCGGAACAACCTGCGGTACCACGTGATGATGCAGCTCGCCTGGCACCTCAACAAGTCGCGCCCGGTGCACGTCGCGGCGTTGCGCGGCTTGAAGGTCGACGGGCTGAAGGAGGCCGATATCAAGGCGGTGCTCGACCACACCATCGCCCTGTTTGACAAGGCCGGTGCCGAGGACAAGGTCGCCAAAGGCGATGCGTTCACAGCGGCCCTGATCTCATCGGCGCTGGTGAAGACTTCCTCCGTCCCCGCACCCGGCACCGCGCCCGCTCCGGTGACGGCTCAAAATGCTCCTGTGGCGCCCGCCGCCGCACCAGCGCCTGTGGGCAACACGACGAGCAACTGAAAAGCTGAAAGGGCACCCTTTCGGGTGCCCTCCTGTTAGAGCCAGCGGCATCATCGCGGCCAACTTCGGATGCAGAAACATCCGAAACAGACGCGGTAATAACTACCGCCTGCCGTCTGTTTGGCCTCGAGTTTGACGAATGCGAGCATATCGCACTCTCCTACCTCGGCATGGGGGCCCTTGATTAGCCGCCACCAAGCAGAAGACCATCGTTTGAGGACTTTTCAATTACCTATGGTGGTCCTCACACGCTCGGCTCTATCGGCCGTGCCGAAGCACGCTTGCGGAATAGGTGGGACGGATATTGCTTAGCTTCAAGAGGTTGACTTCAGGATTCTCCTGCCGTCGTTGAGTGCAGAGTACGTTGATCTTTCCTAAAAAGCCTCCAATGGCAGCTCTAAAGTGATCGTCACCGAAGGCTGCCCGTCGGCTATCGTCCGTAGGGCGCCAAAAGCCGCATGGCCGCTTACGGCCCCGAACCGGCCATCACAGAGGTGGTCGCGACGCGACGAGCACGTAAGGGGGGCAGCGTACTTCCGCGTCAACGCGCTACCAATTGCTGCCGAACGCCCTTGTCGGCAGCGGCACCGTGGGGCATCAGAAAATACCTAGGTTTCGGTATTGAGAAGCACCCCTACCCCAGCTTTTGTCTCAAGAAACTGCACGCCCGCCTCCTCCAGCACGCCCTGAAGCCGATCAAGAGTCTGCCGATGTGGTTGGCGGTCACCGGCCTCGAACAATCTGATAGTACGCAATGCGACGTCAGCCTTGGTCGCCAGCTCGTCCTGGGTCCAATCCAATAGGGCTCGAGCCGCCCGAATTTGGGTGCCGGTGGTCATTCACAATCCTTGGTCCCAAGGATTGTCCAGCGAGATGCAGCGAACGTCAAGGATCCGGCCGAACTCCGGTGTCGTTAACCATAAATGAAACGAATGTGCTTAAATTGAGTACAATTGTTGCAATTTGAAGAATTTTCTGCCATAAGACCGTCGTCGCAGCATTTTGTCGACGGCGATACTCGGGCCCCAACTCAGCCCGGCAAGCGTAGTTCCCGGCGGAGGTCACCTCGCCGGCAGACCATGAATACCCCACATTGGGCGGCTTGCCGCCTCTGTATCGCGGCTGTCGCGCCGCCAGGAGTACTTATGTCTTTACTTGCGCTCAATCGCGGGTCCGACCCGCAATCCCCTGCCCGCAACTACACCGGCATCGTCGATCGCAGCTTCGTCAGCAGGCGACTGCTCAGGAACGCGGTTACATTGATCAACGCCCATCCGCGTGCGGATTACCTCGGTCCCGACAAACTCGTCGACAACTTGGCCTGCGCCAAAGGATTCACCGGCGATGACCTGGCTATCCTTCGCGTCTCCATCGGCATGGGTCGCTACACGTTCATCTGTGCCCCCGAGACCATCTGGCACGCACGGAAGTTCGACCTCCTCGAATTGAAGGAGATGGGCAGTTTTGCCGGACGAGCGTGTGTTCTTGTTCCCGAAAGCGCGATACAACGGCAGCCGCGCCTGAGTACCGCTCGTGTCATTGAAGAAGCCTGCGGCGTGTCCGTGTCCGTCGATCAGCGAATGGCGATCCTGGTTCACATGATCGAAAGCGGCGGCAAAACGACGTTCATGGATTGCGCATGCGCCATCACTCACGCGCAGCCTTTTTCGGCGATAATGCACTTAGTGGCCTTGGGTGTC
Organism: uncultured Alphaproteobacteria bacterium; assembly: GCA_963699295.1. Classification (GTDB taxonomy): domain Bacteria; phylum Pseudomonadota; class Alphaproteobacteria; order Rhizobiales; family Devosiaceae; genus Devosia. The sequence continues at coordinate 987,584 of OY969432.1, forward strand.
CTGCGGATCGACGCTTCGGCCCAACTCAGGCCCGACAGCACGGTCAGCCTCAATGACCGCCCGCCCGAGGAAGACGCCTAGCGTCCAACACCGGCCGTCCAAGCCCGGGCAAGCGGATGCTTTCCGTCATTTTCTTCCATTTTCTCCTCGCTCCCACCGGATTGATACGGGCATCGAATACGCTCTACGAGTGTCAGTCCGGGGTGCCCAGCGGTGGCGCCAGCAGCTGTTTTTGCGCATCCATGCCTCTTGTTCGCGTATATGAGCCAAGCCGGGCCACTCCCATCCCCAAAAGGATATCCGCTATGGAACTTGACAAGATCGAACGCCTTGCAGCCGATCTGCGCTCTATCGCCGCCGGCAGTGGCCCAACAGAAGGCGAGCTCGCCCGGGCACCGTTGCTGTTGAATTGGCGGGTCGTTTCGCGTCCGGTCCTAGCACTCGAAGGGCTGGTGATGGCTCACCCCCGCCTCGGCACGCAACAGATCACCACTTCGCAGCTCTATTGGGTCAGCGACGATAAAACGTCGGCGAGAACTTTCTCTCGCTTTTACCGGCTTTCAGACGCCGCATAGCGATCCGACAGTGCTTTGTAGCCCGCGTCTATCGTCGCGACGGTTTGCGGCCGCTTGCTGGGTCGGTCTCGTCTGGAGCAACGCCGCCATGTCCGCCCCAACTTGGCCGGGTTAGGCTTGAGTGAGTACCGCGTTCAGACCCGACGACCCGACACCCCTAGGTCTCACCAGCTCGCATTCGCCGCGACCTAGCCTATGCGACGGACAAGCGTCCGGCTGATCCAAGTGGACGACAGCAGAACACCAACAATCAGGCAACAGCTAAAGCGGCGGTCAACGCTCCCGTTTTGGACGGCTTGGTGACGAGCGATGCCGGCTCGATCGTGACCGGGCCCCTTTCCAGCCAATCGACACCCCACTGTGATGCACTGGCGCGGATTTCACCGGAGAACGAGATGAACGTTGAAATCGATGACGACGAATTGGAAAAGGTCGCGACAGGCCCCGGCCTACAGCCGGTCAGCTCGCGCGTGGCTGTTGCCGCGGTCGCTCTGGATCGTGCGCTGGGCACCGTCGGTCGCCGCTTGGTTGAGAGGTCGCGCCGGATAGTCGTTGTCCTCAAGGTTCCAACCAACCAGTGGGTTGGGCCGATAACGACCGCCCTTAAAGCGATCAACCCTCACCTCAAAATTGCCAGCGAGCAAGAAAAGCCGAAGTCCAAAGCCGCCGAAGGAGACGAAGTCTCGACGGCCATCGCGCGCGGGGCGACGGTCGTTGGCGTTTCCGCAGCGCCCGAAAGGTTGCTGCCGGAAATCCTGCTGTCGGTCGCCACCCATCGATACGAGGTGCTGCCCGCCACGCACGAGATAGTTGCATCGGCCATGAAGCGCTGCCTTATTGGACGGGCGCCGGCATCGCTCAAAAACGTGGACCTCACCGCTCTCGATTTCGATCTTCTGTGCGCTTGCATGCCCATGGGGTTGACCAAGACGGCAGCGGTCGAACGGCTCACCCGCGCCGTGGCCGGGCCCTTGCCGCCGGCGGCGTCAACCGGTCTCACACTTCCCGTTCTGGATGACGCGGTCGAGTATGGTGAGGCGAGAACATGGGCGCTCGATCTTAGGGCCGATATTGCCGACCTGCGCGCAGGCAAGATAACGTGGCGGGACATCGATCGTGGAGCCGTTCTCGAAGGCCCGCCCGGCTCAGGCAAGACCACGTTCGCCCGCGTCTTGGGACAAGCTTGTGGTTTGCCGGTCATTTTTGGGTCGATCTCGGAGCTCTTCGCCAGCTCAGGAGGGCATTTAGACGACGTCATCAAGGCACAAAGGCGGCTGTTCGAGGACGCTGCCGCTGCGGCCCCCTGTTTCCTGTTCATCGACGAATTGAACGCCTTGCCGGACCCCGGCAGCATGTCGCCGCGTGGCCGGGATTGGTGGCTGCCGGTGATCTACGATTTCTACCTTCTCCTGGATTCAGCAATGTCGTCGCGCGAGGGCATAGTCGTCGTGGGCGCCACCAATATGATCCAGGACATTTCTCCCGCGCTGCTACGTCCCGGCCGATTGGAGCGCTCGATCCACATCGGGATTCCTAACGTGGACGGGCTGGCCAACATTCTGCGGACCCATCTAAGCGGCGACCTGGCGAGGGAGGATTTGCTTCCGCTGGCAAAGGCCGGCTTGGGCGCCACCGCCGCAGTCGCGATGGATTGGGTACGCGCAGCGCGGCGGACCAGCCGCCGTTCGCGCCGGCCCCTGGTCCTGGAAGACCTAATGGCACAGATCACGCCGGTCGACACGCGTTCGGAGGGGGAACGCTATCGAGCGGCGGTTCACGAAGCCGGCCACGGTGTGATCGGCTTGGCATTGGGCGAACCGCTCAAAGAAGTATCAATTGTCCGTCGCGGCGCTTCTGGGGGCCGAGCCACCTTCGATAAGCTGACCGAAACGCTATTCAATCGTGAGCGGGTGGAGCGTCACGTCACCATGGTCCTTGGCGCGTCTGCGGCGGAAGCAGAGATCTTCGGGTCGCCTTCCAGCGGCGCGGGAGGCAGTCTCGACTCCGACCTTGCCAAGGCGACCGAATTGATGGCGACGCTGCGGTCCAGCTACGGCATGGCCGGATCCCTTATATGGGCGGCGCCCGACGAAGCGGCGACTTTGCTGAGGGTCAACCCGGAGTTTCGGCAGGCCGTGGAGGATGATCTTCAACGCCTCTATGCCGACGCGCAGCAGCTAGCCACCCAATACCGTGAGCGGATACTGGCGGTTGCGGACCGGTTGATCAGGGAGGGTCAGGTCTCGGGTGAGGTCGTGGCGCAATTGATCTTCTCAAAGGCGGCCTGACCTTGTCGTCACGCCAGACCACGGACACGACCCCCAACGCTAATCCAACAGCGGGCACGGGTTCGGCTCCCAGAACTCTACCGGCAGCGAAACTGCCGAATGGAGGAGACCCGCGGTCACTCCGGAGGCAAATCCACCGGCTCGACGGATGGGTCAAATTCTTCCGGTCCAACCCCCGCCCCGATGAGTGGATCTAGAACCGCGTACCCCTGTTTCAACCAGGAAACGAGGTCATCGAATTCACTTTCCCGACCAAGGAAGTCATGGCGACTGCGGAGTATCCAGTCCACCGCCACGACCATTCTGGCGTAGTCACCTACGAGTTCACCCAGACTTAGAAGTTTGCCAGACGATCGGCCGCTTGGACCGCGCCCTACTATGCCGCTGCCGTAGCGATCCTCAAGGTAATCGAAAACGTCGGTTAGTGTCGACGAGCCCTTCCCCATTTTCTTGGCAGTTTGCGCCGCCGTCCATCTCGGGTCACGGGCGCTGCCGGTCCGGTGATGAGCAAGTGCACGGATCGCGGTCTCGAACTTCACATCGGTGTTGGTCACCTTCGGCTTGGCGTTTGAGATCTGAAGTGCGTGGCGCGGGTCAAGACGAGCCATCATTGGCCTCGACTGTTCGCGGGCGTTGTCGATCTTGGTCATGGCGTCCCCCAGAGATAGAGACTTAAGGGGACGCGAGTTGACAAAGGATTAGGGCGCAAATCCTTTTGAGGGTTCCAGGTGACCGGGCACCCTTCCCCCGATGGCGGCGAAGATGGGCCTGGTCTCCCGAAGAACCTCCGCATGCAGGACCTCGCATACTTTGTGCTTGAAGGCCGCCCGAACGTGGGCGCGGACCGTGTCACCATCGCCTTGACGATAGTCCAGCAACTCCGGCTCCGCAGCGATTAGGGCGACCACCGTAGCCTCGTCGAATCCGGCGGGTAGGTAATCGTTGCTCGCCCGAACGAGGCCCTGTGCAACCCAGTCGCCCACCTCCTCCCAATCCTGATCCTTGTCGTCCTCGGTGATGGTGAGGCGCAGCCACTCGATCGCTCGCGTCTTCACCCTGGCCCTGTACGCATCGATATCGAACATTTCCGCTCTCCAATTGATCTGGTGGCGGACTTTGCCCCGGACGCTGGCAAGGAACAAAAAGTCAAACAAACATTTTTTCAGGGTTTCTAATCAGTAAATTTCCTCGAAACCCGAGGCCCGCCGAACTTCGGTAATCGGCATTTCGGGCGCACCGAACTTCCCGACAGGGAACTTCGGCCACACCGAACTTTGGTCCCCAGAAGTTCGCCCCCCCGACCGGCGTCCGAAGAAATAGTCCGGGCGCCCCCATAATAGAAAAGTGCGAGGTGAGGGACAGGCAACGACGCCAACCCGAAAGGAACTCCGACATGACCACTCGCTCTGTAGCAAAACCTCAAAGTCTCAAGCCGCAAAACCCCTTCATGCTTGCGCATGACTTCGACGAATACTCAGAAGCAGAGGTCGAAGACATCAAGCGCGTAATTCGCACTGCCAGATACTGAACCTCCTCCATTATTGTACCTAGTTCAGGAGTGATTGCCTTGTTGTTCCATGTCCCCTCTCCGCTGTCTTCTTTGGTAACGCCGTTCCATCCTAAGCACCACGATGGTGCCGCCAACTCCACCCATCTCTACAAGATGCTTCAGGAGTGCGTTTCCGCCGAAGCCTTTCGAGCCGCTTCACCGGCATTTGAGAACGCCCCTGCGCATTCTTCACCCGACCGGTCGGACCTTGAATGGTCGATGCCGCTCGACAGCCGTGCGAGCCGTGTTCCGTCGGTGCGCAGCACGTCGTCCCATCGTGTCACGGGTACCAATGCTCTGACAGGCCGTGCCCAGTACATGGAGAGCCTGATCGAGACCGATCTGATCTCCATCCATACCGTGGACCACGACGTGGTGGACATCGAGGAGCAGATCGAACCGGTCCAGTACCTCGATGAGACGGGCAAAGTGCGGGAACACACCTTTGACCTGAGGGTCACCTGGGCGTCGGGAAAAGTGTCCGTCTACGCCTGCAAGGCCGCGGCATTCAGGATTTCGAGTGGTATCGACGACATCGTCGCCCGAATCCGCGAGCAGGTAGCCGGTTTCGCCGACGAGTTCCTGGTCGTCACCCGTGCCGATGTGAGCAAGGACGCAGCTGCAAACGCCAGGCAGATTCTTCAGGCTCGCCGTCTCCGGGACGAGCTCGACGTGATCACCCTGCGAAAGGCCATGTCCTCGGTCCACGGCTGGATCACGATCCAAGCCCTGACGGACGATCCCGAGGAAGCGGGCCGCCTCTACGTGGCGGCGGTGAACCTCATCGACCGCGGAGAGATGCAGTGGGCCAAATCCGATCGCATCGGGCCCACCATGTCCGTCCGCATCACTCCCTCATTTCTTTGAAAGATCGTCCTATGAACGCTCCCGCTCTCCGCTCCAGCCTTGTTTCTTCCGTCGCCTCCGAGGGTAGCGCCCCGGCGTACCGCTATGATCGGTCTCACCTTTATGTTCTCAACGGTGTGAAGCACATTTACGCCGAAAGCCAAGGGGCAACCAACCGGTTCACCCTGCTCGATCAGCCAGATTTGTCTGTGGAGTTCTCGGACGAGGACCTCGAAGCCCTGCGGGATAAGGGATTCTTCCGCACGATCCGCCATCATTTCCTAACGTCCAAGCCGGTCAGGTCTGGCAAGTGGGCGAACCTGAGCGATCTGCCAGCCGACGAGCTGCGCGAGGTCCTCTTTCGCCAGTCCATTTGCGACGGCATCATTTCCGCGCTGGGAAAGCAGGCGCGTGGCTCGGCCAAGGACAAGCTGACGCTCTCCGACGCCAAACTCACTCCGCTGATCGCCAAGGTATACGCCGGGTGGTTCGAGAACGACGTTCAGGCCATGACCAAGGACGGTCGTAGCGGCTCGAAATTCCTGGGCAAGGTGCTCATCAAACCGGCGCCGTCGACGGCTCGCCGTTGGCTGCGCCAGTACCGCGCCTGCAGTTTCGACGCGATGGCACTGTGCAAGAACTATGGCCGGAGCGGCAACAGGGACAGCCGTCTGGGTGATCTCGAGCAGAAGATCGTGATGCGGTTCACGCGTCGCTATCTCAGCCGCCTGCAGCCGTCTAAGGCAGACCTGTATCGCGCGATGGAGCGGTTCATCCGGAAGCTGAACAAGCGCCGTGTCCGCTCCGGCCTGCGGCTGGCCGTATGCCCGTCGCGGCGGTCGTTCGAGCGTGCCATTGATCGGCTTGATCCGTTCGCGGTGATGGCCGGCCGCGAAGGTGTCGAATACGCCAAGCGCGAGCTTCAGATCATTCGCGGCGAGGTCGATGCGGTTCGTCCGCTCGAGCGCGTGGAAATGGACGAGTGGCGCATCCCGCTCCAGACACTTCTCGAAAAAGCTGACCTGTGGTCGAAGCTGCCGGATGAGGAGAAGGCGAAGGTAAAGCGCAAGCGCCTCTGGCTGTCGACGGCGATCGACACGGTCACCCGTACCGTTGTCGCTGCCAAGCTCATCTTCGTGCCGAGTGGTGCGGCTGCCGTTCAGACCGTTGCGATGGGTCTTTACGACAAAACCGAGATCGCCAAGGACGCAGGGTGTGAGATGCCCTGGGACATTTATGGCCTGTGGGAGACCCTGCCCACGGACTCCGGCTCCGGCTATGTCAGTAACGAGTTTAGGGCCGCCTGCATCGATGTCGGCATCCATGCGTACGTGACACCCGCCAAGCTGCCTTCCATGCGCGGCCGGCAGGAACGTCTCTATCGGACGCTGCACGACATGCTGATCGCGCAATTTCCAGGCCGCTCCTTCCACAACGTGGTCAGGAAGGGAGACTACGACTCCGAGGCCAATGCGGTCATCGACTATGAAGAACTGGCTCGCGCGCTGGTTCGCTTCATTGTCGACGTCTACCACATGCGCCCGCATGCAGGGCTCGGTGGTGCCACGCCGTACGATACCTGGCAGCGGCTACGCGCCAAGTATCGTGTGCTGCCGCCACCCGAGAAGGACATCGCCCGTCATGTCTTCGGCATCACGCTGGAGCGTCGCATTGGTGCCTATGGCATCCGGGCTCTTGGCCTGAACTTCCAGTCTGAGGAGCTTCAGCGCATGCGTTCGGCCTCCAGAAACAAGCCGGTGCTCGTTCGTCTCGATCCGAACGACCTAGGTTACGTGTCGGTCAAGACCGACGACGGCTGGATGAATGTCCGGTGCCAACGTGCGGGTTTCGATGGCGTATCGATGATGCATTGGCTGGCTGCGTCGCTGAAGCTCCGTCAGGAGAATGCTCGGCTTGCGGCCCTTCGCGAAGAAGTGGTGCACGCCGCTCTCGATGCGATCGCCGGCATGGCGCGCGGTGCCATCCGTCGTGCCGGAATTGCCTCGCCGGTCATCTCGCAAGAGGACATCGAGAGGTTCGAACGCGACCTCTATCGGACGTTCTCGTTCGACGAGGAAGGGGTCGATTTCGGGGACATGACGGCGAAGGTGCTTGCCGGCCACTCGACGGAGCCCCTCGAGGTCCCGGCGAAACCCGCCCTGCCCGCGCCCGACAGCAAGTATGAGGTTGAGGACTAATGGTAGTAAATATGTCGGCAACCGGTGCTGCAGGCGTCCTCGATCGCCTGCAGCAGTCGCAGTCGCCCGAGCGGCGCGCCCGCAGCGAGCTGATCCGTCAGATCGAACAGGCATATGTGCCCAACGATCGTGATGACAAACTTCGCGTCGCGCTGGATGAGGTCGTCGATGCGCATGTCCGTCATTTCGAGGCCCTTCTCGATGGCCCCCACCGCAACATCGGGTCGCTTGCCGAAGGAAGGCTGCTTGCCGTCGTCGGGCACTCAGGCGCCGGCAAGACGCGTCTGCTGGAGCGTCATTTCCATCAGCGGCCGGAGTTCCGTGGGTACGGCACATCCAATTGTCTGCTGATCTCGGTCAAGGCTCAGGGGCCTTTTGCCCTGAGCGGCCTCGCCAGGAGCATCGCCGTCGCCGCCGGAGTGAAAGTCAAGAAGACCTTCCATAATCGGGACGCCGCGTTCCAGTTCGCCCGCGATCAAGTGGAGGATCGCATCATCATCATCCATATCGACGAGGCGCAGCTTCTGCTGTCCTCGCCGAAGGAGGAAGAAATCCAGTCAGCGCGAAACCTTCTCCGATCTTTTTGTCAGGAATCCACGTGGCCGGTCTCCGTAGTGCTGTCGGGCACACCGGAGACGTCAAAGCTGTTCGGTGACTTTCAGATCGCTCGGAGGCAGACGATCATTACCCTGGACGAGATCGACTTCCAGTCCGGCGTGCCGATCCTGCTGTCCGCCATGAACGACTTTCTGAAGAAAGCGGCGGTCGCCGATTCACTCGATCGCGGAGTGCTGTTCGAAAGGCTGATCTACGCCTCGCTGTACCAACTCGGAGATAGCATCGCGATTATGCGGGCTGCCCTCTCGCACGCCATCCGCGAGAATTCCGGCGTGCTGACGGTCGAGCACTTTGCTGCAGCCTTTCACGACAGGACGGGATGCCCGGCGGACCTGAACGTGTTCGGCGACGAGGTTGCTTATAGCACCATCGACGTGGCGAAGCTCTACGAGCAGGCGCGCGGCAAGCTCGCCCGGAAGCAACCGGAAACTGGGTCCGACGTAGTGCCGGCGGCACCGGTCACCGCGCAACTGGTTCAGCCTCAGCCTGTGGAAGTCAGAAAACTCCGCGTGGAGAGGAAGAAATGATCGAAATCGCTTCACATCGTCTCTTGGGCCTAGGCGTCGGCGAGAGCCAAGCGAGCGTGCTTTCCCGGATCGCCATGGAGGTCGGGCTGACGCCGTTCGAGTTCTGCACCGAACTGCGGACGACCGTGCCCGCCGTTCTCGATGGCGTCCCCGACGCCCTAAACCGGCTCGCGGAAGCCTGTCAGATAGATCCGATCGCCCTGGCCGAGAACTCTCTCATCCGAACAGGGAAACGACTGTATCAGTACCGGGGCATCGATGTTCGTCAGCCGAACTTCGAACGAACCGTCATGCGCGTATGCCCGCTTTGCGTTCGCGAGGACGTGGCTACCGGCTGGGGTCGTATCGTAACCAGGCCATTCATGCGCACCCTTTGGCATGCTTCTTCCATTGGCCCCTGCCCGTCCCATAACGTGGAGCTGGTGCTGGGCAGCCACGAGACGCGCTGGACCAAGGTCAATGATACGGCGACGAGAATGCGCGGCATTATCGAGAGGCTGGATACTCTGCCTGTAAGGGAGCTCGTCCCGACGCGGGCGGAAAGGTATCTCCTTGGCCGCTTCGAAGGTACGCCGGACGACACGTGGCTCGGTAGCCAGTCCTACCATGCTGCGACCAAGCTTTTTGAGTATGTAGGGACCATGGAACGTCACGGTGTCGACGGGAGTTGGCTTGCCCTTACGACAGACCAGAAGCGTGACGCCTTCCAGGCCGGTTATGAGATCCTGCGGCGTGGGTCGGAGCATTTCGACGAATGGCTGGGGTCTTACACCTCCGCCTTCTTCCGAGGTCGGGCCGCGTGGAGCGGCCAGCTTTTCTACGGTCGACTCTATATTTGGCTACGGAGCAACATCGCAGATGTCGAACTTGATGGTGCACGTGAGGTGGTTCGCAATCATATGCTTGATCGGCTTCCGCTGGGGCCCGAAGACCGCATTTTCGACCGCCCGGTATTGCGGCGTAAATTCCATACGCCGAACTCACTTTCGCTGGCTCGAAACATTCCGATCACCTCCATTCGGCGCGTCGGGGCGTTCGACAAGGTTCTGGTGGATGATCCGGAGCTGTCCGACGATCGTGTTCTGATGGACTTCGATGACGGCGAAGCTCTGGCTGACCGCATCGTGGCGATGTACGAAACATCGGCGGCCATGGCCCCGGGTGCGGATGACGTCCCCGGGAAAAAACGAAAGGCAAAAACCGGCCTCTCTCTCCAGGACGTGCGGCGGCGAATGCACCTGATGCGCGGCCAGGAACTGTACATCCTGAACTCGGGCTATCTTAAGCCCCGTCCCTCGCCGGTGGCAGGCCAGTATTCTTTCGAGGTGGCAGAGGTCGATGCCCTGATGGACAGGATAATGTCGCGCGTGATTGTTCCGATGCCCACGGGTCTGGTCCCTCTCGCCAACGCCTACCGTCGGGCCGGCTGCAGCATCGTTCAGATATTCCCTCTGCTGATGGAGGGAAAACTGACGCGTATCGGGATGGCAAAGGGAAAGGCGGGTATCACGGGACTGCTGGTGTGCTCCGACGAAGTGAAGCGTCTACTGCCTCGACCGCCAGCAAAAGGCCTCACCAAGCAGCAGGTGGAAAAGGCGCTCCGTACAACGTCGAGGGTGGTCAATCGTCTGCTTGATCACGGCCACTTGCCCCATTTCGTCGAACGGCACGGGACCGTGTCTCAACGAAAGGTATCAGAGGCCGATTTGAAAGCGTTCATGACCCAATACGTTTCGACATATCGATTGTCCCAGGAATGGAACTTCGGCGCGCTGGGTGTGCAAAGAAGGCTCGCCGACTTAGGTGTTCGGCCCGCTTTCGACAAAGGTCAAATCAAGGCCTCCTTCTACCATCGCGCTGATGTACCGGATCGGCTTCCAACCTGACGGTCGAACTGGTGACTTCTTAGCCCCGCGGCCCTGGGCCGCGGGGCTTTTTCACGCCGACATGCCCGCGTCGTCGGGTCCATCTCTGAGCGAAACTGATGCGTCGCTTCGGCCAAATTCCGAGCCAATCCGATTCTCTAAGTATATGATTTTACATCATTAAATCAAGCAAGCTGAGCCATCCAATGGTACCGCTTAGAATGGATGGTGATAGTCGAGGCGCACAGGTCATGTATTTGGCCAGTTAGTGCACTCTCGAACGACGCATCAGTTTTGCCCTGACATAGACAAAAAGCCCCGGGAAACCGGGGCTTTTTTGTTGGTGGCGTTCAGGTGGCAAGGCGCCCGGCCGGGGGCGTCCATCCCATCACCCGATACAAAGCCACCACGGGTAGACAGGGCGCTCAAATACGCCGAAATTTCGGTCGGTCTGCCTGTCAAATGAAAGCGGTGACTGTCTGGGCGGCCATGTAGATGGCGACCAGCACGATCAGGCCGGCGAATGCGGTGTTCAGCATTCCCTTCTGGCGAGCCAATACCAGGGCCAGCCGAGCACCGAGCAAACCACCGACGACCCCGCCGCCAATGAACACTGTAGCCAGTGGCCAGTCGACAAATCCCGAGAAGGCGTAGCTGAGGGCCGTGGTCAGCCCGAAGGCGGTGACGGCGACCAGCGAGGAGCCGATGGCATTGAGGATCGGCATGCCAGTTGAGGCCACCAGACCGGGAACGATCAGGAAGCCGCCGCCGATGCCGAAGAAGCCCGAGAAGGCGCCAGTCAGACCGCCATAGCCGAGGACCTTGGGGGCCTTCTCGCGATTGCAGGTTGCACCGGGTATGCCGGGATTGCCCCGGCCCCGGAACATCAGCGCGCCCACGACCAACATGAGGATGGCGAACAGGAACAGGAGCTTGTCGCCGTCCATGGCCTTGCCCAGCAAGGAGCCCGCGAAGGCCCCGGCAATGCCCGCAGCCGTGTACATGATGGCACAGCGCCAGATCACGTTGCCCTTGCGGGCGTGGGTGACCAGGTTAGTAGCAGCGTTGGCCGCCACCGCGAAAGCACTCGTTCCAATCGCGACGTGAGCGACGGGAACCCCCACGAGATAGACCATGAGCGGGACGGCCAGAATGGAGCCGCCGCCGCCGAACAGGCCAAGGGTGAAGCCGACCAGGCTGCCCGAGAAGGCGCCGAGCAGATATTGCAGGGGTTCGAGGAACATGGTCAGCTTTCAGCTAGAGCGTTGCGGCGTAAAGGCTGCCGGCGCGGCCACCGGAACGGCAGTAGCCCAGAATAGGTCCATCGGTTTCGGCAAGGGCCTGTTCGAAGCGGATGAGCTGGCCCTCGGTCACCGGACCCGAAACCGGAATGTGGAAGGCCTTGAGACCGAACCGCTCGGCGACCTCGGCAATGTCAGCGAAGGAGGGCTGGCCAGGGTCTTCGTCGTCAGGACGCGCGCAGACCAGGCCCTTGTAGCCGGCTTCGGCGATCAGCCTTAGTTCATCAGGCTGGATCTGCGGGCTTTGGGCGAATTTGTCGTCGATCTTGTTGATGGTCATTCAGTTTACTCCTTGGAGGTGGTGAGCCGATTGATGGGCACTTTGAGGTAGGTCTTGCCGTCATCATCGGCGGGTGGAAGCTGCCCTGCCCGCATGTTCACCTGCAGGGATGGGATAATCAGCTTGGGCATGGAGAGGGTGCTGTCCCGCTCTTCCCGCATCTTGACGAACGCGTCTTCAGAAGTGCCGTGCCCAACATGAATGTTGTGGTCGCGTTGCTCGGCAACCGTGGTCTCCCACTGGATGGCGCGTCCGTTGGGGCCATAGTCGTGGCACATGAAGAGCCGCATCTCGCCCGGCAGGGTCAGCAGGCGCTGGATCGATCGGTAGAGGGTCCGGGCATCGCCACCCGGGAAGTCGGCACGGGCGGAACCGCCATCGGGCATGAACAGGGTGTCGCCGACAAAGGCGGCATTGCCAATGACATGGACCATATCTGCCGGCGTATGGCCGGGCGTGAACAGGGTGTGGGCCGTCATGGTGCCGATCTGGTAGGCGTCGCCATCCTTGAACAGACGGTCGAACTGCGAGCCGTTCCTCTGGAACTCGGTCCCTTCGTTGAAGATCTTGCCAAAGGTGTCCTGAACCACGCAGATCTGCTCGCCAATGCCGAGCTTGCCGCCGAGGTTGGATTGAATATAGGGGGCTGCCGAGAGGTGGTCGGCATGGACATGCGTTTCGATCAGCCACTCCAGCGTCCAGCCATTGTCGCGGATGTGCTGGATGATCTTGTCAGCGCCATCATAGGCGATGTGGCCGGAGGCGTAGTCGAAGTCCATCACGGAATCGATGACGGCGCAGGCGCTCGAGTTGGGGTCCTTGACGATGTAGCTGATGGTGTTGGTGGGCTCGTCGAAGAACGCGACGACTTCCGGCGTGACCGTCAAATCGGGCGTAAATGGAATGGGTTGGGTAGACATGAAAATCTCCTTCCGGCTCGAAGATCAGGCCAGGGCCCGGCGGCGGCCAGCTGCTGCCTTCAGACCATTTGCTGCGAAGATGCCGCCGATCATGGCCGCAACGAAGATGAGTGGACCTGGCTCGCCGGAACCCAGCGCCGGGATGGCGCCGCCGGGACAAAAACCAGCGATGCCCCAACCGATGCCGAACAGGGCCGATCCACCGATGAGCGGCAGATCCAGGTCGCGCCTGGCGGGAAGGTGGAATTTGCGCTCGAAGGCCGGAGCCGGGCGACGCAGCACAAGGCGATAGCCGAGGAAGGTGACGACCAGGGCCGACCCCATCACCAGGAGCAGGCTGGGGTCCCAGGTGCCGAACACGTCGAAAAAATTCAGGATCTTGGCCGGATTAGCCATGCCGGAAATAACGATACCGAGGCCGAATACGAGTCCAATGGCGGCGGCGGAGAGGACGCGAAGCATCAAAAGCCTCCCAGCACATGGCGGACCACGAAAACGGTGACAAAGGTCGCCGCCATGAAGGTCACCGTGGCGATGATGGAACGGCCCGACAGCCGCGCTATGCCGCAGACGCCGTGACCCGAGGTGCAGCCGCCGCCAAAGGTGACCCCAATGCCCACCAGAAGGCCGCCCAGGGCGATCGCCCAGGCGGGTATATCGGCCTGCAATGGCAGGGATGAGCCGGTCAGCAACGCAATGGCAATTGGCGCGGCGATCGCACCGACGAGGAAAGCGAGCCGCCAGTCCCAATCGCCTTTGGGCAGGATGACGCCGGTGAAAATGCCGGTCATGCCAGCGATCCGGCCATGAAATGCCATCAGCGCGACAGCGGCAATGCCGATCAGGGAGCCGCCGAGCAGCGCCTGCATGGGTGTGAAAGTAGTGATCATGAACCTGTCTTGAGCCGTAAGGATGGGAAGCTGGGGATCAGCGTTGAATTGTGTTGTTTCATATATTCGAATGTTCTAATGTGTCAACCGTGAAAGCGGAAAACTTACGACATGAACATCACGGACCTTGAACCCCAAGCCGAAGAGGCGGCCCAGCTGCTGGCTGCCATGGCCAACCCGAAGCGGCTCTTGATCTTGTGCAATCTGCTCGAACAGGAGCGCAACGTCAGCGAGCTGTCCCGGATCGTGGGGCTTGAGCAATCCCCCCTATCGCAGCATCTGTCCAAGCTGCGGGCGCTGGGCCTGGTCAAGACCCGGCGCGACGGGCAAACGATCTATTACCGGCTGGCTTCTGAGCCGGTTACACGGGTGCTGACAACGCTTTATGAAATTTACTGCCAGCCCGCCGCGACGGTTGACTGACGCCTGTCTCTGCCTTCGGCCGGAGCCGGCCGGGCAAAAGCTATGGCCGTTGCCGATCTTATTCCTCTATCCGTCGTTCGTGAGAGCCCGCTTCAGCCGTCGAATAATCACAGCCCGCGAGCGCTCGTCCGGGGCCTTGGAGAGGGTATCGCTGATGTCGAGCAAGAGATCGGCTTCGGCATTGCCGGTGTCGGGAAGTCCGACTTGCTCCTGAGGCAACCGCCGCCCCGATGTTCTGGCAATAGCGCGTGCCTGACCATTTTCCAGGTCGAATGCCTGATCCAGCTCCGGGATGATGACCTGGGTGGGGCTTAGTTTGCTGCTGGAGCGCTGCTGAAGCGCATTGAGCGCCGGCAACTCCCCATGCACCAGAAAGACCGCGCCGGTGACCGGCTTGCGCCCAACGAGCCAGGCCTCCAGTTCCGGCGCATCGGCATGTCCCGAATAGACATCGAGCGAACGGATGGTGGCAGCAACCGCTATTTCTTCCCCATGTATTCGTACGGACTGCGCCCCATCCAGCAGGATGCGACCCAAGGTTCCCGCAGCCTGAAACCCGACCATCAGCACGGTGGCGTCGGCTCGCCAAAGCCAGTTCTTGAGCCGGTGCTTGATACGCCCGGCATCACACATGCCGCTTGCGGATATCACCGCATGGAAGCCGCGCTGCAGATCGAGTGCCTTACTTTCTTCGACGGTCTCGGTGACTGAAACATGAGGCGAGTCCAGGGCCCGCTCCAGCGCACCGCCGTCCTCGCCCAGTTCACTCGCATGCCGTCGGAAGA
This sequence comes from uncultured Alphaproteobacteria bacterium, assembly GCA_963699295.1. Classification (GTDB taxonomy): domain Bacteria; phylum Pseudomonadota; class Alphaproteobacteria; order Rhizobiales; family Devosiaceae; genus Devosia. Next base: position 1,002,649 of record OY969432.1, read on the forward strand.
CCTGCGTAGCGCGGCTGGCCAGGGGCGAGTCAATGATGATCGGGAAGCCGGGGATCCGCCCCTCATTGATCAGCGCCACCAAGTCCACGAGAACTTCCTGGGTGCGTTCAACGGCAAATGAGGGGATCAACAAGGCCCCTCCCCTGGTTCTTGCCGCCAACACCTCTTCGCCGAGCTGGCTCCGGCGGGTGGCTACGCTATTGGGAGGACGGTCGACGGCACCGTAGGTCCCCTCGCACACCACGAAGTCAAGGTCGGCAGGTGCTTCTGGTCCGCTCTGAAAGGGCTTACCCGCAGGTCCGAGATCGCCAGAGAACAAGAGCCGCGTGGGACGGCGCGTACCGTCATCAATCTCGACCTCTATCGATGCCGATCCCAGCAGATGACCGGCGTTCCAGTAGCGAGCCCGCATGCCATCGCCAACGGCAAGCCACTCCCCGTAGCCGACCGTAGAAAACTGCTTCTGGCATTCATGAGCGTCTTCAATTGTATAGATCGGCACCTCAGGCTGCCGATGGCGGCGTCGCTCGCGCTTGTTGCGCCGCTCGGCGTCATGTTCCTGGATGTAGGCGGCATCCGGAAGCATTACCGAGCACAGGTCAACCGTAGCCCCGGTGGCGAAGATAGGTCCGGCAAAGCCGTCGCGGACGAGCTTGGGCAGGAGGCCGCTATGGTCGATATGGGCATGGGTCAGGAGCACCGCATCAAGATCGGGCGGGCGGAAGGGGAACTCTCGCGCGTTGAGCGCCCGTTCCATCTTTGACCCCTGGAACATGCCACAATCCACCAGCACCTTCACCTTGCCAGTGTCCAACAAGAAGCAGGAGCCCGTGACGCCGTGTGCGGCACCATGAAAGGTCAAAGTCAATGTCACAGACGCCTCGCATCAAGCAGGGGAGCAAGAGACAGAGGAGGGCATCTTCAGGCCTTCGTCAAGGCTGCCGCGGCGCCGACGGACCGCGCCTAGTACGAAGCGGTCATCCCGGCATCGCGGGTTCGTCCGACACTGCCGCGGTGAATGGAGCTGGATTGACGCGGATCAAATTTGCCCACCCGGCGTCGACTAAACTGGGCGCGGCTCTGTGGCCCGCCGACCGCGCCGTCGCGGCCCTGTCACCGTGGCGACGGCCCGCGGTCACCTGCGTGGCATCGAAAGCGCCGGTGGAGCGCATTCGAGGGGGAGCGACTTGCGACAATGCGGTTCGGCGTGGCGGCTGTGGTTGGCGTGGAGGCGGGCTTTCGGCTGCGCACTGGGCTGACGGGCGCGTCACCGATCAGGCCCGTAGGGGACCAGATCGCAGAAAGGCATTTCGGATATGGTGTCACGCAGACAAGTGCTTGGGCTCGGCGCGGTCGCAGCGGCGCTCATTGCTGCGGGGGGTGGCGCGGGCATCGCCTATAGTGGCGATATGGGACGAGCGCGGGCCCTGACTGCACCAGAATTGAGCGTGGTGATCCCGTCCCGCTTCGGCGATCTCGAATACGCCGAGGCCGGCGTTGGCACACCGTTGCTGATGGTGCATGGCACGGGCGGCGGATTTGATCAGGGATTGTTCTTTGCCAGGCGGTTCAGCCAAGCTGGCTATCGTGTGATTGCCCCATCCCGTTTCGGCTATCTGCGTTCCGCATTTCCGCAGGACCCGTCTTCGGAAAACCAGGCCGACGTCTTCATTGATCTCCTGGACAAGCTGTCGATCGACAAGATTGCAATTGCGGGTGGATCGGCGGGAGCGCTTTCCGCCATAGCCTTTGCTATCCGGCACCCCGATCGGTGCGCCGCATTGCTACCGCTGGTGCCCGCCACCTATGTGCCCCGGCAAACCCCGGTGCAGTCGGTGCCTGCGGACCAAATGCAGATGGCCATGGCCGTGCTGCAATCCGACTTCCTGTTCTGGTTGGCGATCAGGACGATGCCGGACTTCCTGACCGAGGCGCTGCTCGCCACCAAGCCTGCCTTGGTCCGGGCGGCGGATGCCGCGGAGCAGGAGCGGGCCCGGCATATCCTGTTCTCCATCCTGCCGGTCAGCCGCCGCACCCGCGGCCTGATCAACGATGCCCGGCTTGCCGGCAACCCGCACCGATGCCGCTGGAAACCATTACCGCGCCAACGCTGGCGGTGTCCTACGAGGACGATGGCTTTGGCACTGCCGCAGCGGCCCGGTATATCGGTGCACAGGTTCCTGGCGCCAAGGTGCAAGTCTTTCCCGATGGCGGCCATATCGGGATAGGTCATGACGCCGAGACCTTCGCGGTGATCGATCGGTTTCTCAAGGATATCGGGCAGGCATAGTGATCGGGCTGAGAGTTGCAGGGCATTAGTGCACACGATTGCGGTTTGCACGCTGATCGGGCGGGGCCAAAGCCGCGCCTTGATGGCAGGCTGGGTATAACGTCACGCCGGGAGAAGCATATGGGCATTTACGCAGCACTCGGGGTCGCGGTTGGCGGCATAATCGGTCTGGTGGTGGGTAATGTCGGCGTTGGCATAGTGAGTGGATTGGCGCTTGGGATCGCCATAGGAGTCGCCTTGGAGATTTGGATGCGGCGTTACGGGGGGCCTGATTGAGAAGGCTCATTGTCGCCCACGAGGGCCGGTGGCGTTGCTGCAGATGGCGTTATAGGATTGCCCGTAGCTTGCATGGCAGGGCAATACATTTTCTAGTAACGGCAAGAGACCCACCACGGATCTGATAGGGTGCGCAATGACGCGTCTGCGGGAGCCTTGGGTTGCCTACCCCCTCGTGGGCGTGATGATCGCCGCGACGTTTGGGGCGCGGGTAAGTCTGCATGAAATACTGCCAAGTTCATCCATCGGGCTGCTGTTTACACCGGCAATACTGGTAGCCACCCTGATCGGCGGGTTTGCTCCCGGGCTGGTGGCGGTCGGCGCTTCATTGCCTCTGGTCTATGCACTCATGATCAATGCCGAGACGCCGATCGCCATTGTGATCGGCTTGACGCTGTTTGCCATTGTTGGCCTGGCGATTGTGTGGCTCGGCGGTTCGTTCCGTCGCTCCCGGGTGGCTGCGCAGGACATTGCGCGGTCACTGCATTGGCGTGAGGCGCACCTGCAATCAGTTCTCGATACGGCGCCTGATGCGACGGTGGTTATCGAGACGGATGGAACCATCGTCACCTTCAACGCGGCCGCCGTGCGTCAGTTCGGTTACCGCCCCGACGAGGCGGTGGGCCGCAATGTCAGCATGCTGATGCCCTCGCCCTATCAGGAGCAGCATGACCGCTATCTGGCCCACTACATGAGCACCGGAGAGAGGCGGATCATCGGGGTGGACCGGGTAGTTGTAGGGCGCCGCAAGGATGCATCGACCTTTCCCATGAAGCTCAGCGTGGGGGAAATGCAATCGGAGGGCAAAACCTACTTCACCGGCTTCATCCGCGATCTCACGGAGCGCCAGGAAACTCAGGCCCGGCTCACCGAGGTACAAAGCGAGCTGGCGCGGCTGGCGCGGCTGAATGAACTGGGCGAGATGGCATCAACGCTCGCGCATGAACTCAACCAGCCGCTGTCGGCCATTACCAATTACGTGCAAGGCTGCATCAAGATTCTCGACCGGATCGACAGCGAACCGGCGGCCAAGATGCGAGGCGCGCTGTCGGAGACCGCCAGGCAGGCCCTGCACGCAGGAGACGTCATTCGCCACCTGAGGGAATTTGCCACCAGCGGCGACATGCAGCAGCATCCCGAAGACATCAAGCATCTGATCGAAGGAGCCGCGGCGCTAGCTCTTGTGGGCTCGCGGGAGCGCGGCATCCGCACGGTGTTCGACTTCGCCGACGGCAATGATCGGGTGATGGCGGACAGCGTCCAGATCCAACAGGTCCTGATCAATCTGATGCGCAACGCCATGGACGCCATGCAGGACAGTCCGGACAAGATATTGACGGTGAGCACACGACGCATGGGAGACGCCATGCTCGAAATACAGGTGCGCGATACCGGAACAGGCATAGCCGAAGAGATTGTCGCCCAGCTGTTCCAGCCGTTCACCACCACCAAGCCCCACGGCATGGGCATCGGGCTGTCGATCTCCAAGCGCATTATCGAGTCCCACGGGGGCCAGATATCGGCGAGCACAGATGGGGGCGCCGGAACGACCTTCACGTTCACCTTGCCCACGATCCAGGAGGCCCGGGAATGACTGAAACCGACATCGTCGTTCACATCGTGGATGACGATGAAGCCGTCCGCCACTCCCTGGCTTTCCTGCTCACCAATTCGGGCTTTGCCGTGCGGCTTCATCCAAGCGCCACCGCATTTCTCGAACAGGCCAAGACCGGGGGCAATGGGTGCCTCGTGACCGATCTGCGAATGCCCGACATGAGCGGCGTTCAACTGTTGCAGCGCCTGCGCAAGGCCGGCATGACCCTGCCCACCATTGTCATTACCGGACACGGTGAGGTGCGGATGGCAGTCGAGGCCATGAAGAACGGGGCGCTGGATTTCATCGAAAAGCCGTTCAGCGAGGAGGTGTTGATCCAATCCATCAGGCAAGCGGTCTCCGCCGCTGCTTCGCAGCAGGACGGCGAGGCAAGCAGAGAATCGATCCGCCAACGCCTGGCCTCGCTCAGCGAGCGGGAACGGCAAGTGCTGAAAGCCGTGCTCAAGGGACAGGTCAACAAGACCATCGGCTTCCAGCTTGGCATCAGCGCGCGCACGGTCGAGGTACATCGGGCAGCGTTAATGGCCAAGATGCAGGCCAGGAGCCTGGCAGAGCTGGTCCGCATGGTCCTCGGTCAAGTAAATGAGGAAGACTGGGAATAGCACCTTGTCGATTGATCTGCGGCAAATCACCGGCCTGGTGTCCTGCTAGATCGATATGACCGCACGGTGTGTGCGTGGGAGATGTTCCCCATGGCCTCCGGTCGCCTTTTGATCGTTGCTCCTGACGCCGACCTGCGCCTGTCGCTTCAATTTGCCTTGGAAGCCGAGGGCTATGCGGTGACCGCCCGTGCAAACATTGGCGAAGCCACTGCGCAGGAACGGTTTGATTGCACGATCCTCGATCACCGCGCTGCCATCGGCCCCACAGCGGACATAGTGGCGTTCTGTCGACGCGCGCACCCGGTCGTCCTGCTGGCCAGCGAACCATCTCACGGGATCGGACCGGTGTTCCGGCTGATTCAGAAACCGCTTCTGGGCGAGCCGCTGTCCGCTGCCGTAAGGGACGCCTTGATGATGCGGCGTAACCCTCGCCCTAAGTAAATACCCTCAGGCCCTAACCGCATGGTCGCTGCTGACGATTTCAGTCAGAATTGCGCCTGGCAAGCTTGAGGAACAGACCATGCTGATCCATTCGCCGCTGCACCATCCAGCCGTACCGGCTTTTCCCGCGCCTGATCCAGACCCGGAACTTTCGCAATTGCTAGCCCAGATGCAGCCCTGTGCCGTGTCATTCTACCGCCCCGGCACCGTGATCTACGCACAGGGCGCCGCGGCCGATCATCTCCATCTGGTTGAATATGGCACAGTGCGCACCTGCCAGTTCACCGCAGGGGGCCGGCGGCAGGTCAACGCGTTCCATTTTGCCGGCGAGGTGTTCGGGTTCGAGTCCGGCCACGCCCATCACAGCTACGCCGAGAGTGTCGATAGTACCGGGATCCGGGTGCTGAGGAACAATCTGGATGCGACTGGTGCCGCCAGTGTCCTGTCGATGGCATTGCGCGCCCTGAGACAGATGGAGGAACACCTGCTGGTGCTGGGGAAGATGAGCGCAGCGGAAAAACTGGCAGCCTTCCTGCTGGAACTGCGCGCGCGTCAGCATGCGGTCGGCGTTATCCATCTGGCGATGCAACGCAATGATATTGCCGACTATCTTGGAATGAGCTTCGAAACGGTGTCGCGCATCCTCAAGGTCTTCAAGGAAGCGAAGTTGCTCCGCCTCCATTCGGTCAGCAAGATCGAAATCCTTGATCTGGCAGCCCTCAAGGAGATTGCCGGCTAGCCCAATCCTGCGGGCGACGAGCAAGCACAATAGCGCCGCTGCAGATCAAAAACATAAGGCCCCGATCATCTGCCGTTTGATACCGGTCAAAATATCGTTCCTGCAGATCCGGCATAGTTTTGCCAACAGCAATGGACACCGATCATGAAAATCCTTTCGATGAGTGTCGCCGTCGTCCTCCTGCTCGGAGCCTGCACTGGGGCGCAAGCCGACGCGGCTCAACTCGGCTTCGGCGGGGATCTGTATGTGGCGGGGCAAGACGTTTCCATTACCACGCCCGTCCAACACGATGCCTTTGCTGCCGGAAACCATGTCGCGCTGACGGCACCGGTGTCGGGCGACGCACACCTGGCGGGCTTCGATGTCGATGTCAGTTCGGGCATCGGCGGCGATCTCTATGCCGCGGGCTTTTCAGTGAATGTAACCGGGGCCGTGGGCGGCGATGTTACAGCGGCGGGGCAAAACGTAACGCTCAGGGCCCCTGCCCCGATTGCTGGTAATGTTCGCCTCGCCGGCGGCAACGTCGTCATCGGCGGGACGGTGGGCTCGGCATTGGTTACCGCGCGCTCGGCGACGCTGGATGCAGCGGTCACCGGCGATTTCAGTTTCTACGGGGAGAGCCTCACCTTCGGCCCCGGCGCAAGGGTGGATGGGAAGCTGGAAATTCGGGCGCCCAAGCAGATCGAAGTGCCAGCCTCGGTCGCCCCGGCGGACCGCGTTGCGTTCGAACTGCGCGAAGCGCCCGATTACATGTCGGCCGCCGGCCAGACCGCGGGGACCGTCGTCAACCGTTTCTGGCCGGTCTTATGGAGCATCGTGGCATGGTGGCTGGTGCTGCTGGTTGTGGGCGCTGCCTTGATCGCCCTCATGCCGCGGGCTGTCAGCGCGTTGACAATCGCGTCTGAAAAACGACCCTTCCGCAATCTTGGCCTGGGCCTGCTGACCTTTGCCTCGGTCCTCGGGCTGGTTCCGGTTGTGGCGATGACCATAATCGGCATCTTGCTGCTGCCGTTTGTGTTGGTCTTCGTGATTGTCGCGTGCAGCCTTGCCTATCTGGCTGGGGCGTTCTTGATCGGCATCCGGATCGCCAGCGCCTTCATCGCGGTCGATACCAACATCAATCGGCTCGGGGTGCTCGCCATCGCCCTGATCGCCGCGGCGGCGATCGGCATGATCCCCATTGTCGGCTGGCTGACGACGCTGGGCATTGTTCTGTTCGGCTTCGGCAGCGCGGCAGTGGTGATCATGGTGCGCTGGACCTCGCGTGATGCGGCGCGGCTCAGCGCTGCCCCACCGCCCAGTGCTGGCGCCTGACACCCCCGGACTATCCGCACAGCGAAGCGGGAGCGGCGTACAAAGGAAAGGACGCAAGGTGACGATCAACCGCGAATGGCACGAAACCCACAAGCTGCCAAGAACCGCAACGCTGGATGAACGCCTTGACTGGCATCTGTCGCATGCCGCCAATTGTGGCTGCCGGGAGATGCCGCCCAGCATCAAACGCGAGCTGGATCGTCGGGGGGTGGCGCTCTCCACGCCGCGCAGCCTAAAGTAGATTGTCGGTTTGCCAGAGGGTTTGTCAGAGCCGTGACGGCGGCCTTCCCGATTGCGGGGGAGTGAGATGAGCCGTCTGGTCCCCTATGCGCTGGTCATCGTTGCCCTGCTTGGCCTTGCCGTTGGAGCAGCCCTGTGGTGGCTGGATCAGGAAGCCTCCGCGGCAATGGCCTGGGGGCTGGCGACGCTGCCGGTGCTCGCGACCCTGCTGGTTCAAATCACCCGATCGCTGCGCCGTGGGGATTTGGGGCTCGACCTGGTGGCCGCCCTGTCGATGACGGCTGCCCTGGTGTTCGGGGAGCCGCTGGCCGGTAACGTGGTTGCGCTGATGTATGCCGGTGGCCAGTTGCTGGAGAGCTTCGCCCAGGGGCGGGCGCAGCAGGAAATGACCGCGCTGCTCGGCCGCGTTGCCCGCACGGCGATGCGCTTTCGGGGCGGCAGCCTTGAGGAAGTGCCCATCACTACGATCGAACCGGGTGACAGATTGCTCATCCGCGAGGGCGAGGTGCTGCCCGTAGACGGCAAGATTGCCACAAACTCTGCCCTGCTCGACCTTTCGGCCCTCACGGGTGAATCGGTGCCGCAGCGCGCCGGCGTGGGGCAAGAGGCGCTCAGCGGGGCCACCTCCATCGGCTCGTCGTTTGAAATGATTGCCACGCGGGCCGCGGCCGAAAGCACCTATGCCGGTATCGTGCGCCTGGTGCAGGCGGCACAGAATACCAAGGCGCCAATGGTGCGGCTGGCTGACCGCTATGCCGTGGGGTTCCTGGCATTGACGCTGCTGATCGCCGGCGCTGCCTGGATAGCCACGCAGGACCCGATCCGTGCCCTCGCCGTTCTGGTGGTGGCAACCCCCTGCCCGCTAATTCTGGCCGTGCCGGTCGCGATCATCTCCGGCATGTCGCGCACCGCGCGCGCCGGCGTGCTCATCAAGAACGGAGGGGTGCTCGAAGCGCTGGCGCGGGTGCGCACCGCCGTCATCGACAAGACCGGAACGCTGACCCATGGGCAGGCAGCCATCACCGAAATCCGGACCAGCGGCGGCTATTCCGAAGCCGATGTATTGCGCCTTGCCGCCAGCCTTGACCAGGCATCGGGCCATGTGGTCGCGTCCACGCTGGTGGAAACGGCCAACCAGCGCGGGCTGAACCTGTCGCCGCCAGTGGATGCAGATGAGACGCCGGGGCTGGGCATCGAGGGGCTGGTGGATGGACGGCCCGTTATCGTGGGCGGCGACGGGTTCGTGCATCGCCTGATCGGTGGCATCGATCCACACCAATTGCATGAGGGGTTGGGCGCGGATGTGATGACGGTGGCCGTGGCCGTCGATGGCACGCTCGCCGGGGTGATCGTGCTGCAGGATCATGTCCGCGACGACGCGGAGGGAACGCTGAGCGCCTTGCGGCAGGCCGGTGTCGAAAGGATCGTGCTGGCGTCGGGGGACAAGCATTCGATTGCCCGAAATGTCGGCGAACGGCTTGGCGTCGATCTGATCCTGGGAGATCTTACGCCCGAGGACAAGGTGACGGCGGTGAAGGCCGAAACGGCAACGGGCCTCGTGATGATGGTGGGGGATGGCGTCAATGACGCGCCGGCGCTCGCGGCGGCCGATGTCGGGGTAGCCATGGGCGCGCGGGGCACCGCCGCGTCTTCGGAGGCGGCCGGAGTGGTCGTCCTGGTGGATGCGCTGGGACCGCTGGCCAAGGCAATCGTCATCGCCCGGCGCACCCGCACCATCGCCCTGCAAAGCGTGTTCGCCGGGCTCGGATTGTCGGTCATCGCGATGCTGGTCGCGGCCCTGGGCTATTTGCCGCCGGTCCAGGGGGCACTGCTGCAGGAAGCCATCGATGTCGCCGTCATCCTCAACGCCCTGCGGGCACTAAGGTAGGGGATCGTGGAACAGTCCGAACTCTTCAGCCGCCTTGGCGTCGCACTGGCGATCGGCCTGCTGGTGGGGCTTGAACGCGGCTGGAGCAAGCGCGACGCCCCGGACCATCAGCGCGCCGCCGGCTTTCGCACCTTCGCATTATCTGGCCTGCTGGGCGGCATCGCCGGGCTTTTGACCCTGAGCACGAACAGCACTCTGCTGGGGCTGGTGTTTATCGCCTACGCCGCCGCCTTCACCGCCTTCCACCTGCTGGAGGCAACGGCCGACCACGATGTGAGCGTAACCTCGGTGATCGCGGGCCTGCTGACCTTCCTGCTTGGCGCCCTTGCCGTTCTTGGCGATATCGGCATCGCCGTTGCGGGCGCCGTGGCCATGACGGCACTGCTTGCCTTCAGGGAACAACTCCACCGTTGGGTTGAGGCGCTGACCTGGGTGGAGATCAGCTCGGTTCTCATCCTGCTGGCGATGACGTTCCTCTTGCTGCCGCTACTGCCCAATCGCACCATCGATCCCTGGGGCGCGATAAATCCGCACGACATCTGGCTCCTGACCATCCTCATCGCGACGGTGTCGTTCGTGGGCTATGTCGCGGTGAAAATCTTCGGCGACCGCATGGGCTTGTTGCTGGCAGCGGCGGCCGGCGGGCTGGCGTCTTCCACGGCAACGACTTTGACCCTGGCCGGACTGGGACGGCAACGCCCGGAAGCGGCCAAGCTCGTCAGCGCCGGGATCCTGCTCGCGGGACTGGTCATGATGACCCGGGTCGCGGGGGTGACGCTGGTGCTGAACCCCGCGCTGGCCACCCGGATCATGGTACCGCTGGCGATCGCCGCAGCCATCCAGGGATTGGGCGCACTGGTGCTCGCCTGGGAGCGGCCCGAGGCGGGGCATCCGCAATTGGTCATCGACAATCCCCTGGGGATCAGCAGGGCCCTGCGGCTGGGGGCGATAATCGTCGTCGTCATGCTCGCGGCGGGGTATCTGCGCTCGAGCTTCAGCTCGTCCGGCATCCTGGTGGTCGCGGCGGTGTCGGGCATTGTCGATGCGGACGCCATTACCATTTCAATGTCGCGCCTGGCCGGCAGCGGGCTCGACCCCGGCATCGCCGCCAACGCGATCCTTGTGGGCGTGGCGGCCAACACCCTGGCCAAAACCGTCATGTCGGCTTCGGTGGGGAGCAGAAGGATTGGCCTGATGGTGGGAGCGGTCAGCGTTGCGGCGTTGGTTTTGGCGCTGTTCGCCGTGATGTTGCAAGGGCTGTGAACACGTAGCGGCTCTAGTGATCCAGGGTCTTTTCCAGCACAACTAGTGTAGTGTCGCCGTCGTAGCTTTTCGATGTGAACCCCAGCTCCTGCTCGAGGCGGATGGCTGCAGTGTTCGCCCGGCTCTCGAGCGACTGCAGGCGCTTGACCCCTTTGGCCTGGGCAAAATCGGAGATAAAGCGCAGCAGCTCCCAGCCGATGCCCAGATCCCTGTGGCCAGGGCTGACCGAGATGGCCACCTCCCCAACGTCGAGTTCGGCGTTGCACGCCAGCATGGCCGTGGCGATGATCGGTCCGCCCCCGAGTTCGTAAGCCACGAAGCTTTCCGTCTGCCGGTGATCGGTTCTTGTCATCGCTATGAGTTGGTCATGACTTACGGCCTTGACGCTGCTGAGGAAACGGAACCGCAGATCTTCGGGCGTCAGGTGCTCAAAGAACTGACCCAACGCCTGCTCATCCGCCGGGAGCGCGGGGCGCACGTGAAATGTCAGTCCGGTACGCGTAGTCAGATCGGCGCTCCATTTACTCATGCTCTACGCCCTCCAGGCAGTGGCCGCGGTGCCTAACGTTTCGTAGCTTGAGCCTTAAGTTAAAACAAATGGCCGTTCCTTGACCTGCGTCAATTCACTTGCCGGCCTGTAGACGCAGATGGGGACACGGCGACTTATGCTGTCGATGTGCGTAGCCAAAGGCGCCACTTGCCCAGGACCAGGATGAGCCGCCCGGTCGGTGCCCAGGAGGTCATGATTGATGGAGGTGACCAGATGCTCACAGATGTCTTCGTTCCACTGCTCACCTTTCCCGATGACGCGAAACCAACCGCCCTTCCCCGGCTGTCGGGGCTTGTCGAACGGTTTGCCACGCACATCACCTATTGCGGGGTGGAGATCAATGTGCCTGATCTTGCAGATCGGTGGGGCGGAGCGCTGATCGCCCTGCCCCAAATGATCGCCGATGCGGAGCGTCGAAGCCGGCAGAACGCCAGCGACCTGCTATTGAGCACCAGAGATTTGAGCCAGCGCCTGCTGGCCGAGACGTTCACGATCCGGGCGGCGTTCGGATCCACAGGACCTGCCATTGCCCATAGGGCGCGGCACCACGATCTTTCGGCCATGACGCTGAGGCGCGGCAGCGTGGAGCATGCCGCACTGGCTGAGAACCTGATGTTCGACTCGGCGCGTCCATTGCTCGTGGTGCCGGACGGGAACGATCGCTCCGACGATGCCTCGCGCATTGCCGTGGCGTGGGACGACAGCCCCACCGCTTCGCGGGCGCTGTACGACGCCATGCCACTGCTCGTCGCCGCCACAGATGTCGCGGTGCTAACGGCGCACGAGGATAAGCCTGTCTCCAAGGCCGCCGTGGAGGCAACGCTGGGTTATTTGCAGCGCCATGGCGTCAAGGCGCGGATGGTTCACGTCGATCTGGGTACCGCCGGCATCGGCAAAGCGCTGCAGCAGGCGGCAGTTTCCGAGCAAGCCGGCCTGCTGGTGATGGGCGCTTATGGCCACAGCCGGTTGCGCGAGTTTGTGCTGGGCGGCGCGACGGCCGGGGTCCTGAACGACCCCCTGCTGCCGATATTCTTTTCCCGGTGACTTCGTGGGCAATTGCCCGATGAGCGCTCTTTGCGCTCAGCCTGTGGGCCACACCCTAGCAGGGACCGCGAGGCTATTTTTGTCGTGTATCAAGTTCGAGCCTGTTTCGGAACCGCGAAGAATGGGTGCCTCAGGGAACGAGGACGGCCGCTCCCTGGAAGCGGCCGTGTCTGAGGTCGTCCAGGGCTTCGTTGGCGTCTTCAAGCCGATAGGGGGTGGTCGTTGTGCGCACGCCTGCCTCGGAGGCAATGGCGATAAACTCAACCGCATCCTGGCGGGTGAGATTGGCCACAGAGACCAGCTCACGCTCACCCCACAGCAAATCATAGGAGAATTGCGGAATATCGCTCATGTGGATGCCGCCGCAGACAACTCGTCCGCCCTTGCGCACGGCGCGCAAAGCCTTGGGCACCAGTGCGCCCACCGGGGCAAAGATGATCGCCGCGTCCAGCTGGTTCGGCGGGGTCTGATCCGAGCTGCCTGCCCATACCGCACCCAGCGATCGTGCCATGGCCTGGGCCCCGACATCGTCCGGCCGGGTGAAGGCATAGACCTCGCGCCCCTGCCAGTGGCACACCTGGGTCAGGATGTGAGCTGCCGCGCCAAAGCCGTATAGTCCGATGCGACGGCCCTCGCCTGCCCGGCGCAACGAACGCCAGCCGATCAGGCCGGCGCACATAAGCGGAGCGGTGGCGACCGGATCGGTGAAGCCGGTGAGTGGGAAGACAAAATCGGCGTCCGCTACGACGTGCGTGGCAAAGCCGCCGTCGCGGGTAAAACCGGTGAAGACCGGCTCGTCGCACAGGTTTTCCTGTCCATGCACGCAAAATGGACAATGCCCGCAGGCGTGGCCCAGCCATGGCACCCCGACCCGCGTGCCCATCCAGGGAGCAACGACGCCTGCGCCCAGTTCATCCACAATCCCGACAATCTCGTGTCCGGGCACGATGGGGAACCAAGGGTTGGGAAGTTCACCATCCACTACATGCAGATCAGTTCGGCAGACAGCGCAAGCCTCGACCCGAATGAGGATTTCGCCGGTTCCCGGCAAGGGGGTCGGCCCATCCTCAAGAACCAGTCTCCGACCGCTGCCGTGCAATACCATGGCCTTCATCGTTGCGCTCCCTTGCCAACGCCTGCCTGCGATCCGTCCGGCAGACGGCTGCTGGCTGGTCATCGACATAATAGAGCCTAGCGGGCCGCCGGCGCGCGCTTTTGACCTGGGTCAAATCCGATTTCTGCGCAGGCTGCATGGTGGTCCTTGGCGGAGCTCCGGCCACCTCGCCAATCTGGCCCGCTGTCGCAGGGCACCAGGGAAAGCAACGCGCATGACAATCTTGCAAACGGACGTGGTGACTGCCCTTTCCGCCCCGGAGCTCAATATGATCGACCGCTACTGGCGTGCCGCCAATTATCTGTCGGTGGGCCAAATCTACCTGCTCGACAATCCGCTGCTGCGCCAGCCATTGCTGCCCGATCACGTCAAGCCGCGCCTGCTCGGCCATTGGGGCACGACGCCGGGCCTGAACTTCATCTACGCCCACCTCAATCGCGTCATCCGATCCGGTGATCTCGACATGATCTATATGTGCGGGCCGGGGCATGGCGGCCCGGGCATGGTGGCCAATGCCTATCTCGAGGGCACTTACAGCGAGATTTACCCGTCCATCAGCCAGGACCAAGAAGGAATGCGGAAATTGTTCCGGCAATTCTCGTTTCCGGGCGGCATTCCAAGCCATGCGGCACCCGAGACGCCGGGTTCGATCCATGAGGGCGGGGAATTGGGCTATGCGCTGGTGCACGCCTATGGTGCCGCACTGGACAATCCCGAACTGATCGTCGCTTGCGTCATTGGCGACGGCGAGGCGGAAACCGGGGCGCTGGCCGCCTCCTGGCATTCCAACAAATTCCTCAATCCGGCGCATGACGGCGCGGTGCTCCCGATCCTGCATCTCAACGGCTACAAGATCGCCAATCCCACCATCATGGGACGCATGAGCGAGGCCGAGCTGCGCCAGCTATTGTGCGGCTATGGCCATGAGCCCTTCTTCGTGGAGGGCGACGTGCCGGAGCTGATCCACCAGCGGATGGCGAGCGTGCTGGACAGTGTGGTGGCGCGGATCGCCGCGATCCAGCGTGACGCGCGCGCGGGTGGCGAAGCACACGACCGCCCGGTGTGGCCGATGATCGTGCTGCGCAGTCCCAAGGGGTGGACTGGCCCCAAGGAGGTGGATGGCAAGAAGGTGGAAGGATTCTGGCGCTCCCATCAGGTACCGGTCGACAATGCCCGCGCCAATGACAGGCACCGTGCCATCCTCGAAGAATGGATGCGCAGCTATCGACCCGATGAGCTTTTTGATGGCTCGGGGCGCCTGCTCCCCGAGTTGCAGGCATTGGTGCCCACCGGCACGCGGCGAATGGGGGCCAATCCGCACGCCAATGGCGGGCTGCTCAAGCGCGATCTCATTTTGCCGGACCTGGTTGCCCATGCGGTGACCGTCACCTCCCCTGGAGCCCAGACCGCCGAGGCCACCCGTGTCATGGGCGCCTATCTGCGGGATGTGTTTCGGCTCAATGCCCAGGCGCGCAATTTTCGCGTCATGGGTCCGGACGAAACCACATCAAACCGGCTGGATGCCGTATTTGAGGTCACCGACCGCGTCTGGATGGAAGCCATCGAGCCCTACGACGTCCATCTCGCCCGGGATGGCAGGGTGATGGAGGTGCTGAGCGAGCATTTGTGCCAGGGGTGGCTCGAGGGCTATCTGCTGACCGGTCGGCACGGCCTGTTTTCATGCTACGAGGCCTTCATCCACATCGTGGACTCCATGGTCAACCAGCACGCCAAATGGCTGCAGTCGGCGCGTGCCCTGCCCTGGCGCAGGCCGATTGCCTCGTTCAACTACCTGCTGACGTCCCATGTCTGGCGCCAGGATCACAATGGCTTCAGCCATCAGGACCCAGGATTTGTCGATCTGGTGGCCAACAAGACTGCCGATGTAGTGCGCATCTATTTTCCGCCCGATGCCAACACGCTGCTGTGGGTGACCGATCATTGCCTGCGCACCTATAACCGCATCAATGTCATTGTGGCGGGGAAGCAACCGGCGCCCCAATGGCTGACCATGGACGATGCCATCCTGCACTGCGAGGCCGGCGCCGGCATCTGGGAATGGGCCGGCAGCGAAGAGCGGCGATGGGGAACCCGACATCGTCATGGCCTGCGCCGGCGACGTGCCGACGCTCGAGACCCTGGCCGCGGTCGACCTGCTCCGCCATGCCGTGCCGGACCTGCGCCTGCGCGTTGTCAATGTGGTTGACCTGATGACGCTGCAATCACCCAGCCAGCACCCGCACGGGCTATCCGACCGCGATTTTGACAGCCTGTTCACGCGCGAGCGGCCGGTGATCTTCGCCTATCACGGCTATCCCTACCTGATCCACCGGCTGACCTATCGACGCACCAATCACGACCAGATCCACGTGCATGGTTTCCAGGAAAAAGGCACAACCACCACGCCTTTCGACATGGCGGTGATGAACGAACTGGACCGCTTCCACCTGGCCATCGCGGCGCTCGACCGCCTGCCCAAACTCAGTCTCGATGCTACGCGCGCCAAGCAGCAATTCCGTCACAAGCTGATCGAGCACGCCCGCCATGTGCGCGAACACGGCGAGGACATGCCGGAAATCCGCGACTGGACATGGACCGCGCGGCCGGCAAGCGCGCGCACGCCCTCATGACCACGACCCATTGTGCTAACCCTCAATCCTGGCTCCTCGAGCATCAAGCTGGGGCTGTTTAGCCTGGAGGGAGACGGGCCGCGTCGCCTGGCGAAAGGCGTTATCGATCTTGGCCGCCGACCATTGGTTCTTGAACTATCCGACGCTGGGACAACAAAAGATATCTCGATCGCGGCGCCCGTCACTGATGATTTGCGAGGGGTGATCGCAGAAATCTTCGACCGGCTGGTGCGGCATCTCGGAGCAGACGCAATTGCCGGGGTGGGCCACCGCGTCGTGCATGGCGGCGATCGGTTTGCCGGTTGCACGCTGGTCACCCCTGCCACCCTCAGCCAGATCGAGGCGCTTGTCCCGTTGGCGCCGCTGCATCAACCCCAGAGCGTTCGCCTGATCAGGGCCATCGCCCATCTTCGGCCCGACCTGCCGCAAGCCGCTTCATTCGATACCGCCTTCCATCGCACGCAGAGCGATTTGGTGCGCCGCTTTGCCCTTCCCCGTGCCCTGTTTGACCAGGGCATAAAGCGGTACGGATTTCATGGCCTCTCCTACAAGTCCATCGCCGCGCAACTCCCGGGAATTGCGCCGGGCCTGGCGCAGGGGCGTGTCGTGGTGGCCCATCTGGGAAGCGGCGCCAGCCTGTGCGGATTGCAGGGCGGCATCAGCCGGGACACCAGCATGAGCTTTTCCACGCTCGACGGCATCCCGATGGCCACCCGGTGCGGGGCGCTTGATCCCGGCGTCATACTTCACCTGGTCAAAGAAATCGGGATGTCGATCGAGGAGGTCGAGGACATGCTCTATCACCACTCCGGGCTCCTCGGCGTTTCGGGGATCAGCGCCGACAGCTGCAGCCTTATCGCCAGTGGCGAACCCCGCGCGCGTGAGGCGCTCGACCTCTACACCTTTCGCATTTCGCGCGAGATGGCAGCGATCGCCAATACGCTGGGTGGGGTCGATGGCATCGTCTTCACCGCTGGCGTCGGCGAGCATCAACCCGAGGTGCGCCAGGCGGTCTGCAATCACCTGGCGTGGCTGGGCGTGCAGATCGACCCCGCGGCCAATGCGCGACACGCAACCCAGATCCAGGCGAAGGCCAGCGCGGTCTCGGTTCTGGTGCTTCCCACGGACGAGGAACAAATCATCGCCGACGAGGCAGTTGCCATCTTCAGAACGGAACTAGCGGGTCCTTGAACCGCCTTTGACAGGATGGGGTGCAGAATTTGGCGGCCAAGGTCGCGCGGGCCGCTTCAGCCGCTTCAGTTAGCCCCTTCGGCGGGCAATCGCGGTTCGTCGGCAGCGCTGCGCTCGGCCACGATCGCATCGGCGAACATGTGAAAAGACATACCGGCCAGTTCGTAGCAGATATCGACGCGCGCATCCTCGCCCACGTAATAGGCGTTCGCGTGCCCGCAGTCGCGGCCCACGATGCCCACTTCGCGCGGAATGACGAATGCTTCCGCCAGCCTGGCAGTGGCGTTGTCGATGAGCCCCTCCGCCCGCAAGACTTCTGCAAACGGCTGAGTGTCCGGTCCCGGTTCGAGGTAGACGGAATGAACGGTGCTCGTTTCCTGCGTACGGCGGTGCGGCTCAAGCACGGCTTTCCAGCTCCGGTCCAGGCGATCGAGTTCGCGAGCGCAGCGCACGCGCCTCTGCTCGGGCATGGACAGCAGGTCGGCAATGGGGGTGAAGGCCTGGGCATCGGCGCCAAGCATCATGCACACCGAATGGTAGGCCCGCTGCAGGTCGAGACTGTGCTCGTCGGCCAGCATTTCCGAAGGCGGCAACCCACGGCGCTCGTGGTTGATCACCCAGGCGTGGGTAGAGGCATAGAGCGTCTGGTAGGCATCCTGCGTTCCGCCCCACAGCAGCATCAGCGTTGCCAGAGAGTTGGCCGCGTCCTCCTCCCAGCCCAGCACGGGCAAGTCGAGTTCGTTGATCAGCAGATGCCCGATTTCATGGTGCAGCACGTAGCCGATGTGCCGGAACATTGCTTCGAGCGCGCGCTCGGCCTCCTCCGGCGAGATATCGCCGCGCCGCTCCGACAGTTGGTAGGCCTGGGGATGCAGTTCCTCGCCGTGGCTGGATCCCATAAGGGCAGTGCTGATGGCAATGGCGATGACGGACTTGCGCATGAGAACCCCGGATCGTTAGCGCGAAAACGCTTAGCCGGAATTTCTTAAGACATCCCTTTTGGCAAGCAAGCCCCGGCCTGGAGCATCGGGAAATCCAAACAATGCTAGAAATGTTCGCCTGGGCGAAACGGCCCGAATTTGGTGCTGGCTGTTACCAAGAATGCCGTGGACCAGCCAATCATCAGGAATCCGGTTACCCCTTCCAGTGCTGCCAGCAAGCCCCAGCCGTGGATTGGCACCACGTCGCCATAGCCGACGGTAGCATAGGTGATGGTGGACAGGTACAGGGCGGAATCGAAGTCCGAAGCGACGCCAAAAACCATGAATGCTGCCGTCCACAGCCAGATTTCGACTGAAACGACCCCAAACAAACCCAGGACGATGCCAATGGTGAGCCCCACCTGATGCCATCGGCTCGACCGGGTGAAACGGTCGCGAAACCAACTGGCGACCCGGGTGATCGAGATCAGCCCGAAAACGTGGATCAGCACCGTCAAGGTTATCAACGCGGTTCCGATTACCAGGAGATAGGTTGTCGTTGGCATCTGGCATATCTCAAATATCGCCCCGCCAGACCGTGGCCCTTGAACGGTGATTTGGTCCCTCGCTGCACCTTAATGGATAGCGGCAGGGGGTGTCTTTGACGGGGATCAAGCCAGCAGCCCACGCTCACCAGAAACGGGCGAACCAGTTCGGGTGGTATGAACAGGCCTGGAACATCATTGACGTTCCAGGCCAGAAACGACTTTGACGATCTATTGCGCCAGGCCGCGCTCCTTGAGCCAGGCCGCCGAAGGCAGGAGGTCATTCTTGTTGCGCAATTCCATGATCAGCCGCGGCTTGCTTCCGAGCTTGGACAGCGCGTCAAACACGGCGAACCAGTTCACAGTGCCCTGCCCGATTTTCCAATGCCGATCAGCGTAGCCGTCGGCATCCTGCAGGTGAACGTGCTGGAGGCGATGGCCGGCACGCTTGACGTAGTAATCCACCGGGTGGGCGCCGCTGGAGCCATGGGCGTAATGGGCGTGGCCGGTATCGAGCGAAACTGCAACGGCCTGCGAGTTGAAGCTATCGGCCAGGTGGCAGCGGATGTCGGCATCGATATCCTCGATGTTCTCGATCACCATGGTCACGCCGATATCTTCCGCCCGCTTCACCGCCTCACACAGGGTATCGTGAAACCGTTCCACGACGCCATCGCGCGAACCGTCGATATTGTCGAGGTTGTTGTAGCTCCAGGTCGTGTACGGGCTATGGATGACCATTTGCGTGGCGCCGATCGCCTCACAGACTGACAATGACTGATCGAGGCGACGGCGCGCCACAGCGCGAATGTCGGGGTCCATGCTGTCAAGGACGAAGCCCCAGAAGGGACCATGGATGCCAAGTCGGCCGCTATAGCCGGCCAGCAGAGCCTTGGCCCGCTCTGCGAGTGGTCTCCAGTCGCCATTGAGGACATTGGCCTCGGTGAAATCCTGCAGTTCCAGGTCACGATGCCCATCAAGGATCCAGCCGTGGTGGATTTCAAGCTCTGCCACGGTCATTGCCGCACCAAGGCGGGGAAGCTCAGTCATTTCATTCTCCAAATCTTGGGGCCTCGGGTCACACGCGAAGCTCCAGCGCAGCGATTATGTTGGGTAGATGTCAGGCGCGTGACAGGCGGACAGGTCCCCGCCACCTGCTGCGCGCCGGTTCAGGCGTTGGGCAATCACGTCTCTCTGCCCAGTTATTCATCAGATGAGACGCGCGCGGATGCGGCGGGAGATGGCATCGATCACGGCGACCGTGACCAGGATCATCAGGATGATGAACGCAGCCTGCTGCCAGTTGTTTATGCGAATACGATCCGAAAGCTGCAAGCCAATGCCGCCGGCACCGACAATGCCCAGAATGGTGGCCGAGCGGACATTGGATTCGAAGAAATAGAGCACGTGGCTCATCATCACCGGGAAGACTTGGGGAAACACCCCGAGGCGAACCACGTGCAGCCCGCTGCCGCCTGAGGCGCGCACCCCATCGACCGGCTTTTTGTCAACGTTTTCTATGGCTTCGGCAAATAGCTTGCCAAACACCATGACGTCTCCAACCGCGATGGCGAGCACGCCGGCAAAGGGCCCGAGGCCGACAGCGGACACGAAAATCAGCGCCCACACCAGCCCGTCAATGCCGCGGAAGGTGTCGAAGAAACGGCGCAGGGTGAAATGGAAGAGCCAGTTGGGCACGATGTTCTTGGCGCCAAGGAAGCCCAGCGGCACGGCGAGCACCGCGGCGATCAGGGTGCCCAGGAATGCCATGGCGAGGGTTTCGAGCATGGCGTAGGAAAAGTCCCAAAAGCCGTCGCCCGGCAGTGGTGGCACCATCAGGCCGACCAGCAGGCCCAGCTTGGAAAACCCGTTCGCGATACGCAGCAGCGAGGCATCGATCCACCACAGGGAAAATCCAATGGCAGCGATCAGGCCAATACAGGTGGCCCAGTCGCGCAGTCGATGGATCAGCGGACGGGTGAATATCTGCGGGTGCGAACGCTTGAGCCGCGCAATATCGGCGTGCAGAGCGATGTTCATGGTCAGGCGGCTCCGGTCAGGTCATGGCCGATGAGGCGATGGCGGATGGTTTCGCAGAGGATGTCGATCACCGACGTCGTGAGGATCAAGAGCAGCATGATGGCCGAGATATCGGTGTATTCGAATTGCCGGATGGCCACGTAGAGCTCCTGGCCGATCCCGCCTGCACCAACAATGCCGAGGGCCGAGGCGCCGCGCACATTGATCTCAAAGCGCAGCAGCAAGTAGCTGGCATAATTCGGCAGCGCCTGCGGAACGACGGCGAGCCGCATCACCATGGGCCAATTTCCTCCGGCGGCGCGCACCCCTTCGAGCGGTCCCGGATCGACGTTCTCGTTGACCTCGGCAAACAGCTTGCCCAGGGAGCCGGCAGTATGAATTGCGATGGCCAGCACGCCTGCAAACGGCCCAAGGCCGAAGGCAAAGACGAAGATCAGCGCGAAAACCAGCTCGGGGACTGTGCGAAAGAACTCGGTGGCACGGCGTGCCGCGAAATAGATGGCTGAATTGGTGACCAGGTTTCGTGAGGCAGGAAAGCACAAGGCCAGTGCGATCACTCCGCCCAGCACCGTGCCGATGAAGCCCATGATGATGGTTTCAAACAGCAGCTTGAGCCAGTATCTGAGCCCCCAAAACCAGTTCGCCAGGTCGGCTCCGAGCGTCTCGATGGAAAGGCTTGGCAGGGTACCGGCGATATAATTCCAGGCCTTGGGCAGGCCGTTCACCAGACCCGGAATGCTGAACTCGCTGACCGAGATCGAGGCCAGCAGCGCGAGCAGCATCAACGCGCCATAGCCAAGCGTCCAGGCGAGGCGCATGGATTGCTCACGCCGGTATCGACCCTGGAAGGTGGCGAGACGATCGGATTGCCGGGTAGACGCATGCGAGCCGTTCGCCGGGCTGACTGCGGACATGAGCACTTCCTTCTAACAATTGACCGGCACGCCTTGGGGGCGCACCGGTCGGTGTTGTTGCGTCAGTTGCCAGCGTTGCGGCGGCGGTCGGCGGCGTTGTGCTCGGTGATCGCTACCACATCGAGATAGTCCTCGTGTTTGGCCTCGTGAAAGCCGGTGGATTGACCGCGCTGGTAGGTGCTGAACCCTTCCGGATCCTTGGTGGGGAAGGCCAACAGCGCGGCCTTGAACTCATCCTGCAGCTCCTGCGGCAGGGTCGTCAGCATCATCACCGGGGTGTTGGGAATGACGGGCGACTTCCAGATGATGCGGGTCGAGCCCTCTGGAATGAGGCCCTTTTTTTCCATTGTCTGGATGTTGCCGGCAGTTTCGTTGCGCCAGTGGGTGGCGACAGCCTCGAAAGTCCCGTTAAGCAAGGCCATCACGCTCTGCTCATGGCCACCCGAGAAAGCCACGTCGCTGAAATATTCGTCGGCATTGGTGCCAAGAACGGTTGAGAGATAGTAGGAGGGAACGGCATAGCCCGAGGTCGAGTTCGGGTCAGCAAAGGCGAAGGACTTGCCCTTCAGGTCTTCGAGGGTCTGGTATTCGCTATCGGCGCGGACGGCGATGACGGAGTAATAGCCAAGATTGCCATCGGCATCGAGGGTAACGGCAACAGGCGCTACGTCTTCACCCATGACCTTGCGGGCCAGGGCGTAGGCTGCCGGACCGACCGAGGCAAAGTGCACGTGGCCGGACCGCATGGCCTCAACGATGGCGGCATAGTCGGTGCCGCGGATGATCTTGACCGGCACGCCGAGCTCCTTGCTCATATAGTCGGCATAGGGCTGGTTGCGGGCGATGGCATCGGTTTCGTTCTCGGACGACGAGATGCCGATGGTCAGTTCGGGGTATTGTACGCGCCAATCCTGAGCCAGGGCTGGGGCAATGAAGGCGGCCGAGATCAGTACGGCCGCAAGGCTGCGGCGCACAAAAGTGTGCATGATTTTGCTCCGGTTATGTGGGGAAGTTGGCGGCGCCTAGTGCGCCGCTTCCAGCTGTCGTGCTTGGGCGGTGCGCACCAGTGATTGTGCACCCATGGTCGAGGTCAGGTTCTCGTCCACGGCATCGTCGGATTCATCGCCATAGATTTCCTGGATCATGGCGCTGGTGAGCTGGGCAGGCGAGCCATCGAAAACCACCGAGCCGTGCGCCATACCGACGATGCGGTCGCAATAGGCCCGCGCCGCGTCGAGCGTGTGCAGATTGCAGATGACGGTAATCTTATCCTGCTTGTTGATGGCGCGCAGGGCATCCATCACCAGCCGGGCATTGCGCGGATCCAGCGATGCGATCGGCTCGTCGGCGAGAATAAGGCTGGGCTTCTGCAGCAGCGCCCGCGCAATGGCGACGCGCTGCTGCTGGCCGCCAGAGAGCGTATCGGCACGCTGCAAGCCCTGCGGCAGCAGATCAAGACGGTCGAGCGCCATGGCGGCACTGGCCCGGTCGGCGGCGGGGAAACGCTTGAACATCACCGGCAGTGTCGCGGCAGTGCCGATGCGCCCGATCAAGACATTGGTCAGCACATCCAGACGGTTCACCAGGTTGAACTGCTGGAAGATCATGGCACAACGCGCCCGCCAGGCCCGCAATTCCCGGCCCTCGAGACTGCCGATTTCAATGTCGCCGAAGGTGATCGTGCCTTCACTGATCCTGGTGAGGCGATTGATCAGGCGCAGCAGGGTCGACTTGCCAGCGCCGGATCGACCGATAATGCCCACCATCTGCCCCGGCGCGAAGTTGAGTGAGACGTTGTTGACAGCAACGGTCTCGCCGAAGCGCTTCGTGACTTTCTTCAGTTCCAGCATAGGCCACCTGTGGTTTGCTATGATCTGAGATTATCCACCCTCAATGACAGCATTAACTCATTCGAATGACATGCTCGTGACGCATGTTGTTTGCGGAAATGGTACCATCGGAATAGACCGCCACGCCGCGACTATAGGTAGACCGTACATGGCCGACGCCTGTGTCATCGGCGATGATGAGATCGGCGCGCAGACCCTGGCGGATTTCACCCCGGTCCTCGAGGCCCAGCGCCCGGGCTGGATTGAGGGTGGTGAGGCGAGCGGCACCGGCAAGGCCATGCGGATCGGTCTGCGCCAGCACCAGCACGGCCGGCAACATGGCCGAGGGATGATAGTCCGCGGCGAGCAGATCGAGCAGCCCCTCGGCATGTGCCTCGCGCGCCGACAAATTGCCGGAATAGGACTGCCCGCGCAGCGCATTGGGAGACCCCATGACGTTGGCCATGCCGCGCGATTTTGCCTCGCGGGCGGCCTCCAGCGTCACCGGGAACTCGCTGATATTGGCGCCCAGATTTTGCATCAGCGCCACCTTCTCGATGGTGTCGTCGTCATGGCTTGCGACGGCAACGCCGTGCATGGCACAATACTGGGCGATTGCCCGCAGGGTGGCGGTGAGGTCACCCGCCGATTCCTGGCGCTCGCGGATGCGGCGCTGCAGCGACTCGGCCGCCTGCTCCAGCGAAATGCCCTTGGATTTGGCCAGGTTTGCCGCCTGCAGATCGAGATCGCGATATTGCCCTTGCCCCGGCGTATGATCGCACAGGGACACAAGGTCGACCGAGCCTTCTGCGATCAACTCCTTGACCACCGAAAGCGCGGCTGGAAACGTCACTTCGAAGCGTGCATGCACCCGGTGATCGATCAGCAGCACCTTGCGATGCTCACGCAGGGAGCGGATCATCTCACAGGTAAAATCGTAGGACCGCATGTGGCCATAGGTCGAGCCGGGGCTGAACGAAACGGCCGCATAGGCCGTGGTGACACCGGCGGTGGCGAGGTGGCGATCCAGATCACGCAGGCCCAGTTCCATAGGCATGCGCACGCCAGGACGCGGCTCGATTTCGCGCTCGATCATGTCGCCATGCATGTCGATCATGCCGGGCATCAGGATCAGCCCGTTGCCTTGAATGTCGGCTCCCGCGACCGGCGTTTCGCTGATCTCGGCAATGAGGCCGTCTTCAATGCGCAGCGCCCCCTGCGAGATAACGCGGTCGGCCAGTACGATACGGAAATCAGAGAGCCACATGGTCTTCCTGCTCGGTTTGATCGGCGATTGCGCGCGTGGTCAGATTGATCTCGCGATCAATCAGTTCCACCACGTCGCCTGGATGGTGAAAGACGCCGATAATGGCGACGCCCTGGGATTTCAGATCGCGCAGTCGGCGCACCAGCGCCGCGCGGGCACCGACGTCAAGCGAGGCTGTCGGCTCATCGAGCAACAGCAGGCGCTGGGGCAGGATGAGGGCCCGTGCCAGATTGACCTTTTGCTGTTCCCCGCCCGAGAACGTGCTCGGATAGGCGCGCCAGAGTTCGGGGCGAACGCCGAACTGATCCAGCCAGTGGCGCGCCTGGTCCAGCGCTTCGTGGGGAGCATGGCCGGCCATCAACAATGGCTCGGCGACGATGTCCTGCGCTGCGACGCGTGGACGAGCATTGAGGAATTGGGTGACAAAGCCGATTTCCTGACGGCGCAGCAGGGCGATATCCACGTCGGCCGCAGTGGCGAGGTCGATTTCGCCGCGCTCGGATTGATAACGCACGCGCCCGCCGACCGGCAGATAGCTGCGCCAGATCGTGCGCAGCAGCGTCGATTTGCCGGCGCCGTTGTGACCGCGCAAAAGCAGGAATTCGCCCTTGAAGAGATCGAAACTCACGCCCTCGAAGGCGTGCAGCATGCTGTCCAGATGATACATGCGGAAGGTCTTGGTGAGGCCTTCGACACGCAACAGGGGGGATGGTGAAGTCATGGCGCCCTCTAGAGTTTGGCGTGGACGAGTTGCTGGGTGTAGGGGTGCTGCGGGTCCTGGAACACCTGATCGGCCAGCCCCTGCTCCACCACCTCGCCGTGGCGCATGACCATGACCCGGTCGGCCATGGTGCGGATCACGCCCAGATCGTGGCTGACCAGAACAATGGTGATCTTGCGATCCCGCTGCAGGCGCTTGAGCGTATCGAGCACCAGGGCCTGCACGCTGACGTCGAGGCCCGTGGTCGGCTCGTCGAGCAATAGCAGCGCCGGCTCCAGCGCGATGGCCTTGGCCAGTTGCACGCGCTGCTGCA
This sequence comes from uncultured Alphaproteobacteria bacterium, assembly GCA_963699295.1. Taxonomy (GTDB): domain Bacteria; phylum Pseudomonadota; class Alphaproteobacteria; order Rhizobiales; family Devosiaceae; genus Devosia. The sequence continues at coordinate 1,028,395 of OY969432.1, forward strand.
TACCGCCGGAAAGCTCGATGGGGCGGGCATCCATACGCGTCAGCGGAAACTCCGAGGCCTCCAGCGCGTCGCGTGCCTTGCCGCGCAACACATCAAAACTCCGCTCGCCCGCGACCAGCAAGCGTTCGGCGACATTGCCGCTCGAGCTGTGGCGCATCAGCAGGCCCAGATGCGGGTTTTGGTAGACGATGCCGATATGGCGGGCGCACAGCATGCGCCGCTCATAACGCGCCAGGTCGAACAGATTGCCGTCGTCCCGCTGCGGCAGCTGAAGCCGATAGTCACCCCTATCCGGCGTATCTTCGAGGTTCATCATGCGCAGCAGCGTCGACTTGCCCGAGCCGCTCTCCCCCACAATGCCCATGACCTCGCCGGGATAGACGGTGACATCGACATTGCGCAGGGCATGGACGTCGCCGTAGCGGCGTGAAATGCCCTGCATGGTCAGGATGGGTTCGGCTTGCATCAGTTGCGGCGCGACCCGCTGCAGTGCGGGAAGTCCAAGGTCCATGTTCATGCGGAAAACTCCCCGTTGCGATACCAGGTCGCGCCGATGGCTGCGGGTTCGCCCTCAGCTTGCCGGATGGCCTTGATGCCCAGATTGCTGTCGGACACTTCAAACGCCGAACCGCCGCCATCGAGGGGCAATTCGTTCATGAAGTAGCCGGCAACGCCCGAGCGCCGGCACTCCAGATGCCCATGATCCTCGACGCGATAGGGGCGATCGGAGAACACCAGCGGCTCCACCCGGGTGAAGGGCGGCACGGCGAACAGGCGCTTTTCGCGGCCGGCCGAAAGGAAGGTCAGGTGCCTCGCCATGTTAAGCTTGGGCACGTCCCAGCGTGGAATTGGCGATGGCGTCATCACATGGCGACCATTGACCATGCTGGGATAGGCAGCGCCCTGCATGATGCGGCCCTTGCGCACGATCTGCTCGTAAAGGGTCAGCCACAGTTTGCCGTAATCGGCATCGGCATGCATCTGGCGGGCGACCGAGATATTGGGTTCGACGCCCCGCAGCGGCTCCGGATTGGGCACCTGCAGGACCAGGATCTGGTCATCGCGCAGGGTTTCTTCGGGCACCCGGTGGCGGGACTGCACAATGGAAGCATCCAGCGTGTCCCAGGTTTCAGCGGCGCCCGAGACGCGGCTGATGAAGCGCCGGATCGAGGCGGCGTTGACGCCATCATCGGCGCCCTGGTCGATGACCTTGATGGTCGAGCGCGGGTTGACCAGTGCGAGTGTTACCTGCAGGCCGCCAGTGCCCCAACCGCGTGCCATGGGCACTTCGCGGCTGGCATAGGGCATCTGGCAACCGGGCACGGCAATGGCCTTGAGCATCTTGCGGCGCAGCTCGCGCTTGGCCGACGCATCGAGAAAACCGTAGCTGGTGGCAGCCCAGGGCTTGGTGAGTGTGGAAAGGCTCATTCCGCGGGCTCCGTTTGAAGTGTTTCTGTCGGCGCGGCACTGGCCGCCGCCTGCCTGGCCTTGGCGTCACGCATCGCATCGAGCACCGACTGGAAGGTGACGTAGTGGGGCAGCTTGAAGTGGATGCAGAAGCCCGAGGCCTCCACGCTCTCGGTGTGGTAGAGATAGAACTCTTCATGCACAGCCGAACCCACCGGCGCCTCGGCCGAATTGAGATCGAGCGTGGCGGCAGCGATGACCTTGACTTCGTTCCAGCCAAAGGTCGCGGCATAGCCCAGTTCGAGATAGCCACCCTTTTCCTTGGACGTCACCTCGGCCTGGCTGACCCGAACCCGACCGGCAGAAAACCGGGTGCCGCGCGGGTGGGTCACCACGACCTCGGCCTCGGCCAGGCGCAGTTCATTGACGGTAGGGTGTGCATTGCCGTAGCCGCGCATGGCGGCATAACCAAGCGCCAGCACACCACCGGTTTCGGCCCGCGCCAGGCTTTGCAGGCGATGGGCGCGCGAGGCCGGGAACAGCAGCGGTTCACGGGTAAGGTCAGGAATGTCCTGGGGTGCCACGGTGGATGTTTCAGCAGGTGCCACAAGGCCTTGGGCGCGCTGCCAATCGGCGAGCGACGGCTGGTGTTGCGGCGCGGCGCGCGCGGCGGCTTCGACCGCAGGCGGGGTATAGGGCGTGCCTTCGAGCACGTCCGTCGCCAAAACCCGGTGTGAGTAATCGAGGGTTGGCCCCAGGATCTGACCACCCGGAATGTCCTTGAACGCGGCAGAGATGCGCCGCTGGGTCAGCAATTCGGCCTGCAGAACGGGCTTGGCCACGGCGATGCGCGGCTGGGTGGTGCGCCATGCCCGCAGCACGAGCACTGCTTCGGACAGTTCCCCGCCGGTTTGCGCCAAGGCCAAGGCCGCCAATTCTTCGCTGTAGAGCGACGCCTCGCCCATGACCCTATCGACCAGATAGGGCATGGATTGGCGGATCGCTTCGACACGAGCCGCGTCGATCGTGCCCAGATCCTGTCGGAACAGGCGCTCGGCCTGATCGATGGCCTTTTCGCCGCCGCGCGTTGCTACATAAGCCATCAGAGAACCTCCACCTTGGTCGAGCGCGGAATGCCGATCACGGCCATGCCATCCACCAGCAGCAGGTCGAACCCTTCCGGGTAGGCGCAGAGCTGGGCACGCAAGTTCCAGAATGCCGGTGACACGCCAAGAGCCAGTTCCCGCACGCCTTCGATGCCGGGGCCGCTAAGGCGCAGGCGATGGCCGCGACCATGGGGTGCATTGGCGACGACTGTGGCGCCATCGTCGGGGTAGAGCGCGCTGCCACAGGGAATAGCAACGAGCAGGGCTTCCGGAGCGTCGAGGCTTTCGAGAAACACATGATCCGCATCGGCCGGAGCATCAACGATCCGCGCGCCGGTTTCAGCGGCATAGGTCTGGAGTGCCTGATCCTCGGCGAAAACCGCGCATTCGATATCGACCAGCGTTTCAACCACGCCGGCGAGACCAAGTGCTGGCAGCATCTGTGGTTCGCCCGGCCGGGCCATCGACCACATCAGGGCTTCGAAAGTGGCGTTGCACCGCTGTTCGGCGGCATCTGGCGAAGCAATCGTCAGCATCAGAAGGTCTCCATTTCAACGCGCGTGGCCTCGACCTGACGCATGCGCTGGTCGTCCTGGGCCGTGAGGAACGCGCCTTCGCTGGACAGGAAGGCTGCGATGCTCGGGTCGTGGGCGACCGAAGCCAGCCGGAGATCGACCACGGCCATCGCCATGGCGCGCTCAAGGTCGCGTCCGGTCACCATGCCGTAGCCAACAATTCCGGCCGCATCGACGATATGCGCCTCGCTGACCAGCACCTCGCCAAGATGGAAATCGACATTTTGGACGGTGTCGCGGATGGGAACCATCACCAGGCCCGTCCGGTTGGAAACGACGTTGATCCCGTCAACGGTTTCCAGCACTTTTTCGGCCAGCGCCTTCAGGCGATCCGGACGGGCCCGGGCCAATATGCCCAGCGCCGCCGCATGGTCCGGGCCACCGCCCGGGTTCTCGTTAAACATCCTGGGTCCTTTCATCCGCCGATACCGGCAGCTGCTCGTTCTCAAAGGTGAATTGCACGCGATCACCCGCCCAGACGGCTTCGGAAAAACCGATGGGACGGCCGTTCAGATCGACGTCGGTTTTCTGGACGATCATCACCGATTGCCCGGGCCGCAACATGAGCAGCCCCGCTTCAGTTTCCGTGGCAAGACGCGTGAAAATGGTGGTGCGCAGGCGCCGATAGTCCGCGATGCCGTGGGACCTATAGACCTCGGTCACCGAGGCATTGTCGCGGCGACGCCCAAGCATGTCGGGGAAGCGCTGGGCATCGTGATAGGCCCAGCCGATGCTGATCGGCAGGTCATTGGCAAAGCCACGGCGCGAAATGGCAAAGACCGGTGCGCCTGTCGGCAAGCCAAGCGCCGACGCGACGCGCCCGCTCGCCGGGATCTGCATTTCCGAGAGCGCCTGCCCGGAGGCAGTCAGGCCCTGGGCCATGAGGTTTTCGCGGAAACGCGTGCGCGACCCGATGACGTAATTCAGCAGCGGGGCGCGCTCGACAAATGTGCCTCTGCCCTGCTCGACCCGCAACTTTCCCTCGGTCACCAGGGCCGCGAGGGCCCGGCGGAGCGAGTGGCGGCGCGTGTTGTAGAGCAGGCACATCTCGGGTTCTGACGGGAGGCGCGCATCGGGCGACAGCAGCCCGGAAGTAATTTCCTGGCAGATGCGGCTTCGCACCTCTTCCCACGACCGGCCCTGGCTGCGCATGGCTCACCTACTCATTCGAATGAGTGGCCTTCTACGCAAGGCGTATGACACGCCAGTGACGTTGCGCATTACGAATGCAGCGTTAATCCCCTGTCGAGCCCAGCGTTACCTCCGTGTGATACTGCGCGATCTGACCAGGCTCCAGGGTGGTTGACGCAACTTCGGCATGGTGACGTCGGGATGGCTCCAGCGCGAGGGCATAAACGCCGGACTGGAACGCCCTCCAGATGCCGAAATTTGGCATCTTCTCGCGCGAGAAAGTCAGTTGTGCGCGTACGCCCCCGAACAGCGCGTTATTGCGCAGCTCGACGGAGGCCGTTGGAAGGTCAGAAATTAAAGGCACCTCCTGGTAGTAATCCACGAAGTCCTCGCTTGGGCGCTTGTCCTCGATGTTGAATGCCGCGACTTTCTCGCTGCAGATATCCCCGGAAATCTCGATCGCCTGATCGAGGAAGGGGTAACCAAAATTGACGTGGTACAGGATTGCGTGCGGCGTGGGCCGGAAGCCGCAGTTCTCGACGATGTCGTCCATGCGAATGGCCTGGCCGAAGACGTCCAGCTCGATGCGACGTCGCAGGACGAGGTTTTCGCCAAACACCGAGCTCTGCCGGACCACGGCGTCGGCCCAGATCACCGGCGTTTCGGCGCGCCAATCAATCCCATAGCCGGACAGGGTGGCGCGCTGGCTCGATATCCTGCCATGCAGCGGGTTGAACACCTGCTTGCGGTGTTTGTGAATGTAGCGGTCCGCAGCGTCGACGCGCGCGCCGCCGATATGATCCAGACCGCAGGTTACGATGAAGCCGTCAAAGTTGCGGTAGAAGCCGACGCCCTCTTCGGCATCGATGGAATTGGGTGGCCAGGGCATGCCGTTGGCGCTGTTCCAGCCGATATTGATGCCCCGCCAGGTGGCACTGCAAATATCAAAGCCCCGGTCCAGCGCTATTTCAAAGCCGATACCCTGGGCGTTTCGCACGACGAGGAGCCGCTGGCCCCTGCCCGGACCATCTTCCACATGCAAGAGCCGGATATCGGCAAGGCCGCGCCCATCGACGGTGCGCTGGCGCAGGTCATATGTTGGATTGGAAGCGTTAGTCATGCGCTCCTCGGCTCTCTTGCGGTGTGGTGTCAAGGATTGCCAGCAACGGGCGGACTTCGGCCAGAAATGCAGCACTGCCGCAGGCGAAGCGCAGCTTGGCCTGCAGTTCGGTGTGGTGCCAATCGATGGTGTGGGAGATGCCCAGATTGGCCAGGATCGGGAGCGCTGCCATGACGTCCCAGCTCGCATCTCCCAGGGCCAGATAGCCGTCGGTCTCGCCCAGAGCGACCTCGATCAGCGAGATGGTGGAGGCCCCGCAGCAGCGGAAGGTGAACCGCAGGTCGTCGGAAATAAAGCGCAGTACTTCGAGGCGGTCCCGCGTGGCGATGGAGGGGTGCAAGCCGATGCCGACGGATCCGCGCGAAGGGTCGAACCCCGGCAGCGCGGGCAGCGGCGCATCGTTGAGCCGGGAAGGAAAGGCCTCGCCCCCGCTCAGCATGAGATCCCGGGCGGGGGCGAAGATGACCCCGAACACCGGGCGCCCCGCTGCGAACAGGCCGATCGAGATCGCCCAGTTCTGGCTACCGCGCACGAAGTTGAAGGTCCCGTCGATGGGATCGAGCACCCAGGTCCCGCCCGAGACGCCAGCGATGTCGCCGCCTTCCTCGCCAAAAATCCCGTCCTCGGGAAAGGTGGCGCGCAGGCTGGCGATCAGATACGCCTCGACTTCCCGGTCCGCCCTGGTGACCAGATCGAGGTGTCCCTTTTGCTCGACCGGAACGCCGGAGAGCGATCGAAAATGAGCCAGCGCAATGTCACCCGCGCTGCGCGCAATGGCTTCAACCTGCAAGACCATGGCGCGCAGCGACGCGGACTGCCCCTCGCAATCAGCCACGGGCCATGTCCTTGATGCGCACCACCTGTGCGACGTCATCGCTGATCAACTGATCCAGCTGCCCCTGCCGGACCCACTCGACGACCTGGGCTTCGACATCGACACCGTAGGATTTCAGCGCCGCCAGACGCTCTGGACGCGGGACATGCAGGAAGGCGGCAAAGCCGCCGTCGTGCAGCTGACGGGCCTCGCCGCTGGGGAAGTGCTGGATTTCGAGATTGATCGCATCGAGATTGGCTTCCCGCGCGAGTGCGGCAGGATCGATCAGCCGCGAATGGGACAGGCCAACCGTTGGCACTTCCGGGATTGCCGCCTTGATGGCCTTGAGCTGCACAAAATCAAAGGAGGAAAACTGCAGCAGGTCGGCACAATTGAGTTCATCGATCAGTGCCCGAAGCTTGGGGAAGATCACCGCGTCGCGATCATACATCTTGAGCTCGAGCTGGTAGATGATGCCCAGCTCCCGCGCCAATTGCAGGGCATCGCGCAGGCTAGGAACGCGTTCGCCGGCGAACTGGAGAGAGAACCAGCGACCGGCATCGAGAGCGGCGATTTCGGAATAGGTCATGTTGCGAACGAGGCCATGCCCATCCGTCGTGCGATCGACGGTCTCGTCATGGATGAGAATGAATTCGCCATCGCTGGTGAGGGCGAGGTCGGTTTCGCAGGTCACGCCGGGGCCACCCAATTCCCGCGCGAGGCGGAAAGAGGCGAGCGTGTTTTCCGGGGCACCGGCGCTATGGCCGCGATGGCCGGCAACGCGCATGGTCTGCGCCGTCATCAATAGCGGGTTCATCTGTATCTCCTGAGTTTCTTGTGTACTGGCGCACCCGGGGATGCGCGGATTGATGTGCCGGTTAGCGCGGGGGATCGAGGCGGACGACGTCGCGGCCACAGCTGGTGACGAGGTCCACAGCCCAGGCGACGTCGTCGCAGACCAGCATGTCGATGAGCCCGGCGCGCAAATAGGCTGCGAGATCCTCGCGGTAGTTGACGCCATACTGGGCCCGCAGCGCGAAATGGTGCGGCTGCGGCACAAAATGGCTGACCCCGACACCGGCCCCGTGAAGGCTTTCGGCAATGTCCGGTGCAAATTGCGGATAGTCGGTGTTCATGATGTCCATCCTCGCCGACCCGGCAGCAGTGGCGGGATCTACGAGGCGGTGATAATTGATGCCCATGGTGCGGATGGCCGGCGCAATCGCCTTGATGTCGCGCAGCACCACATAATCGAACGAGCTGATCAGCACCCGGTCCAGCATGCCGGTGGCGGTGAGCAGGTCGACGACCTGTTGGAGATAATCCGTGCCCCCGACCTTGTCCTTGATTTCGACGATCAGCCCCAGGCCGAGGTCACGACAGAAAGCCAGCAAATCCTCGAAGGGCTCGATCGGCTGGCCCTCGATCGGCGTGCCGTTGCGCGCCTTGGTGTGAAGCGGGGCGATCTGGGCGTAGTCGAGTTGCGAGATCAGGCCCCTGCCCGTCGAAGCGTTGTCCAGAATGTCGTCGTGAAAGACCACAAGGCGTCCGTCCCGGGTCCGGCGCAGGTCGATTTCGCACAAGGTCGCCCCAAGTTCCGCGGCCTGCTGAAGCGCCGGCCTGGTATTCTCGTGCCCAGTTATGCTGTGGCCGCGATGACCGCATACCAGGATGCGCCCGGAGCGTGAGGGCAGAAGGTCAAACATGATGAGTTCCTAATTTGAGCAGAGAGGCCGATTGCGATGCGGGCGGCTAGCGCAGGCGCGCGTCGAAGCGGTCGCGCAGATAGTCGCCGAGCAGGCTTATCGACAAGGTGGTGACCACGATGATGAGCCCCGGCATTGCGGTGAGCCACCAAGCGGTGGTGAGGTAGTTCCGGCCATCGGCGACCATGAGCCCCAGGCTGGTAGTGGGGGGCTGGATGCCCAACCCCAGAAAGCTGAGCCCACTCTCCAGGAGGATGATCTCGGGGAAATTGACCGTGAGCTGGACGATCAACGGGCCGGCGATATTGGGGAGGATGTGCCGCCAGTAGACGCGTCGATCCGGTACGCCGATAATGCGCGCGGCCTCGGCATAGCCCTCAAGGTTGGCACTGAGGACCAGCCCGCGCGTCAGCCTGGCATAGCGCTCCCAATTGGCGACGCCGACGAGGACCATGAACAGAACGGGGCTTGAACCGAAAAAGGCCAGCACGCCCAGCGCAACGATGATGAACGGCACAGAGGCCATGGCATCGGCAAAGCCCATGATCAGATTGTCCAGCCAGCCACCGAAATGGGCGGCCAGCAGCCCAAGGCTCGTGCCGATGGCGGCGCAGATCACCGATCCGACCAGGGCGATCACCAATGTGGTCTGCGTCGCGGCCAAGAGGTTACTGAGCAGATCACGCCCCAGATAGTCCGTGCCCAGCAGGTGCCCGGGCAACACCCCCGGCGCCGCGAACCGCGTCAGCGGCGACTGTTGCAGGTAGTCAAAGGGGGCGATCCATTGGGCCGTTACGCCCACAATCATGGCGACAACGATCCAGGCGCTGCACAGCCAGATACTGGCCGGCAGTCGGACAGCGAAGATCCTGGAGCGCGCCCGGGTCAACCCGGCGACCTTAGCTTGCGTCATTGTTTTGTAGCCTGATTTTTGGATTGAGCGCCGCGTAGAGGATGTCGACGGTCAGGTTGATGGTGACCATGAAGGTGGTGAAGGTGATGATCATGGCCTGCACCACATTCAAATCGCCGCTATTGACGGCGCGGACGAAACCGCTGCCCAGGCCCGGCCATGCAAAGACGGTTTCAACGAAGACCGCCCCACCCAGCATTCCCCCGGCGCCAAAGCCCAGCATGGTCACCAGCGGGATTGCGGCATTGGGCAATGCGTGTCGCAGAATGATCTCCCGTTCCGGCACGCCATCGGCGCGGGCGGCCGCAATATAGGGCTGGCCCAGAACATCGATCAGGGTGGAGCGGGTGAACCGGGAAATGCTCGCGGCCCCGGCCAGCGCCAGTGTGGCCACGGGCAGGATGGCGTGTTGCCAGGAGGAACTGCCCGAGCTGGGCAGGACCCGCAGCCACACCGCGAAGATGAAGATCAAGGCGACGCCGAGCAGGAAATTGGGAATGCTGTAGCCGACCACGGCGCCAGCCATGACGGCCTTGTCGGCGACGGTCTCACGCTGCACCGCTGCAAGAATTCCCGCGGGGATGCCGATGAGCATGGTCAGCAGGAATGCCGTCGCCGTTACCGCCAGGGTCTTGGGGAGACGCTCGCCGATGACCGCGAACACCTCGCGCCCATCCGCAAAGGAGGTCCCGAAATTCCCCTGCAAGGCGTTGACCAGGTAGATGAAGTATTGCTCGGGGATCGATCGGTCGAGGCCCCAACTGGTGCGGAAGGCGGCCAGCGCTTCGGGCGTGGCGAGGTCGGAGAGCATCTGCTGGGCAGGGTCGCCGCTCAAGCGGAGCACGATGAACACAAAAGTGACGGTGGCAAACAGCACCGCAACGGCCCGTGCCAGGCGCGCAAGGATAAAGTTCAACATCACGCAACCTCTACGGCGGCAAAGGGGAGGCCCGAGACATCCTCAGCGCGGTGGCAGGCCACCTGCTGCCCGCCGACAGGACGCAGCTGGGGCGCCTCGGTTGCACAAAGATCCGTCGCCAGCGGGCAGCGCGAGCGAAACGCGCAGCCGCCGGTGATCTTGCCTCGATCGAGATCGCCCTGGAGGGGCGGCATGATATGGCGAAGCCGTGGGTTCATGGTCGGCACCGACGCCAGCAAGGCCCGCGTATAGGGATGGCGCGGCATGGCGTAGACCGAGCCGATATCGCCGGTTTCCACGACGCGGCCGAGATACATGACGGCAATGCGATCCACCAGATGGCGAACGATGCGCAGATCGTGCGTGATGAACACATAGGCTAGATCAAGCTGCTGCCACAGCTCGCGCAGGATCGCCACGATTTGGGCCTGCACCGACACATCGAGTGCCGACACCGCCTCGTCGAACACGACCAAGCGTGGTTCGAGAATGAGGGCGCGGGCAATGACCACGCGCTGCCGCTGCCCGCCCGACATCTGGTGCGGGTAGCGGTTCATCAGCTCGGCGGAGAGGCCAACTTTTTCCAGCATGGCGGCCGCCCGATCGCGGGCCCCATGGCGATCTGCCAGGCGATGTACCCACACCGCTTCCGCCACCTGCTGGCCAATGGTCATTTGCGGGTTCAGGGCGGAGAGCGGGTTCTGCTGCACCAGCGAAGTTTGCTGGCGAAAGGCCGTCCAGTCGGCAGGTCGGCGGGCCGTATGCGCGATCCCATCAAACTGCACTTCGCCGGCGCTGGGCGACGTGAGCCCGAGCAGAAGGCGCCCGAGCGAGGACTTGCCACTGCCCGATTCCCCGACAATGCCAATGCGCTCGCGCGGTGCGAGGTCGAGGTCAACGGAATTGACCGCCATATGCTCGACCGACGGGGCAAAGAGACCAGAGCGCAGGCGGAAGGTTTTGCTCAGCTGGCGAGCTTGCAGCAGAGGCGTGTTCATGAGCCCACCGGATGATAACAGGATGCGGCATGGTCGGGGCCGATGCGCGCATGCGTGGGAAAGTCGAGAGTGCAACGCGCGCTCGCCCGGGCGCAGCGCGGATGAAAATGACAGCCGTCGGGAAGGCTTTCGAGCAGGGGCACCGAGCCGGCGATGGGGGTCGGCGGTTCGAGGTCCTGCGGATCGATAGTGGGCATGCAATCGATCAACGCCCGCGCATAGGGGTGGGCGGGACGCTCTAGCAGCGCCTCGATGGGCGCGGTTTCGACGATCTTGCCGCAATACATCACCGCCGCCCGATCGGCCAGGCGCGCGATGACGCCCAGATCATGGGAGACGATCAGCAGTGCCATGCCGGTCTCTGCACGCAGCTCTTCGAGCAGGTGCAGGATCTGTGCCTGGGTGGTGACGTCGAGTGCCGTCGTCGGCTCATCGGCGATCAGCAATTGGGGCCTGGCCGCGAGGGCGTGGGCAATCATCACGCGCTGGTTCATGCCGCCCGAAAACTGGTGAGGATAGGCCCGCAGCCGGCTCTTTGCCTGGTCGATACCGACGCGCTCCAGCAGGCGCATGGCTTCGAGCCGCGCGTCAGGGCCCTTGAGCCCCTGATGCCGAAACAGCGCCGTTTCCAGATAGTAGCCAATGGTGTGAACCGGATTGAGGCTGCTGGTGGGATCCTGGAAGATCATGGCGATCGATGGCCTGGCACCGCCATTGGCATCATCGTGCAGAGTTATCGTGCCGCCGGTCTGCGCGATGCCGCGGGGCAAGGCCCCGGCGATGGCGTAGCAGGTCATGCTCTTGCCGCAGCCGGACTCGCCAACCAGGCCCAGGGTTTGGCCGGCGCTGAGCGAGAAGCTGATGCCATCGATGATTTTGAGGCCGCGCGCGGGCACTTGAACGACCAGATCGCGCACCGTTAATAGACTGGACAATCGCTGCTCCTGTGGGTGGCGGCGCACAACCAGGTGCGCGCCGCCGGTTCCTGATGCGGCGCTTACTCGAAGCTGAGATTGTGCGCGCGCAGTTCCATGGTTTCGAAGCTCACAGGGCTCCAGTTGACGTCCTTGCGGGCGCCGTAGACGTCGAGCGGCTGGTAGAGGATGACGGCCGGCGCCTCTTCCTCGAAGATGTCGCGCATGCGGTTGAAGGCATCGAAGCGCTCAGGGCCATCGGGTAATTGCGCAACCTTGACGGCCAGCTCGTTGAACTCTTCCGGCGCATCCCAGCCCCAGCGTTCCTGCACGGCACGACCGGGACCGAATTCGGAGACGATGGTGTTCATGGCATCGGTCAGCGACAGGCCATTGGACCAGTTGCGCATCCAGGTATCTTCGTCCTTTGCCGTGGTCCCGGGAGCGTAGATCTCGGGCACGACATTGACGCCGATTGCCTTCCACATCTCGATCATCATCATCAATGCAGGGACGGCATTGGCGTAGTAATTGCCCATGGTGCGGTAGGTGATGGGGGTGCCGTCGTAACCGCTTTCCTTGACCAGGCGCTTGGCCTCCTCGATGTCGTACTCAAGGGCGCGGCGGTCCGGATCGTAGCTCTCGCCATAATGCGGGAAATTGAGACCATTCGGGATGGACGCCAAATTCTGCCACAGGGCCTCGACCAGCAGCGGCCGGTTGACCGCGAGCGCCAGGGCGCGGCGCAGTTCTTTGGACTTGAACACGGGCTGGTTCATGTTGAACGTGAACATATGGAAGTTCTCGATCAGCACGCCCCGGGTCTCGAGATCGTCGTAGCTGTTGACCAGCGCCAGATCGTCGGGGGTCAAAGTCGTGACGATGTCGTACTCGCCGCTGATCAGCCCCGCGATACGGGTGGCCGGCTCGGCGACCACCTGGAAAGTGATCCGCGAGGCGGTGGGCTTTTCGCCCCAATAGTCGTCAAAGGCCTCGATGACAGCGCGGTCGCCGGCGATGAATTCGACGAATTTGTAGGGGCCCGTGCCGACCGGGTTGTTGCCGAAGGCAACGGCGCCCAATTCGCGATAATAGTCCTTGGGCACGATGCGCCCGACCCAGGATGCGACGATCTTTTCGATGAGATAGGACGGCGTCTTGGTGCGCAGGACGACGGTGTACTTGTCTTCAATGAGGGGCTCATCCCAATCGGGTGAGAAGTTGCGGCCATTGGGGACCGACTTGATCGCCTCGTCACCCCACAGACGCTCGGACGAAAAGGTGAAGGCCACGTCTTCCGCGGTCATTTCCACGCCGTTATGGAACAGCACGTTCTGGCGCAGCGTGAAGCGGACCGACTTGTCATCGAGGCGCTCCCAGCTCTCTGCCAGGGCCGACACGAGTTCGGTGCCATTGCCGGGTGCCCCATTGTGGAACCAGTCACGGGCGATCAGGGTATCGAAAATCTGGGTGACGATGCGCACGCCGGTATTGCTGATGGCATTTACCGGCTCAAGCGAGTTCGGCAGGCCGTTGACGCCAATGCGCAGCGCGCGCCGATCCTGGGCGAAGGCCAGGCCGACGCCGGATGTCGATGCCAGCGCAATGGCGCCTGCGCCGAGCAAAAAATTTCTACGATCAGTTCTGAGCATCTAATTCTCCTGCTCTATCGGAAGTCGTAAGGGGGGGTGCGGGGACATCGAGCCCTAGTTCGCGATGACGAACTTCCGCCGCATTTTTTCTGGTGCCGCCTCAATGATGCCGGCGGCGCCGACATCGGTGACGATGACACCCACGTCCTCGATACTTGTGGTGACCGAGAAGCTCGACTTGGTGAATTTGGAGTGGTCAGCCACTACGATAATCCGGCTCGACACCTCGATCATGGCCTGCTGGACGCTGGCATTGAGAGGGTAGCCGGTACAGATCAGGCCGCGATCGAGATCGATCGAAGCGGCGTTCAAGATGAGCTTGTCGACATTGAACTGGCGGATGAAGTGCTCCGCCTGGGGCCCGCGAAACGAACGGTTGGTGTCGGTGTATTCGCCACCCACCGCGTAGATGTTCCGGGCCTCCCCGCGGATCAGCTCGGCGATAATATCGGCGCCGTTGGATATGATCGTCAGGCCACTACGCCTGGCCAGCAATTTGGCCACTTCCAGCGAAGTGGTACCCGCATCGAGCAGGACCGCATCGCCATCGACGATCATTCCCGCAGCAGTCGCCGCGATGGCGGCTTTTTCTGCCAGCTGGGACACGGCGCGCACGGCATGGGCCGGATCTTGCGCTACCTGATTGAGGCTTACCGCGCCGCCATGGGTGCGCCGGAGGAAGCCGGCTTCCTCGAGCTCGCCGAGGTCACGCCGCACGGTAGCGACGGAAATCTGGAAGTGTTCCGTCAGCGCGCGGATATCGAGGAACATCTTTTCGCGCAGCAAGGCGACGATCTTGCCCTGGCGGTCTTCTACGGGAGTCAGCACAACGTTCTCACTGCAGTGTGATCCTTATCGATCAACATGAGCGAAACACATCATGCGCAGATGAAGGCTGCGCGACGTATTTATGACGTTACGATGACCCTGAGAGACTCTGCTGACGGTGTGACCGAACTAGTCGAGGCTCCGTCGCGGGACAGCTGCCGACGCGATCGATATCAATCAGTCACTCCTGGAGAAGCGGTCTTCCGGATTGATGCATGGGCCAGTGCCATCGTCGGCAGCGGTAGCACGAGGTGTCGACCAGCGGCGTGGCAAGGATTTTCAGAGCCCCGTCGATCCGTTATCGGGAGAAAAGAAGCGGAACCGAAAACTCCCAGTGCGAACGACTGGTACCCGAGGGAAAGGGGGGAAACGGGGCGGCGCGTTGAACACTGGCGACTCCCGCCTCGTCGATCGCGGCATTGCCCGATGAGCGCTGGACACCGACGCGCAGAAGCTGCCCCGAACTCGCGACGGCAAACGAGACTGTAACCTCGCCGCTGGCCCCCCTGGCGTCCTTTGGGTAGCGCAGGGCACGAGACACCTTTCGTTCGACCTGACCTGGATAGCGGGCCTCTTCCGCGGTGCCACCAGTTCCCGCTCCGGCCTGACCGCCACTGGTGCGCGCTGCCGCGCTGTCCTGATTGCTTTTGCCACCATTGCCCGCTTGCTGCGGCGGCGGAGGTGTTGCCGCCGCCTTGCGCGTCAATCCTGGTGGGCGGGTGAATGGGACTGGCGCCACGGCCATAGCCGGTTCGGCAACCTCAATCGGCTCGCTGGCCACTGGAGCGTGAGGCGTGACCGCTTCCCCCGCATCGAGCGACGCGACCGCCAGAACAGGTTCGGCTTCCGCCATTTCCGGCACCAGCGGCTCCTCCGGTGCGATGGGAGTGGGCGGTGCCATGCTGGCTACATCGTCCACTTCGGTGGGCACTCGCTCCAAGGTGTCGGTCGTCATCAAAGTCTGCGTTTCTGATGGAACGACCTCAGGAACTTTTGGCTCGTTGACGGTGGCGGGATTGCTGGCCTCGGCGCCACTTAGCGCATGGTCTTCCGTGGCGTCGCTTTCGACCGCCTCAGTCTGATTGGTCGTGACGACATTTGCCGTGATCAGGTCGACAGTGACGGTGCCGATCGCCGGGGCGTCCTGGTCCGCGGGCAGCCCCGTCCAGAACAGAACGGCCAGGGCCATGCCTGCGTGAACAAGGCTGGAGGCAACCATTTCCGTGCGCATCTATGGCTGCACTTCTGGTTCGGTTACCAGGCCGATCCGGTCGTAGCCGGCGCGGGATAGCGTGCCCATGACCTTCATCACCAACCCATAGGCGGTGCTCGAATCCCCCCGGATCAAGAGCCGCTCATCAGCGTCTTCGCCAGCCTTGGCAGCAATGGTCTCCAGCAGCTTTTCGAAGGGAACGATTTCCTTGTCTACCGAGATAGTGCCATCGCTTGTTACCGTGAGGGAAATGGGCTGCTTGGTCAGCGGGATCGGATTGGCCGATGCCGTGGGCAGATCGACAGCCACGCCCAGCGTCATCAACGGTGCCGCCACCATGAACACGATCAACAGCACCAGCATAACGTCGACCATCGGGGTAATGTTGATGTCGCTGACCGGCGCCCGCCGGCCCCGACTGCGCCCCCTGCCCCTGCCCGCCCCCACCGACATGCCCATCAGAACGACTTTCCGGCATCGAGCTGGCGCGAGAACATGGCAACCAGCCGGTCGGCAAACCCTTCCATCCGCGCGATCAGCTGCCCGGCATCGGCACTGAGCTTGTTGTAGGCGATGACCGCGGGGATCGCCGCCACCAGCCCGATCGCCGTCGCCAGCAGCGCCTCGGCAATGCCCGGCGCCACTACGGCAAGGCTGGTATTGGAGGCGGTGGCAATGGCGGTAAACGCATTCATGATGCCCCACACCGTGCCGAACAGCCCGACAAACGGGCCGGCGCTGCCAATGGTCGCCAAAAACCCCAGCCGCTTTTCCAGCGCCTGGCTTTGCTCGTTGACCGCCAGGTCGAGAGCAATTTCAAGGCGGCTCTGCAAGCCCGGCCCGGCTGCTGCCTGCTGCTGGTGGCTCTTGTCCCATTCCTCCATCGCCGACAGGAACAGTACCGAGAGCCCGGAACTGGCCCCGGCAAATTCGCGGCGCAGGTCACCCATCGCCCTGCCGCTGGCAAAGGCCAGCTCGAACCGGCGCATTTGCCGGCGCACCCGGGCATAGGTCAGCAGCCGGTTGGCGATGATGGCCCATACCCAGATCGAGGCCAGCAACAGCCCCAGCATTACCGATTTGACCACCCAGTCGGCCTGCATGAACAGGCCGAACATGGAGAAGTCATGTACGATTTCCGGGCTCATTCGGCTGCGTCCGTCGCCTGGTGCCGCGGCAACCCCTCGGCGAGCGCCCGCCATTGCGGGTTTTCTGGCTCTTTACTGGTGCGCTGGCCCACCAGATGGATGATGACCTCATTGTTTTCGTCAAACACCTCCACCGAGGTCAGTATGCCGTCATCGCTGGGCTTGCGCACGAGCCAGACCTGCGCGATCTGGTCGAGCCGCAAATGCATGTGAAAATCGGGGTCCATCACGTTGAGCCATGGGCCCATCGGCTGGATGGTGCTCACCGGCCCGGAATGAATCTGGGTACAGCCCTTGTTGGACACAAACACCATGATCGGCAGGCCGGTGGCCGCCGCGCTGTTGAACAGTTGGGCCACCGCATTGGTGTCCAGCGCCCAGGCGCAGTCCGCGCCGAGCGCTGCAATCGCCTGTAGGCGGGAAATATCGAGGTCCCGCAGCAACCCGAACACCTGGTGGCTATCGGTCATCTCGCCCCAGCGCTGGCGCAGCTGATCGACATCGAAGTTTTGCGCATGGACTGGCGCCGCTTCCGGCGAAACCACGGCCACGGCATCGCTTTGTTCGGGCAGTGTCAGTTCCGCCACCAGCGCATTCCACGCCTCAAGATTGGTGCCGGGGCGCGCATGGACCTTGTGCACCGCCGTGCCGCTGGCATCGAAAAACTGTAACGATCTATGCAGCTTCCCCGCCTCGTCCTGCCGCTCGACGGCAAAGCCGAAGCGCCAGTGCTTGGGGAAGATGCGCAGGTCGATATGCGCACCCAGCGTCATCGCCGCATGCGGATTGACCACCACTTTTTCGACCGGGCCGATCTTCTCGCTGACGCAGCTCTCGTTGCGGGTGAGCGCCATGATCTCACCCGCCCCCAGCAATCCGTTGAACAGCTTTTCGACATTGGCCTCGATGGCGACGGTGGCTCCGTGCCCGATTTGCGCGGCCACGAGTTCGGCTTCGGATATCTGGTGGATGCGCGCAAAATCGCGGGCCCGCATTTCGGGATGAAGGCTTCTGATCTCGCGAATTTGGGCAGGTTGCTTGGGAGTGTTCATGGCTGACTGACGCTATTTGGTGAGAATAAGTTTGTTTTGCTTGGTCAATCGCAGCGTGTAGCGCGATCCTTCATGCGTGATTGCAACGGAATTCTTGCCGGCCAGCAAAGTTGCGCTGGAAATCTCCAGATTTTCGTTTTCAGGCCCGGGTTTACTGCCCTGCCCCCGCGCAGACTTCTCGTCCGATGTCATTTTATATTAAATTTCAATGAGTTATGGTTTGAAGTTGCCGATATTTGACGCCCTCGCATCTGCCTGAGCCTACTGCGTGCCGACCGGCGCATCAATAGGTGACTCTAAAAATCAGCTTTAATCATCCTGTTGGGTCGACGGTTTTCAACAGGGTCGAAAATCGATTTTATAACGCCTTATCAGTGAGTTATGAAGTGCGACGCGCTACTGACTTGCTGCGCCCCTGACGCCGTCGGTCTTTCAAATTTATCTTGATAAGTTCAATCATGTTAAATATGGAAGACGCGCTGCCCGGGTTACGCCCGGCGCTTTCCAGCCAGCAAGCCGACCGTTTTCGCGGTCACGCCAGCCAGCCACACAGTCAAAACATAATAATTGTGGGGCACACATGAGTTATCATGGGGGCGCGCGGTCGGCTGCGCCAATCACTTCGGCCTGGCGGATGGTCCTGGTCGGTTGTACGGCGCTGGTTTCAAGCACCTTGCTTGCGGGCCCAGCATTGGCGCAGGCCGAGCCGTCATCAAGCCAGGCCACCCAGCTCAAGCGCATGAGCGTCACCGCGACGCGCAGCGCCAGCAAGGTGCTCGATGTACCGATGACCGTTACGGTCGTCACCGCCGAGGATCTCGACAAGCGCGTGGTCCGCGACATCCAGGATCTGGTGCGCTACGAGCCGGGCGTGAGCGTTGATCGCACCACCGCGATCACCAACCCGTTCGGCCAGCTCAACAGCTTCACCATTCGCGGCATGGGTGGAAATCGCGTGCAGATGCTGGTCGATGGCTCGCGTGTGCAGGAACGCATTACCGATGGCAGCCGCGACTTCGTCGACACCTTCAACATGAAGGCGGTGGAAATCGTGCGCGGCCCCAATTCGGTGCTGTGGGGCGCCGATGCGCTGGGGGGCGTCGTCGCCTTCCAAACCAAGGACCCCGCCGACCTGCTGACCTATGCCGACAAGCCCTGGGCGGTGGAGATCAAGTCCGCCTATGACAGCTTTGACAATTCCTGGCGCAAGCAGATCACCGGCGCCTATGATTTCGGCGATCTCGAAATTCTGGGCAGTTTCGGCCAGCTGACCAGCACCGAGCCCCGCGCCATCAAGGCGGATGCCGAAGGCGGCATCTGGGGCTGCCCGGTGCGCCCTGCCTATTTCCGCTGCGACCAATTCTTTCCCGCCGACACCACTGCCTATAATGGCCTGGTCAAGCTGGTCTGGACCCCCAACGCCGACCACGAGGTCAAGCTCACCGGCGAGTACTTCGACCGCAACAGCGTGGTCCAACAGGTCTGGGATTCCACCGCGGCCATGGGCGGCTATGTCTCCGATGCCTATCCGCGCACCCTCGATATGACGCGCTATCGGCTGGCCCTGGCCCATGAATGGCAGGTCGGCGCCGACTGGCTGGATTCGGTAAAGTGGAACGTTTCCTACTCGCCGCAGGCCCGCGATATGAACAGCATCTCCTATCGCACCTATCCCACCCGCAAGCAGACCGTCGAGAGCATCCGCAATTACGGCGAAAGCTTCTGGGAAGCAGATATCCAGCTGCAATCAGCGTTTGACCTGGGCGACAGCTTCCACACCCTGACCTATGGCTTTGACGGCGATTTCGCCCGCGGCGACTATGCCGGCACCACCACCACGTGGCGCTCCGATACCGGCGCCACCACCACCCTGGCCAATCAGGGCTTCAGCTTCCCCCGTACCCAGACCATTCGCGCCGATGTCTTCGTGCAGGACGAGATCAAGCTGCTCGATGACCGGCTGACCGTCACCCCCGGCGCGCGGCTGGCCACCTACCACATCGACCCCACGGGCGACGCCAGCTATGCGGGCCTGCCCGGCTTCGCCCCGGCGGCAATCAGCAACGCCACCCTGCTCAAGAAGCTTTCGATCCAGTACGAGCTCGATGACAATTTTTCGGTCTATGCGGCCTATGGCGAAGGCTTCAAGATGCCCAACGCCCAGCAGCTGTTCCAGTCCAGCCTCGATCCGTTCAGCGGCAATACGCTGGTGCCCAATCCCGCCCTCAAGCCCGAATCCGTCCAGAACTACGAACTGGGCCTTCGCGGCGAGTTCGACCAGGGCTGGTTCAGCGTCGGCGGCTTCTATTCCGAGTACAGCAATTTCATCCGCGGCCTGCAGGACGTGCCGGGCAAGCCGGACCACTTCTGGTCCGACAATGTCGAGGACGTGCATCTGTGGGGCATCGAGCTGGGCGGCGAATACGAGTTCTACGAGAACATCTTCGCCACCGCCAACGTGACCTGGCAGCAGGGCGTCCAGCGGCTTTCCGCCAGCGCCCCCCAGACCGCCTTCGATGGCGCTACCCCGCTCACTGCCGTGCTTGGCGTGCGCTATGAAATGCCCGAGAACGGCCTCGAATTCGAAGTGCTCGGCACCTTTGCCGCCGGCCCCACCCAACGCGCCAGCGCCACGACCTTCAAGCCCGATGGCTATGCGGTGTTCGATGCCTTCGGGCGCTGGAAGCCCACCGACAATGTCGAGATCAGCTTCGGCGTGCAGAACATTTTCGACACCGCCTACTTCCCCAACACGCTGAGCGGCTACGCCACCGTTCCCGACAGCGCCAATGTCGCCGCCCAGAACCCGCTCGAGCTGCAGCGCGGTCCCGGCCGCACCTTCAAGCTGGGCACCACGGTGCGCTTCTGAGCCTTGCCATCTCGCTCTGGCGGTTCCCCGCCGGAGCTTTCTCCGTTGAAGAGTTCCCCCGTGATGTTACGCGTCCTTTCCCAGTTCTGGCGGCTGCTGGCCCTCTGCCTCAAGGGCGATAGGGGCAAATTAGGGCTGGTGCTGTTTGCCATCGTGGTGGCGCTGGACCTTGCCGGGGTCTACGCCACCATCCGCCTCGTCGAATGGACCGGCGCGTTTTACGGGGCCCTCGAAAAGCTCGATGGCGCCGGCGCGGTGTTCCAGCTCGGGGTATTTGCCATCATCGTGGCGCTTAATTCCACCCGCCATCTGGTGGGGCAATATTTGCGCAAGCTTCTCGAAATGCGCTGGCGCCGGATCCTGACCGCCAATGCCCTCGATATCTGGCTGACCAACAAGGCCTATTGGCACATGGCCATCCTCGATCAGGCCGGAATCGACAATCCCGACCAGCGCATCGCCGAGGATTGCGCCATCTTCCTGCAAAAGCTGCTTACCGAAGCGCTCGACCTGATTTCGCGGGTCGTCGGGCTGTTCTCGTACATCGTGCTGCTGTGGAGCCTGGCGCCATTCCCGCTCGAATTCGCCTTTGCCGGCATGGATGTCTCCATTCCGCACTACATGATCTGGGCCGCCTTCGTCTATGTGGCGCTCAGCAGTGGACTCACCCACTGGCTGGGCAAGCCGCTCAAGCCCCTGCTGATCCAGCAGCAACAGCGCGAAGCCGATTTCCGCTTTGCCCTCACCCGCCTGCGCTCCAATACCGATGCGATTGCGCTGGCCGATGGCGAAGCTGCTGAACGCCGCGTGCTCGATGAGCGCTTCGAAGGCGTCGTCGGCAATTGGCAAAAGCTGGTGACGCGCGAGATGATCCTGGGCGCGTTCACCTACCCCTTCAACAGCACCGTGCTGCGCCTGCCACTGTTTGTGGCGCTGCCGGGGTTTCTGGCCGGGCACGTCGCCTTTGGCGGCTTGATGCAGCTGTCCTCGGCCTTTTCCAGCGTCGTCACCACGCTATCCTGGTTCATCTTTTCCTATCGCGACCTGGCCGATCTGGTCGCCGCCTCGTCGCGCCTTGATGGCTTCCTCACCTCGGCCCGGCGCGCCGGCCTCAGCCGCGGCGGGGTCGCGTCAATCTCCTCCCATGATGGCCCAATCGGCATCGACAATGTCGCCGTCACCGCCCCGAATGGCCGCCCGCTGCTGTGCCTGGCGCGGGTCGACATCGCGCGCGGCGAAACCATCTGGGTGCAGGGCGCGTCGGGCATGGGCAAGACCACCCTGCTCAAGGCGCTGGCCGGTTTGTGGCCCTATGCCTCGGGGTGCCTGAATTGCGTGGCCGGGCGACAGATCTTCATGTCGCAGCGGCCCTATTTCCCCAATGCCTCGATCTATTCGGCCCTGACCTATCCCGAGGATCCGGCCCAGTTCGCGCGTGCCGATCTCGATGCCATCCTTCGCGATGTGGGTCTCGCGAGCCGCATCGGCCACGACCAGGTCGGTGCCGCTCAGGGCCTTTCCGGCGGCGAGGAACAGCGCCTGGCCCTGGCGCGCCTGCTCGTCCTCAAGCCCGATTGCATCTGGCTCGATGAGCCGACCTCCGCGCTCGACAGCATTGCTGAAGCCGAATTGTTCGCCCTGCTGCGCCGCGACCTGCCCGATGCCACCCTGGTCATCGTCTCGCACCATCGCCCGCATGGCCTGCAAAATTTGCGCCTGCTGAACCTGGAAGCCAACAACGCTTCCCCAGCCTTCGCGCCTGCCGCCACTCCAATTCTTGCCTAGAGAAGAAGTACCGCAATGACCCAGACCATCTTCCCCCGCGCCCGTCTCTCCGCTGCTCCCGCGGACATCATCAAGGCGCTGCCCGGCATGGCCCGCATCATGATCAACACCCGATGGGGTGGCGCTACCCATGAGCGCATGGGCGTGGTCGAAACCGTAACCGAAGCCGATGGCTGGCTGGTCTGCGCCGGGGCCGAACACGCTTCGCGCATCAACCCGGCGCTGATCACCGCCGTCATCGTCGATCGCACCAGCATCATGGGCGGCAATCCCTATCCGCGCGTCGATTTCATGCTCGATGACGACGACGTGCTGTGCAGCGCCATCAGCTTTGCCGGGCTTGAGCCCTTCGATGCCGCGCTCAGCCCCTTCGGCCCCGGCACCGAACTGCCGCTGGTCGAGCGCACCCCACCTTCCACCGCCCCCGCCGCCGAAACCGACGTCCGGGACCCCGGCTGCGTCCCGTTCGAGGTGGCCCTGGCTTCCGCCCAGCCGGTGGCAGTCCGCATCGCGCGTCCCGGCTTTGCCGCCGAATGGGTCGGAATTGTCGAAAAAGTCTCGCCATCGCGCGGCTTCATCAATGTCATGCGCCCCGATTTCCACCTGCACCTCAAGGCCGGCGCGGTGGCGGGCTGGCGCCACGAGACCAGCGGCGCGGAAACGATTATGGTGGCCCTGAACGGGAAGGGTCAGACCACCGGCCTGACCGTGCACGGCACCGCCGCAGCCTTTGCGTCCATCCCCGAACTGGCCGAGATTGCCTGAATGACCACGAACATTCCCCACCCCGCCGGCACCTGGCTGGCCCCCGCCACTGGCACTACCGTTCCCCATGCCGAGCTGATGGCCCGCATGGCCCGGCAGCAGGTGGTGCTGCTGGGCGAAACCCACGACCGCTTCGATATCCATCGCTGGCAGCTGCACGTCGCCGCGGGCCTGTTGGCCAGCGGCCGACCGCTGATGCTGGGGTTCGAGATGTTTCCCCGCCGCGTCCAGCCGGCGCTCGACGCCTATGTCGCGGGCGCGCTCGACACCGAAAATTTCCTCGTCCAGTCCGAATGGCAGCAGGTGTGGGGGTTTGACCCGGCGCTTTATCTGCCGCTGTTCCAGTTCTGCCGCCAGTTCAAGGTCCCCATGCTAGCGCTCAATTGCTATCGCGCGCTGGTCAGCCGCGTCGGCAAGGAGGGCTGGGACGCCATCCCCGAGGCGGAGCGCGATGGCCTGACCCCGGCAAAGCCAGCCTCTGCCGCCCACCGCCAGCATCTGTTCGAGATCACCGGCGGGGTGCGCGAGGGCCGCGAGGCCCAATCCGCAGCCGATCCCGCCTTTGACCGCTTCGTGCGCGCCCAGCAGACCTGGGACCGCGCCTTTGCCTGCAACATCGCCAAGGCCCTCGCGGCCAGTCCCGACGCTTTGGTCATCGGCATCATCGGGCGGGGGCATATGGATTACGGCCACGGCACGCCGTTCCAGCTCGCCGATCTGGGGATCAGCAATGTCGGCCTGCTGGTGCCCACCGACACCGATTTCACCCCCGCCGAGACCCCAATCGCCGATGGCGTATTTCGCCTCGACACCATGGACGCTGCAGCTCCGCGCTAGTGAAGTCATGGCCGTAGTGCAGGCCGTGCACGGTCCTATATAGACTTGCGCGATGCCATTATTGCTCACCCAACGATGGTTGAGGGTTTGAACGCCCTCTTTGGCAAATCTGTCGGTGGTCAGTCCGCATCGGGGCGGATTGACGGCAATGGCACGTCGCAAAATGGACCGCGGGATCAGTTTTGCTATTGCCAATATTTTCGGCGCGTATAAGCATCGGCACGAGGGGATAACAGCAAGTCATTCAAATTCCGGGCACGACCCCGCTGTTCGGGTCGCAATATACTTGATCCGATTGCCGTCGATAACTTTCGCACACGGTCGCGAGAGTATTCGCGCCGGACAGTCAAGTAAGCACGTCCGGACTGAGGGGCGCGGACAACAGCTGGCCAGATGCCGGGATTCCCCACCGACGTGCGATGAGGCCAGAGGCAGGGGGAGAACATCATGTCTCGCAAAGTGTTGGGCTGCGGCCTTGCGGTGTGTCTGAGCCTGGTTGTTCCCACCGTGGCGCAGGAGCCCGCCGCGCAATGTTCGCTGCTGGCGGCAAGCCCCTATGATCCGGCCACACCCATTGGTGCGGGCGTGGCGCTGGAGGCCATTGATGCCACCGCCGCGATCCCGGCTTGCCAGGCCGCCGTCGATGCGGCCGGAGGGAATGCCAGAATGATCTTCCAGCTTGGCCGGGCGCAGGATGCTGGCGGCAGCTTCGAGGCCGCGATCGGCAGCTATCGGGCGGCCATGGCGATCGGCTACCCGGTGGCAATAGTGGCGCTTGGGGGGCTCTATGAACTCGGCCTGGGCGTCGAGGCGGACGCCGGCGCAGCGTTGCGGCTGTACCAGCAGGCGTTTGACGAGAGCGCCCTGCCCATCGCCGCCGCCAATCTGGGCTACGCCTATGACGCGGGCATTGGCGTGGATGCGGACAAGGCCAGGGCCGCCCATTACTATGCCATTGCCAGCGATGGGGGCATTGCCTGGGCCAGCACCAGCCTGGGCTGGCTCTATGAACAGGGGCTGGGGGTCGGGGCGGATTATGCCAGGGCCGTGACGCTCTATCAGGCAGCCGCGGCCGCCGGGGATGCCGATGCCGCCAACAATCTTGGTGTCGCCTATGAGAATGGACAAGGCGGGCTGACCCGCTCCGTCGAACAGGCGATCGCGCATTACGAGTTGGCGGCCAAGGGAGGAAGCGGGCTGGCCATGGCAAACCTGGGGGATGTTTACGCCTATGGCAGGCAGGGCTTGGCCAAGGATGCCGCCAAGGCGCACGATTATTACCGGGCCGCGATCGATAGCGGCGCGCCCAATGTCGTGGCCCGGGCCCAGAACAGCCTGGCGTGGCATTTCGTTTTGACCAACCGCGATCTGGACGAGGCCGAACAGCTCGCCACGGCGGCGCTGGCGCATGATCCGCAAGACGCCGCGGTGCTCGATACGCTGGGCTGGATCAAGCATGTTCGCGGCGATGGCGAAGCGGCGCTGGCGCATTTGCTCGAGGCCGCCGCGCTCAAGCCCGCCACCACGCAATTGGCCCATCTGGGCGCCGTTCAGGCTGCGTCGGGCGATGCAGCAGCCGCCAGGAAATCATATGAAGCGGCGCTCGCGGCCCTGCCCCCGGACTACGAAGAGCCGACCGTCGATGTGAACGCCATCAAATCGTGGCTCGCCGCCAACTGAGCGCCCTGAACTGCCCATCCAAACCCGAGGATCATCGATGCTCAAATTCCTGACCTTGCTGCCCGTTCTTGCCCTGGGTTTTATCGCTCCCGCTGTTGCCCAGGAGATCGATGCACAGACCGACCTGATGTTGCGCTGCGGCGCCGGATATCTCCTGCTGGCCGATCGCGAGGATTTTGACGGGACCGAAGAGGACAAGGCGACACTGATCGGGTTTGGCAACTACCTCATCACCAGGGCCGACGAAACCCTGGCGGCCGCGGGAATGCCGGAAGCGCAGCGTGCCAGCCTTGGCTATCAGGTCATGGCCGAAATCGACGGCGCGTTCGAAAGCGGCGCCGAAACCGGCCTCAATGCCGACGCCTGCATGGCCTTTCTCGAGGCGGAGCAAGCCGACGCCGACGCCACCACAGCCGCGCGTGACCAGCAGATCGATATGCTGATGACCTGCGGGGCGGGCTTTTACGCCTCAGCCAGGGAACTGCGCGACGCGGGCGAAACCGCCGACGCCGACCTGCTCGAACAGCTGGGCCTGGCCCAGGTCGAGGCGGCCGAAAACCTGATGATCGAAGCGGGTATGGGCGAGGATGCCCGGTTCCAACTCAGCAAGCTGTATGGCGAGCAGGTGGGCACAAAGCTGCAGAACGGCGAAGACCTCGCCTACGACTGGGACACCTGCGCCTCGCTGGAATACTGATGTGAGGGGCGCGACGCGGAGGTGACGCTGGCGGATTGGCGCCTTGGCCTGGCCCCAGCCACCCGACGCACCCCGCGGTGAGGTCGCCGTTCGCGGTCAGATTGGCACTTCAATGCGACCTTGCCGCTACCAGCGGAGCGGACGTTCAACTCGTCTCGTGCACGACAAGGTCGCTGAGCTGAACGGCGCCCTCGTCGCCTACCACCGAAACCGCGGCGCTGTTGCCGAGGTCGAAGTCCTGTTTTTCCTCAACCGGCAGACCTTCGCGCTGGCTTAGCCTGAACGCCACAAAGCCGATCAGGACGATCTGGATCGCGGCGTTGACCATGAACAGTCCGGGCTGCCCCCACATTTCGATACTGAGGGACGATAGCAGCGGGCCAATGGTCGATCCCATGCCGTTGAGCAGTAGCAGGCCCGCGGAGATTTCGACGTAGTCCGACCGGTCGGCAAAATCGAAGACGTGGGCCGCGGCAATGGCGTAGCTGGGCAGGAGGCCCGCGCCAAAAGCCGCGCTCAGGCCAAGCCAGTAAAACGGGGCGCCCTCCATCCAGACGAACCCCATCCCGACCAGAGCGCAGAATGCGGCCAGGCCAATAAGGACTTTTCGGCGATCGACGCGGTCGGAAATCTTGCCGGCGGGCAATTGGGCAACCGCCCCACCGAGAACCGCGGCGCTCATGAACAGGGCCGCATCGCCGACACTGCCGCTCACGATGCTGGCGTAGGACGGCCCCAGCGTCCAGAACGAGCCGGTCGCGAGGCCAATCAGGAAAATTGCCACGGTGCCGGTGGGCGACAGGCGAAACATCCGGATTGGGCGGAAGCGAACGATGGTGATCGGGGCCGGCTGGCTCGAGCGCGTCATCACGATAGGGACCGCCGCCAGGGAAACGAGGATGGACGCGATGGAAAACAACACGAAGGACGATGGCTGGAACAGCGTCACCATCATCTGGCCCAAGGTGATGACGGTAAAGTTCACTGTTACATAGGTGGAAATCAGGGCGCCGCGCGTTTCATTGGTCGCCTGATCATTGAGCCAGCTTTCAATCACCAGATAGAGACCGGCGAGGCAGAAGCCGGTGATCAGGCGCAGCATGATCCACACGATTGCGTCCAGCGCCATCGGATATCCAAGGGCCGCCGCCGAGGCGATGGCGACCAGCGCCGCAAAGGTGCGGATGTGCCCGACCCGCATGATCATTCGGGGGGTGAAGGCACAGCCAAGCACGAAGCCGAAGAAATAACCGGACCCCAACAGACCGATCTGAAAAGCGGTGAAGCCTTCGATGCCGCCCCGAATGGGCAACAGCATGAGCTGGAGCCCATTGCCCATGATCAGGAAGGCCACGCTCAACAGGATGGAGAACGCCGCCAGGAGCGGAGCTGGCTTGGTCATTGGCTGCACGGCGTTTTCTCCTCATGCGATGGCAGGATGGTGCGGGCGCTGGCGGCCGACTTGAAGGCGGAACCCCGGAACACGAAGCGGCTTACCGCAAATGGCGACCGAGGGACACCGGCCCGGTCCGCAGAGCCGCAGCGAATCCCCCGGCTCGGGGATGTGCAATCCTGGCGCATGTTTGAGGGGTAAGCGTGGCACCACCTGAAGGATGCCGTTCGGGAGGAGCGCTGCAACGCCTACGCTTGGGCCCAGGGGGCGCGCGGCCAGCCGCGGCGGAGGCCATCAGAATGTCGGGGAAGCATTTTGCCGAGAAATACCGGCCCGGTTCGGCGGGGAAGCGGCGCCAACCCGCAAGATCGATATCGATCGAGCCGAAGGCGGGTATCATCCGGCCGCATTCCGCAAAGAAAAACGCGGGAGCCTGGTGGCCCCCGCGTCAGTGACGTCCTACTGCAGCATTTCGGCCGGCAGCGGCGAGCCGTGATACTTCAGGTAGATATCGTTCAGCTTGCCATTGGCGAGGTTGGCGCCAATCCACTCATTGAGCTTTTCGACGAGCTGGGGTTCGCCCTTGCGCACGCCGATCGCGAGATCGAAGGTGCGAATGGTGAACTTGGGCTCGAAGGCGAGATCGAGATTGCGCTGCTTGATCTGGTTGACCACGGTCGCCGAGGTGGCGACAGCCGTGGCCTGGCCGCTGATGGCTGCGGTCACCAGGGTCGCATCGTCGTCATAACGGGTTACCGAGAAACCTTCGGTGGCGGCGAGGGCCGTCAGCTCGGAATCCTGGGTGGTGCCGCGGGTCACGGTCACGGCCTTGCCCTTGAGGCTGGCCCAGTCGGTGATGTCGGACGCCGCTGGTGCGCCAATGACCGAGCTCAGCGCCGCATAGGCGCGGGTGAAGTCGATGACTTCGCCGCGCTCGGGGGTCACGGAAAGCGTCGAGATGACGATGTCGGACTTGTTGGTCTGCAGGTTGGGGATGCGGGTTGCGCCGGTGGTCTGCACGAACTCGAGCTCCAGGCCCCAGTCGGCCGCGAGCAGTTGCGCGGTTTCAACGTCCGAGCCGATCGGCTTCAGATCGGCATCGAGCATGCCCGAGGGCAGGATGGCGAGATCGGTCGATACCCGCAGCTTGCCCGAAGCCATGATGTCTTCATAAAGATCGGCATGGGCCGGCATTACGCCCGCCACCAGGCTGCCGAGCAGCATTGTCGTCATCGTCAGGGATTTAAGAGTCAGCACGTTTTTTTCCTCCTAGAAAAAATGGGACGCCAGACACGTCAGAGTTCGTTCGAGACGAAATCCTGGAGTTCAGCGGTAGTGGGATTGCTCAGGATGGACGCATCGCCCTGCTCGTGGACGAGGCCCTGATGCATGAACACGATCTGATCGGCGACCTTGCGGGCAAAGTTCATCTCATGGGTGACCATGATCATGGTCATCCCACTTTCCGCCAGGCTTTCGATGACCCGCAGCACTTCGCCGGTCAGCTTGGGATCAAGCGCCGAGGTGACCTCGTCGAACAGCATTACCTTGGGCTGCATGGCCAGCGAGCGGGCAATCGCGGCGCGCTGTTGCTGGCCGCCGGACAGTTGTTCGGGGTAATCGGTCGCTTTTTGCGATAGCCCGACCTGGGCCAGCACTTCGCGCGCGATCTCCTGCGCCTCGCTGCGCTTGAGCTTTTTCACCGATGTCGGCGCGAGCATGATGTTCTGCTCGATCGTCAGATGGGGAAACAGATTGTAGCTCTGAAAGACGATACCCAGGTCCAGTCGCAGCTGGCGCAGGTCCAGATTGGGATCTTCGAGGCGATGGCCGCACACTTCGATACGGCCGGAATCGATCGTTTCCAGGCGATCGATGCAGCGCAGCGCGGTGCTCTTGCCCGAACCGCTCGCTCCGATCAGCGCCATCACTTGCCCCTTCTCCACGGAGAAGGAGACGCCGTGCAGCACGCCGACCGACCCAAAACTTTTCTTCACGTTGTCGAGAATTACGACAGGCATTCATGCCTCCCCGGCAATTGCGGTCTACCGACCGACGCCAAATTTGTGTCAGGCCAAGCGCTGTTCCAGCCGGCGGCTGAGCGCCGAAATCGGAAAGCACAGGCAGAAATAGAGAGCAGCCACCATCAGATAGATGGGCAGCGGTTCGAAGATCGAGTTGTTGATCAACTGGCCGGCCCGGGTGAGTTCGACAAAGCCGACCACCGAGGCGAGCGAAGTGTTCTTGACGATCTGCACCGAGAACCCGACCGTGGGCGGGATGGCGATGCGCACGGCCTGGGGCAGGATGACCTTGAACATGCGCTGGGCGCGATTGAGCGCCAGGCATTCAGCCGCTTCCCACTGCGCCTTGGGCACCGACTGGATGCAGCCACGCCAGATTTCGCCGAGATAGGCGCTGACGTAAATGGTCATCGACAGCCCGGCGGCCGGCAATGGAGCAATCGACAGCCCGATCTGGGGCAGGCCAAAATAGACGAGGAACAGGATCACCAGCAGCGGCGTGCCCTGGATCAGCTGCACGTAGCCGGTGGCCAGATAACGGATCGAGCGCCAGGGCGAGATGCGGCCCATGGCCACGACAAATCCGGCCAGCCCGCCGCCGACAAAGGCCATGAGCGAGAGCACCAACGTCCAGAACGCTCCGTCGACCAGGAAGCGCAGATGGCCGGGATTGATAGCGGAAACCATGCTGTGTTCTCCTAAAGGTTCGTGCCAAGCCGACGTCGGCGCGGGAAAATAGCTTGCCCGATGCCGAAGAAGACGATGCGCATGACAATCGACAGCGCCACGTAGAGCACGGCGATCACGATGTAGGTTTCGAGCGGCCGGTAGGTTTCGGACTGAATGAAGTTGGCCGCCGCAGTCAGTTCCTCGGCCGAAATCTGCGATGTCACCGACGAGGCCAGCATCAGCAGGATGAACTGGCTCGAAAGCGAGGGATAAACCCGCTCCATGGCCGGTCGCAGGGCCACATGCCAGTATTGCTGCACCTTGTTCAACCCAAGGGTTTCGGCAGCTTCCCACTGTCCCTTGTGGATCGAGTCAAAGCCGGCCCGCATGATTTCGGCGGTGTAGGCCCCCACGTTGATGGTGAGGGCGATAATGGCGACGGTGACCGCCGAGAACGAAAATCCCAGGGTCGACAACCCGAAATAGACCACGAAAATCTGCACGAGGAACGGCGTATTGCGGATCGCCTCGACGTATAGCCCTGCCACCATTGCCGCAGGCTTGACTTCGGACCGCCGGGCGATGGCGCAGAACGTGCCGATGAGAAAACCGGTGATCGTGGTCGCTGCTGCCAGCTGCACGGTCAGCCAGGCACCATCGAGCAACATCTGCCAGCGCACGAGAACGGGGAGGAAGTCGATCGCCATGGTCAGGCCCCTGCCCCGGCAGCAGCGTTCTGGCCAGTCATGCGATCATAGACCTTGAACAACGCCTGGTTGCCGTTCGAGCCTTCCCCATGCGCCTGCGCATCAAGGTACTGGCTGGCTACAAACGAGGTTGCCGGCAAGGGCAGCGGCTTTTTCTGGGCCGCTTCGAGGGTCAGTCGCAAGTCCTTCATCATCAGGTCGATGCGGAAGCCGGCGTGGGTTTCACCGGCGATCATGGAGGGGCCGAGATTTTCCAGCATCCACGAATTGGCCGAACCGCCCATCAGTACGGTGCGCATCTGCTCGAGATCGATGCCATAGGCCCGCCCAAGGGCCAGGGCCTCGCAGATCGCCTGGATATTGATGCCGCAGATCAGCTGGTTGCACAGCTTGACTGTCTGCCCGGCGCCTGAAGCCCCCACGTGGTTGATCGTGGTGCCCATGCCCTGCAGGAAGCGCAGCGCCGCGTCGAATGCGACCTTTTCACCACCCACCATGATGGTGAGCGTGGCATTCTTGGCGCCGACCGGCCCGCCCGATACCGGCGCGTCGAGCATGGCGACGCCGATGGCGGCGAGCTCCTCGGCCATGGCGCGCGTGGCATCCGGCGCGATGGTGCTCATGTCGACAAAGAGCTTGCCTTTGGGAGGATTGGCGAGCAGGCCGCCAGGCCCGCGCACCACATCCGACACCTGCGGCGTGTCCGGCAGCATGGAAATGACGATATCGGCATCAGCGACGGCATCGGCAACGCTGGAGGCAGGCAGCACGCCATGCTCGGCCAGTGCCGCAACGGCGCTAGCCACCACGTCGAAAGCGCGCACGGTAAACCCGGCCTGCGCCAGATTGCGGGCCATTTCGCGGCCCATGACGCCAAGGCCGATAAAACCGACAGTGCCGTTTGACTGAGAATTCATAGCGTTCTCCTGCTCAATTAGGGGACGGCGCGTCACTTGGCCTGTTCGAGCGCGGCCAGCTTTTCGACCCGGCGAATGAAATCGGGGTCCTGTACGAATTCGGCCGCGAGGAACGCATCGATCAGGTCGACGGCCAGCCAGGCCCCGACGATCTGGGCACCCAGGCACATGACGTTCACGTCGTCATGCTCGACCGACTGGTGCGCCGAGTGCGCGTCATGGCAGACGGCCGCACGAATGCCGTTGATCTTGTTGGCGGCGATCACCGCACCGACGCCGGTGCCGCACACGAGAATGCCGCGCGTGCCCGGAGCCTTGCGCACCTTGTCACAAACTGCCCAGGCGATATCGGGAAAGTCGACCGGATCGGGATCGAAACTACCAATATCTT
This sequence comes from uncultured Alphaproteobacteria bacterium, assembly GCA_963699295.1. Taxonomy (GTDB): domain Bacteria; phylum Pseudomonadota; class Alphaproteobacteria; order Rhizobiales; family Devosiaceae; genus Devosia. Next base: position 1,060,625 of record OY969432.1, read on the forward strand.
CAATCTCGTAGCCGGCCTTCTGGAGGTGCGGCAGCAACTCCTGCTTCAGACGAAAACCTGCATGGTCGCTGCCGATGACGATACGCATCACACGTTCCTTAAATTCACTGCTGTTGGTTAGGGGTCAGGGCCGAAATCTGCGCATCAGTCGCGCGGCGGCGGAATTCGGCACCGATTTCAAAATGGCGGCCCAGCAATTCGTCGGCCTTGAGCGCATCGCGGGCGACGATTGCCTCATAGATCAGCCGGTGATGGTCCACGAGGAAGCCCTCGAAACCCTCGACGGCGGTAATCTGCTCGCGGCGATCCAGGTGGGAACGCATCATCAGCGTCGAGATGGATGAATAGATGCTGGTCAGCGTCGGGGAACTGGCGGCACGAACAATCGCTTCGTGGAACTGGAAGTCGGCCACACCGCCCGCAGCGGGGTCGTTGATCGTGCCCATGATGACGGTAAGGCAATGGGCCAGGCGGTCCAGATCGCCCTGGGTTGCGCGGCGACACGCGAGGCGAATGGCATGGTGCTCGATGGCGATTCGGGCCTCCATGATGTCATCGATGACATCGGCCTGCTGTGCCAGCACGAAGGTGAAGAACTCGCCCAATGTGGAGACGTCCGGCTTTTTTACGACCGTACCGATGCCGTGCCGGATTTCGACGGCCCCGATCATGGCCAGCGCCCGCAGCGCCTCGCGCAGCACCGGGCGACTGACACCCAGGCGGGCCGCCAACTCGCGTTCGGGCAGCAGGATGTCGCCGGTCTTCAGGTCGCCAGAGAGCAATTGCTCGCGCAGGAAGCCGACAACCCTGTCGTAGCCTCCCTTTTGTTCTGGCGCGTCCCGCAGAATCGACATGTCTGGCGCTCACTTGGTATTACCGTGGTATGACCACTGGTACCGATGTGACGATTTGGTGTCAAGTGACTGCGTCCCGCCCGGTCAACGGTGCCAGCACCGAGCTCGACCCGGTGCTCACCATAGGGGTTCAACTCAAGGAGTTGCTGCAGCTGGCGGGCCCGGGAGGTGCTGCCTGCACCCCTCTGGCCGATGCGATAAACCGGCACTACCAATCCTGGCGCGGGACCTTGTCATCCAGCAGAACGGCGGCATAGTTTCTGTGTCTGGCTGCTGGCCGGCGGGGGGATTTTCCGGTGGCGGAATCGTTCAAGGGCTTGCGCGGGGTTTCAACGAAACAGGTCGTCATTGGTCTGGCGCTGAGCTTCCTGCTTTTGTTCGTAGGCATCTTTGGGTATTTCATTGCTGTCGGTATCAAACAGACACAGCAGCGTTTCGAAGAGCGATCAGCTGCCGCTGCGCAGGTGGTGGCTACCAACGCCTTCTGGATATCGGAGGTAGCCAACCAAACCCTTCGCAGGGTGGATGCCGCGCTGGGTCCAGAGATGTTCGCGACAGCCGCGGACTTTGCCCAAGTTCTGCAAGGCCTGCCCTCGATCGCCGAGATCTATGTCATCGATCCCAGTGCCCGCACGATCTACTCGACGGTGCCTGGGGCCAAGGACGTATCAGTGGCCGATCGCGAATACTTCACGGCTCTTCGGGATGGCGCTGCATTTTACACGTCTGCGATGATCGTAAGCCGTCTCACGGGGGACCGCATCTTCGTGTTCAGCAAACGGGTCGAACGCAAAGGCACCTTTGCTGGCGCGATCATGGTGTCCTTCTCGGGGGTGCTGTTGGAGGACCTGTACAAGACCCTCAGCCTGGACCGCGGTTCAACCGTCAGCCTGATCCGGGATGACGGACAACTCGTAGCGCATTACCCGCCCACAGATGGGCCGGTCGACCTGAGCAGTTCGCCGCTCTTCACGCAGTACCTGCCACACGCCGACCACGGAACCTACGTCTCCAAAGCCTCGCCCGTCGACAGCGTTGACCGAGTTGTCAGCTTTCGACGAATTCCCGATACGCGCCTGATCGCGCTGGCTTCCATCGCCTCCGATCCGGGGTGGAGCGCCTTTAGCGGCGCGATACTGACGGTATTGTTCATCACCTCGCCGATCATCCTCGGGTTGATCCTTGGCTGCTGGTGGATCATGAAACTGCTGACCCGAGATGCGCAGCAGGCTAGCGAACTTCGGGCAGCGGCGGACCTGAACACGATGCTTTTCCGGGAAATTCATCATCGCGTGAAAAACAACCTGCAATCGGTTCAGGCGCTCGTTCGGCTGCAGAACATACCAGAAGATGCCAAGCGAGATCTGGAGGCGCGCTTCGCGGCGATGGCCGCGATGCATGAGCACATCTACAAGCATGACCGCTACGAGGACATCGATGCTCATGACTTCGTGCCGGCGGTCGTTGACCAGGTAAAGGTTGCCTATGGATCCAGCGCCGACCTGGTTTACGATATCGAACACCTGGCCGTAGACCGGGACCACGCAACGCCCCTGGCGCTTCTGCTGAGCGAGCTCGTCACCAACGCGTTCAAATATGCATTCCCTGGCGGTTCGCACGGTGAAGTGACCATCGTGCTCAAGAGTCTTGAGAATGGCGCGGCCCTGCTGATTGTGCGGGACAACGGCATCGGCATGGATATCAATGGCGACCGGCCGAGCATGGGCATGCGCTTGATCAAGGGTGTAGTCGCACAAATGGGGGGCACATATAGTTTCCGGACCACGGACGGCCTGATATTCGAGGCCCAGCTTTCACTCTCGACAAAACAACGCCGAGCTTCTTCCGACGGATAAGCGAATGGGCCGTTACGATTTGGCTTGGCCCGGAGGCTGACGGATCAGATGAAGCGATTTTCCGCTGCTAGAAGCCAGCGCACCCTTCCTCTGTGTTCAGGTCGGGATGGTAGATAATGAAGCTCCTGCCCAGGTTGGCCTTTGCTTCGGCATCTGCGCGCGGCAGCCATTCCGAGTATACGACATTCGAATAAGGGTCCCCGGCGACCTCCGTGGTTACCAGGCATACAAATTCTACATCGTCCGGGACTACGACTCCGGGATCGTACATTTTCTTCATCTGGCCTGGAGGAATCTGATGTCCCGGCTTGTGGTGTGCTGCAGCCGTACCCGTGAGCGCGGCAGCAATGGCAAGGGTTGCGAAAAGTTTCGCGATCATGTCGGGCTACTCCAGCTGTCCAGCCTTTAACCAACAGGACACAGAGCAGTTTGTTCCCGAAGGGTCGCCGTTTCGTGTGTCATATGGCCGTCGAGCCATCGCGCTGGCTGTGAACCCGGGGACGCTTGGGACTAAACGGCGGTGTAGCCGCCATCTACGAGATAGTAGCCGCCGGTTACGAAGGACGCGTCGTCGGACAGCAGGAACCGAACGACCTTGGCGACTTCCTCGGGCTTGCCGAGCCGCCCAAGCGGGTGGCGGGTCACCAGTTGGGTGCGGAACGCCTCGGGCAGGTTGGCCAGCAGGGGCGTGTCGATATAGGCGGGCCCGACGCAGTTGATGCGCAATCCTTGCGGGCCATATTCGGCGGCGGCATTCTTGGTGAGGCCGACGACGCCATGCTTGGCGGCGGTGTAGGCGCTCGACCCCAGAGCTGCGACGGTGCCATGTATCGACGCCATGTTGACGATGGCGCTTTCCCCGGCGCCTGCTTCCAGCATGGCCGGGATTTGATAGCGCATGCCGTAGAGCACGCCATTCAAATTGATCGCGATGACCTTGTTCCAGTCCTCGATGTCGATCTCGCCGGTGGGAGCTGCCTTGCCACCAATGCCGGCATTGTTCACTGCGTAGTTGAGCTTGCCATAGGACTGCACCGCAAACGCCACGGCTTTCTGGTTGTCCTGCGGGGAGGCGCTGTCGGCAAGGAAGGGTGCGGCCTCGCCGCCCGCCGCAGCAATCTCGTCAACCACCCGCTGGGCGCCATCGCGACTGATATCGGCAACGACGATCTTGACGCCGAGGCCGGCCAATTCCTTGGCGACGGCCTCGCCAATACCTGACCCGGCCCCGGTGATCAGAGCAACCTTACCTTGGAACGACATGATGTATCTTCCTCTTGCTACAGAGCTGGAAGCCTAATCCTCGAGGCATGCGGACTCAATCCCACCGTATTGGTGACCGCACTTCATGACCCACGTGCGTGCGTGCAACGACCCGGCGTCGCGCCGGAACCGGCCGCAAAGGCGGGCGCGTGACCTGCCGATGCTGACCGTCACCACCTGCTCTGGCGGCACTGACGCGGGATTGGCGGCGCTCTAGTTCCGCAGGAACTGGCGGATGCGGTCGATGCCTTCGTGCAGTTTTTCTTCGGTGGTGGCATGGCACCAGCGTAGCCACCCCTCCCCTTCGGGACCGAACGCAGCGCCGGGAGCCAGGCCCAGCCCGGCTTCGGTCGCGAGGCGTTGGGCGAGCTCGAAGGAATTGTCGTAGCCCTCGATCCTGAGGAACGCATACATGGCCCCGCCGGCATCGGGGATGCTGACACGGTCAAGATCGCCCAGACCTGCCACGAGCAGGGCCCGGGTCCTGGCCAGATGGGTGCGCATGCGCTGAACCTCGTCTTCGCCGTCACGGATGGCGACGGTTGCCGCATGCTGGGTCGGCTCGAAGATGCACGAGAAATTATATTCGACGAGTTTGGTCGCGTCCTGCTCCAGTTCCTGGGGGATGACCATCCAGCCGATACGCCACCCGGTCATGGACCAGGCCTTGGAAAGGCTGTTGACCGAGATGATCCGGTCGCCATCCTGGTAATAGCGCATGAAAGACGGTGCCGAGCGAAGCTGGGGATCGTAGACCAGCCGCTCGTAAACCTCGTCGCTGAGGATCCAGATGCCATGCCTGCGGCAGTGCGCGAGAATGGCCTGCAGGCTGTCCTCATCGATCATCCAGCCAGTCGGATTGTTGGGCGAGTTGATGATCACCATGCGCGTATCTGGGGTCAGCGCGGCAAGCAGCCTGTCGACATCCAGTGACCAGCGTCCATCGCTCACGGAGAGTGAGACGCGCTCGACCGTCGCCCCGAGGATGAGGGGCACCTCGGTAATGTTGGGCCAAAGCGGGGTAACCGCCACCACCCTGTCACCGGGCGAAAGCAGCAGTTGGTTGGCGATCTGCAGCCCGGTCATACCGGACCCGGTAGCCACGATGCGCTCGGCACCAATGGGGCGACCGTGCAGCTGGCTCAGATAGCCGGCGATGGTTTCGCGCAGATAGGGGCGACCCAGGTTCTGGGAGTAGAGCGTCTCGCCCCTGGCGAGGGACGCAGCCGCGGCATCGCGGATAAAGTGCGGGGTGGGCGCGTCGGATTCGCCGAACCAGAACGGCAGGATATCGGCTTTGCCCATGGATGCATTGGCAACCTTGCGGATAAGCGAGCTGGAGAGCGCCCGGATGGCGGGCCGGGCTTCGATGACGGAATCCATCTGGGGCAACTTTCGTAGGAGCGATTGGCAAGCTGGGCGGAGCTTTAGCAGGAGCCCCTGTTGATCAGCGTGAGGGGCAGGACGTGACGGGACGTCTGGGGTTGTTTGCCTGCGAGGCGCGCGGCAATCATCTCGCCCGCAAGGCGCCCGATCTCGCTTGGATTGATGGCGACGGTGGTAATGCCGGGAGGCACTTCCTGCATCAGCTTGTTGTCGCCAAAGCCGATGAGCGCGAGGTCCTTTGGGATGCGGAGGCCGCGCGAGCGCGCCTCGACAAGGGCGCCGCACGCCAGCAGATCGTTGGCGCAAAACACCGCTTCGGGCCGCGCTCCCCCGTCCAGCAATTGCGACAGCGCAGCACGGCCGTCGTCCTGGGATCGAACGGTGGGCAACAGGACTGAACCCACATTTTCCAACCCGAGCCGGGCGCACTCCTGCAGGTAGGCCTGGTGACGAATGCGCCCGCGTCCGGTAGCCCGGCCAATGAAGGCGAGCTTGCGATAGCCGCGCTCCCCCAGATGCTGGGTGGCAGCAGTGGCGCCGTCGGTGTTCGAAATGCCCACGAGCATATCAATGGGCGCCTCGCTATTGGCCCAGCTTTCAACGACAGGAACATTGAGGCGCCGGAACATGTCTCGCACCAGTTCCTGTTCGAGAACACCGGTGATGAAGACCCCGGCCGGCCGGACCTGCAAGAAGCTGCGGGTCAGCTGGATCTCGCGGGCAAAGGAGTAGGACGTGCGGGCAAGAACAACTTCGAAGCCCGCTGCTTCGATAACGTCGGTGAAGGTGCCGGCGGCCTGCAGGAACTGCTCGCTGGCAAGCGACGACACGAACGCTGCCACGACATTGGAGCGCCCCGACCGCAAGGCACTTGCATGCGGGTTGAGACTGAAGCCGGTGGCCCGGACGGCCTCTTCCACCCGAATTCTTGTCGGCTCGGAAACCATCCCGGGCTTGCGCAGCGCGCGTGACACGGTGATGGGTGAAACCCCGGCGATACGGGCCACGGCCTCGATGCGCATCTGTCCAGGGGGTTCGGTATCCGCTTCCGGTCCAGGATTGGGCAGTCTTTCCAGTGGGTCGAGCGATCTGACCGGGATGGTTACGTTCTGCATTCCCAAACTTTCCAAACGCCCCCTGGACACGGAATTTGTGTGGCCACCCTAAAAGCGGCCACACAAGCTTGCATTACAGACCAGGCAGAGCTGTGCGCTCGCTATCGAGCCACTTTTCCTGCAAAGCGGGGAGATTACCATTCAGAATATTAGCGAAGACAAAAGTATTCACCCACTGCAGCAGGTTATGCTCGCCCATGCCGACGCCGACATGCAGGGCCGACTGCCGAATCTGGTAAACTGGCGCGAGTTCGATTTCCGGGTGATCTTCGCGCAGGCTGGAGATGATCGCACCGTTCTCGGCGAGGAGATCCACCTGGCCAGCCTGGTAGGCGGCAATGACCGAAGGCACATCTTCGAAGCGCGCGAGCTGGGTACCGGCAGGCACGTTGTCGGTCAGCCAGAGATCAAGGGTAGTGCCGCGGGCAACGGCAATGGAGTGGCCATCCAGCACCGATACGTCGGTCGACAGACCGATCTCGGGCTTTCCGTAGACCGCCAGCGGAACAACCGCATAAGGCTGCGAGAACATGATCTGCTGACCGCGCTCTGAAGTCGCGGCCATCGCCGCAATCAGGACATCCACCTGATCCGACAAAAGATTGGGAATGCGGTTGGTGCCCGTGACCGGCACGATCTGAAGATCGACCGAGAGCTCCTTGGCCAGAAGCTCGGCCACTTCCACGTCCATCCCCGTCGGCTTGCCGTTCTCGTCGGTCATGCCATAGGGCGGCACGTCGAGCAGGATGCCGACGCGGATCTGGCCCGAATTCATGATGTCCTGAAACTTGTCGGCATGGGCTGCCACTGGCAGCAGCATGGTTGTTGCCACAGCAAGCGAAGTCAAAGTCTTACCGATACCCATAATGGGATCCTCCTCGTTGGTTCCGGTGGTTATTTCTGCGACGAACTGATGAACGCCTGCAGTTCTGGGGTTTGCGGATTGCCGAAGATCTGGTCGGGGTGACCTTCTTCCCAAATCCGGCCCTGATGCATGAAGATGACCTTGTTCGCGACATTGCGGGCGAAGGCCATTTCATGGGTAACGAGCACCATGGTCATGCCCTGGCGCGCCATGTCTTCCATCACCTTGAGCACTTCACCGACCAATTCGGGATCAAGCGCCGAGGTGACTTCATCGAACAGCATCAACTCGGGAGACATGGCGAGACAGCGGGCAATGGCCACGCGCTGTTGCTGGCCACCCGACAATTGTTCGGGCCAGGCTTCGACCTTGTCGAGCAGCCCGACCTTGGCCAGGCACGTCTCGGCAAGCTTGCGCGCCTCAGACTTGGAAACCTTGCCCGACAGGACCGGAGCCAGCGTCACGTTCTTTTCCACGTTCATGTGTGGAAACAGATTGAACTGCTGAAACACGATACCGACGCGCTGCCGATACTCTCGCAGGCCCGCCATCCGGGAGCTGACGGCCTGGCCGGCAACCACGATGGTGCCGCCCTGCGTATCCTCGAGCCCGTTGATGCACCGAAGCAGGGTCGACTTTCCCGAGCCGGACCGCCCGATCAGCGAGACGATGTCTCCCTTGTCGACGGTGACCGACACATCCTTGAGAACCTCAAGCTGGCCAAACGATTTCCGCAGGTTCCTGATTTCAACGAGCGCCATGCAGACGGGCCTCCAGTTTGCGCGACATAAGCGTCAATGGGAAACAGATCGCGAAATAGATCGCGGCGATGATCGTGTAGACGAGCAGCGGCTGCAGCGTCGCTGCGGCCGAGAGTTGGCCGGCACGGGTCAGTTCGATGAAACCGACAATGGCGGCCAGCGAGGTGCCCTTGATGAGCTGGACGAGAAAACCGACGCTCGATGGCAGGCTGATCTTGAGGGCCTGCGGGGCGACGATGTGGCGGAACTGCTGCCAGCGGCTCAGGCCAAGGCAGGCAGCGGCTTCCCACTGGGTCTTTTTCACGGCCTCAATGCCGCCGCGCCAGATTTCACCAAGAAACACCGCGGTGTAGATGGTGTAGGCAGCGGTGACGGCAAGCAGTGGCGGCAAGCGCACGCCCAGGAAAACCGGCAACCCAAAATAGACGAACATCAGCAGCGCCAGCAGCGGCACGCCTTGCATCACCTGCAAGATGGTAGCCGAAACCCACCGGAACGGGGCCACGCGGGACACCCGCATCAACGCAAAACCCAATGCCAGAGGCGCGCCGATGGCCAATGCCATCACCACCAGAAGCACCGTGTACTGGAACGCCGTGGCGAACGAGAGCAGGTCAATCGAGCCAAATGAACGCATGTCCGGGCCTCCTCAGCGTGCGATAGGCCAGCGGAAAGCAAGCTTTCCGAGAGCGAAAAAGAAGACGCGGAAGGCCAGCACCATCCCCACATAGATGGCCGAAATCAGCGCATAGACCTCGAAGCTGCGGAATGTACGACTGTCGACAAACGCCCCGGTGTGGAACAGTTCTTCCGTCGAGATGAACGATGCGATCGAGGTGCCCAGCAACAACAGGATGAACTGGCTGGTGAGCGAGGGGTAGATATTGCGCAGCGCCGGGAGCAGGACCACGTGGGTGAAGACCTGGAGGCGCGTGAGGCCAAGGCAATGGCCCGCCTCGACCTGAGCGACGGGTATCGAGGACAGGCCAGAGCGGATGATCTCGGAAACGAAGGCGCCGAAATAGAGGGCCAACGCCACCGCCGAGGATTCAAATGGCGGCAGGCGCAACCCGATCTGGGGCAGCACGAAGAAGATGATGAAAATCTGCAGGACCGGCGGGGTGTTGCGGATGATCTCGATATAGGTGCGGATCGCCAGGGTGACGTATCGGTTGTTGCGCTGCATCAACAGGGCACAGGCAAGCCCGATGAGGAGCGCCCCCGAACCCGACAGGAAGGCAAGCTTCAGGGTGGTGATGATGCCCTCGATGAAGGCGTCGTCATAGCGCCACAACGGCTGGAAATTTAGTGTTGTCATGAATTTACCCGAAATGCGTCGGCAGCGCGCCGATGATCTTGCCGTTCGGTCCGACCTCGAAAATCCAGGACCACCGGTCGATCGCCGTACAGGGATGCGAGATGCCGAAGCTGATGACATCCCCGACTTCCACATCGGCGTCGTCGGCCAGATTCAAGAAGCAATGCTGGTCGTTGAGCTTGACCACCTGCGCATGTTTTGGCCGCTGGAGGGCAACGCCATCACGGTAAGCGGCCACTGCGACCGGCAGTCCCTGATCGAAGGAGACATCGCGCATTCCCATGCCGCAAATGGCCAGGCCCGGCTCGGGTCGCGATAGCACCTCGGCGTGAACCAGAAGCGCGGGGATGAAGGCGGTGGCGGCGGGACCGCGCTCGGCGATGGCAAAGCCGTGGCGGCGATCCATGTTTGCCAATCCGCGCGCATAAACGCCGTGATCGTAGAAAAAGATGGCTCCGGAACGCAGCACCAGATCGGCATTGCCGTCGGCCTTGACCACCGGCCCCAAATCCTCGAGCACCAGATCGAAGAAGCTCGATCCACCCGAGGACAGCATCAGCCGGCCTTCGGGCTGACGGGCCCGCAACAGGGCAAAGACTTCGGCTGCCAACGCATGCAGCGAGGCAATTGCGGCACGCGTCGCCTCGGGATCGGCGCTGGCCGACGCGCCCTCATATGCGGCGACGCCACTGACGCGGAGCTGGGGCAATTGACTGGCGCGATCGAGAATCTCGGTAACGGCGGTCAGATCGCGGGCGCCCGCCCGGCCACCACCGACCTCGACCAGAAACTCCACCGAACGTCCGCTTGTCTCGGCCACCGCGGCTGCAGCGTCGAGGGCGGCGACGCTATCGACATAAAGCGTGACCTTGGCATCGGGGTATTTTGAGAGCAGCCCACCCAGGCGATGGCCGCTACGCTTGCCGCCAATCTGGTTGGCCAGGATGAGGCGATCGAGGCCGTGCTCCAGCATGACCGCGGCCTGCCGAATGTCCGCGACCGTCAGCGCAACGGCACCGCGATCCATCAGGTCGTGCGCCAGTTCGGGCGACATCGGCGTCTTGACGTGCGGGGCAATCAGCGCGCCAGTTGCCTGCAAATATGCAAACATGGCATCGCAATTGTTCATCCAGGCGGCACGATCAAAGCTAAGCAACGGGAGCTGCGCAGAACCATCACGAGGATCAAGGCCAGCGGACGCGATGTCGGCAGCGGCGATGGATGCGCGATCGGCTGGATAGCCACGGTAACGGCCGGTGATCATTTTTTCGGTCATGTGCCTCATTCCGTGAAAATCACTCTTGTCTCGCGAATGACAACGTTATCATTATAAGGAACTAACCATGCATTTTCGTCAAGAGTGATTGGCGACAGCGAACAAGAACTACAGCGTCAAGAGGATAACCCAATGATTTCGTTAGATGATATTCGTGCGGCGGCGGAGCGGATCAAACCGTTGGTGCGCAGGACACCCCTGATCGCTGCGGACCAGATCAAGACCCCGATTACCCAGGCACAGGTGCATCTGAAGCTGGAATGCCTCCAGGTTTCCGGCTCCTTCAAGGCCCGCGGCGCTGCGAATCGATTGATGTCCCTCGATGCCGAGGCGCGAGCCAAGGGCCTGGTCGCCGCTTCGGGCGGCAATCACGGTCTGGCCGTCGCGCGTTGCGGGTATGTCGCCGGCGTGCCGGTCACCATTTTCCTTCCCAATTCCGTGGCCCCTGAAAAAGTGGCCAAGATGCAGGCGTGGGGTGCCCGCACCGTGGTTGGCGGTGATGATTTCGACCATTGCAACGTCCTCGCCCGTGCCATGGCCGAGCGTGGCGAAGCAACCTACATTCACCCCTTTGCTGACCCGTTTGTCGTTGCCGGACAAGGGACCGTCGCGCTTGAAATCCTCGAGGACCGCCCTGATACCGAGACCGTCATCATCGCAGCCGGCGGCGGTGGCTTCATTGCCGGTGCCGGCACGGCCATTAAGGCGCTCAACCCCGCCATTCGCGTGATCGGGGTGGAGCCGGTGGGCTCGCCAACGCTCTACGACTCGCTGAAGGCCGGCGGGGTCGTCACCCTGCCCAAGATCCACAGCAAGATCCCCACCATGTCGTGCCGCCGGACCGATGATGCCCTCTTCGCGCAAATCCAGAAGGTGGTGGACGATGTCGTGCTGATCGAGGACGCCGATATGGAACGCGCGGCGGCCTGGCTGTGGTTCGAACTGGGCATCGCGGCTGACCCGGCAGGCGCTGCCGCGATTGCCGCTTTGCTGTCCGGGGCCTATGTGGCGAAGCCGGGCGAGAAGATCACGCTGGCGGTCTGCGGAGCCGGCCTGCCCGCGTAACGGGCAGGCCAGGCCTGGATGCGCTAGAGCGGCGCGTCCAGGCCATGCGCCAGATCGACCAGCATTTTGGCAGCTGTAACGATCTGGTCGATCTCGACATATTCATCCAGGGCGTGTGCCTGATCGATGCTGCCGGGGCCAAAAATGATGGTCGGGATCGAGGCGATATCGACCATCTTCGTGGCGTCCGAGCCGAAAGGAACACCAAGCGCCGCAGCATCGATGGCGTGAGTTGCGCACACCTGCCCCATTCGCACAACGATCTCGCTGTCGTCCGGAACATCCATGGCCGACGAATCAACAAACGGCGCCTCGACCCGAATTTTTGCACCGGGGAAGGCGTGCACCGCCGTCTCGGCGATGGCCTGGAAGGATGCATGGACCCCTGCCCCGGTTTCGCTGGGCAGGAAGCGATAGTCGAACCGCATCCGGCAAATACCCGGCACGGTGTTCGGGCCAATGCCGGCCTCAATGGCGGTACAGGTCAGCGTGGCCGGCCCCAGCAGCGGATGCTGTGCGGTGCGCGTGGCCATTTCCGCATCAAACAGTGCAAGCACGTGACGCGCGATGGTGATGCCGTTGATGCCCTCTTCCGGCTTGCCGGTATGGGCATTGCGCCCCTCGACCTCGACCCACCAGCGCACCGTGCCCTTGCACGCCCGAACGACGCGCAAAGAAGTGGGCTCGCCCGCCACCCCGAGATCATAACGCTCCTGTCGCGCCAGATGATGGGACACGCCGCGATAGCCGAATTCCTCATCCATGGCGGCGACGAAATCGACATCGGCGGCGGGTGGGGCCGCCTTGAGCGCCCGCAGCGCGAGCATGAAGGCAACGACGCTGGCGCCGTCATCCACGGCGCCCCGGCCAAACATCTTGTCGTCTACGATCCGCGGCGTGAAGGGTTCAGCCATGCCCGTCGTCTGAACGGTATCGAGATGCCCCTCCCACAGCATGCGCTTCGCCCCGTCGCGCCCCTTGACCCGGGCGATCAGGTTCGGACGATCGGAATCGACGAAATCCAGGCTGCACTCGATTCCGGCCTCGTCCAACCAGACTTTCAGGGCGGAGGCGACTGCCAGCTCGCCAAATTCGCCGGGATTCTCGTCCTGGCTGTTTCTAAAGGCGGGATTGACCGAGGGGACCTCGATAAACCGCGAAAGCAGAGAGATGGCCGCTTCCCTGTCGATACCTGAATAGTTGTGCATCTAATCTAGCCGTAATATGAATGACAACGTTATCATCACATTTTTGAACGCATCCGAAAAGACCCAAACTTATCGCGGGGAAGCGTTGGGCGTGCCTGTTTGTGGAGAGGCAGGAGAGTGGTGGTATAGTTTGATCCAAATGCCGCAGCTTTGGCACGGCGCGCTGTGCGGCCAAGGTCGTGCCGCCCAAGCTCCTATCAGGAGACGCTCGACGTGTTTGCGGCAGTCACCGTCCGCTGGCGCTCAAGGTCTACTCAATTTGGACTTGCTAAAGCTTTGTAACCCTCGCCCGGGCCCATCGCACCAGTGCGCCTATCAACCGATGGAGCCGGACCAACTTCATCCACAAATGGCTTGAGACGTTTCAAAGCCCCACCTTAGCTGCAAGTCGGCCCTGAAGCTCGCCTAAATTCGGCCATGCCCGGCAGCGGATGGCCAAGGGTGGCCCGCACCAAGGCACACGCCTAACCTGTGACGCTGAGCCGGTCGGGAGCGGCGAGGTCGCCGAAGCGTGCGGGGTCCAGTATTTCGCGCAGCTTTTGCGGCTTCAGCGGCTGACTGAGCAGATAGCCCTGGAGCTGGCTGCAGCCCATGGCATCGAGAATGAGGCGCTGCTCGGAGGTTTCCACCCCTTCGGCGGTCACCGTCATGCGCATGGCGCGACCAAGGTCGATGATCGAGCGCACGATGCTGTCGATCTCGGGGTCCGCACCCAGCTGGGCGGTGAAGGATTGATCGATCTTGAGTTTGTCGACCCCGTGGCTGCGCAGGTAGCTGATCGACGAGTAGCCGGTGCCAAAATCATCCAGCGCCACCCGGATGCCGCTGGCGCGCAAGCGGGTCAGCGTCGCCTGAATGGCAGGCGAGTTTTGCAGCAGCAGACCTTCGGTTATTTCGATTTCCAGGCGCTTGGGAGGCAAGCTGGTTTCGTCCAGGATCTCGAAAACGCGATCCGCAAACCATTCGTCCCGAAACTGGATCGGGGAGACATTGACCGCCACCCAAGGCAGATCCGAGGTGGCAGCAAAGTGGCAGGCCTTGCGCATCACCCAGTAGCCCAGCTGATCGATCAGCCCCCGCTCTTCGGCCAGCCCAATAAAGGATGGCGGTGCGAGATGGCCCCGGGTCGGGTGCTGCCAGCGGACCAGTGCCTCGGCGCCCGCCATCGTGCTGGAACGGGCCTGATAGATGGGCTGGTAGACCAGCTCTAGCCCGTGATCGCTGGCCAGGGCGGCGCGCAGGTCGATCTCGAGTTCCCGGCGATCCCGCACGGCCTCATCGAGCTCACCCGCGAACAATTGATAGCGACCGCGGCCGTTGGCCTTGGCCTCATAGAGGGCAATATCGGCCTGTCGCATGAGATCTTCGGCCATTGCACCGGTGTCGGCGGTCACGATGACACCGATGCTGGCGCCAACGCGGGCTTGCTGGCCCTCGATCTCGAACGGAACACTGAGACAGTCGACAAGCTTCTGGCTCAGTTCAAGAGCGCGTGGCACGTCGTCGACACCGAACTGGATGACGGCGAATTCGTCGCCGCCCAGCCGCGCCACGGTATCAATTTCGTTCACAGCGCCGCCTAGCCGCCTGGCCGCTTCGCGGATCAGCACATCGCCTGCGGGGTGCCCAAGCGTGTCGTTGACATGCTTGAAACGGTCCAGGTCGATGTAGTGCAGGGCCATGCGAGAACCGGTGTGGCGCATGTTGGCCATAGCCTGTTCCAGCCGATCCTCGAAAAGTGCGCGATTGGGAATGCCCGTCAGCGGGTCGTGGAAGGCGAGGAAGGACGCTTTGGCCTTGCTGTCATCCAGCAGGGTCGAGGTGCGGCGCAGCCGCAGGACCAGCAGGCCTAGGGCAAGACCAACCATCAGCAGGGCGCCCGACATGACCGGCGCCGTCTCCCTGATCAGGTCAAATGCCGGCTCTTGCGGGTCCCATGCCAAAAAGCCCAGCAGCCGACCACCCGAATTGAGCACCGGCACCGCCATGCTGGTGCTGTCGCTGCTTGTAGCGCCCACGAAGGCTAGGCCCGGGATGTCATACTGTTCGGCAATGGCTTCGACGACGGACTGGTCAATAAAGCGCACGGAAATATGCAGATATTCCTCGCCGGGACGCTGCCGGACGGCATCCGTACTCGGCACGACCGGGCGAATGCTGACGATAGCCGGTATGCCCTGCCCCCATGACACGGTATCCATGACGCCCATGCCCGTTATCGCCGCCGTGGAATCCGCCTGCCCTGTCGAAGCCTCGGTCATTTTCTGGCGCAGGCGCGCGATCAATGGCGCCAATGCCTCGGCGTGCTCCTGAAAGTCGGCGGTGGCCAGCTGCAAGCCATGGCCAAGGGCCTGGACCAACCCGTCACCGGGCCCGATGATGTAGACGCGATCATGCCCGAAAAACTCGCTCGACCACTGGCCGAGATTCCTGACGATCCAGGCCTGGTGGTCGCCGCGCAGGTTGATGACGGCGTCATCGGAAACGACCGACACGCCCTGCTCGATCGACGTGCGCGCCGCGAGGTCAGCAAGGCCCCGCTGAATGGCCCCGGATTGCCGGGCAATGGCCTTGTCATCAATGCGCGACGCCGCCCACCAGCCAAAGGACCCGAGTCCCGCCACCAAGGTTGCGACCAAGACAATCGAAAGTATAGTGACCTGATGGGAGAGTGAGGTGGAGCTTTTGGTCATGGAGTCCTGCCGCCGATGCAAGACTATACCAGCCGATTTCTAAACAATCGCTGATTTCGGACGCAAGAATGTCGGTTTCTACGCAAAGCAGCAAGTTGAGCAGCGCCTGCCCGGCCGTGATGGAGCAGGCATAACGTTCAAGACCTGAACATGGGCTGCCGGGGCGCCACCACCTCGTTTCACAACGCGGAGCTGGCCCGTCATGCGCCATGCAGATGATCCAGGCAAACGCAGAGCCGCCGGACCTCGGCCACTGCTAAGCATTTGGTTTCGCCTCATGGTCGGCAGTTGACTATTGAGACAAATTAAATCCAATTGTTCATGACTCAAGAGCGCAAAATGCACCGCTGCCGCCTATCTTGATGCCGAGCCAGGAGTCGAGCATTGAAGAACAAATTGACGCAAGCGGTAGCAATCGTATTGGCGGTTGTGGGGTTGGTGCTGGTGCCAGCGAGCATGCTGGAACTAGTCCGATGGGGCGCTATTGCTGCCATCATCGTGTTTGCCGGCTGGAGCTATTTTGAGCGGCAAAACCCCGGCATTCCGGCCAACCTTGAGGGCACACCACTATCAGCCGTACTGATGGTTTCGGTCACCGCTTCGATCGGCCGGGTGTTCGACGAGCGCGAATGGGAACTGTTCAGGGGCGCAATCATGCAATGTGTCCGCGGAAGTGACTACGTATCGCGACTGGGCCCCGGGCTGTATTCCGTCACTCTAAGAAATGTCGATGCGGAAACTGCAGAAATAATAGGCCAGCGCATTTCCGAGCAGTTGCAAAACCTGATTGTATTTGACGATTTAGGGGCAATCAAAAAAATCAGCGTTGGTATTGGCGGGGTCGTCTCGTTTGCCGGGAGCATCGAGGAAGGCCAAAGAATTGCCGCAGACAACCTCAAGAAGCTCCAGAATCTGAACGACGTTAATGTACTGATGTCTTTGGCCGCATAAGTTGATCTGGACATCGGGTTTTACCCGTACGCAGGTCTTCTAAGTTGGTGCTTGATAGAATTAATTTGATACAGTAATAGTCTATCCTCTACGGAGGGGTTCATGCAGGCTTGTTTAGTGCGCGGCGTGATTACGGGCGTGCTTTTGTGCGCCAGCACAGCAACCTTTGCAGCCGATTTGACCGGTGGCTACCGGACGTCGTGCGCTGCGGTGTCCCAATCCAATCTCATCAACCAGAGTTCCGAAGTCATCCGGCAGACCGTGTGGTCCAACCTGGACAATGCCCGGGCCGCGATGAACGAGCCCGCGGTCCTGGCGTCGACCCGGCCGTCGTTTGTCTGGGCGATGGAAACGCGATGGGCCTGCGAGGCAGCAGCTGGCTACCTGGCAACGGGCCACTTCGACACCGAGTCCATCCAAGAATGTGACTGCTTTTATCAGCGTCACCTTTCGTACAGGTAGTGTAGCGATATGACGACAGTTTGCGTGCGGCACGCCCTTCTTTCCAGCGTTGCTCTTCTCATGCTCGTGCAAGGTGCGTCAGCCATGCCGCTGCGCGAGGCCGTGCAGATTGCCATGGAGTCCAATCCCGAGATTGGCCAGGCGATCCAGAACCACGATGCCACCGGCTTCGAGCTCCGCCAGGCGCTTGGGCTTTATGCACCACGTGTCGACCTGGAGGCATCCGCCGGGATACAGCGCCTCGACAGCGGTTCGCGACGCTCGCTGGGCATCGCCGGTGACGCGCTCTATCCGGCCCAGGTCGGCGTGGTCGCAACGCTTGATCTGTTTGACGGCGGCTTCCGCGACGCCGAGGTGGCGCTGCAGTCGGCCCGTGTCGACAGCGCTTCCTATCGCGTGCTCGAGCGCAGCGAATTCATCGCGCTCCAGATCGTGCGCGTTTACTATCAGGTACTCCTGCAGCAGCACATCGTGGGCCTGGCCCGCGAAAATGCCGCGTTCCATGAAACCATGGCGAGCGACGTGGCGGCAGCCATCGACAGCGGCCAGCTGACGGAAGCAGACCGCTTCCAGTCAATCGAGCGCGTCGCGGCGGCGCGGGCCCGCCTGACGGAAGCCGGCGTTGAGCTGGCGGCCGCCCAGATTGAGTTCAAGACGCTCGTCGGCATGATGCCCGGCGCAGTCAATGCGCCCCCGCGGGCCAGCCGCGCCATTGGCGATTCGCTGGAAATTGCCATTGCCAAGGCGATCATCAACAATCCGCGCATGCTCACCGCCGGGGCCGATATCGATGCGGCTTCCGCGCTGGTCGATCAGGCGCAGTCGGCTTTCGCGCCCAAGCTCTCGCTCGAGGGCCGCGTGGCCACCGGATATGACATTTCCGGTGCCAGCGGGGTCACCAACGACGCCAGCATGCGCGTGTCACTGCGGTGGAACATCTTTGACGGCGGCATCAAGGATGCCCAGTTCCAGGAAGAAATCCGTCGCGAGAGCGAGACCAAGCTGGTGTTCGACCAGACGGTGCGTGAAGTGGAGCAGGCCGTCCGCGAGTCGTGGCTGCGGCTCAAGAGCCAGGGCGAGCTGGCCAACGTGTATCAGCAGCAATTGAGTTCCTCGTCCGAGCTGATCGCCTCCTATCGCGAGCAGTTCAACATCGGCGATCGCTCCTTGCTGGACGTGCTTGATGCACAGAATACCCGCTTCAACGTCCAGGTTCTGCAGCAGACAGCGCAGTACAGCGTCATGTTTGCCGAATACCGCGTGCTCGCGGTAAGCGGGGAGCTGTTGTCGTTCATGGGTGTCGCGCCTCACCCGACCGCAACTGCGGATACCCGGGCCGCCACCAACACCCCTTCCTGGGAAAATGCCAAGCCCCGCGTCCGCCAGCCGCTAAACATTCCCACCTACGGCAACTGACCGGTTGTGACGTTTGCGGGCCAATATCGCAGCAGGCGGCAAACCGGTTCATCGCCGCCAATGATACGGGAAAGGTCCGAGCGATAGATGGACGCGGCTTTCACGCCCGATATCATCTCTCAGTCTGAACAGCCCGCAGATATTCTGCTGGAGTGCGTGCGCTTTCTTGCGCGGGCTTGGCGGAAATCGGACTCCCCTGCACTGCTGACCGCTGGCCTGCCGCTCAAGGACGGCCAGCTGGCCCCCGAGCAGCTCGAGGCTGCCTTCGACAGAATCGGCATCAGCGTGAGGCGCTCCACAATTGCCGTGAACCGGCTGCGCGAGTTCGATTTTCCCGCCCTGGTGTTTCCCAAGTCACGTCCGCCGCTCATCCTTCTGGCGCGAGCCGGACGGCGCGCCTTTCGCGCTTATGATCCGGTGCTCCATGTCGAGGTCGTCCTCGACGGGCGGGACATAGGCGCCAAGGATCCCCAGTCATTGCTCCTGGTCTCGCCCAATTACGAGGCGGTGAGCGAGACTTCGGGCACGCGGATGTCGGCGCGCGGGCACTGGTTCTGGTCTGCCGTGCGCGGCCACGGCCGGAGCATCCTTTATGTCCTGCTGGCGGCCTGCTTCATAAACCTGTTCGCGCTGGCCTTTCCGCTGTTCACGATGAATGTCTATGACAGGGTGTTGCCCAACGCGGCCCAGACGACCTTGTGGGTGCTGGCGGTGGGCGTCACGGCAGTCGTCATCTTTGACACGCTGCTCAAGCTGGCGCGCGCGGCGGTGATCGAACATGTGGGCCGCAGCATCGACTTCCGCCTGTCGTCGGCGCTGTTTGATCGCGTGCTGAACACCCCGATGGCGACGCGCCCCGAATCCACCGGCGCCTTCGTCAGCCGCATCGGCCAGTACGAGGTGCTGCGCGAATTCGTGGCGGCCAATTCCCTCGTGATGTTCGTCGACGTGCTGTTCCTGGGCGTGTTTGCCTATATAATCGCCCTGCTGATTGGCTGGCTCGTCCTGTTTCCGCTGATGGCGGGGGTCGTGGCCATTGCGGTGACCCTGATCGTCGGGGGCCTGTCGGGGAAGGCCGTAAAATCTGCCCTCAGCGAGTCCTCGGCGCGCAACGCAGTCCTGGTGGAGGCGCTGACGGCGGTGCAGTCGGTAAAGGCCTCGCGTGCCGAAGGCCAATTCCTGCGCCGCTGGGACGCTGCGGTCCTCGCCTCGTCCCGCACCCAGGATCGCATCCGCAAGCTGCAAGCCGTCGCCAGCAATGCCACTGCCGCGCTCTCCCAGCTGTCGCTGGTCGGCATCATTGTCGGCGGCTCATATTTGTTTTCCTCGGGCGACGTGACCACCGGCGCGATCATCGCGGCAATGATGCTGTCCAACCGGCTCATTGCCCCTATCGGCATGATCGCCTCGACCCTCATGCGGGCACGCACCGCGGTGGAGGCATACAGGACCATCGACGCCATCATGAAGTTGCCCGACGAGCGGCCGACCCAGCAAAGCCCGGTCCAGCGTGTCGTGCGTAGCGGACGGCTTTCCTTTGGCAAGGTGCGTTTCGCCTATCCAGGCACGAAGGTCCCGGTTCTCGACGGAATCTCCTTCACGGTGCAGGCCGGCGAGAAGGTCGGCATCATTGGACGTATCGGCTCGGGCAAGACCACGATCGGTCGATTGCTGGTGAACTTTCACAGTGCCAGCGAGGGCGAAATCCTGATTGATGGCATCGACATCGCCCAATATCACCCCGACGATTTGCGCCGCGCGGTGGGGCTCGTCGTGCAGGATCCCGAGATTTTCAACGGCACGGTGCGCGACAACATCCTGATGACCGACCCCACGGCCAGCGAAGATCGCCTGCTTAACGCCGCGCGCAAGGCGGGCGTGGAAGACTTCGTTGCTCGACATCCGCTGGGCTACGACATGCCCGTTGGCGAACGCGGCACATTGCTGTCGGGCGGCCAACGCCAGGCCCTCGCGCTGGCGAGAGCCATGCTGGTCGAGCCCAAGGTGCTGTTCCTCGATGAGCCGTCCAGCTCGATGGACCTGGCGACCGAGCGACAGCTGATCAAGCACCTCGAAGCCAGTCTCACGCCCGACCAGACCGTGCTGATCGCCACCCATCGCTACAGCCTGCTGTCGCTGGTCACGCGGCTGATGGTGATCGACAATGGCCGCCTGGTGGCCGACGGTCCCAAGGACGTGGTGCTGGCGCAATTGCGCGCCGGGGGGGAAGCGGGATGAATTTTTTCCGTCCCTCCCGCCCGAACACCAAGAGCTACACCCTGCCGGCCGACGAGCCGCCCCGCTCATGGACCTACGTCATCATCATCGTCAGCGCGGCCATGGTCAGCTTTCTGCTGTGGGCCAGCTGGGCCGAGGTGGATCAGATCAGCCGCGCCGAAGGCCGCGTGATCCCGTCGGGCAAGACACAGATCATCCAGAGCGCCGAGCAGGGCGTGGTCAGCGAAATCCTGGTGCGCTCGGGTGAGCAGGTATCGGCGGGACAATTGCTGGTTCGGCTGGACGATACCAATACGGCGTCGAGCGCGGGCGAAGTGGAGGCACGTGTCCTGGCGCTGCTGAGCCAGGTGGAACGCCTGCGGGTCGAGAGCACGGGTGGCACGATCGCGGATTATGCCTGCCCGCCGACTGTTCAGACCCAGGCACCCGCAGTGTGCGCCGCCGAAATCGACCTGCTCACCTCGCGCCTCGCCAGCCTCTCGAGCAGCACGCTGGTGCTCGCCCAGCGGGTCGAGCAGCGGCAGCGCGAGCTTAACGAGGTTACCGTCAACAAGGCCCGCATGCAGGGCAATCTGGATATTACCCGGGAACGGCTGGCCCTGATCGAGCCGATGGCGGCACGCGGCCTGGCAGCGCGGACAGACCTGCTGGCGCTGCAGGCCGAAGTGGGTGATCTGGCAGGCCAGATAGAGGCGGCCAACGAGGGCATGGCGCGCCTTGAATCCGCGGTGCAGGAAGCCCGGTTGCAGATGGAACAGGCCGAGTTGCAGTTCCGCCAGGAGGGGCTATCCGACCTGACCCTGCGCAGCGCCGAACTGGCCAGCGCGCAGCAACAATTGCGCGGCGCAACGGATCGGGTCGCGCGCACCGATGTGCGCTCGCCGGTCGACGGGATCGTCAACAGCATCGATGTTACTACCATCGGCGCGGTGGTTACGGCGGGGGCGAGACTCCTCGATATCGTGCCCAAGTCCGATTTCCTGCTGGTGGAAGCCAAGCTGCGTCCGGCCGACGTTGCCTTTGTCATTCCCGGGCAGGCAGCGCGCATTGCCTTATCGGCCTATGATTTCTCCATCTACGGGGGCATCGAGGGCAAAGTAGAAAACGTGTCGGCCGACAGCATTGTCGACCAGAACACCCGCGAGACCTACTACCTCGTGACGATCCGCGCGGAGAGCACGGCGCTAAACTATCGCGGCCAGGAACTGGCCGTTCTGCCGGGCATGGTAACGACGGTGGACATCCTTACAGGGCGCCACTCGATCCTGAATTACCTGCTCAAGCCCATCAACAAGGTCCGGCAGGAGGCGTTGATTGAACGATAGCCTGCAGGTTGCGGCCCCCGCCATGGATTGGGCGACGCCTATCTTTCGCACCGTGACGACCGCATCGGGCCGCCACGCCCTGCGGCTGGAGGCGGCGTTCTGGGACGCCTTGCAGGTGCTGGCGCAGCAGTCGGGCCGGCGCACGAGCGATCTCGTGCGCGAGATCCTGGACGTCGACCTGCCCGACAACATCAACGCCTCGCGCGCGGTGCGCAGCTCGGTGACCAAGCAATTGCTCGATGAACACCGCCGCATGGCCCCGCTGGCTGCGCCGCAGGCCGTCGTCCAGCTGATGCAATTGGCACCAACCCCCTCCTTTGCCCTGGACCGGCAGAAGCGCCTGGTCCGCGTCAACGAGGAATTCGTGCGCTATCTGCGCACCATCGTGGCTCGTACGCCCTCGCCGGAGGCCGCGCAATTGACGCTCGATCGCCCCATCGAACAGTTGTTCGCCGGTATCCAGCCGGGCACTGCGCGCGAATGCGCCATGTCCATCCGCGTGGACAGCCACGTCCGGCACACCCAGGTGCGCGTGGTCATTCCGCCGCCGGAACCCGCCAATGTGCTGGTGGGGTTTGTTCTGTCCTGATCAGAACCCCTCGCCCGGCGCCACTTTGCTCAAATTGACCGCGACATTATTGGTTGGGTTGGTGAAGCCGTGGATGTAATTCTTGCCGTCCGAAAACGACATGATCGGCATGTAGTTCTTGATGCTGGCGTCGGTGCGCAAGGTGTTCGAGAGATTGTCCAGCACATAGGCCGCATTATTGTAATGTGCGACCAGCACGGCATGAAACGCCTGGCGGCGGGTATCGGCAAGCACCACGATCTGAAGGTTCTCGCTGGGGAACCCGCTGGCCCGGAGCAGCCAGTATTTGGCAATGGCATAGTCCTCGCAGTCGCCCACGCCCTTGGCAGAAAGCTCGGACATGGTGACCCAGCGGTCAGGCTGGTTCCAGGTTTCGGCGTCGGACTGATACGGCAGCGCGGCATTGATGCCGCGGTTCACGGCACGCAGCAGCGGCAGCCCTGACAGGCCGGTCGTCTGGCGCATGGTTCGCTGTGCCTTGCGCGCGAATGGGGTATCGCACTGGCTGAGGCCGGCATCGGCGCAATCGTCGGTGAAGAAGGCGCGATAGTCCCGACGTGTGGCGTCCTGCCATTTCCTGGCTGCCGGCAATTTGGCGGCGGAAATGGCCACCGACTGAAAGACGCCGAGCGAGGTAACACCAGCCTTGTTGGAGACGATTTCGATGCCGCGGCTCGCAACCAGCGAGTTATGCTTGTGATGTTGATCGATAGCGCCTGAAACACTAGTCAGAGCGATGGATGTTATTGAAACAATTAGCGCAACAACTATAGAGCGATATACTTTGTTATGGCGCTTTTGCATCTATCTACCCCTGTTATGGAGCAGAGCTTCTCACCTTCCCGTTGAATTTTACCGAATTTACTTGGTTTGTATTTGTGAAATAGTTTCCATAAAATTTTATCGATCGGGAAGCGCCTCTTGCATGGCGTTTGCCATTCCCCCGCCCCAGCGGTCGCGGACGCGCGCTGCGCATACCTCAATATGCAATGCGGTTAAGGATAAGTGGATATTTCTGCTATGCGCATACCAGGATATATAAGTCATGGCGCAGCGCAATTGTAAGCAGTGACCCGGAAAGACTATAACTCAACACAGAATTAACCAAACTGCGATGAGTGGATCATGGTCGAACGTGTTGAAGGTGCAGTGAACGCGGGACAGCTCGAAAGCACGACTGGCAACGGCCCCGTGCTGGTTGCCCAGGCGCCCGAAACGTCGCAGCCCGAGACTGCCGCAGCCGTAGGCGCGCCCCTCGTGGTCGCTGTCGAGGAAGGCAGCATCGTTCGACTACCGGCGGGCGCCAGCATTGACCAGCCCCGCGTCAACGGCACCGACCTGGAGTTCGTCCAGGCCGACGGCTCGGTCATCGTGGTGCCCAATGGGGCAGTCGAAGGCCTGACCATCATGATCGGCGCGGTCGAAATCCCGCCCACCACGGTCGCTGCGCTGTTTGCCGCCAACGATATCCAGGCGGCGGCGGGCCCAGGCGGCAATGACGGCTCGCGCAGTTCTGGCGGCAATTTCGAGGTTCCCGTCGGCCGCATCGGCGATGCCCTGCCGATCGGTTCGCTGCTGGCCCCGACCGACCTGGCCTTCGGCAGCAATGTGCAGCGGCCCTTTTTCGAGACCCTCATCGACTCCCAGCCGACGGCCGGCGCCAATGGCGCGGCCCTGCTCGACGATGACGATCTCGCCGGTGGCAACCCGGGTGGCCTGGGCGACGACGTCTCCGGCCCGCTCATCGGCACGCTGGCGCATGATTATGGCATCAATGGCGGCTCCAGCCTGCTGCTTACGGGCGTTACCCTCCCTTCGGGGCTTGGTTTCAGCTCCGTAGTTTCCCCCGATGGCCTGGTGCTGACCATCAGCCAGCACGGTGCGGACGTCCTGCGCGTGACTTTGAGCGACGCCACCAACGGCAACTACTCGATCGAGCAGCTCGGCGCGATCCAGCACCCGGATGCCGGCGAAGACAACGTCGCCTTCGACATCATTTATCGGGTTACCGACACCGACGGCGACTTTGTTGATGGCAACATGACCATCAATGTCGATGACGATAGCCCCGAAGTGGCCGTGGGCGTGCTGCAGGGGGGCGGCGGCGCCGGCAATCTCAACCTGGTGCTCGACGAAACTTTCGCTGCCCGCGCTGGTGATCCCAATGCCGCCACCGACGATGCCAATGGCGCTGCGTTCTCGAGCGCCAATCTAACCAACGACGTTACACAGGCAAGTGCCAAGGCCTTCGGCCAGATGGCCACGGCGACCGGCGCCGGAGGCAGCGCGCTGGCGGCGCTATTTACCAGTACGGTCAGCCTCGGCGCCGATGGCGGCGTGGTCACCCATCAGTACGCCTTGTCGCTGAGCGGCGCGGGCGCCAATGGCGTCCAGACCAACCTGATGGTCACCCCGGTGACGGGGACCGTGCTGGCCGACCCGCTGGCCGATCGCAGCGTGCACCTGTTCGCCGAGGCCGACGGATCAATCACCGGCCGCATCGGGGGCGCAAACGGGCTGATTGCCCTGCGTATTTCGCTTAACGGTGCAGGCGACCCGGCAAATGTCAGCCTGGTCGTGCAGCAGCTGATCCCACTGGCACATGGCGATATTCTGAGCATGGACGAGGCGCAGTTGCTGTCCCTCGTCGGTGGCGCCGGCGGCGCCCCGGTGCTCTCGGTGACCTACACGCTGACCGCGACCGATGGCGACGGCGACGTGGCCAGCCAGACCGCATCCGTCACCCTTGCCGACAGCACGGGCGGCGGTGCGATCAGCTTCGAAGACGACGGCCCGACGGCGCTGGCCACTGGTGGCTCTGCGGTCAAGGTCATCAACTTCGACAGCATTGCGCTGGCGGATGGCGATGAGCAGTTGATGACCAGTCTCGACGGTTTCATCTTCACCCAGACTGGCCTGCACAATCCCTCGGGAGCGGCCCCCTACTCTACCTATGCGCCCACATCGGGTGAAAACCTGGCCTTCTTTGGCGAAGCGACGGGTATTGAAGTGCCCGGTTATGACGGCACTGCCGGCGACCCGATGACCATTACCCGCGCAGATGGCGGACTTTTCCGCCCAATGCAGGTGTGGATGTCGTCGCACGGGGCTGCCTCGGTCGACGTGACGATCATTGCCTACGATGCCAACGACACCCAGATCGGGACCATGATAGTCACGGTCCAGTCAGGCGCCACCGGCGGCCCCACCCTTGTCGATCTTTCCGGCCTCGGCCTGGTCCACCAACTGTCGCTCGACGCGCCGGGCTATTTCGGCTTTGACGACTTTGCCTACTCGAGCATCGCGACGGTCGACGAGGATGGACTGTCGTCCGGCAATGCAGACCAAGCCCGGGCGGGCGAGGTCACCGGCAGCGGCTCGGCCACCTTTACCAGCGCCGCCGGGGCACTGATGCACCTGGTCAGTTTCGGGGCCGACGGTGCCGGAGCATTCTCGGTGAAGGCCGTGTCCGGGGTGGATTCCGGGGTCAATTCGAAGGGCGCCGATGTTCTGGTCGCCGGAAGCGGCAACACGCTGTTCGGTTACGTTGATATCGGCGGTGCCGGCTATCAGGCTGGCACCGATCGCCTGGTGTTCACGCTGACGGTGAATGCCGATGGCTCCTACACGTTCACCCTCAACGACCAGATCGACCATCCCAGACTTGACGGGGCAGCCGGCGACAATGCCGAAAACCTGCTCGGCACCCGGATCGACCTGTCGGGCTTTGTCGAGGCCACCGACGGCGATGGCGACAGCGTCACGCTGAGCACCGGAAGTTTCGTTGTGGACGTTCGCGACGATATTCCGGTGATGGTCGCCCGTGACGCCACCACAACGTCCACCACGACATCGGAAACGCTGGTTTTTGACCTGAAGGGTGGCAATGGCACTGTCGGAGGCGTCTCCAGCAACACCTCAAAGGGTATCTGGATCACCGGCGAAGATCTGAACGACACCGACGACACCGCCAATACCAGCAACAATGCTATCGGCATCGGCAATGGCCAGATCATCGACGGCCTGGGCAAGCAGGGACAGTCCGTGGTTGGTCCGGAGATCCTGACGCTCTCGTTTTTCGAGAACGTCAACGTTCCCAATGGCAATGGCGCGCCGACCCACGGCGCTTCCTACAACGCCAATGTCCTGCGGTTCTCGATCGATGCCGCCGAGGCACAGCAGAACGACGACGCGGTGGTGTTCGTCCAGGTACTGGATAATGGCGCAATCGTCTCGCCCGCCAGCTATGCCATTACCATCAACGGCCAGTCCGCTCCGAACGGCGTCATCATTCATGCGGTCTACAACGGGGCGACGCTGGTCGGTTACGTCTTCGAAAACGTGCCCGACAATGCGCACTTCCAGATCACCAGCGCGGCCGGCTTTGATAGCGTCAAGATCGGCAACTACGACGGCTACCCCTTTGCAACGGATGCTGCGGGCCTGCCGATCACGCTTAATTCGGGAAATCCATTCAAGGTCTACGCCCTTGAGGCCGATGTTCACACGGTGACCGTGACCGCCGAAACCTTTGCCATCGGCCACGATGAAACGAGCGGCGTGAATACGGCCGCCGACCCCCATGCCGCCAGCGACGTCACCGGCGCCGATGCCCCCGCTTCCCTTGCCGGCGCCTTTGGCTATGCCAAATCGGCCGGCAGCGTCATCGCTGCTGGGTCGCTGTTTGCCGGCTCGGTTGGGGCTGACGACAATGGAAGTTTCAGCTTCTCGATCACCGACGCCAATGGCAACGGCCTGGCCAATGTCGCCTCCGGGCTCAAGACCACTTCGGGGACCGATATCGTGCTGTCCACCGACGCCGACGGGGTGCTGGTCGGGTACGCCGGCAACGTCATCGCCTTCAAGGTCATGGTCGACGCTAACGGCTTTGTGTGGATCGGGCAGTATCAGGCCATCGGCCACACGGTCGACGGCACCAGCGCGCTGACCCATGACGATATCGCGACCATTTCGGCCGCACTGCACATCTCGGCAACCCTGACCGATTTCGATGGCGACGCCGTCACCAGAACCTCGCCTATCGCGCTCAAGGTCCAGTTCCAGGATGACGGTCCGGTCGTCCAGGCCGACACCAACAGCATGCTCGAGGATGGCGCCCCGGTCACCGGCAACGTCATCACCGGCACTGCGGGCGTGGGCGCCGACACCGTCGGAACCGACGGCTTTGGCAAGATCGACTGGGCAGGCGACGATGGCAGCCATGTCATTTCCGGGCTCTACGGCCAGCTGACCGTGGGCGCCGATGGCAGCTACACTTACGCACTCTACACCGAGGCGCAGAACCCGGCCGCCTACCATCAGGTCAAGACGCTGGTTCCTAACCAGTCGCTCAACGAGCAGTTCACCTACATTCTGACCGATGGCGACGGAGACAGCGCACAGACCACGCTCACCATAGCGGTCAATGGCGTCGATGACGTCGTCACCATCACCGGCATTGGCAGCGCTGCGGGCGATCTGGTCGTGGACGAAAAGGGCTTGCCGGTGCGCGGCCAGGAGCCGGCAGGATCGGATGCCGCCGGCAATAGCGAGACCGCTTCGGGTACGTTCACCATCCATGCGCTCGACGGCGTACAGTCGGTCAAGATCGAAGGCACAACGTTCACGCTCGCCAATCTGGCCACTGCAAGCACTGGCACTCCGCTTATTGCCGCAACCAACGCGTCCGGCATCCTGCAGATTGTCGGCTACACCCCAACTGCCAGCGGCGGTACCGTCGCCTATCAGTTCGTGCTCACCGATAATCTGCACACCCATGCTGATACGGTCGTTGACGCAGACTCGGATCGCGGCGCGGCCGACCAGGTCATTGGCGGCACATTCGCCGTGCAGGTCACGGACGACAGCGGCAGCGTTGCGAACTCCAGCATCACCATCGCCGTCAACGACGATGGCCCAAGTGCGAGCAATGGCACGCTCTCGGCAACCGAAGGTCAGGGGACACTGACAGGCGTGCTCGCCTTCGTGCAGGGCGCCGACGGCGCTACGGTAACGGCCATCAACGGCCAGGCCCTGGCGTTTGACACTGACGGCTGGTCGCAGAGCATCGCCGGCGCCCATGGGACGCTGCAGGTCAAGGCCAATGGCGACTACCGCTTCCAGGTGCAGGCAGACGAGCCATACGCCTCAGGCGGCACCGACAGCTTCGGCTTCACCGTTACCGATGGCGACGGCGATACCGCCCAGGCCGTGATCGCGATTACCGTCGCGGATCACATCCAGACCAACTTCATCATGCTGGATGACGTAACGGTCACCGAGGGTAGAGAATATGTCTACTCCGCCCACATGAACTATGCGACCTGGACGCCGGTGACCATCACGCTCAGCAATGGCGTGACCATCACCTTCGAACCCGGCAAGCTCAACGCGCAGTCTGCCCCACAGCCGGCCGAGAGCGATGACGTCTACAAGGACGGCAGCAGCACCGTGGTCCGCATCGCCAGCGTCTCCCCGCACAATTTCGAGGCGCTGAACACAGCCGATACCGGTACGGTGACCATCACCGACACCATCGACACCACCACCGTGACCCTGACGGCGACGGTTTCGATCGCCGAGGCTGCGGCCAGCTCGATCGAGTATACCGCGACCCTGACCAACCCAGCCCAGGCCGGCCATCCGGTGACGGTCAAGTTGTCCAACGGGGCGGAGATCACGATTGCCGGCGGCGCCACGCAAGGCAAGGTCAGCGTCCCGGTCTCGACCGGTGACGATTTCTATCTCGACGCAACCACGATCAGCGCCACGATCAGCACGGCTGTCGGCGGTAACTTCGAGGCACTGGCGATCAACCCCGCCCCGGCGGTGACGCAGGTCACCGACACCATCGACACGACCACTGTTAGCCTTAGCGCGACAGCCTCGATTGCTGAAGCAGCAGCCAGCTTTATCGTCTACACGGCCACCCTGACCAACCCGGCGCAGGCCGGCCATGCGGTCACGGTCAACCTGTCCAATGGCGCGGTGATCACCATTGCTGGTGGCGCCAGCCAAGGCTCGGTCAGCGTCCCGGTCTCGACCGGTGAGGACGTCTATCTCGACGCGACCTCGGTCAGCGCCACCATCAGCACCGCCACCGGCGGTAACTTCGAAAAGCTCGCCATTGACCCGACGGCGGCGGTCACACAGATCACCGATACCATCGACACGACGACCGTGAGCCTTACCGCCACGACCTCCATCACGGAAGCTGGGGGAACAATCCTCTACACCGCCACCCTGACCAACCCGGCTCAGGTCGGTCACCCGGTGAAGGTCACCTTGTCCAACGGCGAGATCATCACCATTGCCGGTGGCGCCAGCCAGGGCTCGGTGATCCATACAGTCACTGCCAACGAGGACGTATATCTGGACCCGACCTCGGTCAGCGCGACCATCAGCACCGCCGCCGGCGGTAACTTCGAGAATCTGTCGATCAACACCGCGCCAGCGATTACCCAGGTCACCGATACCATCGACACGACGACCGTGAGCCTTACCGCCACGAGCTCCATCACGGAAGCTGGGGGAACGATCCTCTACACTGCCACCCTGACCAACCCGGCTCAGGTCGGTCACCCGGTGAAGATCACCTTGTCCAACGGCGAGATCATCACCATTGCCGGTGGCGCCAGCCAGGGCTCGGTGAGCCATACGGTCGCTGCCAACGAGGATGTCTATCTCGACGCGACCTCGGTCAGCGCGACCATCAGCACCGCCACCGGCGGTAACTTCGAGAATCTGTCGATCAACACCGCGCCGGCGATTACCCAGGTCACCGATACCATCGACACGACGACCGTGACGCTGACGGCGACGCCTTCAATCGCCGAGGCGGCTGCCAGCACGGTCGAGTATACCGCGACCCTGACCAACCCGGCCCCGGCCGGCTATCCGGTCACGGTCACCCTGTCGAACGGCGCGATCATCACGATCGCAGCCGGCGCAACACAAGGCAAGATCACCGTCCCCGTCTCAACCGGTGACGATGTCTATCTCGACCCGACCTCGGTCAGCGCGACTATCAGCACCGCCACGGGCGGCAATTTCGAGAAGCTGGAGATCAATCCAGCACCGGCGATTACCCAGGTCACCGATACCATCGACACGGTAACGGCGACGCTGACCGCTGGGACCCCAACCTATGACGCTACCGGCGTCAACATTGCCTACACGGTCACGCTGACCGGCCCCGGCGCCATTGCTGCGCTAGACGGCCCGTTGACCTTCACCTTGGCCAACGGCTCCACGGTGGTGATCAACAAGGGGGACACCAGTGGGGTAGTGAACGTCCACTACGCATTCGGCTATGCCAACCCGATCACCAACGCCATCACCGCAGTGGCCGGCGATAACGAGTACGAACATCTGGCGACGGCGGGCTCCACCTCCGTAGTCGCCAACACGTTCCCCACGGTGACCGATGGGACCGCGGCGCTAACCGTCTACGAAGCGGCGCTCGATACCAGCAAGGACGGCGACGACCTGATGGCGGGCGTGCGCAATGGCACCAACCCCGGCTCGACCGGCGAAACAGCCGTGGACGCCAACACCCTGGTGTTCCATGCCACGGGCGAGGCCATCACTTCGGTCGTATTTGCCGATCCGGGCCTCAACATTCCGTCGCTTGCCAACCTCGGCAGCGGTACGCCGCAATGGGCGCTTTCCGATGCCGGCCGGACTCTGACGCTGTCCTTCAATGGTCAGGCTGCGCTAGTGCTCGCCTTGAGCGGTTCCACCGGCGCGGTTGCTGGTGCGGACGCCACGGTCAGCGTCACGGCGACACTGGTTAACGGCTTTACACACCTAACCAACTCGGTGCTCGATGTAGTCATCGGCGGTGTTACCGTCGTGGCCAGCGATGCCAGCGGCGACAAGGTCTATGGCGCCGTTTCGGTCAATGTCGTGGACGATGCGCCGCATCCGATAATAGCTCAACCGATGCTGATCGTGAACGGTGCTGATGCGGCTGGCTACGGCGCCTTGAACTTCGCCCCCGAGATCGGTGCAGACCTCGGCTCGGTAGTGTTTCAGGGCGTCAACGGAGTTAATCTGACCTCGCAACATGGCAATGTGCTCTCCGGCGGACAGCAGGTGAAACTCTACGGCTTTGGTTCCGATACTCTTGTGGCCAAGACCGGGGCCAGCGTCGACGGAACTGGTGGCGTAACGGTGTTTAAAATTGAGCTCCAGCCCGGGGCTAATGATCAATACGCCGTGACATTCTTCACACCCTTGGATGATGGAAGCCAAGTAACTCTGAATCCAAATGAACTTAATTTCACCGAGAGCGGAAACAAATACTTCAATGTTATAGATGGTTATGGAAATCAGGATTTGTTGATTTCCGGTGCGACTCGACCAGCGACGGGCGGCATCTCAAACGCAGATACTGTTAATACCAGTGGCGCTGGAATTGGTATCGGCAACAATCATGTGAACGATAGAGAAATTGTCCGCTTCGACTTCGCGACCGAGGCTACTGGGGGTAACACCTACAATTATGCCGCGCACTATAATGTGAACGCCTTCACCTTTGTCACAAACGAAGCCACGGCCAACACCGAAGTTTGGGTTCGGGTTTATAAGTCCTTGGCAGTCGACATTTCTGGCAACAACACTTCCGATCACCACGCAGCCCTGACGGCGACAAGGTCAGCCGCCGAAGTCACCAGCATCATTGCCAATGGCATAGTCCTTGATCTGAATGCGTTGCAATCCGACGGGAATGGAGGGTTTTTGATCAAAGGACTTGCAGACGGCAGTTCGGTGCAGGTCATCGCGATGAATGGTTTCAACCAGATAGAGATCGAAAACGCTTACAGCGCTACAGATTCAACCCTTAACCGAGAATCATTCAGGCTGTCAGTTGGCGGCTACAGCGTTCTAGAAAGTGGCCAGGGCCAAGAGCTGCATCTTAACTTCAATCTATCGGCAGTAGATGGCGACGGAGACATCACAACGGGCTCGATCGCCATCACCACCCTGCCGCCTAGCCTCTCGCTCAACGGGACGTCGACGGGGGAAGCACTCGTGGGCGGTACTAACGATGAGATCCTGTACGGAGGACTCGGCAATGACATCCTCGTTGGTGGCGACGGCGATGACATCCTCATCGGCGGGTTTGGCAATGACACGCTCACTGGTGGCACTGGCAACGACATTTTCAAGTTCGCTGAAAGTGGTGCTGACCACGTCGATACGATCACCGACTATGTGATCGGGGACGTCATCGATCTGAGCGATCTGCTGCCGGGGGCAGTGGGCAATGAGGCTGACGTGCAGTTCAAATATGCCGACGGCTCGACCAAGGGGATCGGCACCGCCGGCAGCGGCGTTGATGGCGATGTGACCGTCCAGGTCCACGACGCTTCGGGCTGGCACGACGTCGCGGTAATCAAGGATACCGGCGGTAACCTCACGAGCGCTGCCGAGAGCATCAACCTGATCCTGGATGACAGTCACACGATCAAGATCTTCGATATCTAGCGTTTGTTGATCGACCCACAACGCCGGTGCTTGATGCACCGGCGTTTTACATTCAACCAGAAGTAGTCATCCATATATGTTCGCCCCCTACATGCGAGATGCATGACAACCAATTGAGCATCGACGCTGGTCTCGCGCGGGAGCTGATCCATGATCAGTATCCTCAGTTTCGCGGCGAGGAAGTTGTCTATTTCCCATCCGCGGGCACTGTTAATGCGATTTTCCGCATTGGGCTGCGACATGCGGCTCGGTTTCCGCTTCGGCTGATGGAAGCTGCCGAATGTTTCGGGCTGCTCGAGAGAGAGGCAAAAGCGGCGCGGGAATTCAGGAAATATTGCCCCTTCCCGAGCCCGCGATGGGTCGGCATTGGCGGCCCCGGCGCAACTTATCCCTTGCCCTGGGCAGTGCAGACATGGATCGAGGGCAGCACCGCTGCGCCAACCGGTCTGAGTAGCTCGACCACTTTCGCGCTTGAGCTTGCTCGCCTCATCACATCCATTCGCGCGGCAGATGTGAAAGGGCTAACTTTCGATGGACGAGGGCGCGGTGGGAAATTGGCCGATCATGACGATTGGATGGAGGTGTGTTTCAGCAACAGCGAAGATCTCCTCGACGTGCGCAGTCTTGCGCGCATGTGGCAAGATTTCCGCCAGCTGCCTCCTCCGGCGCGCGAGGTCATGAGCCACAAGGACCTCATCCCCGCCAATCTTCTGGTGCGAGGCGAACATCTGATCGGCGTGCTCGATACAGGTGGGTTCGGTCCGGCGGATTCTTCGCTAGACCTCGTTGCTGGCTGGCATCTGCTGGACAGCGATTGCCGGGCAATTTTCCGGGAAGCAATGCAAGCTGACGACCTCGAATGGCAGCGCGGGGCCGCATGGGCCTTCCAACAGGCGATGGGGCTGGTCTGGTACTACAAGGACACGAACCCGACCATGAGCGATCTGGGCCGCAGCACGATCTCGCGCCTCCAACAAGCCTTTAAGGTCTAGTCTGGTCGCGGCCTCACACACGCGTCTGTTCGCCGTCCCCGAAATTGGCAGCCTCTAACCGCGATTTCCCCAGGTACCGCCCTGGCGTGCCTCCAGCAGAGGAGAGGCGCTGCCGATGAGGGCCAGCTCGTTCGTCGTGCTGATCAGCGCGCCCCCACAGGCGGCCATCCTTTCTTCGGTAAAGCGCACCGATGGTCCGGCAATGACAATCGCGGCGGTTGGGGCATCGCCGCGCCGCTGCACCGGTGCCGCCATCGAGCTCATTCCCGGCGCATAAACATCCCTGATCAAGGCATATCCGCGTCGGCGGTGAGCCGCCAGAAGCTCGAGCAGCTGCGAAATGGTGGTTGGAGCATTGGGCCCGAAATCACGCGGACTGCCCAATCCCTGCCGGCTCACCGCTTCGGCGGCCATGTCGTCCGACAGCGTCATAAGCAGCGCATGTCCTGCCGCGCTGCAGGACAACTTTAGGTCGATGCCCATGTCCGGATCGTACAGCAGCCCGGAATTGGCACCCTGTGCCTTGGCCACAAGCGTCAGCCGTTCGCCATCGACGATGGCCAGCCGCACCAGTTCGCCAGAGACCGCTGCCAGGCGCTGCAATCCGGGATTGGCAATGTCGGTAATGCCGGATTTGCTGAACCAACCGACGCCCATGGCGGGAAGTTTGGTGGTCAGCCTGTATTCGCCACGCTGCGTCTGGCGCACATACCCATACGACACCAGCTCCATCAGGGTCCTGTGGCAGCCGCTGCGGGACTGGTTGAGGCGCGTGGCAATGTCCACGAGTTCGGCTCCCTCAGGTCGTTCCGAGAGAAATTCGAGGATTCCCAAGGTCTTGTCGATCGCACCGCTCATTTTGTCCTCCCCGGCTTCTTCCACCACTGGATCACTTCGCCTTTGTAAAAGCCATTCAAAAAGTGAAAGCCTTCACAATTTGTTTGACGGGTAGCACCCCGCCCCTATTGTGGATGCAGCAGGCGGTAACCGCCGCGTTCAGGGAGGATCTGGAAATGAAATCCGTTACACGGCGCATTGCGTGCGCCTTGATGTTTGGTGCAGCCGCTGTCGCATCGACCGCCAGTGTGGGCTTTGCGCAAGAGCGTGAACTCAAGTTCGCCATGAGCCTGGCGCAGGATCATCCCCTGGGTGTGGCCGGTCAGCACTTCGCCGATCTGGTGGCGGAAAAGAGCAATGGTGCGCTGAAGGTGTCGCTTTACGCCAATGCGGTATTGGGCAGCGACCAGCAAAATCTCAGCGCCGTCCGGGGCGGGACGCTGGACTTCACCATCATGGCAACGGGCCTGCTGGCGGGTATTGATCCGCGCTTCCAGGTCTTCGATCTGCCCTTCATGTTCGCAAACTCGGACGAAGCCTATCTTCTCAGCGACGGTGGTGTCGGCACGGAACTGATGGCCGGGCTTGCAGATGAGGGTATCCACGGGCTGGGCATCTGGGACCTCGGTTTCCGCAACATGACCAATAACCGTGGTCCCATCGCGACCCTCGAAGATTTCAAGGGGCTGAAACTGCGAGTGATCGCCTCCCCGATTTATATCGACCTGTTCACCCAGCTGGGCGCAAATCCGGTCCCGATGACCTTTGGCGAAGTTTACGGCGCGCTTGAATCGGGCGCCATCGATGGACAGGACAATCCGCTCGCCGTGATCCAGTCAGCCATGTTCGAGGAAGTGCAGGACTACCTCTCTCTGACCCGACACATCTACACCGGCATGCCGTTCCTGATGAGCGGCGCCACCTGGGACAAGCTTTCGGCCCAAGAACAGGGGATCATCACCGAAGCCGCCGAAGAGGCCAAGCTGTTCGGTCGTGACCTCGTGCAACAGCAGGAAATGACCGCCATCGCGCAACTGGGCCAGAAGATGAAAGTCAACGAGGTGCCGCCGGAAGAAGTCGCGCGCCTGCGTGAGGCGGTAAAGCCTGTGGTCGACAAGTTTGCGGCAGATGTCGGCGCAGAGGTGATGGCGGCAGCCACCGCCGAGCTCGAAGCAATCCGATAGGCGTTGGAGCGAACATGACACTTCTGGGAGATGCTGCCGTTGCGATGTGGTGGAACGTCGATGAGGGCGATCGGGTCGAATTCCATGAATGGCATTCGAAGGAGCATCTCCCCGAACGTCTCGGCATCCCCGGTTTCCGCCGGGGATCCCGCTGGCAGTCGGCTACGGACGGAGGCTTTTTTGTGCTCTATGAGCTGGCGAGCTACGACACACTGACATCGCCATCATATCTGGCCCGGCTCAATGCCCCTACTCCGTGGTCGACCAAGATGATGCCGCTGCATCGTGGAATGGTGCGCAGCCAATGCCGCGTGCTGGAAACCAGTGGGCATGGCCTGGCAAGCTATATGCACACAGTCCGTCTTTCGCCCCGGCCGGGTCGGGAAGAAGACCTGTTGCGATTCCTCTCCAATGTGGTCGAGATGGTGCCGGCCATAGAGGGGCTGACAGCATCGCATCTCTTGCGCACCGAAACGCCGCTCGCCGCGCCGACCCGCGAGCAGGCAATCCGCGGGGGCGATGCAGCCGCTGACTGGATTTTGTTGGTCTGTGGTCACGTGGCCGATGCGTGGCGCAGGTTAGCGGTCGGCTCCAGCATCGAGGACGCGCTGAGCGAGGCCGGCGCAAACGACGTCTCCCTGGCCATGTTCGAACTGGTGCATGCAGTCACCGCACAGGACGTCGCCAGCGCCACGGAACGAGCGGGGGCCCTCTCATGAAAACTGTGCTCGACTATTACTGCGCGCTGCTCAAGGCCATGGCAGTCCTCCTGCTGGCATTGATGGTGCTGCTGGTCTTTGGCAACGTGGTGCTTCGCTACGCTTTCAATTCCGGCATCACAATTGCCGAAGAACTGTCGCGCTGGATGTTCATGTGGCTGACCTTCCTGGGCAGCGTCTATGCCCTGCGCGAACATCAACACCTCGGGACCGATACCCTGATCTCGCGGTTGAGCCCGCGCGGCAGGCAGATATGTCTCCTGATCGCCAACGTCCTCATGCTCTGGGTATGTTGGCTGATTTTCTCGGGCGCACTCGCCCAGACCCGGCTCAACTGGAATGTCACGGCCCCGTCGAGCGGGTTTTCGCTCGGCTGGTTCTATTCCGCCGGCATCGTCTTCAGCGTGTCAGCGGTCGTCATTCTGATCGAGCAAATCATCTCGCTGCTGCGCGGCAACATTCCCCTGGCCGCGACTGCGGAGGAGCAGGCATGACACTTCTGGTATTCATCGGCTCGCTACTTGCGGCCATGGCGATCGGCGTTCCGGTAGCCTTTGCCCTTCTGCTCTCGGGCGCGGTCCTGATGTGGCAACTTGGCATGTTCAACGCGCAAATCATTGCGGAAAACGTCATCCACGGCGCCGATAGCTATCCGCTTCTCGCGGTGCCGTTCTTTCTGCTGGCCGGCGAAATCATGAACAAGGGCGGGCTCTCGCGTCGCCTCATCAACCTGGCTCTGGCGCTGATCGGTCACGTGCATGGCGGGCTTGGCTATGTCACCATTCTGGCCGCAGTTCTGCTCGCCGCGCTCTCAGGTTCAGCGGTTGCCGACGCTGCCATGCTGGCGGCATTGCTCTTTCCAATGATGACCGCCGCAGGGCACGATCCGGCCCGATCCGCTGGCCTTATCGCAGCGTCGAGCCTTGTTGCCCCGATCATCCCGCCCAGCATCGGCTTCATCGTCTTTGGCGTTGCGGCCAATGTCTCGATCTCGAGGCTGTTCATGGCCGGCATTGCCCCCGGGCTCATGCTGGCATTGGCGGTGACCATTACCTGGTGGTGGCTGTCCCGGCGGGACAATGTCGCGCCCCAGCCACGGCGCTCCTTGCGCGAGGTTTTTGCCGCGCTGCGCGAATCCTCATTTGCCTTGATGATGCCCGTGATCATCATTGCCGGCCTCAAGATGGGCGTGTTCACGCCCACCGAGGCCGGGGTGGTCGCGGCTGTCTATGCGATCGTTGTCAGCCTTGTGGTCTATCGCGAGCTCTCCTGGAGGGTGCTCTACGACTCGTTTGCGGGGGCGGCACGCACAAGCGCGGTGGTCATGCTGCTGGTTGCTGCAGCGGCGGTCAGCGCCTGGCTCATTACCGTTGCCAACATACCGCAGCAGGTGGTGATCTTGCTCGATCCGCTGATCGACAATCCGATTTTGCTAATGGCGGCCATGATGCTCCTGGTCATTGTCGTGGGAACAGCGCTCGACCTGACGCCGACCATTCTGATCCTCGTTCCGGTGTTGATGCCTCTGGTCAAGACAGCAGGCATCGATCCGGTCTATTTCGGCGTCATGTTCATGATCAATTGTGCCATTGGGCTCATCACGCCGCCCGTGGGGGTTGTTCTCAACACGGTCGCCGGAGTGGGCAAGGTAAGCATGGACCGTGTCATGGCGGGCGTCTGGCCTTTCATGCTGGTGCAATTCGCCTTCATGTTCCTGCTGGTCCTGTTCCCACAACTCGTCACCGTTCCCGCCAGCTTGTTCCGGTAACCCGCACCCCTGGATGCAGCAAACGAACCACCAACGCCCCTGCTTAGCCGATCTTGTCCGGGTTGACGCTATAGTCGCCCGGACATTGCTCTAGCGATTATTGATTGTCGCTGCCGGGCGTGTAGCGTGGCCCGGTCGGGGGCGTTTTTGGCGACGGGTCGGCCGAACTGTTCTTGCCTATTTCTTCCCTGTCGAAGCCGGGCGCAACAGTGGTGCGGCCGGTTTCGAAATTAGGAAGCTTGGCTTCAAGACGGTCCAGTGCCGCGCCCACTCGTTCAGCCACGTCGGCATCAAAGCGATGATCGGGGGAGGTGCGCTCGTAGTCGCGCAACTGCTCCGTAGTGATGCCGGCTTCCGCAGCAAACTGGTCGGGGTCCAAGCCCATGGCAACCCGCCGGTTTTGGTCGCCCTTGGGCTGGCGACTACTTGAATCTTGTTGGGGCATATCGCTTTCTCCTGTCCGAAAAATCCTTGATTTGACCGGTTCGTGCAAACCTAACCCATGTTGGCGTTGGGCGGTTCTACCTGGATCAGCAGGCCGGGTACGCTCGAGGCCCCCGGCCCCCCGTCAGGCTCGAACCCGGCGGCGGCGTGCGCGTTCTCCCCAGAGCAAGCAGCAACAGCTGCCAGTCGTCCTGTCTTCGTGGAGCCATGATCATGTCCGCTCAAAGTGAAGAAACCAGCAATCGCGATCCGCAGGCGCAGTCACTGCCCGACCCCTACGAAAATTCCCGCATGGTGATCTGGTCCGTTCTTGTTTTGGTGTACGGCACCTTTGCGGGGCTGTTGGCTGGCAATGGCAATCTTGGGTTTGTTGCAGGCCTGGGCGCAGGATGCGGATTGGGTCTTCATCAGCTAGCCATCAGGCAAGACTGGCCCCTGCGGTTCAAGAATTCGCCTCGCTCTTCGCCTTCCGACCTGTAGATTGGCCGGGGTTGCCCAAGCGCTGTTTTCCAGCCATGCGACACAATGTCGGGCTCGCAATCCTCTGGGACTGCACAATATTAACCGCAGTGGCCAAGCATCCCCCCAAGTGAAGCTGGCCACTAGGGGCCGCGCGTCGAGACAACAGTCTCCGCCGGCCCCGCCTCCAATCAACACTGCCGATCGCCAATGAATTCACTCCAGGTTGATTTGGAACCGAGCGCCACGCCTCTGCATTAATGTATTGAGGGTTAACGACACTTGCCCCTCATTTCGTAACTACGGCCTCGCATGAAAATGCCGACGGCCGTTTCTTTATGATTAGCATTAACGGTGGGCGCCCTTGCTGCCCGACACAGGCTGAACACTACCATATCCTTGGGATTGGACGCCTCGGCATTGGCATTGCTGGCTCCCTTCTTTCGAAATCAGTTGAACGCGGGCTTTGGTGGCGGTTGCGAGGGCTCAAACCTGATCTGAGCTATTGGAACTTCAGTTTCATGGCCCCTCTTGCTAGAGTTTGCGCAATACAGGGATACAATGAGGAGAGCACGATGAAGCGCACAGCCACCGCTAACTGGACCGGACCACTCAAGGAGGGTTCGGGGACCCTGGATGTTCCCAGTGGCGCGTTCAACAAACTGCCCTATTCTCACAAGGGGCGATTTGTGGATGAAAGCGGGCAGTCGGGCACCAGTCCGGAGGAGTTGATTGCGGCGGCGCATGCGGGCTGCTTTGCCATGCAGCTTGGACATTTCCTTGCCGAGAACGGCACGCCGGCCACCAATCTCAAGGTCGAGGCGGCGGTCACGCTCATCCCGGGCACCGGCATCACCGGCAGCGCACTGACACTGGTCGGCACTGTGCCGGGCATCGACAACGACGTTTTCCAGGAACTGGCCGAAAAGGCCAAGGCCAATTGCCCGGTGTCGAAGGCGCTTGGCGCCATCGACATCACGCTCGACGCGAAGCTCGGCTAGGCCTCAAGGCCAGTCGGCGCTTGCAGTCGCCAGCCGCCAATGATGGTGGGGACTCGCTCAATGCGCTCAATATCGCGCTGGAGCGGGCCCCGGCCCCAGAATGGCTTCCAGCGCCAGCCCGATCGCGAGGAGGCGTCGGTCGTGGCCGGCGGGGGCATCAAGGCTGAGCCCGATGGGAAGGCCCGACGGGTCGACGCCAAGCGGCAGGGTGAGGCCAGGCATGTCGGCATTGCTGCCCGGGCCCGTATTGCGCATGAACGCGTCGAAGGTGCCGACCTGCTGGCCCTTGAAGTCGACCGTCACATCATGGCCGATCGGGCGGGCGACCAGCGGACAGGTCGGAAAGACATAGGCGTCGACCTGATCGTGGGCGAAATGCTCGCGATAGAGCTGCCGCAGGCGTGGGCGATGGACGTTGAGCGCTTCACGATAATGGGCTTCCCCAATCGCCTGGGCGGGATCGAGCGTCGGCAGCAGCAGCGCACTGACATCGGGGCTTTCGCAGGCCCGCACGACATCCTCATAGGTCAGCGCCAGCCCCTCCTCCGCCAGATATTGGCCCAGCATCGGGCGGATTTCGAAGAGCGTCACGACAAAGCTCGACAGGCGGTCGACGGCGATCACATTGGCAATATCGACCTCGATCAGCGTCACACCGGCGTGGCGCAGGGTTTCGAGCGCGGCCTCGCACTGAACGCGGACGGCATCGTCGAGTGACTCCCAGAAATGGCGCCGGGGCACGCCCAGCCGGATGCCGCGCGGGGTGGCGGCCTCGAGCGGCGCCGTGTCGCTGGTCACCAGCGCATCGAGGGCGACGAGATCCTCGACATGGCGCGCCAGCGGCCCGGGCGTATCGCGGGTATGGGAAATGGGCACGATGCCGCCCAGCGGCCAGCGTCCGGTGGTTGGCCGAAAGCCGGCCAAGCCGCACAGGCTCGCCGGAATCCGGACGGATCCGCCGGTGTCGGTGCCGATGCCGGCGGGTGCCAGCCGCGCCGCCACGGCCGCCGCCGTGCCCCCGCTCGAGCCGCCCGCGATCATCACCGGATCGTAGGGATTGCGCGGCGCGCCAAAAGTCGCGTTGTTGCTGGTGATGCCGAAGGACAGCTCGTGCATGCCGTTCTTGCCCTGGGGAATGGCACCCGCCGCGACGAGGGATTGCGCAACCCGGGCGTTACGCGTCGGGCGGTGATGGCGCAGGGCCGGCGTGCCGCCAGTGGTGGTCAGTCCGGCGATGTTGATGTTGTCCTTGAACGTGATGGGCACGCCATGGAGCGCGCCCATTGCTGCACCCTTCGAGCGGGCAAGATCGGCGGCCCGCGCGGCCTCAAGGACGGCCGCAGGATCGGTATCGACAAAGCAGTTCAGCTCGACATGGGCCTCCATGCGTTTGAGCAGAGCACCGGCCAGAGCTTCTGCCGTGATCTCGCCGCGCCGGATCGCCCTGGCCGCCGCGACGGCGCCGAGCTGGTGTAATTCCGTCATGCAATGTCTCCAATGGTCGCCCGTCACAGGGCGCGGATGGCCTTGTGGGCGAGAGGCACGATTGCCACAGCGTCGGACAGGGCCAGATCGCGCAATTGCTCGATCATCGCGCGGGTCCAGAAATCGCGCAGATGCCCGACGATGGCCGGCACCGCCTCGGCTTCATCATAGACCTCAAAATGCCGCGCTATGTCATTGGCCATGCGAATAACTTCAGGCTGTGCACTCATGTGTGCTCCCGTCAAAAACCACCACCCCATCCCGGCTCGCAGCGGCCAGCGTTACCCCCGCCTGCCGGGCCAGTTCCAGCGCCAGCGAGGTCGGCGCAGAAACGGTCACCAGATGGGCGATGCCTACATTGGCGATTTTTTGCACCAGCTCGAAGCTGCAGCGGCTGGTCATGGCCACAAAACCGGCGGTGAAATCCACGCCCTGCCGCGACAGCGCGCCGATCAGCTTGTCGAGCGCGTTGTGGCGGCCGACATCCTCGCGCGCCAAAAGGATATTCCCGTCCCGATCGCACCAGAACGCCCCGTGCACCGACCGATTGATGCGGTTCATCGGCTGATACACCGGTAGCGCCCTCAGCGCTGCCTCCGCGGCAGCCGGTTCAAGCGCAAAGGCGGGCGTGAGCAATGGGGGGCGGCGGACTGCGTCGGCGATGTTTTCCACCCCGCACAAGCCGCAGCCGGATCGCCCTTCCAGCGTACGCGGGCGCGGCTGGATGGCGGACGCGGTGGCGATATCGACGAAAAACCCGCCCTCGGTCGGAAGCTCCAGCACCCCGGTGATCGCGGCCTGGCTGGCGACAATGGCCTCCGACAGCGAAAAGCCCACCGCCAGATCGACCAGATCGGCCGGCGTCGCCATCATCACCGCAAACGAGATCGAGTTGAACATGATGGCGACGGCCCGCTCGTCGGCAACCTGCCATTCCATGGCGCGCGACTGCCCGCCAGTGGTCTCGATGCCGGCCGCCGGGATGGAACCCGCGCTGAGCTCACTCGGCCGCATCAAGAGGCGCCTTGCCGACATTCTTCTGGCGCCGCTCGCGCAGCTTCCAGTCGCCCTGCCAGTCCGAATAGGCATTGGCCAGCATCACCTGAACCGCCGTCACCTTGTATTCCGGGCAATTTGTGGCCCAGTCGGAATTGTCGGTCGTCACCACATTGGCCCCGCTGCCGGGGTGGTGGAAGGTGGTGTAGACGACGCCCGGCGGCATCCGATCGGAGATGCGGGCGCGCAGCGTGGTCCCGCCGACGCGGCTGGCCAGCGACACCAGCGTGCCATCGGCAATCCCGCGCAGCTCGGCATCATGCGGATGGATTTCGAGCACGTCTTCCTCGTGCCAGACCACGTTTTCGGTTCGGCGCGT
Organism: uncultured Alphaproteobacteria bacterium; assembly: GCA_963699295.1. Lineage (GTDB taxonomy): Bacteria > Pseudomonadota > Alphaproteobacteria > Rhizobiales > Devosiaceae > Devosia. The sequence continues at coordinate 1,104,021 of OY969432.1, forward strand.
CTGGGCGCCGACATTGTACTGGCTCAATATGCGCCCGGTGGTCAGTATCAGGGGGAAGTGGCGGTTGGCGCGTTCGAGCGTCTGAACGAACTGCGTGATCATGAAGCGACCGCGACCGCGCGCGAACCCGTCCATATGCATCACCGGCGTGCCATCGGGCGCGGCGTCGTTGACCGGCCATTGCAGCGACCCGACTTCGTCCAGGCGGGCAAAGGAAACCCCGGCAAAGCTCGGCGTCAACGCCGCAATTTCATCCATGATCGCCGCGGCATTGGGATAGGCCATGTCATAGCCCATGGCGCGGGCGAGACGGCTGACCACCTCCCACTCATCCATGCCCTGCATCGGCGCCTTGACCGGGCGCACCCGGTTGATGCGGCGCTCGGCATTGGTGAAGGTGCCGTCCTTTTCGAGGAACGAGGTGCCCGGAAAGAACACATGCGCGAAGGCGGCGGTTTCGTTGAGGAACAAATCCTGCACGATCAGGCAATCGAGTGCGTTGAGCGCTGCCGTAACGTGGTGGGTATTGGGATCGGACTGGGCGATGTCCTCGCCCTGCACGAACAGGCCGCGGAAGCTGCCATCGACGGCTGACGAGAACATGTTGGGGATGCGCAGGCCCGGCTCGGCGTCCAGCGTGGTGTTCCATACGGCCTCGAACTGCTGGCGCACCACATCGTCGCTGACATGGCGGTAGCCGGGCAGTTCGTGGGGGAACGAACCCATATCGCAGGAGCCCTGCACGTTGTTCTGGCCGCGCAGCGGGTTCACCCCGACCCCGGGCCGCCCGATATTGCCGGTCGCCATGGCCAGATTGGCGATGGCCATCACCATGGTCGAGCCCTGGCTGTGCTCGGTAACGCCCAGGCCGTAATAGATCGCGCCATTGCCGCCGGTGGCAAACAATCGCGCCGCGCGGCGCAGGTCCTCGGCCGCAACGCCAGTCAATTCCTCAAGCGCATCGGGGGCGTGCTCGACGCTGGAGATGAACTTCTCCCAGCGCGCGAAAGTGTCGGGCTCGCAGCGCTCGGCGACGAAGGCACGATCCACCAGGTTTTCGGTGACGATCACATGCGACATGGCGTTGATCACCGCAACATTGGTGCCCGGCCGCAGCGGCAAATGATAATCCGCGGCGATGTGGGGCGAACGCACCAGGTCGGTGCGGCGCGGATCGATCACGATCAGCCTCGCGCCCTGTCGCAGGCGCTTCTTCATGCGGCTGGCAAACACCGGGTGCCCGTCGGTGGGGTTGGCGCCGATCACCATGATGACGTCGCTATGATCGACCGAGCGGAAATCCTGCGTGCCGGCGCTGGTGCCGAAGGCCTGCTTCAATCCATAGCCGGTGGGCGAATGGCAGACCCGGGCGCAGGTATCGACATTGTTGTTGCCGAAAGCCGAGCGGATCATCTTTTGCACCACGAACACTTCTTCATTCGTGCAGCGCGACGAGGTGATGCCGCCGATCGCATTGCGCCCATGCTGGTGCTGGATCGCCATCAGGCGCCCGGCGGCATGGGCAATCGCCTCGTCCCAGGAGACGACGCGCCACGGATCGGTGGTCTTTTCGCGGATCATCGGATTGAGCTGGCGCTCGCTATGGGTGGCATAGCCCCAGGCAAAGCGGCCCTTGACGCAGGAATGGCCCTCATTGGCGCCGCCATCCTTGAGCGGCACCATGCGCACGACATCGTCGCCCTTCATCTCGGCCTTGAAGGCGCAGCCCACCCCGCAATAGGCGCAGGTGGTGGCCACCGAGTGTTCGGGCTGTCCCTTGGCGACGATGGCCTTCTCGGTCAGCGACGCGGTGGGGCAGGCCTGAACGCAGGCGCCGCAGGAAACGCATTCGGAATCGAGGAAGTCCTCGGCCATGCCCGCCGAAATCACCGAACCAAAGCCGCGCCCATCCACCGTCAGCGCGAAAGTGCCCTGCACCTCCTCGCAGGCCCGCACGCAGCGGGTGCAGACAATGCATTTGGACGGTTCGAAATCGAAGTAGGGGTTGGAGCGGTCCTTCTCGCGATATTGCACATTGTCGCTGCCGTTCTGGCGCGCCTTGACGTGGTTGGCCCCATCATAGCCATAGCGCACATCGCGTAGGCCAACGGCCCCGGCCATATCCTGCAGCTCGCAATCGCCATTGGCGGCGCAGGTGAGGCAATCGAGCGGGTGGTCGGAAATGTAGAGTTCCATCACGCCCCGGCGCAGCTTGGCGAGACGGTCGGTCTGGGTGCGCACGGACATGCCGGCAGCGACAGGCGTCGTGCAGGACGCGGGCGTGCCCTTGCGCCCATCGATTTCCACGAGGCACAGGCGGCATGAGCCGAAGGATTTCAGGCTATCGGTGGCGCAGAGCTTGGGAATGGCCGTGCCCATGGTCATGGCCGCGCGCATGATCGAGGTCCCCTCGGGAACGCTGACCGGCTGGCCATCGATGCTGAGCGTGACCATGGTGGTTGCCGGCGATGCGGGGGTGCCAAAATCGATTTCGGTGATCATTGCCACGGCAGTCTTCTCCTATTGGGCGGCCACGCGGGCGGAGCGATCGAAATCTTCGGGGAAGTTTCGCAAGGCGCTCAGCACGGGCATTGGGGTCAGCCCGCCCATGGCGCAGAGCGATCCATCGGTCATGGTCTGGCAAAGGTCTTCCAGCAATTGCAGGTCGTCGCCCGGCTCATTCCCGAGCAGGATGCGGTCGAGGATTTCAACGCCGCGCGTCGAGCCGATCCGGCACGGCGTGCACTTACCGCAACTTTCCACGGCGCAGAATTCCATGGCAAAGCGCGCCTGCTCGGCGAGATCGACACTATCATCGAACACCACGATGCCGCCGTGTCCCAGCATCGCGCCGTTGGCGGCGAACACTTCGTAATCGAGGGGCAGATCGAACTGCTCCGGGGTCAGGTAGGCCCCCAGCGGCCCCCCGACCTGCACCGCCCGCACCGGCCGGCCCGAGGCGGTGCCGCCGCCGAAATCCTCGATCAGCGTGCGCAGCGTCATGCCGAACGGCACTTCGACCAGCCCACCGCGCAAGATATTGCCGCTGAGCTGGAACGGCTGGGTGCCGCGCGACCGGCCAACGCCATAGGCCTGATAGGCCGCTGGCCCCTTGGCCAGGATTTCCGGCACAGCGGCGAGGGTCAGCACGTTGTTGATGACCGTCGGCGCGCCAAACAGGCCCTGAATGGCCGGGATCGGTGGCTTGGCGCGAACCATGCCGCGCCGGCCCTCGAGGGATTCCAGCATCGCCGTTTCCTCGCCGCAGATATAGGCGCCCGCCCCCATGCGCAGCTCGATATCGAAATCGAACCCCGATTGCTGGATGTTGCGCCCCAGCCAGTTGGCGGCGCGGGCATTGGCCATGGCCTCGCGCAGCGCCATGGCGGCGTCTGGATATTCGGAACGCAGATAGATGAAGCCCCTGGTCGCGCCGGTCGCCACGCCGGCAATCGTCATGCCCTCGACGAGGGTCAGCGGGTCGCCTTCCATCAGCATGCGATCGGCAAAGGTGCCGCTATCGCCCTCGTCGGCATTGCAGCAGACATATTTCTGCGGCGCATCGAGGTCACCGACGGTCTTCCACTTGATGCCGGCGGGAAACCCCGCACCGCCGCGCCCGCGCAGGCCCGACTGGGTCACCGCCTCAATAGTGGCTGTGCCCGGCTGGGCCAGCGCGTGCAGCAGGCCATCAAAGCCGCCATGGGCGCGATAGTCCTCAACCGATACCGGGTCGATCACCCCGCAACGATAGAAGGTCACGCGCTGCTGGCGCGCCACGTAGTCGATCCGGGCCGCATCGCCCTGCCCCAGCTGGTGAGCACCACCTTCGAGGAAACCGGCATCGAACAGGCCGGCAATATCGGCGGGGGCGACCGGGCCGTAGGCGACACGCCCCTCGGCCGTTTCCACCTCGACCAGCGGCTCGAGCCACAGCGCCCCGCGCGAGCCGTTGCGCACGATCTGCACCGGCACGCCGCGCTCGGCGGCCGTTTGGGCAATGGCGCGGGCCACGTCGTCGGCGCCCACGGAACGGGCAGCGCTATCGCGAGGAACAAAGATCCTGATCATGAATGGGCCCGCCGCAGCGCGTCGTACCGGTCGGGCGTCACCCGGCCATGGAGGGTGTCATTGATCAGCAGCGACGGCGCGAGCGCGCAATTGCCAAAGCAATAGGCAGCTTCCAGCGTCAGCGACCCATCCGGGGTGGTCTGGCCGAAGTCGATGCCAGCCTCGGCCAGAACGTGGTGTTCAAGCGCCCGACCGCGCATCGACTGGCAGGCTTCGGCCCGACAGAGCTTGACCACGGTGGTGCCCGGTGCCGTGCGGCGGAAATCGGGATAAAAGCTGAGCGCGCCGTAAACCTCGGCCCGCGACAGGTTGAGCCGCCTGGCGATGACGGGAACCGCACCCTCGGGCACGAACCGATAATCGTGCTGGACTTGGTGGAATATCTCGATCAACCGGTCCGGGCGATCACCCTGGGCGGCACAAATCTGGACAATGGCGGTTTCGTCCACCTGCTGGGATTGATCGGTCATGCGGCCTCCGCCAAACCTGCCGACGGTTCCAATTCGGCGGCATGGACGCAACGAGTAGCCCGCGCAATGGCGCCCGAATACCGATGATTTGCCGAACCCTCACCTCGGAAAATCCTAGCTGGCCGACAGCGTTTTCCGTGGCAGGAGGAGGTGCCAACCACGGAGACATTCATGCGTTATCTGCACACCATGGTCCGCGTCACGGACCTCGACCGGGCCATGATCTTTTACCGCGATCAACTGGGGCTGGTCGAAGTGCGCCGGCGCGACAGCGAGGCCGGGCGGTTCACGCTGGTCTATCTGGCAGCGCCCGCAGACCTCGGCGACGCACAGGCGCGCCAAGCGCCGATCCTGGAGCTGACCTATAATTGGGATCGCGAAGTCTATGAGGGTGGCCGCAATTTTGGCCATCTGGCGTTCGAGGTCGATGACCTCTACGCCTATTGCGCGCAGCTGATGGAACACGGCATCGCCATCAACCGGCCGCCGCGCGATGGCTACATGGCCTTCATCCGCTCGCCCGACGGGATCTCGATCGAACTACTGCAGGCAGGCGAGCGCCGGGCAGCCGCCGAACCCTGGGCCTCGATGCCCAATGTGGGCATCTGGTAAAGGCATAAGTGCCGCCGGTTTTGCCGGCGGCACGCTGTGATGTCAGGCGGCGATCTGTTCGGAGCCCGCCGAGCGTTCCAGCAGCATGGCCAGGACCATCTCACCCGTAATCGTGCCCAGGATCGTGTCATTGGTATCGACAACCCCGACCGGCCCCGAAGCACCCAGCACGCGGGCTGCGATATCGGCCACCTTGGCGCTGGCCGGCACGGTCATGGTGATGCCCGACGGATCGGAGAGCGGCTTGGCCAGCCGTCCAACCGAAATCACGTCTGCCCGACGCACATTGCGGGTGAAGTTGGCGATATAGTCGTCCTTGGGGTTCAGCACGATATCTTCGGGCGTTCCCATCTGCACGATGCGCCCGGCTTCCATGATGACGATGCGGTTGGCGAGGCGAATGGCTTCATCGAAATCGTGGGTGATGAACATGATGGTCTTCTTGACGATCTTCTGCAGGCGCAGCAGCTCGTCCTGAAGCTCATGGCGGATCAACGGGTCGAGCGCCGAAAACGGCTCGTCGAGGAACCAGATATCGGGGTCCACCGCGAGCGAGCGGGCAATGCCCACGCGCTGCTGCTGGCCGCCCGACAGCTGCGGGGGAAAGTGATCGCCACGATCGCGCAGGCCCACGAGCTCCACCATCTGGCGGGCCCGCTCTTCGCGCTTGGCCTTGCTTTCACCGCGGATTTCCAGCGGCAGGGCGACGTTCTCCAGCACCGTGCGGTGCGGCAGCAGCGCGTAGTTCTGGAACACCATGCCCATGCGATGGCGGCGCAGCTCGATGAGGCGCTTGGGGGACGCGCCCAGCAAATCCTCGTCATCGATCCAGACCTGGCCATAGCTGGGCTCGATCAGCCGGCTGACGGTGCGCAGGAGCGTGGATTTTCCACTCCCCGACAGCCCCATCACGGTGATCAGCTCGCCCGGCCAGATATCAAAGCTTGCCCCGCGCACGGCCGCGAACAGCTTGCGGCGCTCGATTTCCTCATCGCTGGGGGCCTGGGCCGAGCCGGCAAACAGTTTGTCCGCGCCGGCGCCATAGACCTTCCAGAGGTCACGGATCGACAGCTTTGGCTTGGTTGAAGGCTGAAGGTCAGTCATTTCAAAGTCCTTGTTCTGGACAAATACTGGATGGAAGGGCGGCTGGCGCCCCTCCTGGTAGGGTCAGGAGCCGCTCTGGGCCCGAAGCTGTTTTTCGGCGAGCCCACCGACGAGGCGGTTGGCGATCACGGCAAGGCAGGCGACTGCCAGACCCGCCGTCAGCCCCTGCCCCGGATCGACCTTGGTCAGGGCAGTCAGGGTTTCGCGGCCAAGATCCTTGGTGCCGATCAGCGCGGTAACAACCAGCATGGCCAGCGCCATGACGATCGTGCCGTTCAGGCCGAGCAGGATCTGTGGTGCGGCAACGGGCAGCTCGATCTTGAACAGGCGCTGCATCGAGGTCATGCCCAGCTGGGTGCCGGCTTCCTTGAGCGACGGCGAGACGCTGCGAATGCCGAGCTCGGTGAAGCGGATCGCCGGGCAGATCGAGTAGACGGTGATGGCGATGAAGGCCGGGAACTCGCCTGCCCCGAAGAACATGATGACGGGGATGAGATAGACAAAGGCCGGAAGGGTCTGCAGCGTATCGACCACGGGCAGGATGATGCCCGCGGCGGTGCGGCTGCGTCCGGCGAGAATCCCCAGCGGGATACCCAGGAGCGATGCGGCAAAGACCGCAACGCCGCACAGGTAGATCGTGAGCATCGTCACCTGCCACAGACCAACCGAGGCGATGGCCAGCATCAGGGCACCCACCAGCAGAGCGCGCTGCCAGCCGCCAACGAGATAGCCGAGCACCGCGACAAACAACACGCCGGCAATCCACGGCACGCCGGCCATGAAGGTCTTCACCGGGATCAGCAGATTGAGCAGCAGCGCGTTCTTGAACCCGTCCATCAGCCAGTAGAGGTTGATGTTGGTCCATTCGACAACGCTATCGGCGAAATTGCCCGTCGTCACATTCCAGCCGGCGGGGAACTGCGCCAATTCCGGGACCTTGAACGCCAGCAGCGTCGGGACCAGCAAGACGCCGCCCAGCAGCAGCAGGAACTTTGACAAAGGCAGGCGGGGGCCGGTTGCGCGATTGGCGGAGCTCTGGAAGATATTGTCGAGCAGGATGGCCATCAAGGTGATGCCCAGACCCGCTTCCAGACCGCGCCCGATATTGAGCTGACGCAGCGCGACCAGAATGTCGTAGCCCATGCCATTGGTACCAACCAGCGATGCCAGCACGGTACAGGAGAACGACAGCATCACGATCTGGTTGATGCCGACCCGTAACTCGCCCTGGGCGGTTGGGATCAAGACGCTCCACAGCTCCTGGCGGCGATTGCAGCCCAGCGAATGGGACAGCTCGCCAACCGAGGCCTGAGCCAGATTGAGCCCGGCCACGGTGGTGCGGATCATGGTCGGCACGGCAAAGATCACCGTCGCCAGAATGGCCGGCGTCGTGCCCAGGCCAAAGAACACGATGATGGGCACGAGATAGGCGAAAATCGGAATGGTCTGCAGCTGGTCGAAGGCGAGCAGCGCGGGCGCCTGGATGTGGGGGCGCCGGAACAGGGCGACACCGGCCCAAAGCCCGGCCGCAGCGCCAAGCGGCACCGCCACGGTCAGCAGCGACATGGTTTGCATGGCACTGTTCCACAGCCCAAACATCAGCAGGTAAGCTGCGGTAACAATCGCGAGCAGCGTCAACCGCAGCCCGCCGACGCGCCAGGCCAGAAGGGCCCCGGCGCAAAGCAGGCCGAGCCACGACAATGGCGGAACGATCATGGTCTGCTGTGCGCCAAAGCCGCTCGACACGCCATCTGCCAGCACCATTTGTAGCATCTTGGTGGGCCACTGGATGACCGTCGCGAATGATCGGGTCAGGTCCTTGAGGCTGAGGCCGTTGACGAGATCGGTCTCGGCAATCCACTTCAGCCCAAATGTGAGGTTCTTGGCCAAGGGCAGGATCAATTCGCGCGGCCACGCAATGAAGTAGGCCGGCAATAGGGGCGAGAGCAGAATTATGGCTGCAACAGCCACTGCAACCGCAATCGCCCCAACCTGCCGGGCACCAGGCCCGGGCGCAGGTGATGAAAGAGAAATCTGGTAGGTCATATCACCACCCGCGCTATCTAGTTCTACTCGAGCCAGGCGGACCAGCGGTCCGTGTTGTTGCTCATCCAGGTGTCGATCGCCTGATCAACCGTCTTGCCGTTCAGGCTGATGTCGATCAGGGCTTCGCCATATTCCTGATTGTCCAGCTGCAGGCCCTGGTAGATCTTGAAAGCGTGCGGCCACTTGGCCTCGGCGCCGTTCCAGGCGAGCTTGTAGATGGCGCCATGGGGCTTTTCGCAAGCGTAGCTTTCGCTGGCAAAGCACTCCTCGGTATAGGGCGGCAGCTCGACATACTCGCCGGCAAACTGCACGGGCGCCCAATGGGGCTCGTAGAGCCAGGCCAGGATCGGCGCCTTGCGCTGTACGGCCGATTTGACTTCGGCCAGCAGCGCAGCTTCGGAGCCGGCATGGACGACTTCAAAATTCAGCCCCAGATTGGCGATGCGCTGCTCGTCAAAGCCGCCCCAGTTTTCCGGGTAGACCAGCAGGCGGCCCTTGTCGCCGGTTTCGGCGGTTGCAAACAGGGCAGCGCAATCGTTGAGTGCCTTGTAGTCAGGCAGGCCGGGGCACTGTTCCTTGACGTATTCGGGGTACCAGTAGCGATCCATGCCGACGAGGCCGGTTTCACCGACATTGGTCATCATGCCCGCTTCCAGGGCCGGCTTCATTTCGGGATGGTTGCTCGACCAGGCCTCGACCTGAAAGCTGATGTCGCCGTTTTCCATCGCGGTATAGACCGACGAAGAGTTGATGTTGATAATCTCGACATTGTAGCCCGCTTCGCTGAGCAGGCGCGCCAGCAGCTGGGTGCTGAACTCGCTGCCAGCCCAATCATGCTGGGCGAGGCGAATGGGGTCGGACGATTCCGGGGCAGCGCCGTAAGATCCGCTTGTGAGACTCAAAGCCCCCATTAGGGCGCCCGCCAGGCTCAACATCACGCGACGGTCTAGCGTCGACTTTTTAATGTTCAACATCTCTGATTTCCGTATTTCGCTGGCTAAAGGAGACCAAACTGAATTTGTGTTCCTGTCGGGCGGTTGTCTGAGAGACAGGTTCGATCCTCCTTCGAACATGTCCGCGCCCTTCGATCATTCAGGCTCCTCGTCACGCTTCCGGTCAAACAGGAAAATTTGAGGAAGCTCATCAGAACCACTGAGACGTACGCTTGATGTACGCACGTCACAATGCCACCGGCCCGAAGGCCGCTGACTATATGCACTAAAGCACTCTCGCCTCTTGAGAAAGCCCATGTTTTGGCGCGTGGAAAACGCTGCAATAGCGCCTGCGATAGACGCAAAATACGGCAGGACGAGAGCGGATTTTCCGTCTCGTCGCTGCGTAGAATTGACACTAGTTCTTTAGGCGAACAGCCTCATTCCGGGCGGTAATTTGTGGGCGTCGGAAGCCGCGGAAACAGCTGTTCGGCCCATAGCGCATGACCCAGCAGACGCTCATCCTCGTCAATGCCCGCAAGCAGTTGCACCCCAACGGGCAGGCCCGCAGGCCCGGTGAAACCCGGTAGCGTGATGGTGGGCAGGCGGAGCAGCGTCCAGGCCCGGCTGAACACCGGATTGCCCGTTGCCTCAAGCCCCAGGGGCGCCTCGCCGATGGCCGCCGGGGCGATCAACAAATCGTATCGCTCGGTCACCGCGGCGATGCTTTGGCGCATCGCCTCGGCCCGCCTCAGATTGGCAATATGCTCGCTGCGCCCGATGGCTGCACCCTTTTCAAGCATGACGCGCAGGACGGCGCTCAACTGTGCGGGGTGGTGCAGGCGCTCATAGCTCAATGCCTGCGCCGCCTCGTAGCCCATGATCGCGATGTGCAGATCCACCGCGTCGGCATAATCATCCAGGTCGACCTGATCGACCTGCACTTGGGCGCCCAGCAATTGCTCGGCCGAGGCGATGGCGTCGCGCGTCCCTTGCTCGGCCTGAGCCCACCACGGTGTGCGGCAGATGCCGATGCTGCGCGGTGCGATGGGCGTATCGATTGCCTCGGCGGGGGTCGGGCTGGCGAGCACGGCGTGGACCGCCGCGACAGTCGCCGAACTGCGCGCCAGCACGCCCAGCGTATCGAACGAGGGCGACAGCCCGTTCACCCCAGCAAGGCTATAGGTGCCGTAGCTGGGCTTGAAGCCAACCACACCGCAAAACGAGGCCGGGCGGGTGATAGAGGCCGCTGTCTGCGAGCCAATGGCGGCGTCCACGAACCGCGCCGAGACCGCAGCGGCCGAGCCGCTCGACGAGCCCCCCGGCGTGCGCGCGTCGTCATGGGGGTTGCGCGTGGGACCGGGCGAAAAGAACGCAAATTCCGTGGTGACGGTCTTGCCCATCACCACGGCGCCAGCTGCGCGCAGCTGCGCCACCGAAGCAGCATCAGCGTCGGCGACGCGATTGGCGTAAATGGCGGACCCGCAGCCCGTGCCATAGCCGGCAACGTCCACGATGTCCTTGACGCCAAGGGCGAGCCCCGCCAGCGGCAGCGCGGCCTGGTTGGCCTCTACCGCGGCGGCTTCGGCCCGAGATCTTGCTGCATCGTGCTGCTGGAAAGCGCGCAAACGCGGCTCGTATCGCTCGATCCGCGCCAGACACGCATCCACATGGGCCCCCGCAGGTTCAATTTTTTCCCCTCGATTTGCCATTTGGCCTCCCTTGTCCCATTCGGGACTATTGTCAGTTGTAGCTGCGCATTCCCGGAACGCCGTCCTTGAAGCGCTCAAGGCAGTAATCCTTGAACGCCTTCACCGTCGGCACGCTGGCGCCCTGCTCAAGCGTTGCCAGGCCCAACGCCAGCGGCGAAACATTGCCCACCAGCGGAACGCTCACCAGGGGGTTGCCGTCGAGCGCGAGTTCGCACCGCGGCAGGATGGTGGAGATCGTCGCGCCGTAGCCATTGGCGACCAGCGAGCGGACCACCTCTGGGCTCTTGGACACATAGGTCACATTGGGCGAGACGCCGCCCTGTTCGAAGACGGACAGGAAGTATTCCCGGCTCAGCGGCAGATCGAGCATGATGTAGGACAGGCCCGCCATCTCGCTGACCTCAATCTCGTCTTTCTGCGCCAGCGGGTGATCGCGCGACAGCACGACATGCGGCATCAGTTCGGCGAGCGGAAAGAAGCGCACATCCTTGGGCAGGTGCATGTCGTAGGTCAGCGCAACATCGATCTGCGCCTGCCGCAGGCGACGGATGTTCTCGGCCTGATCGAGATCGGCAAAGCTGAGCTGCACCGACGGGTTGGCGGCCTGAAACGGCGCCATCAGGCTGGGCATGACCACGGGCGCCACGGTGACCAGGCATCCCACCGAAAGCGGGCCTTGCACCACCGAGCTAAGCTCGTTGGCCACTACGTAAAGCCCGCCCATGCGACTGACGATGTCACGAACCTCGCGCAGCAAGCGCTGGCCCGCGACAGTGAGCACGATACCCTGTGCGGGATTGCGCACAAACAGATTGACCCCGAACTCGGCCTCGAGAGACGAGATGGCGGCCGAAATCGAGGGCTGCGAAATGCGGGCCCGGGCGGACGCTATGGTAATGCTGCCCGCTTCGGCAGCGGCCAGAAAGTACTCGAGTTGTTTGAGCGTGAAGCGCATGGCAATGCCCTTTCGGTAGGCCAGTAAGGAGACTCAACTATTAGTCCCTAAGCGCTCACGAACATATGCCCCGCTGTATCTACGACGCCCCCGCCCAGACGCCCGGACTTACCCGCTGCGTCGATCATGCCGAGCAAGATGATGGGGCCCCTGCCCTTGGCCACGGCCCGGGTTGCGACGCTGGCAACGGCACGCCCGCCAAATCGCGGGTGCACGCCGGCCAACAGGCCTTCGGCCCGGTCCAAATAATCGGCGGGCAAGTGCGTAGCCAAGGCCGCGGCAAGTGCCGGGGCCGACTTGAGGTTCAAGCCACCCAGGCCAAAGAAGTCGAGCACCGCGCTGTCGCCCAGCGCGCCCGTCGGCCGGCTGTCGCCAAATTTGGGATCGACGGTGCCCGAAAGTGCGGGTGCGTCCGTCACGATCCAGCGATGCGGGTCGCTGGCAATGCTGTAGCCAAAACTTACGCCATTGCCGCCCGCCCGCACCACGACGCTCGACCCGGCAACGCCCGCCGCGGCGCCAGATACCAGGCCGATGGTGGCCATCCAGATATTAAGGGCAAAGGCGGCGGACTGATCGAGAAATGCGGAAACCCTGTCGGGCACGTCGAAGGCCCGCTTGCGCAGCGCCTGCGCGATGAGCCGTGAACCGGCTCCGGTCTGGGCGTGCCCGTCATCGCCCTGGGTGAACGATTCCAGCATCAGGGGGAAAATTGAGATGGGGTCGGCCAGGCATCCCGCCAGCCAATCGGCGAACTCCTCGTTCAGCCAATGGTGGTGCAGGAGCAATTTGTCGTCCCGCATGCCAAGGCGCGTTGCGACCTCGGCGCCCTCATTGAGCACGCAATAGCGCGCGTCATCCGTTCCGGCATCGGCGATCCGCAGGGCGGCCATGGAGGGCGAGGCAACGCCCGCCAGCGGCACCAGCAGCCCGACATCCTGCGCCGGCCTGAGGGTGATGGCGCCACTGTCGAGCAGGGCATCGGCTGCCTGCCAGTTCTCCGCCCAGCCCTCATAGATGCAGCCAAACGCCAGCGAATTGCGCACCGGCGCCGGCACCGACGCGATGGTGTCGAACTTGGGGCCGGCGTGAAACAGCACCCGATTGGCGCTGGGAGCCACTTCCCCGATCCGCACAATGCCATTCCAGACGGGGTCGACGGCGACGATGCGGCGCAAGGCTTCGATGTCGCCGCTGGCGGTTGGTGCGGGCGGGGAAAGATTGTTCATGTCAGGCAGTCCTGATCCAGGTTTCGCTATGAGCCAGGCTGGCCGACTGGGCCCGCCCGCCAAAGAACTCGCGTTCGATCGACTGCCCCGGCAGGGCGATGTTATCGACGCGCACCTCGGCGCTGCCCGCGGGCTGGAAAATGCTGAGCATCACATGTTCGCCCGTCTGGGTCTTTTCGGGCGGCACATTGACCGCGAACGCCCCTTGCAGGTCGCGCCAGGTCAGGCTGACCTGCCGACCATTGGAGGTGGTGGCAAACTCGGTCAGGCTCGCGGTTCCATCCTGCGTGGTGCCGAAGCGTGCACCATCGATCAGCTCGATCTGTGCCAGCGCCGCGTGGGCGGGGCGGAACAGGCCGAACCGCTTGACGAAGCGCTCGATCAAATCCTGCGCAAGCGGCAGATTGTCGGTCAGGCAGATGCGCCGGCCGGGCTGCTCGGGCGCATATGGATTTTCCAGCACCAGGATGGCATTGCCGCGACCGAGATCGGAGGCGGTGACGCGGAAAAAGAGCGACAGGCTGCTATAGTCGCCCTCGGCATCGGTCTTGAGATAAACGAAGGGATTGTCGCCGGTCCAATCCACGGTACCGGGCAAGATGGTCTCGATCATGAAAGCTGTTCCTACTGCTGCGCCAATTCTTTGCGCAGCTCCAGATAGTTTGATGTCGGTTCCCAGCCGAGATAGTCGCGCGCCTTGGCGCTCGAGAAAATCGATGCGCGCGGGTTTTGCGCAAAGATCCGAGGATTTGGAACATCGGGCAGCGTGCCGAAGCGGTTGGCGTACCATTCCAGCGTCGGCTCGGGCCGCGAGGTGTCAGCCGCACTGAGGAAGAACTCGCCCTGCTTGACCTGCGCGGCAATCGCCGCCGCAAAGCCGCGCGCCACGTCTTCGGCGGTCACATAGTAGAACAGCCAGTTGCGATCCGGCGCCTCGACGAACTCCACATAGTTCGCGAAGGTCTCGGGCAAAACCACGGCCAGCGGGCGCAGCGACAGCACGCTCATGGGCGTGCCATGGGCAAAGCTGCGCGCCATATTTTCCATCAACTGCTTGCTGACGCTATAGGCCTGCACCGGACGGTTTTCGTGCGTTTCATCGACCTGAAGGCTCTGCGGCCGCCAGTCGGGACGCATCTCCGAGAGCCCGCATGCCGAAATGCTGGAGCACAGCACCACCTTCTGCAAATCGTTTTCGGCTGCCGCCTGCAGGGCATGCCAGGTACCCAGGGCGTTGACGCGGATGTATTTTTCGGGCGCCGCCTTCCAGTCGAAGTCGATCGCGGCCAGATGGACCAACGCGTCGGCACCTTTGGTGACGCGGCGCAAGGCATCCAGATCCATCACGTCGACCGTTTCGTGCGGAATTCCGCTGTCGTCGGCGACCAGATCGGCGTTGATCACATCGTAGCTTTTGGCCAGTTCGCGCATGACATAGCGCCCAACCCGGCCCGAGCCGCCGGTGACCACGACTTTTTTGATTGCCACTCCTGGCGCTCCCTAAATATCGAGTACCAGGCGATTGCCGGCAGCCCGTGAAACACACACCATCATCGACTTGCCTTCGGCGCGCTCGCCCGCGGTGAGCACCTGGTCCCGGTGGTCGATGGCCCCTTCGAGCACACCGCATTCGCAGGTGCCGCAAGTGCCCGAGCGGCAGGAGGATTCCACCTCGATCCCCTCGGCCCGCAGCACTTCGAGTATCGATTTGTCCGCCGCGATCTGGAGGACCTTGTTGCTGCGCGCCAACGCGATTTCGAAGCTCCCCTCGCCTGCGCCAAGCACCGGAGCGGCGAAACGCTCAACCGAAAGCGTCCAACGGCCATTGGCCGAGGCGGCAAATTTTTCCAGCGCGTTCAGCAAGGGAACCGGCCCGCAGGCCTGCACCGCCGTGCCATCGGGCAGATTGTCCAGCGCCGCTTGAAGATCGAAGGTCGGCTCCATGGAAGCGTGCATCTGCAGCTTGCTGGCGGGGTATTGGCGCAGTTCCCTGGCGTAGGCGAAACGGGACTCCTGGCGCACCAGATAGACCAGTTGCCATGGCGTGTTCTCGCGTTCCGCCTGGGCGATCATCGGCAGCAGCGGCGTGATGCCGATGCCGCCAGCGACGAACAGATATTGCCTGGCCGGTTCGAAAACGAAGGCATTGCGGGGGCCGACCGCGGTGAGGACTTTGCCCACGAACGCCTTGTCATGCATCCACACCGAGCCGCCCTGCCCCTGATCCTGCCGCAGCACCGCGATGCGATATTGCGACCGGTCGACCGGGTCACCCAACAGCGAATAGCTGCGGCTCTCAATGCCCTTTGCCAAAGGCAGCTTGAACTCCACATGGGCGCCGGGCCGCCATTCGGGAAGCTGCGAACCGTCGACGGCCGCGAACGTGAACTCCTCGATGTCCTCGCCCACGACGCGCCGGGCCGTAACCCGAAGCGTCAGCGAGACTGCAGTCGCATTGTTGGTCGCACGGTCGATCGCGAACATCTGGTTCATGGCCTTGGCCTGCCTAGAGGGTTGCGGAACGGTATTTGTCGATCAGCCAGCCGTAGAGCTGGGCGATCACCCGCTCCTTGGGAGACAGGCGACCGCGCGGGGAAAAACGCGAGCGATAGCCAGCCTGCGTGCGGCTCCAGGCGAAGATATCTTCGTCCAGCACCGGGCCGAGGTCGGCTTTTTCCATCGCCGCAGTCTCGGCGAATTTCTCCCCTTCGAGGGTGGATTTGGGGAACAGCCAGGACACGCCGAGCATCGACTTCTGCGGACCATTGGGCAGCCACAGGAAGTATTTCACCTTGTCGGCCATGGTGACGATCAGCAGGTTCGGCAGCACGGTCACATAGCCGAGGCGCGAGCGCTCCTCGTCGGTCAGGCCCGGCATCAGCGGATGCAGGATCTTGCCGGTACGGGTGGGCGCGCCGTCCATGACCTGGCTCTTGATCTCGTAGGCGACGATGCCACGCTCGGGATCGGACAGCGGGGTGTCTTCGTCGATGGCGCTTTCCGGGGTCGGATAGAAATTGCACCAGGTGCCGCTGTGCAAATGGGTGCAATGGTAGCACTCGTCGCCGTAGATCTTCCAATCCCAGTCATAGGGCACCATTTCGAGCGGGGTCGCGGAGGACAGCTCGGACATTTTGAAATTGGCCAGCTGGCCGCTCAGGCGCTCCAGGCGCTCGGCAACCGGAGCCAGGGTCTCATCGAACGTGATGAAGATGAAGCCTTCCCAGATCTCGCTCTTGATCCGCGGCAGGCAGATCTCTTCCTTGCTGAAATCCTCGACATCGTTCAGGGCGGGGGCCGAGAGCAGATTGCCCTCAAGGTTGTAGACCCACGAATGTAGCGGGCAGCGGATGCGCTTGATATTGCCATGCCCTTCGAGCAGCAACATGCTGCGGTGCTGGCACACATTGGTGAGAACATTGACTGCCCCCGACCCGTCGCGGATGGCGAACATGGGCTCGTCGCCGATCTGCACGGTGAAATAATCACCCGCCTTGGGGATATCGGTGGCGCGGCCAATGCAGAACCATTCCTTTTCCCAAACGGCTTTCATCTCGAAATCGTAGAACTCGCTCGAGGTAAAGCACGCCGGAGGCAGGGACAGCGCCGGGCCAGTCGTGCCATCCGAAAGATCAAATTCGGACAGCGGAACAGGGCACACAAGCTGGGGAGTTTTTTTATCGAGCATGATCTCTTCCTTACGGCTGGATACGGGGTAAGCCGTTCTTGGAATGAGATATATGGCCGGACAAAACCGCTCGAACACCGCCAAAATGGCGAACCTTGTCCTCAGGAAAACTGTCGAACGCCTCAAGGGACCAGAAGTGGCCGGCCTGCAAACGCCGGAAAAGCTGACGGCCCGAGACGAGAGCTCGGGCCGTCTGGCGTAAAAAAGTGCAGGCTCAGTGGCTGGTAGAGCCCGGCCCAAACGGTAGCTGGGCCCATACGCGTAACTGCAGGGTTACGCGCAGGATCATTGCGCTAGGGGAGTAGGTCGTCCGAATGCAGGAGCGGTCCTCTCTCTCGGAAGGCCAGGCTTGCCAGGATCGTGCCATTGGTGTTTGCAGTGAACACCGCGTTGGGCGATCCATCGATCTCGTAGCGCCCCTCCATCCATCCGCTGTCCGGATCGGCGAGGTCCCCGATCGATTGCAGTAGCCTGGCAGTATAGGCGGTGCCGAACAGCGCATCCCATGCGAATGCCGCCTTGGCGCTCAAGGTCCGCTTGCTGTCCAGGCGCTCGCCGGTGAGCGTCATTACCGCCCAAGGCTCCCCGTCGCCCCACACGGTCGCATAGCCGAAATAGGGTTCTGTGGAGAGATGGCTCTCCGATACGGCCGTCAGATGGCCGGTGTCGTCGAAACGTTGCTCCTGGGTGCGGTAGACATTGCTCGCGAGCACGTGGGACACGGTATCGAAGCCGAATTCGACGCCATCGAGCAGGAAGGGTTCGCTGGTCGCGAAGGCCGGGCTTGAGGCCCCGATAGGCCTGTCATCCACCGGAACCGGGATGTCTCCAACCATCTGGTAGTCGACATGCAGGGCTACCTGCGCGGAAGCGAAAGCATCGAGCCCCCTGAGCATCAGCGCCTTGGCGCCATACTGCTCGTAGCCGACGCGGCCCTCCTGGACGATCACGGTCTTATCGTCAATGACTTCGGCGCCCGCCAGTTCGCCGTTGCCGACCAGCGCTGCCATGTCCCAGCGCGACACCACCGCCTCAGCCTCGGCCGCATGCTCCGGATATTCCCAGACTATGGCGGTAAGGGGCACGAGAAACCGGGCAATGTCGATTGATGACCAGCCGGTGCCCCGAACACTTGGATTGTTGCGGTAGTCACTTTTAGCCAGCGTGCGCACGTCGAACACCTTGTTCGGCAGCTTGTTCTCAAACAGCTCGATCCTGGCAAGGCTCACGAGCGCGGCCGAGAGCCGTCGATCAAATTCATCGCGGGAGATGAGCCCGAGCCTTTCCGCCGAAACGAGGCCGGCCAGAAACGAGCCGGTGTCCCACATCGTCGTGGACGGAAAGGTGTGGGTGGAATTGACGAGCCCGGTGGCCGGATCGGTGTTGTTCTCGAAATAGCGCCAGGCCGTCCTGGCGGCTGCCATTTGCATCTCCGATAACGGGCCCTGGGGCGCAAGGGGGAGAGGGCTCGTGTCCCCTCCCAGACCAGCTTTCGCCGCTACGGCCGCGTCTAGGGGCGACAATGCGTGAGCGACATGCAGACTGGAAAACCCGCAGAGCAGCGCGGTAACGAAGACGATTTGGCTCGGGGTGGACAAGACGCCTTTCAAGATATTCATTTGATATCCTCTGTTTGCGGGCTGCCAGGACCCTGCTGCGACTATTGTCAGTATGGCCAGAAATGTTGTGCGCGCTCCGGCAGTGCCGGAAAGGCGCAGTGCCAATCGATGCGAAAGCGCTGGAACTGCATGGCTAGACCTTGACCTCCACCGGGGCCCCGCCCCTGCCCCTCGTGCGCCAGGGCACCGGACCAAGGCCGATGGTCCAGGCAAGAAGACTGGTGCGGGAAAGAAGGAAGGCGAGCCCCAGCGCCGCGGGCGCCACCAGAACGAATTTCGTGATCACCATGACAGTCGGTGCAGGCGTCAGCCCGCTCGTGAAGACGACGATGTCATAGAGATCAACGAAGATGGGGTGGACCAGATAGATGCCCAGGGTGAAGCGCGCCAGCCGGCTCCAATTCGGCGACCAGCTGGCATATTGAGCGCCCATGAAAGCGACGAAAACAAACAGCGGCATCAAAAAATGTGCATAGAAGTCCCACCCCTGCCGCACCGGCCAGGCACCCGTGGCGATGGCCTGCGCCGCATAGGGCAAGGTGGCGACGAAGGCGAACACGGCAAGGAAGGTCGCCGCGCGGCCCAGTAACTTCGTCTCGTCTTGCGGCAGGCCGGGCTTCCAAAAACCGTAGATGGCGAAGGCGGCAAAGCCGTAGCCGACATAGCCGAGAATCTTGGTGGCGCGCAGCAGATAGTCCCGCAGGACGGGATCCCCGACTGTCCCCCACAGGTAACCCTGGACGTAATCCATGGCGCCAAGCAGGCCGAATACCGCAAGGCCCGCGACTGGGTATCGGGTAGCAACCCGCATGACAGGATAGAACAGCGCCAGCGCGAACAAGGTCGGCAGGAAATGCAGGTGGTACTGCGCTGTGCCCAGCAAGAAGTACTCGCTCCAGGATGTCCACTGCCCCAGCTCGTCCAGCATGGAGGGGGTGTAGCCAAAGGCACTGGCCTTGGCCAATCGATAGAACGGGTAGAATAGCGTCCAGAAAAAGAACGGCACGAGAAGGCGTTGTGCCTGGTATTTCATGGTCTGGACGAAGTCCAGGTCGCGTCGATCAAGCTTGAACGCAAGTAGAAACAGCGAGAAGACGAAGAACATCTCCGCCCCTGAAATGTCGGCTATCGACCTAAAAAGTTCAGGGACGATCCGCTGATCCGAAGTGACTGCCGCGAATGGCTGTCCGGCAAAATCGGTCGTGCAGTGGATGAGCACGACCCCGAAGGCCGCGAGCGATCGATTGGCGTCAAACCAGACCATCCGATCGGATGCAGCCATCGGCTTCATGAGCGCACTCATTTCGAGCAATTCTGGCTTTTCGCCCGCGCGGACGGCCAAAACACAAGCGCATCAAGTCGGCGAGATAAGCTCATTTTGACCCCGCAAGTGGCCAACGCCGCGAATGAATACAATTACCCTTCAATCAGGCAGCACTATTTCATCGACACGTTAACAATTGAACTATTCGTACATACTATTTTACGGATTGAAACAAACTCAGGACATGTTCTTGCCGCCCGAGCCTACACAACACAACACTGCCATTCTGGTCTGTCGGCACTTGCACGCTTCTGGCTTCGGAAATCCCGGCAACACGGAATTGTCGCCCCGCATGGCCCCCTCCGAGGCCACGCCGGGGGCAAGCGCCAGCGGACAAACCGCCCGCAAGGCTACCGCTTCGTGCCCCGTGGTTGCACTGCGGCAGAACTGGTAAGGTGCTCCCGGCCCAACTGACCATCACCATGCCCACCAGCGGTCGAGCGTTGATCTCCTGCACGGGATCGCCGCGGCACCGGCGAGAGGCGGAAGGAAATATCATGGCTGAACAAATCCGTTCTGAACGCGCTTCCGCAGTCCTGGCGGGTATGATCGAGCTGCTTCCAGACATCGAGGCGCTCTACAAGGATCTCCATGCCCATCCGGAGCTCTCCATGCAGGAGACCCGAACCGCCGGAATTGCCGCGGAAAAGCTCAGTGCGGCCGGCTATGAGGTGACCACCGGCGTGGGCAAGACGGGCGTCGTCGGGCTGCTCCGCAATGGCGACGGCCCCACGGTCATGCTGCGTGCGGATATGGATGCGCTGCCGATCGCCGAGGAGACCGGGCTGGACTATGCCAGCAAGGTGACCGCGACGGATTCCGAAGGCAACGCCATGCCCGTGGGCCACATGTGCGGCCACGACATCCACGTCGCCTGGCTGATCGGGGCGGCCAGTTTGCTGGCGCAGCAGCGCGATGCCTGGAAGGGCACGGTCATGGCGGTGTTTCAGCCCGGCGAGGAAACCGCCCAGGGGGCCCAGGCCATGATCGATGACGGCCTGCTCGAGCGTTTTCCAAACCCCGTCGTGGTGCTTGGCCAGCACGTCATGGTCGGACCCGCCGGCACGGTAGCCGGCAGTGCCGGCCCGATCACCTCGGCCGCCGACAGCCTGCAGATCCGCCTCTTCGGGCGCGGCGCGCATGGCTCGATGCCACAGGCCAGTATCGATCCGATCGTGATGGCGGCGTCCATCGTGCTGCGCCTCCAGACCATCGTGTCGCGGGAGGTCGCTGCAAATGATGCCGCGGTGATCACCGTCGGCGTGCTGCAGGCCGGCACCAAGGAAAATGTCATTCCCGACGATGCCATCATCAAGCTCAATGTGCGCACATTTGACGCCGGAGTGCGCAAGCACGTGCTGGCCGCGATCGAGCGCATCGTCAACGCCGAAGCCGCGGCCTCCGGCGCCACGCGCAAGCCGGAGATCACCCCCCTCGATCGCTATCCCCTCAACGTGAACGACGAAACGGCCAGCAACCGCATTGCCGAGGCGTTTCGCGGTTATTTTTCCCCAGAGCGCGTCAAGCACACCGGCCCTGCCCCGGCGAGCGAGGATTTTGGTTGCTTTGGGACCGCCTGGCAGGTGCCGTCGGTGTTCTGGTTCGTGGGCGGAACCGACCCGGGCACTTATGCCGAGGCCAAGGCGGCGGGGACGCTGAACGAACTGCCGGTCAATCACAGCCCCCAATTTGCGCCCGTCCTGCATCCGACGCTGGAGACGGGAGTCGAGGCGCTGGTGGTTGGCGCGCTGGCGTGGCTGGCATAGGGCCGGCCGGGCCTGGCCGAGGCTGTCGTGTCGCGTGTCGCTTGATGCGGCAGAGCTTTGAGGGGCGGAGCCGTCATGATCAACATTGAAACCCTGGTGCCTGTTCTTGACCTGGGAGGCACCTTCGTTTTCGCGATCAGCGGGGCGGTTGCCGGGGTCAATCGACGCCTCGATATTTTTGGCATCCTCACACTGGCCTTCGTTGCCGGCAATTTTGGCGGGATCACCCGCGACGTGCTGATCGGCGCGGTGCCCCCTGCCGCCCTCAGCGATGGACGCTATCTGCTGGTGTCTGTGCTGGCGGGGCTGGTCACGTTTTTCCTTTATGCCGGGGTCAATCGGCTGCGCAGCCCGGTGCTCCTGTTCGACGCGGTGGGACTGTCGTTCTTCGCGGTTGCCGGGGCACAAAAGGCCATCGCTTTCGGCCTTAACCCGGTCATGGCCGCACTTTTGGGCATGGTAACGGGGATCGGCGGCGGCATGATGCGTGACGTTCTGCTGACCGAAATACCCCAGGTGCTGCGCTCCGATCTCTACGCCGTGGCGGCACTCGCTGGCGCATCGATCGTGGTGATCGGCCACTTGATGGGGCTCCCCTATGGCGCTTCGGCGCTCGTTGGCGGGTTGGCGTGCCTGGGCCTGCGCATCATGGCGATACGCTATGGCTGGCATTTGCCAATTGCCCATCTTTCCGCACGAGGGCGTGCCGAAACGGCGGATTCCGACGACAGCGCGGACAGCTAACCCTCGGCCGGCCCTCAGGACGGCTGCCGATGCATCGGCAGGCGTGGGCTGGCGAACCCTTTTCGCTCCTGCGTGAACCAGGCGATGACCGCCGACAGAAGCGCCAGCGCCGCATTGCAGTAGGCAATGGCGGCAAAGGCTGCATTGCTGGCGGCGACCCTGGCCATTTCCTGGTCCGCCGGAAGCGGCTGTTCCGGCTTCATGCCGAAAAAGAGCGACGACAACTCGGCGGTGGAAACAAGAGAGCGCTCGAAAACGGCGGCGGCAACCCCGCCCATCAACGCGACGGCAAGCAAGGCCGCCACGCGTGCGACGGCGTTGTTGACGCCAGATGCGAGCCCCGTGTCGCGATCTTCGACGGACGTCATCACCGCGGTCGACAGCGGAGAAACCACCCCGCTCATGCCCAGCCCGAGCAGAACCATGCACGGCAGCATGGCAAACCAGACGTTCTGGAGCGGAGTGAGCAGCCCCATCAGCAAGAACGCGATGGCAACGATGGTGGCGCCCCCCGCAATCATGGGCCCGGGGCCGACACGATCCGAAAGCTGGCCGGCAAAGGGCGACAGGACGGTGAGCAATATCCCCAGCGGCAGGAACAGGATCGAGACTTCGGCGGCGCTGACGCCCCATCCCCCGATCAGCGCCATGGGCAGGAAGAAACTGATTGCAGCGAGCGCAAAGTACAGCGCGAAGGTGAGCCCTTGTGCGCCGGAGAACGGCAGCCGGCGGAAATGGTGCAGCGGCATCATAGGGTGCTCGACCCGCGCTTCCCAGAAGAGGAACCCGGCAAGAAAGACAATCCCGCACCCGGTGTAGCTGACGATGTTGCTGGCGGTGGGGGCGCCGCTTTCGCTGCCGGTCAGCCCGAAGGCGACAAGCAGCAGGCCGATGGTGACGAGCGCGCCACCAACGAAATCAATCGGACGGTTGCGATCGGGCGCATCGGCGGGAACGCGGAACCACAGCAGCGCCAGAGCGACGCCGCCCAGCGGCAGGTTGATGACAAATACCAGCCGCCAGCTCCAGTCACCCAGCGTGGTGAGGAGCACGCCGCCCACGACCGGGCCGAGGATTGTGGTCAGCGAGGAGAATGAAGACCACAGGCCGATGGCCTTGCCACGCTCCTCTCGGGGATAGGCCTTGGCGATGATGGCTAGGCTTCCGGGCACCATCAGTGCGGCACCGAACCCCTGCAGGGCGCGAGCCGCGATCAGGAACTGTGCCGTTGGCGCGATGGCGCAGACCAGCGAGGCAATGACGAAAAACGCGATCCCGAGGCCAAAAATGTTGCGCAGCCCGAAGCGGTCGCCGGCCGCCCCACCAATCAGGAGCAGGGACGACAGGAACAGCATGTAGGCATTGGATACCCACTGCACGTCGGCCAATGTGGCGCCGAGATCCGCGCGGATCGCCGGTGTGGCGATGGAGAGCACCGACCCGTCGATGAAGGCCATCGAGGACGCGAGGATCGCGGCCACCAGAACGTAAATTCGGCGATTGGGTGGAACAAAAACCGTTTCGGCGGGGCCGGAGGTGGTGCTGCTCATGGTGCGAGCATATTCCCGCCACCAGACGCTTGGCAAGCTGCAGTGATCGGCCCTGAAAGCGGCGCTATGGACGCCGCCACGAATTTGGCTAGTTTGATGATATTGTCGGGGGCCACCAATGGCCCGGAGCGCGACCAGCGATGTCACAAGCGCCTGCCGAGGAAAAGCCCGCTGCTGCGGCGACTGGAAGATTCAAGATAATCCTCGCGGTGGCAATCCTGGCCATCGGCGCGCTCGGCCTGTGGTTCTACTGGCAGCGCCAGAGCCAGTATCCCTCCACCGAAGACGCCTATATCCAGGCCAATATCATCACCATCGCGGCCCAGATTACCGGCGCCGTCAAGAGCGTCGAGATTACCGAGAACCAGCCCGTCAAGGCCGGCGACGTGCTGTTCATGCTGGACGATACCCTGCTGCGCAATGCGGTGATCCAGGCGCAGGCCCATAACGACACCATAGCGCAGATGGCGGAAAGCCTGACGCGGGAGGTGGATGCGGCCAGCGCCGCCGTCGCCAGCGCCACCACTGCCAAGAAGGCGGCCGATGACCAGTTGGCCCGCAGCACCACCTTGCTGCAGCAAGGCAATATCGCCCAGTCCGTGCTCGAAACCGACAGGTCGGAAGCGGCACAGGCTGCCGCCGCGCTCGATGGCGCCCGCTCCCAGCTCGCGGCCGCGCAGGCGGCGGTCTCGGCCAATAGCCAAAGCGCCCTTGAGGCCGCGGCCCAGCTGGTCAGCGCCCAGACCAATCTGGGCCAGGCCATTGTGACGGCGCCTGTCGATGGCTGGGTGACCAATGTCAGCCTGCGGCCCGGCTCGGTCGTGGCCGCCTACCAGCCCCTGTTCTCGCTGATCGACGCGTCGGAATGGTGGGTGAGCGCCAACTTTAAGGAAACCGACCTCGTGCGGATCGCCCCGGGAATGGCCGTGACGGTCAGTGTCGACATGCTGCCGGGGCGCACATTTGCGGGGCATGTGGACTCGGTGGGCATGGGCTCCGGCGCCACCTTCGCGCTGCTGCCGGCCCAGAACGCCAGCGGCAACTGGGTCAAGGTCACCCAGCGCTTTCCGCTCCGTGTCGCCCTCGATGCGGTCGACCCCGGTCTCAAGGTGGGCGCCAGCGCCACCGTAACTGTGGATACGACCGACGCCGGCCCCTCGCCATGAGCGTGATCGCGGCCCCGCCGGTCAGCCAGCAATCCGGCATCCGGATCGCGATCGTGCTGGCCGTGGTGCTGTCGGCCGTGCTCGAAGTGCTCGACAGCACCATCGTCAATGTGGCCCTGCCCCACATCGCCTCGGCCTTCGGGGCGACGACCGACCAGACTACCTGGATCCTGACCAGCTACATCGTGGCCGCCGTCATCGTCATGCCGCTGACCGGCATGATGGCCCGGCGCATCGGCCGGCGCACGCTGATCCTGTCGGCCATCACCGGCTTTGCCGGCTTCTCGGCGCTGTGCGGGCTGTCGTGGAGCCTCGAGACCATCGTGATCTTCCGGCTCGGCCAGGGCATTTTCGGCGCTTTCCTGATCCCCCTGTCTCAATCGATCCTCTTTGATGCCTTTCCGCGTGAAAAGCGCGGCCAGGCGATGGCGATGTTCGGGCTGGGGGTGGTCGCCGCGCCGGTGCTGGGCCCCACCCTTGGTGCGGTGCTGACGGATTACTTTTCCTGGCGCATGGTGTTTTTCGTCAACCTGCCCATCGCCGCCTTTGCGCTGATCATGCTGGCGGGCGAGCTTCCGCCGGACAATCGACAGGCCGTCAGGATCGACTACCGCGGGCTGATCCTGATGGCGACCGGCATTGGTTCGCTGCAGTTCATGCTCGATCAGGGCGAAAGCCACGAATGGTTTTCCTCTCTCCTGGTCCAGCTCGCCGCGCTGGCGGCCGTGTTCGGCTGCGTGACGTTCGTGGTCCGCAGCCTCGGCCAGGACAAGCCGCTCATCGATCTGCGCCTCTTCGCCGATCGGAACTTCGCGCTGGCCAATATCATCATCGCCGGCTTTGCGGTCTCGATGTTCGGGAGCATCGCCATCCTGCCACTCTTCGTTCAGGGCCTGCTGGGCTATCCGATCCTGGATGCGGGGATGCTGTTCATCCCGCGCGGGTTGGCTGCCGGGTTCTCGATGGTGGTAACGGGCGCCGTGCTCTCGAGCCGGGTCGATCCGCGGCTTCTAGCGGCGGTCGGGCTTTCCCTGCTCTCGACCAGCAATTTCATGATGTCGAGCCTCAATCTCGATACCGACTTCTGGCAACTGGCCTGGCCCGGCGTGATCGCTGGCCTGGGCATGGGGCTGGTGTTCGTGCCCATGTCGACATTGGCTTTCGACCGCATCAGCAAGGACCGCCAGGACGAAGCGTCGGGCCTCTACGGCGTCACCCGGCAACTGGGCGCTTCAATCGGCATCGCCATCATCGGCGCGCTGCTGGTGCAGACGATAACCGCCGACCATGCCATGCTCAACGCCTATGTGACCCCGTTCAGCCACGCCGCGACCGCCTATCTGGCGCCGCTCGGCCTGACGCCGGAGACGCCCCAGGGGGCGGCGGTCCTCGCCAAGGAAATTGCGCGCCAGGCACAAATGCTGGCCTATTCCAGCATTTTCGGCATCCTCGGCTGGACCAGCGCCGCGCTGCTGCCCCTGCTGATGCTCATGCGAAAACCACATATGGGCAGCACGGTCGCCATGCATTGAGGCTCGCTCTCGAAACACTTAGCGAAGTGACGAAGTTTCTCTTGCGTGCTTGGCCCTATTGGAGGATACTTAGCCACATGACTAAGCATTATCCGGAACTGTCGTTGCTCTTCCATGCCCTGGCCGATCCGACCCGTCGGTCGATCCTGACCCGGCTGGCCGAACGGCCGGCGCGCGTCACCGATTTGTCGGAGCCCACGGGCCTCAGCCTGCCCACGGTGATGCGCCACATTTCGGTGCTCGAGGAAGCGGGGCTGATCGCCACGTCCAAGGACGGACGGGTGCGCACCTGCGCCATCGTGCCCGAGGCCATGGAGCCGGTACGCACATGGCTCGATGAGCAGCGGGCAATATGGGAAAGCCGTCTCGACCGGCTGGACGCCTTTGCGATGAAGGCCATGGAGAAACCCACGAAATGACATCCCAACAAAACACCGAGCCCAGGCCAGTGGCGACCGGCCATGCGGAAAACCGCTTTGCTACCCTGACCTTCGAGCGCGACATTGCGGCGCCCCTTTCGGTGCTGTGGCACGCCTGGACGGCCCCGGCGGCGCGAGCGGTCTGGGCGGCGCCCGGCCCCTCGGTCACCGTCGAGTTCCTCGAAGCAGATACCAGAATTGGCGGTCGCGAAGTATCGCTCTGCAAAGTTGCGGGCGAGCCTGACATACGCTGCGAATGCGGCTGGCTGGAGCTGCAGCCGGGCCAGCGCAGCGTGAACTACGAGGTCGTTTCCTCCGGCGATGTGATCCAATCGGCGGCGCTGGTGACGGCGGATTTCTCCGGGTCCGACGCGCGCAGCCGGGTCGTCGTGACGGTGCAGCTATCTTCGCTGGCCGAGAACATGGAGGCCGGCTACCGGCAGGGTTTCGAGGCGGGGCTGCGTAATCTTGCCGGGGCAGCAGAGCGCACCATGGTGCTGCAACGGGTGATAAAGGCGCCGCGAGGCATCGTCTGGAGCACTTGGATGAACCCCGAGACGCTACCGCAATGGTGGGGACCGGACGGGTTTTCCTGCCGGACCAGGCGGATCGACCTCCGCACCGGCGGCGAATGGGTGTTCGACATGATCGGGCCCGATGGTGCCGTGTTCCCGAACCATCACCTATATGCCGAAGTCCGCCCGCAAGAGCGCATCGGCTATACCCTGCTCTGGGGCGAGAACGGCCCCAAGCATGCCGATGCCTGGGCCGCGTTCGAGGATCATGACGGCGGAACGAGGGTCACGCTGGGCATGGTGTTCAGCACGGAGGCCGAATTCCAGGAGGCCAAGGGGTTCGGTGCCGTGGAACTGGGCCTGCAAACTCTGGGCAAGCTTGAACGCTTCGTCGCATCGCTATGAAATTTTAGGCTTTTACACCTGCTGGCGTCGCAGGGCTGATCCCAATAGGAGGAGGTTCGATGAGAAAACTGATTATCTGGGATATGGTGACGGTGGACGGCTACTTCGAAGGGCCGGACCAGGACATCAGCTGGTTTGTCTTCGACGAAGAGCTTGAAACCTACATTCGCGAGACCCAGGCAAACGCCGATACGCTGGTCTTCGGGCGCGTGACCTACGAGTTCATGGCAGCCTATTGGCCGTCCGAGCAGGGCCAGATCGCCGATTTCATGAACCAGATCGAGAAAGTGGTTTTCTCGCGCACGCTGAAAAGCGTCGACTGGAACAATGCCAGGCTGTTAGACGGCAGTGTTGCAGAGGAAATCTCCAGGCTGAAGGCGAGGCCCGGGGGCGACATCTTCGTGTTCGGCAGCGCCGACTTCACGGCGACGCTGATCGAGCAGGGGCTGGTCGACGAATATCACCTGGGGATTAACCCCGTCATTTTGGGAAGCGGCTCGCCGCTGTTCAAGGGCAATTCCGACCGGATACCCCTCAGGCACCTGGAGACGAGAACGCTCAAGTCAGGTCTCGTCATCCTTCATTACGCCCCGCAGGACAAAGCGTAACCAAAAGGCGTCCTATCGTTCTCTGCGGGCACATCCCTGCCCATCCTTGCACGATGAGATTTTGCATCCGTCCATGGGCATCGGTATTGTGGCGGGCTATTGGGCGGGCGCGCCGACCTTCGGCGCAGCCGCCACACCGGTCATCCACGACAATCCCCAGAGGGCAATTCAGTGAAAAAAATCGGCTTCCTATCGTTCGGCCACTGGTCGCCCTCCCCTCAATCGGGCACGCGTTCGGCCTCCGACGCATTGTTGCAGTCCATCGACCTCGCCGTTGCCGCTGAAGAGCTGGGCGCCGACGGTGCCTATTTCCGGGTGCACCACTTCGCCCGGCAGCTCGCCTCGCCCTTCCCGCTCCTGGCGGCGATTGGTGCGAAAACCAGCCGGATCGAGATCGGCACGGCCGTTATCGACATGCGCTACGAAAATCCGCTCTACATGGCCGAAGATGCCGGCGCCGCCGACATCATCGCTGGCGGGCGCCTGCAGCTCGGCATCAGCCGCGGCTCACCGGAACAGGTGATCGATGGCTGGCGGCACTTCGGCTATATCCCCGCCGAGGGGCAGACCGATGCCGATATGGCGCGTGGGCACGCTGAGGTCTTGCTGCAGGTGTTGGAAGGCGAGGGCTTTGCCCAGCCCAATCCAAGTCCAATGTTCCCCAATCCGCCGGGCCTGTTGCGCCTCGAACCGTTCTCGCAAGGGTTGCGCGACCGCATCTGGTGGGGAGCCGCAACCATCAACACGGCCATCTGGGCGGCGAAGCTTGGCGTCAACCTGCAGAGTTCCACCCTGGTCTTCGATGAAAGCGGCAAGCCGTTTCATGTGCAGCAGGCCGAACAGATCAGGGCCTATCGCAAGGCCTGGGCCGAGGCAGGACACACCCGCACGCCGCGCGTCTCGGTGAGCCGAAGCATCTTTGCCCTCGTGAACGACATGGATCGCGCCTATTTCGGCGGCAATACCAGCCAGGACCATTTCGGCTACATCGAGCCCGAAAAGCGGGCCGCGTTCGGGCGCACCTATGCGGCCGAACCCGAGGCCTTAATCGAGCAGCTGAAACGCGACGAGGGCATTGCGGAAGCCGATACGCTGCTGCTCACCGTGCCCAACCAGCTCGGGGTTTCGTATAACGCCCACATCATCGAGGCCATTCTCACCCAGGTCGCCCCGGCCCTCGGGTGGCGCTAGTCGCCCGGGATCGTCACCACATGCCGCGCATCTTGGCGCCCAGATCGACGCGGATCGACTGTGCAGGCGGGTTGCCGGATTTGTAGGGTGTCACCGGCGGCCAGAGAATGTCCTCGAACAGATTGGTCATCGCCCGCGGGATGAAGCGGGTGCGCTGGGCATACAGGTGCCGGTCGCCATTGCGCGTCTGCTGGGTGACGTAGAAGCGCTGCGGCACCAACAAATGCAGCTCGTCCTTGGCCCGGGTCATCGCGACATAAAGCAGGCGCCGCTCTTCTTCGAGTTCGTGGGTCGAGCCCGTGCCCAGATCGGAGGGGATGCAACCGTCAACCACGTTGAGGACGTGCACCGATTTCCACTCCTGGCCCTTGGCCGAATGGATGGTGGAGAGGATCAAATAATCCTCGTCGCGCAGCGGCACGCCGGCCTGGTCACTGGTCGCGTCGGGCGGGTCCAGCGTCAGTTCGGTGAGGAACCGGTCCCTGCTGGGGTAACCGGCGGCGATCTGCTCGAGCTGCACGATATCGCCGGTGCGGGTTTCGGCATCTTCGTAGAGCCGCTCCAGCAAGGGTTCGAACCACTGCCGGGCATAGGCGATTTCGAGCGGCCAAGCGGTCCGGCGGCCGGACAGGCGCTCCATCAGCGCCACAAGGTCCGCCCAATGCGCACCGGCCTTCACCGGAGCGGGCACCTGCTTGAGCGCCCAGACCGGATCAGGGCCGGTTTCCATGGCATCGAGCACCCTGCCCGCAATGGCCGGGCCGATGCCGGGCATCAATTGCAGCACGCGAAAACCGGCAACCCGGTCGCGCGGATTTTCCGCCCACCGCAGGATCGCCAGCAAATCCTTGACGTGGGCCGCATCAAGAAACTTCAGCCCGCCGAACTTCACGAACGGAATATTGCGGCGGGTCAACTCGATTTCGAGCGGGCCGGAATGGCTCGAGGTGCGGAACAGCACGGCCTGCTGCTTCAGCGGCGTCCCCGCCTCCCGTGCTTCCAGCACGCATTTGGCGACATAGGCGACCTGATCGGACTCGTCCTTGACCGTCACCAGAACCGGCCTGCTGTCAGCCTCCCGATCCGACCAGAGATTCTTGGTGAAACGCTCCGACGCCTGCTCGATGACGGCATTGGCGGCCGCCAGGATGGGCTGGGTCGAGCGGTAGTTCCGGTCCAGCGTGACAATGTCCGCTGCAGGCGAAAAGGCCGACGGGAAATCGAGAATATTGCGCACCGTGGCCGCGCGAAACGCATAGATCGACTGCGCGTCGTCACCCACCACCGTCAAATTGCGTCCATCCGGTCGCATTGCCAGCAAGACCGAGGCCTGCAAGCGATTGGTGTCCTGATATTCATCCACGAGGATATGGTCGAACAAGGCCGACACCTGAGCGGCGATGTCCGGCTCGGCCATCATCCCGGCCCAGTAGAGCAGCAAATCATCGTAATCGAGCACGTTTTGCTGCTGCTTGGCGGCGACATAGGCGCTGAACAGGGCCCGGAGCTGTTGCGACCACATCGCGCACCAGGGGAACACAGACTTCAGCACGTCATCGAGATCGCCCTGCGCGTTGACCACCCGGGAATAGATGGCAAGGCAAGTGCCCTTGGTCGGAAACCGCGTTTCCGCATCGCTGAACTTGAGCTCGTGGCGCACCAGATTCATAAGATCGGCGGAATCCTCGCGATCGTGAATGGTGAAGTTGGGGTCCAGCCCGATCTGCTGGGCATGCTCGCGCAGCAGCCGTGCCCCGATGCCATGAAAGGTGCCGGCCCAGGCCAGCGCGTCGGTCATCGCTCCCGCACTCACCCCCAGCACCTTGGCCGAGATCCGCTCCACGCGCCGGCTCATTTCGGCGGCCGCGCGGCGTGAAAACGTCAGCAGCAGGATACGGCGCGGATCGGCGCCATTGACCACCAGATGGGCAACGCGATGCGCCAGAGTATTGGTCTTGCCGGACCCAGCCCCTGCGATGACCAGCAGCGGCCCGGGCACCTCGGCGCCAATTCCATGTTCAACCGCCCGCCTCTGCTCGGGATTGAGAGCGTCAAGATAAGAAGCGTCAGCAGACACGAATCGATCCTTGGTGGGTTAGCGACATCGTGCCTCTGTTCTGGTTTTGTTTGCAACCCGCGCCGGGGCTCATCATGGTCCCCGTGAGAGAGTATTTTGTCGCGGCTGTCGAAAATCGCCGCCCCGGTTCGTCTAATAGGGCAAGCAGAACGGTATGCGTCCCCGCGGCGCTCTGGAGAGGGTAGAACTATGAGATTCATGTGCCTCGTTATCGTCGACAAGACTTTGGCCGATCGGATGCAGCCCCAGGACTGGGAAATCATCACCGAACAGTCCCAGGCCTATGACCGCTCACTGGTCGAGCGCGGGGTTTACGTGCATGCCGAAGCGCTGGAGGACGCGCAGACGGCTCGCACGGTGCGCGTGCGTGGCGATGATGCCATGATCACCGACGGTCCCTTTGCGGAAAGCAAGGAGGTCATTGGCGGGTTCATCCTGGTCGATGTAGCGGACCGGAACGAGGCCATGGAAATTGCCAGGAACATCCCCATGGCCCGATTGGGTGCGGTGGAAGTCCGGCCGGTCATGACGTTCTCATAGGGCGTTACCGGCGCAACCAAAGCACGCGCAATTGCCGCATCGAGGATCGCTGCGAAGAATCACCCGGATTCGATGTGTCCTTCACCAGCAGGCCCTACGCTCCTCGCTCCGACGAACACCTTCGCCGCACCCCAAGGCGGGGGAGAATCGAACTCGCCCTAACCTCTTACATCCGGTTGTGAATTTTTAATTCGGGCACTTGCGGGCCGTCTCGTTGCATTCTAGCATACCAGTCCTAATCAACGAGGAGGACGACTTATGACTAAATCGCTTCGCACGGTTCGCGCGACGGCAATGGCTGGTGTTGCTGCAATGGTAATGTCGGTCGCAATGACCGCAGTACCAGCAGTGGCTCAGGAATCGCACCTGGGCATCCCGCTCGACAAAGTTGGCGTTGTGAGCTTCACGCTGCGCGCCCAGCTCGGCGAAGATCCCCGCGCGACTCTCGAGGCCGTCGCTGCCTGCGGTATCGAGAACATCGAGTTCTCCAGCCCGCGCCTGAATGACGGCGTTCCAGCTTTTGCTGGCGTCGAAGTGCCCCAGATCAAGGCGTTCGCCGAAGAGTTCGGCTTCAAGGTTCCCTCGCTTGGCGTGAACGGTGGCGACCTGACCGATCGTCTCGATGTCGTGATCTCGTCGGCCAAGGAGCTCGGCGCGACTTACGTCCGCATCAGCGGTGTCGATGCCGTACAGGGTGAATCGCAGGCCGAATACTACAACCGCCTTGCAGACACGATGAACACTGCCGGCGCGGCCCTGGCCAAGGAAGGCATCACCCTCGCCTACCACAACCATGACGCAGAATTCCGCTATGTCACCGAAGGCAACTCGGGCTACGACATCCTGCTCAAGAAGGTCGATCCGGCCAACGCCGCGTTCGAACTCGACCTGTACTGGGCCTATGTCGGCAACGCCAACCCGATCCGTCTGATCGAGGAAAACCAGGGCCGCATCAAGCTCTACCACGTCAAGGATGCCCACAAGGTGGGTGAAGGCCGTGCCGCCAAGACCACGATGACCACCGTTGGCCTGGGCACCGTTCCCTTCGCCGAAATCTTCCAGCACGACGACAAGGCCGGCGTCGAGTACTACTTCATCGAGAACGACAGCCCGCTTCCCGATGGCGTGACCTCGACCTGCGACAGCTATGCCTACATCGCAAGCCCGACCGCTGAAGCCGCCGCAGAAGTCTCCGCCGCTTCGGCATCTGCTGCCGCCAACGCAGCCGAAGCCAAGGCCGTTGCTGAAGCTGCTGCTGCCGCTGCTGCCGCCGCCAAGTAATGCCTTAGCGATCCCTCGCTAGTCATCTGACCATTGTGACCGCGCGGCAGGCCTCTGCCGCGCGGTTATTTTTTTGCTGCTTCCGAAAGACTTGACGCTTTAAGGCCGGGCGGAACGAAACAGGGCGGCCCAAACGGGCTCCTAGAATATTCCCACCGCCAGCTGGACCCAGATCCCGATCAGGAGCAAGACCACCCCGCCCGCCAGCAGATTGCGCGGCAGGCGACGCGGTACGGTTTTAAAGACAACCGTCAGCGCTATTGCTGCTCCAAGCAGGAGCGCAGCTGCCGCGGCAAAATCCTCGATACCCCAGTTCATTCAACCGTTCCTCCTCGATGCCATGGCCTGCAAATATGACGCCACGGCCGGCGCCGGGCCAGTGCCATTGCAGTTTTGCGCCACACCGTGGCCAGGCCCGACACCCCTGTCAGGCTTAGCCGCGGCTTTCCGTCTGCAGCTTGCGCCAGCGCGCCAGCCGCTCGGGATCAAGAGTGCCGGCCGCTACGGCCGCAAGCACTGCGCACCCCGGCTCATGGTCATGGGTGCAGTTGCGAAACTTGCAGTCCGGGCTGAGTTCGGTGATTTCCGCGAACAACATGTCGAGGCCCTGCCCCAGATCCTTCATGTGCAGGCTTCTGACGCCCGGCGTGTCGATCACCCAACCACCGCCGGCCATGGCGTGCAGCGACCGCGACGTGGTGGTGTGGCGGCCCTTGGAGTCCCCCTCGCGCACGCGTCCGGTCAGTTGCGGCTGCCGCCCTTCCCCGCCGACCAGCGTATTCACCAGCGTCGACTTGCCCACGCCGGACGATCCGACGACGGCCACCGTTGCCCCTTCGCCGCACCAGGGCTGCAAGACTGTCGCGGCCTCGGCCGAACGGGCGTTGAGCGACACCACGGCGAGCCCGCGCTGAAGTTTGGCGGCCTGCGCCGCGTAGTCATGGGCATCGTCGGCCACGTCGGCCTTGGTCAGCACGATGACTGGATTGGTTCCGGCATCGTTGGCGAAGGCGAGGTAGCGTTCGAGCCGGGCCAGGTTGAAGTCGGCATTGCACGATACGGCGATGAACAGCGTATCGACATTGGCAGCAACCAGTTGGGTTGGCCTCTTGCCCTCACCCGCCCGCTGCAACATCGTCCGCCGGTCCAGGCGGCGATGCAGGAGCCTGGTAAGGGGATCCACAAGCACCCAGTCTCCCACCGCAAATTCTGCGGTGTCGGTGCGCGCCGGCAGGTCGATCCCGATCTGGCCGGAGCTCGAAAGGCCGGTCAATCGGCCGCGATGCACCGCATCAATCCGCAGACGCCAAAGCTGGGCCTCGGCATCTTCAAGCTGGTCTTCGAAGAAGCTGTCCCAACCCAGTTGCCCCATGTCGGCAGAGTGTTCGCTCGGCACCATCAAGCCTGGACCCCATGCACAAACATCCGAACGCCGCGCTCCATGTGTCAGGTCTCGTCCGCGGTCTGATCGGGAAGGTCTTCGCCGACTTCCGCCGCCGCTGGCTTGAGCTTGGCCTCGGCACGTTCGGCGTTTTTCAGCTTCTTGAGCCTCTCGCGTTCGCGTCGCTCAAAATCATAATTGGGTTGGCGTGCCATGATGCCTCTTTCTACAAAGTACAGTTCCTGATCCTTCCGCGACCAAAACACAAGTCGCGCGTGTGATGTTCAGCCACCGCCGCCTGCCTCGGCGCCGGCTACGCCTATTCTCAGCTTATTTTTTCTGCCCCGTAGCTCGCCGCCGTGGTAAATTCGGTCGATCTCGCGCAGCTGAGCAACACCACCGCTCCCTGCCAACTCATCGAGAACGACATGCGCATCACCAGCGACAAACTGAGTGCAAGGCCCATGCTCTATCTGAGCAAGACCACCTCGCGGGCGGAAATCCCGTCGGTGTTGAACGCCGGTTTCGCAAAGCTTGCTCAGTTCATGCAAAAGCTCGGGATTCCGCCGGCCGGACCACGCCTCGCGGTTTACCACGACTGGTCCGGCGACAAGATGGCCGTCGATATCGGGTTTCCGGTCACCGCCGCCGATGCGCAGAAGGCCGAGGGCGACATCCTCACCGGAATGACGCCGGACGGCTTCGCGCTCAAAGTCGTGCATGTCGGCCCCTATGCCGATCTCCCCGCGACTTACGACGCCATCGGCTCCGCCATGAGCAAGGCCGGAATGGCCGAGGCCAACCGCATGTGGGAGGTTTATGTCGGCGAACCGGGTGTCACCCCCGATGCAGAACTGATCACGGAAATCTACATGCAGGTCACGCCAGCCCAGGCCGCAAATTATCCTGCTACCTAAGGTGCCAGCAGCTCCTTCATCGACGTCAGGATCGATTCATGCTGGTAAGGTTTGCTGACGAACACGCTGCCTTCGGGCATGTCTGCATCTTCCACCCAGCGGTGACCCGAAGTCACGATGATCTTTACCGGGGGCCAGCGCTTGCGAACCGCCGCTGCAAGCTTCAATCCGTCCATGGTTCCGGGCATGTCGATGTCGGTAAATAGCAGCCGTATCTCGGGATGCGTTTCGAGAAGTTCGATGGCTTCGTCCGCGTGGGCCGCTTCGAAAACATGAAAGCCTGCGTCCTCGAGTTGGTCCACTATATCCAGCCGGACGAGGGCTTCGTCTTCAACGACTAGGACGGAAACCCTGGTGCTCATAAACGCGGCACTCCGGTTGGCTATGCAATATCTGTTGGCGCACAACTGGAAACGCGTCGCGGGCTCGAACGATCCACCTTATTGCGACATATTTACGAAGGACGGACATATCCATCGAGGCCAGCAGCGTCTTGGTGCGCGCAGGGCCTGCTCAGGGTCCCGTGCCAACCCCCAAAATTGGTGCTATCGTTGGGTCATGTGCCATCAGGAGGATGGCCATGCGTCGCTCGGCAGTGGTCCGTTTCGCCGCAAAATGCCGACGCCGGTTGTAGCAACGACATGGGTTGGAGAAAAATCGATGAGTATCCGAGGAGTTACTATTCTGATTGGCCTGCTGCTGGCGAGCGCGAGCATGAGCTCGGCCCAGGAGGCGGGCGACGCAACAGCCGGCGCAACGGTGTTCAAGAAATGCATGGGCTGCCACGCCGTTGGTGAAGGGGCCCGCAACAAGGTGGGGCCGGTGCTCAACGGCGTCGTGGGCCGACAGGCTGGCACGTTCCCGGACTTCCGCTATTCGGACGCCATGGTAAAGGCCGGAGAAGGCGGCTTGACCTGGACCGCCGAAAACCTCGCCAAATATCTGCACGCGCCCAAGGATGTGGTGCCGGGCAACAAGATGGCCTTCCCCGGGCTCAAGGAGCAGGCGGACATCGACAACGTCATTGCCTATCTCGCCAGCTTGCCGGCGCCCGCCCCATAGAACGCCCGCGCGGCGCGTGCCCGGGAGGAGCATGGCCGCGATGGTGGAGGGTACGACAGCAAGTTGACATTCGCCCAAGTCAATGAGAACCTGTAATGGAGTGAGCTGCTCGTATAAGTATTGCAGCTCATTTTCTTGCGTCGTGTCTGTTCCTGCATTGAGTCACCGGAGGGTGTTGCTAGGGGCGTGGCCATGCGAACGAAACTACAACATCGCGGCCGCTTGGGTGGGCTAACACATCACCCCAGGAGGCTGCTCCGCGCGCCTCGAACTCTCCTGCCGGAAGGAAGGTGAGGGTCCGATGGTCATTGCGATTGTCCTCGTCCTGATTGTTGCCGGAACCCTGCTGTTCCACCTGTTGAGCCCGTGGTGGTTTTCGCCCCTGGCCTCGAACTGGGGCTATATCGACGACACCACGGTCCTGACCTTCTGGATCACCGGCACGGTATTTTCGGCCGTCCTGCTGTTTGTGGCGTATTGCCTGTTTCGCTTCCGCCACAAGGAAGGCCGCAAGGCCGCCTACGAGCCCGAGAACAGGCGGCTGGAAGGCTGGCTGACCGCCCTCACCGCCGGCGGGGTGATCGCCATGCTGACGCCCGGCCTGTTCGTCTGGGCCCAGTTCATCGACGTACCCGAAGCGGCATCCGACGTCGAGGTGATCGGCCAGCAATGGCAATGGAGCTTCCGGCTGCCCGGCGCCGACGGCCGGCTCGGCATCGCCGACAACAGCCTGGTCAGTTCCGACAATTCCCTGGGCATCAGTCCGGGCGACCCTTATGGGCAGGACGACCTGCTGATCGAGGCGAGCGATCTCGTGCTCCCGGTCGACCGGCCGGTGCGCTTCCTGTTGCGCTCGATCGATGTCCTGCACGATTTCTACGTGCCCGAATTCCGGGCGAAGATGGACCTGATCCCGGGCTCCGTAACCTATTTCTGGGTGACCCCGACACACACCGGCTCCTACGAAATTCTCTGTGCCGAGCTGTGCGGCACGGGGCATCCCTTCATGCGCGGCGTGGTGCAGGTCGTTACCGACGATGAATACCAGGCATGGCTGGCGGAACAGACGACATTTGCCAGCCTCGCCTTGTGAGCGTGCCGCCCTGGGAGTGACAGACATCAGCCAGGCTCGCGGGACGTGACGGAGCAGAGTTGAGGAGAAGGCCATGGCCGACATTGCCCATGACGCCAGCGTTTCGGTGCCGCCCGCCGAACTCGAGGAGATGGAACTTCCGCACGCGCATAGCTGGTGGACCAGGTATGTCTTTTCCCAGGACGCCAAGGTCATCGCCGTTCAGTATGCGGTGACGGCTCTGTCGATCGGTTTTGTCGCGCTGGTCTTGTCCTGGCTCATCCGGTTGCAGCTGGGCTTTCCGGATCTGGTCGCCAGTTTCATCGACGCCGACCGCTATTACCAGATCATCACCATGCACGGCATGATCATGGTGGTGTACCTGCTGACCGCATTGTTCCTGGGGGGCTTTGGCAACTACCTCATTCCCCTGATGGTGGGCGCACGGGACATGGTGTTCCCCTATGCCAACATGCTCAGCTTCTGGTTCTATTTCGTCGCGGTGATGCTGCTATTCATCAGCTTTTTCGTTCCCGGCGGCCCCACCGGCGCCGGCTGGACGCTATATCCGCCGCAAGCCATCCTCTCGAACACCCCCGGCCAGCAATGGGGCATCATGCTGATGCTGGTGTCGCTTATCGTGTTCATCATCGGCTTTACCATGGGCGGCCTCAACTACACCGTGACTGTCCTGCAGGCGCGGGCCCGCGGCATGACCCTGATGCGGCTGCCGCTCACCGTCTGGGGCATATTCGTTGCCACCGTCATGGCGTTGCTGGCCTTCCCGGCCCTGTTCGTCGCCTCGGTCATGATGCTGTTCGACAAGTACCTGGGCACGAGCTTCTTCATGCCGACGCTGGTCGAGATGGGCGAGCAGCTCAGCTATGGCGGGGGCAGCCCGATCCTGTTCCAGCACCTGTTCTGGTTCTTCGGACACCCCGAAGTCTATATCGTCGCCCTGCCCGCTTTCGGCATCGTCTCCGACCTGATCAGCACCCATGCGCGGCGCAATATCTTCGGCTACCGCATGATGGTTTGGGCACTCATCGGCATTGGCGTGCTCAGCTTTGTGGTGTGGGCCCACCATATGTATGTGAGCGGCATGAACCCCTATTTCGGGTTCTTCTTTGCCACCACGACCCTGATCATCGCGGTGCCGACGGCCATCAAGGTGTATAATTGGGTGCTGACCCTGTGGCGGGGCGATATCCACTTCACCCCGCCCATGCTGTTTGCCCTGGGCTTCATCGTCACCTTCGTCAATGGCGGCCTTTCCGGCCTGTTCCTGGGCAATGTGGTGGTCGACGTTCCCCTTTCCGATACCCTGTTCGTGGTTGCCCACTTCCACATGGTGATGGGGGTGGCGCCAATCCTGGTGATCTTCGGCGCCATCTATCACTGGTACCCCAAAGTCACCGGCCGGATGCTCGGCGACACGCTTGCCAAGTTCCATTTCTGGGTCACGTTCGTCGGCGCCTATCTCATTTTCTTCCCCATGCATTATCTGGGGCTGATGGGCCTGCCCCGGCGTTATTTCTCGACGGCCGACATCCAGATCATGCCGGACTCCGCCCACACGCTGAACGCCTTCATCTCCATCATGGCCTTTATCGTGGGCTTCGCGCAGATCGTGTTCGTATTCAACCTGATCTGGAGCCTCCGCCACGGCAAGCCCTCGGGGCCCAATCCCTGGCGGGCCACGACCCTGGAATGGCAAACCCCGCAGACCCCGCCGGCCCACGGCAATTGGGGCGAGCATCAGCCTCTGGTCTATCGCTGGGCCTATGACTACAGCGTGCCCGGCGCCAAGGAGGACTTCATCCCTCAGAACGAGCCCGGGGTGCTCACCAAGGGAGGCGCGGCATGAGCGCAATCCTCGGCTTCATCGCCATCCTCACCCTTATCGTGGGGTGGTGGCTGTCGCGCCAGGGCCTGGGCGTCAAGCCCTGGCTGCAGGTCGACCAAGCCGGTGGCGTGGCGGCCGCCAACCCCACGCCATATGCTCCCGCGCAGGTCGGACTGGGGGTGTTCCTCGCCGTTGTGGGATCGCTCTTTGCCCTTTTGATCACCGGCTATTTGCTGCGCTCCGAGGGGCTGGACTGGCGCGACATGCCGCTCCCCTGGATTGTCTGGCCCAATACGCTGGCGCTGCTCGGCACCGGGCTGGCGCTCGAATGGGCGCTGGCTGCCTGGAACCGCGGCGCCATGAAAGGCGTGCGGGCGGGCGTGCTCGTGGCCAGCGGGTGCGCAGTGCTGTTCCTCGCTGGCCAGCTTTGGGCCTGGCGCATGCTGGTCAGCACCGGCAATTTCGTCAATTCCGGGCCAGCCGACAGTTTCTTTTATCTAATGACCGCGGCCCATGCCCTGCACGTGATCGGCGGCATGTTTGCACTCGCCGGCACCTTTGAGCGGGTCCGGCGCAATGACCGGCCCGAGCGCATCCGCCTCAGTGTCGAATTGTCCGCCACCTACTGGCTGTTCATGCTGCTCGTCTGGGTCTTGCTGCTGGTGGTGCTGTCCGGGTCGGCTGGCGATTTCCTGGCGCTGTGCGGCCAGATACTGGGCCAGGGAGGACGGCCATGAGCGATCCTGCAACGACGCCATCCCAACTTCCTCCGGTGCCTGTGCCCGGCTGGCGCTCCATGGTCGCCGACTGGTCCTCCGACCAGCGCTCCTTCAAGACCGCCTCCTGGGGCAAGGTGATGATGTGGGTGTTCCTGCTCAGCGACACCTTCATTTTCGGCTGCTTCCTGCTCTCCTACATGACCACGCGCTTGTCCACGACCGTACCCTGGCCCAATGCCAGCGAGGTGTTCGCGCTCGAAATCGCCGGCCGCCATTTCCCCTTGCTGCTCATCGCCATCATGACCTTCGTCCTGATCACCTCGAGCGGCACCATGGCCATTGCGGTCAATTATGGCTACCGCCGCGACCGGCGGAAAACTGCCATCCTGTTGCTGTTGACCGCGGCATTCGGCGTGCTCTTCGTGAGCATGCAGGCGTTTGAATGGAGCAAGCTCATTTCCGAGGGCGTTCGCCCATGGGAGAACCCGTTCGGCGCCCAGCAATTTGGCGCCACCTTCTTCATGATCACCGGCTTCCACGGCACCCATGTCAGCATCGGGGTCATCTTCCTCGTGATCGTCGCCCGCAAGGTCTGGCGGGGCGATTTCGATACCGGTCGCGCCGGCTTCTTGACCGGCCGCAGGGGTCGCTACGAGATCGTCGAGATCATGGGCCTCTACTGGCACTTCGTCGATCTGGTGTGGGTCTTCATTTTCGCCTTGTTCTACCTGTGGTGAGTCAGATGAATCACGCTCCAACAGCCGTCGCAACACCGGTCGCAACACCGGTCGCAGCACACACCGAGACCCAGCAACACCCCATACGGCTCTATCTCGTGGTTTGGGGCTGGCTGTTCATTCTCAGCGTCGGCTCCTACATGGTCGATATCCTGCAGTTCCAGGGGCTGGTCCGCTGGGGGCTGATCCTGGCGCTGATGATGCTCAAGGCCGGACTGATCGTTTCCATCTTCATGCATATGCGTTGGGAGCGGCTGGCGTTGAGCTACGCCATCCTCGTGCCGCCGGTGCTGATCCTGGTCTTTGTCATGCTGATGGTGCTCGAGTCCAACCACACGCAGATGACCCGCGTGCTGTTCCTCAACGGCGGAACATAAGAGCTCAGCCGCGCGCCTGGATCCTTCCGATCAGATCGTTCCGGGCGATCGCCGGGTCCGCGCCGCGACTTGCTGCGTTCTCGTACGCGCCTGCCTGCCGGCCTGCGGCACGATCAGTTTGCGATAGAGATGCCAGGTGGCATGGCCCAGCACCGGCATGATGATCACCAGCCCGATGAACAGCGTCCCAATGCCCACGGCCAGCGAGACCGCAACGATCAGCCCCCATAGCGCCACAGGAACCGGATTGGCCAGGGTTGCCCGGATCGATGTGGCGACGGCCGTGCTGGGACTGACCTGCCGGTCGAGGATCAGCGGGAACGTCACTACCGAAATGCACAGCACTTCCACCGCAAACAACAGTCCGATGACATTACCGGCAACCATCAGGATCCGCCCCTCATCGGTGGTG
Organism: uncultured Alphaproteobacteria bacterium; assembly: GCA_963699295.1. Taxonomy (GTDB): domain Bacteria; phylum Pseudomonadota; class Alphaproteobacteria; order Rhizobiales; family Devosiaceae; genus Devosia. The sequence continues at coordinate 1,146,100 of OY969432.1, forward strand.
AAAATCTGGTTCAGCAAGGCCGAAAGCGAGTTCGGCATGACGTTGCCGAACAGGCCCACGAACAGCATCTGGGCCACCACAAGCCAGGTGATGAACAGGATGCCCAGCACCAGGCCCACTGCCGCAATGGACAACAATTCGGGCGATCGGAACACTTCAAACCCGTGCTTCCACGAGGCATCAAGCCCCAGCTCCTGGCGTCGGCTGATCTCATAGAAGATCAGCGCCACAAACGGACCGAGCAGCGCAAACCCGGAGGCGAGCGGATACAGAAGCGGAAGCACGTTCAGGCCCGCAATCCAGAATCCCAGCACCGTCATCACGACGGGATAAATCAGTCCGGCAAAGACATAGTGCGATGGATGCTGCCAGAAATCATCAAGGCCATGCCTGAGGGCGTCCACGACGTCCCCCGTGCTGATCCTGCGGATTTCGGGGATTTCATCTTGCCTCGTGGCAACTCCGGCACTCATACGAGCTTGCAGCATGTTGTCCTCCCTAACGCGCCACAAAGGGCCTTGGGCGGCGTGTGTTCGCCAGGACAATCTGCTTGGCCACCACTCGCGACCCACAACTCTATTAATAGCGCCAATCCCTCGCCCTGTCGCCAAAACTCCACCTGCGACACCGAATTTTCGCTTCGGCTAAAACCGAGTGACCCGATCAATTGCGATTGCCCGGACTTCCAAGCCAGCCCCGCTCATGGCATGCTCGCCCTATGCGACCGCTTCGATATTCCATCAATGTCACATTGGACGGGTGCTTCGATCATCGCGAAGGGATCGCGGACGCCGATCTGCATCGCAACGCCGCGCAAAACATAGCGCGCGCCGATGCCCTCCTCTTTGGCCGCACAACCTACGAGATGATGGAGTCCGCCTGGCGACCGACGCCGGCCGGACAATGGCCCGACTGGATGGAAGAGTGGATGATACCATTCGCCCGCACCATCGACGCCGCCCGGAAATATGTGGTGTCCAGCACGCTCGATCACGTGGATTGGAACGCCGAGCTCCTGCCCGGCGCGCATCTTGCGACTGCGGTACAGCAGCTCAAGCAGCAGCCCGGCAATGGCATTTTCGTGGGCGGCGTGCAGCTGGCGCTGGCATTGACCGAGCTCGGGCTGATCGACGAATACGAGTTCGTCGTGCATCCGCGGGTGGTGGGCCACGGCCCAACACTGTTTGCCGGCCTGTCCAAACCTCTCGATCTCAGGCTGGTGGACCGGCTGGAACTGGCCTCGGGGGCCGTGGCCATGCGATATGAGCCCAAACGGCCCACCAGTTAGAGAAGACGAATGGACAAGAAACACCGCATTTATTCAATGAGCGTCGCCAGCGTCTATCCGCTCTATGTGACCAAGGTGGAAAAGAAGGGTCGCACGAAAACCGAGGTCGACGAGATCATCCGCTGGCTGACCGGCCACACCCAGGAATCCCTGGAAAAGGAACTGGCGGACAAGACCAATTTCGAGGATTTCTTCGCCCAGGCCCCCCAGCTCAATCCATCGCGATCGCTGATCACCGGGGTAATCTGCGGCGTGCGGGTGGAGAATATCGAGGAACCCACGATGCGCGAGATCCGCTATCTCGACAAACTCGTGGACGAACTCGCCAAGGGCAAGGCGATGGAAAAAATCCTGCGCCATTAGCCCCGCCCCGCGCAATGTAAAGGAAACTTGACGTAAAGCCCCCTTTCCAGTAAAGCTCCCTTTACACATTGAGGGAGTTCAAATGGCACGCGGCATTGCAGTCAAGCGCTACAACCGGGCGACAATCGTTCTCAGTCTTGCCTATGTCGCGCTCTTGTTCGCGGCACAGATTGCACTTGGCCGCCATGGGCTGTCGGGTCCTGTGGCCTATGTCGTCGCCATCCTGCCCGCCCTGCCGATCATCGGCCTGTTCGGCGCAATCGGCCGGTATCTGATCGAGGAGAGAGATGAATATATCCGGCTGCTGACGGTACGGCAGACCCTCATCGCGTCCGCGCTGTCGCTGAGCATCGCCACCAGCTGGGGGTTTCTCCAGAGCTTTGACCTTGCACCGCACTTCGACATCTACTGGATCGCGGCGATCTGGTTTGCGGGCCTGGGCGTCGGCTCCTGCGTAAACAGGGTGCTGGGCGGACGCCCGCAATGAAAAACCGCTTGAAGGTCCTTCGCGGCGAGCGCGGATGGAGCCAACAGGAGCTGGGCGATCGGCTCGACATCTCCCGGCAAAGCATCAACGCCATCGAGAACGGCCGCTTCGATCCCTCGCTCCCCCTCGCCTTCAAGATTGCCGAGTTGTTTGGGCTGGCCATAGAGGAGGTGTTTACCAGCCCTTCCCGAGACCCCTAATGCCCGGCCGGGCCGCGATGCTCGCCAGCGGATTATTGCGGATTGTCCGGCAGCGCTGGCCTCACATCGATATCAAAGTGCATGACATCCTCGCGAATGCCCAGCTTGGTGTACAAGGCAATCGCCGGCTCGTCGCCATAGTCGGCTTGCACATAAATCACCCAGGCGCCGCGCCGACGGGCAATCTCGCGCAGATGATCGATCAGCGCCGTGGCGATGCCTTTGCGTCGGTGCGGCTCCGATACGGCCAGGTCGTAAATGTAGATTTCGCTGCGCGCCTGCTCGATTTTCGGCAGCTCGTAAGCCACCAGCCCACCCACCACCGGCCCGCCACCAAGGGTCGCCACAACAATATGCACGTGCTCCATGGCCAGGAGATCGGCCAGATAGGCGCTGCCTGGCGGCCGGGCGGCATAGGTCTGCGGATCGTCAAACGCCTCGCCAAAGACGGCGTTCAATTGCCTCAGAACGGCCTCATCGCCCTGTGCCAGCCGGCGCACCTCAATGCCCTGCATGCTGCCCTGCCTCCTCGTTGCAGAGATGCTGGTCTAGTCCTTTGAACCATACCCCCCAATCAACCGTCGCGCGCGGGCAATGACGGGCGCATCGATCATCTTGCCATCCAGTGCAAAGGCGCCGGGCTGGTGCTCCGCCAGGGCGATAACGCGCCGGGCCCAGTCAAGCTCCTCCGCGCTCGCCGAAAATCCGCTGTTGAGCAAAGGAACCACGCTGGGGTGGACACAGGTGGCGCCGTCGAAGCCGTGTTCCCGCGCCTCCCGCACCGACGCCCCGATCGCTTCAAGATCGGAATAATCCGCCACCGTCCGGAGCAGGCCGAACGACAGCAGTCCCTGGGCCTTGGCCGCATAGTGCACCAGCAGTTTGGGCAGGTGAAGCACTGCCGGGTTCGGCAGCGCGCCAAGCGCCAATGCCAGATCTTCCCCCCCGGTCGCCAAGCCCAGCAAGCGTGGCGCTCGGGCGATGGCCGCAGCGTTGAGCACCGCGCCGGGGTCCTCGATCAGCGCAATGAAGCGCAGTGCTGGCCGGTTCATCTCCGCCTCGACGGGCTCGAGCACTGCCGCCAGCGCCACCAGCTCGTCGGCTCGCTGCACCTTGGGAACCACCAGCCCGTTGGCCCCGGCACGGCACGCCGCAACCGCATCTGCCTGTTGCCCCTCTTGCGGCCCGTTGACGCGCACAAAGACTTTCGCGCCCCCCTGCCGAACCCTGGCGACACTGCCGGCGAGAGCGTCGCGGGCTGCCGCCTTGTGGTCGGGCGCAACGGAATCTTCCAGGTCGAGGATGATGGCGTCGGCACCACGCTCATGCGCCTTGCCGATGAACCGCTCGGAATCGGCAGGCACATAAAGCAGCGAGCGCATCATGGCAGCACCGCATTGATCGCTTCATCATCAAGCCCCGCCGCCCGCAGCACTTCCTCTGTGTGCTCTCCCAATCTGGGGGCGGGTCGGCGCCAGGTGCCGGGCGTGGCAGACATACGCGGCACGATGTTGTGCATGGGCAGTGTTCCAAAGGTGTCGTCGTCCACATCGACGATGATTTCTCGCTCGTCGAAATGCGGGTCGGCCATCGCATCCGCAATATTGTAGATCGGGCCGACGGTCGCCCCCGCTTTGCGCATGGTATCAAGGGCCTCGACACTGTTGCGCGACGAAAACCATGCCCCCACCGCCTCGTCCACCAGCGCCCGGTGCTTTACCCGGTCAGAATTGCTGGCAAAGCGCGGGTCTTCGTTCATGTCGGGCCGGCCGATGATCTCGAAGATGCGCCGCGCCACGGCAGGCGTTGACCCGGACAGCGCCAGATATTTGCCATCGGCACATTTGTAGACATTGCGCGGCGAGGCTGTGTTGGAGGCGCTGCCTACCCGTTGCTTGATCTTGCCGGTGACCGCGTGGATCGCCGCTTCGGGCCCGAGCACCGAAAACATGGGTTCGAGCAGGCTCAGATCGATGACCTGCCCGCGGGCCGAGCCCATCTGGCGCGCGTAGAGAGCCATCGTGGTGGCCGACGCGCCGTAGATGCCGGCGATCATGTCGGCCAGCGCCAGGGGCGGCAGCACCGGCTCCCGGTCGGGAAAACCCGTGCGGTCGGCAAAGCCGCTCATCGCCTCGATGATGGTGCCAAATCCGGGATACTGCGCGTAGGGACCGGTCTGGCCAAAGCCCGAAATGCGCACCACGATCAGGTCGGGATTGCGCGCGAGCAACGCGTCCGGCGCCAGCCCCATGGCTTCGAGCGTCCCCGGCCGGTAGTTCTCGATCAGCACGTCCGCCCCTTCAATGAGCGTCCACAGTGCGGCCATGGCGGGCGCCTGTCGCAGGTTCAGCGCCACCGAACGCTTGTTGCGCCCATAGGTCTTCCAGAACAGCGAATGGCCGTCATCCTTCCAGTCCCGCAGCGGGTCTCCTTCAGGCGGCTCGATCTTGACCACGTCGGCGCCGAAGTCCGCCAGTTGCAGGGTCAGCATGTTGCCCGCCATCAGCCGTGACAGGTCGAGCACGCGAATGCCATCCAGGGGGCCCTTGGCCGCGGGATCGAAGGATTTGTGGCTGAAAGTCATAACACCCACCTAGCCCCTTCCTCATAGGGGGAGGAACGCAAAGAGTTTGCTCCGCCGCCAGTGGGCCACAGTTGGATTCCTCCCCCTATCAGGGGGAGGTTAGGTGGGGGTACTGAAGTATGAGTCATCAGCGCAACCGCAGGCCGGTGGCCTTGTCGAAGATAAAAACCTTGGCCGGATCGATGACCAGGTTCACCTTGTCCCCCGGGCTCAGCAGCGCATGGTCGCGCACCACGACCGAAATATCTTCCTCTCCCACCCGCGCCAGCACTTCCTGGGCGTCGCCCGTCGGCTCGACGATGACCGCGGTCGCCGGGACGCCCGTTGCACCAAGGGTGATATGTTGCGGGCGAACGCCATAGACGATCTCGGTGCCGACCGGCACGTCGAGAGCGGTACCCAGCGGCAATTCCTGCCCGCCTTTGACCCGAACCGCCGTGCCCCCCTCATAGCGGGACTGGAAGAAATTGATCTCGGGCGAGCCGATGAAGCCCGCCACAAACAGATTGGCCGGATTGTTGTAGAGTTCGAGCGGCGCGCCGGCCTGCTCGATCCCTCCGCCATTCAGCACCACGATCTTGTCAGCCATGGTCATGGCCTCGGTCTGGTCGTGGGTCACGTAGATCATGGTCTTGCCTAGCCGCTGATGCAGCCGCTTTATTTCGCCGCGCATCTTCACCCGCAGCTTCGCATCCAGATTGGACAGCGGTTCATCAAACAGGAATGCCCGCGGGTTGCGCACAATCGCACGGCCCATGGCCACGCGCTGGCGCTGACCGCCCGAAAGTTCGCGCGGCAGGCGATCGAGCAGGCTTTCGAGCCCCAGGATATCCGCCGCCTCGGCAACGCGCGCCTTGATCTCCGCCTTGGACGTGCCAGCCAATCGCAGCGAAAAGCTCATATTGTCCGCGACCTTCATGTGCGGATAGAGCGCGTAGGACTGGAACACCATGGCGATGTCGCGTTCCTTGGCCGGCATGTTGTTGACCACCTTGCCGCCAATGGTGATCTGCCCCGAGGTGATGTCCTCGAGGCCCGCGATCATCCGCAGCAAGGTGGACTTGCCACACCCCGAAGGGCCGACCAGCACGACAAACTCGCCGTCGCCCATTTCCAGGGAAATGTCTTTGAGTACAGACACTTGGCCGTAGGTCTTGCCCACATGCTTGAGTTCGATTTCCGACATATTCGTCTCCTCAGAACCACCGCGTCAGGGGTTTCCGCTTCACGAAAAGCCCCGTCCTGGCTACGCGGTCTCGATGATCTCGATCCGCCCAATGCTCATCCGCCCAGCCGAGGCCAGCCGCACCCCGGCCATGCCGTGCTGGTACTCCCCGTCGGTTGCCTGGATCAGCTCCGTCCCATCGACGGCAAAGCTCAAAGCCTCCCCCTTCACGCTGAAGGCAAAATCATAGCTCTTGCCGGTCTCCGGCTTGAACTTCGCCCGCGCCAGTACCGTCGTGCCGAAATCCTCCTTGAGGATCACCACTTCGTCGCCCTCGAAGCCGGCAGCATAGAAACGGCCGGTCCCCAGCACCCGCGCTGTCACCAGCTGCGAAATGCCCGACAGGCGCTGCATGTCGGCCTTCACCGTCACGTTCCTGGCGTAGTAGTGACCGGTCCACATATCGGCATCGCCCGAGGTATGCCCATGAATGCGGCCGTCCTGCTTGGTCCAGTGCCCGCGATTATAGGTGAACCTTGTGATCGCGCCCCATTCCTGCGTCTCGGTCTGCGGTTCGATCACGGTGTGACCGACACCCTCCACCTTGAAGTCGGCGAGGAACAGCCGCCCAAGGAATTTCAGCCGCCCGAAATACTCGATGGAAATGCCGATCTCATCGATGGCTTCCACGCCCTCCGGCACGACAAAGCTATAGTCCTGCCAGCCCTCGGCCGAAGGCACGTCCCACGCGCCGGTTTCCTCGATGGTCCCGCTCATGGTGCGGCGCACATAGGGCGCCACCCGCAGATTGCCATCGCCATTCCACGGGTCCAGCCACAGCTTGAACGAGACCCGCTGCCCGGCATCGACCACCGGGGTAAACATCGGGCGATAGCGCTCGTCGTCAAAGTCGGAGCGGCGATAGAACGGCTTCCAGAACACCCGGCCGCCCTGCCCGCGCTCCAGCCGGTCGAGCTGGATTTCGAGCGATCCACGCGAGCCCTCGACATGCCGCTCGGTCGAGGCCTTGAGCGAAATCTGGTTGAAGCCCTCGGTGCGGAAGCCATGCGTCGAGCCCGGCAGGTCAAAGTCGAACCGCAGCCCGCGCCGGGTGAAATCTTCCTGCCACAGCGCCGGCACCTCGCGGCCCGCCAGCTGCAGCGCCAGCACCGTCAGCTCCCGCGCAAAGCTCGGGATATCGACGATATTGATCGAACCCACTATGCCAGAAGCCACGAGGAAGTCGTTGATCGGCTTACGATATTTATCCCAGCCCTCGTGCAGTCCCTGGAACGTGGCGACGATGGCGGCGGCGTTGCCCGCGTTGCAGTCGGTATCCCAGCCGGCCATGGTGGCGATTTCGGCCGTGCGCGGCAGGTCGCCCTTGCCATAGAGGATCGCCATGATCGTCACGCCGGCATTGGGAATGATGTGGCAGACGCCCGGATAGCGGTCATAGCCCCATTCGGCCGTCAGCAGGTCGCGGCACTTGCGCCAGTCATCCGGATTGGCCTTGTGGAAATCGATCACCGCGCGGCACACCCGGGCATAGGTCGATGCCGGATCGATGGTCGCCATCGCCGTCTCGATGATTTCGTCAATGCTCCCAGCCTCGAACGCCGCCGCAATCGCCGCCGCGCAGAACCGTGCCCCGTTGAGCCCGTCGCCGTCATGGGCAACGCTCGCCGCCATGGCCGACATATCCGCCGCGCGCTGCGGGTTGCCCGGGTTCACCCAGCCCCAACTGTCGATGAAAATCTGCCCGCCGATCTGCTCGGCCACCGTCGTGCCGTTCTGCGCGATCGAGCCCGATTGCGGCGCCGGAATCCCGGCCCGCAGATTGCGGTAGGCGGTGTGTTCGGTCGACACGCCGAACCCGCCCCACCAATACATGCCATGCTCTTCGGCGGCGTAGTTGAGCCAGGTCTTGCCCACGTCCTCGGCGGTCGCGTTCAGCCCGTAATCGCGCAGCGCGCGGATGAAATAGACCGGACCATTGGTGTCATCATCCGCCGCGAAGTTCTTGAAATCGCGGAGATATTGCGTCACCTCGCCATAGGTCTTCTGGATGCGCTCATAGCTCCAGATGGTCGGCTCCACCGGGGCGCCGAGGCGCACGCCGATGGCCTTGCCGATGAAGCCGGCATAAATCTTTTCGAGGATTTGGATTTCCGAGAGCATCGACAAACTTTCTAGGCAGAAATGGTCAGGAGGCCGGCGCGCGCGGCGTCACGGCGGGCTGTGGCGGCGCGGTCGGCGGCAAGGATGTCGCTGGCGATCCGCGTGAAGGCATCGGCCGCGGCGGTCAGGTCCAGGCGGTTGGCGGCGTCGAGCTGGTCCCGGTCGGCGGCATCAATCACCGCCTCGCCATGCATCGCCCCCAGGATCGCGCCCGCCATGACGCCGATGGAGTCGGTATCGCGGCCCGAATTGATGCCGTCCTCGATCGAGGTGCGGAAATCGCCGTCATTGAGCAGGCAGAAGCCCAGCGCCAGCGGCAGCTCCTCGATGGCGAAAAGCCGGCTGGGCCGATAGGCATCGCTCACGCGCCCGACCTTTTCGGGCATGTGATTGAGGTCGTCGCCCATCACCGAATAGCGCCCGATGATGGTGTGGAACGCATCGCAGACCGCCGCATGGTCGGCGCCGCTGCGGCGCAGTTCCAGCGCCGTCTCGGCGATATCGGCAATCGCCGCCTTGGTGCCGTCCTTGGCCAGCCCGATCACCGTGTTGACGACGCCCTCGATGCCGATGTCGGGCACGAAGGCCGCGGCCACCGCTGCGGCCATCACGCCCGCCGCTTCCAGCCCGTAGCTTTCCTGATGGCCCGAGGCGAAGGCGATCGCCTCGTCATAGGCGCCCTTGGGATCGGCGGCATTCACCACGCCGATCGGCGCGATATACATGGCCGCCCCGCAATTGACCATGTTGCCGATCCCGCCCTGGCGCGGATCGCAATTGGAGAGTTGATGGCGCTGAAAGATCCATTTCTCGGGATAGAACAGCCGGTCCAGCAACACCGCCTCGCGCTGCAGCTCGGGAATCCAGCGCGGCGTCCAGGCAATCTGGCGCACCATGCCGTCGGCCATGTCCCAGGCGTCGAGGTGCCGCTTGGTCTCGCCATAAACGTCCATCAGCGCCAGCGTCATCAGGGTGTCGTCGGTGACAATGCCGTCGCCACGCACGCGATGGTTCCGTTGTTCGGGCGGCAAATCCATCTTGTGCCAGCGGGTCATCAGGGAATTTACCCGGCCATAGCGGGCGCGGATCTGCGCTGCGGAGAGCTTCTCCACCGGGGCGCCAAGCGCGTCGCCAAGCGCCACGCCATGCAGCAGGCCGCGAATGCGGGATCGGAGGATCTGGGTCATCTTGTTCTCGTCATTTGTCACCGCTCCAGGGCCAGTGTTCATCGGTGTCCCCACCCTGGCGGGGAGGAAATTTGGGTCGCGTCGGGCCAACGCCATGCCGCACAGCGACGCTAGCGGCCTCGACGACCATCGTTCCTCCCCGTCAAGGCGGGAGGCACAGGCCCGCGGCCTGTGCCCGGTTCAGTTGGGCTTACTGGCCCAGCACGGTTGCCGCATATTCGGCCATGCGGGTGCCGCCGGCAGCGTTGTACTCGCTGACGAACTGGTCCCACTGGTCAAAGCCGGCTTCACCGGTGATGAACTTGGCAACCCAGCTGCGATAAACCTGCTCGGTCGCGTCGACGTCAGCGGCGTACTCGGCCGGCCAGACAAAGGCATTGTCCGGCTTGAAGTTGGCCTTGATGGTGTCGAGCGCGGCCTGGGACGTGGGGCTCAGCAGCGGGGTCGGCGGGGTCCAGTTGGCTGCGTTGAAGAAGCGGGCATACCAGGTCGAAATCTGGTCGGTGAAGGTCACCGCGCCGCTGGCGTCCTTGGTGTATTGCACCCCTTCAAAGCCCATGCGGTCGATATCCTGGCCTTCCTTGGAAGCCATGAAATCGAGCACCGCAAAGGCCTCGTCCTTGTGCTCGGAGAGCGCCGAGATCGCCCAGCCGCGCGATTCCTTGGCCACGTCGACGGCAGCCAGCCCCTGCCCGCCCGGACCCGAGGGAATGGGCAGCAGCGCCAGGTCGATGGTTTCGCCCGGATGGGCCTGGCGCATCTTGCCGGCATAGATGTCGATCACTTCTGGCGACGAGCCAAAGATCACGCCAGCCTTGCCGGTGTAGAATTTGTCTTCCTTCACGTCGAAGGTGTTGGTGACATATTCCTTGTCGTAGAGGCCCTTGGCGGCCAGCCCGGCATAGAATTCCAGCTTGGCTTTTTCCGCGTCGGTCACGCGGGCATTCACCCACTTGCCCTCGGCATTCTTCATCCAGGTACCGGTCACGCCAAACGCCTGGTTGAAGATGGAATCCAGCTCGGCGGTATTGCCGAACCCGGTCAGGCCCAGCGTATTGCCCGGCGTGCCGTCGCCATCGAGATCACCGTCATGGATGGCCTGGAACAGCGCTTCATATTCCTCGACCGTGGTCGGGGCGGCCATGCCGAGCTTGTCCAGCCAGTCCTTGCGCATCACCGGCTGCGGCGCGCGCGGCGGGTAGACGTAGACGAGGTAGGGATAGTTGGCGAGGCGATCGACATTGTGCGGCCACAGCGCGGCCTTGAGGTGTGCCGATTTCTCGATCCAGGGATTGAGATCTTCCAAAATCCCCTGCTCGGCCATTTTCTGGTCGCCGCCCTGGAAATAGATGATGTCGGGAATATCGCCCGAAAGCAGCATCACGCCGAGCGCATCGACATAGGCCGAGGTGCCGCCCGGCAGGTCGATGGTCTGGATATCGATGTCATGGCCCTGCGCCTTCAGCGCCGCCTCGATGGCCTCGATTTCCTTCATGTCATCAGGGTTGGTCGTCAGCAGATCCTTGCTGACCAGCCGCAGCGTGGTCTGGGCCATGGCCGGAACCGTTGCAAAGGCAAAAGCCAGCGCGGTCGAAGCCAATAGAATTTTCTTCAGCATTTACGTCTCCTCCTAAGTCGTTTCTTGCTTGCTCACTCTCCCCCCGCAGCGGGGGAATTCTCTGGACCCGGCTACCCAGCCAAGTCCCTTTTCCTCAGTCGCCCCCTTGCGAGGAGGGATCCGGGGTGGGGGGTTACCCCCACCCAACCTCCCCCTGGCAGGGGGAGGAGTAGTTCAGCCCGCGGGGCACCATCTCGCCCACCCGCCGACCCGTCCCTCCCCCTCCCAGGGGGAGGAGTAGTTCAGCGCGCGGGGCACCATCTCGCCCACCCGCCGGCCCATCCCTCCCCCTCCCAGGGGGAGGTTAGGTGGGGGTGCGGGAAGCCCTGATGCCCGCCCCCACCTGCGCCGGATGGGGGTATTTGCCGGCCCAAGCCCCTCATCCCTTCAACGCCCCGGACATGGTGCCCTTGGTGAAGAACTTGAGAATGAGCGGGTAGACGGCCAGGATCGGCAGGATCGTGATGAGGATCATGCCCGCCTTGAGCGCGCGGATGTTGATCTGCGCGAGGCCGATATTGTTGTTGGCGTTGTTGGCGCCCACGATGGCGATCTTGTCGCCCTCGATGACGAACTGCCGCAGAACCACCTGCAGCGGCCATTTGCTCTGGTCGTTGAGATAGATCATCGCGCGGAAGAACTCGTTCCAGTGCAGCACGAGGTAGAACAGGGCAATGGTGGCGAGCGCGGGCTTGGCCAGCGGCAGCACGACCATGAAGAAGGTCTGGAACGGGTTGGCGCCGTCGAGCTCGGCCGCTTCCAGCAATTCCTTCGGGATTTCCTCGAAGAAGCGGATGAGGATGATCAGATACCAGGCGCTGATCGCCTTATACATGATGACCGACCAGGGCGTATTGAGCAGGCCCATGCGCTTCATCAGGAAGTAGTCGGGAATGATGCCCGGCTCGAAGACGATGGTCACCAGCACGAGGATGAAGATCAGCTTGCCGGCCCGGCAGGCCCGGGCGCGACATGCCCCAGGCCATCAGTGCGGTGCCAAACACGCCGATGCACACGCTCGTTGCCGTCATCCAGATCGAGTTGAAGATGCCGCGCTGCACGTTCGGATGCTGCAACAACAGCAGCCACACGTCCGGCGAAAAGCCGTCGGGGATGATGGAAAGCCCAGAAAAGCCGGCCACCTTGCTCGGCTCGGAAAACGACAGCGCCAGCAGGTTCAGCAAGGGCTGCATGGTGAACACCACCAGCAGCAGCAGCGTCGAAACGATCAGCACATATTCGATACGCTCGAGTGGCGTGCGACGGGACTGGCTGGCCATCACCACACTCCCTTGCCGGTCAGCCGCTTGCTGACAATGTGCGAAACCAGCACCAGGATCATGCCGATCACGGCCTTGAACAGGCCCGCGGCCGTGGCCAGCGCGTACTCGCCGGTCGACAGGCCCATGCGGTAGACATAGGTGTCGATGATATCGATGGTCGATGCGTTGACGTCGTTCTGCATGTTGATGATCTGGTTGAGATCGGCCGACAGGAACATGCCCATGTTCAGGATGAACAGCGTGGCAATGGTCGGCACAATGCCGGGGATGGTGACGTGCCAGATCTTCTGCCAGCGATTGGCGCCATCCATCTCGGCCGCCTCATAGAGTTGCGGATCGATGGCAAAGATCGCCGCCAGGTAGAGCAGACTGTCCCACCCTGCCGAGCGCCAGATTTCCGAGACCACCAGCACCCAGCGGATCGTGCCGGTATTGGTCATGTAGCTGACCGGCTGGAAGCCCATCGCCTGCCCGATCTGGTTGACCGCGCCATCGGTGGGCGACAGCAGCGCGATGAATACCCCCGCGATCACCACCCAGCTCAGGAAGTGGGGCAGGTAAATTGCCGACTGGATTGCCCCGCGCAGCTTGCCGCTGCGCACCTCGTTGAGCAGCAGCGCCACCATGATGGGCACGGGGAAGACGAAGAGTATCTTCATCCCGGAGATGATCAGCGTGTTCAGCAGCACCTGATGGAAAATCGGCGATGAAAACAGCAACTGGAAGTTCTTCATCCCGACCCAGATATTGGGCGGGATGATGCGCACATTCTCGAAGGCCATCTTGGCCTCCCAGATCGGCACGTAGTGCCAGATGAAAAAGAATAGCAGGCCCGGCGCCATCATCGCGTAGTACGGCCACCACTGCCGAACCCCGTTCATCGTCCGGGAAAACCCGTTCATCTGGCCAAAAAAGCCGTTCATAATCCGTTCATCTACGCCTGAAACAGGTGCTCCAAGACCCGAAACAGGAGCTCCACGCGATGCGGGAACGTTCCCATCTGTCAGGACAGTTGCGAGTTGCTGTTCTTCTTGGCCAGCCATGATCAGACCCTCCCTGCCCCGGCAGCGCGCTTGGGGGCATGTGTCGACAGGTCGGCGAGTGAGCCTCGCTCTATCAGTCGACACGGCATGTAGATCCGCCGGTGTTCCGGTCGGTGTTCGATTTCGTCGAAAAGTCCCTCGACCGCCCGCTCGCCGATCTCGCGGCCTGGCTTGGCAATCGTGGTGAGCCCCGGCCAGGTGAATTCCCCGGAGGGAATGCCGTCAAAGCCTAGGATTGAAACGTCGTCAGGGCAACTCAGCCCCGCTTCACGCACCGCCATCATGGCGCCCAGCGCCATCATGTCGTTGGCGGCAAAGACTGCAACATGCCCGCCACGCGGCCGCGCCAGCAGGCGCCGCATGGCCTCGCGCCCACCCTCGACCGTGTATTCGCCATCCTCCATGGCCAGCGTCGCAGGGTCAACATCGCGCTCCAGGCAATGCTCATGCACCGTACGCAGGAAGCGCGCCCGCGCCAGGCGGGACTTGGGCCCAAGGATCAGGCTCGGCGCGGGGTGCCCCTTGGCAACCATGTAATCGAGCCCGAGCCGCACCGCCTGGGCGATATCGGACCCCACGCTCGACACATCGGGAAAGCGCTCGGCGCTCGAACCGATAAAGACGAATGGCAGCCCGAACCGGTCGAGAGCGTCAAAATTATCGGCGACGGGATTGATGATCGCCCCGTCCACCCGAGCCTGGCGAAGCGCCCGCAAATGCTGCGCTTCGACCTGCGCATCCCAGTCGGACGAAAACACCAGCAGCGAGGTCTGGCTCCTGGCGGCGCGATCCTGGGCGCCGCGGGCCACATCGGCCCAGAACGGGTTGGCAATGTCGGGAATGACCAGCCCCAGCATGCCGCTGCGCCCCGATCGCATGCCCACGGCGAGGTGATTGCGCTCATAGCCCACGGCTGCGGCAGCCTTGAGGACTTTCTGGCGGGTCTCATCGGTGATGTTGGACGAGCCGGTCAGCGCGCGGGCCGCGGTGCTCTTGGACACCCCGGCGCGTTCAGCCACATCGATGATCGTCGGCCGACTGCGTCTCACGCCTCATCCCCTGCCACCACCCATGGGAACGTTACCGCGCCAATTCCATCAGAGTCAACACCACCCCTCAAGCCACTATGCCCCTTATGACGGCATCGGGCTCCACAGCAGGGGCCAATTGGGCAAAAGTGCACTGGTGCACCGCCTTGTCCGGACGCCACCGCTTGATGCGCGTTCCGTGACGAAAACGGTCGCCGGTGATCTGGTCGTAGAGCACTTCCACCACCAATTCGTGCCGAAGCGGCTCCCACTCGGCGGAACGCTCCGTCGACCAGCGGCTGGGTCCTCCCGGCGATTTGCCGGTAAACCCAGGCCCACCCACAAGACCTTCTAACTTCTTGGTGAGGGCCGACTTTTCCCCAGCTACCAGGCCGGACGTGAACCCAACATGATCCAGCTTGCCCTGAGCATTGAAGAGGCCAAGCAACAGCGATCCGACCTCTTTGCTCCCAGTGCCATAGCGGAAGCCCCCCACGACGCAGTCGGCCGACCGGATGCGCTTGACCTTGAGCATTGCCCGTTCCCCCGCGGCATATGGCTCGGCAAGCCGCTTGGCGATGACGCCGTCGAGTTCATGGCTGAGGCCCGAATACCAGCGCTCGGCAATTGCAACATCGCGAGTGGCAGGCGACAGCCGCAGGCCCGTGTCTTTAGGTGCCGCCTTCACGAACGCCTCAAGGGCTGCCCGGCGCTCGACCAGCGGACGGTTGCTCCAGTCGGTATCGTCCTGACGCAAGAGATCAAACAGCACCAGCAGGGCTGGCGTCTCAACCGCAAGTTTAAGCACGCGGCTTTCCGCGGGATGCAGGCGCTGCTGGAGTGCGTCGAAAGATGCCGCGCCGTCTATGGCGATCATGAGTTCGCCATCCAGAACCAGCTGGGCCTCTGGCATGCCTCGCACCAATGCAACGATCTCAGGAAAATACCGGCCCAGCGGCTTGCCAGACTTGGCCCAAAGCTCTGTGGTTTCGCCATCCTTTATGGCCATGCAACGAAAGCCGTCCCATTTGGGCTCAAATTGCCAGCCGTCATCACTGGGAAGGTCGGAAACCAATTTCGCTTCCATCGGCGGAATGAAACCCAGACCGACCACGTCGTCTCCTCCAGTTGACTTCGACCGGCGTCGACTAGACCGGTTCGCTGGCGCGCTCCCGTGTGACCCATCCGTCGTCGCGCCACTCACGGACGGTAATGGCAATGCGCTCGGGCGTGATATCAATCAAATTATAGGCGTTCGGCTCGCCGCGGAGACGCGTGGAAATTGCCGACGACGCCTGCGCAACCAAGATGGGGGCAACAGTAGACTCGCTGAGACCGATGGGCTCGCCCTCGCGCGCCGCCGATTTGGGCTCGTGCTTGCGCACATAGGACAAGTGAAAGTGCCCGGAAAGGACCAGTCGAACGCCCAGACCGGAAAAAGTTTCGAGAGCGTCATCGGCGCGCTTAACACGCTTGGTCTTCTGCAGCATGGGTTCCGTTGGAAACAGCAGCGGGTGATGCGCGACAATCACCCGTACGGCATCAGGGGATGCGTGGGAAAAGCGTTCCTCCAGGTCTTCCAACTGATCCCGCGAAATAGTGCCATGGCCCCAGTTCCATTCCAGCCGGGCGCGGCGCGACGTACGCATGCCCACAAGAGCAACGCCATCCATTTCCAGGAACGGCTCGAGATTCTCGGATATGTAGCGACGGTACAAGCCGTAAGGATCAAAAAACCTACGCAGAATATTGACCGCAGGGACGTCATGATTGCCAGGGACGGCGAACACCGGCGCCTCGAGCTTGTCGAGGAATTCACGCGCCTGCTGGAACTCATCCCTGGTGCCAATCTGGGTAAAGTCGCCGCTCGCCACAACAAGATCAGGGCCTTGAGCATTGATATCGTCGGCAAAGCCGGCGGCCAACTCAGGGTCGTGGCGACCAAAATGCAAATCTGAAATGTGCAGGATTTTCATGCGGCTTCTGCAGGCGCTATCACGTTAGCGGGAACAATCACGGAGAGGGCTTTCGGCCTTATTGTGAATACCAGGGGGGTGCGCATCGTCCTTACCTCACCATCAAACATGACTTTGATCAAATCCTGACGCGTGTCGATGGTCACGCCTTGCACGCTTTCCACCTTCAAAGCCTCGTCGTGCTTCCAGTGACCTAGCAACATGCCCACGGTCAGCCGGATAACATCGCGAACTGAAAAATGCCGCAGCACATAGAGGGTCAGCGTACCTCGATCGAGGCTATGCCGAGAGAAGAACTGACCTAGTCCCTCGTCATAGGCATTGCTGGCCACGGCAACAGCCTGCACGCGTTCGACCCGCCGGGGGCCATCAAAGGGCTCGATTACCACCGCTATACGCTTGGCTCGCGCCAACCGGCGGAAGAAGTAACGCACGAAACCGATCTTGGCAGCAGCGTCCTGCCGGCCCCTGATGTGTTCTCGCCCGGCCGCAACGGCTGGAATAAGGCCAACGACTAACTTGTGCAGAAAGACCTGACCGTTGACCTCCCCTACATCGATCCGACGGCTTTCTCCCGTGGCCAAGGCATCGACCGCGGCCGGAAGGTCGAGGGGTACGCTCAAATCCTTGGCCAGGGCATTGACCGTGCCAAGCGGCAGGATCGCCAAATTCCTGTCGGTGTTGACCAGAACCGCCGCGACTGCCGTCAGCGTACCGTCTCCCCCCGCGCCCACAATAGTGGGTGCTCCGCTGTCCATGGCATTCTCGATCCGGGTAGCGAGATCGACATTGTCGCGGGCGTCAATGATCGCCGACAGGCCACGAACGCTAAAAAGTTCGCGCAGCTTATCCGCGGTGACGCCCGCGGCGTTGGCGGTACCGGCATTGCTGTTGAGAATGACGTAGTAGGACAATTCGGTCATCGGAGCGGGACTCAAAAGCCTATTCGCGACCGAAACGTGTGAACCGCCCAGATGTTGCGTCTGTCTGCAGCAATGTTGCGATGCTGAGCGCCACCACACTGGATGAACCTTTGATTCCGGCGCGCGTTGAAAACCGTTGAATGCAGGCACGAGCCTCCCTCTCCTCTCGGTGGAACTCTCGATGGCGCAGATCGATGAACGCTATGCCGCCCAACACGGACGCGGACGGGATGCCGAGGCTCCTAACCAAATCCCTTTGCCAGGCTGGAAGGACGTGCTCTGGCGGTTGTATCGCGCGATCACCGAGGACAGAATTCTGCTCACAGCTGCGGGCGCGTCCTTCTTTATTCTGCTCGCACTGGTCCCCATCCTCACGGCATTCGTGTCGATCTACGGCCTGTTCAATGACCGGGCCAGTGTCATAGACCACGTCGAACTGCTGGCCGGCATCGTACCGCCCGGGGTCCTGGATATCATCCGAGACCAACTCACCCGCTTGACCGCCGAGAGTAATGACACACTAGGCCTCACCCTGCTGTTCTCGCTGGCAATTGCCTTTTGGAGCGCCAGTGCCGGGGTGAAGGCAATGTTTGAAGCGATGAACGTTGCGTACCATGAAACGGAGCGTCGCTCCTTCTTGGTGTTCAACGGAACAGCCCTCTTGTTCACACTTGGCGGTGCCCTGTCTGCCCTGCTGGTGATTGCAGTGGTGCTGGTCATGCCAGCGGTTATTGCGTTCCTGCCCGGCGGCGCTGGGCTGGCGTGGACCGTCCGGGTCGGCGCCTATGCTGCGATGCTGCTGGTTCTTGCTGGGGGGATGGCCGCGCTTTACCGGTGGGGGCCCAGCCGAGAGGATGCCAAATGGCGCTGGATAACGCCAGGGGCCCTTCTCACTGTAGTGGCGCTGGGCGTCACCTCGGTGTTGTTCTCGTGGTATGTTACCAATTTCACTGACGACAACGCCACGTATGGATCGCTTGGGGCAGTGATCGGGCTGATGACCTGGCTATGGGTGTCGGTAACCGTGGTGATCATTGGAGCCGAGCTCAATTCAGAAATTGAGCATCAGACGGCCCGAGACTCGACGACGGGTCCTGACTTACCGCTCGGTGCGCGCGGCGCCTACATGGCAGACACTGTCGGCCGCGCCTGGCCGCCGGCTCGAAAAAAGGTCGAAGCGAATATGGTGACGATCCAGCCACGGAGGAAACATCTGTCGTGGAGCGATTTGTCCTTTGCAGCCTGCGCCGTCATTGCCCTGCACATAGCGACGCGGGGGCGACGACGGCAGTGAATTCATCTGCCTGAGCACTCCGGATGGGCCCCAGCCCGCCGCGAAAGAGACGATGACGGGGAACCATGCCTCCATCATCCCGTTGTTCCTACTCACATATTACAGGAGAGACCCCATGGATTGGAACCGCGTAGAAGGTAACTGGAAACAGATGACCGGCAAGATCAAGGAGCAGTGGGGAAAGCTCACCGACGACGATCTGACCCAGATCAACGGCAACCGGGAACAGCTCGAGGGCAAACTTCAAGAACGCTACGGCAAGGCCAAGGACGAAGTTCGCAAGGACATTGATGATTGGTACGGACGCCAGACCTGGTAACGAGCAGTTGGCCCCGGCATTAGTCGGGGCCAATAACTTTAGGGAGCCACTAGGCCCCTTCAAATATCGCTGTATGGACACGCTGGGGCCATAGCCTTGGGCTACGCAGGACATCATGCCAAAGCCGTTTATCATCAATCCGCCGGTGTTTTTTGGTGCGGTCTTCGTCGTCGGCCTGTTCTTGGCAGCAGGAATCGTCTTTCCGGACCAGGCGAACGCAGTTTTTGGCTCAATTCAAACCAGTATATTGCAGAGTTTCGGCTGGTTTTACCTGCTCTCCGTGGGCATCTTCTTGACTGCCATGCTGCTGTTGTGTTTCGGGCGTTATGGCCGCCTAAAGCTTGGACCTGACGACTCCACCCCAGACTTCAAGTTTATGTCCTGGATTGCCATGCTTTTTGCAGCGGGCATGGGGATCGGCCTGATGTTTTATGCGGTTGGCGAACCGATGACGCATTTCATGGCCCCCCCAACCGCAGAACCGCGCTCGGTAGCAGCGGTGCGCGAGGCCATGGCGGTCACGTTCTTTCACTGGGGCATACACGCTTGGGCGATCTATGCCGTGGTGGGGTTATCATTGGCGTATTTCGGGTATCGCTACAACTTGCCACTGACCATCCGTTCGGGGCTGTATCCCCTGCTCAAGGAAAGGATCAACGGCCCCATAGGGCATGCGGTGGATATCTTTGCCATTGTGGGCACCATTTTTGGCATCGCCACTTCCATGGGCGTCGGCGTCTCGCAGATCAACGCCGGACTAGCCTATCTGTTCGGCTTCCCCATCGGATTGGGGGTCCAACTGCCAGTGATTGCGGTTGTTACTCTGATGGCAACAATTTCTGTCGTTAGCGGCCTCGATAAAGGTGTGCGCATCCTGTCGGAGATCAACCTTGTTGTCGCCGTTCTCTTGATGGTCTTCGTGCTATTGACCGGCCCTACGGGCGAGCTCTTCCGTGATTTCGTACAAAATATTGGGCTGTATCTGGACACCCTGGTTCTGAGAACGTTCAACATCTATGCTTATGAGCCCACGCCGTGGATCGATGCCTGGACGCTGTTTTATTGGGCGTGGTGGATTTCCTGGTCTCCCTTTGTCGGGATGTTCATCGCCCGCATTTCTCGCGGCCGCACGGTCCGAGAATTCGTAACGGCCGTGCTGTTCATCCCGGCAGGATTTACCTTCTTTTGGATGACCGTTTTTGGAAACACCGCAATACGCATTGACACCGGCGTGGCTAACGGCGCTCTTGGAGCCGCAATAGCCGACGATGTGTCGGTCGGGCTTTTTCACTTCTTCGAGTATCTTCCTTTTCCAGACGTCACTTCAATCGTCGCCATAGTTCTGGTTGCGATCTTCTTCGTAACCTCAGCGGATTCGGGAGCAGTGGTCGTCGACGCAATAGCCGCTGGTGGAGAGACACAGACAACCATCGGACAACGCGTCTTCTGGTGCGTTCTGGAGGGGCTGGTTGCAGCTATCTTGCTCGTTGCAGGCGGCTTGGGTGCCCTGCAGTCCGCGACCGTCGCAAGTGCGCTGCCATTCACCTTCGTTATGCTCGCGCTGGTCTGGTCGCTGTTTGTGGGGATGCAGGCTGATCTCGCCCAACAACAGGCGCCAACCGGCCTGCATCACCCGGCATCTGCGCAGCCTGCTGTTGGAGACACCTGGCAACGCCGACTGGCCCTTATGCTGCACTCACCAAGCCAAACCGAAGTCAGGCAATACGTCGCCACCCAGGTCCGACCGGCACTTGAGCAAGTCGCCAGGGAGCTTAACACACGGGACCGCGCCGCAGATGTTGCTGAGGAAGAAGGAGGCGGGATAGCCCTGAGATGTCCGGCCGAGGGTGCTCGTGACTTCGTTTACGGTGTAGGCCTGAGCCAGCAAAGGCTTGCTACCTTCACTCCAATCAGGGCCGGGCAACCGGACTACCGGTATGAAGCACGCACCTATTTCTCGAGCGGTACGCGCGGTTATGATATCATGGGAATGTCGCGCGATCAGCTCATCGCAGATATCCTGGCCCAGTTTGAGCGCTACTTGCTGCAGGTAAAGTCACCGGAGTCGCAGTTGCTCCACGCGGCTCCTGAACATCAGGGAAGCTCCACTACCGATTGATTCAGATGAAGAGTTTCTGGAGGCGATCAAGTCCGTCAAACGTGCACCGGGGCCGAACAGGAGATTATCGTGAGCAACGAGGTGTCAACCAAGCGGGCTTGGCCGGCGATCTTGAATGGCCTCAAGTGTCGTTGCCCGCGCTGTGGGAAGGGACGCCTTTTTCATCACTATCTTGAGCAGGTCGACAATTGCGCAGTCTGCGGTGAGCCCTTGAAGTCCTATGTCGTCGGATTATTCCTTCCGTTGATCGTCATTACGGTGATGGTTCACATCCTCGGCTTCGTAATGCTGGAAATGGAGCTGCACGAGCAGGGAAGTCCTTTGGTGTATCTGTACGTGTTGGTGCCACTGGCCCTCATCGTTCCTCTCGCGATCCTTCCCTCCACCAAGGGTGGACTGATCGGCCTTTTATGGGCCAAAGGCTGGAGTGACGAGCAGGAAAGATAAGCATACCGTCCTCTCTTGCAGGGCCGGACCCCATTGACAGCAAAGCAGTCAGGGACCACCGCGTTTGAGGAGGAAAGAATGGTAAGATATCTGGCCGTTTACATTGGGACCGCATCGGCGGCCGCAATGGCAGAGCAGCCCATCAGCCCCGCAACCGAAAGGGCGGGCATGAAGGCGTGGGGCGAATGGGCTACCCAGCACAAAGCCTCCATCATTGATCCCGGCACTCCACTCGGGCGGACCAAAAGGGTCAGCAAGGCCGGCGTCGAGGACACGAAGAACCAACTTACCGGCTATACTATCGTAGAGGCCGGGTCCCTCGCGGAAGCGGCTGAGATGTTCAAGTCACACCCCCATTTCACAGTCTTTCCGGGCGACAGCGTTGAAGTTGTTGAATGTCTGGAAATGCCTCGCTAACTCCTAAAGCAGATCCGACAGATAGCGTTCAAGCGTGGCTTTGGTGCCGATGTCCCACAGGGTCGTCAAGGCATGGCTGAATGCGGCAACGAAAGCCTGATCATTGGCAAGCGCCCCGTAGATGTCGGTCATGGCCAACCAGGCCTTTGGCTCATCCCGTGCCAACCGCGCCTGTGCGGTTAGACGCTCCCAGTTCGGATCATTGGGCGCGGTCTGGGCGCCGCTATCGGTGGTGCCGAAGCAATAGCGGCACCACAACGCCGAAACCAGCGCAAGTCCTGTCACCGATTGTCCCGCCGTCACCCGATCCAGCGCCGAGGGAATGATAAATTTGGGTTGGCGATTTGAGCCGTCCAGGGCCAGCCGCCGGATGGTATCGCCGATCTTTGGATTGGCGAAGCGCCGTTGGCACAGCGCGAAATATTCTTCAAGATTGGTATCGGGCACCCTTGGCACCACCGGGATAATCTCGTCGTGCTCTACCTTGCCGAGGAAAGCAGCGACCAGCGGATTCTCCATCGCTTCATGCACGAAGTGAACGTCCAGGAGCCCTGCCGGGTAGGCGATGCTGGCGTGCCCGCCGTTTAGAATTCGAATCTTCATGTGCTCGTAGGGGGCCACATCGTCAACGAACTGCACCCCCACTTTTTCTAGCGCAGGTCGGCCGGCCGGGAAATTATCTTCCAGAACCCATTGCCGGAAACTTTCGCAAAACACCGGCCAATTGTCCTCAATGCCAAATTGTTCGGCGAGCAGGGTTTTCTCCCGCTCCGAGGTTGCAGGTGTAATCCGGTCGACCATGCCGTTGGGGAAAGCGACGTTGGCCTTGACCCATTGCGCCAGCCCCGGATCGACCAGTTCTGCCAGACCCACCACGGCATTCTCGGTCACCTTGCCATTGCCGGGAATATTGTCGCAACTCATCACCGTAAATGGCTGGACCTTTTCCTCCCGCCGCCGCAGCAATCCAGCGAGGATCAAGCCAAAAACGGTCTTGGGCTCATCCATGTGGGCAGCGTCCCAGGCGATATCGGGATGAGCGGGATCAAATTTTTGGCTTGCCGGATCGATGTAGTAGCCGCCCTCGGTGATGGTCAGCGAGACGATCCGAACGCCAGGGTCGGCTAGTCGATCGATCACTGTCCCAGCTTGCCCGGGTTGCAGGTAATCAATCATCGCGCCCGTTACGCGGGCAGCGCTGCTGTCGGCTTCCTGTTCCACCACGGTGGTCAGCCAGTCCTGCGCCATCAGCTGTTGGCGCATCGCTTCGTCGGCCTCCCGAACCCCTGCCCCTACCAGGGCCCAGTCATGGTCTGCCCCCGTGGCAAACAGATCGTCGAGATAGACCGCCTGGTGCGCCCGGTGGAAATTGCCGACGCCGAAATGCACAATCCCGGCCGTCAGATCGCTACGGTGATAGCGTGGCACCGCTGCTTTTGCTGCAATGGCGTCCAGATTGTCTGCCAAGAGCTTCATGGTCATATATTTCATTCCTGGAGTGTCTCGCCGGCGGCATCGAAACGGTAGATGCGGTTTTCAAGGGGCGTCAAATAGATCAAATCGCCATGGTCGAACATCTGGTCCCCATCGGTACGAATGGTTATCAGATCGTTGCCCTCCGCATGGACGTGAACGAAAGTGTCGGACCCCAATTGTTCCGAAACGCCCACAGTGCCTTTCCAGGCTCCCGGCCTTGGTTCGCGGCTGATATTGAAATGCTCGGGACGCACTCCAATGGAATGGGCATTGTGCTTGGCCGCCTCAGCCCCCTCGAAGAAATTCATCTTGGGCGAGCCGATGAACCCCGCGACAAAGCGATTGGCCGGTTTCTTATAGAGGTCTAGGGGCGAACCGAACTGCTCCACGTTGCCAGCGTTCAGCACCACGATCCGGTCGGCCATTGTCATGGCCTCCACCTGGTCATGGGTCACGTAGATCATCGTCGTTTTGAGCTGCTGGTGCAGCTCAGTAATCTCGAGGCGCATGTTCACGCGCAACGCGGCATCAAGGTTGGACAAGGGCTCATCGAATAGGAAGGCCTTGGGCTCGCGCACGATGGCACGCCCGATGGCGACGCGTTGCCGCTGTCCGCCCGAGAGGGCGCGAGGGCGCCGGTCCAGATACGAGCCCAGATTCAAGGTGCGCGCCGCATACTCGACCTTGCGCGCGATTTCCGCCTTGTCCATCTTCGCCATCTTGAGTGGGAACGCGATATTGTCGCGCACGCTCATATGCGGATAGAGCGCATATGATTGAAACACCATTGCGAGCCCCCGCCGCGCCGGCGGCGCTTTGGTCATGTTCTCGCCATCGAGCAGGATTTGCCCGCTGGAGGTGTCTTCCAGCCCGGCTATCAGCCGCAGCAGCGTCGACTTTCCACACCCCGAAGGGCCGACGAAGACGACGAACTCACCGTCTTTGATGTCCAACGAAATACCAGGAATAACAGTCACATCGCCGAAGGACTTCTGAACATTTTCGAGCTTGATGGAACCCATTTCGTGATGTCCTTATTTAACGGCACCGAAGGTCAGGCCACGCACCAGTTGCTTCTGGCTAAACCACCCCATCAACAGGATTGGCGCAATCGCCAGCAGAGACGCCGCGGACAGCTTTGCGAGAAACAGACCCTGAGGACTGGAGAAGGAGGAGATAAACGCCGTAAGCGTGCCCGCGCGCCCCGAGGTCAGGGTGATGGTCCAAAAGGCTTCATTCCAGGCGAGAATGACGTTGAGCAGCAGGGTCGAGGCGATGCCCGGGATGGCCATCGGGACCAGGACGTGCACGATCTCATTCCACAGTTCCGCGCCGTCCATGCGGGCCGCTTCAAGGATATCGACCGGGATTTCCTTGAAATAGGTGTAAAGCATCCAGATGATGATCGGCAGGTTGATCAGCGTCATGATGATGGTCAGCCCGTGCACAGTGTCGAGTAGGCGCAGGTCGCGAAATATCAGATAGATCGGGATCAGCACGCCCACCGCAGGCATCATCTTGGTGGAGAGCATCCACATCAGCACGTCCTTGGTGCGTTTGGTCGGCGCGAACGACATGGCCCAAGCTGCGGGCACGCCGATCAGTAACCCCAGCAGGGTCGAGCCGACGGAAACTATGATCGAATTGGTTGCGTGCTTGATGTAATCCGAGCGCTCCTGCACCGCGCCGAAGTTTTCCAGCGTAAAGCTTCGTGGCAGGAAGGTGGGCGTGCTGGAGATGGCTTCGGCCTCGGTCTTGAAGGCTGTCAGCACTGTCCACAAGATAGGCGAAAACAGCAGCAAGCCGACGGCCCAGGCGAGCAGGGTAAAACCGATCCTGGTGCGAACTGGAACATTACGTGCCATGGCCGACCCTCCTAGGCGTCTAGGTTCTTGCCAACCGCGCGCATCAGGAAGATGGCAACTATATTGGCGATGATCACAGCAATCACGCCACCAGCAGTCCCGGCGCCGATGTCGTTGCTCAAGATACCCGTGCGGAACACGAGGAAGGTGATGTTGGTTGAGGCATAGCCTGGGCCGCCACCAGTGGTGACGCGAATTTCGGCGAAGATGCCTAGCAGGAAGATGGTCTGGATCAGGATCACGATAGTGATCGAGCGGGCCATGTGAGGCAGGATGACGTAGTAGAAGCGGTTGATGGCGTTGGCGCCATCCATTTCGGCCGCCTCGCGCTGCTCCTCCGACAGCGATTGCAGCGCGGTGAGGAAAATCAGGGTGGCAAACGGCAGCCACTGCCAGGCAACGATCACGACGATGGAAAACAAGGGATACTGATTGAACCAATCGACCGGTTGAAGGCCCATCGCCCTCCACAAATGGCCCAGCATGCCATAGCCCGGATGCATGAAACCGTTTTTCCAGATCAGCGCTGCTACGGGCGGCATGACGAAGAAGGGCGAGATCACAACAATCCGCAACACGCCCTGCCCCCAGATCGGCTGATCAAGCAGCATGGCCAGCAACACGCCCCCAATCACGGTGATCAGCAATACACCGCCCACCAGGATAAGCGTATTGATGAGCGACTGCGTAAAGCTGGGGTCGCCGATGACATAGAGGTAATTGGCCCAGCCGGCGAACCCGGACATCATCGGGTTGATCAGGCTGTAGTTCTGAAACGAGAACCACAAAGTCATCACCAGCGGAACGATCATCCAGATCAGCAGGACGACCACAGCGGGCGCCATCATGACCCTGGCAAGGGTTCGGGTCTGTGCAGTGGCCAAAGCATCCTCCCAAGTCTATCGAATCGGCAAGTCGTCAGCGTGCGTGCCCGGCCGCCCGAGAGACCCTTGGCCGGGAGCCAGGTCGGAACCGCCGGAACATCCCCGCTAGGGATGATTTCCAAGCGGTTCCTTACGAAAGCCCGCGGTCGGAGCGACCGGCCGCAGGTCGGGAGGATTACTTGATGTAGCCGGCGCGGGTCATGTCCCGCGTGGCGGCTTCCTGCGCCTGGGCCAGAGCATCGTCCGCCGACATTTGTCCGGCAAGCGCTGCCGAGAACAGCTGACCCACGTTTGTGGCGATGCCGGCAAACTCGGGGATCGCCACAAATTGCACGCCCGTATAGGGCACTGGTTGCACAGTCGGCTTGGTGGGGTCGGCCGAATTGATGGAGTCCAGCGTCACCTTGGCGAAGGGCGCGGCGGCCTGGTACTCCGGGTTCTCGTAGAGAGACGTGCGGGTGCCGGGGGGGACACTGGCCCAGCCATCCTTGGCGGCGACGGTGTTGAGGTAATCCTTATTGGTTGCCCAATTGATGAACTTTTCGGCCGCCTCCTTGTTCTGCGAACTGGCGGGAATGGCCAGTGACCAGGCCCACAGCCAATTGCCGCGCTTGCCCAGACCATTGTCGGGCGCGAGAGCGAAGCCGACCTTGTCGGCGACGGTGGAGTCAGGACCCACGAGGGCTCCGGCGGCCACTGTGGCGTCGATCCACATTCCGCACTTGCCTTGCTGGAACAGGGTCAGGTTTTCGTTGAAGCCGTTGGATGAGGCACCGGACGGGCCGGCATCAGCCATCAGCGA
Organism: uncultured Alphaproteobacteria bacterium; assembly: GCA_963699295.1. Classification (GTDB taxonomy): domain Bacteria; phylum Pseudomonadota; class Alphaproteobacteria; order Rhizobiales; family Devosiaceae; genus Devosia. The sequence continues at coordinate 1,173,049 of OY969432.1, forward strand.
GAGGTATGTATCCAGTGTGTTCTTCCACTCGGGGCTATTGAACTGGGGCACCCATTTCTCGTCGAACCAGCGGGCCCCGAAGGAGTTGGACATGGCGGTGAGGAAGGCCATGTTCTCCCCCCAGCCGGCCTTGCCGCGCAAGCAAATGCCGCTGATGTCGGCGGCACGGTCAGTCATGGCGCGAGCGGCTTTGCCGATGAATTCCCAAGTCGGCGCATCGGGCATGGTAAGGCCCGCCTTCTCCATCAGATCCTTGCGATAATACACCATCGAGCTTTCGCCATAAAACGGGGCGGCATAGAGCTTGCCCTCGTAAGACAGGCCCGCACGGATAGGCGGGAGCAAATCATTGACGTCATAATTAGGGTCGTCGGTCAGCGCGTCGAGCGGCACCAGCCAGCCCTGCTTGGCCCAGATTGGCGCTTCATAGGTGCCAATGGTCATTACGTCGTACTGACCGCCATTGGTGGCGATGTCGGTGGTGACGTTCTGGCGCAGGGTGTTTTCCTCCAGCACAACCCAGTTGAGCTGAATGCCGGTTTCCTCGGTGAAAGCGCCCGACAGTCCCTGCATGCGGATCATGTCGTCATTGTTCACCGTAGCAATGGTGAGGGTTTGTGCCGAGGCTGAAGCCGCCAGCGCAAAGGTGAATGCGCCCACGAGAATGGGTAACAGTTTCATAGGTTCCTCCCTAAGCCCTTGCGAGCATTTGCCGCACTGGTGGGCAAATACTCACCCATTGTCATGGAGAGTCAAGTTGGCTGTGCACACGTTGTTGGCACGCACCTGGCAGGATACTCCCAAGATAAACCGTTAGTTCAAGTCAATAATCAATTTGGTTTATATTTAGAAGATGTTTTGCAGTCTTCATAACCGGTAACGACGCTTACCGAAAACCGATTGATTACAGCGCACAAGCCGGCGATTTTGCCACCCATGGCCTCGATTACGACCAGAGAGCTCTCTCGTGATCCCATCAGAGTTGAAACCACGCCATCGTTGTTCACCCCATCGAGCGCGTGCGCCTGGTCATCGAACGTCCGGCTATCGGCGGTGGGACGGCCTGAGTGCCAACCTCATCGCCCATGTCGCGAGTGATGGCCTGGCTAGCCAAGGAGATGGGCATGCAGCCAGCCTGCCCCTTCGCAGTCGAACAATGGCTCTGCCCCTTGTGGAATGCCGTCGCTCAGCGGCAACGCGACCACGCAGGAGGAATCCCAACCGGCGACCAGCAGATGGTTGGGCCGCACAAGGATATGTTGTGGCCAGTGCACCGTGGTGTCGTGCTCTGCGACGAGCGCCGGCGTGAGGCCACTCACGTCAAACGTTGCCAGTGTGTCATAGCTGCGATTTGCCAAATAGACGTATCGACCATCTACAGAACGACGAATGTCGCCGGGATAGTTGCGTGTCCAGCGCGACTGGGCCGGTCCGGACAAACGCGTGCTGCGGACATTGGCCCAGTGCTCCACAGTCTGGCCGGGATACCCCACAATGAGGTTTTCGCCCAGTTCGCCGCTTATCGCCAAACGGCCATCCGGCAAGTGGACGCCATGCCGCGGACCAGTTCCCGGCGGCACTGCCGTGGTGCGAACCTCTCGGATGAGCGCGCTACCGGGGTCATCAAGATTGAGCTCAAACTCGCGAATGAGATCGGCACCAAGGTCGATAACCACAAGCGTTTGACCGACAAAGAACGCCTGATGCGGATGAGCCTCGGCCTGTCGCTCGATTTCGGGCCCCGACCCGAAAAGCGTGACGAGCGAGGGATCGCCCGCGAACGCACCGCCGTCATCGAGCCGCTGCAGGACGAGCGTGCTCGAGGTGTAGTTTGCGGCAACTAGCAGCCGCCCCGAGGGATCGACCTCGAGGTGGCACGGTTCGGCGCCCATGCTGGATCCAGCAGAAAGCCGAGTTTCGCCATGCTTGTCGATCCGCCAAGCGTACAGCGTACCTTCCTGGCCCACGCCCCCTGTCCCATAGACAACCGGTATCTGAGGATGCCCAGTGAGGGAGGAGAGCTGGCGAACCGTGTCGAGTTGACGTCCCTGCCAGTCACCAGTTTGATTTTGCCAGAGCCACAGCCCATGACGCTCCTCAACACCCCGCGAGGCCACGAAAAGCACCTCATCCTGTGCGAAATCCATGTCTATCTTCCCCTACTCGCAGCTCTGCGCCTACTACGCCATGCCGATGTGATTTGGCACAATCTTGCAGCGAGTGCCAATCGACAAGGAATTCGCCACAAAAAGAGCCAGACCTGTTGCTCGGACATCTTCTCGAGCACTCAAGCGCTCTCTGGTAGGATGGGCGCAGGGCGACTCTTACCCCTGGCTACTAGCTCATAGAACCGGCTCACGCAGGAACAGCTCAATGTCATTCCAGCCTGAATTCACCTTCAACCAGTCGGCTCAGCGGGTCCGGTTCGGCGCGGGGATCAGCAACGAAATCGGCCTGGAGGTAGAGCGCCTCGGGTGCCGGCGCGCCGTGATTGTGTCGACTGCAGGCAAGTTGGCGATGGCGCAGCGAATCGCCTCAAACCTTGGGCCAAGCCACGCCGGAATTCTTCCTCTGGCCGTGATGCACACGCCGGCGGCCGTCACCGAGCGAGCGATGGCCGAGCTGGAACGGCTGGGGGCGGATTGTCTCATCGCCATTGGTGGGGGTTCGGCGATAGGGCTGGGCAAGGCGTTGGCGCTGCGCAGTGACCTGCCGCAGGTTGTACTGCCGACGACCTACTCCGGCAGCGAAGCGACAGCCGTTCTGGGGCAGACGGAGGGAGGGCATAAAACCACCCTCAAGGATGCCAGGGTTCTGCCGGAGGTCATTCTCTATGATGCGGAGCTGGTACTATCCCTGCCCATCGAGATCACCGTAGCCAGCGGCCTCAACGCCATGGCGCATGCCGCGGAAGGGCTGTACGCCCCCGACAGAAATCCCATCTCCACCCTTCTGGCAATCGAAGGTCTGCGCGCATTCAAGTCGGCCCTTCCAACGGTCAGGCACAATCCTTCTGACCTCGACGCACGCGGCGAGACGCTCTATGGCGCCTGGCTTTGCGGGACGGTGCTGGGGCAAGTCGGCATGGCGTTGCACCACAAGCTGTGTCACGTGCTCGGCGGATCATTTGGTTTGCCGCATGCGCAGACCCATGCGGTGATGCTGCCATATACTATTGGCTTCAACTGTTTGGCAGCTGCCGACCGGCTAGCGCCGATCATTGAAATATTTGGCGGCACCGACGTGGGCCAGGCCCTGCAACAGTTCTGCAATGAAGTCGGCGGCCCACAAAGCTTACGGGCGCTCGGCATGGCGGAGCGCGATCTGGACCGCGCTGCCGAGCTAGCCCTGGAAGCACCTTATCCCAATCCACGGCCCTTGGTCCGCGACGACTTGCGCTTTCTCTTGCGGGCTGCGTGGTCAGGCGCGCCATTGGGATGAAGCGTTCGCGTTCCAAGTACCCTCCGACAGGCGCCTAGACGGTCAACCTCGCCGAGCGGCTTCGATAGCAGCGACGTCGATCTTTTTCATGTTCATCATGGCGTCGAACGCCCGCTTGGCCTCGGCGCCGCCCGCCGCCATCGCCTCTGTGAGCACGCGTGGCGTGATTTGCCAGGAGATACCCCATTTGTCCTTGCACCAGCCGCACACACTTTCCTCACCACCATTGTTGATGATGGCGTTCCAATAGCGGTCGGTCTCTTGCTGGTCGTCAGTAGCGACCTGGAAGGAGAAGGCTTCGTTATGTTTGAAAACGGGTCCGCCATTCAGGCCAATACAAGGAGTGCCCAGCACCGTAAATTCGACGGTCAGCACGTCACCAGACTTGCCAGAAGGGAAATCGCTTGGGGCGCGCTGCACGGCCCCCACAGCGCTGTCTGGAAAAATCTCGCTGTAGAAGCGGGCTGCGGCCTCAGCGTCCTTATCGTACCAGAGGCAGATGGTGTTCTTTGCGGTTGCCAATTGCTTGTCCTTTCGCGTGAAGTATCCGCAGGATGCTGCGGCGTTAGGTCAGGGTAACAGCCGGTCAGTTGCCTGGAATACTCGCGTCATCTCCCGTTCCACACGGCCATTGCCAGCAGGACGGAAGCATATCGCATGAATGCGGCTCAACGGAGAGGATTCACACGAGCGCTATAATTGATTGGCATTCGGGGGTAATGTTTAAGCCACGCCAATACCCACACCAGGAGTATTAGTATGTCGGCATCAAAGGGCGACCATCCGGATGTGATCATGCTGCCGCCGTTCATCCTTTTGATCGCCTTGTTTGTGGCGGTCGGTTTGGATTTTACGAACACCCTCAATTTCCTACCGCCAGCGTTTTCAGCAACAAGCTGGACATTCTATCTGGGGTTGGCGTTGCTCGTTGCGGCGCTCGCGCTTGGCGTGTCGGCCCTTAGGACGTTCAGGAAAGTTGGAACCAACCCCTCGCCACACGAGCCCACCCTTAAACTTGCAACCACCGGACCCTATCGTTTTTCGCGAAACCCCATGTATATCGGGTTCATGATGATCCTTGCGGGGCTGAGCCTTGTTGCTTCGCTCGAATGGGGTTTGATCTTGGTGCCCGTGTTGGCAGTTCTGCTGCACTACGGCGTCGTGACCCGTGAAGAAGCTTATCTATCCGCCAAATTTGGCCAGCCCTACCGCGAGTTCATGAACCGCACCAGGCGATGGATATAAAGCCTTGTTTGTGTTGACACCTGCCGCGAATTACAGGACGGCTTGTCGGCATAAGCCGCTAGTGATCTGCTGGCGGGAATGAAGATCGCGATCCTAACCATCACTGCCATGCTGGCCTTTGCAGCGAACTCTGTGTTGGCAAGGCTTGCTCTTTTGCACGGCGACATCGACCCCCTCGCCTATACCGGCGTACGGCTCGTTTCCGGCGCGCTGGTCCTGGTAGCATTGATCACCATCCGGACCCGTCGCAGGACGACCGAGCCGATGGGAAGTTGGCGAGCAGCGTTGGCGTTGCTGTTTTATGCGGGGACATTTTCAGTCGCCTATGTCCAGATCGGCGCCGGTGCGGGAGCGCTAATCCTGTTCGCCAGCGTCCAGATCGGGATGCTCGCCTGGGCAATCTTCAAAGGCGACAGGCCATCGACTTTGGAGTGGCTTGGACTAGCCCTGGCATTTTTCTCGCTGGTTTACCTGGTTTTCCCAAGCTTGGTCGCTCCTCCACTTACAGGGGCGCTGCTGATGATTGTCGCTGGGTTCTCCTGGGCCGCGTACAGCATTTTGGGCAGAGGATCCAGATCTCCGCTAACGGACACCGCGGGCAACTTTGTTCGATGCCTGCCGATCGGGGCTTTGCTGATCGTCGTTGGAGCCTCTCTTGTCAGGCCGACTACAGCGGGCCTCGTCTACGCAGTTGCGTCCGGCGCCATTGCATCCGGATTGGGCTACACAATCTGGTATAGTGTTCTGCCGACGCTCTCACGCACACGGGCGGCATTTGTGCAGCTGTCAGTGCCGTGTATTGCGGCAATAGGTGGCGTACTCTTCATTGCCGAAGCGCCGACCGCACGCTTGGTAATTGCAACTGTTGGTATCGTCGGAGGCATTGCCCTGGCGCTTTTGGCGTCCCAGCGCCAGCAAACCGCCAGTATTTCAGCGCAAGACGACAAAGCTGTTTGATAGAATAGTCACCACGAACACGCGCCTCCTGCTGCCTCACCGGTTTAGGTGCGATAACCGTCGGCCAAAATCCGGTTCAGCCCTTGTGCAACGGCGGCATCAGCGCCAGTCCGACCGAGAACCCAGGCGACGCCCACCGTGCTCAGAAACAATTCATCAGCGGTGACCGACGGGCGCGCGCCGCCGTGCTGTTGGGCACGGTCTAGAAACTCCCGCGTAATCTGGACCAGAGCATCACAAGGCAGCGCCAACGGAGAGGCGCGATCCTTGAGGGCACTGAGCACCGGCTCCGGCAGCCCGTTGAAGGTTCGCAAATAGTCCTGCAAAGCGGCCAGCCATGCCGACAGGGCATCGTCGGCATTCTCAATCTCACGTGCTGCTTGAGCCTGGGCGCGCAAGTCGGTTTGGCGCTCCTGCAATGCAGCGGCCAGCAAGGCTTCGCGCGAGGGAAAATGCCGGTAGAGTGTGCCCGCTCCAACGCCAGCGAGCCTAGCGATTTCATCGAGCGAGGCGTTGACCCCACGAGATGCGAAATGCCCAGTGGCAGCCTTGAGGACGCGGTCGCGATTGCGGCGGGCGTCGGCGCGCAGTCCGGAGAGTTCATCACTCTTTGTTTCATCAGTCATGCGCGGTGCCCTTGTTTGGATTGACACACTCTGAAGGCAACCTCCATAAAGCGTCAAGAATAATGGAGGCTGTCTCCGCTTTGGCGAAGTTAGCCCACCCGATCAGCAAGGAGCGATCCATGACGCCACTATCCATTCTCGAGCTCGTCCGCGTCACCGAGGAGACCGACGCGCGGGCGGCACTGGATAACGCCCGCGATCTGGCGGCTCATGCCGAACAATGGGGCTATAGCCGCATCTGGGTTGCAGAGCATCACAATATGCCGGGCATCGCCAGTGCCGCTACCTCGATCGTGCTTGCCCATATCGCGGCCGGCTCAAAGACCATCAGAGTGGGCGCCGGCGGGATCATGCTGCCTAATCATGCTCCGTACGTGATTGCAGAGCAGTTCGGCACGCTGGAGCGGCTGTTCCCCGGCCGGATCGATCTCGGGCTCGGCCGTGCACCCGGCACCGATCAACTCACGGTCAGGGCCTTGCGTCGCGCCCCGGAAAGTGCCGAGCGCTTCCCGCAGGACGTGCTTGAGCTTCAGGCGTTCCTTGCGCCGACAAGTCCTGGGCAACGCATTGAGGCGGTCCCTGCCGCAGGCAGCAACGTGCCGCTATGGATTCTCGGGTCGAGCAATTTTGGCGCAATGCTGGCGGCCGAACTGGGCCTGCCCTACGCCTTCGCGTCCCATTTTGCGCCGGAACTGCTATTGCCGGCACTTGACCTCTACCGCAGCCGTTTCAAGCCCTCGGAGCAACTGGATCGCCCCTATGCGATGGTCGGCGTCAATATCATTGCGGCGGAAACCGACGTTGAAGCGCGGCGCCTGGCGACGACGCAGCAGATGTCGTTCGCCAGCATGCTGCGCGGCAGCCGCGGGCTAAGCCAACCGCCGATTGATGATATCGAAAGCTACTGGTCGCCGGCAGAGAAAGCGCAGGCCTCGCGTATGCTGGCGCGCTCCATCATTGGATCGCCAGACACGGTCAGATCGGGCATTGAGGCGCTTGTCAACGAGACTGGCGCAGATGAGTTGATCGTCGTCTCCGACGTATACGACCACGCGCTGCGCCTGCGGTCCATTCAGTTGATTGCAGAAGCGGCAGGCATCGTAGAGTAAGCAGCTGGTTTGGCCGCCGGTTTCGAGCACTTGCCTCGGCTTACCAAGCCCAGCGCGCCAAAGTCTAACCACTGCAGCAAGAGCCGGGCACGACGTTGATCGTGGATAAGGTGAGAGCCGGCGTGGACTGGTCCACGCCGGCCGGATTGGATTAGCGCGCTGCGGCGACCGTTTCGGCCGTGGCAGGATCTTCGGTAAAGGAGTTGCCGAAGCTGGTCCGGATGTAATTCACCACAGCGGCGATCTGCTCGTCGTTCATGATGCCACCCAGGGGCGGCATCGCCTTCTGGCCGTGAACGATCAGATAGATCGGGTAGTCTGGAGATTCGAGCATGGCGTTATCGGCCAGTGCCGGATAGGCCCCCGCACCGACAGCGCCCTGCCCCTCGGGCATGTGGCAGCTGGCGCAAACGGCCTCGTAAAGCCCCTTGCCTGTCTGCTGGGTCAGAACCGACGAGCTGCCAAACCATGCCTTGCTGTCATCTGCAGCGGTGGCGTCCTGCGCCACTACTGCGGCGGTGCCCAGCATGCCGACCAGAGTGGCGACAGCTACGATCTTGGTGAAGTTCATCGATTATGCTCCTGCAGCGGTGCTGGCTTCAGCGTGAAGACGGGTGATCGCGTCAAGTGACGAGAGCACTGCACCTTCCATCCAAGCCGGTAGATAGGACAGATGTTCGCCGGCACAGACGATGCGGCGGTCCATCGCCACGCCGTCCTGGTACTGGGCTTCCTTGTCCTGCCAGTTGCCATAGCAACCCAGGGTCCACGGCACTCGGTGCCAGGCGACGGCGACGCCGGCCTTGAACTCTTCCTGCATCTGCGGGTGGATCTGGCTGCCAAACTCCACCGTGCGGCGGATACGCTCATCCGGGGTCATGGAAGAGTACTGGTAGGCAGTTGCGCCCCAGGAGTAGGCACCCAGAACAACGCCGGGCTGCTTGGACAGGTAGTCATTCGACGGGTAGGAAATCTGCGAGATCGGCAGGTCGGTATAGGTGGTGCCGCCGTAGATGTGCTCGTCTTCTTCCCAGAAACGACGCTTGAATTCGAGGCCAACCTTGATCGAGGTAGCATAGGACATCGTGTCGATGACATCCGAAAGCGGGCCGGAGAAGTCGTGATCGATCTGGCTAAGCACCGAGAACGGTATCGTGCAAACGCAGTAGTCGGCAGTCGTAGTAGCTTCGGCCCCGCCATTGGCGCGGTCCTCATAGGTCACCGACACGCCATTTTCATCCTGGCTAATGCTGGTGATCTTCTTGTTGTAGCTTACCAGATCGCCCAGATTGGCCGCCATTGCGCGCGCGATCATGTCCATGCCACCCTTGGGCTGGAAGATCGGCATCGACGAGTTCAGTGCCTCGCTGGTAGCCAGGCGGCTCCACAGCCCCGACTCCAACAGGGTTGTCAGGTCCATGACTTCGTTGGCGATCGGCGCGCCATCGACACCACCGCCGGGTGCGCGGTCATAGCCGCGACGTGCGCTGGCAGAATTACCCGAAACATAGGCATTGTCGCCGTTGAGAGCGCCGAAGGTACGGAGCGCGGCCAGCAGCTTTTCCTTGTCTTCGGTCGTCAGGACTTCGTCCAGAGCGCCCTGATTGGTGGCCTTGGAGAGCAGGTCAGAAATATGGCCGCGGAAGTCGCTGTTGACTTCGCGATAGCGCACCGGCTTGCCGTCGAGAGCCTTGGTGGAATGGACATAGGCAAAGTTGTTGATCTGGATCAGGGGCTCCAGCTCGACACCCAGGCGGCGGCAATAGTCGATGATGCCGTAGTGGTTATAGGGAACGCGCCACGGACCCGGGTTGAAATAGTTACCCTCGGCGAAATCGACGGTTTGTACTTCTCCGCCCAACTCTTCAAATGTGTCACCGGACCGCAGGGTCCAGCAGCGACCGCCCGCGACGTCGCGGAATTCGAGAACCTCGACCTCATAACCCGCGTCGCGCAGTTCCATTGCGGCGACCATGCCGGCGATACCAGCGCCCAGGACGAGCACCTTTGCACCGGCCGGGGCCTGCCCAAGCTTGACTGGACCAGCATAGGGGGAGGCTTGCGCCAGACCCATTGCACCCATCGCATGATACATAACCGCTGCGCCCCCAGCGGCCCCGATCATGGAAAGAAACTCCCTCCTCGTGGGGGTAGTGTTTTTTTGATTGTTCATGGCCCATCTCCTAGTCTGGCTGGGCAGACTATCGGTTGGGGTCCCAAAAAGGTCAATCATCGGGCCGCGTCCCGAACAGCCAAACTTTTCAACGCCTTGGCTTTAATTCCAACATGGACGTTGCTAAGCTTGCCCCCCGCTTTCCGGGCCGGCCGGAAATTCAATCCATTCCCGATCTTCGCGGCGCCTGCTGACTACGGTTTCCTGGAGCGCTGACGGGCGGTTCACCTGGATTTCGATACGTGCTCGGGCTTTCCTTTGCGCTTGGTAGACGCGAAGTCGTGCAGCTCTTTTTCGGTCATGGATTCGTACATCGATTTGGATGCGCCCTTGAGCTCGCTGGATTTTGTTTCACCATGCTTGGCAGAGAGAGCTGCGCCAGCAGCCTTTTGCTGCGCCTTGGATTTTGCAGGCATTTCTACACCTCGTGTTCGATCGGCATGCGACCCAATCCGCGCTTGAGGCAATCTTATGGGCATGCATGCTGAGTAAACCAACGTCCCACCAAAGCGCCGGTTCCGCCAGCTTTGCCCGTCGATTCCGAATGAAGCCCCCCCACACGCACTCACAAAAACAGGCTCGACAGGGACTGAATATCAGCGCCGCGCGTAGGAACGATATCGATGTGCTGTTGCAGCGAGATGATCTCTTGTCCGAGTGCGTCCGCGATCACGCCGAGCAGCGGAAGTGAGGGCCTGGCCGCGCCAGGAAAACAGACCCCCAAGGTATAGGAAACCTCTGGAGCCAGCGGACGTGTGACAATCTGATGTTCACCGAGACAGGCTACGCCCACGAGCGGGTCGGCAATGGCAATGCCAATCCCGCGCGCCACCAATTGGCAGGCGGTTTCGATCGTGCTGGCCATGACCTTGACTTGCAGCCCCTGCTCTACCGGTGCCAGGAACGGCCGCAGCGCATCCCGTAGCGGTGTCTCCCAATCAATTCCGATTAGCGGATGCCCAAGCAGGTCCTGAGGCTCCAGTACCGGCCGTTGCGCGAGGACGTGCCCCGGCGGCAACCATGCAACGAACCGAACCGTCGCCAATGGAGTCGCCAACAAGTCGGGTCGCAGGAAGGGCAGCGGCGCGATGGCAACATCGAATTCTCTGTTGCTCTCCAATTGCCCCGCGGCATTGCGGGTGAGAGCGACCAGCTCAAAGCTCAACTCGGGGTAATGGGTGCAAATATTTGCAACGATCCGGGGCAGAAGCGACTGGTTGAAATAGTTCGGCGAGGCGAGGCGTACGGCGGCTTCACCGTTGCGACGCACGGATTCGGCAATGCGCTTCAACGCGTCTGCCTCATCCAGGAGAAGCCGGGCATGGGTATGAAATAGCTTGCCCCGCTGGGTGGGAACCAGCCCACGCCCTAGGCGCTGGAACAATTCGAACCCAAGATCCTCTTCCAGGGCCTTTAAAATGCGGCTGACTTGGGGCTGGGTGCGATGAAGCTGACAGGCCGCATCAGTCACGCTGCCGGTCATCATAACGGCATCCAGCACTTTCAGCCGCCTGATATCAAGATCCACTGGGTGTCCTCCACACTCAATACATGAACACTAGTATACCAACACAGCTGTTGTAAATGCACTCCACCTTGAGTTGTAGGCCGGGCAGATTGTCTGGTCCCAGTTCAGTTTGAAATGAGCCGGCGCGACCGAATGGCCACGCCGGCAACAGGTTAGTTGAAGGTCTTCTTTGCAGTGGTCTTGATCTGGTAACCAAGGCTGTGGGCCGGGTTATGGTTCACCCGCGCCTCTAGATCTGCGGTAAAGCCGCCGCCGGGAGCCCACGCCAGCTTGCCGAGACCATAGACGGTCCCATCTGACTTTTCCGATTCAGAGATATAGCCAGCGCCCAATTCGAGCGTCAGTGCCTCGGCAATACCTGACTTGATCGCGGCAATCGTATCAATGGTCACGTCGCCATTGCCCTCGCGGAACATGCGCGAGCCAACGTTCAGGGTGATGCCATCCAGAACTTGGGCCGCGATCGATCCCGCAAATCCGTATTCGGATGCGGACGTTGCCTCACCGGCGACGGCAAGAGTGAACCCGTCAAAATTGTAGGAAGCGGTCGCCAGAGCATTCCACCATCCTGCATCATTGAAAGCGATAGCACCGCGCAGACGAGCCTTGTCGATGGTGACGGTAGCACCGGCATGCACGCCCCAGTTACGGATGGTGCCCGTCAGGATATCCGAGGCCAGGACGGTTACGTGAGCAGTTATCGTCTTGCTGGCATAGCTGACAACACCCACGGCGGTGCCGGTCGTATCAAGCTTTTCGGCAGCAGCGCCAACTGACCAACCGCCACCCAGGTTGTGGACGATCTGGATGACATGACCGCCATCCTTCATGTCAACTTTGGGATTGTTGCTGTTGTAGGCAACGCCGGAAGCCGCATCCTCATTGAACAGCTTCTGATAGGTGAACGCAGTGTCATCGTCCTTATTGGCGATCGTTCCCTTGCGGCCGGCTGAAAGCACGGTGCCGTTGCCTACAGTGACATAAGCCTGTTCAAGCTTGAGGAAGGTGTCGGTCTTCTCGAACGCCCCGTCCAAGTGAGCCGGACGCTCACGCCCATCGATGCGAATAACCCCCTGCGCCTTGCCAAAATCGGAATCCGAAGTGCCTACAAAACGCAGCTGTGTGTCGACGGACGAGCGCCAGTCGGAACGGCCATTGCCCATGAAAAGCCCGTCAGGATCGGACTTCGAGGCCAGCGTACCGACAGCGTGATAAGGTGGGCGATAGTCACCGAAGATGAACTCGTACTTCACTTCGCCCGAGATCTGCAGACAATTCGTATCGGATGAAATCGTCAGCCCAGTGAGGCCAAGAGAACTGCAGACATCGAGGTCTTTCAGGACTCCAACATCTGCGGAATGGGCGGGCAAAACGGCGGACCCGCCGAAGACCGCGCCGACAAAAAGCAATTTCAGAAAGCGTGACATCGCCACCTCCTCAAGAGGGGGAGCACACTGCCCGGATGTCCCATCACCCCTAGATCAAGTGCGCCTTTTGAAGCGCATCATTGAAATAACCCCAAATACAGAAGTCTTCAAATTGTCATGATATGTAAAATGCAAAAACGGAATAAACCCATGCGCATCATGCATGTTAAGTATTAAAACTTGTATCACGGTCTACATACAAAAACTGTCGCTCACGCTTTAAAACAAACACTAGTAGTGACAAAAATACACACAACTTATACGCCGAAAATTGAAGCGACATCCTATATCTATTGAGATACGCGAGCCTGAACTTTAAGGTTCGTTACCCACCTTGCCTAGTACACTAGTATTTTTGCTTCATGACGCAATGGGGACTAGTGGGACGGTTAGAGACACATGCCCGACCAATCGTCACCCGGGCACATCACCGCCCAGGCACATCACCGCCAGTGCTTGCAGATCAAAGCCAAAGAGAATCATCGACCTAGCAACATCGAGGCGAGGAGCCACTTGCCAGGTGGTTAGAACATTGGCCACGGGCAGCGCCGTCCGGGGGAGAGCAGTCCAACCGACCGTTCAAAAGAACCGCTTTGCGAACGTTGCTTTGAACCTCACGGCAGACTTGCAGATGGCGCCTTCCTGTCAGGCCCGTAGTGCAACACGACGAGACCTGTTTATCGGCGATCAGGACCGCCGGCAGATCTAGGGAGCACATGTTCCGACAACACTTCGATTGCCCGGTCTTCTCGAGCTGTTACGCCTGCAAGCGGCACATGGGCCGCGAGCACAATATCTCGTTGGCGGATCAAATCGGTGATTTCGGAGGCATAGGCGACAAAGATCGCCGTCAACCAGCGATTAACCAGATAGGACGGCCGCGGCATCTGCATGTCGAAACGTTCGAGCAGGCCAACGGTGGTCGCGGCATCGGCCCAGTCATCGCCCACCACCCACTGATTGACGGTAAACAGCCGCAGGATCCGTCCGTTGGCATCTACCCCAATGGCCACAAGGTGATGGATCGGGCCCTGCGGCCCCTCGGGTCGCAGGAAGCAGTGAAAATGACCGTGTTCGGTCTGGCCTTCATCGGCAGGATGGCAGTGATAGAACCATTGCGCGTTGCTAATTGGGTCATAGACGTCGCCGGGCGGATAATGCTCCCACGCGTCGATTGAAGAGACCCCCTGAAAGGTGTCACTCAATACGGTGAGACCGCCCTTAGCGAGAATTGTTTCGCAAAAGGCGATTTCTTCAAGAGCACTATCGCGCGCCGAACCTGACACTCATTTGCCTCCAACTACCAGATCGGGGGCCTCCTGCCCGGCCGGCAATGGTTTTGGCGCCGGAGGTGGCGGTGCCAACAGCCTTGCCGGCTCAGCCGGGCGGGGCTGGGCTGGCGGCGGCGGTGGCGCCTTGAGCGGTGCCGCCGGGGCGCCAGCAGCGCACGGCGCTGCCGCAGGCGGCGGTGGCGGCGCGATCTTAGTTGTCGACGCTGCCGGCGCACCAGCGGCACAAGGCGACATGGCGGCCCCGGCGGCACAGGGTGCGGCAGCGCAAGGCGCCGTCCCGGAAGCTGCAGTAGTCGTACCGTAGACCGGGCGCGGGGGCACCGGATTGGTCACGTGATCGTAGGCGATAGCGGCAGTGCTAACGGCCAGGGCTGCACCGAAGAGTAAAGTGTTGCGTGCACTCATTTTTTGACAAATCCATCAAGACCGAAAACCGGACGCAACCAGACACCGGCAAAAGAACCAACAAAGGCGGCGCCAAACCACAACCAACCATGCACGCTCCCCGTGGCAATGCCGGAGAACAGAGCTCCGATATTGCAGCCAAAAGACAGGCGTGCGCCATAGCCCATCAACAGGCCCCCAACGATGGCAGCCAGCAACGAACCCAGCGGCAACTTGGCTTTGGGTGCAAACTTGCCGGCAATGGCAGCTGCCAGTGCAGCGCCCAGCACCAGCCCAAAATCCATCACCGACACGCTATCGGCCAAAACGCTCGAATTAAGCGCCTGCGCCTGTGCCGGCCAGGTCCAGAATTCCCAGCTGGCCACATCAACGCCGACTGCCTGGGCAATCTTGGCGCCCCACAGGCCGAAGCCATAGGTGATCGACCACGGGTGACCGGCGAGCAAAAGGGTGGCGACATTGAGTAGGGCCAGGAACAACCCTGCGCCCACCAGCGGCCAAGGGCCGCGCCAGATCCAGCTCCAGCCCGGACGTGCCGGGGCCGGTTCGGTTTCGAGATTGCCATGCGCCCGCTTTTCGATGAGCGCGGTGACGAGTGCCACCAAGGCCAGCCCGCCAATAGTTACTGCAATCGCCCCAGCCACGCCCAACTCAGCGCCAATGCTGATAGGTGGCAGAGATGGCTGTTCCAGCCAATAAGGCAAATGAGCAGTACCGATCAGCGCGCCGATAATGAAGAACACCAGCGTGACCAGCATGCGCGCCGAGCCACCGCCCACGGTAAACAGCGTGCCCGAGCCACAGCCGCCGCCCAATTGCATGCCGAGGCCGAAAATGGCTGCGCCCAGCAGCACCGAAACGCCGACCGGCGCCAATGCGCCAACCATCGGCTGCCCACCGATATTGCCCGCGGCTACCAATGGCAGCATGGCGAGCGCAGCAACGCCGATCATCAGCATCTGGGCCCGCATCGGCCGGCCACGCTTTTCGACGACCATGCGGCGCCAACCGCCGGTGAACCCGAAGGAGCCGTGATAGAGCGTTGCGCCGAGCGCCCCGCCTATCAGAAACAGGCCGCCCTGGCGAAAATCAACCAAGCCTGAAATCAGGAGGAAGCCAAGCACAAGCGCCGCGGCCGCAACAAAAAGCGGTGTGCGATCGGCGATGGCCGGCGGCAGGAATTTGGGCGCTGTAAGTGAGATGTCGCTCATGAAGACCAAATGTGTGAAATACCAAAAAATTGATCTGGGTGCTGCTCCACGCAGCACCCAGATCCCGCTCAATTTGTCAGTCTAAGTCGCGTCAGCCTACTGAATTGGACGGGCAGGATCGGCGGCCCATTCGGCCATAGATCCGTCATACATGGCAGTGTTCTTGTTGCCCGCAACTTCGCTCAAGGCGAACCAGGCAATCGAGGCCCAGTGGCCGGTATTGCAGAAAACGATATTGTCCTCGTCGACGCCCAGGCCAACGCCTGCGGCCAGCGCGGCGATGGTCTCTGGAGTGGCGAAGCTGGCATACTCAGCGCTGTAAAGCTTGGAATGCTCAATATTGAGCGAGCCGGGGATGGTCCCCGCGACGCGCACAACCGGGCTCTTCGAGTTGCCGATATGCTGGTCGTGCGGGCGAGCATCGATGAGCTTGGTACCATTGGCCAGGGCCGCCAGCACGTCGTCGGTTGTAACCCGGAGCTCTTCATGAACCTCGTAGGGGAACTCCACCGGGACCGGCGTAACCGGCTCGGCAACGCGCTCGCCTCCCTGGGCATCGTATTGGCGCCAACCGCCATCCAGGATGGAGACATCTTCATGGCCGAGATATTTGAAGGTCCAGTAGATGCGCGTCGCACCCGCAAATTCCGAGGAGTCGGTGCCCCATGGCACGATCACTACATGGTCATCCCCATCAACGCCCAACTGACCGATTAGTGATGTGATCTGTTCGACCGGGGGAATCTGGCCAGGCACGCCATCGACTTCAGTGCGCCAACCAGCCGACGCATATGGAGCCACCACGGCGTGAGCAATATATGGAAGCGCGCCTAAGTCGGTGTCACCGATATTATCGCGCACGTCCAGGATCACCACATTGGGGTCAGAAGCGTTCGCTTTCAACCATTCCGCCGTGACCAAAGGGGTGATGTCGGCTGCTTGGGCAAAAACCGGAATGCCAACCAGAACAACGGCAGCAGCGAGCGAAGCCAAACGCATGCAAATACTCCATGAAATCTGAAGCCATTGTACGAATTCCAGGCAGGAAGTTCGAAGTCGGTTGCACCAATTGTCACCGGCATGGAGAAAAACATTCCCGCTCGGAAGGCTGGTTCTCAGAAATAAGTTGCGTCGATCGAAATCCGCGCGGAGCGATTAAAGCCTTGTCCTGAAAGACGGTTTTGCTTAGCGATCCGCACTAGGTGCCAGTGGGTTAGCTATGCCGAGGCACACCCTCAACGGCGATGCCGCCGATAGCGCGCGACCCAAGTGATCGCGCGCTATCTGTACGAATCAGACCGCCGTCGTTCTGAACGTTGCGGCGCTTTGGGCCTCAAGCGCCAGCCGGGTAACAGTCAAGGCGTGCTCCACAGACATAGCCCGTTCAGTGCGATCCAGTACGTCCGCAGCCAAATCCCGGAAATAGGTCAACGGCACCTTGGAGCAGTCAATATATTGGGAGGACTGGTTGTTGACGTGGAACAGATGGTCGGTACCGGGCCGCCCCTCGAGGTCAACATATTTACGCAGTTCGATATAGCCATCGGTGCCCAGCACGGTGAGGCGACCGTCGCCCCAGTTGGACAGAGCATCGGGTGTGTACCAGTCGAGGCGGGCATAGCCTTGCGCTTCGTCGCTGCGCAGCAGAATTTCGCCGAAGTCCTCGAATTGCGGATCACTCGGATTGGCGAAATTGCCGGTACTAGCCGCAACGATCTGCGCATCGGTCGAACCGGTAAAGGTCAGGAACTGATCGATCTGGTGAGTACCGATATCGCCCAAGATCCCACCATAGAGGCGCTTGTCAAAGAACCAGTCGGGACGGGTCGCTCGATTGAGCCGGTGTGGCCCCATGGACAGGGTCTGAACGACGCGACCAATGGCGCCTTCGCGCACCATTTCGAGCGCCTTGATCGCCGAAGGCACCTCGAAGCGCTCGGAGAAATCGACCGACCAGATGCGCTTGGTTTTTTCAACCACGGCCCGGACTTGCTGCAGCTGCTCGAACGAGATGCAGCCAGGCTTGTCGAGCATCACGTCCTTGCCAGCTTCCATCGCTTCGATGGCCAGATCGGCACGTTCATGGGGTGGTGCGGCGATCAACACCAGATTGATCTCGGGATCGTCCAGCAACGCCTGACGCTCGGCAATGCGCGGCACTTCCGGAAAACGCTTGAGGAATCCTGCCAGGGGAACAGGCTCACCCTCGGTCCACCAGCCCTTGCACCGCGCACCGGCCGAAACCATGCCTTCCAGCATACCGTAGATATGGCGGTGATCGATGCCGATCACCCCAATAACGACATCCGATTTGTTCATCCGTCTTACACGTCCAGCTTTACAGTGCGTTCTTCCTTGGAAGACTGTGTCATAGCATCGATCAGACGGTGCACCTTCATGGCTTCGTCGCCATTGACCGCAGGCTGACGGCCATCGCGCAGCGCCTCGAAGAAATTGCGCAGTGCGGACGAGTGCCAGTCATGCGGGAAGGCCATAGGATCGGCACCGCCGCCAGTACCAGCCGGCTCGCCGTAGGTCTCGGTGCGACCGTCGTGATAGGTAATCAGCAGGGTCCCCGACTCCAGGTGGGCCGATGCCTGATCGAACTCCAGAGTGATCGTTTCAGCGCCACCCGGATATGCCGCTGTGGTGGCCGTAATGGCACCCATGGCGCCCGAGGCAAACTTGACGCCGGACACGACGAAGTCTTCGGCTTCCATGCGATGCAGACGGGTCGTTCCCATCATGGCCGTGACGCTGGAAACAGGGCCGGTAAAGTCCAGCAAGAGATCGAGCGTGTGAATCGCCTGGTTGATCAGCACGCCGCCGCCATCGCGCGCATAGGTGCCGCGGCCGGGCTCGTCGTAATACGTCTGGGGGCGCCACCAGGGAACATTGGCAGTAGCGCTGGCGAGTTCGCCCAGGAGATTATCTTCGATCAGCTGCTTGAGCTTGATGGACGCCTCGCGGAAACGGTGCTGGAACACCACGCCGAGCGTTACTCCGGCAGCACGAGCAATATCCGCCAATTCCTGCGCGCCGGCAGTATTGCGTTCCATCGGCTTTTCCAGCAGCACATGCTTGCCGGCCGCTGCCGCCTGAGCCACCAGATCGCGTCGCACGTTGGGAGGCGTCAGAATGATGACGGCCTGCACGTCCGGATTGGCCAGCATGCTCTCGACGCTGTCGACCGGGGGAAGGTCGCGAATGCTGCAAAACTCTGCCAGCCGCTTGGCATCCCGGTCATAGACCGCGACCACTTTGGCAATGTCCTGTATGTCGCGAAGCGCGCGCGAATGGATGTCAGCCACCATTCCCACGCCAATTACTCCAACTCCAATCATCGTTCCTCCGTCACCTGTGTACTGGTTGTGCCATCTACGCTTGCCAACTTGCATGCGCCTCTTTACGTATTCTAGTATCCTAGTTCACTTGGGGTCGCAAGAAGGCCTGGGGACGGACTTGAGCACACAGACAGAGCAGTGTGCAATTTGGAGGAGCTAGAATGACTATGCTGATGCGGCAAACCTGGCGATGGTTTGGACCACAAGACAGGGTCAACGCGCTGGATAGCCGGCAAGCTGGGGCAGAAGCGCTGGTATGCTCGCTTTATCATCTGCCGCCCGGACAAGTATGGTCGCTCGAAGAGATCCAGCAGCGGCAGGCAGAGGCCCGCGTGATGCCGGACGGTCGCCCGACGGGCACAGAATGGGAAGTCATCGAGAGCCTTCCGGTGTCGGAAGACATCAAGACGCAATCCGGTAACTGGCGCGAGCACGTTTCCAACTGGAATCAGAGCCTGGAAAACATCGCGCGTTCGGGGCTTGAGGTGGTGTGCTACAATTTCATGCCCATCCTGGACTGGACCCGCACTGATCATCGGTTCGAACTGCCTCATGGCGGTACCGCGATGACGTTCGACCTGGTCAATTTTGCCGTGTTTGACATTCATCTGCTGGGCCGCGCAGGCGCGCGCGACAGCTTTCCCGAAGCCATCGTGGCCGAAGCCGACCGCCGCGTGATCGACATGAGCGAAACGCAAAAGCAGTCGCTGGCGGACGCCATCATTGCTGGCCTGGCCGGTGCGGTGGAGAGCTGGACCATCCAGACCCTGCGCGACGCATTGGCCCGCTACACCGAAATCGACACTGAAAAACTGCGGCGGAACCATTTCGACTTCCTTGAGGCAGTCGTTCCGACCGCCGAGAAGCTCGGGCTGAGGCTTTGCTGCCATCCTGACGATCCCCCGTTCTCGCTGCTGGGCCTGCCCAAGGTAATGTCGACCGAAGAGGACTATCGCCGCATGGTAGAGGCCGTCGACAGTCCGGCCAACGGCATAACCCTGTGTGCCGGATCTCTTGGTTCGCGCGAGGACAACGACATTGCGGGCATGGTCGAGCGGCTTGGTTCCAAAATCCATTTCGCCCACCTGCGAAACGTCACACGCTATCACAGCGGCGTACCAACCGGCTTTCTCGAAGACGACCATTTGGGTGGCGATGTCGACATGGTCGCCGTGGTGCGGGCGCTGCTCGCCGAGCAGAAACGTCGCCAGGCCGCAGGCCGAAAGGACTGGCAGATACCGATGCGACCAGACCATGGCCATGACCTGCTGGACGATGCTCAACGGGGCGCTCGCGCGGGCTACCCGGCCATCGGGCGCCTGAAGGGCCTCGCCGAACTCCGAGGCGTGATGCACGCCCTGGCATGACGTCGTCACCGCTTTGCAGAATGGAACAACAAATGGCCAGTTTGAGCCAGATTAACTTGGGGCAGGCCAGCGGCGACATCGCCCTGCCCTCTTATGACCGCAGCAGCGTCACCCCTGGCATCGTTCATCTCGGCATAGGCGCGTTTCACCGAGCGCACATGGCGGTTTATGTCGATGCGGTACTCGGCACTGACCCCAGTTGGGGGATCGTCGGAGCCAATCTCCGGCGTCCCGACACCAAGCGGGCACTCGAACCGCAGGATTATCTCTATACCGTGGCAGTGCGCGATGCGGCGGGCACCAAGGCGCGGGTCATCGGGTCGATCGTCAACATCATCGACGCCTCTGAAAGCGTTGACGCGTTGATCGGCCAGATGGCCGCACCCGAAATCCGCATCGTATCGCTCACCGTCACCGAAAAGGGCTATTGCCACGATGGGGCCACCGGCTCCTTGCGGCTTGACCACCCAGACATCGTTCGTGACCTGGCAAATCCTCAAGGTCCACGTAGCGCCCCTGGGGTAATCGTCGCCGCTCTTCTTCGGCGGCGCGATGCTGGCCTGCCCGGCTTCACCGTGCTGAGCTGCGATAACTTGCCGAGCAACGGACGTGTCGCCGAGCAAGTCGTCACCGAATATGCAGCGCAGATCGATGTCGAATTGGCCAAGTGGATTACCACCAACGTAACGTTTCCCAGCACTATGGTCGACCGCATCGTCCCGGCCACCACCGACAAGGATCGCATCGACATTGCGAACCTGACTGGTCTGGATGACGCCTGGCCCGTGGTAACCGAACCGTTCAGCCAGTGGGTAGTCGAAGACAATTTCGTGGCGGGCCGGCCGACATGGGAAGCCCACGGGGTGCAGTTGACCGATGATGTCGAACCCTTCGAGCACATGAAACTGCGTATGCTCAACGGTTCGCACTCAACAATTGCCTATCTTGGCTTGCTGGCGGGCCACAATGTAGTGGCCGAAGCCGTTGCCGACGCCGATATACGCCGCCTGATTCACGGCTTGATGACCGAGGAAATCATCCCCACGCTGCATCTGCCTGGGGTCGATCTCTTCGCTTATCGGGACAGCCTGCTGGAACGCTTCGCCAATCCGGCTCTCAATCATCGTCTGCGCCAGATCGCCATGGACGGCAGCCAAAAGCTGCCCCAGCGCATCCTGGCGCCAATGCGAGACCGGCTCTCCGCGGGACAGGAGGTCAAGCGTCTGACTTTGACCATGGCTGCCTGGATCGCCCAGTTGCACCACCAACTTGGGCAGGGCAGCGATCCCATACTGGACCCGCTCAATACTGCCCTGGCGGTTGCGCTGCTGGGCGGGGGCGATACCGCCGATGGGCTATTCAAGAGCTTCATTGGACTTGAGGCCGTGTTTGGCGACGCAGACCAGTATCCGCAAGGCGCCAAGGATCAAATCAAGGTCCACCTCAGCACCCTGCTGAGCCAAACACCTGCCGTAGCCATCCAGAACCTGCAAGGGGCGTAAACGCCCCTTCAAACCCTCTCACCCCTCCTCCCAACTGCCCTGCCCGGCTCCCACCTGGCAGGGATTTTTTTGTGCGCCAGAACGCCTCCTACGCCGCGAACCCAGACAAAAAAAGGGGAGAGGCCGAAGCCCCTCCCCAATATCCATCGACGGTTCGACAGACCTTTACTGGGCAGCCTTGTCTGGCCAGCTGATCAACGCCATCACGGCCTCGATACGCGGGGCCAGGGCCTCGTCTGCAGTCAGGGCCAGGAAGGCTGCTGGCTCGGCAGCCAGGGTCAGCGTCGGAATGCCGTCCACGGTAGCCAAGGCCGATTCAGGCCGCGCCGGAGCATTGGCCGCACGCTGTTTAGCGAGGATTTCGGCCTGTTCGCGGTCCGCAGCGCTGGACTGCGCGTTGAAGTCCGGGAACGCACGGTCGCCGAACGTGCCCACATTCCAGGAACCGCCAAAACCACGCGGCAGGGCCGCTGGCTTGCCGGGATCGGAAACGCCGGCCAGCTGGACTTCCATGCCCACCAGCACCGCATCACGCTGCCAGGCGCTGAGATCAGCCTGGGCGACGGCGTCGAGCATGTGCGCGACGTCCTCGGCCGTACCCACACGGGTGATGGCGGTGGCCACTGTCATGATGCCGTTGGCAACGCCGGTGTAACGGCTGTCCTTTGCCAGGAGACGATCGAACAGCTCGACCACTTCGTCGTCATGCACGCCGCTCAGCGCAGCGTCGAGGGCGATAAAGTCGCGGCCATACACATCGATGATCGAGACAATTGCGTTCAGACGGTTGGCATCATCCAGTTCACCCGCCGAGGCGGCCAGCTGGTAGACGACCTGCCAGTCGTTGCCCGTGTTGCCGATAAAGCTGAGGAACGCGTTGGTCACGTCCGCATTGCCCTCGGAGAGGAAGGGCTCGGCGATACGCAGCGCAGCGACTCGCAGATCACGATCAGCATCGTTGAGTGCTTCGATCACCAGATCGGCGTCAACAGCCTTCAAACCATCAAGCGTCCACAGTGCATGCAGGCGGGCAACGGCGTTCTTGTCCGAACGAACCAGTTCAATCAGAGCCGGAACGGCATCGGTCTTCTGCTGCACCACCATCAGGCGCTGGGCATGGTCGCGATACCAACCGTTCTCGTTTTCCAGAAGGGCCACGAGTTCCTCGGCCGAGGCTTCGGTCAGCTTGATCTGCTCGGTGGTTTGCCCGTCTTCATGGCTGATCCGATAGACACGGCCATTGGCACCGTGCGTATTGTACAGATCGTGCTCTACGCTCCAGTCGTTCAGGTACTTGGTGATGAACACCGCGTCCTGGATCACGCCGTGATACAGATCGAGGACGTAGAAGGCGCCATCCGGACCGGTCATGGTGTGGACGGGACGGAAGCGTTCCTCGGTCGAGGTCAGGAAGTCGGCGTTCTCATACGACTTGCGCAGGCTGATTCCGGAACCGGAATCCCGCAGCGTGCTCATGGTCACGAGGTTACCGGCAGGCTCGGGCACGAACACATTGCCATAGTCAGCAGGTGCGAGGCCGGTGCCGCGATGGACGGCGGCGCCGCCGGCTGAAGTCAGTTCCGTGAGCGCGCCGCGCTCATCCAGCGTGCCCTCGGCATAGCCGCGGTTAACGCCCGGAGTCGGACGGGCCGTCCAGACACGGTTCACGTCGCGGGTCGGACCACCGATCCATTCGTGGTTGCCACGGTTGCGAGTGAAGACGCTGCTGCGGCCATAATAGTAGTCGGGCACATAGCTGATCGAGGGAGCAGCCGAATTGCCCTGGCGCAGAATACGGCCTTGATCGTCCGCAGTCACACCCCACTGGGAGATCGAAATACCGCGTGAAACGTCGAATTCCTTACCGTTCCACTGGTACACTTCGTCCAGATAAGCGTTGTAGATGCGGTTATCGATATTCCAGAACATGCCGTTGGGATTGTGCTCGATCGAGCCGCCCTTGCCGCCATAGTTATTCTCAGCAAGCGCCGTCTTGCTGTCGGCCACATCATCGCCATCGGTGTCTTCGAGCAACCAGATATTGGGTGCCTCGCCAACAATTACCTTGCCAGGCTCGAGGATCAGCAGAGCGCGCGGCAGCACAAGGCCTTCAGCGAACACCTTGCGGCTATCCATGACGCCGTCGGCATCGGTGTCCTCAAGGATCACAACGGAACTGCTCGGCGAAGCCGTGGTCAGCTCTTCCTGGTTGAGCATGAAGGTCGTTTCGACAACCCAGAGACGGCCGTCATAGTCCCACTGCATGACGATGGCGTCGCCGAGCAGCGGCTCGGAGGCGACCAGATCGATCTTGTAGCCAGGCGGCAGGGCAAAAGTCTTGAGAGAATCCTGCGGTTCCATGTAGCCGAAATGCTCCGGCAGCGGCTGGAACGCCGGCGGCCAGGGCTGACTGTCAGTCTGCGCCATGGCAGTGCTCGCCATCAACGATCCCGCCAGGACCGACAATGCGAAGACAGTCCGATACTGCTTCTTAGGGTTAAGCATAGGTAGTCGTCCTCCTAAAAATGCGGCCTGAGCCGCAACAAACATCACGTCCGGCCTTACTGACCGAACGCAATTCCCTCCAGATCTTCGGGATTGGTGGGCATGGCCACGCTGCCAGGGGCCATGCCATTCGCCTGGGCGATATAGGCGATGATGGTGGAGACCTGAGCATCCGACAGAGAGCCGGGCGCATCGGCTGGCATCAATTCCTTGATGTAACCGTGGAAGTCGCCTACCGCGAGGCCCAACCAGGAGAAGGTCTCGCTGGCGAGCGCGGGAGCGGACATGCCTTCCAGTTCGGCACCGTGGCACGAAGCACAGGCGCGCTGGTAATTCGCACCACCGCCCACGGCCTGAGCTGCGGTGAACTGCAGCGGCGCCATATCACCTAAGGCACCGCCGCCATTGTCCTGCGCAAGAACCGCCGTGCTCAAGGACAGCGTCAGCGCAACAGCGCCGAGCGCCTGTGCAGAGTTGATCTTCATCATCTATTCCTTTGAAAAATGAGAGTTTCCACTAGCCGCCGTGTCAGCCGCGACGTTGTTGGCTGCTGCGACACCGCTGTCGTCAAGCTCGGTCTTCGATGAGCCGAACCAGCGCTTAAGTGCGGCTTTGACACGATCGCCAATCGCCGGGATGGTCATCAACACGGTCACCACTAGCACGAGGCAAAGCACGGCACTGACGGGTCGCGTGAAGAAGGGGGTGAAGTCACCACCGGTAAGGCCAAGCCCACGACGCAGATTGAGGTCCAGCAATTTGCCGAGCACGATGCCAAGCACTAAAGGCGCCATCGGATACTTCATCTCGCGGAGGAAGAAGCCGACGAGACCGAAACCAAGCATAACGTAGACGTCGAACATGCGCTGGGTGACGGCGAACGAGCCAACCACGCAGAACACGGCGATGACGGCCATCAGACGCTCACGCGGAACGCTGAGGATCTTGATGAACAGCTTCGTCAGCGACAGACCGAAGACCAGATTTGCCAGCGTCGCCAGCAGCAGCATGGCGATGACCTGGTAGAGGAACTCAGGGTTCTCAACCATCAGCATCGGACCGGGACGAATCCCGTGGATGTACATCGCAGCGATCAGCACAGCGGCCGCGGCCGAACCAGGCAGGGCCAGGGTCAGGGTCGGGATCATCGCAGCGGAAACCACAGCATTGTCGCCGGTCTCTGCCGCAATCAGGCCTTCCTGGCTGCCCTTGCCGAATTCTTCGGGCTTCTTGGACAGCTTCTTTGCGGCCGCGTAGGAAGTCCAAGCGCCGACGTCTTCGCCTACGCCCGGGATGATGCCCACTATGGTGCCGATGATGCCCGAGCGGATGATAGTCTTCCAGTAGCGGAAGATTTCCTTGAGGCGCGGAACCACCCGATCGTTGACCGATACCACCTTGGCGTCGTTGCGGCGCTTGATGGTGCTGAGAATTTCAGCCACGCCAAATGCACCAACCATGGCTGGGATGATGTCGATGCCGGCGCCCAGCTGTTGGATGCCGAAAGTAAAGCGCTGATAGGCGTGCAGGCTTTCCATGCCCACCATCGCAACCAGCAGACCGATGATGCCGGCGATGTAGCCTTTCAGCGGAGTATCGCTGCCGCTCATTTGGCCCGAAATCACCACCCCAAACAGGGCAAGCCAGAAAAATTCGTATGAGCCGAATTTCATCGCCACATCGGACAGCAACGGCGAAATCAGCGCGAGGAAGAAGATGCCGACAAGCGTGCCAAGCGTTGACGAAGTGGTCGCAAGGCCCATTGCCAGACCGGCTTTGCCCTGCTGCGCCAGCGGGAACCCGTCCAGCGTCGCTGCCGCGTTGGCGGGGGTGCCGGGAATGTTGAGCAGGATAGCCGTGCGGCTGCCGCCATAAATAGCGCCCAGATAGACGCACATGAGAGTCAAGATGGCCTGTTCAGGTGCCATCTTGTAGGTCATCGTCACGAGCAGAGCGACGCCCATGGTGGCCGTGAGGCCCGGAAGCAGGCCGATCGCCAGGCCCAACAAGGTGGCCCAGACGACGTTAAAAAGTGAAGCAGGCGTCAGGAAAAACCCGAGACCCTGCCCAAGCATTAGCAGGCCGTCAAACATGGCTGCTCCTTATGGCAGGCGGACAAGAAAGATGGTGGAAAACAGGTAGTAGATGCCCGCACCGCAAGTGACCGCAGTAAGCAGCGCCCAGATGAGCGAGCGCATGATCGGCTCGGGCAGGTCGGTCAAAACCAGCTCGAAAGTTACGATGAATGCAAAGATGAAGATCATCGACGCCGCCCAGAACGGCAGCCAGCCAACCAATCCCAATGCGTAGACGCCGATCAAGAACATGCCCGCCATTACGCGTGCCACCGACATGGTCTTGATCAGGTCTACCAGTCCGCTCCAGCCGCCAGCTGAAGGAAGTTTGTAGGAGCGCCACCCCAACAGCACGCCGCACAAGGTCAGCGCCGCACCAAGTATCATCGGTACAAAGCCAGGAATTGTTGTGGGGTGGATGCGGCGAGCTTCTAGCCTGGGCATCTCATAAGAAACGTAGAAGACCCAGATGCCTATCACTACCAGAAGTATGGACGTGACAAGGTCAGCGCGGGCCCTGACGGCCTGCTCTCTCGGTATATCTTGCATTTTTACTTATCCTTGGGGCAGCTGCAAAAAGGGACGAGGGCTATGCGCCCTCGCCCCCTTCAATGCTTACTGCGAGATCGTCTCGGTACGGGTAGCGCAGTCCACGCCGATGGTCGACGGATCCTTGACTGCAGCGCCACGAACAACAGCGGCACAAGCCTGGGCAACAACGGTCGGGGAGACCAAGGTACGAGCTTCAGCGCCGGATGCGGGCGTGAACAGAGCGCCGAAACCCTCTGCGTAGTTCTTGAGCTCTGCCGAAGTCGCGACTTTTTCGGTCCAGATGGCGTTCAGGGTGTTCACGATCTCGTCGGGAGTACCCTTTGGCACCAGAATGCCGAAGTAGTTGTACGACAGGAGGATTTCAGGGAGCCACTCGGTGATCGGTGGAACCGGATCAACACCCTTGATGATCAAAGGCTCGCTCGACAGCACTGCCAGCGCACGCAAGCGACCACCGCGGATCAGTTCCGACTGCTCACCAGCCAGCTGGGTCGTGACCATTGCTTCGCCGGAAGCGGCAGCAATCGTAGCTGGCCCGCCACCTTCATAGGCGACCAGGTTGTAGTCAAAGCCACCGGCTTCAGCCAGACCGGCAATCGCGGTGCCACCAGCGGAGCTGACACCGGCCGTCGCGACGGTGATGCTTGCGCCGTTGCTCTTGAACGCCTCGAGCAGCTCACCAAAAGTCTTATATGGGCTATCCGCAGGAACACTCACCACGGGCACGTTGGCCACGCTCAGGTACAGGTTCCAGTCATCGATGGTAGCGCCATCAATCAGGCCCGTGACCGAATAGGTCGCAGCATCGGCAATACCGGTTGCCAGCAGCGTGTAACCATCATGTGCCGAATTCAGCACTTCCTGGGTACCGATGGCACCCGATGCACCTGGCTGGTTGACGACAACAACGTCAACACCCAGAGCCTCGGACAGAATCGGCGCCGTTACGCGCGTAACCTGATCGGTCGCACCACCAGCGCCCCACGGCACAATAATATTGATCGGATGATCTGGCTTCCACTCCTGAGCCGACACACCTGCGCCAGCCATAGCGGCGAGCGTCAGGGCGCCAATCGCCACTGCACTGGTTCGAATATACATCATCGACTTCCTCCCGACATGTGAACGTATAAGTAGGCTTTTCATTGAGCTACTAGAATACTAGCATACTCGTCACGCCAGCCCCATGCAAGTGACACTGCGACGCGGACCACAAAAATAAGCGAACACCAAGGCCTCACAGAAGGCGCCTGACGCCTTCACACACCGAAGAATACTACCATACAACACCAATTGCTGAGCTGAAACGATTTCGCTACAATGATTGCCAACGAAAAAAATTACGAGAAAACAGGTCCTCGATGCGCATCGCCGGGTTTAGTTATGAACATGGCAATGCCACGTCTGACCACATCGGTGTTTGCACAAGCGACTTCTTCAGGCGAGAGTGCTTTGGTTCAATTCTCCCATTCCAGTCGTAGCAACACCCTAACAAAGTCGGAAACACAGCCATGAAGGAAAACTTCAAACCCGAAGACACGGCTGGTTTTGACAGCAACTATCCGATGATCAAAGCGACCATCGACTACACCGCACCTATGTCCCCCCAAATATATGGCATCTTGCGACGAGCCATCATCGAGAACCGTATAGCTCCGGGAACGCCTATATATGAGGCCAAGCTCTCCGAGGCACTGGGGGTAAGTCGTACTCCGCTTCGCAGCGCACTCCAGCAATTGGCCAAGGAAAACCTGATCGAAACACGGCCGCAGGTGGGTTCCATCGTCGCGCCTGTAAACGAGGGCAAAATCCTATCGGCGGTGTTCTGCAGGGGCGCCCTGGAAACCGCCGTCGTTCGCCAACTCGCCGGCATTGCCAATTCGGACTTGAACCGGTTTTCTCGCGTGCTGGCCCTGCAGGCAGATTGCACCTCAAGGGATGACTACATCGCATTTTTCGAGTTCGATGAGGACTTCCACGCTTTGCTAGCTGAACTCGCGGGGGTTCCCGAGGCGTGGAGCTTGATTCTCGCCAACAAGTCGCATGTGGATCGCGCACGTCTGAAGCTGCAAAGCGCCATTCCAGGGCGCGCCGCTGCGGCTTATCAGGAGCATTTGATGATCATCAATGCCATTCGAGCCGGCGACGCAGATCTGGCTGCCGCGCTGATGGACAAGCACATCAACTCCGCCCTGGACGTGGTCAGCCCACCCAACTAGCCGCTTGACGACCTCTGTGCGAGCGCCCTTGCGGAGCAGGTTTTGTGTGATGCTTAGAGGCTAGCTAGTTTGCAGCGGCCCGGCGCCGAAAAACGAGCAGCCAGCATTCACAAACAAAAGGCAAGGCCGCAATCACGGCCCCGCCTCAAGGATTTTGGCGGCCTTCCGCCCTTTGTTGTTAGCTATGGACGGCGTTGCGGATGTAGTCGAGCTGCTGGCGGACGTCATCGAAAGCCGACATACGGCGCGCAGAGTATTCACGCTCGAGGAACGCCGGGATATCCCAGCCGTTGTCGCGGAGCATCTGCATGGTCTCGATGATCGGGGTATCGCCGGCGCCGAGCGGAACGTTCGGGCCTTCCTCGACCATACGATCCTTGACGTGCAAGTGGGTGATCCGGTCGTGGTACTTCTCGAGGAACGCCAGAGCGTCCTTGCCCTTTTCATTGCCGTTGGCAGCGGTGAAGTGACCGATATCCAGGCAGAGGTCGAAGCCTTCACCGAATTCCATCACGCGTTCCATGCTTTCCCAGGAGCCGATTTCCTTGGGGTCTGGATTGCCATGGGGATGACCCGCAAAGGTGATGCCGTACTTCTGCACAAAAGGGACGAGGCGCGGCACGGTTTCCATCTTGGTGGAGCCGCTGTGGAAAACGCGAATGTTGGAGGCTTCCATTGCCTTGAACATGGCGTCGATTTCTTCGTCGCTCACGTCAACCGAGAAGGCGTTCGACATCGAGAAGACTTCGATATCTGCATCGTCAAACTGCTTACGGATGGCAATCTGTTGATCCTGCAACTGGCCCGAAAGGCGGAAGTCGCGAAGCACTGCCCGACGCTCTTCGGGAGTTGCGCCATCCTTATAGACGGGGCGGAAGGTTCCGACACTGATCTCGACGAGACCCAGTCCAAGTGCCTGCAGCTGTGGAATGAGAGTCGCCACCGTTTCTTCAGGGCTGCTCGTCTGCGGCGTGGAATAAGTTCCGCGCAGCGAGTTGGTCACCGAGCCAATTCTAACGCCACTGTATACCATGTGAGCGAAGGCATTGCTCATCGGCAGGGCCGTTGCAGCGATGCCGGACAGCGCCAATGTGCCAAAAGCGCGACGGGTGAGTTTCATAGTTCCTCCCAGGAGATGTTACCTCTGGGATACTAGGATGCCTGCACACCCTGCTCAAGCGTGCGCAAGATACACCCTTCGTAGCACTGCAAGCTCCAATCGCGCTCTACTCCACATAGTTGCTCGGAGCGCCAAAAGCCTTCGCGCCTTGGATGATCACTCGTTGCATCACCCCTTGTCGCGCCGGGGCACACCGCTTGTCAGGCAGACGATGCTAGAATACTAGTATAAATAATGGCGCCTTGGGAGAGACTTTGGTACATGCACCGACTGGAGAATCACCGCTCGACATAGGCGGAATTCGACCTGGGTCTGTCGAGGTACTGGCGCTGAATTTTCTACCGCCGTCCCGGGCAGGACGCCTGGTCTTCTGAGGAGTAAGTACTATGCCATCTGCTGCACCCGCTCTGGTCGTAACGGAAGACGCCGCACGCAATGGCGAGACGTCAAACACGACCGTTACCCAGCTTCAGCAATTCTCGGTTGCCTATGAGTTTCCGGTGAGCTTCACGTCCGGCCTGTTTGAGCTCGACAATCCTGTGCTGCTCATCACGCTGCAGCGTCTGGAAATGCACAAGCGGCACAAGGTCTTGGTGTTCGTCGACGCTGGCGTGCTTGCAGCCCGACCAGATCTGGGCGCTGCAATCGAAGCCTACGCCGCACATCATGCGGCACATATCGAGCTGGTCACGGCCCCCATCACCCTGCCCGGCGGGGAACAGATCAAACAGGGCTTGAGCCACGTGATCGAGATGCAGCGGGCCATGGTCGAGAACCATATCGACCGGCACTCGTTTGTGATCGCCATTGGTGGCGGCGCCATCCTGGACACTGTTGGCCTGGCCGCAGCAACTGCACATCGCGGCATTCGCCATATTCGGATCCCGTCGACGGTTCTGTCCCAGAACGACTCCGGAGTCGGCGTGAAGAACGGTGTAAACCTGTTCGATTCCAAGAATTTCTACGGCACTTTTGCCCCACCATTTGCCGTTCTCAACGATCTCGATTTCATCGATCACCTGCCACCCCGTGAAAAACGCTCCGGCATTGCCGAGGCCGTGAAAGTGGCGTTGATCCGCGATAGCCGCTTCTTTGCTTGGCTTGAACAATCCGTCGGCAATCTCGCAGCCTTCGAGCGCGACGCCATGGCCTACATGATCCGGCGCTGCGCCGAGCTGCACATGCACCAGATCGGCAAGGGCGGGGACCCCTTCGAAGCTGGCGCCGCCCGTCCGCTGGATTTTGGCCACTGGGCCGCTCATCGCCTTGAAATGCTGACCGGGTTTGAGGTTCGACACGGCGAAGCTGTGGCCATCGGTATCGCGCTCGATACCGAGTATTCTGTTCGCGTCGGCTTGCTTGAGCGCGACGACGGGGAGCGCGTTCGCCGCGTCTTGAGTGGACTCGGCTTCGCGCTCTGGCATCCTGCGCTCGAAACCATGCAGGACGGAGAGCCTGCTTTGATGCGCGGCCTGCGTGATTTCCGCGAACACCTTGGTGGCGAATTGACCGTCACCCTGCTCGATGATGTCGGCGTCGGAATTGAGGTTCACCAGATCGATGAAGATGTGATGATGCAGGCGGTCGCCAATCTCAAGCAAAGGGCGCAGGCATGATCGTCCCATCCCGCCCGGAACTGGGCCAGCTCACCTATTGCACCAACATCCACAAGGGCGAAACCTGGCCTGAAGTGTTTGCCGCGCTGCGCCAAAACATTCCTGCCATTCGTTCCCAGACGGTTGGCAACGCGCCGTTTGGCCTGGGTTTGCGCCTGTCAGCGGCGGCGGCCCAAGACCTTAGCGCCCCGGCTGCGCTGGCTGAACTGCAGGAGTTTCTCGCAGAACAAAACGCCTACGTCTTCACCATCAACGGCTTCCCGTTCGGCGAATTCCATGGCGTTCGCGTCAAGCAAAACGTCTACAGTCCCGATTGGGCTGATCCGGCGCGGCTGACCTATACCGATCAACTCGCTGAAATTCTTGCGGCCCTCCTGCCCGAAGGAATGGATGGAACCATTAGCACCGTGCCCGGCACATTTGCTGCATGGGCCGAGGGCCGGGTGGACGAGATTGTTGCCAATCTGGTCCGCCATGTCGCCTATTTGCTCGACCTGCGCGAGCGCACGGGCCGCACCATAAGGCTGGCGCTTGAGCCAGAACCGCGCTGCTTCCTGGAAACCATCGACGAAGCAGTCTCCTTCTTCACAGGGCACCTTTACGGAGAATCGGCAATCGATCAGTTGCAGGCCCTGACCGGCCTTGATCGCAACGCAGCGCTCGCTGCGCTGCGGCAGCATCTTGGCCTTTGCTACGACGTCTGCCATGCGGCGATCGAATATGAAGATCCGCGCGGCAGCATTGATCTGCTGCGCCGGAACGACGTTCCCGTCTACAAGTTGCAGTTAAGCTCGGCACTACGGATTGCGGCTGTGGATGAGCACACCCCTGCACTGCTCCGCCCGTTTGACGAGCCGACCTATCTGCATCAGGTGGTTGGCCGGCGGGGCGACGAATTCGACAAGTGGGATGACCTCGGCCCCGCGCTTGCCGATATCGACAAGGCGATCGGCAGCGAATGGCGCGTGCATTTCCACGTGCCGCTATTTCTCGCGGAAATGGAAAATTTTGGCACGACCCAGGCGTTCCTCAAGGAAATCCTGGCGCTTCACCGCGAGTCTCCGATTTCCCAGCATCTAGAGGTCGAAACCTATACCTGGGATGTGCTGCCCGAACAGTATCGCAACGTTGCCGTCAGTGACGCGATTGCGCGCGAGTTGAACTGGGTACTCAACGAGCTAGAATCGTGAAATTAGATACCGCACTACGTCTCGGGCGGGTCTCCAACCTGCCCACCGTCTGCACCAATGCGCTCGCCGGCATGGCACTGGCAGGAGGACAACTCGCCGGGGGAACGCTGGCTTTGGTGGTGCTGGCCGCCGCCCTCGCCTACACCGCTGGCATGTTCCTGAACGATGCCTTTGACGCCGACCTCGACGCCCAAAGTCAGCGCTTTCGGCCGATCCCAGCCGGGCTGGTAACGCGCTCAGCTGTATTCGCCTGGGGCTATGGCATGCTCGGTTTAAGCGTCGTGCTGCTGACGATAACCGGTCTGTGGAGCGGCACTGGCTGGTGGTCAGCTCTGGTCGGGCTAGCCCTGGCTGCTACCATCATTAGCTACAACGCCAACCACAAAGAGAACCTCTTCGGGCCGCTTCTGATGGGGATGTGTCGGGTATTGGTCTATTTTGCCGCCGCGCTCGCCGTTTCCACCACGCTGCCTACCCCGCTCTGGATTGGCGCAGCCTTGCTGCTGGCCCATGTCATGGGCCTGACATATGTCGCCAAACGCGAGGGCGCGGGGGCCGTTGGCCAAGTCTGGCCGTTCATCTGCCTGGCATTGCCGCTTCTGTTTGGCGTGGTGGTGTCCCTGTCTCGCCCCGAGATCATTGCTTTTATAGTAATCTTGCTGGCCGCCGACGCCATCGCTATTCGCTGGTGCTTGCGAAAGCAGCCTGGCGATATCGGGCGCGCCATTCCCATGCTGATCGCCGCGATCTCGATCCTTGACGCCATGCTGATCGCAAACCAGGGCCAGATCGCTCTTGCCATGCTGGCACTCATTGCGTTCCCTTTGACGCTGCTTTTGCAGCGCTGGGTACGCGGCACCTGATACCGAAGCGCTGCCACACCAATGACGGTGTGGCAGCGCTAAATCTCATCTGGTCAGTTGAATATGTGATCAAGCACCAGTTGCTTGAAACCGGTGGCCGCCACACCCCCTTCGGGCAGCAATTCAGGACGCGTGCTGATAACCAGCGGACCATCCTCCGCCCGGTCGGTCAGCCGACCATGCGTGCCCTTGACCAGCGCCGTGTCCTTGATCGAAGTCAGGTCCAGCAGTGACCGAATCCCCATCTTGCGCTTGGCAATCTTCCACGCGATCTGCAGCTTGGGGAATTTCAGTTCCGGGTCGATGAAAAGTTCGACTGGATCGTAGCCAGGCTTGCGGTGGATATCCACCGTAGGTGCGTAATCCGGGGCCTTGGCGTCATCGAGCCAATAATAGTAGCTGAACCAGCGGTCAGCGGTCGAAACCGCCACCAAATCGCCTGACCGCTCATGGTCGAGCCCGTTGTTCTGCTTGCCTTCGGCGTCGAGTACGCTCTCCACGCCATCTAGCCCCTGGACTAGATTACGCACCGTTTCCAGGTCTGCAGGATCTCTCACGTAGATATGAGCAATCTGGTGATCAGGCACCGCAAACGCCCGAGACGCGCCGTGGTCAATGACCTCGCGCCCCATCTCGTCGCGCCAGGCGATCATGCCCGCCTCGCGGAGCGCCCGGTTTATGTGGATCGCGTCCGTCGCTGGGGTGATGCCGTATTCCGACACCACGATAATTTCGTAACCTTCCTTCTCGGCCTCCACGATCAATTCGCCGCACACGCGGTCAACATCGCGCAGTGCCTGCTGTACGGCCGGATTGCTGAGGTCAGGGCCATGCTTTTGCAAGTCGTAGTCAAGATGCGGCAGGTAGACCATCGATAGCGTCGGCTGGCGCGTTTTCATCACATGGCGGGTGGCATTGGCGATCCACTCAGACGACGTAATATCGGCAGCCGGTCCCCAGAACTTGAACAGCGGAAACGTGCCGAGCTTTTCGTTCAGTTCATCACGCAGATCCCCCGGCGAGGTGTAGTGGTCTGGCACCTTGCGCCCGTCGGCCGGATACATTGGGCGGGGCGTCGCGCTCCAGTCGGCGGTGGAGTACATATTGTACCACCAGAACATCTTGGCGCAGGTGAAATCGGGGTTCAGCTTCTTGCCTGCATCCCAGATTTTTTCGCCCTTGATCAGCTTGTTGGATTGTTTCCACAGCGCAACTTCTGAGGTTTCGGAGAAATACCACCCATTAGCGACAGCGCCATGTTCCGACGGCAGCAAGCCAGTCATCAGGGTTGCCTGAACGGTACAGGTCACGGCCGGCAGCACGGTTTCGAGGGGACGCTGTCCGCCGCGCCCCGCGAGTTTCCGCAAATTGGGGGTGTGTTCACCAAGGAGAGATGGCGTCAGGCCGACGACAAGCATCACAAGCGTTTTTTTCATGGCACCAATAGGGTTTGAGCTTTCCGCAGCTGCGGATCCGGATGTTGCCTTCCGGTCTTTATCGGACATAGATACTAGTATACCGTAGCTTCAATAACCACCGTTCTTAGGCGCTGCCGAATGGCCAACTCCACGAAAAACGTCCTTGCCGCCTGGCTAGCGTCGCGTCTGCCGACCGAGCTGCAAACCTGGCTCAATGGCAAGCTAACCGAGCTGCCGGCCCAGGACCTGCCAAAGCTGCAGCTCTCCCTGGCCATAGTAGCGCGCCGGCTTGGCAAGGCGCCGTTGGATTTGAGCCCTCAGGAGCTTCGCGCAGCAAACGCTGCGCGCGAGGGGTGGAACCCCAGCGCCTGGACGCTGGCCGATGCAGGGCGAATCCTGGTTCTGCTCAGCTATGAGCAAGACTCAGCCACCTTCGGTGAAACTTTTCAGCACCTGTGTCGGCACGCCGATTTTGCCGAACTGATCAGCCTCTATCGCGGCCTGCCACTTTATCCATCAAGCGCCGCACTGGACTGGCAGATCGGTGAGGGACTTCGCACTTCGATCCAAACCGTGTTTGAAGCCATCGCCTACGACAATCCTCTGCCTGCCGAGCAGTTCGACGACCACCGCTGGAATCATATGATACTCAAGGCGCTGTTTATCGGTGCCACCCTGCCCCCCATCATGGGCCTGGACCGACGCCGCAAACCGCAACTGGCAGCCATTCTTGTCGATCACGTCCACGAGCGCTGGGCCGCCGGACGCAGCGTCGACCTGCACGTCTGGCGCTGCATCGCACCCTTTACCGATGATGCGATACGTGCAGATCTGGCAAAACTGGCCGAAAGCGCAAACCCGGCCGAGCGTAGCGCCGCAGCCCTTTGCCTTTTGGAACGGTCGGCTCCATGGTCCGAAGAACTTATCGCGGTGCTGGCGCCTGAAGTGGCTCTGATCCGCTCTAATCAGCTGTCTTGGGACAATCTTGCCGCGTGAGGACGGCCGGACCTGTCTCAATCATCAACTAGGATTTCAGATGTTTATCGACGCCCACGCACACATGATCTCACGCACCACCGACGACTATGAGGCCATGGCAGCCGCTGGGGTGGTGGCACTGATCGAACCATCGTTCTGGATTGGCCAGCCCCGCACTTTTGTGGGCTCATACATTGACTATCTTTCCCAGATCGTCGGCTTCGAGCGCTTCCGCGCCTCGCAATTCGGCATCCGGCATTATTGCACGATCGGCCTCAACTCCAAGGAAGCTAACAATGAAGCGCTGGCGGAGGGAGTAATGGAAATCCTGCCGCAATTCGCCATGAAGGAAGGCGTCGTCGCGATCGGTGAAATCGGCTATGACGAGCAGACTCCGTTGGAGGACAAGTACTTCCGCGCCCAGCTCGAACTGGCCAAGGAACTCGGTTTGCCGGTCATGGTGCATACCCCGCACCGCGACAAAAAGAACGGGACCTCGCGATCGATGGACGTCGTTCTAGAACACGGCATTGCCCCCTCCATGGTGGTAATCGACCACAATAACGAAGAAACCATCGACGAAGTGCTAGATCGTGGTTTCTGGGCCGCCTTCTCGATCTACCCTTCCACCAAGATGGGCAATGTCCGCATGGTGGAGCTGCTCAAGAAATATGGCGGCGACCAGATCATTCTCGATTCCGCGACCGACTGGGGCATTTCCGATCCGCTGGCTGTCCCCAAGACCGCAGCCCTTGCTCGCGAGCGCGGCGTGCCGGAAGAGGCCATACGCAAGGCGACCTATCTGAACGCCCTCACCGCCTATGGCCAGAGCGGCCAGATGCAGGAGAGCGACTGGCTTTATGGCATTGCCGTCGACCAGACCCAGACCCATGAAGGCAATTCCATCCTGCGCGGTGGTCGCGAACCGGCAATCGCCGATGCTGCGTCCAAGCGCAACAATCTGGTCATTGAATGAACACCTCGCCAAACTCAGCGACGGCCGCATTCGAGGACGGCCTGACCGACCTGATCATCGGCCTTGATGACGTTGGTGGGCCCTACCCCATCCCCAAGCTGGAGGCGCACCTCACCAGCATTCGACATCAGGCCATCTCGGTTTTCCTGACCAGCGGGGACCGGCTGCTGCTGCAGCAGCGCGGTGCCCGGAAATATCACTCGCCCCTGCTTTGGGCCAACACGGCCTGCTCCCATCCGCTGTGGGACGAGACGCCCGCTGCATGCGCCACTCGCACGTTAAAGCGGGAATTGGGCATTTCGGCCGATGTTTTCGAGTTCGCCGTCGTTCCTTATGAAGCCAAGGTTGGCCCGCTATACGAGAACGAGGTCGTCCACTGCTTCCGCGGCGAGATCGACATGCGTGGCGATCTGCCGGGTATCGACAGAGACGAAGTCGAGGCATTTGCCTGGGTAAGGCTGTCGGACATCGGGGGGGCCATCGCCGAGGCTCCTGAGCAATACGCTCCCTGGTTCCGTATCTACGTGGCCCAGGGCCTTCTCGCCAAACTTACCTGACGCACTGCATAGTGACGGGGTCCGCGGGACAAAGAAAAAACCGCAACGCTTGCATAAAATTGCCATCTCGCCTTTTACCGCGGATGGTCCAGGCAGAGTGTATTGAAGGCGCGGGGGACCAAGCGCAATGACACTCAAATACCACTACATCCGCCGCGACCTTGAAGATGTGCAGGCGGCGCTGGATGTCTCCAATGAAGCAGATCGCCAGATCAGCCACGCGCTCGATGAGTTGATCGAACAGGTTCTTCGCCTTGAGCATGCAAAAGCTCCAGGCAAGGTCATCCCTTTCGCCGCCCGGTCCCAAGTTGCCC
This sequence comes from uncultured Alphaproteobacteria bacterium, assembly GCA_963699295.1. Lineage (GTDB taxonomy): Bacteria > Pseudomonadota > Alphaproteobacteria > Rhizobiales > Devosiaceae > Devosia. The sequence goes on from OY969432.1 coordinate 1,211,059, forward strand.
AGCGTTGAACGGAAGTGCGACAGCTCCCGTCATTCGCGACAAAAGGCCTGCTAATTCCCGTCGCCATAGTGGCCGAGCTGGACCGCGACGCGCTGCGCTGCGGGCTCCTCGGTCGTGAACGAGGACTACTCCGACAGGTTGGAAGGCTTTGGCTGCCTGAATTCCACGCCTTGAATCAAGCGGGCAGGCAGCGTGAATGCGCTGCCTGCCCGAGAGTTCTTGTGCGCTGCTTGTCGGAGATCAGGCTTCCTGTATCGCCGAGAGCAACCACTGCCCATTGACCGGGCGCGTGAACGTCCAGAGTTCGGTGGACTCGGTGGGCTGATCGGCGTCGCCCTCGACAACCTTGCCAGTGGCGCGGTCGCGGGTGACATCGATGGCCGAATAACGCATGGCGGCCGTTGCGTATTCGGTGTTGCCCTCGCGCCAACTCTCGGCCAGGTCGCCCTGCAGCAGCTTCACGTCCGAGACTTCGTTGCGAACGCCATTGGTGGCATTGTTGCCTAGTTCTTCCGAAAGATAGCCCATGATTTCAGGCGTCGTCAGCGCGCGCAATGCCGTGTAATTTTCCTTGGAGAAAGCCGCCTGAACCCGCGTGAGCATGGACTCGAAGATTTCCAGATCTTCCTGCCCGATATTGAGTTCATTGGGGTTGGCAGTCTTGGAAAAAGGCGCGGCCTTGGGGGCGCCGCCCCCGAAATTGCCAAAGAAATTGTCCGGCTTGGTGTCATTGGGGGCCGCCTGATAGGCCGAGACATCGGGGCCGGCGGCGGTGGCCGCCTGGGGTGAACGCGAACGCATGAACCGCATGACCAGCCAGATCACGCCACCGATGATAGCGACCTGCGCCAGCATGGCAAGAATTCCGCCCATGCCGCCAAACCCACCGCCCAGCAGCATGCCGATCAAGCCGCCCAGCATCAGCCCGCGCAACAGATTGCCGCCCAAACCATTCATGAAACCACGCGGTTGCGCTGCATTGGCAGCAGGTGATGCGGCGTTAGTCTGCTGCTGGTTTGGCGTCATCGAACGCTGCACGGGCGTGGTGGGTGTCGGTGCGGTATTGGTTTGGGCGGGTGCCTGAAACGTGCGAGTTCCGCGGCTACCGAAACTTCCACCCCGGCGGGCTTCCGCCTGATCAACCGAAATCATCGAGAACGCCATGATTATGCAGGCAAACAGACTGGCGAGCCGGAAATTCCGGGATGCGAACATGGGGATGACCTCAGTTGTAAATAGAATAGTTGGCAGGGATATAGGGGCTATCGCTGTCGAGTTGTAGGGTGATTTGAAAAAACCGGCAGGTCCGGATTTCAGGTAGCTTTAGGGCTAGCCAATGGAACTGGCCTCTGTCACCGCCAGTTCAGCCATGGCAAGCGCTGCCTCTCGGGTCTTTGCGGCGGCGATGAAGCGCCCATTATGGCAAAAGCTTGCGCCCTTGATACCACTAGCAGCCTCAAGGTCGCCACTGGTCAGGCCCGCCCAGGATGCCGGCAGATCTGCCCTCACCTCAAAGCCTTCGTCTGCACGGCGAATGGTGGTGAGGCACCAATCCTGACCACGCGGGTGAACGACGAACAACAAATGGTCGGCGCCTGCTTTCACAATTGCCGGACGGAAGGGCATGCCGATGGGCAGTTCCAGAATCTTTCCGTCGCCCGCCTTCTCGATAGCCTGATGCACCAAGCTTTCGGCTCGCAGTTTTGCGGCGCTGCGAGCGATGCTCGCCTCAACGAAGCTGCGGGCGATGGCCAGCGCGGTATTAAAACCACGATCTTCAGCTTCCGGGTCGGTCTCATCGAAGACTGGCTTCAAGGTTTCGAGCAGGGCCGGCAGCGTGAGCCCGGCCAGCTGACCAGCGACGGAGGGGCTGAGCGCACCGTTGTCCACAAGATCCACCGGCAGCACAAAACTGGTGTCGAACTTGGCGTGCACGATTTCCACGTGGCCGCTAGGAACCCCCGAGGCAATCAGATAGTCGTGGCCATAGTGCTTCCAGATCAGGCCAAACGAACTGTAGGGCTGCTCATCTTCGCGCAGCGGAGCACCGCGCTGGTGATGATCAAAGATCTGCGCTGCCGCATCATAGGAGCCCCCCACGTCGTAGATGATACGATCTGCGCCGGGGGTGATCCATTCCGGCGCCCTGGTGCGCACCAGTTTCGCCTGCGGAAACAGTCGGGTCAGGATCACAGACGACAGCAATTCATCGGCATGGAAGCCACCGGAATGGGTGACGAGAAAATCTGGGATCATGCCGGGATGTGCCTGTGGTTTGCGAATATCTGTTTGCCCATGCACCAGTAGCGATTGGCAGGGCCCACCTCAACCGCCAATGCCGTATTCGGCTGCGTCCGTTCAGCGCTGCTGCAGGGCGTGCCGCCTAGGAAATCGCGACAATCTCAAGCTCGCCGTCGCCAAAACTTGCAAAATCGCCAACGGCCTTGCCCATGAGTGCTCGAGCGATCGGAGAGACATACGAGATCGAGCCGGCCCTGGGATCAGCCTCGTCCTCGCCCACAATGCGGTATTTCTGCTGTCGCCCGTCATCCCGGACGAAGGTGACCGCGCTGCCAAAGGCCACTTTGAGATTTGACGTCGGTGCCGGCATGAGCTGCGCGGTGCGTAGCCGTTCGGTATAATAGTGGAAATCCCGAAAGGGGCCGGCCTGCTGCCGCCGGCGCTCATTCACGTCCTCGATGGCACTAGCCACCTCATAGGCTTCGCGAGCTCGTTCACGCTGCACCTCCAGAGCCCGCAGTCCCGCCAGCGTCACCAGGTTCGCTTCGGCAGAAATCGGGCGGGGCGGCAGCAAGGTCTCCGAGGCAGTTTCAGCACTGTCTTCCTTGGTAAAGGCGACGCTCACTCTTAATCTCCTTGACCTGACCGGTTGCCTGATGGGCGATAGCCCAATCGCCAGCCTGGTGCAAACGCACCAGATCCTGGAGCGTTCAGCACGTCTTGCCGAATTTGATAGTCCTCGCTCAAAAGCCCGCGTTGAAAGCTCGCAGGCTTTGATACAGCTCGACATATTTCCCCAGCCGGTCCTCGTAATAGGTACCCTTGGCAGTGTCTGGTTCAAAAGTACGATCATATTTGACGAGTTGGCGGACGAGCTGGGGAATGGACTCGCCGATTCCCTGTGAGCGCCCCGCGAGGATGGCTGCGCCAAGGGCAGCCGATTCCGGCGCGCTGCAGCGGCGCAGTGGTTTACCCAGAACATCGGCGCGGATCTGGCACCACAGCTCGGATACTGCGCCCCCGCCTCCAATATTTATGATCGCCGGATCGTGGCCGGTTGAGACCTTGAGCGCGTCAAATGCCAGCCGCACTGAAAAAGCCACCCCTTCCAGCACCGCCAAAGCCATTTCGGCACCGCCGGAGCTGGGATCAAGACGGGCAAAGACACCACGCGAGGCCGTGTCCCAAAGCGGGGCCCGTTCGCCCTGCAAATGGGGCAGAAAAAATGGCACATTCGAGTTGGCTTGTGCGGCAAGGGCCACCGTATCGCCCGGCGTGCGTCCGAGCACCTTGCCAAACCAATCCAGCGCCGCCCCGCCGCTTTGGGTAGGCGCGGCATGCATGATGATGCCTTCATATTCCGGAAACAGGATCACTCCCGGTGTCGGCACGATTGTCGACGAAACGATCCCGGCGACCTCGCTGGTTCCACTGAGGTACATCGCATCGCCATCAGTCGCCACACCGACCCCAAACATTCCTCCCCATGCATCCATGGCCCCAACCACTACGGGCGTTCCAGCGCAGGGAAGTCCCGGCTTCACTTGTCCGGCAATGGTGCTGAAACTCGCCAACGGCGGCAAACGTTCAGCGGCACCGGGCACCAGCGCAAGCAGATCACCCACATAGCCGGCATCATTGACCAGACCTACGGCCGAAATCGGATCGCTCAGCACGGCGCCGGTCAGCTGGAGCACGCAATAATCTTTGGGCAACAGGACATGGGCGGTCTGGGCGTAAAGATCGGGCCGCACCCGTCTAATATGGGCCATACGGGACAGGGCATGGCTGGCATCGATGGGAATTGGCGTGCCAAACCATGCAGTCTTCTGATCGACCGAGGTCCGCGCTTCCAGCGCTTCGGCGTCTGGCGCTGAGCGGCCGTCCTGCCAGATGATCGCCGGCAGCAGCGGCGCACCCGCGGCATCAACGAACACGTGGGTATTGACCTGGCTGCAAATACCGATGGCCTGCAGGCCACTCAGATCGTGGTCGCGCGAGAACTCCGCAAGCGCCCCGAGGACGCCCGCCATCCAGTCCAGGGGATCCTGCTCGGCATGGTTCGGCTGTGGACGCCTTGTCGGATGCGCGAGGGCAAAGCCAGCCAGGCGTTCGCCGCGCTCATCGATGAGCACCGCCTTGGTCGCCGTCGTCCCGACATCGATCCCGATCAAGGTCATTTTTGCCACGTAAGCACTCCCAAAGTGTCTGGCCGTCCATTGACCTCTCCCATATGGTGCCAGCCGGAAAAAGAAAACCAGCGGCAGGATTTGCATCCGATTGCCTGTGGGGGGATACCACCAAAATGACGCTCAACAACCGGGCCATTCGCGCCCTACTCGCCGGCACCGCCCTTGTCGCTGTCGGCCTCACCGCAAACGGCGCAGTGGCCCAGTCCAAGATCGCCGTCATCACACCCTATCTGTCCCAGCCGGGCACGCAGTTTTACGTGGAAGCCTTCCAGGCGGCCGCTGAAGGGCAGGATTGGGAGGTCAACGTCATCGACACTGCCGGTGATGTGGCCGCCGTTATCAGCCGCATTGAAGATATGGTCACTCAGAACGTCGACGCGATCGTCATCAACGTGGACCCGACCCAGGTAGCCGCCGGCTTGCATGCCGCGAAGGATGCGGGCATTCCGGTCATCGGCATGGACGCCGGCAGCGATCCCCTGCTGGTCACCAATGTCACGTCCAACGGCTATGCCATGGCCGCGGAAACCGCGACCTATGTTGCCGACCGCATCAACGGCGAAGGCAATGTGGTGATGTTCGTGTTCGAGGCCTTCCCACCGGTACAGGTGCGCGGCGTGGTGGCCGATGCAGTGTTCGGCAATTTCCCCGACATCAATATCCTCGACCACGTGACGCCTGACGTCTCAGATGGTGGCATTGCCGACTCGCGCGCCAAAATGGAGGCCATCCTGGCCGCCAACCCCGAGCCAGGCAGCATCAAGGCCGTTTGGTCGGCATGGGACCAGCCAGCCCTGGGTGCCCTGCAGGCTATCGAGGCTGCGGGTCGCACCGGGGAAGGCATTGTCGTCACCGGCATCGACGCCAATCCGCAGGCGCGTGAGGCAATCGCCGCTGGCAGCAATTTCGAAGCCACTGTCGCCCAGGATTTCCGGGGCATCGGCACGGCTGCTGCGCAAACAATCTCGCGGATTCTAGCCGGCGAAGAGATCAAGCAGGGCGTCATCTACGTGCCGACCAAGCTGATCACCATCGCCAATGCCAACGAAGAATAACTGACCTGCAAAACTGCCGGTGGGTCCACCCACCGGCATCGGACCATTCATGACCCTGCTATCGCTAAAAGATGTCACCAAGGCCTATGCCGGGGTGCCTGCTCTCAAGGGTGTCGACCTTGCCATTGCGGCGGGAGAAATTCATGCCCTGATGGGCGAGAATGGCGCCGGCAAATCCACCCTCATCAAGATCCTGGCAGGCGTCGTCGCGCCGGACACTGCCGATATCCGCATTGACGGCCGCCCCGTCGACATTGTCAGCCCACGCCAGGCTCACGCGCTGGGCATTCGCTTCATCCCCCAGGAATTCAATGTCGTCCCCGCCCTTTCCGTGGCCGAAAATATCTACATGGGACGCCAATACCCGATGCGGGGCGGCGTGTTTGTCGACTGGAAAAAACTCAATCGGGCCGCAGAGCAGACCCTGCTCAAGCTGGGAATTACCCATATCAATCCTGCCGCACCGCTTGGGAGCCTGACACTGGGCGACCAGATGCTGGTGCGCATCTCCAGCGCCTTTATCGGCGAAGAGGATGTCCCCGCGCGGCTCTATGTGCTGGACGAGCCGACTGCGGCGCTCAACCGGGGCGAATCCGAGCGCCTCTTCGCCGTGCTCAGCGAGCTGCGCGCCAGCGGCGCCTCGGTGCTCTATGTTTCCCACCGGCTCGACGAGGTCATGACGATTTGCGACATGGCCACCGTCATCCGCGACGGCCGCAGTGTCGATACCGGCAAGATCGCCGACATCACTCATGACGATCTCGTAACCCTGATGATCGGCTGCCGCGTCGAGGAAGCTTATCCGCAAGCTCTTTGCGCTCCTCGCGATGACATTGTGCTTTCCGCTCACCAATTGACCATTTGCGGCGGTGGTGAGGTGTCATTCGAAGTCCGTGCCGGAGAGGTTCTGGGATTAGCCGGGATCGCCAATTCAGGACAGCGTAACTTGCTGCGCACCTTGTTCGGCGACCTCGCCAACACTGGCGGCGCAATGACCTTGGGCGGTCAACGCTATCGCCCTACCGGGCCCGCCGACGCCTGGCGCGCAGGCCTGGGCTACATTCCGCGCGAACGCCGCTCAGAAGGACTGGTGATCTCGAGACCAATTTTCGAAAACACCACCCTACCCCACCTAGCCAGCCAAAGTCGCTGGGGTACCTGGCTGACGCCAGGCAGGGAGAAGCGCCGCGCCGCGGAAATGGGTCAGCTCGTCCGTCTCAAGGCTTCGGGACCAGACCAGCGGGTGAACGAACTGAGCGGTGGCAACCAGCAAAAGGTCGTGTTTGCCAAAGCGTTGCTGGCCAATCCTCGCCTGCTGCTGCTCGATGAACCTACGCGCGGCGTCGACGTAGGCGCCAAGTACGATATCTATTCGATTATTCGCGACATGACCGCGCGAGGCATGGGGGTGGTCCTCGCGTCCTCGGACCTGCCCGAACTCATCGGCATGGCCGACCGTATCGCCGTGATGCGCGATGGTGTCATCACCAATATCGTTGCGGCGACAAGCCTCGACGAAGAACACCTGCTTAATCTCTGCTACGGCCGCACCACAGGATAAAACTCATGCTCACTATGCTGCGGCGCTACGGCACCCTGATCGGCTTTGCCGCAATTCTTCTCTTTTTCTGGGTCAGCCTGCCCGACACGTTCATGACGGCCCGCAACTGGCTCAACATTTCCCAGCAAATGTCCATGCTGATCGTGGTTGCCGCGGGCATGACCATCGTCATGGTGATGGGCGATTTCGACCTCAGCGTCGGCTCCATGGCTAGTCTGGCGGGCATAGTCGTCGCCATCCTGTTCACATTGGATTATCCCATCTGGGCGGCGATTTCGCTGGCACTGCTGGTTGGCCTGGCAGGTGGCGCTATCAATGGTGCGCTGATCAGCTTCATCGGCATCCTGCCCTTCGTCGCTACCCTCGCGACCCTGACCATGCTTTCTGGGGCGGCCTTTGTGGTCAGCGGCGGCAAGACCATTTCCGGCCGGGCCATTCCAGAAGCTTTTGGCAATTTCGCACGCGGCGGCATTTCGCTAGGCGAGTGGGGCGGCGTGGCCGTGAGCCTGCCCAATCTGACCATCGTAGCCCTTGTGGTGGTGGCGCTGGTATGGGTACTGCTCGAACAGACCACTTTCGGTCGCCGCCTCTATGCCATTGGGGGGAACATTGAAGCTGCCCATCTGAGCGGCGTAGCCGTGCGCAAGCTCAAGCTGATCGCCTTTGCCCTCACCGGCGGTACGGCAGCCCTGGCCGGCATTATGTATGCCAGCCGCGTCGCGTCCGCCAATCCCACCCAAGGTAGTGGCCTGATGCTGAACGCGATCGCCGCGGTGTTTCTTGGTTCGACCTTAAGCGAACGCGGCGAACCACGCCTGCTCTACACCATCGTGGGTGTGCTGGTGCTCGGAGTGCTGGACAACGGCCTGACGCAGATGAGTGTCGACAGCTATGTTCGACAAATCCTCGTTGGTGGCATCATCATCCTAGCCGTTTCGACCAGCTCCTTCAGCCGCCATCTGCGCTCAGCTTAAGCTGCGGTCTTCTTGAAATCGCGGATCAATGCATCCACTCAGGTCGAAACAAGGTTGAAATTCTGATTCCGCGTTTAACCGCAAGTCTCAGAAATCAAAGCCCATTTGCGAGGCAGGGTTGGCATCGGTCGCTCCTGCGGGTGCCGCAGGGGCTAGGGCGACGGGCGGTTTCTTGGTTGTCGATCTCTTGGGCTTGGGGATCGGAACAGCGACGGATTCAGGTGCCACCGCTTGGGCAGCCGCTTCTGCAGTGACAACCGCACGTTGTCGTGGCGCCGCTTTGGCGGGCGGCACTTGCTCGGCTAGCCATTTTTGCACGGGCTCCAGGCGCTTGGGATGCAGTTGATAGAGGTTCTCGCGACCAACCTTTTTTTCGCTGATCAGGCGCGCCTGTTTTAGCACCCGCAAATGCCGCGATATGGCTGGGCGGCTGATTTTGAACGCGCTGGCCACAACGTGCACCGGCTGTGGCCCGTTGCGCAGTATTTCAATGATCTTGCAACGAGTTGGGTCGGCAAGTGCAACGAGAATGGCAATCGGTGGCATGGCGTATCCAAGAGTTCAACCCTCCATAGGTAACGCCCGCATTACTCGTCAAGCACGCCCGTCCACCCCGAAGGGCTTGTTCACCAGATGGTTGCCCAGGCACATCTTTCGTCACGCGAAAACCGCGTCGCGGCAACAATCTCGCCATCCGCGTGTTGCACAATGGCAAGCATTGGAGATCAGGGTGCAACAAAACGTAGAAAAATATTCGTGGTGGAGCCGTGAACATCGCCCCTTTTCCCCGGCCGAACTAATCGTCGACGGGATCGTCCACGTGCTGGGGCTGGTCGTCGCCGTGGCCGCGGGTGCGCTGCTACTGGCGTTTGCCATCTTGTACACGGCGCCGGAAGCGGCACCTGCGCTTGTACTCTATGTCGGGTCGCTTGTTGGCGTGCTCGGGATATCGCTGGCATACAATTTGTGGCCGATATCACCGGTAAAACAGCTGCTGGCGCGGTTGGATCAAGCGGCGATTTTCCTGTTTATCGCCGGAACCTACACGCCATTTCTGGCGATCATCGGCGGCACCACCGCCGGCATGGCGCTGACTACCTTCGTCTGGAGCGCCTCGCTCATCGGCATCGCCCTCAAGCTGATCGTTCCGGAGAAATTCGGCCGCTTGGCCATTGCCCTCTACCTGGCTATCGGGTGGAGCGGCATCTTGGTGTTCCACTCGCTGGCGCAGTCTCTACCCACCACGACATTGTGGCTGCTGGTTGCAGGAGGCCTCACCTATTCGTGTGGAATCGTCTTCCACCTCTGGGAAAAGCTCAAATTCCAGAATGCCGTGTGGCATGTCTTTGTAGTGGCGGGTGCAAGCCTGCATCTGTGGGCAGTCATCGACTGCATGGTCATCCACCGCCTCTAATTTGGCGGCTTACCGACCAATTCATGCTCCATCCGGTCGCCCGGCTGCAGCCCCATCTCCGTCGAACGTCCGCCTGGTATTTCAAGAACGAACCGCACCGGAACCTCAGAGGGGATGGAAGTGACATCAAGCGGACGAGCGTTCACATGGATCGTCTTGACCAAGCCGTCGGAGCCCACAAAGATCATATCGAGCGGAATGTAGGTGTTCTGCATCCAGAACGACACTTCGCGTTCTTCCTTGAAGTCGAACAGCATGCCGGCATCATCGGCTAGCTCCTGCCTGAACATCAGCCCCTTGGAACGCAGTTCGGGCGTGTCCACCACCTCGACATGGACACGCTGCGCACCCTTGTCAGTGTGCAGCACCAGGGCCCCCTCGTCGCTGCACGCGGCCAGCGGCAGGGCCACCAGCAGCACGCCGAGACTTGCTGCCGTGCGCCGCAGCACCGGGCCAAGGGCATGGGCAAAAAGGGTCATAAAATCATCCTAGTGGGAGAACGGCGCATCGCCCCAATTTTCTGGTCGAATCTCGGCGACCATGAGGCCTTTCGGACCATTGCCGTAGCGCACGAGCACAAACTGGCCTGGGCGTAGTTCAGTAATACCAAAGCGCCGCAGCGTTTCCATGTGAACGAAAACGTCGGGCGTGCCGTCACCGCCGGAAAGGAAACCAAAACCGCGAATACGGTTGAACCACTTCACTTCCAGCCGAACCATGCCGGAACTCGGTTCGACCACCACATGAGTGCGGGGTGCAGGCATTTGTGCGGGATGAAGGGCTGTTGATTCGTCCATGGAAACGACGCGGAAGGCCTGCAGGCCGCCAGGGCGATTGAGCGCCTCAACGACGATGCGCGCGCCCTCATAGGCCGTCTGATAGCCATCTCGGCGCAGGCAGGTCACGTGCAGCAGAACGTCGGCCATGCCGTTATCGGGGACGATGAAGCCAAAGCCCTTGCCGGCATCGAACCATTTGATGGCACCAGATATCTCGATGGTATCAAGACCTGCGCCTTCTGCCGCCTTGGGCGCACTATCAATACCGGTGTGACCTGTCCCTTGGGACGGGTTCACAGGCTCATCGCCTTCGCCATTGTCTTTGGCCCCCATGGTATTCCCACAGCCTCTTTTACTCGCCCCGCAACAGCGAGGTACTCCCACAACACTGTCCCACTCTGTCCGATTCAACGCTGCTTGTTAAGCTCCCTTAGGATTTTGTTAAGGCTCGACGCAGTTGTGCCACCCTTGCCCGCTTGCTAGGGCTGGTGCTGTTTTAATCGAGGAGCAAGATCATGCAGTTCCTGCACACCATGGTCCGCGTGACCGATATTGACGACAGCATCCGGTTCTACTGTGACGGGCTGGGCCTGGAGGAAGTGCGCCGCTCTGAAAATGAAAAGGGCCGCTACACCCTGATCTTCTTGCGCGCCCCAGGCGATGCAGGCGGCGAACTCGAGCTGACCTATAATTGGGACCCGGAGGACTATACCGGCGGCCGAAATTTTGGCCATCTCGCCTACCGGACCCAGGACATCTATGCCCTGTGCGCTCATCTCAGCGATATGGGGATCACCATCAACCGGCCACCCCGTGACGGGCGCATGGCGTTTGTGCGCTCGCCTGACGGCATCTCAGTTGAACTGATACAGGATGGCACCCTACCCCCTCAGGAGCCGTGGCTCTCCATGCCCAATATTGGCAAGTGGTAATCTCAAGCCATCCCGATCATTAACGCTTTGCTAACTGCGTGCCTTAGCGCGCGGTTAGCACAAAACATCGTATTTTAGCGACTTCACAAGACGCGTGATTGCCTGTTGCCAGTTTGCAACGCGCCGCCTCTCGGAAGACGTCATGACCCACCCATTCCGCTCCCTCGCTGCCACCCTCGTCTGCGCACTTTCGCTGACGGCCTGCGTTCCCATGGCGATGTTCGCCAGCTCGAGCGGAACAGCATACAATGGCAAACGCAATGACTGGGGCACGATCGTTGCCAGCAAGGACGTGAATGCCCTGTGCATCTCTCCAAAGCTGCGATTTCTGATCTGGGAATTCGAGGGCCATTTCGGCCGCAAGGTGATCATGCATTCGGGCTACCGAGACGGCAACCACAACAGCGCAGCAGGCGGCGCAGACAATTCCTATCACACCAAGTGCATGGCCGCGGACTTCTACATCCCCGGCGTAGACAAGCAGCAGCTCATCAATTTTGCCATGCGCAACGCGGCTGTGGGCGGACTGGGCTGCTATCCCGGGCGGCAGTTCATCCATGTCGACGTGCGTGATCGCCCCCGAGGCTACTCGCGCCCCGTGACCTTCTCAGGCTGTTGATAACTTTTAGTATTTTTTGGAACAGGGGCTTGCACTTCCGCAGACCGCCAACTATACACCCCCTTGTCAGCAGCGATTAATCACCGCCGACAGCGCATTAAGCGCCCTTCGTCTATCGGTTAGGACGGCACCCTTTCACGGTGCAGAGAGGGGTTCGATTCCCCTAGGGCGTACCATTTTCCCACTTAAGGTGGGGCGCAGTCTATGCTACACGAGCCTTGTTCCGCGCCCATCGTCTAGCGGTCAGGACACCGCCCTCTCACGGCGGGAACAGGGGTTCGATTCCCCTTGGGCGTACCAGGCTTTTCTTCAGCTTGGCGATAAGATGACACGGGCGCCTCACGGCGCCCTTCGTCATTTCTACCGTCCGCAAAGTAATTAGTCTCATGTGCCGCTCACACGGCAGCGCGCGGCCAGAGAATCACCCGCACTGAAATTCGAATCACACGTTCGCGGCCTGATACGGCTTGCGATATTGGTAGATGCCGACGTCGATCGAGCCTTCGGTAAAGCCGGCTTCGCAATAGCTCAGATAATAGACCCATTTGCGCCGGAAAAATTCGTCATAGCCAAGTGGGGCGATCATGGGCCAGCGCTCCAGGAAACGTTCGCGCCACAGTCTCAGCGTCCTGGCATAGGACAAGCGGAAGGTCTCCACGTTTTCCAACACCAAGCCGAAGCGGTCGCCAAACTCCTGCATCACTGTCTTGGTGAGCAGCATTCCGCCGGGGAAAATATAGCGCTGGATGAAATCCGGCCCCGTTCGATAAGCGTCAAAATCGGCCTGATTGATGGTGATGGCCTGAATTGCAGCAGTGCCTCCCGGCTTGAGCCGATCGTGCACCGTCTGAAAATAGTTGGGCCAGTTGTCTTCGCCCACCGCCTCGATCATTTCGATTGAGGCGACGTGGTCATATTGCCCCTGGGTGTGCCGGTAATCCTCGAACACCAGCGTCGCCAGTTCATCAAGCCCCTGCTCGCGCAGCCGATCCTGCCCGAACTTAAGCTGTTCCTCCGACAGGGTGATCCCGCGCAGCCGGGCCTTGTAGTCACGCGCCACGGTCTCAGCGAAACCGCCCCAGCCGCAGCCGATTTCCAGCACTGAAGAATCAGCACTGATCCCCGCCATGTCGGCGACGCGATGATACTTGGCGCGCTGGGCCTGCTCGAGGTCTAGATCACCCGACGTGAATACCGCCGAGGAATAGGTCATCGAGGGATCGAGCCATTGCCCATAAAAATCGTTCCCGAGGTCATAGTGCTCGGCGATATTTTTCTTGGACCCTTCGAGCGTATTGCCCCGTGACAAGTGGTAGTGGATGTCTCCCGCTGCCTTGCGAAAAAAACCGGGATTGGCGTTCACGAAGACGTCCCGATTTTGCAGAAAGAAGCGGAACAGCGCCGTCAAATCATCGACCTCGACATAGCCATTCATATAGGCGGCAGCAAAACCGACCGAGCCCCGCTGCATCGCTTCGGCAATGACCCTAAAGCTTTTGATCCGCATCACGGCATGCTCGCCCGTTGCCGGGTTACCCAGGGTGCTGGTGCGGCCATTGGGCAGGATTATCGTCAGCGCCCCATGGTTAGGCGTGCCCAGGAACCTCATGCCGATGTTTTCCAGGGCCCAGGAGGCGAAGCGCGTCCACGGGGTCAGGCCGGTGCTGGTCTGGTCAACTGCTGTCTTGTTCATCGAGCAAGAAACTTCCGTTGTCGCTGGCGGCAGTCTTCACCGGCGCCTCTACTTGGCGTCCGTGGCATTCCTTAAGCTACAACAGTAGTGCATCCAAAAGTATGCCAGGCACCACTTTAGCGGTCACCTATCGATATGCAAGAACCTGTTTCTCCAGCGTTGAATGGCTCGTGAAACCTGGCCGTCGATCGAAAAGCGACAGAACTGCCGTCCGCGATGACAAGGCGCTGGGGATAATCTCACGCCGACAATCCATTGATGCCTGTCGCGTCAGCCCTTCGGACTGGCCATGTCGGTGAGCCGGAACTGCACCTGTTCGCGCCCCTGATAATGATCGATCGAAAGCGATCCGGCGAAATGGAAAGAGGCATCATTGCCACGTAACAGGGCATCGCCAATTGCCGTTTCGGCAGCGCGGAAGGCAATGGCCTTGAGCCGGGCGCCATCCTCGGAAGCGAGAGTGAAGCTGACATGGCCCCCCTTCCCCACCACCTGGGCAAACCGGGCGCGATGGGCGGGAAAAGCAAACACCGGCCCGGGATTGCCTGATCCATATGGGCCGGCCCGCTCCAGGTTATGGACCAGCTCCAGCGAGGCTCCGCGAGCCGTCAGTGCTGCGTCAACGGGCAAGGCCGTTGCGGCACGGGCAACCGCGACATCACCCGACAGCGCCTCCGTAAGGTAGGCGCGGAACGGCCCCAATTGTCCGGGCCTGATCGTCACTCCCGCCGCCATCGCATGACCGCCGCCCTTGGCGATCAGTCCTGCATCAACTGCAGCAATAACCGCTCGGCCCAGATCAACGCCAGGCATGGAGCGCCCGGAGCCGGTTCCTGTGCCGTCCGGTTGCAACGCAATGGCAAAGGTCGGGCGCTCGAACCGCTCGCGCAAGCGCGAAGCAATCAGCCCCGCAACACCGGGGTGCCAATTGGCCGAAGCCAGTACCAAGACGGGCGGGCCCTCTCCCGATCCGATTTCGAGTTCTGCGACGGCAGCAGCTTCCGCCACCGCCTCGACTTCAATCCGCTGCCGCTCGGTGTTGAGCTCATCCAGACGTCCGGCGATGGCCAATGCGTGGTGCTCATCATCAACCGTCAGTAATTCCGTACCCAGCGCCGCATTGCCAATGCGTCCACCCGCGTTGATACGTGGCCCGATCAGGAAACCCAGGTGATAAGGGTTCATCGGCCCACTCAACCGTGCGGCGAGGGCCAAAGCCGCGATGCCCTTGTTGTCGCCGCGGCGAGCCACTTCCAGGCCCCGCACCACGAATGCTCGATTAAGCCCCACCAGAGGCACGACGTCACACACGGTTGCCAGTGCCACCAGGTCGAGCAGCTTGAGCAAGTCGGGAAGGCCGGTCCTACCCTGCTGACGCAGCGCGCGGTTGACCGCCACCAGCACCATAAAGGTCACCCCGGCTGCGCACAGATAGCCCAAACCCGAGATGTCGTCGGGCCGGTTAGGATTGACCAGGGCATTGGCATCGGGAAGCTCGTGATCGGACAGGTGGTGATCAATGACCAGCACATCGGCACCGCGTGCACGCGCATGGGCTATGGGAGCATCGCTGGTCGTGCCGCAATCGAGCGTGATGATCAGGGTTGCGCCGCTGTCGATCAGCTTGTCCATCGCCGCAATATTAGGGCCATAGCCCTCGAAAATGCGGTCCGGAATGTGCACCTGGGGATCAATGTTGAAATGACGCAGAAACCGCGCCATCAACGCACATGAACACGCGCCATCCACGTCATAGTCGCCAAACAGCGCAATCGCTTCACCGTCGGCTATGGCCCGCGCCAGGCGATCTACCAGCTCGTCCATCGCCGTCAGCGTCGATGGATCCGGCATCAATTCGCGGATGGTTGGCTCGAGATATTTCTCTGCAGCATCCAGCCCGACGCCCCGGGCTGCCATAATGCGTGCGAGGATTTCGGGAATACCCGTGCGCTGCCAGATGGCAGTAGACATCCTCGTCGCTTCCTCATCAAGCCGATCGGTCCAGAGACGTCCAGTGAGTGAACGGGAAACATCCAGAAATGGTCGAGGTGCCTTCAGCATGGCCAGACAGGTAGGCGATTTGGCTCTTTTGGGAAAGGCCCCAAATCAGCGCGCGTGCTGAGCCTTGATCCAACGCACCGTCTGGCTCCAGGAGCGCATGACAATTGTGGAGGTCTGGATGTCATTGCGCCGTACCCTGATCCCCTCGAGCAAAGTGCCATCGGTAACACCGGTTGCCGCCACCAGCACATCGCCGGAGGCAAGGTCGCCCACATCATAGATGCGGTTCGGGTCCGCAATGCCCATCTCCAGCGCGCGAGCCCGCTTGACCGGCGTATCAAGGATCAGCTTGCCCTGCATCTGGCCGCCGATACAGCGCAGCGCTGCCGCCGCCAGCACGCCTTCGGGCGCCCCACCCGAGCCAAGATAGATGTCGATGCCCGTGTCCTGGGTGTTGACCGCATGCATGACCCCGGCAATATCGCCGTCACTGATCAATTTGACCGCCACACCTGTGGTGCGCAATTCCTCGATAAGCCCTGCATGCCGCGGTCGGTCCAGCACGATCGCGGTAATTTCGCTTATGGGCACACCCTTGGCCTTGGCCAGGGCCTGGACGTTCTCCGTTGCGGTCCACTCAATATGCACAGTCCCTGGTGCATAATCCGCGCCGATTGCGATCTTGTGCATATAGACGTTGCGCGCCACGTTCAGCAGCCCGCCGCGCTCGGCCATGGCCAGCACGACGATTGAGTCCGGTTGATTCTTGGCGCATAGCGTCACGCCTTCAAGCGGATCAACCGCGATATCGACGTCGGGCCCGTTCCCCGACCCGACACGCTGCCCGACAAAGAGCTCGTCGCACTCATGCTCTTCGCCCTCGCCAATGACGATCTGCCCGGCAATGTCGGTCCGTTCCAGTTCGGCCTTCATGGCCAGGACCGCAGCATCGTCGGCGGCCTTCTCGTTGCCCTTGCCCCGCCATTCACCGGCAGCGATCGCTGCGCGCTCGGTGACGCGCACCAGCTCCAACGTCAGGTTGCGATGCAAATGGGCGGGAGGTTGATTACCATCTACCTTGCTCAGCTTCATGGTTCACCCCCGGCCCGACGGCTTCGAACGACTGGTCAGAATGTTTCGATGCGGATCAATTGCGGCTGTCCTACAATAAATCCATCGGCAGCGATCTGGGCCAACGACTCACGTACCGACGATTCCATAGTCTTCTGCGTAATCATGACAACCGTGCGGGTAGGCGAACCATCGGCAGCAACCGCCTTGGCACTCAGATCGGAGCGTTGGATTACGCTGTCGATGGAAATGCCGTGCTCGCCCATGCGGGTGGTGATCGACGCCAACGCCCCCGGCACATCCTTGGCATTGAGGCGAATGTAATAGCCGCCCTCATGCGGTCGCATGGATGCCTGCTTGTAGGGCAGCAATTCCTCACTCGGGATGCCCAGCGGCGGCACGCGGGTGCCACGGGCTATATCGAGAATATCCGACAGCACCGAGGATGCAGTCGGCGGCCCGCCGGCCCCCGGACCAGCCAGCAGCAACTCGTGCACGTGGTCGGTTTCAAGCGCCACTGCGTTCAGCACGCCGTCAACGCCGGCAATGGCGCTGCCCTTGGGCACAAATGTGGGGTGTACCCGTTGCTCAATGCCGTCAACAGTGCGCTGCGCAATGCCGAGCAGCTTGATCTTGTAGCCCAGGTCAGCCGCTACGCGGATGTCGTGCTGGGAAATCTGCGAAATCCCCTCGACCTGAATCTCGCCGGGCGCAATTTCGTAGCCAAAGCACAGCGTGGCCAGGATCGACAGCTTATGCGCGGTGTCATAACCCTCGACGTCAAAGGCCGGATCGGCTTCGGCATAACCCAGCGTCTGCGCATCCTTGAGACAATCGGCAAACGAGATATCCTCGTTACCCATGCGCGTCAGGATGTAATTGCAGGTGCCGTTCATGATGCCATAGACCTTGGCGATGCTGGCTGAACCCAAGCCTTCGCGCAAGGTCTTGATCACCGGAATGCCGCCCGCCACGGCCGCCTCAAAGCCGAGTTGCGCGCCCGATCTCTTCAGCCAGCTTGGCCAGCGCCACGCCATGTTTGGCCAGCAGCGCCTTGTTGGCGGTGACTACCGGGCGACCAATCTCGAGTGCGGCCTTGACCGCTGCAAACGCAGGGCCATCTTCGCCGCCGATCAATTCAACAAACAGATCAATGCCATCCGACTTCGCCAACGCCACCGGGTCGTCGAACCACTCGAGCCCTGAAACATCAATGCCGCGGTCGCGGGAACGCGAGCGCGCGGCAATGGCCGTCACCACCAATTGGCGACCCAGTTTCTTCTGCAGGTCAGCGGCATCTTTTTGCAGAATGCGCACCAGCGTGGCGCCGACATTGCCAAGACCGGCAACACCGATCCGCAGGGGCGGCAGTGCCTTGCCGTCACCGAAATCCTGCATCGCCTTGAGTATGCGCATACGCGTCTCCGAACGTGGCTCGCGCCCCTCGCGCAGGTCGAACACAAACAGCGGATCGCCCGCAACGGTTCGCCCGAACCGGGTCGGAGTCCACCCGCGGGTGGAGATGAAAGTTTCAACGGCTTGGCGGAAGGACTGGATATCACTCATGGTGGCGCCATCTGCATAGGTATTTGCCTAGTCGTCAATAGGAGTTTGGCGCGGCACGGTTTTTCCAACCAGTTACCGTCCATGACACCGTTCGACAGGCGATAAAAACGCCGCTCGCGAGGTTTCGCGGGCGGCGCACGATATAATCTTAAAAGAGGACCGATCAGCCAGCCAGGTTCACAACATTGCCCGAACCGCTTTTCGAGCCGAACAACTTCTTGACGTTGCGTGCGGCCTGGCGAATGCGCTGCTCGTTTTCAACAAATGCCAAACGAATGTACTGATCGCCATATTCACCAAAGCCGACGCCAGGCGCTACGCCGACGCCGGTCTCGCGGATCAGCAGCTTGGCAAATTCAAGCGAACCCAGATGCGCGAACTCAGCCGGGATCGGAGCCCAGGCGAACATGGTCGCCGCCGGTACCGGAATGTTCCAGCCTGAACGGGCAAAACTCTCCACCATGACGTCGCGGCGATTCTTGTAGATCTTGCGCACTTCGGCAATCACATCGTCCGAACCATTCAGAGCGGCGGTTGCCGCTACCTGGATCGGGGTAAAGGCACCGTAGTCAAGATAGGACTTCACGCGCGCGAGCGCCGCGATCAGCCGCTCATTGCCCACGGCAAAACCGACACGCCAGCCCGGCATGGAATAGGTCTTGGACATCGAGGTAAATTCAACCGTGATGTCGATGGCGCCAGGAATCTGCAGCACCGATGGCGGCGGATTATTGTCGTCGAAATAAATCTCCGAATAGGCCAGGTCGGAGAGGATGAATATCCCCTGCTCCTTACAATACTTGACCACTTCCTTGTAGAAATCGAGATCGGCGGTGTAGGCCGTGGGGTTGGCCGGGTAGTTCAGCACCACGGCGATCGGCTTGGGAATCGAGTGGCGAACCGCCCGGTCCAGAGAGCGCAGGAATTCTTCATTCGCTTCGGCGGGCATGGCGCGTACTACGCCACCGCTCATGATGAAGCCGAATGAGTGGATTGGGTAGGTCGGGTTGGGCACCAGCACCACATCGCCTGGGGCGGTGATGGCTTGCGCCATGTTGGCAAAGCCCTCCTTGGATCCCAACGTCGCGACGACTTGGGTGTCAGGGTTCAACTTCACGCCAAAGCGACGGCCGTAATAGCTGGCCTGAGCCTTTCGCAGGCCGGGAATGCCACGCGAGCTCGAATACCGGTGCGTACGGGGATCCAGCACTGTTTCCTGCAGCTTGTTGACGATGTGCTCCGGCGTCGGCAGGTCGGGATTGCCCATCCCCAGGTCGATAATGTCCACACCGTCGGCGCGTGCTTTCGCCTTGATCGGATTGATGTGATCGAACACGTATGGCGGCAGGCGGCGGATGCGATGGAAATCTTCGCTCATTATGTCCTCGGGGGCCGATAGGCCTATGTCTGGCCGCGACGCGATTGTGGCGCCACGTCTCTCAGCAGGAGACGTCGATTATCGCGGAATTATGGTTTTGAACGGGTTAAAAGACCTCTGGCGAGGCAATAGCGATGTTCGGCTCTTCCCAGCCCCGACGGGGCCATACGGGAAGAGCTAGCGGGCGTTCGCCGCAGCCGCCATATTGGCGGCCGCAAGCAGTGCACTGCCGGCGAGCGAGGCTCCAACCTTTGCAACAGTGTACAGAGACTGCATGTCCCTTGCCCTTCAGACCCGTTTTTTGTAAGGAAACTCACTAACGATGCGACCGTCATAAATCCTCCTCCGGATATTGTAAATGGTCGGAGGATGCCGTTTCGGCTCCGTGTCGGTGCAATATGAGGTTTGACACTTGAAGCGCATTGCCCTGGTTACGATCGGCACGCAAGGCGACGTTCAACCTTACCTCGCCTTGGCGGTAGCCCTCAAGGAGAACGGCTATGACGCAGTTCTGGGCGCATCCGAAGAATTCAAGGGCTGGGTAGAAGGCTACGGCATCGAGTTTCACTCGCTGGGCCCCTCGATCCAGTCCTTCCTGCAACACTCGCGATTTCGAGAATGCCATGAACCAGTCCATGCTGATCAACGGCCCCGCACTGCTGCGCCAGGGGCAGCAGATTGTCGACACCGCCGCCCGCAATGGCTGGAACATGTGCCAGGGCGCGGATGCCATCATCGTCAACATGAACACCAGTTTCGGCATTGATATCGCCGAGGCGCTCAAGATTCCCTGCATCATGACCGCGCTGCAACCGCTGAACTCGACCAGCGAGTTCCCGATCAGCATGTATTATGTCGGCAGCGACCTGGGCCCGGTGCTGAACAAGCTGTCTTATACGGCCGGCACTGTCCAGCAGGCCTATTGGAACCTGCCGCGTAACAAATTGCGCCGCGAACTCATGGGCCTGGACGCGCGCCTGATGGGCGGCATGTTCACCAGCACCGACGGCAAGCCCCTGCCGACACTTTATGCCTATTCGGAGCACGTCTCTCCCCGCCCCCGCGACTGGCCCAAGAGCGCCATCGTCACAGGCTACTGGACCTTGCGTGATCAAACCGACTGGCAGCCCTCCCCCGAGTTCGAGGCCTTCCTCGCCGCGGGCGACGCGCCGGTTTATATCGGCTTTGGGTCCATGCCGTTCGGCGCCGAACGCAATACCAAGATACTCAAGGAGGCCGTCGCCATGTGGGGCGGTCGCGCCGTGGTGGCACGCGGCTGGGGCGGCATTGATCCCAGTGACCTGCCCGACACCATCTTTGCCATCGAGAAGGCCCCGCACGACAAGCTGTTCAAGTATGTTTCAGCAGTCGTGCATCATGGCGGCGCCGGCACCACGTCTGCAGGCCTGTTCCGCGGGCGCCCGACTCTCGTGGTGCCTCAGGCCATCGACCAGCCCTATTGGGGCCGTCGTGTTTATGAAATCGGCTGCGGGCCCAAGCCCATCCGCCTGCGCAAGCTGACACCGGATTTGCTGGCCGCGGGCCTGCACGATTTGACGACCAATATGGACTACCGCCGCAACGCTGCCGATATGTCCGAAAAACTGCTGGCCGAAGATGGTACCGGCAGGGCCATCAAGGTCATCGAGCGGGTGATGGCCAGCTATGTGCCCAAGGCGCCCAAGCTCAAGAAAACCAAGAAAAAGCCTGACGCCAATCTGGCCAGCTGATTGGCAGCAGCAAGGCGCCACCTGTTTTCTGAGCAGATGGAAGCCCTGATTGGCTCGGGCCGGGCTCAACCTCGTGTAAGCACCGTCATGACGCCAGCGATTACGGTGGGCGCCGTAAGTGCAACGCCAAACGCTGCGATCAACGTACCGATATCGGCATTGAGCCAGGCCAGCGCCAACAGACCAACACCGGCGAGCGCACACGCCACTCCCGTGCTGCGATGCACCAGTCGCCACGCAGCATCGCTGCGGATTGGCCACGGCATGCGCAGCCCCGCATAGGTGTGGCGCTCGGCCTCGAACAGCACCAGTCCCAACAGCAGCAGCGCCAGTCCCAACCAGACGGCCGTCAGCCGCACGACAGGCAAGTCCGAACCGATTCCCACGAACAACAGCCCCAACTGGGTCGAGGCGATCACGGCGAGGCACAGTGACAGCGCCGGATCGAGAATATGCTGGGTCTTGCTGAAATGGTTCTTGGTAAGCGCCTTGCCGAGCAGGAAGAACCCACCAAGCAGGACAATCTGGAGTACCGGGCCGATGACGAGGGTCAGGCCTCGCGGCCAAACCCAGTCGGGCGCGCTGCCGGCCCAATGGGCGGGAAACTCAAAATCGGCCGGGATACGAAGCAGCCCTACCCCGCTGATGGCCAGGGTCACGCTCAGGAACAACAGGTGGAAACGGGTAACAAGGCTCGACATGACTGACCCAGAGATAACTCCGCTACATCTGGGAGCGCTTTGGACAAAAGAAAAGGGCCGGTTTCCCGGCCCTCTCCATAATATTGCAGCTGAAGCTTAGCGCTTCGAGAACTGGAAGGACTTGCGGGCCTTTGCCCGGCCGTACTTCTTGCGCTCCACAACACGGCTGTCGCGGGTCAGGAAGCCACCCTTCTTGAGAGCTGCGCGCAGGGCGGGCTCGATAATAGGTCAGCGCCTTGGAGATACCGTGACGAACAGCACCGGCCTGGCCGCTGAGGCCACCGCCAGCAACAGTAACGATCACGTCGTACTGGTCGCTACGCTCGGTCAGCACGATGGGCTGCTTCACGATGAGCTGCAGCACTGGGCGTGCGAAATAGGTGGCGAATTCGCGGCCATTGATGACCACTTTGCCCTTGCCTGGCTTGATCCAGACACGAGCAACCGCGTTCTTGCGCTTGCCGGTTGCATAGGCACGACCCAGCGAATCGAGCTTCTGCTCATGCAGCGGCGCAACGTTTGCGGCTACAGCAACAGTGGAGGTGCCGAGGTCTTCGAGGGAGTTGATGGTTTCGGCCATGTTACTTCACCCGCGCGTTTTTAGTGTTCATCGCAGCAACATCCAACGTCGTCGGATCCTGTGCTTCGTGAGGATGCTCAGCGCCAGCGTAGACGCGGAGGTTCTTGAGCTGAGCACGGGTCAGCGGACCACCAGGCATCATGCGGCGGACGGCATTCTCGAGCACGCGCTCAGGAAAACGGCCTTCCAGGATCTGGCGAGCCGAACGATCCTTGATGCCGCCGGGGTGACCGGTGTGCCAGAAGAACTTGTGCTGGTCCAGCTTGCGGCCGGTCAACTTCACCTTGTCAGCATTGATGACAATGATGTTGTCGCCCATGTCCATGTGCGGGGTGAAAGTTGGCTTATGCTTGCCGCGCAGACGCGTAGCGATAACCGCAGCAAGACGACCCACGACCAGCCCTTCGGCGTCGATCAGGATCCACTTCTTGTCGATCTCGCTCGGTTTTGCCGAGTAAGTGCTCATGCTAGAATTCCCTAGATTTCTTAGGCTGCAGCCTTCACCAAAAAGGCAAAGGCCGCTTGTTCGTTGGCTCCACTAAGGCAAGATTCTCCTGCCGTCAAGCGCCTATTAATTATTCAACGTTTTCAAACACTTACAGGTACGGTACTTTAATACCGCACCCCTAGTGCATGCTTCTTGGTCATGTCGGCGAGGTAAATACCGATTGCACCGGCCAACAGGAACGCCATGCCCTGATGTGCAATCGCCAGATCGATGTGAACCATCGACAAAAGCGTCGCCACCCCGAGAGCCACCTGCGCCACCACCAAGATGGCGATGAGGACAAGCCAGCGGTGCACGCCATCCAAGCCGCCCCTGCGCGCCTGCAAGAAGAGCATCACGAAGGTCACGATGGTGATGAAATACGCGATCATGCGGTGGGTGAACTGCACCGTGAGCTGATGTTCAAACACACTGCGCCAAACCGGCTCATAAGCTCCCAGACCATCAGGAATGAACTTTCCTTCCATCAACGGCCAGGTGTTGAACCCCATGCCCGCATGGATTCCAGCCACAAACGCACCGGCCGCAATTTGAACTATCAACAGCGCCAGCAATATCCACGTTGAAACCAGATTGCCGCTCGTCACCCGGCCCTCAGTCGGCTGTGGCCGCATCTTGCGAGCCACCCACAGAAGCGCCAAAAACAACAGATTTGCAGCGGTCAGGTGTGTTGCGAGGCGATACTGGGAAACCCATGTCAGTTCCGACAGGCCCGAGGACACCATCCACCAACCCAGAAACCCCTGGAAACCGCCCAGAAGGAACAGCGCAGTCAGCGGCATCACCATGTCGCGGGTCAGGCGGCGTTGCGCGAGGAACACCACGAAAGGAATGGCGAACACGAAGCCGAGCATGCGCCCCAGAAAACGGTGTCCCCACTCCCACCAGAAGATGCCCTTGAAGTCCTCAAGGGTCATCCAGTGATTGTACACCTCATATTGCGGAATCTGCTTGTAGCCTTCGAACTCGGCCATCCAGTCTTCAAGGCTCAATGGCGGCAGTATGCCGGAAATGGGCCGCCAAGTGGTTATGGACAGGCCAGATCCGGTCAGTCGGGTCATCCCGCCGACTATGATCATGCAGAAAACCATGGCCGCGAGAACGTACAGCCAAATGCGAACAGGGCGAAGCCGGTCACCAACATAGCGAACTTGGCTCGGTGCGGCATTGTGGATAGTGGTCAAGACAGTTTCCAGTGACGAGAATTTACTCTGAGTGGTATGCCTCGGGCACCTATTCTGCAACAGGCGGGATGCCGCACATGACTCAGCGTAGCCGTAAGCTTGTCGGCGTCTTCTTGATCATCGGGTCCATAATGGCCTGGCTATCGATCTTTACTTCTGTGTACTTGGCCTTGCCGCCGGATCTGCCCGCATGGTTGCTGTTGCCCTATTTTACACTGGCGGGCCTGGGCTGGGTATTTCCCGCCATGGGCATCATTCGCTGGATGGCGCGTCCCGACCCGTGATCAACTGGCAAGCTTGCCCATCGTCGAGAAAATCGCACCGGTGGCAAACACCTCCACGTGACGGCGCGCCTGATAATTGCCATTGAGCGAGATACGCGGCAGGGCATGCGGCGTTTCGAGGTGGCGGGCATACAGCCCCCCAGGCCGCGTGGTCACACCCGAACGAAAGCCCACCTCTCGGGCCAATTCAAACTCGCGGACCCCGGCCGCTGCCGCACCACCGATAGGGTAAGAAAAATGTGCGGGACGCACACCGAATTGCTCCTGCAGGATATCAGCTGAGCGCACCATCTCGTCCCACGCCCGTTCGCGCGGCAGCTTGGCCAGCTCATAGTGATAGACCGTGTGAGCACCCAACGTGCACAATTCCTCATCATGGAACTCACGCAACTCGTCCCAGTCCATGATCAGATCGCTGCACTGCCGACCCAGATCATAGCCATATGCACTGGCCAGATTGCGCATCAGCTCGACGCGCTCATCCTCTGGCATCCGCCGCATCTGCCAATATAGGGTATGGTACGCCTGCCGCTTTTGGGCGCGAGTCCGCGTTTCCACATGGTCAGCGCGACCGTTGATGGCAAGGGAAATGCTATCCTGCGCAGCAATGATGTCTTCGATTGCCTGCCACCACAGCTGCCCTACCCCGTCAACGAACCCCGGGGGAACATAGAGCGTGAACGGCGCCTCGTGACGACGCAGTATCGGCAGGGCATGTTGAAGATTATCCCGATAGGCATCATCGAAGGTCAACACCACAAAGGGCCTGGAGCTCCCCTCCGGCACCGCCAGCCGGTCCAGCGCTTCATCCATGCTCACGATATCGAAACCCATACCGCGCATCCGCTCGATCACATAGTCGAGATATTCCGGCTCCACCTGCAAGATCGCGTTGGGAGAAAACGGCGCCGGCGTGCCGGGCAAGACCCTGTGCAAGGTAAAGATGAGGCCACGCGCGCTCGACATCTTGCGGATAAGCGCTGGCAGCTGGGACAGCCACAATCCCTCGAACGCAGTCCGTATCGCCGCATATTTCATGGGGTCGCCCCGCTTGTTCCCGTCAGGCCGCCCGCGCAGGAACCGACGTCACATCGATATTTTCGAAGCCGGCATCCATCAGCTGCTCTCTGGTATCAGCGACCGCATCGACGTCTTCGGCTTCGGTTGCCACCAGAACGTAGCGCCCTTCCAGCCCCTCGAACAGGGGCAGGTTGGATGACATGCCAACGCGACCGGTCATGACCACGACAACCTCATAGATGTCGCCGAGCGCCTCCACCAGGGTGAGCGGCTTGGTCGACAGGCGGTCGATAGAGCGCCCCTGGCCCCATGGCACTTCGGCAAAACTGTTATCGGCAGATTTGTGAACGACATCGCCGAAACTCGCCGCATCGACGCTGAGATCGGTCAGGCCCAGTTCATCGCTGAGCCGTCCGCTTCCCGCATCCACTACCGCAACGCTGAGGCCCCGGGCCAATGCATCGCCCACCAAATCCTCGGCCAGAGCCTCGCATTCCGCGTTCGTGCGGTGCGCCGCCAGCACCACCATATGGGTGCGCCCCATCACGAGATCAGCACACAGGTCGGCCAGCGATACAGTGCCAGGAAAATCAAAAGCTGTTTCTTCAGAGGGGTTTATGTGTTCCGGCTGCGTATCTGATTCAAGCTGCCCAGCCTGCTCATGATCGACCGCGAGGTCCACATCATCGTCATTCCCCTTTGCATCAAGCATCGGCTCGCTAACATCAGCCTCTGGCGCGCTGTCAACCTCCAGCTCCATAAGAACGTCCTCGGCCATCGCAATTTCCGCATCTGCCGCGACCACGGCCTCTGCCGGTTCAGCATTCAAAACCTGATGCCGTTCTGGCAGTTCCGCCACAGCGGGCGCGACCTCGGCCCGCTGCCATTCCCGACCCGGCACAATGGCGCGACCCGAAACCAGTTCGGAGAACACGACGCCCCCGACCTGCAGAGCCACGGCCACGATGCCAACGGCCATCAGCACCATCGCGGTCTTGGGCGATGCAGGCGACACCGCAGCGGCCGCCATCGACACGACACGAACGTCAGGCAGAGCCGAATTGGTATCCGTGAGCGACGACGCCTCATTGTAGCGCTGCAGATAGCCTTCGAGCAGATCGCGCTGAGCCTTGGCATCGCGCTGCAGGCTGTCGAGGGTCACGTTGTCCTGGGTTGCCGTCGAAGCCGTGGCCTTGGCGCGATCCAGGTCGGCTTGTAGCGCCTCCTCGAGGCCAGATTCGATCTGGGCCTCGGCATCGAAGGCGCTCGCCACGCGGCGCGCCTCAATGCCCATCTGCCGATCCAGTTCGGCGATTTGCGCCGTCATCGCCTGCATAGTGGGGTGGTTGGCCAGCAAACTAGCCGAGCGCAGCGCCCGCTCGCCCTGCAATCTCGCTTTTTCTTCACTCAGCCGCTGGATCGCTGCGGAGGAGCCCACATCGGCAATACTGTCGATGGCCTGCCCGCGATCCAGCATTCCGCGGATCATTGCCGCCCGCGACAGCGCGACATTCTTGCGCTCCTGCGCCGCGCTGAGCTGGGTGGACAGCGTCGAGAGCTGCTGGTCGAGCAGGCTGGTGCTATTGGGGCCCGTGTACAGATCGTTGTCGACCTTGAACTGGGCAACCGCGGTTTCGGTCTCCTTGACCCTGATGCGCAGGCGCTCGATTTCGTCGCGCAGCCACCCCGAGGCCTCGGCCGTGTCCGACAGCGACAGCTGCGCGCGCCGGGTCACGTGGGCATTGGCAATTGCATTGGCAATATCGGCTGCCCGTTGTGGATCGGTCGATTGCACGCGCACCGAGATCAGCCGCGAGTCTCGTTCCTGTGCAACTGTCAACCGGTCATAGAGGGTGCCAAGCACGACTTCATCGACACTGACGGGCGTAGCGCTTCGGCCCAGCAATTGCCCGACCACCGCCAGTGGATTGAACCCGCCACCGGCGCCACCGTTGAATTCCGGCACCGACCGCAAATCGAGCTGCTTGATGACACCAAGCAGCGTATCGCGCGACTTGATCAGCTCGATCTGGCTCGACACTACCCCGGCGTCGCTGCTGGACATCGTTGGCGTCTGTTCATTTGAGAGGCGCATGAAGGCATTGCTGCGCGGCTCCACCAGAATGGAGGCAGAGGACTCGTACAGGCGCGGCATGAACATCAGGATCGCAAAGGCGGCGGCTAGCAGCAACAAAGTGAGCAGGACGATGCGGGGCAAGCGCTTTGCAACCGCGCCCAGCACTGCCCCCACATCTATGCGCGCGTCGCGCACCGCCTGTGACTCAAAAGACATCGCCGATCCCCGGTTATCAGGCATCCCTTATCCGCGGAGCGCAGTAAGCATTCCGTTAAGAACCCCGCATGCCACCACAATCACGCCGCCAGCGGAAGGGAAATATTAACCATCCGCGGCTCAGTATGAATACGACTCCTAACGCCCGGAAACCTCATGCGCTGGCTACCCCTACTCACCGTAGCATTGATGTTGCCCATGGCAGCGTGCACCACCACGCGCCCGGCGACCTATCTGGTGGACACCAAGGGCCCATACCAGCTCGACACGGGCGACGCCCTGCGGGTGACTGTTTATGGCGATGCCGAACTCAGCTCGACCTATCGCATCGACGATAGCGGCGCGATTGCCTTTCCATTGGTCGGCCCCGTCGCAGTGCGCGGCAAGACAACCAAGGCCGCAGCCGCAAGCCTGGCGGCTGCACTGGCCAACGGCTATATGCGCAATCCGGATGTCGCCGTCGAAGTTGCCGAATACCGCCCCTACTTCATCCAGGGTGAGGTGGGCAATTCCGGTCAGTACCCCTATGTTTATGGCATGACCGTACGCGCCGCGATCAGCACCTCGGGTGGCTTTACCGACACTGCCGACCGCAGCCAGGCCGTGGTCTATCGCCGCAAGGGCAATGAGATGGTGAAGGGCGCGGTCGAACTGGATTTCCCCATTGCACCTGGCGACACCATCGTCATCAACGAACGCTGGTTCTAGGACCAGCGCATGAGCACACCCAGATTGCGGGTGCTGCAGATCATGCGGGCACCCGTGGGCGGATTGTTTCGCCACGTCGCCGACCTCACCAGGGCACTGGCCGCCAAAGGCCACGCGGTTGGCCTGCTGGTCGACAGCATTGCCTATGATGGGCGCACTGAGGAACTACTCACGGCCCTGGCCTCGCACGCCACCCTCGGAATACACCGTACCCCAATGCCACGCATGTTGGGTTGGGGCGATCTGACGGCGCCACTCGCCGTGCGCCGGCTCGTCCGCCAACTTAACATCGATGTACTCCACGGCCACGGCGCCAAAGGCGGCTTTTATGGTCGTCTGTCTCGCCTCGCCGGAACCCGTTCCGCAACCATCTACACGCCGCACGGTGGCGTGCTGCACTTCCCAAGAACGTCCACGTCCGGCCGGATATTTCATGCACTCGAGCGTGGCCTTGCGAGCCAGACCGACGCCATCGTCTTTGAAAGCCGCTTCGCCCTCGAAACTTATTCGGCGCTCGTCGCCCCACCCACATGCCCCACTGTAGTTATTCACAATGGACTTGAGCCGGCGGAGTTCACCCCCATTGAACTTGCCCCCGACGCGGCGGACTTCATCTTCATTGGCGAGCTGCGCCAGCTCAAGGGTATCCATGTACTTGTCGAAGCACTCGCCGGAGTAACGCGGCCAGACGGTACTCCGGCTACTTTGGTGATGGCTGGCGACGGCCCCGAGCGCTCTTCCCTCATGGCCCGGATCCACGCACTTGGGCTGATCGATCGGGTTACCCTTCCCGGCGCCCAGCCGGCCCGCACCATGTTTGCCCGAGGCAAAATCGCCATCGTACCGTCTCTCGCCGAATCCCTGCCGTATGTAGTTTTGGAGGCCATCGCGGCCCAACGTCCGGTGATCGCCACGGGCGTTGGCGGCATCCCCGAAATTTGCGGCCCAACCAGCAATGAGCTCATAATCCCCGGGGATGTGCAGGCCTTGCGTCAGGCCATGCAAGCGAGCCTTGATGACCCTGACGCCGCCGCCAACATCGCCGCTATTCGACACCAGCGTGTGGCAAGCCTGTTCTCGGTCAGCCACATGGCAGCCGGCATAGAAAGACTTTACCATGACGTGCGTAAGGACAGCTTGAAAGTCCAACTTCACGCAACTTAAACCCCTTGGGGCCACATTGATCGGGAATTTCCCGTGTCAGTAGCGCTTCATGTTTCGTGTCGATCCCAAACGCGCCGTGTTGGATCACGTCGCCAATCAATCCTCCGCCGCTGATGGCGAACGTCAGCTATCGCCCAGCGCCGAAGCCATCATTGCTTCACCGGTGGAGCGCACTTTATCCGGCGCGGTGGTAGTGGGCCTTGCCCAGGTTTTTGAAGCCACTCTGCTGGCAGCTCTGGGCTACGGTATTTTCGAACACTATGTGGAGTTAGGCGACCGCGAGTTTTATATCCCGGTCATTCTGGCTGCAGCCCTGCTTTACAACGTGCTGTCCAACGCCGCGCGCACGCAGCGCATCGCCGCCTATCGCACTATCTTCACTCAGATCGGACGCGTGCTCGCCTCCTGGACGATGATCATGGTGATCCTGGCGGTCGGGATCTTCTTCTTTAAGGCCTCCGACTATTTCTCACGGGTCTGGCTCGCCAGCTGGTTCATTGGCGGCTGCGGCCTGCTGATTGGGTATCGCATGGTCTTGCGCGCCATGGTGCAGCGCTGGACCGAAATGGGTCGTTTGCGTCGGCGCACAGTCATCGTCGGCGGCGGCAAGGACGCCGAAGTGCTCCTCGATCAGATCCCGGCCAGCGCCAGCAATGACATTTCACTGCTGGGCCTGTTTGACGACCGCTTCGATGACCGCTCCCCCGATCTGGTCGCGGGTTATCCAAAGCTTGGCAAAATTGCGGACCTGCTGGAGTTCGCACGTCGCACTCCGGTCGATCTGGTCATCGTTTCCATGCCGCTTTCCGCCGAAGCACGCGTGCTCGAAATGCTCACCAAGCTATGGGTGCTGCCAGTCGACATTCGGCTTTCCGCCCATATGAGCAAGCTCAAATTCACCAACAAAGCCTATTCCTATGTAGGCGACATAGCCGTGTTCGACATGGCCGACCGCCCCATCTCGGATTGGAACCTGGTCTTCAAATGGCTGTTCGACAAGCTGGTCGCCCTGCTGGCGCTGATCCTGCTCTCCCCGGTCATGCTGATCACTGCCATCGCCATCAAGCTGGAGAGCAAGGGGCCGATATTCTTCATGCAGAACCGGCACGGCTTCAACAATGAGCTGATCAGGATTTACAAATTCCGCTCGATGTATGCCGAAGTGCTCGATCACAACGCCACAAGGCAAGTCACCCGCGAAGACCCCCGCGTCACCCGCGTCGGCAGGTTCATCCGCAAGTCCTCGGTCGATGAACTGCCGCAATTGTTCAACGTGCTCAAGGGCGAGCTGTCCATTGTGGGCCCGCGCCCGCATGCGCTTGAGGCCAAGGCCGACAAGAAGCTCTATTATGAAGCCGTGGAAGGCTATTTCGCCCGCCACCGCGTGAAGCCTGGAATGACCGGTTGGGCCCAGATCAATGGCTGGCGCGGCGAGACCGACACCGTCGACAAGATCATGCAGCGCGTGAACCATGATCTCTACTACATTGAGCATTGGTCGATTCTGTTCGACCTCTACATCGTCGTGATGACGCCGGTGTCGCTGGTTTCCAAGCATGAGAATGCCTATTGAGCACCGCGGGAGGCATTGGTGAAGGCGACAGCGCCAAGCGGACCCTCGGCCATGCCGTCCTGCGCGATCGCTCCCGACGCCTGCTCGACACCATGGTCGGCTTCTGGATTTTCACGGGCGGACTGGTCGTTTTCGAGCCCTCTCCCTACGAGCTGACATTTCTCGCGCTTTTGCCCATCGCCTTGATGGCTGGGCTTGGCCTTTACCGCTCCACCCTTGGCCTCCTGGCCATTCTGCTGGGCTTCATCCCGTTCGCGCTGATTGCCGCGTTCCAGGTCAAATACACCAGCATCACCGATGCGCTGGTCTTCACCGCCGTCACCATATTCCTGATGCTGACGAGCTATTTCGTCGCCAACTACGTTGCCGAGGACACAGAGCGACGGCTGCGCATAGTGATGCGCGCTTATACAGCCGCCGCCGTACTCTGCGCGGCCATCGGCACCCTCGCCTATCTGGGACTGATGCCCGGGGCGGATCTATTCCTGCGCTACGGGCGCGCCAAGGCGACTTTCAAGGATCCCAATGTTTATGGTCCTTTTCTCGTGCTGCCCGCAATGTTTGCGCTGCAGCGGGTCCTGCTGGGCACGCTGCGCCAACAGCTATGGGCAGGTGCCATATACCTAATCCTGTTCGTGGGTGTGTTCGTCAGCTTCTCGCGCGCCGCCTGGGGACATTTTGCGGTTTCCTCGCTCATTGTCCTGGCGCTGGTGTTCTGGCTCGAGGCCAATGCCCGCGACAAGGTCCGCATCATGATCATGTCCCTGATCGGGGTGGCCATGCTGGTCGTGGCACTCGCTGGCCTGTTGAGCATTCCATCGGTTGCCACCCTCTTCGAGACCCGTATTGAGAGCCAGGATTACGATAGCGGCGAAACCGGCCGTTTCGGCCGCCAGGGTTATGCCTTCGATCTGGCGCTGGAAAACCCTTGGGGCATCGGTCCGCAGGAATTCAGTTATTTGCGTATCGTGGAAGCTCCCCACAATGTCTACGTTACCGTTCTGCACGCCTACGGCTGGGGCGGTGGCGCGATGTATTACCTGCTGGTCATCTTCACCCTGTGGCTTGGCCTGCGCGGCCTCGCCCGCACGTCCCCGTACCGCCTTATGCTGATCCCGCTCATGGGCACATTCGTCATGCTCGTTACCGAATCAGCCATTATCGACAGCGACCACTGGCGCCACTACTTCCTCGTAGTGGGCCTGATCTGGGGTGTGTCCAGCGCCATCAACAATCAACCGGGAACCGCAGCACCTCGCCGGCGCGTGCTGATTTAACCGATCTGCCGTTCACAAATGGCAGCACTCTCGCAACCACGTTGCTAGCGCGGCGTTCTCCAAGCCTCGCACTGAAGCGGGCAATTGAAGGAGACATGGAATGAATGTCCGAACTGTTCTATCCATCGCCGCGATGACTTCCGCACTGGCGTTCCCTGGACTTGCCGTTGCTCAGCAAGAGCACATGATTGGCGGCAAGGCTGTGCCGGCAGATCAGGTCGAGGCTGTGGAGGCACGCTGCCAGGAACTGCGCTCACTTGCGACCGAGACGCCAACCCCAGCTAACGACGCAGCGACGCCAGCACCGGCGGGTGATGCGGCAACTCCAGCGCCAGCTGGTGACGCAGCGGCCGCGGATAACGACGCCGATGCCGATGCCGCCACCGAAGTGTGGTCGGGCGACATTTTCAGCATCGCCAATTTGACCGTGGCCCATTGCGATGAAGGCAAGTTCGCGATGTCGGCCAAATAGCCCAGTGCCTGGGCGTCCCACCCGCGGTGGGGCGCCAATCACTCATCTGTAAGCTGTGCAAATCCCTGTCAAACGTCCGTTTTGTTCCCGTGCAGGGAAATAGAGCTTGCCTCATATCCCTAAAATCTTTAGAGGTGCGCACAAGTCGGGGCGTAGCGCAGTCTGGTAGCGCATTTGTCTGGGGGACAAAGGGTCGTCGGTTCAAATCCGGCCGCTCCGACCATTATTTAGCGGCTGATAGGGTTGAAGGTCCTGAACCTCCCCTTACGCTGTAACTCATCATGTAGTCATAGCCCGTAGGTATTTCAGGCTCGGCCGTTGCGTCTCGCAACCCATCTCACTGCTTAGGCAAGTTGGGGATGCCACCCTCCTGGCAAATGACCCTCAATCATAAGCAGCATCGCCGCCGCGCTGTCGCGACCACCTTCATTTCACATCAAAACTACTGCCTCTGGGCCCGAACGCTACTAGGTAACGGTTATTTTTAGTGCCCACCTCGCCGAATCTGGCGATAGCTTTGATGTCCATTGAAATTTGGCCTTGCGTTTGTTCGCTCCGGTAACGCAAAAGAAGTCAGGGCGTCCTGTTCCCAAGGCCCCTTCCAACCGAAAATCTGGCCAGAGGTACCTGCCGCGACGATGACGCCATCATATTTGCTGACCTTCGTCGTGCTCCTGCCATTTGTGGCCAGTCTTGTGGCCGGCATCTTGCCCTCGAACGCCCGCAATGCGGAGGCGTGGCTTGCTGGCACAGTGGCCCTTATCGGCTTCGTTGTCGTTGTTTCGCTGTTCCCCTACGTGACCGACGGCAATGTCATCCGCCATGACATTGCCTGGATACCCACCTTGGGAATCAATCTGGTCTTCCGCCTCGATGGCTTCTCCTGGCTGTTCTGCCTGCTGATCACCGGCGTCGGTTTCCTGGTGGTGCTGTATGCGCGCTACTACATGTCGCCGCAGGACCCGGTGCCGCGCTTTTTCGCCTTTTTCCTGGCCTTCATGGGCTCCATGCTCGGCCTGGTCACGTCGGGTAATATCATCCAGCTGGTGCTGTTCTGGGAACTCACCAGCTTCACCTCATTCCTGCTGATCGGTTATTGGTTCCATCTCGCTCAGGCCCGTGAAGGGGCCCGAATGGCCCTCACCATCACCGGTCTCGGAGGCGTTTGCCTGCTGGTCGGCATGCTGATCATTGGCCAGATCGTGGGCAGCTACGACCTTGATGTCGTGCTCGCTTCGGGCAACCTGATTCGAGATCACGCGCTCTACATGCCGGCGCTGATCTTGGTGCTGATCGGCGCGCTGACCAAGAGTGCGCAATTTCCCTTCCATTTCTGGCTGCCGCACGCCATGGCAGCACCCACTCCAGTCTCGGCATACCTGCACTCTGCCACCATGGTGAAGGCTGGCGTGTTCCTGCTGGTGCGGTTCTGGCCCGTTTTGGCCGGTACCGAGGAATGGTTCTGGATCGTTACCTCGGCGGGAATGGCCACCCTGATCTTTGGCGCGTTCTCGGCCATTTTCCAGACTGATCTGAAGGGCTTGTTGGCCTATTCCACCATCAGCCATCTCGGGCTCATCACCACCCTTTTGGGCATGAACAGCCAGCTGGCGACCGTTGCCGCGATTTTCCACATTGCCAATCACGCCACCTTCAAGGCGTCTCTGTTCATGGCCGGCGGGATCATCGACCACGAAACCGGCACACGCGACATCCGCAAGCTTAGCGGCCTGTTCAAATTCATGCCCTTTACCGGCCTTCTGGCGATCATAGCCAGCGCCGCCATGGCCGGCGTGCCCTTGCTGAACGGCTTCCTCTCCAAGGAAATGTTCTTCGCCGAAACAGCCGTTCGCAACGCCAACCCATTCGTCAATCTGGCCCTACCCATCGGCGCAACGCTCGCTAGCATGTTTGCCGTGGTCTATTCCATCCGCTTCGTACATGGCGTTTTCTTCGGCCCGCCACCCACCGAGTTGGACCGTATCCCCCACGAGCCCCCGGCCCTGATGCGGCGCCCCATCGAAATTCTGGTGTTGCTCTGCCTGCTGGTTGGTATCATTCCGGGCATCACCATTGCGCCATACCTGGCCGCGGCGGTGGTTTCGGTGCTAGGTCCTGACGGCCCTCACTACAGCATCTCGATCTGGCACGGCTTCAGCTGGCCGCTGATCATGAGCATGGTAGCCCTGGTGGGCGGCGTGCTGCTGTATCTGGCGCTCCACAATTACCTGCAAAAAGGTATCGATGGGCCACCGCTATTGCGCCGCATGGCCGGTCAGCGTGTTTTCGAACGTATTATGCTGACCATCACCAATCGCTGGGCGCGCCCGCTCGAAAAGCTGCTCGGCACCCGCCGGCTGCAACCGCAGATCATGCTGCTCGTGCTGGTCACCGTCGGCGCCGCCGCGGTCACCCTATTCGGGCGGCTTGGCCCTCTCACGCTTGACCTTGACGGCTTTGACCCCGCCTTCGCACTGCTTTGGGGGGTGGGTATTGCCTCCGCGGTCACCGCGGCCCATCAGGCCAAGTATCATCGGCTCGTGTCGCTGGTGCTGCTAGGGGGCACAGGCCTCGTAACCTGCATCACCTTTGTCTGGTTCTCGGCGCCTGATCTGGCGGTGACCCAGTTACTCGTCGAAATCGTCACTACCGTGCTCATCATGCTCGGCTTGCGCTGGCTTCCCCGGCGCGATGAAAAGCTGATCGAAATTGCCCATCCTGTTCGCGATCGTATGCGGCGGTTGCGCGATCTGGCCATTGCCGGCTGCACCGGCCTTGGCATGGCGCTTGTGTCTTATGCCATCATGACCCGCCCCATGCCCGAGGGCATCGCGACCTATTTCCTCGAAAATGCCTACAAGCTGGGTGGCGGCACCAATGTGGTCAACGTCATGCTGGTGGATTTCCGCGCTTTCGATACGCTGGGCGAAATCACCGTGCTTGGCATTGTGGCGCTCACCGTGTTTGCCCTACTGCGGCGTTTCCGTCCTGCTGCAGAATCCATACCCAAGCCCGAGCAGCAGCGTTTGCAGAATGCCTTCGATGATCATCACCCCAAGCGCCAAGCAGGGGATTCGATTAGTGAATACATGCTGATCCCCGCAGTGATCATGCGCTGGATGTTCCCGGTGATCATCGTGTTTGCTGCGCACATCTTCCTGCGCGGCCATGATCTGCCGGGTGGCGGCTTTGCGGCCGGCATCGTGATGTCGATCGGCTTCATCCTGCAATACATGACAGGCGGCACCCGTTGGGTCGAAGAGCGCCTGCGCATCCAGCCGGTCATGTGGATCGGGTTTGGCTTGCTGCTCTCGGTCACCGTGGGCTTTGCCTCATCGGTGCTGGGCTATCCCTTCATGACCACGACCTTCGCCTATGTCGATATTCCGTTCATCGGCAAAGTGCCGATGGCCTCTGCGCTGATATTCGATCTGGGCGTGTTCAGCCTCGTGGTTGGCGCTACCGTGCTGATCCTGATCGCGCTCGCCCACCAATCGGTCCGTTCGCCAAAGGCAGCGCGTCGTCCTCTCCCACCCTCGGCTGATGAAGCTGGCAGCAGCGGAAAGGCCGTCTGATGGAACTCATTGTTGCGATCGCCATCGGCATGCTGTGCAGCTGCGGGGTTTATCTGTTGCTCCGCCCGCGCACCTTCCAGGTCATTATCGGTCTGTCGCTGGTGTCCTATGCGGTGAACCTGTTCATCTTCGTCATGGGCCGTCTGTTCATCAACGGCGCCCCCGTCATTCACCACGGCGATGTCGATCCAGCCCAATATGCCGACCCGGTGCCGCAGGCGCTGGTGCTGACTGCCATCGTCATCGGCTTTGCCATGACCGCCCTGTTCCTCGTCGTGCTGCTGGCCGCCCGCGGCCTGACTGGCACCGACCACGTCGATGGACGGGAGCGCTGAGATGACCACTGCCCTCGACCACCTCATTTTCCTGCCCATCCTGCTGCCGCTGGCAGCCGGCGCACTGATGCAGTTCCTGGATGACCGCCAGCGTAGTGCAAAGGCCATCATCAACGTCGCCGTCTGCCTGCTCATGGTTGTGCTGGCGGGGCGCCTCGTCTTTGAAGCCTCGATGCAGGGAATCGATGGCGAACTGGTCGCCACCTACCCACTGGGCAATTGGCCGGTGCCCTTCGGTATCGTGCTGGTAGCTGATCGTCTCTCGGCCATGATGGTCCTGCTCACCGCCATCCTGGCGATAGGTGCACTCCTGTTTTCGCTGGCGCGCTGGCACAGTGCCGGCCCCAGCTTCCACAGCCTGTTCCAGTTCCTGCTGATGGGTTTGAATGGCTGTTTCCTCACCGGTGACCTGTTCAACCTGTTCGTGTTCTTCGAGGTCATGCTGGCAGCCTCATATGGGCTGGCGCTGCATGGCGCGGGCTCGGCACGGGTCAAGGCAGGCTTGCACTATATCGCGGTCAATCTGGTCGCGTCGTCGCTGTTCCTGATCGGTGCTGCGATGCTCTATGGCGTTACCGGCACCCTCAACATGGCCGACATAGCCGCGCGGGTTCCCGAAATCGTCGGCACCGACCGCGGCCTGCTCGAAGCGGGGGCGGCCGTTCTGGGCGTTGCATTTCTGGTCAAGGCCGGTATGTGGCCCCTCGGCTTCTGGCTGCCCACCAGCTATTCGGCAGCCTCTGCACCGGCTGCCGCCATCTTTGCCATCATGACCAAGGTGGGGGTCTACGCCCTGCTGCGGCTATCCCTACTCGCCTTCGGCATCGGCGCGGGTGCATCGGCCGGTTTTGGCCAGACCTTCCTGCTGGTCGGCGGCATGGCCACGATCGCCTTCGGTGCCATTGGCGTTCTGGCCTCACAGACCACCGGGCGCCTGGCCGGCTATTGCGTGCTCATTTCCTCGGGCACTCTGCTGGCTGCCATAGGCATGGGCGACGCTGTGGTGGCCTCGGGCGCGCTGTACTACATGGTCGTCTCTACTCTCGCCATCAGTGCGTTTTTCCTGCTGGTGGAGTTGCTCGAGCGGGTCCGGGTCGACGCCGCCGACGTGCTGGCGATCACCATGGAAGCCTATGGTGATGACGACGAGGAAGCCGAAAACGACGAAATCGGGCTGATCATCCCCGCCACTCTGGCGATGCTTGGTGTCAGCTTCTGCATCTGTGTGCTGCTGCTCTCGAGCTTCCCGCCTTTGGCCGGATTTTTGGGCAAGGTCGCCATGATCTCCGCCATGTTCAACATGGGTGAGCCGGGCGTCATCCCCAACGCCGCCTGGTGGTTGACCGCACTGCTGATCGTGTCCGGCTTTGCCACGCTGATCGCCCTCACCCGTACCGGCATCAGCACCTTCTGGGCCACCATGTCGGAGAGCCCGGCGCGCGTGCGGGTCATCGAAATGGCGCCGATCTTCATGCTGTTGGGCGTTACCCTTGGCCTCACCATCATGGCGGGCCCGGTTATGGATTACATGCAGGCGGCGGCCGCGAGCCTCTATTCCCCTCAGGACACCATCGCCGCCATCCTCGATGCTCCGCTGGTGCCGGTCGTGCGGGAGGTCACCCCATGAGCCGCTTCCTCCCCTATCCACTGATGGCGGTGGCGCTGCTGGCAATGTGGCTGCTGTTGCAGCAATCGCTGTCGTTGGGCACGTTCTTGCTGGGCGCCGTGATATCCTTGTTTGCGTGCTGGGCCGTGGCTGCGCTTGAGCCTGACCGCCCCAAAGTTCGTCGCCCGTGGCTGTTCGTCAAGCTGTTCTTCGTGGTCGCGCTCGACGTACTGCACTCCAATATTGCCGTGACGCGGATCGTGCTGGCCGGCAGGCGCCGCCCCTCGACCTCCAATTTCGTCACCATCCCGCTTGAGCTGACTGACCGCACCGGGCTCACCCTGCTCGCCTGCATCGTCACCGCTACCCCCGGCAGCGCGTGGCTGGAATACGATACCGCCGACAGCTCCGTGCTGATCCACGTCCTCGACCTGCCCGATCCGCAAGCCTGGAGCAACATGCTCAAGACCCGCTACGAATCCTTGCTGCTGGAGATCTTCCAATGAGCGCAATGATTATCCACTGGACCCTGCTGATTGCCCAGATAATGCTCGCCTGCGCGATGATCGCCGCCTGTTACCGGATGATCAAGGGCCCGCGCGCCCAGGACCGTATCCTGGCGCTGGACGCCTTCTATGTCAGCGCCATGCTGGTGCTGGTGATGTTCGGCATTCGCGCCGGCACCTCGATTTACTTTGAAGTGGCGCTGATCATTGGCCTGCTCGGCTTCGTCAGCACCGTCGCCCTTTCCAAGTTCCTGATGCGGGGCGAGGTGATCGAATGACCGATGTCGCTAATATTCCCGAGTGGGTCGCCATTCTCGTCGGCGCGCTGGCGCTGATCGGCGGGGCGCTGACTCTTCTGGGCTGCATCGGCCTGGCGCGC
Organism: uncultured Alphaproteobacteria bacterium; assembly: GCA_963699295.1. GTDB lineage: Bacteria > Pseudomonadota > Alphaproteobacteria > Rhizobiales > Devosiaceae > Devosia. The sequence continues at coordinate 1,250,430 of OY969432.1, forward strand.
GGGCAGACCTTTTACGATCGGGTTCACTTCCCGACCCTGGGTAGCAGTTTCGGCGTGTTCTTCACCCTGGCCGCCTCGGTGGTCTATTTCAGCGTCTCCGGCCAGCGCCTGGCTGTCCATGAAGTGCTGATCCTCGTGCTGGTGGCCGTCACCACCCCGGTGACGCTGATGCTTCTCGCACGCGCCGCGCTCTATCGCGATCGCACCGAGCGGAACCCCGATGTGCCCCCATCCCCGGGCCAGGACATCGTCACCGCCAGCATAGCCAACGGCGCCCCGCCCACCGAAGACTAGTTGATCGACCGGTTGCCCCGGATTGGCGACAGGATCGTCAGGCGGGGCCGCACGTCCCGCCGGAAATCGCTGGGCGACATGCCGGCGACCTTGCGGAACAATTTGTTGAATGCGCTGAGCGAACCAAACCCGCTGGCCATGGCCACATGGAGCACGTTGGCATCTTCCTGCATCAGCAGGGCCTGCGCATAACTCAGGCGCATCAGGTTCACATAGTCGTTCAGCGTCATGCCCGTCGCCTTCTTGAAGACGTTCATCGCATATTTGGGATGAATATCGGCAACCGAGGCGATATCGGCGGAATCGATGTCTTCGCGGAAATTTTCAGCAATGAACTCGCAGATTCGCACCACGATGGGCGATGAATGGTGGTCCAGCCCCACCACGCCACCGCGCACCTTGCGTTCCCCGGGCACCAATACATATGGGTCGAACCGCATCCGCTCGATCCGCAACAGCAGTTCATCAACCGCCATGCCGGCCTTGAGCGGATCACCCGAGCGCGCGTAGCGGTTCCAGCGCTCAAAATTGAGCGTATCGGAATTGTCGGTAGCCTTGGTCAGCAATGTTGCCCCCTGCATCAGCAATGCCTGCACATCCTGCGGCAGGCGCAGCCGGAAAAAGTGGACAAGCGGCAAATGTCCTCCGGCATAGACCAGGTCATCCGACGCATCGTCGAGCAGGTGCGGCAGCCCGCCCCAGAACAGTGCCAGGTCGCCCTGGGTGAACGTCATGTTGTGTCCGCTCATCCGGTAATGGGCCCACCCCTGCACGATGTAGTTGATCTCCACCTGGGCATGCCAATGAGGGCTGCGCATCAATAGTGGCGAGGTATGGAACATGTTCAGTTCCGTAGGCAGACCTTCCACCCCATTGTCACCGGGCTCGTAATATCCTTTCGCAGGCATCTTACTATCCGCCAATTCTTCCTACCTTTTAGAATGGACGCGCGGTGTCATGCGCATAGCTTAGGAAGGGCTCACCACAAGAGCAAATAAAAAGGGAGGACTCTATGAGCCGCATTACGTCACGGGGGCGCAATACGTTTGCCATTGCGTTTGCCGGTATCAGCATGCTCACCTTGGCGGCCGCCGCAGCCGGCGAAGTTACTGTGTGGGTCTGGGACCCCAACTTTAACGGCGCTGCGATGCGAGAGGCCGCCAGCCGCTACACCCCCACTCATCCCGATGTCGCCATCACGGTCGATGACTCAGCCAGCCAGGATGACATCCGCGCCAAGTTGCAGACGCAGCTTCTGGCCGGCAGCACCGAGGGTCTGCCCGACATCGTGCTGATCCAGGACGACGTGGCTCAAAAATACCTGCAGTCCTTCCCCGGTGCCTTCGAGCCGCTCTCCGACACCATCGATATGTCCGCCTTCGCCCAGTACAAGGTTGCGGCCGCTACGTTTGACGGCAAGTCCTACTCCCTCCCCTTCGATTCCGGCGTGACGGGCCTCTTCTACCGCGCAGACTATTTCAACGAAGCCGGCTTCACCCCCGATGACCTCAAGGACATCACCTGGGATCGCCTCATCGAAATCGGCACCGAGGTGATGGCCAAGACCGGCCATAAACTGCTCGATCTCGATCTCAACGACTCCGGTCTCATCCGCATGATGATGCAGTCTGCGGGTACGTGGTATTTCAATGCAGACGGCAGCCTGAACATTCTCGACAACGCGCCGCTCAAGAAGGCGCTGGAAACCTACGCCAAATTCTATCAGGCCGACCTCGTCAAGCCGGTGTCCGGCTGGGCCGACTATACCGGGGCCTTCACTTCGGGCGAAGTCGCGGCAGTGCCCGTCGGCGTCTGGATCACCGGCACCATCAAGGCCAATGCCGACCAGTCGGGCCTGTGGGCCGTAGCCCCCGTCCCGCGCCTTGACATCGAAGGCTCGGTGAATGCCTCCAACCAGGGTGGCTCCAGCTGGTACGTGCTGGCCTCTTCGGACAACAAGGCCGAAGCCATCGACTTCCTCAAGACCGTCTGGGGCGGCGACGTCGACTTCTACCAGAAGATCCTCACTGCTCAGGGCGCCGTTGGCTCGCTCCTGAAGGCCCGCGAAGGCGATGCCTACAAGGCCAATGACGACTTCTTCGGCGGCGCGCCGGTATGGCAGGACTTCTCCACCTGGCTAAGCCAGATTCCGAGCGTCGACTATGGCGTGTTCACCGCTGAAGTGGACGCGGCCGTGCAGGCCCAGCTTCCCACGATCATCCAGGGCGGCGACATCACGACCGCACTCCAGGCGATCAACGACCAGGCACAGCAGCAGATTCAATAATCTGCAACGGGAAGCAGGCTGAGGCCCGCTTCCCAGCCGGCCAGGACCAAGTTGAAACCTAGGGAGGGGCAACACTTGTCACAGACGCGACTTGACCGCAGGGACCAGGTCAATGGGTGGTTGTTCATTGCCCCTGCCCTGGTCCTGCTCGGCCTCTTCATGATCTACCCCATCATCTGGTCGCTCTGGATGAGCTTCCAGGTGGGCAAGGGCATGAATTTCAGCTTTGGTGGCTTCGCCAATATCGAGCGGCTGACCAAGGACACTATTTTCCTGCGCGCTCTGGGCAATACCTTCACCTTCTTCATCGTCCAGGTTCCGATCATGATCGTTCTGGCCCTGCTCTTTGCAGTGGCCCTGAACGACAGCACGCTGCGGTTTCGCGGCCTGTTCCGCACCGCGATCTTTCTGCCCTGTGTGACCTCGCTGATCGCCTACTCGACGCTCTTCAAGTCGATGTTTGCCACCGACGGCATCATTAACCAGGCCCTCATGGCCGTCCACCTCATCGCCTCGCCCATTGCCTGGTTCGGCGATCCGTTCTGGGCCAAGGTCGCCATCATCATCGCCATCACCTGGCGCTGGACCGGCTACAACATGATTTTCTACCTGGCGGCGCTTCAGAACGTCGACCGCTCGATCTACGAGGCCGCCCGCATCGATGGCGTGCCCGCCTGGGCCAGGTTCCGCTATCTCACCATCCCCATGCTCAAGCCGGTGATCCTGTTCACCACAGTCATTTCCACCATCGGCACGTTGCAGTTGTTCGATGAGGTTTACAACTTCACCGCCGGTACGGGGGGACCGTCGGATTCAACCCTGACGCTGTCGCTCTACATCTACAACCTCACCTTCCGGTTCATGCCCAGCTTCGGCTATGCGGCGACAGTGTCGTGGGTGATCGTGGTTGTGGTGGGCATCCTGAGTTTTGCGCAGTTCCTCATCGCCCGCGATCGGAAATCGTCATGACCGACACACCGATGCCCCTCGCCGGTAACGCCAAGCCGATTGCCGCAAAGGCGGGATGGAGAACACCGGCAAACCCCCTCGCCGTGGCGCGCCGCGGGCTGGTCTACCTGCTGCTGTCGGTCGCCGCCTTCATCTCGGTCTTCCCGTTCTTCTGGATGATCGTCGGCGCCACCAACAGTTCGGCCGATATCGTCAAGGGCAAGGCCAATTTCGGCTCGGAGCTGTTCAACAACGCCGCCACCTTTTTCGCGCAGGTCGATGTCCCCCGCATCTTTTTCAACTCGGCTTTCATCGCCATTGTCGGGACGGTCCTGACCCTCGCTGATCTCCTCGCTGGCCGGATACGGCTTCGAGATGTTCCGCTCGCGGGTGCGTGAGCGCATCTTCGCGCTGTTGCTCTTGCTGCTCTCGATCCCGTTCGCGGCGCTGATGGTGCCGCTCTTCGTGATGTTTTCACAGGCCCAACTGGTCAACACCTACGTCGCGGTGATCCTGCCCACCATCGCCTCGATCTTCATCATTTTCTACTTCCGCCAGGCCACCAAGGCCTTCCCCGGCGAGCTGCGCGACGCCGCCAGGATCGATGGCCTCAAGGAGTGGCAGATCTTCGTCTTTGTCTATCTGCCCGTGATGCGTTCGACCTATGCAGCGGCCACGATCATCGTCTTCATGGCCAACTGGAACAACTATCTTTGGCCGCTGATCGTGCTGCAGACGGCCGAGAACAAGACCATCACCCTGATCATCTCGTCGATGACCTCGGCCTATATCCCCAACTATGGCGTGACCCTGTTTGCCACGGTCCTGGCGACCCTGCCCACACTCATCATCTTCTTCGTGCTCCAGCGCCGCTTCGTCGAAGGCATGCTGGGTGCCGTCAAATAAGGTTCAATACCATGAGCAGCTTAAAGCTGAGGGGCGTGCGCAAGTCCTACGGGGCCCACGAAGTCATCAAGGGCATCGATCTCGATATCGAGGCCAAGGAGTTCGTGGTCTTTGTCGGCCCCTCCGGTTGCGGCAAGTCCACCCTGCTGCGGATGATCGCCGGTCTCGAACACATTACCGCCGGCGATCTGGAAATCGGTGGCCAGCGCATGAACGAGGTCGATCCCTCAAGGCGCGGCATCGCCATGGTGTTCCAGTCCTATGCGCTCTACCCGCATATGACGGTGCGCGAGAACATGGGCTTTGCGCTGCGCTTTGCCAAAGTGCCCAGGGACGAGATCGCCCGGCAGGTGAACGCAGGCCGCCAAAATCCTGGCGCTCGAGCCGCTGCTCGATCGCTATCCCAAGGAACTCTCGGGCGGCCAGCGCCAGCGCGTCGCCATCGGCCGCGCCATCGTGCGCGATCCGCAGGTCTTCCTGTTCGACGAGCCCCTGTCCAACCTCGATGCCGAGCTGCGGGTGCACATGCGCATCGAGATCGCGCGCCTCCACAAGGAATTGCAGACCACCATCATCTACGTCACCCACGACCAGGTCGAGGCCATGACGCTCGCCGATACCATCGTCGTGCTGCGCGACGGCATAGTCGAACAGGTCGGCCGCCCGCTGGATCTCTACGACGACCCGGCCAACCAGTTCGTCGCCGGCTTTATCGGCTCGCCCAAGATGAATTTCATGGCCGCCGAGGTGGTCGCCACTGGCGACGATGCCGTCACGCTTGAGCTGATCCACCAGGGCCGCCCGCGCCTCACCCTGCCTCTTTCCACCGCCGTCCAGCCGGGTGACCGGATGACTCTTGGGCTTCGCGCCGAGCATTTCGGCCCCGCCGGCGCCGGCGATGCCGATCTCACCCTGCAAGTCGATGTGGCCGAGCATCTGGGCTCCACCAGCTACGTCTACGCCAATACCGCCACCGGCGAGCAGCTCGTCGTCGAGCGCGAGGAATTGCGCCACGAACTGGGCCAGAGCGCCCTCACCGTCTCCATTCGCGCTGCCGACGCCTTCCTGTTCAGCCCCGCCGGCGAGCGTCTCAAATAACCGGCCAACCCGACATTCGAGTTCAGAAAGCATAACCATGACCGACAACAAAATTCGCTGGGGCATTATCGGACCTGGCAGCATCGCCAAGGCTTTCCAGGGCGGCGTCGCTGGCTCCAAGCATGGCGTGCTGGCCGCCATTGCCACCCGCGACGCCCGACAGGCCGGGCCTGGCCGAGGATTTCCCTGGCGCGCGCATCGTGCACGGCTATGACGCTCTGCTGGCCGATCCCGAAATCGATGCCGTCTATATCGCCGTCCCCCACACCGGCCACGCCGAATGGGCAATCAAGGCAGCCGAGGCCGGCAAGCATGTGCTGGTCGAAAAGCCCTTCGCGCTTTCGGCCTTCGAGATCGACGCGGTCTTCCATGCCCACGGCAAGGCCGGCACTTTTGCCGGCGAGGCCTTCATGTATCGCCTGCACCCGCAGACCGCCAAGCTCGGCGAGCTGATCCGCTCCGGCGCCATCGGCGAGGTGCGCATGATCCAGTCGAGCTTTGGCTTCTCCATGGGCAAGTTCCAGCCCCAGCACCGCCTCTTTGCCTCCGATCTGGCCGGTGGCGGCATTCTCGATGTCGGCGGCTATCCGGTCTCGATGGCCCGCTTCATCGCCGGCGCGGCCATGCGGCAAGCCTTTTGCCGATCCGGTCAAGGTCAGCGGCACCGCCAAGCTCAATGCCGAAGGCACCGACGACTGGGCCGCCGCCATCCTCACCTTCGAGAACGGCATCGTCGCCCAGGTTTCCTGCGCCGTAATGGTCAACCTCGACAATGTGCTGCGCATCCACGGCTCGGAAGGCCGCATCGAAGTGCCCGACTTCTGGTTTGCCGGTGGCGACCGCACGCGCGGCGTCGGCAGGATCGACATCATCCAGAACGGCCAGACCGAAACCATCAGCGTCGGCGAGCAGCGCCACGTCTATTCGTTCGAGGTCGACGCCGCGGCCGAAGCCATCTTTGCCAAGCGCCAGGAATTCGCCGCCCCTGGCATGAGCTGGGCCGACAGCCTGGGCAATGCACGCGTGCTCGACAAATGGCGCACCGATGCCGGCATCGACTTCTCCGTCGAAACCCCCGCCAACCGCGTCCACACGCTCGACAACCGCAAGCTCGGCCCCAATACCGGCGTCATCCCCAAGCGCTCCATTCCGGGCCTCGCCAAATCGGCCTCGGCCGTCGCCCTGGGCTTTGAGGATTTCCGCACCTTCTCCTCGGGCGCCATCCTGCTCGATGCCTTCTGGGAAGCGCGGCGGCAATATCTTCGACACCGCCTTCGTCTATGGCGCCGGCTATACCGAGACGCTGTTCGGCGACTGGCAGCGCAATCGCGGCACCCGCGAGCAGGCCGTGCATCATCGGCAAGGGCGCTCACACCCCGCTCTGCTACCCCGATGTCATCGGCAAGCAGCTCACCCAGTCGCTCGATCGCCTGCAGACCGACTATGTCGACGTCTATTTCATGCACCGCGACAATCTCGACGTGCCGGTCGGCGAGTTCGTCGATGCCATGGATGCCGAGGTCAAGGCGGGGCGCATTCGCGGCCCCTTCGGCGGTTCCAACTGGACCCGCGAACGCTTCGATGAGGCCGTCGCCTACGCCGAGCGCAACGGCAAGACCAAGCCCCAGGCGCTGTCGAACAATTTCGCCCTCGCCGAAATGCTGGTTCCGATCTGGGATGGCTGCGTCACCTCCTCGACCGCCGAGTGGAAGGACTGGCTTACCGCCCATCAGGTGACCAATTTCTCCTGGTCGAGCCAGGGCCGCGGCTTCTTCACCGACCGTGCCGGTCGCGACAAGACCGACAATGAGGAGCTGGTGCGCGGTCTGGTACAACGACCAGAACTTTGGCCGCCGCGATCGCGCCATCGAGCTCGCCCAAAAGCTCGGCCAGAGCCCGATCCACATCGCTCTGGCCTATGTGCTGGCCCAGCCCTTCCCCAGCGTGCCCCTGATCGGCCCACGCACCCTGGGCGAGCTCGACGACAGCCTCAAGGCCTTCGATATCCAACTCACGCCCCAGCAAGTATGCTGGCTCGAAGGCTAGATCTCTTCCTGCTCCTCCCGGGAAGCGGCCGCAGACCCCGTCTGCGGCCATTTTTCGCTCGCGCAAGCCCCGCAACGCGTCACCTACCTCAAGGTCATCCTCCGCTAAGCCAGGGCCCCGTTTGATGATTTTCGCCGCATTGACAACGTCTTGCCGCCTCTGCTTCACATTGTGAATCCGGGCGTGGTGGTCACGATACAGGCCATGGTGGATGACCATCGCCATCCTGAAACTTACTCTCATCTTCCGTTCAGGTTGAGTTCACCCGCTATCGCCGATGAAGGGCACGAGCAAACCGGCTCGCGACTTGAAGAGGTTCCCATGCGTTTCACCAAATCCATTTTCACGGCCGCAGTAGCAACTATTGTGCTCGCTGCCAGCGCTGCCGGTGTGTTCGCCGCCCCCGCTTCGGCTACCTCCAATGTCAATGTTCGATCCGGCCCGGGCACTGGTTTTCACGTCGTCTCGCAGCTCGTGCGCGGCCAGCACGTCGAGGTCGAAGGCTGCGAAGCCGGTTGGTGCTATGTTTCGCAGCGCGGCGTTGACGGCTGGGTTTCGGCGCAATACCTCACCGCTCGCGCCGCCAGCAACCGTCCCAATTTCTACAAGAATTTCGGCACTCTGCCGCACCGCCCGGGCTACAACCGCCCACATCCAGACCGCCCGAGCTTCCACAAGCCCCAGCCGCCCCGCCCGGGTTACCAGCACCAGCCGCCGCGTCCGGGCCACCACGTGTCACCGCCACGTCCCGGCCAGAACTTCAATCACCCACCCCGCCCCGGCTCCTTCCCCCGCCCATACTCTCCCTGGTAGAGCGAGGAGTGAGCTAGGCACACGGGGCCTTCGAGGGGCCACCTTAATCGTTGCGGCAGAGACCATCTCCCCTCACCGCCGTCACCACCGGAATTTTCCCGGTGGCCCATCCCTGCCGCGCCGTGGATTGCCGGGACCAGCCCGGCAATGACGGAGCAATGTAGTGAATGGCGCGATGCTCCGTGTCACCCGGGCCTTGAGCCGGGGCCATCCCGAGATCACCTAACCGCCGCGAGGCGATAGAGCTACCCACATCCACCGCACGGCCCCCTGGCGCCTGAGCGTACGAGTAGGTTACCTGCCTGTAGCCTCTTGCCGGACCATGCCGCGCCCCCTATCTTGGCGCGGTGGATCGATAGATCCACATGTTCTCAGGGCGGGGTGCAATTCCCCACCGGCGGTAAGGCAGCGATGCCAAGCCCGCGAGCGCTTCGCTTAAGCGAAGGTCAGCAGATCCGGTGTGACTCCGGAGCCGACGGTATAGTCCGGATGAAAGAGAACGGGACCAAGCACTGCTCGTCGGTGTTCGTCGGCTTTGGCCGCGCGAACGCCCGTTGGCGGCGCCTCTTCCCGTAACCCTGAGGAAACTGGTTACGGAAAGGACTTTACATGAACCAGGTTTCCTCGACGCCAAATGCCCCATTCGTGGGCGCGGCGTTCATGCTCGGCGCAGGCATTACCTTCGCCATCACCAATATCCTCACCCCCATCATCACCTGGCAAATGGGCGTGCCGTCGACTGCCGTCGTGTTCTGGCAATATGTCATCGCCACCGTCGTCGCCATCCCGCTCATCCTGCGCATCGGCTTTTCGGCGCTCAAGACCCGGCACCCGGTCGCCCATGAATTCCGCGCCCTGCTGTCGGCCATCGGCGTGCAGTTCTTTGCCTTCGGCTTTGCCAGCGGCGTACCCGTCTGGCAGATGGTCGCCCTCTCCATGACTGGGCCGTTCTTTGTCATCGCCGGCGCCACCATTTTCCTCGGCGAACGCCTTACCATGCAACGCCTGGGCGCGGCCATCGCAGGCTTTGTCGGCGCCATCATGGTGGCCGAACTGGGTTCGGACCAGTTCACCTGGTTCTCCGTCTTGCCCATCCTTGCCGCCGCCTGCTGGGGCACGGTTTCCGTCATCACCAAATATCTGACGCGCGACGAGGCCCCCGAGTCGCTCACCCTCTACATGCTGGTGCTGATCACGCCCAACCATCTGCTGATTGGTCTGCTGATCGGCATCCTGGTGGCCGTATTGCCGACCGGCACCCTGCCCGCAAGCCTTGCTACCGGCTTTGATTTTGGCCTGCCGGGCGGCGATGCCTTGTGGCTGATTGTGCTGCTGGGCGTGGTCACTGCGGGCGCACAATACTTCATGAGCCTCGCCTACAAGACCGCCGACGCGACCTATCTGCAGCCTTTCGATGACCTCAAGCTGCCCCTCAACACCCTGCTGGCCTGGGTCGTGCTCTCCCAAGTGCCCCATTTGTGGTTCTGGCCGGGCGCCCTGCTCATTCTCGGCGCTTCAAGCTTCATCCTGTGGACGGAGGCCGACAAACGCCGCACCCTGAGCCTCGCCTGAGCCAATCGCGCACCACCCGGTTCCGGGTGGTGCATCTTACCCCACTGTCACCCAGCGCTCTTCCCGATGACTTTGCGCCATCGCGTGGACCACGCGCTCGATGTCCAGCCCGGTTGCAAAATCGATCACCCGCGCAGACTCTCCGGCAATCGCCCGAAGCAGCTCGTGGCACTCGATGATCTTGAGATCGTTGAACCCCAGCCCATGCCCCGGCGCCGGAATGAACCGGTCATAGGGCGGGTGCTGCGGCGCTGCGAGAATGGTGCGGAACCCCTGCTCGCTCGGCTTGTCCGATGTCACATAGAGCTGCAGCTCGTTCATCCGCTCCTGGTCGAATGCAATCGTACCCTTGCTGCCAAAGATCTGCAGCGCGATGCGCCCCTTGCGACCCCACGCGGAGCGGTTCAGCGCAATGGCCCCGCTGATGCCCTCCCCCAATTCGAGCAGGACGCTGGCGATGTCATGCGTCTCGACCACTTTTCGCGTGCCCTCCTTGGTCGGCCTGTCGGCATAGGGTTTGGCGAGATGGGCAAGCACCCGGCTCGGCAGGCCGAACAGCACCTGCAGGATGCTCAACGGATGCACGCCAAAATCGTCCAGCGCGCCATAACCCGAGCTGCGCTCGCTCTTCCAGTAGAACAGCGCCTCAGGATCGGCCATGAAATCCTCATCCATCTCGAGGCGAACGTGGTTGACCCGGCCAATCGTGCCGGCCGCCACAATCTCCCCGATCTGCCGGATTAACGGGTTCTGGATGTAGTTATAGCCGAGAATGGCCACACGCCCCGAAGCCAGCGCGGCGTCCGCCATCCTCTGGGCATCGGCCAGGGCGACGGCCATCGGCTTTTCGCACCAAACATGCTTGCCCGCCTCCAGCGCCGCCACGGCCATTTCGGCGTGAAACGCGTTTGGCGTTGTGATCGACACCACCTCCACCTGCGGATCAGCAATCAGCTTCCGCCAATCGCCGGTACCCTTGGCGAAGCCGAATTCCTCGGCTTTCTTGATTGCGATATCATCGGTGACCTCCGCCAGATGCACCAGCCGAGGCTTCGTGCTCTCGCCGAATACCGCCCTGACCCCATTCCACGCCAGCGCGTGGCACTTGCCCATATATCCAGTGCCGATCAGACCGACGCCAATGCTGGACTGCATCCGAACCTCCCTGCTACCTATAAACGCAATAGTCCATTCATTCTGATTTCGGAACGGAATTTCCAACACGCCTTGATCAACATGGCCATTGCCGTTTATCTGCGGAAAACGCGAGACGCTCCCATGCCCGACCAGGCCGCTACCCAACTCCCTCCGCAAGATTACGATGCGCTTCGCTCTGCAATCCTTGAGCGCAAGAGAGAATTGCCCAAGCGCCTGACACAAGTTGCCGCCTACGCGCTGGACCATCCCGACGAAATTGCCTTCGGCACTGCTGCAAGCATTGCGCACTCGGCCAACGTCCAGCCCTCAACGCTGGTGCGTTTCGCCCAGCACTTCGGGCTCGAGGGCTTTTCCGGACTGCAATCGCTCTTTCGCGCGCGACTGCGCGAGCGCACGTCTTCCTACGAAGAGCGGCTGCGAGCCCTGGACGCCGACGGGGCCGCTGCTATCGATAGTACCAATATCTTCAATGGCTTCATGGCTGCAGCGCATCGTTCGATCGAAGCCCTGTCGGCGGCCGTGGAACCCGACGCCTTCGAACGCGCCGTCGATGTGCTCGCGGCGGCCGACACTATCTATTTGATCGCAAAGCGCCGCTCCTACCCCATCAGTAGCTACATGGCCTATGCCTTTGGCAAGCTGAAGGTGAAGTGCCAGTTAGTCGGCACTTCGGCGGGAATCGACGATGATCTGTTGGCGATGGCCTCGCCACGAGACGCGGCTTTTGCGGTGAGCTTTTCACCGTATGCCTCCGAGAGCGCTGCCCAGGCGCGCGCCCTGGCGGCCCGCGACATCCCCGTGATTTCACTCACCGACTCGGCCTTTTCTCCGCTGGCGGAGTGTTCTCGAGAGTGGTTCGAAGTCGTGGAGGCAGACCATGCTGGTTTCCGCTCCCTCTCCGCCAGCATGGCCTTTGCGATGGCCCTGACGGTCTCCATCGCCGAAAAACGCCGCCGGGGCTAATCCTCCTGTTTTGGAATGCTTATTCCATGTTGACGAATATCCGGAACCATTATTTCATAGGGATATGAATCAATAGCGGCTCATACGGAGGAGGACGGAGTGAACAGTGCGGAGCCAAATCCGGCCACGCTACCGCTTGATGTGATCACCATTGGTCGTGCATCCGTCGACCTCTACGGCCAGCAAATCGGCACAAGGCTTGAGGATGTCGGCAGCTTTGCCAAATCGGTGGGTGGATGCCCCACCAATATCGCCGTGGGCACCGCTCGTCTCGGCCTCAGCTCGGCGCTGATCACCCGCGTCGGCAACGAGCAGATGGGCCGCTTCATCTGCGAACAATTGGTGCGCGAGGGCGTAGAAACTCGCGGCATCGTCACCGATCCGGATAGGCTGACGGCGCTGGTGCTGCTGTCGGTCGAAAACGAAAACTCCTTTCCGCTGATCTTCTACCGGGACAATTGCGCCGACAGTGCCCTCAACGAAGCCGATATCGATGAGCAGTTCATTCGCTCCTCGCGTTCGATCCTGGTTACCGGCACTCACTTCTCCAAGCCGCATACAGATGCCGCGCAGCGCAAGGCCATGCGCATTGCCAAGGCCAATGGAGCCAAGGTCGTCTTCGATATCGACTACCGCCCCAATCTTTGGGGCCTGGCGGGACATGATGCTGGCGACAGCCGCTACATCGCATCCGACCACGTCTCGGCGCACCTCCAGACGGTCCTGCCTGATTGCGATCTCATCGTCGGAACCGAAGAGGAAATTCTCATAGCCTCGGGTGCAACCGACCTCCTCTCCGCGCTCAAGACGATCCGCAAGCTGTCCTCCGGCACGATCGTCTTGAAGCGCGGTCCCATGGGCTGCATCGTCTATGATGGTCCAATTGGCGACGATCTGGAGGACGGGATTGTCGGCGAAGGCTTCTCGATCGAGGTCTACAACGTGTTGGGGGCTGGCGACGCCTTCATGAGCGGCTTCCTGCGTGGATGGCTGCGCGGCGAGGATCACGCCACCAGTGCCACCTGGGCCAATGCATGCGGCGCCTTTGCCGTCTCGCGCCTGCTTTGTGCTCCGGAAATCCCGACCTGGACCGAGCTTGGCTATTTCCTGAAACACGGCAGCGTCGAGCGTACCCTTCGCAAGGACGCCGCCATCAACCACATCCATTGGGGGACCACCCGCCGCCGAGAAATTCCCAGCTTGATGGCGCTGGCGATCGACCATCGAAGCCAGCTCGAAGACCTGGTCAGGGGCGACACTGCCCAATTGGCCCGCATTCCCGCATTCAAGGTTCTCGCCGTCGAGGCCGCGGCCCGCATCGCACAGGGTCGACCGGGCTTTGGGATGCTGATCGATGACAAATATGGCCGCGAAGCGCTATATGCCGCCAGTGGCCAGCCAGATTTCTGGATTGCCAGGCCCATTGAGCTACCCGGCTCCCGTCCGCTCCAGTTCGAATTCAACCAGGATATCGGATCGCGGCTGGTCGAATGGCCGGTAGACCATTGCATCAAGGTGCTGTGCTTTTACCATCCCAGCGATCCCGCTGAACTCAAGCGCTTGCAGGTCGAAAAACTGAGCACCGCTTATGTTGCGGCGCGCAAGATTGGCCGAGACTTGCTGGTCGAGATCATCTGCAGCAAGCACGGCCCGGTCGCGGACCAGACCACCGCAACAGCCCTCGACGAAATCTACGAGGCCGGCATCAAGCCCGATTGGTGGAAGCTCGAGCCGCAGGCCAGAGCTTCAGCATGGGCGGCTATCGATCAAGTCATCGAGAACCGGGATCCCTTTTGTCGCGGCGTCGTGTTGCTGGGCCTGGAGGCCTCCCATTCCGAGTTGGAGGCAGGCTTTGCTGCGGCGCGTGCCTCGCGGTCCGTCCGGGGCTTTGCGGTGGGACGCACCATTTTTGGCGACGCGGCCAAATCATGGCTGGCCGGCACCATTGACGACGAACAAGCAATCGCTGCAATGGCCCAGCGCTTTGGCGCGCTCGTGGACGTTTGGGAGCGGATGGGGAACACTGAGCTGGCGGAAGCGCGGACCCGCGCTTGAATTGAGTGAGGAACATTGTGACGCAGCAAAATACCGTCCGCTTGACCATGGCGCAGGCACTTGCCCGCTTCCTCACTATGCAGATGACCGTCATCGATGGGCAAACCGTCCCGATCTTCGGCGGCGCCTTTGCAATCTTCGGCCACGGCAATGTCGCGGGGATCGGCGAAGCGCTTTACGGCGTCAAGGAGAAGCTGCCAACCTATCGCGGCCAGAACGAGCAGGGCATGGCCAACGCGGCTGTGGCCTTTACCAAGGCCAGTTTCCGCCGCCGGTTTATGGCCTGCACCACTTCGATCGGCCCCGGTGCTCTCAACATGGTCACGGCGGCTGCCGTCGCCCACGTCAATCGCTTGCCGATCTTGCTGCTGCCTGGCGATACGTTTGCAAATCGTCGTCCCGACCCGGTGCTTCAGCAAGTCGAAGATTGGGGTGACGGCACCATTTCGGCCAATGACTGCTTCAAGCCGGTCAGCCGTTATTTCGATCGCATCACCCGCCCGGAACAGATCATGCCGGCGCTTCGGCGCGCCATGCAGGTGCTTACTGATCCTGCCGAGTGCGGTCCGGTCACGCTGAGCCTCTGCCAGGACGTGCAGGCCGAAGCCTATGACTATCCCGAAAGCTTTTTTGCCGAAAGAATATGGCTGCCGCGGCGCGTGCTGCCTGATGCCGATGAATTCGCCAATGCGGCCGCCGCGCTACGTCTGGCCCGGAAGCCGGTGATCATTGCTGGCGGTGGCGTGCTGTATTCCGAAGCCTCTGAAGCCCTGACGGCTTTTGCGGAGAATCACGGCATACCAGTTATGGAGACCCAGGCCGGCAAGAGCGCCCTGCCCCATGCTCATCGCCTGAACATGGGTAGCGTCGGCGTTACCGGATCATCTGCCGCCAACTCATTGGCTGAACAGTCCGATCTGGTGCTAGCAGTGGGCACGCGCCTGCAGGATTTCACCACCGGATCGTGGGCGCTCTTCCAGAATGATGCGCTCAAGATTGTCGGGCTCAACGTGCAGCCTTTCGATGCGCACAAGCACAATGCACTGCCGCTGGTGAGCGATGCGCGTGCGGGGCTGGAGGCGCTGGATGCAGCGCTCATGGGTTGGCAAACTGATTCAGATTGGGTCGATAAGGCACTGAAAGAAAAGGAAGAATGGCTTCAGGCCGCGGCGCACGCCACCGCCAGTACCAATGCCGAACGGCCATCCGACGCGCAGGTGATTGGCGCAGTTCAGCGGGCGCGTCGCACCGCTACCCTGGTCTGTGCTGCCGGCGGCTTGCCCGGCGAATTGCACAAGCTATGGCAGGCCGACAAGCCGGGCAGCTACCACCTCGAATATGGCTTCTCGACCATGGGCTACGAGATTGCCGGAGGGCTGGGCGTCAAGCTGGCGCGTCCCGCTGACGACGTAGTCGTCATGGTGGGCGACGGAAGCTACATGATGCTAAATTCAGAAATTGCCAGCTCGATCATGCTGGGCGCCAAGCTCACCATCGTTGTACTCGACAATGCTGGATACGCCTGCATTAACCGCCTGCAAATGGCGACAGGCGGCGCCAGCTTCAACAACCTGTTGCAGGACACCCACCATGTTGCCTTACCCCGAATAGATTTTGCGGCTCACGCCGCCTCAATGGGCGCGCTGGCCCGCAAGGTCGGCTCCATCGCAGAGCTGGAAACAGCGCTCGCGGAAACCGCCGATGTCGAACGCACGACCGTGATTGTCATCGACACCGACCCGTTGGTCACCACCGAGGCCGGTGGGCACTGGTGGGATGTCGCCGTGCCCGGAGTCAGTACGCGACCGCAGGTCAACGCTGCCCGCGCGGAATATGAGAAGGCATTGAAGGGGCAGCGTCCTGGATAGCCGGTGCCCTTCCCCATCAGTGAGAACCTTAGTCTTGGTGAAGCAAAGTTGGCCTAGGAGAATAAATTGAAAGCCAAACTAGGCATGTCCCCAATCGCTTGGTGGAACGACGATCTGGTCGAGCTCAGCGATGACGTCTCGCTTGAAGAATGCCTGCGCCAGTCGCGTTCCGCAGGCTTCACCGGCATGGAAAAGGGCCGTCGCTTTCCCAATGATCCAGATGTCATGTTGCCAATTCTCAAGGCCGCCGACGTGACCCTGTGCGGTGGTTGGTTCTCGGGCACGCTGGTGGACGAAGATCTGGCCGTCAATCAGGCGCGCATCCAGCCGATGATCGACCTCTTCAAGGCAGTTGATGCCCCCTGTATCGTCTATGGAGAGGTTGGCCGTTCTATCCAAGGCGATCGCTCCAGGCCATTAGCCTACAAGCCAAAACTCAACGACGACGAAATGCGGGCCTATGGGCGCAAGGTCACAGAGTTTGGCGAGTGGGCTGCCGATCAAGGCATGCCCTTGGCCTATCACCATCATATGGCAGCGGTGGTCGAGACCGAGCCCGAGCTTGATGCCTTCATGCGGTATTCCGGATCTGGAATACCACTACTGTTTGACGCCGGTCATCTGGCCTTTGCCGGAGGCGATGTGCTGCGCGCTATCGACAACCACCACAAACGCATCACTCATGTTCACGTCAAGGACGTGCGGATGGACGTGATCAACAGACTGGACCGCACCAGGCAATCCTTCCTCGACGCCGTGGCGCTGGGTGCCTTTACGGTACCAGGTGATGGCTCTCTCGACTTTGGAGCCATCGTTCAGAAGTTTGCCGACTATGGCTATGAAGGCTGGTTCGTCGTCGAAGCCGAACAAGACCCCAAGCTGAACCCGCCTCTCAAGATGGCCCAACTCGGCTATCAAGAACTTATGCGCGTCATGACCGACGCAGGCTATACTGTGGAGACGCAAGGCTTCCCCAGGGGGTAAGTATTGCCAGCGCATCCGGCTATCGACACTGTCGGCAGTGGGTTTGATTTGCCGGGGAGGCACTAGCTTGAGAGCCAATGATGTAAACTGGTTTCGTCCCATGTGGCGGCGGGTCGCTGTCACCGGATTTCTCGCAGTATGGTGCGCATGGGAATGGCTGTGGAGCAAGGACACCTTCTGGGCAGTCCTGGTAACGGCCGCCTTCGCGTATTCGGTGTATAATTTCTTCTATGCCTTCCCGAAGGAGCCGGGCGATGACAACCAACCTCCGGGTCCGCCCGCAAGCTGACACAGGCCTCGTTCAAGACATCACGCCCCAAAGCGCTGGCTGGTCCCATGTTGGCTTTGCCTTGCACAAGCTGGCCCCTGGCGAGTTCGCAGGCGGCGAAACCGGCGACCGCGAGATTTGCCTGGTACTGATAGGCGGCAAGGGCAAATTCGCC
This sequence comes from uncultured Alphaproteobacteria bacterium, assembly GCA_963699295.1. GTDB lineage: Bacteria > Pseudomonadota > Alphaproteobacteria > Rhizobiales > Devosiaceae > Devosia. Next base: position 1,267,865 of record OY969432.1, read on the forward strand.
GTTGACGGCCAGGAATTTGGCGAACTCGGCGAGCGCATGAGCCCGTTTGAAGGGCCCCCCTGGGCGCTCTATGTCCCCGAGGGCAGTTCCTGGACCGTCGAGGCGACAACGGCGCTAGAGCTCGCCGTATGCTCGGCCCCTGGCGGGGGGCGCTACCCGGCCAAGCTCATTCCGCCCGGCACACATCCACGCATCAATCGCGGCAAGGGGCACAATGTCCGACATGTCTATAACATCATGCCCGAAGACGACGCTTCCGCCCATTCGCTGCTAGTGGTCGAGGTAATCACACCCGAGGGGAATACTTCGTCCTATCCGCCGCATAAGCATGATCAGGATAACCTGCCCCACGAAAGTTTGCTCGAAGAAACCTATTTCCATCGCCTCAACCCGCCGCAGGGCTTCGCAATGCAGCGGGTTTATACCGATGACCGGAGTCTGGATGAAGCCTTGGTGATCGAGGATGGCGATGTGACCTTGGTTCCAAGGGGTTATCACCCAGTGGCCACAACGGCTGGGTACGATCTCTATTATCTGAACGTGATGGCCGGGCCGAAGCGCGTGTGGAAATTCCACAACGCTCCTGAGCACGAGTGGATGCTGAAATAACTAGACCGCGCAGCAGAAGGCCGCCTTCGGCAGCCCTCTGCTCCTACGCGTTGTTCCGTCAGCGCCGCCCCTGAAACACCGATGTGTCGGCCAGGGCACCAAGCACTTCCGTAACATTGATGCTACGCTTTTCCTTGACCGAACGCACGGCGGCCTCCGCTAGCGCAAGCGCGATCAGCCCATCCAATCCGCTGGGACTGGCCGGAGATTTTGATTCAACGGCGTCGATGAAGGTACTGATTTCATGAGCATAAGCTTCGGTATAGCGGGTCATGAAGAAATCATGGAGCGGCGGCCTGGTGTAGCCGGATGCATTGGCAATCTCGATCGACACCGGACGCTGGTTCTCGGCCGCGACCGCCCCCTTTGAGCCATGCACTTCAATGCGCTGGTCGTAGCCATAGGTCGCCCGGCGGGAATTGGAAATGGTGGCGTGCTTGCCCGAAGCCGTTGACATCATGACGGAGGCGCTATCGTAGTCGCCCGCCGCGCCAATGGCCGGATCGATCAGTACGGACGCCTGTGCCGTGACGGTTTCGATCTCTTCGCCCAACAGGAAGCGCGCCATATCGAAATCATGGATCGTCATGTCGCGGAAAATTCCGCCCGAGCGCTTCACATAGTCCGGCGGTGGCGCACCGGGATCACGCGAAATGATAGTGACCATCTCCACATTACCAATTTCGCCTCGGTCAATGACATCCTTGAGCGCCATGAAGTGTGGATCAAAACGACGGTTGAAACCTACCATCATCGTGGCACCGGTTTCGTCGACGACCTTGAGGCAAGCCTTCACCCGCTCCACGTTAAGGTCAATTGGTTTTTCACAAAAGATCGCCTTACCGGCTCGGGCGAACTGCTCGATCAGATCGGCATGCGTATCGGTAGGGGTACAGATGATTACCGCATCGATGTCTTTCGAGGCCAGGATCTGCTCGACACTGCGCACCTCGCAATTATATTGATGTGCCAAGTCACCTGCCGCCATCGCTACGGCATCAGCCACCGCAACCAGTTGGGCGGTCGGGTTTGAAGATACGGCTTTGGCATGCACCTTGCCGATACGGCCAGCGCCGAGCAGGCCGAAACGAACCGTCATAGATAATCACTCCCAAATATGGCGGGCTTCGCTAGCCGGCCAACGTCCCTAGATTGCCTAGGCTCAAACAGTCCCGCCCAGTGTCGAACTAAGGACCGCGAGCTCTTCGCCTCCGGCCATCATGTCCTGCAATTGCTCCGCGCTCAATTCGCCACGACCCGCCGTACCCAGTGTCCGTCCCCGATTGAGAACGGTGAACCTGTCCCCTACAGCCAGAGCATGGCGGACGTTGTGGGTGATAAACACGATGCCAATGCCAGACTTTCGGACCCGGTCGATGGTTGCCAGCACGTTGGCAGTTTGCCGCACGCCGAGTGCCGAGGTTGGCTCATCAAGGATCAACACCTTGGCGCCGAAGTAGACCGCACGTGCGATAGCCACCGTCTGGCGCTCGCCGCCCGATAGCGTGCCGACGGCCTGTTCAGGCTCACGCAGCTTTATGCCCATCCGTCGCATTTCTTCCATTGTGACCCGATTGGCCATCTCCATGTCCAGAAAGCGGAACGGCCCCCACTGTCGCCGTGGCTCCTGTCCCATCCAGAAATTGCGGGTCACCGACATCAGTGGGATCATCGCCAAGTCCTGGTAAACGGTCGCTACGCCAGCTTCCATGGCATCCCGAGGGCTGTCGAAGGATCTTTTTTGCCCTGCCAGCCTGATCGTACCTTCGGTTGGCTTGTGCACCCCGGCCATGGTCTTGATGAGGGTGGATTTGCCTGCGCCATTGTCTCCCAGCAGGCAATGGCATTCTCCCGGCAAAACCGACAACGATACGCCGTTGAGCGCAATGACCGGTCCAAACTGTTTCCTGATGTCGATGAGTTCAATGAGCGGAGTGGTCATCTCAGCGCTCGCCGGTAATCAGACGGCGGATATAGGTGTTCAGGATTACCGCCAGCAGAAGAATGACTCCAAGAAATACACGGAACAAAGAAGACTCGACACCAGCGAAGAACAGCCCTTGCTGCACCACCCCGAAAATGAGCGCCCCAAGTGCCGCCCCGATGACGGACCCGTAGCCGCCGGTCAGCAGTGCGCCGCCTATAACGACCGAAATGATCGCCTCGAATTCTTTCAGCAATCCCCGGTCGGCAGCAGCGGAGCCAAATTCCATCACCTGGCAGGTTGCGAACACCGTGGCGCAGAACGCGGAGAAGATAAACATCGCGACTTTCACTGTGTTTACCGGCACCCCCACATAGCGTGCTGCACGAGCATCTCCGCCAGCCGCAAAAATCCAGTTGCCGAAACGGGTGCGCGTAAGCAAAACATGGGCAAAGATGATGAGCGCCAGCGCCCAGATCATCAGCATGGGGATGCCGTCCACTACCGGCTGCCCGGCCCTGTTGCCGGCCTTGAAAGTGCTAATCCAGCCCATGTCGGCGAGCCAATAGAAGAAGGAGCCGAATATCTTGGCTCCGAACAAAGGCGCGAGCCAATCGCCTTGAGCCGCCTCCCGCACGCCTCCGACAATCGTCTGGCGAGTGGTGGAAATGGCTAGATAGATCGTGAGGCCGCGCAGAATATACAACGAGGCCAACGTCACGATGAACGATGGCAACCCGGTCTTGATTACCAAATAGCCATTGGCAGCGCCCACAATCATGGCCACCGCGAAAGCGACCAGGATTGAAGCCCACATCGGCCACCCCAGGTGAACGCTCAGAATGGCGATGACAATGCCGGCAAAGCCGATCATCGAGCCGACCGACAAGTCAAACTCGCCCGCAATCATCAGCAGGCAAGCTCCCACTGCAATAATGGCGAACTGGGCAGAAACCACTCCCCAGTTCATTATGCCATCCGGGGCGAACATTCCCGTCGACCCTGCAACCACGGCAAAATATGCAAACACGATGATCGTGCCTGCCATCGCGCCCAGTTCGGGGCGCACAAAAGCACGCCTCAAACTGGATTGACGTTGCACACGTTCATCGACCGGCGGCCCGCCTGCTGACTGCTCGCTCATCGGACTACCTCTAGCAGGGAGTATTCGGCTGGCAGGCGCGCCAGATTGGAAATGGGCCGCGCGCTTGGGCGCGATCCATAAAGCTCACACCTATCGGTACTTACCGGCGAATTCTTCAACCAGGGAGATATTGTCCTTGGTGATGAACCCTGGACCCGAGTTGATCGAATTACCAGGAACAACGCCATAGCGCTTGAAATTGGTGAGGATCACGACCGGCAAATACCCCTGCAGGAACGGCTGCTGGTCTATGGCAAAATTGATCGTGCCGGCCTTAATGGCCTCGGCAATCGCCGGAGACAGATCGAAGGTGCCGAAGAATATTTGTCCGGCCATGCCATTGGCGTTGAGCGCGGCAATCGTAGGCTCGGCCGAATTGGGCCCCAAGGTCAGAATGCCATTAGTGTCGGGGTTGGTCTGCAGATAGGCAGCAACCTTGGACTGGACTTCCGACGGGTCCTGCCCCGAGTCGATCATCTGGTTACCAAGCTCTACGCCCAGAGCCTTTGCAAATCCCTGACAACGCTCCACCGAAGCCGGGTTGGTAATGTAGTGGTTCACGCAAAGGAATTTGGTAACCCCGGCAGCCTTGGCCCGCTCGCCTGCCCCAAAACCTGCGTCATATTCGGGCTGGCCTACGTGAAGCAGCGCGCCGATCTCCTTTGATTGCTCAATAGTGCCGGAATTGATGGTGATGACCGGGATGCCGCGCGCAACCGCATCTTCCAACGGCCCCTTCAACACGTCAAAGTCCGCGATCGTCGAGATGATACCATCGGCATTAGAGGCGGCGGCCTGCTCGATGATGCGGGCCATATCCGCCAGGTCACCGGTCGGAGGATTACGATACTCAACCGTCACATCCATTTGCTCGCCGGCGAGGGCGATTGCGTTTTTGATAGTGTTCCACCAACTATCGGAGTCGGGCGCGTGCGATATCAGCACAAAGCGCTCTCCCTCGGCTGCTGAAGGCAACGCCGTAGCCGTGGTCAAGCCAACGGCCAAGAGCATGAGCGAAAGACCCTTCACGACAAGCTTCATTTTATCCCTCCCGAGTTGGCCAGCAGCCAAACAGAACAAAATCATCACCTAAGCCGTCTAACGAAACAAATATTCCACCATTACTTGAACAGGTCAAGCAACCTTCTGGACGTTACCTCACCGCATGAGCACCAAAAAAAGGGTGGATGCCATGGCATCCACCCTCATGAAATCTGTTCTGTCTTGACCAACTAGTGTTCCCGGGCGCGTTCCAGGATGCGTTTGCATTCAAGCAATTCGCGCAAGACGTCAGAAAGCTTGTCCCTGGACTCAGCATCAAGGCCCGGGTTTGCCAGCATGGCGGCCTCTTCCACTTCAGCCTCGTCACTGGCACTTTCAGCAAGCTCGATCAACGGCAGGATATCTTCGATCGACTTGCCTTCACCAACAGCGATGACATACCGCGACCCTTGATCCTTCAGGATCCGCTGAACGCCCTTGATGGTAAAACCCTGATCATACAGCAGGTGACGAATGCCGCGCAGCAAGAGCACATCTTCAGGGCGATAGTATCGCCGTCCACCACCACGCTTCAGCGGCTTGATCGTGTTGAAGCGTGTCTCCCAGAAACGCAGGACGTGCTGTGGCAGGTCCAGTTCCTCGGCGGCTTCAGAGATCGTGCGGAATGCGTCAGGCGACTTGTCCACGTGGGTTGAGACTCGCTCGATAGCTTACTTTCCAGTGTGAACCATAGATTTGTTGATCTTGGACTTCAACACATTGGACGGTTTGAACACAAGTACTTGGCGCGGGAGGATCGGAACCTCCTCCCCGGTTTTGGGATTCCGCCCGATGCGCTCGTTCTTGGAACGAACCTGGAAGGACCCAAAAGACGACAGCTTCACATTAGAGCCGGTGATCAGAGCATCTCCAATCAACTCCAGCACCCGCTCGACTAGCTCCGCGGATTCGGTTCTTGAAAGACCAACCGTGCCATACACTGCTTCCGCGAGATCAGCCCGCGTAACCGTCTTCTGCGCCATTCGCACCCCCGTCATGCCGAAAGTTCGAAAATTCCCATCACCGGTCCGCTTTGCAGCGGGCACAGTCCAACAATGCTCATGGCTCTTCTCGGATGAGTTAAAGCCATCGCGGGAATCGTTCCCTTCGATCAGCGTTATCGACCCGTCGCAGCCAACTGCGCAGTGCGATTTCTACGCTAGGTCCTCCGCCCGCAAGAACACTAACTCTTTGAAAGGGTTAAGGTCAATGCGGGTAGTAGGTCACCAGCGAATGAGTGATGCACCCCAAGTGAAGCCACCGCCCATCGCCTCGAGCATGACCAGGTCGCCAGACTTGATGCGACCGTCAGCCACCGCAACGCTCAGCGCCAACGGCACCGACGCTGCAGAAGTATTGGCATGTCGGTCGACAGTGGTGATCACTTTTTCAGGTGGCAGGCCCAATTTTGCCCCTGCCCCATCGATGATCCGCTTGTTGGCCTGGTGCGGCACGAACCAGTCGAGATCAGCGACGGTATATCCCGCTTTGTCGAGCGTCGAATAGACCACGTCAGTGATCTTGCCAACGGCATGACGAAACACTTCGGCTCCCTGCATGCGGACGTGGCCAGTGGTGCCGGTGGTCGATGGCCCACCGTCGACATAGAGCTTGTCCCAATGATGCCCGTCGGAACGCAGCGCCGAAGCCAGGACGCCCGTTTCAGGCGCATCATCCGACAACTCGACCTTCTCGAGAACCACCGCGCCGGCGCCGTCACCAAACAGGACGCAAGTTGTGCGGTCGTTCCAGTCTAGAAGCCGCGAAAAGGTCTCGGCGCCAATGACTAGTGCCCGAGTGGCGAGACCGTTCTTGATATAGCTGTCGGCCGTCACAACGGCGTAGACAAAACCAGAGCACACAGCCTGAATGTCGAAGGCCATGCCATGGTGCATCCCCAACTTCATCTGCACCAAGGTTGCGGCCGACGGGAAAGTGTAATCCGGCGTTGTGGTGGCAACGATAATGAGATCGATGTCATCCGGTGTCACGCCCGCTGCGGCCATTGCCTTTCGGGCGGCCTCCACGGCCAGGTCGGACGTAAACTGCCCTTCGGCGGCGATGTGGCGTTGCTTGATGCCCACGCGCTGTTGGATCCACTCGTCAGAGGTATCGACCTTGGTTGCCAACTCGGCATTGGTCAGAATCTTCTCTGGAAGGTAGCCGCCGACACCGCGGATGATGGAACGCGTCTTGGTCACGCCTGATTTGCCTTGGGTTCTGGTTCGGGAGTAGGCGAAACCGCCTTGATTGGAAAGCGGTGCATGGAATCGTTGATCTTGTCGATGAGCCGGGTCCGCGCCATTTCGTGGGCCAAGCCTAGCGCGCTGCGATAGCCCACTTCATCAGTGCCACCATGGGACTTGATAACGATGCCGTTCAGCCCCATGAACACGCCCCCGTTTACGCTACGGGGGTCCATCCGGCGTTTCAGGGCATTAAGAGCCGAAGTCGCGAATAGCGCGCCGATCTTGCTCATCAAATTCGCCGTGAATGCACTCTTGAGATATGACGCAACTTGACGGGCGGTTCCTTCGGCGGTCTTGAGGGCAATATTGCCCACGAAACCTTCTGTTACCACAACGTCGACCGTTCCCTTGCCGATATCATCGCCTTCGACAAAACCGTGATAGGTAAAGCCGCTGCCGCTGGCATCGGTCAGAATCCGGCCGGCTTCCTTGATGTAGTCGAGCCCCTTGACCTCTTCGGTGCCCACGTTGAGCAGGCCCACGGTCGGTGCGTCTTCATCGAACAGACAGCGCGCCAGGGCAGAGCCCAAAATTGCATAATCGACCAGCTGCTGCGCATCGGCGCCAATCGTGGCGCCCATATCGAGCACAATGATATCCCGGCGCAAGGTCGGCCAGATGGCCGCGATGCCCGGGCGCGAGATACCCCGCATCGGCCGCAGGCAAAACGTCGCCATGGCCATCAGGGCACCGGTGTTACCACCAGAGATAGCCACATCGGCCTCGCCGTCCTTGACCGCCTGGATGGCCATCCACATCGAGGAAATGCCCTTGCCTTTGCGCAAAGCCTGGCTGGGCTTTTCGTCCATCGCGATGACGGCTTCGCAATGGCGAACGGTGGAAGCGCCCTTCAGTGCAGGAAATTCTTCGAGCAGTGGCGCGATCTCTTCCTGTCGACCATGGAAAATGAACCGCGTGTCCTTGTAGTCCTTGAGGGCCAGGTGAGCCCCGTGGATCACTGCTCGCGGGGCATTGTCGCCCCCCATGGCATCCACTGATATTGTTATAGTGTCGGTCATTTCGGCCCGTTCTGCGCCCAAGGTGAGGGCCAAGCAAACATATCTAATTAGGGGGTCAGTGCAAACCCTACTCAGCCAGCACCTAGGGTGACTTCTTGAGTTTGGCCAGCGCGGCAAATGGGCCGGTTTCGCCGTCGCCGTCCGCCAAACCAAGTGCCTCGAGCGTCTCACCTTCCAATCGTGGATAGGGATCGATCGCCAAAGCCAGCGTTTCGACCAACATGGCGCTGAGGTCAACCTCTGATCCGTCGATGTGATCAGGAAAATCCTCGTCGTCCAGGTCAACGAACACTTCCGCACCGGCACCCGGCTTATGATGATTGGTGTCTGGCAGGAATACCCGATCAATGGGCTCATCGATATCCTGCGTGATCGGAGCGAAGGTCAGTACGGACGGCTGTACGATGCGGGCAATCAGCCGGCCCTGCGCACGCAATCCGCCACGCAGCGGCACGATGACCAGCTTGGCGCTGAACGCTTCTACGGCAGAAATCTTGAGCGCTTGGGCCAGTGCGGCGCGCACAGTCTCGTCCAGATCGACGTTCACGTCGCGACCGGACGTTGGCAAGCGGTCGATCCTGACGACCGCGTCAAACAGGGGAGTTTCAGTAGCAGTCACGCAGGAACCTCAAAAACTATTGTGCCGCCGGTGACGGCAGCGGCTGTCTGGTCCGCAAGCGCGCTATCCTCAGCAAGCAGATATTCGGCAAGTGCCCGCACATGCGGGCCGGTTTCGTCATCAAACAGATTGCGCGCCAGAACCAGCTCCAGCGCAGCAGTATCGTTAGCATCCATCGCCGCATTTAATGCAGCAAGCAGTCCAAAGAAGATATTGCCCATCTTTTGGATTTTTTTGGGGACGCCGAGATCGCCTACACCCATTTCTCGCAAGGAACGATCCATATCCTTGAAAAACAGGTCGAACACGGCCTGACTGAATTCCTTGCGTTCACCTGCTTCAGCCCGAAGACGGCGAAACAACAGCGCCAAGTGCAGGCTGATCATGTCAAAACGGCCGGTGACCGTGTCGGGAACAAGCATGTCGGTGTAGAATTTTGGATGCCGGGATTGCGCCACAATGGCGTTATAAACGGCATAAACTGCTTCTGTTGCAGTGTTTTTGCGAAACAGGTTCAGTAACATGGGATGGAGCTCAGCCTCTTGATCGACCAGACAGGCTCGTAAACTGGACTGCTGCACCTTTGCCAGCTTGCCAGAAGGTCAAGTTGGCAGCTACACATTCCAGCGGCTACAAGAGCTGCCGCCTTGTGGTCGAGCCTATAATCGAGAGCCATCGGGAAAGTCAAATTCATGTCCTTGCGTACCGTGTCAGGTTCCATCGCACCTCTAGCAACCGCAGCCATGATTGCGTTCACTTTGGCTGCATGCACGAGCAGCACTTCTCTAGTTACCAGCCGCACACAGGGATATGAGATCTCCGAGAGTGCCATGGCGCAAATTCGACCTGGCCAGAGCGAACAGTTGGTGACCCTGGTACTCGGATCACCACAGTCCACCAATACATTCGGTGACCAAAGCGCATGGTATTATGTCGAGACCAAGGTTCGCCAGACCTCATTCGGCGTGACGATGACCGATTCTCGCACTGTTCTGGCTGTGTATTTCGACAAGAACAAGAAGGTGATCGACAAAGCCGTGTACAGTCTCAAGGACGGCAAGACCGTTACAATTGAAACCCGCCGTACACCCTCCTTCGGTGAAGACCGCAGCTTCATCGATTCGATCCTGCAGAGTTTCTAATCCACCAGTCTCTAAAGACGAAAGCCCCGGTAAACCGGGGCTTTTTTTATTGGCTGGGCCAGCTCTATTGCAGATGGCCTATTTCGTTTCGGTCATATCCTGCCCAGACTCGCGCGCTATCGCATCGAGAGCGGCGTTGACCAAGCCTGTCGCATCGTCTTCGTAGAACGCCTTGGCGACGTCAACATATTCACTGATCACCACCCGCGGGGGGATATCCTTGCGGCGCAGCAGCTCGAACGCGGCCGCGCGCAGAATGGCCCGCAAGGTGGCGTCGACACGTTCCACCGGCCAGCCATCGGCCAACGCGCGATCAACAGCTGGATCGATTGCCAATTGATGCTTGGCAACGCCCGAAACAATCTGGCGGAAGAAATCGGCATCGGCCGGCAGATACTGCTCACCTTCGATCTCTCGTCCGAGATGAAACGAACCGAACTGCGCCAGCGTGTCTTCCAGCGTCGCGCGGCCCACGTCCATCTGATAGAGCGCCTGCACAGCGGCGAGACGCGCTGCGCCACGCTGATTTGCGAGACGATCGGCCTGCGGATTTCGTTTTGGGGCGTCAGCCATAGTGGTCACTCTAATAATTAGCCGGGTCGAACAACCACGGGGCGAACGCTACCCCATTAGTCGCCCGAGGGCAGAACTGCAATACAATAGGCTTGGGCGGCTGCTATGCGGGCCGCCGATGGAGGATCAGGCTATCGTCGCCAAGCGGCTCCACTGAAGCGACAACCAGCCCCGCGGCCACCAGCATTTCTTCAATCGGACCGTCAGGATGGGCCGGCAGTCCGTTGTCGCCAACAACGGTCAGGCTCACTACCAGAGCGAAACAATCGATCAAATCCGCATCCAGCATAGCTGCGCCAAGGCAACTATCCGGCTCAACGAGCACACTTTGGATCCCCTTGGCACCCAGTGCAGCGAGCGCACCACTTAGGTCCGGCTGGCCATGTGAGCTCGGTACCCGAATGATTTCGACAGAAGCGGGTGCTTCCACCGCGGTTTCCGTTTCGGCAATGATAGCAGTTCGATAGCCAGAAAAGCTCCCCACCAAGGTCGCTTTCCTATCGATTCCATCGGCATCGGTCACGATTACCCTGAGTGGTGTGCGCGACTGCAACCCACTGGCCTTCACAACCAATTGAGGGTCGTCTCTGCGGACAGTTTTAGAAGACACCAGGCTAGCATTTGCCCGGGCACGCATGGCGTCAACCAATCGCAAGGCGTCGCCTGACTTGGACAAGGCTCCGCCGGTCCCGACGTCTCTAACCATACCATCAGCAGAAATCGTCATAGTGGCTGTCACATAAGGACGCGCCGCCTGGGTATGTATCCGATGATCGGCATGCAGGGCGATCGATGCGGCATGGTGCGCCACGACCACTTCAACACCGGATGCTTCGAGACGCTCCACGCCCTGCCCCGCCAACCGACCATCGGGGTTTAGCGTGCCGATCACGACACGCATGATCCCAGACCGAACGATTGCGTCGACACAGGGTGGAGACCGTCCCCAATGCTGGCAAGGCTCTTGCGTCACGTACAGTGTGCACCCCGCTGCCGCAAAACCGGCGGCATCGATCGCGAGAGCTTCGGCATGTGGCCGCCCGCCTGGTGCGGTCGCCCCGCGAGCAATGATAGTTCGAGTGTAAGGATCGATCACCAAGGCCGCTGCTGCCGGGTTCTCACCAGTCGTGCCAAGATGTGGTGCAGCGTAACGCGCAGCCGCATCCAGCCAACGCAAATCCTCAGCAGTTGGCATGGTCAATCGTCGTCGCCCAGCGAACTCTGCCCTTCGGCCAGTTCGGCCAGGAAACTGCGGAAGTCATCGGCTGCCGAAAAATTCTTGTAGACCGAAGCAAACCGCACGAATGCAACGTCATCGAGGCCCTTAAGCCCTTCCATGACAAATTCGCCGATTTGCTCAGACGACACTTCCACGTCACCCAAGCTTTCCAGCTGACGTACGATACCTGAAATCATCCGCTCGGCACGCTCGGGATCGACAGAACGCTTACGCAACGCGGTACTGACCGAGCGTGCGAGCTTTTCGCGGTCAAACGGCACTTTCCGGCCGCTTTTCTTCATCACCGTCAGTTCACGTAATTGCACGCGCTCAAAGGTGGTGAACCTGCCGCCGCATCCATTACAGACGCGACGGCGGCGTATGGCACCAGAATCTTCGGTCGGGCGGCTGTCCTTGACCTGCGTATCGTCGTTGCCGCAATAGGGACAGCGCATGACTAACTCTTACTTACCGTAGATCGGAAAGCGATCGGTCAAGGCCTTCACCTTGGCTCGAACCTGGGCTTCTACCGAACCATTATTGTCTTCGCCGTTGGCCTTCAGACCATCGAGCACTTCGATGATCAACTCACCCACCAGCTTGAATTCCGCCTGGCCAAAACCGCGCGATGTGGCAGCGGGCGTGCCTAGTCGAATACCCGAGGTGACAGCTGGCCGTTCCGGATCGAATGGCACCGCATTCTTGTTGCAGGTGATGTGCGCACGTTCAAGAGCAGCCTCGGCCGCCTTTCCCGTCAGGCCCTTGGGGCGCAAATCGACCAACATCAGGTGGTTTTCGGTACCACCGGTAACGATGTCCACGCCGCCCTTGACCAAGGTTTCGGCCAACATCTGCGCGTTGACAACAACTTGCTTGGCATAGGCCTTGAAATCTGGATGCAGCGCTTCCTTGAAGGCCACAGCCTTCCCGGCAATCACATGCATCAGCGGACCGCCCTGGATACCAGGAAAAATGGCCGAATTGATCTTCTTGGCGATGTCTTCATCATTGGTAAGAATCAGGCCACCGCGCGGTCCGCGCAGCGTCTTGTGGGTCGTCGTCGTGGCCACATGAGCATGGGGGAACGGGCTTGGGTATACACCGCCGGCAACCAGGCCGGCGACGTGCGCCATGTCCACGAACAAGATTGCACCAACTTCATCGGCAATGGCGCGGAACTCAGCCCAATCGAGGATACGTGAATAGGCAGAGAACCCGGCGACAATCATCTTGGGCTTGTGCTCGTGAGCAAGGGCTCGAACCTGCTCCATATCGACCAAACCGTCCTGCTTGCGCACGCCGTACTGGATGGCATTGAACCACTTGCCGGACTGGTTTGGCTTCGCGCCGTGGGTCAGGTGACCACCGGCATCGAGCGACATGCCCAGAATGGTGTCGCCGGGCTGAATCAGCGCCTGATACACGCCCTGGTTGGCCTGTGAGCCGGAATTGGGCTGAACGTTGGCAAAGCCCACGCCAAACAATTCCTTCGCGCGCTCAATCGCCAAAGTCTCGGCGACGTCCACATACTGGCAGCCACCATAGTAGCGGCGCCCGGGATATCCCTCAGCGTATTTGTTGGTCAGAACCGAACCCTGCGCTTCCAGCACGGCCTGTGAGACCATGTTCTCGGAAGCGATCAGCTCGATCTCGTCCCGCTGGCGACCCAACTCGTCCTGGATGGCACCCGCCAGCTCCGGATCGGTGTCCGCCACAGAATTGCTAAAGAAGGTTGGAAAGAGCTGAGGTGACATGGCAGCGCTCATGGGCGTCCCCGGTGCAGAGTTATGGAATTGCGATCCGCTCTACCACAGGCAAGCCTCCGATTCCAAGCAGGTGTTGTGTGAGGTGTGGCGCCATGCCCCCAGCTATTGCGTCAGAACAGCCGGCGTGGCGGCTCGGGCGGGGCCTCACCTAGCTTCTTGCGCAGTTTCGCCAACGCCAGTTGCTGCATCTGCGGGCGGGTTGCCATGGCGGGAGCAATGACTACCACTTCAATGCCACTGTCCGCATCAATGGCGGCAACGCGCATCTGCGGACCCAGCTGCACAAACTCAAAATAGACTTCGCCCTTGGCCATACCCTGCCTTCCGAACCCGTGAGGGTTTAATTTAGACGCAAACGCCCTCCACATGGGAGGGCGCCGCCGTCGGGTAATTAAGGTTCTTAGGCCTCGAAAGTCACCTTGCCCTGCGCGTCAAACTCGTAGACATCATCGCGGAAGCTGACGGTCCCCTGGCGATTGGCCCAGGCGGTGATGTAAGTCGTGTGCAGCGGCACGCGAGCTTTGCATTCCACATCGAGCCGTTGCAGGGATTCAAAGGTCTGGTCGACCCGGGGCTGATCCCAGTCACCATTGTCGCGCAGTAACCAGCTGACCAACTGATTAACTCCCTCGACACGGACACAACCCGAGGAATGGAACCGCGCGTTTTCGCCAAACAACGCCTTGGTGGGCGTGTCGTGCAGGTAACAATCATACGGATTGTAGAAGTTTATCTTGCAGTGCCCCATTGAATTGGCTGCACCCGGCTCCTGCCGATACATATAATTGATCGCGTCGCCAATGTTGTTCCAATCGATCGTTGCAGGATCGATCTTGTTGCCCTTGCCGTCGTAGATGAAGATATTCTGCTCGGCCAGATAATTCGGGTTCTGCAGCATGTACTTGGTGAGGTCCTGCCGAACCAGAGACTTGGGAACGTGCCAATAAGGATTAAAGTTGATCTGGGAAACCTTGCTCGCCATGATCGGTGTGGCACGATCAGCACGACCCACTACGGCCGTATGGCGTTGCTCGACCATGCCGTCATTAACGGCTTCAATGGTCGCCGCCGGAATGTTTACCACGACATAACGCGGACTCAAGTTGGCGGCCATGGTCTGGACGCGCTGCGCGTTCAGATAAAGCTGCTGCAATCGGGTGGCCGCGGGTACGTTCAATGCATACCACGTCGGCTCGTCGACCTTGCCATTCAGAACCAGGCCGTGACGCGCCTGGAAAGTACGCACTCCTCGGTCGGTCGCCGCATCGAATACGTCATTGGCATGCTCGACCATTGGCATATCGCCGGATGAAATCAGTCGGCGCTTGAGCTGAATGACGGCGCTCTTGGAATTACCCAGTGTCAGGCCATACGCTTCCTGCGGAACCTCTTCCCATCCACCAGCGGCGACAAACGGCTCGTACTGGGCGATTGCCAACTGCAGATTGTAGGCCGTGTCGAACGACAGGATCGGTTCGTTAGTCGCAATCAGCGCCTCGGCAGCAATTGTGTTGCCACCCTGATCAGCATCACGCAGCACGCGGTTACGGGAGAACATATCGAAAAAGGACTCGTTATCCTGCGCCCTTGCGGCGGCCGGGAGCGCCAGGCTCGCGCCAGCAAGAGCTGAGTAGCGAAGCAAAGAACGTCGATTGAGCCGCATATAGTCACCCAAATTATCAAGCCGCTGGAATGGAACCAGCCCCTACCATTCCCGAAAAAGCCGACACTGCGGTCTACCGCATGTGAAACTTTCGGGCTTCATGATCCTTAACTACTCAGAATTGGTTTCAAACCATGTAACAACGGCCATCTGGGAAATTTGCGGCAGAAATGCGAACGCCAGCCCCACGGGACCGGCGATTGCGGAGCAGATGCAGCACAATGGCAACAAGCCGAAACGCGACCTAGAGCTTGTACAGAATCTGGTCGACCCAGAAGCGCTCCAGCCGAGCCAGCGCCTTGTTCAGGCCATCAAATTCATCGTCGCCGAGGCCACCCACCTTGTCGATGGACTTGAGGTGACGATCGTAGAGTTCGTCAATCACTTCGGCGACTTCTTCGCCCTTGGGGGTCAGCTTGATCCGCACCGACCGGCGATCCGAGCGCGAGCGCTCCTGAAAGATGTAGCCGCTCTCAACGAGCTTCTTGAGATTGTAGGAGACGTTCGAGCCGAGATAGTACCCGCGCGAACGCAGCTCACCGGCAGTCAGCTCTGCGTCACCAATGTTGAACATCAGCAGCGCCTGTACGGGGTTGATATCATCCCACCCCATCCGGTCGAACTCATCCTTGATGAGATCGAGCAGGCGGCGATGGAGACGCTCGACCCGGGAAACAGCTTCCAGATAAAGCGGCTTCAGGCTCTGGGTACGTTCCGGGACAAGAACCTCGGCTGCGTTGGATTTGATTGCCATTTGTGCCTCACTGTTTGCAGTTTGTGCGATTTTTCGCATCTCATGAGGCCAAACTACGACGGGTGAACTAAGATCGCCCTAAGCAGCGTGATTAAGAGCATCTTACTGGAAAGCAATGAGAATTTGGCTTTATTCTTCGTTACACCAGTAGAGGATTTTGTAACCTTACGGGTGTGTGAACGCCACCAGTGCATTGCCACCTAGTCGATTGAGCGTGCCCGCTGCAGTCGTACATTGAGCACCAAAACAATCAGCATAGACACCAGGAGAACGATCCGCACCGCAAAGCCGATGGCCGACATACTGACGTCCGCACTCCCAATCAGATAGAGCACCATCTCCGCGCCGGTAGCTCCGATTAGCAGCACGGCGCCCCAGCTGGCCTTGATCCACAGTCCTACGGCAGCAAACAACCTCGCGAGGGCGAAAATGCCCAGATAGACAAATCCCGTCATTCCCATAGTTGTGAGAGGACTGATCGCGCCGAGGTTGACCCCGAGCAATCGCGAGGCATCGTTCAAGCCAAGCAGCAGGCTGACAATGGCGATGATGCGGATGTAGATGCCGATTGGCTGAGAGTTCAAATCCATGGTGAGTTTCTAATGCCCGATAAGCGCTGCGACAAGCGGGAGCTTGGACAGACTCGCGTCCGCTGTTATTAACCGCACCGACAGGAGATATAATACAATGTCCCACGACTGGCAGAAGCACGATATGGATTTTCTCGGCGGTCGCCGTTTGCGCCGCACCCGCCGCACGGCATGGAGCCGTGCGATGGTCCGAGAATCGGTGCTGACGCCAGCCGATCTGATCTGGCCTCTGTTTGTAATCGAAGGCCACAATGAGCGAACCCAGATCCGCACCATGCCCGGAGTCGAGCGCCTCAGCATAGATTTGTGCGTCGAGGCTGCCAGGGCAGCGCGGGACGCTGGTATCCCTGCACTGGCCCTGTTCCCGAACACGCCCGACCACCTGCGCAGCGAAAATGGCGCTGAAGCCTACAATCCTGACAATTTGATGTGCCGCGCCCTGAGCGCCATAAAAAGCGCGGTGCCTGAAATTGGCCTGATCGCCGACGTGGCGCTGGATGAGTACTCGAGCGATGGCCAGGATGGGCTCGTTCGGGATGGTGAAATCCTCAACGACGAAACCATTTGGGCAATGGTCCGCTCGGCACTGGTCCAATCCAAAGCTGGGGCAGACATCATTGCGCCATCCGACATGATGGACGGTCGCGTAGGCGCCATCCGCGAAGCACTCGACGCCGATGGCTTCGATCAGACGCAAATCATGGCTTATGCTGCCAAGTACGCCTCCTACTATTATGGTCCGTTCCGCGAGGCAGTTGGATCGGGCAGCCGCCTGAAGGGCGACAAGCGAACCTATCAGATGGACTATGCCAATTCTGATGAAGCGCTGCGCGAGATCGAGCAGGATATCGCCGAAGGAGCTGACAGCATCATGGTCAAGCCCGGCCTGCCCTATCTCGACATCGTCCGTCGCGCCAAAGATAATTTCAACATTCCGCTATACGCTTATCAGGTGAGCGGTGAGTACGCGATGATCGAAATGGCCGCCGCAGCTGGCGCTATTGATCGCAAGGGCGCCATTCTCGAAAGCCTGTTCGCTTTCAAGCGGGCGGGAGTGAATGGCGTTCTGACTTATTTTGCTCTTGAAGTTGCGCGTGATCTCGCTCGTTAGTTTCAGATTTTGTGCGCCGTTCCCCTTGCAGTGGCCCGGCAACATGACAATGTCTTGCCCATGAGCCAGAACGACACCACCCGCACCTTTCTCCCCGACCCGGCAAACGCTCCCGAGCTTTTCGAGGGTGTTGTCACGCGGCGGGTCTTCGCTTTCATCATCGACCTGGTCGCCATCGGGGCGATGATCATTGCCTTTTCAATCGTAGGCCTGATCGCTGGCTTCCTCACCTTCGGTTTGGCCTGGGTGGCTTTGGTAATCGTCGTTCCCGCCAGTGTGGTCCTCTACTATGCTGCAACCCTCGGTTCGCATAAGCGTGCCACGCTGGGCATGCGGATGATGGACCTGGTGCTGACCCCCACCAGAGGGCAGCCGCTCGATGGTTGGATGGCTTTCCTGCATGCCGCGCTGTTCTGGGTCACTGCGTGGATCTCGCTACCGCTCTCGCTGCTGTTTATCTTGTTCACCCCCCGTCGCCAGATGTTGCATGACCTGGTGCTGGGCACCTTGATGGTGCGCCGGTCACCAATGGTGCGACATTGGCAGCGTGCCAGATCTGCATCGGCCAATTGACGTTGCCGCGCGGGGGTGGGCAGAGTAAGCTGCGTGAAAGGCTTAGCTAAGGGTCTGTGATGACCGATCAGACACCCGAGTCGACCCAGTTGTTTTTGACTGCGGAAATGCCATGCCCTTACCTGCCTGGGCGTAAGGAGCGGAAGTTATTTACCCACCTGACGGGTCGTCGCGCTTCCAGCCTGCATCATTTGCTCAGCGAGAATGGTTTTCGGCGCAGCCAGAACCTGATTTACCGTCCGGCGTGCGAAGGCTGTAATGCTTGCCAATCCGTCAGGATAGTAGCCGGCGAATTTGAACACTCCGCTCGTTTCCGGCGCGTTCTGGCTAAAAATCGTGATGTCGCCAGTGCTGTGCGGTCGGCCACGGCAACCAGCGAGCAGTATGATTTGTTCAGGCGCTACGTGGAGTCGCGGCACGCTGATGGCGGAATGAACCAGATGAGTTATGCCGACTATGAGTACATGGTCGAGGATACTCCTGTGCAGTCCGTTTTGGTCGAATACCGCCTGATCGACCATCCGGAACAACCCCTGGTTGCCGTCGCGCTTACCGACGTTATGCCGGATGGCCTGTCCATGGTGTATTCGTTTTACGATCCCGACTTTGGCCATCGCAGCTTGGGCACGCTGTTGATCCTTGACCACATTAATCAGGTCCGCTCGGCCGGCCTAGCTTATGTTTATCTTGGATATTGGGTCGAGCAGTCACCAAAAATGGCCTACAAGGCGCAATATCAGCCGCTGGAAATTCAGCGGGGTGCGTTGGGCTGGTGCCGGCAGAGCTAGACTGGCGTGGAATAGGTCGCGTGCGCGCTACGTGCCCGCCAGCACGCAGCGATCACTACGGGTCCTACTCAGCCTTCAAGTGGAATGACCGGCGCCCCGGACTAGATCGCCGCCTTCACCCTGTCTCATCCGACAAACCGGTTATTGCGAGGGAACCCCGTGGGCGGCTGACGTCCGGCTGCTGCCCGGTCACCAACCCAGTCCGTCAAATCTTCCATAGGCTTGGTGTATGTTCGCCCGGAGCTATCTGTCCAGGTCAGCCCATCAGCGGCATAGAAGGTCTTGAGATCGGAAATCCCGCCATCCTTGTAGCGCTGCAGGCGCACGCCCTTTCCGCGCGACATGGTCGCGAGTTGGGCCAGCGGGAAGACCAGCATCTTTCGATTCTGCCCGATCACAGCCACCCGGTCACCAGCGACGGGCACCAGCAAACGCGCTTCTTCCGGAAGCGAGACATTGAGGATTTGCTTGCCCTTGCGGGTATTGGCGATCATGTCGTCTTCGCCCACCACAAAGCCATACCCCGCAGACGAGGCAATTATGCGCTTTTCGCCAGGCCGGTAGACGAATAGGTCAACGATGTCCTGACCTTCTTCGATATCAACCATGATCCGCACCGGTTCGCCCTGCCCGCGCCCTCCAGGAAGCTTGTCGCTGCCCAGCGTGTAGACGCGACCACCTGTGGTCAGCATCAGCAGCTTGTCGGTCGTCTCGCATTTGATCGAGAGCTTCAGGCGGTCGTCTGACTTGAAACCCTTGTCATCGATCGTATCGGTGTGCCCCTTAAGCGCCCGTATCCAGCCTTTTTCCGACAGGATGACGGTGATCGGCTCACGCTCAATGAAGGCTTCAGTGACCTCAGCCAGATCGGCGTTTGGCGCCACTCCGAGCATGGTACGACGCGCCCCCAAGGCATGCGGCGTCCCATCGGCGTTGAGCAGAGGATAAGCCTTCTTCAACGCCTCGATCTGGCGCGATACCTCGCCCCACTGGCGCTTTTCCGAACCGAGCAGTGTTTCCAGCTTGCCCTTCTCTTCGGTCAGGCCAGCGTGCTCCTTGCGCAGCTCCAGTTCTTCGAGCTTGCGCAGTGAGCGCAGGCGCATATTGAGAATGGCTTCGGCCTGTACATCGCTAAGCTCGAACGTCGCCATCAACTCCGCCTTTGCATCATCTTCTTCGCGGATGATGCGGATGACCTCGTCGAGATTGAGGTAGGCAATAATGTAGCCAGCCAGCACTTCAAGTCGATGTGCGATCTGCTCCAGCCGATGGGTAGAACGACGGACCAGCACTTCCTTGCGGTGCTCGAGCCAAGCCTTGAGGGCCTGTGCCAGGCTCATCACCTTGGGCACAGCGCCATGATCCAGCACGTTCAGGTTGAGGGGAAAGCGCGTTTCAAGATCGGTTGTCTTGAATAGCTGCTCCATCAAAATGACGGGATCGACGGTGCGCGCGCGAGGCTCCAGCACGAGACGGATCTCGTCAGAGCTCTCGTCACGAACGTCTTTGAGCAGCGGCAATTTCTTGGCGAGCAGCAGTTCAGCGATTTTTTCGACGAGACGAGACTTCTGCACGGCATACGGAATTTCGGTAACGACGATCAGGTAGACGCCGCGACCGGTCTCCTCGATTTCCCATTTGGCCCGCAAGCGGAAGGCCCCGCGGCCTGTCGCGTAGGAATGGGCAATGCTTGATGCGGATTCCACGAGAATGCCGCCTGTCGGGAAGTCCGGTCCCTTGACGAACTGCGTCAACTCTTCAGCCGAAGCTTCCGGGTTGACGTTCACAAGATGCAGAGCGGCGTCACACAGCTCGGAGATATTGTGTGGTGGAATGGACGTCGCCATCCCCACGGCAATACCCGTTGATCCGTTCGCCAGCAGATTGGGGAAGTTCGATGGCATGACCACCGGCTCTTCATCTTCGCCATCGTAAGTCGGTTTGAAATCAATGGCGTTTTCTGTGATGCCCTCCAGCAGGCGCATCGCCACATCCGTCATGCGGCTTTCGGTGTATCGCATCGCCGCAGCGCTATCGCCGTCGATGTTACCGAAGTTGCCCTGCCCGTCGACCAGCGGGTAGCGCTGCGCGAAATCCTGCGCCAGGCGCACCAGCGCGTCATAGATCGATTGGTCACCGTGCGGGTGGAACTTACCGATCACGTCACCGACGATACGCGCCGATTTCTTGTAGCCCTGGCTGGGATCGAGCTTGAGCAAACGCATCGCATGGATGATGCGCCGGTGCACCGGCTTCAGCCCGTCACGGGCGTCAGGCAGCGCACGCTGGGTAATGGTGGAGAGCGCATAGGAAAGGTACCGCTCCTCAAGCGCCTGCTTGAGATCGACGACCCGTTGGTCGTCGGCAGGAGAGAGAGTATCGGCGTCGGACATCAGCTGCTTTTCCAGGGAGAACGAATCAGGAAATGACTATAACCAGAACTACCTGTCAGTGCCCACAAAGCGGAGAATGCACAGGTTTTTTGCACGGTTTTGTCGCGTTTCCGGAACAGTGGCCTGATCGGCGACACTATTCGACGGCCTTCGCCAGCAAGGCTACCAGATCGTCTCGCGTTGCCGATGGCAGCACTCCACTGGGGCCCCACACCTGGCGCTGCAGGAAATACGTCGTCAACGCGAACGCTTCCGTGATTTCGCTTGGAGAAGCATTACCTCGCCCCACCAGAAAACCCGGCAATGGTAACAGCCGATCCAGATAAGGTTGGGCCTGGGCACGCGATACAGCTCGACCAGTTTTGGGCGAGACATGCGTCAGCTCATCCTGGCTCCCGGTCACCGCGCAAGAGGTCAGATCCAGCCCGTAGCCAAGCTCGTCAAGAATGGCGAGCTCGAAGCGCGCCAGCGCGACCCCATCGGGGTCGCCCTCTATCAAGTGCAACGCCGTCCCCAAGAGCCGATCATGCGGCTCTCGTTCTGGCAGCAGGCGCAAATGCTCGCATACAAGTTGGCTTAGATAAAGCTTTGTGCGGTCGGCAATGAGCGCCGCTGCACGGGCTTGCAACAGTTCAACGCCGAATACTCCGAGATGATCTTCGAGCCGCGCCCGCCAAGTGACCTGAACAGTGTTCCCGGGCTGCAGAGCGGCGGCCAGGCGCGTTGAACGCCCGCCGCGCACCAATCCCAAACAACGCCCATGTCCGACGGCCATGACCTCGGCGATGACGCTACTGTCTCCGTGGCGCCGAACACCGATCAGCAATCCATCGGCGGTCCACTCCATCGCGTCGCCTAGTTTTTCCCGTGGGGATATTCCAGTCCCATTTCGCGGTAGCGCTCAGGATCATCGCCCCATTTTTCGCGCACCTTGACGAAGAGGAACAGATGAATCGGCACCTCGTACATTGCCATCAGCTCCTTGCGGCTTTCCTGACCGATCGCCTTGATGGTCTGGCCGCCGGCGCCAAGCACTATCTTCTTGTGGCTATCGCGGGTGACGTAGACCACCTGATCGATCTTGTACGAGCCATCCTTCTGGATTTTGAAGCTTTCGGTCTCGACCGTGGCATTATAGGGAATTTCATCGTGAACGCGCAGAAATAGCTTCTCGCGCGTGATTTCCGCAGCGGTGATTGCCATGGTCAGATCGGTGAGATGATCCTCCGGGAAGTGCCATGGCCCGGGGGGCACATGCTTGACGCACCAGGCAATCATATCCTGCACACCATAGCCCTTGAGGGCTGAAATCATGAATGTCGCTTCGAACCGCAACTTCTCGTTGAGCGTTTTCGACAGCTCCAGCAGAGCCTCGTTCTTGATCGTGTCGAGTTTGTTCAAAATCAGAATCTTCGGGTGCTGAAGCTTGGCCAGCCCCTCAAGCATTCCTTCGTTTTCCGCCGTAATGCCGCGTTCGGCATCGACGATCAGCGCGACAATATCGGCGTCACCGGCGCCGCCCCAGGCGCTATCGACCATGGCGCGATCAAGACGGCGCTTGGGAGCAAAAATCCCGGGCGTATCGATGAAGACGAGCTGCGTCTTATCCAGCGTCAACACACCGCGCACCTGGCTACGGGTAGTCTGCGCCTTGTGCGTAACGATCGACACCTTGGTGCCCACCAGCGAATTCAAAAGGGTAGACTTGCCGGCATTGGGGGCGCCGACCAGTGCAATGAAACCGCAGGCGGTATCGGTCAGTTCAAGAGGTTCGTTCATTTGGTATCCTTCCACACCTGCTGGTGGATGAGAAACAATTCGGCAGCCTTATGTTCGGCAATCCGCTTGGACGGCCCAATGGCGCTGATTGGCTCAAAATCACCCAGGGTGACGGTAATCGTAAATTCAGGGGCGTGATCCGGTCCGGTCCGCGCCGTCTGTGAGTAAGTCGGGGGCTCCAGGCCACGAGCTTGCGCCCATTCCTGCAAGGTGGTCTTCGCGTCAGCCTTGTTAGCCTGTCCGTCCGCAAGAAACTCTTCAAACATGCGCTCGACGAATTCATAGGCTTTTCCCATGCCGCCGTCGCAATAAATCGCGCCAATCACTGCTTCGGTGACGTCACCCAGAATAGCATCTTTTTCAGCGCCGCCAGTCCGAGCTTCGCTATCACCGAGGTTGAGCTCTGCTCCAAGATTCAGCGTGCGGGCGATGATGGCACAGGTTTCCTTGCGCACCAGCGTATTGAGCGTACGGCTCAATTCGCCCTCGTTTGCCTTTGGATAGCGTCGATAGAGCATGTCGGCTACGACCAGCCCTAGCACCCGGTCGCCAAGAAACTCCAGCCGCTGATAAGAGCGCTCAATTCGACGGGCGGGCGAAATCGCACTGGAATGGGTCAGCGCTCGATCCAGCAGGTCAGGATCCGCGAACTTGTACCCCAACCTGAACTGCAGTTTCTCGTGGTTAAGACGCGCGCGGCTCATTGATCAATCGACTGAAACATACGGTCCCAGCGAACATTGGCTGGCCACTGCCACAGCTGCCAAGGCGGCAGGTTGTCCTTGATCGAGAAGAACCGGGCTTCGGCCTTTGCAATCAAGTTGATTGCTGGCACGTAGCCAACCTGTGCCAGGACACGACTGTCGGCCGAGCGATCGCGATTGTCGCCCATCATGAAGAAATGACCCGCCGGCACCACATATTCCGGGGTGTTATCAAGCGAACCATTATCAGAGATTTCCTGGATGATGTGGCTCGTGCCTTCCGGGAAAGTCTCGCGATAAACTGTCACTTCGACGCTGCGGCCTTCACTATCGGTATCAATGGTCTTTCCCAGCTCCTCGCGCTCGATAAGAGCGTCATTGATATAGAGCCGCCCTTCCTTCATCTGGATACGATCGCCCGGCAGGCCAACGATACGTTTGATGTACTCGATATTCTGGGGGACCGGGCGGAACACGGCAACATCCCCACGGTTAGGATCGCGCCCGAATATGCGGTTATTGATCGGCAGCTCAAAATCCAACGCAGTGAAATTGCCGTAGCGCCCCAGCGAGAACGAGTGCTTGCCGTAACCCCATACGAATTTATTGGCGACAAAATAGTCCCCAATCATCAGGGTCTGCTGCATTGACGCAGTGGGGATCGAGAAGGGCTGATACAGGAACGAGCGCAGCACAATCGCGATGAGCAGCGCCTCAACGACCACGATGATCGTTTCCACCCACTCGTTCATCGCCGTTTTCTTGATGGACTTGTCGCTCGGCTGGCTCATGAAATTCCCCGGAAATGCGGTATCGAAGCGTTAAAGACTTGTGGTGTTCGGGTCAATCGGTAGCGCTTCGATGATGACAAAGGCCTGGGCGAGCCCGGCATCGTCGGTGATGGTCAGATGAATGTGAGGCTCATGACCCGCGGGCACCAGCCGTGCAAGGGCCTTGGCCGCTCCGTTGGTAAGATGCATGGTCGGCTTGCCCGATGGCAGATTGACCACCCCCATGTCCCGCCAATAGACGCCAAAACTAAGACCTGTGCCAAGCGCCTTGGAACATGCCTCCTTGGCGGCAAAACGCTTGGCATAAGAGGCCGCACGTTGCGCGCGCCGGTCGGATTTGCGGCGCTCAGTTTCGGTAAAACAGCGCAGCGTAAAGCGGTCGCCATAGCGCTCCAGGGTCTGCTCAACCCGGCTGATCTGGCAAAGATCGCTGCCCAAACCAATGATCATGCGAGCGCTCGCTCCAATGCCAATGAAAAACTTAAGTTATCGGTCAAATCATCACCTTTGGCCGTCAATAAACCGCTTGTCGACGCTGCCATCCCACTCAAGCGTTGAGATCATCCCCGCCTCACGGACGCCTGCCCGCTGCACCGCCGACAGTCCCGGGCTGCGTTTGAGAGTGGCCAGCACGTCGGTTAGCTGCGCCAGGTCGCGCACTTCGATTTCAAAGATCATCTGGTGAAAGTCAGGCGAAATCATCCGCATCACCAGATTGTTGATGTTGGCTTCGCAGGCGGCGATAGCCGAAGATATTTGCGCCAGCGATCCAGGACGGTTGACCGACTCCATGGCGATGACTGTCGAGAACAGTCGGTCTTCGCCCGGGGCAAGGTTCCAGCGCACGTCCACCCACGCAACGTCGCTATCGTGCATGTCGATCAGCGCATCGGAGTGGATGGGATAAACCATGATCGGCGCATCGGGCTGCAATATGCCTACGAGCCGATCCCCCGGCACCACCCCTTCCCCGGAAATCTTGATGGGGATGTGAAAATCGAGCTGCGCCAGAGCGGCCTTGGCATGCGGGCCCGAGCGCTGCCCGCCGGGCACCCTGAACCGAAACAGATCGGTTGAACGAAGGGCAAACCAGCCATCGGCCGTGTCTGCGACGGGAAGGTCCAGCTTGCGGCGGCGCTTGCGAATGCCCTTGACGTTTTCGAGCACCATTCCAAGCGGCTCGGCACCGATCTTGCCTTCGCCAACGGCAATTAGCAGTTCACGCTTGCTCGGCACGCCCAGCGCCTCCGCCAGAGCCTTGGCCTCAGAGTCGTCAAGCATCACGCCTTCACGCTCGAGCATCATGTTCAGCACGTCTTCGCCCAGCCCATGCGCGCGCTGCGTGGCGGCAGCCCGCACGGCACGGCGAATGGCGGCGCGCGCCTTACCAGTGGCGGCAATGCCGAGCCAGTTCAGCGGCGGCAGATGGTTCTGGTCGCGAATAATCTCGACCTCGTCACCGCTGCGCAACTGGGTCACCAGCGGAAGGATGGCACCATTGATCTTGGCGCCCACACAGGTGTCTCCAATATCAGTGTGAAGCGCATAGGCGAAATCAATGGGCGTCGCGCCGCGAGGCAACGCAATAAGGCGTCCCCGCGGTGAAAAGCAAAACACCTGATCCTGAAACAATTCCAGCTTGGTGTATTCGAGGAAGTCTTCAGACGAGTTGCCGGCGGTCAAATGCGCAATGGTGGAGCGCAACGAGCCATAGGCCTGGGACTCATTTTCGATACGGCTCAGATCGGCTGATGCCCCATCCTTGTACAGGGCGTGCGCTGCGATACCGAACTCTGCAATACGGTCCATTTCCTCAGTGCGTATCTGCAACTCGGCGCGTTGCCGCCCTGGACCCACGATTGTCGTATGGATGGACTGATAATCGTTGTGCTTGGGGACTGAGATATAGTCCTTGAAGCGACCGGGGACCACTTTCCACTTGGTGTGAACGACACCAACTGTGCGATAGCACTCCTCGATTGACCCAACTATCACCCGGAAGCCGATGATGTCGGAAAGTTGCTCCAAGGCGATGGATTTGCGTTCGATCTTGGAGAAAATGGAATAGGGCGATTTCACCCGCGCCTTGACGCGTGCCGCTATGCCCTCGGACGCCAGTCGTTCAGTAAGCTCAGTCGAAATTCCTTCGATGGCCGAGTGATACTCGGCCTGCAGCTCTCCGAGCCGTTGCGTGATCGCCTGATAGTGATCAGGTTGCAGAATTCTGAATGAGATGTCTTCCAGCTCATTGCGCATATCCTGCATACCCATGCGACCTGCTAGGGGCGCATAGATATCCATCGTCTCTTGCGCAATGCGGGTCCTCTTCTCAGGCGGCATGTACTGCAGTGTACGCATGTTGTGCAGTCGGTCGGCCAGTTTGACCAGAAGCACCCGCACGTCCTGGCTGATTGCCAGCAACAGCTTGCGCAGATTTTCGGCTTGGGCCTCTTCGCGCGACACCAGATTGAGTCGGTCAATCTTGGTCAGCCCATCAACAATTTCCCCTATTTCGGCGCCGAACAATTGATCGATTTCCGCCCGCGTGGCGTCGGTGTCTTCAATTGTATCGTGCAGCAGGCCAACAGCAATCGAAGCATCATCGAGCTTGAGCTCGGTCAGGATCGCCGCGACTTCCAGGGGATGATTGAAATAGGGGTCGCCGGAGGCACGCTTCTGCGACCCATGCTTCTGCATGGCATACACATAGGCCTTGTTCAACAATTGCTCATCGACGTTCGGGTTATAGGCCTGAACGCGTTCGACAAGCTCGTACTGACGCATCATGAGATAGTCGCTCGCTCGGGGACTAGAGCTTAGCGCCCGCGTAAAAAATAGAAAGAGCGCCCGACACGCGCCGGACGCTCTTCATATATGCCGAAAATCCGTTAGCGCAACTTAGTCGTCGCGACGTTCTGGCGGGGCCAGACCTTCGATGCCACGCAGCAGCTCTTCTTCGCTCATGGTGTCGAAGCTGATGGCGTCATCGCTGCCACCGTTTTCGATCATCGGCGCGGCATGGCTCTCTGGCTCATCAACTTCAACATATTTCTGCAACGAGTGGATCAGGTCCTCGCGCAGGTCTTCTGCAGAAATCGTACCATCACCAATCTCACGAAGCGCAACGACCGGATTTTTGTCGTTATCTCGGTCAACGGTAATCTGGGCGCCTGACGAAATCATACGCGCACGGTGCGCGGCCATGAGAACGAGATCAAAGCGGTTCTCGATCTTTTCAATGCAGTCTTCAACGGTGACGCGGGCCACGAACGTCTCCAAATCTTATGGAATGAAGGCCTTCTTTACACGAGCCATCGGCACGACACAAGGCTTCCGGGCGGCTGCGTCACCAGCAGCCCAAACCGAGCACCCACACAACTTGTACTTGATAATAACTATAAATCGTGCGAATAGCGCGTTCGTTTTAGCTTGTGAAGCAGTATATATGATACTAGGAAACAATTGTTTCCATAGCTTGACTGATAGCTATTGAGGAGTCCTGGGATGCCGATTGATCCGCGCGAGAAAATCGTTCTATTTATCGACGGCGCAAATCTCTACGCCACCTCAAAAGCCGTGGGAGTTGACATTGACTACAGGAAACTTTTGGCGGAGTTCAGTTCAAAAGCGTATTTGCTGCGCGCGAATTATTATACTGCGCTGATTGAAGACCAGGAATACTCTTCCATCCGCCCGCTCATCGACTGGCTAGACTATAATGGCTTCACGGTAGTAACCAAACCAGCCAAGGAATTCACGGATTCAGTCGGTCGCCGCAAAGTGAAGGGCAACATGGACATGGAGCTCTGCGTGGATGCGCTGGAGCTGGCTCCATTTTACGACCATATGGTACTTTTTTCGGGCGACGGCGACTTCACGGCCATGGTCGCGGCATTGCAGCGCAAGGGGAAGCGCGTCACCGTGGTATCAACCCTAACCACTTCAACGCCAATGATTTCAGACGAGTTACGTCGACAAGCCGATTTTTTCCTGGACGTAGCAGACCTCGCCAAGTCGGTCGGGCGCCCTCCGAGCACACGTCCCGTGATGCCGCCAACGCTGGCCACACCATCTGAAGACTAGATCGGACAAGGGAGCATTCCAGCGCGCTTGAGGGCTGTTAATCCCACGCCTCCCGGGATATTAGCCCCGCCCGCCTTCCTTCATAATACGTGACTTGTCGCGGTTCCAATCGCGGTTACGCTCGGTTTCACGCTTGTCGTAGTTCTTCTTGCCTTTACCCAGACCAATAAGAACCTTGGCGTAGCCCTTGTCGTTGAAAAACAATTTCAGGGGGACGACGGTGTTGCCGGCGCGGGATACTTCGCGATCAAGCGTCGCCAATTGCTTTCGCGATACTAGCAATTTCCGCGGCCGACGCTCTTCATGATTGAAGCGGTTGGCCTGCAAATATTCTGGAATATGCGCGTTGATCAGCCACAGCTCACCATTCTCGGGCGAGGCATATGATTCCGTAATCTGGGCTTTGCCCAGTCGCAAAGATTTGACCTCGGTTCCGGTCAGCACTAGACCTGCCTCAATGGTCTGACCAATGTCGTAGTCATATCGCGCACGCCGGTTTTCAGCCACGAGACCGTGGCTGATTATGCCGTTTTTGCTCTTGTCGTTCTTTTGGGACATAGGCTTTAGATAAGGCCTGCGTGGGCTAATGCAAAGTCCACGGCTTCTTGTGTCGCCTCTGACACTGGAACAAGCGGCAGGCGCAGCTCGTTCGCACAGAGATTCAACCGGTTTGCGGCATACTTCACCGCGGTCGGATTGGGCTCAAGAAACAGGTTTTTGTGGAGATGAACAAGCTTGTCCTGGATAGCCAGGGCGCCCTTGAAGTCCCCAGCCAATGAAAGCTCCTGTAGCTCAGAGCAAAGTCGTGGTGCAATATTGGACGTTACCGAGATACAGCCATGTCCGCCATGGGCGTTAAAGGCGAGCGCGGTAATATCCTCTCCGGACAGCAGAATAAAATCTGAGCCCAGCTTGACACGCTGCAAGCTGGCACGTCCCAGATCGGCTGTCGCGTCCTTCACCCCGATGACATTCGGATGGGCATCGCGAAGCCGCGCAATGGTATCGATGGTCAGATCAACCACCGTGCGTCCGGGCACGCTATACAAGATAACCGGGATGCCGACCGCCTTGGCCACAGCCGAAAAGTGCTGGAACAGCCCCTCCTGGTTAGGCTTGTTGTAATAGGGCACGACGGACAGGACAGCATCCGCGCCGGTTGCTTCAGCGAACTTGGCGAGGGAAACCGCCTCGGCGGTTGCATTGGATCCTGCGCCGGCAAGAACCGGAACGCGCTTATTGGCGACCTCAACACAGATCTCAACGATACGCTGATGTTCTTCGTGGCTGACTGTAGGGCTCTCGCCGGTGGTACCAACCGGCACAAGGCCACGGGTCCCTTCTGCGATCTGCCAGTCAACAAAGCTTGCGAAGGCTTTCTCATCCACGCGCCCATCGAGCATGGGAGTGATGAGCGCCGTAATCGATCCTCGCAGCATTTGCCGAGATGTCCTTGCTATGTGCCACAGTTCAGCCGTGGCAGAATGGTATTGACCGCACTTGATTGCACGACCGGTGGGAGTGGCGCACCATACTTTCAGTTAGCGCGTGGGACAACGATTTCGTTGCCCCAGGAGAAAAAGCTTTCCGGAACACCCCAACCGAATGTTTACCATGAGAGTGGATGGTGAGCACCAGCGATATTCCGGTACGATCAGGGGCGCCCGATGAAACAGCGGATGACAAGGCGCTATCACCATCTGAGCCTTACCATCGCCGCGGTGGTATTGGCAGGCGCGGCGCTTTTGTTTCCCCTACCAGCAAATGACCCGTCGACCGCCAATGAACCCCTGGACCAGATGAAAACTGGAGCTATCGCTGGTGGTCCCATATTGGTTGAGCCGCGGGGTTCGCAGGCGTTCCGGAGCGCTTTGGCTGTCCTGAGTGCAGGGGACGCCAGCAGTGCCTATTCGCTGGCTGCTACGCTGCCCAGTGTTGTCGAACGCCAAGCCATCCAGTGGGCGGCGATCTACAATCACCGTGGCAAAATCGACTATCGGGCGATACAGAAATTTGCGGTGGAAGCGCCAGACTTTGCTGCGACAAGCCTTTACCAGACTCGGCTGGAACAATCCTTGCTGGAAGCTGCAGCATCCCCCTTGGACATCATAGCGGCACTAGGCAATTCGAAGCCGATTACAGTTGATGGCCAGATCATGCTCGCGACGGCCTATCTAGATGCCGGCCAGCGCTCGACGGCAGAAAAACTGATACAATCCATCTGGATCGACAACTTCCTGACAGAAGATCAGGAGGTCACAATCATGCATGGTTTGGGCTCCCTTCTGACCAGCGAAACCCACTGGCAACGCGCCATGCACCTTATGATGCATGATCGCGCCCGTGCGAGCGAGCGCTTGATGGAGTTTTTGACGCCAGCACAGCAGTCGCTCGTGACCGCGCGCGCCGCGGTTTCTCGCAAGGCGGACAATGCCAAAGCCCTACTGGACGCGGTCCCGGTCGAACTGCAGGCAAACCCTGTCTTTATCTTTTCAAGGGCGCAGCGCGCGCGACAGTTTGAACTCTGGCAGAGTGCGATCGACTGGCTCACCAAGGCTCCACAAGCCTCCGCCGATGCTGATGAGTGGTGGTATGAGCGCCGCGCTTTGATGCGCCGCCTGCTGGATGTAGGCAATGCCCAACTGGCTTACCTGGCCGCGGAAGGCTACCAGAACGGTTCCGCAGCAAGAATGGTCGACGCCCAGTTTCACGCTGGCTGGATCGCGCTGTCGTTTCTCAATGAGCCTGCCATGGCCGCTCAGCATTTCACCGAAATGGCAAAATACGCAACATTGCCCGACACCATCGCCCAAGCCAATTACTGGCTCGGACGCGCCGAAGACGAGGCTGGACACGCTGCGGCGGCCAAACTTGCCCATGAGCGGGCCGCGCCGCACGGCACCACCTACTACGGGCAACTGGCGCGAGCCGAATTGGGCTTGCCCAGCGTCAATATGCGCCCCCTGCCTTTCTGGGCGGACAGCGAAGCTGTGTTCGACACCCAAAAGCCCGTTCAAGCAATTCGCCTGCTCGCAGCCAACGGCCAAACCGCGCTGGCCAGACTGTTACTCAGGGAATTTGGGACAACCAGGCAAAAGCCGGCGGAACTGGTGCTTGCCGCAAAACTAGCCCAGGAAATCGGCGCTCAACAGATCGCCGTGGCGATTGCGAATGCGGCTGCGCTGAAGGGCATACCGCTGGATCCCTATAACTTTCCAGAGCTTGCAGCATCCGCCGACTATGCACTTCCCGCTGATCGTGCCGCGGTATTTGCGGTAATCAGACAGGAATCCATGTTTCAGGTCGACGCAGTTTCGCCGGTCGGGGCGCGCGGCCTGATGCAGCTAATGCCGGGAACCGCACAGGACGTTGCCAAAATGGTGGGCGAGGACTATTCCCCTGCCCGGCTCGTTACCGACGCCGAGTACAATTTGTTATTGGGCTCCACCTATTTGGCCAAGCAACTGAGCCGCTACAATGGCTCGCTAGTGCTTGCCGCAGCAGCTTATAATGCCGGGCCAGGCAATGCCGACAAATGGATCAAAGCCTATGGCGATCCGCGCGCC
This sequence comes from uncultured Alphaproteobacteria bacterium, assembly GCA_963699295.1. Taxonomy (GTDB): domain Bacteria; phylum Pseudomonadota; class Alphaproteobacteria; order Rhizobiales; family Devosiaceae; genus Devosia. The sequence continues at coordinate 1,299,965 of OY969432.1, forward strand.
GACAATGTTGACCCGGTGTTGTGGGTAGAACTCATCCCGTTCCAGGAAACGCGGACCTATGTGAAGCGCGTGCTGGGCAATTACCTCGTCTACCGCGAGCGCCTTGGGCACAAGCCCCTCACTTTGCACCAGGCACTTCGCAGTATAGGCTAAATCTGCTTGAGGCAGATCATTGGCTACGGCTAGATGCGTGAATGCTCCGCAAGCGTCTCATCCCACCCGACCATATGGCCTTTGCGCCGTTGCCGATTAGTTCGATCCCGCTTTCCGGTGGGATCAATGCGGCGGTCCACATCGCCGGCAACTTATCGAGCGCACGCCTGCCGGTGATATGCCTTGCGGGATATCAGCGCAACATGAGCGACTTCACCGAGTTTGCCGCGTATTTCCGCCGCATGGGCGGCGGCGACTGGCCCGTCATTCTTGTCGACCTCCCGGGACGCGGGCGTGCCGACGACCGCAGACTGGCCGAAGACTACAATTCACGCGCGGACGCCGACGATGTCGCTTCCGTCATGACAGCACTGGGTGTTGGCCATGCTGTGGTGCTGGGCCAGGGTCACGGCGGCCAGGTCGCCATGCTGCTGGCGGCACACCATCCCCTGATGATTGCTGGAACCATCTTGCTTGATGCCGGGCCGGTTACCGATTCTCGTGGAATTGTCAGGCTCCGCAACAACATGCAGCACATCGATAGCCTGCGCGGCAACAAGGCCATAATTGAAGACTTTCGCCGCATCCTGGGTGGTGACTACCCAGGACTGTCTGACGCCCGACTTGATGGCCTCATAGGGCGAAGTCACTATGTCGACCGCCGCGGTCGTGCGCGCTCGCTGTTTGATCCACGCCTGTTGAAGCCGCTCGAAGCCATAAATTTTGACGATGTGCTGATTCCGCAGTGGCCGCTGTTCGATGCATTGGCCATTGCACCGTTGCTCTTGCTGCGTACTCAGCTCACGGATCAACTGCGTCGCGAAACCCTCGATGAAATGCGCCGGCGGCACCCCGACGCGCTGGCGTTGACCATCTCCGGCCAGGGCTCACCTGCCCTGTTCGACCAGAGCGAGGAAATCGAGGCCGTGGCGAAGTTTGTGCTCAGTATCAGCCAGCGTTTTGGCTAAGGGGCTAGTCGTTCCGAACGGACAGAAACCCGGACTACTGCCCCTCAACAATGGTGACCACGATGCGACGGTTCAGCCGCTTTCCGTCGGGCGTGTCGTTTGTGGCAATCGGGCTGCTCTCGCCGTAGCCGACAGCATAGAGCCTGTCAGCGACGATGCCCCGGTCCACAAGTGCACTCACAACGGCCTCGGCTCGGGCCACGGACAATGCCAGATTGAGCTGGTCATCGCCGTCAGTATCGGTATGGCCTTCCACGTGAACCAGAGCTTCCGGGCAGGCCTGCAGGTCGGCTGCCAACTCATCAAGCGCTGCCTGGGATTCCGGAGCGATGCGCGCTGCCCCGGATTGAAACAGGATGGCATTTCGGGCCGAGAATTCGGCTAATGGAATGCTGCACTTCGCATTACGCGTTGCAACAGGGGCACCTTGTGCGGGAGCGGCCGCCAGACTGACCTCCAAAAGCCAATCGGGCGCGCTGGGCAGGGCAAGGATTGCAGAAAGAGCATCGGCGCGGACCAAGTCACTGTCCGCCGTTCCTCTGAGTGCCCACTTTCCATCTGCGAAGTCCAGCTGCCCCTCAGATAACTTCGCCAAAGCGCGAAGGCCGGCTTCGGCATGAGCAACAAAATCCCTCGGCGCGCCGGCAGCGAGACTGACAGCGTCGAAATTGCTGTCACCAATGGCTGCAAGTACTTGAAGGTCCTGAGCTTTGGGCACCTGGCCGCTAAGGATCAAGACCCCTTGTGTCGACAGTGATGCCGAGAAGGCATAGCCAGCGTCCACGCCACCTGCCGACGTTGAGGCCCCGGCAGGGAGTTCTGTGGTCAGAATTGAAGCAGCGGTTCTGCCGTCGGCGCCCAGCAGTACTGTTATGCTCGCCTGCGCGTGCAACTGGGGCGTTTCAGGACGCTGCGACTGTTCGTGATGGTGGAATGGCGAGATGGCGTTGAGCGGCAGAGCTTCAGCGCCTGCCGTGCTGCCCAGCAATATGCCGATGCCCGGCAATGCCAATTTCAATAAGTGTGTGACCATTCAATATTCACCAGCAAGAAATGTATTGCGGCAAAGCTAAAGCAGTTCGCTAGCCGCGGCGTCATAAACAAAGAAAGGCCCGGCAATGCCGGGCCTTTCCATTCAGACTAATCGATGGATTAGTTGAACTCCTTGGCAGCCTTGAAGGTAACCTTGTAGGCACCGTTCTGCTGAACCTGAGCACCCAGCGAGGAGGTGAAACCACCACCTGGAGTCCAAGCCAGCTCGGCCTTGCCGTAGATGTCGCTGTAGGACGGATTCGGAGCAGCCTCGGTGCGGCCGAAAACGCCGACTTCACCGGTGAGCTTGATGGTCTCGGTCACGGCAGCAACGAGCTGAGCTGCGACGTGGTAGGCATCACCCTGGGTTGCGACATCACTGTTGCGGAACCACTTGCCGCCAACGTTGAACTCAACGCCTTCGGTGACAGCGAAACCAACCGAACCGCCAAGGCCATAGCCAGTCTGACGAACGCCAACAGTCTCGATGCTCAGCACTTCAGCCGAAGCCGCGAGCTTGAACATGTCGAACGAGCCCTGAGCAGACAGCATACCGTTGTAGAAGCTGTTGTTGTTGAACTCAGTGCCACCTGCCGAACCAGCAGCGCGCAGCTTGAACTGGTCAAAGGTACCGGTCACGCCAGCGTGAACGGCCCAGGCGCGACCATCGGCGGTGCGGGGAGCGAACAGGCCATTGTACACGCCGCTGATGTGCGCAGAAACGCCAGCACCCGAATATTCCAGCACGCCAACGAGAGCGCCCTCAGCGTTCAGACGCTCAAGACCAGCCTTGGCAACGATGCCCTCGCCGAACGACGATTCAACCTGGATGACGTGACCACCGGTCCGCGGGAAGAGCTTGTAGAATTCATCGCTACCGATGACGCCCTTGTCTTCCTTGTTGTTGGCGAACAGGCCAGCAAAATTGAAAGCTTCGTCATCACCCTTATTGAAGATCGAGCCCTTTTTACCGGCCGAAATCACGGTGGTGTCACCGATCTGCACATAGGCATCCTGGGCACGAAGGATATGACCATCATCAGCGTCGTCACCACCAACTTCATTGATGAACTTGGTGTATTCACGCTGGCGCAGATTGATCACAGCACGAGCAGGACCGAAATCCGACGAAGCAGTACCAACGAACTTCAGCAGCGTCTCGACGCGCGAGCGCCAGTCATTGCTCAGACCAGTGGCAGCTGTGTCCGCAACATCGACATCCGCGATGTTCCAACCACCGATGGTCATGAGACGCTCAGAACCACGGTAGTCGCCGAACTGGAATTCGTACGAAACCTTGCCGGAGATCTGCAGGCAGTTGGTGTCGGACGAGATGGTCAGACCCGACAGGCCCAGCTCATCGCAGACGTCGAGCGAGGTGAGAACGCCGAGATCGGCAGCGAAAGCAGCGGTCGAGAGACCAGCGGCAGCAACAGAACCGAGGATAAGGCTCTTGAGTTTCATTATTGACCTCCAAAGTCAGTCATTCTTGGTGCCGGTTACCCAGCGGTTTGTCGAAACGCGACCACACTATTCGTGGTGCAGTGTGTTGCCGTCGCGTTGCGACCGACAAACGATCCCATGCATGGATTCGCAAGGCCCACTCTACGCAGGAAGAAAAATGGCGCAATCGCGCAAACGGGCTTTTGGCGGTGCACAATGTGGTTGCATAGCGGTTGTTGCAGATTCAGCACACAGCCATAAACCCCCTGTTAACCCGACTGAACAAGTCGTTAAAATTCATTGAACTGGAACGACTTACAACGAGAAAACCCAGATGGCACTGCGGTTGAATCGTATTTCCTTGCGTCCATGGATCACTGGGCGACCTGCCTCATGTGTGGCATCAATGTGCAGAACGTCGTCGCTGGACAGCGTTTGGCAGAGGGGGAAAAGCTGATGACAAAGAAGATCGTGGTGATCACCGGCGGGAGTTCGGGAATTGGCCGCGCCGCAGCACTTGGCTTTGCCAAGGCGGGGTATGATGTGGCCATCTGTGGACGGCGGGCCTCCGCGCTGGAGGAAATTACTCAGCAAACTCAAGGCTTTTGGGGCGAATGTGATGTCACCGACCCGGACGCGGTTGCTGCGTTCTTCAAAGACGTGAAGGCGCGATACGGCCGGGTGGACGTGGTGTTCAACAATGCCGGGCGGTTTGCGCCGGCCAGTTTGTTTGGCGATCTCGACGTCGCGACATGGCGGGAGATGGTCGATACCAATTTGAACGGCGCGTTTTATGTTGCGCGCGAGGCGTTCCGGATGATGCGCGATCAGGACCCGCAGGGCGGGCGGATCATCAACAATGGCTCCATCTCAGCACATGTGCCGCGTCCGCAGGCGGCGTCCTACACCGCGACCAAGCATGCGATCACCGGGCTGACCAAGGCAATTTCTCTTGATGGGCGGGCATTTAGCATTGCCTGCGGGCAGATCGACATCGGCAATGCCGCGACCGACATGACCAGCACCATGAGCGCGGGCGCGTTGCAGGCGAATGGCGAAATGCTGGCGGAGCCCACATTCGATGTGTCGCATGTGGTGGATGCGCTGCTCTATATGGCCGGGCTGCCGCTCAACGCCAATGTGCAGAGCATGACGGTGATGGCCACCACCATGCCCTATGTGGGGCGCGGCTAGGCGCGATAGACCTGCTGGCCGGAAATCCAGGTCGCCGCGGACGCTGCGGTCATCGGAAAGGTGGACGAAACTGGCGCGGGCGCCGGGCTGCAGATGGCCGAATTCGCTTTCAATGCCAATAGCTTGCGCTGGGTAAAGCGAGGCCATGCGAACCGCCTCTTCGAAGCTCACGCCGATGCGGTCCTGCATGAAGTTGACGGCGTCGATCATATCCAGATCGGCGCCGGCCAGGGTGCCGTCGGCGAGCCGCAATGCGCCTTCGGAGCGGGTGATGGTGCGCCCGTTGAGCTCCAACGTCTTGATGTCGGTGCCGGTTTGCGACATCGCATCGGTGACCAGAAAAATGTGTTCTGACTGAGACTTAGCCCGCAGAGCCAGCTCGATGGCGGCGGGGTGGACGTGGATTCCATCGGCTATGAGCCCGGCATAAACGCCATCATGGGACAGCACGGCGCCAACGACGCCCGGCTCCCGATTACCCAATTGACTCATGGCGTTAAACAGGTGCGTGGCCATGGTGGCGCCAGCGTCGAAGGCGGCCTTGGTGGTCTCGAAACTGGCGTCGGAATGGCCGATGCTGACGATGATGCCGGCCGAGGTCAGGGCGCTAATCTGTTGGGGCGTCACAGTTTCTGCGGCGACGGTGCAGATCAGATTGGGCAATTGGGCGCGCGCAGCGATGAGGCGGGCGAGATCGGCATCGTCCATCGGGCGGATCAAGGCCGGGTCGTGTGTGCCCTTGCGGGCGAGAGCCAGATGCGGGCCTTCCAGATGGAGTCCGATAAAGCCAGGAACCCGTTGATCCAATGCAGCTTTTCCGGCGGCAATGGCGGCGACATTGACCTCGACGGTGTCGGTGATCAGCGTCGGCAGCAGCGCCGTGGTGCCGAATTGGGTGTGTGCGGAGCAGATTGTCTGGATGGATTCGAGCGTCGGGGCATTGTTGAACAGCACCCCGCCACCGCCGTTCACCTGCAGGTCAATAAAGCCCGGAACCAGCACTCCGCCGTCAATATGAACGATTTCTGAACGAGAAATAACAGCAGATGAACGGCCGGAAACATCAGATGAACGATGCAGGAGGTCGGATGAACGAACGATTGCACTCACATAGCCCAACTCGATGAGCAGAGCAGAGTCGTCGTGCCACTCCTGACCATCAAAAATGCGGGCGCCGGTGACGGCAAGAAGATCGCTCATGGTAATTCCTGACCTGTAGTTGCGTTAAATCGAAAAGGTCGACCGGGCCAACGAGCAGGATGGGCAGTGCAGAATGGTCACCCCTTCCCGCCATTGCCGGACGACGGCTCGCCAATGCGCAGTTCGGCGACGAAGTCATAGGTGTCGCCGCGATAGATGGAGCGCGTATATTCAATCACCCGGCCCGAGGCCAGATAAGATGTGCGCTCGATGTTCAGGCCGGCCGATCCTTCCGGCACTTTTAGCAGGGCGGCATCCTCGGCGCCAAGATTGGCGGCGCGAATGCGCTGGATGGCGCGGACCGGACGATTGCCGTGGCGATCGAGATGCTTGTAGAGCGAATCCGTAATCGCCTCGGGATCGGGCAGCACCCGCATCGACAGGCTCGCCCGCTCGATGGCCAGGGGCATGTCGCCGGTCAACCGCAGGCGCGAGATGCGCGCCACCTGGTCGTCGGCCGACAGGCCCAGAATGATAGTCTCTTCGGGCGAGGGGTAATAGAGCCCCTTGTCGAGCCACTCGGCCCGCACCGCCATGCCGCGCCGGGCCATGTCCTCGGTAAAGGAGGTCAGTTGCGACAGCGACTGCTCGACACGCTGGGTCTGGGGCGCCACAAAGGTGCCCGAGCCATGGCGCTGAACCAGAACGCCCTCCTTGACCAGATGCAGCAAGGCCTTGCGCACCGTGACCCGGGACACATCGACCCTGGCGGCAAGATCGCGCTCGGAGGGCAAGGCATCGCCGGGACTGATTTCGCCGCGCTCAATGGCATCGACGATCCAGCGCTTGAGCTGAAGATAAAGCGGCCCGCCCGAAGGCAGCACCACGGGTCCATCGGCATAGAAGCTGCTATTCAGCTCGGCCACTATCTTCCCCTAACCTGCTCATTTGCGCCCACAGGCATGTCGCCGATCTTTCGCATCCGGGCATGTCCGCCACGAGTGTACGATACCAATAAAATACCATTTACCAAGTCAAAAATACCGCTTTCTACCAGCAAGCGCCAGAGCCACCGCGCGTGACCGGCGCAACCCCGGCGGGCCGCCAACACCAGCGCTGCGGCATTGCCGGGCAAGTGGTATTTTTTTGGCATTCTTCAGCGCACGGCCCCTGCCCCGTGGCAACCCGCCCCCTGACAGCAGAGGATGAGTCGCCAGCAGCGGTCCTCCTATAGAGCAGCCCGATCACCCGGTCGATCTGGCAACCTCTGTTGCTTCCCTTGATCAAGGCGCAGGCGGCCTGATGCGTAATCGGGCACATTGATTGTCGAAATTGCTCGCCACCGAGCGTCGTGCAGATAAGCTGGCCAAGAGCAAGGAGACTATCATGGCACTGCCTACTGAAGACAATGAGCGTGACCTGGTGCTGACGCGAGTGCTGAACGCGCCGCGCGACAAGGTATACCAGTGCTGGACGCAGCCTGATCTATTGGTGCAGTGGTTTGCGCCCAAGCCCTGGAGCACCCCACGCGCGCAGTTCGATCTGCGGCCCGGCGGCGCCTCGAATATCACCATGGCCGACGAAAAGGGCGTGGAGTATCCCAATCCGGGGCAATATCTGGAAATCGTGCCCAATGAAAAACTGGTGTTTACCGATGCCTATGTGGGGGACTGGGCGCCATCGGAAAAACCATTCTTTACCGCCATCCTGACCTTTGCCGATGCCGGCCCCGGCAAGACGCGCTACACGGCCGTCGCGCGGCACTGGACGGCCGAAGACGCGGCCAATCACAAGAAGATGGGCTTCCATGAAGGCTGGGGACAATGCGCCGCGCAACTGGAAGCGCTGGCCAGCACGCTTTGAGCTGAACCAGGAGCCTGACACGAAGGCGCGGGCAAGTTCTGGCTGCGCCTTTGCTATTCCGACGCAGGCCTGGGGCTGGGCTGGGGCGCCACCTGAGGGCGCAGACGACTTTCATCGAGCTGGCCCTTCCTTTCGAGGATCGGGTAGGCGACGGCGGCCAGATGGGCGGTGATGCGCTTGAGATCGCGCAGCAGATCCAGATGCATCGAGCTGGTTTGCACCGAGGCCGGGATGCGCTCGCGCACGCGCTGAATATGGGCCTTGGAGGAGCGGGCCTCGATGCGCCGAACATCGACCTTGGCATCGACCAGCTGGCGGGCAAGCTGGGGATCACCCGTCATGAACACTGTCTGGCTCAACTGCATGTTCGAGATGGTGCGCTCATAGAGCTCAAGGATTTCGGCGAGCCCTTCGGGCGAAAATTTGAGCTGCCGCTTGTTCATTCTCGTTGCCACATCGATCAAGCCACCCTCGATGATATCGCCGACATGCTCGAGATTGATGGCATAGCTCATGATCTGGGCCGAGCGCGCGGCCTCCTCGGTATCCAGCTCGGACTGGTCGAGGCGGGTGAGATAGAGCTTGATGGCCTGATTGAGCGCGTCCACATCGTCATCGAGCAGGGTAACAGCGCTGCGGTTTTCCGGACCGGGCCGGCGCAGGGCGACAAGGCTTCCCTCAAGCATGCGCAGCACCAGATCGGAGACGCGCAGCGCCTCGCGGGCGGCAGTGGCCAACGCAATGGCGGGCGTATCGAGCACCGCTTCATCGAGATAGCGCACGCCCTTTTCCGGCTGGGCCGGAGTGGGAATGACCATGGCGGCGAGCTTGCCGATGGGACCGATGAGCGGCAGGAACACCAGCAGCAGGAGCAGGTTGAAGCCGATATGGGTGGCAATGGTCAGCGCATCGGCCGCGGGAATGACCGTCTGCAGCCAAAGGGCCACCGGCGTTGCAAAGATCGTCAGGGTCAACGCCCCGATGGCCCGCACCACCAGATTGGCAAGGGTCAAGCGGCGCGCCTCGGTGCCTTCGCGCAGGACGGCGAGCAAGGGGGGCACGGCGCCGCCCAGATTGGCCCCGGCGACCAGCGTAACCGCGAGCGCCGGCGCGACAATGCCGGCGGATGCCAGCAGCGCCACGAACAGCACCACCGCCAGGCTGGACGAGGCCAGAAAAGCCAGCACGCCGGCCAGGATCAGGGCAAAGGCGGGCGCATCGCCCAGCCCGCTCAAGATGGCGATCATGACCGGGGAATCGCGCAGGGGCTCGGTGACATTGCCGATCAGCTGCAGCGACAGCAGCATCAGGCCCAGCCCCAGCACGGCGCGGCCCAGGCCCTTGCCGCGGCCATATTTGCTCAGCGAGAACACGGTAACGCCGACCAGTATCATGGCCGAAGCGAACCAGCGCACATCGAGCGAGAGCACCACCGCCGCAATCGAGGTGCCCACATTGGCGCCGAGCATCACCGCCTGCGCCATGCGCGGCTGGATGGCGCCGTTGCTGGCAAAAGACGCGGTGATGACGGCGGTGGCGGTGCTCGATTGCAGGGCCAGCGTGGCGATGATGCCGGAGATCACGGCGCTGAAGCGATTGCCGGTGCCCCGGGCGATCCACAAGCGCAGCGACGCCCCGAAGGCGCGCATCACGCCGGTCTTTATCATGCGCAGGCCCCAAAGCAGCAAGGCTACGGCCCCTAAAAGGTCGATCAACTGGATGGTGGACTGCATGGGCTCGAAGTTCGGTGAAACAGAACAATCATTGTACGCGCGCGATTGGCGCGGTGTCGAGGCCGGGACCGCCGGGGCGGGAACGCGGGGGATTCGGTTCTGGATGCGGGATTGCCAGCGCCAGTGTTGCTGGCAAGCGCCCAAAAAATTCGGAAAAGCACGAAAGAAATATCAGGGCGAATACTTAGTTACATGCATGCAGCTGCTTGTTTTTGATAAATCTGCCAAAAACTTGCCGTCGAACAACAGTAAAAATCGAGCAACGTGGCGTTGACTCATTTATTTACATGAAGCAACATAAAAGAACTGCGATTGAATTATCTGACTTGTAAATCAACCGGTAGAAGTCCGACACGAAACACCATCACTTAAAAACACTGGCAGATAACGACAAAGCACCGTGCTTTTGTTGCTTACAGGAAAAGCAAATAACGCATGAACATCCTGCATGTGTACAAGACCTATCTGCCCGAGGATTTTACCGGGATACCGCGCGTCATCCACGCGCTGGCGGAAGGCATGGCGGGCCACGGCGTGGAGACGCATGTGCTGGCGCTGGCGCAGAACCCCGCCGAGAAGCGCCTGGCCATCGGCCGTCACCAGGTTCACCTGGCGCGCCGGGATATCAACATCAGCTCGGCCGGGTTTTCGCTGTCCGCGTTCGGGCTGTTCGCAAGGCTCGCCCGGGCAGCCGATGTGATAAACTATCATTTCCCCTGGCCGATGGCCGACATCATGCACCTGGTTCGCCCGCACGGGCGGCCCAGCGTGGTGACCTACCACTCCGACGTCATCAAGCAAAAGCGCCTGCTGCCGTTTTATGCGCCAGTGCGGGACCGGTTTCTCGGGCAGGCGGATGCGATCATCGCCACCTCGCCAAGCTATATCCAGACCAGCGCCGTGCTGCAGCGTTTTGCCGACAAGACCTCGGTGGCCGCCATCGGAATTCCCGAACGCGCCCTGCCCGCCCCCGAACTGATTGCCAAATGGCGACACCAGCTGGGTGATCGGTTTTTTCTCTTCGTGGGCACGCTGCGCTATTACAAGGGCATGCAATATCTGCTGGATGCGGCGCGCATTTCAGGACTGCCCGTGGTCATCGCCGGCGCTGACGGCGCCAGGAACTGGCAGCAGGGCGCGGGCCCCAATGTGCAGTTCCTCGGGGAAGTCACCGAAGCCGACAAGGAGGCATTGCTGTCGCTGTGCGCCGGCTTCGTGCTGGCGTCGCATCTGCGCTCGGAGGCGTTCGGGATTGCGCTGCTGGAAGCGGCGCGGGCCGGCCGCCCGATGGTCTCGTGCGAGATCGGCACCGGCACCAGCTATATCAATCTTCACAACCAGACCGGCTTTGTCGTGGCGCCGCAAAATGGCCAGGCGCTGGCCGAGGCCATGCTGCGGCTGAGCCGCGACCGGGAACAGGCCGAAGCCATGGGGCACCGCGCCAGGCGCCGCTATGAGCAGGAATTCTGCGCACCGCGCATGGTGGAGAACTATCTCGAAATTTACCGCAGAGTGATCGCCGGGCGCAGGGCGAACAATCCCGAGCAAGCAATTATGGTGAACGCGTAGGAACAAGTTGCAACACAACAGATTCAGCGGAGAATCATAACCACGAAGCATCCAAGTAGTCTGAATTGGTTGCGGTAATTCGTTATAAATGTCGACACATGACTATCAACATCAGATTTTCCGAAGAAATGCCAACTCATCGGAATACAGTAACATCACTTGCCAGTTCTAAAAACGCCCTATAAACGTAAAATTGCGTTAGTTGGAGCTGCCAATGCATGGCATCGCACGAAGCCTGTTTGATTATCGTTATTTCATCTTCAATTCGATCCGAAATGACTTTTACGCCCGCTTCGTGCGCAGCAAACTGGGCGGCGTCTGGCTGATACTCCATCCGCTCTCGCAAGTTCTCATCTACGCCTTCATCCTGTCCAATTTGCTGTCATCGCGGTTGCCGGGGGTGGCGGGCACCTATGCCTATGCGGTCTATCTGATGGCCGGGCTTTTGGCGTGGAACCTGTTCACCGAGATCATCGACCGCTGCGTGAAGATCTTCATCGTCAACGGGAACACCATCAAGAAGGTAAGCTTTCCGCGCATCGCCCTGCCGATCATCGCCATCGGCTCGGCGCTGGTGAACAATTTGGTGCTGTTCGTGGTGATGAACGTGATTTTCCTGGTGTTGGGGCACCCTATCACGCCGGTCATCGCGCTCTACTTCGTGCTGGCGCCTCTGGTCGCGGCACTGGCTGCCGGAGTGGGGCTGATCCTGGGGGTGCTGAACGTCTTCATCCGGGACATCGAGCAGGTGGTGCCGATCCTGCTGCAGGTGCTGTTCTGGTTCACCCCGATCGTCTACCCGGTGAGCATCATCCCCGAACAATACATACCGCTGCTGCAGCTCAGCCCGATTTTCACTTTTGTCGAGGCCTATCACCAGATGATCGTTTACCATCAGGTGCCGCAGCTGGGCGGGATGATGTTCATCGGGGTGCTGGCGGCGCTGCTGTGCCTGTTTGCCTTTACGCTGTTCCGGCGGGCCAGCGCCGACATGGTGGACGCCCTATGAGCGCCATCAGCGTCAATGGCATCGAGAAGAGCTTCGTCACCTACAAATCCGAGTGGGGACGCATCCTCTCGTGGTTCGGCGTCGACGGGGCGATCAAGAAGCGCAACGACATCCTCAGGGGCATCAGCTTTGAGGTGCAGCCGGGGGAAGCAATTGGCATTGTCGGGCAGAATGGGGCGGGCAAGAGCACCCTGCTCAAGATCATCACCGGCACCATGCAGCCCAGCGCCGGCAGCTTTCACGTCAATGGTCGCATTTCGGCGCTGCTGGAGCTGGGCATGGGGTTCAACCCCGAGCTGACCGGGCGCGAGAATGTCTATAATTCCGCCGGGCTGATGGGGTTTTCGCAGGGCGATATCGACCACGTCATCGCCGGGGTGGAGGCCTTTGCCGAGATCGGGCCCTATTTCGACCAGCCGCTCAGGGTCTATTCGAGCGGCATGCAGGTGCGGCTGGCCTTTGCCGTGGCCACGGCAGTGCGCCCCGAAATCCTGATCGTCGATGAAGCGCTGTCGGTGGGCGACAGCTATTTCCAGCACAAGAGTTTTGGCCGCATCCGCGCGTTCCGCGAGGCCGGCACGACATTGTTGCTGGTGTCGCATGACCGCTCGGCCATCGCTTCGATCTGTGACCGGGCCATCCTGCTCCATGAGGGGCTCGTGCGCATGGATGGCGAGCCCGAGCAGGTGCTCGACCTCTATAATGCAATCATCGCCGAAAAGACGGGAACGAGCGTCGAGCAGACCGTCGATGAAGACGGGCGCGTGCGGACCAAGTCCGGGAACGGGGCGGCGTGGGTTTCCAAGGTAGAACTGTTCGATGGGGCCGGCAGCGCCACCGACATGCTCAGGGTCGGGCATCCGGTGACGCTGGAGCTGGAAGTGGTGGTGAGCGAGGATATTGACGAGTTGATTGCGGGCTACCAGGTCAAGAACCGGCTGGGCCAGGTCATTTTCGGGACCAACAGCTTCCATTTGGGGCAGGCTCTCAAGTCCGTCAAAGCGGGCGAAACGATAGCCTTCCGGTTCCATTTCGACGCCAATTTTGGCTATGGCAATTTCTCGATCTCAACCGCGCTGCATAGCGGCGACACGCATCTGAGCGACAACTACGAGTGGCATGACCTTGCCAGTACGTTCAGCGTGATCAACGCCGACCATCCGGCTTTCGTGGGCGTGGCCTGGGTGCCGCCAAGGCTGGAGATCGTGCGATGAGCGCCACAATGATGCGGCGCGTGTTGCGGGCGGTTTTTCGCCGGGTACGCCGCCCAATGCTGGGGGTGCTGGCCATTCCGCCGGTGCGCGCCCTCGCCCGGCGCATTGCCTGGCGTTTTCCACGCGCCACGCTGAAATTCAAGCACGCCCTGTTTGGCAACGGCATGGTTGGTAATGGGGCCTTTGCCACCCTGCCGCAGGGCCTGTCCGCGCCGATGCTGTCGCCTCGCGCCCAATTGGTCCGCGAGAGACTTGGCCACCGCCTTGGGACCAACCGGACGTGACGAAAATCCTGGTCGACCTGCAGGCCTGTCAAACCGAGAGTCGATTTCGCGGGCTAGGGCGATATGCGATGAACATGGCCCGCGAACTGGCGATCGCGGCTCCCGGGCGAGTGCATTTGCTGCTCAATTCGGCCTTTCCGCACACAATTCTTGAACTGCGCCAGTATTTTGGGGCCTTTGTCGCCGACGAGGACATTCACGTCGTAGAAATGCTGCGGCGCGCCCATGACTCGGAACCCGAGCAGCGCTGGCGCAATGATGCCTCGGCCCTGCTGCGCGAAGCCTATATCGCCATGATCGACCCCCAGGTGGTGTTCTGCCCGAGCTATTTCGAGGGCTATATCGACGACGCTGCGCTGAGCCTCAACCTCCTGGCGAACCTGCCGGTGGTGGTGGCCAAGCATGATCTGATCCCGCTGACCATGCCGGACCGCTATATCGCCCCCTACCCCGATTATGGCCGGCATTACCTGGCAAAGATCGAAGAGGTCAAAACCGCTGCCGGACTGATCGCGATTTCGCAGCACGCCTTTGATGAGGCGGTGGACGTGCTGGGCGTGGACGCCGGCCGGGTGATCAACGCCTCGGAAGGCGCCGACGCACAGTTCAGGCCGCTGGGGCTGACCGAGGCGCAAAAACAGCGGCGCCGCAACGGCTTGGGCCTCAAACAGCGTTTCGTGCTCTATACCGGTGGCTCTGATCCGAGAAAAAACCTGGGCCGGCTGATCGAGGCCTTTGCCAGTTTGAGCCCGGCGGTGCGCGGCGATGTGCAGCTGGTTTTTGCGGGCAGCATGCCGGCTACCGATGTGGACGGACTGATGCACAAGGCCCGGCAGGCCCGGTTGGGGCCGGACCAGTTCAAGCTGCTCGGATTTGTCACCGACGAACAATTGGTTGCGCTATTCAATTTGTGCGAGGTCTTCGTTTTTCCATCGCTGCATGAGGGATTTGGGCTGCCGTGCCTCGAAGCGATGCAATGTGGCGCGGCGACCATTGGCGCGAACACCACCAGCGTCCCCGAGGTGATCGGCAATCCAGAGGCGCTGTTTGATCCCCATTCGGTGCCGGCTATCGCCCACAAGCTCGAGCAGGTGCTGGCCGATCCGCAATTTCGCCAGGAGCTGATCGCGCGCGGGCTGGAACAGGCCAGGCGTTTTTCGTGGGCGCAAAGCGGTGGATTGGCGCTGGAATTTCTTGAGCGCTGCAGCGCCCCCAGCACGCCGCCCGGCAGCTGGAGCATGCAACGCAAGCGACTGGACAGCATCGAAACCAGGCTGATCGAAGCGGTGGCGGGGCGCACGCGACAGCGTGGCGGACCCTCGGCGGAAGATCTTGCCGACTTTTCGCAGGCGGTCGCGACCAACCGGGTGGCGGCTGAAAATCTGTCGCGGCCGATCCGCCTGCCGACGGCGCCCCACTGGCGGATCGAGGGGCCGTACGATTCCAGCTACAGCCTTGCCCTGGTCAATCGCGAGCTCGCCCGGGCCCTTGAGCGGGGTGGCGCCAGCGTGACGCTGCACTCATCGGAGGGGCCCGGCGACTTTGCGCCCGACGCCAGCTTCCTCGCGGCCAATCCCGACCTTGCCAGGCTAGCCGCGCGGGCCGAGCAACAGCCGCCTGAAATGGCATCGCTAACGACCCGCAACATGTATCCGCCGCGCGTGCTGGATATGACCGCGCCAGTGAATGGCTTGCACAATTATGCCTGGGAGGAAACCGGCTTCCCGTTCCACCACGCCGAGGCCTTCAACGAGAGCCTGCAAGTGGTGACGGTCACCTCGCAGCACGTCAAGAAACTGCTGATCGATGCCGGCGTGTCGGTGCCGATCAGCGTGGTGGGCAATGGGGTGGACCATTGGCAAGCCATTGAGGCGGAACAGGATTTCCGGATCGATCGGGCTGGCCACACCTTCCTGCATGTTTCGTCGTGTTTTCCGCGCAAGGGCGCCGACGTGCTGCTCAAGAGCTATGGAGAGGCTTTCACCAGCCAGGATGACGTGCTGCTGGTGATCAAGACCTTTGCCAACCCGCACAACACGGTTCAACAGCAACTGGCGGCCTTGCGGGCGGCACGACCGGACTATCCCAAGGTGCTGCTGCTATTGGACAATCTAACCGATGGCGCGCTTAAGGCGCTGTACGAGCAGTGCGACACGCTGGTGGCGCCGAGCCGCGCGGAGGGGTTTGGCCTGCCGCTGGCGGAGGCGCTGCTGAGTGGGCTCAGAATTATCACCACCGGCTGGAGCGGGCAGCTGGAATTCTGCAATGCCGACAATGCGGTGCTGATCGACTACAGCTTTGCACTGGCCAGCACGCACGAGCCTGGCAAGCCGCTGAGCGCCTGGGCCGAGCCAGATGGCGCGCATCTGACCCAATTGCTGCGCGAGGCGGTCGAGACCGGTCGCAGTAATGCCGATCCGGGGCTGTTGCCGCACTGGAGCTGGGATGCGGTGGCGGCGCGATCCTCTGCTGCAGCGACCGGCATCGACCGGCGCAAGCTGACGGCCCAGCCGCGCATTGGCTGGATCACGACGTTTCGCAAGCGCTGCGGCATCGCCACCTATTCCGAGCATTTGCTGGATGTGCTGGGGCTGCCCAGCATCGTCCTCGCCAACACCCAGGAAGCGGGCACGACCGAACCGGGCCATGTGGTGCGCTGCTGGGACGAGGGGCAGAGCGATCCGCTCGATCGCGTGGCGGCGGCAATCGCGCAGCACGCGCTCGACACCATTGTGGTGCAGTTCAACTACGGCTTCTTTGATTTCGGGCATTTGCGGGCGCTGCTGCACCGGCTGTGCGACGAGGGGCGACGCGTGGTGGTGACGCTGCATGCAAGCATCGATCCGCCGGGGCAGGACGATCGGCGACTGGCGCTGCTGGTGGATGCGCTGCGCCGTTGCGACCGGCTGCTGGTGCATTCGATAGAGGACATGAACCGGCTCAAGGCGCACGGGCTGGTGGACAATGTGGCGCTGTTTCCGCACGGGGTGCTGGTGCCGCCCCAGGCCAATCTGCCTGCGCCGCGCTTGCCGCGGGGGCGCCCGGTGCGGCTGGCCAGCTATGGATTCTTCCTGCCCAACAAGGGTTTGCTGGAGCTGATCGAGGCGGCCAACATCCTGCAGCAACAAAAATTCAGCTTCCGCCTCGAGATGATCAACGCCGCCTATCCGGCAGAAGTCTCGGAGCGGCTGATCGGGCAGGCCCAGGCGCTGATAAAACGATATCGGCTGGAAGGGCACGTGCGGATGATCACCGATTTCCTGCCCGACCAGGCCAGCCTGGAACGGCTCGCGACGGCCGAAATCATCGTCTATCCCTATCAATCGACCTCGGAATCGGCCAGCGGCGCGGTGCGCTACGGGCTGGCGGCGGGCAAGGCGGTCGCGGTGACGCCGCTGCCGATATTTGACGATGTGGCCGGGATCACCTTTGCGCTGCCGGGCACCGAACCGGCGCAACTGGCGGCGGGCCTTGTAGCGCTGGCGGGCAAATTGCGCGGGGGCGATGCCCAGGCCGAGCTGACGCTGCAGCGCAGCCGGGAGTGGCGCAATGTGCACGCCTATCCGGTGCTGGGGCGCCGTCTGGCCGGCATGCTTCGGGGGCTCTATCGCGACGCCCTGCCCGCGACGCCCGGTGAGCGGGCATGAGGATCGGCATCGATGCGCGATTGCTGTCGATGCCACTGAGCGGGATTGGCCGCTATAGCCACGAAATGATCAATGCGCTGCTGCGGCGCGGATGCGCGTTGACGCTGTTTTCACCGGCGCCCCTGCAGCACGCGCTGGAGGCCGGAAGCGGCCACTATCAGGTGCAGGCGTGGCGCGCGCGCAACGGCATGCAAAAGCTGTTCTGGGACCAGTTCATCCTGCCGCGCTGGGCCGAGCAAGCCCGGCCGGACGCGTTCTGGGGGCCGGCGCATCGGCTGCCCAAGGGCCTGGCGGGGGTGGTGAAGTGCGTGACCATCCATGATCTGGTGTGGAAGCACGCGCCGCACACCATGCGCCCGCTGAGCCGGATCATGGACCGCCATTTCATGCCCATTGCGGTGCGGCGGGCCGATTGCGTGGTGGCAGTTTCCGAGCATACCAAGGCCGATATCCTGCAGCACTGGCCGAGGCTGCAAGCACCGGTGCACACGATTTATCCCGGGGTGTCGCAGCGGGCGGCGCCCCTGTCGCGCGAGGCGCTGGCGCGTTGGGGCATTGACCAGCCCTATTGCCTGTTCGTTGGCACGCTGGAGCCGCGCAAGAATTTGCCGCGCCTGCTCGAGGCCTTTGCCGCGTTGCCTCATGCCGCGCGCCATGTGCAACTGGTCATTGCCGGTGGAGCGGGCTGGGGCAAACTGGATTTGGCGGGGCTGATCAGCCGGTTCGGGCTGAGCGAGCGGGTGAGGCTCACCGACTATGTCAGCGAAGACGAACTCGCGACGCTTTATGCCCACGCCCATGGGCTGGCGATGCCCTCGCTCTATGAGGGGTTTGGGCTGCCGCTGATCGAGGCGATGGCGCATGGCGTGCCGTTGCTGACGGGGACGCTGTCGTCGATGCCGGAAATTGCGGGTCCCGCGGCCATCCTGATCGACCCTCATGACGCGCAAGCCATTGCCGAGGGGCTGGCGACGCTGCTGCTGGATGGGTCGCGCCGGCAGGGGCTGATTGCGGCGGGGCAAAACCGCGTCGCCCGGTTCGACTGGGACCGGGCGGCGGGCGAATTGCTGACGGTGCTGGAAAGCGCGCGGACTAGTTTAGGGTGACGGCGGCGGGGGTGGCGCTGAGCCAGGCGGCGCCCACCGGCAGGTTCCAATTGGCCTCATCGGCGCGGCGCTTGAGCACTTCGAGCACCCGATGCAGATCGGCCCGGTTGAGCGCGGCGATGACAGCAGGGCCCTGCTCCGGCTTGAACTCGAGCACGAAATGATTGGGATGGGTGGCAATATTGATGGTCTGGATCAGAATCGGCGCGGCAATCTCGCGCGCATCGATTGGCGCCTGGGGCGGTGGCGCGGGGACAGTCGTCGCGGCCTGTGCCTGCTGCATCACGCTTTGATGCTCCATCAGCACGATATCCTCGCGCAGCGCTTCGGGCGCCCGACTGGCCATGGCGCTGGAGCGTACCAGAATATCGGCCAGCCCATTGATCAACAGCGCCGTCAGGCGACGGGTGAACAGCAAATTGGACAATTTTCCGCCCGATTGCATTATCATCACAAGCCGATCTTCGGCCTGACTGTAGCCAAAACTAAGCTGGTATTTTTCGGGCACTGAATTGGCTGCGGTCAACCTGATCTTCCTTAAGCAACGCGGCCCAATCGATCTCTCCGTCATTTTCGGTGAGCGGCTCGAACATTGCTGATACTTCAGCCTCACGCTGGCTGGCAAGGGCCGCATGCTGAGCGTGCAACTGGGCCAAGCGACCATTGCTCCAGGAGCGCCCCAGCAAAGCGCTCGTGCTGACAGGAATGACATCGCTGTTCATTTGACATCGCCGAATGGAAACCAAAATTGGAAGGGGAGAAAAATCTCCCCTTTCCCGGATTGCAACTGTCAGACCATCAGGAAGTTCGATGCCTCCAGGGCACCGACACCGACGCCGTTGAAAACTCCGATCAGGTTGATTTCCCCGGCGGAAACCTCATTGTTACCCAGGGAACCGCTGACCCCTGAGTTGAAGTGGTAGAGATAGGCATTGCCGGCCTGATAGGCGACGGCAAAGCCTGACTGGTTGATGGCAGTTTTGAAAGAGCCAATTGCAGCAAGCAATCCAGCCCCGTTGGTATCATCCGTCAGACCCGTCCCCGCAATGTCGTAGCTAAGTTCCAGGATGTCGTTAGCTGTACCCACAAAGGTGAACGATCCGACGATGGAGGCGACCTGTTGAACGCTTGCCACCCCCGCGTTGGCATTAGTCGTTGAGGAATTGAAGAGATGAATTGTATCGCCCCCAGCACCCGCTTCGAATCCGGTCACCACGTCACGGTTGGCAGATGCCTGGTTTCCTAGACCGGTGACGTAAATTCCGCGAAGATCGATGACGTCCGACACACCAGCTGACGCAGCGATACTGATGATGTCCACGCCGTTGCTGCCGGTGATGAAATTTTGGCCCTTGCCACCGACGATGATGTCGGCAACACCGGATCCTCCGACCACCAAGGCGCCGGTGAGAGCGCCGGCCCGCAGGTTGACCCCATTAGCAAACCCGTCAATCTGGGTATTGGCATCGCCGGTCAGAAAGACGGACGTATTGGTTCCTGCGGTAACTGTTCCGACATTGTTGAAGTTGACTGCGTCGACAGGGGCAGAAAGATCGACCGGGACATTCGCTTTCCCGGTCGAGTTCAGATTGATTGTCAAGGCGCCTGTAGCGGACAGGTTGCCGACGTCGGCATCATCGAAAGCCGCCGTGGCAGATTGCGACGAGCCTTCGAGCGCCAGATTGAGCGTGGTATTGAACGCCTCCAGGCCGAATGTGGCCGAACCCGCATTGGTTGTCCCAAACGCAAAAACCCTGGATGCAGTGTTGGTTATCGTATCGTCGCCAGTAGTCTGAAGGACGAATTTATCGATTTCGCTGTGGACCAATATGCTGCGGTTGATAGTGGCACCGGTGGCCCCGGTAAACTTGAGATGGGTAACGCCCAGGGCGGCATTAATCCCCTTCAGGGTCTCGTTGGTTGCCAGGGAGTAATTCCCTCCTGCAACGACCAAGGTATTCTTACCCTCGCCAAGGTCCACTGCGTCTGCACTCGTCAGGCCGGCACCGAAATTGACGACATCATCACCCGAACCCGTCTTCACATTGACGTTTCCGCCAGTTGCAAACTCAACATTGATATTGCCGGTGACGGCTGCGGCATCGAACTTTGTGGTTGTGCTGGCCAAGGCAGTGGCAACGCTGAGATTGCCGGCACCCATCACATTCACTTGCTGCAAATTGTTGCCGGAAAGCGCTCCAATATTGTTGGACCCGTTCAAAGTGATGTTGAATTTTTCAACGCCATCAACCGCAAGCGATGTCGCTGCAGTAGCACCGACATTGGTCAAGCCAATGTTCTGGCTGTCAGCCGTTCCGACGATAGTGGGGGCCGTGTAGTTGACGGTAACTGCGCCGCCATTTTGCCCATTGAGCTCAAGCGCCGCAATCGCCGATAGGTTGTTAAAGGTGACGTCGTGCGTGCCGTTGACCGCGGCGAGCGTCTCGATTCCGGTCGCGACCGCGAGGTTGAGGGTCGTATCGATCAAGGCTGTCACTTCGACGCGCTCGACATTGGCCAGTGTCACGATGGGGGTGGTGCTGGTTCCAACTATCTTGAGAACATCATAGCCGCCCTTGCCGTCAATGAAGTCGCCGGCCAGCGTCGTGCTCGAAGCCAGGTAAGTATCATTTCCGTTCGTGCCATCGGTATCGACGGACGGAGCCGGCGATCCAGGGCCGTCCACGGTACTGGTCAGCGTGATGGTCTTGCCGACATTGCCGTTTTGCCCGCCGCCCCCTCCATCGGGGTCGGGAGCCGGTCCGTCGGGTCCGCCGGGTCCGCCGGGCACGTCGGGTCCGCCGGGTCCGCCGGGCCCTCCGGGCACGCCGGGCACTCCGGGCACGCCGGGCACTCCGGGCCCGTCGACGTCGGACAGAGCGGCCCTGGCGGCGGCCTGGGCCACCGGATTGTTTTCATAGTCGAGCCCGGCCACCTGCGCAGCCTCGAGTGCCCAGTGCAGACCGGCGGCAACCTTTTTGGCGATAACTTTGGCGTCCGTCGCGTCGGCGCCGCTGATGATATCGAGAATGATCTCGCCAAGGGGACGTCCCGACGCGATCTGGCCGGTCCAATAGGCCATGCCGTGGGCATCGACCGTGCTGCGATTAAACAGGTTCTTGTAGACGGCCGCGATGAAACTGGCTTCGCCGCCAAGCAGCGGCGTGCGCAAATAGGCGTAGAGCGCGATGGATTCCGGCTGCACCGAGAAGGAGGTGGCAATGTCGGACAGCGACATGCCGGCGTTATAGCGGCCGATCCAATAGTTCAGGCCTGCAGGATCTGGTGCGCGATGGAAGTAACCGACGTAGATTTTACTAATCAATTCAGCAGTTGTCGCCATGGTCTCAATCATCCTTGTGTTGACGAGCCGCAACGACCAGCAAAAACCGCGCCTTCACGCGCCAGCGCTATCCTCACTGCCCTCCCAAATTAGCGATCACACCCCCAAGGAACCCCCGTCTTGCATTGCATTGGGCCACCCTAATTCCGCAGGGGACTAAGGCCAAAAGCAGCTACGCTTGTATTCCTCGACTAAGCCGATGCACCCAACCGTCTTAACTGGATAATTACTTGCATGGAATGAACATCACCCTGCGATTAATACTTACAATTTACCCATGTCAACAAATGGAAACTTGCCGTTATTGCACCTTAAGGAGCTGAGGCGCCGGATTAGTGCGGTCACTGCAGCGCGCACGAGAATATCGGCCAAATTCGATCATCAACGACACCGTAAACGGCGGGTGAACGGCAAACGGGACCCCGCGGTCAAGCCTGGTCTTCGTTCAGCAAGGCGGCCCAATCGATCTCTCCGTCACTTTCGGTGAGCGGCTCGAACATTGCTGATACTTCAGCCTCGCGCCGACTGGCAAGGGCACTGTGACGGGCATGAATTTGGGCTAGCCCGCCAAGCACGGTGGTATTGGGCATGGAGAGCATCTGGGCATGGGCCAAATGCAGTGCGCCGGCCCGTCGCAGTTCGACAAAACCGACATCATCAAGCTGGGCAAGGCCCTGCTCGCTGACCCGTAACAGGCCGGACACGGGTATCTCGCGTTCGTCCTGCCTGATCGTGATCGGCCATGGCTCGAGCAGCTCATGGCGAGCCAGCAAGGCTGCCGCGTCCGACAGGGCCTGCTGCCCCTGATGGACCCGCACCAGATGCTGCATGACTTGCTGGATGCGTTCGGCA
This sequence comes from uncultured Alphaproteobacteria bacterium, assembly GCA_963699295.1. Taxonomy (GTDB): domain Bacteria; phylum Pseudomonadota; class Alphaproteobacteria; order Rhizobiales; family Devosiaceae; genus Devosia. The sequence continues at coordinate 1,322,515 of OY969432.1, forward strand.
GGCTGGGTTTCCGAGACAAAGAAGGGCTCCCCCTCCCCGGCATCGACGATCAGGCCGCTGGCGGTATCGTAACCGAGGGCGAACTGGCCATCCTGGGCCGGCAGCAGCTTGAATGGATAGCTGCGCAGCACGGCGGGAACATAAGCGCCGATCCACTGTCCTGCCGGATTGATGAAAACATTGCGCAGGTCGCCGAACCCAAGCAGCGCCACCAGCGATGGTCGCGGCCCCGGAACGAAGGCGAGGGGAAAATTGCAGACGGCCAAAGCCAGTTCATCCCGGGTGACGGGGCAGATCTGGCTGCCAGCGGCAAAGCGGTAGTCCGGGGAAGGTTTCCAGGCGCGATTGCCCAGAGTGGAATATTTGACAGGCAGAATACTGGTACTCATTCACGCTACCCTGATACCGAACTCAAAAAACGCCTGGGCGCTCTAGTGCGCCGCGAGTTCGGGGTTGCTCAATTCTCCCTTGAGCACCCGCGCATAGGCTGCACGGGCGGTCTTGTAGATCGCCAGCTGGGCATCCATGCGCCGGATCTCGGCGTCGACGGCCTTGATATTGCCCAGTTGCATCCGAGCGCTCTCGGACAGGACATCGAGTTGGTATGCGGTGCCGTCGATGGTGACGGTGCGGTTCTGGTCGGTCATGGTGTTTTGCTCCAACGCTATTGTCTGGCCCGTTCAATCGCAGGCCTGCAAGAAAGCGGGGGGCCGAAGCCCCCCACCAGATTTGCCAAGACCTATGATCAGGACCAGACGATGTTGTCGTAGAAGTCCACTTCGGCGGTTGCACCGAGACCGATAAAGGTAATCGATCCGTCGAACTGCCCCTGCGCGGCGGTAACCACCTTGTTGCCACCAACGTTCGTAAAGAACAGATTGGTCGCGTTGAAAATATTGAACCCCGAAAGGTCGATAAAGTCACGCTGCGGATCTGCAGAGACGTCGAAGGTGCGGAACTGAACCTCACCGATATTGTCACCGACGAAATCATAGATTTCGCGTTGGGCGGCGGCCCCCCAGATATCGACGTCGATAGCGATGGTTCCATCCTGGGTGGCGCCGATCAGGTAGGTGACCGGCACGTCGAAATCGGCGCTGGATGCATCGATTTCAACCCAATCGGAAACGGCGGACACATCCAGCGTCGTGAAGCTGGACAGGTCGTCCGCCAGTTCGACGTCCGCCGACGTGGCGGTGATGGTGATATCAACAAGATCCGCATTTCCGATGACGCCACCGTAAACCCTGACGTCGGCGTCATCGGCAGCATTGACCACGATGGAGGTCACGCCGGTGTTTTCCAGGTGGACGTCGACATCGTCCTCGGCCGACGAAGCATTCACTGTGAAGGCTCCATATACGTCGGTCATGTAGACATCGCCGTCGCCCGTTCCGGCCTCGACCACGACAGTTTCCAGGCCAGCGAAGCCGTGTCCCTCAACTGGAACGACGCCTGCAACCCCCGCGGAAGCTGTTGCCCCTACGGTGCCAACTCCACTCGACGCGCTCGAGGTGATGGCGGGAAGCGGACCAAAGTCATCAGCGACGATGGTTACGACGTTGCCGACGAAAGTCGCCTTATAGTTGGTGTTAAGATTGATAGCGTTCGCGAGAAAGGCAGCGGCAACAGATGACGTCTCGAGAGACACCACAGGTATGACAACAGGGGCAAACCCCGGAAGGACGACAGTGACACTGCCAGTGGCAAAAATCGACGACTTGGTAATCGTAACCGTCTGGGATTGCTTGACGCCGGCAATGCCGACCGCGCCTTCGAGGTCTACCCGCGCGTAGTCGGCCCCGGTAGCAGTGATTGACTTGAGGGCATCGACGTCCGCATCCACGTCAGACGCGTCGATATCGATATCGGCATAGCCCTCGGCGGAAACGGCGGTCAGGTTGACCAGGTTGCTCAGGTCGTGGTCCGCGTCGGAATCCACGTAGAAATCGAGATCGTTCGTCGCGTTCAGGCTGAGCGTCTCCAGCGCCGGGGCATTGATGCCCCAGATTGCGAGGTCGCCGTCCGATGCATTGATCGTCAGGTCGACCGTATTGCCGCTATCGAACTCCTCCAGATAAAAATCCGACGCATTCAGGGTGAGAGTTTCCGGGCCATTGGCGATGCCGAAGGACCAGATGTTGGTATCAACCGAGGTTGCGTCACCACTATCGTCGACGAAATTGACGGTGCCCAGGGCATCGTCAAAACCATCCAGATTCAGTTCGACATCATCTAGGAAGTTAAAGGTCCAGGCCTCCAGGTTCAGAGTCTGAACATTGGCGACACCACCGGTAAAATCGAGATCATTGACGCCACTGGTGGCACTGGATGCCAGGTGGACAAAAAGAGCGTTGTCACCGCCGCCCAGATCCACGGCCAACTCGCCGTCAAACGCCACGCCGTTGACATGGAACATGTCGTGCGTGTCGCCGGACATCAGGGATTGCAGGTTTGTTGCATTCTCGAAGTCCAGAGCAAGCACCTGATCTTCATTGAAGTCGGTGGAATCGAAGGTTTCGAGGCCAGCGAAAACATTGTCGCTGACCAGCTGGAGCGCCCCCGAGCCGGCAAGAGTCATATTCGTGACATACGCATCAAGATAGAGGTTGACGCCATTGGACACTTCGAGGTTCAGCTCGTCGATGACGCCATCCAGATCATCGATGTAAAGCTCGAAATCATTGGTCGCCGTGCCGACATTGTTGGCGGTGACATTCTGCGTTGCAACGTCACCTTCATATGTCAGGTCCATCCAGGTGCGGACATTGTCGAGGTGCAGATCGACGGCTTCGGCGACATTGAAGATATCCATGCCATAGCGCGAACCCACATTGTGGATTTCCTGGATACCAGTGGAGTCGCTTAGATCGAGATCGACATTGGCCATGGCGGTCAGCTTGAGCTTTTCCACGCTGATCAAGGTCGGGGCGATCACGCTTGGCGAGTTGTGCACGCTCTGGGTGCCATTGAGCCGGGCGACCAAGGTGTCGAAACCGTCGCCACCATCAACGTAATCCCCGGTCTGCAGGGTCTGGACCATTTCTGGACCGTTGTTGAAGATTTCCACCATCAGCGGCGCGTTGAAGAGATCGTCACCATCGGTGCCGGTGATGTGGTCCATGCCGGTAGTCAGCGTCTGATCGGCGAGGCCATCGAAATAGGCATCAGACTTGGCCTTGGAAACGACAACCGAAGCGTCGGTGCCGTCCACGCCCTGGAGCGCATCAGCCGCAGCAGCCTTGGCGCCCGGATTGTTCTCATAGTCGAGGCCAGCCACCTCCGCAGCGCCGGTAGCCCAATACAGGCCGGCGGCAACCTTGTTGGCAACAACCTTGGCGTCCGTCGCATCGGCACCGCTGATGATGTCGAGGATGATTTCACCCAGGGGACGACCCGAAGCGATCTGGCCGGTCCAATAGGCCATGCCCTCGGCATCGACCGTGTCACGATTGAACAGGTTCTTGTAGACGGCCGAGATGAAACTGGCTTCGCCCCCAAGCAGCGGGGTGCGCAGATAGGCATAGAGCGCGGTGGATTCAGGCTGCACCGAGAAGGAGGTGGCAATGTCGGCCAGCGACATGCCGGCATTGTAGCGGCTAACCCAGTAGTTCAGACCCTCGGGATCCGGTGCGCGATTGAAGTAACCAACGTAGATTTGACTGATCAGTTCAGCAGTTGTTGCCATAGTCTCTGACATCCTTGTGTTGATGAGCCGCAACGACAGCAAGACTGCGCTTTTCGCGCGTCAATGCTGTCCGCACTGCCCTCCCATATGAGCGATCATGCCCCGGGAACCCCGCCCTTCATTGCAGATGGCCATCCCAATTCATCCAAGAACCCGGACACCCTAAGCAAGTCGGCATGTATTCCACCGCTATTTTGATAGCCACAAGAGTCTTCGTTGGCAAGTTACTTGCGTACAGTGAATTTCATACCAAGACCAATTCTTATGGATTCTTGATCGGAATCAACAAGATGCTTTGGCAAACTATTTTTCCTGCAGTAACAAAATGATCTGTTCTTTATGCAAAAATCCCGGAAACAACGTACGCATTAAACCTAGGCCGTGTCACACCCGATGGATAACAAATACCCAATCGATAAAGGATTCCCGACAACCTTGCTCCGTAGTGCAAATATCAAAAAATCGATTCACGCCTATTTACTTGAACGATCATTGACGCGGAACAGTAGCTGCCCTAGTGTTCCATCGAATATTCGCCGATACGCCCTGGCTTCGTCGAGGCGCGTGCGGCCCCGGGGTGCCGGGAAAGAATAGTCTGGCATGAGCCAGGCGAGCAGTTCCGCAATGCGCCCCCGGCTAGGGGCGGTCGGGGGCAAGGGCAGTCATGTTATCGCGGATCAAGAATGCAGCGCCCAGTGAAACCAGCGAACTCAGGCTCGCAGCCGGGGTGTGGCTAAAGGAACTGCGCGAAGCGGCGGGGCTGTCGCAACGCGAACTCGCCAGCCGGCTGGAGCTGGAATACTACACCTTCATCTCTCAGCTGGAGAACGGCCGCGGCCGTATCCCGCCACAGCGCTATCGCGACTGGGCGCGCGTGCTCGAAGTCGACGATAAAGTATTCGCCGCGCGATTACTCTCGTATTACGAGCCGGTCCTCTACGATATCTTGTTCAATAAAGTCGGCTGAGCAGCAGATGGCGGTTATTCATCCTCTGTTTGCACATCCACCGGCGCCGGCGCCCGCGGACCGCAACGACATTGATGGCGACACGCTGGTGAGTTTTGTGGCGCTGGGTACGGACTGGTCCAACCAGGAACTGGCCGACCTGTTTCGCGTCAAGCAATTGCTCGAGCGCGCCGGAGTGGTGCTCACCGTCGATCGCGGGATCACCGATGAGAAAGACCCCTGGTTCGTGTTCTGCAATGCCGATGACGACGTGTTCGTGCATATTTGCCGCCTGGGACGACTGTATCTGCTCGATAGCCCCAGCCTCGAGGCGCCGCTGACGGGGGCCAGCTTCGAGGCGCTGATCCAGATGTTCGTACAGCGTGCCGCCGTCCCGCAGCTGGCGAGCAATGTGGTGCCGCTGCGCCCTCGCAACGGGCTTTATATGCATCCAGCCATCATGCTGACGGCGCTGATCTGGTCGATCTACATCGCCGCCGACGATCTGGTGGCGCTGGCGCAGGCCGAGGAGCTGCATGAAGGGCACGGGCCGGGCGGCCCGCTGGATCTGCTGTCCATGCACGAGACCCTCACGGTGGATGAGGCGCTCCGCGTGCTGCACCAACTGGATGGCGAGATTGCTGCCGAAGCGCGGCCGCCCCTGCTGCCGGTGGGGGACAGCCAGGCAAACCGCAACAGCACAGAGATGGCCGGTACGCATATGGGCGGGCAACAGGGGATGGCGATGGCCGCTTCTGCGGTGGCGGTAAGCCTTGCCGTGGTCGCGCTGTCGCAGGGCCTGCTGACGCTCGCCCCCGAACCGGAGCGCGGGGCGGATCCCACGGCGCTCGGCACCCTGCCCGAGCTGGTACTGGTGGACACCGCCGTCGCTGTCGTCCCCACCAATGTCGGGGCCCCGTTAACGGACCCGGCAGCACCCCCACTCGAATTTGTTGCTGAGGCCCTGGCCGAGCCCGCCAGCATTGCCCTGGCGACGGTGGTGCAGGTGGTGGCCAATCTGCGGCTGCCCAAGATCTCTACCAAACTCGCCCAGGACGACCTTGACCTGGTGCTGGCGGAGGCGATCGACGAGCCGATGCCTCAACTGATGCTGAGCGTCCCGGAGGCGGCCCATGACAACGGGGCCATGGCGGCGATGGCCGCGACCAGCGAAGCACCCGAGACGAATGTAACGAATTTTGACCTGGCCAGCCGGCGGACCGATCTCAAGACCCAGCTCGAGTTCATCAGTGGCGGCGATCTGGACATGATCGCCAGTGCCGGCCCGCCGCTGATCCTGGAGGGCGAAGGGGCCGTCCAGGATGTCCCTCTGGTTCCGGACCCGGCCCCGAGCCTGGCCGCCTTTACCCCCGAAGCCCAGGCCTTTGTGGGGTTTCTCATGGGCAAGAGAAAATTGATCGAGATCGTCACCCTGGACCGGGAAATCGTCGTGATCGACACCTCCGCGCGGGACAGCTACGGCGATGTGAGTTTTGCGCTGAGCTGGTCGTTCGAGGATGGCAGCATCATCTCGACGGTTGGTCATATGCGCGATTTTGTTGATTTCGGCCTCGCCTGATGCAGCAGGAAACCTGTCAGCTGCCGCAACGGATATTGTTTGGACGGATGAACATCGCGACGAGGCCCGAAAATCAGGTGCAGAGAAGCATCAAGACAACACGGTCGAGGATGCGGTCGCCAGTCACTGGCTAAGCGGGGCGCAGCTCCACTATCGGACGGTTCTAGAAGGCTAAATGGGTAGACATGAACACTGAAAATCCGTTCACGGCGGCGCTCAAGACCTATCGCACCATTCTGGTCGCCACGGTGACGCTGAGCGTTGCAATCAATCTGCTGATGTTCGTGTCGCCGCTTTACATGCTGCAGGTCTATGACCGCGTGCTGCAAAGCCGCAGCGTTACCACCCTGCTGATGATCACCTTCGTGGCGCTGGCCATGCTTGCGGTCTACGCCATCCTCGAATGGCTGCGCTCGCGCATTCTGGTGCGGGCTGGCATGCGGTTTGACGAGATGATCGCCCAGGCGCTGTTCAACCGGGTGATTGCCGCCACCATTCGCCAGCCCAACGGCAAATCCGAGTTCATCCTGGCCGACGTGGACCGCCTGCGCGAATTCCTGACCGGCGCCGGACTTATCGCGCTGTGCGACATTCCCTGGGTGCCGATCTTCCTGTTCGTGTGCTTCCTGTTCCATCCCATGGTGGGCTGGGTGGCGCTGGGCGGGGCGATCATCGTGTTCGCCCTGGCCATCGCCAACGAACTGATGACCAAAAAGACGCTGAACGAGGCCTCGGGGCTCGGCCAGTCGGCACAGCACTTTGCCAACACCACCCTGCAGAATGTCGAAGCGATCAGGGCGCTGGGCATGGAAACCAGCCTCCGCGGCAAATGGCACGACATGCATCGCGGCATGCTGGTCAAGCAGGCCGAGGCCAGCGACCGGGCCGGTGTGCTGCAGACCTTGTCCAAATTCGTGCGCATGTCGCTGCAGACCCTCATTCTCGGGGTTGGAGCGTTCCTTGTGCTGCAGGGCGAGATTTCGGCGGGCTCGATGATCGCCTGCTCGATCCTGATGGGGCGCGCCCTGCAGCCGGTGGACCAGGTGGTGGGCCAATGGAAGCAGGTGGTGGGCGCCAGGCAAGCCTATCACCGGCTGGCGCAGCTGTTCGCGCAGACGCCGGATACTGAAGAGCATACCGAATTGCCATCGCCCACGGGGCAGCTGAGCGTGTCGGGGCTGGCGGTAGTTCCACCCGGCGCCAAATCTGCGCTGCTGCAGGGCATCTCGTTTGAGGTGCTGCCCGGGGAGGCGGTGGCGCTGGTCGGGCCCAGTGGTGCGGGCAAGTCCAGCCTCATCCGCGCCCTGGTGGGGATCTGGCCGGCATTTGCCGGCAGCATCCGCCTCGATGGCGCTGAATTGCAGCATTGGGACAGTGATGTGCTGGGCCAGCATCTGGGCTACCTGCCCCAGACGGTGGAATTGTTCTCGGGCAGCGTGGCGGAAAATATCTCGCGCTTTCAGCCAGATACCAATGATCATGACATAGTGCAGGCGGCGATGAAGGCGCGCGTGCACCAGATGATCCAGAACCTGCCCGATGGCTATGATACCCAGATCGGCATTGGCGGCCGGGCCCTGTCGGGCGGGCAACGCCAGCGCATCGGCCTGGCCCGGGCGCTTTACGGCAATCCGCGCCTGATCCTGCTCGACGAACCCAATGCCAACCTCGACAGCGAGGGCGAAGAGGCGCTGTACCAGATCATCAACGACCTCAAGCAACAGGGCAAGGCGATCATTTTTGTCAGCCACAAGATGAGCCTGGTGAGCCTGGCCGAGAAGTCCCTCATTCTGGCCGACGGCCGCATGCGTTCGTTCGGCTCGACGCAGGAACTGCTCAAGGTCAAGCCCGCGCTCAAGCAGGTGGCGGCCGAAGCGGCCCCTGCCCGCAGCATCGCCTGAGGTATCCAGATGTCAGTCGTTCCCTTCACCATCGATGGCACTGGCGGCGATGCGCCCGGCCCCAATGCCGCGCCGGTGCAGTTTTCACCGCGTCCCTATATTCTGGCGGGCTACGCCACACTGGTGCTTACTTTCGGCATGTTCGGCGCCTGGGCCCTGACCGCGCCCCTGGCCAGCGGGGTGGTGGCCAATGGTACCGTATCGGTGGAATCCAGCCGCAAGACGCTGCAGCATCTGGAAGGCGGCATCGTTGCGGAAATCGTGGCGCGCGAAGGCGAAATCGTCGATGCGGGCGAAGTCATTCTTAAGCTCAACCCCACCCAGGCCCTGGGAAATTTCACCTATCTGAGTGGCCGGCTGGCCATGTTGCAGGCGCAAGAGGCGCGGCTGAACGCGGAAAGCACCAATGCCGATCTGATTGCTCTGCCCCAATCCCTGGACACAACCGGCAATCCGGACGTGGGCGAAGTGGTCAAGCTGCAGCAGACCATTTTCGAGGACCGTCGCCAGACCAAGGATGGCCAGATCGCCATTCTCAACTCCCGCATCGAGCAGCTCAATGAAGGGGTGAGCGGGCTGGAACAGCAGAAATACGCCATCGAGGAGCAGATGATCTCCATCGACGACGAGATCGACCGGTTGCAGCGCGGGCAGGAAAGCGGCGTCATCACCGCCAACCAGCTCGCCTCGATGCGCCGTTCGCGGCTCGACCTGCAGGGGAGCCTCGGCGCGATCACCTCGGAGATCGCCAAGCTGCGCCAGACCATGGCGGAAACCCGCTTGCAGATCGTGCAGGTCAAACAGGATTATGTCGAGCGCGCGGGCCATGAACTGCGCGACATTCGCGAACAGCTCAGCGAAACCACCGAGCGCACCATGGTCGCGCGGGATGTGCTTGATCGCACCGTGGTGACCGCGCCGGTGCGCGGCGTGCTGCAGAATATCCGCGTCCACACCATTGGCGGGGTCGTGCGCCCGGCCGAGCCGGTGATGGATATCATTCCACTCGATGACGATCTGATCATTTCGGCGCGTATTCAGCCAATCGACATTGCCAGCGTTTCGGTGGGCATGCAGGCCGAAGTGCGGTTTTCCAGCTTTTCGAGCAAGACCACGCCGGTCATGTTCGGCACCATTGCGGTGCTGTCGCAGGACGTTATCGAACCGACTTCAGCGGGTGATCGTCCCTATTACAGCGCGCGCATCCAGGTGAACGAGGCCTCGGTGCCGCTCGAGCTGCGGGAACGCCTGCTGCCGGGCATGCCGGCCGATATCATTATTTCCACGGGCGAACGCACCTTTGTCGAATACATGCTGCGCCCCATGACCGACATGTTCCACAAGGGCATGCGCGAGCACTGACCGTACCACCGTATGACCGGGTGGCGTCGTGTCTTGTGTTGCAGAGGGGTCGCGGTGGTGGTCGAGAGGAAGAAGATCACCCGAGACCGGGCGGGGCGTGACGGACAATCGAGGGAGTGAGGTCTAGGGGCGTTGCACGGAGTGACTTGGTAATCGGCTGACGTGCTGCGGCACGGTCGGATAATGGGGCGCTAGGCAAACCCTGCTGGCTCCACTTTTACAGGGCATGCGCGAGCACTGACCGCACCACCGTGTGACCGGGTGGCGCGGTGTCTTGTTGTTGCAAAGCGTCGCGGTGGCCCTCGTTTGAGAAAAAGATCACCCGCACCGGGCGGGCGTGACGGGCAATCGAGGGGCGAGGTCTCAATCAAAGGGAGTGAGGTCTAGAGGCGTTGCACGGAGTGACTTGGCAATCGGCAGACGTCCTGCGGCGCGGTCGGTCAATGGGACGCAAGGCAAACGCTGCTGGCTCCACTTTTACAGGGCATGCGCGAACACTGACCGCACCACCGTGTGACCCGCTGGCGCGGTGTCTTGTTGTTGCAAGGCGTCGCAGTGGCCCTCGTTTGAGAAAAAGATCACCCGCACCGGGCGAGCGTGAACGGCAATCGAGGGGCGAGGTCTCAATCAAAGGGGGTGAGGTCTAGAGGCGTTGCAGGGAGTGACCTGGCAATCGGCTGACGTGCTGGCGCGGTTGATCAACGGGGCGCAGGGCAAACGCTGCTGGCCGTCGTTTTGCGAGGGCATGCGCGAGCACTGGCCGCGTGTGCGAGCGCCCAATGACATGGTGTCCTGTTATTCAGCATCGGGTTGGCGGTCGTTCGGGAAATAATAACGCGCCAAGCGACGATCAATCGAGGTAGCGGTGACATTTCGAGGGGCGGTGTGGCGAGTGGTCGGGCAATCGAATTAAGGCCGACGCGCTGTGGCGGGTGGTTGGGCAGTCGAGCGCGAGGTTACGTTGCCCAACCAGCCAAGGCATGCACGAGTGCCGACCGCGCGTCGGAGCCGCCCAGTGGCATCGCGGTGGCGGTCGACGGAGAAAATCACGCGCCTGAGTGGGACGTGACCAGCAATCGAGGGGGGAGGACGAATCGATACAGGAGACGCGCTGCGGCGCGCGCTCGGGCAGTCGAGTGCACGTAGGTCGTGCGCTCGCGGCGACCGTTAGCTGCGGCCGAATTCGTCGGCGATGCGGATGATGTCGTCTTCGCCCAGATAGGAGCCGGTCTGCACCTCGATCAGCTCCAGCTCGATCTTGCCGGGATTGGCCAGGCGATGGGTGCAGCCGAGCGGCAGATAGACCGACTCGTTTTCGCTCAGCATCATGATCCGCTCGTTGACGGTCACTTCGGCGGTGCCCCTGACCACCACCCAATGTTCGGCGCGATGATGGTGCTTTTGCAACGACAGCTTCTTGCCGGGGCTGACGAACAGGCGCTTGACCTGAAAGCGCTCGCCCGACAGCACGGAGGAATAGCCGCCCCAGGGCCGGTAGGCGGTCTTGTGGATTTCGGTCAGATGGCGGGTCAGCACGTCCGACTTGAGGGTTTTGGCGATGCGCCCGACATTTTGCGCTTCCGACAACTTGCCGACAAAGATGGCGTCTTCGCTTACGATGACGGCCACATCGTCGAGCCCCTCGACCACCACATAGGCGCCCTCGCTGACCACCAGGGTGTTGGTGGTATTGGAGAGCAGCGACTGGCCGACGGCGACATTGCCGCTTTCGTCACGGGCGTGCGCCTGCCAGACCGCCCCCCAGGCGCCCAGATCGGACCAGTCGAACGACACCGGCAAAACAGCGGCCTTGTCGGTGCGCTCGAATATCGCGTAGTCGACCGAAATATCGGGGGCCTTTGCGAAGGCCACGGCGTCGAGCCGCACAAAATCGAGATCGCGCTGGGCGAGCGACACGGCCTCGGAGGCGGCGGCCAGCGTCTGGGGGGCCAGCCTTTCGCACTCGGCGAGAAACAGGCTGGCGGGGAGCATGAACATGCCCGAGTTCCACACATAGTTACCCTCTGCCAGCATGTCCGTGGCGCGGAGCAGATCGGGCTTTTCGACAAAACGGGCGACTTTGCGGGTGCCGTGCTGGAGCGCCTCGCCCAGGGCGATATAGCCATAGCCAGTTTCAGGGCGGGTTGGCGCAATGCCAAACGTGACCAGGTGACCCGCCACGGCAGCTGACCTGGCAGCATCGACCGCCGCGAAATAGGCGGCGGAGCCGGCAATGGCGTGATCGGAGGCGAGGATGTGCAGGATGGCGTCGGGGTCTTCGGCGATGGCGACGCATGCGGCAGCAGCAATCGCAGCCGCGGTATTGCGGGCCACCGGCTCAAGCAGGATCGCTCCAAGTTCCACCCCGGTTTCGAGCGCCTGCTCGGCGACCAGAAAGCGATATTCGGCATTGGTCAGAATGATCGGGGCGGCATAACGCTCACGATCGGCAACGCGGGCCAGGGTTTGCTGGAACAGGCTGGTTTTGCCAATCAGATCAATGAATTGCTTGGGCCGCGCGGAGCGTGACAAGGGCCACAGCCGGGTCCCCTGACCACCGGCAAGAATGACTGGGACGATCTTGCTCATGCCGGTGTTCCATTTCGTGGGTGACTTGGGGGACAGCGCAGTGCGGGCGGCGGCCAGCGCCCATGCGAGGCTGGCTTCGGCCCTGGCGGCGTTGTGGGCTTCGACGTAGCAGCGCAATTCGGGCGCATTACCGGAGGCGCGGTAGTGGATCATGGTGCCGTCGGCGAGCCAGGATTGCAGCCCGTCAATGGCGCTGACGCGGGTTACCGGGCCGAGACGGCCGAAGAAATCCTCGCCCGATGGACGATGGCGAAGTCGCTCCAGAAAGGCGGCGCTGGCGTGCTGGGGAATGTCGGCCAGCCGGTCGCTCAGCGCCACGCGCAACGACAAGGCGGCGACCAGCTCGGCAAGGGTTTGCCGGGCTTGCGCCGCAAGGCCAAGCGCGCTGACCAGGGGCAGCAGCGCGTCGCGGGTCATCAGGGGCGGCAAATTGACCGCGCCAATGCGGACCGCGCTGCCCAGTAGCGTGCCGCCATTGGCTTCAAAGCCGACAACGCACCGGACGCCTTGGTCCAGCGGGGCCTGCATGCCCTCGATGACATAGGGCGAGCCGACGCGGGTACGCATGACTTCGGCGAAATAGCCGGTCGCTTCGATGGCGGTATTGGAGGTGACCGGCGTGACCACCACATCGGCGCCGAGGAAACGCGCGGCGAGCAGGCCCAGCACATCGCCGCGCACATAATTGCCTTCGGCATCCATCAAGAGGGGACGGTCGGCATCGCCATCGGCCGACACGATGGCATCCAGGCGATGCTCGACCAGCCAGCCGCGCAGCGGGGCAAACACCGCGTCGGCAAAAGCCTCGGTGTCGACTGCAACGAAGCCTTCGATGCGGCCCAGCCGGACGATCTGGGCGCCATAGCCTTCCAGAATATCGGCAAGCGCCGCGCGTCCGACGCTGGAATGTTCAAACACCCCGATGCGCCAGCCGGCCAGCGCATCGGCGGGCAGCACGCCGACATGGCGCTTGCGATAGCGTGCCGCGGCCGCGGCACTGTCGTCGCGGACAGCGGCGCTGTAATCGCCGACTGGAGCGGCCCCCAGCGAGGACAGGATCCCCGCCTCATCGGCCTTGCCGATTTCGCCGTGGCGGCGGTAAAATTTGAGCCCGTTGCGATCTGCCGGAATGTGGCTGCCGGTGACCATGATCGCGGGCGCTCCGGCGGCCATGGCATGCAGGGCCAGCGCCGGTGTCGGCAAGGGGCCGCAATCGATTGCCTGGACGCCCAGGCCCGCCGCGGCGGCCGCACAGTCGCGCATGATCTGCGCGCTGCTGGGCCGCAAGTCTTGGCCGAGGAACAATTGCGTGGGCTTTTCGCCCACCCAATCCAGATAGCGCAAGAAGGCTGCCGTGTAGCGGCGCGCTTCTGACCCTTGCAGATCAACCGCCAATCCACGCAGGCCGCTGGTCCCAAACTTCAACGACACTCAGGCAACTCCGACGACAGACAAATGCCCACACTGATCACTTCACCCAGAAACAACTTTCCGTGCAAGCAGCAAAACAGTCACGAACACAGCACTCGTAGCGCAATCAAAGTAAACACAACAATAACTGTCGCGCCATGATTATTGCGCAACAATTCCGGAGCCAATCAGAAACAAGATTTCATTGGTTTCTTGCCACAGATGCCGCGCCGGAAATTCTGGAGCGGAGATGGCTGGGTTATTCCTTGGCGTCAGATACGCACAAATTCAACATTGCCGAGCAATGTTTCTCGCATTGCCGACTTTTGGACAGTGCCGCTGGCCGCCTGAAAGGCGATTAGTAGTATTATGGATGCCCGATACAACAACGGAATTCGGGCAATACCTATTCGCCGGCTGACAATTTGCCGCCGTAATAGGACCGATACCAGTCCACAAACCGTTGCACGCCCTCGCGGACGGGGGTGGCGGGGGCGTAGCCGACGGCCTTGGTGAGTTCGGTGGTGTCGGAATAGGTGTCCAGCAACTCGCCCGCCTGCAGCGGCATCAAATTGCGGATGGCGGGTTCGCCCAGGGCCTCTTCGAGAGCTCCGATATAGTCGGACAGCGAAGTGGGCGATGAATTGCCGATATTGTAGATGCGGTAGGGCGCGTCGGAGCTGGCGGGATCGGGCGTGGCGGCGTTCCACTCAGGGTTGGGCGTGGCCGGCTGCTCGGCAACCCGGATCACCCCTTCGACGATATCGTCGACATAGGTGAAATCGCGCGTGTGATTGCCGTGATTGTAGACGTCGATGGGCTGGCCCGCGAGGATATTGCGGGTGAACTTGAACAGCGCCATGTCCGGGCGGCCCCACGGCCCATAGACCGTGAAAAAGCGCAGGCCGGTGGTCGGCAGGCGGAAGAGATGGCTGTAGCTGTGGGCCATCAGCTCGTTGGCGCGCTTGGTGGCCGCATAAAATTGCAGCGGATGATCCACCCCGTCATGCTCGGAAAACGGCATTTTGGTGTTGGCGCCATAGACCGACGAGGTCGAGGCGTAGACCAGGTGGCCCACATTGTGGTGGCGGCAGGCTTCAAGAATATTGGTGAACCCGACCAGGTTGGACTGCACATAGGCGTGGGGATTATCGAGGCTATAGCGGACGCCCGCCTGCGCCGCCAGGTGGATGACCCGGTCAAACTGGTGGTCGGAAAAGGCCTGCTGGACCGCGGCGAAATCGGCCAGGTCCGCGCGAATGAAATGATATTCCGCTCCCTGCCGCGCGCCCAGCGTCGCCAGCTGGGCCAGCCGCGCCTCCTTGAGGGCGGGGTCATAATAGTCATTGACCACATCGAAGCCGACCACGCTGTGGCCAAGCTCGAGCAGGCGCTGGGCGACGTGAAAACCGATGAAGCCCGCGCTCCCGGTGACCAGATATTTCATAGTGCGCTCGATGCTGGTTCCGGACCCTGACGGATGGTGCCGCGACCGACGCTGTAATAGGTCCAGCCATCGGCGCGCAGCCGTTCGGGTGCGTAAATGTTCCGGCCGTCGAAAACAAGGCGTTGCTTCAGGCGCAAGGCGATCTCGTCAAAATCGGGGGCGCGGAACTGCGACCACTCGGTGCAGATCGCGAGGGCGTCGCACTGGTCGAGCGCGCTGTATTTGTCCGGCGCCAGCACCAGATCGTCCCGTTCGCCGTAGAGGCGGCGCGCTTCGTCCATGGCCACCGGATCATAGGCGCTAATTGTGGCGCCGGCGGCCCACAGGCTTTCCATCAACGCGCGGGCCGGGGCGGCGCGGATGTCGTCGGTATTGGGCTTGAAGGCGAGGCCCCACAGCGCTATGCGCTTGCCGGACAGTTTGTCCGCGCCGCCGAAATGGGCGGCAATCTTGTGGAACAGCGTCTGCTTTTGACGGTTGTTGACCGCTTCCACCGCCTTGAGCAATTGGGCGTCATAGCCGATCTCGTCGGCGGTGCGGGCGAGCGCCTGCACATCCTTGGGAAAGCACGAGCCGCCATAGCCCAGGCCTGGATAGATGAACTGATAACCGATGCGCGGATCGGCCCCAATGCCCAGCCGCACCTGCTCGATATCGGCCCCCAGCAGCTCGGCCAGATTGGCGATCTCGTTGATGAAGCTGATCTTGGTCGCGAGCATCGCATTGGCGGCGTATTTGGTCAGCTCGGAGGAGCGCACGTCCATATAAAGGGTGCGGTCGTGACTGCGGTTGAACGGCTCGTAGATCTCGCCGAGCACGGCGCGCGCATGGGGGCTGTCGGCACCCACGACGATGCGGTCGGGCTTGAGGAAGTCGTTGACCGCCGCGCCCTCCTTAAGGAATTCGGGGTTGGAGACGACATCGAAGCTGAGCGGGCGGCCCAAGGCGGCCAGTGCGCTGGTGAGGGTCTGGCGGACCCGGTCACAGGTGCCCACCGGCACGGTGGATTTGACCACGACCACCTTGGGCTCATCCATGTTTTCGGCGATCGAGCGGGCGACGGCCAGCACATATTGCAAATCGGCGGCGCCGTTTTCATCGGGCGGGGTGCCCACGGCAATGACCTGCACGTCGGCATGGCGCACTGCCTCGGCAATGTCGGTGGTGAAGCGCAGCGTGCCGTTGGCTTTGCCGCGCGCCACCAGATCGCCCAGCCCCGGCTCGTGAATGGGAATTTCGCCCTGGTTCAGGCGGGCGATCTTGGCGGCGTCGATATCGACACACAGTACGTCATGACCGACATCGGCGAGGCAGGCGCCCGAGACGAGGCCAACATAGCCGGTTCCAAAAATCGTCAGCCGCATGCGACACCCCCATCTCGCCCATCCGCGACCATCTAACACAGGCAAGGACTTGGAAAGTCAAACGCATTTGGCCCGGCGCTTGGGGGAAAGCGCCGGGCCGATGGCGACAGTTCAGCCGCTGATGATGACTAGGGGCGAACCGCGGTCACTTCGATTTCCACCAGCCAGCCGGGGCTGACGAGGCCGGCAACGGTCATGACCGAGCGGGATGGCAGATTGGGCTGCGCTTCGGTGCCGAAGAACTGGCTGTAGCCCTTCATGAAACCCCGAAAATCCACCGCCGTGCCGTCGGGCGCCACGAGGAAGACCTGCATCTTGATGACGTCACCCATGGTCAGCCCGAGATCGGCCAGCGACTTGTCGATGGAGTTCAACACGCTGACGGTCTGGGTTTCCATGTCGCCATAGGCGGCGGTCGTGGAACGATCGGCGGCCTGATCGACTACGGAAGGCACGGCGCCGCTGAGATAAACGGTGGTCATGCCGGCCGGCACCTCGACGGCGCGGGCGATGGGGAAATTGGAGCCTGGAGTGGTGTGGCGGATCACCTCCTGTGCCTGTGCGGTACCCAATAGTGCCACGGACAGACCCAGGGCGATCAAAGTCGGTTTCAGCATGACCTTCTCCATAAAATCGAAATACAAAAATACGGCGGCGGGGTTGCCTCGCTGCTGCTGGTAAACCAGCTCATTTGCGGGGCACTGGCAATTTCTAGCACAAACACGAACGACATGTAGATAAGGATACAAAATCCGGTCGCGTGATCACGGCAAAAGGGTGCAGCTTATGTCCGCCGGGCCGGTCGCCACGGGCGATTCAACTGGCCCCCTGGACGGGATTTCTGTTAATCTGCCGGCCGTTGGAAAGTCATGCTCCAAGCTCGCTTTGAACGGCATACAAATCTCTACCAAGTCAGTGGAATTTTCTTTCAGCCGACATTACGCTGGAGGCAATAATCTGGGAGTTTCTCATGCACTCGAAAAAACTGGTCGTCGCGGCACTTTTGGCCAGCGTGGCGCTGGTGCCGAACGTCTGGGCACAGGATTTTGACGCCAATGCAACGATCCGCATCGGATCGCTGTATGAGCCGCAAAACCTCGACAACACCGCCGGCGCCGGCCAAGGCATCAACGAAGCCTTCAATGGCAACGTCTATGAAGCCCTGTTCAAGCTGACCGATGCGGGCACCGTCGAACCGTCGCTGGTCGCCGATTACAGCGTCAGCGATGACGGGCTGACCTACACCTTCACCCTGCGTGATGGCGTGACCTTCCATTCGGGCGATCCGCTGACTGCTGCCGACGTCAAGTCCTCGATCGAGCGCGTGACCGCCGAAACCTCCAAGAGCTCGCGCAAGCGGAGCCTGTCGACCATCACCGGCATCGAAACGCCCGATGACAAGACCGTCGTCATCACCCTGTCGGCGCGTTCGATCTCGCTGCCCTACAATCTGTCCTATGCGTGGATCGTCAACGATACCGCCGGCGACATTACCGCCAAGGCCGATGGTACCGGCCCCTATGCGCTGGCCGAATGGCGTCGCGGCTCGGCCCTGGCCCTTACCCGCAACGATGCCTATTGGGGCGAAGCGCCGACCAATGGCGAAGTGGTGTTCCAGTACTTCACCGATGCCACCGCGCTCAACAACGCGCTGCTGACCAATGCCGTGGACGTAATCACCTCGGTGCAGAGCCCGGATTCGCTGGCCCAGTTCGCCGGCAATGCGTCGTTCACCGTCACCGAAGGCGCCTCCACCACCAAGGAGCTGCTGGCCTATAACGACCGCGTGGCGCCATTCGATAATGTAAAGGTGCGCAAGGCACTGGCCCGCGCCACCGACAAGGCGCGCCTGCTCAACTCCATCTGGGGTGATTACGGTACGCTGATCGGCTCGTTCGTGCCGCCGACCGACCCCTGGTATGTGGACCTGACGGGCGTTGATGCCTATGACGTCGACAGCGCCAAGCAACTGCTCACGGAAGCCGGCTATCCGGATGGTTTCGAGTTCACCCTCGACACCCCCGACTACGACCCGCACCCGATCGTCGCGCAGTTCCTGCAGACCGAATATGCCAAGGTGGGCGTGAAGGTGAACATCAACATCATCACCGCCAATGAATGGTACACCAAGGTCTACCAGGAGAAGAATTTCCAGGCGACGCTGCAGGAACACGTGAACCATCGCGATATCGTGTTCTACGGCAACCCGGACTTCTACTGGGGCTACAACAATCCCGAAGTGGTCAAGCTCGTCGCCGATGCAGAATCAGCCGACAGCGAAGCCGACCAGACCGCAAAGCTGCTCGAGGCCAACAAGATCATCGCCGAGGACGCCGCCAGCAACTGGCTGTATCTCTACCCGCAGATCGTTGTCTCGGCCGCCAATGTCACCGGTTATCCGGTGAACGGGCTGAACTCGCAGTTCTTCGCCTACGGCATCAAAAAAGCCGACTGATCGACTTAACCTGGCGATTTATCCCCACCGGTCCTGCACAGGGCCGGTGGTTTTGCTTTCAGGTTGTGGTTATCCTGCCAACTTCACCGCAAGGAATACCCCCATTCTCGCCTATACGATCCGTCGCACCGCCATTTTGCTGGTATCCCTGCTGATCGCGGCCATCGTGCTGTTCATCTTGTTGCGCCTGCTGCCCGGCGACCCGGCCAATGCCCTGCTCGGGGTGGGCGCCACGGCCCAGCAAATCGAGGCGGCGCGCGCCCAGGTGGGCTCCGACCTGCCGCTGCATGTGCAGTTTTTCAGTTTCCTCAGCAATCTCTCCCGGCTGGACCTGGGCACCTCCTTCGTCAGCCGCGCCTCGGTACTCGAAGAGCTGGGCAACCGCATGTCGGTGACCCTGCCGCTGACGCTGATCGGGTTTTGCCTGGCGCTGCTGCTGGCGCTGCCGCTGGGCATCATCGCCGCCGTGCGCTCCAATCGCTGGTATGGAGCGGCCATCTCGGTCGTGTCGCAGCTGGGCATTGCCATCCCGGTGTTCTGGCTGGGCATCCTGCTGGTGACGCTGTTTGCGATCAACCTGCGCTGGTTGCCCTCGGGGGGCTTTCCGCTGCGCGGCTGGAGCAATTTTGGCGAGGCGGCAACCGGCATGGTGCTGCCGGCACTGACCATCGGGCTGGTGATGGGCGCATCGCTCTTGCGCTATGTGCGCGCCTCCACCCTTGATGTGCTGGGCAGCGACTATATCCGCACGGCCCGGGCGCTGGGCGCCAGCTTCCCCGAAGCCCTGATACGGCACGGCCTGCGCAATGGCGCGGCGCCGGTGATTTCCATCCTCGGGATCGAGCTGGCCAGCACCTTTTTGGGCGCGGTGGTAGTCGAGCGGGTGTTCAGCCTGCCCGGCCTTGGCTCCATGCTGATGCTTGCCATCCAGCAGCGCGACTATCCCAATGTGCAGGGCGTGCTGTTCATTTCGACGCTGCTGGTGCTGCTGCTCGGCTTTGCCGCCGACCTCAGCCAGCGCCTGCTCGATCCGCGGCTGCGCACCAAATCGCAGGTGCAGGCATGACCGTCGTGACCGCAACAACAACCCCAACGGCGCCCGGTCGCCGCCATTCGCTGACGCTGTGGGCCGGCATCATCCTGGTGGGCGTGCATGTCCTGATGGGCCTGCTCTCGCTGGTGTGGCTGCCCTATGACCCGACCGCCATGGCCGGTGGGCGGCTGGAAGGCCCCAGCATGCTGCACTGGCTCGGCACCGACCGACTGGGACGCGATCTGTGGACCCATCTGATGGTGGGCAGCCGCATTGCCCTGATCGTGGGCAGCGGGGCGCTGCTGATCGGCGCGGTGATCGGGGTGACGCTGGGGGTGCTTGCCGCCTTTGCCAGCAAATGGCTCGATGACGCGCTGGCGGCCACCCTGGATATTCTGATCGCCTTCCCTACCCTGCTCATTGCCATGCTGGTGGTGGCCGCCAGCGACACGGCCAGCCTCTGGTCGGTCATCCTGGCGCTGGGCATCGCGCTTTCGGGCATCGTCGCGCGGCTGACGCGTATCCTCGCCAAGCGCGTGCTGGTGATGGACTACATCACGGCCGCCCGCACCTCGGGCACCTCATGGCTGGCCATCGTGTTCGGGCATATCCTGCCCAATATCTGGCCGACGCTATCGGTCAATTTCGCGCTGCAATTCGGGCTGGCCGTGATTGCCGAAGCCTCGCTCTCCTATCTCGGGCTTGGCGCGCCGCCGCCCAATGCCTCGTGGGGGCGGCTGCTGCAGGAAGCCCAGGGCACCGTTTACACCGCGCCGCTGGGCGCCATCGCACCGGGCCTGGCGCTGGTGTCGCTGGCCATCGGCGTCAATTTGCTCGCGGACGGGCTGCGCGACACGATCGATCCGACGAGGCGCGCCCGATGACCCGTTTGCTTGCCATCGACAATCTGAGCGTGCGCGCCGGAGCCAAGACCCTCGTGTCCAATCTGTCGCTGCAGCTGGAGCGCGGCGAACGCGTCGGGCTGATTGGCGAATCGGGATCCGGCAAATCGCTGACCTCGCTGGCCGCCACCGGGCTGCTGCCCGCTGGTCTTTCGGCCGAAGGCTCGGTGCTGCTGGCGGGCCAGCAGGTGATCGGCACGCCCGACCGCCAGCTCGACCATTTGCGCGGCACCGCCGTTGCCATCGTGTTCCAGGAGCCGCTGACCGCGCTCGACCCTACCATGCGCGTGGGCCGGCAAGTGGCCGAACCGCTGGCGCGCCGGGCCCAGCGGGACGGCAAGAAACTATCGGGGGATGAAGTGCGGCGCGGGGTGATGGCCCTGCTCGACGAGGTCTCCCTGCCCGAGCCCGAGCGCATGGCGCGCTCCTATCCGCATCAATTGTCGGGCGGGCAGCGCCAGCGCGTCGCCATGGCCATGGCCATTGCCTGCCGCCCCGATGTGCTGATCGCCGACGAACCCACCACCGCGCTCGACGTGACCACCCAGGCCGAAATCCTGCGGCTGCTCGACCGGCTGGTGCGCGAACACCACATGGCGCTGCTGTTCATCAGCCACGACCTGCCGGTGGTCGCCAATACGGTCGAGCGCGTCGTTGTGCTGCGCCAGGGCGAAACGGTCGAGACCGGGCCGGTCGTTCAGGTGTTTGCCGATCCGCAGCATGAATATACCAAGAGCCTGCTCGCGGCCGCGCGCAGCTTTGATGACGCCTTGGAGGGTCGGCGATGAGCCTCGTGCGCGTTGAAAACGTCAGCTTCGGCTATACCGGCGGGCGGCGCATTCTCGATGACGTCTCGCTGGAAATCGCCGCCGGCGACACCATCGGGCTGGTCGGGGAATCGGGATCGGGCAAGACCACCCTGTTGCGGTTGCTGCTGGGGCTGACCCGGCCCGACAGCGGCAGTATCAGTTTCGACGGGCAGCCGCTCAACCCGCGCCTCGGCGCCTTCATGCGCCAGTTCCGCAAGCAGGTGCAGGTGGTGTTCCAGGACCCCTATTCCTCGCTCGATCCGCGCCAGACGGTATTTTCCATCATCGCCGAACCGCTGCGATCGCTGCGCATTGCCGGGGATCACGCGCAAATGGTGGGCGATGCACTCGAAGCGGTGGGGCTGGAGCGCACGGCCGGCGAGCGCTATCCGCACCAGTTCTCGGGCGGCCAGCGCCAGCGCATCGCCATTGCCCGCGCCATCGTGCCTGGACCGCGGCTGCTGCTGGCCGACGAGGCGGTGAGCGCGCTTGACCTGACCACCCGCATCCGCATTGTCGACCTGCTGGCGGGGCTGAGTAAAAAGATGAGCCTGTTGCTGGTGTCGCACGATATCGGGGTGGTCGCGGCGCTGTGCAAGCGTATCGTCATTCTCGAAAAAGGGCGCATTGTGGAGGCAGGTGATACCGCCCAGGTGCTCGCCAACCCGCAACACCCCTATACGCAGCGCCTGCTCTCCAGCGTGCCGCGCCTGACCCTGAAAGAGGTTTCATCATGACCGCCGATATCCAATCCTATCACGACTGGCAGGTCCGCCGCCTCGCCGCCCTCAAGGCACCCGATGGCTGGCTCAACATCATCGGCCGCTTCTGGTTGGCCGAAGGCACCGTAACCCTGGGCAGCGCCCCCGACAATGACCTCGTGCTCTCCAGCGGCCCCGCCCATATCGGCAGCCTGACCCAGGATGGCGCGGGCAATGTAACCTATACGCCGGCCGGCGGCGCCCCGCAGCTGCTGGCGCTGAGCAAGACCAAGCCGCCGCGCTTCAGCGCCGGCAATCTGCTGCTCGAAGTGACGACGCTCAATGGCGAGAATGCGGTGCGCGTGCGCGATACCACCTCCACCGCCCCGGCGGACCTCGCCCCGATCCAGTATTTCCCGCATGATCCGAGCTGGCGCATCGTCGCCGACTGGGTCAGGCTCGAAGCGCCCAAGGGGCTGACCGTCGATACCTCCAAATCGATCCCCACCAATGTCGAGGCTACCCACAAGGCGGTGTTTACCCGCAATGGCGTGACCTATGAATTGCTGGCCACCCATGGGACCGCCACCAGCCCGCAATTTGTCATCCGCGACCTGACCTCGCGCGACAGCACCTATCCCGCGTCGCGCTTCGTCTATGGCGAAGACGTGACCGAGCACACCATCGTGCTCGACTTCAACAAGGCCATCAACCCGCCCTGCGCCTTCACCGAGCATGCCGTGTGCCCGCTGCCGCCGGCTGAAAACGTGCTGCCGATCCGCATCGAAGCGGGCGAAAAGCGCCTGTACTAGGCGTTCGCCAACGCTTGGCGCGCGCTGGACCAGCTCCAGCGCCGCCGCCCTGCCCCGCTTTCGGGCGCCAGCTGTGAATAGTCGAGGAAAACCCGATTCCGGCGAAATAAGCCTTGCAATGTCCGGCACTTCTCTCGTATCCACCCTGTGCCGGAGAGGTGGCCGAGTGGTCGAAGGCACGCCCCTGCTAAGGGCGCAGATGGGAAACTGTCTCGAGGGTTCGAATCCCTTCCTCTCCGCCATTACCCCCTGCAGATCAATAGGTTAAGCGATCAGGCCCAAAGGCCTGCAAGCCCGCTGAACTCGCTGTTCAATGCGAACAGTTGCAGAACAAAGCAGCATAGTGAAGCGCGCTGCGTACACCCCCAGTACAGTCTTGTTCACCGGGCGTTCCCGATTCGACAGATCGCGCCGCCCAACCCTACTGATACGCGTCCGAAAGATAGCTGGCGCCGGGAGACGGCGTGTAGAGCGGCGACAGTCACGAAGTCCGCGCCCAGCGACCTCGAGGCTAGTGCCCCGCCAGGCGGTCGAAGTCGATGATTTCGGGGCGGTGGCCCAGCGCCTCCAGGATGGCCAGGAAGTCGGCGCTGGCGAGTGATACCGTGGCGGTATTGGTCAGGGGATGCATGGTGATGCGGGGCTGGTGCAGCATGTCGGCTGCCAGCACCAGTTGCACGGAATGGCTGGTGTCATTGACGAGCGCCAGCGGGCTCACTGAACCCTGCGTCACGCCCAAGGCCTCAAACAATGTGTCGGCATTGGCGAAGGAGAATTTCTTTGCGCCGAGATGGGCCGCGAGGGTCTTGAGGTCGAGTCGGCGGTCCGTGGGGACGCAAACCAGCCAGAGCCCGCCCCTGGCACCCTTGAGCAGCAGGTTCTTGGTGTGGACGCCTTCGATGTGCTCCCAATAGCCCATGGCTTCCTCAACGGTGTGCACCGGGGGATGGTCAATGCGGACTGGCGCTATGCCAAGCGTGGCCATGAGCGCGTCGAGAGCCTTGGAGGCGTCTTGGGGGTCGGACATCGAATTCTCCAGCGCTGCCGAGATAATTTGGCGCATCAAACGGCTCGTGGCGGAGCCAAGTCAAGCCCTGCAGGAGGGGGCGGACAAGCTGGGGAAGACGTCTGAAACGTTCTGCTGCTTGGGCGCTCCGGTTCTGTCGGCTTTGCCCTTGAATGCGCAAACATCCGAACTCGTACAGGGGTCGGCCAATGCGTTTTTCGTTTCCCAACCTTCTTGCCCAGGCACTCACCGGAAATAGCGGCTGGCCGCAGCAATGGCGCCAGCCCGAGCTCAAGGCCAGCTACGACGCCATTATTGTCGGTGCAGGCGGGCATGGGCTGGCGACAGCCTATTACATGGCCAGGGAACACGGCATGCGCAACATTGCCGTGCTGGAAAAGGGCTGGCTCGGCGGTGGCAATACCGGGCGCAACACCACCATCATCCGCTCGAACTATTTGTGGGAAGAGTCCGAGGCCATCTACGAGCATGCCATGAAGCTCTGGCAGAACCTTAGCCTCGAACTCAACTACAACGTCATGTACTCGCCGCGTGGCGTGATGATGCTGGCGCATAACATTCACGACGTGCAGGTGTTCAAGCGCCACGTGCACGCCAATCGCCTGGCCGGCATCGACAATGAATGGCTGACGGCCCAAGAGGCGCAGGATTTCTGCCCCATCCTCAACATCGATCCCGATGTGCGCTACCCGGTCATCGGGGCGGCACTGCAGCGGCGCGGCGGAACGGCGCGGCATGATGCGGTGGCGTGGGGCTACGCGCGAGCCGCCTCGGCCATGGGCGTCGAGATTATCCAGAATTGCGAGGTCACCGGCATCCGCCGGGGGGCCGATGGCGCGGTCATCGGCCTCGACACCAGCCGCGGGCCGGTCGCCACCAGGCGCGTGGGCGTGGTCGCGGCGGGCCATTCCAGCGTGCTGATGCAGATGGCCGATGTGTCCATGCCGCTCGAAAGCTATCCGCTGCAGGCGCTGGTGTCCGAACCGGTCAAGCCGATCATGCCCTGCGTGGTGATGAGCAACACCATCCACGCCTACATGTCGCAGTCCGACAAGGGCGAATTGGTCATCGGCGCGGGGACGGACGCCTACACGTCCTATTCGCAGACCGGGGGACTGCACATCGCCACCCATACGCTTGAAGCGATTTGCGAGCTGTTCCCCACTGTGCGCCGCCTGCGCATGCTGCGCAATTGGGGCGGAATCGTTGACGTCACCCCCGATCGCTCGCCCATCATCGGCAAGACGCCGGTCAGGGGCCTGTTCGTCAATTGCGGCTGGGGCACGGGTGGTTTCAAGGCGACGCCGGGGTCCGGGCACGTGTTTGCGCACACCGTCGCGACCGGCGAGCCTCATCCCATCGCCGCGCCCTTTACGCTCGATCGCTTCCGCACGGGTCGGCTGATCGACGAAGCGGCCGCTGCCGCCGTCGCGCACTAAGGAGCCCGTTTCAATGCTGCTCATACCCTGCCCCTATTGCGAGATGGATCGGCCCGAACTGGAATTCCGCTATGCCGGCGAGGCCCATGTGGTCCGGCCGCAGGACCCCGAAAGCTATTCCGACGAGGATTGGGCCCGATACCTCTACCTGCGCACCAATCCCAAGGGGCTGCATGCCGAGCGGTGGCGCCACACCAACGGGTGCGGGCGCATCTTCAACTGCCTGCGCGACACGGTAACCGACAAGATCGTCACCACGTACAAGGCCGGCCAGCCGCGCCCGGAGACCGCCAAATGAACATGCGCACTGCTGCAGGCGGCCGCATCAATCGCGGCAAGGCAATAAGCTTCACCTTCGACGGCAAGGCCTATCGCGGCTACGAAGGCGATACGCTGGCCTCCGCCCTCATCGCCAATGGCGTCCATCTGGTGGGCCGCTCGTTCAAGTATCACCGCCCGCGCGGCTTTCTCGCGGCCGGCTCGGAGGAGCCCAATGCGCTGGTCAACGTGGACCGGGGCAATGGCCGCTCGGCGCCGAATTTGCGCGCCACCCAGATCGAGATCTACGAGGGGCTGGCAGCCAGCAGCCAGAACCACTGGCCTTCGGTGGGCAACGATCTGATGGCGATCAATGATCTGGCGCCTTCCGGGCTGCTGGGGGCGGGTTTTTACTACAAGACCTTCATGTGGCCGTTCGCGCTGTGGTACCGACTCTATGAGCCGGCCATCCGGCGCACCGCCGGGCTGGGCAAGGCGCCGACCAGCGCCGATCCGGATCACTACGCCCATCAATACGCCCATTGCGATGTCCTCGTCGTAGGGGGCGGGGCGGCGGGTCTGGCGGCGGCGTTGAGCGCGGCCGAAAGCGGCGCTTCGGTGATCCTGGTCGATGAGCAGCCCGAATTCGGCGGTGGCTTGCTCGATGAGCGCGATGCCGTCATCAACGGCGTGGCTGCCGGACAGTGGGCGAGCGAAACCTTGGCCCGCCTGGAAAGCATGGGCAATGTCACCCTGCTGCCCCGGTGCCAGGCCTTTGGCTATTATGCACAAAATCTGCTGGGTCTGTGCGAGCGCCTGACCGACCATCAGGCATCTCCCGATCCATCGAGGCCCCGCGAACGCCTGTGGAAGGTGCGGGCCAGGCAGGTGGTCTTGGCGACGGGTGCCATCGAGCGACCGCTGGTGTTTCCGGACAATGATCGACCGGGGGTCATGCTGGCGTCGGCGGCCCGCACTTATCTGCACCGCTATGGCGTCAAACCGGGCCAGACGACGGTTCTTCTGACGGCGGATGACACTGGCTATGGCGTGGCCCTCGCCCTGCACCGGGCGGGCATCAAAATTGCCCAGATCGCCGACCTGCGCGCCAATCCCTCTGGCGCTGGCCTCAACGCAGCGCAGGCCGCGGGCTTGCCCATTGCCTTTGCCAGCACGTTGACCGGCACCACCGGGCGCAAGCGCGTGAGCGGCGCCACCATTGGCTCGATCGCGTCCGATGGCTCGGTGCGGGCGACCAGGTCAATCGCCTGCGACCTGGTTCTCATGGCTGGCGGCTGGACGCCTGCGGTCCATCTCTTTTCGCAATCGCGGGGCAAGCTGGCCTTCGACGCCGAACGCCAGATTTATACGCCCGGCACCTATGCCCAGGCCGCCGGTTCGGCCGGTGCCTGCAATGGCACCTTTACCCTTGAGGCGGCGCTCAATGAGGGCGCGGCATTGGGGGCCAAGGCGGCCGGTACCACCACGAGCGTTTTGTACACGGCCTCGGGCGATATCGCCCCATCGGGCGGCTATCACGGCGCCACGCCACACGATCGCAACCCACAAAACGTCAAGGCCTTTGTCGACTTCCAGAATGACGTGACCGCCAAGGACATCAAGCTGGCGGTGCGCGAGGGCATGCATTCGATCGAGCATATCAAGCGCTACACGACGACGGGGATGGCGACCGACCAGGGCAAGACCAGCAATATGAACGGTCTGGCCATCGCCTCCACCATCCTCGACAAGCCCATTCCCGATATCGGGCTGACGACCTTCCGGCCGCCCTATACGCCGGTCACCTTCGGCGCCCTGGCCGGCGGTGCGCGCGGGCAGCTGTTCGATCCGGTGCGCAAGACCGCGATCCACGGCTGGGCCGAAGCGCGGGGCGCCATGTTCGAAGACGTGGGGCAGTGGAAGCGCGCCTGGTACTTTGCGCAGGATGGCGAGAGCATGCATGACGCAGTCAACCGCGAATGCCGGGCCGCCCGCAACGCAGCGGGCCTGTTCGACGCCTCGACGCTGGGCAAGATCGAAGTCGTCGGCCCGGACGCTGCGGAATTCATGGAGCGGATCTATACCAACCCCTGGCAAAAGCTGGGCGTTGGGCGTTGCCGCTATGGCCTCATGCTGACCGAAGCCGGTTTCGTCATGGACGACGGCGTCATCGCGCGCATGGCGCAGGACCGGTTCCACGTGACCACGACGACCGGCGGGGCGCCGCGCGTGCTCGCCCATATGGAGGACTATCTCCAGACGGAGTTCCCCGAGCTCAAGGTCTTCCTCACCTCGACGAGCGAGCAATGGGCCGTCATTGCCATCCAGGGTCCCAAAGCGCGCGACATTCTCGCTCCGCTGATCGAGGGCATCGACATGTCCCCCGACGCCATGCCCCATATGAGCGTGCGCGAGGGCAAGATCTGCGGCGTGCCGACCCGCCTCTTCCGCGTCAGCTTTACCGGCGAGCTGGGGTTCGAGGTCAACGTGCCGGCCGATTATGGCCGCGCCGTCTGGGAGGCGATCTACGCGGCCGGGCGGCCCTATGGGATCACCCCTTATGGCACCGAGACCATGCACGTGCTGCGGGCCGAAAAGGGCTACATCATCGTCGGCCAGGAAACCGATGGCACGGTGACGCCATCCGATCTGGCGCTTGATTGGGCCGTGGGCAAGAACAAGGCCGATTTTGTCGGCAAGCGATCACTGCGTCGGCCCGACATGCTCAAGCCGGACCGCCAGCATCTGGTTGGCCTGCTGACGGTCGACCCGAAAGTGGTGCTGGAGGAAGGGGCGCAGATCACGGTCGAAGCCTCGCCCGCGACAGGGACCTCGGCTCTGGGCCATGTCACTTCATCCTATTGGAGCGAGACGCTCGGGCGCTCCATCGCCATGGCGCTGGTGGCTGGCGGCAAGGAGCGGACCGGGCAGACGCTCCATGTGCCCATGGCCACTGGCGGTATCGCCGTGACTGTCACGGAGCCCATTTTCTTCGACAAGGAAGGAGGCCGGCTCAATGCCTGACCTGTCCGCTAACCGCACCACCGCCCTGCCCGCTTCGGTGCCGACACACACGGCAAGGCTCAGCAATGCGGCGCCGGCGACGCGCCTGATCTTGCGTGGCACCGATGCGATCGAACCCGCTGGCCGCGCTTTTGGCGTCACGATCCCGACCCGGCCCTGCGGGTCGGCGATTGCCGGCGAACGCGCCGCATTCTGGCTCGGGCCGGATGAGTGGCTGCTACTGACGCCCGAGAGCGAAACGAGCGCCCTCTGGCAAACGCTCACCACCGCACTCGAAGGCATTCCCTGCGCCCTTGTCGATATTTCCCACCGCCAGACCGCGCTGCTGCTGGAGGGCCCCGGCGCCGCCACCATGCTCAATGCCGGCGTGCCGCTTGATCTGTCGCTCAAGGCCTTCCCCGTGGGCATGGTTGCGCGCACGATCTTCGAGAAGGCGGAGATTGTGCTGTTCCGCTCGGGCGAGCAGGCTTTCCGCGTGGAAGTATGGCGCTCCTTTGCGCCCTATGTGCTGGGACTGCTGCAGGCCGCCGACCGCGATGCCCCTGACCATGGTGTTGCCCGCCAAATGGGAACGGCGCCAGATCAGGGCCAGGAAACCTCTGCCATCGAAGCGTAATGGTGGGAGGGCCAAAGGCGGGACTTGCTACTGCCCGAACACCACGCACTTTTTCCCATTGATCATCACGCGCTGCTCGACGTGCAGCTTAACGGCGCGAGACAGCACCACTGATTCGATATCCCGGCCGATCGCGACGAAATCTTCCGCGCTCATCGCATGGGTCACGCGCTGGGTTTCCTGTTCGATGATGGGGCCCTCATCCAGGTCGGCGGTGACGTAGTGCGCGGTTGCCCCGATCAGCTTCACCCCCCGATCGAAGGCCTGGTAATAGGGCTTTCCACCTTTGAATGAGGGCAGGAAGGAGTGGTGGATGTTGATGATCCGGCCGAAGAGAGGTGACGAGAAATCGTCGGACAGAACCTGCATGTAGCGGGCGAGAACGATCAGTTCGGCGCCGGTCGACGCGTAGAGATCGCGCAGCTTGCCTTCCTGCTCGGCCTTGCTGGCGGAGGTGACCGGCCAACAATAATAGGGAATGCCGTACATTTCCGCAGTGTCGCGGGCATCCTCATGATTTGACACGATGGCCACCACGTCGGCGGCCAGCCAGCCTACCCTGATCTGGTACAGCAGATGGACGAGGCTATGGTCGAAGCGCGATACCATGACGATCATCCTGGTGCGCCGTCCTGCCGGTCGCAGCTCAATGGCCATGCCGAACTGCTCGGCCACGCGCGCCAGCTCCGGTTCCAGCCGGTCTTTCGATGCGCCCACCGGGGCCCGAAACGACAGGCGCATGAAGAAGCGGTTGTCGGCCTCGTCGATATATTGGCCGCTCTCGAGAATATTGCAGTCCAGATCGGCCATGACGCGCGTCGTCGCCGCGATTATGCCGCTGCGCGCGGTGCACGACAAAATAAGGTTCATCCGCGCTGGCGCATCGTCCGATCCGGTGCGCTCGGCGTACCGCAGGGGGAGGCTGTTTTCCACAATGCACCTTTGCCAGAAAGTCCGGCGCAGTATGGTGTCAACGCGGCGGCCCCAATGGAACGAACGCGTCACGCGGGCCTGACCGCCGCGACAATCATGCGACGGCAACTCAGGCGGCGACGCCGGATCGCATCAGGGCCGGCGTCGTGCCGTGGCGGGCCTTGAAGGTGCGGATGAAATGCGAGGAGTCGCAAAAGCCGGTGGCCATGGCGATCTCGGTGATGGATTGCTCGCTGTGCCGAAGCAGGAACAAGGCATGCTCGAGGCGGATGATCTTGCCCGCCGCGCCAGGCGCCATGCCGATCGCCTTGCGGAAATGGCGCTGCAATTGCCGGCTGCTGGTGTCCGAGCGCCGCGACAGTTCGGCGACGCTGAGAGGGGTATCGATATGTTGCTGCATGATCAGCAAAACCCGCTTGACCAGCTCGTCATTGGTGGTGAGATCGAGCGGTATGCCGGGCTGGGGCTTTTCGGCCCGCTGGGCATCGTCGATGATCATGATGTGGAGGCTCTTGCTGGCTTCGGCGCGACCCACGTGCTTCTCGACCAGATGGGCCGCGAGATGGGCGGAACTGATGCCACCCGAGCAGGTCAGGCGATCGCGATCCACGACATAGATTTGGTTGGAGACCGGCTTGAGTCCGTCGAACTGTTCCAGGAAATCGGCATGGTGGAACCAGCTGACGCAGCACCGATAACCGTCCATCAGCCCGGCATTGTGCAGGATGAAGACACCGGTACACACGCCGACCAGGGGTATGTTCAGCGCCGCCGCGCGCTGCAGGTAGCGGGTGTATTCGGGGCTGAGATTGGGGATTTCGTTGATCAGCCCGCCGATGATGACGATGTAGTCGAAGCGGGCAGGATCGCCCAGGCGCTCATTGGGCTGCACGGCGATGCCACAACTGGAAGTGGTGGGGGCCATGGTGTCGGAGAGGACGGCCCATTCGCACAAAATCTGCCGGCTGCGGTCGCCCTCGTCGGCGGCCAGACGCAGCACATCGACAAAATTGGCGAAGGCGCAGAGGGTGAAACGCCGCGCCAGGATGAAGCCGACGGTCAGTCGCGACGTGGATTTACGAGGCGACGCCTTGCTGGTGGTGGAACGGGTTTCCATGGACCGACCTGCCTGAGCCCCCTGTCGCAGCCATACTATCGGGCCGACGCCATTATACTGTCGAGACTGTATACGAGCGAATATATCTCGTGCAATGGGCGTGCTGGGAGAGGCGTCGAAATATGAACCGGCCGGCGCTTGTTGCCGAAGGTCATGCCTCTGCTTCCGGTTTCCTGTCTATCAGTAGGCGAATGCAGCGCTGATCATTCTGTTGGTGGGTTCCGATGTTCCTGAGCGTGTTCGACGTCTTCAAGATCGGAATAGGCCCCTCGTCCTCGCACACGATGGGGCCGATGACCGCGGCCGTGCGCTTTCTGGATGCCCTGAGGTCGCGCGGTGGCGATGACGCGGCGAGCCTGAGGGTGAGCCTTCACGGCTCCCTCGCCTATACCGGCAAGGGCCACGCCACCGACCGCGCCGTAGCGCTGGGACTGCTGGGGTATCTGCCGGCAGACCTCGATGTCGAGCGAGCCGAAGTGCGGCTCGCCGACCTTTCAGCGCGACACCGGCTGGAGCACGAGGGGCTGCCGGACCTGGAGTTCGATCCGGCGGTCGACATCATCTTTGATCGAGGCGAGCCGCTGCCGCTGCATTCCAATGGGCTGGTGTGCCGGGCTTTGGACGCGGATGGCAATGTGCTCCTCGAGGAGACGTACTATTCGATCGGCGGCGGCTTCGTGGCTACCGCCGACGAACTGGAATCGGCGCGCGATCGAAGGGGGCGGATCGAGAGCACCGACTGCCCCTATCCATTTCGGACGGCCGGGCAGATGCTGGCCATGGCCAGGGCGAGCGGGCTCGGCATAGCGGCAATGAAGCGCGAGAACGAGCTCACGGTCCGCTCGTCCCGGGAGCTTGATGCCGGATTGACGACCCTGTGGGCGACCATGAACGGGTGCATCAATCGCGGGCTGGCGCAGAGCGGGGAATTGCCGGGCGGACTACGGGTGCGCCGGCGCGCGCGCGCCATCTTCGACCAGTTGCAGGGGGAATTCGGGTCCAATAGCGCCCAACCGCATTTGGCATCGGATTGGCTCAACGTCTATGCCATGGCCGTCAACGAGGAAAACGCGGCCGGCGGCAAGGTCGTGACCGCGCCTACCAATGGCGCCGCCGGCGTCGTTCCGGCGGTGATCCGGTATTATCTCGACCATTGTGTGGGGAGCAGTGTGGCCAAGGTGCCGGAATTCCTGCTGACCGCCGCCGCCATTGGCGGCCTCATCAAGCACAATGCCTCCATCTCCGGCGCCGAGGCAGGCTGCCAGGGCGAAGTGGGATCGGCTGCGGCCATGGCGGCGGCCGGCCTTTGCGCCGTGCTCGGTGGTTCACCCGAGCAGATCGAAAATGCCGCCGAGATCGCGCTGGAGCACCATTTGGGCATGACCTGCGATCCCGTGGGGGGGCTGGTCCAGGTGCCCTGCATAGAGCGCAACGGCATGGGCGCGATCAAGGCCGTTGCGGCGGCGTCACTGGCCTTGCGCGGCGATGGCTCGCATTTCATGCCGCTCGACAATTGCATCGAGGCGATGCGCCAGACCGGCGAAGCCATGAGCACCAAGCTGAAGGAAACGAGCCTGGGCGGCCTTGCGGTCAACATGCCCGATTGCTGAGCGTCAGCGCGTCCGAATGCCTGGCCCACGGGGCTGGGGATGGATGGCCGCTATCCGTCGGCAACGACGTGCGCGTCTTCCGGCTTCCACCAGGCGTAGAGATCCTGCCCGATTCCGAGGGGAATGTCGGTAAGTTCGTCGTGCCCCTTGCGGACGCGGATTTCCTGGCCTTCGGCGGTTTCGAGATACAGCGTGGCGGTTGCACCGACGAACTCCTCGCCGATCATGCGCACCGGGACCGTGTTGACCGGACCGGCGGGCGCCGCGAGGCTGAGATGGGTCTTCGTGTCGAGAACCGTGATCGTGGCCATGTCGCCAGCCGCGTGGGCGTTGCCGGCCAGCCGCAGCGCACCGCCCGGCGTTTCCAGCTCCAGCCCCGTGCCGGCCGCGCGAACCTTGCCGCTGAAGAGGTTCGAGGACCCCAGGAAATCGGCCACGAAGCGGGTGCGCGGCGTGTTGTAGATTTCGCGGGGCGTGCCGATCTGCTCGATCTTGCCGCGGCTCATGATCACCACGCGGTCGGCCATCGAGAAGGCCTCGGACTGGCTGTGGGTGACGTAGACGAAGGTAATGCGGGTTTCGCGCTGGAGGCTCTTCAGCATCGATTGCATCCGCACCTTGAGGGCCGCATCCAGCGCCGATAGCGGTTCGTCCAGCAGCAAAATCTCGGGCTCCACCACCAGCGATCGCGCCAAGGCGACGCGCTGCCGCTGGCCGCCGGAAAGCTGGGCAATGTTGCGGTCGGCGAATTCGGTGATCTGCATGCGGTCGAGCCAGTGATCGGCCCGCCGGCGGCGCTCGGCCTTGGCAATGCCGCGCATCTTGAGGGCAAACTCCACGTTCTCGCGAACGTTCAGGAAGGGGAACAGCGCCAGGCTCTGCCAGACCATCGGCGTGTCGCGGCTCCAGCTGGGTAGGTCGTTTATCGGATTGCCCGAGAGGCGGATGACGCCCTCGCTGGGCGCCTCCAGGCCTGCAAGCATTCTCAGCGTCGTGGTCTTGCCGCAACCCGAGGAACCCATGATCGCCAGGAACTCGCCCTTGTGGATCTCGAAATCGAGCTTCTGGACGGCGGTAAAGGCGCCGAACCGTTTCACCACGCCCTCGAAGGAAACAAGCGTATCGCGTTGCATGGGTTACTCCTTGTCGGCGGCTGGTTGAGCGTTGTCGCCACGGCCTGACAGCAGAAGCTGAGCCAGGATCACCAGCGTCATGGACAGGATGAAGACGAAGGTGCCGATCGCGTTGATCCGCGGACTGACCTGGCCTTGCAGGAAGCCCAGCACCTTGACCGGCAAAGTTTCGTTGAGGCCCGAGACGAACCAGGCCACGGCGAACTCATCGAAGGACACCGCCATGGTGATGAAAAGCGCACCCAGGATCGAGGGCATGCAGAACGGCAGGATGACATGGCGCATCGCCTTCCACTCGGAGGCGCCCAAATTCCAGGCCGCAGGCTCGAGCGCGGGGTCCATCTGGGACAGGCGCAGGCGGTTGATCGCCATGGCAAAGGGTGCGCAGATGACGACATGGGAGAGGATGACCGAAAGCGCATTGCCAGACAGGTTCACCCGGCTGAGATAGGCCAGCATGGCGAGGCCCAGGATGATGACCGGGATCGTGGGCGGCAGGAGGGCCAGCGCCAGATAGACCTGCTTGCCGAGGAAGCGGTAGCGATAGTCGGTGTAGGCGGCGCCAAAGCCGAGCGCGGTCGAGATTACGCCGACCACCACGCCCACCATCAGCGTATTGCGCGCGCCCTCCCAGACCAGCGGGTCGACCGCCACGGCGCGATACCAATCCAGTGAGAAATGGCCGAGCGGAATTGAGGGGAAACGGTCGGAGTTGAAGGAAAAGACGAAGCTTGCCGCAATGGGGGCGAAGACGAAGGCATACGCCAGCACGATATAAACCATCAGCGCCCAATCGACGGCACGGTTGCGGTTGAGATCGGTGGGCCGGCTCATTTCGCTTGCCCCTTATAGGCGAATTTCACGGCGGCGAAGGCCACCAGCATGAGTGTTCCGATCATTGTCAGCGCGATGACCGCGGCGCGGGGCCATTGCTGGCCGGATTTGGTGGTGTCGGTGATCAGGATCGACAGCGTCGTGGCCCCTCCCCCGCCCAGATAGATCGGGCTGACGAAATCGCCAAAGCTGAGAATGAAGCAAAAGAGCGCGGCGATGACGAGGCCGACGCGGGCCGAGGGGATGACCACCGCAAAGACGGTGCGCAGCCGCCCGCAGCGCAAATTGTGCGCAGCCTCGATAAGGGTGCGGTCGATGAACACCAGGCTGAAAAGCTGCAACAGGATGACGAGCGGCAGGCTCAGCGTCAGGTAGCCAATCATCGTGGCACCCGCGGTATTCAGCATGGGATACGGTCCCAGGCCCAGCCAGCCGAGCATGACATTGACGATGCCGTTGTCCGACAGGAAAATCTGCCACGAATAGACCCGCACCAGATAGCTGGTGAAGAACGGGATCACCATCAGGAAGATCGCCCAGCGACGGGCCGTGTCCGACAGCTTGAAGGCAATGGCGTAGGATGCCGGAAACGCCAGGATGCTGGTCAGGATCGATGCGGCGGCAGCGAGGGCGAAGGTCGTGCCATATGCCTGCCAGAACACCTTGCGGCCATACATCGTGGTCCAGTTCACGGTGT
Source organism: uncultured Alphaproteobacteria bacterium (assembly GCA_963699295.1). GTDB lineage: Bacteria > Pseudomonadota > Alphaproteobacteria > Rhizobiales > Devosiaceae > Devosia. The sequence goes on from OY969432.1 coordinate 1,358,201, forward strand.
CGAAGTCCGCGCGCATGGTGAAGTTCTTCACCGTCCAGAAGCTGAGCGCGACGAGGAACAACAGGGGAAACACGAAGAACAGAAGCTGCCAGACCAGCAGCGGCAGCGAAAAAGTCAGGCCGTAGAAGGATATCGGGCGTCGCATTAGCGGGCGCACTCCGGCTGAATGAGCGGGCCGGCAGGCAAAGGCTGCCGGCTCGCATCGGAAAGGGCTCCCGGATCAGGAACTCTTGTATTCCGACCAGAAGTCGTTCCAGGTCTCAAGGTCTTGTTGCAGGGGAAGTTGACGATACTGGATGCGACCGGTCCGGATCATGTCCATTACGTTGGACTGGCCGATCAGCATGCCCTGGCGCTTGGCTTCATCGGGGTTCTCGGCGTTGAGGACCTCCCAGCCTTTCTGGTTGGGGATCAGCGCCGGATAGGCCACCATGTCGGCCGATTTCGCCTGACCCTTGGCCGAGGTGACATACTGGATCCACTTCTTGGCGAGGTCGGCCTTCTGCGAGCCCTTGCCGATCGAGAAGCTTTCGGTCCACTGGAGGCCACCTTCCTCGGGGATGACCGAGCGCACCTTGGCCCCGTTCTTTTCCAGTGCCCCGGTGATCCAGTCGCCAATGCCCGCAAAGGCCAGCATCTGGCCGTCATTGAGCGAAGAGAAGGTCCCGCCATAGTCGAAGAAGCCGCCGACCTGCGGGCGCAGCGACATGGTCTTTTCCTTCACCGCCTCCCAGGCCGCCTCATCGATGTCGTAGGGGCTGGCATTGCCGTTCAGCAGGCTGATCTGGCCAAGGTTGGGCAAGTGCCAGTCGAAGTGGCCGAGCTTGCCGGTCAGCTTGGGGTTCCAGAAGGCGTTGTAGCTGGAGGCCTCGGCTTCGGTCAGGGCGTCAGTGTTGTAGGCGACACCGAGGAAGCCGAACCGGGTGATGACGGAATAGAGCTTGCCGTCCTGCCAGTGACCGGGGAACTGCTGGAACTCGGGGAAGAATTCGTCAAAGGCGTAGTCGGCGGGGTCCAGCTCCTCGATGTAGCCGGCCGCGTTCAGCTGCTGGACATACTCGGCATCGGACAGGATTACGTCGAAAGTGCCGGGGGGCGACTGCGAGATCAGACCCAGCATGTTGTCGCCGCCGGTATAGTATTTGGGCACGAACTTGACGTTGTTCTCGGCTTCGAACTCGGCGACCATGTCGGGTTCGGCGTGGCCGTACCAGGCCAGCATCGTCAGTTCGGTCGCCTGCGCGAAGGCGCGGCGCGAGAGCATGGGGGTGGCCAGGACGGCGGCCCCCGTGGCAAGCAGCGAGCGGCGCGTCAGGCCCGTAGAGACCTTGTCGATCTTGGACATCTTCGTTCTCCCCATTTCCGATGCATGTGACATTGCATTGCCGCGACGTTAGGAGAAATGGGCAGCCGCACAAAATCGGTTCTTGAAATCCCTTGATAAGCGCCGGTTATGATGTACGCCCCTTGATCAATGTGGAAACGTGCGCACCCCTGACCCCACGCTTTCAAGGCCCGCCACCAGATCGCTCACCAGCTGCAAGCCGGCCACCGACAGGCGCGGATGCTTGTAGAACAGGCCTATCCGCAAGGGCTCGAGCTTGGGGAAACCTTCGTCTTCACCCAGTTCGCGCATCCCCGGCAACATCGTGGCCTGGGTCAGCGCCGTGACGCAGATGCCGTTCAGCACCGCATTTTGCAGGCCCGAAATGCCGGGGCCGGTGTAGACGATGCGCCAGCGACGCTCGGCACCATCGAGCGCCTCGATCATGCGCGAACGATAATCGCAGCCTTCCATATGGGCCCCCAGCGGCACCGGGCGGAAGCTGGGCAGCGCCAGGGACTCGGCGGCTGCCCACACGGTGGGTTCCACCCACGCCCGCGACAAATAGGGCATCCGGGCCGAGGGCATGGTGGCCACGATGATGTCGAGGTCGTCCGAACGGAGGCGCTGATGCAGTTCGCGGCTCAAATTGCAGTGGATCTCAAGGTCCACATCGGGGTGGCGACGCAGGAAGGTCGTCAGCGTGTGCTGCAGGAAGGTCACGCCATAATCGGTGGGCAGGCCGACGCGCAGGACGCCGTTCAAATCCGCGCGGTGGAAATAGCGCACCGCCTCGTCGTTGATCCGCACCATCTCGCGGGCATAGGAGAGCAGCGCTGCGCCGGCCGGGGTCGGCAGGATGGCGCGTCCCTCCTGCGATAGCAGCGGGGCGCGCACAATTTCCTCAAGGCGCCGGATCTGCAACGAAATCGCGGGCTGGCTGCGTCCGAGGACTGCCCCTGCCCTCGAGTGTCCCCCCAGTTCTACTACGGCAATAAAGGTGCGCAGCAGGTCAGTCGGCAGGTTCGTCAGCAACGCCATGGATTTGCCCCGGCAATGGTAGCATTGGGACAATCTATTTTCCTATTCGATGCCCGGCAACGTAGATTTTTGCAATCTTTCCTGCAGGTTTGGCCATCATGAAACACGCGACCGCCTTTGCTGCCGAACTGACCTGGCCCGACTATGCCGCGGCCGTACGCGATGGAGGGACACCGATCCTCATTCCCATCGGCTCGATGGAGCAGCACGGCCACCATATGCCGCTGCATGTCGACGTGCTCCTGCCCACCGAATTCGCCCGCAGGGTTGCGCTGGCGACCGGGGCCCTCGTCGCGCCGCCCTTCACCTATGGCTACAAGTCACACCAGAAATCGGGCGGCGGGAACCACATGCCGGGCACGACGAGCCTCGACGGGGCAACGCTGGTGTCGGCGCTGAAGGATGTGGTCAAGGAATTCACCCGCCACGGCGTGCGCCAGATCTGCCTGGTGAACGGGCATTTCGAGAATTCCTGGTTCATCGTGGAAGCCATCGACCTCGCCCTGCGGGAACTGCGCTGGGACGGCATCACCGACCTCAAGGTTGTCGTGCTGTCCTATTGGGATTTCGTGGACAAGCAGGCCATCGCCAAGCTTTACCCTGATGGCTTTCCCGGATGGGACGTGGAGCATGGCGGTGTGCTGGAGACCTCGCTGATGCTGGCGCTCCACCCCCATCTGGTCCATCTGGACCGGGCGGTCGATCACCCCTCGGCGACTTTTCCTGCCTATGACGTCTATCCCGTGAAACCGGAATGGACCCCCTGTTCAGGCACGCTGTCCTCGCCACGGGAAGCGTCGGTGGAAAAGGGACATATCCTGCTGGAGGTGTGCACTACGGGCATTGTCGGCGCGCTGCGGGCCGAGTTCGGCTGACGCGATCATCCTCTTGTGCAACTTGGGGGGCGTTGCCCCCCTTTTTTTGTTCGATTGCTGCAGGGCTGCGGCCGGACAAGCAGAAGGAGCCGGTCGTCCCGGCTCCCTTGTTCGGCATTCGCTTGCTTAGTTGCAGATGATGTTGTGCTCGGGGCCGAAGGGGAAACCGGTGATGTTTTCGGCGCCCGTTTCGGAGACGATCAGGATGTCGTGCTCGCGATAGCCGCCAGCACCCGGCACCCCCTGGGGCAGCATGACCATCGGCTCCATCGACACGACCATGCCGGGCTTGAGCTCGGTCTCGACATCCTCGCGCAACTCGACCCCCGCCTCGCGGCCGTAATAGTGGCAGAGGACGCCAAAGGAATGGCCATAGCCAAAGGAGCGGTATTTCAACAGGTCCCACTGCCGGTACATGTCATTCAGCTCGAGCGCGATCTCGTTACACTTCGCACCGGGCTTGATCAGCTCCAGTCCGCGGCGGTGGACGGCGACGTTCTTTTCCCAGATGTCGAGGCTCGCGTCATCGACATGGTCGCAAAAGAGTGTCCGCTCCAGCGCGGTATAGTAGCCGAAGATCATCGGGAACGTGTTGAGCGACAGGATATCGCCCGACACGATCTTCCTGTTCGTCACCGGGTTATGCGCGCCGTCGGTGTTGATGCCCGACTGGAACCAGGTCCAGGTGTCCATCAGTTCGACATAGGGAAACGCGTTGGCGATTTCGCGGATCATCGCATTGGTCGAGGCGATGGCGACTTCGTGCTCGGGCACGCCCGCCTTGACGGCACCCGCCACCGCCCGGCCCCCGGCGTCGCAGATGCGTGCGCCCTCGCGGATCAGCTTGTGCTCCTCAGCCGACTTGATCGAGCGCATCCACATCGAAGGCCGCGCGATATCGACGAATTCCACCCCCGGCAGCGCGGCCTCGAGCTGCTGGCGATAGTCGAGATGAACGTGGTCGAACTCGATCCCCAGCCGCTTGACGCCAGGCGTCAGCTGGCGCACCGCGCGGTAGAAATTGTCGCGCCGCCAGTCGGTATAGGTGATGTTGCCGCCAAAGCTGCGCCGCCACGGCTGGCCACCGTCGATCCCCGCCGAGATCGTGGTAGCGGCGTCCTGCGTGATCACCATGCCGTATTTGCGGCCGAAGTAGCAGTACAGCCACCCGGAATAATAGTTGATGCAATGATACGAGGTGAACAGCGCCGCATCGACGTCGTTTTCAGCCATCCAGCGGCGTACATCGTCTTGACGGCGCTTCATCTCGGCGTCGGAAAAGGGAGAAAATTCCTTCTCGCCGTTGTGCCATTCCATGACGTGCAGCATGTCATCGGTCATCGGGGTCGTCCCTTTCGTATAGCGTGGTCTGGAAGGACCGTACATTGGGCCGGGACGGCACTGAAATTTGTATTGGCAATCGGTTCATAAGAGCTGCTGAGGCAATGCTCGCAGCGCGTTCGACCCCATCTGCGTCGGACATCGGCCCTTCCTGCCGGTCCCCGCTCCGATCCTGACTGCATGGCAAAAGGATGACCTTCCGGAACGACTTCTTCCGGCAGCCCGTTTTCTTAGCGAGGGCTGACATCAGGAGGAGCAGATGCACCGATTTGTCGTTGGCGTCTCAACTTTGCTATTATCGGCAACCTGTCTTGTCTTGCCGGCGGTGTCGCAAGATCCTGCCGGTTCCGTGCAGCCGGCAGTCCCACAGGCTGGCTCGCCGGTCGTGCCGCTCGCTGATTTCACCGGCAAGGTTCTGGTGACCGGCCTGGAGTTCCCGTGGGAAGTCACGTGGGGCCCGGACAACATGCTGTGGGTCACCGAACGTGCCGGCAAGCGGGTGACCCGAATTGATCCCACCAGCGGGGAAAAGCATGTCGCCATCACCATCGACGAGGTCCATGTCGGTCCCCAGCACGAGGGCCTGCTGGGAATGGCGCTGCATCCCGACCTGCTCAAGGGCGGGGACAATAATTACGTCTACGTCGCCTACACCTATGACGCCGATCCGGCGGAGGGCGACGAGGCAATCGACCGGCGGGCCAAGGTCGTGCGGTTGACCTATGACGAGAGCGCGCAAACGCTGGGCGAGCCCAAGGAGCTGATCTCGGGTATTCCGGCCGGGGACGACCACAATGCCGGGCGGCTGCAGATCGGGCCGGACGGCATGCTCTACTACTCGCTGGGCGAGCAGGGCGCCAACCAGTTCGGCAATTGGTGCAAGGCCATCGAGGCGCAAAAGCTCCCCACCCAGGCGGAGGTCGATGGCAGCGACTGGTCCAGCTACAAGGGCAAGGTATTGCGCATGGACCTTGAAGGGGGCATTCCCGCAGACAACCCGGAAATCAATGGCGTGCGCAGCCACATCTTCACCTATGGCCATCGCAACCCCCAGGGACTGGTATTTGGGCCCGATGGCAAACTCTACCAGGCCGAGCAGGGTCCCGACAGCGATGACGAGATCAACCTGCTGACCGCCGGTGGCAACTATGGCTGGCCGCATGTGGCCGGCTATCGCGATGACCAGGCCTATGTCTATGCCAACTGGTCGGCGGCGCCCGATTGCGCCGACCTGACCTGGAGCGGCACGGAGTTTCCCGAAAGCGTGCCGCTGCAGAAGGAGACTGAGTGGACTGAAGACTTTGTCGAGCCATTGCGGACCATGCATACGGTTCCCAACGGCTACAGCATGGCCGACCCCAATTGTGGCGACCTTGCCTTCATCTGCAAGCCGACCATCGCGCCGTCGAGCATCGACTATTATCCAAAGGATGGCCCGATCCCCGGCTGGGGTGGATCGCTGCTGGTGACGGCGCTCAAGAATGGGGCGCTCTATCGCTTCAAGCTGAGCGGCGACGGGCTGGGCGTGCGCGATGTCGACCAGGTGTTCGCAACTGTCAACCGCTACCGCGACCTGGCTCTCAATCCCGATGGCAAGACCATCTATATCGCGACCGATAGTGGGGGTTTTGCGCGCGATGCCGCCAGCGGGGCAACCGACCAGCTGGCCAATGCCGGCAGCATTCTGGTGTTCACCTACACTGGTGAAGCATCCGAAGCTCCCGCACAGGCCCAATAGCTGGCGATCTGCAACCCAAGTGCCCCGACCGCTTGACGTGGCCGGGGCTGCGCTATCGCGGAGCGGCCCGCCTGTCCGGGGCTCCTGCCGAGCGAAATTTGCAGCCAATAACTGTGTCGCATAGGGTTGGGTGAGTGGCAGCGCCACGATGTGCACGCGGCGATTCGGTCCAGCGCCGGATGGCTCCAGCAAAGGAAACCGCCACGATGGCATATTCCCAACTCGTCATTCCCGACCTGGCCGGCAAGGCCGTGCTCATCACCGGCGCATCTACCGGAATCGGTGCAGCGCTCGCCATAGCCTTTGCCGCGCAGGGCGCATCGGTGGGCCTGCACTACAATTCCAGCGTCGATGCCGCCGCGGGACTGGCTGCCCAGATCACCGCGTCTGGCGGCAGGGTGGCGCTGATCAAGGCCGACGCCAACCAGCCCGCGAACATGGGACGGGCGGTGGAAGAAACCGTGGCCGCCTTTGGGCGCCTCGACGGGCTCATCAACAATGCCGGTGGCATGGTCGCCCGGGTGCCCTATGCCGAGATGACCGACGCGCACTACGACGCCGTCATGGATCTCAATGCGCGTTCGGTTCTGGCGGCCAGCACCGCCGCCATTCCGCATTTGAAGGCGGCCGGCGGTGGCTTCATCATCAACACCACCTCCATTGCCGCCCGCAACGGGGCCAGCAATGGCGCGGGCATTTATGGCTCGGCCAAAGCCTTCGTCGCCAATATCACCCGCGGCATGGCCAAGGAACTCATCCCCTTTGGCATTCGCGTCAATGCGGTGGCGCCGGGGGTGATCACGACGCCCTTTCACGAACGCTATTCGACCCCGGTCCAGATGCAGGCCGCCCTCGCAACCATTCCGCAGGGTCGCCTTGGCGTTCCCGAGGACTGCGTGGGCACCTACCTGTTCCTGGCCTCTGCCGCGCTCTCGGGTTACATCATCGGCCAGGAGATCGAGGTCAATGGCGGCCAGCTAATGCCGTAAAATCAACCACGAGGGAACGACCATGAGCAAGCGCATTGTCTTCACCGGCGGCAGCGGCAAGGCCGGGCGCCACACCATCGCCTACCTCCGCGCGCAGGGCCACACGGTTCTCAATCTCGACCTCAAGCCGCTCGACATGGACGGCGTCAACACGTTGATCATGGACCTCACCGACAGCGGCCAGGTGTTCAATGCCCTGTCCATGCATTTCGATTTCGACGGCTTCACCACCGGCAAGGGTCCGGCGCCGATCGACGCCGTGGTTCATTTCGCCGCCATCCCCCGCGTCCTGATCCATCCCGACAATGAAACCTTCAAGGCCAATGTGGTTTCGACCTACAACGTGATCGAGGCAGCGACCAAGCTGGGCATCAAGAAGATCGTCATCGCCTCGAGCGAAACCACCTATGGCGTGTGCTTTGCCGAAGGGGACAAGGACTATCACTCCTTCCCGCTCGAAGAGGACTATGACATCGACCCGATGGACAGCTATGGCCTCTCCAAGGTCGTCAACGAAAAGACCGCGCGCGCCTTCGCCATGCGCACCGGGGCCGATATCTATGCGCTGCGCATCGGCAATGTCATCTCACCGGAAGACTATGCGCGCTTCCCGGCGTTTCTCGCCGATCCACCATCGCGCAAGCGCAATGCCTGGAGCTATATCGACGCGCGCGATCTCGGGCAGATCGTTGATCTGTGCATCGGCAAGGACGGGCTGGGGTTCCAGGTGTTCAATGCCGTCAACGACGAGATCACGGCCAATGAGCCAAGCGAGGCATTCCTGAGGAAATGGGCCCCCAATTCGCCCCTCACCCGCCCCATGGGCGAGCGGGAAGCACCAATTTCCAATCGCAAGATCCGCGAGGTGCTTGGCTTCAAGGAACAGCACAATTGGCGCAAATACGTGGCCGTTTCGTAGCCCGAGCGATCAGGCGGGCTGCCGGCCGCGGGTTACAAGCCTTGCCTGGATGATCACGACGACCAGGAGAAATGCGCCGCGGATAACCGATTGCCAATAGGCGGACAGCGAGATCCAGCCCATGCCGTTCTCGAAGTTGAGCACGTTGAACAAGATGCCGAGCAGCAGCACGCCGGCAAGCGTGGTGCCGACAGAACCGACCCCGCCGGTCAGCAGCGTGCCGCCGACCACCACCGACGCGATGGCGAACAGCTCCCAGCCAACGCCTTCGATTGGCTGGCCCGCGCCAAACTGGGCCGCGAGGATCACGCCCGCCAGCCCGGCCAACCCGCCGCTGGCCAGATAAACGAGGAACTTCACGAGATCGGTGCGCAAGCCCATGAGGCGCGACGCCTCTTCGTTTCCGCCCACCGCCAGGACCGCCCGGCCCATGCCGGTAAAATTGAGGATCATCGATCCGAGCACATAGGCAACGACCGCGATCAGCGCGGGTACGGGAAAAATCCAGATGTTGCCCTGCCCCAGATTGGTGAAACCGCTTTCGTAGGAGACCGAGACCGATTGATTATTGGCAAAGAGCAGCGCCGACCCGCTTGCCGCGAGCATGGTGGCAAGCGTGGCAATGAACGGCATGATGTGCAGGCGCGTGACCAGGACGCCATTGAGAGCGCCGATGATCAGGCCCGCGCCCACGCCCGCAGCGGCTCCCGGAACCATGCCGTAGGGGCTGGCGAGGGCCGCCGCGACACTGCCCAGCGCTGCCGTCGTTCCTACAGACAGGTCGATGCCGCCGGTCATGATGACGAAACACATGCCCAGCGCCACCAGCGCAAACATGGAATTGTACCGCAGCACGCTCATGATGTTGAAAGTGCCCATGAAATTTTCATATCGCCACCAGCCGAAGGCAATTAGCGCCAGCAGGGCGATCACCACGCCATAGGAGCCAATGAGCCGAAGGGTATCCTGCTGTCGCTTCAACGCACCCTCCCCTGTTGCTGCAGCCACACGGCGATGATGATGATGGCCGCCTTGACGACGAGGGCGGCCGCATCCGGCACGCCGTTGGCGAGCAGCGTATAGCGAACCAGCTGGATGGTCAGGGCGCCGAGTAGAGTTCCGATGATCGTGACCTTGCCACCGGTCAGCAGGGTCCCGCCCACCGCGACGGCGGCAATGGCATCGAGCTCCATGCCCATGCCCACCAGATTGGCGTCGCTGGCGGAGTTGATCGCGATGACGATGAGGCCGGCCACCCCGGCGCAGAAGCCGCTGATGGCATAAACGGCGAGCTTGACCCCATTGACCGAGACGCCGGCGAGCTCAGCCGCCTTCTCGTTGCCACCGGTGGCCACGATATTGCGCCCGAACACAGTGCGGCGCAGCATCCAGGCGGCTGCCAGCACCAGGATGATCATGATGACCACCTGCACCGGAATGCCGAACGGCCGCCCTAGGCCGATCCACTGGAACTCGGGCACGCGAAAAACCTGAAGGTTGCCATTGGTCAGAACCTGGGCGATCCCCCGCCCGGCAATGAACAGCACCAAAGTGGCGACGATGGGTTGGATGCGAAAATAGGCGATCAGCCAGCCGTTGAAGAACCCCAGCAAGGTCGCAACCGCTATCGCGACGACCATGGCGATGCCGACGGAAATGCCGGTATCGAAAACCGGCATGATGGTGCCCAGGAAGATCATGGGCGCCAGCGCCCCCGAGATCGCCATGATCGACCCAACGGACAGGTCGATGCCGCCGGTGCCGATGACCAGGGTCATGCCGACGGCGACGATGACGATGGTGCAGACCTGGGTCAGGTTGACGTTGAGGGTCTGCAGCGTGGCGAAGTTCCGGGTGAAAACCAGGTTGAAAATGATCAGCAGGCCCAGCGCAATCAGGGTGCCGTAGCGGGAGAGGAACTCAAAGGGGCTGAAGGCGCGGTTTTGCACCGGGCGTGGGGTGGAGGCGGTATCGGTCACACAGCCACCTGTGGCGTTTGGGTGGAATGGCCGTGGGCCATGGACTCGAGCACGCGGTCCTCGGTGATCTCGTCGCCTTCAAGCTCGGCCACGGTGCGCCCTTCGCGCAGCACGAAAACCCGATCGGCGCCTTCCACTACTTCCTCCAGTTCTGACGAAATCATGAGCACCGCCAGACCCTGATCGGCCAGTTTGCGGATCAGCCGCTGGATCTCTCCCTTGGCGCCCACGTCAATCCCGCGGGTGGGCTCGTCCAGGATGAGCAGTTTGGGGTTCATCGCCAGCCAGCGCGCAAGAAGCACTTTTTGCTGGTTGCCGCCGGAAAGCTCGCGGATCTTCTGGTTCGGACCGCTGCACTTGATGGCCAGCTGCTTTATGAAGCGCTCGACCACCTCGCGCTGGCGCGTCTCGGCAACAACGCCGTTCCGGCTGATGCGCGGCAAGAGCGCAAGGGTGATGTTCTCGGCCACGCTGAGCTCGGGCACGACGCCTTCGAGCTTGCGGTCTTCACTGACGAAGCCAAGGCCGGCGGCAATCGCGTCCCTGGGGCGCTGCGGGCGGTGCGGCTTTCCTTCGACCTGCATTGAACCGGTCCGGGCCTGGTCCACGCCAAAGACCAGGCGCGCGGTTTCAGTTCGCCCCGCCCCCAGCAGACCCGCAAAACCGACGATTTCACCTCCGCGCACGTCAAAACTGACATCCTGGATGGCCTGGCGCGCGGCCAGGTTCCTGGCCGACAACATCGTCTGTCCCATTTCGCGCTTGCTTTGGGTGAAGGCGGTGGCGTGTCCCTCTACCTTGCTCACATCGCGCCCGAGCATGGACGACACCAGCTCGAGCTTGTCGATCTCGGCCATTGCGGCGGTGCGCACGGTCTTGCCGTCGCGCATGATGGTGACGCGATCGCATACTTCATAGAGTTCATCGAGCTTGTGACTGACGAAAATGACGGAAACGCCCTCGGACTTGAGCTGGCGGATAACCTTGAACAGCTTGGCGACTTCGTCTTCATCGAGCGACGACGTGGGTTCATCCATGATCACCAGACGGGCTGCGAAGCCGATGGCCCGGGCAATCGCCACCATTTGCTGGGTCGCGGTGTTGAAATCCATAAGCGGGCGACGAACATCGAGTTTCATGCCGAAAGTGGCCAGCAAGCGCTCGGCCTCGGCATGCATGGCGTTCCAATCGAGCAGGCCGAAACGGCGCGCCTCGCGGCCCAGACAGATATTTTCGGTTATCGACCGGTAGGGGACCAGATTGACTTCCTGGTAGATGGTGCTGATGCCGCTTGCCTGCGCCTGGTGGGGCGAATTGACCTCGAACGGCTGTCCCCCAAACAGCACTTCTCCCGCATCGCGTCGGTGATAGCCCGTCAGAACCTTGATCAGGGTGGATTTGCCGGCGCCGTTCTGACCAATCAGGGCGTGTACTTCGCCCGGCCGGATGCCCAGCGAAGCACTGGACAAGGCCGGGATGCCGGCAAAGCGCTTCTCGATGCCGCTCATCGATAGCAGCAAACCGTCGGCCATGCTGTTGTCTCCGAAGTGAGAGCACCCGCCCATGCGGGCGAGTGCTAGAGCGCGTCGCGGATCAATATGCCGTGCCGAGCAACTCGGCCGCGTTTTCGGGCGTGTACATCTGGTCCGGATTGATGATCACGGGTGGGATCGTCTCGCTATTGGCATAGGCGACGGCCGTGTCGAACGCCTTGGGTCCGAAGCGCGGGTTGCATTCGACCACCGCTTCGATCTTGCCATCAACCACCAGTTGCACCGCTTCGCGGCCACCATCGATGGAGAACACCAGGCAATCATCGCGACCGGCAGTGCGGCCCGCGGCCTCAAGGGCCGCGATGGCCCCGATCGCCATCTCGTCATTGTGGGCATAGATGACGTTGGCGTCAGGATGCGCCTGCAACAGGGTTTCGGCGACCTGCCGGCCCTTGTCGCGCGCGAAGTCGCCGGACTGCGAAGCCACGATCTGGAAGTCCGAATGCTTGGCGATCACGTCGTCGAAGCCCTTCTTGCGATCATTGGCCGGCGAGGACCCCACGGTCCCCTCAAGCTCGATGATGATCTTCTTGTCCAGGCCCAGCCCGACCAGATAGTCGGCGACACGCTGGCCTTCCTCGATAAAGTTCGAGCCGATGAAGGTGACGTAGTCTTCTCCCGGCTTGGCCAGGGTCTGGTCGACATTGCGGTCGAGCAGGATGACCGGAATGCCGGCGCCCTTGGCGGCCATGATGGCGGGGATCAACGGCTTTTCTTCGCGCGGGGCCAGGAAGATGAGGTCGACGCCCTGCGCGATCATCGAGTTCACATCCGCCACCTGTTTGGCGGCAGAGCCGGCGGCGTCGGTGTAGACCAATTGCCAACCGCGCGCGGCGGCCTCATCCTGCATGGACTTGGTCTGGGCGAGGCGCCAGGGATTGTTGCTCTCGGTCTGGGCGAAGCCGACCTTGTAGGCGTCCTTCTTTTCCAGTGGTGGGGCGGCAGCGAAAGCGCGCGAGGCCAGTATCGCAGCGGCGGCGCTGGCGGCAGAGGCGATCAACAAGTTGCGTCGGGTAATGGACATATAAATTCCTCCCTGTGGGCTCGCCCTCATTGGCGCCAAGGCCGACTTCAGCAAGCAGACGCGATAGTTGAATAAAGTCCGCCAAGCGTCAATTCACTAATAATAATGAGTTTGTTACCAATCAGCGCAACAACAACAGATACTGATCACAGAACGCCCCATTCTGCGCTGACAAACAAACATGCTTGTGCGCTTGCTTTTCAGTTCACGGCAAACCCCGCATCGATTGGCATACTGATGCCGTTTATCATGGATGCGCCGTCGCCGAGCAGGAACAGGATGACGGCGGCCACCTCCTCGGGTTGCACGAAGCGTCCAAGGGGCATGCGGGCCAGCATGGGCTCGGCCTTGGCCGGGTCGCTCCAGGCCTTCACCGCCATCGGTGTCAGGGTGATCGCGGGGTTGACGCTGTTCACCCGTATCCCCTGCCGGCCCAGTTCGTTAGCCATGACGCGGCTCAAACCGTCAAGGGCGCCCTTGCTCGCGCAATAGGCGGCGTGGTTGGCCCACCCCATCCACGCAGCGTTGCTCGAAACATTGACGATGGCGCCGCCAAGGCCCCGGGCGATCCGGTCGCGGGCATATTCCTGGGCCAGGATCATCGGTGCCCGCACGTTTACCGCCATCAGGGCGTCAAAGCTATCGAGACTGGTTTCGAGAAACGGCTCGAGGATGGTGGTGCCGGCATTGTTGACGAGGAAATCCACGGGCATGGCGGCGCTCGCCGCGGCCCGCGTGGCCTGGGCATCCGCCAGGTCCACCGTCATCGTCGCGCAGGCAATTTCGGCGGCCAGGGTGTCGAGGTCCGCCGCCGTCCGGCTCATGGCCACGACGTGAGCGCCAGCTTGGGCCAGCATGATGGCCGTCGCCCGCCCAATGCCCTTACCGGCGCCGGTGACCAGAACGGATTTGCCCTCAAGCGACATGGCTGGCTCGCATGATGTGCGCCTCCTCGAGGGGAGAACCCAGTATGAAATCGGCGCAACGATCGCCCAGCATCATGGCCGGGGCAGCGGTGTTGCCGGCGTTGATGGTGGGGCACGCGGACATGTCGGCGATGCGCAGATTGTCGATGCCGCGCACTCTCAACTGGGAATCGAGCACGGCCATGGGGTCGCCGTCGGGACCCATCCGGCAGGTACCCGCGGGGTGGTAATTTGTCTTGACCAGGCGCTTGCAATGGGTTGCCAGCGCCTCGTCGCTGAGGTCAGCCGGGTCCGGCCGCAGGATTTTTTCGATGCGCTTGCCCAGTGGGCCTTGCTGAAGAGCCTGCAGGAAAAAGCGTTGACCCGCAATCATGGTAGCCATGTCGTCCGGGTGCTTGAGCAGATTGGGCGAGACGATGGGCATGTCGGCGGGGTCACCCGATCGCAGGGTGACAAAGCCACGCGACCTGGGTTTGGTGACCACCGTCGTGATCGTCACGCCATGGGTCGGCTCGACCAGTTTCAGCAGGTCCCGATCAAGATAGACGAAGGGCACGCAGAAGGCCTGGATGGTTGGCTCCGCATCGGGATCGAGGGGATTGACGAAAGCGCCGGCCTCGACACCCGCCGAGGTGACCAATCCCGTGCCGAACAGCTTGAACTGCAGCCCGTGCATGAGCATGCGCCACCCCCCGGTTTGCCCGAAATACCCATAGGGGCCATTGCAGTGTGCCAGCATCGGCACTTCGGGATGGTCCATCAAATTCTGTCCCACGCCGGGCATGTCGAGCACCACATCGACGCCGTGCTGGCGCAGCGCGTCTGCCGGGCCGATGCCCGAGAGCATCATCAGCTTGGGGGTCGCCAGCGCACCGGCGCACACTATGATCTCGGACGCCGCTTGCGCTGTATGCTCGCCTGCGGCATCGGCATAGACCACTGCTCCCGCCCGTTCATTGTTGATGACGATGCGCCGAACTGAGGTGTTGAGCTTGAGGGTCAGCCACGGGTTCCTGAGCAGCGGCTCGATGAAGGCATAGGCGGCGCTGGAGCGTTTGCCGCGCCGGTTCATGAATTGATAAAAACCCACTCCGGTTTGGCGCGGGCCGTTGAAATCGGCCGTGAACGGCACACCCAGTCCCTGCACGCTCTGCACGAACCAGCGGGACACATCATCAATGTGGCCAGGATCGGAAACCAGCAGCGGGCCGCTGTCATTGTGCCGCTGGTCCAGAAACCGATTATTGCCTTCCATCCTGCGAAAATGGGGCAGGACGTGCTCCCAGTCCCAGCGCACGCCGGCATTGTTCCCGCGCAGGAGCTCGTCCCAGGCATCGTAGTCGGATGGCCGCCCCCGCATATAGACCTGCGCGTTCACCG
Source organism: uncultured Alphaproteobacteria bacterium (assembly GCA_963699295.1). Classification (GTDB taxonomy): domain Bacteria; phylum Pseudomonadota; class Alphaproteobacteria; order Rhizobiales; family Devosiaceae; genus Devosia. The sequence continues at coordinate 1,373,290 of OY969432.1, forward strand.
AGGTGCCGCCTCCCAGCACGTTGCCCTGGCTGATTTCGTGCACGCGCCCATCAAGGTGCTGCTGCGGCGTCGTCGCGTAATAGCGCATGAACTTGCTGCCGTTGATCATCTTGAAGATGCCCGGCGGCATGTCGAGGAGCGGATGATGATGCGAGGGGCCGGCTTCGAGCAGCAGCACGCGCCGCCCCGCCTCGACCAGCCGCGCGGCGACCACGCATCCCGATGCGCCCCCTCCGACTACGATGTGATCATATGCTTCAGCTGCCAAGTCTTCGTCCTCCCGCAGGACCAGCTTCTTGCGCGCTCAGATCGGCTCGCCAACCTCAGCCGAGTTGCCGCCCGCTGGCAATAAGTAAATTGGGCCTGACCGGGCCAAAGGCGGCGAAACAGACGCCGGGTGGCAGCGAAGGCTTGACTCTGCACTTTGCGCGCAGAAGTTTGACTGGATCAAACAGGGCGGAGGACGGACCATGGCCGAGCCGCGTACGCTGGCCGGAGGCTGCCGATGAGCGGGTCGGCAATCGTTTCCATCGAGCCGCAGCTGTTCCGTGTTCCGCTGCCCAAGGTGATGGTCGACGCCAAGCATGGCGCGCATACCCATTTCGAGCTGGTGACGGTCACCATCGCGACCGGGGACGGGCTGGAGGGAACCGGCTACACCTATACCGGCGGCAAGGGGGGCCAGGCGATCCATGCCGTATTGCGGCACGATCTCATCCCGTTCCTGCTGGGGCGGGATGCATCCGGCATCGACGCGATCCACGACGACAGCTGGTGGCACATCCACTATGTCGGACGCGGCGGCATCACCAGCTTTGCCATGTCGGCCATCGACATTGCCCTGTGGGACCTCAGGGGCAAGCGCGAGGGCCTGCCCCTGTGGCAAATGGCCGGGGGCGCCGGCGCGTCGGCCAGGGCCTATCGCGGCGGCATCGACCTCAATTATTCGCTCGATGAATTGCTCACGAGCATCGAGGGCTATCTCGCAGCGGGGTTTACCGCCATCAAGATCAAGGTGGGCAAGGATGATCTCGGTGAGGACATCGAGCGGGTGCGCGCCGTACGCCAGCTCATCGGGCCGCGAACGCCGCTCATGGTGGACGCCAATTATGCGCTCGACGTCCCCCGCTCCATCGCGGCGGCCAAGGGGTTCGAGCCCTTTGACCTGCTATGGTTTGAAGAGCCCATCATTCCCGACGACTATGCAGGCTACGCCCGCATTGCCGAGGCCACGGGCATGCCGCTCGCCATGGGGGAGAACCTGCACACCATCCACGAGTTCGAGCAGGCCCTGGCCCAGTCGAGGCTGTCGTTCATCCAGCCCGATGCTTCCAATTGCGGGGGCATCACCGGGTTCCTGCGCGTCGCCGAGCTCTCCCGCCGGGCCGGCATAACCGTGTGCAGCCATGGCGCCCAGGAACTGCATGTGAGCCTCGTAGCCGCCCGGCCGAATGCCGGGTGGGTTGAAGCCCACAGTTTTGACATCGACAGCTACACTACCCGCCCGCTGCAACTGCGGGATGGCCTGGCTATCGCCCCCGACACGCCGGGCATCGGGGTGGAATTTGACTGGCGCAGGCTCGCAGCGTATCGGGCCTAGAAGCCCAGCGCTTCGGTGACAAAAAACGGGAGCCTCGCCTGCCCGATCGTCATCGGTGCTTTTGTCGGTGCGGCATGGGGACGCTCCGATCGAGAGTGTCGAAGTGCGGATCGACGATGGCGAATGGATGCCGACGCATCGCGATCGACTGAAATTTCAGACCGTTCGCCCGTCTACCACATGGATCTGACGGCGACAGGTTTCGGCGATCTTTTCGTCATGGGTCGAGATCAGGAAGGTCGTTTTCTCGTTGCGGTTGATCTCGCCGATCAAATCCATCACCTGCCCCGCGGACTTGCGATCGAGATTGCCGGTCGGCTCGTCCGCGAGAACCAGTTCGGGCTGGTTCATCAAGGCCCGCGCAATCGCAACGCGCTGCTTCTGGCCGCCCGAGAGCCTCGTGGCAAGGAAATCCATGCGGTCTTCGAGGCCGACACGGGCCAGGAGTTCGCGCCCGCGCGCCTTGGCGGCAGCGGTTTCGCGCCCTGCCTGCACCGCCGCGGGGAAGATGACGTTCTCCAGCGCGGTGAAGTCTGGCAGCAGATGGTGAAACTGAAAGACGAACCCGATATGGCGGTTGCGGAACTCGGTCAGTGCCCGGTCGTCAGCCTTGGCGAGGTCTTCCCCCAGCATCGTGTGCGCACCAGAAGTGGGCTTCATCAACGTGCCCAGAATGGTCAGCAGGGTGCTTTTGCCGGAGCCGGACGGGCCCAGCAAGGCGGTCAGCTCACCGGTTTCCAGCGAGAGGTCGAGCCCCTTGAGCACCCGCGTGGCCGCCTCGCCTTCGCCATAGGTCTTGACGAGATCACTTACCTCAAGCAGCGCACTCATTGGCCGATCACCGACACGGGATCGACGCGAGCGGCAGCGCGGGCCGGCAGGATTGATGCCAGGATGGCCCCGATTGCCGTCAAGGCGATCGCGAGGCCATAGGCGCCTTGCCGGACATCGACTGGGAGCCCGCCGGGCGGCGCCAGTTCGGGCACGGGAAACGGCGACAGCGCCGCATAGCCAAGCCCTGCACCGATCAGGCCACCGAGAATGCCGATAAGCGCGCCCTGGGTCACGAAAACGAAAACGACGAAGACGCGGCCGGCACCCATAGCCCGCATGATGCCGATCTCCGGGCGCCGCCGATAGGTCGAGAGCAGCAGGGCACTGGCCACCCCGATCACGATGGTGATCAGTGCAAAGGCCTTGATCAGATTGCCCGAGCTTGCCTGCGCCCGCAGGCCATCGAGCAATTGCGCATTGGCCTCGGTCCAGGGCGTCGCCTTGAGGCCCGTTTCTGCGGTGATGCGTTTGGCGAATACCTCCGCCTGATTGAGGTCCTCAAGCTTGATCTCGATGCGGGAAATGCCCTGCGGCAGTTCAAACAAGGTTCGCGCCGTACTGAGATTGACGAAGGCCGAACGACTGTCCAAAGCGTCGAGCCCAAGCTCGAATATGCCACCGACGACCAAGGACCGCTCCACTCCGCGGTCCGACTGCAGCCGGGCCACCTGCCCTATTCCGACCCCGAGGTTTTCGGCGAGCTTGCTGCCGATGATCACCGTCGAATTGTTCAGGTCGGTGCTCCCCGCGATCAGGCGCTTCTGGATATTTGCGATGGCCGATACCTTGCCGGCCTCGACACCGGTGACACCCACCGGGGCGGTGGCCTGGCCCCGCACGAGGAAACCATTGCCTACGATCTGCTGCGAGGTCGCGGCAATGCCGGGCATGGCCGCAATGACCGGCATGAAGGCATCGGCGGTTCGCAGCAGTGAGCGCTGAGTTGTGGCGCGCTGCTCGACGATGAGCACGCCGGCATCATTGGGCAAGAGTGACCCCGCATCCCGGCTGGGCGCCTCGACGCTGACATGGGCAATATCGCCAACGGTGCGTTGCACGAGGAAGACGGCCAAGCCCCCGATCAGCGCGCTCATGAAGATGAACACGAAGACGCCCACCGCCACGCCAGCGATGAGCAGGCCGGTTTGCGCCTTGCTGGCGGTGAGATAGCGCATCGCGATCTTGAGACCATACAGCATGGCGCTATTTCACCACCGCTGCCTGGCCGGCGCTGACCGATGTCGGATCAAGCACGACTTGATCGCCGACAACCAGCCCGCTGGTGACAATCACCCGCTCAGCCGGCCAGTCGGAAAATTCGATGGCGCGCCCGGTCACGACGCCGTTCTCCAGAACCAGCACATGGTTCTGCGTGCCCTCGGTGACAATGGCGCTGCGCGGAACCGACAAGGCGGCATCAGTTTGCGACACGATGATATTGGCATTGACGGTGAGCCCAACCGGCAGGTCCACGGGGTTGTCGAACGCGATCTTGATGGCGCGGCCGCCCGTGGAGGGATCGACGCTCGGCGCAGCAAAAATCACGGTGCCATCCTGGGCAACGGAATCGCCGGCGGGCCGGAGCAAGGCCTTGAGGCCCGCACGCATGCGCGACGAGTAGATCTCATCGACATCGGTCTCGACCAGCAATTGCCCCAGATCGGCAACGGTAAACAGCTCGGTCTGGGTATCGACCAACTGCCCGCGATCGACCGCACGATCGAGCACGACGCCATCGAGGGGCGCGGGAATGGTGTATTGGGCCAACTGGCTCTGGGCCTGGTCGACAGCGGCGCGCAGCCGGGAGACCTCATTGCTGGCCGCGGTCAGCGACAGTTCTGCATCCTCGCGCGCCGATCGCGTAGCGTTGTCCCCCAGGGCCCGGGCACGATCTGCATTGGCTTGGGCTTGTTGCTGGCGGACCAGTCCAGCATCCAGCGCTGCACGTGCCTGATCGAGCAGCGCCTTTGGCTGGGCTGTATCGAGTTGGACAAGCACATCGCCCGCCCGCACGCTGGCGCCCTGCTCGGCCAACACCTCGATCGCTTGCCCCGACACGGCAGACCTCACCTTGACCGCCTGGCTGGCGGCAACGCGGCCATTGACAGCCAGCACCTGAACCACGGGGCCTTCGGAGACTATTTCGACGGTGACTTTGGCGGGCCTAACTTCCCATGGCCGCTCCAGAAACGCGTAGGTGAGGCCGATGGCGAGCAGCACCCCCCCAATTGCGAGCCAGACGAGTCGACACCGACCTCCGCGCAAGGGCCTGGATACTGCTGTGATTGACGCCATGACTATAGATCTCAAGTGGAAGTGCAGTTGCGGTACGTCGGCCAATACGTACTGGATCGCTGGGCTCGATCAAACAAAATGCGAAGAGCGCCCGCGACCAACCTGCAAAATACAGGTCGATCGCGGGCCGGTTGGTCGATCTTGGCGAGGTTACGCCAAGTGGGTATTCGCAGAAACTACATTGCAGACTTCGGCGTCAGCACGGCGTCGATGACATGGATGACGCCATTGGACTGCAGCACGTCGGCGATGGTGACGTTGGCGGTGGTGCCATTCTCATCGGTAACGGTGACCTTGCCGTCGGCAGCCTTGAGCGTCAGCTTGCAGCCGCCCACGGTGTCAACCACGTGCTCGCCGCCATCGGTCTTGACCATCGCGGCAATGTCGGTCGAGAGCGCCTTGGCCGGGATCACGTGGCAGGCGAGGATGGTGGACAGCGTGTCCTTGTTCTCGGGCTTGAGAAGGTTATCGACGGTGCCGGCCGGCAGTGCATCAAAGGCTGCATTGGTGGGCGCCAGAACGGTGAACGGACCTGGACCGGAGAGGGTTTCGACCAGGCCTGCAGCCTTGACTGCGGCAACCAGAGTAGTGTGGTCGGCCGAGTTCACTGCATTTTCGATGATATTCTTGTCAGCCATCATGGCGGCACCGCCGACCATCGGGTTGTCCTGGGCGTAAACGGCGGCCCCCGACAGCGAGCTCACGGTCAGCATGGCGGCAACGGCAAAAGTGCGCAGAGAAATGCTCATTTGAAGCGGTCCTTCCTGTATTTGTTTCCCCCCTCAGTGGCAGGGACATAGGAAGGTACGAAGCCGCGCAGAAAACAGTTTCACCGCTGCACGATATTTTTGATTTATTCCGTTGCGGCCTAGATGGGCGTGACCGCGCCCTTAGCGATAACCGGGCCATGTGGGTTGCCATCGGGCGAGCCGCCCTGGGCTTCGAGCGTAATGGCCAGAACCGAGCCCTCGCCCCAACCGGCCGCAATTTCGGGAGAAAGTCCGACTTCGCTGCGCGCATTGGCCGGGATAACGCCCATGGATTGGGGCGGACCGTCGCCCTGGATGGCCCAGAGCTCGAAATCCTTGCCGGTCACCGGAGCACCCGAAAGCGCGGTCAGGCGCACCAGGCCGGTGGCACCATCATAGAGCGCCACAAACTTGACATCGCTGCCTTCTTCTTCCAGCGCCGCCACCAGCTGGATGGCCAGCGCCGTCGAACTGGGGGCGGGCTGCAGCACGTTCAAGCCGACGGCAATAACGGCAACTGCCAGGGCACCGGCGGCGATGCTGCGCCATACCGCCAAACTGTTCCACCAACCTACCGCACCGCCTGCGCCCGCAACTTCGCCAAAGGCGCGCGCCTCGATGGACCGCAGGATATGACCCGGTACGGGCACTTCGTCATAATGGTGATTGAGATTGGCGAAGCGGGAGATCCAGAAGTCGCGTTCGCGGCGCAGCTCGGCATCGTTTTCGATCAGCGCGCCGACCCGACGATGTTCATCGCTATCCAGCAAGCCAAGCACGTACTCGGCGACGAGCGCGTTGCGCCCGCCTTCATCTTCGCCGATGTGCTGGCTCGTCGTCATGCCGTCAGACACTCCCTCAATCTGAGCAGGCTGCGGCGCAGCCAGGTTCGCATTGTATTCAGCGGCACATCATAGCGGGCTGCCAGTTCGTCGTAGCTGTAGCCATCAAGATAGGCGCCGCGCACGGCCTCGGCGCGCTCGGGTTCCAGAGTGCCCAGGCAATGTTCGATTTGGCCACGCTCGTCGTTGTTCTCGGCGGCCCGCTCCGGAGTGGGACCCGCATCGGGCACTTCAAGAGCCGCGTCGAGATCGGCCGCAACTGGCCGACGCGCCCGCAGGATATCAAGGGCGTGGTTGCGCGCCACGGCCACGAGCCAACTGATGGGACTATAGCCGCCCGCGACGTAGCGATCGGCGCGCTGCCAGATCTTGACGTAAATCTCCTGGATGGCCTCCTCGGCCTCCGATCGATCTCTTAAGATACGCAGGGTCACGCCAAACAGTTTCGCGCTGGTGCGATCATAAAGCGCGCGGAACGCTGCCCGGTCGCGTAACGCACAGCGGGCAATCAGGTCGGCAATGTCCTGGCTTTGTGTCTGCATCAGGCTACTTTGGTGATCCGCTCTCGCTACAGTCAATCGGCAACAGGATGACCAAGGTTAGCCCATGGCGGAATGATAGCGTCAAAGTGAACGGCTGCAAAATCATTTCGCTGGCCCCTTCTGGCGGCCAGATGCCTGGCCCGTCTTTTTCGCCCGGCGACCAGCTCCTGACTGGAACTCCGGAAAATTCTCGGACGTTTTAGCAATGCGTGGGAAAGCGCCCCCTTTCCTGCGCGCGCGTGCGCGGTGACCTCGGCGTGGAGGCAAGCCGGGGTCATCCGATTGCTGCTGGCGGGCGGGTGAAACATCCGTAGAAAACTGTTTCCTTTTCGTTAAATGCCTTCACCGGTCGCTGCCACAATTTTGCTATTTTGGCGTACTCGTATTTGGCCATCCGGCCTATAGGGGTAACACAATGGTCGAAGAACACCGAGTTCAGGACGCAATTGTCGCAGCTAACGGTCACCACTACAAAACGCCGTTTTTTGTAGAAGCGGGCGTTATTCATGCCAATATTCACGGCACGGTTTTCCGCCTTCCCCTCAGTGACCAGCCTCCGGAGCAAAGCATCGCCTCGCTTGTGCTCGGGAAATTGCACGAGGACGCCAAAAAGCAGGAGCTGACCGCGCGGTGGGTTCCGACTGGTCAATGGCAGCGATTGACCCGCAGGGTGGCCAGCGATCAGGGGCGCTCCCCTGGTCGGCGATGATTTGCGATAGATCAGGCTTCCATATCGGCGGTCGACCTCTGGGCTAAGCGGCTCCTCGTGCCACCGATCGAGCGTCGTGGTGGTTTCGGCACCGCCCTCGGCGCAGGGGAGCGAAGATGAGCCAAACCTATGTCATTGCCGATCTTCATGGGCGGCTTGACCTGCTGGAAAAGGCCCTTGCTCGTATTGAGGAAGGCCAGCATGACGGCGACACCATCGTCTTTCTGGGAGACTATTTGGATCGCGGCCCGCAAAGCCGGCAGATCATCGAACGCCTGATGGGTGGGCCGCCCATTGGCTGGACGTGGATCATGCTCAAAGGCAACCATGAGGACATGATGGTTCAATGCTATGCCGGCGCTGACGTGGGTTGGTGGATAGGCAATGGCGGTGACCACACCCTAAAAAGCTACGGGGGTGAAATACCTCCCGAACACCTGTCATGGGCCAAAAACTTGCCCCTGCTTCATGTCGATGCCCACCGCGTCTACGTCCATGCGGGCGTTGATCCCACCCGCGCGCTGGACCAGCAGGACGAGACCGCCCTGGTGTGGATGCGGTATCCGCCGAAGGCCGACATTCATTACCCGAACCTGCACATTGTGCACGGCCATACCCCACACCGGAACGGCCCCGAGCTGTACAGCGGGCGCACAAATCTGGACACCGGAGCCGTCCTGTACGGTCGTCTGGTCGTGGGTATTTTCGATGACGCCAAAGCTGGGGGCCCAACCGGTCTTATCGAGATCCTTTCGTGAGCCGCCCAGCACGCCCAACGCTCAATGCGTCGTTACTGGGCTTTCGGTGTGCAGTATGCACTTCCAATCCGCTCCATCCTTTGCCCACACGGAGGTGTCGACATTCTGGGTGGTCTGGGAGATCCCGTCTTTTTCCAGCGTCTGCTTCACCTTGTACATGCACACGGCGGTATTGGGGGTGGGGAAGATAACCTCCTCGTCAGTCAGCGACCAATCCTTGATCTTGAACTGGCTTGACTGCCCCATCTTCACGTACTCGGCAGGGGTAAAGGACATTGAGCCCATGTCGCTGACCATGGCCGCTCTGGGGGCCAGCAGCTTTGCAAACTCCTCATGCTCACCGGCGGTCATTGTCTCCCAGAACTCATGTTCCAGCTTGATGATTTCCTGTGCATTCGGCATTTTGGTCTCCTGTAGTAAGAGCCCCATTGCAGTTAAACGGCAGGTGGAAGGCGCAGTTCCAATTTTTGGCAATTACCCCGCTCAGCCCGGCATGGTGCGCTAAGGGATATCCTCGCGATACTGCGGAACCCCTGGAAGGGCGGGCAACCAAGGTTCCCGGCGCTGGACCCAGCCCTCGACCGCCGGAGCAATCCCGGTAGGGGCGTCGTCCAAGGTCCCCAGATACACCTCCGACTGATGCGCACTCAGACTGAACAGCCGCGATCCGCAGTTGGGGCAAAATGACCGACCGTCATAGGTCTGGACGTCGCCGGTAAAGCTGAACTTGTCGGGCAGCCAGTCTGCATAAGCCAAGAACGAAGACCCCGTGACCTTGCGGCAATCAGCGCAGTGGCACAGCCCCGATTGGAATGGCTCCCCGATGGTTTGGTATCGCACGGCCCCACACAGGCAACCGCCGGTTCGAACGATGTCTTCCCCCATTGCAGGCCCCCCTCATTGGCCAGGTTCGGTTGCTTCAGAACGCACTCACTATAGCGCGGCTATGGCGTCGCGCACCCGCGCCAGATCCGCCTCGAATTTCTCGCCCTCCCGCGCGCGATCGACGGCATTGGGCAGGCGCAGCAGATAGGAAGGGTGGTTGGTGACAAAAAGCAGGGTGCCATCGGGCATCACGCTGGGCTCCCCACGGGCCTGGCTGATGGTCACGGAACGGCCGAGCAGGCTTTGCGCCGCCGTTGCGCCCAGGGCCACGATGACTTTTGGCTGCACAAAGCCCAGCTCCAGATCGAGCCAGAACCTGCACGCCTGAATTTCACCGGCATCGGGCCGCTGGTGAATGCGGCGCTTGCCGCGTGGCACGAATTTGAAGTGTTTGACCGCGTTGGTGACGTAGACCTTCGAGCGATCAATGCCCACTTTTTCGATGGCCGCGTCGAGCACCTGCCCGGCCGGCCCGATGAACGGCTTGCCGGCCAGGTCTTCGGTGTCGCCCGGCTGCTCGCCAACAAACATGATCTCGGCATGGGCCGGACCCTCGCCGAACACAGCCTGGGTTGCATGCTCGCACAAATCGCAATTCCTGCAGCTCTGTACGGCCTCGCGCGCCATCTTGAGCGAGGTGATGTCCTGAGGTTCCACAATGGTCTCGGCCAGCTGGGCCTGCATGCGAACATGGCGTGATGGCGGCTGGCTGGCTGCGCGCTTGATCATTTGCTGCTCGGCCTGACGGGCATTGCGGATGAGGGGAGCAATCAACTCCGCCTCGGGCAAATTACGCCAATATTTGACGGGCATTTCCGCCTTCATCATGGCGACCTTGAGCCGGGCGGGATTGAAGATCGAGGCAAAATAGGTTTTCCAGTCGGCCTCAACAGCGTCGTCGGCGGGCACGTCGCTGCGCTTGCCCCCTGGGCCGAAGGCGAGACGCTGTCCGTCCAGCTGGCACTGCGATAGGGCATGACGATGGCCCAGTCCATGCCATCGAACCGGCGGGCGAAAAATGGCGCCGTCATTTCAAGGGTATAGTGCTCGGGCTCAAACCAGGCGGCATAGCGCTCGCGACCGGTGTCCTCGGCCACCGACTTGAAGCGCACGAAGGCCTTCATCTTGTGGCTGTCGCGCCTGACAGCGGAGGCCCATTTGGTTATGGCGACGTTGGCACCCAGCGTGGCGTCGCCGAGCAATTGCTTGTCCAGTTGCAGATGCCACAAGAGCCAGTAGAGCACGGAAAACCGGGCCGGATCGGTGTGACAGATCGCCTGGGACGCCAGATCGAGAAACTGGCGTGGCACGGCGCCAATGGGGCGTTCGGCAGGCGGCAGATCGGCATCGCTATCGAGCAGGCCCGCCGCCTCACCCTCCATACGCCATTCGACCTCATCGGGGGACAGATTGGCCGCCAACGCCTGGCGCGCCTTGCCCCGCCATTCGTCAAAGTCATTGAGAGCATGGAGGCGAATGATGGCCATCAGAACAGGCTCAGCTGTTCCGGCGCGGGCGTCAGTTTTGCGCGCAGGCGGGCGTCGTCGGTCATGCCGCCCGGCGTCCAGTCGACCGCCTCGATGAACGGCCGGATCTTGTCGACATTGCCGGCAATGCGCGCGACATCGTCTAGGCGCAGATTGTGGTGGCGGCGCGTCGAGATGATGCGGTCGATGCTTTTGGCGCCAAGCCCGGGCACGCGCAACATGATCTCGCGATCCGCCCGGTTGATGTTGACCGGAAAGCGCTGGCGGTTCTTGAGCGCCCAGGCGAGCTTTGGATCGATTGCAAGATCCAGCAGCCCCCCTTCCCCGCCCGAGACGATCTCGGGAACATCGAAGCCATAAAAGCGGATGAGCCAATCGGCCTGATAAAGGCGATGCTCGCGCATGAGTGGCGGCGGCTTGAGCGGCAGGCGCGAACTGGCATCGGGAATGGGCGAGAAGGCCGAGTAATAGACGCGGCGAAGCTTGTAGCCGGTGTAGAGGCCTGCAGCGCGGTTGAGGATGGCACTGTCGTCGGCGCCATCGGCCCCCACGATCATCTGCGTCGACTGTCCGGCCGGGGCAAATTTCTGCGGTTTGGATTTCGTCTTTTTGTCAGCGGCTTCCTCCAGCTTGCCGCGCACCCGCGCCATGGCGGTGCGAATATCGCTGGGCTTTTTCTCGGGTGCGAGCGCTTCCAGGCCAAGATCGGTCGGCATTTCGATATTGGTGGATAGCCGGTCAGCCCAGCGCCCCGCCTCGGTCAGGAGTTCGGGGGCGGCGTTGGGAATGATCTTGAGATGAATATAGCCGGCGAACCGGTGCACTTCGCGCAGCGAGCGTGCCACGCGCACGAGTTCCTCCATGGTGTAGTCGGGGGAGCGAATGATGCCCGAGGACAGGAACAGGCCCTCGATGTAGTTTCGCTTGTAGAAATCGAGCGTCAGGCGAACGACTTCCTCGACGCTGAACCGGGCGCGGGCGACGTTGGACGACGAGCGGTTGACGCAATAGACGCAGTCATAAACGCAGAAATTGGTCAGCAGGATCTTGAGCAGGCTGATGCAACGTCCGTCGGGCGCGTAGGAATGGCAAATGCCGGATCCCTCGGTCGAGCCGATCCCGCCCGTGCCAGCGCTATTGCGCTTGATGGAGCCGCTCGAAGCGCAGGACGCGTCATACTTAGCGGCATCCGACAGGATAGCCAATTTGCGCCGAAGATCGAGTACAGCCATTTTCGTTCCCTTTATGTTCTATTTGCTATCGCAAATAGGCTGATGGCGCATGCACAAAAGGCCGGAGGAAACCAATTGTGATCGGTGGCAGGGCCGTTTGCGTGGGGAACTCGGAGCCTGCCGCTAGCTCGCCTTCTCGAGCATGGCGTTCGTAACCTCCCGACCCGTATGTCGCGGGGTGATCAACGCACTCAGATCGAAACCCTGCCGGCGCGCTTCGGCGAGATATTGATCAAGAATATCCTGCGGCAGGCTGGGGGTGCGCGAAAGCACCCAGAGATTGCGATGATCCGGGGTGCCAACCAGCGCCACCTGATAGTCGGGATCGAGTTTGAGCACCCAGTAGTCGCCATCGGTGAATGGCACCCAGCGCAAGAATTCGGGCAGGAAACTGACCTTGAGGCGCGCATTGGTTTCATCGATCGGCACGGCCTCGCCGATCGATCGACTGGGTTGCCCCTCGTCATTGAAACAGCGGTTGTCCACCCGGACATTTCCATCGCCCTGGAGAGAATAATTTGCCGTAATATCAGTCGCTCCGGCGTCTTCCCATTTAAGCGGCAAGCGGCAGATTTCGTACCACCGACCCAGATATCTGTTGAGGTCAAGGCTGAGGACAGGCGTGACGCTGGTATGTTGGGACATGGGGCTCTCCTTGTTGCCTCAAAACGTGGCCGCCGCGTCAACGTTCCCGCCCAGACATCTCTCACCCCCATCGCGCCTCCCTTTGCAGCCCTCTGCGCAACGGCAGAAACTGGCTTGACAGCCATCCGTGTATTCCTGTTAATACGCATTAGCTGCTAATACGCATTAGCAACATAAGAATACCAGGAGGTGACTTTTGCGGCCGGGGAAACGCCTGACACAGCGGGACATTGCGCAACTGGCTGGAGTGAGCCAGGCGACGGTTTCGCTCGTGCTCAACGATGCCTCCAGCGCCGAAGGTCGCATTCCCAAGGAGACCCGCGACCGCGTCCAGAAGGCCATTCGCGAAACCGGGTACGTTGCCGACCCGATCGCGCGTCGCATGGCCAAGGGTCTCAACCGCATTCTGGGCGTGTTTACGTACGAACCGGCCTTCCCGAGCGAACAGGCCGACTTCTTCGGCCCATTTCTGTTCGGCATCGAGGAAGCAGCCCAGCAGGTGGGGTACGACCTGCTGCTGCTCACTGGCGCCGCCCATCAGGGCCACCGCAAGATTTTCAGCGAGAACAACCGCTTGCGCCTCGCCGATGGCTGCCTGGTGCTGGGTCGCGAATTCGACCAGGACGAGCTGACGCGCCTCGTCGCCGGGGACTATCCCTTTGTTGCCGTCGGTCGCCGTAACGATGCGGGCGGGCCGGTGCCCTATGTCGGCGCCGACTATGCCGCCGCCACCGCCAGCCTCGTGCAGCGCGCCCGCGATCTGGGCCACACGCGCATCGCCTATATCGGCCCTGCGCAGGGCGCGGAATCGACGGTGGACCGCTGGGTCGGCTTCAGCCGCGCTATCGAGGGCATGGACTTCGTGGCCCATATCCCGGCCGCCGCCCAGCCCGCAGCGCAAACCCTCGATACCCTGATCGCCAGCAAGGCCAGCGTCGCCTTCTTCATCGAACTGGCCGATGCCATTCTGGTGGAACGCCTGGCGCTGCAGCGCGGCCTCACCATTCCCGGTGATCTCTCGATCGTGGTGCTGGGAAATCACATCCGGGCCGAACAGACCGGCACCCGGTTTACCTCATTCTCCATCCCCCGCGAAGCCATGGGGCACGGCGCTGCCCAGATGCTGGTGCGCCGGGTGGAAGACCAGTCTCCCGGGCAGCAATTGCTGCTCCCCTGTGACCCTGTCGACGGGGAAACCCTCGGCGCCATGACCATGCGGACCCAATGACCCATAAAGAACTCAGCGCGGATATTTTGATTGTTGGTGGTGGCCTCGGCGGCGTTGCGGCGGCTCTGGGGGCGCTTCGCAATGGCCGCTCGGTGATCATGACCGAGGAATTCGACTGGATCGGCGGCCAGCTGACCAGCCAGGCCGTGCCGCCCGATGAGCATAGCTGGGTCGAGCAGTTCGGCATTACCCGGTCGTATCGCAAGCTGCGCAACGGCATCCGCCAGTATTATCGCGACAATTACCCGCTGACCGAAGCCAGCCGCGGCTGGGGCGACCTCAATCCCGGCGCCGGTTGGGTGAGCCGCCTGTGCGCCGAACCGCGGGTCGGCGTTGCCGTGCTCGAAGCCATGCTCGCGCCCTATCGCGGCGGCGGCAAGCTGACCGTGCTGCAGCCCTATCGCCCCGTCGCCGCCGACGTGCAAGGCGATATCGTGCGCTCGGTCACCCTGCGCCATCGCGACAGCGGCGCTGAAATCACCTGCTCGGCGCCCTATGTGATCGACGCGACCGAGCTGGGCGATCTGCTGCCGCTGACCGGCACCGAATATGTCACCGGCTATGAGAGCCGCCATGACACCGGCGAGCCAAGCGCGCCGGAAGTGGCGCAGCCCGACAACGTCCAGGCCCTTTCCATCTGCTTTGCCATCGACCATGTCGACGGCGACCAGACCATCGACAAACCCGACAATTACGACTTCTGGAAGAAGTACCAGCCAAGCTTCTGGGGCGGCCCGCTGCTCGGGTTCAAGGCCCCCCACCCGCGCACGCTGGAAATCGTCGAGCGCTCGTTCACGCCCAATCCCGATGATGATCCGCTGCTGGTCGATGCCGATCAGCGCCGCAATCCGGGCGACGGCAACCTGTGGACCTTCCGCCGTATCGCGGCCCGCCGCAACTTCGTGCCCGGCGCCTACAATTCGGACATCTGCCTCGTGAACTGGCCGATGATCGACTACATGGAAGGCTCGATCATCGACGTTTCCGAAGAGGAAAAGGCCCGCCATCTCAAGGCAGCCGCCGACCTGTCCTATTCGGTGTTCTACTGGCTGCAGACCGAGGCGCCGCGCCTCGATGGCGGCCAGGGCTTCAAGGGCCTGCGCCTGCGCGGCGATGTAACCGGCACCGACCATGGCCTGGCCATGGCGCCCTATATCCGCGAGAGCCGCCGCATCAAGGCGGTGACCACCATTGTCGAGCAGGACGTCTCGATGCACATTCATGGCAATGCCCTGTCGCGCCAGTATCGCGATAGCGTCGGCATCGGCATGTACCGCATCGACCTGCACCCCTCGACCGGCGGTGACAATTATGTCGACGTCGACTCCTCGCCATTCGAAATTCCGCTGGGCGCATTGCTGCCCAAGCGCGTTCGCAACCTGCTGCCCGCAGGCAAGAACATTGGAACCACCCACATCACCAACGGCTGCTACCGTCTGCATCCGGTGGAGTGGAATGTCGGCGAAGTCGCCGGCCTACTCGCCGCTCACTGCCTCGAGACCGGGCTCACACCGCATGCGGTGCAGGAAAACGACGCCCAGCTCGAGGCCTTCCAAACCCGGCTGTACGGAGAGGGGATCGAAATCCGCTGGCCGGACGTGCGCGGCTACTAAGCTTTTCAACCGGAGGAAACCAACAATGTCCAAGATCACTCAACTGAAATCCGCAGCGGCTGCCGCCGGCATCCTGCTGCCGCTCGCCTGGAGCGGCGTCGCCTGGGCCCAGGACGCCGTCAATTTGCGCATGACCACCTGGAGCGCCAATGAAGCGCACCTGGCCCTGTTCAACGAGATTGCCGAGGGTTTCAAGGCCACCCATCCCAATGTCACCGTGACCTTCGAACCGCTGCCGTTCGACAATTACTCGACCACGCTGACCACCCAGATCGCCGGTGGCAACGCCCCTGACCTGGCCTGGATCTTTGAAACCAGCGCCACCGACTTTGTGAATTCGGGTGCCCTGGCGCCCCTGAACGAGGCATTCGCGGCAACCGAAGGCTACGATCTGGCTGACGTGACCGACTCGGCTACGGCGCTGTGGAAGCGCGACGGCCAGCTGTTTGCGTACCCATTCTCCACCTCGCCCTTCGCGGTTTTCGCCAATAACGACGTGATCACCGCTGCCGGCGCCAAGACCCCGGCCGAGCTGATCGCCGCCGGCGAATGGACCTGGGACAATGCCCTCGCCACCGCCAAGACCGTTGCGGCCGTCGGCAAGGCCGAAGGCTTGATCGTTCGTGATTTCAACTACCAGAACTGGCAGAACCTGACCGCCGTGTGGCGCGGCTGGGGCGCGAATGCTTGGAGCGCTGACGGCAAGACCTGCACCTTCACCGATCCGGCAATGTTCGACGCCATGACGGCCATTCATCAGGCCATTTTCAAGGATGGCGCGCTGCCGGGACCAGGTGAGAATGTCGATTTCTTCACCGGCGACGCCGCCATGACCATCACCCAGATTTCGCGGGCGTCACTGCTGCCCAAGGAAAATCCCTTTGACTGGGATCTGGTGCCGCTGCCCAAGGGTCCCGCCGGCGAGTATTCCGTGGTCGGCCAGGCCGGCGTCGGCGCCTTTGCCAACCGGCCCAACACCGAGCTGGCAGTGGAGTTCCTGAGCTATTTCACCAATCCGGAAAACAGCCAGAAACTCGCCCGGTTCTTCCCACCCGCACGCGCCAGCCTGCTGAACGCGACAACGCTGGCGACCACCAATCCCCTGCTCTCGCCCGAGCAGATCGAGAACGTGGTCATCCACGGCATCAGCACCGGCCAGGTGGTCTCGGGTCATACCAATTTCGCCCAGATCCAGCAGAGCGTTCGTGCCAGCCTCGACAGCATGTGGGTTGCCGATGCTGACGTAGCCGCGGTGCTGCAGTCCGTTTGCGACAGCATCAACCCGCTGCTCGCGCGCTAACCAATCCCTGGGGAGGCTCATGCCTCCCCAGCCACAGCTCAGTAGCTCGATGGATGCGGCCAGACATGGCGATCGGCACCATCGGCTGCGTAGAGTAGGAATTTGACCATGACCCTGCCGGCCATCGACCCACCAAGAAAGCGTCCGTTCTGGACCATGGAACGCCGCGACGCCGCTGCCGGCTACGTCTTCATCGCGCCACAGCTGATCGGCATCATCACCTTCGTGCTGATCCCACTCGGGCTCGTGTTCTGGTATTCGCTGCACGAGTGGAACGTGCTGGCCAACACCTTCAATTTCGTCGGCAGCGCCAATTACCAGATGCTGCTCAACGACCGGGCCCTGCCCCAGGTGCTGCTGTCGTCGGCCATTTTCTCGGCCGCCCTGGCCGCGCTCAACATGTCGCTGGCGTTGCTCCTGGCAGTGCTGCTCGACCAGAAGCTCAAGGGCATCGTGGTGTTCCGCACCCTGTTCTTTTCGCCCGTGGTCGTGTCGCTTGTTGCCTGGACCATCGTGTGGAGTTTCCTGCTGCAGAACAATGGCGGCATCAACGGCATGCTGCAGATGATCGGCCTCGAAGGCCCCAACTGGCTGCGCCATCCCTCGACCGCCATGATTTCGGTGGTGGTCGTGCAGGTGTTCAAGAATGTCGGCCTCAACATGATCCTGTTCCTGGCGGCCCTTCAGGGCGTTCCCAAGGAGCTCTACGAGGCCGCGCGCGTCGACGGTGCCGGGCGGTTCAAGCAGTTTCGCCGCATCACCCTGCCGCTGATCTCGCCGACGATCCTGCTCACCTCGATCATCACCATCGTCGGCTCGCTGCAGGTGTTCGCCCAGATCGCCGTGCTGACCCAGGGCGGTCCGGGCATGAGCACCACGGTGCTGGTCTATTATCTCTACCAGCAGGCCTTCCAGTTCCATCTGTTCGGCTACGGCTCGACGCTATCCATCCTGCTGTTCGCCATCGTCGCCGTATTGACCTTCGCCCAGTGGCAGTTGCGCAAGAGGATCGTCTTCTATGAAAACTGATCTCTCGCCCCGCATGAAAGTGGCCCTCTACGGCCTGATGTGCGTGCTGCTGGTGCCCTTCGTCTTCCCGACCTGGTGGATGATCACCTCATCGGTCAAGCCGATCAGCGACATCTTCGCCTTCCCGCCCGATCTGTGGCCGCGACGCTTCGATTTCACTACCTACCAGAAGGTGTTCGAACTGCAGCCCTTTGGCCAGCAATACTGGAACTCGGCCTATATCGCCGCGCTCGTCACCGTTGGCACGATGATTATCTCCTCAATGGCTGGCTATGCCTTCGCACGCATCAAGTTCCCCTTCGCCAACACCATCTTCATGGTGGTGCTGTTGGGGCTGCTGATCCCCTCCGAGGTCACCATCGTGCCGCTGTTCCAGATGTTCCTCAAATGGGGGATGATCAACACCCACTGGCCGCTGATCCTTGTGCCGGTATTCGGTGCGCCCTCGGTGTTCGCCACCTTTGTCATGCGCCAGTTTTTCATCGCCCTGCCCGGCGAGCTGGAAGAGGCCGCGCGGGTCGATGGGCTGGGACGGTTCAAGATTTTCTGGATCATCGCCTTGCCCCTGGCCAAGCCGGCGCTCGGCGCAGTGGCCATCTTCACGTTCCTGCACAGCTGGAACCTCTACCTCGAACCCATCGTCTTCCTGTCCTCGACCAATATGTTCACCCTGCCCCAGGCGCTGACCCAGTTCACCGACGCCTATGGCGGCGCGATGTGGAATATCCAGCTCGCCGCCGCCACCATGGCCGCCGTCCCCGTGCTGCTGGTGTTCATCATCGCGCAGAAGCAGTTCGTCGAAGGCCTCGCCCATACTGGCCTCAAGGGCTGACAAGGATATTCAAATGGCTCCCGTAACCCTGAAATCCGTCCACAAAAGCTATGGCACCGTCGCCACCATCCACGGCATCGACGTCCAGATAGCGGATGGCGAATTCGTCGTGCTGGTCGGCCCCTCCGGATGCGGCAAGTCCACGCTGCTACGCATGATCGCGGGCCTTGAAACCATCACCGGCGGCGATATCTCGATCGGCGGCCGGGTGGTCAACGACCTGGAGCCCAAGGATCGGGACATCGCCATGGTGTTCCAGAACTATGCGCTTTATCCCCATATGAGCGTGGCCCAGAACATGGGCTTTTCGCTCGAGCACCGGGGCGCCAGCAAGGCCGAGATCGCCGAACGGGTGAACTGGGCCGCCGACATACTGAGCCTGAAGCCCTATCTCGATCGCTTTCCGCGCCAGCTCTCGGGCGGCCAGCGCCAGCGCGTCGCCATGGGGCGCGCCATCGTGCGCAATCCGCAGGTCTTCCTGTTCGATGAGCCGCTCTCCAACCTCGACGCCAAGCTACGCGTGGTCATGCGCGGCGAGATCAAGAGCCTGCACCAACGCCTCGGCGTTACCACCGTCTACGTCACCCACGACCAGGTGGAAGCCATGACCATGGCCGACAAGATCGTGGTGATGAATGCCGGCCGGGTAGAGCAGATCGGCGCGCCGCTGGACCTGTACGATCGCCCGGCCAACCAGTTCGTCGCCAGCTTCATCGGTTCGCCGGCGATGAACTTCATCGGTGGCAAGATCACGCCCGCGGGCTTTGCGGCAGCGGGGATCACCCTGCCACTTCCCGCCGGGATCAGCGGCGAAAATGCCGTCTATGGCATTCGCCCCGAGCATTTCGAGCTGTCGCCGGACGGCTTGCCCGCCACCGTGCAGCTGGTTGAACCCATGGGCTCGGAGACACAGGTCACCATGACGCTGGGCGAACACCAGATTGTCGGCGTGTTCCGCGAGCGCGTTCAGGCCAAGCCCGGCACGACCATCACCATTCGTCCCGACATCGCCAATGTCCACCTGTTCGACGCCACCACCGGCCTGCGGATCAACTGACATGCCCACTTACCCAGAAACACCGTTCTATCGCGCCATCACCTCCGGCGAGTTTCCCATCATCGTTTCGCTCGTACGCCATGATCTGGATCTGGCAAGGGCCGCACTCGACGGCGGCGCCGGAGCGATCAAGGTCCATCTCAACGCCTTCCACCGCGCCAGCGGCACCATTTTTGGCACGTTCGCCGAGGAGCGTGCGTTCCTTGAAGATCTCGCCAGGCTAGGCGCACCGATGCTGGTGATGGCGGGCCAGGAAACTGTGCCCACCAGCGAGGAAATGGACGCCCTGGCCGATCTCGGCTTTGAGGGCTTCAACGTCTATATGGACCATCTGCAGCCCCATTTGCTGCAATCGCGCCTGCGGCCCATCCCGGCGTTGTCGGCCACCGGCACCGATGCCGATATCACCCGTCTCGCCGCCATTCCGGGCGCAATGATCGAGGCCTCGATCATCGATTTCACCGGCTATGG
This sequence comes from uncultured Alphaproteobacteria bacterium, assembly GCA_963699295.1. Classification (GTDB taxonomy): domain Bacteria; phylum Pseudomonadota; class Alphaproteobacteria; order Rhizobiales; family Devosiaceae; genus Devosia. The sequence continues at coordinate 1,393,398 of OY969432.1, forward strand.
CGCGCCACTGAGCGATGAAGATCTGGCGCGCTATGCCCATATCGCCAAGCTCTCCAGCGCCCCCATCATTGTTCCCAGCCAGAAAAAGCTCACGCCTGCCAACATCCCCGCCCTGCGCGCTGCCGGCATTGCCGCCCCGCTGCTGGGCGTCATTGTTACAGGGGCGACGCCCCACAGCATGCTGGCCGCTGTTTCAGCTTTCAGCGCTGCGGCGCCCGGTCAGTGAAAACGCTAGGATGTCGGGAGCTGCGCGGGTCGTTCGTCGTTTGAATGCAAGCGAAGCCATCACCCCGGAGCCTGACGATGATCCCTACCATCACGGCCTTTGAGCACTCGCCCGACGGCGGCAAGGGACTGGCGCGCGACACCCGCGTGCGCTGGGCGCTGGAGGAAGTGGGGCAGCCCTACAATGTTCGCCTTGTGTCCTTCAAGGCGCTGAAGGAACCTGCGCATCGCGCGCTGAACCCTTTCGGACAGATTCCGACTTACGAGGAAGGCGATCTTGCCCTGTTCGAGACGGGTTCAATCGTCTTTCATATCGCACAGCATCATGCCGGCCTGCTGCCGGAAGATGCGAATGCCCGGGCACGGGCCATCACCTGGATGTTTGCCGCGCTCAGTACGATCGAGCCGCCCATCCTTGAGCGCGAAGCCGCCCGGCTCCTGGAGAGCCGCGAGCCCTGGTACGAGCAGCGGCGACCGCTCGTGGAGGGGCGCATCCGCCCCCGGCTGCGTGATCTTTCCAAGCGCCTTGGCGATGCCGACTGGCTCGACGGCGCGTTCAGCGCCGGCGACCTGATGATGGTATCGGTGCTGCTCCGGCTGCGGTCGTCGCGAATGCTGGAGGACTATCCGAATCTTGCCGCCTATGTCGCCCGCGGTGAAGCGCGCCCCGCTTACGCACGCGCCTTCGTCGCGCAATTGGCGGTCAACACAGCCGCGCCGACCAGCTGACGCAGCCACCGACAATGTGATGTCTTGAATGGCCCAATTGCCGGGAACCGATCGACCATAGGACCATTCGTCTCCAGCGATGCCAATACTGGAGACCATCATGACCGATCGCCTGAAGATGCAGGACCCGCGGGAACAATATCCCCGCCCACCGTTTCCAAAGCAGCCGCAACCGCGGCCGGGCCTGGTGGCCAAGATGAACCCGGAGCCGGATCATGGTGAAACAAGCTATCGCGGGTCGGGCAAGCTCGAGGGACGAAAGGCCTTGATCACCGGCGGCGATTCCGGGATCGGTCGGGCTGCGGCCATTGCCTTTGCCCGCGAGGGTGCTGACGTGGCCATCGCCTATCTGCCGCAGGAAGAGCCCGACGCCAGGGAGGTCATTCGCCTGATTGAAGCCGATGGGCGCAAGGCTGTTGCGCTGCCGGGGGATATTACCGACGAAGGCTGGTGCCGTGAACTGGTGGAGCAGGCCGTCAACGGTCTTGGCGGGCTGGACATTCTGGTGATCAATGCCGCGCGCCAGCAAACGCGGGAATCCGTCGATGAGGTAACCTCGTCGGATTTCGACCAGACCATGAAAACCAATCTTTATGCCATGCATTGGATTGCGCAGGCCGCGACACCGCATCTGCCGGCGGGCGCGTCGGTGATTACCACCGCCTCGATCCAAGCCTACGATCCGTCACCAAATCTACTGGATTATGCAACGACCAAGGCCGGGATCGTCGCCTATTCAAAAGCGCTGGCCAAGCAGCTCATTGAAAAGGGCATTCGCGTCAACGTGGTCGCCCCGGGCCCCGTATGGACAGTCTTGCAGCCGAGCGGCGGCCAGACCCAAGAGAAAGTTCAAAAATTTGGCGCCAACAGCGCATTCGGCCGACCGGGCCAGCCGGTAGAGTTGGCGCCGGTTTATGTCCTGCTCGCCTCGCAGGAGGGGAGTTTTCTTACCGGCGAAGTCCTTGGCGTCACGGGCGGTGAAGGCGTGGCTTGACGGCCATCAGCCGCCCAGCCGCGCCTTGGACACGCTCAGGCTTATCACCAGTCCCTGCGGCAGCCAGGTCCTCACTATGTCACCGCCCAACTGCCCGCTGACGGTAGCCTTTTCCAGGAGTGATCCGAAGCCTTCCGTACTGCCAGGCCCATCCAGCAATGGTCCGCCGCGCTCGGTCCAGGTGAGGACAAATTCCTCCGCGCCGTCTTCGCACACAATGTCCACGCCCCCCTCGGGGACAGAAAACCCGCCATATTTGGCAGCGTTGGTGGCAAACTCGTGCAGCAACAGGGCAAAGCTGGTTACGGCACTACCGGAGAGAGCCAGGTCCGCGCCAGTTATCGTCAACTGCGGCGAACCAGCTGCCGCTACGTAGGGCGCAGCAATGGTCTGGATGAGCGCATGCAGGGAGGTCGTCTGATCGTTGTTCCCAGTCGGCCCGAAACTACGCCTGATCGTAAGGGAATGTGCTCTTGCCAGTGCATCTAGGCGCGCCGATACGGCGGCGGCCAAATCAACGGCGGTCTCTGCCGAACGGGCGCTCAGCGATACGACACTACTCGCCAGCGTGAACAGGTTTTTGACGCGATGATCCATTTCCTGGAGCAACAGATGCTGCTGCTCCTCGGCGCGCCGGCGATCGGTGATATCGCGGGCGATCTTGGATGCCCCAATGACCCGCCCGGCCCGGTTGCGAACGGGCGACACCGATAGGGAAATCTCGACCAGGCTGCCATCCTTGCGACGGCGGACCGTTTCATAGTGATCGATGCGTTCGCCGCGCCTGATCCGTCCCAGAATATTTGGTTCTTCGTCATGACGCTCGTCGGGAATCAAGATGGTCACTGATTGGCCGATGGCTTCGCTCGCAGTATAGCCAAACAACCGCTCCGCGCCCCGGTTCCAGGTGATGATCGTGCCAGTGAGATCCTTGGCCAGGATGGCGTCATCGGAAGATTCGATTATCGCGGTGTAACGCTGGGCGGTCTCATCCATGATTTGCCGATCAGTGAGATCAATCAGCACATTGACGCCCCCAAGCAGGACGCCATTGGCGTCAATAATCGGCGTGGGGAACGGCTGGAAGGTGATCCGCGAGCCATCCGGCCGCTCGGCAATGGCTTCAGCGTCGCGCACCGGCCGCCGTTCTCTCAGTGCCACCGCCATCGGACACGCTTCATGGGCCATCGGTGCCCCATCCAGGGAATACAGCTTCCAGGAACCGCAAAAGGTGCTTTTGCCAATCTCTGGTCGGGTGCCCCACAGCTCTGCCGCTGCTTCATTATAAAAGGTGATCACGCCATTGGCGTCGGTGACATAAACCGCCTCCGGCAATGTCCGCAGAAGGGCGTCGATAGTAATGCCGGAGGCATCAGCGGATATTTTCTCGGCGATTCTGCCGACGAGCTGGTCGCACTCCGCTTCAACGGCATTATCGCTCGATAGCCAATCAGCCATATGACACTCCGAAGTTGGTCGGCAGCCTACCTGCCGAAGTCGCCATAACGGCCCAACACACATAATTGGCACTTAAGAGGGCACAAAAACAATAGTCAGCAAGGGCAATATCGTGCCCCTCCGCTAAATCCCGTCCAGGCGGTTTTTCAGAAATGCAAGAACCGCCGACTCCTCAGGTTTGAGCCCAGATTCCGGTATCGGCGCGGTTTGGCTGTCGAGTTCGACCAGCAAGGTGCCATCCAGGTAAGCCTGCAAAACGTCGGGATGCACATAGCATTTGCGGCAAATTGTTGCCGTGTTGCCCAAATGGTTGGCCACGTGCTTGATTGCACTGCTGACGTTTCTCTTGGCCTGGGTGACAGTATCGAACGAACCCAGTTCCTGCAGCGCCGCCGTCGTCAATACCGTCCCCGCCCAGGTTCGGAAATCCTTGGCCGTAATGTCGGCTCCCGTAATTTCCTTGAGATAGGCGTTCACGTCGGACGAGGTCACCTCGTGCATCACACCGCCTTCGTCCTGATATTGAAGCAAACGCTGGCCCCGTAGGTCCTGGCAAGCTTTGAGGATCCTGGCGATGCGACGGTCGCGCAGCTGCACGCGCCAGATCTTGCCGCTTTTGCCCTTGAAGCGAAAACTCAGCTCAGAGCCCTGCAGTTGCAGATGACGGCGCCGCAACGTCGTCAGCCCAAAACTACCGTTTTGCTTGACATAGTCATCATTGCCGATGCGGATGAGCGTGGTCTCGAGCAAGTGTACAGTCGTTGCCAGCACCTTCAGACGCGGCAAGCCTGGAAGCGCCATGTGATCGGCGAGGGTCGCGCGAATTGCCGGCAGCGTCTGCCCAAATTCGAGCAAACGCGCGTACTTTGCGCTTTCCCGAAGCTCGCGGAACCGAGGATGGTAGAGATACTGCTTGCGCCCTTTTTCGTCGCGCCCTGTTGCCTGCAGATGGCCATTGCAGTCGGGACAAATCCAGACCTCGCTCCATGCCGGCGGGATGGCCAGTGAGCGAATGCGTTGCAGCGAAGCGCGATCCTTGAGCGTGGTGCCGCTGGCCTCACGGTAACTGAACCCGGTTCCGGCCCTGCGCCTTGTAATCCCCGCGGCGTCGTCCGTGATGTGGAACAGCTCCTCAACCTGGACTGGGGTGGCGGCTCCATCTTCAGGCGACAACATGGTGACACCTCATCCTTCCGGGCGCTCCGGGCCCGCGCATTGACCGGTGCAGAAACTGCTTTGTACGGGTTGGAGTTCCGTTGCTACTTCAATGCATTGCTTGCCACGTTTCGGCCGCTGACGCGTTGAGCCGAAAATGGAGTGCACAATGACCAATCTCAAGGGCAAGGTAGCGCTGGTAACGGGCGCTGGTTCGGGTATCGGCAAAGCAGCGGCGCTGACGCTGGGCCAGGCTGGCGCCAAGATCGTCGTGATGAGCCGATCCACCGCAGAGGTCGACCGGACCGCCGCCGAAATCCGCAGCCATGGCGGTGACGCGCTGGCGCTGACGGCTGACGTGTCGGACGCGACGGCAATGACGGCAATGGTGGCCCGCGCCGTCAATCTCTATGGCCGCCTCGACATCGTGGTCGCCAATGCCGGCATCAACGGCGTGTGGGCGCCCATAGAGGACCTCAAGCCCGATGAGTGGGACCAGACGATCGCCGTCAATCTGCGCGGCACCTACCTGACCATCCACCACGCCGTTCCCCATCTCGTGCAGACCGGCGGTGGCTCGATTATCGTGATCTCTTCCATCAACGGCACCCGCACCTTCACCACCCCGGGTGCAAGCGCCTATGCGGTGACCAAAGCCGGACAGCTCGCCTTGGTGCAACAACTGGCGCTGGAGCTGGGTGATCGTTTCATCCGCATCAATGCCATTTGCCCGGGCGCCATCGAATCCGAGATTGCCGACAACACCGAGCAACGCGGAAAGGACAAGACCGAAGTCCCCGTGCATTTCCCTGAAGGTGATATCCCGCTCACCCATGGACGAAAGGGCCGGGCCGAGGACATCGCCAACGCGGTACTGTTCCTCGCCAGCGACGCATCTCGCCACATCACCGGCACTCCAATCTGGATTGACGGAGGCCAAAGCTTGCTGCGCTAGATTGAATGAGCGCAAGTCTAGACCAAGTATTCACACCAGAGTGGCGTTAACTGCACTTTGTGCGGAACTGCGATGCATTATCCGCGTTGCAGGACCATGGATATTTTCATGGAACGCTTCGGTCACGAGACGTGGCTCCCCTTCCCGGTCATCATCGCACGGCTGCTGCTGGCGGTGTTCTTGGGAGCTCTGGTGGGTGCGGAACGTGAATGGCGCAACCGCCCGGCCGGGTTGCGCACGCACATTCTCATATGCGTTGCCACGGCGACAATCGCCATCCTCGCGATTGAAATTACTCACGTCGATGATTTTGTGGGGCAGGAAATTCGAATTGATCCCCTGCGCCTCATCGAGGCCACTACTGCCGGCGTCGCATTTCTGGCCGCCGGCTTGATCTTCTTTGCCAAGGGCCAGGTTCATGGCCTGACGACCGGGGCGGGCATGTGGCTGGCGGGCGCCATCGGCCTGGCGATCGGACTAGGCTTCTGGCAAATCGCCCTGCTGGCAACGTTGCTCGCAATCGTGGTGCTGGGCCTCCTCTACACATTTGCACATAACAACAGCCCTGCTCCGGATGCTGACGAGAATAACTTGGAGCAAGCTCCACGGGTTGATCGACACGATCGCGGCGCGGGTCACTGAAATCGTTGGGTGTGCATTCACATTTTCGCGTGGCTCGCAACCACTCCCGCACGGGCACGTTCTTTTGGCCTCCGCTAGAAGCGGATTTCAAAGGAGAAATGCAATGAATGTCAGATCACTCCTGTCGGTCGCTGCCATTGTTTCCGCCATGGCATTGCCCGGCGCCGCCTATGCTCAGGATGAGCACATGATCAGCGGAAAAGCTGTACCTGCCGATCAGGTCGCTGAAGTCCAGGCCAAATGCGATGAACTGCGCAAGGCCGAGACGACTGCACCAGCTGCTCCTGCCGCAACAACGCCGGCGCCAGCCGCCACCGCAAATGAGGGCTGGATGGAAGACGGCAGCAAGATCGATGTTACCAAGCTGACAGTCAAACTTTGTGACGAAGGCAAATTCACTGCATCTGCCATGTAATACTTGCGCCCCGCCTTCGGGTGGGGCGCATTCTCAGGAGAATGGAATGTCCGACGTTCAGCATGATCCTTGGGTCGATCCGCAGTTCGACCAAAAGGTGAGGGAAACCGCCTATTTCCTTTGGGAGCAGGGCGGCCGCATGTCTGGACGGGAGAAGGAATACTGGTTCATTGCCCTGGACCGGTGCCTTCGTGAACGCGAGGCAGATGCGCTGCTTAAAGAGCAATCCAGAAACGTCTTCAGAGACGAAAACCCCGGTTTCTAACCTGAGCGACTGTTGCCCGCGCAGGTGCACCATCGCGCCTACCGACGGCCGAACTTCACATAGACAGGATTGAGTTCCTTTGCTTAACGAGGCAGTAAGCATCGCCAAGGTAAAGCCAAATTTACCATGCCGCTTAATCAGTTAGCAAACGACGAATATTATGTTGCCCTCATAAATAAATTGTGGGGGCTTCCCTGATGAAAAATCTTCTGACCAAATTCAAGAACGACGAAAGCGGTGCGACGGCTATTGAATATGGCCTGATCGCAGCCCTGATCTCGGTGGGTATCATCGTTGCCGTCACCGCGCTGGGCAACAGCCTTGGCAACGTGTTTGACAGCATTTCCGGCAGCCTGGACGATGCGATGACTGCTCCCGCGGCGCCGGCAGCAGGGAACTAGCACCCTCCGGGCAGCCACCCGAAGGTACATTTGCCCATCACCGATTTCCGGTGGTGGGCTTTTTGTTGTCCAAAGCAGACACGGCTACCTGAGCACGGACAACTGACCAATAATACACCCGCGCCGTGCCAACAGCAATTCGTGATCAGGCGAATAGGAACATCCGGCCCTGCCATCCATTTCAGGACTGGCAGCAAATCGCTGTTGTTCAGGAGGTGCCTACAGTGCCCAACTCGAAGCCAAACGATCACAAGAACGCTGGCAAACCTGATGACAAGAAGCCCATGCAGGATGCAAAGTCCGGCCAGCAGGGGGCCGACGCCAAGCGCGGCCGCGACGACAAGAAGAAATAACGACCAGGGGGCCGGACCTTTCGCCCGGCCCTGTTCCTGGGCCCAGGGACCCGCCAGATTGCTCCGGCGGGTTTATTCTTGGCAGCCTCTTACAGCTGCTCGGCCCGCAGCTCCGCAGCGCTTTTGGCCGACAGCAGCCCCGGCGCCACGTCAAACACCGTCTTGGCGCCATACTGGCCCATTTTCTGCAGTCGATGGGTTGCCCGGGCATAGGCTACCAGCACGCTGGCGGTGAATTCGGGATTGCTCTCGAGCTTGAGACTGTACTCCACCACCTGCGCGCAATGCTCCGACGTATTGCCACTGCGAATGACAAACCCGCCATGCGGCATGGCCCGATGGTCGCGGCGCATCTCGTCGGCGGTGATGAAATTGACCGTAGTGTCATACTCATCGAAATAGTGCGGCATGGTGACGATGGCGGTGCGAACCGCCTCGGCGTCGGCCTCGTCCTGCAGTACCACGAAGCACTCGCGATGGTGCTTTTCCCGGGTGGTCAGCGTCGGGCGGGTCGCCCCGCGCACCAGATCGACCGCCTTCTGCACTGGACGGGTGTATTGCACTCCGTCAGCCACGCCTGGCACCCGGCGCACCGCATCGGAATGGCCCTGGCTCAAGCCATCACCCCAGAAGGTGTAGGTCGCGCCATCGGGCAACAGCGCTTCCCCGATCACCCGGTTGATCGAGAACATGCCCGGATCCCAGCCCACCGAAATCAGCGCCGTCTTGCGGTTGGCCAGCGCTGGCGCATCAACCGCCGCAAAATATTCCGGAATGCGCGCATGGGTATCGAAACTGTCGACCGTGTTGAACAACGCGGCCAGTTGCGGTCCCTGCCGGGGCAAGTCTTCCTTGGAACCACCACACAGGATAAGCACGTCGATCTGCTCGGCATGGCCGGCCAGGTCATCCATGCCGAACACCGGCGTGCCCGCCTCTAGCGGCTTGATCGTTTCGGGAGCGCGGCGGGTATATATTCCCACCAATGTCATGTCCGGGTTTTTGGTAATTGCCGCTTCAACGCCTCGTCCGAGGTTGCCGTGGCCGGCGATGGCGATCCGAATTTGGTCGGCCATAAGTGATTCACGCCTTCTTATATGTGCGAATTGCAGGCAGGAGGCCTATTCCCCCGCGCTATGAGCTCAGGATAGGCTGCCGGCAAGGCAGGGGCAACGGCGTGTACTGCAACTTATGGCCGCGGATTGCCTACGACTTCACACGCTGGGGGCAGGTCTGGTGAAGCACCGCACGGATATCGATGGATTGCGGGCAATCGCCGTGGCGGCGGTGCTGATCTATCACCTTGCCCCGCAGCGGCTCCCCGGCGGCGTCATAGCCGTGGATATGTTCTTCGTTATTTCGGGCTTTCTCATCAGCGCCATGCTGGTCACCGAGCTCGATTCCGGTCGGTTCTCGCTCGCCAGTTTTTACGCGCGGCGCATTCGACGCATCGTTCCGGCGCTGTTTGCCATGCTCGCCATCGTCGCAGTGGCGGCTTATCAGTTGCTACTGCCGAGCGAACTGACGGAATTTGGTCGTCGGCTGCTCTCGTCAGCCACCTTCACCGCCAATATGTATTTTCAATCGCAGAGCGGCTATTTCGCCCCGGACGCGCAGGCCAATGTGCTGCTGCACATCTGGACCCTGGCCATCGAAGTGCAGTTTTACCTACTTTATCCGGTGCTGGCGATTGGGCTGTTCGCCCTGCCCCGCAACGCAGCGTCGCTGCTGCCCGTCATATTGGCGCTGCTGCTGGTCTCGCTGGCTATCTCGCAGGTCCTGGCGCATCTTGATCCGCCGGCCGCCTATTACGGCCTGCCGTCGCGCTTCTGGCAGTTCATGATCGGCGCGCTCGCGGCCCTGCTGCCTTCTGCGCTCCGCCCCACCCGCCTGTCCACCGAACTGGGCGCAGCACTTGGACTGGCGATGCTGGCCGTGAGCCTCGCACTGTTCAGTCCCGCCTTGCCCCTGCCCGGCCTGTTGGCGCTGCTCCCAGCCACCGGCACAGCCCTGGTGCTCTATTGGGGCCGGCACGACACCAAGACCCTGACGGCAAGACTGCTCTCGATCTGGCCGGCCAAATGGCTGGGGCGCATCAGCTACAGCGTTTATCTCTGGCATTGGCCATTGATCGTTTTTTACAAGTTGCGGGTCAATGCAACGCCCGCCGCGGGCGAACAGGTTGGGCTGTTGCTTGTGTCCATAGGTCTAGGTGTCCTGTCCTATTTCACCGTCGAGCGGGTATTCCTGCGCCAGCTGCCCGCCCAGCACCCCCGCCGCCTCTTCGGCGCGACGCTGGCTTGTTCGCTGCTGTTGTGCGCGAGCGCTCTGATGCTGTCCCAAAACCACGGCTTCGCTGGCCGCTTTCCCGACAGCGTGGCCAGCTATGCGAACTATCTCGATTATGACCCCAGGCCGCCCTTGCGCGCCGGGCAGTGTTTTCTCGATTCCGCCAGCCAGAGCGCCGACGAATTTGACGCCGGAGTGTGCCTACAACACTCGCTTACCCGGCCCAATATCCTGCTGCTCGGGGACAGCCATGCGGCTCAACTGTACCCCGGAATGCGGCACCAGTTTCCGCACATACAGTTTTCTCAAATCACGGCGTCGGGCTGCAAGCCGCTGCTGCACACCACGGGACCAGCGCGCTGCACCGATCTCATGGAACGCGCCTTCACCCAGATCCTGCCCCACCAGCCCTTTGATGCCATCGTGATCGCCGCACGCTGGAACATGGGCGATGACACCGACTTGCGCGCGACTTTGGAGGCAATTGAGCCCGGTCTGCGGGCCCGCGTCATCGTGCTTGGACCGGTGGTGACCTACACCCTGCCCCTGCCGAGGCTTCTGGCCACCGCGTCCATGGGCAGCTCGAATGCCTCCCTCGATCAATACCGCAAGCTGCGCGAGGGCCGGACCATGGATGCCGCCCTGCGCGCCGCCACCGCCGCCAGCGGCGCCACGTACCATTCGGCACTCGATGCTCTTTGCCCCAACGATCTTTGTGCCATGCTCACCGCCGAAAACGTTCCGGTGCAGTTCGACAGCAACCACCTGACCGCGGCTGGCTCAAATCTGCTGGTAGAGCGCCTGACCCAATCGGGGCTGCATTTCCGAGCCCCATGAAGCGAAAGGCCCGGACATTGCCCGGGCCTCCAATCATCATGCCGTCTTGCCGACCGCCAGCCCCTTGGCCACCGCCGGGCGCGCATTGAGCCGCTCCAGCCAGGCGTGAAAATGGGGATAGTCCGCCTTGCCGATGCCGTAGCGCTCCCAGCTTTGCGCCCAGCCCACAACGGCGATATCGGCAATCGAATAATCGCCCGCCAGATAATCGCGGCCCTCGAGGCGCTTGTTCAGCACGCCGAACAGGCGGTGGGTTTCGTCGGTATAGCGCTTTTGCGCATAGGGGATTTTTTCGGGCGCGTAGATGTTGAAATGGTTGTTCTGTCCCAGCATCGGGCCAAAGCCGCCGACCTGCCAGAACAGCCATTCATCCACTTCCACCTGCGCGCGCCGGTCGGTGGGATAGAACTGGCCGAACTTGAGCCCGAGATATTTCAGGATCGCCCCAGACTCAAAGATCGAGATCGGCTCCCCGGCCGGCCCCTCGGGGTCGACAATCGCGGGAATCTTGTTGTTGGGCGAAATCGCCAGGAATTCCGGCGTGAACTGCTCGTTCTTGGTGATGTCGATGCGGTGATAATTCCATGGCACGCCCAGTTCCTCGAGCATGATGTGTACCTTCTGGCCGTTCGGGGTGGGCAAGGAATAGGCATCGATCGGCTTGGTCTGAGTGGTCATGGAAAGTCTGCTCCGTTGGTCTGAGCCAGATATATCGGTACTTGGCGATGAAGAACAAGGCAGCCAGGGCCGCCTCGCCCAATATACCGCTGCTACTCCCGCGTGAGCTGCATTTGCGGCTGCCCATTGCCCAGCCGGGCCTTGGACACGCCATAAATATCCACCGTCGAGCGCACCCGCTGGCGAAACGCCGAAAACAGCTCTGAAGTCACCACATCGACGGGCTCGTCGAATTTCACCGTGACCTCGTAATGCTGCATGTCACCGAGCAATTGCATGCCGATGACCATGCCGCGAAAGTGCTGACCGAGGTAAATCCCCTTGACCCTCTCGCCCACCTGCACCGGGGTCTGCACCCGCTCGGGCAGCATGGCGCGCGCCGTGTTCCAGTCGCGATAGCCATGGGCCTTGGCAACGATTTCCAGCGCCGCGCCGTGGCTCAGCTGCTCCCCGGCGCGTGCGCCCTCTTCTCGCAGGGCCTTTGCCTCGGATTTCAGTGTGTGCACGGATGGAGTGTCGAGCGAAAACGACATTCTGAGGTCCTCTCAATTGCTTGAGGCGACTTCCCATGGGAGCCCGCATTGCCATGAAGCGCCTCGCAAAGATGAACCGGGGTTCGTTTCTCTCGCAGGACTGGACTTCACCATCGGAATTTCTTCCGGCGAGCGGCGGGCGCCAGCAACCTTGCGGGCTAAATGAGCCTCGATCGTCCTCTTGTCAATACTGTCGCCGCAACCTGACGTTTCTGCGACTATGGGGCTTGCCTTGCCGCACGGGGACAGTCACCCAATGCTCCCTATTGCTGGCGGGGAGACGCATATGCTCGAGACGTTGTTTTTGTTCATCGCAGGCCTGCTGGGTGGAGCGGTGAATTCACTGGCGGGAGGCGGCTCCTTCATCGTCTTTCCGGCGCTGATGTTTGTCGGCGTCCCGCCCGTGCTAGCCAATGCCTCCAACACCTATGCCGCCCTGCCCGGCTATGCCAGCGGTGCCTATGGCTATTGGCATGCCATGGTCAAATACAAGGACAAGCTGGTCCTCTACACCATCATCAGCGTGCTCTTCGGCTATGTGGGCGCCGAGCTGTTGCTGGTGGTCTCTGATGAAGTATTCGAGATGGTCGTGCCCTGGCTGATGCTGTTTGCGGTGCTGCTGTTCATCTTCGGCAATCGCCTCAATGCCATGGTTGCGGCGCGCGCCGGGGGCGGCAAAGGCATGAAGCTGGTAGGCAGCGTGCTGCTGGTGCTGTTCCTCGTGTTCGTGTGCATCTATGGCGGGTTCTTCAATGCGGGCCTGGGCATTCTGCTGCTGGCGTTCCTGGCCACCGCCGGCATGACCGATATCCACGCCATGAACGGCCTCAAGCTCTATGTCTCCGCCGTAGTGGCGGTGGTGGCCGTGGCCCGCTTCGCACTCGATGGCTACATCGACTGGTACCACGGCTCGATCGCCCTGGCCGGCGTCACCATTGGCGGCTATGTCGCCGCGCGCCTCGCCCACCTCATTCCCGCGACATGGATTCGCGCCGGCGTCATCGTCTATGGCGTGGCCATGACCGGTTATTTCTTCTGGGGCGCCTACGCCGCCTGACCGGCTAGGCCGAGGCCCGCCGCATCCATACCGCCGCATCGTGAAATGCCGCACCGCCAAAGGGCGGTGCCGGCGTCGCATTGGTAAGCGTGTTGATGCCCTGCCCGCGGCGATGCGCCTTGTTGGGGTGCAGCCCCTCGGCCACCAGAACGCCGGTCGGCAGCCCGTTGCGAATGCGCGCCACGAGGTCAACCGAGCCGCGCCGGTTGCCCAGCGTCACCAGATCGCCCTCGCTCACGCCCAGCGCCTGCGCATCCTGGGGATGTACGAACACCGATGGCTCGCCCTCGCGTTTGCGACTGCCGGGCGTTTCGGTGAACGTAGAATTGAGGAACCCGCGCGACGGGCTCGTTGCCAGCCGGAACGGATGCTCGTCGTCGGTAGGCTCATTGATTGCCCAATGGTCGGCAAAGCGGGGCAGATCGCCCGGCTCGCACTCCCAGACATAGCCGCGCAAATCCGCCACATCCTGCCACTTGGGTTCGAAACGGAAGCGCTTGTCCGGCCAGGCAAATCCATCGGCAAACCGCGCCACCGCGTCGGGCCGCCCGCGATCAACGAAGCCGGTCTTTTCGACCTCCTCCAGCGCGGGATAGCTGGAACGCCTGAAAGTCTCGGCGATCATGTCCCGATCGGTGGTGAAAAAGCTCGGATCGTCGAGTCCCAGCCGCAACGCCAGCGCATTGATCACTTCGTGATTGGACCGGGTCTCGCCCGGCCGTTCGATCAGCGCGGGACCAAAGAGCACCCGCGTGTGGCCGCCGCGGGTGTAATAGTCATTGTGCTCGAGAAACATTGTCGCCGGCAGCACGATATCGGCCAGCTCGGCCGTTTCGGTCATGAACTGCTCGTGCACCACGAGAAACAGGTCGTCCCGCATAAGGCCGCGCCGGGTCAGCGTCTGGTCCGGCGCCACCGTGGCCGGATTGGTGTTTTGTACGATCATCGCCTTGACCGGACCGCCGCCCTTGAGCGCCCTGGCATCGCCGGTAAGCACCGGGCCGATTGCCGACATGTCGAGCATGCGCGGATCGCCCTTTTGAAGGGCGCTGCCCAGGATCTGGGATTTATCCAGTGCCCAGGTGCCCGAATTGGAATGCAGCGCCCCGCCGCCGCGATGCTGCCAGGCCCCGGTCATCGCGGGAATGCACAGTGCAGCATGCATCGCCGTGGTGCCGTTGCGCTGCCGGGTAAATCCATAGCCCAGCCGGAAAAAGCTGCGCGGCGTGCGCCCCACCAGGTGCGCAAAGGCGGTGATCTGCTCGACGCTCAGCCCGGTGATTGCCGCGGCCCACTCGGGTGTGCGGTTGGCCAGATGCGCCTCGAACTCCGGCCCGAAATCGGTGTACTTTGCCATATAGGCGCGGTCGGCCAGATTATCGCGCAACAATACGTGCATCACCGCCACCGCGAGCGCACCATCTGTGCCCGGGCGCAGCATCAGCCCCATATCGGCCTGCGCCATGGTGGCGGTTTCATAGATATCGACCACCACGATCTTGGCGCCGCTTTCCTTGCGGGCGCGCATGGCATGGGTCATTACATTGACCTGGGTATGCACCGCATTCGTGCCCCAGATGATAACGCAATCGCTCTCCGCCATTTGCTCGGGATTGACCCCGCCCAGCATGCCGGTGCCCGCGATATAGCCGGGCCAGGACGTTCCGGTGCAGATGGTATCATATTGGCGCGAATAGCCTTTTGCCGCCCGCAACCGGTCGATGCCGTCGCGCTGCACATGCCCCATCGTGCCGGCATAGTAATACGGCCAGATGGCCTCGGGTCCGTCCTCGGCCTCGACCTGGATGAACCGCGCCGCGATCTCGTCCAGCGCCTCATCCCAGCTGATCCGCTCGAACTGTCCCGAACCTTTCGGCCCCGCCCGCCGCATCGGATGCAGCAGCCGCTCGGGATGATGCACACGCTCGGCATAGCGCGCCACCTTCTCGCAAATTACCCCGGCGGTATAAGGATCATCCTTAGCCCCCCGCACCCGCCCAATGGTTCGGGCGTCGACAATATCGACGTCCAGCGCACAGGCCGACGGACAATCATGCGGGCAAACCGAACGGGCGGTGCGAAGGGCAAATGGCTGGTTCATCCGGCCAAACTACCGCACCCCTCAAACGCCGCAAAGCACTTCTTGCGGCGGAGATCGGAGATCCTTGGGGAAGTGAGGTAGGACTGCAAGCCCACAGATTTCACTCCTCCACGGTTCCATTCTCGTGAAAGCGGGAACCTCTGTTTCCCGGCCCCCCACACACAACAGAGATCCCCGCTTCCGCGGGGACGACCCGGTGGGTGGTTGGTGGCAATAGGGTTAGTGGGGGCTCACCCCCAAAACTTGTGCAACTTATCGACCTTATTCGTCCCCACCACCGCAACGCGACTGGCCGTGGTCAAAATCTATAGCGTGGCGAAGGCCTTGGTGGCGCTTTCCGCATTGCGGCGGGCCCGCGTCGTGGCGTGGATGGCGAGCTGAGCGGCACCACTGTGAAACTGCGAGAAGCTGATCTCCCGCCGGTCATGGGTAACGATGCTCACGCCGCGCCAATTGGGCTGCACCACCCGCACATCCGACCAGGCAATGCGGATTTCGCGGCCGAAGGCAGTGCGCTGTTCGAGCTCGCGATGGTTCCAGCGCAACTTGACCATCAGGCCATTGATGGCAATCAGCGCCGCCCCGGCCCCCAGCAGGAGCGAGGCCACGAACGTGGCAACCAATTGGGTGGGATCGACATGCTTGGTGGCCCCCACTAGGATCACCGCCGCCATCAGCGCCACCGCCAGCCCGGCGGCAGTGTAGCAGGCGAAGTACTCCATCATGGAAGGCCGAAGTTCCGACCAGCCGCCCTGGGTGACCGCTTCTTCGCTCTGCACCAGGCGCAGGGCCAGAAACGCCGCATAACCAAACGCGACCACGCCAGCGGCGCGCGCCAACGGAAGGTCAGCGGTCATCGGCACATATTTGAGGAAGATAAGGGTGACGATCAGGATCAATGGCAAAGCCACCTCCTGCCAACGCAATGGCACTATTGCTCTCCAGCTTTTTTTGGGGGCGCCGGTGACGCGAACGGCATTCCAGTGGCGCTGAATCTAGCAAAGCGCACTGATTTGGCCATTAACAAAACAGAGAGCCACGCAGCGAGGGTGGCATTGCCGACTTTTCTGCCACACTCGACGCCGTCACGGGCGCTTTGTGGCAGGACCTTGGCGCCGGGCGGAGCGTGCAAACGGCGTGAGCTTCGAGCGCTAAGACATTGAAGGCAAAGCGGCCGCCCCCGCTGGTGCGGGAGCGGCCAGATCCTAGCGTCTTACGAGAGCACCTTGAGCCCGATGATTCCGGCAACTATGAGGCCAATGCAGGACAGGCGTGCTGCGGTCGCGGGATCGCCGAACAGATACATGCCCAAAAGGGCCGTACCGACGGTGCCGATCCCGGTCCATACGGCGTAACCGGTGCCCACCGGAAGATCACGCAGGGCCACGCCCAGCAACGCGACGCTGATGATCATGGCGATCACCGTAAGCACCGTGGGCATCGGCCGGGTGAAGCCTTCGGTGTATTTCAGGCCAATGGCCCAGCCCATTTCAAACAAACCGGCAATAGCAAGATAGACCCATGCCATGGGATTTCTCCGTGGTGTGGCGGGTCGTCCCGGCCGTGCAAAAAAGGAAGTCGCGAGGTCGTCCACGCGCCGATGCACAATAGGCGATGCGGACTTGGGAGGACAGTGAATTGCCGGACTAACGGATTTGCCCCCGACGCATGCAATTGCGTGGCGTACAAAAAAGCCCCCGCGATGGAACGCGAGGGCTGAAGCTCTTAGAACTGTGGCGAGCGCTTGGGCTTGTGGTCCTTGCTCGCCGGCTTTGCCTTCTTGGGTGCCGGAGCACCGTCGGCGGCCTTGCCGGCCCACTTTGGCTTGCCCTTGTCCTTGCTCGGCGGCGCCTTGCTCACCTTGGGGGCACGCGGCTTGTCAAAATCGGCCTTGGGGGCATGCGGCTTTTCCAGATCGGCAGCCGGGGTCCAGCCGCCTTCGACCGGCTCAGTCGCAAAATCCTCGGCGCTCAGACCGGACGAACCATAGCGCGCCTTGCGGTCTGCCCGCTCGGGACGCGGCGCATCGGGATCGTAGCGCTCGATCGGACCAGCCGGACGGCGATTGGTGGGACGCGGGCCGGACTGACGCTCGCCGGGCGCATCGATGGAGGCGATGGTCACGCCCCGCTCACCCGAGCCATTTTTTTCGATGCTGCGCAGGAACGCATCGGCCTTGGCGGCGGCGATTTCGAAATGGCTTTCCGTATCGAAGATGCGGATCGAGCCGATGGCAGTCTTGGTGACATTGCCGGCCTTGCACAGCATGGGCAGCAACCAGCGTGGCTCGGCCTTATGCTTGCGACCCACGGTAACCTTGAACCAGGTACCACCTTCGAAGCGCTCCTTGATACGCGGATCACGATCGCCGGGACGATCGGAAACCGGGCTGTCCGATACATCTTCCGGCGCCGGACGAGCCGCAAACTGCTGGCGCATATAAGCAGCAGCGATGGTTTCCGGGCTGTGTCGTTCAAGCAGCTGCGCCACGAACGCGGCTTCTTCATCATTGGCCGGTGCGGTCAGCGTGTCATTGGCCAGAACGCTTTCACGGAAGCGCGCATCGATCTCGGCAGCCGAGGGGGGCGCCATCATGGTGACGTCGAGCTTGGCGGTCTTGAGGATGCGCTGCGCCACGTTGCGGCGATGCATCGGGGAGATGATGACGCAGGTACCCTTGCGACCAGCGCGACCGGTACGGCCCGAGCGGTGCAACAGAGTGTCCGGATTGGTCGGCAAATCGGCGTGGATCACGAGATCCAGATTGGGCAAATCGATACCGCGGGCGGCAACGTCGGTGGCCACGCAGATATGGGCTCGCCCGTCGCGCATCGCCTGCAGCGCGTTGGTGCGCTCCGCCTGGCTCAATTCGCCAGACAGCGTCACCACGGCAAAGCCACGATTATGCAGGCGTGCCGACAGATGCTTCACCCCTTCACGGGTCGAAGCGAACACGATGGTGTTGACCGCCTCGAAATAGAGGAGCGTGTTGATGATGGCGTTTTCGCGCTCGGCCGCAGGCACAAGCATCAGCTTGTAGTCGATATCGGCGTGCTGGGTAGTGGTGCTCGACGCAGCGACGCGCAGGGCATCGCGCTGGAAGGTCTTGGCCAGCTGCGCAATGGGGCGCGGCACGGTCGCCGAGAACAGCAGCGTGCGGCGATCTTCGGGAGCAGCGTCGAGAATGAATTCGAGGTCTTCGCGGAAACCCAGATCGAGCATTTCGTCGGCTTCATCGAGCACGACCGCACGCAGGGACGACATGTCGAGCGCGCCACGGGTGATATGATCGCGCAGACGGCCGGGGGTACCGACGACGATATGGGCGCCACGCTCGAGCGTCCGGCGCTCGGCGCGGGCATCCATGCCGCCAACGCAGGAAGCAGTGCGGGCGCCGGCTTCGGCATAGAGCCAGTCGAGTTCGCGCTGCACCTGCAGGGCCAGTTCGCGCGTCGGGGCAATCACCAGCGCCAGTGGGGCGCCGGCATGGGGCAGCTTCTCTTCGTCGCCCAGCAGGGTCGGCGCAATGGCCATACCGAAGGCAACGGTCTTGCCGGAACCAGTCTGGGCCGAGACGAGCAGGTCACGACCCGCAGTCTCGTCCTCGATGATGGCCGACTGCACCGGGGTCAGAGTTTCGTAGCCCTTGGCAACAAGAGCACGAGCGATCGGCGCGAGAATATTTTCAGGCAGGGACAAATTATCATTTCCAGATGGGGAAGAACCCCCATCTGTCCTCCCCTTCGTGGTGGGAGGGGGCGATGGAGATCCTAATGGTGTGCATCATAGCACAAACAAGCAAAAAGGCCGCCCGGCGGGCGGCCTTCGAAATTTATAGGCGCTTTAAGCGCTTAGCCGACCAGTTCGTCGTCGGAGAAGAAATACTTGATTTCTTCGGCAGCGGTTTCCGGAGCATCCGAACCGTGCACGGAGTTTTCGCCGATCGAGAGGGCGAATTCCTTGCGGATGGTGCCTTCAGCGGCCTGCTCTGGGTTGGTCGCGCCCATGACTTCGCGGTTCTTCAGGATGGCGCCTTCGCCTTCCAGAACCTGCACGATCACTGGCGAGGCAATCATCTGCTCAACCAGTTCGCCAAAGAAGGGGCGTTCCTTGTGGACTGCGTAGAAGCCTTCGGCCTGGGCGCGGGTCATGTGGATCTTCTTGAGGGCGATCGGACGCAGACCGGCTTCCTCAAACTTGGCGATGATCTTGCCGATCAGGTTACGACGGACGGCATCTGGCTTGATGATAGAGAAGGTGCGTTCGAGCGCCATAAGGTCGATCCTTGCAGGAGAGTGTGGAAAGGTGCGGCGCTTTTAGCGGGAGACGGCGACGGATACAAGACGTGCAGCCATGCGGGAATGCCGGTTGCCATGCGCTTTTGGAGCATCTATCCAACGGCAAACGCTTTTGTCGCAGAATGAGGCCACATTGGCCTGGCCGGTTTTGTCGTGCCCTGCCCTCTTTCCGTAGATTGCCGATCCCATGCTGACCATCAACAATCTGACCTATCGCATCCAGGGCCGTGAACTGTTCGAAGACGCCACCGTGGTGTTGCCGACCGGCTCCAAGACGGGTTTTGTGGGCAAGAACGGAACCGGCAAGACGACGCTGTTTCACCTCATCCAGGGCCACATCAGTGTCGACGCGGGCAATATCGAGCTGACCCGCCGGGCGCGGATCGGGGCTGTGGCACAGGAAGCGCCGGCCGGAAACGAGACCGTTCTCGAAGTGGTAATGGCCGCCGACAAGGAACGCACAGCGCTGATGGCCGAGGCCGAAACCGCCACCGACCCGGACCGGATTGGCGAAATCTACATGCGCCTTGCCGATATCGACGCCCATACCGCAGAGGCCCGTGCTTCCTCGATTCTCAAGGGCCTCGGCTTCGAGCAGGACCGCCAGAATGCCGCAACCCATGAGCTGTCCGGCGGCTGGCGGATGCGTGTGGCGCTGGCGGGCGTGCTGTTCAGCCAGCCCGATCTTTTGCTGCTCGACGAACCGACCAACTATCTCGATCTGGAAGGTACGCTGTGGCTCGAGAAATATCTCGCCACCTATCCCTATACCGTCTTCATGATCAGCCACGATCGCGACCTGCTCAACAAATCGGTCAACTCGATCATTCATCTCGAACACAAGAAGCTGACCTTTTACAAAGGCAATTACGACACGTTCGAAGCCACCCGCCGCATGCAGATGGAGCTCAATAACAAGAGCCGCGAGAAATCGCTGGAGCAGGCTGCGCATATGCAGAAATTCGTGGACCGTTTCCGCGCATCGGCGACCAAGGCCAAGCAGGCCCAGGCGCGCATCAAGATGATCGAGAAACTGAAGCCGCCGGCGGCGATGTTTGACGAATATGCCGCACCCTTCAAATTCCAGCAGCCCAAGGTTGAAGCTCCCACCCCGATGATTACGCTTGATGGCGTCTCGGCGGGTTATGGCGACAAGGTGATCCTGCGCAATATCAACATGCGCATCGATCCCGATGACCGGATCGCCCTGATCGGCGTCAACGGCAATGGTAAGTCGACCTTTGCCAAATTGCTCGCCGGCGACATCCAGGTCATGGGCGGCAGCTACGCCAAGGGCAAGAAGCTCGAGATTGCGCACTTTGCCCAGCACCAGATGGACAAGCTCAAGCCCGAGTGGACAGCGCTGGAACACGTCGTTGACCTGATGCCCAATGAGCAGCGAATCCAAGCGTCGCTCGCGCCTCAACCAGATGGGCCTGACCACCAGCCGCATGGACACGCCGGCGAAGAACCTATCCGGTGGTGAGCGCGCACGCCTGCTGATGGGCCTGATCACCTTCTCCGGTCCGGGGATGATGATTCTCGACGAGCCGACCAACCACCTCGACATCGACAGCCGCGATGCGCTGGTGCATGCGCTCAACGATTATGAAGGCGCCGTGCTGATCATCAGCCACGATCGCCATCTGATCGAAGCCACCTGCGACACGCTGTGGATCGCCGAAAACGGTACGGTGCGCGAACTCGACGAGGATCTGGACAGCTACCAGCGCTCGATCACCTCCAACAAGGAGGGCAAGTCCGGTGGCGGCGGCACCAAGGCCGAGCGCAAGGCCAACAAGCAGGAAGCGGCGGCCAAGCGGGCCGAGATTGCGCCGATCAAGGCCGGCATCAAGGACGCCGAAACCAAAATATCGAAACTCAAGAACGAATCTGGCCAAGGTCAATGCCCAGCTCGAGGACCCCAAGGTCTATAACGGCCCGCCAGACAAAGTTATCGCGCTGGGCAAGGACAAGGCTCGACTCGAGGCCGAACTAGAAACCAATGAGGAACGCTGGCTGGAATTGAGCGCCGAACTGGAGCTTGCCGACCGCCCATGAGCAAGCTGACCGCCAGGGATGTGATCTTCACTCTGGGGATGCAGCCGCATCCCGAAGGCGGTTGGTATGTGCAGACCTTCGAAGATAGCACCGGCGCCGACGGCCGCTCACAGTCGACGGCCATCTATTATCTGCTCGAAGCCGGCGACCCCTCGCTTTGGCATCGCGTCGACGCCGTCGAAGTGTGGCATTGGTATGCGGGCTCCCCCCTCGTGCTGCGGCTGTCGGACGGCAACAGTATCGATCAACATGTGCTTGGCCCCGATCTGAAGCGTGGCCAGCGCCCGCAATGGGTCGTCTCGCGCAATGTTTGGCAGTCGTCGCGGTCGGAGGGCGAATGGTCACTGGTTGGTTGCACGGTGGCGCCCGGCTTTCGATTTTCCGGCTTCGAGCTGGCCGACCCGGCATGGGAGCCGGGAAAACCCTAGACGTTACCGTCCTCCACATTGACATGCCCGCCGGCCTGACCTCTGCTGGTCCTACACGCGAGTTGAAAGTGCGGGATGCGCAGTATCGGTTTGAAATTCCTGGCAGTGCTCGCCTTGTCCATGCTCGGGGCCCCCAGCGCGGCCCACGCCGTGGAACTGACCAAGCAGCAGCAGGCCGAAACCCGTCGTTTTGCCGCCAATAACAGCCTCTTTGTGCTCTATCACGAGGTGGCCCACCTGCTGTTTGACCAGCTCCAGCTACCGGTACTTGGCCGCGAAGAAGATGCCGCCGATAACCTGGCCACCTGGACGTTGCTCAAGCACAACTCTCCCGAGTCCCACGCAGCGCTCCGCGATGCCGCACGGGGCTGGACCCTTACCGGCCTTGCCAATCAGAGCGGCGGCAATCCGGAGGACATTGCGGCCAATCACCGTCTCGATCAGCAACGTGCTCACCAGATTGTCTGCCTGATGGTGGGCAGCGATAAGCGCAGCTTCCGCCCGATAGCCAACGAGTATGGGCTGGATCGAGGCCGTCAGGACACCTGCCAAGGCGATTACGGGTTGCTCAACCAGAGCCTGGAAACCGTGCTACCGTCCCGCACTGCAAAGACGGATGGAACCCAGGTGTATGTCCGTTATCATCACGCCGGGGGACGCCTGGCCAAAGCGGCCGACGCTTTGAAATCGAGCCGTGTTCTCGACCGGGTCGCCGATGAAGTCCGGGTCAACTACACGCTGCGCAACAAGGTGCGGTTCAACGCCCAGCGCTGCGACGAGGCCAATGCATTCTATGACCCGGACACGGTCGAGATCATCTTTTGCTATGAGCTGATGGAGGAATATATGAACCTCTATGGCCAGACCCTGAACCCCCAAGCTGCCCGCGTGCGAATTGTCACCAAGGACAAGATGACGAAAGCCCAGACTTCACAGTAGAACCTTGCTGCGGCCACAGATTCGGCCGCCTGGGGGACAGCGATGGTGTTGAAGGTTTGGTGGGCGGCCATGTGTATTGGCGTCGGTGCTATGGGCACGGCGCAGGCACAGGACTTCACGGAGGAAGATATCGCCTGGGCCATGGATTTTGCCATGCACGACGCGATGTTTACCCTCTATCACGAAACCGGCCATATGCTGATCGGCGAACTGGACCTCCCTGTCCTGGGCAAGGAAGAGGATGCCGCTGACGCCCTGGCGGCCATCATGATGCTGGCGCCCAGCGATGACGAAATCGAGCGCCACAATGCGCTGATCGACGCCGCGGACGGCTGGTATTTCCAGGCGCTTAATTCCACCGGCTCCGGCGTGGAGGAACTCTCCTACTATTCAGACCACAGCCTCGACATCCAGCGCGCCTACGCCATGGTCTGCATGATGGTGGGCAATGATCCCGAAACCTTCGCCGACACTGCTGAAGCCTACGAGCTCGACAGCGACCGGCAAGAAGCCTGCGCCGACACCTACGAACAGGCCGAACGCAGCTGGGGCCGCGTCTTGGAGGATCACGAGGTCAGCGATAGGCCCGGCGTGGCCATTGAAGTGATCTATGAGGACGCCGGCGACTACGAGCTGTTCGCAGACGAACTGAAATCGCGCCGCGTGCTCGAAAACACGGCGGCATTGGTGATGGAGCGCTACGTCCTGCCGGGACCGGTCGTGTTCCGGGCCATGCAGTGCGGCGAAGCCAATGCCTACTACTATCCCGCCGAAAGCGAAGTCGTTTACTGCTACGAACTCGCCGACCACATGTTCGCCCTGTACCTCACCGACATTCTGTCTGCTTACGAGGAAGAATAGTCGTCGCCTGCAGCGACCAGGTGAAAGTTCGTCAGGCCTTCTTGGTCCAGCGGCCCGACGGCTCCTGCTGCCAGTAGGTGACCGCATTGTCTGCACGAAGCGCTCGCCACGCGTCGCGCGCCTCGGCAACCGCATCTGGATCGTGACCGGAAAACATGAACACGATGCGCTCATACCCTGACGACGACTGCGGCACGGCCCGATCAACAAAGAAGCGGCAGACCGCCCCGTTCGGGTTTTCTGTGCCGGTGGTGATCAGGATTGGCTGCAGCGCGTCAGCCTCGCCGCCGGCCAGGCCGTGGGCGAGGAAGCTGTCATCGCGGTAGCTCCACAAATGCGCGTCCAATGCCTGGGCATGCTCCGCAGAGCCAACTTCCACCACCGCCCGCCAGCCGCGTTCAAGCGTCTTCTCGAGCAGCACCGGAATGACGTCTTCCAGCGGTCGCGCCTCTAGGTGATAGAACAATACGTCGGCCATGCCCGTTCTTACCCCTGATGGTAGTCGCGCACCAGCCGATCAAGCAGTGCAACACCGAAACCCGGTGTCCATGACGCACTGATCTCGCTCTTGTTCCCGCCGAAGGCTGTACCCGCAATGTCCAGATGCGCCCAAGGCGTGTCATTGACGAAGCGCTGGAGGAATTGCGCCGCTAGTATCGATCCAGCCGGGCGACCCGCGGAGTTGCGGATATCGGCGAATTTGGACTCGATGATCTTGTCGTAGGCCGCCGAAAGCGGCATGCGCCACAGCTTCTCATTGGCGCTGAGGCCCGCATTGAGCAATTGCGAGGCAAGCGCGTCGTCATTGGAAAAGAGCCCGGCATGCTCGTGGCCCAGCGCCACCACGATCGCCCCCGTCAAGGTCGCCAGGTTGATCATGAATTTGGGCTTGAAGCGGTCCTGCGTGTACCAAAGCGCATCGGCCAGCACGAGGCGACCTTCCGCATCGGTATTGATCACTTCTATGGTCGTGCCACTCATCGCCTTGACGATGTCGCCCGGGCGCACGGCGCGACCCGAAGGCATGTTCTCGACCAGCCCGATGACGCCCACGGCATTGACTGGCGCCTTGCGCTTGGCCAGGGCCAGCATCAGTCCGGTGACCGCCGCTGCCCCACCCATGTCGCCCTTCATGTCTTCCATGCTGGCGGCAGGCTTGATCGAGATTCCGCCGGTATCGAACACCACGCCCTTGCCGACGAAGGCCAGCGGTGCCACGTCGGCCTTGCCGCCACGCCATTGCATGACCACAAGGCGTGCCGGACGTTCCGAACCCTGCGAGACGCACAGCAGCGACGCCATTCCGAGTTGTTCGAGCGCCTCTGGCTCCAAAATCTCGATTTCGACGCCGTACTGGCCCAACTCCGCGGCCCGCGCTGCAAATTCAACCGGTCCCAGCACATTGGCCGGCTCGTTGATCAGATCCCGCGCCAGGATCGTCCCATCAACAACTGCGCCCCGATCCGCAATCGCAGCACCCACCGCATCGGGTTCGGCCACCTGCAGCGTAATCACCAGATTGTCGGCCACATCGTCGGCTTTTTTCGACTGGTACTTGTCGAACCTGTAGTGCCGCAGGCGCAGTCCGGCCACCAGTTCGGCAATCGCAGCCGCGCTGGCCCCCGCTTCATCGACCACCACAACAGCGCTTTCTGCACGCGTGGCGGCAATTTTGGCCAAAAGCGAGCCACCGCGATCCGTCCAGGCGTTGAGGGGCGTATCGTCACCCGACTTGCCGCTGCCCAGCACCAGCAGGCGCGAACTCCCCTGCCCCAATATATCAAGCGTCTGACCTGCCTTGCCCTTGAACGCGCCGGCGCCGGAGGTGGCAGCCCAATCGAGGCCAGTCTCGGCCCAGATCTTGGCGCCTGTTCCGGCGGGCGCCTGCCCTTCGGCGGCATAGATGATTGTCAGGGGTGCGGAGATATCGCCAAAAGCTGACGTGCGAATTTCAAGAGATTGGGACATGAGCAGCCTTGATGGGCGATAACGCGCGGTCGATGAGGATGGAATGGCTTACATTGGATTGTTTGCGCGACGCGTCAATCCCGCAACAGGCCGTGGCGTTATCGGTGCATTGTTGCAGCTTGGCTTGTATGAGGCGGCAAATTACCCCAAGCTTGCATCCTCAAGCGACACATTTGCAGCGCGTGTGGAAACCAGACAGGCAGCATGAAGCGACTGACGGCATACCTCTCACGCATGTTCGTGACGGACGCGATGATTCTCTTTGTCATCGTTTGCTTCCTGCTGTGGCTGGTCAACTGCCTGCGCTCGTTTGACGTCGTTTCGGTAAAGGGCCAGGGACTGTTCACCCTCGCGCTGCAGGCACTCCTGACCCTGCCCCCTCTCTCAATTTCGTTCTTCTATGTCTGTATTGGCATTGGCCTGGTGCGGGCATTGCAGTCACTCAAGGCCAATCGCGAGCTCCATATCATCCACACCAGCCACGGCTTGCCCTCGCTGTGGCGGGCTACCGGCATTGTCGCCGCGGCCGGCGTGGTTGGCGTGCTGCTGCTGTCCAACTTCCTGGAACCGCTCGCCAATCGCCGCCTCAACATCATGAGCGCCGAAATTGCCGCCGATCTCGTGAGCTCGACCCTTAAGCCGCAGCGCTTCACCCAGGTCACCCCCGGCGTGGTGCTGTTGATCGGGTCTCGCTCGGGCAATGGCGACATCCAGGAATTCTTTGCCGACGACCGTCGCGACCCTACCACCCGTCATACCTACACTGCGGAATCTGCCCGCGTGAGCAGCGACGGCCAGAACTACGTCCTCGAGCTGCGCAACGGATCACTGCAGTATCGCGAATCCAACGGGCGCTTTGCCGAAATTTCCTTTGCCCGGTACGATCTGAACGTCGACCAATTGTCCACGCCGCTGGGCAGACCCAATCCATTGCATGAGCAGGACAGCGTAACCCTGCTGGCCAACGCGGTGAGTACCGGCAATTGGCCCGATGAACTGGGTTCCTTGCTGGGCAACCGCATGGCCGAGGGTCTGCGCGTGATCGGCATGTGTCTCCTTGTACTCGCCATCGCCGGCTTCCCCAGCGGGCGGCGCAGTCGTCTGTCGGTGCCGATGGAAGCGGTGGTGCTGCTGATCGCCTTTGCCGAGCGCGGCTTCAGCGCCTATAGCCCACTTGGTCCGTCCACGGGTGCCTTGGCCATGCTGGTCGTCGGGGCGGTTGTGTTGTTTATGCGGGCCAGACCGCGCCACATCGCTTCGGGGGTGCCGGCATGAAGCGGGTCGACTGGATCGTTCTGAGCCGGCTGGGGACCCGCATCGGGGCGACCGTATTCATCATCTACGGGCTGATCACCCTGGTCGAGTCGCTTGACACCTGGCGGTTTAATTACATCGCCGAGAACCATGGCACGTTGACCGCTGTGGCGATGATCGCCATGAGCGGCGTGCGCTGGACGATCAAGACCCTGCCCGTAAGCGTGCTCATGGGGGCGATTATTGGATGCATGGACCTCAAGGCGCGCCACGAACTCACCATCATCCAGTCGAGCGGCATCTCCATCTGGCGGGTAGTGCGGGCTCCGGCCATCGCGCTGATGCTGGTCAGCCTGTTGATCTCCCTGGGCGCCGAAACCGTCAGCACCCAGTTCAACCGCGCATACAATCCCTACCCGCCGGCCGAAGTGCCGGTCCTGACCCCGCCTGGCGAAATCTGGCTGGAGCAGCGAGGCGAAGATACGCACTACGTCATGACCGCCACCGGCATGCGCAATGGCGGAACTGAACTGGCAAACGTGACGGTGTTCCTGATTGGCGCAGAGCGCGACGCGCGGCTGGAGGCCGAGGAGGCGCGCCTTGAGGGGGACGCATGGGTGTTTAACCGGGTGACTATCCGGAACGCCGATTCACCCGCGCGTATCCTCACCGATTATCGGCTCCCCACCACGGCCACAGCCGCCCAGGTTCAGCTAACTCTGACGTCCACGGAAAACCTCACGATCTTCGAACTGGCCGAACTGCTCCAGGCCGGTATTGCTGACCCGGTCCTGCGTACAGCGGCCCTAATGCGGCTGATCAAGCTGCTGGCACTTCCGCTGTTGCTAACCGGCTCCCTGTTCATTGCTTTTGCGTTTACCGCAGGTTATCGAAGGTCATCTAATTATGGTCCTGCGATCCTCTATGGGATTGTGTTGGGCTTTGTGGTTTTCGTGATTACCGAAATGGCTGACCGGGCCGGCTCCACCGGCGTCCTCAGCCCTGTATTCGCAGCCATAGGGCCGGCGTTTGTAGCCATCGTCATTGGTGTGACGGTGCTGCTCTATAGGGAAGACGGGCGCGCGTGAGAGTACGAGGCTGGCGAGGTTCGGTTGTATCGCTAGTCTGCCTGGCGGGTGCCAGCGCAGTTATCGCGCTGATGCCAACGGCCAGTGTCGTGGCGCAGGGCTTGGTCCCGCCTGATTTTTTCAACGCTCCCCGCGATCCTTCCGCGCCAGCCGGCGTCGAAGCCAACACCCTGGTTTTTGACGGGGCTACCGGGCTGATTACTGCCAACGGCGACGTAGTGCTGAAGCAGAGTGGCTATACCGTTCGCGGTCAGGGGCTGGTCTATGATCGGCGCAACGGCAAGGTTCGTTTCACCGGCGGCGTAACCGTCCAGGACCCCTCGGGCAATATTCTGGAAACTACCGATCTCGAATTAACCGAGGGGCTCAAGCAGGCCTTTCTGGATAGCCTGACCATTACCACCTATGACGGCGCGCGCATCACGGCCGACAGCGTGGACTATGACCAGGCACTGCGGACCCTGCTCAGGCAGGCCAGCTATTCCCCCTGCGGCGACTGCATCGACGATCAGGGACGCCGGATCGGATGGTCGGTGAGCGCACCGAATATCATCTACAATGCCGAGGAAGGCTCGCTTTATCTGGAGCAGCCCAGCCTTGCAGTGCTCGGCATTCCCGTCGCCTGGCTACCATTCCTGTACCTGCCCGATACCAGCGAGACCGCACTAGCCAACGTTCGCATGCCCAGCATCGATTCCGGCGAGAAGATCGGGATCAAGGTGGAAGTGCCAATAACAGCCTATTCCAGCCGCTGGTCCGACATTGTGCTGACGCCAACCCTGTTGACCCGCCAGGGGTTTCTGATGGGTGCAGAATGGATCCAACGCTTCGATAACGGGTCATTCCAGGTCAAGGCATCCGGAATTTATCAGCTCGACAAGGACGCCTTTACCTTTGTTGATGCCAAGCGCGACTGGCGCGGCGCCATCCAGACTTCTGGCTCGTTTCGCCCGGTCGAAGATTGGGAGGCCGGGTGGAGCTATACAGCCTTCACCGACGCCGCCTATTTGCCGGATTATCGCCTGACGATGGCGAAATCATCGACCAACGAAGTCTACGCCACCCACCTGACCAGCGACACCTACATTGATGCGCGCCTGCAGGAATTCAATCAGCTGGGCGACAACATCGATCAGGTTCGAGGCCAGCAGGGAGCGGCGCTCCCAACGATCCGCTTCAACCATTATGAATATCTGGCTGACGACGTGGGCCAGATCGAAATCAACGGCAAGCTGCTTGGGGTTCGCCGGCAGAGCGATGACGCCCGCACTTACGGAACCTTCGGATACGCCGGCGGCAAGCAGCACGCCAGCGTACAAGCGGGCTGGCAGAAGCAGTGGATCGGTGCCGGTGGATTCGTCGCCACGCCCTATCTCGGCGGTCGTGCTGATTTTGCCTATTACGACGGAACCAGCAGTGGCACCGATGCGCCGGGCCAGACTTCGCTGTGGAGCGCCACCCCGATTGCGGCCATGGATGTGCGCTTCCCCATGTCTGCCAGTGATGGCTCGACTGTCCACCTGATCGAGCCAATCGGCCAGTTGGTGTATCGCGGGTCGAACACGACGGCGGTCGGCATCACCAATGACGATGCACAGAGCTTCGTCTTCGATGACACAAATTTGTTCAGCTACAATCGCTTCTCCGGCAGCGATCGCCAGGAGACCGGCCTGCGCGCCAATGTCGGCGGCCGCTACCAGGCCAGTTTCGCCGATGGCGGGTATGTCGAGGTCGTTGCCGGGCAATCTTTCCAGCTCGCGGGCAACAACGCGTTCGCGGCAAGCGACCCATCAAAGACTGGCCTGGGTTCGGGCATGGACGTGGATGCCTCCTATGCGGTCCTGGGGCTTTATGGCTCTTTCACCCCCGGCATCGGCTTTGGCGGCAAGCTTCAGCTTGATCCCAACGATCCCCAGATCACCCGTGCGGGCCTAGGCGCCAGCTTCGCTCGCGACGGCTATTCCGCCACCCTCGACTATGATTTCATAGCCGCCAACAACCAATTGGGCCAGTTCATCGACCAGCACGAAATTGGCGCCGAAATCGGCATGCCGCTGGCGGAGTACTGGACGGTCAGGGCCAGCACCTATTGGGATATCGCCAATAGCGAGTGGCTGCAGTTCGGCGGCGGCTTGACCTATGACGACGGTTTCGTGGCGATCGGTGCCGAAGCCACCCGTACCGGCCCGACCCATACCTCGCCAAACGACACCCGCATTACCGCAACCTTCAGGCTGAAGGCCCCCGCGGGGCTCGACGTCGGCTACTCGGGCGCGGTACCTGTTCCGGGTCTCTAGCCCGGTATCGGATTTTGGCCTCAATGTTGAGGCAATTGACAGCGTGACGTTCTCCCCGCATGGAGAACCATGGCACATGAATATTGGGGCTGAAACGACAATGGCAAACACGTACTGGGGCCGCGCAGCAAGTGCTGTGATCATGGGTGCCCTGCTGACCATCGCCACAGCAATGCCAACTCTTGCTCAGAACATCCGTGTGACTGTTGACGGAACCCCGATCACGGACATGCAGGTGTCGCAGCGCAGCAAGCTGTTCGAGATCGAAGGCAACAAGACCGGCCTGAAGGGCGCCACCGAGCAGCTCATCGATGAAGCCATTCAGATGGCGGAAGCCAAGCGCATCGGCATCACCGTATCGAATGCGCAGGTCGACGATGCCATTTTGCAGATCGCGCGCAACATGAAGGTCAGCCAGGACCGTCTGATCCAGATGCTGCAGCAGGCGGGCGTGGGTATCGATACCCTGCGCGATCGCGTGCGTGCCGCTATCGCCTGGAACGGCGTTACCGAGGCCGCCATCATGCCGCAGGTGCAGATTTCGGATCTCGACCTTGACCAGCAGGCTGCCACCAAGGTGCAAGCCTACCAGAACTTTGACTATATCCTCAAAGAGATCATCTTTGTCGGCCAGGGCTCGAGCGCCCGCACCAGTCAGGCCAACCGCTACAAGGCCAGCTTCGCTGGTTGCGACAGTGCTGTGCCGCTATCGCTCAACTACACCGACGCCGCCGTGATCGACGTTGGCCGCCGCCACGCGACCCAGCTGCCCGAAGCCATCGCCAAGGAATTGTCGGGGCTGAACGTGGGTGGCATCACCAAGCCGCGCGTGGTTGAGTCCGGTGTTTCCATGCTGGCCGTGTGCGAAAAGGCCCAGGCGCAGGATCTGACCTTCATCAAGGGCGATCTGCGTCAGGAAGCTGGCAACAAGGCTCTCACCGGCGAAGTGGGCAACTATCTTGCCGATTTGCGCAAGCGCGCCAAGATCATCTACAACTAAGCAATGATGGCCCGTCGAGCGGGCCATCATTTGACTTTTACCGACGGGGGCGCAGGTGGACAAGCCGCTGGCCATCAGCATGGGCGAGCCTGCCGGCGTCGGCCCCGACATCATCCTTGATCTCTATGCGCGGCGCGCTGAACTGGGGCTGAAGCCCTTCTGCATCTTCGGCCATGCCGAATTCCTGCGCGCCCGCGCGCGACGCCTCGGACTGCGGATCGAGATCGCCGAAGTCGCTCCCGCTGAAGCCGCAAGCGTTTTTGCCCACTCCCTGCCGGTCATTTCCATCAACGGCATCGTGCCGGACCTACCCGGCCAGACTTCCGAACAATCTGCCGCAGTCGTCATTGGCGCCATCACCGCCGCCGTTGCCGCAGTTCGGGACGGGTCCTGCAGTGGCCTCGTGACTGCCCCAATCCACAAGGGCGCACTCTATCACGCCGGGTTCAAGCATCCCGGCCACACCGAGTTTCTGGCCGATCTCTGTGCCCAAGACGGCCATCGCTACCTGCCCGTGATGATGATGGCCCATGGCGGGCTACGCGCCATCCCGGTCACCATCCACGTGCCCCTCAAGGATGTACCCGGCCTGCTGACCCGCGACTTGATCATTCGCACCGTTCGTGTGGTTGCTAGAGATTTGCAGCGCCGCTTCGGGATTGCCCGGCCGCGCATTGCGATTGCCGGGCTCAATCCCCATGCGGGTGAAGACGGCTCGATTGGCCGGGAAGAGCTCGACACCATCATCCCGGCGATCAGCGAACTGACCACTGAAGGAATCCACGCCGTTGGGCCGCTTTCAGCCGATACCTTGTTTTATCCGCCGCATTGGCAGCAATATGATGCTGTAGTAGCCATGTATCATGATCAGGCGCTGATCCCGATAAAGACCGTGGCCTTTGAAGACGGCGTGAACGTCACCCTCGGGCTACCGATCATCCGCACATCGCCTGATCACGGCACAGCCTTCGACCTTGCCGGTACCGGTAAAGCCTCACCCAAAAGTTTCCTTGCGGCCATTCGTTTGGCCGACACAATGACTGCACATCAATGAGCCAGATCGACAACCTCCCTCCCCTGCGCGAAGTCATCGCCGAACACGGCCTGCGGGCCAAGAAGGAGCTTGGACAAAACTTCCTTTTCGATCTCAATCTGACCGCCCGCATCGCGCGCGTCGGCGGCTCGCTCGAAGGCGTTCGGGTGATCGAGGTGGGTCCTGGGCCGGGCGGACTGACCCGGGCGCTGCTGGCCGAAGGAGCGCGCGAGGTGATCGCCATTGAACGGGACCCCCGTGCCCTGCCCGCCCTAGCCCAGATTGCAGACGCCTATCCGGGGCGCCTGACCGTCATCAGCGGCGACGCTATGGAAATGGACTATCGCGCCCTTGCCGATGGCCCCACCCGGCTCATCGCCAATTTGCCTTATAACATCGCCACCCCGCTCCTTACCGGCTGGCTGACGCTGGACCCGTGGCCGTCATTCTTTGAAAGCATGACGCTGATGTTCCAACGTGAAGTGGCCGAGCGCATCTGTGCCGCGCCTGGCGAAGACCCGTATGGCCGACTGGGCGTGCTGGCTGGTTGGCGTACCAATGCCCGCATTGCCTTTAATGTCGGACGACAGGCCTTCGTGCCACCACCCAATGTCACGTCTGCCGTGGTGCATCTGGTGCCCAAGCAAATTGGCGATGATGTGCGGGTCAAGGACCTGGAGCAGGTCACGCGCGCAGCCTTTGGGCAACGCCGCAAGATGGTGCGCCAAAGCCTCAAGGCCACTGGCGTGCCGGTGGAAGGCCTGCTGGCAGCCGGGGGCCTCAAAGGCGACGAGCGCGCTGAGGAGCTGCCGGTTGACGTCTTCCTGGCGATGGCCAGGGCATTACCGATACTGCGGCAGGCCGGGAACTAGCCCGGCCTCTTCAGCGCAAGATTCAAGGCACTGTCAGATTGAATCGATCTGATTCTGCAAGTCTTTGACAAAGCTGGTCAAATTGACCTGACGTTCGCGCGTAAGGCGCGATGCGGCCAGGATTGACCGCACCCGCTGGGTGGACGTTTCCAAGTCTTCATTGACGATCACATAATCGTATTCATTGAAGTGCTCCATCTCGATGCGGGCATTCTGCAGCCGCTTTTCGATGGTCCCCACACTGTCCTGCGCGCGGCGCTCCAGGCGCGCCCGCAACTCCTTGATCGAAGGCGGCAGGATGAACACTGTCACCATGTCGCCGCGGCTCTTCTCATAGAGCTGCAGCGTGCCCTGGTAGTCGACGTCGAACAGGATGTCGTTGCCGGCAGAGAGCTGTTCCTCGACCTTTGCGCGGGGCGTGCCGTAGAAGTTATCGTGGACCTGCGCCCATTCGAGCAGGTCGCCATCCTCCTTCATGCGATTGAAGGTGGCGACGTCGATGAAATAATAGTGGATGCCCTCGACCTCGTCGCTGCGCTTGGCGCGCGTGGTAACCGAGACCGACAGACGGATATTGGGGTCCTGCTGAAACAGCGACCGCGAAATTGACGACTTGCCGGCACCCGAGGGTGAAGCAATGACCAGCATGACGCCGCGCCGCTGAAATTCCATCAGCCAGATCCTATTCGATATTCTGTACTTGTTCGCGTAGTTGATCGATCGTCGCCTTGAGGTCAAGGCCAATGGCCGTCAGCTCCACCGCATTGGACTTTGAGCACAGGGTATTGGCTTCGCGGTTGAATTCCTGGGCCAGGAAATCCAGTCGCCGACCAACGGCGCCACCGGCACGGATCAATTGGCGGGCGCTGGCAATGTGAGCCACGAGACGGTCCAGCTCCTCGCGGATATCGGACTTGGTCGCCAGTAGCAGCGCTTCCTGCGCCAGCCGATCTTCCGACAGGGTGATGTCGGTGCTCAATTCCGCCAATTGCTGGCGCAAGCGACCCAGAACGGCCTCGCGGCTGCGCCCCGGATGCACTTCGGCCCGCTGCACCAGAACTTCAATCTCATCCAGCCGCTCGAGGAGCACCGCGGCAATGCGTTCGCCTTCCTGTCGGCGCGCCACGACCAGATGTTCCAGCGCTTCGCCCAGGCATTCCAATATGCTCGTGGAGAGATGCTCGTTGGCTTCCGGGTCCAGCGGCTGGTCCCGCTGCTCCAGCACGCCCCGCAGCCCCAGAATGCCATCGAGTGTTGGCGGGCTGGCATTGATCTTGCTGGACAGGTCAGCCATGGCTGCCAGAACGGTTGTCAGTGCCTGCTGGTTGACCAGAACATCGCCTCCTGCCCCTGCCCGATCGACGGTGAGATTGCAGGTGATCGATCCGCGCGTAATGCTCTTGCCGATCAGTTGGCGAATAGCGCTTTCGAGGCTGTCAAAGCCCGGCGCCAATCGCAATCTGATATCCAGTCCGCGCCCATTGACCGATTTGACCTCGCAGGCAAACGCTACGCCCGGCACGGCCCCGCTCACCCGGGCGTAGCCGGTCATGCTGGCGAGCGTTGCGCTCACTGTGCAACCTGAGTGTCTGCGGCCTGCTCGGCCTCCGCATCTTCCAGGGCCTTGCGGGCCGCCGCTGCCTCATCGGCAATCTGGCGATAGCGCGCCACATTGGCCTGGTGGTCCTTGTAGGTCTCGGCAAAGACGTGGCCTTCGCTGGGCAATGCACCCTTGGCGACGAAATAGAGATAGTTGTGCTCGTCGGGATGCGCCACGGCGCGCAACGCCTCGACACCGGGATTGGCAATCGGCGTCGGCGGCAAGCCATCGATCTGGTAGGTGTTGTAGGCTGTCTTGGCCTCGATTTCCGAGCGCCGCAAGCCGCGGCCCAAGTGTCGCTTGCCCCTTGGTAATTCCATAGATGATCGTCGGGTCCGACTGCAGGCGCATGCCTTGGCGCAGGCGGTTGACGAACACCGCCGCGACCTGGGGCCGCTCGCTGGCCACGCCGGTTTCCTTCTCCACGATCGAGGCCAACACCAGCAGCTCTTCCGGGGTGCTGATCGGCAAATCGGGATCGCGGCCTTCCCAGACGCTGGCCAGCGTCGTGGTCATTGCCGTCTGCATCTTGTCCAGAACCGATTGACGCGTGGCGCCCGGGACGTAGTCATAGCTGCCGGGCAGGATCGAGCCTTCGGCGGGCAACGTCGAAATCTCGCCAACCAGGTTACTGTCGGCATTGAGGCGCTGGATCACCTCCCAGGAGGTCCAGCCTTCCGGGATGGTGGCCGCATAGCGGATCGGATTGCCTTCCGTCAGCTCGGTGAGAATATCAGCCATGCTGGCACCCGCCGGAATGCGGAAATCGCCGGCCTTGATGCTGGCCGAACGCTCCATGGCACGTCCACCGAGCTGGAAGATCATGGCATTGCCAATCAGCCCCTGCTCTTCGAGCCGCGAGGAAATCGAATTCAGTCCCGACCCCGATTCGACCCGGAAAACCGTCTCCTCTTTCAACGGGCCTTCGCCGTAAAACTGGGAAACGCCATACAGCAGTGCGCCCCCGGCGATAACCAGTCCCAGCACCAGCAAGGTCAACAGGCCATTAAGGATATCGATGAAGCCATTACCGGACCGTCGGCGGGGTCGCCGTGCCTTGCGATCTGTCATCTTGGTATCACCTCGAAAGCCTGGCTGCTGCATTAGCCGCAGGGTCGTTCATGTTACGCGGCGCGAACGCCGCCGGCATTGTTCGCATGCAATAGCACAAAAACAAGGGGCACCTCGCGCGACCGCGCGAAGTGCCCCTCATCATTCGTGGAAAAAGCTCAGCTGACTTTACGCATCACCAAAGAGGCATTGGTGCCGCCGAAGCCGAAGCTGTTGGACAGGGCAACATTGATCTCTTTCTTGACCGGCACCTTGGGCGCCAGATTGATGACGGTTTCAACCGACGGATTGTCGAGGTTCAGGGTCGGCGGGGCAACGCTGTCGCGCATGGCGAGCAGGCAGAAAATAGCTTCCACCGAACCAGCAGCACCCAGAAGGTGGCCGATGGCCGATTTGGTCGAGCTCATCACCGCATTGGCCGCCGAATCGCCCAGCATGCGCGTTACCGCGCCCAGTTCGATTTCGTCGCCCAGCGGCGTCGAAGTTCCGTGCGCATTGATGTAGTCGATCTCGGAGGCCGAGATGCCAGCACGCTTGATGGCCGCACCCATGGCGCGGAACCCACCATCGCCATCGGGCGACGGAGCCGTGATGTGGTAGGCATCACCCGAGAGGCCATAGCCGACGATTTCGCCATAGATCTTGGCGCCACGCGCCTTGGCACGCTCGTAATCTTCGAGCACGACAATCCCGGCGCCTTCACCCATCACGAAGCCATCACGATCCTTGTCGTAAGGACGCGAAGCCGCCGCGGGGTTATCATTGAAGCCCGTGGAGAGCGCCCGCGCTGCGGCAAAGCCCGCCAGCGCCAGACGGTTCACGCAGCTTTCAGCGCCGCCGGCAACCATCACGTCGGCATCGCCCAAAGCGATCAACCGAGCCGCATCGCCAATGGCGTGCGCTCCGGTCGAACAGGCAGTTACCACCGAATGGTTCGGGCCCTTGAGACCGAAACGAATCGACACGTAACCTGAGGCGAGATTGATCAAACGGCCAGGGATGAAAAACGGGCTGATCCGGCGCGGACCCTTTTCGTGCAGGATTACGGAGGCATCATAGATGCCGCCGACACCGCCGATACCCGATCCGATCAGAACGCCAGTGCGCTCCTGCTCTTCCTGGGTTTTGGGCTCGACCCCGGCATCATCAATGGCCTGCTTGGAGGCAGCCATCGCATAAACGATGAACGGGTCGACCTTGCGCTGTTCCTTGGATTCCATCCACTCATCAGGATTATACTTGCCGTCGGCGTAGTCACCGAGCGGCAAGCGATGAGCGATCTGGCACGCAATATCATCGACCTGGAACTCATCGATGCGTTTTGCACCACTCTTGCCGGCCAGGATATTGGCCCAAGTGGCTTCAACTCCGCACCCGAGGGGCGTAACGAGCCCCAATCCGGTGACGACGACGCGGCGTAATTCCATGGTCAACGTTCCCTGCCGGTTTTAGCCGACAGCCTTGGTGAGGAAGGAGACGGCATCGCCGAAAGTCTGGATACCCTCGGCAGCGTCGTCCGGGATTTCGACGGAGAATTCTTCTTCGAAGGCCATCACAAGCTCGACCTGGTCGAGAGAGTCAGCGCCCAGATCGTCGATAAAGCTGGCCTTTTCGACAACCTTCTCGGCATCCACATTGAGGTGTTCCACAACGATCTTGCGGACCCGATCAGCGACATCGCTCATATTTGACTTCCCTTTTGAAATCGAGGTTTGGTTTCGCTTCTTATTGGCGCAACGCCAAATCTTCAAGCACCGTCTTGGCTGATGGCTCGCAATGTAGGCGCGGTTTCCTGCGCCTGCAAGCCAGCCGGCAACGGTTAACAGCGGCGGCGA
Source organism: uncultured Alphaproteobacteria bacterium (assembly GCA_963699295.1). GTDB lineage: Bacteria > Pseudomonadota > Alphaproteobacteria > Rhizobiales > Devosiaceae > Devosia. The sequence goes on from OY969432.1 coordinate 1,431,090, forward strand.
GTATCACACTTGATCCGGTATGGCCATAAGCACACCCGCCCAATATCACCCGCCATCCACCAGCTAGATCATAGCCATGCCGCCGTTGACGTTCAGCGTATGCCCGGTGACATAGGCTGCAGCGTCGCTGGCGAGGAACACTGCGCACCCGGCAATTTCCTGTGCAGTGCCCAGGCGACCGGCAGGAATCGTCGCCAGGATGGCCTCGCGCTGCTTGTCGTTGAGTTCGTCAGTCATGGCCGAGGCAATAAAGCCCGGCGCGATGGAATTGACGGTAATATTGCGCGATGCCACTTCATGAGCCAGCGCTTTGTTCATGCCGATCAGGCCAGCCTTGGACGCGGCATAGTTGCCCTGCCCGGGGTTCCCCATCACGCCCACTACCGATGAAATCCCGATGATGCGGCCAAAACGCTGCTTCATCATGCCACGCAGCACGGCGCGATTGAGGTGGAATGCAGCAGTCAGATTGACCGCAATCACTTCATCCCACTCAGAATCCTTCATGCGCATGAACAGGTTGTCGCGAGTGAGACCGGCATTGTTCACCAGGATATCGATACCGCCCATCGCCGCCTCCGCTGCCGGGACCAGCTGCCCGACGGCGGCCAGATCAGACAGGTTGCATGGCAGAATCGGGCAATCCTTGCCGATCTCGCCGGCGGTCGCTTCGAGCGCGCTGACGCGGGTACCGCTCAGGGCAACAGTGGCGCCGGCAGCGGCCAGCGCCTTGGCAATCTCGCGACCGATCCCGCCGGACGCACCCGTTACCAGCGCGCGTTTGCCAGTCAAATCAAACATTTAGTCGTCTCCCATGGAGATATGAATCAAGCCGACGTGCAGCTTGACTCAGGGTCTTATGCTGAAAATTCAGCGACGAAAGTTTCAATATCCGCGGGCGTTCCGACGGCACGAGCCACCGCATCGCCATTGATCCGCTTGGCCAGGCCAGTCAGCACCTTGCCCGTGCCCAACTCTGCCAAGTGGGTAACACCGCCGGCGCCGGTGAGCCATGACACGCTTTCAGTCCAGCGTACCACGCCGGTCACCTGTTCGATCAGGCGCTGCCGAATCTCGACTGGATCGGTGATCGGGGCGGCGAGCACATTGGACACCAGCGGCACCACCGGAGCGTTCATTTTTACCTCGGAGAGGGCAATTGCCATGGCATCGGCTGCCGGCTGCATCAGCGAGCAGTGGAACGGGGCGCTCACCGGCAGCAGCAACGCTCTCTTGGCGCCTGCAGCCTTGGCCAGCACCAGGGCACGCTCGACTGCCGCAGTCGTTCCGGACACAACTACCTGGCCCGGCGCATTATCGTTGGCCACGTCGCACACTTCGCCCTGGGCCGCCTCGGCCGCAACCTGGCGCGCGGTATCGAGGTCCAACCCGAGCAGCGCCGCCATGGCGCCATGCCCCACGGGCACAGCTTTTTGCATCGCCTGGCCACGGGTCTTGAGCAAACGCGCCGTATCATAAAGAGAGAACGTACCGGCAGCGCACAGCGCCGAATACTCACCCAGCGAATGGCCGGCCACATAGCTTGCGCGCTCGGCCAGCTTTATTCCCTTGGCTTCCAGCACCCGCACCACGGCAACGCTCACGGCCATCAGGGCAGGTTGCGCATTTTCGGTCAGGCGCAGGGCATCGTCGGGCCCCTCAAACATAATGGTGGAAAGCTTCTGCCCGAGTGCCTCATCGACCTCTTCGAACACGGCACGAGCTTCCGGAAAATGCTCGGCCAGGTCGCGGCCCATGCCAACATCCTGACTGCCTTGTCCCGGAAATGTGAATGCGTAGGTGGTCATTTGGTCAAAGGCTCCGATATGTCCGCTGTGCGGCACCTGTCACCGCGCGTAGCGGCACTTGAACCGGCAAGGTACGACAGGCGGCAAAGGGTGTGCAAGTTGTGCAGCCGCATGCCTGTTCGGCAGGGCCGGAGTCAAGCCAGTCGAACGACGCAATCGCGTTTACATGGCGATGGCCGAGGCGTATTTTTGTCGGAGTGAAAGGCTCTCAGAAAGGGAGGAAGTTATGCTCACAGATCATCGTGCCTACGCAACCATCCCGGCTGCCGACATGAACCGAGCAAAATCTTGGTATCGCGACAAGCTCGGCCTGACACCGGCCATGGAAGACGACATGGGCTGCATGTACAAGGTCGGCGGGGGCACCAGCTTCCTGCTGTATCCGACGCCCAATGCGGGCAAGGCGCCCAACACGCTGTTGTCTTTCTCGACCGACGATGTGGAAGCCGAAGTGCGCGATTTGCGCCAGCATGGCGTGACGTTCGAAGACTATGACATGCCCGGCCTCAAGACCGTCAACGGTATCGCCACCATGGGCAAGTTCCATGCCGCGTGGTTCAAGGATTCGGAAGGCAACATCCTGGCGGTGGGCGACGAGCCCAACTGAAGTTGCGAAATAGCGCCGGGCACGCGTGCGAAAATGCCCGGCGCACTGCGGAGTTTTCTGAATTCCGCTTGCTCGTGGAGCCCCTTTGCCCTATAGCCGCACCAGCAATTTGTTTGGCCGGGGGCTGAACGGAGGGTTTGTCGCAGGACAGATAGGGCTCAGGCCCGGCCTCCCGTGTTCCCGCTCTTTGCAAGACTGCTTTGACGCCTTTCCCGGCTTCAAGGAGGCTCCGCGCCAGACATTGCATTGTGTAAAACCACGAAGGAAGGCGCATTCAATGGCCCTTTACGAGCATATCTTCCTGGCTCGCCAGGACGTTTCGCAGCAGCAGGTCGAAGAACTGACCGCTACTCTGACCGAACTTCTCGCCACCAATGGCGGCACGGTCACCAAGAATGAATACTGGGGCCTCAAGGGTCTGTCGTACCGCATTCGCAAGAACCGCAAGGCTCACTACTCGCTGATGAACATTGACGCATCGCCGGCCGCTGTTGCCGAGATGGAGCGTCACATGCGCATCAATGAAGACATCCTGCGCTTCATGACCATCCGTGTTGATGAACACGAAGAAGGCCCCTCTGCAATGATGCAGAAGCGCGACCGTGAAGACGGTGACCGCGGCGGCCGTGGTGGCGATCGTGGTGGCTTCGGCGGCGAACGCCGTCCGCGTCGTTTCTAAGATAAGGACCTAAAAGCTATGGCAATCAAAGACCTCACCACCGCCCAGGCCCGCCGTCCGTTCCAGCGTCGCCGCAAGACCTGCCCGTTCTCGGGCGAAGGCGCGCCAAAGATCGACTACAAGGACGTGCGTCTGCTGTCGCGTTACGTGTCGGAGCGCGGCAAGATCGTACCGAGCCGCATCACCGCCGTTTCGGCCAAGAAGCAGCGCGAGCTGGCCCAGGCCATCAAGCGCGCCCGCTTCATCGGCATCATGCCCTACGCTGTTCAGTAAGACAGCGTTCGTTGGGGTCGCGAATGGTTCGCGGCTCCTAACCACCTCCATGGTGGGACAGCCACAAGGAATATTCCCATGAAAGTAATTCTGCTCGAGCGCCTTGGGCGCACCGGCAATATCGGCGACGAAGTCACCGTCAAGGACGGCTTTGCCCGTAACTTCCTGCTCCCGCAGAGCAAGGCGCTCCGCGCCAACGAAGCCAACCGCAAGCGCTTCGAAGCCGAGCGTGCGCACATCGAGAAGCGCAATGACGACCGTCGCAATGCCGCCGCTGGTATTGCCGAGGGCCTGAACGGCCACACGATCGTGCTCATCCGCCAGGCTGGCGAAACCGGCCAGCTCTACGGCTCGGTCGCATCGCGTGACCTGGTCGAGGCCCTGCAGGCTGATGGCTTCACGGTCCAGCGCAGCCAGATTGACCTGACTGACCCGATCAAGACCGTTGGCGTGCACACCGTGCCGCTGAACCTGCACTCGGAAGTGTCCGTGACCATCTCGGTCAACGTGGCTCGCTCGGAAGACGAAGCCGCTCGCCAGAGCGCCGGCGAAGACGTTTCCGTGCATCACTTCGAAGGCGACGTCGATGGCGATTTCGCCGCCGGCCAGAAGGACGCACAGCAGGACGATCGTTTCGACGACGAACTCTAAGAGCGTCTGTATAATTGATGGAAAAGGTCGGGCCTCACAGCCCGGCCTTTTTCTTTTGCCCCAACCGTTCCGCGCTGCCCAAAAGTTCATTTCGCCGCGGCAGCCGACTCAGCCATTCTCGTTTGGTGCTTGCAGCCCACTGTCAGCGTCGTTTGTCCCCGTTGTTCACAGAGTTAACCGGCCGGGTAAGGAGAAACTAACGGCTTGGCGATAGGTAGCGGGTCCGCCAGAGACGCGTGTGGTGACTCGCGCCCACACCGGCTAAGACATTGCAGACAATCCCGAGGCACCCATGGCAGAGATCGCGCGGCTCCATCCGGCGGAAGACAAATCTTTCCGTATGGCCCCCCACAACGTTGAGGCCGAGCAGGCCCTTCTGGGTGCGATTCTGCTTAACAACGACGCTTTCTACCGCGTGGCCGACTTCCTCGAGCCGCTGCATTTTTACGAACCCATTCACCGCGACATCTACGAGTTGGCCGGCAAGATCATCCGGGCCGGCAAGTCGGCCGATCCCACCACGATCAAGACCCACCTGCCCGATCAATTGCTGCCTGAAATGACCATGGCGCAATATCTGGCGCGCCTGGCCGCCGAAGCCACCACGGTCATCAACGCCTCTGACTACGGGCAGGCGATCTACGACCTGGCTATTCGGCGGAACCTCATCCTGGTCGGTGAGGAGATGGTGGAGACCGCCTTCAACTCCGACGTCGAGATGACGCCCAACAAGCAGATCGAAAAGGTCGAAGGCGAGTTATTCCAGCTTGCCGAAAAGGGCCGTTACGATGGCGGCTTCCTTGGCTTCTCGTCTGCTCTTGCCGCCTCCATCCAGATGGCCGGCGAAGCCTATATGCGCGACGGGGGCCTGTCGGGCATTGCCACCTTGCTCGATGACCTCGACAAGCAGATGGGCGGCCTGCAGCGCTCCGACTTGATCGTGCTGGCTGGACGTCCTGCCATGGGCAAGACCTCGCTCGTGACCAATATCGCCTTCAACGTGGCCCAGGCCTACCGTTCCGAGATCAACCCCGATGGCAGCCCCAAAACCACCAATGGCGGCATTGTGGGCTTCTTCAGCCTGGAAATGAGTTCGGAACAGCTCGCCACCCGTATCCTGGCCGAGCAGGCTGAAATCTCCTCGTCCGATATTCGTCGCGGCCGCATTCACGACAGCCAGTTCTCAAAGCTGGTCGACGTCTCCAACATGATGAGCAAGCTGCCGCTCTATATCGACGACACCGGCGGCATCAGCGTGGCGCAGCTGGCGGCACGGGCGCGCCGCCTCAAGCGCCAGAAGGGCCTCGACCTGCTGATCGTCGACTATTTGCAGCTGCTGTCGGGCTCGAGCAAGGCTTCCGGCCAGAACCGCGTGCAGGAACTGACCGAAATCACCACCACGCTCAAGGCGCTCGCCAAGGAGCTGGAAGTGCCGGTGATCGCCCTCAGCCAGCTCTCGCGTCAGGTGGAAACCCGCGACGACAAGCACCCGCAATTGTCAGACTTGCGCGAATCGGGGTCTATCGAGCAGGACGCCGACGTTGTGCTGTTCGTTTACCGCGAAGAGTACTATTTGAAGAACAAGGAGCCCAAAGAGGGCACGCCAGAACATTTGTCCTGGCAAGGAGAGATGGAACAGGTGCACGGCAAGGCCGAAGTTATCATCGCCAAGCAGCGTCACGGACCAACCGGTACCGTCCAGCTCAGCTTCGAGGCGCAGTTCACGCGCTTCGGCAATCTGGCGCGCGCTGAATATCTTCCCGAACGCATGGAATAGGTATGGCGCTCACGTCTGGCCTGGGGGGCCAACTCAGTATCGATCTCGGGGCACTCGCCCGCAACTGGCGCGCCCTGGACAAGGTCAGCGCCGGCGCGCTGACCGGCGCCGTGGTGAAAGCCGACGCCTATGGCACTGGCATTACCATGGCCAGCAAGGCGCTCTATGCGGCCGGGGCCCGCTTCTTCTTCACGGCTACGCCCGATGAGGGCATGGCCGTACGCGCCGCCGTGCCCGAGGCCCATATCTTCGTGCTCAACGGGCTCTATCCGGGTGCCGCCAATCTCTACATCCGCCAGAACCTGATGCCGGTCCTGTCATCGATGGCGATGCTTGAGGAGTGGCTGACCAAATGCGTCGAGCGCAACGAGGCCTACCCGGCCGCGTTTCACTTCGACACCGGCATGAGCCGGCTCGGCTTCCGCCTCAATGAGGCGAGCGTCGTGCGCGAGCGTATCCAGTCGCTGGGCTTTGCGCCGCAGATGATCATGAGCCATCTGGCGTGCGCCGATCAGCCCAATCACGAAAAAAACCGCACACAGCTGGCCCTGTTTGGCTCGATCATGGCGCAGTTCCCGGGCATTCCTGCATCGCTCTCCAATTCGGCCGGACTGATGACCGGTCGCGACTATCACTTCCAGATGGTGCGCCCCGGCATCGCGCTCTATGGCGGGTCGCGCGGTCAATGGCCGCAAGAACCCCATGGCGGCGGTGGTCACGCTCCACGTGCCCATCCTGCAGGTCAAGGAAGCGCCGCACCGGCGAGACTGTGGGCTACGGCGCCACCCAGTCGCTCACCCGCGACAGCCGGCTGGCGATCATCTCCCATGGCTATGCCGATGGTTTCTTCCGCTCGCTTTCCAGCAGCAATACCCGTCCGGGTGGCAAGGTCGCGATCCGCGGCAAGCTCTGCCCGGTGCTCGGCCGCATTTCGATGGATCAGTTCACCGTCGACATCACCGATCTTGGCCATGACATACCCAATCCCGGCGAAGGCGCCGCAGATCCTGGGCGACATGATCAGCGTTGATGACCAGGCCGAAGCTGCGGGCACCATCGGCTATGAAGTGCTGACCTCACTCAAGGGCCGTTACAACCGCAACTATGTCGGCGACGGCAATCTTCCCCCGGAGTAACCGGCGCCAAGTTCACTTTTTGTTCTTGAGTGCCCGTCCGCGCTCGCCTATGAGTACGTGATCGTACCGACGCAGGGGCAAGCGCTTCATGGGCAGTTTTATCGTGCTATTGCGTGCTATCGGACCTGTCACCCACAAGGTGATGTCCATGGCCCAATGGCGCGATGCTGCTGCCGCTGACGGTTTCGTTGATCCCCAGACCTATGTCGCCACCGGCAACATGATCGTCGAGACCGACGACACGGCCGCCAACGTTGCCCTGCGCATGGATCGCATCCTGGCCGATCTCGGGCTTTCGCCGCGCAACAAGGCGGTGGTCCGAACGCCCCGGCAAATGCAGGACATCGTTACGGCCGATCCCTTCCCGCAGGCGTCGAAAGAGCGACCCAGCCAACTCGCGGTTTATTTCTTCGCAGAATCCAGGCCCGATTTCGGCTGGGTCAGCACCCATCGGGGCCCTGAAGCCATCAAAATCGTCGGGGAGCACCTGGTGGTCGAGTACCCTATCGGAATCTCCGCCAGTTTGGCTGGACAGATCGAAAAACGCTCCGGGCTGGTCACCGCCCGCAACTGGAACACGGTGCGCGGCCTCGTGGCACGCGCCGCCGCTCGTAACTCGTAAGGACCGCAATTTTGGCCAAAGCCCGCTCATCCTTTGTCTGTCAGGCCTGCGGCGGCGTCGCTTCGCGCTGGCAGGGTCGCTGCGATGCCTGCGGCGACTGGAATACAATTGTCGAGGAAATCAACAATTCCGGGGTCGGCGCCGGCCCTAAATCGGCAAAGGCCAATGGACGCCCGACCAATCTGGTGCCCCTGTCCGGTGAAACGGAAAGCGCCGCCCGCGTCGTTACGGGCATTTCCGAGCTGGATCGCGTTACCGGAGGTGGCTTCGTCATGGGCTCGGCGCTCCTCGTGGGCGGCGATCCGGGTATCGGCAAATCCACCCTGCTGCTCCAGGCCGCAGCCGCCTTGTCCAACAGGGGCAAGCGCGTCGTCTATGTCTCGGGTGAAGAAGCGGTAGCCCAGGTGCGCCTGCGCGCCCAGCGTCTCGGGCTGGGCGAAGCCGCAGTGCTGCTCGCCGCCGAAACCAATGTCGAAATCATACTGGCCACACTCGAAAGCGGCCCCGCGCCCGACCTAGTGATCATCGATTCTATCCAGACCCTGTGGACCGATCGGGTCGACAGCGCGCCGGGCACGGTCACCCAGGTGCGCACCTCGGCCCAGGCGCTCACACGATTTGCCAAGAAAAGCGGCGCCGCCGTCGTGCTGGTGGGACATGTCACCAAGGATGGTCAGATCGCGGGGCCACGCGTGGTAGAACACATGGTCGATGCCGTGCTCTATTTTGAGGGCGACCACAGCCACACCTTCCGCATCCTGCGTGGCGTCAAGAACCGCTATGGCGCCACCGACGAGATCGGCGTCTTCGCCATGACCGAGCGCGGGCTCGAGCAGGTTGCCAACCCTTCCGCCCTGTTCCTCGATCAGCGCGACGAAGGGGCGGCCGGCTCCGCTGTTTTTGCCGGCATGGAGGGCACCCGTCCCCTCCTGATCGAAATCCAGGCCCTGGTGGCCCCCTCCCCTCTGGGAACGCCAAGGCGGGCCGTGGTGGGTTGGGATTCCCAACGCCTTTCCATGGTGCTGGCCGTGCTCGAAACCCGTTGCGGTGTCCGCATCGGCGCCAACGACATCTACCTCAATGTCGCCGGTGGCCTCAAAATCAATGAGCCGGCGGCCGACCTGGCGGTCGCTGCGGCGCTGATTTCATCGCTGACCAGCTCACCCCTGCCCACCGATTCGGTATTTTTCGGCGAAATTTCGCTCGCGGGCGGCGTTCGCCCGGTCGCGCATGGCGCAATCCGCCTGCGCGAATCCCAAAAGCTTGGCTTTACATCGGTGTTTACCGGCAGGTTGGGAACGGCCGACAAGCATAACGGCCTGGAAGTCACCGAATTTACCGCCCTCGCCGACATGGTCGGCCGGATCGCGGCCAAGGGCAAACCGCGCGAGCCGGAACGCGACTAGTGGTAGATTCTGTAGCACTTTGTCGCCTCTGCGGCGCTGCCACCCTTGGCAGCGCCCATCAAAGCCGTTAAACGAAGCGCTTAATGCCGGGGCGGCAACTGGAGCAAAGCGAAGTAACATGCTGACAGCGTTCGACGTTGGTGTTGGTGTTCTGGTGCTGATTTCAGCAATCCTGGCCACCGCCCGGGGCCTCACTCGTGAAGTCTTGTCGCTGGCGACCTGGGCGGGCTCTGCCGCCATCGCCATCTACATGTACCTCTATCACCCCGATATTGCTCAACAATACATCGCCGAAGAGCTGGTCGCGAACATCGCGACAATTGTGGTCTCCTTTATCGTCGCCCTTATCGTGCTGCATCTGTTGACCATGCGCATCGCCGATTTCGTCGTCGATAGCCGCATCGGCCCGATCGATCGCACGCTCGGTTTTGTGTTCGGCGTGCTGCGGGGCGTGCTGATCGCCATCGTGATCACTATTTTCGGCACCTGGCTGCTGCCAAACAATCTGCCCACCTGGGCCGCGCAATCGCAGTCGCTGCCGCACTTGCAGAACATGGGCAACACGCTCATCTCCATGCTGCCCAAGGATCTGGAGCAGCAGGTGACCAAATTCCTCAAGGGCGGCACCGGCCTCACCGACGAAGATCCGGGCGTACCAGTTGCACCGGTCGACGAAGGCACCGACGCCATCGAAGACGGCATCCCGGCCGCCTGATCAATCCGTGGTGAGCGCCTTGCGTTCGCCACAACCCGACCACCGCATGTGGCGGGGGCCGGAACCCAAATTCAGGGCTGGCATACCAGCCCTATCGCTGTTGGCGATACGCAATCGTGCGGTTGAGGCAGCATTGGCAAGGAGTGCCTGGTGACACACCCGAGCGACAATGATTTTGATCTCAATGGTGACACGCTGCATGAAGAATGCGGCGTGTTTGGCATTCTGGGCCATCCCGAAGCCGCCAAGCTGACGGCCCTGGGCCTGCACGCCCTACAGCACCGAGGCCAGGAAGCCGCGGGCATCGTCAGCTTCGACGGCAAGCAGTTCTATTCCGAAAAGCGGATGGGGCTGGTAGGCGATCACTACACCGACCCGGCGGTGCTGGCCAAGCTCCCGGGCGATATCGCCATCGGCCACACCCGCTACTCCACCACCGGCGAAGTCGCGTTGCGCAATGTCCAGCCGCTGTTTGCCGAACTGGAAGTCGGGCGGCATCGCCATCGCCCACAACGGCAATTTCACCAACGGCCTGACGCTGCGTCGCCAGATCATTGCCACCGGGGCCATCTGCCAGTCCACCTCCGATACCGAAGTGGTGCTGCATCTGATCGCCCGCTCGCGCCACGCGTCCACCACCGATCGGTTCATCGACGCCATCCGCCAGATGGAAGGCGGTTATGCCATGGTCGCCATGACCCGCACCAAGCTGATCGCGGCGCGTGATCCCGTCGGCATCCGCCCGCTGGTCATGGGCGAGCTCGATGGCAAGCCGATTTTCTGCTCGGAAACCTGCGCTCTCGACATCATCGGCGCCACCTATGTGCGCGACGTCGAAAATGGCGAAGTCATCATCTGCGAGACCCAGCCCGACGGCACCATCAGCATCGAAGCGCGCAAAGCCGACCGCCCGGCGCCCGAACGCCTGTGCCTGTTCGAATATGTCTATTTCGCTCGCCCCGACTCCGTGGTCGCCGGCCGCAGCGTCTATACCGCCCGCAAGCGCATGGGCATCAATCTGGCCAAGGAAGCGCCCGTCGAGGCCGATGTCGTGGTGCCGGTGCCCGATGGCGGCACCCCGGCGGCGATCGGCTATGCCCAGGCCAGCGGAATTCCGTTCGAGCTGGGCATCATCCGCAACCACTATGTGGGCCGCACCTTTATCGAGCCGACCCAGTCGATCCGTGCGTTTGGCGTCAAGCTCAAGCACTCGGCCAACCGCGCCGAGATTGCCGGCAAGCGCGTCGTGCTGATCGATGATTCCATCGTGCGCGGCACAACATCGGTCAAGATCGTGCAGATGATGCGCGATGCCGGCGCCACCGAAGTGCATATTGCGCGTTGCCAGCCCGATGATCTATTTCTCGGACTATTACGGCATCGACACGCCCGATCCGGACCGCCTGCTGGCCAATCAGTACGAGAGCCTGGATGCCATGTGCGCCTTTATCGGCGCTGACTCCCTGGCCTTCCTGTCGATCGATGGCCTCTACACCGCCGTTGGCGGCCTCCCGCGGGATCCGGCTGCGCCCCAGTTCACCGACCACTACTTCACCGGCGATTACCCCACGGCGTTGACCGATCTCAACGCCCAGGCCAAGAATCCGCCCAAACAACACTCCCTGCTCAAGGAGGCCAGTTAATGGCTGACGCCCAGGACCTGACCGGTAAAGTCATTCTGGTGACCGGCGCATCGCGCGGTATTGGTTATGCGACGGCGATCGAGGCGGCGCGTCGTGGCGCGCACGTCGTGGCCGTGTCGCGCACGGTGGGCGGCCTCGAAGAGCTAGATGACGAGATCCAGGCTCTTGGTTCCTCGACAACGCTGGTGCCGCTTGATTTGCGCGATGGCGAAGCCATCGACCGGTTGGGTGCGGCCATCTTCGAGCGCTGGGGGGCCCTCGACGGGTTGATCGCCAATGCCGGGCAGTTGGGCGTGCTCAGCCCCATGGCCCATATCAAGCCCGAGGACTTCGACAAGGTGATGGCTGTCAACGTGACGGCCAACTATCGCCTGCTGCGCTCCACAGACCTGCTGCTGCGGCAGGCCGTGGCCGGCCGCGCGGTATTTGTGTCGTCATCGTCGGCCCGCTCGGCACGCCCGTTCTGGGGCCTCTATGCCGCCAGCAAGGCCGCGCTGGATGCCATGGTCAAGTCCTATGCCGGCGAGGTCGCCAACACCAAGGTGCGCGCCAACGTATTCTATCCCGGTTCGGTGCGCACCGCGATGCGAGCCAAGGCCATGCCGGGCGAAGATCCCAATACGCTGCCGGCGCCTTCTGCAATCGCGCCGCGCCTCGTCGACATGGTCGCCCCGACCACCCGTGAGAACGGTTCGGTCTACGACTACCCTACCGGCTCGTTCAGCGCGCTCTAGGCGTTCCGCCACCCCCAAATGAAAAAGCCCTCGATCAGATCGAGGGCTTTTTGGTTTGTGGCACTGGCTCACTAGTGGTCGAGCTTGCTCATCAGGATCTTGTCGATGCGGCGGCCGTCGAGATCGAGCACCTCGAACTTCCAGCCATTGTGCTCAAACGTTTCACCCACCTTGGGCAGGCGACTGATGATGGACAGCACATAACCCGCCACCGTCTCGAACTTGGCGTCGCGCGGGATCGACAGCTTGAGGCGATCGCCGAATTCGTCTACGGGCATCCAGCCGGCCACCAGCCATGAACCGTCTTCGCGCTGCACCAGTGCCGGGTCGTCGCCGGTTTCCTCCTGGAACACCCCGGTAATCACCTCCAGGATATCGCCAGAGGTCACGATGCCCTCGAAGTGGCCATACTCGTCCACCACCAGCGCCATGTGAACGGTGGAGTTGCGGATCGCGCGCACAACGTCGAGCGCATCGGCATGATCCATCACTACCGGCACCGGCTGCACGAACTTGCGCAGTTCCAACGGCAGCCCGTTGGCGAAGACGCCGATGATATCCTTGATCGCCACCACCCCGATAATCGAATCGGCCCCGCCGTCCTGCACCAGCAGGCGGGAGCGGTGGGTGCTCAAAATGGTCTTGCGGATCTCGTCGCTATCATCGCCCAGGTCGATCAGGTCGACCTCAAGCCGCGGGGTCATCAGGCCACGCGCCGAACGATCGGCCAGCCGCATCACCCCGGAGATCATCGAATGCTCGTCGCTTTCAATCACTCCGGCCGTAGTGGCTTCGGCAATGATGGTCTTGACCTCTTCTTCCGTAACCGTTTCTTCGGCTTCACCGCCCTGCCCCAACAACTTGAGCACCGCCTTGCCGGAGATGTCGAGCACCCAGATGATCGGCGATCCGATGGCCGCGATGAGCTTCATGCCCGGGGCCACTCGCGCGGCCACCCCTTCGGCGTCGCGCAGCGCGATCTGCTTGGGCACCAGTTCACCGATGATCAGCGAGATATAGGTGATCAGCACCACGATCAGGCCAACACCGAGCACATCGGCGAGGCTTCCGGCCATGCCCACTGACTTGAGCCAGTCGGTCAGGCGCAGACCCAGCGTGGCGCCCGAGAAGGCGCCCGACAGGATACCCACGAGGGTAATGCCGATCTGGACGGAGGAAAGGAATTTGCCGGGTTCTTCGGCGAGCAGGATGGCGGTTGCGGCGCCCTTATTGCCCTGGTCGGCCATCGCGCGCAGGCGCGACGTACGAGCGGACACCACGGCCAGTTCAGACATGGCCAACACGCCGTTCACTACGGTCAGAACGACGACGATCAAGATTTCTACGAACAAGGTCTTTTCAGAGGATGCGGCCCCGCACTCAGCATCGGGTCGCTTTATCCGGTGCAATATAATTGGAACCGCGCCATCGCGCTATGGGCATCAAGCATTCGTTTCACGACAGAAAAACGCCCCCGACCAGAGGTCGAGGGCGTTGAAATGCTAGCTGATCCGGCGTTTCGTCGGGTCGTTATAGGGATTGCCGCCGCCGCGTATCCACAGCCGGATCGGGGCGCCCTTGATATCGAAGGCTTCGCGCAGCCCGTTCACTAGATAGCGCTGGTACGACATCGGCAGCGCCTCGGGCCGCGACGCGAAGATAATGAAGCTGGGTGGCCTCGTCTTGGCCTGGGTCATGTAGCGCAACTTGAGGCGGCGCCCTGATACGGCCGGAGGCGGATGTCCGTCGATCATACCGGCCAGCCAGCGATTGAGTCGCGCAGTCGATACGTGGGCGTTCCAGCTGCGCTCGATCTTGAAGATCGCGTCCATCAGCTTGTCGATATTCTTGCCCGTCAGGCCCGACAGGGTCACCAGCGGCACGCCGCGCAGCTGCGGCAGCAGCCGCTCGCAGGCTTCGCGCAGCGCCACCAGCGCCGCGTTCTTGTCCTCGATCAGGTCCCACTTGTTGAGGGCAATGACCAGCGCGCGACCTTCGCGTTCCACAAGGTCTGCCAGCGCCAGATCCTGCTTTTCGAACGGGATGGTCGCATCGAGCATCAGCACGACCACTTCGGCGTACTGGATCGAGCGCAGGCTATCGCCCACGGCCAGCTTTTCCAGCTTCTGGGTCACGCGTGAACGGCGGCGGATACCGGCTGTGTCGACCAGATTGATCACGCGCCCATCCCACTCCCACGGCACCAGGATGCTGTCGCGGGTAATGCCGGCTTCAGGGCCCACCAGCACGCGGTCTTCACCCACCATGCGGTTGATCAGCGTGGATTTACCGGCATTGGGACGGCCCACGATGGCTACGTTCAGATAGCGCTTCGGATTCCAGCGCAGCGTTGCTTCGTCGCCCTCGCCTTCCAGCATGTCTTCGGTGATATCGACGTCGACCTCGGGCAGCAGGTCGAGATCAGCGACATCTTCCCCGCTGGCCAACTTGTTTTCGGCCGCTCGGTCGATGGCTGCCGAAACGATCGAGTAGAGCTCTGACAGGCCCAGCCCGTGCTCGGCCGACAGCGCAATCGGTTCGCCAAAGCCCAGCTTGAAGGCTTCCACCAGGCCCGCCTCGGCGGCCCCACTTTCAGCCTTATTGCCCACCAGGTGCACGTCCTTGCCGGCCTTGCGCAACACCTGCGCGAAACGCTGGTCCAGCGGCACCACGCCGGCGCGGGCGTCGATCATGAACAGGATGACGTCGGCTTCCTTGATGGCCAGCTCGGTCTGCTGGCGCATCCGGTCTTCGAGGCTGCCGTCCTGGACGTCCTCGTAACCGGCGGTATCGAGAATGCGGAAGGTCAGGTCGGCGATGCGGCCTTCAGCCTCGCGGCGGTCGCGCGTCACGCCGGGCGTGTCGTCCACAATGGCAATCTTGCGGCCAACCAGTCGGTTGAACAGCGTTGATTTGCCGACATTGGGACGACCGACAATGGCTACGGTGACGGTCATTGAGTGTGTTTCCGATCAGGCGAGAGCAAGCGGCCGCTTATTGCGCGACCGGCTCGGTCTGTGAGGGGGCAGCGGGCACTTCCGCTGAAGGAGGTGTGGCTGTGGTCGCTTCATCGCTGACGATCCCATCGATCGCCGTCGCGGCGGCAGCGGCCGCATCAGTTGCGGGATCGGAGGCAATTTCCCCCTGCGCCAGCAACTGCGCCAGGTAGTAGCTCATGCGGTTGCGGGTGGTGGCGGTGACCATTGGGTCATTTACTACCGCCTCAAAATTGGCCTGCGCCGCTGCAAACTCGCCAGCCTTGTACTGGGCCAGGCCCAGCGCTTCGCGAGCCGCATTGCGCAGCGGGTTGCCGTCGGTGGCCACCGTGCCGATACGCGCTTCGACGTCGGCCAGCGTGCCGATATCAACCAACAAATTGCCCGCCAGCACCAGCGCCAGTTCGCGCATGCGCGAGTTGGACTGGGTATTGGCCAGCGAATCGTAAGCCGCGACGGCCTCGTCGATCTTGCCTTCCTTGGCCAACAGCCCCGCCTTGCGGAACATCGCCAGGGTTGGGTAGCTGCCCGAACCATCGGCGATCAGCTGGTCCAGCTGCGCCTGGGCCGCGGTCAGGTCGCCGCCGTCGATCAGCGTGAACGCCGTATAGAGCTCATCCGACGACTGTGCGGCATTGTTGGAATGGTACCAGGTCCACCCCTCATTGACTGCCACGATGGCGACCACGCCCACCGCTGCGCCAATGACATAGGGAGCAAAACGCCGCCACATTGCCCGCATGCGATCGCTGCGCAGCTCTTCGTCGACTTCGCGGAAGATATTGTCCTGGGACATGGCGTGCCTAAAGCTCAGTACTGAATTGGCCGCACGTTTAGCATGCTGCCCGGGGATTGCAAATTAAGCGCTGCGCTCATTCCCACTCGATGGTGCCGGGCGGCTTGCTGGTCACGTCGTACACGACGCGATTGATGCCCCGAACCTCGTTGATGATACGGGTGGCGGTCTTGCCCAGGAAGTTCATGTCGAACTGATAGAAATCAGCCGTCATGCCATCCACCGAGGTCACCGCACGCAGCGCACAGACGAATTCATAAGTGCGATTGTCGCCCATCACGCCCACGGTTTGCACCGGCAGCAGCACAGCGAACGCCTGCCAGATCTTGTCATACTGGCCAGACTTGCGAATCTCGTCGAGATAGATCGCATCCGCCTTGCGCAGGATATCGAGCTTTTCGGTGGTGATGCCGCCCGGGCAACGGATGGCCAGGCCCGGACCGGGGAACGGGTGGCGGCCGATAAAGCTCTCGGGCAAGCCCAGCTCGCGGCCCAGCGCCCGAACTTCGTCCTTGAACAGTTCGCGCAGCGGCTCGACCAGCTGCATGTTCATGCGCTCGGGCAGGCCACCCACATTATGGTGCGACTTGATGGTGACAGAAGGGCCACCGCTGAACGACACCGACTCGATGACGTCCGGATAAAGCGTTCCCTGGGCCAGGAACTCGGCGCCGCCCAGCTTCTTGGCCTCGGCTTCGAATGTTTCGATGAACAGCCGCCCGATGATCTTGCGCTTGGTCTCGGGGTCATCCTGCCCTTCCAGCTCGGACAGGAACAGCTTGGACGCGTCCACATGCACCAGCGGAATATTGTATTCGTCGCGAAACATCGTGACGACCTGCTCGCTCTCATTGAGGCGCATCAGGCCGTGATCGACATAAATGCAGGTCAGCTGGTCGCCGATCGCTTCGTGGATCAGCACGGCGGCCACCGACGAATCGACGCCGCCCGACAGCCCGCAGATGACCTTGCCGGTGCCGACCTGGGCGCGGATCTTGTCGATCATCTTCTGGCGATAGGCCGACATCGTCCAGTTGGCTTCAATGCCGCAAATCTGGTGCACGAAATTGGCGTAGAGCTTGCCCCCGTCAGGGGTATGCACCACTTCGGGGTGGAACTGCACGGCCCAGATACGGCGCGCTTCGTTGGCGATCATGGCAAAGGGTGCGTTGGGCGAAGTCCCCACGACCTCGAAGCCTTCCGGCAACGCCACGACTCGGTCGCCGTGGCTCATCCACACCTGGTGCTCGCTGCCGACGTCCCATACGCCATCGGAGAATGCCGAGGCCTTCTCGACCTTGACTTCGGCGCGCCCGAACTCGCGGTGATGGCCGGCTTCCACCTTGCCGCCCAGCGCCACACACAGCGCCTGCTGCCCATAGCAGATGCCCAGGATCGGCACGCCCGCATCGAGCAGCGCCGGATCAAGCGTCGGGGCGTTTTCATCCAGCGTCGAGGCGGGGCTACCTGACAGCACGATACCGCTCGGCTGCATTGCAGCGAGCGCAGCGCCAGCATGCTGGAAGGGATGAATTTCGCAGTAGACGCCGGTTTCGCGAATACGGCGGGCAATCAATTGAGTGACTTGCGATCCGAAGTCGACGATCAGGATTGATTGCGGGCGGGCGGCTGTATCAGGGCTTTGCATGGCGAGGCCATATCTCCGGCAGAGGAATTACGCAAGATGCCAGTTTGCATGGCCGCTTTGTGGCTTGTGAAAAACGGTAATGAATGTACCTTGCAGCTAATGCAAGAGCATGACGTCGGCGCCGGGGGGCGAATTGACCGAAAGTCCGCAGCGACTGTGGGGTGCACATTTCATCCAGGCGGGCACCGGCGTGCTCGTGCTGCTGAGCCATCTTGCGCAACGTGCAGCACCTGACTCGATCCTGAGCGCCGGTGGCATCATTGCCGTGCTGAGCAATGCCACGGGCTTCGGCGTTGCCATGCTGATGGTGCTCAGTGGCTTTCTGCAGGCGCGCCCCTATTGGGGGGCCCTCAATTCCGGCGATCCCCTGCCCGCACCACTTTCCTATGCACTCGACCGTGCTGCCCGCATCATCCCCGCTTTCTGGCTCGCACTGACCGTTTCCTTTATTGCCGGGTTGACCATTTTTGGCGTTGTCGCCGATGGCGGCACCTGGCTACGCTACATGGCCGGCCTGCTGCTAGTTGCGCCGTGGCACTGGAGCACCCTCTATCCGGTGGACGTCAACGCGCCCTTGTGGCTCATCGGCTTCCTTGCCATGTCCCATGCGCTGTTGGCTGTCGGCTTCTGGTCGATCAAGGCCATAACCAGGCGGGGCGGTCCCGGCCACGACGCGCGCGTCCTGTGGGTTGCGGTGATCGCCTCCGCGCTCGTCGCCCACTGGCTGTTCGTCAGCCTGGTCGGGGCGGATCCGCGTCAGTTTGGTAATGCCCCCGCGATGCAGGTCAGCACCAGGTCCCTTGCTCCCTGGTTCAACCCGTTCAGCTTTTTTGCCATGTTCGCTATCGGCGTGCTGGCGGCGGGTGTGCGCGTGCAGATGGGACGCAAGCGCGGCTTCCGCTACGATTTGATCGCACTCCTGGCCATTGCGGCAGCCTTGGTCATGATCTGGAATACCGGCGGTCGGCCCAACCAGGGCTTTTATGGCTGGCTGCAGGTACCGTTCGAATTTCCAGTGTTTCACCTGCTGATCGGGGTGATCCTGGCGGTCATGCCCTCGACCTACGCCCTCGGCCGGTTTCTCGATGCCCGGCCCATCCAATTCTTCTCTCGCATCGCCCTGGGCATCTATCTCTGGCACTATCTGGTGCTCGAAATAGTTCACTTCTACTGGGCGCCAGATTTCGCTCTGGGCGGGGTAACCGACCCGGCACGGTACTTTGCCTATTGTGCGGTCGTGATCCTCATCACCGTCTTCATCGCCACGCTCTCGCGGAACTATCTTGAACAGCCCGCGATCGACTGGGCCCTTCGGCGGGAAGAGCGCAACCGGCTGCTGGCAGGATTGCGCGAACCTAGTTCAGTACGGCAATCGACCAGTTGAGCACGCTCGCAAAGCTGACCCAGGCCAAATAGGGCACGAACAGCAGCACCGCAAAACTATCGTACTTCCTTGCCACCACGATGAACGCCACGACCAGCACCCAAAGCGCCAGGATTACCGCAAGCGACAGCCACAGCTGCTGTGCGCCAAAAAAAGTCGGCGACCAGGCCCAGTTCAACAGCATCTGCGCAAACCACACCATCATCGCGGGGCTCCTGGCCTCGATCGTCCAGATCCGCCAGCCCGCCACCGCGATCAGGATGTAGATCACGGTCCACACCGGGGCGAAGACCCAGCCGGGTGGGTTGAACCAAGGCTTGTTTAGCCCCTCGAACCAGGCCCCCGGGCTCGACTGCGTGCCGATGAAAAAGCCCACGCCAAGGACCACCACCAAAAACACCGCCAAGGCCAGCCATGGCCGCGGTGTTCTATAGTCTTCCAGGGAAGCCATGCTCATGGTGATGCCTTGTCGCAGAAATTGACGCGTTACCGGATCAACGCCTGAACGGGCATTCGGTTCAGGGCGACTACGCTTAGCCTAAGCCTTCCGCCGTAAGGCATTGAGATAGAACCCGTCGGTGCCGGTCAGCCGTGGCGTCAGCGCCACCCCACCCTGCGCGGTTTCCACCCCCAATGGCGCTTCGCTGCCAAACGCCGCAGCCCACAGCTCACTCGGCGGGACAGGGGCAAACTCGGGATTGGCCGCGACAAACTCTGCCACCTGGTCGTCATTCTCCTCGGGCAGGATCGAGCAGGTAATATAAACCAGCGTGCCGCCCGGCTTCAAATACCGCTGCGCATCGGCCAAGATCGCCGCCTGCTCGCCCACACGCTGGGCCAGAAGCTCCGGCGACAACTTCCATTTGGTGTCGGGCCGGCGTCGCCAGGTGCCGCTGCCGGTACAGGGTGCGTCGATCACTACCCGGTCCATCTTGCCCACCAGATCGTCGAGCGCCCCCGCCTCCGGGCTACGCACTTGCACATTGCGCGCGCCATTGCGCTTGAGCCGTTCATAGATCGGCGCCAGGCGGCTGCGCTCGGTGTCAAAGGCAAAAATCTGCCCCTTATTGTCCATCGCCGCCGCCAGTGCCAAAGTCTTGCCACCCGCCCCCGCGCAAAGGTCAAGCACCTGCTCGCCCGGCTTCGCGCCCGCCAGTGCCGCCACCAGCTGGCTGCCCTGGTCCTGCACTTCAAACCAGCCTTTGAGATAACCCTCATCGGTCACCACATTGGGGGTACGCGCATCGCGCGGCCCGGCGGGCATCGTCACCCCGATCGGGGAAAACGGCGTCGTCGCTGGATTGAACCGCGCCAGCGAGCGCATCACCCGTTCACGCGAGGATTTGAGCGTATTCACCCGCAAATCCAGCGAGGGCCGTCCGGCCATTTCCTGGCCCTCGGCGATCCAGTTGTCACCAAATCCGCGCTGCAGCGACGGCCCCAGCCATTCCGGCAGATCGGCCTCGACCCAGCCTGGCGTCCCATCAGGCAATTGTCCGACCACGCGCGCGGCTTCCTCTTCGCTGAATGGCGCTGGGGCATGCTGGTCCGTCGCAAATTCTGCATTGAGCTCTGCCGGATCGAGCCGCCAGTCCCGCACCGCCACCGCCAGCACAAGCGCGCGCGGTGTATCCTCGCCCATCAGCGCCGCATGCGACGCGCGGCGCCGCAACGCGTCATAGACCAGATTGCCAATCGCCGCCCGATCGCCTGCGCCTGCATAGCGGTTGTTCAGCCCCCAGGCCTTGAGCGCCTCGGAAACGGGACGCTTGCGCGTCTCCACGTCGCTGAGAACATCAATAGCAGCGGAAAGGCGGCCGGGAAGACGCATGGATGACTCGAGTCTGGAAAAATTGAAACTATTGCTCCGAACGGGACCCGGAACATCTGCACTGGAAATAGCGCATCCAGCCGCCACTGGCTACCGCCCAGAGCCTTCACCCGCGCTCCGCCAGCGGGGTCGCGCGGACCGGATTGTGGCTACCGGCCCGGGGGGGGGGCAACGTACCTGGGCCAGTCTCGCCGTGTTCAACAAAAGACCGCCGGGGATTTTCATCCCCGGCGGTCCTAAACCATGCCTGAACGCCTTAGCGGCCGCTGCGATAGTTCGGCGCTTCACGGGTAATGGTGACGTTGTGAACGTGGCTTTCATTGAGCGCAGCGCCCGAGATCTTCACGAACACCGAGTTCTCGCGGAAGTCCTTGAGGTTGTGAGCGCCGGTATAGCCCATCGAGGCCCGCAGGCCGCCCGCGAGCTGATGCAGCACTGCGCCAACCGAACCCTTGTAGGGCACCTGGCCTTCAATGCCTTCGGGAACCAGCTTCATCTGGTCCTTCACGTCCTGCTGGAAATAGCGGTCTGCCGAACCGGAGCCCATGGCGCCCACCGAGCCCATGCCGCGATAGGACTTATACGAACGCCCCTGGTACAGGTAGATTTCGCCGGGGCTCTCATCGGTACCGGCCAGCAGCGAACCGACCATGACGCACGAGGCGCCTCCCGCGAGGGCCTTGGCCAGGTCACCCGAGTATTTGATGCCGCCATCAGCGATGACCGGGATGCCGTGCTTGGCGCCTTCTTCGGCGCAAGCCATGACGGCGGCCAGCTGCGGCACGCCCACGCCCGCCACGATCCGGGTGGTGCAGATCGAGCCGGGGCCGATACCAACCTTGACCGAGTCAGCGCCCGCATCGATCAGCGCCTTGGTGGCTTCGGCGGTGGCAACGTTGCCGGCCACGATCCGGGTATTGTTGGATTCGCGCTTGATCCGCTCCACGGCCTCGGCGACGCGCACCGAATGGCCATGAGCCGTGTCGATGACCAGCAGGTCGACGCCGGCTTCGATCAGCTGCATCGAACGCTCATAGCCCGCATCACCCACGGTGGAGGCAGCCGCCACGCGCAGGCGGCCCTGCTCGTCCTTGCTGGCATTGGGGTTGAGCTGGGCCTTTTCCATGTCCTTGACGGTGATCAGCCCGGTGCAGCGGTAGTCGGCATCCACCACTAAAAGCTTTTCGATGCGGTGCTTGTGCAGCAGCACCTGGGCATCTTCCTTGGTCACGCCGTCGCGCACCGTGACCAGATTGTCCTTGGTCATCAATTCGCTGATGGGCTGGGCCGGGAACGAGGCAAAGCGCACGTCGCGGTTGGTCAGGATTCCCACCAGCTTGCCGGTGGCGCGCCCACCGGTGCCGCCATTTTCCACCACGGGAATGCCCGAAATGTGATTGGCCTGCATCAGCGACAGTGCATCAGCCAGTGTCGCATCGGGTCCGATGGTGATTGGATTGATCACCATGCCGCTTTCAAACGACTTCACGCGGCTTACTTCCTCGGCCTGCTGCTCGGCAGTGAGGTTCTTGTGGATGACGCCCATGCCGCCCGCCTGGGCCATGGCAATGGCCATGGCGCTTTCGGTCACGGTATCCATGGCCGACGACAGGATCGGCAGGTTCAGTGCAATGTCGCGCGTCACATAGGTCGCGATATCGGTCTCGGTGGGCAGGATATCGGAGCGCGCAGGCTGAAGCAGCACGTCGTCAAAGGTGAGCGCTTCGTTGCCAGTGATGGTGGTAATAATCTTCGCCAAGGCCAGACCCTTCCTGCCTTCTGAGTGCTTCAGAAATGTTGGATATGAGAACGGGCGGAATTGAATCCGCGGGTTCAGGTTGGCGAGGGTGAATAGCATTCGGGTGGGAACTTGCATAGGGGGTGAGGATGGAACCGGCCAAGCGCTCAGCGCATAACAAATGAAAAAGCACCCTGCGCCTCCCTGCAACGACATGACCTTCTTCGCCAATTCGTGGTGAAATGCCTTGCAGGGGCGGGCATGGAGCGCCTTACTGGCCCCGAATTGCCCTCACCTCCGATTCCGCCCCGGGTACTGTCTTGATCCGCGTTACGCCCCTCATCCTGGCCGTCGCCTTGTTCATGGAACATATCGACTCAACGGTCATCGCAACCTCGCTCCCCGCCATCGCGGCTGACATAGGCACCGAACCTACGTCGCTGAAGCTGGCGCTGACCGCCTATTTCGTCGCGCTCGCCATCTTCATTCCGATCAGCGGCTGGATGGCCGACCGGTTTGGCGCCAAGAACATCTTCCGGGTGGCGATCTTCATATTCATGCTGGGCTCGCTGGCCTGCGCCTTCTCGTTCTCGCTGGAAACCTTCGTGCTCTCGCGGTTCCTCCAAGGCATGGGCGCCTCGATGATGACCCCGGTGGCGCGCCTGTTGCTGGTGCGCAGCACGCCGCGTGCGCAACTGGTCTCGGCCATGGCCTGGCTCACCATGCCCGCCTTGATCGGTCCCGTGGTGGGGCCGTTGCTCGGTGGCTTCCTGACTACTTACATGAGCTGGCACTGGATCTTCTGGATCAATATCCCCATAGGGGCCGCAGGCATCGTCCTCTCCGGCCTCTATCTCACTGTCCCCGATGAACGCCATCCCCGCCCCATTGATGTGCTTGGCTTTTTTCTGGCCGGCATTGCCTTTGCCGGCGGCGTGTTCGGATTGTCCGTCGTCAGCCTGCCAGCGCTACCCATGTGGTACGGTTATGCCACCCTCGGCATCGGCATCCTTGCCTGGCTGCTCTATCTGCTACATGCCCGCCGCACAGAACATCCGCTGCTCGATCTGCGGCTGCTACGTCACCGTTATTTCCGCTCCACCATCATTGCCGGCAGTTTGTTTCGCGTCGGAGTTGGCGCCACGCCCTTTCTGCTGCCGCTGATGCTTCAGGTAAGTTTCGGACTTAGCCCGCTGGAATCGGGGGCCGTCACCTTTGTCAGCGCCATCGGCGCTATGGGCAGCAAGTCCATTGCCGAGCGGGTCTACGCACGATTTGGCCTGCCGCGCAGCCTGGGCGTTGCATCACTGCTTGGCGGGATGACCGTCGCTGCGTTCGGGCTGTTCAACGCCCAGACCAGCTATGCTGTGATGGTCTCAGTCATCCTGCTCTCCGGCGCCCTGCGATCGATGATGTTTACTGGTGCCAATGCCTTCGGCTATGCCGATGTCAGTGATGCCGAGGCCAGCCAGGCAACCGCAATTGTTGCGGTGTCACAGCAACTGAGCATCGCCCTTGGCGTGGCGGTGGGCGCCGGCGTGCTCGAGGTCAGTACCCGGCTCCATGGCGGCGAAATGGCGCTGGGCGATTTCCAGCTGGCATTCCTCGTGGTCGGAGGCCTCAGCATGCTCGCCAGCATTGTCTATCTGCGCCTGCCGCGTGACGCCGGGCACGAGCTGGCGCGGCGCCGAGCACCCAAGCCTTTGGAGGTCAGCGATGGCTAGAAATACCAACGGCGCCATGAACCTTGTTCATGACGCCGCCGTAAAGCACTGCAGGCGCCGCCGGATGATCAGTCTTCGGCGTCCTCGTCTGCAGCCTCTTCATCCGGCTGGCGTCCCTTGAACCCCTTGGCGATGAGATAGGCTTCGGCAGAACCGGACCGGCTTGAGGGAGGCTTGGCATGGAACGTGGTCTTGAAGTGGCGCTTGAGCATATGCAACAGCTCATGCTCGGTGCCACCCTGGAATACCTTGGCAACAAAGACGCCGCCTGGAGCAAGCACGTCGACGGCAAAATCGGCCGCGATCTCGATCAGATGCACGATGCGCAAGTGATCGGTCGGGCGGTGACCCGTTGTGGGCCACGCCATGTCTGACATGACCAGATCGGCTTTCTTGCCGCCCATGGCCTCGATCAGCATGGCGGGCGCGTCTTCCTCGGTGAAATCCTTTTGCAGCAGGATGACGCCCGGGATCTTGTCCATCTCCAGATAGTCGATGCCCACGATCAGCGGATTGGCCTCGGTCGACCCGGTTGCCACCGCCGCAACTTGCGACCAGCCCCCAGGCGCCGCACCGAGGTCGACGACGCGCATACCCTTGCGAAAGAGATTATGCTTCTCGTCCATCTCCTTGATCTTGAAGGCGGCACGCGAGCGGTAGCCCTGTGCACGGGCCTTGGCCACGTACGGATCGTTGAGCTGGCGCTCGAGCCACTTGGTCGATCCGACCTTGCGCCCCTTAGCCGATTTGACGCGGATTTTCAGGTCCCTTTCGGACTTTCGCCCGCCGGTTCCCAGAGCTTTATCCACCATTGTTCGCATTCCTTCGCGGATAGCGTGAAGCGCGTGACTTGGCGCGATCGGCATCCATCAGTGAGATCAGGATGCCTTCTCGCAGGCCGCGGTCAGCGACGCGCACGCGTTCAGTGGGCCATTCACGACGAATGGCCTCAAATATTGCACAGCCCGGCAGCACCAGATCGGCGCGATCGCGCCCGATACAGGGATGCGCCACCCGGCGATCAAAACTCATGCCGAGCAAAATTTTCATGGTCTCATCGACCTGCGCCCGGTTCATCCACAACCCATCGACCTTCTGGCGCTCATAGCGCTCCAGCCCCAGGTGCAGCCCGGCCAGGGTAGTTACCGTGCCCGACGTACCAATGAGGTGAACCGGATGGTTGGCAATCATCTGGCGCAGCTTTTCACGTCCCCGAAACTGGCGCAAATGCTCCGATACGTGGGACACCATCGCTTCGAAGACGGCCGGGGTGACGTTTACTCCGCCGAACTTTTCGGCAATGGAAACAACGCCCACGGGCAAAGACTGCCACGACCGGATCGATGCGGACATGCGGCCCTGCGCCTTCGGCCGTCCGCCTCGAAAGTCGAGCCAGGCCAGCTCCGACGAACCACCGCCAATGTCGAACATCAACGCCCCGGCGGTGGTCGTTTCGATCAGATCTGCGCACCCGGTCACGGCCAACTCGGCCTCCGTGCGTCGATCAACGATCTCCAGTTCGATGCCAAGCTCGTTCTTGACCCGACTGAGAAATGCCTCGCCGTTTTGAGCCGTTCGACACGCCTCGGTTGCTATCAGCCGCATATGCACGGGCTGGTGCTCACGCAACTTGTTGCGACACTGCCGCAGCGCGTCCATGGTGCGCTCCATGGCGGCATCGGAAAGCCGACCCGTCACCGACACGCCCTCTCCCAGCCGGACAATGCGGGTATAACCATCAAGCACACGGAAGCTGTGGTCGTGGGGGCGCGCGATCAGCAGGCGACAATTGTTTGTACCCAGATCCAGCGCTGCATATACGGGCCCGCGATGCTTTCGGGTGATGGCTGGCGCTGTCCGCATTTCCGCCACAGGCGGAGGCTGTTTGGGCCCCACCCTCCCCGCCTGTCCGAGAGCGGACGGGGCACGGATTGCCGGCTTGTCCGGAGACAAGAGCGCGGCAGCGGACCGATCAGAATCGGTCACTGGTATCTCCTGACGTACGCGGTCGCAGAAACCGGCTCACCAGCTCGCGCCCGAACGCACTTTTATGACGTGTCGAGAGTCAAGGTAGTGCAAGGAAGCGGGAAGCGCAATGCAAACCGTCAGCTGCATGCGTCTGTAACAGTCCTCGGCTATGAGGATCCGGTTGCCGATGCCAGGCAATGCCGGCGGTTTGGTCTAGGATCAAGCAGCCAATGAGCCGGAAACAACTGCGCACGTTGACAAGTAAATCAGTCACTCGTAGCTTTTTCATTCGCTTGCATTTTTGAGGCACACCAAGATGCCCGTAAATAATCGACAGGCGAACAACGGGAGGACTCAATGCGCCACGGTATTACCACGGTAGCTGCGCTGGTTGCTGGCCTTACGGCAGCTCCGATTACAGCTCAGGCCGCTGGAACGCTCAATCTCATCTGCAGCCCGGACGTGGTCTGGTGCGAGCTCATGGTCAACGCATTCACCGCTGAAACGGGCATCGACGTAAACATGGTGCGCCTGTCTTCGGGCGAAACATACGCCAAGATTCGCGCAGAATCTGCCAATCCAAAAACCGACATCTGGTGGGGCGGCACCGGGGACCCACATCTTCAGGCCGCGGAAGAAGGTCTGACCATGGAGTACAAGTCTCCGCAGTTCGACAAGCTGCAGGACTGGGCGCAAAGGCAGGCGGAAAGTGCCAACTACCGCACCGTTGGCATTTATGCCGGTGCGCTGGGCTGGGGCTACAACACGGATTTGATCGCCGAAAAACAGATCAAGGAACCGCTGTGCTGGGCCGATCTACTCGACCCGAAGCTGAAAGGCGAAGTTCAGATCGCAAATCCTAATTCTTCCGGGACCGCTTACACAGCACTCGCGTCGCTGGTACAGATCATGGGCGAAGACGAAGCCTTTGCGTACCTGGTCAAGCTCAACGACAACATTTCTCAATACACCAAGTCCGGGTCTGCCCCGGTCAAGGCCGCTGCACGTGGTGAAACTACAGTGGGCATCGTTTTTGCCCATGACGCCGTCGCTCAAGTGGTGGAAGGCTTTCCAATAGTTGCGGTCACTCCATGCGAGGGCACCGGTTACGAGATTGGCTCCATGTCGATCATCGAAGGCGCCCAGAACCTGGAAGAAGCCAAGACCTGGTATGAGTTCGCCCTACGCCCCGACATTCAGGAGCGCGCTGTGGAGGCCAATTCCTTCCAGTTGCCATCCAATAAGGACGCAGCAGTTCCCGAAGGCGCCCCGAAGTTCGAAGACATCAATCTGATCAATTACGACTTCAAGACCTACGGTTCGTCTGACGTGCGCCAGCGCCTGCTGGAGCGTTGGGATCGTGAAATTGGTGCCATTGCCAACTGAGGTCGAGCCTGCCTGATAACAGGCAGGCCCGCCCACCGCTTCGGTGCCAGCCGTAATTCTCCGGACTTGCGGCTGGCAACCCTTGGCAAAGGAGCCTCTACATGACGAGGTCTGGCCGCAGACTGGCAGTCGCCTTGGCGATCGGTGCCATCGGCATAATCGCGCTCCCCTGGTATCGCATCCAGTCCGGTTTCTACGGATTTCAGTGGGTGCAGAGCTTTCCAGGCAGCCAGGACAGCGCCCCTGCGCTGCTGCAAGTCCTCAACTTCAGCCGTTGGTGGCTGCTCATTCCGATACTGCTCCTGCTGGCCGCCGGCGCTGCGATGTGGGTCGGCCAACCACACCGTCGCGGCTCGCTGATGGCGTGGTGCGGAGGCCTCGGCATTGTCGTCCTTGGACTGCAAGGCTTCTTCATCGGTTATGATGGATGGGAGCTACCAGCCTTGGAGGCGCTCGGTCCTCTGGGAATTGGCCAACAGGCCATGGGCGCGGGTGCGCTCCTGCTAGCGCTATCCTTTGTACTCATCTTTGCGTTTGGACTGGCCGAACGTGGCGTACTCAAGGGCGATGCCTTTGTGCTGGCCTCGATTGCCCTGTTGGTCGTGCTGGTCGCGATCTTTGTCTTTTATCCCGTCGGCCGCATGTTCATCAGCGCCCTGCAGGACAATACCGGCGCCTTCGCGCCGGAGGGCTTCATACGCAACATGCAGGATCAGTCGATCTGGAGCCTGTCGTGCCTGACCGGCGGGCGCGCTTGCGGAGTTGCCTGGCGGACCGTGTGGCTTGCTCTGTGCACGGCGGCCGGCTCGACACTGCTGGGCCTGTGCTTTGCCCTTATCGTCACCCGCACCAATTTCCGCTTCAAGAAAGGGCTGCGCATCCTCACGGTGCTGCCCATCATTACGCCCCCCTTCGTTATCGGCCTGGCATTGATCCTGATGTTTGGGCGCAACGGCTCTGTTACGGTATGGTTGTCGCAAATTTTTGGCATTCCGCCCGGCCGTTGGCTCTATGGCTCAATCGGCATCTGGATCGCGCAAGTCTTGTCCTTCACCCCGATTTCCTTTCTCGTGCTGATCGGGGTGGTCGAGGGCATCAGCCCTTCGATGGAGGAGGCCTCCCAGACTCTGCGCTCTGATCGCTGGCGCACCTTCACCAAGGTCTCCCTGCCACTGATGAGCCCCGGATTAGCTAACGCCTTTCTTATCGCCTTCATCGAAAGCATGGCCGATTTCGGCAATCCCTTGGTGCTTGGCGGCAGTCAGGGGACTTTGGCCACCGAAATCTATTTCGCCGTCGTGGGATCGCAGACCGATCCGTCCCGCGCTGCGGTCTTGGCCATCGTCCTGCTTGGCTTCACCCTCACCGCATTTATCGCCCAGCGCCTGTGGTTGTCGGGCAAGGGGTACGCCACAGTCACTGGCAAAGGGGATAGTGGTTCCCACATTGCCCTGCCCCGCCCCCTTGAGCTGGGCATCTATGCGATCATCATTCCGTGGTCGCTGTTCACCATCGCGGTCTATTCGATGATCGTCTATGGCGGTTTCGTAAAGACATGGGGGCTCGATAACACCCTGACCTTGCAGCACTATCTGCGGGCTTTCTCGATCACCATGCGCGATGGGGCGATTGTGTGGACTGGTGTCGCCTGGAACTCATTCTGGACGACAATGCAGATAGCGCTGATATCAGCTCCACTGACGGCTGCCGTCGGCATGCTCACCGCCTATCTGATTGTGCGCCAGAAATTCGTCGGTCGAAACCTGTTCGAATTCGGATTGATGCTGAGCTTTGCCATCCCCGGCACGGTCATCGGCATCAGCTATGTCATCGCCTTCAACGTGCCGCCCATCGAATTGACCGGCACGGCGTTGATCCTGATTGCCTGTTTCGTTTTCCGCAACATGCCGGTGGGCGTCCGCGGCGGTATCGCCGCGATGAGCCAGCTCGACAAGAGCCTCGATGAAGCCTCGATGACGCTTCGCGCTACCAGCTTCCGCACCATCCGCAAGGTCATCCTGCCGCTCTTGCGTCCGGCGATTACTGCGGCTCTGGTGTTTTCCTTCGTCCGCACCATTACCTCAATCAGTGCCGTGATCTTCCTGGTGAGTGCCAAATATAACATGGCGACATCCTACATTGTCGGACTGGTCGAAAACGGCCAGTACGGCGTGGCCATCGCCTATTCCTCTGCGCTGATCATGGTCATGATTGTAGTGATCGGCGTGTTCCAGCTTATCGTTGGCCAACGTCGCCTGCGGCGTGAAAACCGCATCGGCATTGGCAATCAGCCACTAGAGGTCGCTGCATGAGCGCATCAATCCAAGACCCGCGCGCAGGCTCGGTGGTATTTTCCAATGTTCGCAAGATGTTTGGCAGCTTTGCCGCGATAAAGGACCTGTCGCTGATCATCGAACCTGGCACTCTGGTGACATTGCTGGGCCCCTCCGGCTGCGGCAAAACCACGACCTTGCGCATGCTGGCAGGTCTGGAACATCCCACCACCGGTCGCATCATGATTGGCGGAAAGGATGTGACCATGCTGCCGGCCAACGAGCGCGACGTCTCGATGGTGTTCCAGTCTTATGCGCTGTTCCCGCATATGACCGTCGCCGAAAATGTCGCATATGGCTTGGCCGCAACTGGGTTCCGCAAGGCGGAAACCAAGGAGAAAGCCGAAACGGGCCTGGAGCTAGTCGGCCTCGGCGGATTTGGCGATCGACTGCCGGCCGAGCTTTCGGGAGGGCAGCAACAACGCGTTGCGGTGGCCCGCGCGCTGGTGCTCAACCCGCAGGTGCTATTGCTAGATGAACCACTCTCAAACCTTGATGCCCGCTTGCGCAGGCGCGTGCGTACCGAGATTCGAGAACTGCAACAGCGCCTGGGCTTTACCGCTGTGTATGTCACCCACGACCAGGAAGAAGCGCTGGCCGTGTCGGACAAGATCATTGTCATGCGGGAGGGCGAGATCGCTCAACAGGGTGCGCCTCGAGAGCTCTACGAAGCGCCCGTCTCCTCTTTCATTGCCGACTTCATGGGCGAAGCCAACGTGGTTCCCTGCACGATTACTGCGGTGGACAGCAATGACGCGGTGGTCCGTATCGCTGGCCTGACCCATCGTGTACCCGTGCGCGATGCGCAACCGGGGGCGGCGAAACTCGCCGTTCGCCCCAATGCCATCACGCTGTCCCCAAGATTGGACAACGGCTGGCCGGGGCGCATCAAGAGCACCGCCTATCTTGGCGACCATCTCGAATACGAAGTTGAAACCGAAGCGGGCATACTCTTCGTTGTCGATGCCGACGTGGATCGGCGCCTGGATACCGGTACCGACGTCAATATTGGACTGCACAACCGTGGTGTCGCCGTCATCACGGCCTGAACTTGCCAAAGGACCATTTCTCATGACTGTTTCTGTCGACCTGCTGGAGCGCTTTGCGCTGGCCCAAGCCATTGCGCGTGAAGCAGGCGCCCTGGCGCTGGCTCATTTCAAAGCGCGCGACCAACTGAACATTGAAACGAAAGCCAATGCGCAGGACGTGGTGTCCATCGCTGACCGCGAAACCGAAGATTTGATCCGGGGCCGCGTGTCTGAAGCTTTCTCCGATGATGGCGTTCTGGGCGAGGAATATGGCTTGTCCGACGGCACTTCTGGCTGGACTTGGGTGGTCGACCCGATCGATGGCACCAGCCCATTTGTGTTCGGCATGCCGAACTGGTGCGTATCGATTGCCTTGTTGCACGATGACAAACTCGTCGGCGGGGTAGTCTATGCGCCCGTTACCGATGAACTGTTTGCCGCAGCCAACGGTCAAGGCGCTACGCTCAATGGCACTCCAATCCGGGTAAATCCAGACCACCGCCTGACCAACACCATGACCGGCATCGGCTCCAACCACCTCGCAGACCCCATTGTGGTAGGCAGGATTTGCGAAAACTTGTTGGCGCAGGGCGGAAATTTCTTCCGCAATGGGTCCGGGGCACTGATGTTGGCCTATGTCGCAGCGGGACGGCTGGGCGGCTATTTCGAGCCCTTCATGAACGCATGGGATTGCCTGGGCGGTTATTGCATTATCGCCGAGGCCGGCGGGGTGCATCGCGACTTCGAAATTGCCGGCGGTAAACTGCTGACACCACAACCGGTTTTCGCAGCAGCGCCAGGCGTCGAGAAAGCACTGCGGGTGCTCGTCGGCGTCTAGACGTTCCACGATTGGCCCAGAGCGATAAATTCGTTTCAGTCAGTCACACTTGGCACAGGCGGCTTGCCGCCTCGCGCGGGATGAACGACAAATGTCCGGTCAAGACCGGAAATGAGTTCATGCCCGCCGATGCCGTTATAGTGCAGGACCTGCACCTCAGTTACGCTGGCAAGCCGGCTTTGGCCGGGGTCAGCCTGTCCATCCCCAAAGGCAGCAGCTTTGCCTTGCTCGGCCCCAACGGCGCCGGCAAGACTACCCTGATCAATATTCTTTGCACTCTTGCCCGCCCCGATAGCGGCCGCGCCAGCGTGGCGGGAGCAGACGTGGTGCGTCAGGCCAGCGCCGCGCGCCAATCAATTGGCGTGGTCTTCCAGAGACTCCAGCCTAGATGATCGGTTGAGCGCCTGGGAGAATTTACAGTTCCATGGGTTGGTGTACGGCATGCCGCCGCGCGAACGGCGGGAGCGGAGCGAGGCAGTACTTGCCCTGGTTGAACTGGAGGACTGGAGCGACGAGATCGTCCGCACCTTTTCCGGCGGAATGCGGCGGCGGCTGGAAATCGCCCGCGCCCTGCTCCACAATCCTGAGATCCTTTTTTTGGACGAGCCAACCGTCGGATTGGATGCGCAGACGCGGCAGCGCATCTGGCACTATCTTTCCCAGCTGAGGCGCGACCGGCAGCTGACTATTTTGACCACCACCCACTATATCGAGGAAGTGGAAGGCGCCGACATGGTCTGCATTATCGACCACGGGCGGATCATCGCACAGGGCTCGCCCGATGACCTCAAGGCGCACTATGGCAGACGGTGGCTGCAGGTGGAGCCTCACGACGAGGAAGCCCTGCAAGCCATACGCAAGCGTTACCCGCAGGTGCAACAGCTCGGAGCCCATGACCTAGCCCTGAACGCTGATGATGGGGCGGTGCTCGACGCATTCCTGGGCGAGTTTCGTGACGAACTGACAGCGGTACGTTTTCACGAGCCAACGCTGGAGAGTGTTTTTCTTTCGCTGACTGGCCGAGAACTGCGCGACCGCGCGGACGGGCAGAGACAGGCGGAAAAGGCCGACGGGGCACGCGGAGGTCGGCGATGAACCGTTTCGTCAGGCTGACGCGCGGGCTCTACGGCGTCTGGCTGCGCGAGATCACC
Source organism: uncultured Alphaproteobacteria bacterium (assembly GCA_963699295.1). Lineage (GTDB taxonomy): Bacteria > Pseudomonadota > Alphaproteobacteria > Rhizobiales > Devosiaceae > Devosia. The sequence continues at coordinate 1,463,962 of OY969432.1, forward strand.
CGGGCCACCCGGGATCGTGGCCAGATGATTGGCGGGGTAAGCCGCCCCTTGATCTGGCTCCTGATTCTAGGGGTCGGGCTCAATCCCTATTTCCGCGGCGAGGTCTTTGGCGAGGTCCGCTATGTGGTGCCCTACACCTATCTGCAGTTTCTGTTCCCGGCCGTAATCGTCCTCAACATCATGTACACCTCGATCCAGTTCGCAGTGTCGGTGATTTGGGATCGGGAGTTTGGCTTCCTTCGCGAAGTATTGGTCTCGCCAATGCCGCGCTGGTTGATCCTGTTGGGCAAAGTGCTGGGAGGCAGCACCGTCGCCACCCTGCACGGAGGACTCGTGCTGATCCTGGCGCGTTTCGCTGACGTCACGCTCCAACTCGAACAAATGGCAATAGCCCTCGTGTTGATGTTCGTGCTGGCATTTGGATTGACGTGCTTTGGGGTGGTTTTGGCCTCCCGTGTGCGCAGCTTCGAGGGCTTTGGTGCCTTTTCCAACACCATCATCCTGCCGCTCTATTTTGCCTCATCATCAATCTTTCCACTCGATCCTGCGCTAACCCGGACGCAAACCGCTACCAGCTACCCGGAATGGCTGGTGTTCATGGTTCAGATCAACCCGATCACCTATGCCGTAGACGCGCTGCGCGGCGTGCTCATCGGGTTCAACCAGTTCCCATCAGTGCTGGGCCTGGGTGTGATTGGCGGCATGGCACTAGTGTTCTTTGCCTGGGCACTGGTGGATTTCGGGCGCTCATGACCCGCAAGCATCCCAAACGCTGGCTGCAGGTGGCATTCAACATTGCCTTGATTGTTGGCCTCGTGACAGCGCTGAGCTATCTGCCACCTGACACCTCCCTTGCGGACCGCCAAAAGGCGGGAACCTTGAAACTATGCGTGCCGCCCAGCTACCCGCCATTGGTCACCAATGATCCGGAACGCCCGGGATTTGATATCGAACTGGCGCGTGCGATTGCCGACAAGCTCAATTTACGCCTTGCGGTCAACGTGCTGCCCAGCATCGGGAAGGACTTCAACCCGCGCAATTGGTCGCTGACCCGGGCGCAATGTGACATTGTTGCTGGTGGGGTGGCTGATACCGAGCAAACAAGAGGCTACCTGCAAACCCTGACCACGGGGGTCGAAACTGGGTGGGTTGGGATCTCCGCCACGACAATACTTCCCCCGACCGGATCAACAATCCTGGTCCTTCCCGGTACCTCGGGCCTTAACCGGGTGGCGCTCTCAACCTGGTTGCGGCAACAGGGCCTTCGCGGCCAACCAGCGCAGAGCGCCGACCAGTTACTCCGGGCGCTTGATAGTGGCTCGGCAGCGGTCGCGATCACCGAGCGCTTCGTGGCCGGGACGCTGGATCCGGAAGCGCACGGCTATCGAGTGTTCTGGCTGCCCCAGGAAGCTCTCCCGCGCATGAGCATGGCGCTGGCGCTCTGGAAGGGCGACCAGACCCTGCGTCGGGCCGTCGGCACCGTCATACAGGACCTTCAGGCAAATGGCGCGCTTGAGGAGTTGAGGCGGCGATATGACCTCGAAATTGCCCCGACCGTGCTAACCAACCATGAACTTTGACTTACGAACCGGCATCAATTTTTTTCACTCCAGCCATATTGTGATCACAGTTCCGGCAACGATTGTTGCGGTTACAAAAACCGTGTGAAATGCTCCGGTAGACGGAAAATAACGCGCCGGAAACTCACGTCGAACCATAATTCCTATGACTTCCAACTCATCGGGAGGGTGCCGTGCATCTCTTTAAATGGCGAATGTATACCCCCGCTGTCCTTTCACTGATTGCCGGAGCTTTGACAGCATCTTCAGCTTTGGCCGGCGGCTTTACCGCTGAACAGGCCGCCGCCGGCAAGACAGCCTACGATTCACAGTGTTCTCAGTGCCATGGTCGCCAACTGGAAGGCCCAGACGCGCCTGCGTTGGCGGGGCCCGACATAATGCAAAACTGGCACACTGCGGCCGGCCTCTATGATTTCATTTCGGTGGCGATGCCTCCCTCCGCCCCTGGCCTGCTGGGGGAAGAAACCTATTTGAACATCGTGGCATATATCATGCAGTTCAACGGGGCCCAGCCGGGTGACACCCCGATGACCGCAGATCCCGATGCCCTGGCGGCGATCTCTCTAGTTGCCGAGACATCAGGTGGAGCCGCCCCCGCAGCCGACACTGCGGCACCGGCGTCTGCTGAACCAGTGGTGAAAGTCCCGCAAGCATATACTTGGGGCAAGCAACTTCCGGGCGGCACGGCCCCAGCGGCTCCTGCGGACACTCCAGCACCAACGGAGACTCCGGCACCGGCCGCCGCTCCGGCTCGGTGACCACTCGCAGTAACTCCGGACGATCCTTCGCCCGGTTGCTGATCAAAAATCCGGTGTGTCACGCGAATGACGGCACCACCCTGTTGGAAGGAGATTCCGATGAAAATCGGCATGATGAAGTCAATCCTGGTCGCGACATCTTCTCTCGTGCTGCTGTCCAGCCCTGCCTTTGCCCAGTTCGTGAAAGAAAACTACACGCCCGTCACTCCGGAGATGCTTGCCAATCCGCCCCCCGAGGAATGGCTGATGTACCGCGGCGCGTACAATAATCAGGGCTACAGCCAGCTCGACATGATCAACAAGGACACCGTCGGCAAGTTACAGCTGGCGTGGGCATGGCCCATGGCGGAAGCTGGCATCCAGGAGACGGCTCCCCTCGTTCATGACGGGGTCATGTTCCTGCAGACCAACAACAATATCGTAGAAGCACTCGACGCCAAGACTGGCACATTGATCTGGCAATATCGCCACGTCTTGCCGGAAATCCCGGCATCGTGGAGTTACCAGGCCAACCAGGCCCGGCGTCAGAAGAACTCGATCGCACTCTATGAAGACAAGGTGATCCTCACCACCGCCGATGCCAAGATCGTGGTGCTCAACGCCGCCGACGGTAAGGTGGCGTGGGAAAAACAGGTACTCGATTACAACCTTGGCTATAGCTACACCGTTGGGCCCCTGATTGCCGACGGCAAGATCATTTCAGCCATTTCCGGCTGCTCGATCGCGGGCACTGCCGGCGGGTGCTACATCCTCGCACATGACGTTAATACCGGCGACGAGTTGTGGCGCTTCAATACTATCGATGACCCGGACAATCCGGCCCAGCAGGAAAGCTGGGGCCCGGTCCCTGCCGAAAACCGCTGGGGCGGCACCCCCTGGACAACCGGCTCCTATGATCCTGAAACCAAGACCACCTTTTGGGGAATTGGCATGCCTGGACCCTATTCGGAGCTGATCCGAGGGTCCGAAGACGGCAGCGTTCTGTACACCAATTCGACGCTCGCCCTTGATGTCGAGACTGGCAAGCTGAAATGGTACTATCAGCACTTGCCGCGCGACAACTGGGATCTGGACAGTCCGTTCGAACGCATCCTGGTCGACCAGGAAGTTGACGGCACCATGCACAAACTGCTCATCAGTGTGCCGGGCAAGAATGGTATTGCCTTTGCGCTGGATCGCGACACGGGCAAGTATTTGTGGTCAAAAGACACCGTGGTCCAGAACGTCGTCACCGGCATTGACGCCGACGGAACGGTCCATATCAACGAAGACCTGATCTCCAAGGCCGTGGGTGAAGAGCATCTTATTTGTTCCTCGGTGTCGGGCGGCAAGCTCTGGCAGGCAGGCGCCTATAGCCCGCTTACCAATGCCTACTTCGTGCCCTTGACCGAGGCCTGCAACACTGTTGCACCCACTCAGACCGAGTTCACTGCTGGTAATGCGGTTGGTGCGGTCAAGTTCGGACCACGCGTCCTCCCCGAAGGCATTACCGACTCCGGTCTGCTGCAGGCACTTGATATCAACCCCACGCAGGGCGAGTCCAAATGGCAGGTGCGTGAGCGTCCATCCATGACCAGCTCTGTTCTGGCAACTGCCGGCGGACTCGTCTTCGGCGGCGACGCTGCGCGCAACGTCAAGGCATGGGACCAGGAAACCGGCGACGTGGTTTGGTCACAGGGGCTGAATGCCCCGATCGGCGGCTATCCCATGACTTATGCCATTGATGGGGAACAATACCTCGTGGTGCCGACAGGGTATTCCAACTCTGCCAGCTCGATTTCTTCGGCCTTCCCCGAAGTTCCGCTGCCCACCGGAGCGGGTAATTCGATCTTCGTGTTCAAGCTGCCCAAAGCTTCCAGCTAGCACTAGCCGCAAGATATTTTTGAAAGGGGCTACGGCCCCTTTCTTTTTAAGGATACGCCCATGTCTCGATTATTAGCGCTCGCCCTCATCCTGATTTCGACCAGCGCGGCCTTCGCCCAGTCCAGCGGCATTCCTCCCGAAGAAATGAACAATACCCGGCGCTTGGCGGGCGATAGCATCAATGTCTGTTTCGACGTCACGAGCTTGGGGCGCCCATTCGACGAAGCAGTTGCCAAAGCCATTGGCGACGCCCTTTTCCTGCAGGTGAACGTCATTGAAGGTTTCGGGGGCTTTCCGCTGACAGGTGATGGGTTTCTCGATGAACTGACGCTGGCGATGAACAACACCTGCGACATGTTCATGGGCGTGTCAGTATCAACAAATACGCCGGTTTCGGAAGCGTTCTCCCTCACCCGCCCCTACGCGACCATCCCTTTCGTACTCGTCGTAGCCGATCCTACTTGGACGAGTCTGAATGATATTCCCAAGGACGAGCGGCTCGGCACCGCGATGGCTAGCATGGGCGAAATGAACTACATCACCTGGGCGCAACAACAGCCAAAAGCGGAACGCTGGATTCGCCTGCCCTATGCCGACATGAACAAGATGACCACGCGAGTGCTCGATGGCACCATTGCGGGGATGATCTTGTGGCAGCCGACTTTGTCAAAACTGCTCAAGGAACGCGCCGACGCGGCCGGTTTGCGCATTATTCCGGCCACCCCTCTGCCCGACGCGGATGTGCGGGTCGGCGCACTGGTATCCAGCCGCGACAGCTTCCTGCGCGATCAGGTGGATCAGGCAATCGACGCCCTTGTCGCCGATGGCACCATCGCTAACCTGATGACCGATCACGGTTATATGGGGCATGCGGGCGAGTAGGCTAAACCAGTTTCAAGTAGGGCAAGACACTTGCCGACAGATTGGGGAGCAGGCCGGCGACAACCGACGCTCCCACCAGTGCCAGCGCAATCGGCTCCCAGCGGCGCAGGCGCCTGTCCTGCGCGGGCCAGAGGGCCCAAAGCAGTGAGCCCGCGATCAGGCCCGGAACAGGCAGCAGATTGAGGATCACGGAGCCTACAATGATCTTCTGCAGCGCCTCGAAAACTATAAGCACGGCATAGCTGCCGGTTCGCGGCAGATAGAGAACAAATGGCCGGAGCAAATCCAGAACGGGCACTAGCAACAGCATGCCCGCCAGCCCGAAAACTACTACCAAAACAATGCCGAGACCACCAAATCGATTGGCTTTGGAATCAAACCGCATCGGCCTAATCCAGCTCATGGCAAATAGCGCCGCCAGCAGCATGCCCCACGCGGCGACATGGGCCAAGGGGTTGAGCGTGAGTCGCCCCTCATATTGAGGCTTCCTGTCGCCCATCAGGCGCGCCAGCCCCGCCAGCAACAGGCCTTGGATCGCTGCATAAAGCAAAGCAGCGGCTAACCGCGAGACGATTTCCGCGATGCTGAGTTCTCGGAGGAAGTTCATTGCCCGAACCTAGCAAATTTTGCGCGCGCGAACATCCCGCGCGAGTGCCGAGCCGAGCCGGTCGGCAGCTTCAGACGAGCCAGGCGAGAATCAAGAGTGCGTTGACGTCAGCAACGACGATTGCAAAGATCGGTGTACCCGGGGAAACACCGGGACCGAGATCGAAACGGGAGGACGCCTCGAATGAAAACCATTTCCATCCTGCTGACGAGCATCGTCGCCGGAACAGCCTTTAGCGCGGCCGCAGCGATTGCACAGGACTACCCAAACCAGCCCATTACCATCGTGGTGCCTTTCTCGGCCGGCGGGCCTACCGACACGGTAACCAGACTGGTCGCCCAGGCCATGAGCGAGGATCTGGGCCAGCAGGTCGTGGTCCAGAACGTCGGCGGTGCAGGCGGAACCCTCGGCGCCGGCCAGGTCGCGGCTGCCGCAAACGACGGCTACACGCTACTGTTGCATCATATCGGCATGTCCACAGCTCCGGCGCTCTATACCAGCCTTCCCTATGACCCGCAGGCGGATTTCGCTCCGATCGGGCTCGTAACTGAAGTGCCGATGACCATTGTGGCGCGGAAAGATTTTGAACCGGCGACGCTTGAAGACCTGATTGGGCATGTCAAAGCCGAGGGCGAGAACATTACCTATGCTAATGCCGGCATCGGCGCGGCCAGCCAGCTTTGCGGCCTACTGTTCATGGACGCGCTTGACACCAAGATGACGGAAGTGCCGTACCAGGGCACCGGTCCCGCCATGACAGACCTGCTCGGCGGGCAGATTGACATGATGTGCGACCAGACAACCAATACAACCAGCCAGATCCAGGCGGGCGAGATCAAGGCGTATGCCGTGACTACGCCCGAGCGCATCGCCGTGCTGCCCGACGTGCCGACCATGGCCGAAGGCGGCATTGAAAACTTCGAATTGGCCATCTGGCACGGGCTCTACGCGCCGGCTGGCACCGATCCCGCGATCCTGGAGCGCCTGACAAAGTCGCTGCAGGTGGCCCTGACAAACGAAAATGTCGGTAGCAGCTTCGCCGAACTGGGCACTTATCCCGTCGCAACCAGCGAAGCCACCCCGGATGCCCTGGCGAACAAGCTGGCCAGCCAGATTGCGCTTTGGGCCGAAGTGATCGCCGAAGCAGGCGTATCTGCGCAGTAAGTCCACCTACGCCGGCAGCAACCTCCGGCCGCATGGCCGGGGGTTCTCGTATCAGGGACAAATTATGGCACTTAACGCTTCGCGAAAAGATCTCGCTTCAGGCGCGATCTTTATTGCCTTCGGCGCATTTTTCGTACTCGAGGCGCTGAATTACCAGTTCGGAACGCCATTTCGCATGGGACCTGGCTTCATGCCGGTGGTTCTCGGTGGAATCCTCGTAGCGCTCGGCGTGGCCGTGGCCATCAAAGGCCTGACCATAGGACGTGATGAGGCGGCCCCGCCGTGGCCATGGCGCGGAGTGCTGCTGGTTCTCGGCACGATTGTGTTTTTCGCTGCAACGCTGCGCGGCCTCGGCTTCATCCCTACGGTTTTGATGGGGGGATTTGCCACAGCGATTTCAAGCACCAGGAACACCGTTCTCTCGGCCGTTGTCATCTCGGTGGGACTATGCGTGCTGTGCGTGACAATCTTCGTGGTCGGACTTGGCCTGATTGTGCCCTGGTTCGGGCCGTGGCTGCGGTTCTGGGGATAGACTGTCATGGACCTGCTGTCGTCCCTCGCCCTCGGATTTTCTGTCGCGCTCGATCCGATCAATATCCTGTACTGTTTCTTTGGCGTGTTGCTGGGCACGCTGGTGGGCGTCCTACCAGGCATCGGGCCGACCGCCACGATCGCAATGCTCCTGCCGATCACCTTTACGCTGGGGTCAGAAACTGCCCTGATCATGCTCGCGGGCATTTATTATGGTGCCCAATATGGTGGCTCCACCACTGCGATCCTGATCAACCTCCCGGGAGAGAGTTCGGCCGCGGTGACAGCGATTGATGGGTACCAGATGGCGCGGCAGGGCCGGGCCGGCCCGGCACTCGCGGCGGCGGCCATCGGCTCGTTTTTCGCTGGGTCCGTAGCAACGCTACTGCTGGCCTTCTTCGCACCGCCCCTGGCGCGGGTGGCACTCAATTTCGGCGCGCCTGAATATTTCTCACTGATCGTGCTTGGCCTGCTGGTGTCAATCGCCTTGGCGCATGGGTCGATCCTCAAGGCCTTGGGCATGATTGTTCTGGGGCTGCTGCTGGGCATGGTGGGTCAGGACATCTATACGGGCACGCCACGTTTCACGTTCGGGCTGCGCGAGCTGTTCGGCGGGCTGAATTTCGTTGCCGTGGCAGTGGGTGTGTTCGGCGTGGCCGAAATCCTTCGCAATCTCGAGAACGAGAAAGAGCGCGAAGTGGGTGTAAGGGCGGTCAAAAATCTCTGGCTGACCAAGCAAGACTGGAAACGCGTCTATATGCCTATCCTGCGCGGCACCGCCCTGGGCTCGTTGCTGGGCGTGCTGCCAGGCGGAGGACACATCCTGTCTTCCTTTGCCTCTTACTCTGCGGAAAAGCGCCTGTCCAAAAATCCGGAGGAGTTTGGAAAGGGGGCCATCGAGGGGGTGGCGGGGCCTGAATCGGCGAACAATGCCGCAGCGCAAACATCGTTCATTCCTTTAATGACACTGGGTATCCCTGCGCATCCGGTGATGGCGCTGATGATTGGCGCCTTTATCCTCCAGGGCATCACACCCGGACCCAATGTGATCAATCAAGAACCGGCGCTATTCTGGGGCATTATTGCTTCCATGTGGATCGGCAATCTATTGCTGGTTATCCTCAACCTGCCGCTGGTGGGCCTTTGGGTGAAGATGCTCTCCATTCCCTACCGCGTGCTGTTCCCGGCCATCGTTCTGTTTGCCTGCATCGGGACTTATTCGATCAACCAGAACATCTATGACATCTATGCCATCGCTCTCTTTGGTCTGGTCGGCTACCTGCTGATCCGGTTCGGGTGCGAGCCGGCGCCCTTGCTGCTCGGTTTCGTCCTGGGCCCCTTGCTGGAAGAGCATCTGCGCCGGGCGATGATCATCTCCCGCGGCGATCCCATGATTTTTATTGAGCGTCCGATCTCTGCGACACTGCTGGGATTGGCGGTGCTGGCCATAGTCATCTCGGTGCTGCCCTCGATAAAGAAGAAGCGGGACGAGGTATTCGTGGAAGAAGATTAGCTTCGGGCGAATGCAGGGACGACACGTGACCTGCGGGAGGCCTGCTAGCACTAGCCAGCCACTTGCAGTGCAACGTCATGGGCCTAGGAGCGCCCAAAGACGACATCGACCTGGCGATCACGATCGTCAGTCATCATTGGGCCGTTGCCGGAACCAGCCGCGTAGGTTGAACGTTTGCCGCAACGTAGACCGTCAGGGCATGGAACCCCCTGCCCGACCCGGTATACGCGGCTACTTAACCCGGAGGCATTGATGAAAAAGATTGCACCCTTTGCGCTTGTATTGGTTAGCGCTCTGTCGTTGAACGCCTGCACGATGTCTAATCGCACTCTCACCGGCGCGGCCATCGGCGGTGCGGGTGGGGCTGTAGTCGGTGGTGCTATAGGCGGCGCAGGCGGCGCGGTTGTCGGCGGCGCCGGCGGGGCCGCGGCAGGTGCCCTGATCGCCAACAAATAGCCAGCCAGAGCTTTTCGCATCTTCCTGGGCAAAGTGGTGTTGCCTTCATCAAGCGGCGATCCCGGCGCTTGGTGAAGGTAAATGCCCGGAGGTCGCACTAGGCCTTCAGCCGATAACCGGTACGGAAAATCCAGGCGATGATAACGAGACACGCGGCCAGGAAGCCCAGGGTGATGCCCAGGCTGATGGCGACATTGATGTCGGCGATGCCGTAGAAGCTCCAGCGGAACCCGCTGATCAGATAGACCACCGGGTTGAAGTACGAGATTGCCTGCCAGATCGGAGGCAGCACGCTGATCGAATAAAACGTGCCGCCCAAGAAAGTGAGCGGCGTGATGATCAGCAGCGGCACCGTCTGTAGTTGTTCCATACCCTTGGCCAGGATGCCGATGATGAAGCCGACGAGGCTGAAGGTGACGGCCGTCAATACCAGGAACAGCAGCATCCAAAGCGGATGATCGATGCGTAGCGGCACAAATAGGCCTGCCGTGGCAAGCACCAGCGCGCCCAGGATCAGCGACTTGGATGCCGCCGCACCGACATAGCCGATGACGATCTCGAGATAGGAAACGGGTGCCGACAGCAATTCGTAGATCGTGCCCAGGAACTTGGGAAAAAAGATCCCGAAAGAGCCGTTGGAGACGCTTTGGGTCAGGATCATCAGCATGATCAGTCCGGGCACGATGAAGGCGCCATAGCTGACCCCTTCGATCACTGTGATGCGCGAACCGATGGCGGCACCGAAGACGATGAAATAGAGCGAGGTCGAGATCACCGGAGAAATGATCGACTGCAGGGGCGTGCGGAAGGTGCGCGCCATTTCGAACTTGTAGATCGCCTTGATCGCCTCGAAATTCATTGCGCCTCCCTCACCAGATCGACGAAAATCTCTTCCAATGAGCTTTGCGTGGTCTGCAAATCCTTGAACTGGATGCCGTTTTTGGCCAGGTCCGCCAGCAGCGTGCTGATGCCCGTGCGCTCGCCCTGGGCATCATAGGTGTAGGTCAAGGCGGTGCCATCCCCAGACAGCGCCAGCTGATGGGTGCCAAGACTGGTGGGGATCGCGTTGAGCTTTTCCTGCAGCTCCAGGGTCAGTTGCTTGCTGCCCAGCTTGCGCATCAGCTCGGACTTTTCTTCGACCAGGATCAGTTCGCCCTTGTGGATCACCCCGATGCGGTCGGCCATTTCTTCGGCCTCGGCAATGTAATGAGTAGTCAGGATAATGGTGACGCCCGCGCTGCGCAGGCGCCGCACCATGGCCCACATATCCTTGCGCAGTTCGACGTCCACGCCGGCCGTCGGCTCGTCCAGGAACAGGATTTGCGGTTCGTGGCTGAGCGCCTTGGCAATCATCACCCGCCGCTTCATGCCGCCCGACAGCTGGATGATCTTGCTGTCTTTCTTGTCCCATAGCGTCAGGTCCCGAAGTACCTTCTCAATATGGGCCGGGTTGGGCTTCAGCCCGAACAGCCCCCGGCTATGCGAGACCGTGGCCCAGACCGTCTCGAAGGCATCGGTCGTCAGCTCCTGCGGCACGAGCCCGATCAACGAGCGGGCGTCGCGATAGTGCTTGATATTATCGTGGCCATCGACCGTGACGCTGCCCGAGGACGGATTGACGATGCCGCAGATGATGTTGATCAGCGTGGTCTTGCCGGCCCCGTTCGGCCCCAGCAATGCCAGGATTTCGCCGCGCCGGATGTCCAGATCCAAATGCTTGAGCGCGACGAAGTCCGCGTCATAGGTCTTGGAAAGCCCGGAGATGGAGATGATCGGCTGCATCCAGCGTTCTCCTCAAGCGCCGACGTTCAGACGTCAAGATCGTGAGCGCGGCGCCGTAATCATGTGAGGTGGACGTCTTAAAAACAAGGCGCAAGGTGACATATTTGTGGGTCCCACCCGGCGACGCTTCGTAATTTCTTGCAGCGCTCGGCGCAGGGCCTGATCGAGGGCGTCGGGGGAAAGCGGCTTGGCCAGCACCGGGTTTCCGCAGCACTTGGTACGGTAGCTGGCCTTGCGATCAGCGCTCCAGAGTCGTCCTCCCTTACTGGTGGCGGCGGGCATAGTTTCTCATCCGATCGTCCGACAACGGGCTAAATAATTTTTTCGATTTGACTCTTGAAACCGTGCTGGTGCTTGCAGAAATCAATTCTGTCGGTGGCCCAAAGCTGGCCCGACAAGTCTGGGAGGTGCTCCTCTTGGGCGCCTCTCATATCCGTGTTGCTCAAAGAGGATATGGCTATGAGGACTACTCTTGATTTTGCCCCGCTCTATCGTTCGAGCATCGGCTTCGACCGCATGTTCAGCCTTCTAGACAATGCAGCCCGTATGCAGGGCACGGACAACTGGCCTCCCTACGACATCATCAAAACCGGTGACGATGAGTACATGATCACCATGGCGGTGGCCGGCTTCTCGCCCGACGAGCTTACAATCACTCACGAACCCAATCTGCTGGTGGTTGCGGGGCAGAAATCCGGCGATGACAACGGTCAATACCTGCATCGCGGCCTGACCGCCCGGAGTTTCGAGAGACGCTTCGAGTTGGCCGACCACGTTCAGGTCGAAGCGGCAAGCCTGGTCAACGGGTTGCTGACCATCGAGCTCAAACGCGAGATCCCCGAGGCGATGAAGCCTCACAGGATCGAGATCACCAATGGCCAAAACACCGCCACGACCACGGACGCCCGCCAGATCGAGGCGGAAAACAAGGTGGCATGAAGTGAGAAAGCTCAAGCAGCAGCAAGACTACGGTAGCGTTGCCTGGTGCTGTGCCATAGAAGGAGAAAAAGATGAGTGTACGTGATCTTATTCCATGGGGCCGTAGCAGCTCCGGTCAGATGCCCTCGACCTTTAGAGAAACCGAGCAGAACCCATTTTTGTCGCTCCATCGTGAAGTAAATCGCCTGTTTGATGATGTCTTTCGCGATTTGGATCCACGGCTGACGGCTTTTGGCGGAAACTCGGGGTTCAGCGCCGCGTGGCCCAATGTGGAAATTTCCGAGACCGAAAACGAGGTGAAAGTGACCGCCGAGGTCGCCGGACTGGACCAAAAGGACATTGAAGTTCTGCTTGATGATGGCGCCCTCACTTTGCGCGGCGAGAAGCGTGCCGAAAACGAGGACAGCAACCGTCAATTTTCGGAGCGCTACTATGGCCGGTTCGAACGACGCATCCCGCTGGGCTTTGAGATCGAGGTAGGCAAGGTGACTGCCTCGTTCAACAACGGCGTGTTGACCGTCAGCTTGCCCAAGGCAGCCAATGCGCAGTCAAGAGTTAAGCGCATCGCCATCAACGGACAACAGCAGATGCATTGATCATAAGCGCGGAGCCGGGCCATCACCCGGCTCCGCCAGGTTCGATCCCGCTCGTGCGGTTTTCCGCGGCCAGCTATTGCCTAACCACGCTTCCAGCGTGCAGCAAATTGGCTGCAGTCGAAGTTCGTCAACCAGCCACTTTGGAAAGGTCGGGCTTCGTAGCGCTGTAGAAAATCGCTTGCAGAGGGACGGTGGCAGGGTTGGAGCCCAACTGCTCGGCCAACAAACCCAGCACCTGGCCTTGCACGGCATCGGGTGTGGGGCCGCCGCGAGACAATATTTGATTGAAGAGTGGGTTTCCGAATATCAGCCCGCGCGAGAACAACTCCAGGTCATGTACGGTTTTCTGAACCGTCGCGACGGTAATTTGCAGATCCTGGAAACCGGCTTCAAGCACCATCTCCTTGATAGGATCAATCGCAGCGCACGAGAACGGCACCGCGTAGAAAACCGGCGGATCGATGGGGAACGTAACCTTCACCAGGGTATCGACGATGCGAGCGAAGCTGTTGTAGCGGTGCGAGTCCCACACGCTGAAGTGGTATCTCCCTCCGGGCCTGAGCACACGAAACGCCTCGCTGAATGAGCGTGGTTGATCCGGAAAAAACATTATGCCGAATTGACACACGACGGCATCGAAGGAGCCGTCCGAAAACGGCAGTTCCTGCGCGTCCACTGTCTGAAACTCGACACCAGGGTCCTGGCCAAATTTCCCGCGCGCAACGTCCAACATTGGTGCGTTCAAATCCGTCGCAGTGATGCGCGTGGCGTTGGGTAGGCAACGACGAAGGGCCTGGGTAACGATCCCGGTGCCAGCAGCCGTCTCGAGAACCAAGGCAGGTGATTGCTCGGCAACACGAAGTCCCATCTGAGCCGCGTAGTCTTCAAAGATGACTGGACCAAGTCCCCGGTCGTAGAAGTCAGGAATGCTGCCCACGAAACCTGCGTTATTGTTGTCCATGGCCGTCCTCCATCCCGTTCGGTGGGTGATCGCTGACCAATATTACACTCAACGCGGAACCGCCGCGAGTCCACTGCTCTCATGCGCAGCGGGTTCTTGGGTGGACTCGCCCGGCGGCGGTGGCACCAATGGTGCCTCGGGCGCCGCTGGCAGGCACTGACGCGGTAGCTACATAATTCTCATGAATTTATGCCGGATGATCTAACCGCTACGATCACAAGGATTTATCTAGAAGCTTGCGGGTGGTGCTAATACATTTTGGAAGCCTTCAGGTCAGGGGAGGAGCCAATGATATCACCGCGTGAACGAGCCGCACGGGCTGTTTGCAGGCTCGACGGAAAACCTGAGGACGTCCCCTACAAAGGCTATCCCATGTGGAGGAAATACCTGCTCGAGGTCGACACGGTACTTCAAGCGGCACTGCAGCAACCTGAATGGGTGGCGATCAAGCTAAAAGGGCCGTTCCTCAGATCGCCAGACGCAGGAGGAACCGATGAAATCACCGCGAGAACGAGCCGCTAGGGCTCTGTGCCGTCTGGATGGCAACCCGGAAGATGCCGCCTACCATGGGCGGCCGATGTGGATGAGCTACCTTCTGGAGGTGGACGCGGTACTCGGCGAGGCTTTGGAAGAACGAGTATGGCGCAACATCAAGTCACAAGGACCGTTCACCGATTCCTGAGTTTTTCTGGATTGGCCCAAGAGTGTATACTGTCTCTTTGGTCGGCTGTGGGAGGACAAGATGATATCTCCACGAGAACGGGCCGCTCGGGCCCTATGCAGCATGCAGCGCAAATCTGCCGACGCCATGGTCGATGGCAGGCCCTTGTGGATGAGCTATTTGGATCGAGTAGATGCCGTGCTCAAGGAGGCGCTTGAAGATCATCAATGGATGGCGATGAAAGACCAGGATGCACCGTCGGAATCCGGTCCAACTTCTCAGAATCAAGGACGAGCGCCTGACGCTACAGGGTAACCAAGAGATTCCGTTTGGCTCCACATACCGCTGCCTACCTGAGGAAGCGTGTGCCGGTCTCAGTTCCGGGTGACAGGTAGAAACGAACCATCGACGTGGGGCTTGTTGGTGTCTCCCAATAGACCTTGGCTACCAGATTGCAGTCTTTTCCGCTTCGGATGACTGCCAGTCCCAAGGTCTTGCGTATGGCATCCTCAGGACTTCGGGCCACAACGTTTACAAGCCTGTCAGTGCTGCGAAGGTCTACAACCCGATAATGGTGGCCCGCCATGTTGGACCTAACCTCCATTGCCGATTCAGTAACGGCCGCCTTCTGGCGAGACCGGGACAGCAACGCAGAAACTTGCCACGCAGTTCCTCGGGGCAACGTTTCCCACTTTCTGCAATAAACCCGCAATTTCTGGACCATCCGCCCGAGCACCTGTGCGGCTTGGACGCTGCTGACGGGTTCAAGCCCGACCACGACATGGCCAGCGCCTCGCGGTCACCGGGGCTTTGCCGGCCCTTAAGAAGATCCTCCGGCGACGGCACCGGGCGCCAGTATAGTGGCTGGGGGTCAAACCGTAGCCAATGACCGTCGAACTCCGCGCACCACTCGCCATTGTGAAAACAGGCCCTTAGCGGGGACGGCACATGCCCGGCGGACTGCGACGTCAACACGAACCGGCCATCGCGCGGCGCGGTAGCAATGGGTCGCCAGTCAGTGGTCTTGCTCATCTTCTCACCGCGTCTGGTGCTGAGAATGGCGCGGGGCCGTGAACCCGTCGCTCAAGGAAACGCGGAGCCGGGATCGGGGTTGCCAAAAGGCCAGTCCGCCATCAGACCGTTGGCTATGAGCCCTAAGCCCAGCGGAGGCTTCGAGCGATCCGGCGCTTGGCAACATGCTCATGATAAGTGGATGGGGCGACTGGCAGGACTTTGCAGATCGGCTCGATCCCGTAATGCCCGCGATGTTCGTCGATAAAGGCGATGATCGCTTCAATGGGCGGTCGAGCCCCGCCTGGGCGAAATATGCGGAGGCCTTGCGAAGGATCTAGTTGGCCTGACGCAGTTCCCGGTTCTTCCGTTCCAGGGACTTGAGCTTCATGCTCCATCCTACTCAGGAGTTGGGGCCTCCGGCAAATCCGGCGCGGTTCAATGACCGACGTCGTGCCTCTCGTAAGGTAGCCCAAGTTCACCGACGCACCACATAAGTGCCTGTGTGCTAGATGATGTCTTCCGTCCCCATATTGTCAGTACCATGCATCCTCCAGCTTAACTCCATGAGGGATACCATGGCTCATGGCGCAGACTGGCAGCTTTGAGGAGATTGTCACCAGGGCCCAAACGGCGATATGGGGTTGGTTGCAGAACGGCGACTACGGGGGCGGATAGCGGACTGGCAGCCTTTGGGCGGCGCGCTCGCGAGAAAGCTGCGATCAATGTCTCAAGATCTTTCCAGTTACACCCTGCCTCTTCTCAACCTTTACATAGAGGTCATCACGGATGTTTCAGGATATAGTTTTCGTCAGGACAATCATTTCGGAGAGATTTGGCCTAACGGGCTTGCTAAACCGGTTGCTCCCTAACTCTTCAAACCCCCACCTCACATACGCGTTTATTGCCTGACTGGCGCTCGCCATGACGTCCAACCAGACATAGCTGAGAGCTTCGTCACGCGCGCGCTCTATTGCACTTTCTACCAGTTGACGCCCAATGCCCTGTCCCTGGGAGCCGGGCAGTAAATAAATCCTCGGAATTTCTGCACCGTTCGCGCGGCCTTTTATTGGATCGACAGAGCCCACGACCATCGTCAGAAAACCAACGATCATATTGTCTGTCTGCGCTACCCAAATTCTACTGTCATATCTTTCCATGAAGCGATTGACAGCGGCAGCACTGAAGGTCTCAAGCTGGCGGGCCAATGCCGCGCCGCTATCCCAAAGATATGCATATTCAGCTGCATACGCTGCTGGGCCCACAACCCCCAGTTCTTGAATGTCACTGGGCGACGCCAAGCGAATACTTACAGAAAAACTTCTCTCTACCAAAATATCCCCCTTTGCGTATCCGGAAAACATGATCACAGACAGCGGCACATGCAAAGTCAGCTTCCAACATCTTGCGAGATCTTGGCGGACAGCCGATACAGGATCGCTATCGGCCAATTCGGGGTGGATGGTGGTCTGTTTGCTAACAGCAGACAGTAAGCTGGACCAGAGAACCGGCGAAGCAGTGCAAAAGTCTTCAAATATGCACGTACCGGAGCGAGGGCCAAATGGCGGCGTCCATAGATATCTGCTTTGACGTCGACACAACAAACCGCATCGCCTCGTTTCAACAGACCTTGGCCGACAGCGGCATTAGCGACTATGCGGCATGGTTGGGGTATCCCCCGCACATCACCTTAGCGAGGATAGATGGCGCGCAGCCCGAGACGCTGATACCAGCAGCCACGCGTCTAGCTCTGTTTGGGGGTAACGAACCGGTGGTATGGATTGCTCCTGTTCCAAACCTAGCCTTGTTGGATGCTCATCGGCAGCTCTGCATCGACTTGGAACCGCTCTCGGTTCATGAGCACTATCGACCATTAAGCTGGATGCCACACGTTACACTCGCAGCGGGCTTAGACCGAAATAAAGCCGTTGCCGCAATATCTGCACTGCTGCCGGACTTCAGTCCGATGGTCGTCATACCAAGCAGAATTGAAGTGGTCTCTTTTCCGCCTGCGCAGGTACTGTGGAGCGAGAAAAACGTTCCTTAGCCTATGTTGGCGCGCTGGACCGCCGTTCCATAGCGGACGCTACGCCCATTCGGCACTTGCGGCTGGTTTCGGGAACGGCCATCGCGACCGTGGATGAGCGCAATGGAGATCAGGAGACGGTGGCTGCCGTCCCATGTTAGCGTTCAATTCGGCAACGAGATCGGCGTTGACCGCTTCGGCGCCAAAGCTATTGCCCGGAACTCCTCGACGCTAAGGCTCTCTGCTTGCGTCTAGATCTGTGATCTGGCCAGAGGTCATGCAACGCATCGGTTCGTCGCCTACCGAACCTCTCCATCCTCTATCACAGACCTTGGCAATTATCGCAATTTACAGGTCTCCTGATCAGCATTGGCCCAATGCCAGTCTCGGGGCATGTTTCGTCTTGGTAAGCTACGGCTAGTCTTGGCGTTGAATGAGCCGGTAGCCGACGCCGGGCTCGGTCGATATGAATTGCGGGTCGCCGGCGTCGTCGCCAAGCTTGTCACGGATGTGCGCCACAGCGATGCGCAGATAATGCGCGTCCGCTTCATGGGCCGGCCCCCAGACTGCAGCGAGCAATTGCTTATGCGTAACGAGGCGGCCGGCGTGGCGGGCCAGCAGCGCCAGCACGTCGAACTCCTTGCGGGTGAGTTTGACTTCCGTTTCGTTGAGATGAACCAGATGAGCCGCGAGGTCGATGCTCAGCGGCCCCACAACGATACTGGCCCGCTGGCTCTCGGGCGCGCGGCGGCTGCGCAATAGCGCCCTGATCCTCGCCAGCAGTTCGCCCGTGGCGAATGGCTTGGTCACATAGTCGTCTGCCCCAGCATCCAGAGCGGCGATCTTTTCGGCCTCGGCGTCCCGCACCGACAGCACCAGAATGGGCAGCTGGCTCCACTCGCGGATGGCGGCAATCACCTGTTTGCCGTCCATATCCGGCAGGCCGAGGTCGAGCACAAGCAGATCGGGCGCGTCCGTCGCCGCGCGTTCCACGCCCAGCCGGCCTCGATCGACCGCGCTGAAGGCGAAGCCCGCGCTCTCGATGGCGATCTTGAGGAAGCGACGGATCGGCGCTTCGTCTTCGACCACCAGGATGCGGGCTTCACTCATGGCTGGGGTTCCAATGCAATTGGCAACTCTATTTCGATGGTCGTCCCAATGCCCCTCGGTCCTGCGAGTGCCCGGACACGGCCCCCGTGAGCCTCAACGAAGCCACGGACGATGGCAAGCCCAAGTCCGGTCCCGGTTGGACGACTGTCGCCTTCGTTGACCCGATAGAAAAGCCCAAAGACCTTCTCGCGCTCCGTCTCGGCAATGCCTGGGCCTTCATCAGTGATGCCGAGTGTGACGGTGGGCGTCGTAACCCGTGCGCTGGCGGTGATCGTCGAGCCAGCCGGAGCGTATTTCGTGGCATTCTCGAGGACATTGGCGATCGCCTGGCCGATAAGGACGGGATCGACCGCCACATGCGGCAGGTCGTGCGGCAGGTCCAGGGTTAGGGTGTAAGGTTTCAGCACGCCAGCAAGGTCGGCCCGCACCGAGCCGATCACCTCGCGCAGGTCCACTGCGGTAATGCGCGGTTTGAGGGCTCCATATTCCAGGCGGGTCATGTTGAGGAGGTTTTGTACATAGCGGTCGAGGCGCTTGGCTTCGTCGAGCCCGGTCTCGGCCAGCTCGCGTCGGCTATGTGCTGGCATAGTATTTTCGGCCAATCCCGAAAGCGCCCCAATGATCGATACCAGCGGCGTTCGCAGATCGTGACTGAGAGAGTTCAGCAGCGCGGTCCGCAGTTTTTCCCCCTCGGCTTCGACCCGCATGGCTTGAAGATCAGCCGCCATGCTGGTGCGCTCGATCGCGACCGCTACCTGGTCTTCCACCGCCTGCAACAGCTTGCGAACGTCGGGGTCGGTGCCACGCCGCGGGTCCTTGAACTGCAGCCCGACGACGCCGATCGGGCCCGCCCCGGCGAGCGGCACGAACATCCACGCCGAGGTGGGCAAAGTCGCGGTGCCGGCTCCCGCCGCCTCGTTTTTCTCATAAGCCCAGCGCGCCGCAGCGATAGCCCGCGCATCAAGATCCTCTTCGATGGAAGGATATCCCTGCACCTGTTCGAGTTCGCCGGTCTCTGCCGGCATCAGGATGAGGGAATGGCATTTAAGCGTTGCCGCGATATGATGGGCCCCGGCGTAAAGGACATCGTCAAGCTCCGACTTGGCCGCCACCTTCTTGGCGAAATCGTAGAGCATGGCCGTGCGCTTCTGGTTGTCGCGCATCGAGGCCATCTGGGCCCGCAGCCGACCGGCAAGACTGCCGGTAAACAGCGCGCCGATCAGGAATAGCACGATGCCAACCACATCCTCAGGGCGCTGGATGGTGAAACTGAAGCGCGGTGGCGTATAGAAGAAATTATGGGCCAGGAAGCAGACGACACTGGTGGCCAGCGCCGGCAACAGGCCGTAGCGCGCGCCGACGAACAGCACTGCAACCATGTAGATCACGACTAGTGAGGCCGGCGAGACGAGGGCAAAACTGTCGATGGGCCAAGCAATCAAGGTCGCAATGGCAGCACCAAGAACGCCCACCAGCAGCGCCTTCAGGTTCAACGACGGCAGGACCAAGCCCTCCTCGACCGAGCGGCGCAAATCTGCCTCACCCGCGGCGATGGTGACTTCAAAATCGGTGGCCGCGTCGAGCAATTGGTCGGCGACCGGCTCGCGCAGGAGCCCAAAGGGCCAGCGGCGACGGGGCCGCCCGATTACCAGCCGCGACACGTTGCGGGCACGGGCGAATCTGAGCAGTTCGTCGGCGGCCCCGTGATCAACCTGCAGTGTTGCCACCTCCGCGCCGAGCGTCTCGGCCAGCTGCAGGGCCTCGCTAGTCAGCCGCCGCACATCGTCGGACAACGCCTCGTGTCGCGTTGTCACCACCGTCGCCGCAATCCAGGGAATGCCGGTGCGGTCGGCCATACGCTTGCCGGCACGGACCAGCGATTTGGCGGTCGAGGATTCGTTGACGCAGACCAGGATGCGCTCCTGTGTCGGCCAGGGGCCGCGAAGAGCATTGGCCTGCATCAGCCGCAACATCTCGTCATCGACGCGACTGGCGGCCGTGCGCAGCGCGAGCTCGCGCAGCGCCGTCAGATTGGGCTTGGTGAAGAAATTGTCCAATGCCCGGCCGATGGTGCCACCGCGATAAACTTTGCCCTGATGCAGCCGCTCGATCAGCTCTTCGGGCGGCAGGTCGATCACCTCGATCTCGTCGGCGCGCTGGAACACCTCGTCAGGCACGGTCTCCTGCACCCGGACGCCGGTGATGCGGGCGATGACGTCGTTGAGGCTTTCAATATGCTGGATATTGAGCGTCGTGATGACATCAATCCCGGCGTCGAGCACCTCCATCACGTCCTGCCAGCGCTTGGGGTGGCGCGAGCCGGGCACATTGGTGTGAGCCAGCTCGTCGATCAGCGCCAGTCGCGGCCGGCGGGCCAACAGCGCATCGAGGTCGAGTTCCTCAAGGCTCTGGCCGCGATAGTCGAGACGTTGACGCCGCAGCAGCTCAAGCCCCTCCACCAGGGCTTCGGTTTCGACCCGTCCATGGGTTTCGACCAGCCCCACCACCACATCGACGCCCGTTTTTAGCAGCTGGCGCGCCGCCTCCAGCATGGCAAAGGTTTTTCCAACCCCCGGCGAGGCACCAAGGAATATCTTGAGCTTACCCCGTCCTTCCCCTCGCGTTACAGCGAGAAGAGCTTCAGGGGCTGGGCGGTCAGCTTCGGCCATCAATTAGGGCTTCCCGGCATCGAGCGCGCGGTTGAGAGCAAGGACGTTGACGCGCCGTGCGCCCAGTATACCCAAGTCCCGCTCCTGCGTATGCGCGTCGATGAGGGCGCGGAGCTTAGCCTCCGGCATGGTACGCGCTGCCGCGACGCGCGGCACCTGCGCGAGTGCTGCTTCCGGCGAAATGTCGGGATCAAGCCCTGAGCCAGACGCGGTCAGCAGATCGGCCGGAACATTGCTGCCGCCATAAGCCGCCGCCCGCTGCTGGACCTGTTCGAGCAGTGCCGCTGAACTGGGGCCGAGATTGGAGCCCGACGATGTGGAGGCGTCGTAGGCCACCGCCGAAGGCCGGCCATGGAAATAGTCCTCGCGGGCAAAATTTTGCCCGATGAGGCTGGAGCCGCGCACCACCCCGTCTTCTTCCAGCAGCGAGCCATTGGCGGCGACGGGAAACAGGGCCTGCGCGATGCCGGTCATGGCCAGCGGATAGACCACGCCGGTGAGCAGGGTGAAGAACGCGACGAGCACCAAGGCCGGGCGAAGCTGGTTGAGCATGACAAAATCCCTTCAGGCAAGGTGCAGCAGGTCGACCAGCAGATCGATCAGCTTGATGCCGATAAACGGGGCGACGAGACCGCCCAGCCCGTAGATCGTGAGATTGCGCGACAGCAGCGCCGAGGCCGAGGACGGCACATATTTGACGCCCTTGAGCGCCAGCGGGATCAACGCGACAATCACCAGAGCATTGAAGATCAGCGCAGACAGAATGGCCGAGCTGGGCGTGCCCAACCGCATGATGTCGAGCACGGCAAGCCCCGGATAGGCGGTGACAAACAGTGCCGGCAAGATGGCGAAATATTTCGCTACGTCATTGGCGACCGAGAAGGTCGTCAGGGCGCCGCGCGAGATCAGCAGCTGCTTGCCCACCAGCACGATCTCGATCAGCTTGGTCGGGTCGCTGTCGAGATCGACGAGGTTGCCGGCCTCCTTGGCCGCCGCAGTGCCAGAATTCATCGCCACCCCGACATCGGCCTGTGCCAGAGCCGGCGCGTCATTGCTGCCGTCGCCGCACATCGCCACCAGCCGGCCCGCCGCCTGTTCGGAGCGGATCAATTCCAGCTTTCGTTCGGGCGTGGCTTCGGCCAGGAAATCATCGACACCGGATTCGGCGGCGATGGCCGCGGCGGTCAGCGGGTTGTCGCCGGTAATCATCACCGTGCGGATGCCCATTTTGCGCAATTCGGCGAAGCGCTGGCGGATGCCTGGTTTGACCACGTCCTTGAGGTGTACGACCCCGAGAATGCGGTTGTCCTGCGCCACTACCAGTGGGGTGCCGCCAGATGAGGCGATGCGGCGCACGATCTGATCCAGCGCCGGTTCAATCCTGGCCCCGGTCTGGCGCAGCATCGTGTCGGAAGCGCCTTTGCGGATCGCCGTGCTATCGGGCAGGTCGACCCCCGACATGCGGGTTTGCGCGGTAAACGGCACGAAAATCGTGCCTGCAGGAACCTCGGCCTGCAGCGCGAACTTGCGGCTGCCCAGCGCGACGATCGACTTGCCTTCCGGTGTCTCATCGGCCAGCGAGGCGAGATAGGCGGCTTCGGCCAGTTGCTGCTCGGTGATGCCCGGCAACGGTTCAAACGCGTCGGCCATGCGGTTGCCCAAGGTGATGGTGCCGGTCTTGTCGAGCAGCAGCACATCGATATCGCCGGCCGCTTCCACCGCGCGGCCCGATTTGGCGATGACATTGGCCTTCACCAACCGATCCATGCCGGCAATGCCAATGGCCGATAGCAGGCCGCCAATGGTGGTGGGGATCAGGGTGATGAACAAAGCCGCCAGATAGATCACCGGGATACTCGTGCCCGACCACATCGCAAACACCGGCAACGACACCACGACGAACAGGAACACAAGTGTCAGCGCAGCCAGCAGGATATCGAGCGCGATTTCATTGGGGGTTTTTTGCCGTTTGGCCCCTTCCACCAGCGCGATCATCCTGTCGAGAAAGGTGTTGCCGGGCGCGGCGGTGACCTTGACCACCAACCAGTCCGACACCAGCCGCGTGCCCCCGGTAACCGAGGAGCGGTCGCCACCGGACTCGCGGATCACCGGCGCCGACTCTCCCGGTGATAGCGCTCTCGTCCACCGAGGCGACACCTTCGATGACCTCGCCATCGGTCGGCAAAATGTCGCCGGTCTCGACCAGGATGACATCCCCCTCCTCCAGCTCGGCGGCATCCTTGGGGTGAAAGATATCGCGCCGGCGTGGATCGGCCAGCACCTTGGCCCGCGTCGTTGAGCGGGTGGCGCGAAACGCATCGGCGCGCGCCTTGCCCCGCCCCTCAGCGATGGCCTCGGCAGAATTGGCAAACAGCACGGTGAACCACAGCCAGATCGTCACCTGGACGCCGATTGCCAGTTCAGGCGATCCGATGGCGGCGTCGCGGAGCACGAGGATGCTGACCAGCACGGAAGTCATCGCAGTGACGAAGATCACCGGATTGCGCATCAAGCCGCGCGGATTGAGTTTGAACACCGCCTGCACGGCGGCGTGGGCGAGTATGCCACCGTCGAAGAGGCTGATTTCCTGCGTCGGATGTTTGGACATGGTCTTGTGCCTCAAAAGCTCTGCCCGGCAGCGATCGAAACCTGTTCGGCGATCGGGCCAAGGGCGAGCACGGGAAGGAAGGTCAGGGCGCCCACGATCAGGATCGTGACCACCAGCAGCGTGACAAAGACCGGCCCATGGGTTGGGAAAGTGCCTGCCGAAGCCGGCACGGTCTTCTTCATGCCGAGTGAACCGGCAATGGCAAGGATGGGAATGATGTAGCCGAAGCGCGCGAACAGCATGGCGATCCCAAGCCAGGCATTGTGCCAGTCGACATTGGCTGAAAAGCCGGCAAAGGCCGAGCCGTTATTGCCGGTGGCCGAGCTATAGGCATAGAGCAGCTCGGTGAGCCCATGCGGCCCGGCATCCTGCACCGCTGTCTGGGCCGTGCCGAAGACGATGGCCAGGGCCGAGAAGGCCAGAACGCCAACAGGCATGATCAGCAGCGTCAGAGCGGCGAGCTTGATCTCCCTGGCTTCGATCTTCTTGCCCAGATATTCGGGCGTACGACCCACCATCAGTCCGGCGAGGAACACCGTCACCACGACCTGCAACAACATGCCGGTCAGGCCCACGCCGACCCCGCCGAACACCACTTCACCCAGCTCGATATTGAGCATCGCGATCATCCCGCCCAGCGGGTTGAAGCTGTCATGCATGGCGTTGACCGAGCCGTTGGAAGCCGCCGTCGTCGCCTCGGCCCAGAGCGCCGAATTGACCACGCCGAAACGTACTTCCTTGCCCTCCATATTGCCCGAACCTTGGGTAACATAGGGGGCGAGCAGTGGATTGGTCGTCGTTTCGGAGGCGTAGATGCCGGCAAAGCCGAGCACGAACAAAATGCCCATCGCAGCGAACAAGGCCCGGCCCTGCCGCTTGTCCCCGACCATGCGGCCGAAGGTGAAGCAGAAGCCGACCGAGATCCCCAGAATGCTGAGCATTTGGAGGAAATTGCTGATCGCGGTCGGGTTCTCGAACGGATGCGCCGAATTGACGTTGAAAAAGCCACCGCCATTGGTGCCGAGCTGCTTGATGGCGAGCTGACTGGCCACCGGCCCAACCGCGATGGTCTGCTGCCCGCCTTCCAGCGTGGTCGCCGATACATTAGCGGCCAGCGTCTGCGGCACGCCCTGCCACTCCAGGACCAGCGCCAGCACGATGGCGATGGGCAACAGGACGTAGAGCGTCGAGCGCGTCATGTCGGCCCAGAAATTGCCAAGGGTCTTGCTCTGCTTGCCGACGAGCCCGCGCGCCACGCCCGCCGCCACCGCCATGCCGGTCGCCGCCGAGACAAAATTCTGTGTCGTCAGCCCGACCATCTGACTGAAATAGCTTATAGTGGTCTCGCCACCATAGCTTTGCCAATTGGTGTTGGTGACAAACGAGATTGCGGTATTGAACGCCAGATCAGCCCGCAACCCCGGTAAGCCCTGGGGATTGAACGGCAGCAGGTTCTGGAATTTGAGGATCAGGAACAGCAGCACGAAGCCGGCGGCATTGAAGGCCAGCATGGCCAACGCGTAGCCCTGCCAGCTCTGCCCCTTGTCCGGGTCAATACCGGCCAGCCGGAAAATCGGTCGCTCGATGCCGGACAGGAAGCCCGGCACCCCGGCATAAATTTTAGCCATATAGGCGCCAAGCGGCACTGCCAAGGCGACCAGCACGGCGCAATAGAGCGCGAATTGCATGAGATCTTCAGTCATGGCGCCCTCAAAATCTTTCCGGGCGGATCAGGGCCGCCAGGGCATAAATCAGGATGACGACAGCGGTGAACAGTCCAAGCCCAATTTCAAGGGTCATCATAGCCTCCCCGCGGCGTTCACGGCGAGCCAGCACAGGGCAAAGCCCAGCAGCCCCCCGGCGAGATACAGAAGATCGGCAGGCATCGGGCGCTCCATCACTTGAAGGATGGATACTGACCTACGCCCCTGCTGCGTAACGGCTCTAGATCGAAACCGGTGCTAACCCGTAACGGGGGCGTAAACAGCCTCCGGTTGGAGAGCTAACCGCGCTGCAGGCTCGCAGCGACATCAGAGTGGCTGATCGCCACGCCGATGCCGACTTGACCATGGCCCCGTATCGCTAAATGCATATACCTGGCGCGCCTCCAAGCGAGGACAGCGGCGCCTCTCTAAACATCTCGCAATGTCAGCTTCTGAGGCTCCAGCGCCAGCCGTGCAATGACCGATAAGGGGTCGGCACCTGCCGCTAGTGACGGCGCTACAATCGTTTCTCTCGCGGCCGCTTTGGCCGATGGAGAAATGCAATGGGGTATCTTAAATTGCGATCATGCTGGTGGAGGGAGGCCGCGTGGAATGCGGTAGGTCAGGCAAACTAGCCGACGATCCTCCCCGGGCTGTCGTCCAGCGCCCCCACCATGTACTGCACTAACTCCGAGGCATTGGTTTGCCCGGTCAGCCTCTCGGCGACCTTGCGCCCCCGGTGCATCACCACTATGCGATCGGCGACGGCGAACACGTCCGGCATAGTGTGGGTGATAAGGATTACCGGCACACCTTGGTCGCGCAGCCGGCGGATCAGGTCGAGCACCTTGTGCTGCTCTGGCACCCCCAAATTGTTGGTTGGCTCGTCCATGATCATCAGCCGCGCCTTCCAGTAGATGGCGCGGGCGATTGCCACGGCCTGGCGCTGACCGCCGGAAAGGCTCTCGATCGGCTGGCTGAGGCTCGGGAATTGGATGTCGAGCGCAGCAAGACTGCTTTCGGCTTCGGTCAGCATCTTCTTGTCATTGAGGGTCTTGATCAAGCCGCCGAGGAAATGGTTCTTGATCTCTCGGCCGAGGAATATGTTGGCCGGCACGTCGAGGTTGTCGGCGAGCGCCAGGTCCTGGTAGATCGTCTCGATGCCGGCGCTACGCGCGTCGATGGGTTTGGGGAAACTTACGACCCTGCCCTCGAAACGGATCTCGCCTTCGTCGGCCAGGTGCACGCCGGAGATGCACTTGATGAGCGTCGACTTGCCGGCGCCGTTGTCGCCTAGCAGCGCCACGACCTCGCCGGCATTGACATCGAGGTCGACGTCGTTGACAGCGGTGAGGCCACCGAAGCGCTTCACCATGTGGCGGATCGCCAGCACGGGTTCGGTCATGAACCTCTCCCGCGGCGGCCGAGGATCAGGTCACGCGACTGGTCGATCAGCACAGCGATGATGACCACGGCGCCGACGACGATGAACTGCCAGAACGCCTGCACGTTCAGCATCACCAGCCCGGTCGTCAGGACCGCGATGATCAGGGCACCGATCACTGTGCCCATGATCGATCCGGCTCCGCCGAACAGGCTCACGCCGCCGATGATGACTGCCGCGATGGAACTCAGCAGCAGCGGATCGCCGATCACCGCCGAGCCGGCAGTGAAGCGCAGCGTCGACAGGAACCCGGCGACCCCGGCAGTCGCCGAACTCAGCATGTAGAGCTTGATGATGTGACGATCCACGGGGATGCCCGTGCGCTGCGCCGCCTGCATGCTGCCGCCAATGGCGTAGGTGTGCCGGCCGAACTGGGTGCGGCGAAGGAGGAAGATGCAGAGGATGACGACGATTGCGGTGATCACGACGGGCCAGGCAAGGATGCGGTCCATTTGCCGCAACAGCTCGCCGCTGACCTCGGGCTTGTCCAGCACATAGAAGCCGCCGCCTTCGCCGCGCACCCAGTAGAACAGCGACTCGTTGCCGTAGTCGCGGATGCCCGCGGGCAGGCCGATCACCGTGGTATTCTCCGAAAACAGCAGCGATACGCCACGCACGATAAACGAGGTACCGAGCGTCACGATGAAGGCTGGCACCTTGAGCTTGGCGATGATGAGGCCGTTGCAGAGCCCGACCACGGCGCTCCCCCCGACCGCAGCAAGAAAGCCGATCACCACCGACAGGAACAGCGGCACACCGGCATTGTACGAGGCGCGGATCGCGTGAGCCGACAGCACTG
Source organism: uncultured Alphaproteobacteria bacterium (assembly GCA_963699295.1). Lineage (GTDB taxonomy): Bacteria > Pseudomonadota > Alphaproteobacteria > Rhizobiales > Devosiaceae > Devosia. Next base: position 1,491,625 of record OY969432.1, read on the forward strand.
AGGCAAGGCTCATCACCCAACCGACGCTGAGGTCGATGCCCGCGGAGATGATCACGAATGTCTGCCCCAGCCCCAGCAGCAGCACCGGTACGATGGCACCAAGAATGTTCTGGCTGTTGCGTACCGACAGGAAAGTCGCGCCGCCAAACAGCGGTACCGCAAGGATGAAGAAGATGATCATCGCGGCAAGGAACACCCAAGCCCAGAGCCGGCTGGCCACCAGGATGAAACGTTTGCCAGGCGAGAGCAAAGGCTCATCGAAACGCATCATTGCCTTGGTGTCCGTCACGGCCCCCCAGATGACTGGAAACGACAACAATGCCGGGGCGCCGGGGCGTCCCTGGCTGATCGGCGGTGAGATACGGTCAGTCGACCTTGTAGATGAAGCGCGCGAAGTTCGGATCAGCGACATTGTCCTTTGTGATGATCGCGAACCCGGTTTCGACGCGGCGCGGCAGGCTGGTCACGCCGGCAGCGTCGGCCACCGCAAACTGTACCGCCAGGTAGCCCATGTCGAACGGCTTCTGCGCCAGCACCAGTGAGACGACGCCCTTGTTCATCAGTTCGATGGCCTCTGCGGTCGCATCATAGGCCACCACCTGTACCTGGCCGCCGAGACCGGCGTTGACCACCGCGTTACCCGCACCACCGGCGCTGAACACGTTGGTGCCGAACACGCCCTTGAGATCGGGATTTTGCTCGATCACCGCCCCGGTCTGCTGTGCCGCCTTGTTCTGGTCATCGAGATTGTAGTCCGGGCCGAGCACCTTGATGTTGGGGAATTCGGCCGCCATCACTTCCTTGAAGCCCTGTTCCCGGCCTTCGACCGAGCTGACGTTGGGGTTGGTCGAGTTGATGTAGACCGTGCCCTCGCCGCCTATGGCCGCGGCGAGCCCGCGAGCCGCTATGCGGCCGCCCTCGACGTTGTCCGACCCTATGTAACTGATCGGGAAACTGACCGGGCCGTTCACGTAGTCGCCGTCGCCGAGGAAAGTGTCCACAGTGATGACCCTGATGCCGGCATCGAGCGCTGCTTGCAGCGGCGCGACCATCTGGTCCTTATCGGTCGGCGCCGTGATGATGTAGTTGAGGTCGCCACGCGCCACAAGCGCATCGAGGATCGGGGTCTGCGCCTCGACGCCCCAAGTCGGGGGAATTTGGGTGACAACTTCGACGCCGAGGTCCTTGGCCGCGGCTTCGACCCCCAGTTGCATCACCTGGTAGAACGGATCCACCACGCCCGGCAGGAAGCCTATCTTGACGTCGGCAGCCGAAACAGCGGCACTTGAGAGCAGAAGCGCACCTAGCAGGGCGCCAGCCATAGTCGACGCAGTACGCATCGTGACCTCCCCTCGATGTTTGGCCCGGTCGGCTCCTAGAACTCCACCGCCCAATTGAAAAAGGATACGCCCGCCAAGCATGTTTGTAAACGGGCGGCCGTTTTGCTTGGAATGTCATAGGCTTTGCGATGCCCGTTACCAAGTCTTCCCTGACAGGTCCCAAACTGGTGGGCTCGCGAGAATGTTTCCAGAGGTGGCGCCGGCGGTGGTTGCGGCTTGACTGTGTCAGGCGTCGGCGTATCCTTGGTTGATTGACTGGTCTAGCGCGCCGATCGTTCGCTGTGTTGGTCTGTTTGCCGCGCATAAATGCAGGTGAGCTCCGTTTCCCTGCCGAGACAGCGGCGATATGCTGGCGCGCCTCACGCTCAGGAGGAGCCAATGGCAACCAGTTGGCAATTGTCTGGAAATTACTTCGAGAACTGCAACTGCGACGTCGTCTGTCCTTGCCTGATATCGCCCAACGCGCAGTTGACATCAAAGCCGACGCAAGGCGTTTGCGACGTTGCCCTGGCCTTTCATATCGAGACGGGCAATTACGGTGACGCTCGATTGGATGGCCTTAATGTTGCGATGATTGCGCACGCGCCCGGTGCGATGGCAGATGGAAACTGGACGGCCGCCGCCTATATCGACGAACGGGCCGATGACAAGCAGACTGAGGCGCTTGGCGTGATCTTCACCGGCGCCGCCGGCGGCCCGATGGCTGTGCTCGCGCCCATGATCGGCACCAATCTGGGAGCCAGGAAGGCGCCGATAAAGTACAAGATCGACGGCAAGAAGCGGTCGGTGGAGATTTCGGGCGTCATGCAGATGGCGGTCGAACCGCTGCCGACAATGCGCGAGGACGGGGAGATGTGGGCGGCGACCGGCCACCCCATCAACCCCGACTGGCTCGGTCTGGCAATGGGCGTGCAGGGCAGCACCTTCAGCGACCACGGCATGCACTGGGATAATTCTGGCCGAAACGGGCACTACGCTCCGATCAATTGGTCTGGCCAACAATAGGCTCGCTCGCATAGCGCACGAGGCGCGTCCATGAAGACCGCAAAAACTCCGTCGCTGACGCTGCAGCGAAACCTTGTGGTCGCGCTCCTGATCGCTATTGCGGCGGCGGCCTGGTTCTGGCTTATCCGGCGTGAGACTGGCCCGGGCGTGCCGATGGCGATGAACACGCCCACCATGGGCATGGATGCGCCGCTTTTCCTGGCGGTCTGGATCATCATGATGATCGCCATGATGTTCCCGACAGCTCTTCCCATGATCCTGACGTTTCACCGGGTCCAGGCTGGCAGGCGGGGACGCAGTCAGACCTTCGTGTCGACCTGGGTGTTCGTTGGCGGGTACCTGCTGGTCTGGGGCCTGGCGGGCATACTCGCCTTTGCCGGGGCGACCGGGGCGGAGGCAATTGCCGCTTATGTGGGAACGTCTGCGGCGACGGCCGGGCGCATCGGCGGCATGCTCCTGATCATCGCCGGTGCCTACCAGCTCTCCCCGCTCAAGGATTTTTGCCTGGCCAAATGCCGTACCCCGACCAGCTTCATCCTTACCTCGTGGCGCGATGGAAACTGGGGCGCAGTCCGCATGGGCTGGGAGCATGGGCTGTTTTGTCTGGGCTGCTGCTGGCTTTTGTTTCTTGCTCTTTTTCCGCTCGGGATCATGAGTATTGCCGCCATGGCGATGGTTACGGTGCTGATCCTTGCAGAAAAAACCCTTCTGATCGGAGAGAGGATCGCGAAAATATCCGGCATCGCCTTGCTGCTTTATGGCGGGGCAGTGTTGGTCCTCCCGCAGCTGCTGCCAAATTTTCCGGCTGCGGCCGCTATGACCATGAATTGACAAGGGCCTAGCGCGGAGCAATCACGCGGCTCGGAGCATCTGGACCGCTCTCAGGAGTGGGCCCCAGCTGTACCATGCCTCAAACACCGAAAACGGGCCATCGCACCTGGACCGATGCCTATGGTCTGGAAACCACTGGATGCTGCATTCGACGCCCTGAGCAGTGCTTCACCAAGCCGTTTGCGCAACGCCCAAAACGGCCTAGCGATGGCCTACTGCTCGTGAAATGCCCTGGACATGCTGTCGGTGACCGGCTTGACCAGATACTCGAAGAAAGTGCGCTCACGGGTTTGCACGAAGACTTCGGCCGGCATCCCCGGCGTGGGGCTGAACCCCTCCACCAGCGCCAACTGCTCTGGCGCAATGGTGATCCGGGCGACATAGAACTCCTTGTTCAATCCCCCCGTGTCCGCGATGGTATCGGCAGACACGTACATCACGACCCCCTCAAGCACGGGCGTCGTGCGCTGGTTGAGCGCGGTCAGGCGCACGGTGGCCCGCTCGCCCTGATGCACCTCATCAATCTGCATGCGCGGTATCTTGACCTCCACGATCAGCGGCACATCGGCGGGCAGGATCTCGAAGATGGGCTTACCGCTTTCGATGACGCCGCCGGTGGTGTGATAATACATGCGCACGATGGTGCCGGCGACCGGCGCGGTGATCGTCGTGCGCGCCAGCACGTTATTGGCCTGCTGGGTCTGCTCGCGCAGAGCGTCGAGTTCGGCTTCCACGGTCTGCATCTCGTCGAGCGCCGCCTGCCGGACCGCATCGACCGCCTGGATGATCTCGCGGCGATATTTCTCGATCTGCGCCTCCGCCTCCTGCACTTCCGAGTGGAGTTCGGGCCGCGTCGCCTTCCGCGTCGGCGATCGAGCGCTCAATGGTGCGCACCGATGATTGGGCGGCCACGCCCTTGGCGCGCAGATCATTGATGACGCGATAGTCCTCGCGCAGCAGCGCGAGCTGTCGGTTCATGGCATCGATCTGCGCTTTGCGGCCGGTGACGCGAAATTCCAGAGCCGACACGTTCTGCTGCATCAGGGCAGTTTCGTTCTGCAACTTGCTGCGCGCAGCCTCGAAATTATTGTTCTGGCTGTCGTTGATCGCGGCAATGTCGGGATTGTCCAGGTGCTCGATGACGGTGGCAGGCGGGGTGTATGCGTCCAGGCCATTGGCTTCGGCATTGAGGCGCGCCCAGATGGTTTCGAGCCGCACAAGGCGAAGCTGCAACTGCTGGGCATTAGCGTGGGCGGCAGTTTCATCAAGAAGCACCAGGCGCTCGCCTTCCGTCACCTGATCTCCCTCGTGGACAAGCAGGTCCTTGATGATGCCGCCTTCGAAGTGCTGGACGATCTTGTTCTCGCCGGTGGCCACAAAACTGCCCGGTGCGATAACCGCCGCCGAGAGCGGCGCCAGCGCCGCCCAACTGCCAAATCCGCCGAAGGCTGCAATCACCAGGATCAGCCCAATAGTGGTCTGTTTCTTGATCGAGCGCGGCACCGAGGCGTACCACTCGAGGTTCTGGAGTTCGCCGACCGCGCTCATGGTTTTTCCTCTTACGATGTTTGGGGCGCGCCGATTCCGGCCGCATCGGTCGGCTTGTTTCGGGTCAGGGCCGCCATGACCTCGGTCCGGCTGCCGAACATGGACACCGAGCCATTGTTGAGCACCAGGATCTTGTCGACGACGTTGAGCAAAGCCGGACGCTGGGTGATGGTGACGACGGTGATCTGCTGCTTGCGGGCATGCAGCAGCGCCTTGGCCAGTGCCGCCTCGCCCAGCGAGTCAAGGTTCGAGTTCGGCTCATCGAGCACCACTAGCTTGGGATCGCCGAAGAACGCCCGAGCGAGGGCAATACGCTGCTTCTGGCCGCCCGAAAGCGGCGCGCCATCGCCGGCCACGTAGGTTTCGTAGCCCTGCGGGAAGGTCGCGATCAGTTCGTGCACATCGGCCAGCACGGCGGCGTCGTAGATCGCCTGGTCACTGGCATCTTCGCGCATGCGGGCAATATTGGCCTTGATGGTGCCGGGGAACAGCTGCACATCCTGCGGCAAATAGCCGATTTTTTCGCCGAACTGGCGCTGGTCCCAATTGCGCAGATCCATCAGATCGAGGCGCACCGCGCCCGATGTGGGCAGGATCGAGCCGACGAGCATCTTGCCCAGCGTGGTCTTGCCCGCCCCCGAATTGCCGATCACCGCCAGGGATTCTCCCGGCATCAGCGAGAAGGAAATGCCATTGAGCAGGACCTTCTTGTTGGGCGGCGGCACGAACAGGATGCGTTCGACATCCAGCCGCCCCTTGGGGTCGGGCAGGATCAGCCGTTCGAAGTTGAAGGGCGAGGACTGCAGCAGCGCCTTGATGCGGGCAAACGAGGCGCGAAACTGGGAAAATCCACTCCACCCCTCGATCGCGCCCTCTATCGGGGTCAGGGCGCGGGCAGCAATGATGGACGCGGCGATCACCATGCCGCCGGTAAGATGCCCGTCGATGGCCAGATAGGCACCCCAGCCCAACATGGCCACCTGGGTCAGCAGGCGCACGCCCTTGGAGATGCTGGACATGATGATGTTGCGATCCTGGGCGCGCACCTGCGCCCGCAGCGATCCCGCCGTATCACGCCCCCAGATCCGCACCGCTTCGGGGATCATTGCCAGGGCGTTGATGATCTGGGAATTGCGTGACATCGAGTCGAGGTGCAGAGTCGCCCGGCTGAGCAGATTATTGGCTTCCGCGAACGGCTTGGCCGTCAGGCGCTGGTTGATCACCGCCACCACGAACAGCGCGATCGAGGCAATCACCACGATGTAGCCCAGGTGGGGATGAATGAAATAGATCGCCAGCACGAAAAGCGGCGCCATCGGCGCATCAAGGAACGCCAGCAGCGTGCCCGAGACGATGAAGCTGCGCAGCTGCTGGAGGTCGCCCAGCACCTGGTAGTCTCGACCGTTGCCATGGAGGGAGGCGCGGGCTGCTGCACTCAGGATGGGCGTGCCCAGCTGCACGGCAACTTCCACGGCGGTGCGCATCAGGATGAAGCGCCGCACCGCGTCGAGCGTTGCCTGCAGCAGGACAGCGCCGACGACAACCGCCGTGAGCATGACCAGGGTGTCGTGCGAGCGGCTGGTCAGCACGCGATCCGATATCTGGAACAGGTAGATTGGCAGGGCCAGCACCAGCACGTTGATGAACACCGTGAAGAGGAGGACGATGGCCAGATTGGCGCGCACGACGTTGAGACCATTCTGCAGGCTCTGGGTGAAGTTGGGCGCCGCGGTGCGCTTGTGAAAGCCGCTGTTGCGGTTGCCACCGCCGCCCCCGCCCCCGCCGCCGCCCTTGGTGCCGCCGCCATCCAGTTCGCCCGACGGCGCATTGACCGATTTGAGCGGCCCCCGGTCGAGATCGATGATGGGTGGCACACTCGGCTTGTACGACGGCTCGGGCGTGCGGAACTCTCCCTCCCGAGCCACGGCCGGCCCCGGCTCCGGCTCGGGCTCCGGCACGGGCTCTTGCAGCGGCGCTGGCGCCTCAATGGTTTCCGGCTCGAGGTCGCGCTCCAGCGTGGCGGGCTCGGAGTCCGGCTCGCCCGCTGCCTCGGCAAAAGGCTCGTTTTCCTCGATATCACCCGCCTCTTCCAGCGCGTCCTGTTCGGTGGCGTCGGGCTCGCTCGGGCCCTCGGTTTCCTCGGCAAGCGCATCCAGCTCCGCTGCCGCCGAGCTGATATCAAGGATCAGCCGATCCATCTGGACCATGCGGGCCATGTCGCTCTTGTGCAAATGGCGGACCAATATGTTCTCGCGGCTCCTGGAGAGGCTTTGATAAGTCATGGGCGGGCCCTTGTTGGCATGGGTCAGGCGAGCATGGACTGGATGATGTCCGCCGATGGACCATCAGCCGACAGCAGCGGTGTCGGCCCCAAACCGGCATCGCCCAGGGGGCCCGCATCGAATTCAACATCGAGGAAGGCGATGACCTCGGTGACCAGCGCGTCCCCCTGCGAGCTGCCGGCGTCGGCCGACATGATGTCGGCCTGGATCAGGATGGCGTCCGAATAGATCTCGCCGCCCACATAGGCGGTGTCGCCCAGCGCATCGAAATCCGTGATGGCGGCCTTGTTGACCAGCGCGTTTGCGCCGGTGCTGATGGCCCATTCGGTGTCGGGCGCGCCTTCGAGCAGCTTGGCCTTTTGCAGGGCCACCATGTCGGCATCGCCCAGGATATTGGTCTGCTCGACATAGCGCAGGTCATAGATATCCCCCGCCACGTAGAGCACCCTGAGCATCTGGAAGCCCTCGAACTGCTCGTCCGTGAGAAAACCGGCCGGCATGCCGATGTCGCCATTGGCCAGCCCGTCCATGGCCTGCTGGTAGTGGATCGGCATCTGGTCGACGAAATTGGTGGGCCCAACATTGTGGATCGAGGCGTCGTTCCACAGCAGATTGCCACTGGTGCTCAGGCTCCCCCACCCCGCCGATCCCTCACCCAGCATCTGGATGGTGTCGTTGTCGTAGAGCACGTTGGTCTGCACGATGACGTTGGCATCGTAGAGGCTGCCACCCACGATGATGAGGTCAAACTGCATGCCTAGATTGGCAAAACTGACGGCGTTGAACGCGATATTCTCGCCGCTGGTCACCACCACATTGGCCCCGGTGGACGACAGCACGCTCATGTCCTGGTCGGACGCGAAAGTGAACTGGCTCAGCCATTCGATGAACACCACGTCGCCACTGACCACCGAAACCTGCCAGTTGGCGGGCATGATGCCGGGGTTCGCTTCGGCGGCCGCGCCGGTGGCGTCGCGCACCTCCTGAATGAACGCGGCAGCGTTGAGGGCGGTCGTCGTGCCGGGCAGGTTCGCCCCCGCGCCCGGAACATCGTCGCCCACGGTGTCGCTATCGAAATAGGCATTGGTCTGGATGATGGCGTCGAGCTGGTGCAGATCCCCACCGACAGCAAAAACGGCGGAACTTATTCCGCCGTTGAAAAAACTCGCCTCGTTGACGAGCACATTGCCGCCGACATGGAGCGTGACGGAACCCTGAACCTCGTCGCCCGAGATGGCGATATGCACGGTCTGGCCGGTCACCGGCTCCGGCTCTTTCTCGTCCGCGCCGAGCTCGCGCCAATGCGCCGGCAGCGTATCGGTCATGTCGGGCAGGCTCTCGACCTGTTCGCCGTTGAGATAATTGCCGGCAATGGCCTCGACAAATTGGACCTGCATGGGTCCGCCCTCGGCCACCGACAGCGCATCAATCAACTGCGCCACGTGCCCGGTAAACGCGGCCACGTCAGCTGTGCTGTGGAGCACCGAGAGTTCGGTAAAGGGCGCAGTGACCCCTTGCGCTGCCTCCAGCAGCATCGCGATGCCGGTATCGGCGCCAGAGTGAAACACCAGCTCGCCATGATATTCGCCCAGCACCACCAGGTCATTGTCCGAGAGCGCAATGGTCTGGGCGATGATAGCAATGACCGAGCCGGGTTCGGGGCCGATCATTGCCACCGCTCCAGCCCTCCCGCCCACAAAAGAGGGCAGATCGGTATCGAAAAACTGCTCGGGGATCCCATCGGATGCCGAGACCGGCTGCGGTGGGGCAAGGACCTCGATCGGGCCTTTCCCGCGGATCATCCACTCGGGGGGGACATAGTCGACGCCCGGCTGAAAGGCGCCCAAGGCGTATTTCTGCGTCAGCTCGGCTGATAGCTGTTCGAGTTCGGGCTCCACGGCCGCGGCGGCCAGGGCCGCCTCGATTTGCTCATAGCCCAGGCGAATGCGCATACCCTCCACGGCCAGTTCGAAATATCCCAGAAAGTGCGCGACGATCTCGGTAGTGGGGTCATTGGGGAAAAACACGAGGGCAACCTCCGAAAGCCTATACTGGCGCCGCCGGACTGCTCATGACGCTGAGAACAGCTGGTCCGCGCGGGGGCTCCGCGCAGACCGGGTTTGCATGGGATGTGCGTTATGCGTCGTCGTTGCCGGCGTCGTTGAACATCGAGTTGTCGCCGCCTACCACCGTCGCGTCGACGGCGTTTTGCTGCAGGTTGGCACCCAGCACGACTTCCATGTTGAACGCATTGGCCGAGACATGGGCACTGCCGTCGGCACTGTTGCTGCCAGTGCCGTCAGCACCGCCTTCGACATTGAGCTCATTGCCGTCCGCCGACAAATTGTCGCCGGCCGTGGCATAGGCATTGAAGATCGCCTCGCCATTGTTCTGCTGGACGTTGCTGAGGGTATCATTGTCCATGATGTCGGCGACCTGATTGATGGCAAAGGCGGTATCGCCACCATCCCCCGAGAACGCGCCGTTGAACACGTTCTCGAAGATCACGTCATCGCCGGGGTTGAAGTCGAGCGTGCCGCTATTGATGAACAGATTGTCCATGGTGGCGGTGCCGATATCGAGGTCGGCGAAGTCGTCATCGGAGTTGTAGGAGTCGGTCGCGTCGTCATCCGAGCTGTTCAGGGAGTCCGAGATGGCAACGTCGATATCGGCGTCGAGATGGCTCGAGCTGTCATTGTTCGAGTCATTGGTGGAGTTGTTTGAATTGTCGTTATTCGAGTCGTTGGTCGAGTTGTCGTTGCCGCTCGAATTGTCCGACCCGTCGGCCGAGTTGTCGTCGGTAGTCGAATTGTCGTTGTAGGCGTTGTCGATGGATTTGTCGTTGGCGACATCCTCGAGAGTGGCATCGAGAGAGGTCGAGTTGTCGTTATTGGAATCGGTGTTCGAGTAGTCGTTGCCGACATTGTCGATGGTGGCATTCAGATGGTTCGATTGATTGCGGCTGTCATTGCCGGAATCGCTGATCGAGTTGTCCGAATTGTCGTTGTTGGAATCGTTGGTCGAATTGTCGGTGGTAGATTTGTCGTTGCCAACGTCGGTGGTCTCCGAAGTCTGAACGATAGAATTATCGGAGTTGTCGTTATTGGAGTCGTTGGTCGAGTTATCCGAATTGTCGGAATTGTCGTTATTGGAGTCGTTCGTCGACTTGTCGTTGGCGACATCCTCGATGGTGGCGTCCAGATCGAGGGAATTATCCGAGTTATCGGAATTATCCGAATTATCGGAATTATCCGAATTGTCGGAGTTGTCCGAGTTATCGGAGTTGTCGTTGGTCGATTTGTCGTTGGCGACGTCCTCGAGGTTGGCCTCGAGGTCGAGAGAATTGTCCGAGTTGTCGTTGTTGGAATCCGCAACTGAATTGTCGGTAAAGCTGCTTTGGTAATTGCTGTTGAAGTCGTCGGCCATGGCGTATCTCCTGTTGGAAACAGCGGCGCGGCCAAACCTCCATGCATTTTCAATGAGGCTTACTGGCTATGCCGCGACAGAGGCGACGCACGTCAGCTGACAGAAGCCGCGTTCAGTGCAGGACGCACTGCCAACGCGACGGGGGAACTGCGAAGCCGGCGAGATGTCATCGCCCCGTTCGGCGACCATTCGGTGCCTGAACCCCGCAATCATGGGGCCGGTTTCACCTTGCGAATAGACAGCAGTTTGATCACATCTATTTCGGCAAGTTCTAGTCGGCATGACCTAAACCGCCCTATCAGGCAACGTACGACAGTTTCGCCCAATCTCCCGCCCGCGCGCCATTTTCGATACTTGCCAAAACACTTGATCCATCAAGTGAACCATTGCCGGCACAAGCCTGGACAGCTCGCTCCAATGGTTTAGTTCTGCCCCATATTCGCGACCGACCGACCGTGTTAATATCTTGTTAAGCATTTAGTGCCTGCCGCGGCAGCTCGCAGAGACGGCAGGATAGGCGGTAAAAGACGCCCAGGGAGGGAGTGACGCGCGTGTCAGAGGGGGCAGGGCTTGGCGCTTTTTCGATCCCAAGGACAGCAGCCCAATCGTCTCGCCCTGCCCAGCAGCGCATCATTTTCCTGGCATCGCGGCAAGCGGTCTACCAATGCCTGTCACAGGCCACCCAGAAGCACTTTTCCGCCTATGAGGTAACCTTCGTTGATCCGCTACTGCTGGCGGACCTGCCCGACGCTTCGGCGGTACGGCTGGTCCTTCTTGGTTGCGACCAGGGCGGGATTTCCATCAATTGCGTCACCGAATGTCGCCGCCGTTTTCCGAGCGCGGCCATCGGCCTGGTCATCGACCGGGTTGGACAGGATATTGACCAAAACCTGATCGTCCAGCGCCTGGTCCAAGGTGTATTGCCCCTGACCCTGCCGCTTGATGTCTGGCTGGCCATCGTCTCGCTGCTGGTCGCGGGAGGGGAATACCTCTCGCTCGACCCAGCGCCACATGCCGATGCGCCACCAGTGCCCCTGCCCCACGATCGGCCAGCGATGCCGGGTGACGGCGAGCCCCTCCAACCCAGGTTCACCCTCAGCCGCCCTCACCCTTTCGCCGTGCCGCCCGCCCGTCAGGCCCGCAAGGCCCCCGGCGGCGATCCGGTACTGGGCATCGACGCCCTGACCGCCCGCGAGCGCCAAATCCTGCAACTGGTTTCGGAAGGCTACCAGAACAAGCTGATCGCCGACCTGATGTCGCTCTCGGAACACACGGTCAAGGCTCACGTCCACAACCTCATCGCCAAGCTCCGCGTCACCAACCGCACCCAGGCGGCGGCGGCCTTCCTGCACGGAAACGACGCCGTCCCGGTCTCGTCCGCCGACATTGGGGTTGATGCGGAGCTCATCGCGTTGCAGGGGCGCTGACCATGGCCAATATATCCCAGGTTCTGCAGTTGGTGGGCCAGCTCAACTATGTGTGGACCAACACCGAAAGCCTGTTCATCTACCTGATCGCCCACCTCGCCAAGACCAACAAGGAGGCAGCGATCGTTATCTTCCTGACCCTCAACACCACCCGGGCGCGCCTTGATTTGATCGAGCGCCTCGCCAAGACCTCGGGCGTGTCGAGCGAAACGCGCGTTGCCGTCCTCAAGATCACCGAGCGCCTCTCCCACGAAGCCAGGATCCGTAACAAGTACAATCACTGCATCTATTCGTTCGACGACAAGGGCGAGCTCAGCAATACTCAGCTCATGCGCATTGCCGATTTTGGCAATGAACTGAAATACGGCAAGGTCGAAGCGCTGGACGACGAGGAAATGATCCGCCTGCGCGCCGCCATCACCGAAGTGACCGCCGTCAACCGCGCCATATGGGATTTCATGTCTGCTGGCGGGATCGAGGTTTAGCTCTCAGGCAATATTGTCAGCCGCAGCGCACAGACGAGATGCACTCGGCGGCAATCCCGCACAGCGGCGGAAGACGGTCTCGCGCAGACAGGCTGCACCCATGTCGCGTGACGCAGCGGTGCGAATTTGAACTTCGCTGTTCTTACAATGACCTAGCTGTACGTGACATGCGCAACATGCTCGGTGAACCATAGCACCCGAGCACAGCCTAAGTCGTTGATTTTGAGAAAGATGAATTGGCTGGGGAACCTGGATTCGAACCAAGATTGACGGAGTCAGAGTTCGCTGTTCTACCGTTGAACTATTCCCCAGCAGGGCCAAGGGCCGGCTGGCGGCGGGTGGTTGCTAGTGCATTGGCCCGGCGCGTGGTCTGAATAGACAATGCCGGATCAGATTGCAAGCGCCACAAGCCGGCAAAGTGCGAGAAGTTTCACGCAGGTGTGGATTGTGGAAAACTGAACGAGCTGGCGCGCCCTAAACCCCTCGCGGGCGGGTGTTTTTGGGTGCGCAGGCCGGGTTTATGAACGTCATCTGAACGCGTTTTGGGCGAATATGAACGTATTATGAACGATATATGAACGAAAAATAGCGCTCCCTGAACGGGATGTGCCCCCTCCCCCGCTCGGAGGGAGAGGTCACATAGCGCGGGGCGCGTCAGATCAGCTTGGCAGCTTCGGCGCTAGTGGGAATCCGGCTGTCGGGGGTGAACTTGTCGACGGCCTCCGGCAGGTCGCGCGACAGCCGGGCGAGCAGCTCGTCGCGGTTGAGGCCGGTCTGCTGTTCGAGCTCCGCCAGGGTCTCGGGCCCGATGGCCTGGGCCAGCTGATCGTTTTCGAGGCGGCGCTGCGGGCCATCCTTTACCCAGGAATCGGCCACCTCCCCCTGCCCGTTGGCGCGGAAGGTTTCGAGCAGGCTGCCAAGCCCGGCATTGATCACATTGCCCAGCGAATTGGGATTGTTGTTGTCGCCGCTGAACAGATCGCCAAACTTGTCGCCCAGATTGTCGAGCGCACCAGTGCCCGCAGGACTGGTATTGCCCATGGCGGGCTGCGCGCCGGGAGCGCCACGCTGTTGCTGGCGCTGCAGAAATTCGCCGATCTTGTCGCGGTTCTGAAATCCGGCGACGGCCAGCAGACCGAGCAGCGCGGTCATTGAGGGCATTCCACGAGCCATTATCGTTCTCCTTTTTGCGTGAGAAGAAAACGACAGGTGGGGTGGATGGTTCCGCCGGGGGTGGCGGGGCAGCGCCCTGCCGGTGCAGCGGGCGTGGACCATGGGGACGGCGGTGGGCGTGGGGGTCGTGGCCGGGCGGGGCTCGGTGGCCGCCAGCAGCTGGCGTCATAGCCTGAACCTTCCTCAACAGGGTTTCTATCGCACTAGCTGGCGGCGGGGGGAGGATCTCGGGATGGCCCCCCGGGCCTGACCCGGGGCTCAAGGCCGGGGTGACACCGGGGGTGTGGAGGGTGCGGGGGTCGCCTCATTGCGGGACGCAAAATATCCCCTCCCACTCTCCCCTTGAGAAGGGGAGGAGCCGAGCGGTGCTCGGGGTGAGATTGTGGGCAGGTTCATGTTTTGGCTGAGGATTTTGTGAGCCCCAATACACTCCTCCCCCTATCAGGGGGAGGTTGGGTGGGGGTGCCCACGACCACCCGGCACGCCCTCCTGCCGTCCCTCCGGCCATCCCGGCAATCCATGCCGCCGCGAGAATGGCCCACCGGGACAAGCCCGGTGGTGACGGGTGTGGGGGATTGGGGGGGCAATGGCTCCACTGGATCACAGCCGGGTCGTCCCCGCGAAAGCGGGGGTCTCTGTTGCGTGGGGGCGGCAATGGAAACAGGGGTTCCCGCTTGCGGGAATGACACTGTGGGAAATTGAGAATTGTAGTGAAGGCGCCCCTCCCCTATGAGCCCGATGCGCTTCTTTTCGGGGCGGCTCGCCCAAACGGAGGTTCCCACTTGCGTGGGAATGACACTGTGGGGGAGGCCGGCCATGGCGCTCTCGATCGGACCACCTGGCGGCGGTGGTGAGATCTCGGGATGGGCCCCGGCTCAAGGCCGGGGTGACACCGTGGGTATTGAAAATTGCAGGGCCTGCGCCCGCAGCCCGGTCACCACCGGGACAAGCCCGGTCGTGACGGGCGTGGGGGGATTGGGGGCGCAACGGCTCCACTGGATCACAGCCGGGTCGTCCCCGCGAAAGCGGGGATCTCTGTTGCGTGGAGGCGGTAATGGAAACAGGGGTTCCCGCTTTCGCGGGAATGACACTGTGGGGGGAGGCCGGCCACAGCGCTCTCGATCGTGCCACCTTGCGGCGGTGGCATGGATCGCGGGATAGGCCCGGGGTGACACCGTGGGTGGTGAAATTGCATTGCCCGCCCCCACAGCCCCGATGCGCCCCTCCTCATTGCGGGTCCGCAGATATCCCCTCCCACCCTCCCCTTGAGAAGGGGAGGAGCAGTGCAGTGCTCGGGGTGAGATGGTGGGCAGGTTCATGGCATTTGCTGAGGAATTTGTGAGGGGCGCGGGGGATTGGGGGCGCGATGGTTCCACTGGACCACAGCCGGGTCGTCCCCGCGAAAGCGGATCTGTGTTGCGTGGGGAAACAGGGGTGCCCGCTTTCGCGCGAATGACACTGTGGGAATTGAGAATTGTAGTGAAGGCGCCCCTCCCCTGTGAGCCCGATGCGCTCCTTTTCGGGGCGGCTCACCCAAACGGAGGTTCCCGCTTACGCGGGAATGACGCTGTGGGGGAGGCCGGCCACAGCGCTCTCGATCGGACCACCTGGCGGCAGTGGTGAGATCTCGGGATGGGCCCCCCGGGCCTGACCCGGGGCTCGAGGCCGGGGTGACACCGGGGGTGTGGGGGTGCCGGGGTCGCCTCATTGCGGGACGCAAAATATCCCCTCCCACCCTCCCCTTGAGAAGGGGAGGAGCCGAGCGGTGCTTGGAGTGAGATGGTGCGCAGGTTCAGCTGGAGACCTTGGTCCAGCCCGAGACGACGGAGCTGCCACGGCGTTGTCGATCGGACCACCTGGCGGCGGGGGGATGATCTCGGGATAGGCCCCCCCGGGCCTGACCCGGGGCTCAGGGCCGGGGTGACACCGGGGGTGTGGAGGTTGCGGGGGTCGCCCTGCCCTTGGCAGGGTGGAGCACCGGGACAAGCCCGTTCGTGACGGGTGTGGGGGGATTGGGGGCGATGGCTTCAAAGGGGGCACAAGGGTGACGTCCTTGACTCCACTGGATCACAGCCGGGTTGTCCCCGCGAAGGCCGGGATCTCCGTTGCGGGAGGGTGGACCTGGAAACAGGGGTTCCCGCTTTCGCGGGAATGACACTGTGGACAATGAAGGCATCGCCTCACCCGGCGAGCCTTCAAGGCGCCCTCCCCCCCTTATCAGCCGGCGGCGATGGGGGTGCGGGGGAGGTTGGAGAGGATTTCGGGCTGGCCTTTGCGCAGGATGACGATTTCTTCGAGGCGCAGGCCGAATTTGCCGGAGAGGTAGATGCCGGGCTCGATGGAGAAGCACATGCCTTCTTCGAGGATGACTTCGCTGGTGGCGGTGATGTAGGGGGTCTCGTGGATGTCGATGCCCAGGCCATGGCCGGTGCGGTGCACGAAGAATTCGCCATAGCCGGCAGCGGTGATGACGTCGCGGGCGGCCTTGTCGACCTCCTTGGCGGCAACGCCGGGCCTGGCGGCGGCGAGGGCTGCGGTGACGGCGGCTTCGAGGACGTCGTGGACCTTGTCGAATTCGGCCGGCTTGGTGCCGAAATAGCCGATGCGGGTCATATCGGAGGGGTAGCCATAGATGCGGCAGCCCAGGTCGATCAGCACGGCATCGCCGTGCTTGAGCTTGGTATCGCCGGTATGGTGATGGGGGAAGGCCCCGTTGGCGCCAAAGCAGATCGAGCGGAAGACGGTGGTGGCGCCGTTATCCTTGTAGAATTTTTCGATGACCTCGGCGATCTCGAGCTCGGTGACGCCTTCGCGCAGCGCGGCAAAGCCGGCGAGCGCGGCCTTGTCGTTGAGCACGGCGCTGGCCTTGAGGGCCTTGTATTCGTCATCGTCCTTGCGCGAGCGCAGATAGCCCACGGTATCGGCGGTGAAGCGGCGGGTGGCGCCGGGGAGCGCATCAAGCACCAGCAGGGCAAAATCGGCGCGCATGGTTTCATCGATGACGACGGAGGGCGCGGTGCGATCAATGCCGGTGGCGGCCAGAACCTGCTCGAGGGCCGCATCGGGGCCTTCGGCGTCAGTCCAGGGGAAGAAGGGCAGATCGGTGTGCTGGCGGGCGCTGTCGACATTGAGCGCGGGCATCAGGAAACCGGCAAAATCCTTGGAGACCATCAGCATGACCGGGCGCTCGTCGCCATGGGGCGACAGATCGGCGAGGTAGAGCATGTGGCTGGAAGGGCCCACGACCACGAGATCGGTATTGGTTGCGGCCATGCGAGCGCGCAGATTGGCCATGCGGGTAGCAAGGGCGGAATTCATCGGGAAATCCTTTTTGGGGTAAGAGTTTTCAGCAGACCTCCTCGTCAACCTGGCGCCATGGGACAAGCTCACCAAGAGGTCTGCTCAAAACTTTCACCGAGCCGGTAACCGGCGGCAGGGGCTGCCGCCGGTCGCAGGGCTTACTTCGTCACGAGACGATAGTAGACATAGTCAGACGAGGTGCCGTTGACGTAGCCGTTGACGTTCTGGCCCATGGCAACCTGGTAGGTGGCCTGGAACATGATGACGATCGGCGAGTTTTCCTGAACCTTCTTCTGCAGGTCGATATACATGGCTTCGCGCTTGGCCATGTCGGGCTCGGCGAGAGCTGCGATGACTTCTTCGTTCATCTCGGCCGGGACGGCCCAGGCGTTGCGCCAAGTGGTGGTCGCTGCATAAGCGGCGTCCGAATTGTCGGCGTTATAGGCGAACGCCTTGGCGTTGGAGTGCGGATCCATGAAGTCCGGGCCCCAATAGAGCAGCATGGCCTGATGGGTGCGCTCGCGGTACTTGGTGATGACCTGGGCACCGGTGCCGGGCAGGATCTCGAAGTTGATGCCAGCTTCGGAGAAACCAGCCTGCAGCGACTGCGCCATGTCGTTGAACGGGGTGGAGTTGATCACGTCGAGGGTGATGGTGATCGGGGTCTTCACGCCGCCATCGGCCAGGATCTGCTTGGCCTTTTCGGGATCGTAGCTGTAGGGGGTTTCGTCATAGGAGCCGGGGAAGCCCTTGGGCCAGAAGGCCTGGTGCTTTTCCATCTGGCCCTTGAGGAAGGTCTGGGTCATGCCGTCGTAATCGACGAGATAACGGGCAGCTTCCCAGATGGCCGGATTGGTCAGGGCTTCGTCCTTCTGGTTGAAGGCAAGGAAGTGCACGGCCGACTGCGGATAGGTCTCGACCTTGACGGCGTCGCCGGTGAGGCCGGCGATCTGGTCAGGGGTGAGGTTCTTGGCGATGTCGACGTCGCCCGACTTGAGCAGCAGCTGCTGGGTCGCAGCTTCGGCAACGTGACGGATCAGCACCGACTTCATCACCGGAGCGCCCTTGTAGTAATTCGGGTTGGCTTCGAGACGAACCAGTTCTGCGGGACGGAAATCGCGCAGGGTGAAGGCACCGCTACCGGCCGAATTGCGGTTCAGCCAGGCATTGCCCAGGTCGCCGTTGACTTCGTTGGCCATGACGGTGACTTCATCAACGATGGCGCCCGGACGAGCGGCCAGCACGTTGAGCACGAAAGCCGACGAGAAATCGCCGTCCCACTTGACAGTGACCGTGTTGCCATCGGCAACAACCATTTCGGCGATATTCTCAGGGGTCCAGCCGAGCTGGGTGAGAATGAAGGCCGGGGTCAGGTTGAGCTTGACCACGCGCGAGAAGGAGAAGACCACGTCTTCAGCCCGCACCGGATTGCCCGACGAGAAGGTCACGCCATCGCGCATGGTGAAGGTGAGGGTCTTGGCGGCTTCATCGGCGACCCACTCGGAGGCCAGTGCGGCGGCCAGAACGGTGGTGTCCTCGGCGTCATACTGGACCAGGTGGTCATAGAGGTTGGCGTTGAGTTCGCCAGCGGTGAACTCATAGGCCTGTGCCGGATCGATGGCGACGATATCGTCGATGTTCTGGGCAACCACCAGCGCGTCGGCCGGAGTGGCGGCGTAGGCGGCCACGCCGGCAAGCGGCATGGTGAGCGCGGTAGCAAGCAAGGCGGCTCGGAAGAGCTTCATCAGCGTTTCTCCTGTGATGACGTCAGTTTGTTTTTCTTCCCCGCTCTGACGGTGTCGGGTTTGTCTGCTGCCACGGGTTGCGCCGTGGAGCGGAAGAGCGTCAGCGTACCCGTCCACAGCAGACGGGCGGGTTCGGTCGGTGTGATTGGACCAGGAATGGGGACGGTTGCCGCGAAAATGCAGGCTGTCGCCGGCACCCATCACCATCTCCTCGCCATCCAGGCGCTGGGTGATCGAACCCTCAAGCATGTAGAGGATTTCCTCGCCTTCATGCGCCACCGTTTCGGAATGATAGCCCGGCGGGACCGTCAACACAAAACTGGACAGCGTATTGCCCGGAAAATCGGCGCCCAGCCGCTCATAGATGATCGAGGAGCCATCGAGCGAGAACCGGTTGCGCTCACTGGCGCGGGTCAGCGCCTGCCTGGGCGGTGGGGGCGGAGACGAAATAATCAATTCCAACGCCCAGCGCGCGGGCAATACTGGCCAGCGTGCCAAGGGAAGGAGTAGCATGATCGCGCTCGACCTGACTGAGATAGCCCACCGACACTTCGGCGGACTTTCCCAGCGCTTCCAGCGTCAGCTGCTGCTGGCGCCGGCGGGCACGAATAAGCGCCCCCACCTTGGGGTGACCGTCTAGATCGGAACGGGTCAACGCAGTGCCGGCCATGCAACTCCACCATAATTTTTTTGATATAAGCAAAGATTTCTGTATGGTGAAAGCTAAATTTGAACACCTTCGCCGTTTGCGGGAGATTTAGCCCGTGAGCGCAATGTATTGTTTTAGATAGAGGATTTCACTTGAGCCTGGACCCCCAGATCGCCATGAGTCCTGCCCCAACTGCGCCGCAAAAAAGGCGTTGGGGGCGGGGAATCAGCGCCATTGTCGGCTTCGCGGTGACGGTTTTCCTCACTTTTCTGGGCCTGATGGCCATCACCTTCTTCATCGGGCGGGTCATCCCGATCGATCCGGTGCTGTCGGTGGTGGGCGACCGCGCCAGCACCGAAGTGTACGAGGCCGCGCGCATCGCGATGGGGCTCGACCAGCCGATCTGGGTGCAGTTCGTGCAATATGTGGGCAAGGTGCTAACGGGCGATCTGGGCATGTCGGTGTCGACCGGCCGCCCGGTGATCGAGGATATCAGCCGGTTCTTCCCGGCGACGCTGGAAATGGCCACGATCGGCATCATCATCGGCGTGGTGCTCGGCGTGCCGATGGGCGTGATCGCCGCCAGCCGCCAGGGCAGCTGGGTCGACCAGATCATCCGCGTGGTCGGGCTGCTGGGCTATTCGATGCCCGCGTTCTGGCTGGGCCTTGTGGGGCTGGCGCTGTTTTATGCGCACCTCAACTGGGTGGGTGGCCCGGGGCGGCTCGACATCTTCTTTGATGGCCTCGTGCGCCCGGTGACCGGGCTGATGCTGGTCGATAGCCTGCTGGCCGGCGAGTACGAGATCTTCTGGAATGCGCTGTCGCACCTGATCCTGCCGGCCTCGGTGCTGGGCTTTTTCAGCCTCGCCTATATCGCGCGCATGACCCGCTCGTTCATGCTCGACCAGCTGAACCAGGAATTCGTGACCACGGCGCGGGTCAAGGGCGTGCCGGAGCGCATCGTCATCTGGCGCCACGCCTTCAACCCGATCCGGGTGCCGCTGATCACCGTGATCGGGCTGAGCTATGCGGGGCTGCTGGAAGGCTCGGTGATGATCGAGACCGTGTTCTCGTGGCCCGGCATCGGCAACTACCTGACGACGGCCCTGCTCAATGCCGACATGAACGCCGTGCTGGGCTCGACCCTGGTGATCGGCGCCGTGTTCATTTTCATCAACAAGATATCCGATGTGCTCTATCGCGTGCTCGATCCGAGGGCACGCTGATGTTTTCCATGATTTTTGCCAAGGCCCCCATAGTCGCCCGTACGGGAGCGCATTCATGAGTACGCGTGACTGGCTGCTCGACGACTCCCCGGCCTCGCGCTGGCAGGCTTCGGCCGGCCGCGCCTATCGGGTGTTCACGGCGCTGTTGCGCAATCCGCTGTCGGTGCTGGGCGGGCTGATCATCCTGCTGCTGGTGCTCACGGCGATCTTTGCGCCCTGGATCGCCCCCTACTCCGCCACCGGCCAGAACCTGACCGCGCGCCTGTTGGCGCCATCGGCCGAGCACTGGATGGGCACCGACGAGCTGGGCCGCGATATCTTTTCGCGCGTCATCTATGGCAGCCAGATCACGCTGACCATCGTGTTGCTGGTGGCCGTCATCTCGGCGCCGCTGGGGCTGCTGGTCGGCGCCATTGCCGGCTATTTCGGCGGCTGGCCCGACCGCATCCTGATGGGCTTTACCGACATCTTCCTGTCGATGCCCAAGCTGATCCTGGCGCTGGCCTTCGTCGCGGCGCTCGGGCCCGGCATCAACAATGCGATCATCGCCATCGCCATCACCTCCTGGCCGGCCTATGCGCGCATTGCCCGCGCCGAAACGCTGACCATCCGCAATTCCGAATTCATCGCCGCGATCCGCCTGCAGGGCGCCAATCCGCTGCGGGTGATCGTGCAGCACATCCTGCCGCTGTGCACCTCCTCGATGATCGTGCGCGTGACGCTGGACATGGCCGGGGTGATCCTGACCGCGGCGGGCCTCGGCTTCATCGGGCCTTGGCGCGCAGCCGCCGCTGCCCGAATGGGGCGCCATGATTTCGCGTGGCCGCACCTTCATTCTCGATCAGTGGTGGGTCGCCACCATGCCCGGCTTTGCCATCATCCTCGTGAGCCTCGGCTTCTGCTTCCTCGGCGACGGGTTGCGCGACGTGCTCGACCCCAAGAGTGAGGGCAAGTAATGCGCCCTGCTCAAGGTCGAAAATCTGCGGGTCAGCTTTCCGACCCATCGCGGGCGCGTCGAAGTGGTCAAGGGCATCTCCTTCAACCTGGGCCGCGAACGCCTGGGCATCGTGGGCGAGAGCGGCTCGGGCAAATCGATGACCGGCCGCTCCATCCTCAAGCTGATCCGCGAGCCCGGACGGGTGAGCGCCGACCGGCTGGAATTCGACGGCATCGACCTGCTGGCCCAGAGCGAAAAGCAGATGCGCTCCATTCGCGGCGCCCGCATTTCCATGGTGATGCAGGACCCAAAATTCTCGCTCAACCCGGTGATGACCGTGGGCGAGCAGATCGCCGAAGCGCTGGTGACGCACGAAAAGCTGCCGCGCCGGGACGTGCAGGCACGCGATTCTGGCGATGCTGGAAGCGGTGCGCATCAACGATCCGGAGCGCGTGGCCAAGCTTTATCCGCACGAGGTTTCGGGCGGCATGGGCCAGCGCATCATGATCGCCATGATGCTGATCCCCGGCCCGGAACTGCTGATCGCCGACGAGCCGACCTCGGCGCTGGACGTCAGCGTGCAGGCGCAGGTGCTCGATATCATCGACGACCTGGTGACCGACAAGGGCATGGGGCTGATCCTGATCAGCCACGATCTCAATCTGGTGAGCCGCTATTGCGACCGCATCCTGGTGATGAATGCCGGGGTGGTGGTGGAAGAATGCGCCGCCGGCGAACTGGCCAATGCCAAGCACCCCTATACGCGGGGCCTCTTGGCAGCGATGCCAACAATCAATGAGAGCCGCGACGAGCTACCGGTGCTCGATCGCAGCCAGTGGGCAGGCACATGAACGCGATAGAACTCGACAAACCTCGACATCTCCTATGGCGATACCAAGGTGGTGCACGGGGTCAATCTCGAGCGTCGCCGAGGGCGAGAGCTTTGCGCTGGTGGGCGAAAGCGGCTCGGGCAAATCGACCATATTGCGCGCCATTGCCGGGCTCGCGCCCGACTGGACCGGCGCGATTTCGGTGTTGGGCAAGCCGCGCAGCCACGGCATCGAGCCGCGACTTCGTGCGGGAGTGCCAGATGGTGTTCCAGGACCCCTATGGGTCGCTGCATCCGCGCAAGACCATCGATGCGACGCTGGGCGAGCCGCTCAAGATCCACGGCATCGGCAATCGCGGCGAGCGGGTCGAGGCCATGCTGCAGGCGGTGGGGCTGGACCAGCGCTTCCGCTTCCGCTTTCCGCACCAGCTTTCGGGCGGGCAGCGCCAGCGCGTGGCGATCGCCCGGGCGCTGATGCTGGAGCCCAAGGTGATGCTGCTCGATGAGCCGACCTCGGCGCTGGACGTGAGCGTGCAGGCGGAAATCCTGAACCTGCTCAAGCGTTTGCGCAAGGAACGTAACCTCACCTATCTGATGGTGACGCACAATCTGCCGGTGGTGAGCTTCCTGTGCGACCGGCTCGCGGTGATGCAATATGGGCGCATCGTGGAAGTGGCGAGCGTCGACCAGCTCAAATCGAGCCAGTTCGTGGAGCCCTATTCCAAGGAGCTGCTGCTGGCTAGCGAAGGCACCGCCGCTTAAGGGGTGGAGATGGACGTTGGAGAGCCCTGCCGGGAGATCGGCGGGGCTTTTTTGTTTTTGGGGGAGTGGGGGGGGAAACGGAGGTCCCCGCTTTCGCGGGGATGACGCGGTGGAAAGGGGGACCGTCCCGCGCGGTTTCAACGTACGCGGTGTCACCCCGGCCTTGAGCCCCGGCGCAGGGCCGGGGGGCCTATCCTGAGATCATGCCGCGCCAAAGGGGCTGACTGGGGGACCTTGCGGCTGCTCGGTCATCTCGAGATGGGTCCCGGCTCAAGGCCGGGATGACGCGCGGTGGGTGGGGGGATATCCGACCCTACGTGGGCTGGGCTTGGGCTCGATGCTCCGCCGTCCACCGCCCGGTCCCTCCCCCTGGCAGGGGGAGGATAGGTGGGGGTTTTGGAGGAGTGGCCGAAGGAAACGGAGGTCCCCGCTTTCGCGGGGGTGACACTGTGGGAAGGGTAGATTGGGGTAGGACCGCTTCAACATACACGGTGTCACCCCGGCCTTGAGCCGGGGCCCATCCTGAGATCATTGCCGTGCCAAAGGTCTAACAATGGGGGTTTCGGGGAAGTGGCCGAGGGAAACGGAGGTCCCCGCTTTCGCGGGGATGACACTGTGGGAAGGGGTAGATGGAGGGCGGCGCCCCTCCTCCGCAGTTGGCGGAACGCGGGGACCCCCACCCGGCCTCCCCCTGAGAGGGGGAGGAGGGCATCGGGGGCGAACCGCGAAAAGAACTAGCCGGCGGCGGCCATGAGGCTGGCGTTGCCGCCGGAGGCGGTGGTGTCGATGCAGACGTGGCGTTCGACCTGCAGGCGGCTGGCGTCGGCGGCGTCGGTGATCAGGGGGATGATGGCGCCGGGGCGGGTGGCGAGGGCCTTGCGCACTTCGCGCAGGGTGTCGGCGGGACCGAAATAGGCGACGGCGTCGAAGGTTTTGGCGTGCTTGAGCACGTCCATGTCGAGCTCGGCCAGGATCGCCGTGTTGCCCAGGGTTGCAGCGACGGCGGACTGGGCCTGTTGATCGGCCGGGGTGGGGCCGAGGCACAGCACGGTGCCGCGCGGGGCGGTGTGCATGATGTTGCTCTCGCCGGTCGGGCCGGGCAGCACCAGCGGCGCCGATTGGGCCGGAGAATGGCCCTGGGTGAAGCGGGGCAGATAGTGCGGACCACCGGCCTTGGGACCGGTGCCGGAGAGGCCTTCGCCACCAAAGGGCTGGGAGCCGACGACGGCGCCGATCTGGTTGCGGTTGACGTAGATATTGCCGGCCTTGACGGTCTGGGAGACCAGCTTGACGCGCGAGGAGATGCGGGTGTGCAGGCCAAAGGTCAGCCCATAGCCGGCGGCGTTGATCGCGGCGATGACGGCCTCGACTTCGGTGGACTTGAAGGTTGCGACGTGGAGCACCGGCCCGAAGATTTCCTCGGCGAGCTCGCCGATGCCGCTGACGCGCAGCACGGCGGGGGCGACGAAAGTGCCCTCGGATGGCGCCTTGAGGCGGTGAACCAGCTTGCCGGCGCTGGCGTAGGCCTCGATGTGGGCTTCGATCTTGGCGTGGGCGGCGGCGTCGATGACGGGACCGATATCGGTGGACAGGTTCCACGGATTGCCCAGGGTCAGCTCATCCATGGCGCCCTTGAGCATCTCGATGGTGCGCTCGGCGGCATCTTCCTGCACATAGAGGATGCGCAGGGCGGAGCAGCGCTGGCCGGCCGACTGGAAGGCCGAGGCGAGGATGTCGCGCACCGCCTGCTCGGGGAGCGCCGTCGAGTCGACGATCATGGCATTGAGGCCGCCGGTTTCGGCGATCAGCGGGGCGGTGGGGGCCAGATTGGTGGCCATGGCGGTGTTGATGGCGCGGGCGGTGGGCAGCGAGCCGGTGAACACCACGCCATCGATGCGCGGATCGGAGGTGAGGTCGTGCCCGATATCGGCGCCGCCGGGGAGCAGCTGGATGGCGTCACGCGGGATGCCGGCCTGGATGCATGAGCTGGACGGCGCGATAGGCGATCAGCTGGGTCTGCGGGGCGGCCTTGGCGAGCACGGCATTGCCGGCGGCAAGGGCCGCGGCGATCTGGCCGGTGAAGATGGCCAGCGGGAAGTTCCACGGGGAAATGGCGGTGACGACGCCCAGTGGCGCGGCCAGTTCCTGCCGTTCGGCTTCGGCGGCGTAGTAATAGAGGAAATCGACGGCTTCGCGGATTTCGGCGACAGCATCGCCCCAGGTCTTGCCGGCTTCGCGGGCCAGCAGCGCAAAGAATTCCGGCGTATTGGCCTCGTAAAGGGCCGCGACGGCGCGCAGCAGGCGGGCGCGGGTGGAGACGCTGGTCTGGGCCCAGGTTGCATTGTTGGCGGCGGTGAAGGCGGCGGCGAGATCAGCGGGCGCGGTGCGCGCGACGGTGCCCACGATATCGGCGTGATCGGCGGGGTTAACGACATTGTCCTCGCCCAGCGAGGGCGCGGCATTGGTCGCGAGCAGCGGTGTGGCGTGCCACTGGCGGGTCTTGAAGGCGCCGCGGGCCAGTTCCTGCTGGGCCAGCACCTTGACGTCGGTGAGGTCGGTGCCGCGCGAATTGCCGCGCTCGGTGCCGAACAGGTCGCGGGGCATCACGATGACCGGATTGGGGATGGCCTCGCCCAGCGCCTCGATCTTGCTGATCGGGTCTTCGGCGACGACCGAGGCGGGAATGGCCTCATCGGCGATCTGATAGACGAAGGAACCGTTGGCGCCGTTTTCGAGCAGGCGGCGCACCAGATAGGCGAGCAGGTCCTTGTGGGCGCCGACGGGGGCGTAGATGCGGGTGCGGGTGCCGGCGGTGGTGCGCAGCACTTCGTGCAGGCGCTCGCCCATGCCGTGCAGGCGCTGGAATTCCCAGGTGTCGGTTGGGCGATCCATCTCGTCGGCCAGATGCAGGATGGCTGCGGCCGTGTGGGCGTTGTGGGAGGCGAACTGGGGGTAGATGCTGGACTTGGCGAACAGCCGCCGGGCCGCCGCGATATAGCTGATGTCGGTCGAGGCCTTGCGGGTGAACACGGGGTAGCCGTCCAGGCCCATGATCTGGGCGCGCTTGATCTCGGCATCCCAATAGGCGCCCTTGACCAGGCGGACCATGATCTGGCGATCGAGCGCCTTGGCGGTGGCATCGAGCCAGTCGATCAGCGGCAGCACGCGCTTGCTGTAGGCCTGCACCACGACGCCGAAGCCGTTCCAGCCGACGAGCGCCGGATTGGCCAGCACGGCGGCGATGACATCCATCGACAGATCGAGGCGATCGGCCTCTTCGGCGTCGATGTTGAAGCCCATATTGGCGGCCTTGGCGGCAAGCGCCAGCCGGGTGGTGACGGCAACCAGCTCGGTCATCACGCGTTCGCGCTGGGCGACTTCATAGCGCGGGTGGATTGCCGAGAGCTTGACCGAAATGCCGGGGTTTTCGCGGACCTGGGCATGGGTGCAATGGGGGGCGAGGCGGGCAATGGCCTCGGCGTAATCGCGCTCATAGCGGGTGGCATCGGCGGCGGTGCGGGCGGCTTCGCCCGAGCATGTCGTAGGAATAGCGGTAGCCCATGGCTTCGGGCTTCTTGGCATTGCCGATGGCCTCGTCGATGGTGCGGCCAAAGACGAACTGGCTGCCCAGGATGCGCATGGCCTGGCCGACGGCGGTGCGGATGACCGGCTCGCCCAGGCGGGCAATGGCGCGGTGGAGGGCGTTTTTCGGGCCGACTTCCGGATCGCCAAGCACATCGGCGGTGAGATTGAGCGCCCAGCTGGAGAAATTGACCAATTTGGAGCTGGAGCCGCCGAAATGGCTGGTCCAGTCGGCGCCGCCGACCTTGTCGTGGATCAGCGCGTCGACGGTATCGGCATCGGGCACGCGCAGGAGCGCTTCGGCCAGCGACATCAGGGCGACGCCCTCGTCGGTATCGAGACCGTATTCGGCGAGGAAGCTTTCCATGAGGCCCAGACGATTGCCGTCGCGCACGGTCTCGACCAGCTTTTCGGCGCGCTTGGAGATGGCGCTGCGGGCAAGCTCATCAAGCTGGGTCGCGGCGATCAGCTGACGGACCAGCGCGGTCTCATCGGCAAGGTTGCTGTCGCGCAGGGTCTGGCGGAGTTCGGGGGCAAAATCGGTCATGGTGGCACTCACTAGGGAAGCACATCATCGCAAAGTTAATGCAGGCTTTTTTCCTAAACGGATGGAAGTTTGAGACGGAAAACATTATCTTGAGGGCAACAGAAAGAGAATGTGGCCATGAAGATTGTCAGTTACGAGACATTAGACCAGATCGACCGTAACATACTGGATGAACTCGCCAATGATGGCCGGATCAGCGTGGCCGAATTGAGCCGCCGGGTGAACCTGTCCAAGACCCCCTGCCAGGCGCGGATCACGCGGCTGGAGCATACCGGGTATATCCTGGGCTATCGCGCGGTGATCGACCCCAAGCGGCTCGGCCTGCCGCATGTGGCATTCGTGGAGGTAAAACTCTCGGACACGCGAAAGGCTGCGCTGGCGGCCTTCAACAAGGCGGTGCGCGCCATTCCCGAGGTGGAACAGGCCCATATGATCGCCTCGAGCTATGACTATCTGCTCAAGGTGCGGACCAAGGATATTGCCGATTATCGCGAAGTGCTGGGGGAAAAGATCTCCGCCCTGCCCCATGTGGCCCACACCAGCACGCATGTGTCGATGGAAGCGGTGAAGGACGACACGGAATAGGCGGCGCCGGCGGCCCCGCCTTCAATGCAATCCACCGCCCTGCCCTAGCTGGCGGGAAACAGGCGCCAGCGGCGGGGTCGGAAGGTCAGGCGGGACTTGTCGCCGGCGGGGTGATCGAACGGCAGATCGATCTCGACCAGGTGGCTGGAGCCGCCAATGCCCAGCTCGACGCGGCGCGTGCCCCCAACGCGGCGGGCGGTTGTGACGACACCGGCCAGGGCGGCGGCATCCTCGACCAGATCGACATCGTGCGGGCGAAAGAACAGGCGCGCCTTGCCATCGGGGGTATTGCGGGCGGGCAGGCCCAGCGGGCGACCGTCGGACCACACTTCGCCGTTTTCCACGGTGACGGGCAGCTCGCTCGACTTCGCCGATAAAACCGAAGACGAAGGGGGAAGTCGGCTCGTCATAGACGTGGTCGGGGGTGCCGACCTGCTCGATCTTGCCCTGGCTCATGACGCAGAGGCGATCGGACAGTTCGAGGGCTTCTTCCTGATCATGGGTGACGAAGACCGTGGTGTGGCCGGTGCGGTCGTGCATTTCGCGCAGCCACTTGCGCAGCTCGCGGCGGACCTGGGCATCAAGCGCGCCAAAGGGCTCGTCGAGCAGCAGCACGGCGGGCTCGATGGCGAGGGCCCGGGCGAGCGCGACGCGCTGGCGCTGGCCGCCCGAGAGCTGGTTGGGATAGCGCTTTTCGAGGCCCGCGAGCTGGACCAGATCGAGCAGCTCCATGGCGCGGCGGCGGATCTCGCCGGCGGGCGGGCGGGTGGAGCGCGGGCGCACCTTGAGGCCGAACGAGATGTTCTCGAGGATCGTCATATGGCGGAACAGCGCATAGTGCTGGAACACGAAGCCGATATTGCGCTCCTGGACGGTCTTTTCCGAGGCATCGGTATTGCCAAAGAATATCTTGCCGGCGGTGGGCATTTCCAGGCCCGCAATGAGCCGCAGCAGCGTGGTCTTGCCCGAGCCGGATGGCCCCAGCAACGCGATCAGTTCACCCGAACGGATATCGAGCGAGACATCGTGGAGTGCGGGGAAACGGTCGAATTCCTTGCGCACATTGACTACGCGAACGTCCATTATTCGATTTCCTATCAGTGACCACTGGCAGCGATTTCATCGCCAAAACGCCATTCGAGGATGCTCTTGAGCACCAGTGTAACCAGCGCCAGCAAAGCCAGCAGTGAGGCCAGGGCAAAGGCTGCCGTGGCGTTATATTCATTGTAGAGCATTTCCACCTGGAGCGGGATGGTGGTGGTCTGGCCGCGGATCTTGCCCGAGACCACCGCCACCGCCCCAAACTCGCCCATGGCGCGGGCATTGCACAGCAATACCCCGTAGAGCAGGCCCCATTTGATATTGGGGAGGGTGACGCGGCGGAAGGTTTGCCAGCCATTGGCACCGAGCGAAAGCGCGGCTTCCTCGTCGCCCGTGCCCTGATCCTGCATCAGCGGGATGAGCTCGCGGGCGACAAAGGGGAAGGTGACGAAAATGGTGGCGAGCACGATGCCGGGGAGCGCGAACAGCACTTCGATGCCGTAGCTCTTGAGGAAGGGGCCGAGAAAGCTCCCTGCCCCGAACAGCAGCACATAGACGAGCCCCGAAATGACCGGCGAGACCGAAAACGGCAGGTCGATCAGCGTGGTGAGGAACGCCTTGCCCTTGAACTCGAACTTGGCGATGGCCCAGGAGGCGGCGAGGCCAAAGATGACATTGAGGGGCACGGCGATGGCCGCAACCAGCAGCGTGAGGCGGATGGCGGACTGCGCATCGGGCTCCATAAGGGCGGCAAAGAAATGCGGCACGCCCTTGGCAAAGGCCTCGATGAACACCGCCACCAGCGGCAGCAGCAGCAGCACGGCCATGAAGGCGAGCGCGGCAAAGATCAGCAGGAACTTGACCAGCGGGCGTTCACTGGTGGGCGAGAGGGTGTGGCGGCGGTGAGCCAGACGCTTCCTAATTGCCATAGCCATACCTCCGGCGGCTCCAGGTCTGGACCAGATTGATGAACAGCAGCATGGCAAAGGAGATCAGCAGCATGACGGTGGCGATGACCGTGGCGCCGACATAGTTGTACTCCTGCAGGCGGATATAGATCAGCAGCGGGGCGATTTCCGAGACGAACGGAATATTGCCGGCGATGAAGATGATCGAGCCGTATTCGCCGACGGCGCGGGCAAAGGCCAGCGCAAAGCCGGTGAGAATGGCGGGCATGAGGCCGGGCAGCAGCACGCGGACGATGGTTTGCAGGCGCGAGGCGCCCAGGGTGGCGCTGGCCTCCTCGACCTCGCGGCTGACCTCTTCGAGGATGGGCTGGATGGTGCGCACCACAAAGGGCAGGCCGATAAAGATCATGGCGATGACGATGCCGACCGGGGTGTAGGCGATGCGCCAGCCCAGCGGGGCAAACAGCGCGCCAATCACCCCGTTGGGGGCGTAGATGGCGGTGAGCGCAATGCCGGCCACGGCGGTGGGCAAGGCAAAGGGCAGATCGATGACGGCATCGAAGATGCGGCGGCCGGGGAAGCGATAGCGCACCAGCACCCAGGCGATCAGCGTGCCGAAGATCACGTTGACGCCGGCGGCGATCAGCGCGGTGACGAAGCTGACGCGCAGCGCGCCCAGCACGCGCGCATCGGTGGCGGCCTTCCAGAAACCCTCGGGACCCATGCCGGCCGAGCGAATGGCCAGCGCCAGCAGGGGGATAAGGATGATCAGCGAGAAATAGGTGAGCGTAAAGCCCATGGTCAGGCCAAAGCCCGGCATGACGCTGGGGCGCAAAAACCATCCACGCCATCGACCGGCGGCGGTGCTCGAGGCACTCAAATGGCGACCCCGTCAGCAGATATTTCCGTGGTTTTGCTCATCGCAACCTCCCAGCCGACACGGCGAGGCAGACCCTAGTAGATAGGTCGGCTTTCTCAAAGGCAGGGCGCTGA
This sequence comes from uncultured Alphaproteobacteria bacterium, assembly GCA_963699295.1. Lineage (GTDB taxonomy): Bacteria > Pseudomonadota > Alphaproteobacteria > Rhizobiales > Devosiaceae > Devosia. The sequence continues at coordinate 1,522,246 of OY969432.1, forward strand.
TGTTAAACCAAAGCGAAAGAGAAAATAATTCTCGGACGCATGGGGAAAGGAGATTTTCAGATCAGGGGGCGTTTGGGGCCGGCGTTTGACTCCCTACGGCGGCGACCAGGGCAGGCTTTCGCGGGTCAGCGGCGCGAGGCCCGTAATGTCATCGCCGCGGCGCATGGCGATGTTCATGCGGAAGCTGTTGCCCACCCGCTCGGAGCGCTCGATGAAGATTTCGGCGATTTCGGGGGTGCAGAGTTGTTCGACGGTGCGCCGGAACAGCGCCAGCCAGCGCTGGAAATGGGCATCGGTCAGTTCGGGGCAGCGCCATGTGCTTGGGCATGGGGCGGCCGGTGTAGCGGCCGGAGCCCAGCAGCATGGAGCTCCAGAAATCGGCAATTGTGGCGAGGTGGGCCGGCCAGGCATCGGGGGCGATGGTGCTATTGAACACCGGCCCGATCAGCGGATCGAGGCGCGCATCGGCGTAGAAGCGGTCGACCACGGCGCGGATGATCTCCTCGGTGAGGCCATCGGGATTGTTCCAGCCAATGCGCTGGATGCGGGTGCCGACGGGCGGGCGGGCGCTGTGGCTCATGGGGTGACCTCGCGGATGGCGTAGCTGCAGCGGCGGCCGCCGGATACGATATGTTCCTCGCGGGTGACGGTTGCGCCGGGGCCGATGACGGCGCGGAACACTTCGAGCTCCGCCCGGCAAAAGCCCTGGCAGGCGGTGGCGGCGGCGCAGATGGGGCAGTGATTTTCGACAAGCGTGAGGGTGCCGTCGGCGGCCTCGCTCCAAGCGGCCATGTAGCCTTCGGCGGAGCGCAGATCGGCGAGCGCGGCGATCTTGTCGCGCAGGGTGACGCGATCGGCCAGCACGGCCTCGTAGCGGGCATGGGTTTCCGCTTCGCGCACGGCAATGATGCTGTCGAGGGCATTTGGGCCCAGCGTGTCGCGCACGATGTCGAGCAATTGCACGGTGAGGGCCGCGTGGGTATCGGGGAAGCGCGACTGCGCGGCCGGGGTGAGCGACCAGTATTGGGTGGGACGGCCGACGCCGCGCGACTCGCTGGTGGCCGCAACCAGGCCATCCTCGGCCAGGCGCAGCAATTGCTGGCGCGCCGCTTCGCCGGTGGTGCCCAGCATGGTGCCCAGCGCCGCCGAGGTCAGCGCACCGTGCATCTTGAGCGTCATCAGCACCCGCTCGGCGGGGCTGCGGGGCGTCCAGGACGCATTTTCCAAGGCTCGGCTTGACATATTGCTCGAAGAGGTTTTCAAAGTCATCACTTGGAAATTAATCGGCGCATCGCAAAAACGCAAGCGCCGAGCGCAAGGAGTGACGATATGGCTTTCGAACTGCCCGCCCTGCCCTATGCCCATTCAGCCCTGGCCGATCGCGGCATGAGCCAGGAAACGCTGGAGCTGCATCACGACAAGCACCACCAGGCCTATGTGACGGCGCTCAACGGCTTCGTTGAAAAGAATGCCGATCTGCAGGGCAAGTCGCTCGAAGAGATCGTGGCCTTTGCCAATGGCAAGGCGGATCTGGCGCCGGTGTTCAACAATGCCGGCCAGCACTGGAACCACATCCACTTCTGGAATGCGCTGTCGCCCAAGGGTGGCAAGCTGCCATCGCGGCTCGAGGCCAAGCTGGTCGAGGATTTCGGTAGCGTCGTGGCGTTCAAGGACGCGTTCAAGACCGCCGCAACCACGCAGTTCGGCTCGGGCTGGGCCTGGCTGATGCCAGGATGCAGCCGGCAAGCTCAAGGTGACCAAGACCGCCAATGGCTCCAACCCGCTGGCCACCGGCGAAGGCAAGGCGCTGCTGGGCCTCGATGTGTGGGAGCACAGCTATTATGTCGACTTCCGCAATCGTCGGCCCGACTACGTGACCAACTTCCTCGACAAGCTCGCCAATTACGAGTTCGCCGAAGCCAATCTGGGCTGAGCCTCCCCGACATGCCCGAGGTCATCCCGGCTCAAGGCCGGGGTGACATCGCGGGTGGGACACCGTTGAGTACTGCACATGACCTACGTCGTTACCGAAGACTGCATTGCCTGCAAGCACATGGATTGCGTGGAAGTATGCCCCGTGGATTGCTTCTATGAAGGCGAGAACATGCTGGTCATCCATCCCGACGAATGCATAGATTGCGGGGTGTGCGAACCGGAGTGCCCGATTGAAGCGATCAAGCCCGATTCCGAGCCCGGGATTGCGCCCTGGCTCGAACTGAACCTGAAATATGCGCGGCTGTGGCCGAACATTGTCGAAAAGGGCATTCCTCCAGCCGATGCCAAGGAGATGGAAGGCGTGCCCGATAAGCTCCGCGACCTGTTCTCCGAACAGCCCGGAGAAGGATCGTGACAGCCATCATGGCGGATTTTGATTTGCCCGATACCATGACCATGCGGCCAACGCGCCGCCCGGTGATCGATGGCACCGAGTTTCGCGCGGCAATGGCGGCCATGGCCGCCAGCGTCAGCGTGGTCACCGCCAAGCGCGGCGACGAACAGCTGGGCCGCACCGTGACCTCGCTGATGTCGCTATCGGCCAATCCGCCGACGCTTTTGGTATCGATCGACATCATGAGCCGGCTGGCCGACGTGGTGGCCAAGACGGCGCGGTTTTCGGTGGCAATGCTGGCCGCACGACCAGCACGCGGTGGCCGACGCCTTTGCCGGGCGCGGGGCGGCTGACCGGTTTGGCACCGGGGTGTGGCAGAACTGGCCATCGGGGCAGTTGCTGCTGACGGGGGCCGTTTCGGCGTTTGACTGCGAAGTGATCGGCTCGATCCAGACCGGCACGCATGTGCTGTTTGCCGGGGCCATCGTGGAGGTGGAAACCACCACCAGCCGCGAGCCGCTGATCTGGCATCGCCACAAATATCACGAGATTTGCCGCCCCCAATGAGTGCGGCGCCGACACTTGCGGTAACTGCGTAGCAACCCGAAAGCGGATCATGCATTTCATCCCCGATCGGAGGTGACGATGTCCCGGTATTATTTCCACTATCGCACAGATCACGGGCTGGTCCGCGACAGGGAGGGAATGGAATTGCCCGATCTGGCAGCCGCCGAACACAATGCCGCCGAATTGGGCAAGGCCATCATCGACCGCGCGGCGGGCGCCGGCGACGACACCCGCGCCCCACGCTCGATCGAGATCACCGACGCCAATGGGCACGAGCTGCTCTATGTGGTGTTCTGGGCCGGCCCCAAGGTGGCCAATGGCTCGGGCACGCCAGTGCAGCCGGCCAGCTTGCACTGACCGGCTGAAAATGCGGGCTATTGCGGGCCGCTATAGATCTGGTCGAAGATACCGCCCTCGCCGAAGATATTCGGGCTGGGCTTTGCGCCAGCCGCCGAAATCCTCGATGGTGACCAGGTTCACCTCGCCGAAGCGGGCGACGTCTTCGGGGGCAGCGGCAGCGGGATTGTCCGGACGATAGTAGTTGGCGGCGGCAATCGCCTGGCCTTCATCCGAATAGAGATATTGCAGATAGGCCTCGGCCAGATCGCGCGTGCCCTTGCGGTCGACATTGCCATCGACCACCGCCACCGGCGGTTCGGCCAGGATCGACACCGAGGGGGTGACCAGATCGAAGGCATCGGGGCCAAGTTCCTCGAGCGCCAGATAGGCCTCGTTTTCCCAGGCCAGCAGCACGTCGCCAATGCCGCGCTGCACGAAAGTGGTGGTGGAGCCGCGCGCGCCGGTATCGAGCACGGGGACCTGCTTGTAGAGCTTGGTGACAAATTCCTTGGCAGTTGCATCGCTGCCGCCCGGCTGCGCCTTGGCCCAGGCCCACGCGGCCAGCAGGTTCCAGCGCGCCCCACCCGACGTCTTGGGATTGGGGGTGATGATTTCGACGCCTTCCTTGACCAGGTCGCCCCAGTCGGCGATCGCCTTGGGATTGCCCTTGCGCACGAGGAACACGATGGTCGAGGTATAAGGGGCGTTGTTGTGGGGCAAGGTGCCGCGCCAATCGGGACGGATCAGCGCCGGTCCCTGCATCGGCGATGGCGTTGATGTCGCTCTCGAGAGCCAGCGTCACCACATCGGCCTCGAGCCCGTCGATGACGGTGCGGGCCTGGGCGCCGGAGCCACCATGGGTCACCTGGACGGCGACGGTTTCGCCGGTGGTTTCCTGCCAGTGCTTGATGAAGGCGTCGTTGTATTCGCGGTAGAGTTCGCGGGTCGGGTCGTAGCTCACATTGATCAGCGTACGGTCCTGGGCGTGGCTGGTGACACGTAAAGCCCAGCGTCAGCGCAGCAGCCAGCCCGGTATAGGCCAAGATTTTCGCGGCATTCTTCATGTTCGTCTCCACACGGATCGACGATTAAAGACTACCAGAGTGCTAGGGTATCACAAGGCGCAGCGCCGCACGGCGCGGGGGGTGAAATAAAACAGTTTGCCCCGCAGACGGGTCGATCAAGAAAAACTTGACCACGAATTTAGGCCGGACCCGTTTGCGCGGCAAGACCTGCCGCAATAAGCGCGCAATTGTCCAAAGGGATGGCAGACAGGCCGTGCGCCGGGCCCTAAAGTAAGCGATGAAGGGTCGTCAAGGGAGCTTGAAGATGATTCTGCGTACACCCAATGGCCCGCAATTGCTTGAGCGGGCGCATGCTCTGTACGACGATGAGCCAGGCTTTTCCTACTTCCTGCGCGCGACCGTGCATGCGACCGATCCCGAGGACCTGGCGCGGCAGAACCCCGAACAGTTCGAAGCCATATTGCGCCGCTCCTATCCGCATGTGCTCAACTATGACGGCGACAGCAGCCGCATAATCGCCACCCCGCCCGCCAATCCGGGCGAGCCGCTGGTGATCGACATCATCTCTCCCAACATGCCGTTCATCGTCGACAGCGCGCTGGCCGCATTGCGGGCCGCTTGGCGGCACCGTGCGCATGTTCTCGCACCCGGTGGTGCGGCTCAAGGACGGGAAGCTGCACGAGCTGGACGGGCGGGCGCTGAGCGTGCTGCACATCCACAGCGATCCGGTGGCGGACCTTGATGCGCTGACCGCCGAGCTGGCCGCGACCATGCGCAATGTGGCCCATGCGGTGGGCGACTGGCAGGCCATGCTGGAGCGCCTGCGCAAGGCCATGGGCGAGCTGAGCAAGGCCCCGGTCGCCGACAAGCAGGAACCGCTGCAGTTCCTCGACTGGCTGATCGAGCACAATTTCACCTTCCTGGGGATGCGCGAATATCGCCTTGCCGGGGAAGGGCTGGAGGCGATCGCGGGCAGCGGGCTGGGGGTGTTGCGCGACGAAAACGCCAAGGTGCTGCGCAGCGGGCCCAATTTTGTCGAGACGACGCCCCAGCACACCGCGTTCCTCGCCTCGGCCGAGCCGCTGCTGGTGACCAAGGCCAATGTGCGGGCGCAGGTGCACCGGCGCGTGCATATGGATTACGTGGGGATCAAGCTCTATAGCGGCGACGGCGTGGTGTTGGGCGAATTGCGTATCGTGGGGCTGTTCACCTCGCAGGCGCTGGCGACCCCGCACACCGAAGTGCCGATCATCCGGCGCAAGATTGCCGAAGTGATGCGCCTGTCGGGCGTCGATCCGCTGGGCCATGACGGGCGGGCGCTGCGGGGGGCGCTGGACAGCTATCCGCGCGACGAGCTGTTCCAGATCGCGGTCGAGCAATTATACGAATTCGCGACCGCCATTTCGGGGCTCTATGACCGGCCGCGGGTGCGGGTGCTGCCGCGCATCGACCGCTTCGACAATTTCGTGTCGATCCTGGTTTATGTGCCGCGCGACCGCTATGACGGCGACGCGCGGGCGCGCATCACCCGCTATCTGGCGCAGGTGTTCGATGGGCGGGTGTCGGCCTATTACCCGCATTTCCCCGAGGGGGAACTGGTGCGGCTGCACGTGATCATCGGGCGCATCAGCGGGCCGACGCCGCAGCCCAGCCGGGCGGAACTGGAAGACAAGGTCGATGCGCTGACCAGCAATTTTGGCGACACGCTGCTGGCGACGGCCCGCGATCCGGCGGCGATCAGCGATTATCGCACGGCGTTTTCGGCGGCCTACCAGTCGCGCAATTCGGCGGCGGATGCCCATGCCGATATCGCGGTGTTGCGGGCGCTGGGGGAAGGCAGTGGCGTGGCCATCCGCCCCTATGCCCGCACCGGCCAGGATGGCGTGCTGGGGATGAAATTCTACCACCGCCAGAGCGCCATTCCGCTGAGCGATCGGGTGCCGATGCTGGAGGCGTTCGGGTTTCGGGTGATCGACGAGCGCACCTATACCATCGTGCCGCTGGACGGGGTGGAGCGCTATCTGCACGACATGGTGCTGCAGCCGGCCGAGGGCAAAAGCTTTGACGTCAAGGCGCGGGCCAGCGCGGTGGAACAGGGGCTGCTGGCAGTGTGGGACGGGCGGGCCGAAAGCGACCAGCTCAATACGCTGGTGAGCCAGACCGGCCTCGACTGGACCGAAGTGGCGCTGCTGCGGGCGCTGGCGCGCTATCTGCGCCAGATCGGCATTTCCTATTCGCAGCGCTATATCGCGCAGGTGCTGGTGAAGCAGTCGGCAGCGGCGACGGCGCTGGTGGCGCTGTTCAAGGCGCTGCACGACCCCCATGTCACCAAGCGCGAGGCCAAGGCGGAGGCAGCGCGCGGGCAGCTGGACGCGGCGCTCGAGGCGATGGAGTCGCTCGACGAGGACACCATCGTGCGGCGCTTCCAGAATTTGGTGGAAGCCTCGGTGCGCACCAATGCGTTCCAGCGCGATGCCGATGGCAATCATCAGCCGGCGCTGGCGATCAAGCTCGATAGCGCGCTGGTCGAGGGGATGCCGGCGCCGCGCCCCTTCCGCGAAATCACCGTCTATTCGCCGCGCGTCGAAGGCGTGCATATGCGCTTTGGGGCGATTGCGCGCGGGGGCCTGCGCTGGTCCGACCGGCCGGAGGATTTCCGCACCGAGGTGCTGGGGCTGGTCAAGGCGCAGCAGGTCAAGAATGCCGTGATCGTGCCGGTGGGGGCCAAGGGCGGCTTCGTGCCCAAGCATTTGAGCGCCGGGATGGCGCGCGACGCAATGCAGGCGGAGGCCATTGCCAGCTACCAGATTTTCATCGGCGCGCTGCTCGATGTGACCGATAATCTCGTCAATGGCGAGGTAGTGCCGCCCAGCGATGTGGTGCGGCGCGATGGCGACGACCCCTATCTGGTGGTGGCAGCCGACAAGGGCACCGCAAGTTTTTCCGACATCGCCAACGGGATCGCGGTGAGCCGGGGCTATTGGCTGGGCGACGCCTTCGCCTCGGGTGGATCGACGGGCTACGACCACAAGAAGATGGCGATCACCGCGCGCGGCGCCTGGGAAGCGGTGAAGCGCCATTTCCGCGAAATGGACCGCGATATCCAGCGCCAGGCCTTTACTGCCGTGGGTGTGGGCGACATGAGCGGCGACGTGTTCGGCAATGGCATGCTGCTGAGCCGGCAGACCCAGCTGGTGGCGGCGTTCGACCACCGCGACATCTTCATCGACCCCAAGCCCAACCCGACCACCAGCTTTGCCGAGCGGCAGCGGCTGTTCGCCCTGCCCCGCTCGAGCTGGCAGGACTATGACCAGGGCGCCATCTCGCCGGGCGGCGGGGTGTTTTCGCGCAGCCTCAAGACCATTGCGCTGACGCCGCAAATGCAGGCGGTGCTGGACCTGGACGTCGACCATGCCACCCCGGCAGAGGTGATGAGCGCCATCTTGCGCGCGCCGGTCGACCTGCTGTGGTTTGGCGGGATCGGCACCTATGTGCGCGCCAGCGACGAGAGCAATGTCGAGGTCGGCGACCGCGCCAATGATGCGATCCGCATTGCGGGCAGCGAAATCCGCGCCAAGGTGGTGGGCGAAGGCGCAAACCTCGGCGTGACGCAGCGCGGGCGTGTGGAATTTGCGCTGGGCGGCGGGCGGATCAATACCGATGCCATCGACAATTCGGGCGGGGTGAACTCGTCCGATCTCGAGGTCAATATCAAGATCGCGCTGGCGCCGCTGCTGGCAGAGGGCACGCTGACCCCGGCGGCGCGCAACAGCTTCCTCGTCACCATGACCGAGGAAGTGGCGACGCTGTGCCTGCGCAACAACTATCTGCAGGGGCTGACGCTGTCGCTGGCGGAACGCGCCGGTTTGCGCGAACTGCCCGATCATCGCCAGCTGATCAGCGCGCTGGAAAACCGCGGGCTGCTCGACCGGGCGGTGGAATTCCTGCCCAGCGATGCAGTGCTGGAGGCGCGGGCGGCGACCGGCAAGGCCCTGACCCGGCCGGAGCTGGCGGTGCTGCTGGCCTATGCCAAGCTGACCGTTCATGCCGATCTGCTCGGCGGCAAGTCGATCGATGACGATTATCTGGGGGGTGAGATCTATCGCTATTTTCCCGAGACGCTGCACGTCAATTATCCCCAATCGGTCGCCAACCACCAGCTCAAGCGCGAAGTGGTGGCGACGGTTCTGGCCAATGCGATGATCAATCGCGGGGGACCGGCCTTTGTCAGCGAGCTGACCTCGGCCACGAGCGCCAGCGTTGGCGAAGTGGCCCTGGCCTATGCCGCGACCCGCGACGTTTACGGGCTGACCGAGATCAACACGCTGATCGACCGGCTGGATGGCAAGGTGTCGGGCGAATTGCAGCTCTCGCTCTATGCCGAGGTGATGGCGCTGCTGCGCATGGAGACATTGTGGTTCCTGCGCAATGCCGATGTGACCAGCGGCATTGGCGGGCTGGTGGAGCGGCAGAAGAACGGCATCGACCGGCTGCGGGCCATGTTGCGCAACACCCTGCCCGAGGCGCTGCTGGAGCGGGTTTCGCGGCGGGTGGTGGATCTGTCGCTGGCGGGGGTGCCCGAGGGGCTGGCGCAGCGAATCGCCGATCTGTCGGTGCTCTCGTTTGGCAGCGATATCGTGCAGGTGAGCGAGCGCAGCGGGGTGAGCGTGCCCGATGCCGCGACCGCGTTCTTTGCCGTGTTCGACATGTTCGGGCTGCTGACGGTGATCGAGCAAGGGCGGGCGCTGATGCTGCCGGACCGGTTCGACCGCATGGCGCTGGACCGCACTCTGGCCAATCTGATGCGCTCGCTGCGCGACCTGACCGCCGATGTGCTGCGCACCGGAACCGGGCCGGTGCCCGAGCGGGTGCGGGTCTGGAGCGAGCAGCGGCGCGCCGGGCTCAACCGCACGGCGACCGCCGTCGCGGAGCTCACCCAGGGGGAACTGACCGTCTCTCGGCTGTCGGTGGCGGCGGGCATCCTGGCCGACCTGGCGCAGAGCTGAGGAGCCGACCGCCCTGCCCCATGCGAAAGTCGACCTTGTGTCGGGACGGCGCATAGGGCGAGTGTGACACCGAATTTCCAGCCCGCGAGTACCCCTGATGACCACCACTCTTGCCCACTGGCTCGATGCGCAGAACGTGTCCGAAAAGCTAGCCAGCGTCGTCGCCACCATGGCCGCGGCAAGCGCTGAAATCGCTGGCGTGCTCAAGACCGCCCCTATTGCCGGGCAGACGGGGCTGGCGGGCCACACCAATGTGCAGGGGGAAGCGCAAAAGGAACTCGATATCATCTCGAATGATATTGTTCTCAAGCACATAGCGCAGAATTCGCAGATTTCGATTCTGATCTCGGAAGAGCTGGACGAACCCGTTCACATGCAGAATCAGGGCGGCTTCATCGTCGCCACCGATCCGTTGGACGGGTCTTCAAACCTCGACGTAAACGTCACTGTGGGCACGATTTTTTCGGTGCTCGATGCGGCCGGCGGGATGCTGCAGCAGGGCAAGGCGCAGCTGGCGGCGGGTTATGCCGCCTATGGCCCGGCGACGAGCCTGGTGCTGACGTTCGGGCAGTCGGTGGCGGTGTTCACGCTCGATGCCAATGGCCAGTTCGTGCTCAGCGCCGACCAGCTCAAGGTTGCGCAGGCCTCGGGCGAATACGCCATCAACACGGCGCGCGAGCGGTTCTGGGACGCGGCGACCAAGGGCTATGTGCACGAGAACGTGGCGGGCGAAACCGGCCCCGCGGGCAAGCGCTACAATATGCGCTGGGTCGGCTCGATGGTGGCCGATATTCACCGCATCCTGATGCGCGGCGGGATTTTCATGTATCCGCTCGACAGCGAGACGGTGAGCAAGGGTGGCCGGTTGCGGCTGCTCTATGAGGCCAATCCGATGGCCATGCTGATCGAGACCGCGGGCGGGCGCTCGACCACCGGCACGCAGCACATCCTGGAGCTGGTGCCGACCGACATTCACCAGCGCGTGCCGGTGATCCTGGGATCGGCCGACGAAGTGCGCCGGGTCGAGGGCTGGTACCAGCGCCAGGGGTAAATGCCCGGTGGGAAATTGCCACCGCAGGACGCAATCGCTATAGCTCCCAGCAAGAACCGGTCCTTGTCCTGCCGGTCGGGAGCTATTCATGTCCGCACAACTCACATTGCCCCAAACCAATGCCGGCCCCTGGCAGAACCGCCCGTTCCACCGGCAATATCTGATGCGGCAGGCCAATAATCTGTTCGATTTCTTCCAGGCGGCCTCGATCAATCGCCAGGGTGGGTTCTTCGAACTGGATGATGACGGCAAGCCGCTCAATGCCGGCAATGCGACCCGGCAGGTGCACGTCACCACCCGCATGGTGCACTGCTTTGCCATTGGCAGCCTGATCGGGCGGCCCGGCTCGGACGAGATCGTCGACCACGGCATGCGCTATCTGTGGGACAAGCACCGCGACCACAAGCATGGCGGCTATGTGTGGGGGCTCGACAATAACGGGGTCACCGATTCCTCCAAGCAAGCCTATGGCCACGCCTTCGTGCTGCTGGCGGCATCGAGCGCGAAGCTCGTGGGGCATCCGCTGGCCGACCAGATGCTGGCCGACGTGACCGAGGTGATCAACACGCGGTTCTGGGACAATAGCGTTGGTGCGGTGAAGGAAGAATTCGCCAATGACTGGAGCGAGATCACCCAGTATCGCGGCCAGAACTCGAACATGCACCTGACCGAAGCGCTGATGGCGGCCTATGAGGCGACGGGCGACAAGGCGTATCTGGCCAAGGCCGAGCAGATCGCCGAGCTGATCATCGCCAAGCACGCCGCCCCGCTGGGGTATCGGGTGGCCGAGCATTTCGACCAGGACTGGGTGCTCGACAAGGACTATGTCGGCTCGGAAATGTTCCGTCCCTCGGGCACCACGCCGGGGCACTGGCTGGAATGGGCGCGGCTTTTGATGCAGCTGTGGGTCCTGGGCGACAAGCGGCTGTCATGGCTGACGGAGGCGGCGCGCAATCTGTTCCACCAGTCGATCGAGCTCGGGTGGGACAAGGTGCATGGCGGGTTCTTCTATACGCTGGACTGGGACAACCAGCCGATCATGCGCGAAAAGCTGTGGTGGCCGGTGAGCGAAGCCATCGGGGCGGCGTCGTTCCTGAGCGCCTATGAGCGCGATAACTATTTCCAGGCCTGGTATCGCAAGCTGTGGGATTATGCGGAAAACCACGTCATCGACCATCGGCGCGGGGGCTGGAAGAGCGAGCTGACCGAAGACCTGATACCGACCTCGCGGCTGTTTACCGGCAAGCCCGATATCTATCACGCGCTGCAGGCCTGCCTGATCCCGCTCTATCCCACGACCGGCAGCCTGACCAAGGCGATCATCGAAACCGACCATCTGCAAAAGTATCATCGCTAGGCTTTAGCGACGCCGACTGCCCTGCGCCCCGTGCCAGTTGCCACGGGGCGTTGGCGCGCGTACATCACAATCACCGCAACGAGACCTTGCCCAATGCTCCGTTCCGACAGCCTGCCTGCCCAATTGCCCCGCCTGCTGGTGGACCGCGCCGTAAGTGCGGCGCTGGAGGAAGATCTGGGGCTGGCGGGCGATTTGACCAGCCAGGCAACCCTGTCCCCTGAGGCCATGGCCAGCGCCGATTTTGGCGCGCGCGAAGGCGGGGTTATCGCCGGGCTGGAACTGGCCGCAGCGGCGTTCCGGCTGGTGGGCGACGGGGTGGTGTTTACCCCCAAAGTGGCCGATGGCGACCGGGTGGCGGCGGGCGCGATTGTCGCGACGGTGAGCGGGCCGGCCCGGCTGGTGATGGCGGCGGAGCGCGTGGCGCTCAATTTTCTCAACCATTTGAGCGGTATCGCGACGCTGACCCGGCAATATGCCGATGCGGTCGAGGGCACCGGGGCGAAAATCTGCGATACGCGCAAGACGACGCCCGGCCTGCGCGCCTTCGAGAAATATGCCGTGCGCTGTGGCGGGGGCAGCAATCACCGCTATTCGCTCAATGACGCCATCCTGATCAAGGACAACCATATCGCGGTGGCGGGCAGCGTGAGCGCGGCCTACCACTCGGCCGTGGCCTTTGCCGGGCATCTGGTGGCGATCGAGATCGAAGTGCAGACGCTGGCCGAGCTGGAAGAGGCGCTGGCGGCGGGGGCGCGCCTCGTGCTGCTCGACAATATGGACAATGACACACTGCGTGAGGCGGTAGCGCTCAATGCCGGGCGGGCGCGGCTGGAGGCCTCGGGCGGGGTCAAGCTCGACCGGGTCCGCTCGATCGCAGAAACCGGTGTCGACTACATTTCCACCAGCCAGATCACCATGGGCGCCAAGCCGCTCGATCTCGGGCTGGACGTGACCATCGGAGCCTGATGTGAGCAGCGCCGCGCAAGCCCCCACCGATCAAAGCCTGACCGAACTGGCGCTGGCGGCGGCTATCGCTGCGGCGCGGGTGATCATGGATGTCTATGCGCGCCCGATTGCGGCGGTGGCCAAGGCGGACGGTTCGCCGGTGACCGAGGCGGACGCCGCGGCGGAAGCGATGATCCTCGATTATCTGCGGCCCACCGGCATCCCCATCCTCGGGGAGGAAAGCGTTGCGGCGGGGATCATCCCCGAGCTGGGCCAGCGCTATTTCGTCGTCGATCCGCTCGATGGCACCAAGGAATTCATCAAGCGCAATGGCGAGTTCACCGTCAACATTGCACTGGTGGAACATGGCGTGCCGGTGTTGGGGATCGTGCTGGCGCCCACCGATGGCGAGGTTTTTGTCGGCGATGCCAACGGCGCCTGGCATGGCAATGCCGGTTCGGGGGTGGTGACCAACCGCCGAGCGATGCAGGTGGGCCCGATCAAGCCGACGCGCATCGTTGCCAGCCGCTCGCATGGGCATGCGGCGCTTGAATCGCTGTGCGAAATGCTGGAAATCGAAGACAATGTCTCGGTCGGCTCGTCGCTGAAATTCTGCCTGCTGGCGCGTGGCGATGCGCATCTTTATCCGCGCTTCACCCCCACCTGCGAATGGGACACGGCGGCGGGGCAAGCGGTGCTGGAAGCGGCGGGCGGGGCCGTGGTGACGCTGGACGGCGCGCCGATGCGCTATGGCAAGCACAGCCAGTCGTTCCTCAACCCCTACTTCGTGGCAGCAACAGATCTGGCCATGGCTCAGCAAGCGGCCGCCGCAATGGCCCGCATACTGGGCTAAGCGGCAGTTCAACGCCTCTTAACTGCTTGCGACAAAGTCGTTGAGCGTACAACTTGCGCCGCATATTGGTGCCATGTACATGACCGCCATGTAACGGCCCGCGCTCGTGCGGGCGGAGTTATTCATGAACGTCAGTACACATTGCCTGTGTTTGCTGTATGATTGCGCCGAAACCGGACGGAGGTTCCGGCACCGGCGCGCTGTGGAAGACTATTGGCATGGCTGCTCGCGGAAGCGGTACCCGGCCAGCAAACTCCCAAGCAAACTGGCGTTCAACAACCATGATGACAATGCAATGCGGCGCTTGGGTCATCGATTATCGTCGTGCGTCATTGCGCTTGTAGATCGGTATGCGCACGCCAATATGAGCAAACTAACGACATTATTGCGAGCTGAGCCCAGGCTGGACGCAGCGGTTTAGAGGGACGTAGACACGATGCGTGCAGTGTTATCTTACGGCGTGGCACTCTTTTTGCTGATTGCCGGTGCACTCTGGTTCGCCACCGGCACCCTGGTGATCGGTGGTAACGGGCCCGGCAAGGGTGAGCGTCCCATCATTTCGGTGCTGGAAGGCCAGGAGCATGGCCCCATCGCCACCCAGCTGGCCAATACCGGGGTGCTGGCCGAGCACGCCGCCCCGGAAACCGATCCCTCGCTGACCATTGCGCAGCGCGTGAAAGCCACCACCGGCGATGCCGCGCCGCAGCAGGCCGTGACCGTGGTGCACTATGCCGCCGCGCCCATGCCCATCAATGTGCCGCTGCGTGGCCGCACCCAGGCCAAGGCCGTGGTGACCGCGGTGGCCGAAACCGCCGGGATCGTCGCGCAGGTGCATGTGGGCAAGGGGCAGAGCGTTGCTGTGGGCGATCCGCTGTGCACGCTCGACAAGGGCACGCGCGCGGCAGCCGTGGCGCAGGCCCAGGCGAGCGTGGCGCAGGCCAATGCGGGGCTGGTGCAGGCGCAACTGGATGTGGAAACCAATGACTCGCTGCGCTCGCGGGGACTGGCCGCAGTCAACACCGCCAATGCCCTGCAGGTGAGCCTGCGGGCGGCCCAGGCCGGTGTAACTGCGGCCCAGGCGGCGCTCGACAATGCCGAGGCGGAACTGGCGCGCACCGAAATCGTCGCCAAGGTGGATGGGCTCGTCCAGGACCCGCTGGCGCTGGCCGGATCGATGCTGGCCGTCGGCGCCCCTTGCGCAACCATCATCCAGCTCGATCCGATGCTGTTCACCGGCATGGTGCCCGAGGCCCATATTGGCCTGGCCAAGCTGGGGCTCAACGCCACGATTACCACGGTGACCGGCCAGACGGTGGCCGGCAAGGTGACCTATATCGCCTCGAAGTCCGATGATGCCACGCGGGCGTTCCCGGTCGAAATCGAGATCCCCAACCATGACTTTGCCATCAAGGACGGTGTTACTGCCCAGGCGGTGGTCAATCTGGGAACTGCCCCCGGGCACCTGCTGCCACAATCTGTCCTGACCCTCGACGATGATGGCAATCTGGGCGTGCGCACGGTGGAGGACGGCGTAGTGGCATTCCACAATGTCACCATCGTCAGCGATACGCGCGAAGGGGTGTGGGTCACCGGATTGCCGATGAGCGCCGATGTCATCACGGTTGGCCAGGAAAACGTTACGGCTGGACAGGCCGTGAAGGCTTCCATGGCCAAGGCTGCCGAACCAAGCGAAGGCGCCTAACATGCTTGATTTTATCGAGAAAATACTCAGAAAGCCGCGCATCGTCCTGACGGTCATGGTGATCATGCTGGCTGCGGGTGGTTCGGCCTATGTGTCGATGCCCAAGGAGAGCTTCCCGGCCATCGACGTGCCCTATCTCTACGTATCGATCTCGCAGACCGGGGTGTCGCCGCGCGATGCGGAAAACCTCTTGGCCAAGCCTGCCGAGGAAGAGCTGTCGAACCTGCCGGGGCTGAAGAACATCAGCTCTACCTCGACCACCGGCCACGCCTCCGTGTTCCTCGAGTTCGACATCAATACCGACAAGGACAAGGCGCTGGCCGATACGCGCGCCAAGATGGACGCGGTCAAATCCAAGCTGCCCAGCGAAGCCGATGACCCGGTGGTCGCCGAAGTCGACCTGGTGGGCATGCCGATCATTTCGGTGGCGGTCTATGGCAGCGCGCCGGAAAAGGAACTGGTGCGCCGCGCCGAGCAATTGCAGGACGCGCTCGAGGGCATTGGCGAAGTGCGCGAGGCGGTGCTGTCGGGCGCCCGCAAGGAGCAGCTCGAAGTGCGCATCGACCTGCTGCGGCTCGAGGCTTACGGGCTGACCGCCAGCCAGCTGTTCGACGCGCTGTCGCGCAACAACATGGTGGTTCCCGGGGGCACGCTGAACTCGGGCCAGGGCTCGTTCAACATCGAGGTCCCGGGGCTGATCTCGACCGCCGCGGACGTCTACAATCTGCCGCTCAAGACCGACGGCAATACGGTGGTCAAGTTCGGCGACGTGGCCACCATCACCCGCACGCTGGCCGACGCGACCGACTATACGCAGGTGAACGGCTCTCCGGCTCTGATCCTGGGGGTTTCCAAGAAGCTGGGCACCAATATCATCGACGTGTCCGAGAAGGTGCGCTCGACCACAGCCGAGCTGGCCAAGAGCTGGCCCACGGGCGTCAGCTACAGCTTCTTCCTTGACCAGGCTGAAACGACGACCGGCCTGTTCCGCTCGCTCGAAGCGGCCGTGCTGACCGCCGTGGCGCTGGTGTTGATCACCTGCGTGGCGACGCTGGGCATCCGGCCGGCCATCATGATCGGCATGTCCATTCCGCTCTCGTTCATGATGGCGTTCCTCGTCGCCGAAATGCTGGGCATGACCATCAACATGATGATCATGTTCGGCCTGGTGATCGCGGTGGGAGTGCTGGTGGACGACCCCGTGGTGGTGGTGGAATACGCCGAGCGAAAGCTGCAGGAAGGGGTTCCCAAGAAGGAAGCCTTCATCATGGCGGTGCGCAAGATGTTCGTGCCGGTGGTGGGGGCAACGGCAACCACCCTGGGTGCCTTCGTGCCATTGCTGTTCTGGCCGGGCATTATCGGCAAGTTCATGAGCTATCTGCCGATGATCGTGATCATCGTCATGGTGGCATCGCTGATCTCGGCGCTGATCTTCATGCCGGTGATCGGGGCGGTGATTGCCTCGACCCATGTGGACGAAAAGGCCAAGGAAGCCGCCGACATCGTGATGTATGCGGACAAGTTCGATTCCAAAAAGGTCGGGGGCCTGACCGGGATCTATGTGCGCACGCTGGAACATTTGCTGCACTGGCCCCTGCCAACTCTGGCGGTGGGCTTCGGCATCATCATCAGCATCTTCGTGTACTATGTGAACAATCCCACCGGATCCGAGGCCTTCCCGGCGTCGGAGCCCGAATATGCGACGGTGGCTGTGGTGGGGCGCGGCAATTATTCGCCCGAGGAAATCCGGGACATGCTGCGCGCCATCGAGCTCCAGATCATGCAGGTGCCGGGCATCCAGGACGTGATCATGCAGTTCGGCAAGACCGGCGCCTTCGGCAGCACTCCGCCCGACACGATCGGCAATTTCCAGCTGCAGCTGGTGGACTATGCGCACCGGGTGAAGGCCTCGGAAATCTTCGCCGATATCCGCGACCGCGTCGACAATTTTGCCGGGCTGGACATCCAGGTGCTGGCCGCGGAAAACGGCCCGCCGGCGGGCAAGGACATCAATCTGCGGGTGGAAAGCAGCAATTATGATGATCTGGTGCCTACGGTAACGGCCATTCGCAACCAGATTGCCACCATGCCCAATGCGGTGGACATCGAAGATGGCCGCCCCTCCCCCGGCATTGACTGGCAGATCACCATCGACCGCAACGAGGCGGGCAAATACGGCATCGGCGTGCGCGAGCTGGCCCCCTATGTGCAGATGGTGACCTCGGGGGTGAAACTGGGCACCTATCGCGATGCCGAGACCGGGGACGAGCTCGATATCCGGGTGCGGCTGCCGCGCGAGGAGCGAACCTTCGACGCGCTCGATTCCATGCGCATCGCCACGGCGCAGGGCATGATCCCGGTGTCGAACTTCATCACCCGCACCGCCGTGCCCAAGGTCGCCAATATCCAGCGGCTGAACAAATCCTATGTGATGAATGTTGCCGCGGGCCTGAAGGACCTGCCCGAGGGGGTTTACGCCGCCGACAAGGTGAAGGAACTGCAGGCCTGGATCGACCAGCAGGACTTCCCCGACACCGTCAACGTGGTGTTCGGGGGCGCCGAGGAGCAGATGGGGGATGCCAATGCGTTCATCGTGCAGGCGTTCGCGATGGCGATGTTCCTGATCTTCTTCATCCTGCTGCTGGAATATAACAGCTTCTACCAGGTGATGGTGACGCTCTCGACGGTGATCATGTCGGTGGCGGGGGTGCTGCTGGGGATGCTGGTGACGGGGATGAGCTTTTCGGCCATCATGACGGGGCTGGGCATCGTGGCGCTGGCGGGTATCGTGGTGAAGAACGGCATCGTGCTGATCGACACCTATAACGATTACAACCGGCACCAGCATGTCGAGCCGGTCAAGGCGATGCTGCTGACGGCGGCGCAACGCGTAAGGCCCGTGCTGCTGACCGCGTTCCTGACGGCGCTGGGCGTGATCCCAATGTGGGCGAACGTAGAGTTCGACTTCATACGGCGCGAGATCGTGCTGGGAGGCATTGCCGGATCGTGGTTCATCCATCTGTCAGCGGCACTGGTTTCGGGGTTGTTCTTTTCGACCGCGCTGACGCTGATCATGGTGCCGGTAATGGTGACGGCGCCCACCGTGATGCTCTCGCAGATCCGCTGGATCGGCCACCAGGTGGGCCAGCGCCTTGGCGCCGGGCGCGCGGCCGTCGCCGCGACCATGCCGGCCGGGTTCGACGGCCTGGCGGTGGAAGTGCCCGAAGCGGACGGCTCCAAGCGCTACGTCGTCAGCCAGGAGGCGGGGCTGGTGGAGAAGGAAAAGAACGGAGTCACCGTCGTCAGCCGCTCCGAGGCGGCGGAATAGCACAGCGACGGAAAGGCCCGCAGCGATGCGGGCCTTGTTTTTTGGGGGGTAGCGCCTATTTTCGATTAGCTAATTTAGCTGACGAGGACGAAAATGGCTGCGATCACCGCCACCGATGCGAAGAACAAATTCGGCCAGGTGCTGGAGATGGCGCAGGCCGAGCCGGTCCGTATCCAGAAGAACGGCCGCGATGTCGCCATCGTCCTATCGCCCGAGCAGTATGGGGCGTTGCTGGCACAGAGCGAGGGGCCCAAAGTCAGACCAGTCGTTGAGGCACTGATGGCGAAAAGCATCGAGCGACGGCGTTCACTTTACGAAGCCCTGGCCAAGTAAGCCGCAATGGCGGTCTATCTGACGCTCGATGAGGTGCTGCGGATACACCAGATCCTGATCGAGGTTTTCGGGGGCGCCAATGGCGTTCTGGGCTCGGGACTGGTTGAGTCCGCCCTGCTCCGGCCCCAAACGGGCTACTATGCCGATCTTATCGAAGAGGCTGCGGCTCTTTGGGAAAGCCTGGCGATGAATCACGGGTTCGTGGATGGCAACAAGCGCGTGGCCTATGCGTGCCTCGAAATTTTTCTGCAAACCAACGGTATGGATGTGGCCGCGACCAACGAAGAACTGGAGCGGTTCATCTACGCCAATCTGGAAGGCGGTACATTCCGCAAGGATGTGCTGGAGCAGTGGCTGCGTGAGCATACGGCGCCGCTGGAGTAGGGACGCCAGCTAGACGCATTGAGCCAGCGCTGCGTTGATGGTGGGCAGGGAAACGGAGGTTCCCGCTTGCGCGGGAATGACGCCGTGGGGGGTGGGGGCGTTAGCGGCGCGCGGGTGGAACGCTGCGCTGAAGGTCAAATGGGCAGAGCAATAACAACACTCCGGGTCATCCCCGCGGAAGCGGGGACCTTTGTAGTGCGTCTGGGATAGGGAAACGGAGGTTCCCGCTTGCGCGGGAATGACGCCGTGGGGGGTGGGGGCGTTGGCGGCGCGCGGGTGGAACGCTGCGCTGAATGGTCCAACGAGCAGGGCAATAGCAACATCCCGGGGGTCATCACGCGGAGGCGGGGACCTCTTTTGTGTGTCCGGGGATAGGAACAGGGGTTCCCGCTTGCGCGGGAATGACACCGTGGGGGTGGGACCTTTAGCGGCGCGGGGATGAACGCGGCGCTGAATGGTCTAACGAGCAGGGCAATAGCAACATCCCCGGGGGTCATCCCTGCGGAAGCGGGGACCTGTGTTGTGTCTCCGAGGATAGGGAAACGGTGGTTCCCGCTTGCGCGGGAATGACGCCGTGGGGGTGGGGAATTTAGCGGCGGGCGGATGGAACGCTGCGCTGAAGGTCAAACGAGCAGGGTAATTAGCAACACTCCGAGGTCATCCCGTGGAAGCGGAGACCTCTGTTGTGTGTCCGGGATAGGGAAACGGAGGTTCCCGCTTGCGCGGGAATGACGTCGTGGGGGTGGCTGGTCCCGGTTCAGGGCCGGGAGGACATCGAGTTTTGGGTGGCGAGGCGGCCGACGCCCCCTGCCCTACTCTCCGGCCGGGACGCCGCGTTTGACGAAGCCGTCGGGGTCGTTGGCGGTGCGCAGGAGCAGGTTCTCTTCGGCTTCGGTGGCTTCGCGCTGGCGGTTCCACATCTGGGCGTAGAGGCCGTTCTTGGCCAGCAGCACCGCGTGCGCGCCGCGTTCGGCGACGACGCCTTCGCGCAGCACCAGGATTTCGTCGGCGTTGACCACGGTCGACAAGCGGTGGGCGATGACCACGGTGGTGCGGTTCTTGGAGACCACGTCGAGCGCCGCCTGGATGTCGCGTTCAGTCTTGGTATCCAGCGCCGAGGTCGCCTCATCGAGGATGAGGATCTTGGGCGCCTTGAGAATGGTGCGGGCAATGGCGACGCGCTGCTTTTCACCGCCGGAGAGCTTCAGGCCGCGCTCGCCGACGGGGGTGTCGTAGGCCTTGGGCAGGCGGGCGATGAAGCCGCCCACCTGCGCCATTTCCGCCGCTTCGTGCACCTCATCGGCGGAAGCGCCGGGACGGCCATATTCGATATTGTAGCCAATGGTGTCGTTGAACAGCACGGTATCCTGGGGGACCATGCCGATGGCCGAGCGCAGGCTTTTCTGGGTGATGTCGCGCAGGTCCTGGCCGTCAATGGTGATGGCGCCGGAGGTCACGTCATAGAAGCGGTAGAGCAGCCGCGAGATGGTCGACTTGCCCGCCCCGGTGGGGCCGACAATGGCGACGGTCTTGCCCGCCGGCACCTCGAAGCTGACGCCCTTGAGGATGGGGCGGTCGGAATCGTAGTGGAAGGTGACATTGTCGAAGCGGATGACCGGACCAGTGACGGCCAGCGCCTTGGCATCGGGCTTGTCGACGATTTCGGGATCCTGATCGAGCAGCTTGAACATCTCTTCGATGTCGGTGAGGCCCTGGCGCAGCTCGCGATAAACGAAGCCGATCTGGTTGAGCGGGCGATAGATCTGGATCAGGAAAGTGTTGAGCAGCACGAAATCACCCACGGTGAGCGTGCCGGCCATGACGCCATTGGCGGCCATGGCGAGGATGACGATGACGCCGGCATAAAAGATCAGCGCCTGGCCGAAGTTGAGGGTGCCCAGCGAGGTCCAGATGCGCACGGCGGCGCGCTCGTAGCCGGCCATCGCCTTGTCGTAGCGCTTGGCTTCCATCTCCTCATTGGTGAAATACTTCACCGTCTCGTAATTGAGCAGGCTGTCGATGGCGCGGGAATTGGCATCGGTGTCGCTGGTGTTCATGTCGCGACGGATCGAGATACGCCAGTTGGACGCCTTGATGGTCCAGACCAGATAGCCCCAGATCACCAGGATCAGCACGCCCAGATAGGTGATGCCGAACATGGTGACGAAGATGATGGCGGTGACGATGAACTCGATGATCGTGGGCACGATATTGAGCATGGTGAAACGCACGATGGTTTCGATGCCCTTGGTGCCGCGCTCGATGATGCGGCTGAGCCCGCCGGTGCGGCGCGCCAGGTGGAAGCGCAGCGATAGCTTGTGCATATGCACAAAGGCTTCATAGGCGAGCTTGGCGGACGGCGTTCTGGCCGACGGAGGCGAACCAGACGTCGCGCAATTGCTGGAAACCGGCGTCGATGAGGCTGGTGGCACCATAGGCGATGACCAGCATGACCGGGATGGCGATGCCCAGCATCAGGGCATAATCAGGAGAGGAGCCGTCGAGGCTGTCGATGATGCCCTTGTAGAGGAAGGGAATAAAGGTGGTCGCGACCTTGCTGACGACCAGCGCCAAAAGCGCAATGACCACCTTGAAGCGCAGGTCCGGGCGGTCGGCCGGCCACATGTAACGCCACAGATTGCGGATCGTGGAAATGATCGAGCTATCGTCCGCGTTGACGGACGGCTTCTTGCCGGCGTTTTGTGGAGGCATCAGGCGGTTTCCGTTTCCCGGTTCGGGGCGGTGGGAGCAAGAGTATCGACCAGACCACCAAAGGCGCTGCACAGGGCTTCCAGGCGATCGCGCCGGATGATGTAGCAATTGCGGGTGCCACGAGCCTTGCGCTCGATCAGCCCGGCGTCGAGCAGCACCTTGATGTGCTGGCTGACCGTGGACTGGGCGAGCGGCAATTCATCGGTGACGTCGGCGCAGCAACACTCACCCAGCTGCTGGGTGGCAATAATGCGCAGAATGCTTAGCCGAACCGGATGGCCGAGGGCCCGCATGGTGGTGGCGATATCGTTGTCTTGCATGGCTCAAACGAATTGATCGGTGAATACCGATAGAGATGGTACGTCCGCGGCCAAAATGCAATGGCCCGCCGATTGGCGGGCCATGTTGTGCGCATTTAGTTGGTGCCGGTGGGCAAATCGAACACCTGCCCCGGGTAAATCCAGTCGGGGTCGCGGATCTGGCCGGTATTGGCCTGGTAGATCGTGGTGTAGCGGATGCCGTGGCCATAGACGCGACGGGCAATGGTCCACAGATTGTCGCCCCGCCGGATGATCGCCTTGCCCGAGGCAAAGCGCACCGCATTGGGATCACCGACCGACATGGCCACCATCACCGGCACATTGGGCTGTTCGAGCGCAGGAGCGGCCGGCTGGGCGGCGGGTACGGCGGCGGCGACGGCTTCGGCTGGTGCGGCGGGCGTGGCAGCAGGCGCTGCGGGTGCAGGCGCTGCGGCGACGCTGGTGGCGCGTGCGGCGGGCGCGGCAGCGGGCGCTGCAGCGACGCTGGTGGCGGGTGCAGATGGTGCGGGCGCTGCGGCGACGTTGGGTGCCGATGGCGTAGCGGGAGCCGTTGGCGTCGCAGCCGGTGTTGCGGCGACCGCTACGGGCGGCGCCGCAGGCGCTGGCACTGCTGGTGCGGGCGCGGCTGGAGCCGGTGTTTCGGCAACGGCCGTGGGCGGCGTGGTTTCGGGCAGGTTGATGACGAAATCAACCTCGGCGCGCGCGACAACCTGGGCACTGCCCGGCTGCAGCATGTCGATGCGGATGCGCTGCGATGGCTTGGTCAGCACATCGCCCGCTTCCACCAGCCAACGACCGCCGGACACCGTGGTGTCGGCGACAAAGGCGTCGTCGACATAAAGCCGGATGATGGCCCCATCGGGCCCTGCGCCGGCAAAGAAGGTGCGCGCGCCATCCACTTCGATGGCATCGATGGTGGGGGCGACGAGTTCTGTCGTAGCAGCGGGTGGCAAGGGCGTTGCAGGCGCCGCCGTGGTTGCCGGGCTGGCAGGGGCTGGCTGGGCGGGCGTGGCCTGAGGCTGGGGCGCAACTGCAGCGACGGCGGTTTCGGCACCGGCGGCCGGCGTGGCGTCAGCCGGGACTGCGACCGGTGGAGCGGCTGCCGGCCGTGTGGCTTCAGGGGCCGCGGCAACAGCCGGGGCTTCGCCAGCGGGCGTCGGCGTCACGGTCGGGGCAGCGGCCGGCGAGGGCACAGGGGTGACAGGCTGGGCGGCGGCCACGGCGGCAGCAGGTGCTGGCGCAACATTGGCGACGGGGGCCGGCGCGGGCTGGGTGGCGCTGGCCGCGGGGGCTGCAGCGACGGCAACGGGCGCCGGGGTGGCTGCCGGGGCGGGCTCGGCGGCGGGTGCGACGGCTGCAAGCTCGGTGGTTTGCGCTGGGGCAGCTGCGGGCTGGGCGGGATGCTCAAGGCCCTGCAGGATCTGGCTGGCGGCGCCAGGCGTGCTGGCGACCACCAGGGGTTCGCTCGATTTGTCGTCATTGATCGCGACGACGAAGGATTGGTCGGCGCGGCCTTCCTTGCCGGTTTCACCCAGGGTGATCTCGGCGCCACCGGGGCTGAGCGGCGCGTCGGGGACCAGCACCCAGTCACCGCTGGGTTCCACCTTGGCGGTGCCCAGCAGCTGGTCATTGGCATAAACCTCGACTTCGGTGCCGGGCGTGCCGCTGCCGGCAATCACCACCGAACCATCGGGCTCGGCGCGCAGCAGGCCAAAGCTGGCCGCGACCAGGTTTTCGGGCACTTCGGCGGCGGGTTCAGTCGTTGCGGGGGCCGGCTCGGCCGTCGTGACGGCCGGTTCCGGCGCGGGCGCCACCGCAGGCTCGGCGGCAGGAGCCACCGGTGCGGTTTCGGCGATTGCGGGGACCGGCTGGGGCAGCAGGCCGGCATCGGCCATCTTGCCCTGCATGCACAGGCCAAAGCCATTGCCGGCGTTCCAGCAATTGACCACGGCGGGACCGGCCAGCACGCCGATGATGATCACAAGGGTAACCGCAGCCGCCCCTAAAGTAAGAGCAAGAGGTTGTTTCGGAGCGGTGTCGGCCAGTTTGTCCTCCCGGACGGAGCCGGCCAACGCCGTCGGATCTATGTGCTGCGTCTAAAGCGGGGCCGCTTCAGTCTTCAACAGCTTGTAAGTAATGGATTCATATAGCGCTTGAAAGGACGCATCAATGATATTGGGCGAAACGCCGATGGTGAACCAGCGTTCGCCGGTGCCGTCACGGCTCTCGACCAGTACACGGGTGACCGCGCCCGTGCCACCGTCGAGGATACGCACCTTGAAATCGACCAGTTCCAGATCCTCGATCCGGCGCGAATACTTGCCCAGATCCTTGCGCAGGGCCAGATCGAGCGCGTTGACCGGGCCGTTTCCTTCGGCCACCGACATCAGCAGCTCGTCATCGACGCGAAGCTTTACCACCGCTTCAGTAACGGTGATTTCCTCGCCCATGCGCATTGTGGCGGCGCTCGACGCTGGCGCGGTAGTTCTCGACATTGAAATAGATGGGCAGCGTGCCCAGCACTTCACGGGCGAGAATGGCAAAGGAGGCATCGGCCCCGTCATAGGAATAGCCGCGCGATTCGCGGTCCTTGACGGTGGCGAGCAGCTTTTCGAGGCGGGAATCGTCCTTGGCCAGATGGATGCCATGGCGCGCAAGGGCCGTCAGCAGATTGGACTTGCCGGCCTGCTGGCTGACCATGATGGAGCGCTCATTGCCCACGCTTTCGGGCGGAATGTGCTCATAGGTGGAAAAATCCTTGAGCAGCGCCGAGGCGTGGATGCCGGCCTTGGTGGCAAAGGCCGAGGCGCCGACATAGGGCGCCTGGCGCATCGGGGCGCGGTTGAGGCGATCATCGAAGGCGCGTGAAATATGGGTGAGGCGCGCCAGAGCCTCGGGGTCGATGGCGGTGTCGAAGCGCTCGGAAAAGACGGGCTTGAGCACCAGGGTCGGGATGATGGTGATGAGATTGGCATTGCCGCAGCGCTCGCCGATGCCGTTCAGCGTGCCCTGGATCTGGCGCACCCCGGCCTCGACGGCGGCAAGCGTATTGGCGACGGCCTGGCCGGTATCGTCATGGGCGTGGATGCCCAGCCGATTGCCGGGGGCGACGGTGAGCACCTCGGCGATGATCTCGCGGATTTCGCTGGGCATGGTGCCGCCATTGGTGTCGCACAGCACAACCCAGCGCGCGCCGGCCTCGAGCGCGGTCTGCACGCAGGACAGCGCATAGGCGGGATTGGCCTTGAAGCCATCAAAGAAGTGCTCGCAGTCGATCAGCGCTTCCTTGCCGGCGGCCACGGCGCTGGCGACGGTATCGCGCAGGCTTTCAAGATTGTCCTCGAGCGAGATTTCAAGCGCCACCTTGACCTGATGGTCCCAGGCCTTGGCGACAAAGCAGGTCGCATCGGCGCGCGAATTGAGCAGTGCCTGCACGCCCGGATCATTGGCAGCGGAGCGCCCTGCCCGCTTGGTCATGCCAAAGGCGGTGAAGTTGGCCCGCTTGGTGCGCTTTTGCTCGAACAGCTCGGTATCGACCGGGTTGGCGCCGGGATAGCCGCCCTCGATATAGTCGACGCCCAGCCCATCCAGCAGCGCGGTAATGGCAATCTTGTCTTCGAGGGAGAACTCGATGCCGGCGGTCTGTGCGCCATCGCGCAGGGTGGTGTCGTAGATATAGAGGCGGTCTTTGGACATAAAATACTCTAACGCGGTTCCGGCCAGTTGGCCGTGTCGTGGTCAGGATGCTGGTGATTGGTGGTCTTGATGGCGGCAGCCCAGGCTTCGTTGCCGTCTTCGGTGGTGCCGGCATTGTCGATCGCGGTGACGCTGGCGAACCAGGGCACCTGCCCCTCCTGGCCGGTATTGCCGTGGGGCGGGAACAGTTCGGGGTGATCGAGCGAGCCGATGGTCAGGTTGATCCGGCCGGCCTCGGTGTCGTCATAAAACAGCGGCGTGCCGCAATCCCGGCAGAAGCCGCGATCGACATGTTCGGAGCTGCGAAAGCGGGCCGGCGTGCCCCGCGTCCAGACCAGGGCCTCGCGCGGTGCGGCGACCAGCGCGGCAAAGATGTTGCCGACGGCCTTCTGGCACATGCGGCAGTGGCACAGATGGGCATTATCCAGCATCTCGCTGGTGTGATAGCGCACCGCGCCGCACTGGCAGCCGCCGCTGACTTCCATGGCGTAGCGGTTCATCACGGCGTCTCCCGGGGCGGCCAGGCTTCGGTGTCGTGATCGGGGTGCTGGTTGGAATGGATGCCCGCGAGGAAATCCCGCCATTGATCGGAATTGTGCGAGCGCACCGGCAGATCGGGCAGGCCATCGACGAAGGGCAGCTTGTCGGCGAGGTTCACCTGCAGCTGCGGAGCCGCCACGGTTGGATCATCGAAGGCACCGATGGCCAGCTCCAGCCCGAAGCGGGTTTCATAGGCGAGCGGGGTACCGCATTCGGCGCAAAAGCCGCGCCGCGCCGAGTTGGAGCTTTGAAACCACTTCGGCTCGCCGCGCGTCCATACGGCATTGTGGGCGGTGACCAGGGGGCCGAAAAACCCACCGAATGCCTTCTGGCACATGCGGCAATGGCAGATCGAGCCACGGCCCAACTGGGTGACGCTGAAGCGCACGGCGCCGCATTGGCACCCGCCGGTATGAGGCGTCGCCTTAGCCGGGGACATGACAGACAGCTTCGACATTATTGCCATCGGGATCGATGACAAAGGCCGCGTAATAGTCAGGGTGATAATGGGCGCGAACGCCCGGCGCCCCGTTGTCGGTGCCGCCGGCAGCCATGGCGGCGGCGTAGAAGGCATCGACTTCGGCACGGGAATTGGCGCTGAAGGCGTAGTGGCGGCCGGGGCCGGTGTCGGACGATTCATGCAGCCAGAAATCGGGCTTGGTGCGGCCATAGCCGCCCACCTTGACGCCGCCGGTGAACTGCTCGGGGACCATGGTGATGAGGCTTGCGCCCAGGGCGGCGAAGGCAGCGTCATAGAACGCGGTGGCTTTGGTCCAGTTCGCGACGTTGATGCCGATATGGTCGATCATGTCATTCTCCTTCCATGCAAGCGGCTAGCGCTTCATTTCCCACTTGGTGCGGCGCTCGCCCGTTTCGCTATCCTTGTAGTCCAGCAGGGCAATGCCCTGTTCGCCCAGTTCGTTGCGGATCATGTCGGCCCGGGCGAAATCGCGGGCATTGAGGGCGGCAAGGCGCTCGCCGATCGCGGTGGCGATATGGGGCGGCTCCTCCCAGCCCTGGTCCGACGTTATCAGGCTGGCCAGGCCAAAGCCAAGAAAGCGCAGGGTGGCGGCAAGGGTCTGGCGGGCCTCTGCGCCATCGGCGGCCCGGGCCTTCTTGGCCATGGCATCGAGCACCACGCCGGCGCGGTGGAAATTGAGATCGTCGCTGAGCGCCGCGAGGACCGCAGCATCGGGCATGACGGTGTCGTCGCGCTCGGCATCGCGCGCCGCCAGCTGCCAGTCGCGCAGCTTGGCCTCGGCCTCTTCGAGGCGCTTGACGGTAAAATCGATGGGCTCGCGATAATGCGTCATCAGCATGGCCAGGCGCAGCACGTCGCCCAGCCAGGCGCGATCGCCCATGGCGCCGGTTTCGAGCAGATCGTTGATGGTGACGAAATTGCCCAGGCTCTTGGACATTTTCTGCCCTTCGACCTGCAGGAAGCCGTTGTGCATCCAGATATTGGCCATGGCCTGGGTGCCGTGGGCGCAGCGGGACTGGGCGATCTCGTTTTCGTGGTGCGGGAAGATCAGGTCCAGACCACCGCCATGAATGTCGAAGGTCTGGCCCAGATAGCGCTCGCTCATGGCCGAGCACTCGATATGCCAGCCCGGACGGCCGCGGCCCCAGGGGCTATCCCAGCCCGGCTCGGTGGCCGACGACTGCTTCCACAGCACGAAATCGGCGGGGTTCTTCTTGTGCAGGTCGATGGCAATGCGCGCGCCGGCGAGATTGTCCTCGAGGTTGCGACCCGACAGCTGGCCGTAATCGGTCATCGACTGGACGTCGAACAGCACTTCGCCGCCCGCTTCATAGGCGTGGCCATTGGCCAGCAGCGATTTGATCAGTTCCTGCATCTGGGCGATGTTGTCGGTCGCGCGCGGCTGGATGGTCGGCTCGAGCGCCCCGAGGGCCCTGGCATCGGCGAGAAACTGCACCTCGGTCTTTTCGGTGACCCGGCGAATGGCTTCGTTCAGCGGCAGGTCGGGGAAATCGCGCAGGGCCCGCGCGTTGATCTTGTCATCGACGTCGGTGATGTTGCGCACATAGGTGACGTGTTCGGCGCCATAGAGCTGGCGCAGCAGGCGGAACAGCAAGTCAAAGACGATGACCGGGCGGGCATTGCCGATATGGGCGAAGTCATAAACCGTCGGCCCGCAGACATACATGCGCACATTGTTCGCATCGAGGGGCACAAAGGCCTGCTTGGAGCGCGTGAGCGTATTATAGAGCGAAACTTGTGGCGATCCCGGCGTCATATCGTCCTCTGGGCCATGCGGAGTTGCGCTGGCTGACGGGCTCTTCGGGTATCAGGATTGTAGAATGAAGAAGACCGCGCCGCCAACGAGTTGTTAGCAGGTAATAATGCAGCGGTTAATCAGAATGAACTGGGTCTTCATAGCGCCGGACATTGGCCGCTGAAGCCGCGGAAATCAAGCGGAAAGAAAAAGGGGCGATCCCGAAGGACCGCCCAATCGCTTTGGAGGCGACATTCTATGTGCTGCCTTGGGGGGCTATGCACGAACCAGACTTGCACGAGACAGCCGCATTCCCCAACGTGAACACGGGAATGTTACTGGGCCGCGGCAAGCTGGATTGTCTGGTGCATCATGCCGAAAACCGGCTGCCCGCCGGCGTTGATGGCGCCGATCCGCAGCACGTCGCCGGGCTTGAGAAAAGGCGTGCGGGCGCGGCCATATTTGAGCTTTTCGACGGTGCGGGCCTCGGCGAGGCAGGCAAAGCCGATGCCGTCGCGCTTGATCGGCAGGCTTTCATCATGGCGATTGGACACTGTGCCCCCGCCAATGATGGTGCCGGCCCCCAGCGGACGGGTGCGCGCGGCCTCGACGATCAGATCGGCAAAATCGAAATGCACGTCGACGCCGGCATTGGGCTGGCCGATCAGCACGTCGTTGACCTCGACGCGCACCTGCAGATGCAGGCGGGCGTCGCGCCAGGCATCGCCCAGCCCGTCGGGGGTGATGACGACGGGGGCAAAGACGGTGGAGGGCTTGGCGTGAAAAAAGCCGAAGCCGTTTTGCAGATCATCGACCACGAGGCGCCGCAGCGACACGTCGTTGCAGACGGTGACCAGCCGAATCGCGGCGGCGGCCTGCTCGCGGGTGACGCCCATGGGCACCGGGCCGATGATCACGGCCACTTCGGCTTCGAAATCGAGCGCCAGATCGGCCTCGGGGACGATGATGGGCGCGGTGGGGGCGACAAAGGAATCGGAGCCACCCTGATAGAGCAGCGGGCGGACGGATTGCAGCTCGGCATCCTTGGAGCCGCTGAGGCTGCGCACCCGCTCGAGATGGCTGAGATAGCCGGCGCCATCGATCCACTGATAGGCGCGCGGCAGGGGCGCCAAAGCGGTCGCGGCATCGAAGGGCTGGCCGGCAATGGCCCCCGCATCGAGCTGGGCGCCCAGCTGCGCCAGGGCCGGCGCGCAAGTCTCCCAGCCATCGAGCGCCGCCTGCAGCGTCGGCGCAACCCGGCCGGCCGAAACGCAACGCGCCAAATCATTGGAAACGACGACCAATTGGCCATCCGGTCGACCGTTCTTCAGCGTTGCCAGCTTCATGGGCACTTCTCTCATTGATGTGTCTTTGGTGCGCTACCATGGTATGTGCACCCGCTCTATAATGTTGCCAACGGTCCTAGCGTTGTCTTAAGGCCCACGAATAACGGCGCGAGGGCGCTGGCGATTGGAATACAATGATTAGTCTTGGCAGCAATGGCGTGCGCGCCCTTCTTCTCATGGTGCTGGTGGCGTGCACCCTCGCGCTCGACGTGGACACGGCCTATGCGCAGGCGGCCCAGTGTGGACGGCTGGAAAACGCCTTGCGCCAGTTCGACCGCAATGGGGATTTCCGCCAGCTCGACGGCAACACCCAGGCGGCCCGCCAATTGGCGCGCGACGTCCAGAACATGGAAAGCCGCTACATCCGCCAAGGTTGCAACGATGCGGCCAAGGCCGGGCGGCAGCTGACCCCGCAATGCACCCAGATCGGGCGCGAAGTGCTGCGCCTGCGCGAGCAGGCCTCAAGCGTGACCCAGCAGGTGGAAACCGCCCGGGCCGTCGCCGGCCAGCGCGAAGCGATCCTGCAGGAAATGGCGCGCTTCGGGTGCAATGCCGGTTCGACCGCCACCTTCAGCCGCGACCGCCAGTCGCTGTTTGACCGGATTTTCGGCACCACCTCGGAAGGCGATTTCAGCGACGGCCAGATGATCAATGAGCGGCGATTACTGGGGCTATCAGGGCTACCAGACGATCCGCACCGTCTGCGTGCGGCTGACCGATGGCTATTTCTGGCCGATCAGCTATTCGACCCTCACCGACTATCTCGCGCAGGATGCGCAGAGTTGCCAGGCGAGCTGCCCGACGACGCCGGTGGCGCTCTATTATTATGACAATCCCGGCCAGGAACCGGAGCAGATGCGCAACGAGTTTGGCGAGCCCTATACGGCGCTGCCATCGGCGTTCCGCTATCGCGAAGAGCTCGACACGAGCGAGGCCGCCAGCTGCAAGGTCGCGCCGCGTTCGGATGGGTCGATCGTGACCGCCAGGGCCAGCGACGGCAGTTCGCGCGCGATGATGGAAGTGGCGGGGCAGACCATTCCCCTGCCCCTGCGCGATCCGCGCGGCGTGGTGCCGGTAGCGGTTGCAGCCATCGACAATTCCGTATTCGTCGACGTGCCCCTGCCCCGTGCCCGGCCAGCGGGCCCCGGCGAAACTCCGGTGACCCGCCCGACAAATCAGACCGCGTTCGACAATTCGCTGCGGCTGGTGCAGTTCGGGGACAAGGTGGTCAGGGTAGTCGGTCCAGACACGCCTTACGCCCAACCAACGGGAGCAGGGACTTAAGCTCTGGCCCATCGTGGCGGCCGGTCAGCGCCATGCGCAGCGGCAGGAACAGGGCCTTGCCCTTGCGGCCAGTGCTGGCCTTGAGCGCATTGGTCCACTCGCCCCAGGTCTGATCGTCCCATGGCTCCGCCGGTAGCACGGCCTTGGCCAGCGCCAGGAAATCACGATCCTCATCGGCAATTACGGGCTCGACCGGGCCGGTGACGAGCTTGGATAGCTCGGCGATATCGCCGAACTTGCCCAGATTGTCGCGCAGCAGCAGCCACATGGCTTCGCCTTCGAGCCCCAGCGAGGTCAGGCGCGGCAGCGCTTCGGCATAGGGCATGGCGTGCAGCAGGCGGGCATTGAGGCCATCGAGCTCGGCCGGATCGAAGCGGGCGGCGCCATGCGAAATCATCGAAAAATCGAGCTTTTCGGCGATCTCATCGAGTGAGCCATAGGGCTCGATCGGCAGGCTGGTGCCGGTGATCGAGGCCATGATGGCAATCGCCAGCGGCTCGTAGCCGTCTTCGCGGAAATCGGTGATCGACTGGGAGCCAAGGCGCTTGGAGAAGCCCCTGCCCGGCCGCGTCGGTGAGCAGGTTGTGGTGGGCGAACATCGGGATCTGGCCGCCGAGCGCCTCGATGATCTCGATCTGCGTGCCGGTATTGGAGACGTGATCCTCGCCGCGGATGACGTGGGTGATGGCCAGGTCGATGTCATCGACCACGGAGGGAAGCGTGTAGAGATAGGTGCCGTCTTCGCGCACCAGCACCGGATCGGACATGGAGGCGGTGTTGACGGTCTGCTCGCCCTTGATGAGGTCAGTGAAGGTGACCGGGCGGCCATCGAGCTTGAAGCGCCAATGCGGCTTGCGGCCCTCGGCTTCGAGGCGGGCGCGATCCTCGGCGGTGAGATTGAGCGCGGCGCGATCATAGATCGGCGGCTTGCCGAGCGCCCGCGCGCGCTTGCGGCGGCGGTCGAGTTCGTCGGCGGTTTCATAGCAGGGATAGAGACGACCGGCAGCGATCAGCTGGTCGCGCGCCGCATCGTAAAGCTGGTCCGCTCGGACTGGCGCACCAGCAGATCGGGCGTGACGCCGAGCCAGGCCAGATCGACTTCGATGCCATCGGCGAATTCACGGGTGGAACGGGCCTGGTCGGTATCGTCCATGCGCAGCACGTACTTGCCGCCATGGCGACGGGCGAAGAACCAGTTCAGCAGGGCCGGACGGGCGTTGCCGAGGTGAATGCGGCCGGTGGGGGACGGTGCCCAGCGAACGATGGTCATGCCAGGGTTCGATCCTTGTAACCATTGGTAATGGGGTAGCGACGACCAAGACCGAAGGCCTTGAAGGTCAGTTTGGGGCCGGGAGCGGATTGGCGCCGCTTGTATTCGGCGATGTTGACCAGCCGCTCGATGCGCTCGACCAGCGCCTGATCATGGCCCTGGGCCACGATCTGGGCAATCGACATTTCCTCTTCGACCAGCGCCGTCAGGATGGCATCGAGCCGCGGATAGGGCGGCAGGCTGTCCTGATCCTTCTGATCGGGGCGCAGTTCGGCGCTGGGGGCCTTGTCGATGATCGACTGGGGAATGACCGGGCCGGAGGGGCCGCGGCAATCGCCGGGCACATTGGCGTTGCGCCAGGCGGCGAGGCGATAGACCTCGGTCTTGTACATGTCCTTGAGCGGGTTGTAGCCGCCATTCATGTCGCCATAGATGGTGGCGTAGCCGACGCCCATTTCCGACTTGTTGCCGGTGCTGAGCAGCATCGAGCCCAGCTTGTTGGAGACGGCCATCAGCACCACGCCGCGCATGCGGGACTGGATGTTTTCCTCGGTGAGGTCGGCGGGATGATTGCCGAAGATCGGAGCCAGCTGTTCGAGCGCGGCGTCGACAGGATCGCCGATGGCGACGATATCGTAGCGCACGCCAAGCAGTTCGGCGCAGTCCCGGGCATCCTTGAGGCTGAGCTCGGACTGGTATAGCGATAGGGCAGCATGATGCAGTGGACGTTTTCGGCGCCCAGCGCATCGACGGCCATGGCCGCGACCACCGCGCTGTCGATGCCGCCGGACAGGCCCAGCACGACCTGCTTGAAGCCGTTCTTGCCGACATAATCGCGCAGGCCCAGCACGCAGGCGAGCCATGGCGCTTCGTCGGTGGTGGTGAGCGGCAAAACCTCGCCGTCGGCGCAGGTCCAGCCTTCATCGCCGCGCACCCAATCGGACACGATGAACTCGGTTTGAAAGGATTTGCCCTGCAGCACCAGCTTGTTGCCGGGCTCGATGGCGAAGGAGGCGCCGTCATAAACCAGCTCGTCCTGGCCGCCGACCTGGTTGAGATAGAGCATGGGCAGGGACAGCTCGTCCACCCGCGCGCGCACCAGTTCCTTGCGAACGTTCAGCTTGTTGGTCCAATAGGGCGAACCATTGGGGCACAGCATGATCTCGGCGCCGCGCATGGCCAGGTTCTCGCAGACGTTGGAGTGCCAGATATCCTCGCAGATCGGGATGCCGACGGGCACGCCCTTGATCGTCACCGGATCGGGCAAGGGGCCGACGGCGAAGTAGCGCTTTTCGTAGAAGACGTCGGCATTGGGCAGTTCGCGCTTGAGGCGGGTGGCGATGATCGCGCCGTTTTCCGCGACGATGGCCGCATTGTGCAGGCCGGTGGTCGCCTGCCAGATGGTGGGCAGGATCACGACAACTTCGGTGCCGGCGGTCGCCTCGGCCAGCGCCTGGGCGGCGGCAATGGCATCGGCAACGAATTTGGGCCTGAACAGCAGATCGTCGGGAAAATAGCCGGTGAGGAACAGCTCCGGAAACATCAGGATATCGGCCCTGGCGGCCACGGCATCGGCCAGGGCGGCGCGCGCCAGGGCCAGGTTTCCGACCAGGTCCCCGACCTTGGGATTGAGCTGGGCTAGCGCAATTCTGAGGCGGTCTGTCACGATGATCCTGCCCGTTGTTGGCAATGGAAAAAGCCCCGCTGGGCGGGGCAAGACTTATCCGCTCGCCCCGGTGAGGGCAAGCGGACATGAGACCACATTGAAGGGCTAGAAGCGGCCGGTCAGCTCGACGAGGGCGCCGTAGCGGAAGACCTGGGCAAACTGCGACTGAACGATGTAGTTCTGCAGCGACAGCCCCGGCGGCGTATCAATCGGACCGGGCAGCGTCGAGGCGCTGGGGTCAGTGATCGTTGCTTCCTTGTAAGTGGCTTCAAGCGTTCCGCCGACATACCATGCGCGACCGCCGACCCGCAGCGTGAGGTTTTCCGTTGGATGGAAACCAACCATCAGCTCGCCCGCGGCACCATAGCCGTGACCGGTGACACTGGTTTCGGAGGCTTTGACATAGGTGGTCGTGCCGGACCGGAGGACGGGGATTTCGTGCGGCCCGAGCGTACCGCTTACCCAGGAATAGGGAATGGCAGCCGCTTCGGCGCGGATATCGAACTGGTCATTGATGTCAACTTGAGCCGTGACGCCAAGACGCAATGCGTGAATGTCCAGATTGTCGGGCTTGCTATCCCCGCCATAGGAATATGTGGCCGACCCTGGTGTCCAGCTGATGTCGGACGGGCTGTTGATAACGGCGAAATTGCCGCGACCGATATCGGGCGAGTCATTCCAGTACTGGTAGCCGACCAGGCCGCCGAGCGCGAAACCGTCTCGCATCTCACCAAATGGCAACCAGCCAAAGTCGCTGACGATATAGCCAACCCGCCCGGCCCCACCAAGGCCAGCGTCAATGGATGGAATTCCGGGCTGTTGCAGCTGGTAGTTCCCGCTAGCGGCGATGTTCAGGCCGCCATAGGCCTTGAGGTAGCTTTGCGTCGACAAATCATCAATGCGAAAATAGCCCTCACCAATGTGTGTCTGGTCGCGCTCACTCAACACGGTATTGCCAAAAACGCTGGGGAACGTCGCATCCTGCCCGCCCCAGGACATCCAATAGCGCACGCCGGCTTCGAAGCGCAGGGGGTTGTCTTCGCCGGTTTCCCAGCTGGTGGGATAGGCGGGGCGCAGGCCGCGGAAGTCGGCGGCCAGGGCCGGAGCTGCGGTGATCAGCGCCAAAGTCGCTATTGCCATGCCAGAGAGGGAGCGCATCAGGGTTCTCCGGATCGAGACCGTTCGGAACATTTGGCAGTATTTATGGTGTATTAGGGTTAATGTTCTCCTAAATGCCCAGGGAGGGGCTGCCTCGTTAATATAGTGACGATGCGACGGCCCGGATCGTGACCTGAGCAACGCAACTCAAGACCGGCTCAAGAGTTGAGAGCCCAGATTGAACAGAATGAGCTAGCGCCTATGTGCAGGATATTGGTGGTCGAGGATGAGATTTTCGTGGCGACGGAAATCGAGCACGTCATTGAAGAGCTGGGGTTTGAGCCTGTCGGCATTGCCGCGGACCAGCCTTCGGCCCTCGCCCTGAGCGACCAGGTGGACGTGGCCCTGATCGATTTGAACCTGCAGGACGGCCCTACCGGCGCCGATATCGGCCAATACCTCGCGCACAACCATAGGGTGACGGTGCTGTTCATGACCGCCAACCCGTCCCAGCTGGGTGGGGGCATACCGGGCACGCTGGGTGTACTGCCCAAGCCGGTGACCGATGACGAATTGCGCGCGGCGGTCCGCTTTGCAGTTGCGCGCCACGATGCCATCGACGCCGAGCCGCCGCGCCGCCTGCACTTGTTCGACACGCAGATGTCGTCTGCCGACTAGGCTTCCTGCAGCCGCGCCGAGCGCCGCAGGGCGTGGCCCGGCAGGTCGATCTCGATGCGCAGGCCATCGCTTTCCCAAAACCGCTCCAGACGCCCGTGCAGCTGGCCCTCGACGCTGAGCTGGATCACGCGTGAGCCAAAGCCGGGCGCTTCGCCGGTATAGTTGATGCCGGGCCCGCCGCGTTCCTTCCAGTCCAGATGGTAGCGCTGGTCGCCGGCCTGGCCGGTCAGGATCACCGTGCCGCCGGCGGCCGACAGCGCGCCATATTTGGCGGCGTTGGTGGCAAGCTCGTGAAACAGCAAGGCCAGGGGCGTCGCCGCACCATCGTCGATTTCAGCGTCGTCGCCCAGGAACTGAACGCGCCGCTGGTCCGCGCTTCCATAGGGCTGCATGAGGCGCTGCACCAAGGCCTGCAACGAATTTTGCCGATTGGCGGCCGCGGCACCCGATGGGCGGGGCCGCACGAAATCATGGGCCTCCCCGAGCGCGTAGATGCGCTGACGCAACTCGTCGGCGAACGGCTTGCTTTCCGGGTGGCTGCGCGCCGACAGGCTGATAATGCCAGTGAGCACGGCAAAGATGTTCTTGATGCGGTGGCTGAGTTCCTGGGAGACCAGGTCGCGCTCTTCCGCAGCGAGCTTGGACTGGTGGATATCGGTCGAGGTGCCGATCCAGCGCACGATCTGCCCCTGGGCGTCGCGCAACGGCATGGCGCGCGCCAGGGTCCAGCGGAACTCGCCGCTGTGATGGAGCAGGCGGTGCTCGTCCTGGTAGGGTTCGCCGGCCTTCAGCGCCTGGCGGAATGCATCCAGGGTCCGCGGCCTGTCGTCGGGGTGGATCAGTTCCGGCGGGAAGGTCCCGTCACCCGTGCCCGGTGGCAGGCCGGTGAATTCGCTCCAGCGCGCGTTGAAATAGTCGAAGGTGCCGTCGGGATGGGTAGACCACACCATTTGCGGCATGGAATCGGCGAGGGTGCGGAAGCGCTGCTCGCTCTCGGCCAGGGCATCGGCGATCTGATGCTGCTCGGTGACATCGATCAGCACACCGGGCAAACGATGGGCCTTGCCCTGCTGGTCGAGCCGCGGGCGGCCCGAACCGATGACCCACTGGACGCCGCCATTGGCATCAAGCAGGCGGAACTCCTTGCGGAACAGCGTGCCCTCGCGGATCGCCTCCCGCAGCGCCAGGCTCATCCCGGCGACGTCATCGGGATGCACCGACCCCAGAAAATCCTGGCTCGACAAGCCAAGCCCGGCCCGCAGCGGATCGATGCCGAACAGTTGCGCAAACTTGTCGTCGGCGGTGATGGTATCGGTGATGAGGTTCCAGTCCCAGGTGCCGACGAGGCTCGAGCCATTGAGCGCCAGCGACAGGCGCTCCTCGCTGCGGGCCAAAGCGGTCTCGGCCATGACCCGGTCGGTGGTCTCATAGACCATGCACAACGAGCCCAGGGGCGCGCCGTCATCGCCGAGCAAGGGGCTGTAGTGAAGATCCATCCAGCCAGTCTCGACATGGCCGCGCCGATTGAGCGCCAGCTCCTGGTTGCGCAGGATCAGCGACTGTCCGCGCAGGCCCAGTTCGATCTTGTGGCGGTTGAAGTCGGCAATCTCGGGCCAGGCTTCGAGTGCGCCCTGCCCCATGATGGAGGGATGGCGCGCGCCGGCAAACTCGGCATAGGCGTGGTTGTAAACGAGAATTCCGTCCGGACCGATCAGCATGACCATCGGGGTGGAGGCCGCCATCATGACCCGGACAGCGCCCTTGAGGGTCTCCGGCCATTGCGGAATGGGGCCGAGCGGGGTGGCATCCCAGGCAAAATCATTGACGAGCTTGAGCGTGGGATCCTGTTCGAGGCGAGCGCGCATGTCGGGGCTGGCGGCGGGAAACAGCGAACGGGGCATGAAGCGGCCTTGATTGGTCAGGTGCGTCGCGCACTTGACGTGCGCTGAACCGAAACGCGCCGCTGGCGTTTCGGTTCACGCGGGAGGCCTGACTATTCGGCGACGGCAAA
This sequence comes from uncultured Alphaproteobacteria bacterium, assembly GCA_963699295.1. Classification (GTDB taxonomy): domain Bacteria; phylum Pseudomonadota; class Alphaproteobacteria; order Rhizobiales; family Devosiaceae; genus Devosia. Next base: position 1,560,323 of record OY969432.1, read on the forward strand.
GTGCTGGCGCGGTGGCTTTTGCGCGTGCACTTCCTCGGCCACCAGAAACGCCAGTTCGAGCGCCTGGCTGGCATTGAGGCGCGGGTCGCAATAGGTGTTGTAGCGATCGGCCAGCGACGCCTCGGTCACTGCCGACATGCCGCCAACGCATTCGGTCACGTCGTCACCGGTCATTTCGATATGCACGCCGCCGGCATAGGTGCCCATCTCGCGATGGATATCGAAGAACGACTTCACTTCCGACAGCACGCGATCGAACGGACGGGTCTTGAAGCCGCTCGAGGCCTTGATGGTATTGCCGTGCATGGGATCGGAGCACCACACGACGGTGCGGCCGGCCTTCTGCACGGTTTCGATGATGCGCGGCAGGTGGTCGCTGATCTTGTCGGAGCCAAAGCGGGCGATCAGGGTGATGCGGCCGGCTTCGTCGGTGGGGTTCAAGCGGTCGAGCAGGCGCAGCAGGTCGTCGCTGCTCAGGCTTGGGCCGCATTTGATGCCGATGGGGTTCTTGATGCCGGCGAAATATTCGACGTGGGCGGCATCGGGCTGGCGGGTGCGATCGCCGATCCACAGCATGTGGCCGGAGGTGGCGTACCAGTCATTGGTGATGGAGTCGCGACGGGTCAGCGCCTCCTCATAGCCCAGCAGCAGCGCTTCGTGGCTGGTGAAGAAGCTGGTCTGGCGCAGCGCCGGGGTGTTGTCGGGGTTGAGGCCGAGCGCGCCCATGAAGGTGATGGCGTCATCGATCTTGCGCGCCACTTCCTCGTAGCGCGGGTACCAGTTGGAGCCCTTCATGAAGCCCACGGTCCATTCGTGGATGCGGGTGAGCTCGGCATAGCCGCCCATGGAGAAGGCGCGCAGCAGGTTGAGCGTCGCGGCCGACTGGCGGTAGGCCATCAGCATGCGCTCGGGATCGGGCACGCGGGAGGCTTCATTGAACTCGATGGCGTTGATGATGTCGCCGCGATAGCTGGGCAGTTCGACGCCATCGATGGTCTCGGTATCGGCCGAACGCGGCTTGGCGAACTGGCCGGCCACGCGGCCGATCTTGACCACCGGCTTGGAGGCGCCGTGGGTGAGCACGACGGCCATCTGCAGGAAGACGCGGAAGAAATCGCGGATATGGTCGGCGCCATGCTCGGCAAAGCTCTCGGCGCAATCGCCGCCCTGCAGCAGGAAGGCTTCGCCACGGGCCACAGCGGCCAGACGGGTCTTGAGGTCGCGCGCTTCACCGGCAAACACCAGCGGGGGGAAACTCGCCAGCTTGCGCTCCGCTTCGCTCAGCGCGACCGGATCAGGATAAGCGGGCACCTGGGAAATCGGCTTGGCGCGCCAGCTATCGGGGGTCCAGGTGGTCATGATCGGCAGTTCCTTGCGCGGGTCAACGGAGACGTTGGCTGCCCGCATATCAAGGCGGGACCGGCCTGCCAAGTATTATCACCCCTGCCCCGCCTGGGCCATTGGGATCAGGGGGTGATGGGAGTGGGAAAAGGGGCCGGGACCGGTGGGGGGCTCTCGCAATATTTTCAAACGGCGGTTCCCGCTTTCGCGGGAATGACACCGAGGGGGGGGTGGGGCGTTTGGTGGAACGCGGTGGGAGGCCTCAGCTAGCTCAATGACCCAATCAGCCGTGTCGTTCCCGCGAGAGCGGCCAAACCAACTCAATCGCGCATGCACCACGAGGTCGTCCCCGCGAAAGCGGGGATCTCGGTTACTTGAGGGTTGGGGAGTATCCGTGACCCCACATTTCAACGGCGGTTCCCGCTTTCGCGGGAATGACGCCGAGGGGGTGGAGGGGGAACGATCGTGGACCGTGCGTTCAGCGCAAGAACCTGCCTCCCCTGCCCCCTGCCCGATCAGACCCGCTTTTCGCCGTTGCGGTAGACGTAGGTGGGGGCCTTGAAGGTGACGAGTTCCTCGGCGGCGGAGGGGTGGAGGGCCATGGCGCGGTCGAAATCGGCCTTGCTGGCGCCCATGCCCATGGGGATGGCGACGAGCTGGATCATTTCGCCGGCGCCGGGCCCGAGGATGTGGCAGCCCAGCACCGTGCCGCCATTGGCCTTGGTGATCAGCTTGAGCACCATGCGCTCGGTGCGGGTGGAGAAGGAATTGATCATCGGGCGGAAGCGGGCGACATAGACGTCGATATCGCCATGGGTGGTCGCTTCGGCTTCGGTGAGGCCGATGACGCCGATTTCGGGCTCGGAGAAGACCGCGGTGGGGATCTGGGAGTGATCGACCGTCATCGGGTTGTTGTTGAACACCGTCTCGGCGAAATACCAGCCTTCGCGGATGGCGACCGGGGTGAGTGCGGCGCGGCCGGTGACATCGCCCACGGCATAGATCGAGGGCACCGAGGTCTGCGAAAAGGCGTCGACGGCAATGGAGCCGGAGGGCGAGAGCGCGACGCCGGCGGTTTCGAGGCCCAGCCCGTCGATATTGGGGCTGCGGCCGGTGGCAAACATCACCGCGCCATAAGGGGCGACGACGCCATCGCTGAAGCTGACGCTGATATCGTCGCCTTCCTTGGCGAGGGCGGTGATCGTGGTGGCGTAGATCAGCTTGATGCCACGATCGATGAGCCCCGCCTCAAGGCCGCGGCGCATGTCTTCGTCGAAGCGAGCGCAGCACGCAATCGCCGCGATAGATGATGGTGGTATCGACCCCGAGCCCGGCAAAGATGGTGGCGAATTCCACCGCGATATAGCCGCCGCCCTCGATGATGATCGAATGGGGGAGGTTGGGCAGATCGAAGGCTTCGTTGGAGGTGATGGCCAGTTCGGCGCCGGGAATGGCGGGGATGAACGGACGCCCGCCGGTGGCAATGAGCAGATATTTGGCGTTCAGCGGGCGATCCTGGCCAACCAGATGGACGCTGTTGGGACCGGTGACCACGGCGCGGTCGTGGATGATCTCGACGCCGGGCTTTTCCAGATTGGAGGTATAGGCGTGCTCGAGGCGGGTGATTTCCTTTTCCTTGGCGGCCACCAGGGTGGGCCAATCGAAAGAGGCATCAACCTGCCAGCCAAAGCTTTGGGCGACATCGAACATGTCGTTGAAGCGGCTGGCATAGACATAGAGCTTCTTGGGCACGCAACCGCGGATGACGCAGGTGCCGCCGACGCGGAATTCTTCGATGATGACCACTTTGGCGCCATAGGTGGCGGCCATGCGCGCCGCCCGGACGCCCCCGGACCCAGCGCCAATGACGATGAGATCATAAGTGTCGGACATGCAGGCTCCATTGGGTCGGCGTTACAGCTTCGCGCAATCGAAGCCCGGGATTGCCGAATAGCACCGTTTGCACGCGGGCACTATATCGGTTGTTGACGATGAAAGATGGGGTGCGACTGCGCATAAAAAAGACCCCGCACGAGGCGGGGTCTGAATGGCAGCCATGCGGCAGGCTAGAGCGTGATGCCCTGGGTGCGCAATTCGGCGCGAACCTTGGCAAAGAATTCAGGACGCACATTGTTGGTGAACACCTGCATGACGCGCGACAGGTCTTCATTGGCTTCCATATTCGACGCCGCCAGCTTCTGGCCGGTGGGCGATTCGTAGAAAGCCACGATCTGCTGCAGCTCGTCGATGGTGAAGCGCACCGCATAGACGCGGGCGAACTGATCGAGCAGCTCGCTCTTCTTGTCCTTGTATTCCTCGAGAATCTTGCCGATCGCCGCATTGGTCTGCTCGACGATCTCGGGATTCTGCTGCACGATCTGGCGCATCGAACCGATGGCGATTTCCACCATGGTGGTCTCGTAAACCGCTGCCCGGTCGGTCAGATCGACATATTTGCGGGCCAGCGCGAGCTGTTCAGGAGGCACCTCCTGCGCAAATACCGGCGCCGCAAACGCCAATACACTGGCGCTTAGCGCCACAGCCATCAGCGCCTTGGCGCGTCCCATCACACCGGTCATCGTCAAAATACCCATGTTTTCCCGATCCTAAAGTTCGCTGTCAGGGTAGCGTTATTACGCCATCCGGCGTCGCCACATAAGCTCTCTTGCACATATTCAGGAACATGCCGTGTTCAACAACCCCCGGGATATCAAGCAAGTCGCGCGAAAGGGCTTCTGGCTGTGAAATAAGGCCAAATGAAGCATCCAGAATCAGATGGCCGCCATCGGTGACAAAAGGGGCGCCATCGGCCTGGCGCAGCACCAGCCCGCCCTGGGCGCCATGGGCCGCAATCACCTGCTGCACGGCGCGGGTGGTGGCGCCCAGGCCGAAGCGGTTGACCTCGATGGGCAGCGGGAACTTGCCCAGATTGGCCACCAGCTTGGACGAGTCGGCGATCACCAGCATCACATCGGAGGCCGCGGCGACGATTTTCTCGCGCAACAGGGCCCCGCCCCCGCCCTTGATCAGATTGAGCCGGGGATCGATCTCGTCGGCGCCATCGACGGTGACATCGAGCCGGTCGAGGGCCTCCAGATCGGACAGGGGAATGTTGAGCGACAGCGCCTGCCGGGCGGTGGCCTCGGAGGTGGGCACGCAGATGCACTCGAAACCGGCCGCAACCTTGGCGCCGAGCAGATCAACGAAATGGCGGGCGGTCGAGCCGGTGCCCAGCCCCAGGCGCATGCCCGATTGCACTTGTGTCAGGGCCATCGCGGCCGCCTGACGCTTCAGATCTTCACTCATACCGACCTCGCTGGCACCAATGAATGGGCCATCGCAGGGGGCACGCTGCCCTGTCAATGCCACAAAAGCATAGCGTTGGCGCACGACTTCAGTAGGGATGGCGGCAATATCCGCGTGCGCACGGGTCGAAATCGAGCTTAGTGTGACTAATTCGTCGCGACAACAGCATAAAAAATTTGTTAGTGCGTGTGCGATAGAGTCGGCAAATCGACCAATATTTATTGAGGGGCCAATACTGCAATGACCAATAGAAGGTCGGCAATCGTCATGGGTTTATCCGCGCTGGCACTGGCAGCCGGCGTCGTCCCCAGCAGCGCGGCACGGGTCTTCGACCCTGATACCAATCAATGGATCAATGCCGGAGATGTGAAGCAGCGGCCCAGCCGTCGGGGCAGCCCGATCCGCAAGGAAATCGTCAGCTACACCAGCAAGTACAAGCCCGGCAGCATTGTCATCGAGACCGGCGAGCGGCGGCTTTACCTGGTGCTCGAAGAGGGCAAGGCGCTGCGCTATGGCATTGGCGTGGGCCGCGACGGCTTCACCTGGTCGGGCCAGCATCGCATTACCCGCAAGGCCGAGTGGCCGGGCTGGACCCCGCCCCCGCAGATGCGCAAGCGCGTGCCGGACCTGCCCGCCTTTATGCCGGGCGGCCCCGACAACCCGCTGGGCGCGCGGGCGCTTTATATCGGCTCGACGCTGTATCGGGTGCACGGCACTTCCGAGCCCTGGTCGATCGGGCAGGCCGTGTCATCGGGCTGCATCCGGCTGACCAATGACGACGTGATGGACCTCTATGAACGAGTCAAAGTCGGCGCGCTGATCCAGGTCAATCACTAGGCTGGCCGGTCGATATTCAAGGGGTCGCCGAGGGCGGCCCCTTTTTTGTTCGCGAATGGCTTTGAAAGCGCCGCAGACAGCGCTAGATTTGCCGCCATGAATGCACTCGCCGCCGGTTCCCCCACTGCCCTGGCACGTCCGCTGGTTGATCGCTACGGACGCCATATCTCCTATCTGCGCATCTCGGTGACGGATCGCTGCGATTTCCGCTGCGTCTACTGCATGTCCGAGGACATGACCTTCCTGCCCAAGAAGGACGTGCTCAGCTTCGAGGAGATCGAGACCATCGCCACCGCGTTCATCGAACGGGGGGTGACCAAGCTGCGCCTGACCGGGGGCGAACCGCTGGTGCGGCGCGACATCATGGATCTGGTCAGGGTGCTGGGGGCGCATCTGGGGCGCGGGCTGGACGAGCTCACCATCACCACCAATGGCAGCCAGCTGGCCAAATATGCCGAGGGGCTGTTTGCCGCCGGGGTGCGCCGGATCAACGTGTCGCTCGATACGCTCGATGCCGAACGGTTCACCGCCATCACCCGGCGCGGCCGCCTCCCCGATGTGATGGCCGGGATCGAGGCGGCACAGGCCGCGGGCCTCAAGGTCAAGATCAACATGGTGGCGATGCGCGGCGTCAATGACGACGAGATCGAGCCGATGATGGCCTGGGCGCATGGGCGCGGCATGGGGCTGACGCTGATCGAAGGCATGCCGCTGGGCGAAGTGGGCATCGACCGGGTGGAGAGCTATCTGCCGCTGCGCGAACTGCATGACAAGCTGGCCCGGCGCTATACGCTGGAAAAGCTGACCGAGCGTACCGGCGGCCCCGCCCGTTATGTGCGGGTCGCCGAAACCAGGGGCGTGCTGGGGTTCATTACCCCGATGAGCCACAATTTCTGCGAGAGCTGCAACCGGGTGCGGCTGACGGCGACCGGGCAATTGTTCATGTGCCTGGGCCAGGAGGACCAGGTCAATCTGCGCGATGCCCTGCGCGAGGGCGGCTTGCCGGCGCTTGATGCCCAAATGGACCTCGCCATGATCCTCAAGCCCAAGGGGCATGATTTTGTGCTCGACCGCACGCATAATTCGCCCGCTGTAGCCCGCCACATGAGCGTCACCGGCGGGTAAATCCTAAGGCCTATCTCGCCATGTTTCGGCCATGTAGATGGCCGGCAAGTGATCTTTTGTTAATAATTTTTCGCGGATTTAACTGGCAAACCGGGGGTCCGAGGCTCATCATTTCCACTCACCAATGTGGAGAAAAGCGATGAAAAAAGTGGCTGCAATTGTTGTCGCCGCCCTGTTCATTGGGGGTCTGGCTCCAGCCGTGATGGCTAATGACGACCAGATGGATGAGCGAACCTTTGACGCTGACCACGCCAAGGCCCTGATCATGTATGAGGGGTTTAGCGTCGACCGTGTCGAACGGTGGGGCGAATATGTACGCGCCTTCCTGAACGACGGCACCATGGCCTACTTCGACCCGGATACACTGCGTCCGGTGCTGCTGCCCTACTAGCAACAGCAAGCGGTGGCCTGCCGGCGTCCAGTGCTGGCAGCGCCGACGACGACCAAAGTATGCGGGCCCCAAGATCCGCCTACGCTGTCTGGTCAATCAAGCATCATACCGGGGCCGCGCGCTGGCGGCGTAACCGGAGAGACATAAAGAAATCTTTATATCATCATTGACACCGACCATGTCCCTTGGCATGGTTAGCGTGCCCGTGGTCTCCGCAAGGGGATAACAGGGAATCCGGTGCCGGCCTCGTGCCCAGTCCGGAGCTGCCCCCGCAACTGTAGGCGGTGATGCGCGCTCACCAAGCCACTGACCGAAAAGGTTGGGAAGGCGAGCGCGTGCATGACCCGCGAGCCAGGAGACCTACCAAGGGATTGAGCCCATTAACGGCCGTTCGGGGTGGAACGGTTTGAGGACATAAATGATGATGCACATTTCCATGCCATCCGCGATGCCGACGCACCGGTAAGCCGCGCCAGACTGGCCCCTTGGCCAGATCATTTTCATTTCGCCGTCCTGACCGTGACCGCCTTCGAGGCTGTCGGCGGACGGCATGCTACATGCTGAAATTACCATGACCCAATCCGCCAATCTCGGTTATCCCCGCATCGGCGTTCGCCGCGAACTCAAGACGGCCCTCGAACTGTACTGGAAGGGCGACACCGCCGCGCCCGCGCTGCTGGCCAAGGCCGCCGAACTGCGCGCCCGCCACTGGCAGGACCAGCGCGCTGCCGGCATCGACATCATCCCCTCCAATGATTTTACCCTGTACGACCACATGCTCGACACCACGGCGATGCTGGGGGCGATCCCGCCGCGCTTTGCCGGTATCGATGACGCGCTGGAGCAATATTTTGCCATGGCCCGCGGCACCGATACCGCCCCGGCGATGGAAATGACCAAGTGGTTCGACACCAATTACCACTACATCGTGCCCGAACTGCATCGCGCCCAGAGCTTCACACTGGCCTCGACCAAGGCGCTCGACGCCTATCGCGAGGCCAAGACACTGGGCATTCAAACCCGCCCCGTGCTGGTGGGCCCGGTCACCTGGCTGTCGCTGGGCAAGGCCAAGGATGAGGGGCTGGCGCCGCTCGAGCTGCTGGATGCCGTGTTGCCGGTCTATGCGCAAGTGCTGGCCGTCCTCAAGGCAGAGGGGGCGGAATGGGTGCAGATCGATGAACCCGTGCTGGTGCTCGATTTGAGCGATGCGCAGCGCGCGGCCCTGCAGAAGGCCTATGCGGTGCTGGCGCCAATTGCGCCGAAGATCCTGCTGACCAGCTATTTCGGGGCGCTGGGCGACAATATCAGAGCTGGCGACCGCCCTGCCCGTCGCCGGTCTGCATATCGACCTGGTGCGCGCGCCCGAACAATTGCAGCCGGTGCTGGATGCGCTGCCCGCCGACAAGACGCTGTCGGCGGGGGTGATCGACGGGCGCAATATCTGGCGGGCCGATCTCGAGGCGTGCCTTGGCCTCGTGACCACCGCCTGGGACAGCATCGGGCCAGATCGGTTGCAGATCGCGCCGTCGTGCTCGCTGCTGCACGTGCCGGTGGACCTCGACCAGGAAACCGCGCTCGATGCCGAACTGCGCAGCTGGCTGGCCTTTGCCAAGCAGAAGCTGGCGGAAGTGGCGGCGCTCAGCGTCGCCATGCAGCGCGGGCGTAGCGCGGCAAAGACCGCCTTTGACGAGAGTGCGGCGGCCATTGGCGCGCATCGGGCGTCGTCGCGTATTCACGTTGCCGCGGTGACAGAGCGAGCGGGAGAAACGCTGTCGCTCGACCGCCAGCAGCCCTTTGCCCAACGTCAGGCCGCACAGCGCCAGCGCTTTGGCTTGCCAGCCTTTCCCACCACCACCATCGGGTCTTTCCCGCAGACCAAGCAGGTGCGCGAGCAACGCGCGGCGTTCAAGCGGGGCCAGCTGGAGCGCGATGCCTATGAGGCGTTCCTCGAGGCCGAGACCGAGCGCTGCGTGCGCATACAGGAAGAGCTCGATATCGACGTGCTGGTGCATGGCGAGTTCGAGCGCAATGACATGGTGGAGTATTTCGGCGAGCAGCTGGATGGCTTCGCCTTCACCAAGAACGGCTGGGTGCAGTCCTATGGGTCGCGCTGCGTCAAGCCGCCGCTGATCTATGGCGACGTGTCCCGCCCGCAGGCGATGACGGTGCGATGGTCGGCCTTTGCGGCGGCACTGACCGAGCGCCCGATGAAGGGCATGCTGACCGGGCCGGTGACCATCTTGCAGTGGAGCTTTGTGCGCGTCGACCAGCCGCGTTCGCAAACCTGCCGCCAGATTGGCCTGGCCATCCGCGACGAGGTACTCGACCTGGAGCGGGCCGGTATCGGCATGATCCAGATCGATGAGCCGGCGCTACGCGAGGGGCTGCCGCTGCGGCGTGCCGACTGGGACGCCTATCTGCAATGGGCGGTGGATTGCTTCCGGCTGTGCGCCTCGGGCGTAGCGGATGCAACGCAGATCCATACCCACATGTGCTATGCCGAATTCAACGACATCATGCCCGCCATCGCCAGAATGGATGCCGACGTGATCTCGATTGAAACCTCGCGCTCGGACATGGAGCTGATCGAGGCGTTTGCCGATTTCAGCTATCCCAACGAGATCGGGCCGGGTGTGTGGGATATCCATTCGCCGCGCGTGCCGGGACAGGACGACATGGAAACGCTGCTGCGCAAGGCGACGGAAGCGATCGCGCCGGACCTGCTATGGGTGAACCCCGATTGCGGCCTCAAGACCCGCAACTGGCCTGAGGTGGAAGCCTCGCTGCGCAATCTGGTGGCCACCGCCAAGGCGCTGCGCGCCTAGCGTGTAATCCGCAAGGCCCGGGACGCTCCGGGCCTTGCATCTGCGCTATTTGTCGTCGTCGGAAATGATGGCGAAATCGAGCGGCAGCGCCGTGGTGTACTTGATCTGACCCATGGCGAAGGCGGAGCTGACGTCGGTCAGATTGATCTTGCTGATCAGGCGTTTGTAGAAGGTGTCGTAGGCCCCGATATCGGGCACCACCACGCGCATAAGATAATCGACATCGCCACTCATGCGGTAGAATTCCACCACTTCGGGAAATTCATCGATGACCCCGGCGAATTTGCGCATCCAGGTATCGTTGTGCTCGTTGGTCTTGACCGAGACAAACACGGTGACGCCCACATTGACCTTGATCGGGTCGAGCACGGCGACGCGGCGCTGGATGACGCCGTCTTCTTCCATCTTCTGGATACGGCGCCAGCATGGAGTGGTGGAGAGCCCGACCTTGCGGCCGATTTCGGCCACCGGCATGGTCGCATCCTTTTGCAGCAGCGTGAGAATCCTGCGGTCGATCTTGTCCAGTGCCATTTTCAGCCCCCGCGAAATGAGATTTCCAAGATTAAGTAAAATTCATCAGAATTTCGCCAAATACCTGCCATAGTCGCCGACAATTAGCAATATGTTGCGCGAATACGACCATTCCCCCTCGGCCAGCGCCGCTGGAACGGCCGCGCCAGGACCGGGGCAATACGCACCAAATTTGATGAGGGTCGTCAGCCCCGGTTTCACCTTGCGTTAACTACGGCCTCGCTACAGTTACCAAAGCGTAGCGACGGCGTATTTCGTCGCCGCATTGAGTAATGAGTAACGAGTATCATGACGTCCCAGTCGGCTGTCATCGAAGACGTTCGTGCGCAGATGGGGCGTCACGGCAAGCGGGCAGCACAGAAGACTGTGCTCGATGCGCGCCAACGCTTGACCTCCAGCTCCGGCACCCGCGCTTCCTATGATTTCGAGTTGATGCACGACTACGCGCAGTCGCGCCTGCGCTCGGCCCTGCCCATGGGCGTCATCATTTTCATCCTGGCGATCGTCGCCACCTTCTGGGTACCGGCCGTTTTTACCGTGCTGTGGGCCGGCACCGTGCTGCTGAGCCTGCTGATCGTCGTGATGATGGCGCAGCGCTTCAAGCACAGCGACCCCGCCAGCTTCAATGCCGGCAAATGGACCACCAGCTTTGTCGCCGGTGAAGCAGTCTATGGGCTGACCTGGTCGACCATGGCGCTGTTCGCGCTGGCTGGCCCCAGCGAAACGCTGGCCCCGGTGATGTTCGCCATGGGGCTGGTGGCGGTGGCGGCAAATGCGGTGACCACCCACACCCTGCCCCAGGCCACGGTGATGAGCACCCTGCCGGTGACGCTGACCGTGTCGGCCAATCTGTTCCTGCTTGGCGGCACGCTCAACTATACGCTGGCGGCCGTGACGATCTGCGGCGAGGTATATTTCGTGTTCCTGGCGCGGCAATTGCACCATTCGGAACTGGAAACCATCACCCACCAGGCCGAAAAGGACGCGCTGATCGCCGAGCTCGAGGAAGCCCGGCAGATGTCGGACGAAGCGCGCCGCCATGCCGAGCAGGCCAATATTGCCAAGTCGCAGTTTCTGGCGACGATGAGCCACGAATTGCGCACCCCGCTCAACGCCATCATCGGGTTTTCCGAAGTGCTGAAATCAGAGCTGCTCGGCGAGCATCACGTGCCGCAATACAAGGAATATGCCGGCGACATTCACAGCAGCGGCCAGCATTTGCTGACGCTGATCAACGAATTGCTCGACCTGAGCCGCATCGAGGCGGGCAAGTACGACCTCAACGAGGAAGTGGTTTCGCTGGTCGATATCGCCGAGGATTGCCGCCGCATGATGGAATTGCGCGCCAAATCCAAGGGCATCGAGCTGGTCTACAATGTCGCCGACCATCTGCCCAAGCTGTGGGGCGACGAGCGCGCCATCCGCCAGGTGGTGCTGAACCTGTTGAGCAATGCCATCAAGTTCACGCCGCAGCAGGGCAAGGTGACGCTGGTGGTGACGCGCAGCGGCGACGGCGGGCAGCTGATTTCGGTCAAGGACACCGGCCCGGGCATTCCCGATAGTGAAATCGACACCGTGCTGTCCTCATTCGGCCAGGGCTCGCTGGCCCACAAGACCGCCGAACAGGGCGCCGGGCTGGGGCTGCCGATCGTGCAGAAGATCATGGATCTGCATCAGGGCCGGTTCGACCTGTTCTCCAAGCTGCGCTTCGGCACCGAAGTGATCGCCACCTTCCCCCGCGCCCGGGTGATGGATGCGCTGGCGCCGGTGGTGGAGAAAAAGAGCCGGCTGAAGATTTATTCGGAGACGGCGTAGGCGCCCAATATTGGTGTCATTCCGGCGCAAGCGGGAACCCCTGTTTACGAGCACTTCCATCACCAACAGGGGTTCCCGCTTTCGCGGGAATGACCCTGTGGGATGTCGGATGAAACGGTAGGGGGAGGGAGGCAGCGGTGGGAGGGTTGGAGCGATCTAGCCCATGGCTTAGCTGCCGCTACTGCCAGTACGCTCTTCGAACAAGACATCCCCAAAACGGAGTCATTCCCGCGGAAGCGGGAACCTCTGTTTAATGCTCACTCATAACAAACAGAGGTTCCCACTTTCGTGGGAATGACCCTGTGGGAGGTGGGAGTGACCCTGTGGGGCGCGCGATGAAACGGTGGGAGGGGTTGGTGTGATCTAGCGCTGTAGCTTAACTGCCGGTCCATTCTTCGAACAAACCATCACCAAGAACGATGTCATTCCCGCGGAAGCGGGAACCTCCGTTTGCGAGCACTTCCATCACAAACAGGGTTTCCCGCTTGCGCGGGAATGACCCTGTGAGGGGGATAAGCTCAGGGCGATGCTGGGGGAACTGGACCCCAGCTACTCCTGCTTGCCGCTGATGGCGGCGCTGGTGAAGGTGGCCATGTTGTTGTGGAGGTGCAGGGCGGTCTTGACCAGGACGGCGCCGAGCGCTGCGCCGCTCCCCTCGCCCAGGCGCATGCCCAGATTGAGCAAACCGGTCTGGCCCATCGCCGCCAGCGCGCGCTCATGGCCGGGTTCGGCCGAGACGTGGGCAAACAGGCAATGCTCGATGGCGGCGGGATTGATGGCGTGGGCGATGGCGGCCGCAGCGGTGGCCACGAACCCATCGATGATCACCGGCACCTTCTGGTGCCGCGCGGCCACCAGCGCACCGAGCATGGCGGCGATTTCACGCCCCCCAACCCGCGCCAGGATGGCCAGCGGATGATCGAGCTCGCCGGCATGACGCGCCAGCGCCCGGTCGACCGCATCGGCCTTGCGGGCGAGGCCCGCATCATCGACGCCGGTGCCGCGGCCGACCCAGTCGGCGCCGGTGCCGCCATAGAGCGCAGCGTAAATCGCGGCGGCGACGGTGGTGTTGCCGATGCCCATTTCGCCGAGGCAAATCAGGTCGGGCTTACCGGCCACCGCTTCCATGCCATAGGCGATGGTGGCGGCGCACATCTTGTCGTCAAGGGCTGCTTCGAGGGTAATGTCGCCGGTGGGCAATTCCAGCGCCAGTTCAAACACCCGCAGATTGATTTCGTGCAGCGCGCAAATCTGCGAAACGGCGGCGCCGCCATTGGTGAAATTGGCGACCATCTGGGCGGTCACCTCGCGCGGGAAGGCCGACACGCCCTGATCGGTAACGCCGTGATTGGCGGCGAAAATGGTGACCATGGGATTGTCGAGGCGCGGCTGGGCGCGGCCCTGCCAACGCGCGAGGAATTCCACTAGCCCTTCGAGCTGCCCCAGCGAGCCCACCGGCTTGGTGAGCTCGGCTTCGCGCGCGCGCACGGCGGCGACGGCCGCCTCATCGCCATCGCCCACAATGGTCAGGAGTTCGACGACATCGGCATAGGCTGGATTGAGCGAAGGCATGGCGGGTCCGGCAGGTTGTGTTACAAGCGCGCGACTTGTCTCCCATTGCGGAATGAAAAGCAATTGAACGCCGAACACCGTGACGACAGCAGCGCAGGGGCGGAAGCGCCGCGCAACCTCAAAGCCGATCTGATCATGGCGCTGCGGCTGTTTTCACGGTTTCCGACCGGGGCTTCGGCCCACGAAGTGCCCGACCTCAACCGCATCGCGCCGGTGCTGCCGCTGGCGAGCCTGATGGTGGGAATCGGACCGGTTCTGGTGTTGATCGGCGGGACCTTGCTGGGGCTGCCGAGCTATTTTGCGGCAACGCTGGCGGTGGCGGCGATGATCATCGCCAATGGGGCCATGGCCGACGACGCTCTGGCGGACTGCCTTTGACGGGCTGTTTGGCGGCTATACCAAGGAGCGGCGGCTGGAAATCCTCAAGGACAGCCGCCACGGCACCTATGGCGTTTCGGCGCTGGGGCTCTATATCGCCGCGCGGATTACTGCGCTGGGGGCGCTGGCCGCGGTCAATCCGTGGGCGGCGGGGGCGTTGTGGCTGGCGGCCAATGTGGTGGGGCGCTCGCTCTCGTGCTGGCTGTCGCTGAGCTTGCCGGCGGCGCGCACCGCCGGGCTGTCCTATGCCACCGGCCCGCTGGCGCGAAAGAGCTTCACCATCGGCATGGTGATCGCGGCGGCCATCGCCGTGGCGCTGGCGGGGCCATTTGCCGGGGTGGACGGGCTGGCACTTGCGGCGATCCTGAGCTTGGCCATTGCCGTGTTGTGGCGGGCGGTGTGCAAGAAACTGGTTGAAGGCCAGACCGGCGACCTGATCGGCGCCTTGTGCGCGATGGCGGAAGTGGCCATGCTGACCGGGCTCATCGCTTTCGCGTGACCGCCTCGCCGTCTTGAAAAAACCGCGTAATCTTGTCGTTATGGACAGTATCGCGCGCTGGAGCACTGATCGAGCCATGATTTTTATCGGCATTGCCCTGCTGGTCGCCATCGGCCTGGCCCTCATGATCAGCGCCGATGCCGGGAGCCTGGTGGGGCTGTCGCAGGCGCAAACGGCGCAAATGGTGCCACTGCTGGTCATCCTGATCGTCTTTGCCGGCGGCATTTTCACGCGGACGCGGCGCGCCTCGGAGATGGTGACGAGCGTGCTGCTGTGGGTGGGCATTTTTGGCATCGCGGCCCTGGGCTATGCCTATCGCGATGAAATCGGCAGTGTGGCCGGGCGGGTGATGGGCGAATTGCAGCCCGGGGTGGCGCTGGTGGATGCCGAGCGCGGCACGGCGACGTTCCGGCGGGGCATGAGCGGGCATTTCGAGCTGGCGGCCACCATTAACGGGCATACGACACCGATGATCTTTGACACCGGGGCAAGCGCCGTGGTGCTGACCATCGCCGATGCGCAGGCGGCGGGCATCGACACCGACAATCTGCGCTATTCGATCCCGGTTTCGACGGCCAATGGCACCGGACGGGCGGCGCGGGTGCGGCTCGACCAGATCGAGGTGGGCGGCATCAATCGTGTGGGGGTGCTGGCCTTCGTGACCGAACCGGGGGCGCTGACCACCAGCCTTTTGGGCATGACGTTCCTCGAAACGCTGTCGCGCTATGCGGTGACGCAGAATTCGCTCGAACTGACCAACTAGCCGAGTGCGGCGACGGGTTCGCGCGAAACCACGTCCAAGGCCCGCATGATGACCGATGAATCGGCACCTGGCTTGCATGCATCGACGCTGAGGATCTGGCGGAACTGGCGGGCGCCGGGCAGGCCTGCCGCCAGCCCCAGCATGTGGCGGGCGATGTTGTTGAGGCGCGTGCCGCCATTGGCCAGTTCGCGATCGGCATAGGCGGCCATGGCCAGCATGACTTCTTCCAGCGTTACCGGCTCGGCCATGCTAGCGAAAAAGCGTCGATCGACCTCGCTCAGGATCATCGGGGTATTGTAGGCGGCGCGGCCGAGCATGACGCCGTCGACAAAAGCCATCTCGGCCTCGGCGACCTCAAGATTTTCGAGGCCACCATTGAGGAAGACCGGCAGCGGCGCGAGCCGCGCGCGCAGGCGGTGCACGCGGTCATAATCGAGCGGGGGAATGGTGCGGTTTTCCTTGGGGCTCAACCCCTTGAGCCAGGCCTTGCGGGCGTGGACATAAAGCGCATCGACACCCGCCTCGACCACGGCGTCGACGAAACGATCAAGGCTTTCCTCGGTATCCTGGTCATCAATGCCGATGCGGCACTTGACCGTCACGGCGCGATCGGTGGCATCGCGCATGGCGCGCACCAGATCGGCGACCAGCGCCGGCTCGGCCATCAGGCAGGCGCCAAAGCGCCCCGACTGCACCCGGTCCGAGGGGCAGCCGACATTGAGATTGATCTCGGCATAGCCGTAGTCATGGCCCAGCCGCGTGGCCTTGTGCACTTCGGCAAGGTCGGAACCGCCCAGTTGCAGCGCCACCGGCTGCTCGACCGGCTCAAAGCGCAAATGCCGCCCGGCATCGCCATGGACGATGGCGGCGCTGGTGATCATTTCGGTGAACAGCAGCGCCTCGCGCGACAGCAGCCGATGCAGATGACGACAATGGCGGTCTGTCCAATCGATCATCGGCGCCACGCTGAACCGGCGGGCGCGCCGGACGGCATCGATCTGTGGAACTGCAGTCATTATCGGCACATCTTTCATGCGTCGTGCGGGCGGGCGGGGCGCGCGGAGAAGTTTGCTGTGAGGGCACAGCATAGCTGGTTGGTGCTCCTTAGCGCAAAAACCGGGCCATTAGGACGCAAATAATGCCGCAGGGGCGCCGTTACCAGTGCGGGTCAGGCATCGACGCTGATGACGCGCACATTGGCCAGCAGGTTGGGATCATCAAAACGGGCGCGCGGATCGCCATTGGTGACCAGCACATCGACGCCGGCCATTTCCACCACCACGTGCGGGGCGCGACGCTCGAACTTGGCGTCATGGGCAACCAGGATGACCTGGCGCGTATGGGGCAGGATGGAGCGCACCAGCGCGACTTCCATCGGATCGAATTCCTGCACCGTGCCCTCGCGGTCTATGGCGCTGGCGCCGATCAGCGCCACGTCGAACTTGAAGCGGTCGCGCCGGTCATCGGCGAGGGTGAGCACGGAGGAGTCCTTGTTGCGCACGTAGCCGCCGTAGACATAGACGGTGGCATTGGTCTTGAGCGCGCAGGAATGGGCCACTTCCAGATTGGGGGTGGCGATCAGCACATCGGGGTGATCGGCCAGCACTTCGTGGAGGCTGTCAAAAGTGGTGCCCAGCCCCACGAAAATGGTCGCTCCCGGCACGAGGAATTCGGCCAGCGCGGCCACCAGCCGGGTCTTGACCGAGCGCTGGTTGGCGTGGCGCTCGTCATGGGTGTGGTGCGCCACTCCGGGCGAGGCGAAGGCCCCGCCAAAGCCCTTTTGCAGCAGGCCCTTGGTCTGGAGCGTGCGCAAATCGCGCCGGATGGTCTGGTGGGTCACGTCAAACAGCGTCGACAGCTCGGCCACCGAAACGGCGCCGCTGGTGCGGACCGCTTCGAGAATGGCCTCCTGCCGCCTGCCCGGACGCGCAGCCTCGCCGGGTTCGGTCACGCTGGTGTCGGCACCGGAATGCAGGCTGCGCTCGCCACTCATTTCAGGCGCACGCCCAGATAGGTGCGATCATCGGTATATTGCAGCGGCGTGGTGCCCTTGGTGCTCATATAGCGACCCAGTTTATGCGGATCCTCGGCTTCCACCTCGGCAAAACCGGCTTCCCAGGCGGCCGCACCGAAGCCGTCGCCGGGCTTGAAATAGCCGTCTGAAAACAGCTCGATGGTTTCGACATCGGCCAGCTTGTAGCTGCGGGTGACGATGAAAGTGTGGGGCACCGGATAGCCATCGATACCGCCATAGGCCAAGACCGGCTCGGTGACGTTCTGGAACTTGCCCTGCCCGTGGGAAATGCCGTGCTGGATCAGCAGCAACAGTTCGGCGTCGGGCACATGGGGCAGATGCCCCTGGCAAGCGGCAAGCGCGCGCTGTTCGATAGTGGCCACCACGTCGGGCGCGGCAGTGGGCGCACCGGCGGGCTGGTTCTGCGTGCCCTGCCAGGTCATCAGCGAGGCGTGTCGGTCGCACTCGTGTTCGCCAAGGCCAAGAGCCTCGAAATAGCGCCAGGTTTCGCGGCGCAGAATGGCGGTCACGTCATCGAGCGGCTTGAGCACCTGCAACAAATCGGTGCCGTTGATGCGGATGCCGCTATCGCCCAAGCCTATGATTTCGAGGCGATCGCCGATGATCATGGCGGCCATCACGGTGCAACCGCCGCGCAGCTTGAAATCGGCGGCGGTGGATTCGAGGGCGTTGTTGCGCGCATAGCCGGCATGGATGGCACGGCCGAGATAGTCGATGAAATGCTCGGCGCCCTGGAACTGCAGGTCCGGCTGGTCGGGCTGCCCCTGGGCCAGCAGGAACACTTCGATGGCGCGCTGCACGACGCGCGAGGCAAACTGGCCTGACAGCATGCCGTCAAAGCGGGTGCCGTTGCGATCGGTTACGCCGTCGATCACGGCGTAACCCAGGTTTGGCATGATCACCAAGCTGTCCTCGTTGGCCTCTGGGTGAGCAAGTTTCTTGCCCAGTGTAAACGCGTCCAGCTGATGCATCATTGGTCTTCTTAGTTATCGGAATGGTTCAGTCGCAGGGCTCGGCTTATTCGCCGATCGCGGTACGCCACTTGGCCAGAACGGCTTCGGCACCGCCAAACTCGCTCAGCGGCTTGACGTCGATCAGGGTCAGATCGGCCAGGTTCGGCGTGCCGGCAGGGCCAGCGACGTCGAGACGAACCGAACGACGACCGATATCCATGGCGAGCTTTTCCTGGGTCGACTTGGACATGGCCCAATCGATGAACGCCTTGCCGCCATCGGCATTGGGCGCGCCCTTGACCAGAGCCACGCCATCGGGCGTTGCCGAGGTGCCGTCGGTCAGGTGCACGATGGAGATCGGCGCGCCGCCCTGGACATATTCCAGCGCGTTGTCTTCAAGCGTCAGGCCCATCGAGGTTTCGCCATCGGCGACGAAGCGCGGCACGGCACCCGAGCTGTCGGTGAAGACGAAGTTCTTGGCGATCTCGGCGTATTTGTCCCAACCGGCATCCCCCGGCCAGATGGTCAGCACGGTCTGCAGCTGCTGCATGGCCGAACCCGAACCGTCGGCGCGGGCCGTCGCGATCTGGCCATGCCACTTTGGATCGGCCAGAGCAGCCCAGGTGGTGGGCGCACCATCAAGCGGCTGCAGATCGGTGTTAACGGCCAGCACGTAGACCACGGCGGTGTAAGGGGTCCACGCATCGTTCTTGATGAACTGCGGATCGACCTGGTCGAAATCGGCGGGCTGGTATGGCTCGAGCAAATCGGCAAGCTCGGTCAGCTGGCTGCCCGAGATCGACCAGATCACGTCGGCAGCGGGAGCGGCAGCTTCGGCGCGGACGCGCTTGGCAATGTCGCCCGAACCCAGCTTGACCACTTCAGCCTTGAGGCCGGTTTCCTGCTCGAAAATGGGCAGGAGCGTATCGACAATCGACGACTTGTGCGCGGTGTAGATGGTGACCGACTTATCCTGGGCAAAGCTTACGGCGGAAAAGCTGGTCGAGGCGATCAGTGCGGCCGACAAGGCCAGAAATGTGCGTTTACGAATAATCATTGGCATCCTCCCGTTCGAATTGGATCACTGGTGATCGGAAAAGATACTGCGACGTCCAGAAATATGTTGCAATACGAAAAATTCGGCTGTTGTGTGCGAGCATGTAACTATGGGGAGAGCTGCATGAGCTATCTGAGCGTTTCTGACGCCATCAAGAAATTCAGCGAAACTTTTACCGCTCTTGCAGGGGTTTCCATCGCCGTCGAGCGCGGTGAGTTTTTTACGCTGCTCGGCCCCAGCGGCTGCGGCAAGACCACCCTGTTGCGCGCCATTGCCGGCTTCAACGATTTGACCTCGGGCAGCATTACCCTGGATGGCGCCAATCTGCGCCAGGTGCCGCCGCACAAGCGCGATATCGGCATGGTGTTCCAGGATTACGCGGTGTTCCCGCATCTGAGCGTGTTCGACAACGTCGCGTTCGGGCTGAAGCCGCGCAAGGTGCCGACCGAGGAGATCAAGACCCGCGTCACCGAAGCGCTCGCCGCGGTGCAATTGTCGGCCATGGCCGATCGCCTGCCCGCCGCCATGTCGGGCGGCCAGCAGCAGCGCATCGGGCTGGCGCGCGCCATGGTGATCAATCCCCAGCTGCTGCTGATGGACGAGCCGCTGTCCAACCTCGACGCCAAGCTGCGCATCGAGCTGCGCGAGGAAATCCGCGACATCCAGAAGCGCATCGGCATTGCCACCATCTACGTGACGCATGACCAGGAAGAGGCGCTGGCCATTTCGGACCGCATCTGCGTGATGAGCGCCGGCCACATCCAGCAGATCGGCACCCCGCAGCAGATTTACGGAGATCCCCAGACCCGTTTCGTCGCCGAGTTTGTCGGCACGCTCAACAATTTCGCGGCCGGCGATGCCTTTGACGCGCTGCTGGGCCAGCTTGGCCTGAGCGCGCCGGGCGCCTCGTGGTCGGTGCGTCCCGAGCGGCTGGACCTGGTCAATGCCGGCGCCCCTGCCCCCGCAGGTTGCGTGGTGCTGCCGGGCACGGTGGAAAAATACACCTATCTCGGCCGCGAGGCCCATGTGCAGGTCAACACCGCCGTGGGGAACCTCGTGGTGCAGATCGCCAATCCGGGGGTCACCGCGACGCGCGCCTCGGGCGAGGCTGTGGGCGTCGTCATCAACCGCGCCAATCTGATTGCCTTTGATGCCAGCAACAACCGCATCCAATTGGAGGCTTGAAGACCATGGCCCGTTTCAACTTCTGGACCGGCGTGCTGATCTTTACCTGGCTGCTGCTGATCCTGCTGCTGTTCGTGCCGGTGGGATCGGTGCTGATCTCGAGTTTTTACGACACCGCCGGCAATTTCACCCTCGGCAATTATCTCAAGTTCCTGTCCGAACCCCGCTTCCTCACCGCCTTCGTCAATACCCTGGTGGTCGGGTTTGGCGGCTTGATGGGCGCGCTGATCCTTGGCTCGATCATGGCGTTCTGCGTGTCGCGGTTCGTGATCAAGGGCGGCAAGTTCGTCTCGCTGCTGGCGATCCTGGCGCTGGTGTCGCCGCCGTTCATTGGCGCTTATTCTTGGATCGTGCTGTTTGGCGCGGGCGGCGTGGTGCGCGGCTGGCTGCGCGATGTGGGCATCAACATGCCGCCCATCTATGGCGTGGGCGGGATCCTGATCGTCTTCTCGCTCAAATTCTATCCCTATGTGTACCTGATGGTTTCGGGGGCGCTGAGCAACGTCAACCGTTCGCTGGAGGAAGCCGCCGAAGGGCTAGGCCTGACCCCGCTCCAGCGCGCGTTCAAGATCTCGTTTCCCATGGTATGGCCGGCGCTGAGCGCAGGCGGGCTGCTCGCCCTGATACACGCCATTGCCGATTTCGGCACGCCCCGCCTGCTGGGGCGCGGCTATAACGTGCTGGCGACCGAAGCCTTCACGCTCTATTCGGCCGAGATCGGCTCCAACATGTCGATGGCCACGACCATCTCGGTGGTGCTGATCCTCGTGTCGATGGTGTTCGTGATGCTGCAGCGCTACATGTCGCGGCGGAACGTCTACCACGGCAACATGATCAACAAGCCGATCAAGATCCAGCTCACGGGCTGGCGCAACACGCTGGCGCATTTCGCGGTGTATTTCATCGGCCTGTGCGGCGCCATGCCGGTGATCATTGCGGTGATCTACTCGTTCCGCAAGACGTCCGGGCCGGTGTTCCAGAGCGGGTTTGCGCTGCAGAGCTATGAGCGCATCCTGTTCAACCTGGGTGACGTGGTGCGCAACTCGCTGACCTTCTCGGTAAGCGCGGTGGCCATGATCGTGATCGTGGGCACGCTGGTGGGGGTGCTCGTGGCGCGCCGGACCAGCTTCAACACCTCGCTGCTCGATGGCGCGTTCATGATCCCCTATGTGATGCCGGGCATCGTGATCGGTATTGCGTTCATCGCCGCGTTCAATACCGGACCGGTGGTGCTGACGGGAACGGCCGCGATCATCATCCTGTCGATCTTCATCCGGCGGCTGCCCTATACGGTGCGAACCACCGCCTCGGCGCTGCGCCAGATCGGGCCGAGCATGGAAGAGGCGGCGGTGTCGCTGGGGTACAGCCCGTTCCAGGCGTTCCTCAAGATCACCGTACCGCTGATCGTGCCGGGCATCATCGCTGGCGGCATGCTGAGCTTTGTCACCGCGATCAATGAGCTGTCGTCGTCGCTGGTGCTCTATGTGGGCAGCACCATGACCATGCCGGTGCGGATCTACCTGCTGATCCTCGATGGCGACTTTGGTACCGCTGCGGCGCTATCGACCATTCTGCTGCTGCTCAGCGGGGTGGCGGTCTACATCGCCTTCCGCTTCATGGGGCGCAACGAGCAGGCGCTGCTCTAGCCCAACTACACTGTCTAGTCGATGAAACGGCCCGCCCCCCAGGCGGGCCGTTTTTGTATGGCCCCCACTGCTGAACCCGACATGCAAAAAGGGCCGCACAGGTAATGCTGTGCGGCCCTTGATGATTGCGGCGACGGAAGCCTTAGGCCTTGGCGCTGACCAGCCCTAGCATGGCGGTGACGGCGTTGGCGTAGCCGCCGGACCCCAGCCCCGCCATCACCACATCGGCCCGCATCGACACGTAGGAGCGATGATAGATCGGCTCGCGCTTGTGGATGTTGGAGATGTGATATTCGATCACCGGCCCCTCGAACATCTTGAGCGCATCCAGCAGTGCGAGCGAGGTAAACGTGAAGGCGGCGGGATTGATGATGATCCCGGCCCCCTCCTCGATCGCCTCATGCACCCAGTCGATCAGGTTTTCTTCGCTATTGGTCTGGCGGAAGATGATCGGCTGATCACCTGCCGCATCCCGGCATAGCTGTTCGACTTCGGCAAGCGTGGTCGTGCCATAGATAAGGGGCTCGCGCTTGCCGAGACGGTTGAGGTTGGGACCATTCAGAACATAGATCGGCTGCATGGTGCTAGCCTCCGTAACCGAACTGGCGTGGCAGCCAGAGCACAATGTCAGGCACGAAGGTAAACACCATCAGCGCTACCAGCAGCCCGAGAAGAAAGGGCATCACATCCGCAACGAGATTGCGCATGGGTGAGCCGGATATCTTGGTCATGATGAACAGCAACAGGCCATAGGGCGGGGTAATCAGCCCGAGCATGATGTTGACGATGACGACCAGGCCGAAATGCACCATGTCGATGCCCAGCGCCTGGGCGGTGGGGATCAGCACCGGCACGATGACCAGCAGGATGGTGGTGCCTTCGAGCACGCAGCCCAGGATCAGCAACATGACGTTGACGATGATCAGGAAGGTGATCGGATCAAGGTTCCACCCGATGAGGATGGCGCTGATGGTGCGGGGAATGTTTTCGACCGTCACCACATAGTTGAACACCAGCGCACCGGCGATCAGCATGCCGATAGTGGCGGTGGTCTTGGCGCTGGTGAGCAGCGACAGGTAGAATTCGCGGGCGTTGACGCTGCGATAGACGATGATCGAGATGACCAGCGCATAGAACGCGGCCACGGCGGCAGCTTCGGTAGGCGTCGTGATGCCACCGTAAATACCGTACATCAGCACCACCGGCATCATCAGCACCGGCATGGCTTCCCAGGTCATCCTGGGCAGCTTGCGGAACGGCACGGGCGGCTCGACCGGGAAGTTCTTGACGCGGGCGGTGACGGCGATCTGCACCATCATGACGCCGGCCATCAGCAGGCCCGGAATGACCCCGGCGAGGAACAGATAGCCGATCGAGGTATCGGCCACGAGCGCATAGAGCACCATGGGAATGGAGGGCGGGATGATCGGCCCGATAACGGCGGTCACCGCCGTCAATGCTGCAGCATAGCTGGGCGTATACTTACCGTCCTTGGTCATCATGTGCTGCATCATCTTGCCCGACCCAGCGGCATCGGCCACAGCCGAACCGGACATGCCGGCAAAGACGATGGATTGCAGCACGTTGACCTGGGCCAGACCGCCACGGAAACGTCCGACCACCGCATCACACCACTTGAGCAGGCGCTCGGAG
This sequence comes from uncultured Alphaproteobacteria bacterium, assembly GCA_963699295.1. Lineage (GTDB taxonomy): Bacteria > Pseudomonadota > Alphaproteobacteria > Rhizobiales > Devosiaceae > Devosia. The sequence continues at coordinate 1,584,235 of OY969432.1, forward strand.
AGCGAGCCGGAGTTCATGATTTCGGCGGCGAGGATGAACAGCGGCACGGCCAGCATGATGTAGTTGGAATACATGCCGTTGAGGAACTGCTCGGCGACGATCCCCAAATCCTGGCCGGTAAACAGCAGATAGAGGATCGACCCGCAGAGCATGGAAAGCCCCATCGGCAGGCCGAGAAAGGCCAGCGCCGTGATCAGAATCAGCGACGCGGTAAACTGAGTAGAAATGGTCATACGCCCGACCCTGCCTTGGTTGGATCAAAGCCTTCGCTGTCCTTGCCCCAGACAGCCCGACAGGCCAGCCAGAATTGACGAACGATCATCGCCACGGCGAAGATGGCATAGATGGAATAGAGATAATCGAAGCGGATTTTCAGGTAGGCCGTCTTTTCGACCTTCATGAACATCACGTAGTCGATGACACCGGGCAGCGAGATGGTGAACAGCGCCACCAGGGTCACGGCGGTGAGAAACACCATCACCCGCCGCGTGCGATTGCCCACCGCGGCGTAGAAGATATCGAAGCGGATTTCCTCGTTGTCGCGCACAACGAAAGCGGTGCCGAACAGCACGATCCACAGCCACATCATGACGCTGATTTCATGCGTCCAGCCGATGGGCAGGTTGATAACGTAGCGGAAAATGATCTGTATAATGAAGACCGCGAACATAATGCCCAGCATGGCCGCCAGCAGGTTTTCGGCGCGTGCATGCAGCCAGCGGCCGATGCCGGCAAGGTGAGGGTTCATCACCAACTCCCGAGATGTCGAATTCAATAGGCCGGTCTCGAGCGATGGCGGCGCCAGCTGAACTGGCGCCGCCGCTCAATGACTACAGTGCGTTGATGCGCGCCACGACGCCCTCTGGCCAATCCTTGGCCAGGTCGGAGTCGAGATACATCTTCTGGGCATATTCGCGGAAGGCTGCGAGGTCCGGCTCATAGATGTTGAGGCCGGCGTCCTTGAACATGGTGATCAGCGCAGCTTCGCGCTCGAGGTGCTTCTTTTCGCTGAACTCGATGCCCATATCGGCGGCGGCCTGAACTTCGGCCTGCTGTTCGGGGCTCATCGCGTTCCAGGCCTTGCTGGAAATCACCAGCAGGTCATAGCCCACCAGGTGCGAAGTCAGCACGATCTGCTTCATCACTTCGTAGAACTTCATGTTCTCGACGTTGGGCAGCGGGTTGTCCTGGCCGTCAATGGCACCGGTCTGGAGGCCCGTATAGACTTCGGCATAGGCCATGGGCGTCGGGTTGGCGCCAAGCGCGGTCCCCAGGAACTGCCAGGCGTCGCCACCCGGCATGCGCAGCTTGACGCCGGCCATATCGGCTGGCGTCTTGATCTCGCGATCGATCTGCAGGCCAACCTGGCGCGCGCCGAAATAGGTCGGCCCCAGAATGTGGACGCCGAGTTCGTCTTCGGCCATCTTCTTGAATTCTTCGCCCACTTCGCTGTTGAAGAAGGTGCGCAGGTGGGCGGCGTCACGGAACAGATAGGCCGAGGTCAGCACCGACCAGGCCGGCAACTGGTTGGAAATGTCCTGCGGCGCGATATTGCCCATTTCCAGGTTGCCGCGCTGCAGCGCGACCAATTCGGTGCCCTGCTTGAACAGATTGCCACCGTAATAGCCTTCAAACGTGAACGCATCGGAGACCTGCCCGGCGAACATCTGCATCATCTCGGCGCGGATATCCTGCTCCGAGAACACCGCCGAAAAACGCAGCACCGGCTTGTCCTGTGCCATGGCCGGCAAGCAGACGGCCAGCATCAAGCTACCCACCAGCATCGCGCGGCGCGTAAAACCAAAAGTCATATCATCCTCCCAAATGTCGCCTGTGGTTCAGGCGATATCGATCCAGGCGACGCGGTCAATCACCGCTTCTCCTCGCCCCTGAAACACAATGTACGAAACAGTTCGTTCAAGTCAATGCCCAGCAGGTGCCTTTGGAAGCTAGCTGCTGAAGCAGAGTTTGTCACATATTTTGTATTATCTATGATGTTTTGCATTATTTTTGACGCCATGTGAAAAGCTCGGCTATCCTGCGGCTCAAAGCGGAGGTGAAATTGGACGAACCGGCAAGGTCGATCGATGAAGGCGTGGCGGAAATTGTTCTGGGTCGCATTCGCGGCGACATCATTGCGGGCGCACTGCCTCCGGGCAGGAAGCTGAGGCTGGAGGCGCTGAAGAAGCAATATGGCGCCAGCGTCAGTACCTTGCGCGAAATCCTCAACCGGCTGGCCAGCGAATCGCTGGTCGTGGCCGAGGGACAACGCGGCTTCGAGGTTGCCGGCGCCACCATTGCCGATCTACGTGAAATTGCCGATTTGCGGCTGCTGCTGGAAAGCCACGCCCTGCGACTGTCGATCGACAGCGGCGACCTGGACTGGGAGGGGCGCGTGGTGGCGGCCCATCACATGCTGGCCGTGGTCGAACGCCAGCTGATCGAGGGCGAGGTCGAGCGCACGCCGCAATGGGTGCGCTATGATTTTGCCTTCCACAATGCGCTGATTTCGGCCTGCGGCTCGCGCACCCTGCTCGATCTGCACGCCTCGGTGTTTGACCGGTTCATCCGCTATCACATGCTGGCAGTCAGTTTTCGCGGCGCGGCAGTCATCGAGGACCACCAGGCGCTGCTCAATCTGGTGCTCGCGCGTGATGCCGATGCGGCGGTGCAGATGCTCACCCGCCACATCCGCAGCGGGGTCGAGCACATCATGGCATCGGGCCGTATCTAGGCGACGAGCGCCGCCTCGAAAGTCGCCGACATGGCGGCCGCATCCGGCGCCAGGCCCGTGAACAGCGCAAAGGCGCGCACCGCCTGGTAGACGGCCATGCCGCCACCCGGCAGCACCCGGCACCCCAGGCCCCTGGCCTGAGCGATCAACGCGGTCTCGAGCGGGAAATACACCACGTCGGCCACCCAATGGCGCGGCGCCAGCAAGGCCGCATCGAGCGGCAGGCCGGGATGCTTGTGCATGCCCACCGGGGTGGCGTTGACGATGCCCGACGCTTCGGCCGCAGCCGCCGGCAGATCATCGACGCTTTCGATCTCGCCATCATAGCGCTGGCGCAGGGCCGCGATCAGCGCCGCAGCGCGCTCGGGTGACGCGTCGTGGATCAATAGCTGACGCACCCCGCCCTGCAGCAGCGCATGCGCCACCGCCGCCCCTGCCCCGCCCGCTCCGATCAGCAGCGCGCAATCGCGCGGCACATCGGCCAGCGTCTGCCGGAAGCTTTCGCCAAAGCCCCAGCTATCGGTGTTGTGGCCAATGCGCTCGCCATCGCGCAGCACCACGGTGTTGACCGCGCCGATGGCCGCCGCATTCGGGCTGAGTTGCGTCAGCAGCGGCAGCACCGCCTGCTTGAACGGATAGGTGATGTTGAGCCCGGCAAAACCCAGCGCCACCGCGTCCTCGATCACGCTCTCTAGGCAGTCGTCATCCAGCCCAAGCCGGTCGAAATCGATCAGGTGATAGCGATAGTTCAGCCCCTGCCGGCGACCCTCCTGCTCATGCATGATCGGCGACAGCGACGCGCCGATGCCGCGCCCGATCAGCCCGATCGTGACATTGCCCGGCCCGGTGGCGGGCTGAATATCCAGCATGGATTGAAGCGAAGGCCGAATATGGCCCGTGACGATCTGCAAGATCCTGTCTCCCCGCGCGCCGCATCGGCCAGAAAAGCCGTGGTGGCCTTGTTTTTCCCGCGCAGCAGCCGATAAATGGCGCAACGCGATTTGCGGCAAAATGTACGAACTGGTTAGTTTAGTCAATTGCCACCAGGAAGGCAGCTACTGCATGAGTACCCCGGTTACATCTCCCAAGAAGACGACGCGGGGTACTGCCAAGCGCACCCAGGATCCGGAAGGCACGCGCCAGAACATCATCGAAATTGCAGCGCAGGAATTCGCCCTCAACGGGCTGGCCGGGGCGCGCATCGATGATATCGCCGCCAAGACCCGCTCCAGCAAGCGCATGATCTATTACTATTTCGGGGACAAGGAAGGCCTCTATGTGAGCTGCCTCGAAAACGCCTATCGGCAGGTGCGCGAGGGGGAAGCCAAGCTCGATGTGGGTGGCCTCTCCCCCATCGACGCGCTCAAGAAGCTGGTGGAATTCACCTTCGATCACCACCACCAGCATCAGGAATTCATCCGCATGGTGATGATCGAGAACATCCACAATGCGCAATATCTGGAGCGCTCCGGGGTGATCCGCGACCTCAACGTGACCGCCATCGGCAATATCGAGACGATCTGCGCCAAGGGGCTGGCCGACGGCATGTTCCGCAGCGGCCTCGATCCGCTGGCGCTGCACTGGCAGATCAGCGCGCTGTGCTTTTTCAACGTCTCCAACCGTGCCACTTTCTCGAAGATATTCGGCCAGGATTATGGCGCCGAGGATGTGCAGGTGCGGCTGCGCCAGCAATGCGTGGAGATGATCCTGCGCTATGTGGTGCGCACGGAAAAACTCGGCGACATCTGATCGAAGCGACTTTCGCGGACACGGGGGCAAGACCCCTGCCACCCGTTCACTCCCTACCCGCCTTGCCAATGTACTAACCGGTTAGTATGCTTTGCACTGTTCCGGGAGGGGTTCATCGTGCAGACTTCAATAGCTACCGTATCGATCAGCGGCGATCTGCGCGAAAAGCTGGAGGCCATCGCCGCCGCCGGCTTTGACGGGGTGGAAATCTTCGAGAACGACTTTCTCTCCTATGACCGTTCGCCCCGCGAAGTCGGTCAGATGGTGGCCGATCTTGGGCTGACGATCACGCTGTTCCAGCCCTTCCGCGATTTCGAGGGCCTGCCCGAGCCGCAGCGGCAGCAGACCTTTGAGCGGGCCGAGCGCAAGTTCGACCTGATGCAGGAGCTGGGCACCGATCTGATGCTGATCTGCTCGAGCCTCTCCCCGCTCGCCCTGGGTGGCATCGACCGCGCCGCCGCCGATTTCCGCGAGCTGGGCGAGCGCGCCGCCAAGCGCAATCTGCGGGTGGGCTATGAAGCGCTGGCCTGGGGCCGGCATATCCATGACCACCGCGACGCCTGGGAAATCGTGCGCCGCGCCGATCATCCCAATATCGGGCTGATCCTCGACAGCTTCCACACACTGTCGCGCGGCATCGACGTCGATTCGATCCGGGCCATTCCGGGCGACAAGATTTTCATCGTGCAGTTGGCCGACGCCCCCAAGCTGGATATGGACCTGCTCTATTGGAGCCGCCACTTCCGCAACATGCCGGGCGAAGGCGACCTGCCGGTGACCGATTTCATGCGGGCGGTGGCCGCCACCGGCTATGTCGGCCCGATCTCGCTGGAAATCTTCAACGACCAGTTCCGCTCCGGCTCCCCCCGCACCATCGCCGCCGATGGCCATCGCTCGCTGGTCTATCTGATGGATCAGGTGCGGCTGGCCGAACCCGGCATCAAGCTCGACCTGCCGGTGCTGCCGCCCCGGGTGGAGGTGCATGGCGTGGCCTTTGTCGAATTTGCCGCCGATGAAGTGGAGGCGCAGGCCCTCGCCAAGCGGTTGCGCCAATTGGGCTTTCGCCTGACCGGCAAGCACCACACCAAGGCGGTGGAACGCTTCACCCAGGGCGAGATCAATATCGTCATCAACACCGAGCGCGAGGGGCTGGCCCATTCCGCCTATCTCACCCACGGCACCTCGGCCTATGCCATCGGGCTGATGGTCGACAATGCGGCGGCCACCGTCGAGCGGGCGCAATCGCTGGGCGCGCAATTATTCAGCCAGCGGGTCGGGGCGGACCAGCTGGCCATCCCCGCCATTCGCGGCGTCGGCGGCGGGGTGATCTACTTCCTCGACAATGACAGCCCGCTGGGAAAAGTCTGGGATATCGAGTTCGAGGCCATCGCCGATCCGGAGCCCAGCGCCGAAGCCGGATTGCAGCGCGTCGACCACATCGCCCAGACGATGAACTACGAGGAAATGCTCACCTGGATCCTGTTCTACCGCTCGATCTTTGTCGCCGAGAAAAGCCCGATGGTCGATGTCGTGGACCCGTCCGGGCTGGTGCGCAGCCAGGTGATCGAAAATGCCTGCGGCTCGCTGCGGCTGACGCTGAACGGGGCGGAAAGCCACCGTACACTCGCCGGGCGGTTCATTGCCGAGACCTTTGGCTCAAGCGTGCAGCACCTTGCCTTCGCAACCGACGATATTTTTGCGACCGCCGCGGCGATGCGGGCCAATGGGCTGGCGATCCTCGAGATCTCGCAAAACTACTATGACGATTTGCAGGCCCGGCTAAGCCTTGATGCCGAGTTGATCGCGCGTCTGCGCGAGAGCAATATCCTTTATGACCGAGACGCGGAGGGCGAGTTCTACCAGTTCTATTCCACCAATCTGGGAGACGGATTTTTCTTCGAGATCGTGCAGCGGGACAAGTATCGCGGCTTTGGCGCGGTCAACGCCCCCTTCCGGATCGCCGCCCAGCGGCGCGGCATGCCCACAATGCCCCGACGCTGACGATGTGATATAGATCAAGGCGCATCTCCAGAATTGCCCTAGAGTATTCAACAAGATCGCAGGAGCGCCCCATGTACACACGCATCGTAGTTGGTATCGACGGCTCGGAACTGGCCAACAAGGCCCTCAGGCACGCCGTGTCGCTGGCCAAGGAAAACCACGCCAAACTGTTTGCGGTGACGGCAACCGAATCTACCGTTCTGCTGGCGGCCGGCGCCGAGGGCATGGGCGCCAATGTCGGGGAGATCATTGCCGATCTCGAGCACGTCAAGGCCAATTCCGCCAAGGCGACGCTGGCCGAAGCCAAGACCCGCGCCTCCGAACAGGGCGTGACCATCGAGGGCATCCATGTGGCCAGCTCGACCGGCGCGGACGCCATCATCAGCACGGCCAATCTCGAAGGCGCCGACCTGATCGTGATGGGCTCGCATGGCCGGCGCGGCCTGGGGCGGCTGCTGCTGGGCAGCCAGGCCGCAGAAGTCCTGGCGCACTCCACCGTTCCGGTACTGGTCGTCAAGTAGCAACCGACTCGACGTCAAGCACCGCTAACATGTCAGCTCTGGCGGGGGCAGTGGATTTCCAGTAGTGCTGGAAATCCATTGCTGGAGCTGACATGACCGTCCCGCGTTTGATTGCTGTTATTGATATTGGCAAGACCAATGCCAAGCTGGTGCTGATCGACAGCCAGTCGCAAACGCAAATTGCCAGCCGCAGTACCCCCAATAGTGTGCGCCGCGAAGGGCTTTATCCGCACGCGGACGTGGATAATCTTTGGCAATTCATCACCAAAGGGCTTGCGGCCTTCCACGCCGAGCATGGCGTTGATGGCATTTCAATCACCACCCATGGCGCCACTGCCGCGCTGATCGCGGGTGACGAACTGGTGCTGCCGGTGCTCGACTATGAACATGACGGCCCGGAAACCTCTGCCACCGCCTACTCCGCGCTCCGCCCACCCTTTGGCGAAACCCTCTCGCCGCGCCTGCCCAATGGGCTCAACCTGGGTGCGCAGCTGTTCTGGCAAAGCTGGCGCTTTCCCGAGCAATTTGCCAAAGTCACCCATATCCTCACCTATCCGCAATATTGGGCCTGGCGGCTGACCGGCATTGCCGCGAGCGAGGTGACCTCGCTGGGGTGCCACACCGATCTGTGGGTGCCCGAGCGCGGGCAGTTTTCGAGCCTTGTCGAAGACCGGCGCTGGACCGCGCTGTTTCCGCCGATCCGCCCGGCAGCGTCAGTGCTGGGGACCATCACGCCAGAAATCGCCGCGCAAACCGGGTTGGCCGCGAACACCCCGGTCACCTGCGGCATCCACGATTCCAACGCCTCGCTGATCCCGCACCTGGAGACCCGCGAGGCGCCGTTTACCATCGTCTCGTCGGGCACCTGGACCATTGCCATGACCGTGGGCGGCGCCACGACAGCACTCGATGCGGCGCGCGACAGCCTCGCCAATGTGGATGCCCATGGGCGGCCCGTGCCCACGGCGCGCTTCATGGGCGGGCGGGAGTTCGACCTGCTGGTGCCCGAACCCGTCGAGCCCAGCAACGCCGATATTGCGCGGGTGATTGCGCAGGATATTCAGGCGCTGCCCAGTTTTGTGGCTGGCGTCGGCCCCTTCCCCCACGCCCGCGGCCGCTGGACCTGCGACCCCGACACAATGACACCGGGCGAACGCACCGCCGTGGTGACGCTTTACCTGGCCCTGATGACCGAGGCGTGCCTCGAGCTGTGCGGGCTGGGCCGCGAGATCATTGTCGAGGGCGCCCTGGCGCGCAACCGGCTGTTCGGGGATGCGCTGGCCCGGCTGACCGGCGTTCCCGTCGCCTCGTCAGGCGATGCCACCGGAACCAGCGTGGGAGCGAGTTTGTTGTTCAGTGGCGCCTATGCGCCGAAAAACACTGCAATTTCCAATATTGCTTTGGCGATTGAGGGGTTCGGCGCCTATCGCAACACTTGGCGGTCGCGCCTATAACATTGGTGCTGTGCAATATTGCCAATTGATTGACCCATGGCGCGGGGCCTAAAAGGCGGATGAAGCTGTGGAGGCTCTGAATGAACCAACAACAACAAAGACACAGGGTCGTCATCGTTGGTGGCGGGTTTGGCGGACTGTCGGCTGCCCAACATCTCAGCAAGGCCAATGTCGAGGTCACGCTGGTCGATCGGCGCAACCATCATCTGTTCCAGCCCCTGCTCTACCAGGTCGCGACGGCCTCGCTCGGTACCTCCGAAATCGCCTGGCCGGTGCGCCATATTCTCAATGACCGGCCCAATGTACGCACCATCATGGGCACTGTCAGCGGCGTCGACACGGCCGGCAAGACGGTGCTGCTGCACGATGGCGAGAGCATTCCCTATGACAGCCTGATCCTCGCCACCGGGGCGCGGCATGCCTATTTCGGCCATGACGACTGGGAAGCGTTCGCACCCGGCCTCAAGACGCTGGAAGATGCCACCTCGATCCGCCGCAAGCTGCTGGTGGCCTTTGAACAGGCCGAGCGCGAAACCGATCCGGTCAAGCGCGAGGCGCTGCTGACCTTTGTCATCATCGGTGCGGGCGCGACCGGCGTGGAAATGGCCGGCGCGATTATCGATCTCGCCCATGTCAGCCTGCGTGGCGATTTCCGCAGCATCGAACCCGGCAATGCCCGGGTGGTGCTGATCGAGGGCGGCCCGCGCGTACTGCCGCTATTCGAGCCCGAACTTTCCGACTACACGCTAAAGGCCCTGCGCAAGCTGGGCGTCGAGGTCGTGCTGGGCGAGCCGGTGACGGAGGTTGACGCCCAGGGCGTGGTTTATGGCGGCAAGCGCCTCAATGCCAGCACCATGATCTGGGCGGCCGGCGTGCAGGCCTCGCCTGCTGCCGAATGGCTGGGTGCGGCGGCCGACCGGGCCGGTCGCGTGCAGGTCGAGCCTGACCTCAGCGTGCCGGGGCATCCCGAAATCTTCGTGGTCGGCGACACCGCCACCATCACCATGCCCGATGGCAAGCCGGTGCCCGGCGTGGGCGACGGGGCCAAGCAAGGCGGCCGCCATGCGGCGCGGGTGATCAAGGAGCGTCTGGCGGGCAACAACCAGCAGATCCCCTTTGTCTACAAGCATGCCGGATCGCTCGCGACCATCGGCAAGAGCGCCGCCGTGGTCGATTTCGGCAGGATCAAGTTCACCGGCCTGTTGGCATGGTGGGTCTGGAGTCTCGCCCACATCTACTTCCTGATCGACACCAAAAACCGGGTTTCGGTGGCGTTCAGCTGGTTGTGGACCTTCCTCAACGGCAATCGCAGCGCCCGCCTGATCACCCAGGGCGATGCGGCGGTGCCATCGCGCCCCTACCCGGTCAACCCGACGAAATAGCGCAAGGCTGGAGCGCGCTAGTCGCGCTCCACCATATCAACGACGCTTGTCGGCCGGGACAGCGAGCGCTCGCGCAGCCAGATATAGAGCCCGCTGCCGATGATGATCGCCGCCCCCACCACGAACAGGCTATCGGGCGGCTGGTCGAACACCAGCCAGCTCGCCAGCGACAGATAGAGCAGGCTCATATAAGTGAAGGGGGCGAGCGTCGCGGGTGTCGCCAGGCGATGCGCGACTGAATTGAGCAAGTGGCCGCCCAGCCCGGCCGCCCCCATCACGCCGAAAGCCACCCACGATACCGGCTCGCTGGGCCAGACCCAGCCGGTCATTGCCACCGGCGCCAGCAGCACCACCGCCGTGGCGCCACCGTAAAATTGCTGCGTCGCGGGCGTATCGACCCCGGCCAGCTTGCGGGTGAGGATCGAAAAGAACGCCAGGAACAGCGCACAGCCCAGGCTCAGCAACGCCGCCGGCTGGAACGCTTCGGAACCCGGACGCACGATGATCAGGATGCCGATGAACCCCACGCCAATGGCGGTCCAGCGGCGCCAGCCGACCGTCTCGCCCAGCAGGGGACCGGAGAGCGCGCAGATCAGCAGCGGCGAGGTAAACTGGATGGCGCTGGTGACCGTCAGCGGCAGATAGCGCATGGCGAGGAAATTAAGCCCGGTGGTTGCCAGCAGGCAAACCGCCGCGCAGCAATTCGAGCTTGAGATTGTTGCTGGCAAACAGCTGCCGGCCGGTGACCGGCAGGAACAACGCCAGCAGCAGCAGCACGTGCACGCCGTAGCGCACGAAGACCACCTCGGTCGTCGGCATGCCCTCCGATCGACAGCCATTTGGCGGAAATATCGAGAAACAGCAGCACGATCTGGGAGAGCAGCAAGAACGCGATGGCACGGTTGGTGCGGGTTTCGATGGGAGTAATCGCCTGCGACATCAATTTTCCATATCGTCAGCGCCGGAACGTTTTGGCCAGCGCGACACGCGCCACATCACCGAACAATGCAGCAACCAAGCCTTGTGGTTTACGCCGCGAGTGTCAACTGCTGGCGGCATAAACCGAGTAATTTCGAGGACTTAGAAGGTTTCCGCCAGATTGCGGATAACCAGGCTCCGCCCCAGCTCCTCCGACGAGGCCCGCTCGCCATGGCGCGGCGTGAACACCAGCGCGCTCGGGCGCTCCGGCAACAGCGTGATCGCGTTGTCGGAAAAATAGCCAGGCACATCGACGGTCGCGGTGACGAATAGTGCCGGCAGGTCGCTCGATAGCGTCAGCACCGCCTGCCCGTCGCGATCCGCCCAGCTATGGCTGATCTCGGGCTTCGGCAGCTCATAGGCCTTGTAGGGCTTTGGGAAATAGTCGTTTTCACCGAGCAGCTGCCCCTGCGCATCGCGCCAGGAAAAGAACAGGAACTCGTCCTCCGCCAGCGCCCCGGCACCAATGGCGGTAACGGCAAGCGCCGCATCAGGGCCCACGACCGGCGTGCCCGAATAGACCACGCGATCACCACCGCCGATTTTGACCGCCCGCACGTCGAGCGCGATGGTGACAGCGCTGCCGGTGTCATTGATGGCGCGCAGCTCGATGCTGTCGGGCAGGGCCCCCTCGACCGGCGTGCCGCGCGAATTGGTGGCGATGGCTGAGTGCACCGGCACCGCCACCACATTGACCGGCAGATAGAACCGCCTGGCCATGTAGTGCATCAGTTTCCACTGCCCGCCATAGTCGAGGCTCGACCAGCTGGCGACGGGCCAGATATCGTTGATCTGCCAATAAAGCGTGCCCATGCAGCGCGGCTTGGTTGAGCGCCAATATTCAATGGCGGTCTTGATGGCGAGGCCCTGCTGGATCTGGCTGAGGAACACCATCTGGTCGAAATCGCGCGGGAAGCGGAAATAGCGCGTCATGGTCTCGATGATGCGGGCGTTGCCACCGGCATTGCGCTGGTGGTTTTCCATCACCGGCGAGGACGGATTGCGATCCTTGGGTTCGGTAAAACTCTCGATGACATTCATCGAGGTGAAGGACTGGAACCCGAACTCCGAGGCAAAGCGCGGATTGACGCTGCGATAGGCCTCAAAGCTCTTGGCCGAGTGCCACACATCCCAATAATGCGTGTCGCCGCGGGTATCGGCGTGCCAGCCATCGGAAAAATCGAGGTAACCCATCGAGGGCGAGGACGGCCAGAACCGCCGCGCCGGGTCTTCATCTTCAACGATATTGCCAAGCATGGAGTTGAGCCGGTCGTAATTGGCGACATAGCGCTCGGGCGCGGCCTTGGTCTCGGGATACCAGCCCAGTGAGCCGATCACCTCGTTGTCGCCGCACCACAGGGCGATGCAGGCATGGTGGCTGAGCCGGCGCACCTGCTGGGTGATTTCGGTGCGCACATTGTCGAGGAAGGGCCGATCCGACGGATAGCTCATGCAGGAGAACATGAAGTCGTGCCAGATCAGGATGCCCAGCTCGTCGCACAGTTCGTAGAAGTAATCCGGCTCATACTGCCCGCCACCCCAGATGCGCAGCATGTTCATATTGGCAGCCTTGGCGCTTTCCAGCAGGTCGCGGATAACGGCCGGCGTGATGCGAGAGGGAATGGCGTCGGCGGGAATCCAGTTGGCGCCCATCATGGTGATGTCGCGGCCATTGATGCGGCATTTGAAGCTGTGGTCGATCTCGTCTTTTTCGACCACCCATTCGAGCTGGCGCAGGCCGAGCTGGCGGGTTGTCTGTTCGCCGTCAAGCGTCGTCACCAAGGTATAGAGCGGCTGTTCGCCCTGCCCCGCCGGCCACCACAATCTTGGGTTGGCAATGGTAATGGTTTGGGTGACGAGGTTGTCGCCCGGCATCACCGCCACGCGCCGGCGCAGCACCTGCCCATCCATCGCCTGCTCCAGCTCAACCTCGCCCTCACCGAAGGCAAATAGCCGGGTCTTCACGGTCAGTTCGACGCTGTCACCGCTGTGGTGCTGGTCGACCTGCACGCTCTCCTGCCGCGCCAGACGCGAGCGGCGCAGCTGCATGGTGCCATAGACCCCGATCGGCATCAGGCAGATGCCCCAGTCCCATCCGGCATGGCAGGCAGCCTTGCGGATGAAGTTCATGTGGATGCCCTTCAACCCATTGGTCTGGTAGTTCTTGGTGAAGGGGATGGGGAACGGATGGGCGTCGGCACGCGCCTTGGCGACATCGGGTGCGATGGCAAACTCGATGCGCAGCGTGTTCTCGCCCTCGCGGACCTTGCCGGTCACGTCGATATCGTAGCGCACGAAACTGTTCTGCGTTTCGGCCACCACTTCGCCATTGAGCAGCACCGTGGCGATGCAATCGATCTCCGCCAGCGTCAGCGTGAGATAGCCCGCAATATCGGCGGCGCAGGCGGTGAACTGCCGCTCAACAGTCCAGGCGGTCTCGTTGACCCAAAGCACCGGCTTTTCGTTTTCGCCAAAGTATGGATCGGGGATGACGTCGGCGGCCAGCAGCGCGCTATGCACATCGCCGGGCAGCTGGATGGGGATCGCCACATCCGCGCTGGGCGAAGTCAGGCTGAATACGCCACCCAGATCGAGGGCGGAATAGCTGGTCGTAACGGGCATCAAAACGGTCTCCCCCAGCCTCCAGCACCGCTGCAGGCACTATCCCCTGAACTCGATCCAATGGCGTCAACGCCCAATGCAATCGATTTCATTGAGAGCCTAGCTGACCTTGCCAGTGCTTCCAATGGGGATGGTCGAGGAATTTGGTGTCGCGATCACGCCGCGACACCGGGAGATCTATTGCGCGGCGTCTTCGGCCTGGTCGACGTCGATGAAACCGCCGGACTGGCGCGCCCAGAGCTGGGAATAGATGCCGCCGGTCTCGAGCAATTGGCTATGCGTGCCGGTTTCAACCACCCGCCCCTGATCCAGCACCACCAGCCGGTCCATCATGGCGATGGTCGACAGGCGGTGGGCGATGGCGATCACCGTCTTGCCCTGCATCAGCAATTCCAGCTGGCTCTGGATCGCCGCCTCCACCTCGGAATCAAGGGCGGAGGTGGCTTCATCAAGGATCAGGATCGGCGCATTCTTGAGCAGCACCCGCGCAATGGCCACGCGCTGGCGCTGGCCGCCCGAGAGCTTCACGCCCCGCTCGCCCACATGCGCATCAAAGCCCCTGCGCCCCTTGGGATCGCTCAGACCCTGGATGAAATCGGATGCTTCGGCCTGCTCGGCGGCCGCCAGCATCATCGCCTCGGTCGCATCGGGGCGGCCATAGATGATGTTCTCGCGCACCGAGCGATGCAGCAGCGAGGTATCCTGCGTCACCACGCCGATATTGGCGCGCAAGCTGTCCTGCGTGACCTTGGAGATGTCTTTCCCGTCGATCAGGATGCGCCCGTCCGCCCGGTCGTAGAACCGCAACAGCAGATTGACGATGGTCGACTTGCCCGCCCCCGAGCGCCCGACCAGGCCGATCTTTTCGCCGGGCCGGATATGCAGGTTCAGGTCGTCGATCACGCCCGATTTCTTGCCGTAGTGGAAGGTCACGTGCTCGAACTTGATGTCGCCATTGACCGTGCCGATCGGCTTGGCCTCGGGGGCATCGGACACCACGCGGGGCAGCGAGATCGACGAAATACCATCGCGCACGGTGCCGATATTTTCAAACAGCGACGACATTTCCCACATCACCCACTGGCTCATGCCCTGGAAGCGCATGACCAGGCCCAGCGACACGGCCAGCGCGCCGGGGCTCATTGTGCCCTGCAGCCACAGCCAGATGCCGGTGGCACCAACGGCTCCCAGCAGCAGGGCATTGGACCAGTTGACCAGCACGTTGAGCACGGTGAACAGCCGCATCTGCCGGTAGGCGGTGTCCAAGAATTCGTCCATCGCCTCCTTGGCGTAGCTCTCTTCCCGGTTGGAGTGGGAGAACAGCTTGACCGTGGCGATATTGGTGTAGCTATCGACAATGCGGCCGGTCATCAGCGAGCGGGCGTCTGCCTGCGCTTCCGAGATCTTGCCCAGGCGCGGGATGAAATAGCGCATCAGCGCGATATAGGCGACGACCCACACGAGGAACGGGATCGCCAGCCGCCAGTCCGACGCCGCGGCCAGATACACCGCGCCGGTGAAATAGACGACGACATAAACCAGCATGTCGAGCAGCTTCATCACCACTTCGCGCACGGCGAGCGATGTCTGCATCAGCTTGGCGCCGATGCGCCCGGCGAACTCATCCTGAAAATAGCTCATCGACTGGCGAATGAGATAGCGATGGCTCATCCAGCGAATGCGCTGCGGGAAGTTGCCCAGCAGCGTCTGATGCATGATCAGGGTCGAGAACAGCACCAGCGTGGGCATTACCACCACGATGATCAGGCCCATGACGCCCAGCTTCCAGCCATCGGTCTGGATGAAGGTTTTTGGATCGGCACTGGCCAGCCAGTTGACGATATCGCCGATGAACCCGAACAGCAGGATTTCGCTGCCAGCGATCGCAGCCGACAGAATGGCCATCAGCGCCAGCCACTTCTTGGCGCCGTGGCTATAGTGCAGACAGAACGCCACGAGGCCCTTGGGCGGCTCGGCGGGTTCGGCCAGGGGATAGGGGTTCAGTCGACGTTCAAACCAACGCAGCATTTTTAGACATCACCAGATCGCGTCCTTAGAAGATCGTGCATGGCCCGGTCGTCGGCAACCGCAACGCGGTCGAAATTGCCACCACGGGCCGCAGGCACAATATTCAGTCGGAAATTTCGGACACCGCGCTCATATACCCATTCGGCACAGAGGAGCTGCGTGGTGCGACCGTCAAAGCCCACTCCCCATTGCCGACCTAATTGGCGTACAAGGGTGGGACAAGCGGCGCATGCCGCACACAATACACGAAAGCGCCGCGACTGCCACGGCGGTGCGGTCACAGTCACCCATCGACGATCTGAGCGGAAAAGACATGCGAACCGAAACCGAACACACCATCTTCCTCAAGGATTACGCGCCCAGCCCCTATCGCATCCTGTCGGTTGATCTCGATTTCGCGATCACAGCCGATCTGACTCGCGTGGTGGCGCAGCTGACCGTCGAGCCGCTTGAGCAACACCGCGCCGGGCACGCCGCTGGTACTTGATGGCGATGAGCTCAAGCTCTCCTCGATTGCCATTGATGGGGCGCCGCTGAAGCTGCTCGACTATGCAGCCGACGAGCAGGGACTGACCGTGTTCGAACCGCCGCTGCGACGCTTCGTGCTGGAAACCGAGGTTTCCATCCAGCCCCAGGGCAACACCAAGCTGATGGGGCTCTATCGCTCCAGCGGCACCTGGTGCACCCAGTGCGAGCCCGAAGGGTTCCGGCGCATCACCTATTTCCTCGACCGTCCGGACAATCTGGCGACCTACAAGGTGCGCATCACCGCGCCGCGCGATCTGGCGCCGGTGCTGCTGGCCAATGGCAATCTGGTCGAGCGCGGCGAAGCCGGCGATGGCCAGCATTATGCCGTGTGGGAAGACCCCTTCCCGAAGCCCTCCTATCTGTTTGCGCTGGTGGCCGGCGATCTGGGTTCGATCACCGACAGCTTCACCACCGCCTCGGGCCGCAAGGTGGCGCTGGCGATCTATTGTACCCATGGCAAGGAAGAGCAGTGCCATTGGGCGATGGACAGCCTCAAGCGCTCCATGGCCTGGGACGAGACGCGCTTTGGCCGCGAATATGACCTGGATATTTTCAACATCGTCGCCGTTTCCGATTTCAATTTCGGCGCGATGGAGAACAAGGGCCTCAATATCTTCAACGACAAGCTGGTGTTCGCCCATCCCGACAGCGCCACCGATGGCGATTACGAAGGCATCGAGCGCGTCATCGCCCACGAATACTTCCACAACTGGACCGGCAATCGCATCACCTGCCGCGACTGGTTCCAGCTGTGCCTCAAGGAAGGGCTGACGGTCTATCGCGACCAGGAATTCACCTCGGACGAGCGCAGCCGCGCGGTCAAGCGCATCTCCGACGTGGTGACCCTGCGCTCGGCGCAGTTCCCCGAGGATGGCGGCCCGCTGGCCCACCCGGCGCGGCCCGACCAGTATCGCGAGATCAACAATTTCTACACATCCACGGTCTACGAAAAGGGTGCCGAAATTGTCCGCATGCTGGCAACGCTTCTGGGCGAAGCCGGTTTCCGCAAGGGCATGGACCTCTATTTCGAGCGCCATGACGGCGAGGCGACCACCATCGAGGCGTTCCTCGCGGTCTTTGCCGAGGCCAACGACATGGACCTCGCGCAGTTCAAGACCTGGTATCTGCAGGCCGGCACGCCCCGCGTGAGCGCCACCGACAGCTATGACGCCACAAGCCAGACCTATACGCTCAAGCTGCGCCAGCAAACGCTGCCCACCCCGGGCCAGCCGACCAAGCAGCCGCTGGTGCTGCCGATCAAGTTCGGCCTCGTCGGGCCCAATGGCAGCCCGATGGGCTGGTCCGGCGTCAGTGGCGGCCGAAGTGCGCGACGACATGATCGTGCTCGACACCGATGCCGCCGAGATCGTTTTCACCGGCATTCCCAGCAAGCCCGTGCCCTCGCTGCTGCGCGGCTTCTCGGCGCCGGTCAATCTCGACACCAATCTCACCCAGGCCGACCAGCTGTTCCTCGCGCGGCACGACAGCGATCCGTTCAATCGCTGGCAGGCGCTGCAGGATGTCGGCATGGCGCTGGCCATCGACGCCATCAAGGACAAGGCCTGGACCACCGACGCTGCCAAGGCACTGGGCGACGCCTTTGCCGATACGCTCGCCAGCGACGCGCTCGATGACGCCTACAAGGCGCTGGCGCTGACTTTGCCCGGCGAGGCCCAGATCGCCCGCACGCTGGCCCTCGATGTCGACCCGACCCGGGTGCATTGGGTGCGCGATGCATTGCTGCGCGCCGTGTTCAGCCCGCTGGCGGGGCCCCTGCGCGCCGCCTATGACGCGCTGGCCAGCACCCTGCCCTATGCGCCCGACGCCGCCAGCGCCGGCCGTCGAGCCCTGCGCAACCGCCTGCTCCATCTGCTCACTGCCAGCGGCAGCGAGGGCGGGGCTGCATTGGCCGCAGCCCAATATCACGAAGCCCGCAACATGACCGACCGGCTGGCCGCCCTGTCGGCCAGCGCCAATTCCTGGACCGCCGAGGCACCGACCCTGATGGCCGACTTCCGCACCAGGTTCGGCGCCAATCCGCTGGTGCTCGACAAATGGCTGGCGGTGACGGCAAGCGTACCCGAGGACGGCGTCATCGACCGCATGCGCACCATTCTGGCCGATCCGGAATTCCCCACGCACCAACCCCAACCGGTTGCGCTCGCTGGTGGGAACCTTCGCCATGGGCAACCCGACCCAGTTTGCCCGCGCTCGACGGCGCCGGTTTCCGGTTCGTCGCCGATTTCGTGGCCCAGGTCGACAGCGTCAACCCGCAGGTTGCGGCGCGGGTGCTCACCGGTTTCCGCGTCTGGCCGATGCTGGAGAGCACCCGCCGCGACGCTGCAAAATCAGCGCTAAGTGCCCTTCAGGCCAAGAATTCCTTGAGCCGAAACACTGCCGACATCCTGACGCGGATGTTGGCAAGCTAAAACTTCCCACAGCCCGGAGAAGAATTTTTCTTTGGCGCTAAGTGATTCAAGTGACTCGCATATTTGCGGGTCACGCCTCCGCCCGCAAAACACAGGGCTGGACACAGAGTCGCCTCTGATTCATTGTTCGTTAACGGCAAATCGGCGGGACAGCCCCCTCACAGCAATGGAGAACTGCATGCGGTCGGCGGAGACATCCGGCGCCGTCGCCAACGGATTCGGCGCGGCCAACGGGATAGCGGAAACACGCCAGCCTCAGGATGCATCACCAGCCAACCGCTGGACCGTGCATCTCGACTTCTCCCCGATCACCGCGACCGTAGCGCTGACGTCGCTTCTGGCCGTGCTGTTGTTTGTCGCCCATGACGTCGTGCGCACCTTTGAAGACGTGCGCCGCGAGATGGCCAGCATCAGCACCGCAGAACCCGAAACCATGATTGCGCCGCAAGCGATCAGCCAGGCGGGCCTGCTCGCCACCGACATTGCCACCCAGCATGTCGAGCTGAGCCTGCTCGAACAGCGCCACGCTGCCGCCTGGACCCAGATCACCCAGCGCGGGGGCCTCGCCACGGCCCTTGCCCTGCTGATGACCCTGCTCACCTGGCGCCGCGGCCAAAGCCCGACCAGCAAGCGCCGCGAGCACTACGCAACGCTGGCCGCAGCCATTCCCATGGGCGTCGCCTGCTGGACCGAAACCGGCAAGCTCGTCGTGTGCAACGACCAGTATCGCAGCCGCCTGAACCTGACCAAATCCTGTGCCACCTACCATGAAGCGGTCACCCTGCTGATCAGCGGCGGCTACATGAAAATGCTGCGCGAAGACGACAGCAATCGCCTGCTCGAACTGCACCGCAAGGATGGCTCCTGCCTGCTGATCGACGAGCGCCCCCTGGCCGATGGCGGTTTCATGACCCTGGTCAGCGACGTCACCGAGCGCAAGAAAGCCGACACGCTGCTCAACGCAATCCGCGAAGAACAGCGCCTGCTGGCCCGCCGCTATCACGAAGAAAAGCTCAAGGCGGAAGCCGCCAGCCGCTCCAAGACCAATTTCCTCGCCCATCTCAGCCACGACATCCGCACCCCCCTCAACCACATCATCGGCTTTGCCGAACTGATGAAGCACCAGACCTACGGGCCGCTGGGCGATACCCGCTACGAGGACTACGTCAATTCCATCAAGCAATCGGGCGAGCACCTGCTGACGTCCTTCGCTACCATTCTTGACCTGGCGGAACTCGAAAGCGGCCAGACCTCGTTGCGCAGCGAACCGGTGCCGCTCGACAATCTGCTCAGCGGGTTGACCCAGCGCTTCCGCGGCCAGGCCATCCGCGCCGGCGTGACGTTCGTCGTGGGCGAAGACTGCGGCGCCGTGGTCATGGGCGACAAGCTTGGCCTTGACCGCATGATCGGCAATATCATCGAAAATTCTCTGCGCTTTACCCCGGCCGGGGGACGCGTGACGCTGGCCGCTTTTGCTGCGCGTGATGGCGTGGTCATCGAGATTACCGATACCGGCATCGGCATGAGCGAAGAGCGGCTGGCCAGCCTCTCCCAGCCCTTCGCGCTCGGCGATGCGACGTTCACGCGCGAGGGCATCGGGCCGGGACTGGGCATTTCCATCGCCCGCGCCATCGCCCAGCTCAGCGGCGGCCATCTGGCCATCGACTCGAGCCCGTCCTTGGGCACCACAGTGGCCATCTCGCTGCCGCTGCGCGACGAGACGATGCTGCGCGCCGCCTGATCTACCTAGAGCTGGCGCGCCGTCTCATACCATTGCGCTGCCGCCGCACCGACCTCGTCACGCATCACCGCCAAGTCAAGCTCCAACCGCGTGAAATCGGGATAGTTGGTCAGCCCGGCCAGCAGCTCCCGGAACGCATCGGTCCACGCATCCTCCCGAAACGGGGTGATCAGCGCCGAACTCATCACCTGCAACACCGTCGCGTAGACGCCGTGGATTTCGGCCAGCCGCTCGCCATTGGGCACGAGGCCGATCTCCCCCAGCCGCCGCAGCACCTTGGCCGTCGCCGCCTGCGGCACGCCCAGCTGGCCACCCGCCACCAATTGCGCCGACTGGGCGATGAACTCCAGATCGACCAGCCCGCCCTCGGCCAGCTTGAGATCGAACGGATGGCGCGCCGGGCGCTCCTTGGCCATCAGCGCGCGCATGCTCACCACGTCATCAATGGTCTTGCCAATATCGCGCGGCCGCACCATCACCTCGGCAATGGCGCTATCCACCTCGGCCCCCAGATGCCCATCGGCGGTGATCACCCGGGCGCGGCTGAGCGCCAGATGCTCCCACGTCCAGGCGTGGTCGCGATGATAGGCGCGGAACCCTTCCAGCGCCGTTGCCAGCGGCCCGGCATTGCCCGAAGGGCGCAGCCGCATATCGGTTTCGTATAGCACGCCCTCGGCGGTCGGTGCGGTCAGCGCCGCCACCAGCCGCTGCGTCAGCCGCGTATAGTAGTGATTGGTCGACAGCGACCGCTCGCCATTGGATTCGGTCTCGGGCGCGTCATAGAGCAGGATGAAGTCGATATCGGAGGTTACCGTCATTTCGCGACTGGCGAGCTTGCCAAAAGCCAGTAGCGCCACGCGGCCCCCAGCTATGGTGCCGTGCCGCCGCTCGAACTCGCGGCGCACGCTGGCAAACAGCCGGTTCATCAACGTCTCGGCCAGCGCGGTGAGCTGTTCTCCTGCCCCGGTGGCGCTCACCGTGCCCGACAGCAGGCCGGCGGCAATCAGGAATTTCTGCTCCTGCCCGATGATGCGGGCGCGGTCGATCATCTCTTCATAGGAGCGCGCCTCGGCAAGGAACGCGTCGACCTTGGCGATCAGCACATCGCGATGCGTCACGTCATTGGCAAACGCCGGATCGATCAGCCCATCCATAACATGGGCGCGGTGGATCACCGCCTCGGACATGCGCGGCGCCGAGGCCATCAACTGCACCAGCAGCGTGCGCAGATTGGCATGCGAGCGCAGCAGCGCAAACAATTGCACCCCGGTGGGCAGGCGCGACAGGAAATCATCGAACTTGGCCATCGCCATGTCGGCATTGCCCGCATCGCCCAGCGTCTTGAGCAGCGCCGGCAAGAGCTCGGTCAGATGCGCCCGCGCCGCTGCTGCCCGCGTTGCCGGATAGCTGCCATAGTGCCAGCGCCGCACGGTCTCGATGGCCTTCGACGCATCCTTGAACCCCATCTCGCTGAGGGTTTCGAGCGTGCCCGGATCATCGTCGGAGCCGGTGAACACCAGATTGCCCTCGCCGCTCCCCAAGCGTTTCGCCCTGGGTGAACAGCTCGGCATAATACCCCGCCACCCGCTCCAGCGCCGCGCGATAGCTGGCCTCGAAGCTGCGCCGCTCCGGCTCGCCCATCAGCACGCCGATAATGGCGATTTCGGCCGGAGTTGCCGGCATGATATGGGTTTGCTCGTCCCGCAGCATCTGCAGGCGGTTTTCCACGCCCCGCAGGAACCAGTAGGTCTGGGTCAGCTCGATCGCTGCCTTGGGGGTGATCCAGTTGGCATCGGCCAGCGCGGCCAGCGCATGGGCGGTGGGTTTCACCCGCAGGCTCTTGTCCCGCCCCCCGGCGATCAATTGCTGGGTCTGGGTGAAAAACTCGATCTCGCGGATGCCGCCGCGCCCCAGTTTGACGTTGTGCCCCTCGACGCGGATATCGCCGACCTTCTTGGCGATATTGATCTGGCGCTTCATCGCCTGAATATCGGCGATTGTGGCAAAATCCAGATGCTTGCGCCAGACATAGGGGGCCAGCTGCTTGAGGAAGGCGGCTCCCACCGTGCGGTCGCCGGCGCAGGCGCGCGCCTTGATCCAGGCGGCCCGCTCCCAGTTCTGGCCGCGGCTTTCGTAATAGGCCAGCGCCGCATCGAACGAGATGGCGACCGGCGTGGAGCCGGGATCGGGGCGCAGCCGCAGATCGGTGCGGAACACATAGCCATGGGTGCGCCGCTCCTCCATCAGCCCGACCAGCCGCTGCACCATGCGCGAGTAGATCTTGGTCGCCTCCATCGGCTCCGCCAGCACGCCCTTTTCTGGGTCGTAGAACGCCACGATGTCGATGTCGGAGGAGTAGTTGAGTTCCTGCCCGCCATGCTTGCCCAGCGCAAAGATCGCGAGCCCGGAGTTCTCGGCATTCGCCTGCTCCAGCGGAATGGTCAGCACCCCGCGATGGGCCGCCTGGCGCATCAGCAGGTTGAGCCCGCCTCCAGCGCCACGTCCGCCAGATCCGACAGCGCTGCCGTCGCCTGGGCGGTGGTCCATAGCCCGCCGGTTTCGGCAATCGCCGCCAGCAGCGCCGTGCGCCCCTTGCCGATGCGCAGGACCGGCGCCAGCGTTTCCTCATCGGCGGCCGTGCGACCGGCCTGTTCGATCTCGGCAATGATGTCGCTGAACGCATCGTCGGCAGGGCCGGCCAGGGCTCCCGCCAGCCAGCCGCTATTGGCCTCGGCCAGGCCCAGCAGATAGGGCGCAGCTTCCAGCAATGGCCCCAATGTGCCTGCCGCCGCGGCAATGGCGGTCTTCTCACCCGAAGGGAGCTGATCAAGCCAGGCGGTAAATTTGGGATGGGCGGCGAGCGGGGGAAGCGGGCGCAGTGCTTGGTTCATGCGTTATGGATAGCTTGCCCGGTGGATTTCCCGCAAGCGGGCACGTGCTAGGCCGCCGGCAAATCGATCACCGCGCGCACGCCCGGCGCGTTGTCCTCGATGCGGAACGAGCCACCATGCAGCCGGGTCACGGCATTGACCAGCGACAGCCCCAGCCCCGACCCGGTTTCCGAGCGGCTGGCCTCAAGGCGCACGAAGCGCTCGAGCACCCGCTTGCGATCGTCCACCGGAATGCCGGTGCCATTGTCGGCCACTTCGATCAGCACCCGCCCATCGGCCTGGCGCAAATTGATGTCTATCCGGCCCTCACCGCCGTTTACGGGCTTCGCATATTTGACGGCGTTCTCGAGCAGGTTGACCATCGCCTGGCCGATCAGTTCGCGGTTGGCCCGCAAATGCAGCCCTTCGACAATGTCGGTCTTTACGGCAATACCCTCATCCTCGGCCACCGGGCCATAGAGCTCGGCCACGTCGGCCACCACGGCGCTGACATCCACATCGCTCAGCGCCCCCGACGGCGTGCCCGCTTCGGCACGGGCAATCATCAGCAGCGCATTGAAGGTCTGGATCAGCCGGTCGCTTTCGGCCAGCGTCGTCTCCAGCGCCTGCTGGCGGCTCGCATCGCTGGAGCCAGGCCGCAAGGCCGCCTCCGACTGGTTGCGCAACCGGGTCAGCGGCGTCTTGAGGTCATGGGCAACATTGTCGGTGACTTCCTTGAGCCCCTGCATCAATTGCTCGATGCGGTCGAGCATGGCGTTGAGATTGGTCGCCAGCCCGTCAAACTCGTCATTGCGGTCGGTCACCGGCACCCGCTCGGACAGATTGCCCGACATGATCTTGGTGGAGGTTTCGCGGATGGTGTCGATGCGCTTGAGCACGCGCCGCGCCGTTACGCCCCCGGCGACAACCGAGAACAGGATGATCCCCACCATGCCCACCATGAAAGCTCTGCACGATGATGGCCGAAAAATCGCGGCGCTCCACCACGTCCCGGCCCACCACCAGCCGCATGCCATTGCTCAGTTCGACCGATTGCACCACCGCATAGCCAGTTGTTGCGGGCCCCGATATCCTCGCCCTGGCCGGGGGTGTCGGCGAACGGGTTTATCCGCTGATAGTCAAAACTGTACATGCCCGGATGGATCAGCACCTCGACCGGCACGTCGGCGACATTGCCCAGCAGATACTCGCCCGCCGCATCGCCCAGAAAATAGACCCCAGGCCCCGGCGCGCGCGATACGCGGTCGACGGCAAACACCAGCGCACGAATACCCTGGGTGGCGTCGATGCGCTGCAGCACCCGCATTTCGCGGTCAATATCCTCGGCCTGCTGGCGCTGGATCTGGGCGCTGGACTGCCAGCCGATAAAGGCCAGCAGCAGGATGGCAAAAATCCCGAAGATCAGGATGAACGTCGCCGTCAGCCTGACCGTGGAAGTGCGCAATATCTGGGCGAAGCGGTACAAGTGGTTACTCGCGGATCATATAGCCGGCGCCGCGCACGGTGTGCAGCAGCGGGCTGGCGTGGCCCTTGTCGATCTTGGAGCGCAAGCGCGACATATGCACGTCGATCACGTTGGTCTGCGGATCGAAATGATAATCCCACACATTTTCCAGCAGCATGGTGCGGGTCACGACCTTGCCGGCATTCTTCATCAGATATTCGAGCAGGCGAAATTCGCGCGGTTGCAGCAGGATGCTCTCGCCCGACCGCTCGACCTTGCGCGACAGCCGGTCAAGGCTCAGGTCGCCCACTTCAAAACTGGTTGCTGCCTCCGACGGGCTCGAGCGCCGCGCCAGCACTTCCACCCGCGCCAAAAGCTCGGTGAAGGCATAGGGCTTGGTCAGGTAATCATCGCCACCGGCGCGCAGTCCGGTCACCCGGTCATCCACCTCGCCCAGCGCCGACAGGATCAGCACCGGGGTCTTGTCGCCCTCCGCGCGCAGCGATTCCACGATGGACAGCCCATCGCGGCGCGGCAGCATGCGGTCGACGATCAGCACGTCATAATCCATGCCCGAGGCCATGGCATAGCCGGTCTCGCCGTCAGCCGCATGGTGGGTCACATGTCCGGACTCGTCGAGCGCCTGGATCAGATAGCTGGCAGCCTCGCGATCGTCCTCGATCAATAAAATCTTCACCGCCCGCTCCTCCTGGTACGCCGACGGCCCCAGAGCAAGCTCCGGGGCCGGGCACGATTGCATGCTAA
Source organism: uncultured Alphaproteobacteria bacterium (assembly GCA_963699295.1). Lineage (GTDB taxonomy): Bacteria > Pseudomonadota > Alphaproteobacteria > Rhizobiales > Devosiaceae > Devosia. The sequence continues at coordinate 1,609,502 of OY969432.1, forward strand.
AGCGCCTAGTTGCTCAGGGGCAAGCCGACGAAGCGGGGATTGCCATCACGGCTGGCCTTGACCAGAGCGGTGTTCAACCCCTTGTCCTTGACGGCCTGGATGGCGGCCTCGAACTCTTCGACGGTGTTAACCGTAGTGTTGTTGACCTCAAGGATGGCATCGCCCACGGCGAGACCCTTGTCGGCAGCTGGCGACTGCTGGTCGATGTCCTGGATCAACAGGCCACCATTGCCGTCGGAGTTCGGCACCAGGGTCAGCCCAACGCTGGTCTCACCAGGGACCGGTGCCTGCGGTGCAGGAGCAGTCTGGTCGTTCTGGGCGACCGCGGCTTCATCGAGCTTACCCAGCTTCACCGACAGCTTGGTTTCGGCGCCATCACGCCAGATGGTCAGCTCGACCGTGGAGTCGGGTGCCTTGCTGGCAATGGTCCGGCTCAGCTCCAGGGCATCGTCGATCGGGGTGCCGTCAACAGCGGTGACGATGTCACCCGACTTGATGCCGGCAGGACCGGCAGGGCCATCTTCGGCAATGGTGCTGATGATCGCGCCCTTGGCGGACTTGGCAGCCCAACGCCATCGGCGATGTCACGGGTCACGTCCTGGATGCCGACGCCAAGATAGCCGCGGGTCACGGAACCGCTGTCGATCAGCTGGCCAACGATCTGCTTGACGGTCGAGGCCGGGATGGCAAAGGCGATACCCACATTGCCGCCATTTGGCGAATAGATGGCGGTATTGACGCCGACAACTTCACCCTTGGTGTTGAAGGCAGGACCGCCCGAGTTACCGGTGTTCACGGCCGCGTCGATCTGCAGGAAGTCACCATAGCTGGAGCCGCCGATATTGCGGCCCGTACCGGAGATCACGCCCACGGTCACCGTGCCGCCAAGGCCGAACGGGTTACCCACGGCCACGACCCAGTCACCAACCCGGCTCGGATCGGTCTCGAAGTTCACGAAAGGCAGATCGGTGCCCTCGATCTTGAGCACGGCCAGGTCGGTGCGCTCGTCGGTGCCGACAATCTTGGCCACCTGCTCGGTGCCATCGTCGAACACGACGGTGACCTTGGTGGCGTCTTCCACCACGTGGTTATTGGTCACCACATAGCCGTCAGCCGAGATCACGAAGCCCGAGCCGGCTGCCATGTACTGGCGCGGCGGAGGCGCTTCGGTGCTGCCGCCATTGCCACCGAACTGGTTGCCGAACTGATTGAAGAAGTCCCGGAACGGATGATCGGGGGGCAGATCGGGAAAGTTGAAGTTGAACTGGCCGCCGCCGCCACCGCCACGACGCGGCGCCTGGCGGGACGGGGCGCCCTTGGCCTCGGCTTCCACCAGGATGGAAACCACGGCCGGCTTGACCGCAGCAACCAGGTCACCGAAGCCGGCATGCGGCTGGGCGGTCTCTGGCACGACGATCTGCGCTGCGGGCTGCATCTGCGCATTGGCAGTCTGGCCGGTCATGACATAAGCGGTGGACACGCCACCCACACCAACCAGCAATGCAAGGGCGGAAGCCCCAAGCCAGCGGCGTGTACGGGATAGAATAGTTGAGCGCATGGAAAATTCTCCTTGGGCGGGCCCACACGAGGCTTGATGGCTACTAATATGGAATAGCCGGCCTTTCAGAGAAGTTGCGCCCACATTAAGCTTTGGCAATGTTGCGGGCAGCTTTGGGGCAAAAGCCCAACACGCTCCCGCCCCAATGCGTCAGCGCGCGGTGGGACCGCGCAGATCGTCAAGCGCCGCCTGCTCTTCCGCGGAAAGCCCATCGCCGGGCACTGCGCGGCGGCGACGGCCCACCACGAACAGCGTCCCCAGGCCCACCAGCAGCAACACCGGAGCTGCCACCCACAGGATGACGGTGTAGGAGCTCAGCCGCGGGTTGAGCAGCACGAACTCGCCATAGCGGTCGACCAGGAACTGGAACACCTGGTCATTGCTGTCGCCGGCAACCAGCCGCTCGCGCACCAGCACCCGCAGATCCTTGGCGAGGTCGGCATCGCTGTCGTCGATCGACTGGTTCTGGCACACGAGGCACCGCAGTTCCGAGGAAATATCGCGCGCCCGCTGCTCCAGCACCGGATCGGCCAGGATTTCGTCCGGGCTCACGGCCAGCGCCGGACCAGCGCAGGCAAATACCAGCAGCGCCACGACCAGATTGCGAAGCATCTTCATTCGGCGGGCTCCGGCACGATCTTGGCAGAGCGGCGGGGTGCACCCACCCGCACCCTGCGATCGGTCAGCGACAACAACCCCGCAAACGCCATGAACAGGGTGCCGATCCAGATCAGCGTGATGTACGGCTTGTGCCAGATGCGCACCACATGGGTGTTTTCCAGCGGCTCGCCCAGCTGCAGATAGACCTGCGAGAAGCCATAGGTCTCGATCGCCGCTTCGGTGGTCGGGGAACCGCTCGCCACATAGGTGCGGCGATCAGCCGAGGTCTGGCGGGTCTTGCCGTCCGGCGCGGTGATGGTAAAGCGCCCTTCGTCGGCCATGTAGTTCGGACCGGGAACGGTGTCGAAGCTGTCAAACGCGATGGTGTATCCGGCGAGTTGGGCCTGTTCACCCGGGTTGAGCGTGGTCACCAGCTCGGTTTCCCACGCCGTGGTCGACACGATGCCCAGCACCGTCACGCCAACCCCGAAGTGGGCGATGGCAGTGGACCAGGCGGTCCGCGGCAGCCCAACCAGCCGGCGCACGCTGTCGCCGAGCGGGATACGGCCCAGCTTGCTGCGCTCGATCAGCTCGGCAAAGGCGCCGAAGGTGACCCAGAAGCCCAGCAGCAGGCCAATCGGAGCCATCGAGATCGAAACCCCGCCCAGCGCCGAAATCAGGATGGTCAGGAACACGGCGACCGCCGCCGCCCACATCAGCCGCTGCGCTGCAGCAACGATGTCGGCGCGCTTCCACGCCAGCAGCGACCCGAACGGCAGCACCAGCAGCAAGGGCGCCATCAGCACGCCAAAGGTCAGATCAAAAAACGGCGCGCCCACCGAAATCGTAGTGCCCATCACCGCGTCCAGTATCAGCGGATAGAGCGTGCCCACCAGTACCGCTCCAACGGCGGTGGACAGGAATAGATTGTTCAGGATCAGCGCGCCTTCGCGGCTGACCGGTGCAAACAGCCCGCCCTGGCGCAGGGTAGAGGCCCGCAGCGCGAACAGGAAAAAGGCGCCGCCGATCAACACCGCGAGCAGCGACAGGATCACCAGCCCGCGCGTCGGATCGCTCGCAAAGGTATGAACCGACGTCAGGATGCCCGAGCGCACCAGGAACGTGCCCAGCAGCGACAGCGAGAAGGTGATGATGGACAGGAAAATCGTCCAGATCTTGAGCGCATTGCGCTTTTCCATCACCAGCGCCGAGTGCAGCAGCGCCGTACCCGCCAGCCATGGCATGAAGCTGGCATTTTCCACCGGATCCCAGAACCACCAACCGCCCCAGCCGAGTTCGTAATAGGCCCAGTACGAACCCATGGCGATGCCCAGGGTCAGGAAGGTCCAGCTCAGCATGGTCCACGGCCGCACCCAGCGCGCCCACGCCTGGTCGATGCGGCCCGAAATCAGCGCCGCGATAGCAAACGAGAAACAGATCGAAAACCCGACATAGCCCGCATAGAGCAGCGGCGGATGGATCGCCAGCCCGATGTCCTGCAGTACAGGATTGAGGTCGTTGCCCTGCAAGGGGGCCGGAAACACCCGCTCGAACGGGTTCGAGGTAAAGATGGTAAACCCGGCAAATGCCGCGGTCAGCAGGCTTTGCGTTGCCAGCACCAGCGTCAACAGGTCATTGGGCAAACGCCGCCCGAACGCCGCTACCATGGCGCCGAAACTCACCAGGATCAGGATCCACAGGACCATCGAGCCTTCGTGATTGCCCCACACCCCCGAGATCTTGAAGATCAGCGGCTTGAGCGAGTGGGAATTGTTCACGGCCAGCGCCAGGCTGAAATCCGAGACCACAAAAGCGTTGATCAGCGCGCCGAACGCCACCGCGAGCAGTACGAACTGCAACACCGCGGCCTGGCTGAGCACCATGGCGATGCGCTGCCCGGTGCGCCACAGGGCAAACCCGCCAATCGCCGCAATGGTAGCGATGGCAAAGGCCAGGATCAGCGAGAAATGTCCGAGTTCAATGCTCATGGGCGCCACTCACCGCTCGCCTTGAGGGCTTCCACCACTTCCTTGGGCACATAGTTCTCGTCGTGCTTGGCCAGCACGTTGGTCGCGATGAACGCCCCGTCCGGGCCAATGCTGCCTTCGGCAACCACGCCCTGCCCTTCGCGGAACAGGTCGGGGAGGATGCCCACATAGCTGGCCGACACATCATTGGCGCCATCGGTCACGACGAACGCATTGTTCTGCCCGTCACGCACCCAGGTGCCTTCCTTGACCAGCCCGCCAAGGCGAATGGGATGCCCCACCGCCACGTCGCGGGCGATCACTTCGCTGGGGGAATAGAAGAACACGATCTGGTCGCGCAGCGCCACCAGCACCAGGCTTGTGGCCAGCGCCAGCACGGCCGCCAGCCCCACGATCAGCGCCAGGCGCTTCTGCTTGCGTGTCCAACCCTTTTTGCGGATGGCTGCATGGGGGGTGGTCATGGCTTAGCTCCGTTCAAGGTCAGTCCGGCGCCCAGCGCCAAAGTTTCGATCTCGCCGCGATCAAAGGTCTTGGGATAGGCCAGCAGCGCGGCGTCCACGGCGGCCTGCGCCTTGACCTTATCATTGAGAACCAGATAGGCGCGAACCAGTTGCGTCCATTCTTCGATGGAGCCGCCATTGGCATCCAGCCGCTCCTGCAGGCCGGTCACCATCTGGGCGATCATCACGTTCTGCTGCTCGTCGGCCGGCATTTCGCCGTTGTTCTGGGCCACCAGCAGGCCCTGCTGCGCGGCCGGGTACCAGCTCTCGTCGCCCTTGCCCATCGCCAACACGTCGTTCCAGGCAGTGACAGCCTCCTCGAACTTGCCCAGGCGGGTGAGTTCGGCCGCCAGGTACAGCCGGGACAATTCATCGTCCGGCGCGCTGGCCGAAGCCGCGCGCAGCACGCTCACCGCTTCTTCGGAGCCGCGGCCCTCGGCCTCGAACATCAGCGCTTCCGCCAGCCGAAGCTGGCCGTCAAGCGTCGGACCGCCCAGTTCCAGGATCCGCCGATAGGCTTTGACCGCGTCGGAAAAACGGCGGCTTTCCATATAGGCGGGTGCAATAACCACCCAGCCGCGCAGATCATCGGGGTTGGCCGCAAGCGCGGCTTCGATCTGCCCGATCGCTGCGCCAAGATCGATCTTTTGTGCCGCCATCTCGGGACGGTCGGCCAGCGGCTGGCTTTCCAGATTGGGGCTGCCCAGCACCGCATAGAGCCCCAGCGCCAGCACGGCGACGCCACCGATACCGGCTAGCAGCGGCGTGTTACCCAGCGTCCTGGCCGATCGCTCGACCTTGGCGCTCTCGGCCTTCAGCCGCAGCACTTCGCGCGCCAGCTCGCCCTTGGCGGCCACGGCCTCGGCTTCGCCCAGCTTTCCGGCCGCCTGGTCGGCGTCGATACCGGCCAGGACCTGCCGCAAATGACTATTGGCGTCCGAGGCTGCGGTAGGCGTAACATTGACCGCGCGAGGTCCCGCCGCGTAAAAAAGTGCGACACAGGCTATGACGGTTACGGCGATGGCGATGAACCAGAAAAACATGGACCTTCGGTGCTTGAGGCCGGCGCCCGGCAATTACCAATTATCTATAAGCGGAATGCGGCAAAAGACCACCAAAACCCGCAATTGTGACAAGGGCGCTTTGCCACAGGCCGGCGCGCTGGGATGAGCCACGACGCGGTGGATTTCGCCATTATCGGCAATGACCTGCAGGCGCAACTGCTCGCCGGAATGCTGGCCGCCGAACGTGGCAAGACCTGCCTTCTGGTGGGCGAATCCCACCCCGATTATCGCCTGGCGCGATCGCTGGAATTGTCGACCGCTCCCATCACCCGCCCGCAAACCTGGATGGTGCTGAAAAAGGTCGGCGCCGAAGCAGTTCGCATTGTCACCCGCATCGGCCAGCGCCGCTCCTGGCACCATGTGGACCCGCTCTATCTCGCGGGTCGGCCGGACGGCGTCGCGGCACTCGGGCATGTCCGCCAGATGGCGATGAGCATGGATGTCATCGCCGAGCCCGCCCCCAAAAAAGCCGTCGCCGACCGCACCGGCATTGTCCTGCGCGACGCCGTCATGCTCGACCCGGCGCGGCTGCAACCCCCGCTCGATGACTGGCTCCGTCGCCATCGCGTGCAGCGTCTGCCTCCCGACACACCACTGGTCCTGCACGACAATGGCAGCGCCACCATTCAAGCGGCGGACACCAGCATCAAGGCGCACCAGGCGATCCTGGCCGATGACGACGCCATTCTCGACCATTTACCGCAAACCCACTGGCCGCCCCTGCTGCAGAGCCGCCAGCATTCCAGCATCGCTGGTAACCTCCAGCACCCCCTCCCCGCCCCCATCATGCATGACCTCGACACCGGGCTGACCCTGTTTCAGCAGCGGGCCGGCGCCATCACCGCCTTTGGCCCGGGCAGCGTTGAACAGCTGGCCGACAATCTGCGCGCGCTGCTGGGCGGTTCCGCCTTCCGCCAGACCGGCCAATCCACCTATCGGCGAATCGTCACCGGTGACGGCGCTCCTGCCGTCGGGCGGATTGCGGGGCACGGCGCCCATATCGTCGCCGGCTTCGGCCCCACCGGCGCATTCTTCACCCCGGCGCTGGCCCGCTGGCTGGCCGGCGTCGGCACCCCTGCCGAAAACGACTGGCTGCATGACCGGCTGGTCACCCGCGATTTCAGCACGCTTCACGTCGCCGACATTGGCGGTGGCCCATGAAGCGTCAGCCGCACCGCCTCCCCAGTCATCTAGCCCTGGGCGGGACTGCGCTCGACCGTCGCCTGCCGCTCCAGTTTCGGCTCGACGGCCGGGTGATCCGCGGCTTTGACGGCGACACCGTGCTCAGCGCCGTCCTTGCCGCTGGCATCGATACGCTGGGCGAGTATCAACATAGCCCCATCGCGCTGTCGCTGCGCAATTCCCCGGCCATCCTGCCGCGCAGCGCCGGTAGTAACTTGTCCCACGCCCTGCCCATGGCCCGCACTCCGGCCACCAACGGTGCCGATTATGTCACCCTTGGCCCGCGCATTTCCGGCCGGTGGCTGTCACGGCTAACCAGTGGGCGGCGGTCCCTCGGCCTTGCCCTCGACCAGCCGCTGCCCCTGCCGTGGCGGGAGCAGGCCAGCGAGCCTGGCCCGACCTGCGCGGCGCTGGTGGTGGGCGGCGGCGTCTCCGGCATGACAGCCGCGCTCAGGGCGGCCAAGGCGGGCAAAAAGGTGGTGCTGGTTGAAGCCCTGCCCCGGCTGGGCGGCCATGCACCCCTCTTTGGTCGCATCGATGGCGAAGAGGCCCCCGAAGCCAGCATCGCCCGGTTGACCGCCGCCATTGCCGCGACGGACGCCATCACGGTCCTCACCCGCGCCGAGGCGTTTGCCATCCGCCCAGGCCTCGTGCGGGTGCATCTGGTGCAGAGCGTCGGTGACGCGCCCACGTCCCGCATTCTTGAAATACGGCCCGCGCATATCGTCCTGGCCACCGGCGCTGTCGAGCGCCTGCCGGTCTTTGCCGGCAATCGCCTGCCCGGAATTGTCGGCGCGCTTGAGGCCTTCCATCTGGCGCACAAATATGGCGTCTGGCCCGGCCGGAGCGCCCTTTTCGCCACGGTCAGCAGCCCGGCCTATCGCCTTGCCATGCTGGCCATGGATAGCGCGATCGCCGTGCCCCGCATCCTTGATGGCCGCCCCGAGCCCAATTCGCGCTTCATCGAGTTCGCCAAGGCCTACCGCATGACCCAGGCGCCCGGCACCATTCCCGCCGCTGCCGGGCAGCTTGGCGACCGGCTGACCATCACGCCGCGCCTCGACCTCGGCGAGTTTTCTCATCAGGAACCTGACATCAGCATTGATCGGCTGGTCGTGTGCGGCGGCTGGCAGCCCGATCTGCGGCTCTGGCACATGGCCGGCGGCACCAGCGCCTGGACCGCCGCTACCGCCCGGCTAGAGGCGCAGTCCGGCCCCAGCACGATTGCGCTGGCCGGGTCAGCGGCAGGCTATTGGAGCCATCAGGCCGTCATGACCAGCGGCGCCGATGCAATTGCGCAGCTTTTGGGCCGCAAGCGCCACCCGATTGTCGAAACGCCGGTCGATCCGTTCTACGAAACCCCCGATGCGCCGACGCCATTGCCCCCTGCACCCGAAGGCTTGAAGGCCCCGGCGTTTTTCGATTCCGGCATCAGCTATCTCGCCGCACCCCGCTCCAGCCGCCGCACATTCTGGCGCTCACGACAGCGCTCCGCCTGGACGCCCGATGCGGCTCTGGAAATTTCCGATATTGCCGCTCTGGTGCAGCTTGGCTTCGTCTCGCCCGCTCACGCCGGCATGCTCGCCCAGGAGCGCATCGCATCGATCCCGCTGGGCGCACCTGCCTCGCATGCGCTGGCCCGACCGCAGCCGGCCGGCCTCGTCCCCCGTTACCTGCACGCCCGGTTCGGCAGCAATCCGCAAATCTGGTCCATCGCCCCGCTCGAGGCGCGTCTCGTCGACACCGGAGCTCTGATCTATCGCGACGAGGCCACCCGCGATCCACTGCAAGCCCTGGGCGTGGTCCTGTCCAGCGACGAGACCGGCACCGTTGCCCTTATGCGATCCGGGAGTGCCGCCCTCAACCAAAGCGCGATCGTGCGCGAGCCGGGCCGCGTTACCGCCATCCGCATGCTCGCGCCGCTTGAGGCGGTTAGCTGCGACGCTCTGCAGCAATCCGAGCGCGCTTGAGCGTTTCGGCATATTCGGGATTGAAGCGGATTTCGGCCATCTTGATCCCCGCATCGAGCCGCTTGCCGACTACCGCATCAGCCGGATTTTGCCGGAGCAGTTCCAGATTGCGTTGCAGATGGGTTTCAAGCGCCTCGCCCGACTGGACCCACGCCTGATCGAACAGCGCGTTGAGTGCCAGCGAATCGCGGCTGTCCCTTATGGCGTTGAGCAAATAGATGCCGCTGATGGCCGCCAGCACCCGGTCATCGTCCAGCCGGTCGACGGCACCCTCGCGCCCACGGCGCAGCGCCTGGATCAGGTCGGGTACGATGTCGCGCATGCGCGGCTCGATCCTGTCGGAAACCTGCTTGGTGATGGACGACAGGGTCAGCGTCCAGCGGCTGCCACGCGAAAACTCGATATAGCCGGTCAGCGATCGCACCAGCTTGTGGTAGCGGTCCAGCCCCCGGCACATCAGGTCCACATCGGCAAACGGGCCGCTCGGCTGCAGCAGATAAAGCTGGTTCTGCGCATGCGCCATGATCGCTTCGAGCACCGGGCCAAGGCCAAGCCGCGCCATGCCGGTTTCAGTAAAGGTGCCGGAGGTCTTGATAATGCTGGCAATCAGCCGCGAGGGATTGGCCACCTGCTCGATCGCGGCGTGAAACAGCAGCGCCGCCAGCGGCGGGTCCTGCAGCGGCATCGAGTGCAGCGCTGTGCTGATGGCATTGTCATCATGGATGGAATTGAGCGCGCGCCCAAAGGCTTGTGCCTTGTCCAGCAGCGCCCGCGCCCGCAGCGCATTGAGCAGCACCGGCAAGGCATTGCGGGCTTCGTCGCTGCCCAGCATGGCGCGTAGGCGGCGGCTGGCTTCGGGGTCTTCCTCGGCCTTGGCCAGCGCCTCGTGCATGCGCAGCATCAATTGCGGCAGCAGCGGCTCCAGCGCCTCGGCGGTAAACTTGCCGCTTTCGATGTCGGCCACGCCAATCAGGTCACCGGCAAGGTCGCGATGGACCCACACCCAGCACGCCTGCGCATGGCTGCGCGCCACGCAACCCGGAAAGCTGATCGGGGCCGGATCTTCAACGATCACCGCTTCGATAAGGCCGGCAAATGGCTTGATGACCCCCCGTCCACCACGAGGCGCGGCGCGAAAACCTGGGCTGGGAGCGGCTGGACGATGAGCAACTGGGGTCATTGATGCAAAAGGGCCTGAAGGTAGCACTACCTCCAGACCCTATCGCGTTATGGTAAACAATCTTTAAGCGACCGCGCTGGCGCGGCCCGCAGCGGCCTCAAGCCGATCAGGCAGCGCCCTGCACCACGGCCCAGTTGCCATTCTGCTCGCGGCACGCCGTGCCTTTTTTCACATAGTCCACGCCGCCGACCTTCACCGTATGGGTGAAATCGCGGCAATCGAGGTTGTTGACCCGAACATAGGGGCCAACCGCGACTGACCCGCTGCCCTTGTCGCCCTTCCAGGCGCGCGGCGCACCGGGGCGTCCGAACTGCAGCGCATAGAACTGCGCGCTATTGGCCTCGGCCGAATCCTTGGCGCTCATCAGCGACAGCGCGGTGCTGTCGACAAAGCCGTTGGCGATGCTGGTGGTCAGCATGGCCTGCTGGGTGCTCTGGGCGGGCGTGGGAATGTTGGACGGGATCGCTGCCACTTGCGGAGCCATCACAATCGGAGCCTGCACGACCTGCGTCGGGCCACTGCTGGCACAGGCAGCCAATGTCAGGGCTAGCAACGGGGTAGCAAGAAGAGTGATGCGGTTCATGTGTGTGTGATCTCGTTCTCTAACTGATTGGCTCATGCGGGCACTTTGCGGCGAAAGTCTGGTCACAAGGATTTGTCCATAGCGCCCAAACGGGCTGCTGGCAGTCTAAGTTCCACCAACAATCCGCCAAGCGAGGACCGTGTCAGCGCCAGGCTGCCGCCATAAACATCTACCAGTTCCTTGACGATATCGAGTCCCAGTCCCGTTCCCGGCGTTTTCTCGTCCAGCCTGACACCGCGGCGCAACACTTTTTGCGCGTCTTCGGCACTGAGGCCGGGGCCATTGTCGGCGATCTGCACCAGCAGCGACGTGCCCGATTGTGCCCGTTCGGCCGACAATTGCACGTCCACCTGCCCCTTGGACCATTTGCAGGCATTGTCGAGCAAATTGCCCACGATTTCCTCGAGATCGGATTCGTCGCCGCGGAACCAGGGCAAGGCCCCATCGGGCTGCTGGAACGCCAGTTTCACGTCGGGGTGGATCTTGCCCATCACCCGCGTCAGCCGCTCGATGATCATGGTGGCGTCGGCTTTCTTGCCCACCACCGAGGTGCGCGCCGCCAGCCGCGCCCGATCGAGATAAGTGGTCACCATCGCACTCATCTTCTCGATTTCTTCCACCACCACGCCCGCCAGCGGCTCCGAGCTGCCGCGCGCTTCATTGCGCAGCACGGCGATGGGGGTCTTCAGGCCATGGGCGAGGTTGCCGACCTGGCTCCGGGCGCGCTCGATGATCTGCGCATTGGAGCGCAGCAATTCGTTGACCTCGTCGGCCAGCGGCGCAATTTCGCGCGGATAATTGCCGGTCACGGCGGCGCTTTCGCCCTCGCGCACGCTTTCTATGGCGGCGCTCAGCCGGTCGATCGGCCGCAGCGCCAGCCGCGCGACGATCGCGCTCATGCCCGCCAGCATCAGCGCCACGGCCCCCAGCACGATGAAGGTCTGGCCCCGGAATTCAGCCACCAGCAGCAGGATCTCGCTCAAATTGCCCGCCACCACGATCTGGAACGTCGTGGGCGCCATGGTCACGGTGCGTTCGACTACCCGCAGCGTCGTGCCAAAGGCGTCGTCCATCACCGCCGTGCGACGGCCCCGCGGGTCGGCGGCGCCGGTCAGGCTGGGCAGGTCGATACCCACCACCGATTGGGAGAGATTGTACAGCGTGCCGTCGGCATCGCGGATCATCCAGTACCAGCCCGAACGGGGCCGGTCGAAGCGCGGATCGGTCAGCCTGATCTGGTCGCTCGTCGGGTCCCCGGTTTCAAGCAGCGCGCCGGTCAGGCTCGCCACATGGAAATCGAGGGAATCGGACAGCGAATTGTCCAGCGCCCGGGAGTAGAGATCGGTCAGCAGGAAGCCGGTGGCAATCAGCGCCAGGATCAACCAACCCGCCGATAGCCAGAATAGCGATGTCGCTATGGAGCCCTTGCGCATCCCTGCCAGTACCGGTCAGTCCTCGGCGATCAGATAACCCAGCCCGCGCACGGTCTGAATGCACTCATCGGGCAATTTCTTGCGCAGGCGCCCGACAAACACTTCGATCGTGTTGCTGTCGCGGTCGAAATCCTGATCGTAGAGGTGCTCGGTCAGCTCGGTGCGCGAGATCACCTTGCCCTTGTGGTGCATGAGATAGCTCAACAGCCGCAATTCATGGCTGGTCAGCTTCACCGCCTGCCCGTCCACCGTCACCTTGCCCGAGCGGGCATCGAGCCGCACCGAACCGGAGACGATCTCGTTGGAAGCCAGCCCCGCCGCGCGCCGCACCAGGGCACGGATGCGCGCCAGCACTTCTTCCATGTGGAACGGCTTGGCGACATAGTCGTCGGCGCCGGCGTCGATGCCCTGCACCTTGTCGCTCCAGCGATCACGCGCCGTCAGCAGCAGCACCGGCGTGGTCTTGCCGGCGCGGCGCCAGTCTTCAAGCACCGACAGCCCATCCATCTGCGGCAGCCCGATATCGAGCACCACCGCGTCATAGGGTTCGGTCTCGCCCAGGAAGTGCCCTTCCTCGCCATCAAAGGCCACGTCCACCGCATAACCGGCTTCGGTCAGCGCGTCCTTGAGCTGGCGGTTGAGATTGATGTCGTCTTCGACCACGAGAATGCGCATTACATAGGCCCCAGCAGGTTGGTCTGATCTATTGTGCGTCTACGACGATGTTCTCCGCCTGCCCCGAAGCAGACAGCACGCCGATAACATAGACCAGGCGCCCGCCTTGGTCACATACCTGAACATTGAGGATTTCAGCTCGGCTGTCCACGCCCGCCGCCGCGAGCGCCGCCGCCAGTGACTGAATCTGCCCGGAAGACACCGCCTCCTGAATCTGGCGTTTGTCGAGGCACGCCTGTGCACTGGCCGGGGCAGCACCCGCCAGCCCAACCGCCAGCGCGACGGCAATCGGAGCAAGGATTTTCAGGGTCAAGGTTTTCATACCGGCAACATAGTTCGGAGTTGCTGAATGGGACATGAATGAGGCGTTTTCATCAGAAGGCCTTGGGAAGTCCGGCTTGCTTGAGAGCTTCGTTCGCGGTGTGTCGCGATTTGGTTCCCGCGTCGACGGTAAAATGTCGTTTACTTATAGGGCTATACCACACTTCGTGATCGCCGCGCCCCTGGCGCACAACGTAACAGCCAGCCTCGAGCAACAAGGCTTTCAGCTCGCGCAGAAAGCCCCCCATGACTATTGCGGCCGGTTCTGGACGCGCGAAAACTGCTCGGCCAGCAAGTGGACGGGAATTTCGTCGAGGTCGGACTCGATGCCGTTGAGTTCGATCAGATCGGCGATTGCGGCCAAAACCTTCCGGTTCAGCGCCTCAACCGTTGTCGCCTCGACGCTCAATCCGTCAATATCGGAACTTGAGGCGACCCAGACTTCGGCCTCGGCATCCCATGCAGCGCGCACGACAATCGAAGAGTGCTTCATGCCCTTGCCCTGTTCCCTTGACGATGTCCTTAATATCAGCACTGCCTTGGGAATTGCAAATCAGGCCCGCCCGATATCCCCCTTGAGCCCCTTGCGCAGGAAGATCACCGCCAGCGCTTCCATGATCAGGTGCCCCGCCGATTGCCCGTCCAGCGCCGGCAGGTCCACCCCCAGCATCTGCGCCACGCCCGCCAGCAGCATGATGGCGGCGACGATATAGGTCTTGTAGCCGTTGAAAATGGCCATGGTCACACTCCGGTTAAATCCATTGATTGCAGTCGTTTCGGTGCTCCCGGCCATCGCCAGCGCACTCTGGCGCACAGCCTTCACCCGGGCCGTCCAGCCCTTGCCGAACACGGCCCAGGTCGGCAGCCCGGCGAGAAACCCCATCCGCCGGTCGCATAGCGCATTGATTACCCCCGCGGCGCCGTGGCGCTTCACCCAGCTTTGTGCAGCCTCCAGCGTCAGCGGCCCCATCTGCCCATCGGCCGACACCTTGAGTTCGGCCTGCAGAGTGCGAATGGCCCGGTCGGGGCCGGAATTGACCGCATAATCGAACAGCGCCAGATCGATCCCCACCGGCAGGCTGCCCGCCTTGCAACGGTCCCAATAGCTGGCGCGATAGATTTTGGCCGCCTCGGGCCGCCCCAGATTGCGCACTTCGGCCTTTTCGAGTTTCCACCACGGCACCACCAGCCGCCACCGCGCCAGGGTCTTGTGGGTGATCCCCATATTGGTCGCCCCACCCGGATCGCCGGGATGGTCGACATAGCCCCCCTCATGGCGCAGCACTTCGTCGAGACACAGTTCAAACCGGGATCTAGCCATCAAACTGTCCTTCCGCCGCATGCCCGGCGCCGAGCACGGCGCTGACCTGTTGCACGGTAAATTCAAACCGCCCCGCCGCGCCGAAGTCCGCCACCTGCTCGGCCGCGGAATAGGTGGCACAGGGCCCAACACAATCGAATTGCCGCAGCGTGCCGGCATCGAGGATGCTCACCACATAGCGCTCCGGCACATGCTCGAGCGGGCTGTCGGCCAGCCCCCAGCCATCGCCATCGGCGCGGCTCCGCCTCGTCCAGCGCAGTTCGACATCGCCATTGTCCTGCCGCTGCGCCCGCACATGCACCGGGGCCAGCGGCAGCGCCACGGCCGGCCCAACTTCGGCAGCCAGCGCCCGCCCGCTCAGGTCAGCGCTCCCGGCAAACACTCGCAAGCCGCGGATTTCGCCCAGCAGCGCCTGCTCCACCGGCAGCACCTGGCAGCGCCCATCCAGCACCATGACCCGCCGCCCCTCCGCTATCGGCCCCATCGCCGCGCCGGTTCCCTCCAGCCCCCGCAGCAGCTGCCGCAGGCGATAGCGCCCCGGCCCGACCAGCACCGCTTCGGCAAAGCCGATGACTTCCCAATCGCCCCTATCGGTTTCCACCGCGAGCCGGTTGCTCCCCGCCAGCACCGCCAGCGGCTCCATCGCGCTCAAATGCCCGGCATAAAGCTCCACCTCCAGCCCTTGCCGGTCCCACACCGCCACGGGACCCGCCGCCAGCGCGCTCACCGTCACCCCCAGCGAACTCCGCTTCGTCAGCTCGGCAATGGTGACGCCGCTATTGTCCTCGGCAATCTGCACCCGCCCCGGCCACGGCATGGCGAACGCGCCAACCACCAGCCGCGCCCGCTCCGGATCGCTTGGCAGCGGCGGCAGCGCTGCTGCGCTTACCAGCGGGATCGACGCCACGCTGATCCCCGCCGAATATTGCACCGCCCGGTCGATATCGGTCGCTACCGCCACCCCCATGGGCAGCGTGCGCGCCATCACCCGCCGCTCCGGCCCGTCGCGAATTTCGGTGATCTCGAACGGCCCCTCCGCCAGCCCGGCAATCGCCACCACATCGCCCGGCTCCAGCGCCAGTTGCGCCGGCGGCAAGGCCAGTTCCAGCGTTTCCCGCCGGCTCGCGCGCAGATCGAGCAGCCGCTCCGCCGCCAGTCGCGCCGCCGCGCCATCCAGCACCAGATTGCTCCCCGCCCCCTCCAGCGGCCCATCGGCGCGCGCCATGGCGGTCGCCGTCGCTGTCAGATAATCGCGCTCGCGGTCCTGATAGGTGAAGGCCAGCCGCCCCGGCAGTTCCGCCGGATCGGGCCGCCGCCGCGTCAACACCGGCCCGTCGCCTGCCACCAGTTCGTCCGGTCCCAGCACCAGTGTATCGCGGCGCCTTGGCACGGCCAGTTCCAGCCCCTCGGACCCATTGCGCAGGCTGGTGCCGGAAATTTCCAGCAGCGGCTCCAGCGCGGCGCGCCCGGTGCTCGCCTGGTGCAGCACATAGCCGGTCACAAAGGGCGCAAAAGCCTCGGCGCGCAGGGTCACCCCATGCTCGTGCGCGATCACTTCGGCCAGCTCGCTCCCCGCCACCCCGCCCAATCGCCCGGTCAGCCAGTGGCCATTGCGATGGTTCACGCCATCGGCCCAGATATCATCGCGCGCCGGAAACGCCGGATAGGGCCGCGCGTCCCAGGTCCACAGATAGAGCCGCTCAAGGTCCACCATCCCCGCGGGATTGTTGGCGCTATCGGCCCAAAACTGCTGATGCGCTCGCAACACCTGCCGCTGGATCAGCGGATCGGGCGTGCCGCTCGAAAAATACGGCAGCCCGCCCTCGGCGCTTTTGCCGTCGCCAAAAATATTGGGCTGGTTCGCTCCCTTGTCGACCGCCCCACAGCCCAGCTCGGTAAACCAGATCGGCTTGCTGCCCGGCACCCAGGCGGTCGGCGTTTGCTGGCGCACCCCACCCGGCCGGTCATGATGGGCATTGGCCCACCAGTTGCGGATATCCTTGTAGCGCCAGATCCAGTCCTCGCCATGCGCCCCATCACTGATCGGGCTCCGGTTCTGGCTGCGCCGATCGGCCTCGCTGGCATAGTACCAGTCATAGCCCTCGCCCCCCGCCACATTGGCGCACAGATAATCCAGCCCGTAACTGTCCGGCGCCTGCGCCGCATCGCGATGCCCATGGCCATCGCGCCAATCGGCCAGCGGCATGTAATTGTCGATCCCCACCGCATCGATGGCGGGCGAGGCCCATAGCGGGTCGAGATGAAAAAACTTCTCCCCCGCCGGCTGATAGCCCGAATATTCGCTCCAGTCCGCCGCATAGGTCAGCCTGGTGCCGCCCCCCACGATCGCCCGCACTTCCGTCGCCAGCGCCACCAGCGCCGTCACGAACGGAAAGCTGTTGCCCGCGCCCCTTACCGTCGTCAGCCCGCGCATTTCCGAGCCGATCACCAGCGTCTCGACCCCACCCGCCGCCTTGGCCAGCCGGCCATAATGGAGCACCATTTCGCGATAGCGTGCCGCAAACAGCCCGATCTGCGCTGTCGCCTCGGCGCTCTGGTCGGGCGATCCGTCCACCCCCGGCGCCGGGTCGCAAGTGATCCGCCCGCGCCACGGATACGCCGCCTGCTCGCCCCAGCCATAGGGGTCGGGCAGCCCATTGCCATGGGGCACATCCATCATGACCAGCGGATAAAGCGTCACGCTCAGCCCGCGCGCCACAAGGTCAGCAATCGCCGCCTTCACCGCGTCATCCGAGGGCGTTCCGCCATAGGCCGGCCCGCCATCATGGATCGACACCACCGGCACCTCATCGCGCCCCAGCCCCGCCACGCTCCAGGTCACCCCCTCGACGCTGCGCTCTGCCGCCTCCACACGCGGCCCGATGGCGCAATGGGCGCAGCGCAAATCGTCGCCAAACCACGCCACCACCAGCGCCACATGCCTGAGGTTGGGACACAGCGCCGTCAGCTCATCGATCGAATAGGTCCAGTTGCTGACGCTGGGCGTCACATGGGTGTTTTCGCCCTCGGTGCGCCCCGGCCCCACCAGCCGCACGCGCGGCGTCGAATCATAGCCAAATTCGGTCGCCCCGGGGATCACCGTCACCGCCCGGATCCCCGGCTCCAGCGTCCCCACCACCCGGCAGAGTTCCACGCTCAATTGGGGGATTCGATTGCCGAAACGGCTCAGCGGCAATTGCTCGACCACGAGGTAACACAGCCCTCGATAGGCCGGCGCCACCCCCTGCGTCGCCTCGATCAGTCCGTCGGGCAACTGCGTTTGCGTCCCCCGATAAAACCGCAGGTTGAGCCCCTCCGGGTCGAGCAATTGCCCATCCGCCCAGATCCGCCCCATATGGTGCACCTCGCCCTCGCACAGCGCGATGGCAAAGCTGGCGGCGACTTCCTCGTCGCCCTCCTGTGCGCCCAGCCCCTTGGCCCCGGCCCCCTCGCCGGCCAGCAGCTCCAGCTCGCGCGCCCAGATGATATTGCCCGCCAGCCGCCCCCAGCCATAAAGCCTTGGCACCGCCCCGCCCTCGGACGAGCCTTGCAGCCGCACGTCAAAAGCCGGGCTTTCGCGCTTTTCGCCAAACAGCACGCCATCGACCGCGCTGCCCGCCAACCCGCCCAGCGCCCGCCCAATGGTCGCGCCGATCGGTCCGCCCACCAGCCCGCCGACAAATTGCCCGGCCAGCGAAAGCGCCAGAGTTGCCATCAGATCACCTGTGCTGGAAAACCAAACTGCCCGCAAATGCGCCGCGCCCAGGCGGGGCTCAGATTGGCCTCGACCACCCCCAGCCGCTCCTGCGCGTGAATGAACCGCTCGGGGCTCACCATGATGGCGCAATGCTTGGGCTCGACCGTCCCGTTCAGCCGGAACAACACCACTTGCCCGCCCGCCAACGCCCCCGCCTGCGGCAGCAAGAACCGCTCCGACGCTTGCCGCAGCGCCCCGGCATTCAGCGGGTCTCGCATATCGGCGCGATAGGGCGGCAGCGCCATCGGCTCGGCGCCATAGAGCTGTCGCCACACCCCGCGCAGCAGCCCCAGGCAATCGCAACCCGCACCCACCAGCGATGCCTGGTGCCGATAGGGCGTGCCCAAAAATTCCCGCGCCGCCGAAACCACCAGTTCCGGGTTCACCGCACCACCGCCCGCCCATCCAGCGCGTCGCCATGGCGCGGATGACGCAGCACATAATCGCTGCCCGGAATATGCGGAAAGCCGCGGAAATTGACGGCGTTGCCAAACTTGGCCTTGCAGCTTGCAAACCGCCGGTCACACCCGGCCGTTACCCGCAGCGTGTCGCCCACCGCCACCCAGTCCCCCACCTTGGCGGCAAATCCCAGAATATCAGCCCCGCTCACCCGGCTATGGCTGACCACCGCATCGCGCAAACCGTCGCGCCGCCCCTCGCTCCATTGCGCCGCGCCAAAGGCAAACCAGCCCTCGGCAAAACCCTCCAGCCCCGCCACCACCAGCCGGTGCGGATCATCGATCCCGGTCACCGTCGCCACGCCCCAGAACGCGGCCATCCTCCAGGTCCACCCCGCAGCGCGCATCGCCCAGCATGGCGTCGCACAGCCCGTGATAGATCCGCCCATGCGTCACGTTCAGCCCCTGCTGGGCCGAGCGCAATTCGGCGCGAAACACCCCATCCTCGCGGACGATCTCGCCAATCGCATCGCGCCGCAGCAGCACGCGCTGGCCCACATCGGCCCAGTTCACCCGGAAGCTCTCGACCAGCGCGCCGTCATAGCGCCCCAGCAAAATGTCATCCTCGGTGATCGCCTCGGCCTGCAGCACCCCCAGCACCTGGCTGGTCTCCACCTGCGCCCCCAGCCGCGCCGGCACCTCGGCCCCATCCAGCCCATGCGCCGGAATGAACTCGGTGCCCTCGAACACCAGCGCCCGGTCGTGATCGGTAAAACCCAGCACCACCCCGTCCTGGCGCTTCAGTCGCCAGCATTGGCACAATGTCGTCTCGCCCTGCGCAATATGGGCGGCAAAATCCGGCTCCAGCGCCCTCATGAAAGGATCTCCACCAGCGGAATGCTGGGCGCCTCGGCCGCATCAAAGCTTGTCAGCTCCACATCCAGCCGGTCGCTGTCGAACCGCACCGGCACATCGAACAAAAACCCCGCCGTCACCGCCGCCCCCTCCGGCGGCGCGACCGCCAGGTGCACCAGCCCCTTCTCGGCATCGACGCTGAAGCCGCCCGTCAGCTCGACCCCGGCCACCGCCACCCGCACACTTCCCGCCACCGGCTTGCGGATCACCCGCACATAGGGCGCAAACAGCGCGCCATAGGTCTTGGTCAGCTGGAACTCGCTGCGCACCCCGTCGCCCGTCCCGAGATGCTGATCAGTCGATGTCGGGCTCCCGCCGCCGCTCGAATAGTCCAGCCCGTCGCGCCACAAAAACCCATGCAGCCGCCCGCGCCGCTCCTCGAAAAACGCCAGCACCGCCGCCATGTCGGCCCGCGATTTCACCCCGTACCCGGCATTGTAGCGCCGCCGCGACTGGTGCCAGCGCCCATTGCGCTGCTCATGCCCATTGGCCAGCGTCACCACATCGGTCCTGCGCTCCGGCCCACCCCGCGCCCCCAACGCCACATCCAGCGGAAACCGCACCGCATGAAAAGCCATGCTCTTTCTCCTCCCATTTCTTTGCCCACAGGGGCACTCCACCGCCCACCCACCGTGTCATTCCCGCGAAAGCGGGAACCTCCGTTTTCCCCCCTCCAGGGCACACCGGGGGCCCCTTGTACTTTTTGGATCGCCAGCAAACAGAGGTTCCCGCTTTCGCGGGAATGACCCGGTGGGGGTGGGTGGCACGTGCGATGGAAAGCCCCCCTAGCTCCCCCGCGTCCCCCGCTTCACCGCCCGCAACAGCATGGCGCTGAGCTCCGCTTCGCTCTGGGCAAAGCTGCGCGCGTCGCTGGCGGTGACCTGAAAATTCACCGTCACGCTTCTGCCCCCGCCGCCGCTCGCCACGCCCAACCGCCCGTCGCTCCCCCGCTGCAGCGGCAGGATCGCCTCCGCCCCGGCCTCGCCGGCCAGCCCCAGCCCGCCGCCCAGCGGAAAATAGCTCGGCCGTGCGATCACCCCGCCCTTGGCGAACGGTGTCACGGTGCCGAGCGCCGGATTGGTTCCGGCAAACAGATTGCCTACGAGCCCCCCGACCAGATCGCCAAACGGCTTGATCGCCGCCTTGAGCGCAATGTCGGCAAAGCTACGGGCGATATCGCCAAGCAGTGACTTGAACGATTTTCCATCCAGCAGCGCCCCGCGAAAAGCACTGCTGATCGAGCGCGCCACCCCATTGGCCAGGTCGCCAATGCGTTCGAGTTCGCGCGATACGTCGCCGATCTCGCCGCGAAAGCTGTCGGGAAACAAATCATCGGCCATCGGGATAACGCTCCATCAATCCATCCAGCTCGCTGCGCGCCAGCGGCCCGCTCTGCTCGCCCATCAGCGCCGCCCAGGCCGCCGCCAGCTCGCGCGGCGTCAGCGCCCAGAACTCGCGCGACGGCAGCCGCAGCACGCCCAGCCCGAACCGCATCGCCGCCGCCCAGGGGAACGGGGTCATGCGCCCTCTCCAAACGTTACCGCCAGCAGCCGCACCGCGATATGGGCCGCGCCGGTCAGCCCGCCTTCCACCTGCAATTGCGCCAGCTGGTCATCGCTGATGCCATTGCCGCCGCCGCGCAGCCCCGCCCCCAGGATCGCCGTCAGATCGCGCGCCGAAACCCGTCCGCTGGCAAACCGATCGGCCAGCCCCGCCAGATCGCCCACCTGCATGGCGTGTTCCAGCTCCGCCAGCGCCCCCAGCGTCAGACACAGCACCAGCGTCTCCCCGCCGATCACCGCCTCGATCTCGCCCCGCTTCGCATTGGCCATGTCTGTCTCCAAATGGATGATTAGAGCGTCGTGAAACTCACCTCGCCGGCGCTTTCGAGCGCCAGGTCAAACGTCACTTCCCCCGCGTGATCCGCCGAAAACTCCAGCGCCACGATCTGGAACGGCCCGCCCACAATGCCGAAATCGGGAATGATCAATTGCCAGTCGCGAATGGTCCCGGCGAAAAACAGCGCGCGGATCTGCGCGTCCGAAGCCTGGTCCTTGAACACCCCGCTCCCGCTGACGCGACGCGCGCTTCACCCCGCCGCCCGCCAGCAATTCGCGCCACCGCCCGGCGCTTTCCTGGTCGGTCGTGTCAACGATCGCCGCATTGAACGCCAGCGCCCGCGTGCGCAGCCCCGCCACCGTAAGAAAGCTCCCCGCCCCGCTCTGGTCGAGCTTGAGCAACATGTTCTTCCCGCTCTGAGCGGCCATGAATTTCTCCTCTGAATGCTGTTTTGCGTCGGTGCGAGACGCCATGCTTTCCACCCTCTCGGTGTCACCCCGGCCTTGAGCCGGGGCCCATCCCGAGATCTCCCAGCCAAAACCCGCACATCTCAAGCTGGAACCCGGCCTTGATCCGGGGCGAGACCGCGAATGAGGATGGAGCTCCCAATCTCCCCCACCCACAGCCCCATTCCTCCCCCTACCAGGGGGAGGTTAGGTGGGGGTCACAACTCAAGTGGCGGTCACCGCTTCACTTAAAAACCGCAGCGTCACCGCCGCCCTTGCCAGCCCGGTTTGCGTGTCGATCACGCTATCGGTGCGCACATGTTCGGCATGGGTCACCACCAGCTCCACAGCGCTCAGCCCCAGCCCCACCGCCACCACCCGCTCGGCCAGTTCCAGCGCCCGCCTGCGGCTCGGCTGGTCGCCCCAGCAATGGATCAGCAGCCGGTGCTCCTGCCCCGGGGTGATATCGCCATCGCGCTGGATCACGTCATGGCGCGCCACCACCACATAGGGCGGCGCCCGCCCCTTGGGCGTTGCGTCAAACACCCCCTCGGCCCCGATCAGCGCCCCGAGGGCCGCATCGGCCTTGAGCGCGCCCACCAGCGCCCCCTGCAGTGCAATGATCGGATGCATCGCCCTACCCCGTGACGCTGGTTTCGCTGCACCCGCAGCTCAGATACGCCCGCCGCCCGTTCAGATCGGCAGCGCTGATCACTTCGAGATTACGCCCGCGATAGACCAGCCGGTCTCCCGGCTTGAGGTCCGGCCGAAACCGCAGCACCACCGCATGGGAAACCTCCACCGCGCGCCCATCCGCCGCGACCCCCTGCCGCCCGCGCAGCGAGCGCACCCGCGCCCACACGCTGCCCATCGGCACGAACACCACATTGTGCCCGCCCTCGGCCTCGCCGCTCATTTCGCGGCGCTTGAGCACGACCCGATCCGTCAGCGTGCCGATCGGCGGCACCCGCTCGTTCACAGCCGCACCCGCTTGTGCTTGGCCACCAGCACATCGAACCCCGATGGCACTACCGCCCCCGAACCCGCCACGATCACCGCATCGCGATGCTCGAACCAGTACCCCACCAGCACCAGCAGCGCCTTGGCGGATATCGGCCGGAACCGCCTCGGGCGTGGTGCCAAACCCGGCCACATAATCGATCTCGATGCCCTGCCGCGCCCGCAGCATCGGCATGCCATCCACCTGCCGCGGCAGGATCAGCCGGTCCGGCGCGCTCTCGAATTGCGCCAGCGGCACGATGTGCCCCACCCCATTGCCGTCAAAGGCGATGATGCGGCTCAGGCTCATGAAGGGCGCCACCGCCAGCTTCACCACGCCGTCCTCGGGCCACTCGTCGCGCACCTGCCGCCAGCTCTGCGCCAGCAGCGCCTTGCCCGTCACCCCCTCCACATGCAGCCGCGCCGCCCCGATCAGCGTCACGATCAGCGCATCTTCGGCACTATCATCGACCTTGAGAAACGCCTTGGCCTCGACAAGCGAAACCGGCTCCTCCGCGGGCCCCGCGAGAAGATAGGAAGTCATTGTTTTCGCCTTTTTGTTTGCTGGTGGGTGCTCGCCCACCCACCGAACCATTCCTCCCCCTTTCAGGGGGAGGCTAGGAGGGGGTATTCAATGTTCTCAAATGAACCGTCCCACTAGCAGCCGTCCCCGACGCCCACCCCACCCACCGCCGTCATCCCGGCCTCGAGCCGGGATCCATCTTGAGATCGTGCCGCAGCCGCTAAGCGCCACCACCCGGCGGCGCGCGGGTGACACGGTGGGTGTGGAGGGCACGCCGCCGAAGGGAGGGCCGTCAGCCTGAGTCAGATAGAGTGGAGCGCCGAGCACCGGAGCGGAGCGTACATAAAGTACGTGACCACCGGAGCGCAGGCGCACCCCGCTAGCTGGCCAGGATCACGGCCCTCACGAAGCGGCGAACTTCAGCAGCTTGATCGCGTCATAATCCGCAATCCCGCCGCCCACGCGCTTGGTGGTGTAAAACAGCACATAGGGCTTGGCGCTGAACGGGTCGCGCAGCACGCTCACCCCCTGGCGGTCGACGATCAGATAGCCGCGACGGAAATCCCCGAAGGCCACCGACATCGCATTGGCCGCGATATTGGGCATGTCCTCGGCTTCCACCAGTTCAAAGCCCATGAACCGCGCCTTGCCATCGGCGGTGGCTGCCGGCTGCCACAGATAATTGCCGTCGGCATCCTTGAGCTTGCGCAGCGCCCCCTGCACCTTGCGGTTCATCACCCAGCTGGCGTTCTGCCGGTAGCCGGCCTTGAGCGCATAGACCAGGTCGATCAGCACGTCGCTGGCGTTGCTCGTCGGCAGCGCCCCGGCAGCCCCCGTCGCCACATAGCCAAGCTTGCCCCATTCCCAGCTGGCCTCAGCCACCGCCGGGGCCGTGAGAAATCCGGTTGGCTTGTTGCTGCCATTGCCGCTCACAAAGGCCGTGGTTTCCTGCGCCGCAAAGGCCGCGTTGACCTCATCGGCAATCCAGCTCCCCACATCCACCGCCGCATCGTCGAGAAACGCCGCGGTTGCCGCCGGCATGGCATAGAGCTCCATCGTCGGATAGCTCAGCTCCACCAGCGTCTGGCTATTGGTGATCGGGCGCGCATCGGTTTCGCCCACCCAGCCCACCGCCGGCCCGCTCGCCGAAATCGGCCGCTTGTAGACCGACCCCGACACCTGCCTTACACCGGCAATGGCGCGGATCGGCGACACGCCCGCCATCATCCGGGTAATCTCGATCTCGGTTTCGCTCGGCACCACATAGCCGCCATCGGCATTGACGCCCACCGAGAGCGCCTTTTCCTCGCCGCGCTTCACATAGGCGGCAAACGCGTCCTTGTATTCGCCGTCGCGCGCCCTTGCCTTGCCCTCCAGCAGCGGCCTGGCGCGCTCCACCTGCGCCCGCTCCAGCGCCGATTTGTGCCCGTCGAGCACCGCGTTCAGCCGGTCGAGCTTGCCCTCGAGCAGCCCATCGGCCGAACCGCGCTTTTCCAGCTCGCCCAGGCGCTGGTCATTGGTGCGCTTGAATTCCTCGAACGCCGTCGAAAATTCGGCGAACAGCGAGGCAATATCGCCCCCTGCGCCGGCCTTGGTCTCAAGGCCGTCACTCAGCATTTCCATCTGGAAAATCCTTATTGCTTGCGGATGGTTTGGGTGGCGGCCGCAATGGCTGCGCCGGTCTGCAAGATGGAGGGCGCAATCCGCGCGTCCTCCATCATCGGAAAGGTGACGATCGAAACTTCATAAAGGTCGATCTGCCACAATTTGCGGCGCGCGCCGTCGCGCGTCGCCTGTACGGTGCGAAACCCGATCGAGAGCCCGTCCAGCGCCCCATTCGCGATCAGCGCCCTGAGCGCCTCGGCCCGCGGCACTCCGGGCACCAGCCGCCCGGCGACGAACAGCCCCTTGGCGTCCTCGCCAATGCTCTCCCAGATTCCCACCGGCTCCTTGGGATCGTGCTGGAACAGCAGCCGCACGCGGTCGCGGCGCTTGGCGAGACTGCGTGCAAAGGCGCCAGGCATGACAATGTCGCCACCGGTATCGAGCCGGTTGAACAGGCTGGCATAGCCGCTGAACCGCCCCTCCCCGTCAATGGCAATGGCCCCCATCAGCGCTTGCCGGTTGGCTTGGCGGGCGCGGGCCGGCGCACCCCGCTTTTGGCGGCCGCCAGCGCCCCCGCCAAATTCCAGGCGAACTGACGGAAGGTCTGCTGCGCGGTTTCCTTGCTCGGTTTGTTGGCCATGGCTCAGTCTCCCTTCCCCAACAGCCGGTTGAGGCTGGCAATTTCATGCACGAAATCATTGAAGTGCTGGTTGGCCTTGCTCAGCTCCCGCAGGCTCCACACCAGCAAGGCGCTGGCCCCACTCGCCCACAAAAACAGCGCCAGATGCGCGAGATCCCCTCGTTCGATCACAGTCCTGGTCAGCTCATCCATAGTCTTCCCCCGTGATGACGCACACCGACACCGCTTGGCCGGCGGCATAGATTCAAGTTCTTTTAAAGTACAAAAATAGATTTACGTACCTACGTATGAAATACACAGGAGATCAACTGCCAAAGCTACGCATGTTTAACGATAGTATACAGAAAGTCACAATCATTACTAATAGCAGTGATTGTTAGTTCCTTTATTAGTGGAAACAACCTCAGAAATACCCAACCCAAGCATCTCGCGCTTCTCTGCATCACTGAGAAAATCCGCCGCCCCGATACGGGCCCACAATGCCGCGCGGTCTTCGGCCAGCGCTTCCACGCCATCGAAATCCGGCGCGATCGTCGCGCCGTCGAAGGCCGGCGACAGCCAGTTGTTCAGCTCCTCGGCCACCCGCACCACCAGCGGGATCAGCGTCTGCCGCCACAGCGCCCGGTTGGCCTCCGCCAGATTGGCATAGGTATTGTCGCCCGGAATCCCCAGCAGCATGGGCGGCACGCCAAAGGCCAGCGCGATGTCGCGCGCCGCCGCATGCTTGGCCTCGATGAAATCCATGTCCCGCGGCGAGAGCGCGATCGCCTTCCAGTCGAGCCCGCCCTCGAGCAGCATCGGCCGCCCGGCATTGGCCGCGCCGGAAAAATTGTCTTCGAGCTCCGCCTTGAGCCGCTCGAACTGTTCCGCCGTCAAATTCCCGCCGCCCGCCGAATAGACCAGCGCCCCGCTCGGGCGCGCCGCATTGTCGAGCAGCGCCTTGTTCCATTGCCCCGCCGCATTGTGGATATCGAGGCTCGTCTGCGCGGCCTCCAGCGGCGCCATGCCATAATGGTCGTCCATCGGATGAAACAGCGCCATATGCAGCACGCTGGGCACCGGCTCCGCATCCTGCAGCAACCTGATGGTGCGCCCCGCCGCGGTGTAATCATACCCCAGCGGCCAGCCATCACTGCCCGCCACCACCTTCATCCGGTCGGGCCGCAGGCAGAACAGCCCCTTGACCTGCCCATCGACGAGCCCCGCCTGCAAATAGGCGTTACCCGCCGTTTGCAGATAGGCATAAACCGCCTCCAGCATTTCCCCGCCCGACTGCCGCCCATTGGGCCGCGCCAGCAAAGTCGCCAGCGGATGCTGCTCGGCCCGCTGTCCCCCAATGCTCACCACCAGCGGCACCCGATTGGCCGCCTCGGCAATCAGCCGCACGCAGCGATAGACCACCGGATTGCGCGCAAACCCCTGGTTCACGAGGCTCGCAAACCCCCGATTGCTCCAGTTCGCCGCCCCCAGCGGGCTCAGGGTCAACACCGCCTGCCCACCCCCCGCCTTGCGTTCCACAGGCGCAACATCGCCCCCACCCACCAGGCGGCTGATCCAGTTCGGCATGACATGTCCTTATGATTTCAAGCGGGCGACGCACCCACCGGGGAGACCCCACCACCGCGCGCCCCATCGCGCCGGACCACCCCACGGGGTCGTCCCACCCCACCGGGTCATCCCCGCGAAAGCGGGGACCTCCGTTTCAAACTTCCCAGCAACTAAACAAAGCTTCCCGCTTCCGCGGGAATGACACCGAGATAACCCCTAGGATTCCACACCCCACCGGGTCATCCCCGCGAAAGCGGGGACCTCCGTTCCCGATCGAACGACAAAAACAAAGCTTCCCGCTTTCGCGGGAATGACACCGAGATAACGCTTAGGTTCCGACACCCCACAGGGTCATCCCCGCGAAAGCGGGGACCTCCGTTACCAATCCAACGGGCAACAAACAAAGGATCCCGCTTCCGCGGGAATGACACCGCGCGCGACTAAAAACCCTTAGTTTTCAAAAGATACGGCCCATCAGCACGCGCGGGCTCGGCGGGCGACTATTCGGCTGGATGCCGTGAATGAGGTCGGTTCAGATTGCGCATGTGCAGCCACACCCCGCCCCATCCTATGGCCACGACGAGGGCTGGCATGATCACGAAGGCAAAGATTTCCATAAATGTCATGATTTCAGTCCTCCGAGGACGAACCGTGCCCCCAAATGTAGGGCAATTGCCGCCAAAAGCCAAATCACCCCACCCAGAACAAACGTCCACATCTCGAGCGATGTTCCCGATGCCCCGTAGAGAACCGCAGCCACCGGCGCCAGAACGCCCACTGTAACACACGCCGTTGACGAGCGATCCAAAGCATTGGCCAACAACTTGGTCCTCTCGTTCTCGATCAGGCTCATGTTCTTCCCCACCGGAGCTTCTGCTCCACCATGACTACAATGGTGAAAATTGACCAGATCCCCTTCACAGCCCCCGCACCCGGGGCCGCCTGTCGTCACCCAGCAGCAGCTCCGTCACCGCCCATACCAGTGCATCCACCCGGTCGGGCGAGTGCCCCTCGCTCTTGCCATCGGCGCCAAACGCGCACATTTCGTCTTCCAGCGCCGTCAGCCCCGCGACATGCGCCACCAGCCCCCGCCCGTAGAGCGCCGCCACCGGTTCGGCCCGCAGCCACTTGCCGCGACTGGCCCGCACTTCGCGCACCGGCACGCCGGCATCGATCTGCGCCAGCACCGAGCGCACCAGGTCCCCGCCCTGGTTCACCTCCACCACGATGGCATCGGCGTCATGGGCATGAAAGGCCGCCACCGCCCGGCGCGCCCACACCAGCGGCGCCGCGGCCTGCAGCGTGCAATCTTCCAGCACCACGGCGCCGTCCCCCATTCGCCCCGCCACCACGATGCCGCAGGCATCGGATCGTGCATGGCCGGTCACCGGCGGATCCACCGCCACGACGATGCGCCCGAAATCCCCGCCGCCAAAGGCCCGGAACATGTCGCGCTGCCACAGCGCCCCCGGCAAATCCTCGATCAGCTCGCCGTCGAGTTCCTGGCGCCCCAGGATCGTGCCGCGATAGCGCGCAATCACCGCGTCGAAAAACGCCTGCGGCAGATGCGAATTCTTCTGGCTGCCGGCCCGTGTCACCGCCGTTTGCGGGTCGGCCAGCAGCCGCTTGATCAGCTTGGTCGCGCGCGGCGTGGTCGTGGCCAGCTGCCGGGGCCGCTCCCCAGCCGCAGCCCGAACTGCAGCATGTCCCAGGTCTCTTCCGCATGCGGCCATTTGCCGATTTCGTCGCACCAGGCGGCGGCAAATTGGGGCCCGCGAAACCGCTCCGGGTCCGCCGCCGACATAAGATGCGCCTCCACCCCGTTGGGCCAGGTCAGCACCATCCCCTTGAGCTTCGGCCGCTCGTCGGGCCGATGGATTTGCAGCAGCCCGCTGTCGCCGCGCACCATGATGGCTTCGGCTTCGGTCATCGTTTCGGCCACCAGCGCAATCGGCCCCACGCCTTCGGCCGCCAGCCCCCGCACCCATTCGGCGCCCGCCCGCGTCTTGCCCGCGCCGCGCCCCGCCATCAAAAGCCAGGTGGTCCACTCGCCCGGCGGCGGGCGCTGATGCGACCACGCCCAGATCGGCCAGTTGAACCACAGCTCATTGGCCACCTCATCGTTGACCCGCCGGCGCAGTCCGTTGAGCTCGCGGCGTTCCCTGGCCTGGTCGGGGGTCTGTTTAACGGCTTTCGGTGATCGCATTGATGCGCTGTTCCAGCTGCTTGTGGATCACCGACATCGCCTTGTTGCGCGTATCCTTGTGCTGGTGTTCCGGCTCGGCCTTTTCGATGGCTATGAGCTTTTCCAGGTCCCGCACCATGCTGTGCAGCACGGCCAGTTCGCGTTTGTCGCCAGTTTGCATGTGCTCATCCAGATGATCGATCTGCCGCTCCAGCAAGCCCATCAGCTTGAAGATCACGATGCGCCGGTCGGCAATGTCGGATTGGTCCCGAAACCATTTCTTGGCCCGGGCATGACGTTCGAGAACCCACAGATTGAGGCGGTGCTTGTGCGCCACCCCGTTGCGGGTCATCAGCCCGGCCTCATAATCCACCCGCACCGCGGCCCAGTCGGTGGGCGCGCTTTGTGGGGTGTCATCGGCCATGAACTGCTCGCTATTGCCAGCCGCCGAACCGGCCTGCTGGCCCATTTGTGCGACTATAGCTCAACAATACCATTGCGGCGTGACGCGCGCACAAGTTGCATAAGTTGCATAAGTTCGCGCCGCCTGCGCTTTAGGCCCGGGCGCCGCCGAACTTGCGCGCGGCGTCCATCGCCAGCCCCAGCCCCACGCTGCCCAAGACGTCGGTGCGGATAAATGTCGCCGCGGGGAACAGCGCCTCCAGCCGCCGCGCAATCGCTGGCACCTGCGTCGAGCCACCGGTCAGGATCACGCTGTCGATCGCCTCGCGCCCCACCCCGGCCCGCTGCAGCGTTTCGCCGATCGTGGCCTCGATCCGCCCCACCGAGCTGTGCAGCGCCTGGGTGAAA
This sequence comes from uncultured Alphaproteobacteria bacterium, assembly GCA_963699295.1. Classification (GTDB taxonomy): domain Bacteria; phylum Pseudomonadota; class Alphaproteobacteria; order Rhizobiales; family Devosiaceae; genus Devosia. Next base: position 1,639,542 of record OY969432.1, read on the forward strand.
TCATCAATGGTGATCGTCGTTTGAATGCTGGTGTCGCGCACCGGGAAGCCGAACGCCGCCACATCCGCATCCGACAGCGTGATCTTGGCCTCTTCCACCGCGCCCACCAGCTTGTGCCCCAGCCGATCCTCGATCAGCTTCATCATCAGCTCCACGCGGTCCGCCTCGACCGCCTCGTTGCGGGTGCCGCGCAGATCGCGCAGGGTCTGCGCGTTGTAGAGCCGGTTGATCCGGTGCCAGGTCGACAAATCGAAATAGGGCGCCACCGGCAAGTGCCGCTTGCCGTCCCGTGTCATCGATCCCAGCCCCAGTTCGGGCATCACCTTGGCCATGGACAGCAGCCGGTCAAAATCGGTGCCGCCGATATGCACGCCGGCGGTCGCCAGGATATCCCCCGAGCGATCGGGCGACAGCGCCCGCTCCGGCGACACCCGCACCACCGAAAAGTCCGAGGTCCCGCCCCCCAGGTCAACGATCAGCGCCAGCCGCTCGGCGCTCACCTGCCGCTCATAATCGAGCGCCGCCGCAATCGGCTCGTACTGGAAGGTGATGTGCTTGAACCCCTGCGCCCGCACCGCGCTTTCCAGCTGCTCCTGCGCCGTCGCATCGGCAATAGCGTCGTCATCGACAAAATGCACCGGGCGGCCGCACACCACCGAATCGACCGCATCGCCCAGCTCCCGCTCGGCGCGCCGCTTCAGCTCGGCAATGAAGATCCCCAGAATGTCGACAAAGCTGTAGCGCTGGGCCTTCACCCGCGTGGTGTCGTTCATCAGCGAGGTGCCCAGCACGCTCTTGATCGAGCGCATCAGCCGCCCATCGGCGCCCGTCACATATTCGGCAACCGCCTCGCGGCCGAAGTGGATGGTGTCGTCTTCAAACCCGAAAAACAGCACGCTGGGCAGCGTGTGCCGGCCGTCTTCCAGCGCCAGCAATTGCGGCTGGCCTTGCCGATCGAGCCGGGCAATCGTCGAATTGGACGTGCCGAAATCGAGGCCGCAAGCAAGGGTCATGGTAGAGCATCCATCCGGGAAAAGGCGCCGAACGGCGCGCGAGGACGGCTCTCTTAGGGGGTCATGCCCGGCGGTGCAAGCTCAGGCAGCCTGGCGACGGCGCTCCTGGACCGGGCGCAAATCGACCACTTCGAGCCTCGCAAGGCCCTTTCGCTGGGCCTTCCGGACAGCAGCGGCCCCTGCCTCGAAGAACTTGCGGTCATAGCTGCCGTGCGGATTGGTCACTGCCAGCCCGGTGCTCACCGTCACGAGCCCGGCATGGCTCTCGCGATGGGCCAGGCCCAGCTTGCGCACTTCGTTGGTCAGGTGCTCGGCGGTCCGGCGCGCCAGCAGTGCCGGCAGGTCGGGCAGCACGGCAACAAATCCCGCTTGCCCCAGGCGCAGGCACATGTCGCCTTCGCGCGGCAGCGCATTGGTGATGGCCCGCATCACTTCGTGCAGGCACTCATCGGTCGCGCCCTTGCCATAGGCGGCAAAATACTCGCTGGCGCGGTCGATCTCGATCACCAGCAGGCTCAGCGACACATTGCGGCTGGCGGCCTGATCCCAGCCCTGGCGCAGCGCCTCCTCCACCTGGGGTCCCAGCTTGGGCCGCATCCCGATCGAGCGCGCAATGACAGCCTTGCCATAGGCCGGCTCCCGGTTCGGGCGCGGTGGCCGCAACGCCATCAATGCAGCGCGAACGCGGCTCCAGAATAGATCGTCAAATTGCTTGCCGATTACCGTATCGTTCATGCTGCCGCCTGCCCCGGACCTTGCGTGTCTTCCGCACTCGTCCCCGATCTGGCCACAACATGGTTAATCACGCGTTAATACTTAAGACAAACCCCTAGGCCAAAGCCCTAGATTTGTTCCGGTGGCTCCCACTCCGGCCAGTCCACCGCGTGTTCTTCCCATTCATCGGGCGCGATGTCGGTCTCGAGGAACGTCCGCCCCTTCACCGATACCCCGACATCGATCACCGTCTGCGGATCACCCGACACCAGCGGATGCCACCAGGCCAGCCCCTTGCCCTCGGCAATGCGACGATACGCGCAGGTTGTCGGTATCCAGCTGATTTCGTTCACGTTCTGCGGGGTGAGCTTGATGCAGTCGGGCACGATGCTCTGGCGGTTCGCATAATTGGTGCAGGCGCAGCTATTGCCATCGAGCAATTTGCAGCGCACATCCGAGGTGATCAGCACGCCGCTGTCCTCATCCTCGAGCTTGATCAGGCAGCAACGCCCGCATCCATCACACAGAGCTTCCCACTCGGTGTCGGACATTTGATCGAGCGTTTTTTCTTCCCAGAAGGCCATTTTAACCCAGCGTTGATATCGTGTTGCCGGTTTGCCCCTGTCCGGCTCCGATAGCAATCATAATCCCGCAAATGTGTTGCTTTGACGCTGGCAGATGGCAACACTCCACATGACGTCTCCCGAGGAATTCTGGTGCAGGATCCGTTCTATACCAAAGAAAAGCGCAAGAAATCCTCCGGCATGCTGGCGGCCGACGCATGGCTTGATTCTTCGTTGTTTGAGTTCTGGCAATCGGCCGGTCGCGGCTGGACCCGGTTTCAGGACATCATGTCGGTATTCCGCGTCTCGGGATTTCGGCGTTTCTTCGTCGAGATCCTGAGCGACGGGCTGTCCTTCTTCTCCATTGGCTGCGTGCTGATGGTGGCTTTGGCCATGCCCGCCTTCGATGCCACCGCCTCGGGCGAGTTCAACAAGGCCGAGAATTATTCGGTGGTGTTCCTTGATCGCTTCGGCACCGAGATCGGCCGGCGCGGCATTCGCTCCGACGATACCGTGGCCCTCGCCGACATGCCCGACTATCTGATCAAGGCGACGCTGGCGACCGAGGACCGGCGCTTTTACGATCATTTCGGCATCGACGTCGTCGGCACGCTGCGCGCGCTGATGAACAATGCCGCCGGCGAGCGCAGCACCCAGGGCGGCTCCTCGATCACCCAGCAGACCGCCAAGAACCTGTTCCTCTCCTCCGAGCGCACCCTTGAGCGCAAGATCATCGAGGCCTTCCTCGCGGTCTGGCTCGAATGGCACTATTCCAAGGACGACATCCTCAAGCTCTATTTTGACCGCGCCTATATGGGCGGCGGCAATTTCGGCGTGGCGGCCGCCGCCGAATATTACTTCGGCAAGAAGGTGCAGGACATTTCCCTGGCCGAAGCCGCCATGATGGCCGGCCTGTTCAAGGCCCCCGGCAATTACGCCCCCCATATCGATCTGGCCGCCGCCCGTGGCCGCGCCAATCTGGTGCTCTCCAACATGGTCGCCGCCGGTTTCCTCACCGAGGGCCAGGTCACCGCAGCCCGCCGCAATCCCGCTTCGGCCATCGACCGCAAGGAAGATGCCAACTCCCCCAATTACTTCCTCGATTGGTCCTTCGAGCAATCCAAGCGGCTGATCGAGGCGAGCAATCACAGCTCCAACAATTACGTGGTGCGCACCACCATCGACACCACGCTGCAAAAATACGCCGAGGAGGCCATCGTCTCCACCGTGCGCGACAGCGGCGAGCAATATCGCGTCGAACAGGCCGCCATGGTGGTCACCGACACCAAGGGCGCCATCCGCGCCATGGTGGGCGGCACCGATTACGGCAAGAGCCAGTTCAACCGCGCCATCGTCTCCAATCGCCAGCCCGGCTCCGCCTACAAGATCTTCGTTTACGCGGAAGCGCTCGAGCAATTGGGCCTCAAGCCCAGCGACATGATCACCGATCGCCCGGTCTGCATCGGCGACTGGTGCCCGCAAAACTATGGCCGCAACTACAAGGGCACGGTGTCGCTGGCCAGCGCCTTTGCCCAGTCGCTCAATACCGTTCCGGTGACCCTGTCGATCAAGACCGGGCGCGAGCCCATCGCCGCCCTCAGCCACCGCATGGGCCTGCAGGCCGATTATCCGGTCACCCGCTCGCTGGCCCTGGGCGTCGCCTCGGTTTCGGTGCTCGACATGACCTCCTCCTACGCCGTTCTCGCCAATGACGGCTACAAGACCCCCGCCTTCGGCATCAACCGCATGTCCACGCTGGGCGGCGAGCTGGTCTATGAATTTGACCACGATGCCCCGCGCGAGCGGGTGCTGAGCGAAACCACCGTCGCCAACATGAACTCCATGCTGCGCGGCGTGATCACCGGCGGCACCGGTCGGCGCGCCGATGTGGTCGGCGTTCCGGTGGTGGGCAAATCGGGCACCACCTCCTCCTATCGCGACGCCTGGTTTGCCGGCTTTACCGGCAATTTCGTCTCCGCCGTCTGGTTCGGCAATGACGATTACCGCCCCACCAACAATCTCACCGGCGGCACCCTGCCCGCCATCGCCTTCCAGAAATTCATGGCCTACGCCCACACCAATATCGAGCTCAAGCCGGTCTTCGGCGTCGATTTCGTGCCGGTCCAGACCGTCGTGGCCGCCTCCGACGGCACCGCTGCCCTGCCCGACCAGCCGCAACGCCCGCCCAGCCTCACCCCCCGCGCCGCCCGCAAGCTGGCCCAACTCGAACGGCTGTTCAACGCCACGCTCAACGCCGGCGGCATCACCACCGAAGCCCGCGCCGCCGTCCCCCAGAGCACCGAGGGGCTGTAGCTATTGACTACACACCCATTCCGGACCTACACTCCATCTCGTGAAAGAGGTCGCCTACAGCAAAGCGGCACTTCAGTCGCTCCGACGGATGCCGGCGAACACGGCGGCCCGTTTGCGCTCAAAAATCGCCGACTATGCCGCCGATCCGTCGTCTCAGGCGAACAACGTCAAGGCGTTGCAGGGCACCTCGGCGATCCGTCTGCGCGTAGGCGACTGGCGGATCATCATGGAAGACGGTGCTGTGCTGTTCATCGTGCAGATTGCGTCGAGAGGCAGCATCTATAGTTGAGGTGGGTAGTATGAACGAGATGATCACGATCCCGCGCGCTGAGTATGATCGGCTGGTAGAGGCTGCCGAAGACCTCGCCGACATCGCCGCCTATCAGCGCTTCAAAGCCGCGCAGGCGGCGGGGCAGGAGGAACTGATCCCGGCCATTTTCGTCAATCGCATCCTCGACGGTGAAGCCCCGCTGCGGGTCTTTCGCGAATGGCGTGAGTTGACCCAGACAGCCCTGGCCGATCAGTCCGGCGTCAACCGCGTGCAGATCGTCGAGATCGAGGCGGGCCGCAAGACCGGCTCGGTCACCACCCTGCGCAAACTGGCGTCGACCCTTGGTGTCACCATTGACGACCTCACCTGACCCCATGGCCGCCTTCCCCCCACTCGCCCCCCTTGCTATAGCCACGGGCAGCCCCATCCCGCGCAGGTTCACCCCGCCCATGCCGCTTGCCCCTTCCGCGACCCGCTGACCCGTGCGCTTTGTCCTGCTCATGTTGATGGCGATCGGGGTGGCGCTTGGCGTCGGCTTCGGGCTGAGCTATCTGGCGCTCACCGATGGCCGCCTGTTCGGCGCCTCCCATATCGGCCCCTGGGCCGCCTGGCCCGATATCGGCTCCCCCACCCCCAATCCCTATACCCGCGCCCATCTCGCCCGCGAGGCCATGCTGCCGCTGGGTCAGGCCCAGGGCCTGCGCTTCACCGCCACCACCGATAGCGCCGGCGAGCCGCTCACCCGCGCCTGCAGCTATGCCATCACCGGCAAGACCCCCACCGCCAATTTCTGGTCGCTGGTGGCCATTGATGCCGATGGGATCAACATCGCCGTTCCCGATGGCGATCTGGCCATCCGCTCCAGCCGCATCGCCCGCACCAATACCGGCGAGATCGCGGTCAATGTCGGCACCACCCTGCAGCCGGGCAACTGGCTCGAGCTCACCGGCACCGGCCCCTTCAGCCTCGTCATGACCCTTTACGATACCCCGATATTTTCCGGCCTTTCCAGCAACCAGGCCATGCCCGGCATCACCCGCGGAGACTGCCCATGATGCGGCTGTTCCTCTGGCTGCTGGGCGGTGTTGTGCTCGGCGGCATCATCCATATCGTGGTGATCCTCACCCTGCCCCGCCTCACCGAAGACACCGTGTGGACCCGGCTGGCCGCCCTCGAGCCGCAAAACCGCATGGTGGTGCTGCCCCCGGTCAAGGCGGGCGCGCCCAATCCGCTGCAGCTCGATCCCGAGATGATCTACGGCGTTTGTGGAATCGACCTCAGCGATGGCCCCAGCTATGTCAGCGCCACCCTGCCCGACGCCTTCTGGACCATCGCAGTGTTCAACCATGCTGGCATCGTCACCTATTCCACCACCAATCGCGATGGCATCGGCAAGACGCTGGAGCTGGGTGTGTTCAATGCCGCCCAGACGCGGCTGCTCGCGCAACAGCAGATCGACGTGGCCGAGGGCACGCTGGTGATCGAGGCCGCCACCAACCAGCTGATGCTGGTGGTGAGCCTCGCCCCGCCCCATCGCGCCATGCGCGCCCGCTTTGCCGATGAGCTGGCCAAGGCCAAATGCGGCCCGCGCCCTGATTAGGAAACGATTTCGATCCCGGGATCGTCGGAGCGCAGATCGAGGCTGATCACCCACAGGTCCGGGTCAAAATCCGCCTCGCGGGCGATGCGCTCGCGCACCTTCTGCGGTTCCGCATGCACCAGCCGGCGCTGGAACACCAGCGCCGCGTCATTGTCCTGGCGGCTCACCATCGGGGCCGGGGTAAACAGCGACACCGTGCCGTCGAGATGATCCACCTCGATGAACACCTGCCCCGCGATCATGTCGCCCCGGCGCGCCACCACGCACATATTGCCCAGGTCATTGTGGCGGCGCACGAAGGCGCTCACCCAAAGATCGCTGCGCAACAGGCTCATTTAGATCGTTGCGCCCGAATTGCGCAGCAGCCCGATCAGGTCGGGCTTGATCTGCCCGGTCACCTTGAAGCTGTGGAAATTCTCGAACTCGCGAATGGCGCGGGCCGTCGCATCGCCGGGATGCCCGTCAATCGAGCCATGGTAAAAGCCGAGGCTAGCGAGGCCGCGCTGGATATTGGTCACCAATTGCACATTGTTGGCCGGCGCCAGCGTTTCGTCCGCCGCGGTCACGGCAACCTGCTGGGTCGCTGCCGGCTCGACCGCTGCCACCTGCACCGGTGCGGGCATGGGCTGGGTCTGCTGTGCCAGGGCAACCGGCGGCATCGGGTTGGCGCCCTGCGGAGTGGGCGCACTGCGGCTGCCCTCAACCGCGGCGACAATGGAATCAATCGTGCTGGCGGCGGCATTGCCCACCGTATCGACGGCCACATCCACCGGCGACAGGTCCGGCAGGCGCGCCACCACCTGGTCGACCTGCGGAGCCGGGGCCGGCGTCGGCGCGGGCTGCACCACCACCGGCTGCGCCACGGCCACCTGCTGCACCACCGGCGGCGGTGCGGGCTGGGCCATTACGGCCTGCTGGGCCCGCCCGGCGCTATCGGCGCGCAAAATCGCATCGACGATCGACTGGGTCATGGCGCCGGTCGGCTCAAAGCCATTGCGCTCTTCGAACGCCCGGATCGCCTGCGCCGTCATCGGCCCGTAAAAACCGTCCACCGTCCCCTGGAACAGACCGAGTTCCGCCAGCTTCTTCTGCACGGCAAAAGCCTGCTTGTTGCCCACCGGCGTATCCGGAATCACCGGCCGCGCCATCGGCGCCACGCTGCCGGTCACCTCGGGCTGCGCCACCGGCACCACGGCCAGACGCTGTTCGGGCACCGGTGCGGGCTCGGGCGCCACCAGCGGCTGCGCCAGCTGCACGGCCGGGCTCATCGCAAAGAACGGCGCCGGATGACGCGTCGTCTGCATATAGAGCGCGTTGCTGCCGGCCAGCGCCGTCAGGGTCACCAAGGCCAGCAGGCCGGTCGAGGACAGCGGCGCGCGCATATAGCGCTCCAGCGTCCATTTTCCGGCCCGGACCAGCGTCGTCGCAAGGGCGCTGCCCGCCAGCAATGGCAGGTGCGAGAGGGTGTTAGCCGTCATTGCGCTTTTCTTTTTTCGTCTTGCCATGATGGGATGATTGGAGCTGCAGCTCTTTCTTTGCGGATCGGAGTGATTTTGGCAGTGTCGTCGGACTTAGTTGCCGGACCGTTTATGGGCAGCAACACAGTCATGGTTGTCCCCGTGCCAATTTCAGAATGGGCCCGGAGCGTACCATCGTGCAAGTCTACCAGACCTTTGACGATCGACAAACCCAGTCCGGTCCCCTCGTAGCGCCGCGACAAACCGTTCTGCGCCTGGAAGAAGGGTTCCCCGATTCGCTGCAGCGAATCGAGCGACATGCCGATGCCCTGATCGGTCACCGAGAGTTTCAGGCTCTGCCCCTGGCGCTTCACCGCCACGCTGACGCTGCCGCCGTCATGGCTGAACTTGATCGCGTTCGACATCAGGTTGAGCAGGATCTGGCGGCACGCGCGCTCATCGGCGGTCAGCAGCGGCAGCTTGTCCTCGATATCGGTGACGATCCGCACATTGCGCTCGCGGGCGCTCGCCTCGACCATGCTGATGCAGGGCGCCACGATATCGGCGGCGGCAAACTGCTCGGTGTGCAGCTCGAACTTGCCCGCTTCGAGCCGCGACATGTCCAGCAGCATCCGCACCACTTCGAGCAGGTGCTTGCCGCTTTGGTGGATGAGCCCGGCATATTCGCGGTGCGTCTCCGACAGCTCCCCGCCAATGCTGTTGGTCATCATTTCCGAAAAGCCCACCACGGCGTTGAGCGGGGTGCGCAATTCATGCCCGATCGTGGCCAGGAACCGCGACTTGGCTTCCGAGGCTTCTTCGGCCGCGTGCCGTGCTGCCGCCGCCACCGCGTCATTGTCCTTGCGCGTGGTCACGTCGCGCAGCAGCGCCACCACTTCATGGCGCAGCGCAAAGCCATCGCTGTCGATCACCGGTGACAGGCTGATTTCCACCCAGATGAACCGGGGCACATTGTTGGCGGCGCGCACATCGTCCTGGCGCATCCGCACCTCGATCACCCGCGCCTTGCCGCCCTGGTTGGCATCGGCAAATGCGGTCAGATAGGTCGGGCGGTCCGCCACGTGCAGGCGCTCGCCCAGCCCGCTGCTGGTCAGCTGATAGCGCGGGCAGCCAAACAGCCGCTCCGACGATTGCGACGCCAGTAGCAATTCGCCATCGCTCGAAAAGCGCAGCACGGCGTCCTGCACGTGCTCGATCAGGTGGCGATAGGCGTTCACCTGCGTCTTGTCATAAACCTGGTAGGCCCCGCCAATGCGGGTCGCGGTGTGCACCACGATCCCCATGCACGCCAAAAACACCAGCCCCGCGCTCGGTACCAGCTCGATCACGGCGGGCAGGCTCACGCCCAGCGCCGAACCGGCAATCCCCAGCACCAGCACCACAGCCAGCCCCGCCCAACTCAGGCGACGCAGGTTTTGCCCACCCAGCAGGGCGGCCAGCACCGTCGCCAGCAGCGCCACGGCAAGCCCGGCATCAACCAGGCGCTGATCCATCAGCGTCAGCATCAGCCCAAGGCCCAGCAGGCTCAGCACCTGGGTGCTGGCGGCGGCGTCGAACAGCTTGCGCTGATGCAGCGCCAGCGCAATCATGCCGCTGGCCAGCGCCAGCGTGGCCAGCAAAAACGGCACCGCGTCATGGGTCACCAGCGCGAACATGGCGAACGGCATGGCCAGCCCGCTCAGCCCCATGATCAGGCGTGCATTATCGATCAGCGTCTGGCGCCGCAGCATTTCCGGTCGGTTGCCGCTGCCGGCTATGGCTGATGAAATCTCTTTGCTTGCGCCGAAAGAGAATAGGCTACGCATACACAATACTCACTATCACGACGCCCTGCCGCCCTGGTGCACCTGCACCCGAACTGCTGCCGTTATGGCCCCGACCGGCCTGAATGAACTTCAGGTCTCGTTGTCCCCACACTGACGCCCAACACCTAAGGCCGCCTTAAATCGGCGCCCCTTCAATGGCTTGCGTCCGGTTTCCCGATGCCCTTTCTGGCGTTAGCGTAAACAAGGCGTTGCACTCCCCGCCCGATGGCTATTTTGCATTTGCGTAAAATTTTATCGAAATGTCCCAGCCCCGCTTAATCGGGTCGTCTTACGGTCATGATCAGCGGGCAGGAATCGCCCGTCGCTGTTTTGGATCTGTGTCATGTTGCCTATCGTGCGTTCCGTTTTCTGGTTGACCGCCGCCTATCTGGTGCTCAAGCCGGGTGCCGAACTCCCCGATGCCGCCGCCCTTACGGCGCAGGCGATGGCGGCTGGCAAGCAGGTGGTGGCCGAACAGGTCGATGCGATCGCCTGCGACAGCTTTGAGTGTCTGGGTGGCAAGGCCGTTGTCGCCGCCGCCCTGCGCGATGCCCCAATTGTCGACGCACCCATCCAGCAACACCCCTCGGTCGCCCCGGTCCCCTACCCGCGGCCTCGCCTCGACCGGGCCAGCTAGCCGGCATCCCAGCGGGTGCCCACGTCCACCAGCGGTCGCGGCGCCTCCCCAGGCGCCTCGCTCCAGCGGCCCCTGGCCCTCGCCGCAGGCCCGCCCTCGCGCGCTTGCGGCTTTTTTTGTCCCTGACCAGGGCGCATCCCAGTAGACAAGCCCGGGGTGACCTGAAATCTTCCGGCATTTACAATATTTTGGGGGGAAAACATGCAGGCGATTCTGGCGTCACCCGGGCCGTTATTGTTGGCCGCCATCATTGCGTTCTGCCTGTTCGGCGTGGTCCTTGCCCTGTTGTTCATGCGGCTGGTCTCCCAGCACGCCAAGCGCCGCCCCGGCCAATCCCCTTTACCCGCCTTCGTGGGGGTAGTGGCGACTGCCTGGGCGCTGTCGCTGGGCTTTGCCGCTTCCGACGTGTGGACGCTGGGCGCCCGCGCCGATCAGGCCACCGCCAATGAACGCTCGGCCATTTCGCGCCTGCTCGGCTCCTTCGATGCCAGCGCCCTCAACGAAACCGGGGCCTACAATGCCGTGATCGACTATGCCAAGGCGGTGGAGGAGGTCGAATGGGGAACCCTTGCCAATCGCGCTGCCGATCCGCGCGTCGATACGGCCATTCAGCAGATTCGCGTCGCCATCATCCGGCTGGCGCGCCAGGGCATTGCCGATCCGATCGTTGCCAAGACGGTGCAGGACTTCGATGAACTGCAGGACGCCCGCAATGACCGCCTCGCCATCGGGCAAAGTGCGGTCGACGAAACCAAATGGTATCTGGTGCTCAGCCTCACCCTGCTCACCATGGCCGCGCTTGCCATCGTGCATGCCGACCTGCCCCGCGCCGGGCGCAATGCGCTGCTCATCTACGCGCTCACCGCCGGGGTCAGCATGTGGATCCTGGCCATCAACACCAATCCCTATGAGGGCCACGACTATCTGGCGGTCCATATCAGCGCCGCGGCCGGGTAAGCCTGCGCCTTTTCCTTGCACCGGGCCGCTGGCGGACCTAAATAGCGGTCATGACCCAGCCAGCTGCCTTCCAGGATATCAGTGACAACCTCGCCTTTCTCGACGATTGGGAGGATCGCTACCGCTATCTGATCGAGCTTGGCCAGGCGCTGCCCAAGCTCAGCGCCGAGGAAAAGACCGATGCCAACAAGGTGCATGGCTGCGTTTCCCAGGTGTGGCTGTCGGCCGCTACCGAGCAGCGCGACGGGCAGACCATCCTGCGCTATCGCGGCGAAAGCGACGCCATGATCGTCCAGGGCCTGGTCGCCATCCTGCTCGCGCTCTATTCCGACCGCCCCGCCGCCGAGATCGCCGAAACCGATGCCATCGCCCTGTTCGATGGGCTGGGCCTGCGCGAACATCTCACCACGCAGCGCTCCAATGGCCTCGTCGCCATGGTCAATCGCATCCGCGCCGAAGGCAACGCGCTGCGCTAGTCGCGCTCGGCGATCAGCGGCAACCGCTCTTCCAGCCACCCCTCTACGCCCCCGCCTGGCCTGCCCTCGGCCACCGGCTGCAGGCCAAACCGCGCCGCCAGCTGGTCGAGCCCGATGCGCAGCACCAGCTTGGCGCTGCGCCGCGGCCAGCGCCGCGCCGTCTCCACCTGCTGCAAGCCCAGCCCCAGCGCATAGACATCCACCATCACCCCCCAGCACTCCCGGGGCAGCGCGTTCGCCAAAAGATTGAGCTGGCGGCGCGCTTCGGCGGCACTGTCCGAAATGTCTGCCGCCCCGTTGCGCTGGCCTTTGGAGCTGCTGGTGCGCGCCGGGTCATACGACAGCGTCACCCGCGGCCCCAGCATGGCCCTGGCAAACAGCCGCTCCAGCTTTTGCGCCGCCAGCTGATGATGCGCCAGCAATGCCGCCGCCCCCGCCTCCCCCTTAGCCGGCATGCCGCACCTGCCGCACTAGCATCAGCTCGAGCAATTGTTCGAACTGCACCACTTCGGCGTCGAACACCGGATCGTCGCGCCGGTCCTCGACCAGCGCGCAGGCATGGGAAACCGTCGAGCGGTTGCGCCCGAAAATATCGGCAATGTCCTGCAGCGGGCATCCATAGACCACATGGGCCAGATACATCGCCAGCTGACGGGTCTGCGCGGTAAACCGGCGGCAGCGCGAGGGGTGGGTCAGCAGGCGTGGCGGCACCCGTTTTTCGCGGGCCACCAGATTGATCACATCGGCACAGATCCGCTGGGCATCATCCGGCAGGACGTCCGATCGGGTTTTTGAGATGGCATTCTGCATGAGCTTGCCTCGTCAGGTGTAAGGAATTTATTCCTACACTCTGCAACATGCAAGGGCCATGCGCATAAGTTTGATAAGTTGCATAAGTTACATGAGTTTGACGGCCACTCGGGGAGTGGCCGTCAAAATGTACCAGCAAATTCTTCGGCGGCCGATATTGGGGAAATCGGTCGGCGTGTTGGGCCGAAACCCTTTTTTAGGCTGCCTTGCGACCCAGGCCGTTGGCCTTGGCCAGCTTGGAGCGGGTCGCCGAATAGCTCGGAGCCACCATCGGGTAGTCTGCGGGCAGGCCCCACTTCTCGCGGTATTCTTCCGGCGAGAGATTGAAGTGGGTGCGCAGGTGACGCTTCAGTGACTTGAACTTCTTACCGTCTTCCAGGCAGATGATATATTCCGGCGTGATCGACTTGCGCACGGCCACGGCTGGCTTGAGCTCTTCCTGGGGCAGCTCTACTTCACCGGACGACAGGTTCCGCAGCGCGCCGTGGACATCCGCAATCAACTTGGGGAGGTCGGTCGGGCTGAGCGCGTTGTGGCCCACATAGGCGGAGACGATGGCCGAAGCCAGTTCGATGAGATCTTGCTCGTACCCGCTCGCCGAGCCGTCAATATCAGTCATAGATTCAACCTTTCGTTTTTTCTTATTGGGCCATGCATCGGGGTGTTACGGCCGTAAATCATTCCTAAGGATGTTCACTACTCTTCGCAACCCGAAGGGCTCCTTTCACATGTTACTAAATGTCACAATGCAGACGGTGAAGTATGAGCAGTTTTAGACTTGAGCTCGTCCAGCACCATGGCCTGTCCAGATGTGACTGTCGACCCATGACTTATCCGCGCCAGCAGATGCGCAGAGATCGGCGTGGTCAGTAGCAGGAAAACAATCCCGATTACTGCCCGGACCGCTATAGCGACATCGAACGCCAGCAACGCTACCGCCAGAAAGACCAGGCCACCACCAACGGCCCCCGCTTTTGAGGCCGCATGCATTCGGGACAACAAATCAGGCAATCTAATGACGCCGATCGCAGCAATCAGGCTAAAAGCTGCGCCAAGCAACAATATTCCACAGCCGAGATACACCACAACATCATGAAACATCGGCGGCATCCCTCTTCAGGCGGGATAGCATGTATCTGGCAAACGCTATTGTTGCAAGGAAACCCAGTAACGCCAGCGCTATGGCGATATCCAGATACAGAAACAATCCGCTGCGAATACAAATCGTCCCAACAAAACCGAGCGCCACTACTGTTAACATATCGAGCGCCAGCACCCGGTCGCCCAGCGTTGGCCCCACCACGATTCGCGCCACTGTCAGCAGCAGCGCCAGTCCCAGCATCACCAGCGCCGCCAGCGTCGCCCATTCTATGGCCAGAGCCGGAGTCATGCGAATACCTCCTTTACCTTGCGCTCGAAACCATTGGCGATTTCGGCAATGAGCTCGTCCCGGCTCGATAGCGCCAGCACATGCACGTAAAGCGTGCGCCGGTCATCGGAGACATCGACGCTCAGCGTCCCCGGCGTCAGGGTGATGAGATTGGCCAAAAGCGCAATTTCGGCATCGGAGGTCACGCTGAGCGGCACCGCCACGATCGCCGGGTTGAGCACCGACTTCAGGTCCGGCGTCAGCACGATTTTGGCCACCTTGATGGCGCTGACCCCCAGCTCATACAAAAACAACAAGGTCAGCGACACGATCCTGCGCAGGCGCCGCAGGGGCATCGGCCCGCTCAGCGACTGGCGCAGCAGGAGCGCGGCCAGCACCCCTATCCCCGCCCCCAGCAGCAGGTTGAGGATATTGAAGCTGCCGGTTGTGCCGGCCCACCCCAGCGCCAGCACCACCACAAGCAAGATCGGCTTCATTGTCCACCTCCCGCCAGCCCGACGGCGCTCACATAACGGCCCGGATCGATCATGTCGGCGGCCCCGGCCTGGGCGATGTCGAACAGGAAATTGGGCCACAGCCCCGCCGCCACCACCGCCAGCACCAGCGCCCCGGTCGCGCCATAGCGCAGCACCGTCTCGCGTTGCGGCAGGTGCTGCAACACCGGCGCCGGGCGCTGATCGACTCCGCTATTGCGCCAGAACATGTGCGCCCATAGCCGCGCCCCGGCCACCAGCGTCAGCACCGCATTGACCACCAGCGCCGTCACCAGCAGCCAGCCGCTCCAGCCCCCGGCTACAACGCTCGCCTCGATCAGCAGCAGCTTGGGCCAGAACCCCAAAAATGGCGGCACCCCGGCGCTTGCCAGCACCAGCGTGAAAAACAGGATGGAGAGCCAGGAATTGGCCGCATAAAGCCCCCCGATATCGCGCGTATCGGTCTGCCCGGTCACCCGCTCGATCAGCCCGGCCACCAGATACAGCGCGCTCATGCTCAATATGGCATGGAAGATATAGGCGCCCGACCCGCTTAGCCCGGCAACGCTGGGCAAGGTGATCCCCACCAGCACCGCGCCGATCCCCCCGATCACCAAAAACCCGATGGCCCGGCGCAGATTGGTCTCGGCAATCGCTCCCAGCGGCGCGATCAGCAGCGTGCCCACCGCCACCGCCAGCAGCACCGGCTCGAGCAGCTCGCGGCTCCCCGGCAGCAGCATCACCATGGCCCGCAGCAGCGCAAATACGCCCACCTTGGTCAGCAAGCCCGCCATCAGCGCCGAAATCGCCGCCGGCGGGGTATGATAGGAGGCCGGCAGCCAGGCATTGAGCGGAAACGCTGCCGCCTTCATCCCGAACGCCACCAGCAAAAGCGCTGCGATCCCCGCCATCGTTGCCGGATTGGCGCTGGGCGCCACCCGCAGGATATCGGCCATGTTGAGCGTGCCCAGCACGCCATACAGCAGCCCCAGCGAGAGCAGGAACAGCGTCGTCGCGAGGAAATTGAGGAACCCGTATTTCAGCGTCCCATCCAGCTGCAGCGGCTTGCCGCCCAACACCATCAGCCCGAACGAGGCGATCAGCATCACCTCGAACCACACATAGAGGTTGAAGAAATCCCCGGTCAGGAACGAGCCGGTCACCCCGGCCAGCAGCGCCAGCACCAGCGGATGAAAACCATCGCTGGGTCCGCCACCGGCGCGTTCGCCATGCGCATAGACCAGCACCACCAGCGTCACGATCGAGGCGGTCAGCGCAAAGCACGCCCCCAAGATATCGGCGGTCACGGCAATGCCGAACGGGGGCAGCCATTTGCCCATGGTCATGCTCAGCGGGCCTTCAACAGCAACGCGCTGCAGCAGCATCACTTCGCAGGCAATGATCAGCACCACGGCCGCGACCGCAATGGCGAACCCCGCCTGCGCCGAGCGCTTGAACATCAGCGCCAGCGCCGCGCCCATCAGCGCCAGCACCAGCGGCATCACCAGCACCCAGTCGGCGGCGGCGGTCGCGGTCTCGATCATGGCGGGCGGCAGGACCAGCTCTGGCATCTAGTAACTCAATGGCGGGTTGGGCGCGTGCTCGGGCTCGGCAAGGCGCATGGTGTCGGTATTGTCGGCATCGAGGGTTTCATAGGCGCGGAACGTCAGCACCAAAAGGAAACTGAACATGGCAAAGCCGATGACGATGGCGGTCAGGATCAATGCCTGCGGCAGCGGATTGGCGATCGGCCCCTCCGGCTGCAGCAAGCCGGGCGCGACGATGGGCGCCACTTCGCGCGTCACCCGCCCGGCGGTAAAGATCAGCAGATTGACCCCGTTGCCGAAAATGGTCATCCCGATCAGCATGCGGATCACCGAGCGCGACAGCAGCAAATAGATCCCCAGCGTGAAAAAGCACCCCACCAGGGCCGCCAGCACATATTCCATCACGCATCCTCCCCGTCATCGCCTTCGAGGCTGAACGCCACCGAGGAAATCGTGCCCAGCACCACGAGGTACACCCCGATATCGAAGAATGTCGGCGTCGACAGCGGCACCACGCCCTCGCCCAGCTCCAGGTAGAGCCAGATGCTGGTCATGAACGGATTATCCTCGAAAAACGACAGCAGTCCCGACCCGGCGGCCAGGAACACCCCGAACCCGGCAATCGCCAGCGGATCGAACCACAGCGCCTGGCGCGCCTGGCGCGGCCCGCTCGCCATCCCCAGCACCGCCAGCGACGATGCCGCGATCAGCCCACCGATAAAGCCCCCGCCCGGCTCGTTATGCCCGCGCAGGCAGATATAGACCGAGAACACCAGCATGGTGACCACGATCCACGGCGCAAAGGTGCGAAAGATCAGCGTGTTCATTGGGCAGCCGCCTTTTCCCGGCGTCGCGCCGGTTTTTTCGCCGGCGGCAATGGTTTCGCCTTCCGGCGCCCGGCCAGCAGCACCATAATGGCGATGCCGGCGGTCATCACCACCGAGATTTCGCCCAGCGTATCAAAGCCGCGATAGTCCACGAGGATCACGTTGACGATATTGTGCCCATGCGCCAGCGGCACGCTGGTGGCGGTGAAAAAATCCGACAGCCGCGTATCGAGCGTCCCGCTCACCACCACCATCAGCAGCAGCGCAATGCCCGAGCCGCATACAATGGCCAGCGCCCCGTCGCGGGCCCAGTCCTCGAACGGGCGCCTGTCGCGTTCGTCAAGGTTCAGCCGGGTCATCACCAGCCCCAGGATCACCACCGAGAGCACTTCCACCATGAACTGGGTGAACGCCAGATCGGGCGCGGCAAACAGCAGGAACAGCAGCGCCAGCGCCGTGCCCTGCACGCCCACCGCCAGGATCATGGTCAGCCGGTTGTCGGCAATCAGGATGGCCAGCAACCCCACGACGGCCAGCGCCATCACGCCCCATTCGTAAATCCGCAGCTCGGGCCAGCGGAAGCTGCTCCACAAGGGCTCAAGCCCGCCCATGGCCAGCAGCGGCACGAACAGCGCCAGCGCCAGCGCCGCAAACACCACCACCAGGTAAAGCTCCAGCCGCCCGTTATGCAGCACCCGGGTCACCGCCCCGGCAAACCGGATCAGCCCGAACATCGTCGCATCAAACACCGTGTCGGCGGTCCACCCCAGCGCCCGCTCGAGCCGCGCCAGCGTCACGCGAATCTTGACCGCCCCGCGATAGGCCACATAGGCCAGCGCCCAGGTCGCCACCGACAGCCAGATGATCGGGCTCGTCAAGTCGAGGTGCCAGCTCAGGTGGCTCACCACCGCCTGCCCGCTGACCGCCGAAGCGGCCGGCGTCAGGATCTGCTGGGCAAAGCCATCCACCAGCAGCGCCAGCACCACCCCCAGCACGCCCATCACCACCGGCCCCACGAGCATCGCGATCGGCGCTTCATGCGCCGGCTTGGGCAGCCCCACCTGCGGGCCGAGAAACGGCTTGATGCAGATCAGCCCGGCCACCGCCGCCAGCAGCGCATTGCCCACCAGCAGCACCACAACCAGCACGATCTGCTGCCATTGCCCGCCGAACACCCCCAGATACAGCTCTTCCTTGGCAAAAAACCCCAGCGCGGGCGGCAGCCCGATCATCGACAGCGCCGCCAGCGCCGCGGCGATAAAGCTCACCGGCATCTTGTCGGCCAGCCCGCTCAGCGCCGGCAGTTCGCGCGTGCCGGTAGCGTGGTCGATCGCCCCCACCACCATGAACAGCGCCGCCTTGTAGAGCGCATGCGCCACGAAATAGATCACCATCGCGGCAATCGCCGCTTCGCTCCCCACCCCGATCAGCAGCACCAGCAGCCCCAGCGAGGCAATCGTGGTCTGCGCCAGCATCTGCTTGAGATCGGTCTGCCGGAGCGCCCCCAACGCCCCCCATAGCAGCGTCACCGCGCCAAAGCTCATCAGCAGGCCGCTCCATAGCGCCGTCTCCCCCAGCACCGGGGTCATCCGCGCCAGCAGGTACACGCCCGCCTGCACCATGGTCGCCGAATGCAGGAACGCCGAAACCGGCGTCGGCGCTTCCATGGCGTTGGGCAGCCAGAAATGGAACGGAAACTGCGCCGATTTGGTAAAGGCCGCGCCCACGAACAGCGCCAGCACCAGCCCGTAAAGCCCATGCCCGCGCGCCACTTCGCCCAAGCCCCGCACCGCGCTCAGCTCCCACACGCCGGCGATCTGCTGCAGCAGCACCACCCCCACCAGCAGCGCCATGCCGCCCATATTGGTGATCACCAGCGCCTGGATCGCCCCGCGCCGCGCCGCCATGCGGGTATGATCGAACCCGATCAGCAAAAACGAGGTGATCGCCGTCAGTTCCCAGAACAGGAACAGCGCCAGCATGTTGTCCGCCAGCACCAGCCCCAGCATCGAGCCCATGAACGCCAGCAGGAACGCAAAGAACCGCCCCAGATGCGCGTGGCCTTTGAGATACGCCCCGGTATAGAGCACGATCGCCGCACCGATCCCCGAAATGGTCAGCGCAAAGGTCAGGCTCAGCCCGTCGACAAAAAACGATAGATTGAGCCCGTAGCTGGGCACCCAGTCGATCTGCCCCGTGACAGTTTCGCCACCGGCAATCTGCGGCAGCAATTGCAGCAGGAACACAAATATGCACGCCGGCACCAGGGCCAGAATCCAGCCGGCAAACGGCTGCGTCAGCCGGTGAACGAAGGGCGCTATTGCGGCGGCCGCAAATGGCGCAATAGCCGCCAGCGCGAGGCTCGCATTCATATTGCCGAACTCCCACACGACCCTCAGGTCAATTCTTTTGCTTGATTATCGGGCACTGGAACTTACCCAAAGGTCGTGGTGCGACAAGTCGTATCACACAATATTAGACCAATTGCTGTGATGACTTGGGGGAAACCTCTGCCCCCTCGCAAATTATCCCCCGCTCCCCTATGTGAGTACGGCCTTCCCCAAAAGCGCGGGCGCCCCTAGTGTCGCTGCGCCTTCCGAACGGACCCGAGATGAACCAGATCACCCCGCCCCTTGCTGCCCGCAAACCCCACGAAGTCAGCGTTCACAATGTGAAGCGCAATGACCCCTATCACTGGCTGCGCGCAGACAATTGGCAGGAGGTGATGCAGCAGCCCGAGACGCTGGACCCCGAAATCCGCGCCTATCTCGATGCCGAGAACGCCTATTACGAGGCCCGAGTTCGGCGAGCCCACCGAGGCGCTGCAGGAAACGATCTACAAGGAAATTCGCGGCCGCATCAAGGAAGACGATAGCGGCATCGCCTCGCCCCGATGGCCCCTATGCCTATAATTCGCGCATGCTCGAGGGCAAGCAATACCCGCTGATCGTGCGCACCCCGCGCGAAGGCGGCGCGGAAACCGTGCTGCTCGACTGCAATGTGGAAGCGGGCGAGGGCTATTTCGGCTTTGCCGGGGCCGAGCACGATCGCTCGCATCGCTATCTGGCCTGGGCCGCCGACCGCGCCGGTTCGGAATATTACGACATCGTCATCCGCGATCTGCGAGACCGGCGAGGATAGCCCCGAGATCATCGCCGAGACGGCCGGTTCCTACGTCTGGAACAATGACTCCACCGCCATCTACTACACCGAATATGACGACAACCACCGCCCCTACCGGGTGCGCCTGCACGTCATCGGCACCGATCAGGCCAATGACCCGATCATCTTCGAGGAAAAGGACCCCGGCTTCTTCGTCGGCGTCGGTCGCACCCTTTCCGACAAGTTCATCGTCATCGACGCCCATGACCACCAGACCTCCGAATGCTGGCTGATCGACGCCGAAACCGGCGGCGAGCCGCGCCTCGTCGCGCCGCGCGTCACCGATCGCGAATATGACATCGACGAGCGCGATGGCGTGCTGTTCATCCGCACCAATGCCGATGGCGCCGAGGACTTACAAGATCGTCACCGCCCCCGTCGCCGATCCGGCCGCCGAGAACTGGATCGATCTGGTGCCCCACCAGCAGGGCGTGCTGATTCTCGATATGATCGTGATCAAGAACCACATGCTGCGCCTCGAACGCTTCGAGGGCCTGCCGCGCATCGTCGTGCGCGATCTGCGCACGCAATGCCGAGGAAACCGTCAAGTTCGACGAGGAAGCCTATTCGCTGGGCATGTCGGTCGGCTACGAATTCGACACCTCGGTGTTCCGCCTCACCTATTCCTCGCCCACCACGCCCTCGCGCACCTATGATGTCGATCTCGAAACCGGCGCGCGCACCCTGCTCAAGGAGCAGGAAGTGCCCTCGGGCCACAATCCCGACGATTATGAAACCCGCCGCCTGTTTGCCACCGCCCCCGATGGCGAGCAGGTGCCCGTCACCCTGCTCTATCGCAAGGGCACTCAAGCTCGATGGCTCGGCCCCCGCTCTGCTCTACGGCTATGGCGCCTATGGCATGTCGATGCCGGCGGCCTTTTCCATCTCGGCGCTGTCGCTGGTCGATCGCGGCTTCGTCTATGCCACCGCCCATATTCGCGGCGGCATGGAAAAGGGCTATCGCTGGTACGTCCAGGGCCGCCGCGAGCACAAGACCAACACCTTCACCGATTTCATCGCCGCCGCCGAAATGCTGATCGAGCAGCGCTACACCACCAAGGGCCGCATCGTTGCCCAGGGCGGCTCGGCCGGCGGCATGCTGATGGGCGCCATCGCCAATCTGCGTCCCGATCTGTGGGGCGGCATCATCGCCCAGGTGCCGTTTGTCGACGTGCTCAACACCATGCTCGATGATACCCTGCCGCTCACCCCGCCCGAATGGCCCGAATGGGGCAACCCCATGGCCTCGGCCGAGGACTATGCCCGCATCGCCGCCTACGCGCCCTACGAGCAGGTCGCGGCCAAGGACTATCCGGCGATTTTCGCACTGGCCGGCCTCACCGATCCGCGCGTCACCTATTGGGAATCCGCCAAATGGGTTGCCCGCCTGCGCGCAACCAAGACCGGCGACGCGCCATTGTACCTGCGCACCAACATGGGCGCCGGACATGGCGGCGCTTCGGGGCGGTTCGACCGTCTCAAGGAAACCGCCATGTGCTTCGCTTTTGCCGTTCACGCCGTCGGATTGGAATGATCGTTTCGTCTAACGAATTGTTCCCGCTGGCATAACCGCCTATACCAAGCTCACCAACCTCAGCGTCTAACTCAAATTGGAGGCCATCATGACCACTTTCGACACTGCCGCCCCTGCCCTATGCCTATGATGCACTCGGCCCCTACATGTCGGCCGAAACCCTGGAATTCCACCACGACAAGCACCACCAGGCTTATGTGACCAATGGCAACAATCTGCTCAAGGACTCCGGTCTCGAGGGCCAGACGCTCGAAGAGATCGTCAAGCAGTCCTTCGGCAAGAATGCCGGCCTGTTCAACAATGCCGGCCAGCACTTCAACCATCTGCATTTCTGGCACTGGATGAAGCCCAATGGCGGCGGCAACAAGCTGCCGGGCGCTCTGGCGGCCAAGATTGACGAAGATCTGGGCGGCTTTGACAAGTTCCGCGCCGATTTCATCGCTGCCGGCACCACCCAGTTCGGCTCGGGCTGGGCCTGGCTGTCGCTCAACAACGATGGCAAGCTTGCCGTCACCAAGACCGCCAATGGCGAAAGCCCGCTGGTTCATGGCGGCCAGCCGCTGCTGGGCGTCGACGTCTGGGAGCACTCCTATTACATCGACTACCGCAACGCCCGCCCGAAATACCTCGAAGCGTGGTTCGACAATCTGATCAACTGGGAACATGTCGAAAAGCTCTTCACCGAAGCGAAGTAACTTTTCCCCCGCCCTGCAAAGCCCGCCCGCAGTATTGCCGGCGGGCTTTTTTGTGCGCTATCCACCTCAATTGTCTCAAAATGGAACTTTATGCTCGGCCCGCTCTTTCAGGGAATCGCAGCCTCGTGGTAACCAATTCTTTACTCTCGAAGGAAGATGCGTGTCCGAGCCGGCCAAGATCGTCGCCATCATTGCCGCCAATCATGCGCTGTCGTCATTGCTGGCGATGGTGATTGCTGGCGATAGCCGCCTCAAGGTGCGCGTGTTCGAGAGCGAGCTCGAACTGGTCGCCTATATGCGCCTCGCCCCGGTCCATATGCTGGTGTGCGATTTCGACCGCGAGGGCCGCCCGGCCTATGAAATGGTCGAGGGCATCCGCCTCAACAACGACCTGATCAGCCGCGACGTGCCCGTCATCGCCCTCACCCGCACCATCACCCCGCCCATGCGCCACCAGGCCATCAGCGCCGGCATCGACGAAGTGGTGATCAAGCCGATGTCGCCGCGCCATCTGCTCCAGCGCATCCAGGTGCGGCTGCGCACCGGCAGCCCCGCCGGCGCCATATCCGGCTACCGCCCCCCCGAGCGCCGCCCCCGCACCCCCCTGCCCACCCCGCAGCCCCCGCCCGCCCACCGCATCACCAACAACATCGTCCCCTTCCCCACCCGGCAGACCCCCGACCACCCAAGGCTCGACGCCTAGTCGGAAAAAACCGCGCGACGCCCGTTGCGCAAAAACCCCTAGCGGGCTTCGCTGATCAGCCGCGCCACGCGGTTCCACAAATCCTCGACATTATCGGAAAACTGCACCGCCCGCTCGTGGCCCGGCAGGCCCGGCGCCAGCACGTCGGCGGCAAAGCCGCGCATCACTTCGTAGGCGCGGTGGCGGTTGAGCATCACCACCGGCACCTTCTTGCCGGCGGCCTTGGCCGCGGTCCACGCGCCAAACAGCGCGCTGGCGGTGGCGAGCGACCCGGGCAGCGCCACATAGGCCTCGGACAGCTCCGCCAGCCGCGCCAGCCGCCCCTCGCGCGTGTCGATCACTTCGCTGGCCACCCCGGCCAGCGCCGGCGGCAACACGGCGCTGCTGTCGAGGATCAGGCGCACATCGCCCCCCACCGCCCGCGCCGCGGTGATCAGCGGCACCGGGATGTTGCCGTGCTCGGCGAGGATCACCATCCGCGCCCCGCGCCGGGCCAGATAGCTGCCGGCCTGGGTCATGATCGAGGCACGTTCGGCCTCGCCCGGCCCCTTGTCCGACGCGAAGACGGCCAGGACCGGCGGGTTGCTGGCAAAATCCATGGCTATTTCCCCCGCTTCAGGCCGCCGAGGATCCCGCGCACCAGCGCGTGCCCCAGCTGGTTGGCCACGGTGCGGGCCAGTGAATTCATCGCCGCTTCGGCCGGCGTCTGGCGGTTGGAACGCCGCGCCGGCGCCGAGCGCGTCGGCCGGTCGGGCTCATAGGTGCGCTCCTGCCTGAGGCGTTCATCCTCGAGCCGCTGGCGCTCCTCGGCCTGCTGCTTGTCCTGGGTCCGCCGCGCCAGCACCTCGAACGCTGAATCGCGGTCGACGACGCTGTCATAAAGCCCCGCCACCGGCGAATTGGCCATGATCGCGGCGCGCTCGTCGGGCGTGATCGGCCCCACCTGCGCCGAGGGCGGCCGGATCAGCGTGCGCCCCACCATCGAGGGGATCCCCTTGGCCTCGAGCACCGATACCAGCGCCTCGCCGGTGCCCAGCTGGGTTATCACCTCTTCCGTCGAAAACGCCGGATTGGGCCGGAACGTCTCCGCCGCCACCTTCACCGCCTTCTGCTCGCGCGGCGTATAGGCGCGCAGCGCGTGCTGCACCCGGTTGGCCAGCTGCGCCAGCACGCTTTCGGGAATATCGACCGGGTTCTGGGTGACGAAATACACGCCGACGCCCTTGGAGCGCACCAGCTTGACCACCTGCTCGACCTTGTCGATCAGCACCTTTGGCGCGTCATCGAACAGCAGATGGGCCTCATCGAAAAAGAACACCAGCTTGGGCTTGTCCAGATCCCCCACTTCGGGCAGTTCCTCGAACAGCTCGCTCAGCATCCACAGCAGGAACGTCGCGTAAAGCTTTGGCGCGCGCATCAGCTCGTCCGCCGCCAGGATCGAGATGAACCCCTTCCCGTCGCGATCGGTGCGCATCAGATCGGCAATTTCCAGCGACCGCTCGCCAAAGAAATTCTCCGCGCCCTGCTGTTCCAGCACCAGCAAGCCGCGCTGGATCGCCCCGATCGAGGCCGTCGTCACATTGCCGTAAGTCGCCGAAATCTGCTTGGCCCGCTGCTGGATATCCACCAGCAGCGCCCGCAGATCCTTGAGGTCGAGCAGCAGCAGCCCTTCGTCATCGGCCACCTTGAACGCGATATTGAGCACGCCTTCCTGGGTCGAATTGAGCTCCAGCATGCGGCTCAGCAGCAGCGCCCCCATTTCCGACACGGTCGCCCGGATCGGGTGCCCCTGCTTGCCGAACAGATCCCAGAAGATCACCGGGAACACGTCGTCCTTGTAATCGTCAAACTTGATGTCCAGCGCCCGCTGCGTCTGCCAGCCCTGCGCCTTGCCCATCTTGCTCACGCCCGACAAATCGCCCTTGATATCGGCGGCAAACACCGGCACCCCGGCGGCCGAAAAACCCTCCGCCAGCACCTGCAGCGTCACCGTCTTGCCGGTCCCCGTCGCCCCCGTCACCAGCCCATGGCGATTGCCATATTTCAGGCTCAGATATTCCGGTTGCGTGCTGGTCCCCAGGAAGATTTTGTCGTCAACGAGCATGTGCTGCCCCCTTTGAAGTTGCGCCCATATAACCGCCCCGCCCAAGGCCGGACAACTCGTAACTCCGTTTTCCCACCCGCAGCACCCATTTACTCACCCACAGGGCATTCCCCTACTCACCCACGGGGTCATTCCCACGACCTCCGTTACCGAGCCAGCAAAACAGAGGTCCCCGCTTGCGCGGGGATGACACCGAGTGAAATGGGTAGTGCGGAAGTGGGTTTACCCGGCAATCCACCTCGCCACCCACCGGGACAAGCCCGGTGGTGAGGGCTACTAAGTTGACCGCGAGCCCCGATGCACCCCTCCCCCTATCAGGGGGAGGCTGGGTGGGGGTACTCCAATGCTTTTGTAGCACTCCTCCCCCCACCCACGGTGTCATCCCCGCGAAAGCGGGGACCTCCGTTACCCAAGCCCCGCATCAAACACGCCTCCCCCCTCTCGCGGGGATGACACCGAGCAGGTCGCAAATTTATGGCCGGCCCGAGCACCTTGCCCACGCCCCCATCCCCCCGCTCACCCCCGATTTACCCCAATCCACCTCCCCGATGGCGCAGCGCCCCGCAATTGGGCACACTGCGCCCATGACCCATCAGCTGCATCGCCGCCATCTGCTCGCCAGCGCCGCCGCGCTCACCCTCGCCCTGCCTGCCGCGGCCCGCGCCGCGCCGAACGGCCTCGTCCCTGATAGCCCGCACGACCAGACCGCGACCCTGCAGACCCTGCTCGATGAGGCCGCCGCCACCGGCCAACCCCTCACCCTGCCCCCCGGCACCATCCAGGTCGCTTCGATCCGCTTGCCCGCCAATCTCGTGCTCGAAGGCGTGCCCGGACGCACCGTCATCACCACCAGCGCCGGCCTCACCATTGCCGACAGCGCCGCCCTCGTGCTGCGCGATCTGATCTTTGCCACCAATGCCGCGCCCGCGGCGCTGCTGGCCATCCGCGCCAGCGACGCCGTCACCCTCGAGCGCTGCGTTTTCCGCGCCGCCCCCGCCATTGCCCTTGCCCTTGAGGATGCCGCCGCCACCATCCGCGAATGCCGCTTCGACGCCGCCGGCGATGCCGCCATTCACGCCCTCGACAGCCGCGGCCTGCTGATCACCGGCAATCGCATCAGCGCCTGTGGCAATGCCGGCATCCGCATCTGGCGCAGCGCCCCCGGCCCCGATGGCTCCATCGTCACCAACAATGCCATCGCCAACATCGACTGGCGCGGCGGCGGCAATGGCCAGAATGGCAATGGCATCAATATCTTCCGCGCCGATGGCGTCATCATCGCCGGCAACCAGCTCAGCGATTGCGCCTTCTCGGCCATTCGCCTCAACACCACCAACAACACCCAGGTCTCGGGCAACACCTGCCTGCGCTCCGGCGAGGTCGCGATCTTTTCCGAATTTGCCTTCTCCGGCTCGATCATCGCCAACAATCTCGTCGATGGCGCGGCCCAGGGCATTTCCATGACCAATCTCGATCATGGCGGGCAGCTGGCGGTGTGCACCGGCAATATCGTGCGCAATATCGCGCCCTTTTCCGCCGTGAACCCCGATACCACCCCCATCGGCATCGCCGCCGAAGCGGAAGCCGCCATCACCGGCAATACCCTCCACGCCATCCCCGGCATCGGCATTCTGGCGGGTTTCGGCCCCTACCTGCGCAATGTGCTGATCTCGGGCAATTTGATCGCCGACACCCACATCGGCATCGCCGTCAGCGTCGTCGATGGCGCCGGCCCCGTCACCATCGGCCCCAACCACCTCGCCACCAGCAAAGCCCGCATCGTCGGCATGGCCTGGCGCGACATCATCGACCCCGACCTCGAATCCAACCCTACCCGCTATACCCACGTCACGCTGGGCGGGGCGCTCTAGAAACAAAACCCACCAGGTCATCCCCGCGAAAGCGGGGACCTCGTTCCCCAGGCACCAAAACAGAGGTCCCCGCTTGCGCGGGGATGACACCGAGTGAAATGGGCAGCGTGAAGTGAGTTTACCCAAGGAGCCAACCTCTCCCCAGTGTCATTGCCGGGCCTGTCCCGGCAATCCTGGCAAGCAACGATTCCCAACCACCGGGTCATCCCCGCGCAAGCGGGGACCTCCGTTACCCAAGCTTGTCATCCCCTCCACTGCCCGACAGCATCCCCTCCTACCCTCCCCGACAACACTCAACGCCCCCCTCCCACAGGGTCATCCCCGCGAAAGCGGGGACCTCCGTTACCCAGGCACCAAAAACAGAGGTCCCCGCTTGCGCGGGGATGACACCGAGTGAAATGGGTAGTGTGAAGTGAGCTTAACCAAGGAGCCAATCTCTCCCCACCGCCATTGCCGGGGCTGTCCCGGCAATCCCGGCAGCGCTCAACGCCCCCAGCCCACAGTGTCATTCCCGCGAAAGCGGGGACCTCCGTTACCCAAGCTTGTCATCCCCTCCACTGCCCCGAAAGCATCCCCTCCCACACTCCCCCGCAACGCTCAACGCCCCAACCCACCGGGTCATTCCCGCGAAAGCGGGAACCTCCGTTACCCAGCCACCAAAACAGAGCTCCCCGCTTGCGCGGGGATGACACCGAGTGAAATGGGTAGCGTGAAGTGAGTTTACCCAAGGGGCCAAACCCTCCCCACCGCCATTGCCGGGGCTGTCCCGGCAATCCCGGCAGCGCTCAACGCCCCCAGCCCACAGTGTCATTCCCGCGAAAGCGGGAACCTCCGTTACCCAAGCGCGCCAACCCTTCCACTGCCCCGAAAGCATCCCCTCTCCCACCCTCCCCGGCAACGCTCAACGCCCCCAACCCACCGGGTCATTCCCGCGAAAGCGGGAACCTCCGTTACCCAGCCACCAAAACAGAGCTCCCCGCTTGCGCGGGGATGACACCGAGTGAAATGGGTAGTGTGAAGTGAGTTTGCCCAAGGAGCCAATCTCTCCCCACCGCCATTGCCGGGCCTGTCCCGGCAATCCCCGCAACGCTCAACGCCCCCCAACCCACCGTGTCATCCCCGCGAAAGCGGGGACCTCCGTTAAACAGGCACCAAAAACAGAGGTCCCCGCTTGCGCGGGGATGACACCGAGTGAAATGGGTAGCGTGGACGCGAGTTTACCCAAGAAGCCAATCTCTCCCCACCGCCATTGCCGGGCTTGTCCCACCCTCCCCGGCAACGCTCAACGCCCCCCAACCCACAGGGTCATTCCCGCGAAAGCGGGGACCTCCGTTGCCCAGGCACCAAAAACTGAGGTCCCCGCTTGCCCGGGGATGACACCGAGTGAAATGGTTAGTGTTGACACGGAGATGGGGCGCGACAAATCACAGCGTTGCCCTGAGCTCGCCCACTTCCGCGCCCCGCACGCTCTTGATCGGCTGCCGGGCGAAGCGGGCCAGCACCGCCAGCTGGTCCGCGTCCGGCTCTGCGATCTGCATCAGCAGCCCCGCCAGCATTGCCTGCGACGCGGCCATGTTGCCGTCGTCGCATTTGAGCGCATAGCCCCAGCCCTTGTCGCGGATGGCGCCGCATTGCACGCCTTCGGCGCCGATCTTTTGCATCACCCGGCCGGCAAAGGCCGTCATGATCAGCGTGTCGGCGTGGCCGGTTCCGGCCACCAGGTGCGGATGCGCCGTGGCAGCGTTGAACAGGCGTTGCGCCGCGCTCGCCAGCTCCGGGCTCAGCCCCTCGCCCGTCGCCATGCGCGCAAAGCCAAAGGCGAAGGCATGCAGGGGCGCGGCAAAGGTCGGGATGGAGCAGCCATCGGTGCCGCAGCGCTCTTCGCTCAGCCCCTGCCCGATCACCGCTTCGATGGCCTCGCGCACCTGGCGCTGCACCGCATGCTCGCGGTCCACATAATGCGCCGTCGGCACCCCCATGGCGCGCGCCACGCTGAGCATACCGGCATGCTTGCCCGAGCAATTGTTGTGGAGCGCACTGGGCTGCCGGCCCGCCGCCCGCAGCGCTTCGCGCGCCCTGGCATTGGTGGGTTGATGCGCCCCGCATTCAAGATCGTTGACCGACAGGCCCAACCGGCCCAGCAGCCCGCTGACGCCCGCCACATGCTCGGGCTCGCCGTGATGGGAGGCGCAGGCCAGCGCCAGCTCTTCGTCGCTGTGGTGGTATTTCTCGTCGGCATGCTGGCCAAAAATCGCCAGCGCCTGCATCGCCTTGATCGCCGAGCGCGGGAAGATCGGACGGTCGATATCGCCGGCCGAGGCGATGATCGCGCCCGTGGCGTCGACCACCACATAGGCGCCGCGATGGCGGTTTTCGACCCAGTTTCCGCGCAGGGTCTCGGCAAGTACGGGATTGGCATCCATGACAAAAAACTCCGGTCCTGGCTGACTTGGAGCAGCGCAGGACCGGCACTGTCAACCAGTGCATGGGCAGGAGGTCGGCACGTCGTCAGAAGCGCGATCCGAAACCCCGGCCACGTACCGGGCTGAGGTAGTTGGAGTTGACCCACCCCTTGGTGCGACGCGTCTCCACCAGACACCAGTCGGCGCCCGTTTCGGCAATGATGCAGCGCTCGACCCAGACCCGCGCGCCGGGGGCGAGTTGTCCCACCTGCTGCGAATGGGGCGCCGGCCATTTGCGCACATTGAGCTGATCCCAGCGCGCGACGCCCGAGACCCTGGCCGCCTGCTCCACCCCATAGCCGGCCGCGTGGGCGGGCTGCACGGCAAAGCCGCCGGCCGCGGTCAGGATCAAACCGCACAGGGTGGCGACCAGGACTTTTTCTTGACGCTTGTTCATCTGGGTCTCTCCCGGAATCAATGTTTGTCTCATTGACCCCAGATTGGACCCGCCGGGTTGAACCCATGCTGAGACCCGCGTTCATATCGCGTTCATCTGCCCGCCGGCGCCGTTCAGATGTCGTTCATATGCCGTTCACAAACCGTTCATATTCGCCGTTTTGCGGGCGTTTGGGCGCTATTGCGCGGCGCGCGCCACCTGCCCGGTACGCGCCATCAGCCAGCGCTCCAGCGCCGCCAGCCCATCATAGATCAGCACCGCCAGCGCCCCCACGATCAGCCCGCCTTGCAGCACGAAGGCGGTGTTGTTGGATAACAGCCCGGCGATGATCACCTCCCCTAAGGTCTTGGCAGCAACCGTAGATCCGATTGTGGCGGTGGCTAGCGAGATCACCACCGAGAGCCGGACACCCGCCAGGATCACCGGCAGCGCCAGCGGCAGCTCGACCTTGACCAGCCTTTGCCAGCCGCTCATCCCCATCCCCCGCGCCGCCTCGATCACCGCCGGCGGCAAGCCCGTCAGCCCGGTCAGCGTGTTCTCGAAGATCGGCAGCAATCCATACAAGAACAGCGCTACCAAAGTCGGCGCCGTCCCGAATCCGAGCGTCGGCACGGCGAGCGCCAAAACCGCAACTGGCGGAAATGTTTGACCAATATTGGCCAGCGAGCGCGATAGCGGCAAAAATTCCGCACCGAACGGCCGGGTCACCAGCACCGCCAATCCCACTGCTATCACCGTCGACGCCAGCGTCGCCGCGCCCACGATCAGCAGGTGATTGATCGTAATATCGAGCAGATTGCCCTGATTGTAGATCGCCGGCTGGTTGTTCTTGGTGAACAGGCTAAAAAAGCCCGCAAACAGTTCCGGCTGCAGCAATAGCGTCAGCAAAATTGCGAGCACTGCCAACCGGATAATGTTGCCCACACTCATTGCGGCCGCGCCGCCAACCGCGATAATGCCGCCAATGTCACCTGGCCGACCGTCACCCCATCCCGCTGCACCGGCAGCGCCGGCCGTCCAGACCACAGCAGCTCCGCATAGGCGTCGCGCAAAGATGCTGTCGCATCAATGGGTTCGCCCGGGGCATCGCCAGCCTCGATGTGATCGGCAACCTTGGCCAGCGAGAGCAGCCGGAACGGACGCTCATTAGTCCCGATCAGCTGGGCCACAAAGGGCGTCGCCGGTTTGGCGATGATTTCCGCAGGCTTGGCGGCCTGCAACAGCTTGCCCTTGTCCATCACCGCAATCGTGTCACCTAGATGGATGGCTTCTTCCATGTCATGGGTCACCAGCACGATCGTCGTGCCGAATTTGCGCTGGATATTGAGCAGGTCCTCCTGCGCCTTGGCGCGGATCACCGGATCAAGCGCGCCAAAGGGTTCATCCATCAGCAAAATATTCGGCCCCGCCGCCAGCGCTCGCGCCACGCCCACGCGCTGCTGCTGGCCGCCCGACAACTCATGCGGCAGGCGATCCCGGAACTCGGCGGGGTTGAGCTGGAACAACTCCATCAGCTCGACAACCCGCGCGGCGGTCTTAGCCTTGTCCCATCCGAGCAGCTTGGGAACGGTCGCAATGTTCTGGCCCACGCTGCGATGCGGAAACAGTCCGTTCCCCTGGATCGCGTATCCCATCGTGCGGCGCAGTTCATAAGCAGGAACACTCGCAATATCCTGGCCATCTATGCGGATATGGCCCGAAGTCGGCTGGATCAGCTTGTTGATCATCCGCAACAGCGTGGTCTTGCCAGAGCCCGAGGTGCCAACAACGGCACAGATGGTGTGCGGCTGAACGGTCAGGGTCACATGATCGACCACCTCGATGCCATTGAAGGCTTTGGTAACATCGTCGATCTCGATCATGGCAAGCCCCTCCCGCGCGCGCTCAGCTCTACCAAGGCATCAAGGATCACTGCAGTCGCGAAGGCCAAGGCTACTGTGGGCACGGCGCCAAGCAACACCAGATCCATCGCCGTCTGGCCAATGCCCTGAAAGACAAAGACCCCAAACCCGCCGCCCCCGATCAGGGCGGCGATGGTCGCCAGACCAATATTCTGGACCAGCACAATGCGAATGGCGGTCAGGATGACCGGAAAGGCGAGCGGCAGCTCCACCGATAGCAACCGTTGCCAGCCCGTCATTCCCATGCCTCGCGCGGCATCGATCGCGGCAGGTGATATGCTTTGCAGCCCAACCACGGTGTTGGAAACGATCGGCAGCAAAGAATAGGCCACCAGAGCCACCATCGCTGGTGCCGCACCAATGCCGGATATGCCTATGCCCGACGCGCCGGGGACATTTGCCGCGACCCAGGCCAGCGGAGCGATCAGCAGTCCGAATAGGGCAATGGATGGAATGGTTTGGATGATGTTGAGCGCATTTAGGACCGTCGCCCTCAAGGCCTTTACCCGGTAGCACAGTATGCCAATAGGCAGGCCAAGCACGGTGGCGATCGCAACCGAAGCAAATGCCAGCTCAACGTGCCGCAACGCCTCATTCCAGAATGATTGGGCCCGCGTTGAATATTCCTTGAGGATGGACAGATCATCCCAGCTACCGCTCCACAGAAGCACGGCAAACGCCACCGCGACCAGCAACAAGATCCCGATCCGGACCAAGGGTTTGAAGTGGAGGCGGGTCATCGCGTCGGCGATCATCAAAGCCGCGGCGAACGCCAGCAGCCAGAACCCGGCACCGGGTGAAACCCGGGCGAAATCGTTGCCCTCTGGCGTCAGATAACTCGCGGAGCACCCAATGGCGATACAGAGCGCGATCAGAACGGCAAATCCGGACGCCAGTTTAGCGACAGCCGAAAAACGCAACAGTGCGATCGCGAGCGCCACGAGCAAGACGACCACAAGCAACAGCGCTTGTAGGTCAGCCATGGCATCCATGAGGGGAAGCGGCTCACCCGGTACGATGCGATTGGCGCGGAACTGGGCAAACGGCAGTGCCGACCCTGCAATACCGACGCATGCGATCAATACGCCCAGCTTGTCGAGAGCGAGCCAATCTCGACGAGCAGATAATGCAACGGGGTCGGCAAAGCTCATCTGGCGTCATTCTCCACTGAGCTGTTGACGGGCAGTTACGGTTGCCAGAGCGCCAATGCGCCCCGGCTTGGTGATCACTTCAAGAAACCCCCGCTGGTCAAATAGTCGGTGGCAACTGCCGAGGCTGCCTCGCCCCCGACCTGCACCCGACCATTGAGACCTTGCAGTACTTCAAGGGTCAGCCCCTGGAACACCGGCTTGAGCAGCTCCTCTATCTGCGGATATTGGGCCAGCACCGCCTCGCGGATAATCGGGGCGGGCTGATAGACCGGCTGCACTCCCTTGTCGTCCTCAAGCACCTTGAGACCTGACGGAGCAATGCCGCCATCCGTGCCGTAAACCATCGCCGCGTTGACGCCGTTGGTCTGCTGGGCTGCCGCGGCGATCGTTGCAGCGGTATCGCCGCCCGAGAGCGTGATCAGTTGATCAGGCTTGAGCGTAAAGCCGTAAACTTCCTGAAATTTGGGTAGGGCCGCTGGCGAATTCACAAATTCGGCGGAGGCCGCCAATTTGACCTGCCCTCCCTTGGCAACCCAGGCGCCGAAATCTGAAAAAGTGGTAAGGTTGTTGGCTTCGGCGACGTCATTGCGGATCGCAACGGCCCAGGTATTGTTGGCAGGAGACGGGGTCAACCATACGATCTTGTTGGCGTCGAAATCGAGCTTGGCCGCCTCGGCATAGGCTTCGTCCGCTTTGTTCCAAAGAGGATCGTCGGCTTTGTCAAAGAAGAATGCGGCGTTGCCTGTATACTCCGGATAAAGATCAATTTCGCCGGCCAGTATCGCCTCGCGAACGATCGGCGTCCCGCCGAGTTGGATACGATCGGTGACTGGAATGTTATTGGCTTCCAGCACCTGCTTGATGATGTTGCCGAGAACGCCCCCCTCAGTGTCAATTTTGGAGGACACGACGACCTGTGCATTGGCACCGGTCACTGAAATGGCTAACGCTGCAACAGCGCTAAACAAAATGGACTTCAGGCGCATGGGTTTCTCCGTATTTCCGGGCGTAGCACTGGCGCTGTGTCCCGAGCGTAGCGCGATGCTAACCTACAGGGCTAGTGGACAAATTGGTGTCAGCAGCAGCGAGATGAAAAACCAATCCAGTTCACAATCGATGAGCAAGCAATAGGTTCACCAGAATCTGGCTCGGCGACCTTGCTGCCGGGCGCTTGGCCGGTCGACTAGCACAGCCTGTCGATCCGGTTACTTGCGCTCTAAAGTCTCATTGCCAACGAATGGCATGGAGCGCCACATGCTCCACCGGCCCATATTGGCCGCCAGGAGCGCGCCCGAGTGTCTGCAATAGTGCCAATCGATCATCCCTACCGTGCCGCGATCATGGAAGAGGTCCACGCGCGGCCTGTTGAAATCATTGACACCGTGTGTCGCTTGCGCCGCCTGGTATTTGTGATGCCCTCGCAGGCTGGCGCCATGATGGCCGTGTTCCGCCGTTTCGAGCAATTCTGCGTGGACCACCGGGTAGATCCACCGCTTGCCACCGATCGCCAGCACAGTTTTGACACGCCTTTACGTCACGTCACGTGGGAATTCCACACCGAATTTGTGACCGTGACCTGGCGCACCCACCCTGATGACCCCGAAAACTGGCCCGATGATATCGGCCTGGAATGCCTGTCCGAAAGTCTGCTGTTGGGGGCGATGCGTATAGACGTCATTGCCGATCGTACCATTCCGGAACGGTTGATCCCCGGCTTCCATCTGGCCAGCCTGTGCCTGCCCGACATTGAAAGCG
This sequence comes from uncultured Alphaproteobacteria bacterium, assembly GCA_963699295.1. Taxonomy (GTDB): domain Bacteria; phylum Pseudomonadota; class Alphaproteobacteria; order Rhizobiales; family Devosiaceae; genus Devosia. Next base: position 1,674,151 of record OY969432.1, read on the forward strand.
GCAAGGCGCAGGTCGCCACCGACTTTGAGCCCGATGGCGACAAATTCACTCGCTTCGAGTTCGCCGCGGGTGCGCTGACCGTGTTGCGACGGTCCATCATCGTGCGTCGGCTACTGGAAATCGAAACCTATCGCACCATGGCCCTGTTGGGGCTGCCGCTGGCACGATCAGCTTCGCCCGAATTGCGCGAGCTCGAGCTCGAACTAACGGCCGTTATGGAAGGGCTCTCTGATGCCACCGCGCCCGATGTAGTGCAAAACTCACTCACGGCTCTTCACCAGCTGTCGGTGCGGTCCGGCCAGTTGGGCGAGCGGCTCGGCTACCGGTTCGCTGCCGGACAGGCCTATGGCGAAATACTGCAGATGCGCCTCAGGGGCCTGCGTGAAAGCTCCACGCCGCGCGGCTCGACGCTGGGGCACTATATCGGTAACCGGGTCAATCCGGGCCTTGCAACCTGTGCTGCGATGGAAAAGCGCATCGCGGTTCTGTCGGAAAAGATTGAGCGTTCTGTCGCGCTGCTCAATGTCCGCATCGGCGTCGACATGCAGGTTCAAAATGCCGCCGTGCTCGACAGCATCGCCAAGACCGCTCGCAGTCAGTTTCTGTTGCAGCGCACAGTTGAAGGACTCTCGACCTTTGCCATCAGCTATTACGTGCTGGGCATGATCAGCTATGCCCTGGCAGGGCCGCTTGAGCATCTGCACTGGGACAAGACCATGACCTTGTCGATCGCCGCGCCTTTCGTATTGCTCGGTGTGTGGCTGGTGGCCCGATCCATCCGGAAGGCGCACGAAGTCAAACACTAGGGCCTATTTGAGCCAGAACATGGGAACGAGATCTGTTGAGACCGGCTCGTTCTTGTCGTTGGTCACCATGATGTCAGCCATGTGTGCCCACCAGCGTTGCATGACCTCCCTGGCGGGCAATTCTGCCATGGTGTGGTCCTTGCGCCGCCACAGCACGCCAAACAGCGTGTTGGTCTCGGCATCCAGGTGGATGGAGTAGTCCCTCACCCCGGCTGCATGCAGCAGTTCGACCAGTTCCGGGAAGATTTCGTCATGCCGTTTCTTGTATTCAGCGGCCATGCCTGGATTGAGCTGCATCTTGAAGGCGTGTTTTTGGAAGCCTCCATCCTCGATCATGCGCGCTGCCTCCACATCCTGAACAGGATGGGCAATGCGATCACCACGATCAACAATGCCCCAGTGAAAATGGTCATCACGGTGCCCGGCACGTTGAGCAATCCAAGGCCAAAGGTAACAAGGCCAATGATCAATGCTGCAAGCACCACGCCGGTAATCGACCCCGCTCCACCCAGAATGGACACTCCACCCAGGACCACCATGGTGATTGCCTCGAGCTCCATGCCCTTGGCAATGGATGGGCGGGTGGACCCCAGGCGCGCAGTAAGCAGAACGGCAGCAATGCCGCTCATGAGACCTGTCAGGCAGAACAGGATGAACTTGATCCGCTCGACCCGCACGCCGGAGAACTTGGCGGCCACCTCGTTATTGCCGATTGCATAGACACGACGGCCAAAGCTGGTGCGGTGGAGCAACACGAAATACCCGATGGCAAAGGCAAGAAACAGCACCAGCTCAAACGAAATCACCCACCAGACGTAACCCTGCCCGAACCAGGCGAAACTCTTGGGATAATCCTTGAAGCTGCCATCGCCCAGGATGATGTAGGAAATGCCGCGGAACAGGCTCATCGTCCCAATAGTGACCACAATCGACGGCAATTTCAGCCTGGTCACCAAGGCACCATTGAAGGCGCCGCAGAGCACCCCCACTACCACGCCAATGCCGACGAGCGTGGGCGTATCGGCCCCATATTGTAGCGCCAGACCCATCGTGGTGGAGGCCAGCGCAATGATCGAGGCAACCGAAAGGTCGATCTCCCCCGAGATGATCAAGAGCGCCATCGCCAAGGCGATCAGGCCTTTTTCGGTAAAGTTGAACGTCAGGTCAGACAGGCTCCACGCGTTAAGGAAATACGGCGACGCGAGGGAGTTGATGATGAAAATGCCGATGACCACCAGCACCAGCAGACTCTCCCAGCTCAACACCGCGGAGCGCAGCGGGTTGTCGAGGCGATCCGGCAGATGACGGTGGGTAATGGGAGCGTCGGTGGTCATGCGGACGCCTCCGCCTTCTTGAGGATAAGGCGGCCCTTGCGATGTTCGCCACGAGCGTTGAGGACGACAGCAAGCAGGATTGCGGTGCCGGAAATCGCCATTTGCCAGAAGGGCGAGATATTGATCACGGGCAGCGCGTTGTTGATGACGCCAAGAAATAGCGCACCAAGCAGGACGCCGGCTACAGTACCGATCCCGCCGGCTATGGAAACGCCCCCGATGACGCAGGCGGCAATGATGGTCAGTTCATATCCGCTCGCGACTTCCACCGAAGCAATGACGTAGCGCGAAACCCACAAGTACCCGCACAAACCGGCTATTGCACCGGCAATGGTGAAGGCCATGAACTTGGTGAACCCGACATTGATGCCCGTATAGACCGAGGCCGTAGGATTGACCCCGATGGCATAAAGCGCCCGCCCAAGCGGGGTGCGGGTCATAAACACGTAAAACAGAATGGCCACGATGACCGCCATCCAGCTCAACACCGGCAAGCCGAGGAAGATCGACCGCTGCAGGCCAATAAACTCCGGGCTCATCTGTGCGGCATTGACCCAGGCTCCGCCGGAAAGGACAAAAACCATCCCGCGATAAATAGTCAGCGTGCCTAGAGTGACGACGATAGGTGGGATACCGAGTTTCCACACCAGCACGCCGTTAAAGGCGCCGAGCAGGCCGCCGATTGCAAGGCACATGACCATCAGAACAGGCACCGGAACACCCGGAAAAGCAGCGTTGGTCATCGCCACGATCATGCCGGTGAGGGCAAGGTTTGAGGCCATGGACAAATCGATGGAGCGGGTGAGGATGACGGCCATCTGACCGAGTGCCAGCATCATCAGGATGGAGGTATCATTGAAAATGGTGAGCAAGTTGGACGGATGAGAAAAGCGCGGGAAACGGGCGGTGACCAGCACGAGTACAAGCAATATTGCCAGACCGAGCCAGATCTCGCGGTATTTGGCCAGCGCTTTCATGCTGCTTGCTCCTCGGCAATTCCGGCAGCAAGGCGCACTAGCGTTTCTGGCCTCACGTCCTTATTGTCGAGTGTATCGACGATAAGGCCATCGCGCATGACGACGATGCGATCGCTCATGCCCAACACTTCAGGCAGCTCGGAAGAGACCATGATCACGCTGAGCCCCTGGGCAACGAGCTCTGCCATGAAGGCATGCACGGCTGCCTTGGAACCGATGTCGATACCCTTGGTAGGTTCATCAAGAATGATGACTTTTGGCAGCGTGGCCAGCCACTTTGCAACGACCACCTTTTGCTGATTGCCGCCCGATAGGGTGGAGACGTCCTGACTTAGCGAAGATGCCCGAAGATCAAGGCGTTCGGTATAAGTACGGCCCAGCTCAAACTCCTCCGCGAGGCGCAGGAAACCGGTTTTGGAGGTCTTTCTGAGCGAGGGCAGAGAGACATTCATGAATATCGGCTCGCCGGTGATAACCCCCTGCTTGCCGCGTTCCTCGGGGACATAAACAATCCCAGCGTCGACCGCGTCAGCGGCCGATTTTGGAGCGATGGTCCTGCCCTCAAGCACCAGTGTGCCAGTTGAGGTTTTGGTCATGCCGAACACGGCCTGCATGACCTCAGAGCGGCCAGAGCCCACCAGCCCGTAAAAACCCAGTATCTCGCCCCTGCGTACGAAAAACGAGATGTCATCGAATTCGGTTGGGTGGCTCAGCTTCTTGGCCTCAAGCACGACGTCGCCGATTACCGCCGTGCGCGGGGGGAAGATCTGATCCACGGCACGCCCGACCATGAGCTGAACGATCTGGCTCTGGGACGTGTCCCTGATCATACCTTTTCCGACCATTTCCCCGTCGCGAAATACGGTGTAGCGATCAGCGATGCGATAGATTTCATCGAATTTGTGGCTGATGAACAGAATGGCCTTGCCGTCCTGCTTCAGCAGATCGATGAGCACGTACAGCTCCTCGATCTCCTTCTGGCTGAGGGCGGCTGTTGGCTCGTCCATGATCACCACTTGCGCCTCGACGGACAGCGCACGCGCAACCGCCACCAGATGCTTTTTCGCAATGCCCAATTCCTTGAGCTTAATGTCCGGATCAATGCCCGCCGCCATGGCATCAAGGGTTTCGCGCGCCTCGGACCGCATGGTTTTCCAGTCGATCAGGCCAAAGCGATTGCGTGGGGCATGCCCAAGATAGATGTTTTCAGCGACCGTCAGTTCATCAAACAACACCGTTTCCTGATGAATGGCGGTGATGCCAACGGCGGAGGCGGAATGTGCCGTGGGCAAATGCACGGTTTTGCCGTTCATGACGATCTCGCCGGCATCGGGCTGGTAGATGCCGGTCATTGTCTTGACCAATGTGGATTTGCCCGCGCCGTTTTCGCCAATCAGCGCAGTAACTTGCCCGGCATAAAGTTCAAGCGAGACATTGTGCAGTGCCCGCACACCCGGGAAGCTCTTGGAGATGCCGGAGAGCGTGAGAATGGGATTGAGGGTCATTGGAAGGTCCATAAGTACCCCCGCCACCCATGTGACGCCGCCCCGAAGATTGAGGAAGGGCTGCGCCACATAGTGCCGAGAAACTCAGCAGGCGGAGGAAATCCGGCAACTAGGTCCGGATTGCGAACGGCCCAGATCAGTAGATCTTGGAGAATTCATCGATATTGGTCTTGTCGAACTGAAACGGCGGCGCCATGGCGGCGGCATTGGTATCATCGAGGGTCACTTCCCCGACGCGACCGATGGACAGTTTGGCGCCAGGCTTGGCTTCGTCGCCCTTGATCAGATCATTGGCGAGGTAAACGGCGGAATATCCCAGGTCGATCGGGTTCCACAGCGCCACGGCCTGCGATGCACCATTGTCGATGAACTGCTTGAACTCGGACGGCAACGCCAGCCCGGTCACGTTGATCTTGCCGATCAGGTTCTGGTCAGTAACGACCTGTGCGGCGGCCACGACCCCGACAGTGGTGGGGGCAATGATTGCCTTGAGGTTCGGATAGGAGGCAATCAGCCCCTTGGCTTCGTCGGTCGACTTCACCGAGTCATCGTCACCATAGACCGTAGCCACGAGATTGATTTTGGGGAACTTGGCCGGGATGGCGGCCTTGGCAGCTTCGATCCAGGCGTTCTGGTTGGTCGCGGTAGATGCGGCCGACAGAATGGCAACATCGCCGCCGTCGGGCAGGTAGTCGGCCGCCAGTTTGATGATGGTTTCCCCGATCAGATTGATATCGGACGGGTTGAGGTGGACCTGACGGCCCGCTTCGGCCACGCCGGAATCCCAGCTGACCACTTTGATGCCGCGTTCCATGGCCTTTTGCAGTGCTGGCACGAGTGCGTCGGGATCGTTAGCGGAGATCGCGATAGCGTCGACCTGCTGGGCGATCAGCGAGTTGACCACTTCGATCTGGGCTTCGGCGGTGGCGGCGGTGGGTCCGGTATAGATGACCTCCACGCCGAGCTCGGCCGCAGCTTCCTGCGCGCCCTTGTTGGCGGCATCGAAGAAGCCGTTTCCGAGCGACTTCACCACCAGCGCGATACGGGTCTGAGCATAGGCCGGGGCAGCGAGCAACATAGCAACCGCAGTGGATGCGGCCAGCAGCTTGAGCAGTTTCATTCGTCAGTTCCTCCCTTGAATGTGCGTTATTCGCTTTAGGCGATCGCTAGGCGGTCTCCCGAGGCGCTGGCTTCTGCAATGATGAGACGAACGCCAGCTGTCTCCAGCATCTGGCGATCCTCATCGCGAATACCGCCGTCGCTGATGACAGCAGTGATGCGATCCAGCCCGCACAAGATGAGGCTGGAACGCGCAGAAAACTTCGATGAATCAGCCAAAACGATCAGTTCTTCCGCCTGACCGATCAGCGCTATTTCCGACTGCACGATCATCGGATCCGCCTCCATCAGACCCAACGCGCCAATTCCCTGGCAGCCAATGAACATCCGCTTGGCATAGAAATGCGATGCCACCACCCCTCCGAAGGGCGAAAGGATGACATTCTGTTCGCGATAGACGGTGCCTCCTGGAATGACGACCGAATTGCGTGAATTGTGGATCAGGAACTCGGCGATCGCGAAGCTGTTCGTAAAAACCGACATGCGGCGCCCGGTCAGATAGTGAACCATCTGGTAGGTGGTGGTGCCGCCGTTGATGATAATCGGCTCGCCATCGGAGCACAATTCGGCTGCCGCGCGGGCAATCGAGCGCTTCTGAGCGATGTTGAGCGTCTCGTTGACGGAAAAAGGTCGACCCATCAAAGCGCTCTGAGATGGCGGATTGAGCGCTTCAGCACCACCCCGCACACGACGCAACTGTCCCTGCACGTGCAGGGCAGCGATATCCCGACGGATGGTTGCCTCCGACGAACCGGTGACTTCGCAAAGATCGGCAACGGTCGCGACTGGTCGCGACTGAACAGCAGCCAAAATGACGCGATGACGTTCGGTTTCGTGCAAGACCATACTCCTCAGGTTAATTCCTTCCCACCGAATTCAATCAGTGTCAATCACCCCCACCGCAAAATCGATCACCGACTCTCGAAGCTGACCGTTCTTGATTGTTTCTGATTGACTTAACGGCGAATTTTGTGGCCATCTTCCGACATTATCGGCCTTTGTTAGGTAATCCGGAGAAGTTCATGCCCATTTCCGCGCCCCAACGCCTGTCCAACTTATGGGATGATGCCAAGGCTGCCGCGATGAGCGAACCGGAACGCCTCGTATATCGGTCCAACTTGCTGGGCAGCGACAAGCGAGTCACCAATTTCGGCGGCGGCAACACTTCATCGAAGATCATGCAGAAAGACCCGCTGACCGGCGAGAAGGTCGAAGTGCTGTGGGTCAAGGGCTCTGGCGGCGACAATGCTTCAATCAAGCTCGATGGCTTCTCGACGCTCTACATGGACAAGCTGCGGGCGCTGAAGGCCCTCTATCGCGGGGTGGAATTCGAGGACGAGATGGTGGGCTACCTGCCCCACGCGACGTTCAATCTGAACCCGCGCGCCGCCTCGATCGATACACCGCTTCATGCATATGTGAACCGACCTTACGTGGATCATATGCATCCCGATGCCATTATCGCCATCGCAGCGTCCAAGAACTCTCGCGAACTTACGCAGCAGATATTCGGAGAGAGCATCGGCTGGCTGCCGTGGAAGAAGCCAGGTTTTGAACTGGGCCTGTGGCTGGGCAAATTCTGCGAGGAAAACCCCAGTGCTAAGGGGCTGATCCTTGAAAGCCACGGCCTGTTCACCTGGGGCGACACGCCCAGGGACTGCTACGAAACCACCATCGGTGTGATCAATCGGGCCATCGAGTGGTTTGAGCAGGAGACAGCTGGCAAAGTGATCTTCGGTGGCGAAGCAGTGAAGTCGTTGCCACCTGTTGAGCGCCGCGCCATTGCGGCCAAGCTGATGCCCCGCATTCGTCAAGTGATTTCGCAAGACAGCCATAAGCTGGGTCATTTTGACGACAGCGCCGCCGTGCTGGAATTCGTCAACTCCGAAGAGTTGCGCACGCTGGCGGCGCTTGGCACCTCTTGCCCCGACCATTTCTTGCGCACCAAAATCCGCCCGCTGGTGATCGAGTTCGACCCGACCAATCCAGATGTGGATGCGGTGTTAGCCAAGATGCCGGAAGACATTGCGGCCTACGCCCAAGACTACCAGGCCTATTACGACCGCTGCAAACACGACAATTCGCCTGCGATACGCGACCCTAATGCGGTGGTCTACCTAATGCCGGGCGTCGGCATGTTCACCTTTGCCAAAGACAAGGCGACCGCGCGGATTTCCGGCGAATTTTATGTCAACGCCATCAATGTTATGCGCGGCGCCTCGACTGTTTCTACCTATGTCGGCCTGCCTGAGCAGGAAGCCTTCGATATCGAATATTGGCTGCTCGAAGAGGCGAAGCTGGCTCGCATGCCCAAGCCAAAATCGCTGGCGGGTCAGATCGCCCTGGTCACCGGCGGCGCCGGCGGTATCGGCAGGGCCACGGCGGTGCGCCTGCTGCGCGAAGGTGCCTGCGTGGTGCTCGCCGATATCGATGAGACGGCTCTAGCGACGGTTAGTGAGGAGCTAAGTAAGGTGTACGGGGCCGACGTCGTGCGCCCAGTGGTCCTCAATGTGACCAAGGAGGACGCGGTCACTGCCGGCTTTGCCCACGCGGTTGTCGAGTTCGGTGGGCTGGATATTTTGGTGTCAAATGCTGGGCTCGCCTCCTCGGCCCCGATTGAGGAGACGACGCTCGAGCTGTGGAACAAGAACATGGACATTCTGTCCACGGGCTATTTTCTCGTCAGCCGCGAAGCGTTCCGGTTGTTCCGGGCGCAGAAAATCGGCGGCAAAGTGGTGTTTGTGGCTTCCAAGAATGGCCTCGCCGCCTCGCCCAATGCCGCCGCGTATTGCACGGCCAAAGCGGCCGAAATCCATCTGGCGCGATGCTTGGCGCTGGAAGGCGCGGGCGAGCAGATCCGGGTCAACGTCGTTAATCCAGATGCGGTCCTGCGCGGCAGCAAGATCTGGGCAGGCGAATGGCTCGAGCAGCGCGCTTCGACCTATAAAACCGACAAGGATGGCCTGGAAGAAATGTATCGCGAGCGCTCGATGCTCAAGCGCAGCGTGTTCCCCGAGGATATCGCCGAAGCGATCTATTTCTTCGTCTCGGACGCCTCGGCGAAGTCCACCGGCAACATCATCAATGTCGACGCTGGCAACGCGCAGTCGTTTACGCGGTAGAGGGGGCCCCGTCCGACGATCTACGTGCGGAGAGGGTGAAGAGCAAATGACCGAACACATCATCGAACCCGATATCGTCGAAGCTCACAACGCCAAGCTCATAGACGATCTGCACGCTGACTACGATAACCTGGGCGAGCGGCTGGACCGGCGGGGCATTGCCATTGACGCCATCAAGGCAAAGATCGCCGAATTTTCCATCGCCGTGCCCTCCTGGGGCGTGGGCACCGGCGGAACGCGCTTTGCCCGCTTCCCAGGTCCGGGCGAGCCACGAGACATTTTTGACAAGATAGAAGACTGCGCGGTCATTTCGCAGCTGACTCAGGCGACCAAAACGATTTCGCTGCATATTCCCTGGGACAAGGCGGACCCCAATCGTCTGAAGCAGGCGGCGTCGCGTTTCAACCTCGGCTATGACGCGATGAACTCCAACACGTTTTCGGACGCCAAGGGACAGATCCAGACTTATAAGTTCGGCTCGCTGTCGGCAGCGGATGCGGCGACCCGCCAGCAGGCCATCGAACATAATCTGGAATGCATCGAGATTGGCCAGACCATAGGCTCCAAGGCGCTGACGGTGTGGGTGGGCGACGGCTCCAACTTTCCCGGTCAGGTCAATTTCACTCGGCAGTTCGAACGATATCTGGATTCGATGAAGTCGATTTACGCCGCCCTGCCCGATGACTGGCGTATCTTTACCGAACACAAGATGTACGAGCCGGCGTTTTATTCGACCGTGGTGCAGGACTGGGGCACCAATTACCTGATCGCCAAGGAGTTGGGCGACAAGGCCTTTTGCCTGGTCGATCTCGGCCATCATGCGCCCAACGTCAACATTGAGATGATCGTTGCCCGTCTTGCCCAGTTCGGCAAGCTTGGCGGCTTCCATTTCAACGACAGCAAATATGGTGATGACGATCTGGATGCGGGGTCGATTGATCCGTACCGGCTGTTCCTGGTGTTCAACGAGTTGGTGGACATCGAGAGCACCGACGCGGATTTCCGCCCTGCTCATATGTTGGACCAAAACCACAACGTCACCGATCCGATCGAATCGCTGATGTTGTCGGCCTCAGACGTGCAGCGGGCCTATGCGCAGGCGCTGCTGGTCGACCGCCGGGATTTGGAAGCGGCGCAGAATAACAATGATGCTCTTGCCGGGACGCAGGCGCTGCGGCTGGCCTATCGCACCGATGTCGAGCCCATCCTTGCCATGGCGCGGCTGGAAAAGGGCGGGGCCATCGATTTGCTGGGGGCGTATCGCGCTTCGGGCTACCGTCAGCAAGTCGCCGCAATCCGGCCCGCCGTCGAAGGAGGGACGGGAGGGATAGTCTAATACAATGTGAGCTCGGCACTGCACTTGACCGCCTCGTTGGATCGCTGCTTGATTACCGGCTATTCACTGTTTCCCACTCCATTCAAGAGCATGTCAAAGACCACCCCCGCCACCCTTGCCCTGACCAAAGCCGGCATTGCCTTCGAGACGGCAATTTATGACTACAATCCCGACGCCGACCGCGTCGGCCTGCAGGCGGCTGAGGCGTTGGGCGTCTCCCCGTCAGTGGTCCTCAAGACCCTGATGGCGGAAGTCGATGGCAAACCGGTCTGCGTGGTGGTGCCCTCGGACGAAGAAGTCAACATGAAGAAGCTGGCTGCCGCCCTTGGGGGCAAGTCCGCTCACATGATGAAGCCGGCGGACGCAGAACGACTTACGGGCTACAAGGTAGGCGGGATCAGCCCTTTCGGACAAAAAAGGCCCGTGCCTACCGCCGTGGAAGAAATGGCTACCCTCGAAGAGGAGGTTTTTCTGAATGGCGGGCAGCGAGGACTGCAACTGCGCATGAAGCCAGATGTGTTGGTTGCTGCGTTGTCGGCTAAAACAGCCGACCTGATCCGCTAGACGGTATTCAGAAAAGACAAAAGGCGCCCAACGGGACGCCTTCATCTAAAGACTGGCAGTATTCAAGAAGCTTAGCGAACGATCTCGCCGCGAGCGATGTTCTTGATATCACCCTTGGTGATGCCCAGATCGTTGAGCTGGCGGGTATCAAGTGCATTGAGTTCACGCAGGGTGCGCTGATATTGAGCAAACTGAGCGATTTTCTGACGAATGTTCATTTTATTCCCCTTCTTTTGATGAGCTATATGTATAGCCAAGTAGTCGTGTTTAGAAGGGATGGAAGTGCACATCGGTCATGCACCAGACGCATCCGCCATGCCGTCGGGACAGCTGTGCGATCAAGCCGCGACTGACAGCAACTCCGCCTAAGTCCCTGATTTCAAAAGTAAAACAGGCACCCACCCGGGATGCCTGTGTTAACGATCTGATAACCACTGTTTCAGTTGTCATGCGCTCAGCGCTGGCGGGCCTCGATACGGGCTTCGCGAGCTTCGCGCCGATCTTCGCGCATTTCGAACCACATGGCATTTAGAATGCCGAAGCTGCATGCGAGCCCAAGGCCCAGGATCCACGAGAAATACCACATGTTGCTCTCCTAATAGGCGTTGGGGTTCTGCTCGAGATTGTCTGCTGTCACCGGCCCCCGCATGACGCGGAAAACCCAGGCCGTGTAGAGCAGGATGATCGGCAGAAAAAAGCAGCTCACCACCAGCATGATGAATAGGGTCAAATGGCTCGAGGAGGCATCCCATAGCGTCAAGCTCGCCTCAACCATGCTCGAAGATGGCAGGAGGAACGGAAAGAGAGACAGGCCGGCGGTCGATATGATGCCGAATATTGCAAGGCTGGAAGAGAGCAGCGTCGGTAGGCGCCAGTTCGACGAGAACCCCAATGCTGCAAGCGCCAATCCAGCAAAAGCCAGAACCGGCGCTGCAATCATCCAGGGGTAAGTGCCGTAATTGCTCATCCAGCCGCCGCGGGACAAGACCACGGTCTTGCCCAGCGGGTTGATTGCGCCATGCCCGTCGATCGGGCTGGTGATGGCGTAGCCATCAATACCGAGGGCAACCCACACTCCTGCCAGAGCAAATAGCACAATAGTACCGATGGCAGCCGCCAGACCATAGCGGCGAGCGCGAGCAACGAGGACGCCTTGCGTCCTGCCGGCAATGACTGAAGCTCCCTGGGTAACGATCATCCCCAGGCTCACCAGCCCACACAGCAACGCAAACGGGCTGAGCAGCTGAAAGAAATTGCCGGTGTAGAAGGTCCGCATCGTGTCATCGAGATGGAACGGCGCGCCGAGCAGAACATTGCCCATCGCCACGCCAAAGATTAGCGCTGGCACAGCGCCACCGATGAACAGGGCCCAATCCCATGCGGTGCGCCAGCGTGGATCCTTGACCTTGCCCCGGAACTTGAAGCCGACCGGGCGCAAGATAAGCGCCAGCAGGATAACAAGCATGGCCAGATAGAAGCCGGAGAAGCTTACCGCATAGAGTGGGGGGAAAGCGGCAAAGATGCCGGCGCCGCCGACAATCAGCCATACCTGGTTTCCCTCCCATGTCGGGCCGATGACATTGAGCAGAATGCGACGCTCTTCGTCGGTACGGGCGGCGAAGGGCAACAAGGCCCCTACCCCCATATCTCGGCCACCCATCACGGCAAAGCCGATCAGGATCACGCCAAGCAGAAGCCACCAGATCAGGCGCAGGGTTTCGTAGTCGAGAGGAATGGAGCTCATGATCCCAGTACCTTGTTGGCTGGAGTAGCCGGCAGGGCGGCGATGACAAAATCCTCGTCGTCTTCTGCCAGCGTTAACAATTTGTCCTGTGGACCCGCTTTGACGATCCTGACCATCAGCGCGACCATGATGACCAGCAGCACGGTATAAAGCACCATGAAGAAGGTCAGCGAGATCACCAGATCCCAGAAATTCAGACCGGAAGCGGCATAGAAAGTGGGCAGGACCCCCTCCACCACCCAGGGCTGTCGACCGAACTCGGCAATGAACCAGCCAAATTCGATGGCAATCCAGGGAGTGGGCAGCATCGCAAAGCTGAACCACAGCAAGGGCTTGTTGGTATCGAGCCAGCCACGCGACGCGCGGTAGAACCACACTGCAAAGAAAGCGATGAAGAAGAAGCCCAGCCCCATCATGATGCGGAAGGTCCAGAACAGCTGCCACACGCCCGGCACCGTATCGGCCGCCGCCTGCGCGATCTCGGCATCCGTGGCGTTGCCAACGTCTTCCCGATACTTCTTGAGCAGCAGGCCATAGCCCAAATCGGCCCAATGTTCATCAAAGACGGCCCGCGCTTGGGTGTTGGTGCCGTCTGCACGGATTTCCTGGAGCGCGTCATAGGCAATCATGCCCGACCGGATGCGGACCTGGGCGTGCTCGACCAATTCATTGATGCCAGGCAGTTCCTGGTCGAATGAGCGCGTTGTGATAAGACCACCCACCCACGGAACACCGATCGAGAAGGCGGGCTCACCGCCATCTGGGCCGGGGATGGCAAACAACGTCCACGAAGCCGGAGCCGGCTCGGTGTGGTACATGGCTTCCATCGCCGCGATCTTCATCTTCTGATGCTCGGTGGCGACATAGCCGCTTTCGTCACCCAGAACGACGACAGACAGGGCTGAGGCCAGGCCAAAGCTGGCCGCCACAACCATGGAACGCTTGGCGATTTCGATGTGCCTGCCCTTGGCCAGATAAAAGGCAGAGATGGCAAACACGAAGACCGCGCCGCAAACATAGCCCGCACTGACGGTGTGTACGAACTTGGCCTGAGCCACTGTGTTGAAAATAACCGCCACAAAGTCGGTGATTTCCATGCGCATGGTATCGGGATTGAACTTGGCGCCGACCGGGTTCTGCATCCAGCCATTGGCCACGAGAATCCAGAGGGCCGAGAAATTGGTGCCCAGCGCCACCAACCAGGTGACAATCAGATGGCCGACCTTGCTCAGCCGGTCCCAACCAAAGAAGAACAGGCCGACAAAAGTGGCTTCAAGGAAGAACGCCATCAGGCCTTCAATCGCCAGCGGCGCGCCGAACACATCGCCTACATAGTGACTGTAGTAACTCCAGTTCATGCCGAACTGGAATTCCATGACAATGCCGGTAGCGACGCCCATGGCGAAATTAACGCCGAACAGCGTCGCCCAGAACATGGTCGCCTTGCGCCAGACATCGCGGCCCGTCATCACATATACGCTTTCCATGATGGCCATCATGACTGACAGCCCGATGGTCAACGGGACGAAGATAAAATGATACATCGCTGTGGCAGCGAACTGCCACCGCGATAGTTCGACGACAGTCATGTCTATCATGACGATAATGCCTCTATGCTTGCCGCACGCGTAAGTCGAAACGTCGCTGCGTCCCTATGCGCCTTGAAACCTGACAGCGCCTTGATTCAAATCAAGGCCGTAACGGGGCGCCGCGATAGAATGCAATTGTCAGCAAAAGAACCAAGAACGCAATGACACAAACTGACGCTGACCTGGACCGACATCACGGCAAGACCCTTTCCCGGCTGCGCCCCAAAGGCGGGATTTGGCTGACCACAGCCATTATTGCACCATTGTTGGGCGGTGTCCTGCTTGTGTGGCAAGCGTGGACCCTGGCCCAGGTCCTGGGGGAGGCAATCGAAATTGGGGCAACGCCCGATCTACTGGCCCGCAGCATCGGACTTGTCCTCGCACTATTGCTGGCGCGAGCCGGCCTGACCGCTCTCGGCGACCGCGCCGGATCGGCGGCCGCTGAAAAGGTCAAGCTTGCGGTACGCGAAGCCCTGTTCGCGCGCCTGCTCCAAAACTCTCCGCGCGCTGCCGGGCAAACGCAGACCGGCGCAGCCGCGGCGGCAATCATTGACCAGACGGAGGCACTGGACGGCTTTTTCGCTCACTATCTGCCGGTGTTGATCCAGGCCACGCTGTTGCCGCTGGCATTCGGCGCCGTGATTCTACCGCTCGATTGGGTGGCCGGCCTGCTGTTTCTGATCTCGGCACCGCTTATCCCGTTGTTCATGGCGCTGGCCGGCTGGGGTGCCCAATACGCAACTCGTCGCCAAGCGCGGGCTTTGTCGCTGCTGAACGGGCGGTTTGCCGATCGGCTGCGGGGGTTGCTGACGCTCAAGCTGTTTGGGCAGGCGGATGCTGAAACGCGGGGCATCGTTGCAGCCAGCGATGAATTGCGCCGCCGCACGCTCAGGGTGTTGCGGATCGCCTTCCTGTCCTCGGCGGTGCTGGAGTTCTTTGCCGCGCTTGGGGTGGCCGGCGTGGCCCTTTACATAGGTCTGACCTTTATCGACTTCCTGCATTTGCGCTCGACGCCGCTGACCCTGCAAACCGGCATGTTCCTGTTGCTCATGGCGCCAGAAGTTTACAATCCGCTGCGCCTGCTGGCGTCGCACTATCATGATCGTGCCGCCGCAAAAGCGGCCATCGGCGAGATCGAATCCCAGTTGGGCGAATTGCCCGCCGACGTCGTCCCCTTGCACGATGCGCCGTCGGGTCGCCACGGCCAGGCCATCGGCCTGCAACTGGCCGGGGTGACGCTGCGAACCCCAGACAACAGCCGGATCATTGTCGATCGGGCCGAGCTGAGCGTTTTGCCGGGGGAGCATGTTGCAGTGCTTGGCCCCAGTGGCACCGGAAAATCCACACTGCTTGAGGCCATGGCCCGCTTGCGTCAGGCGGATGGACCAATTCTGCTGGACCAACGCCCGCTGGCTGACTGGCCGGAGGCGGACTTGCGCGGCCGCATCACCATGCTCGGGCAAAAACCACGCATCTTTGCGGCCAGTCTGGCGCAGAACATTGCGCTTGCCCGCCCCGGCTCTACCCCTGCCGATATTCGTCGCGCTGCCGAACTGGCGCATGTGACGGGGTTTGCGGATACCCTGCCGAAGGGGCTGGATACTCCCCTGGGTGAAGGCGGGTTGGGGCTTTCCGGCGGACAGGCGCAACGCATTGCCCTGGCGCGCATCTATCTGCGCGACGCCGGACTGATCCTGCTCGACGAGCCCACAGCGCACCTGGATGCCGAACTGGAGCAAGCGGTAATGGACAATATGCAGCGCTATGCTCGCGGACGGACGCTGATTATCGCGACGCATTCGTTGGCCGTCGCCGCACGGATGGACAAGGCCTGGCAGATTGCCGGCGCCGCCTTGGCGCCAATCCCCCTGCCCCGCCAGCAGGTTGGAGAACAGGCATGAAGGCGTTGCTCGCGTTTCGCGCATTGTTTGCCAGGCAGTCCAAGGGTTTTTCGATCGCCTTGGTTCTATCGCTGGTGACGGTGGCGGCGGGCGTTGCCTTGCTGGGCACGTCGGGCTGGTTCATCACTGCTGCGGCGCTGACCACGGCGGGGCTGGCCTTCAACATTTTCACGCCATCCTCGCTGGTGCGCGGCTTTTCGTTCATTCGGATCCTGGCGCGATATGGCGAACGACTGGCAGGGCACGATGCGACCCTGAGCCTGCTCTCGGATATTCGTGGCTGGCTGTTTAGTCGGCTGTTTCCGCGCTTGCCGCTCAGTAGCCGCAGTCTGCGCCATGGCGATCTGGTGAGCCGGCTGACTGCCGACGTCGACGCGCTGGATACAGCCTTCCTCGTGGCCATAGGGCCGATCACCGCCGCACTGATCGTGGGGGCGGTACTGACTGGCGTGTTGGCCTGGCTTCTCCCCGAGGCGGCGTGGCTTTATGGAGCGTGCATGGCCATGGCCGTGCTTCTGGTTCCGGCGGTATTGATGCTGGTCAGCCGCCGCGCCGGGCAGGCAGTGGTGGACCGCGCCTCCGATGCCCGTGCTGCGGTGCTGGACGGCATTGCCGGGCACGCCGACCTGACGCTGTATGGCGTGCTGGGCACGGCGCAGGCCGGGTTCAGGACGCAGGCGGTGCGACTGGGGGCGGCCCGACGCCAATTGGTCGGCCTGACAGCAAATGCAGGGTTTGCGGTGCAGGCCCTGGCAGCATTGGCGCTGGTGGGAACGCTGTGGATTGGCTTGCAGGCGCTGCATGGCGGCCGGGTTGAAGGCCCGGTGCTGGCAGGACTGTTGCTGGCGGTGATCGGCAGCTTTGAGGCGACGAGTGCAATCGTGCGCAGCGCGGGCAAACTCAGCACTGCAATTGCCGCCGCAGAGCGCCTGCTCGAGGTCGGCGAAGCCCCGATTGTGGTGGCCGATCCGGTGGCGCCGACACGGCTCGGGGTCGATACCGATTTGCGGATCAGCGATGTCAGTTTTGCCTATGACGACGGGCCGATGGTGCTGCGGGGCATCGACCTGTCGATTCCGGCTGGAGAGCATCTGGCCATCATTGGTCCCAGCGGCAGCGGCAAGTCGAGCCTGCTGGCCCTGCTGTTGCGGCTGGCCGATCCGCAGCAGGGAAAGATTTCTCTGGGCGGTGTGCCCATCGCGGATTCGCGCCAGGCGGAGCTGCACACCAAAATCGCGCTGCTCAGCCAGGACAGTCCGCTGTTTCACGACACCATCCGCGCTAATCTGCTGATCGCCCGGCCCCAGGCCGATGACGCGGCGCTGTGGTCGGTGCTGGAGGCCGCCGGGATCGCGGCCTTCGTGCGCACCTTGCCGGCGGGGCTCGATACGCTGCTGGGCGAAGGCGGCAGCACCGTTTCGGTTGGACAGGGGCGACGGTTGTGCCTGGCGCGCACGCTCCTGTCGGAAGCGCCGATCCTGCTGCTGGACGAGCCGACCAACGCCCTCGATCGGGAGGCGGAACTGGCGTTCTTTGCCACATTGCGCGAGGCGGCGCGGGGGCGGACTGTCATCGTGGTGACCCACGCCGCCATTCCTGATGGCGTTTTCAACCGCGTGCTGGAAATGCGGGATGGGGTGCTGGGCTAGCCGCAGCGCAGGCGCAGCCGCGCCAGATCGGGCACCGAAACCCTGCGGTAGTTTTCGATGGCGATCACGCCTTCGGATTTGAGCTTGCTGATCTGGCGGGAGACCGTTTCGATGGTCAGGCCCAGAAAATCTCCTATATCGGCGCGGCTCAGCGGCAGATCAAAAATCGTAACCGCATCGGTGCTGGTGGGATCGATGTGGCTGGCAATCAGGTAGAGGAAGCTTGCCACTTTTTCGGCGGCAGTCTTGCGGCCCAGCGTCACCATCCAGTCGCGCGCCTCGTCGAGCTCGCGCAGCGCCTGCAACATCACCCGATGTTCGAGCTCGGGGTTGTCGCGGATCAGGGCTTCCAGCGCCGATTTCGGCACCACGCACAGATCTACATCGGACGCCGCTTCCGCCGTGACGCGGCTTTCCGAGGCGAACAGCCGCCCGATGAGATCCGGCGCAAACTGCAATCCGACCACTTGCTGGCGACCGTCCTCAAGGATTTTGGAGAGCTTTACCACGCCGCGCAGCACATTGCCGTAACCGGTAATAGGCATGGCGTCTGCCTGCAGCTCGTCGCCGGCCTCATGGTGAACCCGGCGCGTATGGGCTGACAGGGCTAGCAATTGCTCGGCGTTCAGCGCGCCGCACATGCCCTGATGGCGGGCCTCGCAGCTCTCGCATAGGGCCGGGATCGCGGAATTGTGGATGTCTTGACGAGCGGACTGCATGGATTGCTCCTGAAGCCCAAATATAGCTGGCGGGCCTGGAGCTATTAAGCAGCACAACTGTCACTGTGCCAACCTGCCGCAGGAACGAATGCCGGTTGAGCCATTGGAAAAGGGCCGCCGGGATCGCGCCAGTTCGCTTTATTCCTCCGCCATTGCCCGGCTTGTTCCGGCAATCCGGGGCTCGGCAAGATGGACCACCCGGACAAGCCTGGTGGTCACCGCCGGGTATAGCGCGGAGGGCCTTGACCTTACCATGATGGGAACCTTTATATGATCAGGGGAAAGGCGGTAATCATGAACCCTGTAGCCCAGAAATCAGTCTCGATAGATATCGAGGGCATGACCTGCGCCTCCTGCGTGTCGCGGGTCGAGAAAGCTTTGCTCAAGGTACCCAGCGTCGCGGCAGCCAGTGTCAACTTGGCGACCGAGCGTGCTACCGTGCACTTGCATGGACAAGGCGAGGACCTCGATCCGCTGCTCAAGGCGATCGAGAAGGTCGGGTATAAGGGCGCGCTGCGGCAGGAGAACACGCCGCACAGCCAGGCCCACCATCATCACGATGAAGATGCAGCGCTCCTCAAGCGCGATGTGCTTATTGCCGCGCTGTTCACGC
Organism: uncultured Alphaproteobacteria bacterium; assembly: GCA_963699295.1. Lineage (GTDB taxonomy): Bacteria > Pseudomonadota > Alphaproteobacteria > Rhizobiales > Devosiaceae > Devosia. Next base: position 1,693,129 of record OY969432.1, read on the forward strand.
TGCCGCTATTCGTGCTGGAGATGGGCGGGCACCTTTACATGCCGTTCCATCACTGGCTGGCGGGCGTGGTGCCCACGCAAGCGCTCTATGTTTTCTATTTTCTGATGACCAGCGTGGTGCTGTTCATTCCGGGCTGGCGATTCTTCAAGATCGGCATACCGGCACTGCTGCGCGGTGCTCCGGAGATGAACTCGCTGGTCGCGCTGGGTGCTGGCGCGGCGTATCTCTATTCGGTGGTGGTGACCTTTGCGCCGCAATGGGTGCCGGCCGAGACGCAGTATGTCTACTACGAAGCGGCCGCGGTGATCGTGACGCTGATCCTGGTCGGACGATGGCTGGAGGCGCTGGCAAAGGGGCGCACCGGGGATGCCATTCAGCGCCTGGTACGCGAACAGGCCAAGACGGCCAGAGTCGAGCGCAACCGCGCGCTAGTGGAAGTGCCGATCGAGCAGGTGCGCGTCGGCGAGGTGATCGTGGTTCGCCCGGGAGAAAAAATCCCCGTGGACGGCGAGATCGTCGAAGGCAGCAGCTATCTCGATGAATCGATGATTTCGGGCGAGCCCTTGCCCGTCTCCAAGGGTGTGGGCGCCAGCGTCGTTGGTGGCACGCTCAACACGTCGGGAAGCTTCAATTTCCGCGCCACCAAGGTGGGCGGCGACACCATGCTGGCGCAGATCATCCGCATGGTCGAGGAAGCGCAGGGAGGCAAGCTGCCCATCCAGCAGGTGGTGGATCAGGTGACGGCCTGGTTCGTTCCCGCCGTGATCGCACTGGCGGTGATCACCTTCGGGGTGTGGAGCATCTGGGGGCCGGACCCAGCCCACGTGTTCGGGCTGGTCAATGCGGTGGCCGTGCTGATCATCGCCTGCCCGTGCGCCATGGGACTGGCTACGCCGACCTCGATCATGGTGGGCACCGGCCGGGCCGCAGAGCTGGGTGTGCTGTTTCGCAAAAGCGAAGCGCTGCAGCAATTGCGAGACGTGGGCGTGGTCGCCTTCGACAAGACCGGCACGCTGACCACCGGAAAGCCAAGCCTGACCGATTTGATAGTGGCCGAAGGTTTTGCCGAAAAGGAAGTGCTGGCGCTGGTGGCCGCGGTGGAAGCCCGCTCGGAGCATCCGACGGCGGCAGCCATTGTGGCGGCCGCCGAGGCGCAAGGGCTTGCGGTGCCGACCGTCGAGGGCTTTGCGGCATCGGCCGGGCATGGCGTGAGCGGGACGGTCAATGGCCAGCGCGTGGAAGTGGGTTCGGACCGGCATCTGGCGGGGATTGATCTGTCGGCTTTTGCAGAAGCAACGGAACGGCTGGCCAATGAAGGCAAGTCGCCGGTGTTTGCGGCTATCGGGGGCAAGCTGGCGGCAGCCATTGTGGTGGCCGACAGCATCAAGCCGACCAGCAAGGCGGTGATCGCAGCACTGCATGAGATGGGCATCAAGACGGCGCTGATCTCGGGCGACAATCAACGCACAGCGACGGCCATTGCCCGGCAGCTAGGCATCGACGAAGTGCAGGCCGAGGTGCTGCCGGCAGACAAGGTTGCGGTGATCAAGGCCCTTCGCCAGGGGCGCAAGATCGCCTTTGTCGGGGACGGCATCAATGACGCCCCGGCCCTGGCCGAGGCCGATGTGGGGATCGCCGTGGGGACGGGGACTGATGCGGCCATCGAAAGCGCGGATGTTGTGCTGCTGGGCGGCGATTTGAAAGGGGTGCTCAACGCACTAGTTGTGTCGCGCGCCACCATCGGGAACATCTGGGAAAACCTGTTCTGGGCCTTTGGGTATAATGTGCTGCTGGTGCCGGTGGCGGCCGGGGTGCTCTATCCAAGCCTGGGAATCCTGCTGTCGCCGATGATCGGGGCTGGGGCGATGGCGCTATCGAGCGTGTTCGTGGTGGGCAATGCGCAAAGGCTGCGCGGTATCAAGGGGGCCAGGTTGTGAATATTGGCGAAGCCGCCAGCGCATCGGGCGTGTCGGCCAAGATGATCCGATACTACGAATCCATCGGGCTGATCCGCCCGCCCCAGCGCACCGAAAGCAATTATCGGGTCTATGCGGACAACGAGGTGCATGTCCTGCGCTTTATCCGGCGGGCGCGGAACCTCGGATTTTCGGTGGAAGAGACCAGCAGGCTGCTGGGCCTGTGGCAGGACCACTCGCGCGCCAGCAGTGAGGTCAAACAGATCGCCACCAAGCATATCACTGAACTCGAAACCAAGATCGCCGAACTCAACGGGATGGTGAAAACGCTGAAGCACCTGGCCCATTGCTGCGGCGGCGACAATCGGCCGGATTGTCCAATCCTGGATGATTTGGCCAAGAACAACTGATGGAAGGACAAGCTATGAGCGAAAAGCACAGTTTTGTGGTCAACGACATGACCTGCGGCCACTGCGTGGGAACCCTCACCAAAGCGCTGGCCGAGGCCCTGCCCGGCAGCGCGGTGAATATCGACCTGGCAAGCCATCGAGTTGAGTTTACCGGTAACAAGGCCAAGGGCGAAGAGGCCATTCGCGAAGCCGGCTATACCCCCGAACCGGCTTAGGGTTGTCCCTCCCTCGGAGTTGGTGAAAACACAAAGGGCGCCCGAGGCGCCCTTTGCTTGTTTCATCAGCCGGCGCGATCAGAACGGGCTCGACGCGTCCAGATATTCAGCGGCGTTGTCTTTGGTAATCAAGGTGGAGTCGAGCACGAAGCGGCCCGCCACCTGGATGCCACCGGTGTAGTGCGACGTTGTCAGCTCGATCGCCGTCGCAATCATGGCTGGGCTGTAGCTCACATCAACCGGAACCAGGGCGTCGCCATTGGCAACACGCTGGAGCATCTGCTGCATACCGGCGCCGCCAACGATGAACATGTCCTTGTCGCGGCCGGCCTGCTTGATCGCCTCGATGGCGCCCAGGGCAATGTCGTCATCCTGGGCCCACACCGCCTTGATGTCGGGGAAACGGGTCAGGAAGTCCTGCATCACCTTGAAGCCGTCGTCGCGGTTCCAGTTGGCGAATTCATCGTCCAGAACCTTGATATTGGTGCCCTCAATCCCCTTCATGAAGGCGTCGAAGCGCTGCTGGTCGATCGGGATCGGCAGGCCGCGCAGGATGACGATGTTGCCACCCTCGGGCAGCGCCTGCTTGAAGTAAGCCGCCGAGTTGGCGCCCAGGCCCGGATTGTCGCCTGCCACATACAGGTTTTCCACGCCGGAAATCGACAGCTGGCGGTCAACGACGGTGACGAACTTGCCGGCATCCTTCACCTGCTTGATCGCCGAGGTCATTGCATCCGGATCGCCGGGCAGAATGACGAGGGCGTCGATATTGCGGGTCGAAACCATGTCCTCGATGTCGGCGATCTGCTTGGGCGCATCAGGGGCCGAAGCAAACACATATTCGACATTCGGATAGGTGACCTTGAGCCGGTCGATCGCCTGCTGGGCGAAATAGTTGACGCCGCCGGTCCAGCCATGGTCGGCCGCCGGCACTGAGACGCCGATGGTCACCTTGTCCTGGGCGATGGCGACGCCGCCGAGGCTGCCAGCGACCACCGCAGCAGCCAGTAGGGATTTAACCAGTTTCATTGCAGTCCTCCCGTAAGTGCCCGTTGCTGGGCGATGTAAAACCTTGGCTCGCTAACTGGTGCGGCGACCTCGCTGCAGCAGTACGGCGAGTATGATGATGACGCCTTGGAAGGCCCCGTTGAGATAGGGACTGATCAGGCTTTGTAGGTTGAGGATATTGCCGATCAACCCGAGGATGATGACGCCCACCACGGTGCCCCAGACCCGGCCGTAACCGCCCTTCAGGGTGGTGCCCCCGATGATCACGCCGGCAATGGCTTCGAGCTCCCACAGGACGCCGGTAGTGCTGGAGGCCGAGCCGAGGCGCGGTACATAGAGCAGCACCGCAACGCCCACCAGCACGCCCTGCAGGATGTAGGTCAGCAGGCGGACATTATCGACGTTGATCGAGGAGTAGCGGGCCACCTGCTCGTTGGAGCCGATCGCGGCGCAATAGCGCCCGAAAGCGGTGCGGCGCATGATAATTTCGCCGCCAATGGCTACCAGCGCGAAAACGATGATCGGCCATGGTACGCCCAGCAAGCCATCGTAGTAGACTGGCCGGTAGACGTCGGCGACTTCGAAATTGAGCGACAGCGTGCCGCCATTGGCGAGGAATGTGACCAGCGAGCGAAAAATCCCCATGGTGCCCAGCGTCACGATGAACGCTTCGATGCGCCCGCGCGTGATCATGAACCCGTTGAAGACCCCTGCGACCCCGCCCAGCAGCAGGCCCGCTAGCATGCCGGCGAGCACCACGCCCCAACCAATACCCAGCGACGGTATCAGCCAGTTCATCACCATGATCATAATGCCGGCAATGACCGCAGCCATCGAGCCGACCGACAGGTCTATGCCGCCGGCGGTGATGACGAAGGTCGCGCCAATGGCGATGATGCCGATGAAGGACGAACGTGCCAGCACGTTCGTCAGATTGTTGTAGCTGAGGAAGTTCTCGTTGAGCGAGATGCCCAGCAAGACCAGCAGGATCAGCGCCAGCAGCGGGCCCACGGTCTTGAGATCGAGGCGAAAGCCGCGCATGGGCTTTATCGAAGTATCAGGCGCTGATGCGCTCATCATGTCCACTCTGCTTGATGCCGGCGGCGTACCGCATGATTTCTGACTTCGGTGATCTCGGCGCCTTCCAGCACGCCTGCGAGACGCCCTTCGCGCATGACCACCACGCGATGACTGAGCCCGATCACCTCCTGCATCTCCGACGAGATGACGATGATCGACTTTCCTTCCGCGGCCAGCGCCGCGATGATGTGATAGATCTGTTGCTTGGTGCCGACATCAATGCCGCGCGTCGGCTCATCCATGATGATGATTTCGGGTTCACTTTCCATGGTCTTGCCCAGCATCAGCTTTTGCTGATTGCCGCCCGAAAGCTGCCCCACCCGCACGGACGCGTCGCGCGCCCTGATATCAAAGCGCCGGACCGCGCGCTCCAGCGCCCTTGCCTCGCTGGCATTGTCTAGAAAGCCCGCCTTGAGGTGCTTCTTGAGCGTGAGCAGGGTGAGATTGGGCTGCAGCCCCATGTTGAGCAGAAGGCCTTTGCCCTTGCGATCCTTGGTCATGTAGGCGATGCCCGCATCGACCGACTGGAACACCTGGCGGAAATGGACCGCCTCGCCGTTCAGCGCAATCTTGCCCGAACTCGCGTGCGTCAGCCCGACAACCGCCTCAGCCACCGCCGTGCGGCCGGAGCCGATCAGGCCGGCAAAGCCAAGAATTTCACCCTTGCGCAGGTCGAACGAGATGTCCTTGACGCCGGGTGCCACCAGATTGCGTACCGACAACACTACCGGCGCGTCCACATCGGGCTCGTGCTTGGGCGGATAAAGGTTGGAGAGTTCGCGCCCGACCATCATCTGGGCGATGGAATCGGGCGTCAGTGCCTTGGTGCCGACTGTGCCGATCAGCTGGCCGTCCCGCAGCACGGTGACGCGTTCGGCCAGTTCCATGACTTCATCGAGCTTGTGGGAAATGTAGATCACGGCAACACCACGCGCCGTCAGGCGCCGGATTTGCTCGAACAATGTCTGCGTCTCGCCTACCGACAGCACAGCCGTCGGCTCATCCATGATCAGGACCCGCGCGTCACGGCTGATCGCCTTGGCAATTTCCACCATCTGCTTGTCGGCGACCGACAGCGTCCTGATGCGCGCATTGGGATCGACATGAACATGCAGCTTGTCCATCACCGCGGCGGCGCGGCTGCGCATCTCGCCGACATCGAGGAAACCGAATTTCCTGAGTTCGCGACCCAGAAAGATCGAATCCGCCACTGTCAGATCTTCAGCTAGGTTCAACTCCTGGTGGATCAGCACGATCCCCATGGCTTCGGCCGCGCCATTGGGCGGCAATGTCACGGTCTGGCCGTTGAATTCTATGCTGCCGGAGGTTGGCTGTTCGATGCCCGACAGGATCTTGATGAGGGTGGATTTGCCGGCGCCATTTTCACCAATAATGGCATGAACTTCGCCGGGTCGGACGTCAAAATCGATGCTGAACAGCACCGGAATTTCACCGAAGGATTTACTGATCCTGTGCGCCGACAGGATGGCAGGCGTCATTGCGCTATCAGTCGCCAGCATGATCGTCCCCCTCCCCGAGGATGTGGCTGGCTTTACGCCAACTCTTCATCGCTGAAGTATTGATGTAAAGGTTTTCATGTTTGATGTAAAGGTTTACACGGGTCGATTTCTGTATAAGCCTTACGCGAGGCATGGCGCGAGCTTGGCCATCTGCTATGGGCAGGCAGCGCGGGCTTGCAAGTCTTATCGCGCGGGGCGGAGCGCCGAGTGCAACACCATAAACTGGCCACCATCGAGGACGTAGCAGCAATCGCTGGTGTATCCATCGCCACGGTCAGCCGCGCCATCAATGAACCTACCAAGGTGGCCGTGGCTACCCGCCTCCGCGTAGCCGAGGCCGTGGCGCAGACCGGCTACACGACCAACGCCATGGCGCGCTCATTGCGCATGCGCCGCTCCAACATGATCCTGATTCTGGCACCGGATGTTGGCGACCCTAACTTCTCCAACATCTTGGTGGGACTGGAAACCGAAGCCAGCAAACGCGGCTATGGCGTACTTATCGGCAACACCCAGAACGACCCGGCGCGCGAAACCGACTATTTGCGTTTCATCAGCTCCAACCAGGCCGACGGGCTGATCCTGTTCACCGGCCATCTGCCCTACGGCTTTGGCCAGGAAGGCAATGAAGCGCGCCTGCCGCCCATGGTCGCCGTCAACGAGCCGGTGGCCAATCACGATGTGCCATTTGTCGGGGTAAACAATTTCGAAGGTGCGCGCGTCGCGGTCGAGCACCTGATCTCGCAAGGGCATCGGCGGATCGCCTTTATCGGGCGCTCGACCTCCAAGGCTGTCAACATGCTGCGCGAGAATGGCTATCGGGCCGGTCTCAAGGGCGCCGGAATTGCCATTGACCCGAGCCTGATCATCGAAGGTGATGGCACTACCGAAAGCGGGCGCGCGGCAACCGAGCTGATGTTTGTGCGGGACGTGCTGCCCAGCGCGTTCCTGTGCGTCAACGACGCCACGGCGCTGGGCGTGATCATCTCCCTCAACGCCCGCAAATATGACCTGCCCAGCGCCTTTTCGGTGATGGGGTTCGATGACATTTCTTTTGCCAGTTTCGTGACGCCATCGCTGACCACGATGAAGCAGCCGCGCCTCAAAATCGGTGAAGAAGCAATGGAGCTGCTGGTGGCGCTGCTGGAAGGCAAGCCCGCGCCGCGCCAGGAAGTGTTGCTGCGCGCCGAACTGATCGTACGCAACTCCGTGGCCCCAATATCACGCTAGTGCGGCGGTCCGTTCTCATCTGCATTTGCCGGGCCATTGACAGGCGGGCGGCAAAGTAGTTACTTAACTATATGCTTAAGCAAAATTCTACTCTCGACCTGATGTTCCAGGCCCTGTCCGATCCAACCCGCCGGGCCATGATCGACCGGCTGAGCCGTGGGCCGGCATCGGTGAGCGAACTGGCCAAGCCGTTCGAGATGTCCCTGCCCGCCGTGGTGCAGCATTTGCAGGCGCTGGAACACGCGGGGCTGGTGAGTTCGCAAAAAGTGGGGCGAGTGCGGACCTGCCAGATCGAGCCCGAAGCGTTGAGCCTGGCTGAACAATGGCTCAATGAACGCCGCACCATCTGGACGCAACGTCTGGATCGCCTGGGAGACCTGCTGGCCGAACCGGAGGAACTGAGTTGACCAAGCGCAGTGTAAGCCACGCCACCTTCGTCATCGAGCGCCGCTATCCGGCGTCGGTCGCGCGCGTCTATCGGGCGCTGTCGGACCCCGCAACCAAGGGCAAATGGTTCGTGCCCCCCGAAGCCTGGGACAAGGAAACCCACCAGATGGATTTTCGCATCGGTGGAGTGGAAACCAGCATTGGCGGCCCGGTCGGTGGACCAGTGCACAAGTTTATAGCTGTCTACCAGGACATCGTGCCCAATGAGCGGATCGTTTATTCTTACCATATGACGCTGGATGATCTGCGCATTTCAGTGTCGGTCGCAACGTTCGAGATCATCCCGGATGGCGATCACACCCAGCTGCGGCTGACCGAAATGGGTGCCTATCTCGACGGCTTCGACGATGGCGGCAAGTTGCGCGAACAGGGCACCAACGGGCTGCTGGACGGACTAGGGGCGTTTCTGGCGAGGACTGCCACGAACTAGCGGGCCCACTCGATCTGGCCGGGTTGGCCCAGCAGTTGCCCCTGGGCCTCATTGCACCCTTCGGCGCGCAGCACCGCAAGCTGCCCGGGCGTCTCCACCCCTTCGGCCAGCACCGGCACCGCCAGGCTGCGCCCCAGCGCCAGAATGGCGCGGACAAGGGAGACGGACTGCTCATTGTCGGGGATCCCGGCCAGGAAGGCGCGGTCCAGCTTGATCTTGTCGAACGGAAAACTGCGCAAGGTGTCGAGGATGGAATGCTTTCCGCCAAAGCTGTCGATGACTACGCCGACACCCATCGCCCTGACCCGATGCAGAATATAGAGACCGCGCTGATTATCGAGCACGATCGAGCGCTCGTCGACTTCGAGTTCCAGTCGAGACGGCTCCAGACCCGATTGGGTCAGGGCGGCGCGCACGGTGGCCGCAAGATCGAACTTGCCGTAGTGCAGGCTGGAGACATTGACCGCAATCTTGTGCGGTTCGGGCCATGCCGCCGCTGCAGCGCAGGCCTGGCGCAGCATCCACTCGTTCAGCGGGGCAATAGCCCCGCATTCCTCGGCGATCGGGATGAAATCTGCCGGTGACACCAAGCCATGGCCGGGGCGCTCCCAGCGCAACAGCACCTCGTAGCCCGTGATCAGATTGTCAGCGAGCGAACGCTGCACCTGATAGGCCAGCTGGAAGGCGTTGGCCTCCAGCGAGGCCCACAGATCAGCGGCCATCTCGCGACGCTTGCGGGCGTGTTCGTCCATCTCGGCTTCGTAGTAGCAAATCCGTCGACCAAACTCGCCCTTGGCGCGATACATCGCCATATCTGCATTGTTGAACAGCCGGGCCCGGTCAGCGCCGTCTTCGGGGTAGATTGCGACGCCAATGCTGCCGCTGGTTTGAAGCGTGGTGTCGTCCATCAGAACCTGGCCATAGAGCGCAGCCTCCAGACGGGCGAGAAACTCGCGTAGCGCTTCCATGGAGGTGAAGGATTTGAGCGCGGCAAATTCATCGCCACCCAGCCGCGCCACGATTTCACCTTCCCGCAGGCCTTCACCCAAGCGGCGGGCCAGGGTTTGCAGCACGGCGTCCCCCACTGCGTGGCCATAGCCGTCATTGACCTCCTTGAAGCGGTCGAGATCTATGGCAATGAGCGCCAGATTGTTGTCTCCCGCCTCGGCGGCCTCGAGTGCGGCATCGAAGCGTTCGTTGAACATGGCCCGGTTGGGCAGGCCGGTCAGCGAGTCGTGGCGCGCCAGATGCGCAATGGCAGCCTCGGAGCGCTTGCTTTCAGTGATGTCATCGACCGTCGAGAGCCAGGAGCCGTCGCCGATCGGGGTGTAGGTGAAGCGCAGCGAACGCCCATTGTGGGTGGTGTGAACGACGTCACCGCCGCTACGGACCATGTTTGCGTGCTGCTCGATCAAAGCGGCAGCTTCCGCCTCGCCGAGCGGGGTGGCAGCACCTTGGATCAAGGCGAGATTGGCCAGTTGCAGGAAGGGCATTTCTTCCAGGGACATGCCGTCGGGCAGGCCGAGCAGGCCCACCAGCTGGTCGTTGTAGATGCGCACCCGGTTGTCCGGACCGAACAGACACAGCCCCTGTGCCATATAAGCCATGGCCAGTTCGCGCCTGGTGCTGAGCTCGCTCAGGCGCGCCGCATCGAATGCCGCCCGCTCCCGTTCCGGAGTGTTGCGACGGCGCCCCGCTTCATCAAGCAGAATGCTGGCGGCTGCCAGGAACACAACGGCTGCGAAGGCGACACCGGCAAAGAACAGCCCGACCTCGAACCCTCGGGCGGGCAAGGCAAGGTCGGGCGAGAACACCGCGGCCTGCCGGGCAATCAGATGGGTCGCCAAGATTGCCAGCGTCAGCATCACGATAGCGCTCGCCCGACGCAGAGGCCCGGCCCCGCTGGCCACCACCATGGAGCAGCCCGCCAGGAGGGCACCAATGGTTCCCGAGGCAATGAGCAACGGGCCATTCCACGCGATAGTGCCGCCCACAATGGCCAACACGCCCAGATAGTTCATCGCGACAATGCCAAGGCCTAGCACCGCGCCGCCCCTGAAACGGTGCACGGTACTGACACCGCGCGTGACCATGGCGATGCCCCCGCCGCATACCGCAAGCGTCACGATCAGCGAGATCAGGGTGAGAACGAGATCATAACGCAGCGGCGGGCCGACGTGAAATGCCATGACGGTGATGAAATGGGTTGCCCAGATGCCGAAACCCACCGACAGGGCGGCTATAGTGTTCCAGATCTGCCGCAAGCGGTCGGAAATTCGGTAGGCGTGGTGCAGCAAGCTGACACAGGCATAGGAAACGGTCAGGCAAAGTACCGTTGCAAGTAATCCGAACAGGTGGTCGTCATAAAATATGACAAAATCAAGATACGACAACACGTAACGCCCATACTGCTAAACGCATCAAGCTGGGTAACACCGCTACTTCGCGGTACAGCCCGTGCGCGTTCTAAGGCCCTATCAGGTGATAGCGCGAGATGTCTTAGCAATGTGTTCCCAACTGCTGACCGCGCACTTTGCACTACCAATAGTGTCTCGTGCGAAAAACATGGGCGCCGCCGCGCGCCAGCCAGCCAGCCAGCCGACGGGCCGGGAATGTCCCATCGCGGACCTCTAGAGCGTTGGATATTGTCAGGGCGCTCATCAACCGTTGCGCAATCGCCGGATAATGTTTGATAGTCTCAACTCGGTTTCGGTGAGTGTCAGAAAGACTATGTCAGCCCATATTGTGCTCCAGCGACTGGACCGCCATCTGCCGCTGACCGGATTGTTTCTTGGCACGCTCTTTTTTGCGTTGTCGCTGACCCCTTCCCTATTGCCGCGCACCTATCTGGTGCAGGGCATCCTGAGTGGCTGCGCGTTCGCCATCGGTTATGCCATCGGCGTGTCACTGCAGTGGATCTGGGACTTTATGGAGCTCAAGCTGCCAGAAGCGCTCTGGACCATTTGGCTCAAGCTGGGTTTGCTGGCGTGCTCGGTAGCGTTTGCAGTCTATTGCCTCTACCAGACGTTCTATTGGCAGAACTCGGTGCGACGATTAATGGGTGAATTGCCGGTTGAAACCGGGCACCCGCTCTCGGTGTTCATGGTCGCGCTCGTGCCGGCCTCGGTTTTCGTGCTCATCGGCACCATACTGGTGCATGTGGTGCGGTTGATCTCGCGCTGGCTGATGCGCGTGGTGCCACGACGGGTGGCCTTCGTTGGCAGCGTGCTAATCGTCACTATCATTGCGGTCACATTGTTCAATGGCGTGCTGCTCCGCGGCGCGCTGCGCGCGGCCGATAATTTTTTTGCCCAGCTCGACAGCGTGGTCATGCAGTCGGGGGCGCCACCAATTGACCCGTTGAGTTCGGGCAGCGCGCAGTCACTGATTGCGTGGAACACAGTGGGACGAGACGGCCGGGTCTATGTGCAAACGGGGCCAAGCAAAGAGGCGATTGAAGCCGTGACCGGCCGTCCCGCCATGGATCCGTTGCGGGTCTATGTGGGGCTGCGCTCGGCCGATACCACCGAAGAGCGTGCCGAACTGGCCCTTCAGGAAATGCTGCGCGTGGGGGCGTTTGATCGCTCGGTGCTGGTGGTAATCATGCCGGTTGGCACCGGTTGGGTGGACCCGCCCAGCATCGACATGCTCGAATATCTGATGGGAGGAGATGTGGCGAGCGTGGCGCTGCAATACTCTTACCTGACCAGCCCCTTGTCACTGGTGGTGGAACCAGACTACGGCACCGCGGCGGCGCAGGCGCTGTTCCAGAAGGTGTACGACCATTGGACAAACCTGCCCAAGCAGACCCGTCCGCGGCTTTACCTGAACGGGCTGAGCCTGGGAGCACATGCTTCACAAGCCTCGATCCAGGTATTCGACATCCTGGGCGATCCGTTTCATGGAGCCCTGTGGGTAGGGCCACCCTTCACCAGCGCTATCTGGGGTTTTGCCACCCGAAACCGCCACCCGGATAGCCCCGAATGGCTGCCCCGCTTCGGCAATGAAAGCAGCATTCGCTTTACCCTGCATGGCGAGGGACTGACCGATACTCCTGCCCCATGGGGCCCGGTGCGGATCGCGTTCATGCAGCATGACACTGACCCAATCGTGTTCTTCGACTGGCCGACACTCTATCGCGCCCCTGACTGGATGAATGGGGAGCGTGGCCCCGGGGTGCCGCCCGAATTGCGGTGGTATCCGGTGATCACCTTCCTGCAATTGGCGTTGGACATGGCCCTGGGCCAGACCGCGCCGGCGGGGCATGGACACCTTTACGCCGCGCACGAATATCTCGATGCTTGGACCGCCTTGATGCAGCCGGACGACTGGGACGCCCAGAGCATTGCCCAACTGCACCAGTCCCTTAGCTCCTACGCCGTACCGAGCCCCCAGTAGGGCGGGAGGCAGTAATGGACGCCACCCCTCGGGCGTGACGTCCGGATTTGGACGGGTTAGTCTTCCTTGGCCATGGACTTCTTGAACTGCGGCAGGTGTTTGGATTGCGCAGCAAGCATTTTCTCGCGGTACTGGCCATAGATGATGTCGGTATCATCCAGGGTCACGCCGGCGATCGTGGGCGATGCAAAGACCGGCAGCTCGATATCGCGCTCGCTGAGCTTTTGAGCGGTGCGTGCGACCAGTTCGTGCATCATGATCATGGCCAGTACGGTCGAGGCGCCTGATACGGGACGGCTCCAGCCCTTGATATTAACAATGGCATCTTCAATCGGCGCACAGGTGTCGATGACGATGTCAGCGGCATCGGCCAGACGCTTGCCGGATGAGTGGGTCGCCTGTTTGTCCAGATTGGACTTGGCGGTGATGGCGATCACGGTCAACCCACGCTTTTTGGCGTAGAGGGCAGTATCGATGCCCGAGGCATTGCGACCGGAGTGCCCGAAAATCACGATGGTATCGCCGGCATTGAGCGGCTGGTGGTCCAGGAATTTTTCCGCATAGTTTTCGGTGCGCTCGAGCCAGAGCAACTCCCGCACGCCCCCGGCCCCCAGAATGTTGTGCCACATCACGCGCGGATCGGTCAGCGGGTTGAACCCGACATAGGAGCCGTAGCGCGGATACGTCTCTTGCACAGGCAGGACCGAGTGGCCCGAACCGTACAGGTGGATCAGACCGTCATTGGCAAGAGTGTTGCTCATGGCAGTTGAGGCCTGTTCGAACGCCCCCTCATTGTCACCTGCCGCCTTCTCGGCGAGCTTGAGCAGTTTGCTGATGTAGAGCGTCGACATTTGCGTTGGCCTTTCTGCAGCTAGACGTAAAGCGTGGACCGGATTTCGTAGCGGTCCGCGCGCATGATGGAGAGAGCGAATTCAAATGGCCCGTCGCGATCAAAAGTCACGCGTTCGACCTCAAAAGCGGGGGTACCCGCCGGCTGCTGGATCAGCTCGGCATCTCCGGCCAGCACGCTGCCGACGCGGTAGATTTCCTTGGCCTTGAGCGGGTTGATGCGGCAATTGTCCTTGAGCCAGCGATAGAGCGAACTGATCTCGGGGGCTGCCTCGAACAAGCCCGGAACCCTTGCGGCTGGCAAATGGGTGGTCTGGATGCCGATGGGCATGTTGTCGCCGAGCCAGAGTCGTCGGAGCAGCACAATCGGGGTGCCGACGGAAATCTCCAGCGCCTCGGCAACAATTTGTGTGGCCGCAAGAGTCTGAGCGCCCAGCAGGCGCGTGCCCGGCTCCAACGCCAGCGTCCGCATTTCGTCGGTAAAACTGGTTAGCCCCCGCACGCCGGCCACCATCGTCGCCGAACGCACGAACGTGCCGCGCCCATGCTCACGCCGCAGCATGCCGGCTTCTTCGAGATTGCGTAGGGCATGGCGCAAGGTAATGCGGGAAATGCCCAGCATCTCGCCCAGACGGTCTTCATTGGGAATCTGGGACCCGGCCGGCCATTCACCGCTCTCAATCAATCCGCGCACGGCCTGTTCGGCCTGATGCCACAGCGGTTCGGCGCGGCGACGATCTGGCCGCTGCAGGCCTTGGGGCTCATCCATGTCTGGTTCTCCAAGCTGGCCCCAACGCACCGGCATATGCCGCACCGATCAGTCCGGCCCTCGGTCCATGCCGGGCAGCCAGAAGCTGAACCTGCCGCAAATGGGGCGGCAAAAGGCGCATCAGCCTCAATTCGATAAGGGGAGCAAGCACATCGAACGCGCCCACGACCCCACCTGCGAGGATGACCGCGCGCGGTGCCAGCAGCGCTACCGCCCCCACCAGAGTAGTGCCCAGGATGTGCATGGGGGTCTCAAGCGCGGCCAGAGCCGCAGGGTCGGCATTGCGGGCTCGCGCGATCAGGCTGGTGCCGTCGTCCCACCCAGCCGACCGGGCCAGCCGGTCGAGGGCGCTGCCCGATGCCCGTCGTTCCAGCCACCCGCAGCTATCATCGGGAAGCGCATCACTATCGGCGCAGGCCCAGCCGAACGAACAGGCTGCGCCGAGATTACCACCAATAATTGCACCATCGGCCAACACAGCCGAGCCGATGCCCGTGCCGATGGCCAGCAAAATTGCATCATCCATGCCCATGGCCGCGCCGGAGCGGGCTTCGGCCAGCAGGCTCAGATGGGCGTCATTGCCCAATCCGATGCTGATGCCCGGAACGATTTCCGCCAGCTCGAGGCCGTCGAGAAATGGCAGGTTAGGCACCCAGCGGCACCGGGTGTTCTCGGTCAGCCCGGGAATACCAATGCCCAACGCTTGGGCCCCGTACTCGGCGATCCTGTCGCGCAGCAGGGCCACGAAAGCATCGCGACTGCTGGGAGCTGGGCCTTGGCCGACCAGTTCCACGGCATCGGGGGCATCCGATCGGGCAACGCCGATACGGCAATTGGTGCCGCCCAAATCGACGGCGAGAATGGTGCTCATCCCTTAACCCCGCTGGATACGATGGAGTCGACGAAGAAGCGTTGCAGGAACACGAACAGCAAGACCGGAGGCAGCACCGCCAGCGTGGCCCCGGCCATGACCAGGCCGGTGTTCATGGCGCCGCGATTGTAGCTGAGCAGGCGCGAGAGCGAGATGACGATGGGGTATTGGTCGGTCTTGCCCTGCAGCACTGTCAGCGGCCAGAGATAGCTGTTCCAGTGATAGACGAAGGCAAACAGGGTCAGCGCCGCGATGGCGGGCATGACAGTGGGGGCGACGATGCGAAAGAGGATTTTCATCTCGCTGGCACCATCCACGCGGGCGGCGTCGATCAGATCGTCAGGCACGCCCTTGATATATTGGCGCATCAGGAAGATGCCGAAGGCGTTGGCAAGGTTGGGCAGGATGACACCCACAAGGCTTGCATTGACGCCGAGATAGCCGGTGATGCGATAGAGCGGGATCAGCGTGACGATGGGCGGCAGGAACATCGCGGCGATCAGCAGGGCAAAGAGCGCGTCGCGTCCCTTGAAGCGGTATTTGGCAAAGGCATAGCCCGCCATCAGGCTTGTTACCAGGATAGCGAGTGTGGTTACCCCGGCGATGATTGCGGAGTTCAGAAACGATTGGCCGAGGCTGACGACGTCGGCCACCTGCACATAGGCAGCGAGATTGGGGGTCTGAGGCCACCAGACCGGCGGCACCTGCATGCTTTCCTGCGGGGTCTTCAGGCTGGACAGAACCATCCATACCATGGGGAAAGCGGCAATGACCGCGACCAGGATGATGACGAGGGTAAGCAGGGCTTCCTGCGGTGTGGCAAATATGCGCGCCGGAGGTCGGGTCATGCGCTTTGCTCCCGACCGCGGGCAATGCTGAACAGCGCCGTGATGGCCACGACCAGCGCCAGCATAAGCGTCACGGCCATCGCCGAGCCCAAGCCGCCCTGGGCGCGCTCGATGCCGACGCGGCGAATGTGGTAGGTCAGGACATTGGTGGAATTGACGGGCCCGCCTTGCGTGATCAGGGCTACGGGCTCGAACACCTGCACAGCGTTGATCACGGCAATGACCGCTGAGAACAGCAAGGTATTGCTGAGCAGGGGCAGCGTGATGGCGGTGAACTGGCGCAGGGGAGAAACGCCATCGATCCGGGCGGCCTCGTAGAGCGACACCGGAATTTGGGTCAGCCCTGCAACGGCCAGGACGGTGAAATAGCCCACCTGCTGCCAGACATTGAGAACCACCAGCGATAACAGCGCGGTCGATGGCGAGGACAGCCAGGGCTGCGGCCCGATACCGACCCAGCCCAGCATCTGGTTGATGGGCCCTTCGGTGGGGGAATAGAGCTTGGACCACACCAGCGCCACGGCAATCATCGGGACCATGTAGGTGGAAAAGAGGACCGTTCGCAGGAACACGCCGCCCGGCGCGAGGTGCTGATGCACCAAGAGCCCCAGCACAATGGAGAGCGGCACGATTATTACCACGGACAGGCCGGTATAGATGGCGGTATTGAACAGCGCCGCCTTGAAATCGCGACCGATCGAACCGGGGCCGAAGATGGCGAAGAAATTGTCGAGCCCAACGAAACGCGCAGTCTCAAAGCTGGTTTGGGTCGACCAATCCTGAAAAGCCAGCCAGATGGTCAGGACCATCGGCACGAGAACGAATATTCCGATGAGCCCCGTGGCGGGAGCCAGCATGGCAATGGCAGATTTGCGCTGTGAAATTTGCATGGTCCATCCGGAGCAAGCATGGGCGGCCGAAGCCGCCCACAATTGTGGCTACTTGGCGTTGCGCTCCAGGATTTCGACGGCGTCGGCCTGTGCATTGGCCTGTGCATCGGCGGCGTTAAGCTGGCCGAACTGCAGGGCTTCCAGCGTTTGCTGAAGCGCTTCGGAAAACTCCTGCCCACCCAGAACCACCGGGAATGGTTTGGCCGATGCCAGTGGCTTGGTGTAGCCGGCAAGGAAGGGATCGCTATCCAGCCGTTGTGCAAAGGCTGCGCCATCGGAGGTGCGCGAGGGCAGAATACCCATCGACATCAGAATATCACCCATTGCCGAAGCACCATCGGCGCCCGAATTGGGGCCGTTCAGCCATTCAAGGAACGACCAGGCGGCCGCCTGCTCTTCTTCGGTGGCCTGCGCGTTGACGACGGTCATCCAGGAATACGAGATGGAGCGCGCGGTGTCGCCGGAGGGGCCGACGGGAATGGGGGCCGTGGCAATATCGGCGAAGGCGTCACCCATGCCGGCCTTGAGCGCCGATTCCCACCAGTTCGCCATAATGATCATTCCGGTCTTGCCGGAGACGAAATTGTCCAGGAACGGTCCGGTCGTATTGGCGTCGGCCGTCGCCATGGCGGGATCGGAATATCCCGAGGTGATCAGCTTTTCGTAAAGCTCGAATGTCTCCTTGGCGGCGGCGCTGTCCAGCACCGGCTTGCCGTCGACCACCAGATCGCCGCCGTTGGACACCAGCAGCGAAGCGAAGGGATGAAGTACTCCGGCAGCCCAGGAATTGATCAGACCGAACCCTTGCTGGCCCTTTGATTTGTCGGTGAGCTTTTCGGCCGCCGCAAGGAATTCGTCCCAGGTCTTGGGGGCTTCGGCAATGCCCGCTTCAGCAAACAGGCGCTTGTTGTAGTTCAAGGCGTAGACATCGATTTCATTGGGTATGCCATAGACCGAGCCACCAACGCTGGCTGCGGAAACCACACCCGCCGGCCAATTGGCCGTGACGTCCGCGGCGACATCCGCCGGGGCCGGAACGACCAGACTGTCGCGCACCAGATCCGGCAACCAGGCGTCATAAATACCGGCAATCGTTGCCCCGCCCGCGCCGCCGCCAGACGTTCGCAACGTCGTCAGCAGGTCGCCAAAGGGCACCGCGCGCACGGTGATCTTGTCGGTGGAATTGGTCTCGCCATATTTCGCAATTGCCGTTTCCAGCATCGCGACGGTTTCCGGCGACCAGTGGGTCAGAAACGAAACATCGGCGGCTTGGGTAATGGCCGTGCCCGATAGCAAGAGTGTCACTACGCCGGCCAACCGGCTGAAAGCCTTAGCAGTATGCATGATTATCTCCCCTCGTGTCGGATGGCATCTCGCTATCGACCCTATAGTGTTATGACGTTATAACGACATAATCAAAGGGAAAGTGGGGCACGCGGAGAGCGGGAGGTTTCACGCAGAGTGGCGATGGAAGGAGGCTGAGGCATCGCCCGGCTTCCGACGCGAATGCGCAGAATATGGTTTTGCACCAAGACGCATGTGGTCCGGCCCGAAAGCCGCCGCCACTAAATGGCGACGGCCTGGAACAGGCAATCAAGCGCTTTGCTGGATGGGGGCAAAGCGGGCGGTGTGGGTGTCGCCTTGATACATCGCGGCCATCGGATAGGGTTGGCGAGCCAGTTGATCAACGGCGGTGATCAGGCGATCGGCTTTGGCGTCATCGAGCAAGGCGCTGAAATTCAGCCGCGTCCAGCCGGGCTTGTCGGTTTCGACGCCATTGAGAATGGAGTCTCGCATTTGGCGTGACTGTTCGGGGGAAATGCCCAACAGGCGGTGGGCATAGGGGCCGGCGCAAGCGCAGCCTCCGCGCGCCTGGATACCGTGGCAATCACTGAGCATGCGCGTGAACAGTTGCTGGTGGATATAGCCGCCCTTGCTTGCATCGCGCACGCGGAATGAGAAGATCGGCAGTCTCTGGCCGCGCACCACACCCAGCAATTCGATGTTGGGGTTCTGCTGCCAGACTGCGAGCGCGCGGGCGTTTAACGTCGCGTGGCGCTCATCGAGGAAGCGCTGGCCGATGGCATCCTTGACGAGAAAGGCCAGGGCAGCGCGAATATCGCCCACCACATTGGGGGTGCCGGCCTCCTCGCGCGTGACGATATCGCCGGAATAATCATGGGCCTTGGGCGACACGAAGCGAACTGTACCGCCGCCCGGCGAGACCGGCGACTGGCGGCGGGTGGCGTCGCGCCGCAAGATCATCACGCCCGAACCGCCCGGACCGCCAAGGAATTTGTGGGCCGAGAGCACTGCGGCATCCTTGGCAAATTCGGTACCGGCCCGCATGTCGATCGACAGGTAGGGGGCGCCACCGGCGTAGTCCCACACCGAAATCACATTGTGGCGCCGCAGGAGCGCGGTAACGATGTCGGTATCGGTCATGATGCCTGTGACGTTGGACGCCGCCGAAAAGGCGCCAACGCGCACGCTGCGATCAGCGGTGGCCTCAAGCAGGCTTTCGAGCTGCACCAAATCGGGGCCGCCATTGGCCGCCTCGTCGATTTCGACGACCTCGGCGCCGCTTTCGCGCCAGGGCAGGATATTGGAATGGTGTTCATAGGGACCGATGAACACGATCGGCCGCTCGCCGCGCGCCGCGGCCTGGGGCACATCGAACAAATGGACCAGCCGATTAAGGCCGGCGGTAGCGCCTGAGCCGATAAATATCACCGCATGCTCGTCGGTTGCGCCGGTCAGGCGAGCGATGATGGCGCGGGCCTCGCGACGCATGCGGGTCATGGAGGCGCCACAGAACGACGCCTCGGTGTGGCTGTTGGCGTAGTAGGGCAGGACTTCTTCCATCACGAAGTTCTCGACCTGCCGCAAGGCCCGCCCCGATGCCACGTAGTCGGCATAAAGCAAGGGGTGCTCGCCGAAGGGACCGGGCACAGGCACCCCCTCCCCGATCACTCCCGCACGCAAGGCCGCAACCACATCCGGAACCGCCAGGCTACGGGCAAATCGCGCGAGTGGCGTATCCGACGGCATCGATGTCATGGCTCCAGCATCCTTTCGTGATAACAAGGTCTTCCCGGCTATCATAATTGGTGCCAGAGGGAGCAAACAACGACGTTTCCCGTTGCCGATGAGCCATAATTGGGTCAAATGACCACATGGATAAGCCAAAACTCGACAATATCGACCGTGCCATCGTGCGCGAACTGCAATCTGATTCATCGCTATCGCAGCGCGATCTGGCGGAACGCGTCGGGCTGTCGCAAAACGCCTGCTGGCGGCGGCTGAAGGCCATTCAGGAAAGCGGGCTGATCGAACGGCACACGGTGCGGCTCAATCCGGCACTGGCGGGGCTTGGGCTGACGGTGTTCGTGATGGTGCGGACCCGACACCATTCGCGCGAATGGCTCGACACTTTTCGGCGCGCGGTGATCGCCATTCCCAATGTGATCGACTTTTACCGGATCGCCGGTGACTACGACTACATGCTCAAGGTGATGGCCGAGGACATGAACGCCTATGACCAGATTTACCAGCAATTGATCGAAAAAATCGAGCTGGATGCCGTCACCTCCTATATCACCATGGAAGCCATTGCCGACCGGCGGAACCTGCCGGTTTAAGAGCAAAAGTCGCCTTGTTGCCGGGCGCCATCCCCGGCATTGTATGGCACGATGACTGCGCCTGAACCGGTTCAAAGGATGGCGACATGATCTATGATTTTTGCATCATCGGCGGCGGCATTCTGGGGCTGGCAACAGCACGGGAACTGGGGCAACTGAGGCCTGGCGCCAGCATTGTCCTTTTGGAAAAAGAGCAAGCGCTGGCCCAGCACCAGACCGGGCACAACAGCGGCGTCATTCATGCCGGGGTCTACTACAAGCCTGGAAGCCTGAAGGCCACTCTGTGCAAGGGGGGGGCGCAGGCGACCAAGGAATTTTGCACCGCCCGCAATATAGCCTTCGACACCCGCGGCAAGCTGATCGTCGCCACTGACGCGATGGAACTGCAGCGCCTTGAAAAGCTTCACGATAATGCCCTGAGCAATGGTATTGGCGTGGAACGACTGGATCAAGCCGAGGTCAACCGCCGCGAACCCAGTATCAGTGGGGTTGGCGCGCTGTTCATTGCTGAAACCGGGATCGTCGATTATCGCCAGATCTGCGAGGCGATGGGCGACGACATCCGCGCGGCGGGCGGCGAGATCATCTTCGGCGCCAAGGTCACTGCGATCCGGGAAACCGCCAATGAGGTCACCGTCATCGCAGGTGGAAACGGCTATGTAGCGCGCCAATTGGTGGCTTGCGCCGGGCTGCAATCGGATCGGTTGGCGCGGCTGGCGGGCCTCGATATCGACCACCAGATCGTACCGTTCCGCGGGGAATACTACGATATCCGCCCCGAGCGCCAAAACCTGGTGCATCACCTGATCTATCCGGTGCCCGATCCGGAGTTGCCCTTCCTGGGCATTCACCTGACGCCGATGATCGATGGCGGGCTGACGGTTGGGCCTAATGCGGTGGTGGGGATGGCACGCGAGGGTTATGCCAAGTTTTCGATCGATCGGCAGGACATGCTGGAGATGGCCCGGTTTGCCGGCTTCTGGCGGGTGGCGCAGCAAAATTGGCGCTCCGGACTGGCCGAGTTTTCCAACTCGCTGTTCAAGGCCAACTATCTCAAGGCGTGCCAGAAATATTGCCCCAGCCTGGTGCTCGAAGACTTGCGCGAACGTCCAGCAGGCATTCGCGCCCAGGCAGTGTTGCGCGACGGTTCGCTGGTGCAGGATTTCCTGTTCACACAATCCCCCCGCAGCCTGCACGTGGGCAACGCCCCCTCGCCCGCTGCAACCTCGGCTATCCCGATCGCCCGGATGATTGCCCAGAGAACTCTCGGGGCAATCACCAGCTAAAAGAGATAGTCCTAGTAGGTCGTGCGGCCGCCCGAGAGGTCGAAGACGGACGCGGTGGTGAAGCTGTTGTCCTTGGAGACCAGCCACGCGACCATGGCGGCGGCTTCGTCGACTTCGAGGAAACGGCCGCGCGGGATGCGCACAAGCATGTAATTGATGAACTCGTCGGTCAGGGATTCCAGGATACGGGTCTTGGCAGTTGCAGGAGTGATGGCGTTGACGGCGATGTCATATTTGGCCAGTTCCTTGCCCAGCGACTTGGTGAGGCCAATCACGCCGGCCTTGGCTGCGGAATAGGCGGACAGGTTTGGATTGCCTTCCTTG
The DNA here is from genome assembly GCA_963699295.1 of uncultured Alphaproteobacteria bacterium. Lineage (GTDB taxonomy): Bacteria > Pseudomonadota > Alphaproteobacteria > Rhizobiales > Devosiaceae > Devosia. The sequence continues at coordinate 1,715,261 of OY969432.1, forward strand.
CCGGCGACCGAAGAAATATTGACAATACGGCCGTAATTGCGGGCCTTCATCGATGGAATGACTACCTTGTTGACATAGAAGGTGCCGTTGAGATTGATCTCGACAATGCGGCGCCATTCCTCGGGATCGTAGTCTTCGAGGGCAGCATTGGTGCCGGCAATGCCGGCCGAGTTGACCAGGATCGACACCGGTCCGACTTCGGCTTCCACTTCGGCATGGGCACGGGTGAGGCCGGCCAGATCGGTGATATCGACCGTCTTGGACGAGGCCCCCTGCCCTAGCGCTGCGACGGCCTTGTCGAGAGCTGCAGCATCGCGGTCCCACAGACTGACCTTGGCCCCGGAGGCCAGGATGCGGTGGGCCATGGCAAAACCCAGCCCCTGGGCGCCGCCCGTGATCACGGCGACCTGGTCGTTCAAATCAATCGCGTTCAATTGTAGATCCATAAAAAGATTGGTAAAGCTCCGCCGCGCAGCGAATGGGGCTTTCCGCGTTACAAATTAATGACTTGGCCAGTGTGAATGGATTCATCGGCCGCCAGCACGATGCGCAGGCTGTTGACGCCGTCGTTCATGTGATCGGTCAGATCCAGATCCTCGGTAATTGCCTTGAGCAGATAGCGTTGCTCGCGCTCGCACAGATCATCATGGCCGGGCTCATCGGTCATGTCGATGCGCTCATCGGGCTTATCCATATCGGTGTAGTGACGCAAAATCTGGTTGGTCTTGGTATGGGCGTTGATGTCGTCCGACTTCACGCCCTCGGCATTTTCGGCCATCACGATCGAAACCGAGCCCTTGGGGCCGAACACGTCTTTGACGAAGAACGCCGTCTCGCTGACCATCGGCCCCCAACCGGCTTCGTACCAGCCGACCGAACCGTCATCGAATTGCACCTGCAGCATGCCGTAATTGTTCTTGGCCACTTCGTCGGTAAGCTTGGCGCCGATGGCATGTACCTTGATCGGTTTGGCATCGGTCATCTGGCACATGACGTCGACATAATGCACGCCGCAATCGACAATGGGCGGGAAGCTATCCATCAGGCGCTTGTGCCAGTCCCAAGTTTCGCCATTGGACTGCTGATTGAGGTTCATGCGGAACACAAGCGGCGTGCCCAGTTCGCGCGCGATCTCGATGAACTTGATCCAGCTGGGGTGCTGGCGCAGGATATAGCCGATCACCAGCTTCTTGCCGGTGCGCTGGGCGGTCCGGACCACCGCCTCGGCGTCTTCGACGGTCAGCGCCATCGGTTTTTCGACGAACACATGGGCCCCCGCCTCCATCGCCTTGATGGAATAATCGGCGTGGGTATCGGGAAGCGTGTTTACCGACACCACATCGGGCTTGAGGGTGGCAAGCGCCGTATCGAAATCGGCAAATTTCTGGGCGCTCTGCAGGGCTCGAGGGAGTTCTACCTTGTCGATGTGGCGGGTGCACACACCCACCACTTCGTAGCCCTCGATGCGGGTGTAGGCCATGGCATGGCTCATGCCCATATTGCCCAGGCCGACCACGAGTACGCGCAGTTTGCTCATCAGATTTCTCCCCTATCCAATATGAATAACATTGCCGGTCCGCGCAGATTCTTCGGCGGCGAGACAGGCTTGCAGCGCTGCCGCAGCGTCTTCGGGGCGCCCGATATCGGGTCGCTTGCCCGCGAGCGCGGTGCGGGTGAAATACTCGAACTCATCGCGCAGCGCGCCGCCGCGCACGCCATCGAACATCGGCCAATAAGTCGTGTCGGGGCTGTGCAGCTTATCGCCATCAACGATGGCCAGGTTTGGAAACGTGTCCTGAATGTGGATGATGCCCTCGGTGCCGATGATCGACATGCGCTCGTCGATGTCGAACGGGGTCTTTTCGGGCATGCACCAGACGGTTTCGAGCGTTGCGGTGGCCCCACCGGCAAAGCGGAACATGGTCTGGCCGATGTCGGGGTTCTTGAGGCCGCGGATATCGACGGTCTGGGCATAGGCCGAGACGATCCGGTCGCCGGTGAGCCAGAGCATGATGTCGGTATCGTGGATGGCGTCTCCGACGATAGGCCCGATCTTTTTGAGGATTTCCGGTGTCCAGGCGGCGGGGATATTACGACGGGAACTCAGCGCCACGATCTTGCCGATACGGCCGGCGTCGATGGCCTGCTTGGCCATGCGGAAGCGCGGATTGAAGCGCACGACGTGTCCGATGAACAGAATGCCCTTTGAGGTCCTCGACGCCTCAACGATCCTGCGCGAATCCTCCACCGTGGAGGCGATGGGCTTTTCGAGAAAGACGTGCTTGCCGGCCTTGAGCGCGGCGATGGCCGGCTCGGTATGCTGATCCCACATGGTGCAGATGGAGACCGCGTCGATATCGGGATCTGCGAACATGTCGTGGTAGTCGGCGTAGAGCTTCTGAACACCGAATTTCTTGCCCTGCTCGGCCAGCCGCTCGCGATTGCGCGTGCAGAGGGCCTCGAGCTTGAGGCTGGGAATCCCGATGATGGTTTCGGCGTGAATTTCACCAAACCAGCCAAGGCCGATCACCCCGATGCGCAATTGAGACATGGACATCCCCTCACAAGTCTTCGAGCGTGAGCTCGCGTGTCATCACGATATTTCCCGAGCTGAGCCCGCAATCGACTGGGATCACCGCCCCCGAAACGGCGCTTGCTGCATCGGAAGCGAGGAACCCCACCACGGCGGCCACCTCCTCCGGCTCGACAATTCGGCCCAACGGGTACCAGCGCTCAAGCCTCTTGAGCACATCCGGATCCTTCTGGGCTCGCTCGCGCCAGAGCGGGGTGCGTACAGTTCCCGGCATGACGCAATTAGCGCGGATGCCATGCTTGCCCATTTCCTGCGCCAGACTGCGGGTAAGCGAGATCATGCCAGCCTTGGCGGCGCTATAGGCGGGGTCGCCAAGAGCGCTCTGGCCGTTGACCGAGGCGATATTGATGATGGCACCCCGCGCGCGCGGCTGCATTTGGGCAATTGCGGCATGGGCGCAATTGAAGGCGCCGTTGAGATTGCCGTTGATCTCTTCGGCCCAGCTTTCGGGCGTCGTCAGGCGCAGCACCGGATGGCTGGAATAGCCCGCATTGTTGACCAGCACGTCGACCTGAGCGATCTCGGCAAAGGCTTCCGCGACGGCCGGCGCGTCGCCAATGTCAAGGCGCAGGAACATGGCTTCGACGCCATTGTCTTCCAGCGCCCCCAGGGTTGCGGCGGCATTGACCGACTTGTCGATGCCGACGATGCGGGCACCACGCTGGCCGAACCAGAGGCTGAGGCACTGGCCGATGCCCCCGGCAGCACCGGTGATGACGACGGTTTTTCCGGCGAAATCCTTCATCGTGGCACCCGTGCCAGCGCTTCGCCAATCCACTCCAGATTGCGCCGGCGCAAATGCCCCCAATTGTAGAACGCCAGATCGGTGACCCCGCCCGAGACCAGAAGGTCAATGGCGGCCAGAAATTCGGCCTTGTTGTCGATATCGGGAAAGCTGGGGCGCAGAATGCCGCGAATGGTCGTATCGGCAGCAACACGAAGCTTGAGATCGAACAGATCGGCGGCTATCCGGTCGGCGCTGGGTTCATAAAAGCAGGCTTCGATGACGCCAGTGGCTTTCGACAAGGCTCGCAGATCGCTGCCCTCATACCAGGCGCCGCCAGTCGGCCGGGCAACGGAAGGGATGACAGCAACATTGGCATCCTTGCGGACGCGATCTCGGATTTCGGCGACCAGCGAGGTCACCTGCCCCGACCGAAATCTCAGATAAGCTTGAAGATCCTCGTCTCCCTGTACGTCCGCCTGCCAGAACGCGAGGGCCATGTCCTGGGGAAGGTCAACATCGCTATCGAGATAGTTTGCAAGATCCCTGGCGACGCGGCGCTTGAGCGCTTCGGCATCGATCCCCTGACCAGCAGCATGGGCGACGCAATGGTGACAGAAGCACAGCCCCATGTAGCCTTCGAACCAGGCGTTCTGACGCACGAAGCTCATTTCGTGGTGGTAGCCATGGGCGTAAGGAGTGAAACCCGGGGCTTCGAGGGAAATCCCCGAGACGGGATAGCTCTCGGTCACATCGGTGGCGAGTCCGATGGCATAGGTGCGAGCGGCGGGCGCCGACGGACAAAGGTTGTAAAAGTAGGGATCGCCGAAAGCGTTGCGCACTACGCAATCGGGGTGCTGCATGCCGAGGGTGGTGTTGTGCAGCAGCACGAGCCACACATTTGTAGCGACCGCGGAATTTTCGCAGAGCTCGCGGAGAATATCGGTTTGGGTCAGCAGCGAATTGGGCTGCGGCTTTATCGCTCCGTAACGGGCATCATCGTGCCGGAAATAGGCCGTGCCATCTTCGGGAAAGTAAACCTTGCCGTTCTTGCCCTGAGGCCGCAGGAACTTGCCGGCGTGATAGGTACCGGCGATGGAAACGGTATCAAGCCCCATATCCACGAAAGACTGCACGGCATTGCTGGTGCCGTGCTCGGCCAAATCCCAGGCATAGGTCAGGATTGCTCTATAGCTCATTGCCCGAACCAGCCGGGCTTGAGGTAGCGCATATATTCAAAGACCATGCCGTGCTTCAGCACAAAGGCAACTTCAAGAAAGTCACCGACTATGAAGGGAGCAATGAGCACTTCATCGACCTCGGCGATGCGCGCCGCCAGATCATCGACGCGGTAGGCCACATGCGGGTTGTCCCGCACAATCGCCGGCACGGTGCTATCGGGCTCGTAGCGCAGGAACTCGATGTGCTCGGGGTGATGGCGCGGATTGGTCACCCAGATGCGGGACTGCTCAACCCAATCCTCGTGCGGCTGCTTTTTGGTCGTGGTGATGCCCACGTGGTCGAACTCGAACACGGCTTGCTCCAACGCAATGAAGTGGCGGGGGCACGGGGCCCCCGCAGTCGCAATCAGATGGTTGCCTGGATGGCCGCCACATCGACTGCCGCATATTCGGGCGAGAGCTCGAAACCCTCGGCGTCAGCCTTGACCTTAGCGTGGTCGAAGTCATTGGCACCGTCGACCAGGGCGTTGGACGTCACCTTGGAGGCATCGAAGACCTGCGAGACCTGACCGATCTGGTGGATGGCGTTGAAATAGGACTGCCAGCTATCCTGCAGGTGGAAGCCCCACTTGCCGCGGCGATCCCAGTGGGCGTGCATCAGCGCGCTTTGCTGCATCAGCGATTCCACGGCCGCGGCAGGGTCCATCTGGGTCTTGAGGCCGGGAAACTGTTCCATGGTGATCTGGGTGGCGGCAACTGGATTGATCCAGCCGAACTCAAGTCCCCGGGCCCAGCCGCGCAGGTAGCGGGTGTAGAGCTCGACCCTGGCCGGATCTTCAAGGTCCGCGCTGCGCACAACAAAGCTGTTGGCGGGGAAGGCTGAGGCATTCTTGCCCAGCAGATAGTCGAAATCAAAGCCCTGCCCACGCCACTGGGCGCGCAACCCTTCCCAGGTTAGGGCAGCATCGGCCTGCCCCTGGGCCAGAGCCTGCCCCCAGGCGCTGACTTCGACATATTTGATGGTGCTCAGATCAACCCCGGCGGCGGCCAGCATGGGATCGGCAATCGACTGCCAACCAGCAGAACCCAGCACAATGGTCATTCCCTCAATGCCTTTGAGATCGGCCGGGGCCTTGCCCTTCTGGAAGGCGAAGTCGAACACGTCGCCAGCCATGATGTGGAAGGCGGAGGTGAGCTTCATGCCCTGCTCCAGACCGAGCGACAGCACACCGGGCGAGGGATAACCAAAGTCGGACTGGTTCTGGTCGACCAGCTTGACGGTGGCGGTGCCATCCTGCGGGCCCGCCTCGATCACGGTCTCCACATCTTCGAAATAGCCCATGCGCTTGGCGACCCAACAGCCAAAATCATCGACTACTTCGAGCGTGCCGCGGGGCGAAACCCACCGCACGACGTTGTCCTGGGCGAAGGCAAGATTGGTCTTGAGACCCAGTGCCGACACGGCAATGCCGGCGGATGTGATCTGCAACAAACGACGACGGCCGATCATAGACTTGGTCGAGATAGTGGACATGCTGGTCTCCTCCCAATGTGTCCGATGATCACCCGGCCCCTCAGCCGGGTGGGTGCTGGGGCCTCATGACTCCCAACTCGTCCATTTCTTCCCGATGAGGAAGAAGATGACGTAGATCGTGATGCCGATAATGGCGAGCAGCGTGATGACGGCGAAAAACTGCGGCATGCGGATCATGGATGAGTAGTAGTTGAGCCGGTTACCCAGGCCTTCGGCGCCGCCCACCATTTCGGCACCCACAGTAGTGAGCAGGCCAAAGATCGAGCCGACCATCAGGCCGACCACGATCATCGGCATGGCCATGGGAATGCGGATCTTTGTGAAGATCTGGAAGGTCGAGGCACCAAACGAGCGGGCCAGTGCAATTTTGGCGAGATCGGCCCGGCGGAACCCAGTGGCCGAATTGATCATCACCATCGGGCCGGACGCAAGCGCCACGGCGATGATGCGCGGTTCCCAGCCAAAGCCAAAGCGCAGCACCAACAAGGGCACCAGGGCCAGCATTGGCGTGGTCACCAGCAGTAGAATGTAGGGTGTGATGATTTTTTCGGCGAACGGGAACTGGGTGATGACGGCGGCCAGCAAGAAGCCGATCGATGCGCCAATGCTGAACCCGATCAACAGCTCGCACAGCGTGGTAACCAGATGGGGCCACAGAAACGGCCATTCGCTAATCAGCGCGGCGCCAATGGCGCTGGGAGGCGGAAAAATGTAGAGCGGCACCTCGAGCAGGCGGATCACTATTTCCGCGCCACCAATGATAATGACCGCAACCAAGGCAATGATGAAGATTTCAAAAGCCGAGCGGCTCGGGCCGGACATCAACGAGCTCATGCCGCCACTCAGGCTCACATCGGCTTTTTGAGCCTTGCCGCCAAATGTGGGGATCTTGTCCTGCAACGCTCTGTCCATGTCGAATTCACTCCTGGCGTGGACTGGCTAGCTGGGGCGATGGTCAATCATGGCCTTGATGGCCTCGACCCGCCCCAGAAAGTCGGGTGTTGTCTGAATCTTGATGGGGCGCGGGCGTGGAATGTCCACGTCCACAATGTTGGAAACCCGGCCGGGGCGGGCAGACATCACCACGATGCGATCGGCCAGGAACACCGCCTCGGTAATCGAGTGCGTGATGAAAATAATGGTCTTGCCCGTTTCCATCCAGATTTCCTGGATGAGCAGGTTCATTTCGTCGCGAGTGAACGCATCGAGTGCTCCAAATGGCTCGTCCATCAGCAGCACGGACGGGTTGACCGCCAAACTGCGCACAATCGAGGCGCGCTGCTGCATGCCCCCGGACAATTCGCGCGGAAATTTGCTCTCGAAGCCCTCAAGGCCAACCCGCTTGAGCAGCTTGTCGATGCGCGCGCGATCGGGTTCCTGTCGTTTGATTTCGAAGGGCAGTTCGATATTGCGGGCCAGATTGCGCCAGGGCAGCAAATTGGCATCCTGAAATATCATGGCGATCTCGGGATGGGGCTTGGTGATCTTTTCCGAGCCGAGCCGGATTTCACCCCCACTGAGACCATGCAGTCCGGCCATCGACCATAGCAGCGTGGACTTGCCGCAACCGGACGGCCCGAGAACGCACAGGAACTCGCCTTCGCGGACATCGATAGAAACATTGTCGAGGGCGTGCACCCCACCCGAGCGCGTCTGATAGACCTTTGATGCTCCATCAATGGTCATCTTGACCGAATTCCGGGCGTGAAGTGACAACCCACCGGCAGCATTCATGCTGCGCCTCCCTGATCCCTATAGTGTCCCCCGCGCACCCTCCCCGGCAGCGGAAACACCAATCTCTTGGCAAAGTTGAAACAGAGTTTCAGAGCCTTAACGATAAGACTTTAGTATTACATTTTGTCAGGGAAACTGCTGTAACTGCAGCATTTCAAGGCCTTACGGCCATTTCTCGGAATGCATCTCCCGCAAGAAATCAACCCACCCAAACGCGACCGAACAATCGCGCTTGCGAAGATGTCAGATGCCTGTAATTAAATTTCTTACATGCAGTGCACAAGATCTGGATGCTCATGGCCGCTCAAAACCAATCGAACCGCAACACCCACCGACCCTCCGCCGTGATCGACGTGGTCTCACGCATTCAGCGAGTAGAGGCCACTCTTTCCCCCGCCGAGCGCCAGGTTGTTCGGGCGGTGCGCAACGACTATGACGCGGTGACCCGGATGACCATCGCTGATCTCGCCAAGCTGGCCGGCGTCAGCCAGCCAACCGTCACTCGGTTTTGCCGGTCGGTTGGCTGCGCATCGTACAGCGAATTCAAGATCATGCTCGCGACCACCCTCACGGTCGCCGCGGTCTACCTGCGGCCCGAGCGGCAATTTTCGGATGATATCGGCCAGTTGGCCCAATCCGTCATGACCCGGGCAATGAACGCAATGCGCGATGCTCTCAATGCGCTCGATACCGAGGCCGTTGGCAAGGCGATTGATGTGCTCTCAACAGCGCGGCGCATCGACATTTACGGGCAAGGCGGCGGGTCGGCGAGCCTGGTCGAAGACGCCAAGCTGCGCCTGTTTCGCATCGGCATACCGGTGTCGGCCTATATCGACGGGCACCAGCAGCGCATGTCGGCGGCGACGCTCACCCAGGGTGACGTGGTCATCGCCATATCCAACAGCGGACGTTCCAAAGCCGTGGCCGAGGCTGTGGAAATTGCCCGTTCCTTCGGCGCCACCACGATTGCCCTTACCCGGCCCGACACGCCAGTCGCGCAGGCGGCGGATATCCTTATCCCGATTACCATCGCCGAAGATGAGAACGTGCTGATCCCCACTCCGTCGCGCTATGCCCATATGGGTGTGATGGACACGATCGCCACCGGGGTTGCCGACCGGCGTGGACCGGAGGCGCGCGAAAGCCTGCGTCGCGTGCGCTACACCGTTGCCAGCATCGGCATCGCCATTGCCACGCCCTCGACGGATCCGACGATCCTGATGCGAACCATGAAGCCCCACGAGTGATCATGTCCCCCTCAGCAAGCGCCACATCCAGCAGTCAATACGATTGGGTCTTCCGCAGCGCCCGAATCATCGATGGTACCGGCGGGCCGTCCTATATCGGCGACGTGGCCGTATTGGGCGATCAGATCACAGCCGTCGAGCCAATTGGCGTCATTCCGGCCAATGCGGGCGCGAACGAGATTGACCTGGAGGGGCTGGCGCTCGCCCCCGGCTTTATCGATGCCCACACCCATGATGACCGCATCGTGCTGGACGCGCCCGAAATGCTGCCCAAGATCAGCCAGGGGGTGACCACGGTGGTGGTTGGCAATTGTGGCATTTCACTGGTGCCGGTGCAGTTCGCCAAAGCGCCGCCGCCACCGATGAATCTGCTGGGCGGTCCTGAGGCCTACCAGTTCCCGACATTTGCGGCCTATGCGGACGCTATTTCCTCGGCCAGGCCGTCCATCAACGTTGCGGCCCTTGTTGGCCATTCGGCGCTACGCCTAGCGGTCATGGAGGATATTTCCGGCAAGGCCAACACCGATGAAATTGCCCAGATGGCCGAAAAACTGATCGAAGCCATGCGGCATGGCGCGGTGGGCTGGTCGACGGGGCTGTTCTATCCCACCAATGCCGGGGCCGATGCGGACGAGGTCGCCCAGTTGGGTCGCCGTGTTGCGCAATATGGTGGAGTCTATGCCACCCACATGCGCGACGAGTTCGAGAATGTGCTCGACAGCATCGATGAATCGGTCGCGACGGCCAAGGCTGCGGGCACGCCGCTGATTATCTCGCATCACAAATGCGCCGGCGTGGAAAACTGGGGCCGCACCACCCAGACCCTGCCCAAGATCGAGGCCGCAGCCTGCGACCACAAGATCAACTTTGACGTCTATCCCTACGCCGCCGGCTCGACCAATCTGCGCGCTGATCTGGTCACCGATACCTATCCGATCATGATCGCTTGGTCGCGCCCCTACCCCGAAATGACCGGACGCTATCTTATCGACATCGCCGAAGACTGGGGGCAGGATCTCGGCGCCACCGCTGAGCGGCTGCAGCCGGCCGGTGCCATATATTTCCAGATGGACGAGGCCGATGTGCGCCGTGTGCTGAGCTCGCCGCTGTCGATCATCGGTTCGGACGGTTTGCCGCACGATGACCACCCCCATCCGCGGCTCTGGGGTACTTTTCCCCGCGTGCTTGGCCACTATGCGCGAGACATCAAGCTGTTCAGCCTCGAGACGGCGGTTCACAAGATGACCGGCAAAACCGCAGCTGTTTTTGGTCTCACCAATCGTGGCACGCTGGAAGCAGGCAAGTTTGCCGATCTGGTGGCGTTTCGTCCAGAAGAGGTATTAGATCTAGCGACCTATGAACGCCCAACGGTGCCCTCGCGGGGCATTGCCTGGGTGATGGTGAACGGCGTGATGTCGTTCAGCCCGGACGCGCCACAGAGCGGACGCGCAGGCCGCCTGATCAGCGGCAATCGCTAGCCGTCTACCCAGGTCATTTCACGGCACCCAGCGCCAGGCCTCGGACCATGTAGCGCTGCAGCCAGGCAAATACGATCGCCACCGGCACGGTCGCGACGAAAGCCGCCGCCATGACGTGATGCCATTCGACCGTGTAGCGCCCCGCTACCAGGGAGAACACCTGAATGGGCAAGGTGTAGCTGGCCTGGTTGCGCAGCATGGTGAGCGCAATGACGAATTCGTTCCAGGCATTGATGAACGAGAAGATCGCGGTCACCACCATGGCCGGCAGGGCCAATGGCAGGAACACCTTGCGCAGGGCCTGCCAGGGTGTAGCGCCTTCCATCCAGGCGGCTTCTTCGAGATCCTTGGGAATCGTGGAGAAGTAGCTCTGCAGCATCCACACCGAGAAGGCGATGTTGAAGGTGGCATAGACGAAGACTACCGAATTGAGATTGTCGAGAAGGTTGAGCGCCACGAGTAGCCGGAACAGGCCGATCACCAGAACGATCGGCGACAGCATCTGCGTGACCAGCAGGAATTGCTGCACGAACCCCTTGCCCACAAAGGCGAACCGGCTGAGGGCGTAAGCAGCTGGAATGGACACGCACAGCGAGAGCAGCGTGGACAGCAGCGCCACATAGATCGAATTGAATAGCGCGGTGCCGAAATTGGTCGCGTCCCACATGGTGATGAAGTTCTGCCATTGCAGCTGGCTTGGCCACCAGGTGGGGCGCAGCACCTCCTGCGCTGGCTTGAGGGCAGTGATCAGCATCACTGCAAACGGAAACAGGACAGCAACCGCCAGCGGTGCCAGCACGATCCACGAAATGATGGAGCGCTTGAGCTTGCGGGATATCCTCATGAGCGCTCTCCCTGCATCGCCAGCCGCACATAGATCAGCGTGAATATCAGCAGCAACCCGAACATCATCAGCGACAAAGCCGAAGCCTCGCCAAGCTTACCGAAGCTGAAACCGAGCTTGTAGAGGTAGGTCACCAAAATATCGGTGGAGTTGGCAGGCCCTCCCTGGGTGGTCGCCCAGATGATGGGGAAGGAATTGAACACGCCGATCGTGTTCATCACCACCGCGATATTGATGAACGGCCGCATCAGCGGCAGGGTGATGGCGACGAAAATCTGCCATTCGCTGGCGCCCTCCAGGCGGGCGGCTTCGTAGAGATCATCCGGCACTGAGGACAACCCACCGAGGAAGATGGTGGTGGTAAACGGGATGGACACAAGGATGCCAATCGCGATCTGCATGGGAAAGGCCGTGCTCGCCTGCGCCAGCCACTGGATGTTCTGATCAATGATACCCAGTCCCCGCAGGGCAGAATTGAGCATGCCGCTTTCACCGCTCAGCGCCCAGCGCCAGACGACGGCCGTCATGGTGAGCGAAACGGCCCAGGGCAGCATGACGATGACGCGCGCCACGCCGCGGCCATAAAAATCCTCGTTCAGGATCAGCGCGACCGGGATGGAGATCAGGATCGTGCCAACCACGATGCTGACCGTCCAGATGGCGGTGCGCCACAGAGCACTGAGGAATTGGGGGTCGTTGAAGATGGCGATGAAATTCTTGGACCCGGCAAGCCCGCGCAGCTGGCCGAAGCGATTGACATTGTTGATCGAGATTTCACCGATCTGGAAGAGCGGCCACAAGATGATGAAGGCAGCAAGCAGAAACGCGGGGGCGATCAGCACATAAGGGTTGGTGAGCACCGAGCGGTTCATGCAGTAACTTTCTCATCGGAGGCGAAACGACCGAGCGGGACGGGCAGCCGAAAGGCTCGACTGCCCGCGCCCCTGCTTACTTGCTATTGGCGATGATGCCGTCGATCTCGGCGGCAGCTGCGTCGAGCTCGGCCTTGATCTCACCCTCCCCAAGATAGATGCGCTGGAGCGCATTGGAGGTGACCGACGCGATTTCTTCCCAACCGGCGATAACCGGGGCAAAGCGGGCGTCCGGCAACAGTTCGGCGAATGCCTTGAGATCCGCATTTTCGGCGAACATCGGCATCTTGGCCTCCTCGGCATTAACCGGCAGGAAGCCTTCATTTTCGTCGAACTCCACGCGTTTGTCGGTCGTGAAAATGTAGTCGAGGAACTTCCAGGCCGTCTCTTTGTTCTGCGAATTCTCGAACAAGATGATAGAATCGGTAACGCCATACGTGCCCCGATCACCGGTCGGGCCCGCCGGAATGGCTGTAACGCCATATTGCAGATCAGGCGCTTCTTCCTTGATCTGGTTGGAGAGGAAAGGCGCGGTGATCATCATGCCGACGCGACCCTGCTTGAACAGGTTCTGCACGTCTTCGCGGTTGAGCGAGGTGACGCCCGGCTCGGTCAGGCCCTTGTCGATCAGCGATTTGTATATTTCGGCGGCCTTGTAGGCGGCTTCGGAATCCAGGCCGGACGTACCATCCGCGTCGATCAGGTTTCCGCCCTGGGACCAGAAGGCATAGTAGAAATAGACGTCCGTCTCGATTTCCTTGCCCTGCAGGCCAAAGCCGTAGGAATCGCCGCCCAGTGCCTTGATCTTTTCAGCTGCCGCCGCGACTTCGTCCCAGTTCTTTGGCGGTTCGGCAATGCCGGCCTGCTCGAATAGTGTCTTGTTGTAGTACATGGCACGAGCCGATGCAGCGATCGGGAGGCCATAAGTGGCCCCGTCCATCACGGAAGGCGAAAGGAAAGTGTCGATGAACCGTGCCTTGAAATCGGGCGTGATGTAGCTGTCGAGCGGGGCGGCGACGCCCTCGGACACGTAGTCGATCAACCAACGCGTGCCGATAATCGCCAGGTCAGCGTTGGCACTTCCGGAGATGTCGGTTGTCAGCTTTTGCTGCAGCACGTCCCAGGGCACAACTTCGATCTGGATGTCCGTGCCGGGATTGGCTGCCTCGAACTCCGTAGCGGCCTTTTCGAAGTAAGGACCGGTCTTGGAGCTGTACTCGGCGACGGTGACTCGAACAGTTTGCGCATAGGCAGCGCTCGACAGCGCGAGCGCTGCTACGCTGCTGACAGCCGCAATCTTCAACCACTGCAAAGACATGAGTATTCCTTCCTCTGTTCGGGATTAGCCGGCGAGGCTCCCTCCTAGCCGTCCACCCTGGCGATACAATTTTTCATATTTCATCGCCGTTCAAGTAAAATATGACAAGTGTGTTGCTTTGTTTCATTTTGGATGCAAGTTTTAGCCCATTGACACTCTGGAGGAGCAGCAGTGGCAGAACTCAGCCTTAGCAACATTGCCAAACGTTTCGGCAACACCAGCGTCCTTACTGGCGTGTCCCTGGACATCGCCGACGGTGAATTCATCGTGCTGGTTGGGCCATCCGGCTGCGGCAAGTCGACCTTGCTCAGGATGATTGCAGGGCTTGAGGACATTTCTGGCGGAGACTTGCTGATCGGGGGTGAGCGCACAAATGACGTGCCCCCTCAAAAGCGCAATATCTCGATGGTCTTCCAGTCCTACGCCTTGTTTCCGCATATGAACGTGCGCAACAACATCATTTTCGGCCCCAAGGTGCGCAAGGAGGCGGCGCAAAAAACCGCTGACGCGCTGGAGCGCGCCGCCGGAATTCTAAACCTCAAGGATTATCTGGAGCGTCGGCCAGGACAGCTGTCAGGGGGCCAGCGCCAGCGCGTCGCCATGGGCCGATCGATCGTACGCGACCCCAAGGTATTCCTGTTCGATGAACCCCTGAGCAACCTCGATGCCCAGTTGCGGGTACAAATGCGTACCGAAATCAAGGCGCTCCACCAAAAACTCGGCACCACCATCGTTTACGTCACGCACGACCAGATCGAGGCCATGACCATGGCAGATCGTATCGTGGTGATGAACGCCGGCCGTATCGAACAGATTGGCACTCCGCTGGAGCTATACGATCGCCCCGTGAACCGGTTCGTCGCCAGCTTCATCGGGTCACCCGCCATGAATTTCATCGCCGGCGAATACCGCATCAACGACGGCAAGGCGTCGGTTAGATTGGCCGACGGCGCATTGATTGGTGTCAACCCGGTCAGTGCCAGCGATGGAACACGGGTCGAAATCGGCATTCGCCCCGAGAACCACATCTTGAGTGCTGATGGCCCGCTACGCCTGACCGTACAGGTCGTTGAGCCAACTGGCCCCGAAACGCATGTTTTCGGCGAAATGTCAGGCGACGAAGTGCGCTGCGTGTTCCGCGAACGCCTGCATCCGGAGCTCGGGACAGTGCTACGCCTGAGCGCGAAGCCAGATGATATCCACCTGTTTGATGCGGCTACGGGGCAGCGTCTGCCCAGCACCGGAACCACAGCCCAGTGAACGCGCCGGCGGCTAGCCAACGCAACGGCGTAGCACCCCAAATCGACATCATCATCAGCCTGAAGTCGCGGATCGACCAAGGCCATCGCGCCGAAATTCAGCTGGTGGAGACCATTCTTGCAGATCTGCATTTTGTGACCACCGCGCCGATCGCTGCGGTGGCCAAGCGAGCCGGGGTGAGCGTGGCGACGGTCACCCGACTGGCCCGGTCTCTCGGCTTTAACAACACCCGCGAAATGAAGGTCCATCTGGCGCAGTCCCTAGCCTTGGGGGGCGCTTATTTGCGGGCGCATGAGAGCAATTCCGAAGGTCAGCACAGTTCCAACCAGGTGATCGCTACGATTTGCAACCGCGCCCATTCGGCGCTGGACCTCATCAGCCTGGCGCTCGCCCACCTTGATGTGACCACCCTCGGCGAGATGCTGGCCAAGGCACAGCGCGTGATTGTCTACGGCACGGGGGGCAACTCGTCGATGGCGGCGGTTGAACTGCAAAATCGCCTGTTTCGGCTCGGGCTCAACAGCAATGCCTATGCCGATCCGCAATTGCAGGCGATGAGCGCCTCCGTGGCGGACAAGAATACACTGATCGTCGCCTTTTCGACCTCCGGCCGGGCACGCTCGGTGCTTGATGCGGTGGCAGTTGCCCGGCAATATGGGGCCAGCTGCATCGCCATAACCGCGCCGAACACCCCCCTGGCGCGGCTGGCCCAGCACCTGATCCCGTTTGTGTTCGAAGAGGACCAGAACCTCTATAAACCCTCGTCCTCGCGCTACGCCATGCTGGCTGCAGTGGATATTCTGGCCATGGCTACGGCCGAGGCAATCGGGCCGTCGGTGCTCGAGATCTTGCGGCGCGTGCGGCAGAGCCTGTCGGCTCTTGAACCCTCCGGACAGATGCCTATCGGGGACTAGGAGCCTTCTTCGGATCGCGGGTGGATTGCCCTTTTAGAAGAAACTGAAGAAAATGGGCGTCAGCACAGCGGTCGTCAGGCCATTGAGGGCCATCGCAAGCCCCGAAAACGTGCCCGCGACCGAGCTGACCTGGAAGGCACGGGCCGTGCCGATGCCGTGCGATGTCAACCCCGCCGCAAAACCGCGCGCCGCATAGTCGGTGATCTTCATGGCATTCATCAACGGCGTCACGATCACGGCTCCAAGGATACCGGTGCAGATCACCAGCACCGCGGTCAACGCCGGCTCCCCGCCAATTTCCTCGGCGATGCCAACGGCGATGCCAGCCGTGACCGATTTAGGTACGAGCGCCAGAATGATGGGCTCTGCAGCCCCGAGGCCCCACGCAATCCCGGCCGCCGAAATGATGGCAAAAGGGGAGCCAACGGCAAGCGCAGCCAGGATGGGCAGAATAGAGGCCTTGACCAGCTTGCGCGTCCGATAAAGCGGAACAGCCAATGCCACCGTCGCCGGCCCGAGGATGAAGTGGATGAATTGGGCGCCATCAAAATAGGTGTCGTAGGTGACCCCGCTGACCTGCAGCAAAACCACGACAATCACGATGGTGATCAAAACCGGGTTTACTGCCGGGTGAAACCCGCTGCGTCTGGCCAGATACTGCGCAAACAAAAATACCCCAATGGTGAGCGTGAGCCATAGCAATGGGCTGGTTGCCAGATAGACCCAAATTTCAAACACGTTTGCAGTCATGGCTTGCCCCTCCTGGCGGCGAGCCAGCGGTCCACCCCCTGATAAACGAGCACGGTGATCATGAGCGTGAGTACGGTGGACACAAGCAACGCCACAATCAGGGGCAGGCCATTATCCAACACCAGTTGATAGTGCTGAGAAACGCCAACGCCAGCGGGAATGAATACCAACCCCAAATTCGCCAACAGACCATCGGCAGCCTTGGCGATATCACCGCCTTCGGCCGCCGCGGGGCCCCTGAGGCGCCCGTGCGTGGCAAGAATGACAAACAGCAGCACAATGCCGATTACGGGACCTGGAATGGGTAGCCCGAGCCCACGCGCAATAACCTCGCCGGCCAATTGGCAAGCCAGCAGGGCGAACAGACCTACAAGCATTTCAGCCTACTTCCTTGAGCGGGACAAATTGAAGTTCTGGCGCAATTCATCAGATTCTTGGCGTGCTGCCCATGCTCATAACGGGAAGGCGACACAAACGCCCGACGCCGCTTTGCCGTTGCAAGGCGGCTGGCGGTCAAGACAGGTACTGGGCGATGAACTCGGTATCTACCGCCTGCGCCGCGCAGCCGGCTGACATCACCACGCCGAATACCGGCGGTTCTGCAGATGGACTAAAATAGTTGGTCAGCTTGTGCCAATAATATCCAAGCTTGCTGAGCATGACCGGCTGCTCCGCATAGGTGTGACCGGCATAGACATAGGCCAGCGTCTGCCCCGCGGCGCGGGAAGCCATGGCGGACTGATGCCACCCCAGCGGCGACACCATGGTAACCTCGACGCGGCAATAGCCCCTCGTGGCTACCCAAGCGTACCCTTCGAGGCCGCCCCCTGCCCCCAGGACAAAACCGTCCGCCGACAGGGAGTTCATGAGGGCATGACCACTTGCCGGCTCCTCGGGTTGATCAATACGCTCAATTCCCCGAACCTTGAGCCCAAGGCTGGCCACGAGCAGAACAATAAGCGCCGACTTAACCCAGAGTGATGGCATTGCGTCGCACCGCCAGCCAGCCGCCGGCCATGATAAGCAGCGTGGTGAGCCATCCGGCGATACTGGCGCCGACCGCCCCGTGGATGAGTTCAAACTGATCGGGGTAGTAGCCGATGAGGCTGATGCGCGTGACGTTTACCACCACGACGAGCGCGCACGTCAGCATCCCCAGACCAAGCACGCCCGCCGTCCATGGGCGCGCCGTGACGTTGACCAATGCGACAAATGCCAGGATGGCGAGGGAAATATTGGTAAAGGAAGAGCATCCGGGGGCAATCCACATGGCGCCGGACCCATCTGCGAACGGGACGATGTTGCCGCTCCGCTGGGTGCCGACAGCCAAGGCGGCGAGCGTAGCATCGGCGGCGAGAATTGTGTCGTTGAACAGGCTCATGACGATGCGGGCCCAGAACATGGGAATGGTCACCGCCAAAAGGATCACCGCGCCCCGGCGCAATGCGCTGCCGGGCGCGGAGCCAACGAGGAGCGACAGCGCCAAGCCCGTGTAAGCCAGCCAGCTTAACGCTGGCACCGGCAGCAGCATGGCAATGCCGGCTAGGGCACCGAGCACCCAATCGCCTCGGCTTGGCATGACGGCAGGTGATCGGGCGACAAGCAGAAGCCCCACGCCCGTGGCGAGCCAAACAAAGACGCTGATATCAAAGGTGTTCAATATTGCCGTCGCCAAGCCCCCTGCGGAGACGGCGGCGAGGATGTTTTCCGAGATGGCGTTCGCAAAGCCGATTGCGATCAGAGCGCCAAGCAGCAAGGGGCGCGACGTGTCCCAGCTGCGGACGGGCAAACTGCTGAACGCTTGCAGGCCACTCACTTCTGCAGGCGATCCTCACGCCGCTTGCGGGACTTGATCCACGCCAGCCCACCGACGACAGCCAGGATGGGCAACCCCACGCCCGCCACAGGTCCGGGTGCCCCCACCATTGTCGAGGATGTGCCCGCCGCCAGATTGCTGCCAGCTGCGTTGCTGCCAGTTGCGCCAGAACCCGCAGCAGCGTTGGTGGTGGCGCCGCCTTGATCGGAGGGAAGGCCGGGCATGACCGGAGAGCAAGCGGTCAAGACAAAAATCAAACCTAATGAGAGACCTCTAATACTACTCATAAAATTATCCATTATCAGTATGACACGCCTTTGAAGAAGCTGAACCTGGAGACCGACCGGGTCCATACATCTGTCGGTGTACCGCTGGGCTACGGGCGCCACACTTCTGACGTAATGCTGGCGATGGCGCTTCAGTTGATCAGGCGCGCAAACCCGTATGCCGGCCCCTCATTGCGCGCCCCAAAGGTTAAAGATTATTGTGTAGGGCCGTATTCGCAGGAGAGCCGCATGGCTACGCCCGCTATCGAATATGCCACACCGCCTTACGGGACCTGGAAGGCGAAATTGCAGGCAGGGTTTCGGCTGCCGGTCATGGCATTGACCGCTATTTCACTGACTTCAGTGACGGCCCTGTCCGCACAAGTATGGCCAGATGCAACCAACACCGGCATCCCCGATGGCGTGACCCTGCTCCCCTCGGGTGATGTCGTGGTCACCAAGGCCGGGACCGTGATCTCGGGCCTGAACATCAAGGGCACGGTCTACATCAACGCCGACAATGTGACGCTGGAGAACTCCAAGGTCACCTCGTCGAACTACTGGGCCGTCAAGATCCAGGCCGGCGCCAAGGGCGTGGTCGTCAAGGACACCGAGATCGACGGCGTCGGCACCGGCAATGACGGCAGCCATGGCATCATGGGCCAGGGCACGTTCCTGCGCAACAACATCTACAACGTCGAGAACGGCATCACCCTGCAGGGTAGCTCGCTCATCGAAGGCAACTACATCCACACCCTCAAGGCATCCGGGTCGCCACACTATGATGGCATCCAGATCGATGGCGGCATCTCGGATGTGGTCATTCGCAACAACACCGTCATCAACGACCACGGCCAGACCGCCGCGATCATGATCGACAACTGGTTCGGCCCGATCTCCAACATCAAGGTCGACGGCAACCTGCTCGTTGGCGGCGGCTACACCGTGTATTCGGACGGCCAGTTCGATGGCGGCACCATCAAGGGCGTCGAGTTCACCAATAACAGCATGGGCAAGGGCCAGTGGGGCTATTCCAGCTTCGTCGGCAACAACCCGGTCTGGACGGGCAACGTCATGGACGGCCACGCGCTTGCGAATGCCCTGGACACTTAGCGGGGTGACTGCCCTGCCCGACAAAAACCCAGGATGTACCGTTTCCAAGCCGCAATCGAGAGCTTACGGAAAGTGCTGTGCTCAGGATAGCGTGACCCAGGCGGGAGCATGATCGCTGGCCTTGTCCCAGCCGCGCACCTCCCGGTCAACATTGGCGTCGATCAGGCGACCGCGCAGGGACGGCGATAGCAGGAGATGGTCGAGCCTGAGCCCGGCGTTGCGTCCCCATGCATCTCGCAGATAATCCCAGAAGGTGTAGACCCTCTCGTCCGGATGGCTGGCGCGGATGGCATCGGTCCATCCCTGCGCAAGCAGCCGATGATAGGCGCTCCTGACCTCTGGTCGAAATAGCGCGTCCTCGACCCAGCGCTCCGGCTTGTACACATCCAACTCGGTGGGCATGACGTTGAAGTCGCCTACCAGCATGGCAGGCACACCCATCGAAAGCAGGTTCGAGGCATGATCCAGCAGCCGGTCAAACCATTTCAGCTTGTAGTCGAACTTGGGGCCTGGTGCAGGGTTGCCGTTGGGAAGATAAAGACAGCCAACCAGAACGCCTTTGACCGCGGCCTCTATATAGCGACTGTGCTCGTCCCCGGCATTTCCTGGCAGTCCGCGCCGGATTTCGATGGGCTCGCTGCCTCGCGATAGAATGGCGACACCATTCCAGCGGCTTTGCCCGTGCCAGACCGCCTCATAGCCGGCGGAACGCAGCGCGGCGACCGGGAACTTGTTTTGTGGCGCTTTCAACTCTTGTAGACACACTACATCGGGGCGAGCTTGCTCAAGCCAACGCAGCAGAACTGAAAGTCGACCATTCACACCATTGACGTTGAAAGTGGCAACTTTCAACGCTGGTGGCAGCTGTCCCCGCCCCGTCATCTTTCAGGCCAAGCCCTCGTCGCGCCATCATGTGGGTTCGTCATTTTGGTAATCTCTTGTTCTGAACAAGCCCCTCCATGCGACACGGGCGACGACACAGGTCATCCCTCCGGGCCGAAGACACTAAACAGAGATCCTCCGACTTTGGAACACTGGCGGCTCTAACCCGTTCGGTTTTTTTGACCGCAGAGCCAGCGTAGTCGTCGAGGATGTGGCGAAAGTTTGCTCAATACCAAACACGCATCCCGCACTGTAGAAACTAAGTAAATGCCTCAGGCAATTAGGATTTTTTGTAGGAACTCTCACCCTGAACAGGCGTTGTATAAGCCAATTGTTTTCCCTGGAAGCAATCAGTTCCGCAGGAGTTACCAATGAGCATTGAATCTCCAGATACCCCAGAGACCAACGACTACGAGTCCACTTCGCCGGCTTTCAAGGATCAGTCCCTGCAAGGACTGGCGTCCAAGTCAAAGCAGGATCTTGATGCTGCGGCGCAACGGGCCAGCGAGGACGTGCGTGAGTTGGGCCACCAGGCCAGCGCCAAGGTGGGGGAAGCAGCAGAGAAGGCCAAGTCTTTTGCTGTGGATCAAAAAGGTTTTGCGGCAGGCCAGATTAATGGCGTCGCCGCGGCGGTCCTCAAGGTTGCAGACGAACTCGATAGCTCCGACCAGCAAACGATAGCGCGATATGCTCGAGATCTGGCGTCCGGACTCTCCAGCATGGGCAAGACGATCGAAGACCGTGATGTCGACGACCTTCTGGGCATGACGCAGGACTTTGGGCGCCAGCAACCCGTGGCGTTTCTGGGGGCGGCAGCGCTCGCGGGTTTTGTCGCGAGCCGCTTCGCGCTCGCGTCGGCTCATCGTCGCGAAAACAAGCCCACTTCATCCGACGTTTCAACGAGTGATCAATCGATTGGCGACTCGACGTTCGCGAACCGCATGGGAGGTCAATATGGCCGCTGAAAGTGAAAGCAGGCCTCTCGCCGAACTCCTTGGCGGTTTGGCTTCCGATATCTCAACTTTGTTCCGCAAAGAGGTCCAGCTCGCCAAGACCGAAGTTTCAGAGAACGTGTCCCAAGCGATGGGCGCCATGGCTTCGATCGCTATCGGGGGCGTTCTTGCCCTTGGAGCCCTGGGGGTTTTCCTGAGTGCGATCGTTTCGATCCTGGCGGCGTTTCTGGTGAATACCGGCATGGACGCGGCATTGGCCAACGCAGTATCCGCCTTGGTGGTCGCGGCCATTGTTGGCATTGCTGCGTGGGTGTTGATCTCCAAGGGCCTTAATGCCTTCAAGACCAACAATCTCAACATGAACCGCACTACGGCCTCGTTGGGTCGCGACGCGGATATCGTCAAGGAGAGGCTATAATGACTTTCGAGAGCGAACCAAAGACATCAGCCGAGCTTCAACGTGAAATCGAAATGCAGCGCCATCGTGTTGAAAGCACAATCGACCAGATCCAGGAAAAACTCTCGCCCGGACAGCTTGTTGACGAGCTGCTTGCCTACACGAAGGGCGGCAGTGGGGAGTTTGTCGCGAGCCTGCAGCGCAATATCACCGCGAACCCGCTCCCTGTCGCGCTTTTGGGCGTTAGCCTTGCCTGGTTGATGGCCAAGCCATCGGCGGGGGCGAACCACGACGATCGAGACTGGAGCTCCAACCAGGCCCGTCGCGACTCCGCTAACACTTACGATGACGTTGACTATCCACTTACCACCATTAGTGGTGCCAGCCTGCAGCGGTTGGGTACAACTGTTGACGAACGCGGGGACACGTATAGCGAGTTTGTCGATGACGCCGGTAAGAAGTTCCGGGCGCTCTCTGACCGAACTGGCAAGCGTGCCGGGCATTTCATGGACGAGACCGGGAACCGCTTCAAAGGGTTCACCAATGCGGCGGGCGAGCGGATCGACCAGTTCCGCGATGAGACCGGCAATCTCCTCGAAGAAGCCACTGGCTGGGCCGCCCACACTTGGCAGAAGGCACGGGAGAAATTGAGTGACAGCCGCGATGCCCTTGGGTCCCAGGCAAACCTCGGCAAGGATCGTGCCGCTCAAGCGGGCGATGCCATGCTTAGTCAGGTCGGAAACCTCAACCGGCAGATTCTGAGCCAATTCCGTGACCAGCCGCTGGTCGGCGGGGCCTTGGCCTTCGCGGTCGGTGCAGCACTAGGCACTGCCCTGCCACATACGCCGCAGGAGGATGCTCTGATGGGCGATGCGGCCGACGCGCTGAAGGAAAAGGTCGGGGAGTCGGCAGCCGAACTCTACGACCAGGGCAAGGAAAAGGCGGCGGACATTTACGCGGCCGCCAGCGAGAAAGCCGGCGAGGTCTACCAGCAGGCCAAGGACGGCATGACCAACAATTAGCTTGGCAGAAGCGCTCTCCACCACGACCACGCTGCGGCTCTCCGTGCACTGGAGGGCCGCAGTGGCTCTGGAAGCGAGTTCGGGACCTGCACCCGCGCCGAAGACGGATGGTCAGCCCACTGAAAGGCGCATGTTTTTGGCTTGGCTTATGGTCTGATGGCTGGGGCGCCAGGATTCGAACCTGGGAATGTCGGTACCAAAAACCGATGCCTTACCGCTTGGCGACGCCCCATCTGGCGCGGTACCTACACGGTTTATTCCGTGTTCGCAACACGGTGCTGTGGAAAGAAAAAGCCTGTGAGAGACGCTTGAACCCAAGCCGATCCATGGCTATAACGCGGCAGTCTGAGAGGCATCATGATCCGCAAGGAACGTAGTGCCTCCGAACACCCTGACGGAGTATAGCGCAGCCTGGTAGCGCACCTGCTTCGGGAGCAGGGGGTCGAGTGTTCGAATCACTCTACTCCGACCAATCGAACCGGGCGTCTCCGAGAAATCGGCGGCGCCCGTTTTTGATTCAGACACCCCACTAGCTGGCGACGCATATTTTTGGACGTCCCAGCCTGTAAAGGCCCACAGCCAGTCGCAGAGCTATCTTGGGGCCCAAACCGGCGGCGACTCGATTTTTGGGAGTGCATCCAGTTGGCGTTGCAGCTGCATATCCTGGATTTGCCTCGTCAGCGCATCAAGGTCCATCTGGATCTTGCGCCGCTCAGCCTCCTGCGACAGCTCGCCTTGCAGGCACAGGATACGAGACCTGTCCGCTCTGATTTCCTCGGCATTGGTGCTAGGCACAGGCGCGGGACACATCCCCAATGCAGGTTGCATGGAAACGAGTAGAAGCCCGGCAAAGACGCTCGCTTTTGCTGTCATGATCAACAGTGTTGAGCGCTGCCGTCACCATAGGCAAATCACAAGATAGAGCCCACGGCGTCTTGCACATTTGACGTACGTTTGTGTTGGAACGCTCTCCCGCCAGTATTCATGGTTTACCACGCTTGCATGAGGCGGATGCCCGGTTCATTTAGTGGCAAACCGTGGGATGGAGAATTTCGTTGAGCGCAGCAGCTGCCATTCTGTTTTCGGCCATGTTGGCAGGACTGGCCCTGTTCCAGGGCGGGCTGGCACTTGGTGCCCCTCTGGGCGCATTTGCCTGGGGCGGGCAACATAGACGACTGCCCCCGAGACTGCGGATTGGCAGCGTAGTGGCGATCTGCATCTACGCTGCGATCATCATCATCGCTCTGCGGCGGACAGGCGTCATCGACTGGCCTTTAAATGGTGACTGGACAGCGCCGGCCGCTTGGGTCGTCGTGGCTTACCTCTCGCTCGGCGTTCCCCTCAACGCAATCTCCCGCAGCCGTCCTGAGCGCCTGGTAATGACGCCCATAGTGGTCTTGTTGCTGGGACTGTCGCTGGTTGTTGCTCTGGCACCCAATCTGGCTTCCTGACGACCTCCCCCCTCATACTCAATCGACATACTGAGAATCAAAAAAGCCGCCCCGGAGGGGCGGCTTCAATTCGGGTTCAACCAGCGACTTAGCGCTTGGAGAACATGGCCCACGCGCCGGTAACGGTCAGAGCGGCGAGCGCCATCTTGAGCGTGTCCCAGAGGATGAACGGCTGCACAGCGCCGGCCCAGGCGGAAGCCACGGGGTTGGATTGATCGATCCACCCGGCCTGACCCGACAGCGTCAGCAGCCAGGCAAAGCCCAAGACGAACAGCGCAGTGGCGCCGACCATCATGGCTGCAAACAGCGCCAGCGGCTTGCCCGAAGCGCCTCGATCAGCAGCCGCGCCGATGATGGCTGCCATCACCAGATAGCCGGCGAGGAAACCGCCCGTCGGACCAGCCAGGTAAGCCATGCCACCGCCGGTCGCGAACACGGGCAGGCCCATGGCGCCTTCAAATAGATACAAGGCAACGGTAGCAACGCCAATGCGCATGCCGAATGCCGCGGCAATGGCAGCGATGGCAAAAGTCTGCAGCGTGACCGGCACGGGCCAAACCGGCACGTTGATCTTGGCGCAGAGGGTGATGAACAGCGTGCCGAGCACAACCGTCGTGATGTTTGATGCCAACTTGGCTACGTCGCCCTTCGGCTGATAAAGTCCCAGCAGCGTGTTGGGCGTGGTCAAATTCACGGCCATTTCATACCTTCCATGCTTGCGGCGAGCCGCTGTCCCATCGGGACACCCAACGGCTCACGTCGCAAACTTCATATTCTGCTACCCTCGCGAGTGCAATGGCTCCCACCCTCGTCTTCAATACGCACTTCGATGCACAAGCCGGCATGCCGGTGCACATTGCGTCGGGCCTTCTGCGCGTGACCGCCCGAAATGCCAGCGCCTATACGTTCACCGGTACCAACAGTTTCCTGGTGGGCCACCAGCGTCTGGCACTGATCGATCCTGGCCCAGATGATCCAGAGCATCTGATGGCGCTTGAGCGCGCCTGCGGGGGACGCCCGGTGGACGCGATTATCTTGACCCATACCCATCGTGATCACAGTGCCGCGGCTCGCCGGGCCGGCGACAAATTCTCGGCACCCCTATGGTTTGGCGGGCAACACCGGCTTTCGCGTCCCCTCCAGCGCTTTGAGCGCAATCATTTGCGGAGTTCCTGCGACTGGGATCTCGTCCCAGAGCGCACCCTGGTTGATGGCGAAACCATCCGGGCCGGCGATGTCGATCTCAAGGTGCATGCCACGCCTGGACATTGCGCCAATCATCTGGCCTTTGGTATGGGCGATCTCCTGCTGACCGGCGATCACGTGATGGGTTGGAACTCGACGTTGATTGGGGTTCCCGATGGCTCCATGGCGGATTACCTGGCCTCGCTCGACAAGGTCATCGACCTGCCCTATCGCCGCTACGTCCCGTCCCATGGCGGGGATATCCACGATGGCCCGGCTCACGCCCGCGCGCTCAAGCAACACCGTCTGGACCGCAACGCTCAGGTGGTTGCCGCCGTCCGGGGCGGAGCGACCACTGTTCGCGCTATTGTCGCCGAAATTTACCCGAGCCAGCCTCTGCCCGTTAGGCGGGCAGCGCGAATGACTATCACCGCCCATGTGGAATATCTGGCGGATCAGGGCCTGCTCACGCTCAGGCGCACGTCCCTGGGCCTTAGAATCAGCGGCTAGTCGACCGCCTCCGGCTCACCCCTCGCCGGGTCAACTTCCTCGAGTGGCCGGTTGGCATTGGGATTGTCGCGCAGCAGCACGGTGATGGCCTCATCCAGCGCCGTCAGAAAATTCTCGATGCGCAAGCCGTTGCTGCCCAAATCGTGCTGCGCGTTTAGCGATGCGGAACGCATATCGACCTGTGACGCGGAATCACTGCCGCTCACCCGCAGCACGACCGCCTCCCGCCAACCGGGCGGCGTCATGATTTGTGCGTTGATCCGCCCGATATTATCGGTGCCCGGCTCATGCAGGAGCCGCAAATCCCATTCGCGCTCGGCAACCAGCCCCTGCACCACGGCGAAAGTCTGCAGCACGCCCAACGGGTAGCTCCGCGTGGCGACATTCGGGAAAACTTTGGCCAGGTCAGCCGCACTCAACCGTTTGGGCGCCGGCATGGCCGTCATCCCCGGTTCAAACAAGAGAGGGAGTTCCGACCGATCCGCAGTTGCAATGTCAGTGACCGCTGGATAGCGCAGCGCCAATGAGCCATACCAGCCAAACGGCGCCAGGCACACCAGCCCAAGCGCCAACCCGCCTACGGCGAGCCCCCAGCCCCGATCCCCACTCCACCACAGCCGCCATAGCGCCAACAAAGCCACCAGCATAGCCAGGGCCGCAACCACCCCCGCGCAGACAATTGCAATCAGGAACACGTCGCTGGTGATCGAGCCGAGCCGGTGAAGCATGACCGACAGCACCACAAGCGGCACCGCAACGCTGCCGAGGCGGCGCGCCCAGATGGCTGTCCTGGATGTCCGGATCAATATGCGCATGACACCGCCGATGGCTCTTCACCGCGCCAAGCTAGCCAGAACAGGTTGAACGAAATTGAAGATTGGCCCATTACCGGGAAAATCGAGCCCTCTGCGAGCCGCCCCAGAGCATCAGGGATAAAGCCGCTGCCTCGACCAGGGTGCATCCACCCCGTCCCGGGTAAACTGGACCCGGTCGTGCAGTCGGTATTCGCCATCTTTCCAGAACTCCATGCTGCTGGGAACGATGCGAAAGCCCGACCAGTGCGCTGGACGTACAACATCCTGGTCACCGATAGCCGTCGTCAAATCTGCGACCTTGTTCATCAGGAAAACACGGCTCGCAAGCGGACGTGACTGGTCCGAAGCGGCGGAGGCTATCTGGCTGCCCTTGGCGCGGCTGGCAAAATAGATGTCTGCTTCTGCCGGACTCACCACTTCGACAGTCCCACGCACGCGGATCTGGCGGCGCAACGACTTCCAGTGCATCACCATCGCAGCCTTGGGGTGGGCCAGCAATTGCTGGCCTTTTTGGCTTTCGAAATTGGTAAAAAAACAAAAACCCCGTGCATCGCGGAAGTTGAGCAGCACGATCCGCACGTCCGGCAAGCCATCCGTATCGACAGTGGCAACGGCCATGGCGTTCGGATCATTGGGCTCCGACGCACTCGCCAGAGCGAACCATTCTTCGAACAGCGCGAACGGGTCCAGCCCGGAGCGGTCGTCGTCGTTGAACAAGCGCTCGGTCAATGGCTGCAGCATCGTTAATTCATCCCATGTTAAAACGCATTTGGCCTCAAAAACTGGACAATGTGAGGGGCGGTCGCCATATAGGACGGGAAACTTGGGCGAAGCAACGCCTGCCACTATTTGAATGGACCAAATGCGCGATCCTTACACCGTGCTTGGGGTGCCAAAGTCGGCGACCGCGAAGGATGTCAAGTCCGCCTATCGCAAGCTGGCGA
Organism: uncultured Alphaproteobacteria bacterium; assembly: GCA_963699295.1. GTDB lineage: Bacteria > Pseudomonadota > Alphaproteobacteria > Rhizobiales > Devosiaceae > Devosia. The sequence continues at coordinate 1,743,064 of OY969432.1, forward strand.
AAAAGTATCACCCCGACCAGAATCCGGAAGATCCTTCCGCCCACGCCAAGTTCGCTGAGGCAGCCAATGCCTACGAACTCCTCAACGACACCGACCAAGCGCGCCCAGTTTGACCGCGGCGAAATCGACGCTGACGGTAACCCAAAGTTCGCCGGCTTCAATCCTGGTGGCTTTGGCGGCGGCGCACGTCGTGGTGGCTCAGCGCAGAGCGGCTTTTCAGCCGAAGACATCCTCAAGGAATTCATGAGCGGTTTTGGCGGCCAGCAGCGTAGTGGCGGTGCTGGAGCCGGGCGTGGCGGCGCTCAGTGGGATCCGTTCGCCGGCGCCAGCGCCGGTGCAGGCGGTGGTCGCAGCATCAAGGGCGAAGACGTCGTGGTCAATGCCACGGTGTCATTGGAAGAGGCGCACAACGCTGCGTCCATCCAGGTTCGCATGCCCAGCGGCAAGGTCCTGGCGGTCAAGCTTCCGGAAAAGGTCGAGGAAGGCCAGCAGATCCGCCTGAAGGGCCAGGGCTCGCCGGGCGTGGGCGAGCCGGGCGATGCGCTTGTCACAATCAAATTTGAGCGCTCGCGGCAGTTCCGCCGCGAAGGCACCGACCTGCGCACCGATGTGCCAATCACGCTCTATGAAGCCGTATTGGGTGCCAAGGTGCGTGTACCCACGCTGAGTGGCACGGTCGAACTCAACCTGCCCCCGGGCGTCGACACTGCCAAGGCGCTCCGCCTCAAGGGCAAGGGCCTCTACAAAGAGGGTGACCTCTATGTGAACATCAAGGTCGTACTGCCCCCAGGCGGTGATCCCGACCTGGAGGCGCTGGCCCGCTTCATGCGCGACCAGAAACCCTACAAGGTCCGCGACTAAATCTATCCCGACGCTGAACCGCTCCTCCCCTGTTGGGGGAGGCCCAGGAGGGGGGGTGTCTACCGAGGCGCCGCAGCCCGCTGCAGGCGATCATTGATCGCCTCACCCAGACCGCGTTCCGGCACCGGCGCCACCGCGATCATCCGCACCCCCGTCGCATCCAGTTCGTGAAGCATTGAAAACAGATTGCGGGCCGCTTCGCGCAAATCGCCGCTCGCGGACAGATTGCGGCTCGGCCCACTGAACTCCACAATGGGTCCAAACGCCAGATAGCCCTCCCCCGCCTGCGGCAAGCTGTTGAGCCGCAATTGCGCATTGGGGGCATAGTGGCTGAGCAACATGCCGGGCGCAGCAATGGGCGCGTCTTGCTCGACCTGCTCCACGCGTATCCCCAGAGCCGCCTCGATATCCTCACGCGCCATCCCTCCGGCCCGCAACTGGATCAGGCGGTTGCCATCCACCCGCACGATCGTGGATTCCACCCCGGCCATGCAGGGACCGCCATCGAGCACGGAAACCGTGCCGGCAAAGCCCCGACGCACGGCATCCGCCGTTGTCGGTGACAGCTTGCCCGACGGATTGGCCGAAGGGGCCGCTAAAGGCCGGCCGGCGGCCTTGATCAACGCAAGCGCAATCGGATGATCGGGAATGCGGATGGCCACGGTGTCAAGCCCAGCCGTCGCCACGTCTGCCAGGCCGTTACCTGGCCTGGCAGGCAAAACCAGAGACAAAGGCCCGGGCAGCAATCGAGCAATCTTGCGCGCCAGCGGGGAAAACTCCACCAGCGTGTCGGCCATCGCCAGGTCAGCGCAATGGATGATCAGCGGATTGAAGCGCGGGCGCCCTTTGGTCTCGTAGATCGACAGCACCGCATCGGCATTGGTCGCGTCGGCCCCCAGCCCATAAACCGTCTCGGTGGGAAAGGCGCAAAGCTTGCCGGCACGCAGCAATGCAGCGGCTTCATCGACGGTTTGGGGCTGAAAAGCCACTTGTGGAGCGTTCGAGTTCATGGCGTTGGTTTGACAACCTCCCCGCGGCGCGTCAAGACGAAGTGGCAGAATCAATCGAGGATGCAGAACGCTTGACAACCTTGCTCGTCAGCCAGCCGAATTTTGCCGATCACGTCACGCCCAAGGGGCACTCGGAACATCCCGATCGCATTCTCGCTGTCGAGGAGGCCTTGGCGCGTTCCCGTTTTGACCGTTTGACTCGCCGCGAGGCGCCCAGTTGCGATCTGACGCTGGCTGAACTGGTCCACGATCACCGCTATCTGGCCAAATTGCGCGCGGCCCGTCCTGCCGAAGGCATCGGGCAGATCGACAGCGACACTTATGTGTCCTCCGGCTCGCTCGACACCATTTCGACTGGCCTTGGGGGCGCGCTGCTGGCGCTGAACGCCGTACTGCTGGGCGAGGTCGACAATGCCTTCTGCGCCATTCGCCCACCTGGCCACCATGCCGAGCGCGCAACCCCGATGGGCTTTTGCCTGATCAACACCGTCGCCATCACCGCACGCGAAGCGCAGCGCAAATATGGCGCAGAACGCATCGCCATCGTAGATTTCGACGTGCACCACGGCAATGGCACGCAGGACATTTTCCAGGCCGATCCCAATGTGTTCTACGCCTCCAGCCACCAGTCCCCGCTATATCCGGGCACCGGCCGCGCCGACGAAACCGGGGTGGGCAACATCATTAATGTGCCACTTGCCTCCGGCAGCGATGGCGCCGCCATGCGCGAGGCCTATCGCAGCATCATCATTCCCGCGCTGATCGACTTTTCGCCCGACTTGCTGCTGCTATCCTCCGGCTTTGACGCCCACGAGCGCGACCCGCTGGCCCAGCTCAACTGGCAATCGGGTGATTTTGGCTGGCTCACCGGAAAGTTAATGGATGTAGCCGACCGCTGCTGTGGCAACCGCATTGTGTCGCTTCTCGAAGGTGGGTATGACCTCAAAGGCTTGGCCGGTGGTGTCTCGTACCATGTCGCCATGCTGCTGGATGGCGCTACTGGAAGCCTCGAAGAATAGGAAGATTTGCAATGGCCGACAATGAAGACATCAAGACCCTGAGCTTTGAAGCCGCCCTGGCGCAGCTTGAGGACATCGTCGGCAAGCTTGAGTCGGGTCGCGCGCCGCTGGCTGAATCGATCGCCATTTACGAACGCGGTGAGGCCCTCAAGGCCCATTGCGAAATGCTGTTGCGTACCGCCGAAGCGCGCATCGAAAAGATCACGCTGTCGCGCGATGGCCAGGCCACCGGCACCGAGCCGCTGGACGCATAGACATCATGGCAGCCTCCAGATCCATCCGCAATTTCCGCCTTGTCATGTGGGCCTTGGTGGTGCTCGCAGCTGGCGTCGCCACCTGGCTTTATGTCTTCAACCCCCCGGCGCGTCCGCTTGGCGTGACGGGTCAGGAATTTATTGTCAACAATTCCAAGGGCGGTGCCTTCACCCAGGATGACCTGGCAGGGGTCCCCACCCTGGTGTTCTTCGGCTACACTTTCTGTCCTGATGTGTGCCCCACAACCCTTGCCGAAACCACTGCATGGCGCGCCCAGCTCGGACTGACTGCAGATGATCTGCGCATCATCTTTGTGTCGGTAGATCCCGAACGCGACACCATCGCCAAGGTCAAGGACTATGTCGAAGGCTTTGACGAGACGATCGTGGGCCTGGTTGCGGCGGGGCTTGAGCAGAATGACAATATCAAGCGCGCCTTCGGGGTCTTTTCCGAAAAGAATGGTGAACCGGGTGACGAATATTATCTCGTCGACCACACGGCCATGAGCTTCCTGCTCGACAAGGATGGGGTATTCAAGGGCACCATTTCCTATGGCGAAGACAGCAAGTCCGCCCTGGGCAAGCTCGCCATGCTGGTCAACGGATAAGACTGTTCCCCACCATGCTGTCGCCCGCCCGGGCGACAGGCCCTTCATGAAGTCGCAAGCCTAGCGCTGCTCGAACCCGACGGCGCCCTCGCGCCCGGTCTGGCCCCGGTGGCGCAGATAGTGATCGGCCAGCACCAGCGCCATCATGGCTTCACCCACCGGCACCGCGCGAATGCCCACGCAAGGGTCATGACGCCCTTTGGTGACGATGTCGGTGTCTTCATTGGCGGTCGTCACCGTCTGGCGCGGCGTCAATATCGATGACGTCGGCTTCACGGCAAAGCGGCACACGATTGGATCGCCATTGGAAATCCCGCCCAGGATTCCGCCAGCATGGTTGGACAAGAAATACGGCCGGTCGGCGCCGGCCCGCAACTGATCGGCATTCTCGATCCCGGTGAGGCTTGCAGCCTCGAAACCGGCCCCGATTTCCACGGCCTTGACCGCGTTGATGCTCATCATGGCTGAGGCGAGATCGGCGCTCAGCTTGCCATAGATCGGCGCGCCCCAGCCCGCCGGCACGCCCTCGGCCACCACCTCGATCACCGCACCCACCGAATTACCGGATCTTGCGGATGCCGTCGAGATAGTCCGCCCACACGCCTGCCGCCACCGCGTCAGCGCAGAAGAACGGGTTCTGGTCAACCTGGTCCCAGTCGAAATTGTCGTAGTCGATCTTGTGCGGCCCCACCTGCACCAGGCTCGCCCGCACTTGTAATTCCGGCCAGCACCTGACGTGCCACCGCACCGGCTGCCACCCGTGCAGCGGTTTCGCGCGCCGAAGTGCGGCCACCCCCGCGGTAGTCGCGAATGCCGTATTTCTGGTCATAGGTATAGTCGGCATGGCCCGGTCGGTACTTGTCCCGGATTTCCGCGTAATCCTTGGAGCGCTGGTCGGTATTCTCGATCATCAGCGAGATCGGCGTGCCGGTGGTGCGCGGACCATCGGTGCGCTCGTCCTCGAACACGCCCGAGAGGATCTTCACCTCATCGGCCTCGCGCCGCTGGGTGGTGTATTTGGACTGGCCGGGCTTGCGCCGATCGAGATCGCGCTGGATCAGCTCCGGGGTCAGCGTCAGGCCGGGAGGACACCCGTCCACCACCACGCCCAAGGCTGGGCCGTGGCTTTCGCCCCAGGTGGTGAAACGAAACAGATGTCCGAAAGTATTGAACGACATAGCGCAGCCCCGTGGTTGGCGACTTTCTAGGTAGCTAACGCGGCGGGGTCAATGCGCCCTAAGCCTGAAGCAGTTCCATCTTGCCGGGCGTGAAATGCATGATCACGTCCTGCGGCGGCGCCCAATTGATCACTTCGACAATCGGCGCCCGCTCGATCAGCACCCGCAAGGTACGCGCGATACCACCATGGGCCACCACGATCGACGGCCCCTTCAGCACGCTGGCGAATTCTCCCAGGCGCGCCTCGACGTCGCGATAGTTTTCGCCGTCCTGCGGGCGATAGTCCCAATATTCCTCGGTACGATTACCGGGCGCGATGGCCACATCGGCCGGCAGTTGCTCGAACAATTCGCCTTCCAGCACGCCAAAGGAAATCTCCATCAGCCGTACGTCATACTGGACCTCGGGCAGGTGCTGGTCAAAGCCGGCCCGCACCCGATCCATGGTTTCGCGTGTGCGCCCCAAGGGCGAGGCATGCCATTCAAACGCCATCGGATCGAGGCCGCGCTCGGCAAAAATCGCGGCCAGCGCCTTGCCGTTCTGGCTGGCTTGGCCCTTGCCCTTGTCATTGAGCGGGATGTCCTTACGGCCCTGATAACGACGCTCAGCATTCCAAGGGGTTTCACCATGCCGGATGAAGTAAATTTCCGGCCAGACCAGGGCTGTCATTGCATACTCCGCCGTCCCTCAGACGCTTTCACATAACTACAGACAACGCCAAAGCGCTGTCGCTTCTGCTTCACCTCGCCCCAGTTCACGCCGCCATCGGCAAGCTGTGCTGGAGTCAGCGTCTAGGTTGTGGCACATGGCAACAGGTGGGAGCAAGTTTGGCACCCGGTTTTTACTCTTCAGCCTCGGTTTTGCCCATGCCCCTGACTGCTGCCGAAAAACACGCACAATTGACCAGCCTGATCGGTGCCCAGAATGTGATCGGCGAACCCGACCGCATGGCCGGTTATCTCAACGAGCCGCGTCGCCGATTTCACCAGGGCGCAGCGGCGGTCACCCTCCCCAACTCGGTGGAACAGGTTCAGGCGATTATCCACTGGGCTGCGGAACACGGCGTCGGGGTGATCCCACAAGGCGGCAATACTGGCCTCGTGGGCGCACAGGTGCCTTTGCGCGGCGATGAAGTTATCGTGAGCCTGGCCCGGCTTGATCGTGTTCGCGCTGTCGATACCGCGGCCGGCACCATGACCGCCGAAGCCGGCGTAATCCTCCAGGCGGCCCATGCCGCGGCCGAAGCCCAGAACAGTATCTTTCCGCTCTGGATCGCCTCGGAGGGTTCGGCCCGGATTGGCGGCGTGCTGTCATCCAATGCCGGGGGCGTCAATGTGCTCGCCTATGGCAATGCCCGCGAGTTGACCATGGGCGTCGAAGCGGTCATGGCCGACGGACGGCTCTATCAGGGCCTCAGCTCGCTCAAGAAAGACAACACTGGCTACGACATCAAGGATCTGCTTGTGGGCTCCGAAGGCACGCTTGGCATCATCACTGCTGCGACGCTGAAAATTTTTCCCAAGCCCGAAGATTACGAAACCGCGCTCGTCAATATCACCGGGCCCGGCGCAGCCCTCACCCTGTTCCAGATGCTGCGCGAGCGCATCGGTGGGCGCCTCAACGCCTTTGAAATTGTGCCGTGGCTGGGCCTCGACATGCAGCTTCGCCATGGCATGCTGGATCGTGACCCAACCGCCGGCCCCTCCCCCTGGTATGCTCTGGTCGAAGTCTCGCGCATGATAGGCAGCGCCCCAGGCACACTGGCCGAGGCCATTGAAGCCGCGTTCGGCGCCGGTCTGGTCGACAATGCGGTGTTTGCCGAATCTTTGGCCGATCGCACACGTATGTGGGCGTTTCGGGAGCAGATGAGCGAAGTGCAATCCAGGGAAGGCGCTTCGATCAAGCACGACGTTTCCGTGCCGATTGCGGCCGTGCCCCAGCTCATCGCCGAAGGCTCTGCCGCGGCCGAGCGCGTCTTTCCCGGCATCCGCCCCGTGCCGTTCGGCCACATGGGCGATGGCAATATCCACTTCAATTTCAGCATGCCGGCAGGTGCCGATCCCAAAGCCTTCATGGCCGAGGCTGACGAAGCCATGCACGAAATTATCTACGACATTGTGCTGCGCCTTGGCGGCTCCGTGTCGGCCGAGCACGGCATTGGCCAGCTAAAAGTCGGCCTGCTAAAACAGGTCAAGGATCCGGTGGCCCTCGACCTGATGCGCGCCATCAAGACCGCCCTCGACCCCCAAGGTATCCTCAACCCGGGCAAGATGCTGGGCTAGTTCTGTTTTTTGCGCAGCTCCCATGGAAGCCACGCAGCCGTTCGGTCACACGCATGTGCCGTCTTGCATCCGCCATCCACCGGCGCCATCTAGGCGCCATGCTGCTCAACATTGCTTTTCTGGACGACGATACCCGTCCCCCCATCCCAAAACTTGAAGGCCTGACTGAGGCCCAGCGCGGTCCGGGCCTGCACCTCAAGCAGATTCACGACCATCTGCGCCACAACATGCGCACCCTTGCGGCGCTGATCGAGCGCGCCAATGCCGGCAGCGTCACCCCCGCCGAGGTCGCTGCGGAAACCGGCGATCTGGCAATGATCGCCAATTATCGGCGCTTCGGAAACCTGTGCGGCCAGTATTGCCAGGTGGTCAACACCCACCATTCGATCGAGGATCACCACCTTTTCCCGGTCCTCGCGCAACAGGGCGAAGCCTTCCGCAAGATCGCCGATCGGCTGCGGGCCGAACACGTCGTGGTTCACGAATTGCTGGTGCGACTGGTCGACGCGCTCAACGCCCTCGCGCGCGAGCCTGGCCCGGACAATTTCGTTGCCACCCGCACCGTCTATGAGGCCCTCGAAAAGGTGCTGCTTTCCCATCTTGGCTACGAAGAAGACGCCATCGGCGATGCACTGGGCTATTTCGAGATCATGTAGCATTCGCGGAACTGCGCCGTGAATGACTTTAGAACAGGCTCAACTGCCCACCGCCCGCCGCTTTCTTCGGCTTCGCCTCCGGCCGCTCCAGCGTCACCCGCTCGATCAGCCCGGCATCGTCATCCCGCGCCGAATTCACCCGCGTCGACACTGGATGAAATTTCAGCGCGCCGTCCTCGAGCGGCATTGCCAATTGCCGGGCGCGCTTGGCGGTGACGCCGCGATCCAGCCATTCATCGATCTCACTGCCGCGCAGGATCACCGGCATCCGGTCATGAATTTCCGCCAGCTGGCCATTGGTCGGCACAGTAATGGTGGCGACGCTGTCCACTTCCTCCCCGCCAGGACCGGCCCAGGTAGAGTACAATCCCGCCAGCGCCATTGGCTGGTCATCGGCCATGGTGATGTAATAGGGCTGTTTGGATTTGTCTGGATTGGTATGCCACTCATAATACCCGCTGGCCGGCAGGATGCAGCGTCCGTTCTTGAGCGCATCGCGAAAGGCCGGCTTGCCGGACATGGTCTCGGCGCGGGCGTTGATCAGCAGTGGAAATTCACGCGGATCCTTGACCCAGTGCGGCACCAGCCCCCAGCGTGCAAAATGTGCCTCCCGCCGGCCCGCCGCATCCCAGATGGCGGCGACAGGCTGGGTCGGGGCAATATTGTAGCGCGGAACCATCTCAATGTGGTTGAGCAGCTTGAACAACTCTTGCATCATTTCGGGGGGAAGCGTTGACGCATAGCGTCCACACATGTTCGGCTCTCCTTTGTCGTCAGCAACAGGTAATGTCTGGTAACGCGAATCGCAAATGGACCTGCCGTGATTGATCAGCCTAATGCCGCCAGCGTCGGTATCGTCCGTGATGGCAAGATCCTGCTCATCAAGCGCGCTCTGGCGCCCTATCAGCACTTGTGGACCTATCCGGGCGGACGGATAGAAGACGGTGAAACCGTCGAGCAATGCGCCATCCGCGAAATTGCCGAGGAAATCGGCCTCACCGTGCGCAACCTTAAGCCCGTCATGGTACAAAATCTTGGGCGCGATGAGAGCTTCAAGCTCGCCATCTTCGCCACCACAGATTTCAGCGGTTCAATTCTTGCCTCGTCCGAGATCGCCGATCACAAATGGGTCGATCCCTCTGCGTTGATCGCGCTGCGCACCACCACGCGCCTCGATGAGGTTATCGCCAGAACCTTCGCCGTGCTGCGCCAAAGCTGATAGTGTGCCGCCCAGCAACTGGATCGCGCCCTTGACCTCGCTTCGCCTCGCCGCAATCGCCACACTGTTTGCCCTTGGCTGCAGTCCCACACTGGCCATCGATCCGCCCTATCAGCGGTCGATGGAGCGCCTTTCCGAGATTATGGGCAGCCTCTATTTCCTGCAGCCCCTGTGCCAGGCCAGCCATACCGATTGGCGCGCTGAAATGGACGACCTGATCACGCTCGATGAGCCCGACGAAGACCGCCGGCAACGGCTCGCAGGCGCCTTCAATGGCGGCTACACGGCCTTTGCCCGCTTCCACCGCGCCTGCACCCCGGCCGCGCAGGAAGCCATCATACGCCTCCTGGTTGAAGCCGAACGCATCTCGGGCGACATCAAGACCCGTTACGCGGAATAGTTTCCAGAAGCTTCTGATCGCGTACAATCGCATAGAAGGCGTTAACCTTCGGGTTACTTCTTGCGCGCCACTGGCCCAATCTCGTGCTAGGCCGAAATCATGAGCTCAAGCAAAACCACGTTCTCGCCGACCTCCGGGATTGGCCTGATTGACCCCGAACACGGCGAGCGGCAGATGGCGCTCGAATATCTCGCCGAAGCCTGGAACGATGCCGAGGCCGATGGCCTCAACAGCGTCGCGCTGGCGCACGCCTCGCTATTTGCCGCGCTCGCCACCTTCGTCAAGATGCACGGCGAAACCGCCACTGCCGAAATGATCGCCGAATTGCCCGATCGCATCCGCTCGGGCGAATACAATCTCGATCGCGTCCTGCAATAACAAGACACCGCGCCACTGCGTGACGCGGTGCGGCTATTTTATTCCCGCGGCAGTGCTTCCATGAACTGCATGGGCTGGCCCTTGCTGGGCGTCACCAGCTCGCCCTGCCACATCACCTTGTGCCCGCGCACAATGGTACCCACCGGCCACCCCGTCACCGTCACCCCATCATAAGGCGTCCAGCCGGCGCGGCTCTTGACCCAGTCATTGGTGATGGTTTCGCGGCGCCGCATGTCCACAATGGTGAAGTCGGCTTCATAGCCCACCGCAATGCGTCCCTTATTGGCGATGCCAAACAGGCGATTGGGGCCATGACTGGTCATGTCGACAAAGCGCTGCAGGGTGAGCTTGCCCGCGTTCACATGGTCCAGCATGGTCGGCACCAGCGTCTGCACGCCGGTCATCCCCGAATGCGACGCCGGATAGGGGTGATCCTTTTCCTCGCGCGTGTGCGGCGCGTGGTCCGACCCTAGAATATCAGCGACTCCATTAGCCACCCCGCCCCAGATCGCCGCGCGATGCATGGCGTCGCGCACCGGCGGGTTCATCTGCGCATAGGTGCCCAGGCGCACGTAGGCCGTTTCGTCCAGCGTCAGATGGTGCGGCGTCACTTCCACGCTCGCCACATCCTTGTGGTCGGCCAGATAGGCGATTTCTTCAGCGGTCGAGATATGCAGCACGTGAATGCGCTTGCCGGTCTTGTGCGCCAGCCCCACCAGACGCTTGGTGCAGTTAAGCGCCACTTCGGGGGAGCGCCATACCGGGTGGCTTGAAGGATCGCCCTCAACCCGCAAATGCTTACGCTCTTCCAGCATGTATTCGTCTTCAGAGTGGAAGGCGGCGCGGCGCGAGATGGCGCGCAGAATGGCCTCTACCCCGTCATCATCAGCAACCAGCAGCGAGCCCGTCGAGGAGCCCATGAACACCTTGATGCCCGCGCAACCGGGCAGCTTTTCGAGTTCGGCCAATTGAGCCACATTCTCGTGCGTACCACCGATGTAAAAGGCAAAATCGCAGTGCATGCGATTGGTGCCGGCGGCGATCTTGGCCTCGAAGGTCTCGCGCGTGGTCGTCAGCGGATTGGTGTTGGGCATTTCAAACACCCCCGTCACCCCGCCCATTACCGCCGACAGCGATCCCGATTCGAGATCTTCCTTGTGGGTCAGTCCGGGTTCGCGAAAATGCACCTGCGTGTCGATCACTCCGGGCAGGATGTGCAGGCCCTTGCAATCGACGGTCTCGGCAGCGCTGTCGCCGACCAGCGAACCCAGCGCCACGATGCGGCCGCCGCGTACACCAATGTCGGCCAGCCCTTCACCATCGTGATTCACCACGGTGGCGTTCTTGAATATGGTGTCGTACTGCGCCATGTGTCTGGTCCTACCCTGCTATTCTTCGCCGGGTTTACCGGACCCATCGTCCGAGAGGCAAGTGATCATGACCATCCATCTTCGAGCAGACCGCGCATTGTTCCGTTTTTCTGGAGCTGAAGCGCCAAAACTGGTCAACGATGTGGTGACCGGACATATCCCCAGCGGGCCCGATGACAATGCGGCGTGGTGGGCCCTGCTTTCCCCCCAGGGCAAGATACTGGCCGAAGGTCTTGCGGGCTGGGCCGACGACGCCCTGTGGCTGGATGTGCATGTCTCGGTCGCCGATGACTTCCTCAAGCGGATGAAAATGTACCGCCTGCGCGCCAAGGTCGTGATTGACGACCTGCGCGAGACCCACCGGGTCGGGTATGCCAGCGTGCCGGTGTCCGATGCCATTTTCCACTCCGATCGCCGCGGCCCGGTCGAGCTGGGCTACCGCATCATCGCGCCGGTTGAAAACACCACCACCTGGGTTCCGGATGCGTCCCCCTATACTGCCGCCCGCATTGCCGCAGGCCTGCTGGAACAGGGTGCCGATTTCCCCGCCAATGACGCCTTCGCCCATGATCTGGGCATGGATCTGCTCGATGGCATTGACTTCGTCAAAGGCTGCTATGTCGGCCAGGAGGTCGTCAGCCGCATGAAACACCGCGGCACCGCCCGCCGCCGCCCAGTGATCGTCACCGGCATCGACGCACCGACTGGAGCACCGCTACTCGCTGGTACGCGGGAAGCCGGCACCGTCGGGCAGGTCCACGATCGCCGCGCCGTCGCCATCTTGCGCCTTGATCGCATCACCGATCCGACCGGCGTCACGGTCGGCGAGCAGCCGGTCACCGTCGCCCTGCCCGCATGGGCCACTTACGCATTTGGCGAATCGTCCGAGTCTGAGTAGCGTTCCGCCGAATTAACGCGGTTTCTGAGGCTCAAATGGCGCGCAAATCTGGCCGGGCGTGGCAACGCATGTTGTCCGGTCGACGGCTCGACATTCTCGATCCGTCTCCGATGGATGTTGAACTCTCCGATATCGCCCATGGCCTGGCCCGCGTCGCCCGCTGGAATGGCCAGACTCGAGGGGACTATCCCTTTTCGGTGGCCCAGCATTCGGTGCTGGTGCTTGAGTTGTTCCGGGCGCTCTATCCCGACGCCACCCCGGTCGCCCAATTGCAGGCGCTGCTGCACGACGCCCCCGAATATGTCATGGGGGACATCATTTCCCCGTTCAAGGCGGCCATGGGCGGCAACTACAAGGACGTCGAGGACCGGCTGCTCTCGGCGGTCTTCCTGCGTTTTTCCCTGCCTGCCGCGATGACGGCGGCCCTGGCCAAGCAAGTCAAGAAGGCTGATCGCGAAGCAGCTTTCTTCGAGGCCATCCACTTGGCCGGATTTGCCGATGCTGAGGCGCGCAAATTGTTTGGCGAGCCCAGCCTGCCCGCCTTTGACGTCGAGGCCTTTGACCGGCTGATCCGCCCGTGGCCGACCCGCGAGGCTCAGGATCGATTCGTCGCGGCCTGCGAAGGCATCACCATCCAATAGAAATCCGCAAGGCCGATTAACCTTAAGCAAGGATGAACTTTGCGCGCTTGATCGGAGTATGGTTTACAATCCGTTAATTAGGTGCGCGCAGACGCACCATTTTGGGACGGAAACCATGCATCAGCCTGATCGCCTACGGTTTATTTCGCTCGCCATGCGTCGCGTCGGCCTTGCCGCCGTCCTGCTTCTCGCCTGCGGCCTGACTGGCCTCATTGTCGCCGGCGAAACCTCGCTCATCGACAGGGCACCCGGTTTTGATACGACCGCGTTGGTGCGTTACGACGGCAAGCGGTTCGCGGTCGAGCAGGAAGACTGGGTGGCTACCGACGCGATCGCCACCGCGCTGGTCAAAAAGATCGAGGCCGGCAGGGTCAGCTATGTCGCCATTACCACTACCGCAACCGGCTCCTATTCAAGCGATGCGTTGTTCTCGAAGCACATCCAGTATCCCGGCCTCAGCGTGAGCGAGCGCCATGGCCGCCCCCGCAACCAGTTTGCTTATTGGACCGGAGAGCACTGGAACAATTTCACCAGCACCGCTCAAAACTCGTTCCTCTACCTTCGAACCGGATCGACCCGCGTGTTGCAAGCGAATGGAAAAACCTGCGTCTTCACCAAAACCGCTAGCGTGTGCTGATCAGCCGAACATCCAGCCGCTCTTGAACTTGTAGAAGATGTGCAGCCCGATCTGGGTGACCTTCTGCATGCGCGGGGCCCAGGCCGGGCGCACGTACGTGGCGTGATAATGCGTCGCATCGCCAACTTCGGTCAGGTAGAGCTCGCCGGTCGTGTAGCGCTTGGCGATATCTTCGGCCTGCGCCCAGGACTGGCGATCCGTGATCGTCTCGGGAATACCATCGCAGGCGAAGGAGAACTGGCACGAATTGCGGCGATGCTGGTTCTGGTAGACCACCCCGCAAATGGTGTTGGGATAGCGGTGATCCTTGACGCGGTTGAGCACGACCTGCGCTACCGCCACCTGTCCGCGATAGGCCTCGCCGCGCGCCTCAAAATATATGGCGGTAGCCAGGCACCACAATTCTTTTTCCGAAGCGGCCACCGCCGGGCCGGTGCTATAGGCGCCGGTTACTGGGGCACTGGCCCGCGCATAGGCCAGCTGCTCCGATGCTACCACGGGCAAAGGCCCGCTTGTCATGGCCGATATCGGCAGTGAGGTCGGGGCAATGCCGGCAATGGCGTCCAGCGCTGCCGCTGTCGCCACATCGACCGAGGCAACCGACATGCGCGGCCCCTCATCGCGCCCAGCAGCCGCCGCAATTGCGACGCCGGATTGGCCCATTGCGGCCGGATCGTCACCCGCGCGCAGGGCAGCAATCTGGATGCGAGCCGCTTCAAAACTGCGCGCGATCGCCACCACATCGACTTCCGAGCGCACGCGATCGGTCTTTTCGGCGCGATTGGGGCCGGTAAAGCTGGCACTGGCAAACAGATGATCAAACGAGCCGGTCACCACCGGGTCGACACTCGCGGGGTTCAGGCTCGCCTGCACCAAATTCATACCGGGAAGGATTGTCGCGTCAAGTTCGGGAGCGGGCCCATGGGCGCCATGGCTCAAGCCGGCATAGCTGAGGACACAGACGCCGCCCATCACCATCAGTTTGGTGAAGGCATGTCCCGGACGGGCCGATCTAGCCGCGTGCGAACGCACTCCCGGCCGGTGTGGATGGACCATAAAAGTTACTCAACGCTACGCAACAACAACTACGCATCGGCAAAAATGACACTAGAAAGCCGACAGTCGTAATCATGTCTTATTAGGGTTAGCAGCGGGTAAACGGCTGTCTCATCACAGCGGGGATTGCACCCCGCTGCCTGTTCCAGCCATTATAAGGTGTCCCTAGACCCCGCAGGCGGCCCGGATCGGGGCCAGTTCTGCAGCGATGTTTTCGACGCGGAACCGCACAGAAAGCGAGCGCGAATTGACCGGCGTCACCCGCGCGGTGAGGTTGGTCACCCCATCCATCCCGTCGAGAAAAGCCACCGCGTCGCGAGTATTATCCATCACCACAGCGGTATTGGTGGCATTGACCGGCAACGTCCGGCTGCGCGCCGCCTGCAGGTCGTACTGCAGAGTAATCCCCGTGTCATTGCCCAGCGCCGACAGCGTGTTGTCGGCAAACGCAAAAGCTACGGTCAAATTCCCGGCATCACAGGTAACGGTCATCTTGGCTGGGGCGCGTCCACTGGGTCGCGCCGGGATCAGCTGCTCCGATTGCAGTTCAAAACTGAGTGCATTGCTGTTGGCGCCAGTGCTGCGGAACACGCCATCATAGCACGCCAGCCGCTCGGCATCGGCTCCAATGGCAATGCACTGGGCCACGCCAGATTGGGCCAGAACCACGGGAGCCTGCATGGCAAACAGCGGCAGAGTAGCGAGTACCAGCAAAAATCTCACGTCGTTTTATTCCCCGTCAAATGCCGCCAACCGGCAGTGCCCTGCATATAGGGACTAGTCGCGCCCCGTTTAAGCCGCGGCTTGTGCCAGGGTCAGCCGGGCTATGGGTACACGATAGGGAGCGCAACTGACATAGTCGACACCCAGGCCGGCAAAGAACTTCAAGGATACCGGATCGCCCGCATGTTCCCCGCAAATGCCGATCTTGAGCTTGGGATTGGCTGCGCGCCCGCGCTCGATTGCAATGGAGATCATTTCACCCACCCCCTTCTCGTCGATATTGACGAAGGGATCGCGCTCATAAATGCCCTTGCGCTGGTAGGCGGTCAGGAATGTCGGCGCATCGTCGCGCGAAATGCCAAAGGTCGTCTGGGTCAGGTCATTGGTCCCGAAGGAAATGAAATCGACCATTTCGGCGATGTCGGCGGCGCGCAAGCAGGCGCGCGGCAGCTCGATCATCGTGCCAAAGGAAAACTTTACCCGTTCCGAGCGCGACAGGCCGGAATTTTCGACGATCGCACGCACCCGCTCTCGCACCCACGCCACCTCGCTGGCAGTGGAAACAAACGGCACCATCACTTCCACCGCCACCGGTTCGCTTTGGTGGTCGAGAGCCGAGCGAATGCCCGCCATGATCGCCTGGATCTGCATCTGCAGGATCTCGGGATAGGTGATCGTCAGCCGCACGCCCCGATGCCCCAGCATGGGGTTGACCTCGGCCAGCCGCTCTAGCCGCAGCCGCAGCGCCCGTACCGCCAAGCCCAGCGAGGCCGCGGTCTCCTCGATATCCTCGTCGGTGCGCGGCAGGAATTCGTGCAGTGGCGGATCGAACAGCCGCACATTCACCGGTAGCCCCTTCATCGCCGAGAACAGGCGCGAATAGTCGCCGGTCTGGAAATCCACCAGCCCGTTCACGGCCCGGCTGCGATCCTCTTCGTCTTCCGACAGGATCATGCGCCGCAGCGCCACCATGCGCTCGGGCGAAAAGAACATGTGCTCGGAGCGCGCCAGCCCAATCCCCTCGGCGCCGAAGCTCAGCGCCGTGGCGACGGCCTCCACAGATTCAGCATTGGTGCGCACCGCAATCTTGCGGCTGGCGTCAGACCAGCCGAGCAGCGTCCCGATGGCCCCGCCGATATGGGGTTGGGTCAGCGGCAGCACCCCGACATAGACCGATCCGTCGCTGCCATCGATGGTCAGCCGGTCCCCGGCGCGAAACTCGCGCTCGCCGATCCAGCATACCATTTCCCCTGCATCCACCGACAGCGTGCGCACCCCCGCCACGCAAGGCTTGCCGGTTATGCGGGCAATCACCCCGGCATGGCTCGACATGCCGCCACGCGCCGTCAGAATGCCGGTTGCCGATTGCATGGCCTGCACGTCGCCAGGGCCGGTTTCGTTGACCACCAGAATACAATGGCGCCCGCGGGCCCGCAGCCGCGCCGCATCCTCGGCGTTGAACGCGATCACGCCAGAAGCGGCGCCCGGCGACACGCCCAGCCCGCTGGCAATCGGGGTTGCACCTTCGCTTGAGCGCAGGCGCGGGTGCAGCAATTGTACCAGACGGGTAGCGTCGACTCGCGTTACCGCGTTCTGGGTGGACCAGACCCCGCGCTTGACCCGGTCGACCGCGGCCTCGAGATCGGCCGCCGCGCTGGCCGGCGATGGCCGGGCTGAAATGAACTGCACCTGCCCGCGCGATACTGCCACCGTGCAGCACATATGCCGGCCCGCCTTGGCGTCGACCAGCGCCACCAGCGCCTCGATCGATTCGGGCATTTTGGGCAGTACCAGCCCGCCTGGCGACACCGCCCCAAGCACCCCGCTCGTGGCATTGCGTGTCAGGAACTGGGTGATCTCGCCTTGCGCTGTCGCCTGCACCAGCACGATCTGCTTGCCGCGGTCGTCGTCCTGCCGCCCGGTCCAGCCCGGCCCGAAGCCATAGCTGTCAAAGGCATTCTTGATTGCCCGGGCCAGCGGCTTGCTGGGATCGACCGCATCCTCGGGATTGGCCGGTGCTGACAATCCCATCTTCGCCGGGGCTCAGGCCGCTATTGTGACTGGCGGCAGAAGTGCGCACCACGAGAGAGGGCGGATTGCCGTCCCGGCCCACCAGCCGGAACAGGCACGCAACCCAATGCGTGCGCAGGCGAACATCCTTGCGCCCGCGTTCGGCCTGTAGGGCTTCCCAGGCGGCGCGCGTCAAGGCGATGGTCGGCACCGTGGGGAAACCGGCTTCCCCGACCCGGAAAATCCAGCGCGCCTTGCCGGACAATAGCTTGATCTGGCTCGCCGACAGGTTCGCCTTACCCAGTGCGGGGGCGACTGCGAACATTTCTTGAGCCAAACTCACTGCTAAGTCCTTGCGATATTAGTGGGTGCATCATGCCTGTGCGTCTGCGAGGCTGCAACAGGACTTGACTTGCCGGGTCGTGGAAAGCATCTGATCTCATATGGAAAAGCGGCCACAACTAGACATTCTTCTCTGTGCCCCGCGCGGATTTTGCGCCGGGGTGGATCGAGCCATTCAGATTGTCGAGCTCGCGCTCGAAAAATACGGCGCCCCGGTCTATGTCCGCCATGCCATCGTGCACAACAAATATGTTGTGGATGGCCTGCGCGACAAGGGCGCGGTGTTCGTTGAGGAGCTCAGCGAGATTCCCGAAACCGACGCCCCGGTGGTGTTCTCGGCGCATGGCGTGCCCAAGTCCGTTCCAGGCGAAGCGCGCAGCCGCAACATGTTCTTTCTCGACGCAACCTGCCCGCTGGTGAGCAAGGTGCACGTCGAGGCCCAGCGCCATTTTGCCGAAGGTCACGAAATCGTGCTGATCGGCCACAAGGGCCATCCCGAGGTGGTTGGCACCATGGGCCAGCTACCTGCCGGCGCCATTTCGCTGATCGAAACCGTCGCCGACGCCATGACGTTCGCCCCGGTCGATCCCCAAAACCTGGCGTTCGTCACCCAGACCACCCTCTCGGTCGATGACACGCGCGAGATCGTCGAGGCGCTGCGCGAGCGTTTCCCTACGATCAACAGCCCGCACAAGGAAGACATCTGCTACGCTACCACCAACCGCCAGGAAGCGGTCAAGGCGGTGGCCCCCGAGGTCGATGCGATGATCGTGGTGGGCTCGTCCAACTCGTCCAATTCGCTGCGCCTGGTGGAAGTGGCTGAACGCGCCGGCTGCAAGGTGGCCATGCTGGTCGACCGCGCTGCCGACATCGATTGGGCACGGTTCGAGGGCATCAAGTCGCTCGGCGTCTCCGCCGGTGCCTCGGCCCCGGAAAAGCTGGTCGATGAAGTCATCGAGGCCTTTGCCCAACGCTATGACATCAAGGTCGAGGCCCGCGTCACCGCCCGCGAAAACATCGCCTTCAACATCCCCCGCGAGCTGCGCACCATCGAGGCGCAAGTCGCCAGGTGATTGACCGCATCCGGGTCGAGCTTTCCTATTTCATCAGCCTTGCCGACGTGCGCCTCGCGCCGTCGCTGGCCGACCACCACAGGCCAAACTAATGTCCGACACTGTCATCATTCACACCGACGGGGCGTGCTCGGGAAATCCCGGCCCCGGCG
Source organism: uncultured Alphaproteobacteria bacterium (assembly GCA_963699295.1). Classification (GTDB taxonomy): domain Bacteria; phylum Pseudomonadota; class Alphaproteobacteria; order Rhizobiales; family Devosiaceae; genus Devosia. The sequence goes on from OY969432.1 coordinate 1,761,832, forward strand.
GCTGGGGCGCCATTTTGCAATATGGCGGCAACACCAAGGAATTGTGCGGCGGCGAACAGCTCACGACCAACAACAAGATGGAGCTGACGGCCGCCATCGAGGCGCTCAACGCGCTCAAGCGCCCCTGCAAGATCGAGCTGCATACCGATAGCCAATACGTCAAGAACGGCGTGCAGAGCTGGATGCATGGCTGGAAGAAAAACGGCTGGCGCACGGCCGACAAGAAGCCGGTGAAAAACCTTGAGCTCTGGCAGGCGCTCGATGAGGCCACCAAGCGCCACGACATTTCCTGGCACTGGGTCAAGGGCCATGCCGGGCACGACCTCAACGAGCGCGCCGACGAATTGGCCAATCAAGGGATGGCTCCGTTCAAGGGCCGGCGCGCTGGCGGCGAACCAACGCCGTTCTAGGCTAGGTCAGCCTTGCGCCCAAACAGGCCCTTTACGGCGCGATAGACCGGCACGATGACGTGCTCGACCAGCGGGATTAGAAGGCTTCCCAGCACCAGTCCTACCACCAGATCCTGCAGCGCCTCGGCCAGCCAGTGGGCAATGCCAACCGCAGCAGGGGGCACCACCTCAACCACGGCCGCCGCATTGTGCTCGATGAAATGCTCTATCTGGTCGAGCCCGAAACTTGCGAGCCCATGGATCACGATGGAGCCGCCTACCCAGATCATCGCGGCGGTGCCCAGAATGCTCAACGTGTTCATGAAGCCCGGCATGGCTCGCACCAGCAGCCGGCCAAAGGCCCGCCCGCCCCGCGTCAGGCCCTTGCGCGCCAGTGCCAGCCCCACATCGTCGGCTTTGACGATCAGCGCCACCCCGCCATAGACCAGCACGGTGATGCCGATGCTCACCAGCGCCAGCACCAGCGCCGTCAGCCACACCGAATCCATCGTCACGGCCCCGAGAGCAATAGTCATGATTTCGGCGGAGAGGATGAAATCGGTCTTGATCGCCCCGGCGACCCGCGTTTCCTCGAGCGAGCTGTCGCTCGCGGACACCGGCTCAACCGGCGTTTCGGTAGCGTGCACGGCATGAGGGAACACCGCCGAGAACACTTTCTCGGCTCCCTCGAAACACAGATAAGCCCCGCCGAACGTCAGGAGCGGGGAAATCAACCAAGGCATGAAACTGCTCAGCAGCAGCGCGATCGGCAGCAAAATGATCAGCTTGTTGCGGATCGAGCCCAGCGCAATCTTGCCCACGATCGGCAATTCGCGGTCGGCGGCAAAGCCCTCGACATAGTTGGGCGTCATAGCCGCGTCGTCGATTACCGCCCCCGCCGCCTTGGCCCCGGCCTGGGCGGCCTGCCCGGCCACATCGTCAATCGACGCGGCTGCGACCTTGGCAATGGCTGCAACGTCATCGAGCAGTGCGAGTAGTCCAACTGACATCCGTGTCCCCATCGCACCCGAGGGGGTGCGATGGATGAGTGCATGAGCGGCTGAAAGGTTTCAGCCCAACGCCAATTTAACCGGCGACCTTGGAGAAATCCGCCACCAGGTGCATGGTATCGCGCAGGCGCGCCAAAAGGTTGAGGCGATTTGCGCGCACTGCCGGATCGGCATCATTGACCAGAACCTCAGTGAAGAAGGCATCCACCGGGGCGCGAAGAGTGGCCAGAGCCCGGCCATGGCGCCCTTGTAGTCGTCCTGATCCACCTTGGCCGCCACGTGAGCCTCCACGCTCGCCACCGCGCCTGCCAGCGCGGTTTCCTCGGCCTGCTTGAGGGTTGCAGGGTCAACATGCCCGGCATAGGCCACGCCGTCCTTTTTTTCCTCGGCTGCCAGGATATTGGCGCCACGCTTGTAGCCGGCCAGCAAGTTCTTGCCATCCTCGGATGACAGCAGTGCCGACAGCGCCTCGGCGCGCTGGGTGATCTGCAGCATGTCGTTGCTGTCAGCAGCAATCACCGCATCGACCAGATCATGTCGTGCCCCGGCATCGCGCAGCGTCACCTTCAGGCGATCGTGGAAGAAGGCCAAAAGATCCGCGTCGACCGCCAGCGGGAAATGCAGCCCGTTTTCGGTGATGATGCGGATCACGCCCAGCGCCGCGCGGCGCAGCGCAAACGGATCGCGCGAGCCGGTGGGCTTTTCATCGATTGCCCAGAAGCCAGTCAACAGATCGAGCTTGTCGGCCAGCGCCACGGCAATCGAAACCGGCTCGGTCGGCACCTTGTCGGTGGGGCCCAGGGGCTTGTAGTGCATTTCCATCGCAGTCGCGATGTCGGCGGGTTCGCCCTGCGCGGCGGCGTAATAGCGCCCCATCAGGCCCTGCAATTCGGGGAATTCACCGACCATGCCGGTCGTCAGATCGGCCTTGGCGAGCATGGCAGCGCGCTTGGCGCGCTCGGGATCGGCACCCACCTGCGGAGCGATCTCGCCGGCCAGCTTTACCAGCCGCTCGACGCGCTCATACTGGCTGCCCAGCTTGGCGTGGAACACGGTGTCTTCGAGCTTGGAGCAGGCCATCCTCAAGCGGCAGGGCGAGGTCGCCCTTCATAGAAGAACACGGCATCGCTCAGCCGCGCGCGGATCACCCTCTCATTGCCGGCAATGATCACCGCGCCGCCATCGCTGGCAACATTATTGGACGTGATGATGAAATTGGGCGCCAGCTTGCCATCGGCATCGCGCAGGCAGAAGCATTTCTGGTTGGCGCGGATTGTCGCGATGATCACTTCCTCGGGCAGCTTGAGGAAATCGGGGTCGAACGACCCCATCATCACAACCGGCCATTCCACCAGCCCCGCTACTTCCTCGAGCAGGCCTTCATCGGCAATCACGCTCAGCCCCTGGGCAAAGGCCAGGTGTTCGGCATCGGTGCGGATGATGTCCTTGCGCCGATCCATGTCGAGCACCACCTTGGCGCGTTCCAGGGCCGTCACATAATCTTCAAAGCGCTTCACGCGGATCGCTTCAGGCGCAAGGAAACGGTGCCCGTAGGTGGTCTGGCCCGCGCTCAACTCATTGGAATTGAACGGGATCACCACCGGCTCATCATTATCCGTGCCGAAGGTCGCGGTAATGGCACGCAGCGGACGCACCCAGTTAAAGCTGCCGCTGCCCCAGCGCATGGATTTGGGCCAGGGGAAATTCGCCAGCACATTGGGCAGGATGCTCGACAGCAGTTCCACCGCATCGGCACCCGGCTTTTCGATCACCGCCACATAGAAATCGCCCTTTTTCGGGTCGCTTTCGATCTTGGCCTGGTCGATCGAGCTGAGGCCCGCCGCGCGCAGGAAGCCATCGATGGCCGGTTGCGGCGCGCCGACCTTCGGGCCCTTCTTTTCCTCTCGGGTATCGGGCGAGCGCGGCGGCAGCCCGCTCACCGTCAACGCCAGCCGACGCGGCGTCGCAAACGCCTTGGCGCCTTCATACACCAGCCCCACATCGACCAGTGCGTTGGTCACGGCCTTTTTGAGGTCGTCAGCCGCACGACGCTGGAAGCGGGCGGGGATTTCCTCGGAAAAGAGTTCGAGCAGCAGTTCGGGCATAAGCGGATACCAGAGTTAGAGGCGCGGTTTGCTTAACTTGGGGCGGCTTGGTTGTCTACCGGCGGATGCAATCGAGCAGCGCATCACCAGCCGCCACCGCCTCCACCACCGCCCCCGCCCCCCGAAATTCCGCCGCCGCCGCCACTCCCGGAGCTGAACCCGGACGAACTCGCCTGCACCGGTTGCGCGGCCACCATCGCGGCCGACATGCCGGCTGCGGCGGCGCTGATCGAACTGGCCATCTTGCCCGGCGCCAGCCCTGCCGTCCCCGAACTCCAGTGCGGCTGATAGCCAACGCCCGCCGGCACATCGCTGACCGCATTGCGCGCCAGCTCGGCCTCGAAATGCTCGCTCCATGGCTTTTCCACGCCCAGCGCAATGGCGTAGGGCAACAGCCGTTCAAACCGCTCAATGGTCATGGGCGGCTCGCCGATGATGTTCATGCGGTCTTTCTCGGCGGTCTCGATATACATTTTGAGCCCGTCGATCTGGTCCATCACCTTGCGCCCCTGAATGGTGGGCGCGCGCATTAACACGGCAAAAATGACCGTGATAAGCACGATCGAGGCCGCCGCCAGCGCCGCGGTGTTGATGCTGAGCTGCGTGAATACATCGAGCCCGCCACTAAACACGTTGAACCCGATGATCCCCAGCCACAGGACAAGGAAGAAGCGCCCAAAACCCTTGCCTTTCCATAGCGTATTGAGCACCGTCCAGCCGATCCCCAGCACGATGCCGACAAATACCGCCGCGATCAGCCAGAGCGGCTCGAGCACGTCGAAGGCCACCATCAACCCCAGGATGCCCGCCGCCAGCGCAACGCCAACCACGGCAAAAGCCACATTGTGGTTGAACCAAACCGCACGGTTTTCACGTTCGATGGCTTGGACAAAGGCCGCGTGCTGCTTTTGCAGCTCGAGGCCAGTGGCCTTGTCGATCACCAGCGTACCCTTGCCCTGCAGCCAGCTGAATAGCCCCGCTTCCGCGGTCGGCAGCTTCTCCCTCGGCTGCTGGCCCGTCATCGCTACCGAAAGTTTCTTGTTCGTGTTGTTGATCTTGAGCAGGCCCTTGACGCCCAGATCGAAAATCGCTGCGGTCATCGCTGGCCAGCCACCGCCAGAGAATCCCCAGTGGTGGACGTAATGAGTCAGCGGGGCCGAAAAATCCTTGGGGGGATGAAACAGCGGAATGATCGTGCCCTTGGCCGGATCCCGACCGACCCGGCTCCAAGCCAGCACATTATAGCCCAGTACCGCCGCCACCCCGGCCAGCGGCAGCAGGATTTCGCGCAAATCCGATAGCCAAAGCAGCAACGCATCGAGCCCAGCGGGCGGCACCAATATGCCCTTCTGGAATTTTACCGCAAAACTCATCCCCTCCCCGGCCCCGAGCGAGCGCGTGGTGACAAAGCTGGCGGTTCGCGGCGAGGTGCGAGTGCTGGTCACCGCCTGCTCGGTGGACCCCACAACCCCGGTATAACCCACCACATCCTCGATCTCCGCCCCTTCGGGCAAAGTCACCCGCGCCGAGGATTTGACGATGGGAAAGATCCAGTAATTGCCGGTGGCATTCCAATAGAGCTCGTCGTGGTCGGCAAAACTACGCGCCATGCGCGACATCGAATAGGTGACTTCATAGCGATGCGCTCCGCGGTTGACGAACCGGTCGCTATCGCCGATCCAGATGCGCACGAAATTGCCCATCCGCTCTGTGCGAAACGGCTCCGCCTGCCCGTCGCGGCTCACCCCGGACACATTCAATTCCGAGCGGATCTTCTGCCCCGAGGCCGAGACCATCACGGTGGGAATATCGCGATAGATTCCCCGGCGAATCTCCAGCCCTTCGGCGTTGACCTCGACCGTCTCGGTCACGACCACCGAGCCATCGCTATGCATGGTGACATCGGCGACGAAATTGGAGATTTCCTCGCGCGCCATTCCGGGCACGGCCAGCGCCATGACCAGAACGAGGCTGCAAACGATCCGGGCAAGCAGGCGCATTGGGCGCGCCTAGAACTTGACGGTGGGCACGGCCCGGTCTTCGGCGCTTTCCAGCTCGAAATACTGCGCCTTGCGGAAGCCAAAGCCGTTGGCCACCAGATTGGAGGGGAACGAGGCGACCAGCACGTTGAGATTGCGCGTCGCGCCGTTGTAGTAGCGCCGCGCCATCTGGATTTCATCCTCGACGCCTTGCAGCGCCGTCTGGAACTCGAGGAACGTCGTGTTCGCCTTGAGGTCGGGATAAGCCTCGGCGGTGGCAATCAGCCGCCCCAGCGCCGATGACAGCTGCCCTTCGGCCTTGGCGCGTTCCTCGGGCGAACCCGATGCTGCACTGGTGGCCGCTGCCCGCGCATTGGTCACCGCCTCGAGCGTCTCGCGCTCATGGCCCATATAGCCCTTCACGGTCTCCAGCAGATTGGGAATCAGGTCGGTTCGGCGCTTGAGCTGCACATCGATGCCCGACCATCCCTCCTCGACCATCTGCCAGTTCTTGACCAGGCCATTGTAGATGGAGATGGCATAGCCGGCGGCGATGACGACAATGGCGAGAATGATCCAGATGGTCATTGGCAATCCCTTATGGGCTCAAGTGCGATGGGCCGAACACTGGCATCGCCCGCCTCCCCACGCAATGGTGCAAGCAGCGTGGCTTGACTTGTTTGTGGGTGCGACTAACTTAACCATATGAGCATGACACGACATCACTGGCTGAAACTCCCGCTCGCGGGCTCGTAGCCCTAAGCATGCTCACCGCGCCGGGGCCTGCTTAGGGCAGGACTTCCCCTACCGTTATTCGCGCGACACATTCCATACCTACACCACCACCGACGCCTAGCTTGGCTATGCGCGCTATGGAGTCATCCAGATGGCTGAAACGGCACACAACGACCTCAATCCCGATATCGTCATCGGCCAGGCGGACCACCGCCAGCTGAACGAGCTTGCCATGGCCGGCCTTGACCGCACCCCCGAACTGGCCGACAGCCTGCTGGTCGAGCTCGAACGCGCCAGCGTTGTCGAGGACAGCACACTGCCGGGAAACACCGTTCGCATGGGTTCGCGGGTGCTCTATCGCACCGACAAGGGCGAAGAAACCGCCGTTACGGTGGTTTATCCGGTTGAAGCCGATATTGCCCAGGGCAAGATTTCGATCATGACCCCTGTGGGCACGGCCCTGATCGGCCTGCGCGCCGGCCAGTCGATTACCTGGCGCAGTCGCGACAATCGTCGCCACATGCTCACCGTGGTCTCGGTCGAGCCCGCAGCTGAAACGGTCGCCGAGTAATTACTCGGCGCCGCCGCCTTCCGTCTGCAACCAGGCCTGTCCGCAGGCCTTGGCCAATTCCCGAATGCGCAGGATATAGCTCTGGCGTTCAGTCACCGAGATCACGCCGCGCGCATCGAGCAGATTGAAATTGTGCGACGCCTTGATCACCTGCTCATAAGCGGGGATCGCCATGCTGTGGCGGTTCCCCTCAGCCGATTTCTCGAGGATGGCCCGGCACTCCTTCTCCGCATCGGCAAAATGGCGGAACAGGATTTCGGTGTCGGCGACCTCGAAATTGTACTTCGACGATTCCTTCTCGTTCTGCAGGAACACGTCGCCATAGGTGACCTTGTCGTCGCCAACGCCGCCGTTGAAGTTCAGGTCGTACACATTCTCGACGCCCTGCACATACATGGCCAGGCGCTCCAGCCCATAGGTGATTTCCCCGGGCACGGGCGAGCATTCAAAACCGGCAACCTGCTGGAAATAGGTGAACTGGCTGACTTCCATGCCGTCGCACCAGCATTCCCACCCAAGGCCCCAGGCGCCCAGCGTCGGGCTCTCCCAGTCATCCTCGACAAAGCGGATATCGTGCAGCTTGGCATCGAGCCCGATTTCGGCGAGCGACTGCAGATAGCGTTCCTGGATATTGGCCGGTGAGGGCTTCAGGATCACCTGGAACTGGTAATAGTGCTGCAAGCGGTTGGGGTTCTCGCCATAGCGCCCGTCCGTGGGGCGGCGCGATGGCTGCACATAGGCAGCCTTCCACGGCTTCGGCCCCAGCGAGCGCAGGGTCGTTGCTGTGTGGAACGTACCGGCCCCCATCTGCATGTCATAGGGTTGCAGGATCACGCAGCCCTGCGCCGCCCAGAAATTCTGGAGCGTCAGGATCAGACCCTGAAACGAAGTCTTGGGGTCCAAGTGCGGCGGGCGGTTGGTCATCTGGCAAGTCCCTGGATAAGCGTCCAAAGCTCTAATTGGCGCGCTCTCAGGGGTCAACGGCGTTTGTCGTCATCCTTGTTCCCGGGACGATATGTTCCGTCATCATCTCGCTTGAGATCGATCACCCCAGGCTGCTCGCGTTCGCGGAGGTCGCGCTCGCGGCGCAGACGCAACGCCTCTTTCTCATCCGCCGCAAATTTGCCTGTCCAGTCGCGCCAGATGCGCCGGATGCCAAAATAGATCATCAGCCCCAGCACCGCAAAAATCAGTATGCGCAAAAACATCGTTAGAGCCCCAGCCGCGCCCAGACAGCGCGATCTTCCACAGTTGCCGCCAGATCCGCACTTAGCCCTGCGGCCAACCCGATGCGCGGCAGCGTCAGCAGACCTCGCCTGGGCTCGATCCGCTTGAGCACCACATCTCGGCCGAACCGGCTCTGGAGGCTGCCATGCAAATCGCCCAGGCTATCCACCAGCCCCAGCTCCAGCCCGCGCACCCCGGACCAGAATTCCCCGGTGAACAATTGTTCGTCCGAACCCTTCAATCGCGCCCCGCGCCGTGCCTTGACTGCCTCGATAAACACCTGATGGATATCGTTTTCCAGCGCCTTGATGCGCTCCACGTCGCTGTCGCGCTCGGGCAGGAAGGGGTCGAGCGTCGACTTGTTATGTCCCGCCGTATGCACCCGCCGCTCAATCCCCAGCTTTTCGAGCGCTCCTACAAAACCGAACCCGGCCATGATCACCCCGACCGAGCCGACAATGGATGATGGATCGGCGATTATTTCATCACCCGCCACCGCAATGAAGTACCCGCCCGAGGCCGCTGCATCCTCGACAAACACGAGGACCGGCTTGCCATGCTGGTCGGCCAGGTCGCGAATGCGCTTGGAAATCAGCCGGCTCTGCACCGGCGAGCCACCGGGCGAATTGATCACGATGGCCACAGCCGGCGCCGCCTTTATGGCAAAGGCGCGCTTGAGCAGAGGGTCGACGCTGGCAATATTGAGCCGCCCCGGTCGCTGGTCGGCGGCGATCACTCCGTGCAGCCGCACCACCGGCACGATCGTCTTGTCCCGCCCCAGCAGGTGCCGACAGAACCTGCCCAGCCTCGTCATCAACTCGCTCATCATGCCTCCAGCCATTGTGGTGGCAGATTTAAGGTGCTGCGGCGCCCTTTACCAGTCGAGCTGCGTCGTACCGCGAAAGATTGCGTCGAATTCGGGCCGGAAGCCCCGCCCTTCCGCCTCATGCAACACCCGCCCAGGCAACAAATTCATGGGGGCCCGCGATCCCTTGACCCCGCGGATCAGCACCCGGCTTGCCGCCAGCCCGGGCCGGGAATACAGCGGCAACACGCTGATCGCGCCAAAACGCTGACTGAAGGAGCCCAACAAGGGGCTCAACGAGCCAGCCGGGAAAATGAAAATCACTTCGCCACCGCCCGCCGCGCACCCCGCAGCGGTCTTGACCCACAAATCCAGCGCCGCCGCGTCCATATGCCGGGCCTCGGCTCGGGCAGAATCACCGGCCAACGTTCCTGCACCTTGTTCAAAAAATGGCGGGTTTGCGATCACCACGTCATGGGCGTTATCGGCCAGCCCCGCCGCGTGCCGCACCGCTCCCTTGGCGGCCACATCCACCGCCACAAAGCGGGTGCGCTCGGCCAGCCCGTTGTCGCGGGCATTGGCCTCGGCTAGCGCCAGCATATCGGGGTGTTGCTCGGCCAAAACCGCGCACAGCCGGGGGTTATGGGTCAATGCCACTAGTCCCGCCGTGCCCACACCCGCGCCCAGATCGAGCAGTCTGGCACGGCCCTTGCCCACGCTGGCGCCCAGCAAAACACTATCCAGCCCTGCCCGAAAACCGTGGCGTGGTTGTGATACGGTCAGCCGACCGCCTAAAAAGGCATCGCGCGTAACCGTTTGGTGTTTTACAAAGCCGTCTGGCTGGTCTAGGGACATCGCACTCCTGATAGGCCGTTTTGGTGCGACTTTACAGGCATGTGTGGCCCGCTCAACCGGTTTTGCTGCACCTGGCAGACGAGGGACAGAAATACGGTGTCAGTTCTGACGCAATTGCAAGCAGCGCCCGCCGCGACCCCGATTGATCGGCTGCTGGCCGTCACCGAAGCCGACATGGCCAAGGTCAATACCCTGATCCTCTCGCGCGCCCATTCCCATGTCGACATGGTGCCCGAGCTCGCCCGCTATCTCATCGATAGCGGTGGCAAGCGCCTGCGCCCCATGCTCACCGTCGCCGCCGCCAGCCTGTTTGCCAAGGGCACGGGCAGCGCCATCAATTTCGCCGCCGCGGTCGAATTCATGCACAACGCCACCTTGCTGCATGACGATGTGGTGGACGAAAGCGACATGCGCCGCGGCAAGCCGGCAGCCCGCATGATCTGGGGCAACAAGGCCTCCATCCTCGTGGGCGATTTCCTGCTCGGCCAAGCCTTCATGATGATGGTGGAAACCGGCGATATCGCGGCGCTGGGCGTGCTGTCCGCCGCCTCCGCCGTCATGGCGGAAGGTGAGGTGTTCCAGCTCTCCAAGACCGGCGACCTCACCACCACGCCCGAAGACTACGCTGCAGTCATCCGCGCCAAGACCGCCGTCCTGTTCCAGGCCGCCTGCGAAGTGGGCGCCATGTCGGGCGGCGCCGATGCAGCCGGCCGCATTGCCATGGCCGAATATGGCCTTGAGCTGGGCAACGCCTTCCAGCTGGTCGATGACGCCCTCGACTATGGCGGGCAGGCCGGCACCCTGGGCAAGAACACCGGCGATGATTTGCGAGAGGGCAAGATGACCCTGCCGGTCATCCTGGCGCTCATTGCCGCCACCGAAGCCGAACGCGCTACTATCACCGCGGCTCTGGGTGATATCGACGCCACGGCTGGTCAAGTGGCCGAGGTGGTGGCGATCATGGAGCGCTACAACACGCTCGAGCGCACCATGGACCGGGCCCACGCCCACGCCCGCGCCGCCCAGCACGCACTTACCGCCCTTCCCCCCAGTCCCATGCGCGACCTGCTCAGCGACGTCGTCGAACACAGCGTCCTCCGCGCGTTCTAAGGTCTTGGCGGGGCCACCAGCGCCCAGCCATGAATTGCCGCGACAAACCCGGCAATGACGGTGGAATGGGTAGCGTCGTGGGTGGATTGAACAAGGAACACCCCACCCAATTTCCCCCTGAAAGAGGGGGAGGCGCGCATCAGGCCCCAGCACCATCCCACCCCAACACATTCGGGGTCTTCCGATCCCGGCGGCGCCGGGCCATGTTCAGCGCTAAGGCGTCAGCAACGGCGATGCCGCCACCCAATGGTCGGGGTAAGCTGCCCGCAACACCTGCGCGGCCTGATGGGCTTGCCCCGCCGAGCCGAACAGCCCGAAGCAGGTCGCTCCCGCCCCGGACATCCGCGCCAGAATGCACCCCTGCGTGGCGGCCAGCGCCGCGACGATTTCGCCGATCACCGGCAACAGCTTGGTGGCGGGCGGCTGCAGGTCATTGCGCGTTTCGAGCAGCCACAGCGCCAGTTGCGCCGGCCGGGTCAGCGGTTCGGGCAATTCCGGCAGAGGGTAATTGTCATGGGCACTCAAGCGACGAAATACGTCGGGAGTCGACAGCGGCACCAGCGGATTGACCAGCACAATATGGCAATCGGGAAAGTGCGGCAGCGGGCTCAATTGCTCGCCAATGCCCCGCATCACCAGCGGGCTCGACACTAGGCACGCAGGCACATCGGCCCCCAGCCGTGCCGCCAGTTCCTGCAATTGCGCGAGGGGGATAGACTGCTCGGCCAACGATGCCATCAGCCGCAACGCCGCTGCGGCATCGGCCGATCCCCCGCCAATACCCGCGGCCACCGGAAGGTTCTTGGTCAGCTGCAAGGCCAGTTGCGGCTTGACCGCATCGGGCCACCGCTCGCGAAACCCTGCCACTGCCCTCAGCACAAGATTACCCGGCCCGCTGGGCAGGCTCGGCGCAAACGGCCCGACAATGCTCAGGCTGTCGGTTTGGGCTTCCGTGGCACTCAGCTCGTCGCCGATGGCGGCGAACACCACCAGGCTTTCGAGGTCATGATAACCATCCTCGCGCCGCCTGATCACATGCAGCGCGAGGTTGATCTTTGCGGGAGCGGGCTGGGTTACGGCCGCAGCGAGCACCTATTCCGTCTCGTTTTCCGGAGTGAGGCCGTTGGCCAGCTTGGGCGCCGCGCGTTCCTTGACATTACCCACCTCGTCTACCGACGAGGCGATGTTCCACTGGAAACGCGCCTCGAGCTTCCGCCCGGCCTTCCAATAGGCATCCCCCAGGTGATCATTGATCTCCGCATCATTGGGGCGCAGTAGCACTGCCCGCTCCAAAGTCGGCACGGCTTCGTCGATACGGCCGAGCTTGTAGAAGGCCCAGCCCAGCGAATCCACGATATAGCCATCCTGGGGCTGCGCCTCGACGGCCTTCTCGATCATTTCGAGCGCCTGGTCGAGATGCATGTCCTGGTCGATCCAGCTGTAGCCCAGATAGTTGAGCACCGCCGGCTGGTCGGGGTTGAGCTCGAGCGCCTTGAGGAAATCGGCTTCCGCCTTGGGCCATTCCTTGGCCCGCTCGTAGGAAATGGCGCGCACATAATAGAACCGCCAATCGGGCGCCTCATTGCCCCCGGTGATCGCCAGGGCCTTGGTGTAGGCTTCCGCCGCCGGCAGATACTGCTCGTCATAGCGCAGCAGGTCGCCAAGCACGGAAACGGCGTCGAGATCATTGGGATTGGTGGCAACGATATTGCCCAGGCGGCGCAACGCTTCCTCGCGATTGCCCATCGAATCAAGGTTCTGCGCAATGCGCACAACCGCCGTCGGCTTCATCGAGGAGGTGGCGGGCACCCCTTCATAGATGCGGTTGGCCGCTTCGTGCTGGCCGGCACTATCGAGCAATTGCCCCAGCGCCAGCGCGATTACATCGCCCGACGGATCGAGATAGAGCCCCATGCGCAGGAACACCAGCGACAGGTCGAGGCTGCCATCACGCGACAGCGCGACCCCGATGCCGTGGAACATTTCGGCGGCGCCGACCTGTACATTGGCTGCAAAGATCCCGGGGCGCTGCCCCGCTTCAATCTGCTTCTTGACGATGGTGACCACGGGGTGGGTCAGCCCCTTGCCTTCAAATTCAGCGATCACATCGCGGGCTTCGTCAAAGCGTCCGGCATTGGCCAGAATGCGCGCATACACCTCAACCACCCGGGCCACATAAGGCTCGTTGTCGAAGGCCTGGCCCGCCAGCTTGATCGCCTTTTCCGTTTCTCCGGCCGTTTCGGCCATCAGCGCGCGGTAGAAAATCAGGAAATCGCCGAGGCCCGTCTCCCCCAGGCGATCCATCACTGCATCAGCTTCAGTGACCCGGTTGTCGCCCACCAGCGCCCAGGCCCGCAGGATCGAGGCGGTGATGCCGGTAAAGCTATCCTCACCGATCACCGCCAGCATTTTCTCGGCAGGACCGTAGCGGCGCTCCTTGAGCGCTTCGCTCGCCACAACCAGTTGGGCCAGTTCATTGGCGGGATCGAGTTCGAGCAGATGCTTGGCGGCGGATGCGGCCCGCCCGATCTGGCCGTCGGCGGCAAAAGCGATGAACGAGCGTTCCACTAGCAGCGGATTGTCCCACTCGCCCTGCGCAGCCTGATAGAAGTAGCGCGCCGCCTCTTCGGTACGCAAATCCTGCAGGGCATGCTGGCCGGCCATGTAGGAGCCGGTCACGCTGGAGCGGTAGAGCGGCAGCCCACCCATATTGGCGAAGGGGTCGGTTTGCGCCGTCAACACCGACTGGGCCGATTGCGCGGCAAATACAGCCGCCCCCGAGAGCAGCAGCGCCACAAGGGCCGGACGTGCGAAACGGTTCACAAGCGATGTCACGAGGTTCGATTCTCCCTTGGCCTTACCAGGCCCTTCTGGGCGCCAAGATTGTCCGTTTTGGGACTGCGCCGCAAGGTCACGCTCCATAGCGTGATCTGGTTACATGCCGCTATAATTTGGACCACTGCCCCCTTCGGGCGGTACCCAGGTGATGTTTTGCGCCGGATCCTTGATGTCACAGGTCTTGCAGTGCACGCAATTGGCGGCGTGAATGCGAAACACCGGCGCCCCGCCCTCTTCGCCCACTTCATACACACCCGCCGGGCAATATAGCGGCGCCGGCTCACCATATCTTGGCAGGTTATCCCGGATCGGAACCGCGGGATCAGCCAGGTTGAGATGCACCGGCTGATCTTCGTCATGCGCCAGATTAGCCAGAAACACCGAGGCGGCCCGATCGAACGTCACCTTGCCGTCGGGCTTGGGATAGTGACGCGGCGTGACTTCTGCCAGCGGCTTCAGCGTCGCGTGATTGGGCTGCCGATGGTGCAATGTGCCCAGCAGCGAGCGCTTAAATATGGCGGAACTCCACAATTCCACGCCTGCCGCCATCACGCCCAGCATCGTGCCGAGCCGCGACCATAGCGGCTTGACGTTGCGCACGCCGCGCAGCTCTTCGGCGATCCCAGTCGCCATGATGCGGTGATCGAAATCCTCGATCAGATCGTGCTGCCGCCCCTGGACAATGGCGTCCGCCACGGCATCCGCGGCACCGATTCCCGACAGTATGGCGTTGTGGATGGCCTTAAGGCGCGGGGCATTCATGAAGCCCGCCGCACACCCGATCAGTCCGCCCCCCGGGAAGGCCAAAGTCGGGATCGACTGCCAGCCGCCCGCCGTCACCACCCGCGCCCCATAGCTGAGGCGCGTCGCTCCCTCCAGCAGCGGTGCCACGGAGGAATGGGTCTTGAAGCATTGAAACTCATCGAACGGCGACAAGGTGGGGTCCTGATAATCGAGATAGGTCACCAGCCCGACATAGAGCTTGCGGTCCGCAGCGTGATAAACAAAACCACCGCCAGACGTGCTGTTATCGAGCGGATAGCCCAGATAGTGGTCCACTTTGCCAGGTTGATGCCGCTCTGCTGGAATTTCCCAGACTTCTTTGATGCCCAGACCATATTGCTGCGGCTCGCGCTCCAGGCCATGAACGGCCATGAGCTGCTTGGCCAGCGACCCGCGGGCCCCTTCACCTATCAGGGTATATTTGGCCTCTAGCGCGATACCCTCGGCAAACCCGGGCTTAGGCTGGCCGTCGCGCCCACGCCCCAGATCGCCCGTGATGATGCCGCGCACCGGCCCATTGGGCGAGCCCAGCACATCCACGGCCGCGGTCATCGGGAAGATATCCACGCCCAATTCGCTGGCTTGTTCCCCCAGCCATTGCACCAGCTGCCCAAGGCTGACGATCACCCCGTTGGGCGTTTTCATCTGCGGCGGCATCAGGATTTGCGGCAGCGCAAAATCCCGCTTGGCGGTCAGAAAATGATAGGTGTCGGTGGTCACGTCGGGCCCGACCGGCGCGCCCTTGCTCCGCCAGTCGGGGATGAGGGTGTCCAGCCCGATGGGGTCCATGACCGCGCCGGAAAGGATATGCCCGCCCAACTCCGCCGCTTTTTCAACTACGGTTACGTCGATCTGGGGGTGTCGCTGCTTGATCCGGATGGCTGCCGCCAGCCCAGACGGCCCTGCCCCCACGATCAAAACATCGGTGGAAAGGGTTTCGCGTGAACCGGCCTCTGCCATATAGGATTGCCTCAACCTTCTCAGAGACGCGGCTGGCCGCGCTAATCGGGCTGTGACATAACAGAGAACATGTCTCAAGATCGACCGCTAAATCACGACGAAATGCTCGCCGTGCTCGATTGGTATCGGGCCGCCGGTGTGGATATTGCCGTGGGTGAAGAGCCGGTCGATCGGTTCGCCCAACGCCCGCCCCAGCGCCCCACCGTCCCGGCCGGGCCGTTCAGTGCCGCCTTGCCATCCAAGACCGATGAACGAGCGGTGGTCGCTGTCCCGGTCATACCGGTCGGAGGTGATCCGGTCGAGGCTCGCAATCTGGCGGCGGCCGCCCAAAATCTGGACGAGTTGCAGACCACGCTGAACAATTATGATGGCTGCGGGCTCAAGATGCGCGCCACCCAACTGGTGTTTGCAGATGGCAACCCGCAAGCCCGGATCATGCTGATCGGGGAAGCGCCGAATGCCGAGGAAGATCAGGAGGGCAAACCCTTTGTCGGCCGGGCCGGTCACCTGCTCGATCGTATGCTGGCCGCTATCGGCATCGATCGCACCAAGGTCTATATCGCCAATACCGTGCCCTGGCGCCCCCCCGGCAATCGCACGCCCAGCCCGGAAGAACTGGCCCTCTGCCTGCCCTTCCTGCACCGCCAGGTAGAGCTGGTCGCCCCCAGGATCATCGTGACCATGGGTGGACCGGCCATGCAGACGATTTTTGGCACTACCAGCGGCATCATCAAGGCGCGTGGCGTCTGGCACGATGTAACGATCGGCCAACATCAGGCCATCGGCATGCCGACGCTGCACCCCGCGCATTTGCTGCGCAATCCCGCGGCCAAGGAACAGGCCTGGAGCGATTTGCTGGGACTTAAGCAAAAAATGCTTGAGTTGGGTATTGGCTGAGGAAATCCGCGAACTGGAGTTATTTAGCTTCCCTGCGATTTTACGGAGCGATTTTAGGATTTGTCGCGCTATGGTCACCCTTGGGTGATTTGCAGCGATATCCGTTCACGAACTTGCCGAAAGCGTCATGGCATCCGTAATTAAGATCTATGCCCTGTTCCTGGGCTCAGCATTGCTCATGTTTGGTGGCGGTCTACAGGGCCTGTTGCTGTCGGTCCGAGGTGCAGAAGAAGGGTTCTCCCTGCTTGCCCTCGGCTTGATCGGGACGGGCTGGTCCGTCGGCTTCGTAGCTGGCTCGATTGGCGTGCCGATGGTCGTGCGCAAGGTGGGCCATATCCGGGCCTTCTCGGTCATGGCCGCGATTGGCACCGTGACCATTCTGCTCAACCTGATGCTGGTCAACGATATTAGCTGGATTGTCCTGCGGGCGCTCTCCGGGTTCTGCTTTGCCGGGGCCGCCATGATCGTGGAGAGCTGGCTAAACGAAGTGGTGGACAACAAGAGCCGCGGCACCATTTTCTCGATCTACGTGACCATCAATATGGCGGCGTCCACTGTTGGACAATTGACCATGTCGATGACGGGTACCGCCGGTTACATTCCCTTCGTGGTCGGCGCCATCAGTTTCATCTGCGCCCTGCTGCCAACAGCCTTGACGTCCAGCCCCCAGCCCCGCCCGCTGTCTTCGGCCAAGATCGATCTTGGACTGCTCTTTCGCACCTCCCCCGTCGCGGGCGTTGCTGCCTTTGCCTGCGGTATGGCAAATGGCGCGTTTGGTACGCTGGCGCCGGTCTATGGCCATCAACAGGGGCTCGATGCCAGCGGCATATCCTTCCTGTTTGCCATTGCCGCCATCCTGGGTGCCATCGGGCAAGTTCCATTCGGGCGCTTGTCAGACAGGATCGACCGGCGCCTGGTGCTGATTGGCCTGGCGGCCGCAGCCTCCGTCATTGGACTGCTGACAGTTCTGATCAATCCGTCCGCGGGCTGGCTGATGTTCGTCCTGTTTGCCGCCTACGGCTTCACTGCCAATCCGATATATGCAGTTGCCGTTGCTCACGCCAACGACTTCGCCGTAGACGGCGGCTTTGCCAAGATTGCCAGCGGCATGTTGCTGACGATGGGGCTTGGACTGGCCGTGGGGCCCGCCGTAGCCTCGATGATCATGGGCGCCTGGTCGCCCGTTGGCCTGTTTGTGGTCACGGCCACATTCCATGGCTTGCTGGCCTTGTTCGCCTATTGGCGCATGACCGTTCGCAAGAGCAAGGATGCGGCCAGCCGCACTCCGTTCCAGCCGATGACCGATAATCAATCGACACTGGAAGCGATTGGTCTTGATCCGCGGACGGATATTGACAGCCCAGCCACCGAATTCGATGAGCGGGAAGCGCCCGTGCCCGAGGAGTTGGCGACCAAGCCCGACGAACCGGTCGAACCTAGAGAGGAGAAACGCGATGTTCAAGACGGCACAGTTTGAGGATCGGACATTCAAACCGCTATCCATTGCCATTATCGCGGTTTCCGACACCCGTACGCTCGAAACCGACACCGGCGGGGCGCTGCTCAAATCCCTCTTGGAAGCAGACGGCCATATTTGCGCCGAGCGGGTCGTGATCCGTGACGACGTCCAGTTGATCCGCCAAGCCTTGCAGAACTTTGTAGCCAATCCCACGATTGACGTGGTGCTGACCACTGGCGGCACCGGCTTTTCAGGGCGAGATGTGACCCCGGAGGCGGTGGAACCCCTGTTCGACAAACGGATGGAAGGGTTTTCGGTGCTGTTCCACCAATACTCCGCCAACACGGTTGGCACGAGTTCCTTGCAATCCCGCGCGACCGCCGGGCTGATCGGCACGACTTTTGTGTTCTGCTTGCCCGGTTCACGCGGGGCCTGCCGCGATGCCTGGGAAGGGATATTGAGCCATCAGCTCGATTACCGGCATAAGCCGTGCAACTTCGTTGAACTGATGCCTCGCCTTAACGAACGCTGAGCCGAAGAAAAAACGGCGCCCAGGGGCGCCGTTTGAATTTGGTTCAGTGACCCGGAGCGTCGGCCTCCGGCCGACGAATGAAGAAAGAGGCCACCACCGCCAGGAGTGAGATGCTGGCCCCCACCATGAAGGCCGAGCGCAACCCGCCTGCAAGCGCCGACACAGCATCCTCACCTGCAGCACCCAGGCTGGCGCTCTGAAGGGTCATCAGCGCAACAAACAGGGCAACGCCTGCTGCGCCCGCAACCTGCTGCACGGACCCTAGAATTGCGCTGCCATGCGAATAAAGGTCCTGACGCAGCGAACTCAACGCAGCGGTGTAGAGCGGCGTAAACACCAGCGCCAAGCCGATGCTGATGATGACATGGCCGACGAGCACTTGCCACACCGGCGTCGTCTGCCCCACCAGCGTCAGGGCCCACATCACCGCCGATACCAACACGGTGCCTGGCACAACGAGCACGGTGGGGCCGACGCGGTCATACAGACGGCCAACGACCGGACCAAGCAGCCCCATAAGCAGCCCGCCCGGCAGCATCATCAGGCCGGTTTCAAGCACATCCAGGTGGAGAACATTCTGGGTGTAGATCGGCAGCAGGATCACCATGCCAAACATTGCCATCATCGAAATGCCCATCAAAATGATGGAGACCGTGAAATTGCGTGAAGCGAAAGTGCGCAAATCAAGCAGCGCCGCATCATTGTGTTGCAGCTTGAGCTGGCGGAGCACGAAGACCACCATGACTACGACGCCCACCGCCAGCGGAGCCCAGTATGGGATCAGCTGCTCGCCATTCACCGACTCGCCCAGGCTGGACAAACCATAGACGATGCCACCGAAGGCCAGGGCTGACAGGATAACCGAGAGCACGTCGAGCGGCGCATATCGGGTGGTGGTAACATTCTGAATATTTCGCAGCCCAATCAGCAGCGAACCGATAGCAATCGGCAGGACCAGGATGAACATCCAGCGCCAGTCCAGATGGGCCAGGATGAAACCACTAATAGTAGGACCAAGCGCCGGTGCAACCGAAATGACAATGGATATATTGCCCATGACGACACCACGACGATCGGGGGGTACCAAGGTCATCACCGTCGTCATCAACAGCGGCATCATGATCGCGGTGCCGATGGCCTGAACAACGCGGCCAACAATCAACAGTTCGATGCCAGGGGAGATGGCGCAAATCAGCGTTCCAATGCTGAAAGTGGTCATCGCCAATGCAAAGATCGGGCGGGTATTTATGCGCTGCAGCAAGAAGCCGGTGATTGGGATCACCACCGCCATGGTCAGCAGAAACGCCGTGGTCAACCATTGCGCCGCGCCAGCGGTTACCCCGAGGTCAGCCATTAGGTGGGGTATGGCAACGCTCATGATTGTTTCATTGAGAATGACCACAAAACTGGACACCAGCAGCAGCGCAATGACCAGGCGGTTGCGCGCTGCCTCGCTTGGGCTCATGGCCGCAGCGGGTGCCAACGGATCAAGACTTGTTGCTTCGGTACTCATAGGGGCGTCCTTGGGGCGTGGGCGGCAGCGCGCGTTCACAGCGATGACGAATGGCGACATACTGTTTAGACATTCCCGTATCCTGGCAGCGTGGCGGGCGATGTCAGCAGCGATCAGTTAAGCAAACAGCTTAGTAATGGCGAAGCAATCCGTCAATGCTTAATGCCTCACTTAAGTTTATATTTCCGCAGTGGGCGCTTCGTCTAATCGCGTAAACGCCAAACGTCCAGCGCTCAGTGCGCGGCCAGCCAAGTTTCAAGTCCAGATCGTCGCAACGCCTAAATATGTGTTCTTGTTTTGTTCCGGGTGCACTGCTAGAGTGTTTCCATTGCTGGTCCGTCACCTCGACGCCCTGGCACTGATCGGGAGTTTTCGATGGCCCTTTATCAGGCCCCCTCTTTTG
Source organism: uncultured Alphaproteobacteria bacterium (assembly GCA_963699295.1). GTDB lineage: Bacteria > Pseudomonadota > Alphaproteobacteria > Rhizobiales > Devosiaceae > Devosia. Next base: position 1,782,003 of record OY969432.1, read on the forward strand.
AAGCGCTGGAGATGTTGAGCCGAAGCCGCGACGCCGACTTGGCGCGGCGCGAGTTGCTGCATCCCGAGCGCGTGCGCGGGCGCGGGGCGCAATCAAATCGTAGCGGTCGGTTCGAGACCCACACTCGCGAAAATGTAGATGACGGCTGGTCCAGCGCCGAGCCACAGCCCGTATTTGAGACCGTCGAACATGTGGAACGCGCCAAGTCGATAATCACCAGCAATGATAGTCCGGACATCGGGTTTGAACGTTCGATCAACGCGTATCGTGGGTGCGAGCATGGGTGCTCGTATTGCTTTGCGCGCCCCAGCCACGCCTACTTGGGGCATTCTGCAGGAATCGAGTTTGAGCGCGACATCTATGTGAAGGTCAACGCTTCCGAAACGCTGCGATCCGAACTGGCGAGCAAGTCTTACCGACCCAAGCCAATCGCCATGGGCACCAATACCGACCCGTACCAGCCGGTCGAACGCAAGCACCGGCTGACCCGTGGCATCCTCGAAGTGATGCTCGAAACCAAGCATCCCGTAATGATCACCACCAAATCGGCGCTCATCATTCGCGACGTTGACCTGCTCACGGAGTTGGCAAAGCTCGGATTGGTGAAAGTTGCGATCTCGATGACTTCGATGGACCATAGATTGAGCCGCCGGATGGAGCCACGGGCGAGTTCTCCATCTCGTCGTCTCGAAGCCATTCGTTTGCTCAGCGAAGCCGGGATTCCGGTGGCGGTGTTTGCTTCACCGATGATCCCAGCGATCAACGACATGGAACTGGAAAAAATCCTGGATGCGGCATCCGCACAAGGAGCGACCAGCGCATCGATGATACTATTGCGCCTCCCTGGAGAAGTGCGCGACGTGTTTCGGGAGTGGCTTCTGCGACATTTCCCTGACCGGGTCAGACATGTCTTGTCGCTGGTACGCGACACCCGCGGGGGCAAGGATTACGATTCGCGTTGGGGCGTGCGCATGACGGGCGAAGGCCCCTATGCCACCTTGTTGCGTCAGCGCTTCGACAAGGCTCGCACTCGTTACGGCCTCGATATCAAACTGCCCCCCTTGCGAAACGATCTCTTCGTCGCACCGAAATTGGATGATAGGCAGATGAGCCTGTTCTAGATGACGACGGTTCCAGACGCACGAAGCCGAGAGCTCAAGCGCCAATTTACTGAACCGCGCCCCCCAGTGTCTATAGGCTCCCGCACGGTCGCCCCGTGCCTCAATACGATCTTTGGCAAGCTTGACATGCTGAGCAGCAAGCGGATGCTGCCGCCATGTTATTCGATTCGCCGCCGCTTCAGCTTGAACCTGACTATTCCCGCGAACTCGAGCTTCGGTCGCGTGGCCTGAAATTTATTGCGGGCATTGATGAGGCCGGACGCGGCCCGTTAGCAGGTCCGGTGGTGGTTTCAGCGGTGATCCTGGATCCGCGCAACATCCCCAGCGGGCTTAACGATTCCAAAAAACTAAGTGAAGAACAGCGCGAGTTGTTGTTTGCACAAATAGTGGCATCCAAAGCCCTGATAGCGGTGGTGGTGGCCCCGCCGACGATCATCCTGTCGCATAATATCCGGGGAGCGACGCTCTGGGCGATGGCACGCGCCGCGCGCAATCTCAGCGTCAAGCCGGATCGCGTCTTGATCGATGGCCGGGATGTTCCTCTGGGGCTGCCCTGCGAAGGACAGGCGCTTGTGGGCGGGGATAGCCTTAGCGTGTCGATTGCCGCGGCCTCCATCATTGCGAAAGTGACCCGTGACCGCATGTGCGCGGTCATGGACCGCGATGCCCCAAGTTTTGGTTTTGCCGGCCATAAGGGTTACGCCACGGCAAAACACATGAAGGCACTTGTCGATCACGGCCCCTGCCGCCACCACCGCGAGGCATTTGCGCCCGTTGCAGCCGCTCGCATTCGGGTACTGGACACAGTCTCCTGAGCCAAGGACCTCACTCTTAACGTCCCGCTAACCCCTTAAAAACGCTCCATTAACCCTACCAGGCTATAAGGGTCTTGTTAGTACTGCGTTAGGGTTAAGTGTATGTTGAGCACCGCGCGTACGGTCCCCGTGGCCGCTGCGGAAGAGGCCAAGCGCCTCCCGATCGATACCATTCTTGTGGGCGACTGCATCGACCACATGAATGCCTTGCCGGCCGCTTCGGTTGATCTCATTTTTGCCGACCCGCCGTATAATCTACAACTTGAGCAGAGCCTCACCCGCCCCGACCAGAGCAAGGTCGATGCGGTGGATGATGAGTGGGACAAGTTCCAGAGCTTTGCCCACTACGACGCATTTACACGCGACTGGCTGAAGGCCGCTCGGCGGGTCCTAAAGCCCGATGGCGCACTGTGGGTCATTGGCAGCTACCACAATATTTTCCGCGTTGGCACGGCGTTGCAGGATCTCGACTACTGGATGCTGAACGACATTGTTTGGCGCAAAGCTAATCCGATGCCCAATTTTCGGGGCACTCGGTTTACCAATGCCCATGAAACGCTGATCTGGGCCGCCCGCAGCCAAAAAAGCCGCGTCACCTTCAACTATGAGGCGATGAAGCTAGCCAATGACGATACGCAGATGCGCAGCGACTGGCTATTTCCTATCTGCACCGGCGGTGAGCGTCTCAAGGACGAAAATGACGACAAGGTGCATCCGACTCAGAAGCCCGAGGCTCTGCTGTTTCGCATTCTGAACGCCACAACCAAACCCGGCGACATTGTGCTGGACCCATTCTTTGGGACCGGCACAACCGGCGCCGTCGCCCGTAAGCTGGGTCGCCACTTCATCGGCATCGAGCGCGAAGCCAGCTACATCGCAGCGGCGCGCAAGCGCATCGCCACCATCCGCCCAGGTGTTTTTGAGGCGCTGCAGTCCATCAAGCCAAAGCGCAAGGAAACGCGAATACCGTTCGGGTCTCTCGTCGAGCAGGGATTGATCGATCCGGGTACGCAACTTTTTGATTCATCAAAACGTTACTCCGCCATGGTTCGGGCCGACGGCTCGCTCGTCTCCGGTACTCACCAAGGCTCAATCCACAAGGTTGGGGCATTGGTACAGGGTTCCGAAGCATGCAACGGGTGGACTTTCTGGCATCACGAACAAGACGGTCGCATGGCCCTCATCGATGAGTTGAGAGCTGATGTTCGACAAAGACTTGATTTGCTTTCTGCCTGATCCTGACCTCCAATCATTCTTCAGGCTCTACTCGTGGCCGCTGGTTTGCCCCAGCGGCCTTTTTGTGGCAATCAGCCTAGCCCCGCCTGCGCTAGAACCTTGCGAAAAAGGGACGGCAAAGCTTCGCCTTTGAGCTCACCCGGCTCCGTCCACCATCCGCGGGAGAGCTTGTCGGCACCGACCGCCGCGGACCACACCTCGAGTTCGAGGCGAAAATGGGTGAAGACATGGACAATCTGCCCCCGGTACCGCCAGTCAGCTTTGATGGGGTAAATTGGCTCTGGTAAATCTGCGAGCCAATCTGAAGTGGGCACCTCGGTCATCTTTGCCAGTAGCCCCTTGTCAGGCCGCGTCTGCAAATACACGTCCCCATCGGCGTCGGTCATCACATAGGCATGTCCCTTGCGCACCGGGCGATCTGCCTTGACCGGCTTGATGGGGTAGATCGTTGGATCAAATTGCTTGGTGGCGATGCAGCCGGCCTGGATCGGACAAAGCATGCACAAGGCGTTGCGAGGCGCGCAAATGGTGGCGCCCAGATCCATCATGGCTTGCGCGAAGTCTCCTGCCCGCCCGGGCACAGACATTTGGAGAGCGCCGCGGAGTTCATCCTTGGCGTCCCGAACGGGAACCGGGAGCGCATGATAACGCGCCAGCACCCGGTCGAGATTGCCATCGAGAACGGCAATCTGCTCATCAAAACAAATCGCGGCGATGGCGGCGCCGGTGTACGCCCCAATGCCAGGCAGCGATTGAAGGGCAGTCGAAGTTTGGGGAAAAATCCCGGAGTGATCCCGCACTACCGCTTGGGCGCAGGCATGCAGATTGCGGGCGCGCGCATAATAGCCGAGGCCCGCCCATTCTTTGAGAACGGCGTCGAGCGGCGCATCGGCCAGGTCGTGGACGGTGGGCCACAGGCCGATGAACCGCAGAAAATAGCTTTTGACTGCAGCAACCGTGGTCTGCTGCAGCATGACTTCACTAAGCCACACTTTGTAAGGATCTGGTTTGACGCCATGGGCGCGATCGGCGGGCGCGACGCGCCAAGGCAAGTCGCGGGCATGCCGATCATACCAGGCAAGCACGGAGTGAGCGTCGATAGTTACGGGATCTGGAAGATACATCTCTCCCCGATACCCTTTCACGATGGGCTATTCACAAGAGTGCAATGCGCAACCCCCTTGTGAAGAACGGAAAGCTAAGGATACTTGGGCAACATGTCCAAAGACGAACTGCCCACGCCAAAGCGCCGAAACAGATCCGTCAGCGTTGCTGACGCGCTCAGTGGCGCGCTGGACCCGGCGTTAAAAAAGCGGGGTTTTGCCAGTCGCGATATCATCGCCCATTGGCCGGCCATGGCCCCCAAGCCCTATGACACTGTAGCAATTCCCGACAAGCTGGTCTGGCCACGCGGAGAAAAGAGCGCTGAAGGAGCAACGCTGGTGCTGCGCTGTGTGGCAGGCCATGCCATGGCTATTTCGCATGAGGGCGACAAAATCGCTTCAGCCGTGAACCGTTATTTCGGTTTCTTCCTTGTGGGCAATGTCAGGTTGTCAGCCGAGCCGTTCACGCCCAGTTCAGTTCGCCCGCCTATGAATAACAAGCAGCCAAGCCAGAGCGATATCGCCAAGGTAGGAGCGCAGGTGGCCGACATAGCTGATGACGATGTGCGTGAAGCTTTGCGAACGCTCGGAATTGCTCTGGCCAGCAAGGCAGCCCGAAAAAACAAGTAACCGATACACTGGACCGCGGGATGTGGATGATCATCACCTTAGGTTGATTCAACTGCCCACTTTGCCCACACAATCGGCCCGTGTAGTGTCACACCATCACAGAAGGAGCGTTAGCCGTGAATTTTACCCGCCGTGAGACCCTAGTCCTGGCCGCTGCCGCGTCAGCCATGAGCCTTTGCGGGGTTGCCACCGCCAACGCTGCTGAAGGCGACAAGATCGACATCACCAAACTGATGGCTCCGGCTGGCGACATGGTGGATCATGTCCAGGGCAATCCCAATGCGCCCGTGACCTTTATCGAGTATGCGTCACCCACCTGCCCGCACTGCGCGGCCTTCGCCAACACTGTGCTGCCTGCCTTTATCGAGCAGTATGTAGACACCGGTAAAGTCAAACTGATCGTTCGCCCGTTCGTGCGCAACGTGCTTGACGCCGCCGTGTTCCTGCTGGCCGAGGCTGCTGGCCCAGAGAATTACCACTCGGTGCTATCGACGTATTTCAAGACCCAGAACACCTGGGCGACATCGTCCGCTCCACGGGATGCGATTCTCGACATCGCCAAGCAGCTGGGCTTTACCCAAGAAACCTTCGACGCGGCATTGACGAATCAGGCGCTGTTCACCGGGATGGAGGCGATGCGCGAACAAGCGCTGAACGAATTCGGGCTGACAGGTACGCCGACATTTTATGTTAACGGCAAGACACTCAGTGGTGACAAGTCGCTCGAGCAGCTTTCAGCTGAAATCGATCCGCTTATCCCTGCCGATTTCGTGGCACCGTCTGAAGCAGCGACAGCAGTTCCCGCCACTCCTGATGCGATGGTCCCAGCCACTCCTGATGCGATGGTCCCAGCCGCTCCGGACGCCATGGCACCAGCAGCCCCTGATGCAATGGCGCCTGCTGGCGGCGCGATGGCTCCCGCCGCACCTGTCCAATAATCGCCTGCTGTCTGGCAGCGTCGCTTCGGTGACGCTGCCATGAAGTTTTCCCGACTCAAACTCCACGGCTTCAAGTCATTCTGTGACGAGATGGTTCTGGTCATGGAACCCGGCCTTACGGGCATCGTAGGACCGAACGGATGTGGCAAATCCAATCTGGTCGAGGCCATGCGCTGGGTCATGGGCGAAAGCTCATACAAGGCCATGCGCGCGTCGGGTATGGACGATGTGATCTTCTCCGGCTCGGGCAACCGGCCGGGCCGTAACTCTGCGGAAGTTACGCTGGTTCTCGACAACTCGGATCGCACCGCGCCAACGCTGCTCAACAATTCCGACATTTTGGAAGTGACCCGACGCATCGAGCGCGAGGCAGGGTCGGCCTACCGGGTCAATGGCAAGGAAGTGCGTGCACGCGATGTGCAACTGCTATTTGCCGACGCATCTACCGGTGCCCACTCTCCGTCCATGGTGCGCCAAGGTCAGATCGGCGAGCTGATTGCGGCCAAACCTACCGCGCGTCGAGCTCTGCTCGAAGAAGCCGCCGGCATTTCTGGCCTGCATTCCCGTCGCCACGAGGCGGAGCTGCGGTTACGCGGCGCAGAAACCAATCTCGAACGTGTCGATGACATCATTGCTCAGATCGACACCCAACTCGAAACCCTCAAGCGCCAGGCACGCCTTGCCACGCGATACCGCTCATTATCGGGCGATATTCGCCGGGCCGAGGCCACCCTTTATCATATTCGCTGGGTGGCAGCCCGCTTTGCCGAGAAGGAAGGCGAAGCACAACAGGCGGTCCTGATCCGGCAACTGGCCGACGCCACCCACCTGGAATTTGAGGCCAGGAAAAAACTAGACATGGCCGAGGCGGCGATCCAGCCTTTGCGCGATCGCGAAGCTGTCACTGCAGCGGTGCTCCAGCGCTACACCATCCTGCTTGAACAATTGGAGACGGAAGCGCGACGGGCCGGACAACGTCAAATTGAGCTCCAAGACCGCTTGGCCCAACTCGCAACCGATGGTGTACGCGAACACGAGCTCGTTGAAGAAAGTGAAATCACGCTCGCAACCTACGAAGCCGAACTGGACGTCCTTCTAGCAGAAACCGAAACAGCACAAGCCGACTTCGATCGCGCCCGCAACGAGGCGGACGCAGCCCAAGCCGCGGTAGCCAAAGCTGATGCCGCTGCTCGGGCGGCGGCCGACGCGCTGGCGCAGGTTCGCGCAAGACGAACTCAGGCCCTGCGCAACGCAGAAGAAGCCGCCGCACGCATCCGGCGACTGACCGAAGAGATAACCAATGTGGAGCGCGAAACCCAAGCTGTTACCGAGGCGCTGGATCAAGACCAAACGCTGAGCGAAAAGCGGGCGGCACTTGCTGCCGCGCAGGACGCCGCTGCCGAAACCGAGCAACTGGCGTTGGCTGCCGAAGAGGCCTCCGCCGAGACCCAGGCCCGGCTCGAAGACGCTCGCCCGCGCCTTGCTGACATCGAAGGCGCACTGAATCGTTTGGAGGCAGAAGCGGCGACACTCGGTAAAATGCTCAATGTGGGCGCCAGTCTGTGGCCAGCCATTGTTGATGAGCTAAAAGTTAGTCCCGGGTACGAGACGGCACTGGGCGCAGCCCTCGGCGATGACCTGGAAGCCAGTTCAGATGCCGGCGCACCCATGCACTGGTCGGTACCCGTTGACCACACCGATGATGGTGCCCTTCCCCAGGCGGCTGAACCATTGTCGCGTTATGTTACTGGCAGCGCATTGCTCAAGCGTCGCCTCGACCAAATCGGGCTGATCGATGCCGTGGACGGGCCAAGCCTTATGCACGCCCTCAAACCCGGCCAGCGCCTTGTGACCATGGACGGCGCGCTATGGCGTTGGGACGGCTTTATTGCTGCGGCCGACGCCCCTAGCGCTGCAGCGCGACGAATAGCGCAACGCAACCGATTGGCTGAGCTCGACGAGGAAATCGCCCGCAGCAGAGGCGAACGCAATGCGTGGAAACGAGACCTCGAACGCTTAACGCTCGAACACGAAATTTCTCGGCAACAAGAACGGGATCAGCGCGAAGCTTGGCGCGCGGCACAGCACGCCATTGCTACCGCCCAGACTGAAGTTGACGCAGCACAACGCGCCATGGGTGATTTGTCATCGCGGCAATCTGCGCTTGAAGAAGCTAAGGCACGCTTGGCCGCCAATTTGGAGGAGGCCGAAGCCGTTCGCGCCAACGCCGAAGAGGCGCTTTGTGACGCCGGCACCGAGGATGAGGCCTCCCTGTTGGCGGATGATCGACAACTTGAGCTCGATCAGACGCGGGAACGCGCAGACCAGACACGTTTGAAGCTGGGCAGCTTTGAAACCGCAGCCCGCATGCGCGACGGTCGCATGGCACAATTGGAGCGTGATACTCAGAGTTGGCAACGTCGCCGCCAAGGAGCGCTGAACCAATTAGCAACGCTGGACCAGCGCCGTGCCGAAATTGGAGCGCAATTGAGCAGTGCCAATGAGACACCTGACGGGTTTGCCGCCCGCCGCGCTGAGCTGGAGGAGAGAATCGAGCAGGCCAAGGTGGAACATCAGGCCGCTGGCGATAGCTACAATGTGGCGCAAACCGGCTACCGCGAATCCGACCGAGCTCTCAAAGCCGCCAGCGACCTCTTGGGACAAGCCCGGATCGAGCTCACTCGCATCGAAGAGCGTGTGAAAGGCTACATCGGTCAGCGCCAGCAGATCGAACGGCAAATCGAAGAAGTCGCTTGGCATTTCAGCAGACAAGACACTGGAGGCCTCAGGCATTCGACCTGAGGAGGCATTGCCCGAGGAAAAAACAATTGAGCAGAAACTTGAGCGATTAAAAGCCGAACGCGAACGACTGGGCGGCGTCAATCTTTCCGCCGAAAAGGAAGCTATCGAAGTTCAGGACAAGCTCGATACCTTGATCAGGGATCGAGATGACCTGATCGAGGCGATTGCCAAACTGCGCACCGGAATCCAGTCACTCAATCGCGAGGGCCGCGCGCGGCTCAACGAAGCCTTCGTCAAAGTGAATGCCTATTTCCAGGAACTGTTCACCACGCTGTTTGGCGGCGGCACCGCGGAACTGACATTTGTCGAAAGCGATGATCCGCTCCAGGCTGGTCTTGAAATTATCGCCCGGCCTCCCGGCAAGAAGCCACAAACCATGACGTTATTGTCTGGCGGCGAGCAGGCATTGACCGCCATGTCGCTGATCTTCGCGGTGTTCCTCACCAATCCGGCACCTATCTGTGTGCTTGACGAGGTGGATGCGCCCCTCGACGACGCCAACGTCGAACGATTCTGCAATCTGCTGGAATCGATGCGCCATCGCACCAACACCCGCTTCATGGTCATCACCCATAACCCGATTACGATGAGTCGGATGGACCGGCTGTTTGGCGTCACCATGGCCGAACGAGGGGTCAGCCAATTGGTATCCGTGGATCTGAAAACTGCAGAAAGTTTCCGCGAGGCGGTCTAGGTAGACGGAGTTGACAACTCTCTACGGGTGCTGGCCCTCCAGCTCTGCGCGCCCCAACCAGGCAATAATGAAGAGAATCTTACAGCGCGGCCCGCACTCCGCCACGATTACCTCGCGGACAGCATGCCGCACCTTCGCGGCGCGTCTATTTTGCATTTCAGGTCAATAACTTAGCGCCATAGCGGCGATCTTGACACTCTCAGGCCCCACCACTATGTTGCGCGCGACTTAAAAGGGCGTCCTGGAACCTCCGGGAAATGGCCGACCGAGGACAGACAGCGGATGAAGAAACCGCAAGATATCAAAGGTCAGCCGGAACACGTTCGAGAGGTGACACGCGATCTCGCATCGCGTATTGCCTCGGCCAAGAGGGAACGCGAAGTCGAGGACCACAAGAGCCTCGAGGGAGGCTTCCCCAGAGATGAGCGGTATGGCGCGCGGCATGCGCATCGGCACCGAGTTCATCGCGGCAATTTTGGTGGGCGCCATTTTTGGCTATCTCATCGATATTGCCATAGGGACCAGCCCCTGGGGATTGCTCATCATGTTGGTGGTGGGCTTCGCCGCTGGAATACTCAATGTCACCCGTGTGGTGGCGCAGATGAATGCTGCATCGCCTGCTCCCGCCGGGTCCGATCTTGGACCTGATATGGACGCAGACGATGACACTGATGACGCTTAGAGGGCTCCATGGCCGGTACTGATCCGATCCACCAATTCGTCATCGAGGACATGTTCCCGCTATTCACCCTGGGTGGTGATGGCACAGAAGGGTCTGGCCTCCATTTCGCCTTTACCAATTCGTCCCTGTTCATGGTGGCGACGGTGGCGATTGTTTCGCTTTATATGATCATGTCTTCCAGCGCAAAGAGCGTGGTCCCAGGCCGGGCTCAGTTGGTTGGCGAAATGCTCTATGGCTTTGTTGCCAATATGGTGCGAGGGGCGGCAGGCACCGAAGGGATGAAGTTCTTCCCACTCGTGTTCAGCCTGTTTGCGTTCATCCTGACGGCCAACATGCTCGGCATGGTCCCCTATTTCTTCACCGTAACCAGCCACATCATCGTGACGTTCGCGTTGTCGATGCTCGTGTTCCTGACCGTGGTGATTTACGGCTTCGTCAAGAACGGCCCGAAGTTCCTCAAGCTGTTCGTGCCGTCGGGCGTTCCCGGTTACATTCTGCCGATTGTGGCGCCAATCGAGTTCATCTCGTTTATGTCGCGCCCGATTAGTCTCTCCGTGCGTCTGTTCGGCAACGTGCTTGCCGGTCACATCACGCTAAAAGTCTTCACCGGCTTCATCGTCACCATGAGCAGCCTCGGTTTCCTGGGCATTCTTGGTTCGGCGCTGCCGTTGATCATGGGCGTCGCCATCACCGGACTAGAGTTTCTGGTTGGTGCTGTTCAGGCCTACGTCTTTGCGGTTCTGACCTGCATGTACCTCAACGACGCTATCCACCCATCTCACTAAGACCAGTTCACGGCGGGATTTTCCGCCAGAAAACCCCGCGAAGATCTCGCTTGAAAGGACTACAAAATGGAAGCTGAAGCCGCAAAGTACATCGGTGCCGGTATTGCTTGTTTCGGTATGGCTGGCGCCGCCATTGGCGTGGCTAACATCTTCGGCAACTTCTTGTCGGGTGCACTGCGTAACCCATCAGCTGCTCCGAGCCAGTTCTCGAACCTGATTTTCGGCTTCGCCGTGACCGAAGCTCTGGGCATCTTCTCGTTCCTCGTTGCCCTGATCCTGCTGTTCGTCGTCTAATAACGACGCCTACGACTATCTTTGCAGCCGGGAGTTCTCCCGGCTGCACGTTATTTCTCCGGCGTCCGCCGGTTGACCGGATTTAACGGGACCTCACCTGATGGTAACGCAAGCCTACGCTCAAGAAGCGGCTACCCCGGCCGAAGCGCCCGTCGACACCGTCGTCGACACGACGGCCGTCGATCCTACTGCTGCTACCCATGCGACAACTGTCGCCCAAGACGGATCGCACGATAGTGGCGTATTTCCGCCCTTCGATCCGGCCACTTTTCCCTCTCAGCTGCTCTGGCTCGCCATCACTTTTGGTGCGCTCTATCTGCTGATGAGCAAGGTCGCCCTGCCCCGCATTGGCAGCATCCTTGAGAACCGCAAGGCCATCATCGACGCTGACCTGGCTGCGGCCGACGCATCTCGGCAGCAGACTGACGCAGCCATTGCCGCCTACGAAGCAGCACTGGCTACCGCCAGATCAAACGCTCAGGGCATTGCCACCGAAACTCGCGACGCGATCCAGGCTGATCTGTCGAGCAAGCGGCAAGCAGTGGAAGCCGAGTTGACTTCCAAGGTCACCGCTGCCGAGGCCCGCATCGCTGCAACCAAGGCCGAGGCAATGACCCATGTCGATGACATTGCCACAGAGACCGCACAGAGCGTTGTGACCCAGCTGGTTGGCGACGTGTCGACCGATAGCGTCCGCTCTGCGGTTGAGAAAGCGAAGGAGTAGGCAATATGGAATGGTTGGATAACAGCTTTTACGCTCTCCTCGCCCTCGTCATTTTCGTTGGATTGGCCATCTTCTTTGGCATCCACAAGATCATCGCGAAAATGCTGGATACTCAGATCCAGAAGATTGCGGATGACTTGGCCCAGGCCAAAACACTGCGCGCAGAGGCTGCCGCCCTGCTCCAGGAATATGAGCAGAAGCGCATTGCAGCAGAAAGTGAAGCTGAAGGCATTATTGCCGCGGCCAAGGACGAGGCAAATCGCCTGACTGAGGAAGCTAAAGCTTCTCTGGAAGAGCTGGTCGCCCGTCGCACCAAGTCTGTTGAAGACAAGATCGCTCAAGCCGAGGCTCAAGCCATTGCCGATGTCCGCGCTCGTTCGGCTGACGTGGCAATCGAGGCAGCACGGCTTGTGCTGACCGACGAAATGAACCGCAAGGGTGGTCAGGTGGTCGACAAGGCAATCGCCGATGTGGGTTCGCGCCTGAACTAGCGTTCCACTAGATGAAGATTAAAGGCGGGCTTTGGCCCGCCTTTTTTGTTTCTGCCATGCTGTCCCCTGATTGACGCCCGCAACAATCTCGCTCATGTTTGTTTTGATTGCGGGAGAGACTGGAGTTCTCCGGCGCCGAAGGAGCAACCGCCCCGGAAACTCTCAGGCAAAAGGACCGCAATCAAGCCAACACTCTGGAAAGAGGACCGCCTGACGGGCCAGGTCCCACCGAAGGAGCAACCGGCGCTCAGCCGGGAAATCTCTCAGGTGATGAGGACAGAGGGGGCACGAGATTCGCCGCAAGGCGTGCAGTCGTGTCGCCTTGTTCTTAAACCGGGATGTGTTGATGGACGAAACCTCGGCCGAAGCTCTCAAGATCACGCCGCTCAACGCGCGCCATTTGGCATCCGGAGGCCGCATGGTGTCGTTCGCCGGGTATGCCCTGCCTGTGCAATATCCATCCGGCATCATGGCCGAACACAAATGGACCCGCGAACATGCGGGCCTCTTCGATGTAAGCCACATGGGCCCGAGCAGCCTTGTGTTAAACAATCCCACTGGTGACGCTGAAGCTGATCATGCAGCCGTTGCTGCACTAGTCGAGCCGCTGATCTGTGGAGATATCCTTGGACTGAAGCCAGGGCAGATACGCTACACCCTGCTGCTCAATTCAGACGGCGGCATTCTTGACGATTTGATGATCGGTCGCTCACCGGTACTTGGTGGCGCGCTCTATATCGTGGTCAATGCGGGGGTTAAGGAGCGGGACTTCGCCCGCATCCAAGCCGCAGCTGGCGACAAAGCCAAACTCACGCGAGCCGATAGGGACAGGACTCTACTGGCACTGCAGGGACCGGAAGCCGTCGATGTGATGGCAAAGCTCACGCCCGGCGCCGAACAACTCAGCTTCATGCAATACGGCGCCTTTGAGTGGCGGGGCGAGAAGCTGATCGTCGCCCGATCCGGCTATACCGGCGAAGACGGCTTTGAAATCCTGGTCTCGAACGCCAATGCCACCCTACTCTGGGATGCGCTGCTGGCCGATGAACGGGTAAAACCAGCCGGCCTCGGTGCGCGTGACAGTCTGCGCCTCGAAGCTGGACTGCCGCTCTACGGCCATGACCTCGACGAGACTATTTCTCCCATGGAAGCCAAGCTTGGCTTTGCCGTGGCCAAGCGCCGTCTTGAGGCACGTGACTTCCCGGGGGCAAGCAGAATTCTGGCGGAACGCACAGGCACCCTTTCTCGTGTTCGCGTAGGATTGCTGGTGGACGGCGCCCCGGCCCGCGAGGGCGCCGACGATTCTCGACACGTCCGGCTCGCCCATCGGCCTCGTCACCAGTGGCGGCTATGCGCCCTCCCTCGGCAAGGCCATCGCCCTTGGCTACGTGCCGCCAGCCCACGCGAAGATCGGCAGTAAGCTGCAAGTCCTGGTCCGCGACCGCGCCCAGCCGGCCGAGGTAGTCAACACTCCATTCGTTCCACATCGGTATTTCCGTAAGCCCGACGCCAGTTGAGAGGCCCGCCATGACAACCAAGTATACGCCAGATCACGAATACATCCGCATCGAAGGCTCGATCGGCATTATCGGCATCACCTCCTTTGCGCAGGAAGCGCTGGGTGACATCGTTTTCGTTGAACTGCCTGCCGTCGGCAAGGTGCTAAAAAAGGGCGACGAAGCAGCCGTCGTGGAATCCGTTAAAGCCGCCTCCGAGATCTATGCTCCCGTATCGGGCGCAGTCACTGCGGTCAACGAAGAACTTGCCGGCAACCCAGGCCTGATAAACGCCGATCCGGAAGCCGCCGGCTGGATCTACAAGATCAGCATTGCAGACTTGGCAGAAATCGACGGCCTGCTCGATTCCGACGCTTATGCCGAGTTGACCCTGTGAGAGCATGATATGCGCTACCTCCCTCATTCTGGTGCTGAACGCGCCGAGATGCTCAATGTCATTGGCGCGCCCAATATCGACGCGCTGTTCAGCGCGGTGCCACCCAAGGCGTTGAAGACGTTTGATCTTGGCCTACCGATCCACAGCCCGGAATATGTGGTGGAAGCCCATATGCGAGCCTTGGCTGGCAAGAACCATGCGGGCGCCGATGGCCCGTTCTTCGTGGGAGCCGGCGCCTATCGCCACCATGTGCCCGCAACGGTCGACCACCTGATCCAGCGTTCGGAATGGCTCACCGCCTATACGCCCTACCAGCCGGAAATCTCGCAGGGCACCCTGCAGATGCTGTTCGAATTCCAAACGCAGGTGGCCAAGCTCACTGGCATGGATGTGGCCAACGCCTCGCTCTACGACGGCTCGACTGGCACGGCAGAGGCCGTGTTGATGGCGCGGCGTCTGACCAAGCGCAACAAGATCGTGCTGTCCGGTGGCCTCCACCCGCATTACCGCGACGTGGTGAAGGCCTATCTCAAGGACGACACCGATCTCGAATGCCTGTCGGCGTCGCCGGAAGGCCAGGGCGACATCCTCGACCACATCGACGAGCAGACCGCCGCCATTGTCATCCAAACGCCCGACTTCTACGGCCACCTGCGCGACATGAAGGCGGCCGCGGATGCCGCCCATGCCAAGGGCGCTCTGCTGATCGTGGTCATCACCGAAGTGGTGTCGCTCGGCCTGCTCGAGGCTCCCGGCGAGCTTGGCGCTGATATCGTCGTGGCCGAAGGCCAGTCGATCGGCAATGCGCTCAACTTCGGCGGGCCGTATCTGGGCCTGCTTGCCACGCGCAAGGAATTCATCCGCCAGATGCCCGGGCGCATCTGCGGCGAGACCGTCGATGCCGAAGGCCAGCGCGGTTTCGTTCTGACGCTGTCGACCCGCGAGCAGCATATTCGCCGTGAAAAGGCGACCAGCAACATCTGCACCAATTCGGGGCTCTGCGCCCTCGCCTTCTCGATCCATATGGGTTTGCTTGGCGAAGCCGGGTTCACGCGTCTCGCCCGCCTCAACCATGCCAATGCCTGTAAGCTGGCCGATGCGTTGGTCGCGGTGCCGGGCGTCCAGGTGCTGAACAAGACGTTCTTTAACGAGATGACCATTCGCACCAGCCTGCCGGCGGGCGACCTCATCGAGCGTCTGGCCAGGCGCGGCATTCTTGGTGGCGTTCCGGTCAGCCGGCTGGAGCCCAGAGATCCATCGGTCGCCAACTTGATCGTGCTGGCGGCAACCGAACTGACGACTGATTCCGATATCTCCGCGCTCTGCGTCGCCCTTGCGGAGGAACTGGCATGAACATGAACAATATAGGCCGCCCAACTGGCACAGGCACTTCGGGCTTTTCCTCTACCTCCGGCTCGGCATTGCTGCCCAATGAGCCGCTGCTGTTCGAAATCGGCGACACCGAACATTCGGGTGTCGACCTGCCCGACGTCACCATCTCGATGAGCCGCCTCGGTGGTTTCGAGCGCAAGGTGCCGCTCGACCTTGCCGGCCTCACCGAACCAGAGGCGATGCGACACTATGTGCGCCTCAGCCGCCTCAACCACTCGATCGACAGTGGTATGTATCCGCTCGGCTCGTGCACCATGAAGCACAATCCACGTCTGAACGAGAAGATGGCTCGCCTGCCGGGCTTCTCCGACATCCATCCGCTACAGCCGATTTCGACCGTCCAGGGCGGGCTGGAGTTGATGAATGAGCTCAGCCACTGGCTGATGACCCTTACCAATACGGCGGCCGTCGCGCTGACACCCAAGGCCGGTGCGCATGGCGAGCTGCTGGGCATGATGGCAATCAAGGCAGCACAGGACGCGGCTGGCCAGAGCCACCGCAAGATCGTGTTGGTGCCGGAAAGCGCACACGGCACCAATCCCGCCACCGCCGCCTTTCTTGGATATGCCGTCAGGACCATCCCGGCGCGCGACGACGGCACCGTGGACGTACAGGCGGTCAAGGATGCGCTGTCGTCCGATGTGGCTGCGATCATGTTGACCAATCCCAACACCTGCGGCCTGTTCGAGCCGCAGGTAATCGAGATCGCCGAGGCGGTGCATGCGGCCGGGGCGTTCTTCTACTGCGATGGCGCCAACTTCAACGCCATCATGGGCGTGGTCCGACCGGGAGATCTCGGCATCGACGCCATGCATATCAACCTGCACAAGACCTTCTCGACACCGCATGGCGGCGGCGGTCCGGGCGCCGGTCCGGTCGTTCTGTCGCAGGCGCTGGCGCCGTTCGCCCCGGTGCCGTTCGTGCGGAAAAATGGCGAGGGGCTGGAGCTGGTCGAGCATGCCGAAGACGAAGCGTTGGGCCGCATAACTGCCTTTCAGGGGCAGATGGGCATGTATGTCCGCGCGCTCACCTATATGCTCAGTCATGGCGGCGATGGCTTGGCACAGGCGGCGCAGGATGCGGTGCTCAATGCCAACTATATCAAGGCACGCCTGCAACACGTCTTCTCGGTGCCGTTCCCCGATTATCCGACTATGCACGAGGCACTGTTCGATGACAGCTTCCTGGCCGGCACCGGCGTCACCACGCTGGATTTCGCCAAGGCGCTGATCGACGAGGGCTTCCACCCGATGACCATGTATTTCCCGCTGGTGGTGCATGGCGCCATGCTGGTCGAGCCGACCGAAAGCGAGAGCAAGCAGACGCTGGATCGCTTCTGCGACATAATGGAAGAACTGGCAGTCCACGCTAAGGCCGGCGACAAGGAACGTTTTACTTCTGCTCCGATGAGGGCCCCGCGCCGCCGCCTGGATGAAACCCGCGCCGCGCGCTCGCCGATCCTCAAATGGGAGCCCCCGCTGCTTCCAAAGGCAGCAGAATGAATCAGCCGACGGATAGCTCGTCGGTCACTCCGTAAGTGATGCAGCAGAAGGAAGCGATATGGCCAAGGCGTTTGCCATTCAGAACTTCTTGCAACAGGCGGAGGCTTGCGAACAGTTAGGCTCCCCGTTCAATGCCAGGCTGTGTCGTCTGCTGGCCTCTACCATCGACCGTACTAGCTCATTTGGTGCCAGACTTCTGGATTGGCCCGACACAGCAGAAGCAGATGCGGTCGCCCTCCGCGCCTGCGGAGCACTGCATGCGCTGGCGCGCAGTGGGCGGCAGGCGGGCTTGAGCGCGGCTTACCCACCTGATCGCAGCATCGCTTTGGAGGACATATTGGCAGGCGCCATTGCTGCAGAAGATGCCTTTCTGACCAGCTATCTTGACAGTCCGCCCCAAACCAATGAGGTGGCTCGATCTGCTATTATTCTGGGCGGCCTACTCACGATTGCAGCCACAAGCGCCAATCGCCTGGAACTGATTGAGTTGGGCTCCAGCGCTGGGCTCAATCTGCTGCTGGACCAGTACCACTATCGACTAGGTGAAGAGCGTGAATGGGGCGCCAGAGAAGCGCCGGTATCCATTGCCAGTCGTTGGACTGGCGCGGTGCCTGACGTGACCCTTGCCTTGAACATTGCGCGCCGGGCAGGATGCGACCGGAACCCGCTTGATCCGTCCTTGGTCCAAACGAGACAGCGGCTGCTAAGTTACGTCTGGCCAGATCAAACTGATCGTATGGAAACGTTGGAAGCTGCACTGGGCAATGCAATGAAATCACCGATGCGAGTGATCAATGAAGATGCTGCGGTGTTCGCCGAACGCCAACTGACGATACCTCAGGAGGCAGGCACGGTGCGGGTGCTCATGCATACGATCGTGTGGCAGTACTTGACTAAACCAACGCAAAATCGGATTGGAGCGGCAATGCACACGGCTGCCGCACGAGCAGATGCGCAGCATCCGCTCGCGTGGCTGAGTGTAGAAGCCGACGGCCAGCCAAAGAGCGCCAACATCTCTCTTCAGCTGTGGCCACAGAACCAACGACGCAGCCTCGGCCGCGCCGATTTTCACGGGAGATGGGTGGAGTGGGCCTGACCGGCTCGCTAACCGCGAGTGTCGAAACCAACCCAGATGGTGATCTCTTCGCCGCCCAAATAGGGAATGGCTACGTTTTCCAGAACTTTTACAAACTCTGCCGAGCGCGCGGGCGCGACGATCGGCACGGCGAGCGTGTGCTTTTCCGAGAACACTGCCTGGCCATCACGCTCGACCGCAAACCGAATTGGCGTACTGACAGAGGTCTGGTTGCCGGCTGGTCCCAACAGAACCCGACCGACCACCCCCATATTGACGGTGATCAAACCGTTTGAAACCACGCAGTTGCGCGAGGTCTCGTCGATGACGCCCTGATACTGCAGCGATCGGGCATCACCGACCTTGCCGCCGCCATAGTAGAACATGGCTTCACCACCCGCCCGCACCTTGATTGGCGGGCATTGCGTGGCGATGGCTGGAAGGGCGCTATTTTGCGCTTGGGCGACGGCCGCCGGACTGGGCGTGGCGTTCTGCAAGCTTTGGGTTTGCGCTGCATTACCCCCGCCAAACATGCCCCCCATGGAGCAGCCTGCGAGTACGATGGCGGTAGCGCTGGCTGCAGATGCTCGCAGGGCCAGGGAATAGGACTTTGTCATCAACAGGTCTCCTGACGCTACACTAGCTATTGGCGGCCTCGAGCGCCATGAGAATAGCCGGAGCGCCGGTGGCAGTCACGCCTGGAGCATCCTCAACAAACACATTTTGTACAATCCCGTCGCGGATCAACATGGCAGAACGCGCAAAACGCTTGCCCATGCCAGAACCTGCATAGTCCTTGGACAGGCCAAGTGCTTCGGCCAGCTCAGAGTTACCGTCGGCCAAGAACTCAATATGCCCAAGAGCCTGAGACGACTCGGCCCATGCCTGCATCACGAAGGCATCGTTCACCGAGCCGCAAACGATTCGATCAACACCAGCCGCACGCAACTTCGCTTCGTTGCTCACAAACCCCGGCAAGTGATTGACATGACATGTGGGCGTGAACGCACCAGGAACTGCGAAAAACACAACAAGCCCAGTCCCGAGCACTGCATCGCTACTGGTATCGGATACCCCCTCGGCATTGACCAGCTTGGTCCGCACCGCAGGTATCGGTTTGCCGCGTTCAATCATGTATTGATAGCCTCTTGCCTCGGGTTACCTCTCGGCAACCGCCCCTTGATCTTGTGCTTTGGGATAAGCGGGTTTTGAACCACAAACAAGGCCTGCCGGTCCTTCCGCTAATCTCAGTGTGGTTCTGCTTGTTCGGACACCGTTCGGCTGACCTCGAAGGCGCCGAAATTCGATTGGAAAATCAGTTGAATGGGCCGGCCTTCCAAATCAAGTGGTTTGCCGATAACCGGGATGAGCACTAGGTCTGGTTCCGGGCTTTTTTGCGGCGCACCAAACATCGGCTCGCCGCTTGCAGTCGCTGCAACGATCGACAGCGGGTCGAATTCGGATTGAGTGACCTGCACTTCCAGCATCTGTGTCTCGGTGCTGTAGGCTACTGCACCGATGGGCGCGGGCTCTTTATCCCACGGGAGCGGGGTCAAGGACAGTGCTTGCCGCAACCGCAGGGCATTGGAGCGATCTGGCGTCACCTCCCCCAGGTTCAGTGCAAACTGCGCGTGGGCCGGCACACAAATATCTGAACAGATGCCCAAAACCGCCGACAGTTTTAGAGAGGGTGCCGCTCCGTCCACGGACAACTCGATAGGCAGTACTGTGGGGCCGTAATACACGTAGTCCAGATAGGATGGTGTTTCGTCCCGCGTCGGGTAGGGCCACAGAATTTCATGGGCAAGTACCCCCTTGGAGCCCCCAAAATCCAACTCCGTAGGCAGCCCCGTATCACCGGGAACGCGCCAGTATGTCTTGTGGGTGGGTGGCATGTCAATCTCCACCCCTACCAGCGCGATATTGTCCGCACCGACCTGGCCGGTGCTGATCAGGCGCACGCGAACATCGGGAGCCACCTCCTGCCAAGGCGTTTCACCCCCGGCGGCAGGCAATGCAGTTACAAACAGAACTAGGCAAAGGGTGATAGCGCGCATGGAATGGCATTAACGCAGTATGGTGTGAAGAAAAAGCTGACGGAGGATCATGGCTTCGTGATGCCTAAGTGGCGACCGAGCGATTATCGCAACTTGGCACCGCCTGCCAGGACGCCTACAATCGCCGAATGGACACGCTTGAAGGACAATTCCTGGTCGCGATGCCGGACATGGCAGATGAACGTTTTTCTCAAAGCGTCATCCTGGTCGTCGGCCACAGCAAGGACGGAGCCATGGGACTGGTGGTCAACCAGGAACTGACCAACCTGCGCTTTGCCGATATTCTTGACGAACTCGATCTCGGTGACCCTGATGCCGTCATCAATTTGCCGGCGTCCATTCGCGATCGCGTTGTCATGCGCGGCGGGCCAGTCGAACGGGGCCGAGGTTTTGTGCTGCACTCATCGGACTACAGCAGTGGCAATACATATCCAGTGAGCGGAGGCGTCAGTCTTACCGCGACCTTGGATATACTTAAGGCCCTGGCCTTTGGGCCCGCGCCCAAGGCTTCATTGTTTGCGTTGGGATGCTGTGGCTGGAGCGCCGGGCAACTCGAGGAAGAAATTGCCCACAACGGTTGGCTGACCGTTCCCTTTTCACCGGCTCTGGTTTTCGATACCCCAATTGAAGAGCGCTACGACGCTGCGCTCGCCAGCCTGCGCATCACCCGTGCGACCTTGAGTTCGGAGGCCGGCCACGCCTGACATCCCCCTGGGTTAAACTTGGCCGCTAGAGAGCAAGTTGAGCCACCAGTTTCTTCGTGAACTCCCCACCAGTCATGGCAGCGCCAAACGCATAGCCCTGCGCGTAGCGGCAATTGAGCTGTCGCAGGCGCTCAACTTCATCCTTGGTTTCCACCCCTTCGGCAATCACCATCAGATCAAGATCCGCGGCTAACCCAACCACGGCCTTGATAATAGGAACCTGAGTGTGGGCCATGACACTGTCTTCGCTCATCTTCACAAAGGGTGCGGGAATTTTGATGGTGTCAAAGGCAAAGCGATGCAGATAGCTCAGCGAGGAGTGTCCGGTCCCGAAATCATCGAGTGCCAGCCCCAAACCCAGAGCCCGCAGCGCTTCCAACATGTACGCCGAGTGTTCGGGATTGCTCATCACCTGGCCTTCAGTGATCTCAAGCTTAAGATGTTGGGCCAAAGCGCGGTCCTGGCTTAGCTGATTGCGCATGTCGTTCAGGAGCGTTTCTGTCGCCAGTTGGGTAGGCGAAAGGTTGACTGAGACGAAGAAGTCTTCCGGCAGATCCAGCGTGTTGATCCACTCCTGCGCCTGTGCTGCCGCCTGTTCAAAGGCCAGCCGGCCAAGCTTTTCGATTTGCCCGGACCGCTCGGCCAAGGGCACAAATTCTTCGGGGTTGACGATGCCGCGCGTGGGGTGGTTCCACCGCATCAAAGCTTCCGCACCAGCGACCTGGCCCGTTTGGATGTCCATGATCGGCTGAAACTGCACGTGCAGCTCACCCTGCTTCATGCCGCGTTCGAGATCTTCCTCGCTGGCGCGATTATAGGCGGCAATGGAGCGGGCCGAGGCACGGTAGGCTTCGATCCGATCTCCCCCCAACCGCTTTGCGTAGTACATCGCCAATTCGGCGTCGCGCAGGACATCGGCGGCGCTGGCAGGATTGCTGTCAAAAATAGTGACGCCAATGGAAGCGGTTAGGGTCAAATCGCGATCGCCGAAATTGAATGGCGCCTTGAGGGCCTTTCGAATTTGCTCGGCCGTTTCTGCAATTTTCCCGGCAGCCTGCTCTGAGGCCAGAATAACCGCGAACTGATCGCCGGTTATTCGCGCGACGGTGTCGAGCGGACGCATTACCCGGGAGATGCGCCGAGCAATCGCCAGCAACACGGAATCGGCGGCAGAGTGACCAATTCTTTCCTCAAGCTCCATGAAGCGATCAATATCGATCAAGAACACCGCCGGCTTGGTGCCTCCCGGCATCCGTGCCCGAAGGAGGGCCCGCTCCAGGCGGTCAAGGAAGAGAATGCGATTGGGCAAGCCGGTAAGACTGTCCTGCACAGCATCATGCAGAAGTCGTTCCCGCGCAGCCCGGTCATCGGTCACATCCTGTAAGGTCCCAACGATACGATTGACCTGACCGTCGCCCCCCACCACCGGCTTAACGCGCATGCGGAAAGTGCGGTAGCTGCCGTTGTGACCGGCAATACGCATGTCTGCGGACACTTTGCCCCGACGCAATTCAACCAGCGTATCGAAGGCTGTGCGGAAACGATCACGGTCATCGGGATGCACGCGATCCAGCCAGCGCTTGATCGCTCCTCTCAAGGCGCCTCGTTTTTCGCCCAGTCGCGTGGCCAGTTCGTCGCTTACGGCAACGCGATCACGTTCAATATTCCAGTCGAACACAAAGTCGCCGGAGCCGGTCAAAGCCAAAGCCCGACGTTCCACCTCACTCAGCGTACCAATCGACACCTGCCCTTCCGAGAAGGCGTGCTGCACCGCGGTAAAGCCGAGAAGCATGATGATGAGCACCAGCCCACCACCGACTGCGGGCTGGGCAACGTCATTGGAGACCTGACCCGAAACCACGAGCCACGAGTAAAAAAGCCACGCAATGAGGATGATCCACGTGGGCACCAGCAACACCGCGCGGTCATAACCGCGCAGGGCAAGCAGCAGGATCAGAAAGAAACCCGAAACACCCAGCAAGGCCAGCACGAGACGTGCGATTGTTGCGGCAATTTCCGGTTGCAGGAAGGCAAAGCCAAAAAGTGCCAGGAACAATGCTGCCAGCCCCAGCGCCAGGTGCACAAAGCGCAGATGCCATCGATGCAGGTTCAAATATATGAACAGGAAGCCAGCCAAGGTGGTCGCTATGCCGGCCTCGGCCGCCGCCCGAAGCGGTGGCATGCCGCTGGCCGGAATGCCTAACAGCCGGCCCAATACGCCAAAATCAATCAGCAGATAGACCAGCACGGCCCACGCGAATGCCGCTGTCGCAGGGAAAATTCCTCGCCCCTTGACCACGAACATAATGGTGAGAAAGACCGCCGCCAAGGAGGCAACGCCCAGGACCACCCCACGAAACAGGGTGAATGAGTTCACATAGTCGCGGTAGGCATTGGGTTGCCAAAGATAGAGCTCGGGCAACTGCGCCGATGCCAGTTCGGCAACAAACGTGACGGTAGCACCCGGATCGAGCGTCACTTCATAGACGTCAGCCTCGCTGTCCGTCAGGCGAACCGGTCGAATCCCTGCGCTGGGAGTGAGCGCCGTCAGGCGATCGCTGCCTAGATCGGGTTGGAAAATGCCGGAGCCTGGCAGACGAAAAAACGGCGCAACAAGCAATCGCTCAAGCTGCTGATCACTGTCGTTGCGCAGTGCAAACAAAGCGAAATTTGGATTGGTGCCCGGCGCACTGGCCAGAACTTCAATCCTGCGAATTATTCCATCCTCGCCAGGGGCCGTGGATAATTGCACGCGACCGTCGGTGCCGGACTGAATTTCGATCACATCGGACAAGTTGACGGCATTAACGTCTTCGGGAACCGAAATGACTTCAAACGCCGTCGCGGGAGCGACCATTGCCAGCGCGAACGCAAGACACATCGCCAGTGCATGGAGGTAACGCATCACGAGCGGATATATCCTGCGATTGACTTCATTGTGGCACGTATCCCGAGAGGTGCCAGATATCGTGCCATAGGCAGCAGCAACCTCCATGAGGACTTGGTAGCGAGGTTTGCCGTAAGCCACAAGGTTAGCCAGTTGTTGCCAATTAGCAACGGGTCATCGGTACTGGAGCGCATACCGCGCCATTTCATAGCGTTCGCGGTTAAGACCAAAAAGTACATGGTCTTCCCAACGTCCGTTTATCTGCAGATATTTTTCTGCAAACCCCTCTTCGACAAACCCGTTCTTCTCGAGTACGCGGCGCGAAGCCCTGTTACCCGGCAAGAACGATGCATGGATTCGGTGCAGTTCAAGGGTGTCGAAGACATATGGAACACAGACGGACACCGCTTCAGTCATCACCCCCTGACCTGCGTAACGCTGCCCCATCCAGTATCCAAGATTGCAGAACTGGGCAGCACGCCTGCGCACGTTGGAGATAGTAATGCCACCTGCCAAGGTCTCCTGGGAGCCTTTGGCCAAAAAGATAAAAAAGGAGTAGTCGGTTCCTTCTTCGGCTTCTTCGCGAGCTCGCCGCACTCGCAGGGAAAAGACCTTGCGCGTCATATCTGCGTCGCTCCAGCTCGGCTCAAATGGACGCAAAAAATCCCGGCTCGCGCGCCGCAGCTCATACCATTGGGCATAATCTGTCATCTGAGGCAGGCGCAGCACCAGTCGTGGCCCATTCAGGGCTAACAGCGGTGCGGGAGCTGTCCATGGCCAAGGCAAGGCGTCACCCTAATTCTTCAGATAATCCTTGATCGCCCCAACATCGGGCAATTTTTCGATAGGGCCGATACCAGCAAGCGTAGCAGCTCCGTCGGTAAAGATTTTCTCGGCAACTTCCTGCACTCGCTTGGCAGTGATCGCGTTAATTCGGTCCACGGTTTCCTGCATAGGGATCGGTCGCCCCCACAAGATTTGCTGACGTGCCAATTGCCCCGCCCGGGCGGAAGGGCTCTCCAGTGACATTAACAGGCCGGCGCGGATTTGGTTACGAACGCGGATGACTTCGTCATCCGTAATACTTTGCGTCGCACGCTTGAGCTCGTCCAGGACCACAGGCACCAAATCAGCTACTTCGTTTTCACCAGTGGCCGCAGCGATGCCAAATACCCCACTATCGGCAAATGCCCAGTGAAAAGAATACACCGAATAGCAAAGCCCACGTTTTTCGCGGACTTCCTGGAACAGGCGCGAGCTCATGCCACCCCCAAGGATCGAAGCCAGAACCTGCGCGGCGTAAAATCCGTCGGCGTTATAGGCCCTGCCTTCGAACCCGACGACAATGTGTGCCTGCTCGTGGTCGGAAACCAGACGCTCTTGCCCGCCCAGGTATTCGGCTCGCTGGGGCGCTGGTGCCCCGTTTGGCTTGAGATCAGCAAACCGTTCGCGTGCCACATCCACGAGCTTGTCATGCTCGACGTTACCCGCGGCCGAAATCACCATGTGATCGCCAACATAGTTGCGTCGCATATATTTCCGAACGGTATCGGCGTTCACCTCGCGGACTGAGTCCACGGTCCCCAGGATGGTCCGTCCGATGGGTTGGGTCGGATAGGCGGCAGCCTGGAATAGGTCAAAGACGTGATCGTCAGGATTGTCGCGCGCGGCGCCAATCTCCTGCACGATAACCTGCTTTTCGCGGATCAACTCATCATCTTCAAACAGCGAGTTCTGCAGGATGTCGCTAAGAATATCCGCCGCAAGCACCACATCGTCCTTCAGCACCCGGGCAAAATAGCCCGTATGCTCAATCGATGTCGCAGCATTCAGATCGCCACCAACATTTTCGATGGCTTCTGCAATCTGCAGGGAGGTGCGTGAAGTCGTTCCTTTAAACGCCATGTGCTCGAGTAGGTGTGAGATACCATGCTCTGTCTTGCGCTCACTGCGGGCCCCGGCTTTGACCCAGACCCCTAGTGACGCACTTTCCAGATGCGGCATGTCATCGGTGAGCACCACCATGCCGTTGTCCAGGGTCGTAGACTGTACGCTCACGCAGTGTCCTCCTCAGGCCAAGCGATCGAGCGACCGCCGGGTAGCTCATTGCCTTCTAAGCTGCGCGAGTCCGCGCGACAATGAAATCTTCAATCGCCTGCTGATCATTGTCCAGCTCACTCAAGCGCTCTTCGCGGTTGTGCAAATCTGCCAGCCATGCCGGCAGCTCGGGCTCGATCCCCGTGGCGCTGTGAACGGCCGCCGGAAACTTGGCCGGGTGCGCCGTACCAAGCGTTATCATCGGCGTGGCGTTGGGCAAATATGCACGGGCAACATGCACGCCCACTGCCGTATGGGGATCCAGCAGATATCCGGACTGCTCAAGTACCTGCTGGATTGTCGTTGATGTTTCGGCTTCTCCGGTTGTGCCTGCGGAGAACCCTTGGCGTATGTTGGCGAGGGTATCCGCGGGCAGAGTAAAGCCGCCTGACTGCTTTAGTGCGGCCATCATCTGAACCACGACCTCAGCATTCCGCCCGCTGGCCTCAAACAACAACCTTTCAAAATTCGATGAAATCTGAATGTCCATCGATGGGCTGATTGTTGGAGCAACGCCCTCCATCTCGTACCGGCCTGTATCCATGGTGCGACGAAGGATATCGTTCGCATTCGTGGCAATTACCAGCCGCTCGATGGGCAGACCCATCGCCTTGGCGCAGTACCCCGCAAAGATGTCCCCGAAGTTGCCGGTCGGCACGGTGAAACTGACCTTCCGGTGGGGAGAACCGAGCGATACCGCAGATGTAAAATAATAGACGATCTGGGCGACGATACGCCCCCAATTGATCGAGTTTACGCCTGACAAGCGCACTCGATCACGGAACTGATGGTTATTGAACATCGCTTTGACGATGTTCTGGCAATCATCGAAGGTGCCCGAAAGCGCGATGTTGTGAACATTGGCATCCAACACCGTCGTCATCTGCTTACGCTGCACCGCCGAGGTTCGCCCAAGGGGATGCAAGATGAAGATGTCTGTTGTGTCGCGCCCACGAAAGGCCTCAATGGCCGCCGAACCGGTGTCACCTGAGGTGGCGCCGACTATGGTCGCCTTGAGCCCACGCTCCGTCAGAATGTGATCCATGATCCTGCTGAGGAACTGCATCGCCACGTCTTTGAAAGCGAGCGTGGGGCCGTGAAAAAGTTCCAGCACAAAATGGCCCGGCTCTACTTCAACGAGCGGTGCTACCGAGGGATGACGAAATTCACCGTAGGCTGCATCGATGATGCTCTTGAGCTTGGCCGGAGCAATCTCGTCACCAACGAACCGTCCAATAATATCAAAAGCCACGTCCGCATATGACTTGCCGGCGAAGGCAGCAATCTCGCTTGGCGACAATTGGGGCCACACCTGCGGGACATAAAGGCCGCCATCAGAGGCCAGGCCCGCGAGAACTGCGTCAGAGAAACCGAGAGTGGGCGCCTGGCCGCGCGTGGATACAAACTGCATTCGGGAAGGAGGCCTTTTTAGAATTGCTGCAACCTAGTCAAACCGAAACGGAACCGCAAGTTGGTACCCTTAGTCTTTGGCGGCAGCGCGCTGTCGTAATAGCCAGAACCCCAGCATAACCACCGCAACAACGGCGAACCCGTACCAGGTCCACGCATAGCCCAGATGGTTGTTTGGGAATTCGATCACTGTTTCCCCGCCCTGTGGCAATTCTCCGGGGGGGCCGGCAGGCAAATCAACGTAGAAAGGGGCAAATGGCGCAAGAGCTGGATCCACCATGGCTGCCAAACGAGCAATATCTCGCACCCATTCCACACGATTGGAGGTATCGGCCGCAGGGGTGGCGAGTCCTGCATGCTCGGAGGGCCGCAGCAAGCCTGAAATAGTGACTGGATGGTCGTCACTTTCACCGTCATGAACCGCTGCTTCCTGGAAGCGTTCCGGGATAAAGCCGCGATTAACAAAAACTGTACCACCCGAGGTGAGTACGAACGGCGTAACCACCCAGTAGCCGGGCCCGGAAGCCGCACCTTTGGCACTCCCCAAGCTGGTAAACACCGTGATCGTCTGTGAGTATTGGAACGTCCCAGTAAGCTTGACTGGCTGGAAGTTCAGCGCATCCACATCTAGGGCCGACCACTCCGATTCAGCGGGCACTGCAATGGGCTCAGCGGTGAGGCGCGCCGCCACGGCATTGACCAAAGCATCCTTTTCAGCGAGTCGGCTCATCTGCCAATTGCCGAGGAACGTGCAGACAACTGCCAGGGTCAACATCAAGACCACAAAGGTCCAGGTCATGACCGGTGCCAAGGCGCGGTTGTCACTCATAGAATGCCCCTCTAGTGCGCATATAAAGCTGCTGCTGCACGCTCACGCCTTACTAGGCGGGCGCCAAGTGCGTCCCTTGCCACAGCGGCGCCGGCAGCGCCACCAGGCCAAAATCGGCTGGAATCTAGGCTCCATAACAATCGGGGCGCAGCTGTGGCTGCGCCCCGACAATTCATTGGTACGCTACGCTCAGTTGAAGAACGTTACGCCCCAGCTACCCCATACGTAAATGGTAGCAAACAGGAACAGCCATACCACGTCCACAAAATGCCAGTACCAGGCAGCAAATTCGAAGCCCAAATGACGCTCTGGAGTGAAATCGCCGCGCTCAGCCCGGATCAGACAGACAGCCAGGAAGACCGTACCGATGATCACGTGAAAACCGTGGAACCCAGTCGCCATGAAGAAGGTGGCGCCGTACATATTGCCGCCGAACGAGAACCCGGCATGGGTGTATTCAAGGTACTGGACGTAGGTGAACAGCAGGCCCAGAGCCACTGTCAGAACCAGACCCCAGCGCAGACCCTTGCGATCGTTGTTGAGCAAGGCGTGGTGAGCCCAGGTCACGGTCGTGCCCGACGTCAGCAGGATCAGGGTGTTGAACAGTGGCAGGTGGAACGGATCGAACAGCTCGATGCCCGTTGCCGGCCAGGCGCCGCCCGTGGCGTCAAAGCGCGCGTACTGCTCGACGTCATTGTTACGGAAGAAGCCGTCAAAATAGGCCCAGAACCAGGCAACGAAGAACATCACTTCGGAGCCGATGAACAGCAGCATGCCATAACGGTGATGCAGCTGTACGACCGGGGTATGATCGACGCCGTTATTGGCTTCCTTGGTGACATCGCTCCACCAGCCGTAGAACGAGTAGAACACTGCGGCAACGCCAATGAAGAAAATCCATGGGGTCCACTGGTGCATCCAGGAGATGCCGCCAATTGCCAAGGTAAATACGGAGACCGCCATAACAACGGGCCATGGGCTAGGCTCGACGAGATGGTAATCGTGGTTTTTGGCTATAGCGGCCATGGTTAGATGCCCTCGTTATCTGAAGCGTAGAAGGTGTAAGAGAGAGTGATCTCTTTGATAGTAGCGAGATCGTGATTGTTATCGAGCTCGGGATCCAGAAAGAACACAATCGGCATCTCGACGGTCTCGCCCGGCTGCAGCGTCTGTTCGCTAAAGCAGAAGCATTCGATCTTGTTGAAATACACGCCGGCTCGTTCGGGAGTGACGTTGAAACCGGCTACCCCGGTCACGGGCTGGTCGGAGTTATTGGTGGCGATGTAGTTCACCGTATCCACCGTGCCGATCTTGTCGGTCACGGCGTGTGCAGCCTTCACCGTCCACGGCAAATTGGAGGAGACGTTGGCGTCGAAACTCACCTTCATCTCGCGACCGATAACCCCCTTGGGAGCCTCGCCAGCAATCTGCGGGACACCACCAAAGCCGGTGACCTGACAAAACAGACGGTAGAGCGGAACCGCGGCAAACGCCAATCCAACCATACCCACCACGATGGCGAGGCCAATTAGTCCAACACGCTGATTACGCTTTGCCAGCACATCAGGGGATTGAGTTTGAGAAAAATCCGTCATCACAACGCCCTGTCGAAGAGCACCGGCCCCATCTTGACCAGGGTCAGTACGTAGAAGGTTATCGCGAAGATTGCCAAGGCAAGCCCCAGAGCGATCGAACGGCGGCGGCGCACCCTCTTGCGGGCGGCAGCAATCTCCGGGCTATCGATATCGACATGGCGGATTTCGTCGGGTGCACTCATCAGAAAAAGCCTCCGAAGCGGACCAGAAGGTTGTCGCCAAGCAGCGCCAAGAAGAGCACAAATAGGTAGCTCAGCGAGTAATTGAAAACACTGCGAGCGGTCTTGCGCATCGCCACGTCTTCTTCTGTCCGAAACAAGCGCCACGAATAGAACACGAAACCTGCGCCGGTGGCCGCGGCAACAATCGTGTAGATAATTCCGGAAAGACCCAGAATGGTCGGCAGGAAAGCGGCTGCTGCGAGCAGCAAAGTGTAGACCAGAATTTGCAGCTTGGTGGACTTGACGCCCTTAACGTTGGGCATCATGGGCACGCCTGCGGCGCCGTAATCGCCCTGCTTGTAGAGCGCAAGGGCCCAGAAGTGCGGCGGCGTCCACAGGAAGATGATCAGGAATAGGGCGACGCTCTCCCAGCTCACAGTGCCGGTAACCGCTGCCCAGCCAACCATGGGTGGGAATGACCCAGCCGCACCGCCAATAACAATGTTCTGTGGCGTCGAACGCTTCAGCCACATCGTGTAGATCACGGCGTAAAAGAAAATCGTGAAAGCCAGCAGGCCGGCAGCAACCCAATTGGTTGCCAGGCCCAGCAGCAGCACGGAAAAGATCGAAAGCACGACGCCAAAGACCAGCGCTTCCTTCCCGGTAATCCTACCAGCCGGAATCGGGCGGTTAACCGTCCGGCTCATGATGGCGTCAATATCGGCATCATACCACATATTGAGAGCGCCCGAGGCCCCTGCCCCGATCGCAATGCAGACTACGGCGATGATTCCAAGGATGGGATTGATGCCGCCAGGCGCCACCAAAAGACCGACAATGGCGGTGAACACAACCAGCTGCATGACGTTGGGCTTCAGCAGCACGAGGTAGTCCTCAACGCGCGCTTCGCCCGTCACTGCGGGTAGGTTCTTGGTGCCATCAAAGTAAGTCACTGCTTTGCCCTTGCTTGAGATGGGCCGCGCGAACGCGGCCCATTTTGTTATGTCGCTTAGTGCGAGCTGGACGTATCGATCTTGGGCAGAGTGCTGAACTGGTGGAATGGCGGAGGCGAGCTCAGGGTCCATTCCAGCGTCGTAGCACCGACACCCCAGGGGTTATCACCAGCCGGACGCTTCTTCCGACCAGCTTCCCACGTCGCGTAGAAGAAGATGATCATCGAAACGAAGGTGATGTAGTAGCCAATCGAGGAGACGCGGTTAAACAGCGTAAACGCATCCGGATAGTCGATGTAGCGGCGCGGCATGCCGGCCAGGCCGAGGAAGTGCTGCGGGAAGAAGACCAGGTTCACACCGATGAACATCGTCCAGAAATGCAGCTTACCCAGGAACTCGTTGTACATGTAGCCGAACATCTTGGGGTACCAGTAGTACCAGCCAGCGAAGATCGAGAACACGGCACCAAGGGACAACACGTAGTGGAAGTGTGCGACCACATAGTAGGTGTCATGCAGCATGCGGTCAGCTCCGGCGTTGGCGAGCACCACACCCGTCACACCACCAACGGTGAACAGGAAGATGAAGCCGATGGCCCAGAGCATGGGGGTACGGAAGGTGATCGAGCCACCCCACATGGTCGCGATCCACGAGAAGATCTTGATACCGGTGGGCACCGCAATGATCATGGTTGCCGCCACGAAGTAGCGCTGCACGTCAAGGCTGAGGCCAGTAGTGTACATGTGGTGGGCCCACACGACGAACCCAACGACACCGATGGCCACCATGGCATAGGCCATGGCCAGATAGCCAAAGATCGGCTTGCGGCTGAAGGTCGACACGATGTGGCTGATCATGCCAAAGCCGGGCAGGATCATGATGTACACTTCGGGGTGACCAAAGAACCAGAACAGGTGCTGGAACAGGACGGGATCACCGCCTTCAGCGGCAACAAAGAAGCTGGTGTTAAAATTGCGGTCGGTCAGCAGCATGGTGATGGCGCCAGCAAACACCGGCAGGGCCAGCAGCAGCAGGAAGCCAGTGACCAGCACGGACCAGGCAAACAGCGGCATCTTGTGCAGCGTCATACCAGGAGCACGCATGTTGAAGATGGTGGTGATCAGGTTGATCGCCCCAAGGATCGAGCTGATGCCGGCCACGTGCAGCGACAAGATCACGAAGTCCATCGCAGGACCAGGGTGCCCCGAGGTCGACAGCGGCGGATAAGCGGTCCAACCACCGCCGAAGCCAAGTGCACCCGGACCAACGCCTTCGAAGAACATCGAAAGGACCAGCAGCAGCAATGCGGGTGGCAGCAGCCAGAAGGCAATGTTGTTGATGCGCGGGAACGCGGTATCGGGCGCGCCGATCATCAACGGAGCAAAATAGTTGGCAAAGCCACCCATGGTTGCCGGCATCACGGCAAAGAAGATCATGATCAGAGCGTGCGCGCTGGTAAACACGTTGTACATGTGCTTACCGGCATCGAGCGCCGCGCCACCTTCATAGCCATACACCATGTGCGCAAGGCCATGGAAAATCTGGACACCCGGCTCCTGCAGCTCAAGGCGCATGAAGCCCGACAGGATGCCACCGACTACACCCGCGAAAATCGCGAACACCAGGTACATGATACCGATGTCTTTGTGGTTGGTGGAGAAGACCCAACGGCGCCAGCCGGTTGGGGTGTGCGGATCAACCGCCGCATAGTTTTGTCCAGTCGCCTGGGCTTCGAGGTGAGCAGTATCAGCCATAAAGTATCCCTAACCCCTATTCTTACTGGACAGCGCCAAGAACTTCGACAGCGGCTTCATAGCCATCTGCTTCGAAGTTGGTCATAAAGGTTGCAAATTCGTCTTTGGTAACAACACGGACAGCGATCGGCATATATGCGTGATCCTTGCCGCAGAGCTCAGAGCACTGGCCGTAGTAGATGCCAGTCTCACGTGAATTGAACCAGGTTTCATTCAGACGCCCCGGAACCGCGTCGATCTTGACGCCGAAAGACGGCACCGCGAAAGCATGGATGACACCCATCGGGTCAGCAGTGATCTGCAGACGCACAGTGGTATCAACAGGAACGACCAGCTCGGAATCCACAGCCAGCAGACGCGGCTGATTGGGCTTCGTGGCAAGACGGTCTTCTTCCTGGAGCATCAGCGAGCTGATCTCGAGCTCAGCCTCAACGTATTCATAGTCCCAGTACCACTGCTGCCCGGTCGCCTTGATGGTCAGGCCAGGAGCAGGAACTTCTACTTCACCGAACGAGAAAATGTTGGAGCCGAGATACTTGCGCTCACCGTCTGGCGTGATCAGCTGATCGGACAGGACACCAAAGGAAGGAATAGCGATGACGATCAGCATGATGATCGGCAAAACCGTCCAGACCACTTCCACCAATGTATTGTGGGTGAAGGTCGACGGCGTCGGATTCCGCTTGGCGCTGTAGCGATACATGACCCACAAGAGCAGAACCAGAACCAGCACCACGATCAGCGTGATCGACCACATCAGAATGCCATCGTGGAAAGCCACAATGGAATCCATGATCGGCGTTACTGAAGGCTGCAGGTGGTACTGACCCGGAACGGGATGTCCAGCATCACCCTGCTCCGCAAATGCTAGCGCGGGGGCCAGCGCTAAAGCCGCAGCCGAAACCGCCCCAATCTTTCTCAAGAAATGTCCGGTCACCATAAACCCCCGTATCGATTAACTAGGTGCAACCACCGAGAATACAGTGGATGCGGCATACAAAAACGCCGCCCCGACTCAAACCCGGTGCGATTTAGAACTCTGGCGGGAGCTAAATCACATACCAATCAACGAGTCCATTGCGACTGCCTTGCTCACAGCTGCGTCATTTTGCGCCCTGGAGCTCTTTTTTGCACTAGCTCTTAGCCGTATTTTTGACCGAATGACCCTTGAAACGGACCTTTGGTTGACTCGAATTCGAGCCTGTCGGAAACAGTCGATCACCCCGCGAGCGCGCGATTCGGCAGGAGAAGTGATAGAATGAAGCGTAATATGATGCGTCTTCTGGCAGTTTCCGGCTTGGTGCTGGCCTCTGCGGCCGGGCTGAGCGCTCCGAGCACCGCCCAGGGCGTGGTTCGCGCACAGTATGGCGACTGGCAAATGAGCTGCGATACCCCGCCGGGCGCCAGCACCGAGCAATGCGCCATCATCCAGAATGTCATGGCGGAAGATCAGCCCAATGTTGGCCTATCCGTCATTGTGCTGCGCACCGCGGATCGCGAGGCACGGCTGTTGCGCGTCCTGGCTCCGCTGGGGGTGCTGCTGCCCAACGGGCTTGGCCTCAACGTGGATGGCAAGGATATGGGGCGTGTTGCCTTTGTGCGGTGCTTGCCCAACGGTTGCGTTGCTGAAGTTGTCCTTGATGACTCTCTCATAGACACTCTATCCAAGGGCAAGGACGCCATCTTCGTGGTCTTCAAGACGCCGGAAGAAGGCATTGGAATCCCGGTTTCGCTGAATGGTTTCAACGAAGGCTTCGAACAGCTCCCCTGATCTGGAATCACTGATGACGGATGACCTCCGGACAGACGTCCGCCGCCGCACCCTCAAGGGCGGACGCATTGTCATTAATAATGGCCGTTCTACCTTTGATTGCACCATGCGCAATTTTTCGCAGAGCGGCGCTCGCCTGACCTTACCCAGTATTTTGGGAATTCCTGAGAGCTTTGAGCTGGTTCTGGATGACGGTCAGAGGTTTGACTGCACAGTCGTGTGGAGGACGGCCACCGACATTGGGGTTAAATTCACTGAACTTGCCCAAACGCCGAAATGAGATTCGCGGATTGTTCCGCCGGCTCGCCATATTTGGGGCCCCACCGGTGAGGCCGTCAGCAAAGCTGGTGGCGCCCAGCTGCAGCACTTGACCTGTCCGGCCCGATAGCGCACCAGAAAGCATGGCTGATACCCTTACCAACGCCGCCGAGTTTACCGTCAGTGAGATCGCCCAGGCGGTCAAGCGCAATGTCGAAGATGAATTTGGTCATGTCCGTGTACGCGGCGAGATTTCGGGATTTCGTGGCCAGCATTCGTCGGGCCATGCCTATTTCACGCTGAAAGACCAGAATGCGGCCATCGATGCGGTAATCTGGAAGGGCAACTATTCCAAGCTGAGCTTCAAGCCCGAGGAAGGGCTGGAAGTGATCGCGACCGGGCGACTGACCACATTCCCGCGTTCATCGAAATATCAAATCGTCATCGACAATATCGAGCCTGCAGGCGCAGGCGCGCTGATGGCGCTGTTGGAAGAACGTCGCAAGAAGCTGCAAGCGGAGGGCCTGTTCGCGCGCGAGCGCAAGCGACAACTGCCCTATTTGCCGCGTGTTATCGGGGTGATCACCTCCCCAACTGGTGCCGTGATCCGCGATATCTTGCATCGGCTTGAAGACCGCTTCCCCACGCACGTGCTCGTCTGGCCGGTACGCGTCCAGGGCGAGACGTGCGCCCCTGAAGTGGTCAATGCGATCGAAGGCTTTAACGCCCTGCTCCCGAACGGGCCAATTCCTCGCCCGGACCTGCTCATCGTTGCGCGCGGGGGCGGCTCTATCGAAGATCTTTGGGGCTTCAACGAGGAAGCCGTGGTTAGGGCGGTTGCCGCCAGCGGCATTCCGGTCATCTCGGCCGTGGGCCACGAGACCGACACGACGTTGATCGATTACGCCTCCGACATGCGCGCGCCAACGCCTACCGCGGCGGCTGAAGCTTCGGTGCCCGTGCGCGCCGAGCTCATCGGCTATGTCGATGACCTTGGTTCGCGACAACGCCAGGCCGCGCGCCGCCTGATCGGCAACACAAAAGATCGCTTCCGTGCAGCCGCCGCCGGCATGCCCCGCCCGTCCGATCTGGTTGCCACGCAGCGTCAAAGGCTTGATCACGCCGCGAGCAATTTGTTCTCCTGCCTGCGCCATTCGGTGCAGGATCGCCGCGTGCACTTCTCGCGGATCGAACCCCGGTTGAACCCACAACTGCTGCAGCGCAAACAGCACGAATATGGCGAACGGCTGAAGAACCTGGCGCGTCGCGCCGATGCCGGGCTGCGCCAGAAGGTCGAAAGAGCACGCTTGATGCACGACCCGCGCGCCAACCGTTTGACCGCTGTGGTAGTGCGCATGATCGAACGCAAGCGCTCGCAGTTCGAAATTATTGGCCCGAAGCTGTCGCCCAAGGCCCTCAATGCCGAATTACGCCACTCAAGAGCACAATTGGCGCCACTCTCGGGAAGGTTGCGGGCAGGTATCACCCAACTCGTTGGAGAGCGTGGCAATGCTCTTACTCAGTCGAGTAAGTTGCTGGTCTCGCTGAGCTACAAAAGTGTGCTGGCGCGCGGCTATGCCGTGATCAAGGATGCCGATGGCCATCTCGTACAGCAGCGAACCGGACTAGCCCCCGGCGATAGTGTTGCGATAGAATTTGCCGACGGCGCCGTCGGTGCTACGATCGCCGGCAGCCCCCCACTCAAGAAGAAGCCGCGTCCGCCCACTGATGATGGGGCGCAGGAGACCCTCTTTTGAGCGACAGGTTTGATCGCTATATCGAGGTGCAAGGTTTGAAGGAAATATCGCATGAACATCCTCGATAAAGGCTTTGCCCCAGCCGAAGCCAGTTTGCATTACCTCGATGGAGAATTCGAAGTGATCAAGCCGGGAAGCTTTGTGCGCTGTGCAATCACGGGAAAGCCGATTTCGCTGGATGAGTTATTCTATTGGAATGTTGACCGTCAGGAAGCTTATGCCGACGCGGTGACGGCCAATATTGCCTTTGAGCGCTACGGCCTTGGGGCCTAGTCGTGCCGGAAGCGTCACGCCGCCGTCGTTATCTGTTCATCTCTAACGGACACGGCGAAGACTGGATTGCGTCCGCCATCGTGGCGCGGATGCCCAAGACCATTGATGTTGAGGCCTATGCCATGATCGGCGCCGGCAACGCCTACTCGGGCATCTGCCCAGTTGTTGGGCCCCGGGCCAGCCTGGCCTCCGAGGGCTGGCGGAATGTACGCGGCTCGCTGCGCCGCGACGTTGCGACCGGTGGTCTTAGCACCATCCCCCCTGCCCTGCGCTTTTTGCGCAAAGTTCGGGACCAGTACGACCGGGTCGTTGTCGTCGGCGACATGGTGGGGGTGATTGCAGCTTACATAACCGGCCATCGCAATCTCTGTTATCTCGACGTCTAC
Source organism: uncultured Alphaproteobacteria bacterium (assembly GCA_963699295.1). Taxonomy (GTDB): domain Bacteria; phylum Pseudomonadota; class Alphaproteobacteria; order Rhizobiales; family Devosiaceae; genus Devosia. The sequence goes on from OY969432.1 coordinate 1,819,072, forward strand.
AAGACCGGCGCTGCCCGGCTCTATTCGGGAGCGGAACGGCAGATCATCAAGAGAGCCTGTGCCACGGTATTCTGCCGGTCTGAGAAACTGGCCCACATGCTGGTCCGGATCGGTGTTGACGCCCGCTGTGCCGGCAATGTGATGATGGATACCATTCCATCTGGCGATTATGATGCCGCCGTGCGCCGTGAACGCCCCTTGGCAGTCACCCTCTTGCCGGGAAGCCGTGCGCTCACGTCCGAAAGTTTTGGCTTGCAGGTCGAAGCCTTGCGCAGCCTACCTGACGGGCTGATGCCGGACGTCTTTCTGGCGGTGGCCGGGGGCATCAATGTTGATGAGTTGGCTAGGCATACCGGCCTGCGCCGCGCACCCATCCTCAGCGCTGAACCGGCGGATCTGGGGCAATTGTCCGATGGCAAGCTCACCATTCACATGGCGCGAGGCAGTGCCATGGGTAATCTGCTCGCGACCTCTGACCTCGTGATGTCGCAGGCAGGTACCGCCACGGTGCAGGCCTTGGGACTTGGCAAGCCCGCGATAACCTTCGTCAACGCCCGCGATCGTCGCTCGCGCTTTGACGACGAGCAAATGCTGTTTGGAGACGCCCGCGTGGTGGTGCCGGCCCAAACCCAAGCAATCGGCACGGCGCTGTCCAGACTGCTCGGCGATGATGAAGAGCGCCGCCGCCTCGGCGCTATGGGGCGGCAGCGCATCGGTGGACCGGGCGCGATTGACGCGATCCTGGCGTCACTAACTGACTGAATTGTTTAGCTCTTGTGAGCTTCGGGATCGAGCAGGCGGTGGAGATGGACGATGAAGTAGCGTGTCTGCGCGCTATCGACGGTCAGCTGCGCCTTCTGCTTCCACACGGCGTAAGCGCTGGCATAGTTGGGATAAAGTCCGACAATATCGACCTTGCTCAGGTCCTCGAAAGTCACCCCCTCGATGCTCGAGAGTTCGCCACCGATGACCAAGTGTAGCAACTGCTTGGAGGGATCAACATTATCAGGCATCAGTCAGTCCATTCACTAACAGGGAGTCATGACAGTGCCGGCTCTTCGGCAGGGCAGCCATAGACTTTGATCAACGCATCATGCACCAGCGGTTTTAGGCTCATATCGGTGATGGCGGCAAGAGCTCCGTGGCGGACGTCCTTGCGGTTGAAGAGCGGAAAGCCGGTGCAGACGTCGGCGAAATGGATCCCGCATTCGTCAAGGATCAGGGCCGCCGCTGCAATATCCCAGTCCTGTGCCCCGCGCCGCGCCACAGCGGCATCGAGTTTACCGGTCGCGACCTGCACCAGTCGGTAGGCCAGCGAAGGATAGGCCGGTCCACGGGTGTAGTTGAGGCCAGCGCTCTGCATTTCCTGATGCACGGCCCCAGGCGCTGGGATGACCGGCGGTGCACCAGCCCGACGGCTGCGCTTGATGGACTTGCCGTTGAGCCGGGCGCCACAATTCTTTGCCGCGTCATACATTTCATCGCGGGCTGGTGCGAACACAACGCCCGCTACCGGAATGCCGTGTTCGACCACTGCCAGAGAAACGGTCCAGCTATCTTCGCCACGCAAAAAGCCGCGCGTTCCGTCGATCGGATCAACCACAAACACCCGATCGCACTGAAGGCGTGAAGGATTGTCGGCGGTTTCTTCGCTGAGCCACCCGTAATCGGGGCGTGCCGCCAGCAGGGATGAGGCCAGATAGCGGTCCACAAGTATGTCCGCTTCACTCACGGGCGAAGCGTTTTCCTTGTTCCAGCTCTTTACATCACGCCGGAAGAAGCTGCTGGCAATAATCCCCGCCGCCACCGCCGAGGTGCGGAGCAGTTCAAGATCATCGCTGTAGGAGCTGGCTGGCATGAGCATGTTCCGGGCCTTTTATGCGGACCTGCGGATTTGGACAAGGGGCGCTGGCCTGTCCGGTCGAGGGGAGACCAGTTTGTCAGGGTTAATGGCATGCAAGCGGGCGCAGTTAACCGCTTCCTACAGTGTGCAACACCCTGCTAACCCTCTCGGAAAACAAGATAAACTTAACCCAACCGATTAAGGGTGCGGGTAACACGACGCGCTATGTTGGCTTCATAAAGAGGGCGCAAAAACAGCTCTCGACGTTGACAGGAAGGCGAATTCAAATGGCTCACGGCGTTGCAATGGAAGGATCATCTGTCGTTCTGGCATTCGGCAAGACAGCAGTGGCCGAGCGCCGCTTTGTTGCTGCCAACGAGAATGGTCCAAAGGATCCGGTCAAGACTGTTACCGTGCGCCGCATGCTCGAGCAGAGCGGTGTGGCGATCAAGGTGAAGGTGCCGGTCACCGAGTTTATCGGGGTCGCTGTTGCAACGCGGATTTCTGAAGACGGTGTGCTGGTAAGCTCGATCGAACTGGTGCATCCGGACGAGGAACTGAGCTACCGGGTGTTTGAAGAAGAAGGCAATCATAACGTTGTCGCCGAGTGGCAGAACTGGGGCAAGAAGCTGCGTCTGCCACTGTTCATCAAGGCCGGCGATGGCGCTTATATGCCGTACAGTCAACAGGTTGACGGTGTGATGGTGGGCAATAGCGCCGCTCGTCGCAAGCTGGTCGCCGAAGCTTCGCGTCGCCCGCGCTTCCTTAATCGCCGCAAGCCAGGGCAGCCCGGCCTCGTCTAAAACTCAAGATCTCCAAACGTCAAAAAGGACCAGTCAGTGGTGCGGCTGGTCCTTTTGGCGTTTACCAGACCCAGTCGGCGAGTAGTCCCAGCGTCATGACAATGCCCACGTAATGATTGGCCTTGAAGCGCAGCAGCGGGTTTCCGGGAGCGTCTTTGTCGATGGTAACTATCTGCCAGGCAAGGATTCCTGCAGCAACCAGCGAGAACAACGCGAAGACGATTCCACCGCCGACCAGTGTCACGGCGCTGAGCCAGAGAACGTAGGCCACGGCGTAGAATGTCCCACAGACCAGCTTGACCTGGCTGCCGAACAGGCGGGCGGTGGATTTGACCCCGATCAGCATGTCGTCTTCGATGTCCTGCAGGGCATAGAGGGTGTCGTAGGCGATGACCCACAGGATGGTGCCGCCGTAAAGCAGCACCGCAGGCAGCGCCAGTGAGCCGGCCTGGGACGACCAACCTACTAAGGCGCCAAAAGAAAATGCCAGCCCGAGGAAGGCCTGCGGCCACCAGGTGACGCGTTTCATGAACGGGTAGATGGCGACCAGCAGCAGCGAGGCGATTCCGGCCCAGACGGTAAAACGGTTGAACTGGAACAGGATAGCCGAGGCCAGCAGGGCCTGGGCGACCAGAAATGCCAAGGCGTCGCGCGCGGTGACCTGCCCGGAGGGAATGGGCCGCGAGCGGGTGCGGGCCACTTTCATGTCGATATCGCGGTCTACGATATCGTTGAAAGTGCAGCCGGCGCCGCGCATCAGGATAGCTCCAGCCAACATTAAAATTGTGGCCCACCAGTCATATCCCTGCTCCGGGAAGGCGATGGCGGCAAGCCCGATGCCCCAGGCGCAAGGCCAGAACAGCAGCCAGAAACCGATCGGCCGGTCCCAGCGCGCCAGGCGCGCATAGGGCTTGAGCCAGTCGGGCGCGTAGCGGTCGACCCAATTGCCGGAGGGGGCGTCGGCGACACTGCCGGGGGTGTTCTGAGGGGTCATTTGGAGCCGTTGAGCGTGTTTCTGAACGGGTTTTTCGGTAAAATAACGTAACATGAACGATAAATAACAGAGTTCTGAACGGGATAACAGCGTCGTCTCGCTCTTGATTGTATCCGGCCAAGACCCATAACTGACCAAAACCCCCTCCGAGGTCCCATGCCGCGTACTCATGCTGCCCTGCCCCGTCTCTTTGTCACACCCGATCTGGGTCCCGGACGGCAAATCGCGCTCGACAAGGAGCAGTCGCTCTATCTCGCGGCCGTGCTGCGCAAGAGCGTGGGCGATGAGGTCGTGCTGTTCAACGGGCGCGACGGGGCGTGGCTGGCGAAGCTGACCAGCGATGCCAAGAAATCGGTCACGCTGGAGCTGGTGGAGCAGGTCGCGGCCCAGACCCCGAAGTCGGACCTGTGGTATGGCTTTGCCCCGCTCAAGACGGAGCGCCTCGACTATGTGATCCAGAAGGCGACCGAGATGGGCGCCGGGACGATCCAGCCTGTGCTGACCCGCTTCACCCAGGTGAGCCGGCTCAAGCATGAGCGGCTGGTGGCCAATGCGATCGAGGCGGCGGAACAATGCGAAGTGCTGAGCGTGCCCGAAGTGGCCCAGGAGATCACGCTCGATCGGCTGCTCGACGCCTGGACGAGCGAACAGGGCGAGCGCCAGCTGATCCTTGCCGATGAAAGCGCGGCTTCTGCCTCCCCGGTTGAGTCGCTGCTGGCGCTCAAGGGGCGCAAGGTGGGTGTGCTGATTGGCCCCGAGGGCGGATTTTCCGATGCGGAGCGGGCGAAACTGCTTGCGCTCCCTTTTGTTACCCCCGTCAGCCTTGGCCCGCGTATCCTGAGGGCCGATACTGCAGCGGTGGCGGCGCTTGCTGTCATCCAAGCTTTCATCGGTGATTGGCGATAAATGTCGTTTGCATTCGTCAGGCACGCCGCTATGTTCCCGCCCACGTTTTATTATCGCAAGAGGCCTCGATGGCTGGCGCCAACTCCCAAAATCCCCTGATCGAATCGCGGGCCGACCTCATTGAAGCGATGTCGCGAGGCAGCAAGCCCGCGAGCGAATGGCGGATCGGCACCGAACACGAAAAGCACGTCTTCCACACCGACCCCCTGCGCCCTGTCGCCTATGAAGGCCCCAACGGTATCCGCGCGCTGCTCGATGGCGTCGCCAAGGAGACGGGATGGGAGCCATTCTATGATGGCGAAAACCCAATCGGGCTGCGCAACAAGGCCATAGCCGGCGGCATTTCTCTGGAGCCGGGCGGACAATTCGAGCTGTCCGGCGCACCGCAGGACGACCTGCACGGCACGGCCAGTGAAATGGCCGAGCACATGGCGATCAGCAAGAAGGTGGCGGCGCCGCTCGATATTCATTTCCTGGGCTTGGGCGTCACCCCACTCTGGTCGGTGGATGAAATCTGCTCGATGCCCAAATCCCGCTACGGGATCATGAAGCCTTATATGGAGCAGGTCGGCACGCTGGGCACATCGATGATGTTCCGCTCGGCCACGATCCAGACCAATCTCGATTTTGCCGACGAAGCCGACATGGTGCGCAAGCTGCGGGTTTCCCTGGCGCTGCAGCCGGTGGCGACGGCGCTGTTTGCCAACTCGCCCGTTCGTCGATCGGCGCGACAGCGGCTTCCTGAGCTTCCGCAGCCAGATCTGGTTGCATACCGATGATGATCGCACCGGCATGCTGCCCTTCGCCTTCGAAGAAGGGTTCGGGTTCGAGCAATATGCCGACTACGCGCTCGACGTGCCGATGTATTTCGTCATCCGCAATGACCAGTACGTCAATGTGGCCGGCGAAAGCTTCCGCGCCTTCCTGCGGGGCGAACTGCCCCAACTGCCGGGCGAGAAGCCCACGATCAAGGACTGGGAAGACCATCTATCCACGATCTTCCCCGAAGTGCGGCTCAAGCAGTTCCTCGAAATGCGCGGCGCCGACATGGGCGACGAAGCATCGGTGACCGCGCTGTCAGCGTTCTGGACCGGCCTGCTCTATGACGAGACCTCGCTCGAGGCGGCCTATGAAATGATCAAGCCATGGACCAGCGAACAGCGCGATGCCATGCGTCGCGACGTGCCGCGCCTCGGCCTGATGACGCCGCATGACCGCTCGAACCTCTATGACATTGCCGCGCAGGCCGTGGGCATTGCCGAAGCGGGGCTGGTGCGTCGTGATCGCCGCAACGAGCAGGGCAAGGACGAAACGATCTACCTGGCGCCGCTCGAGGAAACCATTCGCCTGGCCAAATCGCCGGCCGACCGGTGGCTCGAGAAGTTCCATGGCGAATGGGACGGCGACCTGACCCGGATTTTCACCGAAGCCGAGATGTAGGCTGGCGAAAGTTAGTCAGCCAGTTCGACCTTGAGCGTTTTGCCGACCACTTGGGCGGCACGCTGCAGCGTCTCCAGGGTCACATTGCCATCTTCCGGGTTTAGCACGCGATCAAGCTGAACCCGGCTGGTATGCATTCGCTTGGCCATTGCGGTCTTGGTCAGGTGCCGCTTGTCCATTTCCTCTGCCAGCTGCCAGGCAATGACCCGTTTTACGGCCACCGCCGTTGCAGCGGCCAGCTGGTCAATCTCAGCAAGAAAATCTTCCAGCGAGCTACCATGATTGGGGTGGGGCTTGTCTGTGACCATAGTGGTGTTCCCAGTCGATAACACGACAGCCGTACCATATAACGTACACTATTAAACTAGACGCTAGCGGCGGCGACGCTCAAACCCAACTAGGTCTTGCCTCGACCGGCCTGCTGGTGCATCACCGCGCCAACAGTGACGGAGGCTTGGCATGCGGGTTTTGGTGATTGGTTCGGGGGGACGCGAACACGCCCTGGCATGGAAGATCGCCCAGTCACCCATGCTGACCAAGCTGTTTGTGGCGCCGGGAAATGGCGGCACCGGCGCGGTGGCGGAAAACCTGGCGGTCGATTTGACCGACCACGCGGCCGTTGTCGAGCTGTGCGCGCGCCATGAGATCGATTTTGTAGTGGTGGGCCCGGACGCGCAGGTGGTTGCCGGGCTGGGCGATGACCTTCGCGCGGCGGGGATCACGACATTCTGCCCGTCCAAGGCGGCTGGACAACTGGAAGGCTCCAAGAGCTTTACCAAGGCGCTGTGCGACGAGATGGACATTCCCACCGCCGCCTATGGCCGGTTTGAAAGCGAAGCCGCAGCGCTGGGCTATCTGTACACCCAGGGCGCGCCCATCGTGATCAAGGCCGATGGCCTGGCCGCGGGCAAGGGCGTGACGGTGGCGATGACAGTAGAAGAGGCCGAGGAGGCCATCATCGACTGCTTTGCCGGAGCCTTTGGCGACGCAGGCGCCTCGGTGGTGATCGAGGAATTCATGGAAGGCGAGGAAGTGAGCCTGTTCGTGTTGTGCGACGGGCAGGACATTCTGCCGCTGACCACTGCGCAGGACCACAAGCGCGCCTTTGAGGGCGACACCGGCCCCAATACGGGCGGCATGGGCGCCTATAGCCCTGCCCCGGTGATGGGCCAGGAGGTTTACGAAGAGACCCTGCAAAAAATCATCTGGCCTACCGTCAGGGGGCTGGCCGCCCGCGGCACGCCTTATCAGGGGGTGCTCTATGCCGGGCTGATGCTGACCGTCGATGGGCCAAAGCTTGTGGAATACAATGCCCGCTTTGGCGACCCGGAAACCCAGGTGCTGGTGATGCGAATGGATAGCGACCTGCTGCCGCTGCTGCACGCCACGGCAAATGGCAAGCTCGCCGGCCATGAGGTGAGCTGGAAAGAGCAGTTTGCCATCACCGTGATCATGGCGACGAAGGGATATCCCGGCCCTTACGGCAAGGGTTCACAGATCCTGGGTGCGGACGGGCTGGCCAATGAGCACCTTGAGGTGTTTCACGCTGGAACGCAGCGCGACGGCGCGCGTTTACTCGCCAGTGGTGGCAGGGTTCTGAATGTGACCGCACTCGGAGCCAGTTTGGAAGAGGCGCAACAGCGTGCTTACGCCGGCGTGGACCAGATTGTTTGGCCAGAAGGTTTTTGCCGCCGCGACATCGGTTGGCGCGAGCTTGCCCGCACGGCGCCTGTCTGAACCCTTCCTCAACCTCATCCCGCTAGCATCCCACAAGCTGGAGCAAACCTCTGTTGCCCCCCTGACACCGCTGCAAGTGCGCGGCAAGATCATCGGGGAGCGACTGCGCTCCAACGGCAGGGAGCCAGGCATGGACAGGAGTTCCGGCCCCCGGATCGGGGTGGCACTGGGGGGCGGATCGGCGCGCGGGCTGTCGCACATCCCCTATATGGAAGCCATGGACGAGCTGGGGCTCAGGCCGGCGGTGATTTCGGGCACCTCCATCGGCGCCTTGCTGGGGGCCGGCTGGGCCGCCGGCATGACCGGCAAGGAATTGCGCGAATTCTCGTTTGAAGTGCTGGGCACCATGCGCATCATCGCCGGCAAGCTGTGGGGCACACGGATGCGCGAACTCGGGGGTATCCTGCGCACCGGCGTGTCGATCCAGCTTGATGCGCCCAATGTGGTGGATGCGTTCACCCCGCCCAATTTTCCGCGCACCTTTGAGGAGTTGAAGGTTCCCCTCTACGTGGTGGCGACCGACTATCAATCCTGGCACCAGGTGGTGTTCAATTCGGGGCTGCTGCGGCCGGCCATCGCGGGCTCGATCGCCATTCCCACGCTGTTCAAGCCGGTGGTCCATTCCAATCACGTGCTGGTGGACGGGGGAGTGGTCAACCCGCTGCCGCTGGACCAGGCCGATATCGGCACCGACTTCCTGATCGGCATCGATGTGAACGGGGATCCATCGGAAAGCATCGGCAAGACCGACCACAAGCCGATCGACATGTGGTTCGGCTCGGCCCAGATCATGATGCACTCATTGATCGCCCATACGCTGGCAGCCTATCCGCCCGACATTTATGTGCGCCCGCACGTGGCCAAGGTGGGTGCCATGGAGTTCTGGCGGGTGCGCGAAATCGTGGCCAGCAGCGAAGCGGAAAAGGACCGTTTCAAGCGACTGCTGGCGCAAAAGATCGAGGCCTATATCCAGGACCGGCAGCCCGTGAGCGGCAGCGACCTGCCCTAGCGCAGGGTTTTGAAAAAGTCGCGCAGTAGGGTTTCGGAGCGCGAGGCGCTGAGGCCGCCAATAATTTCGGGGCGATGATGGCAGGTGGGCTGGTCGAACAGCCGCACGCCGTTTTCCACAGCGCCGGCCTTGATGTCCTCGGCGGCAAAATACACCCGGCGCAGCCGCACATGGGCGATGGCCCCGGCGCACATGGCGCAGGGCTCGAGGGTGACATAGAGGTCGCAATTGTCCAGCCGCCCGCTGCCCCGCTGCGCCAGCGCCGCGCGAATGGCGAGGAACTCCGCATGGGCGGTCGGATCATTGAGGGCCTTCATGCGGTTGCGCTCGGCGGCCAGCACCCGGCCCTGCTCGACCACCACCGCGCCCACGGGCGCTTCGCCCGCGCGCGCCGATTGGGCGGCAAGCTCGAGCGCCAGTTCCATGAATGAGCCATTGGCCGAAGGATTATCCATGGCGTGTAGCTAATGGTTGATGCGGGCGGGCGCAAGCGCCCGGTGGCCATGGGGACGAATGCGCAGCAGGGTCGGCAGCGGCGCTCGCATGGCCTATATTGGGGGCCCAGGAGAATCGCCCTTGCCCATTCGCCAGCTCCCCGAAGACCTCATCAACCGCATCGCCGCCGGCGAAGTGGTGGAACGGCCCGCCAGCGTCATCAAGGAGCTGGTGGAAAATTCCATCGACGCCGGGGCCAGTCGCATCGTCGTGACCACCGCGGGCGGCGGCAAGACGCTGATGCGGATCGAAGATGACGGCTGCGGCATGGACCGCGCCGATCTCGAGCTATCGGTGCAGCGGCACGCGACCTCCAAGCTGCAATCGGACGATCTCGATGATATCCGGAGCCTCGGCTTTCGCGGTGAAGCGCTGGCCTCGATCGGCTCGGTGGCCGAGCTGAGCGTGTCATCGCGCCCGGCGGACGCGCAAAGCGGGCTAAAGCTCGAGGTCAAGGCGGGGGTGACCGGCAAGCCGATGCCGCTGGCGATGAACAAGGGCACTATCATCGAGGTGAAAAACCTCTTTGCCAATGTGCCGGCGCGGCTGAAATTCCTCAAATCCGACCGGGCCGAGGCGATGGCGGTGACCGATACGGTCAAGCGCTTGGCCATGGCCAATCCGAACGTGCATTTCGTGCTCAATGGCGCCGACCGCAACCCGTCCAACTGGCCATCGGTGAGCGGGCATGAAGCGCTGAAGGCCCGGCTGACCCAGGTGATCGGCGACGATTTCGCCCAGAACGCGGTGCAGCTGGGCCATACCAGGCACGGCGTGGTGGTGGCGGGGCTGGCGGGGCTGCCGACCTATACGCGGGCCAATTCGCTCAGCCAGTTCTATTTCGTCAATGGCCGCTCGGTGAAGGACAAGGTGCTGGTGGGGGCGGTGCGCGCCGCCTATGCCGACTATATCTTCCGCGACCGCTTCCCGGTGGTGGCGCTCTATATCGCCATCGACCCGGCCGAGGTGGACGTCAACGTACACCCGGCCAAGGCGGAGCTGCGGTTCCGCGACCAGGGCGCGGTACGCAGCGCCGTGATCCGGGCGGTCGGGGAAGCGCTGTCGGCGGCCGGCTTCAAGGCCTCGACCAGCGTGGCCGATGATATTTTGGGGACGTTTTCGGCCCCGGACTATCCGGCGGCCACGAACAATGCGCCAACGCCGAGCAGCGGCTATGCGGGCTACCGTTTCCCGCCGGCCGACCCCAAGGTGAGCGGCTATGAGCGCGTGCAGGGCTATGGCAGCGCCAATCCGTTCTCGCCCAGCTATGGGGCGGGCGGGCAGCAGGGCCTTGACGGGCTGAACGAGCCCAGCGCGCGCTTCGAGCCGTTCCCGGAAGCCGCGCCGGTGCTGATGGACTATCCGCTCGGGACCGCGCGGGTGCAGATGTTTGACAACTACATCATCGCGCAAAACAGCGAGGGGCTGCTGCTGGTAGACCAGCACGCGGCCCATGAGCGACTGGTCTATGAGCGGTTCAAGGCGCAGCTGGCGTCGGGGCCGGTGATCAGCCAGGCCCAGCTGATCCCGCTGGTGGTGGAGCTGCCCGAGGACGATTGCCAATTGCTTGAGGATGCGGCGCCGGAGCTGGAGCGCTTCGGGCTGTTTCTCGAACGGTTCGGCGCGCGCGCCATTGCCGTGCGCGAAGTCCCGGCCCTCTTGGGCAGCGCCAATGTCGATGCGATGATCCGAGACCTGGTGGATGGGCTGGCCGAATGGGGCTCGACGGCGGCGCTATCGGACCGCATGGAAGCCATTATCGGGCGCATGGCCTGCCATGGCTCGGTGCGCTCGGGGCGGCGCCTGCGGGTCGATGAAATGAACGCCCTGCTGCGCGACATGGAAGCCACCCCCCATTCCGGCCAGTGCATCCATGGGCGCCCGACCTATGTCGAGCTCAAGCAAAAAGACATCGAACGGCTGTTCGGTCGCAGCCGGTAGTATCATGTGTTGATACGCCCAAGCACAGCTGCTAGTATCAGCGTGTGATACACGCACTGTCCTGGTGGCTGGATGATCGCATCATTTCGAGGGAAATTCGTTGCGGCCGTCGCCGAAGGCATCTGTCCAAAGGGATTTCCGGCTGATCTGATGCGACCGGCGCAGCGTCGTCTGGCAGCAATTGGGGCTGCCGTCGATCTGCAAGACTTGCGGGTTCCGCCCGGCAACCGGCTGGAGGCGCTGGGTGGGAACAGAGCTGGACAGCATTCCATCCGGATCAACGCCCAATGGCGTATCTGTTTCCGCTGGGTTGATGGAAGAGCGGAAGACGTTGAAATCGTCGACTACCATTAGGAGGTATGTGATGACGCTGAAAATCGTACCGCCGGTGCACCCCGGTGAATATCTGCGCGAGGAATTGCTGCTGCCGCTTGGGCTGACGCCCTATGGTTTGGCTGGCAAGCTTGGTGTGCCGCGCACCCGGATCGAGCGGCTGGTGCGAGAAGAGACCGGCGTGACCCCTGACACTGCCTTGCGGCTGGCCCGCTTCTTTTCGATGAGCGCCGAATTCTGGCTGAACATGCAGACCCAATATGACCTGACGGCAGCCGAACAACGGGTCCATGCCGATATATTGGCGATCGAGCCGATGGCACTACCAGCGGCATAAGAAATTGAGGTTTGGCATGACGGGCGGCATTCATCACATTACGCTGATCACGGCGAACGTGCAGGCCAATGTGGATTTCTATGTGGGGTTTCTGGGGCTGCGGCTGGTCAAGCGCACCGGGGGCTATGAGGACCCCAAGCAGCTGCATCTGTTTTATGGCGATCAGGCGGGGTCGCCCGGCTCGCTTCTGACGTTTCTCGTGTGGGAGGGCGGCTCGCCCGGGCGCACGGGAGAGGGGCTGCTGAGCGAAGTAGGGCTGGCGATCGATCCGGCCAGTATCGGCTATTGGTTGGAGCGGGCGCTCAAATACCAGGTCAAGGTCGAGGGGACGGCGCAGGAATTCGGCGAAACTGTGCTGCGGCTGCGTGACCCTGACGGGGTGGTGCTGAAGCTGACCGGGGCGATGCTGCCGCCGCTGCAGCCGGTCGAGGGCAGCGATATCCCGACCGAGCACGCCATCCGCCGCATCCGGGGGGCGACGCTGCTGACCACCATGCCCGAGCAGACCTCGGCCTTTCTGATCCGCTATTTTGGCCTCAAGAGCAGCGCCAAGGAAGGCACCACCGAGCGGCTGGTGTCAGAACTGGGCGACAGCGTCGATGTGCGCGATGCCGCCGGATTCTGGCCGGGCGCACCGGGCACCGGGATGGCGGACCATCTGGCGCTGCGCGCCGCAGATGCCGAGCAGGTGCTGGCGGTGGAAGCGGAACTGACCAAGCGCAATTCGAGCCTGACCAATGTGCATGACCGCGAGTATTTCACCTCGCTCTATGTGCGCGAACCGGGCGGCATCCTGATCGAGCTCGCGACCGATGGCCCCGGCTTCACGCTAGATGAACCCATCGAGACGCTGGGCAGCGCCCTGTTCGTACCGCCCAATACGACCATTCCGGCGCAGGATATCGTGGCCCTTCTGCCCCAGTTCGGGCTGCCGGGCGAGGAGCGGGTGATCTATCGCGACCTGCATTTCGTGCACCGCTTCCAGACGCCGGAAACGCCCAATGGCCAGACGCTGGTGCTGCTGCATGGCACGGGCGGCGACGAGACAGATCTGATGCCGCTGGCGCGGCGTGCAGCGCCCAATGCCACGCTGCTGGGCCTGCGCGGGCGGGCCGTTGAAGATGGCGTGCGGCGCTGGTTTGCCAGCATGGGGCCGATCCTGGTCGACCAGAAAGACGTCCGCTTCGAGGCCGAAGCGCTAGAGGCGTTCCTCGAGGACGCGATTGCCGCCTATCAGCTGGCGCCGGAGCGCATGGTGGGGCTGGGCTATTCCAACGGCGCCAATCTGTTGGCGGCAATGGTGCTGCTGCGTCCCGGCATTATCAAGCGCGCGGTGTTGCTGCGGCCGGTGCTGGTGCTCAGCGAGTTGCCCGGCACCGATCTGGCGGGCACCGAGGTGCTGGTGGTGCTGGGGGACAAGGATGCCTATCGCGGCAAGGGCGAGGCGCTGGCCGAGACGTTGCGCAGCAGGGGCGCGCAGGTGACCATCGAGACGCTGGCGGCTGGCCATGCGCTGGGGGACAAAGACCCCGAAGCCATCGCCGACTGGTTGGCAAGGGACGGGGCGTAGGGCACCCCCTCCCCTGTTGGGGAGGGAGCTATTTAGCTGATTACTGGAAGACGCTGGCGCCGCGATCGGCGACGCCGACCAGGCTGCGGAAGCCGGCAAACAGTTCGCGGCCCATGCCGAAATGCTGGCTGGTAAGATCTTCGGCGGCGGGCTGGCGGGCGAAGAACTCAGCCTCGTCGCCGAGGAAGGTCAGCGTGCCGTCATTGGCATCGACGCGGATCATGTCGCCATCGCGGATTTTGGAAATCGGGCCGCCATCGATGGCTTCCGGGGTCATGTGGATGGCCGCGGGCACCTTGCCCGAGGCGCCCGACATGCGCCCGTCGGTGAGCAGGGCGACCTTGAAGCCACGATCCTGCAGAATGCCCAGAGCCGGGGTCAGCTTGTGCAATTCGGGCATGCCCAAAGCGCGCGGACCGGAGAAACGCACCACGGCGATCATGTCGCCGGTGAGCTCGCCCGCCTTGAACGCGGCCTGCAGGGCTTCCTGGCCATGAAACACCCGGGCGGGGGCTTCGATGACGCGATGCTCGGGCTTGACCGCCGACACCTTGATCACCGAACGGCCCAGATTGCCGGTGAGCAGCTTGAGTCCGCCGGTCTGCTGGAAGGGTTCGGCAACGCTGGTGAGCACCTTGGGCAGCGCCGACTGGGCCGGGGCGGGTTCAAACACCAGCTGGTTGTCGATCAGCTTGGGTTCGACCGTATAACCGGACAGGCCGGTGCCCCAGACGGTCTTGACGTCTTCGTGCAGGTGCCCGCTCTGGAGCAGTTCCTGGATCAGATAGCCCATGCCGCCGGCGGCGTGGAAATGGTTCACGTCGGCCACGCCATTGGGATAGACGCGGGCCAGCAGCGGCGTGGCGTCCGACAGATCGCTCATGTCGTCCCAGGTGACCTGGAGGCCCGCCGCCGCGGCGATGGCGATCAGGTGCATGGTGTGGTTGGTGGAGCCGCCGGTGGCGTGCAGGCCGACGAGGCCGTTGACGATGGATTTTTCATCGATGACGTGGCCGACCGGGGTGTAATTGTTGCCCTGGGCGGTGAGCGAGAGCGCCCGAATGGTGGCTTCGCGGGTCAGGGCATCGCGCAGGGGCGTGCCCGGATTGACGAAGCTCGAACCCGGCAGGTGCAGGCCCATGATCTCCATCAGCATCTGATTGGAATTGGCGGTGCCGTAGAAGGTGCAGGTGCCGGCGGAATGGTAGGACTTGCTCTCGGCTTCGAGCAGTTCGGCGCGGCCGACCTTGCCCTCCATATAGAGCTGGCGCACGCGGGCCTTTTCATCATTGGGCAGGCCCGAGGGCATCGGCCCGGCGGGCACGAACACCGCCGGCAGATGGCCGAAGGTCAGCGCGCCGATCAGCAAGCCCGGGCACGATCTTGTCGCAAATGCCCAGATAAACCGCGGCGTCGAACATGTTGTGGCTGAGCGAGATGGCGGTCGCCATGGCAATCACGTCGCGGCTGAACAGGCTCAAATCCATGCCCGGCTGGCCCTGGGTCACCCCATCGCACATGGCCGGAACGCCGCCCGCCACCTGCGCCGTGGCGCCGATTTCGCGGGCCGCGGCTTTGATGAAATCGGGGTAGAACTGATAGGGCTGATGGGCCGACAGCATATCGTTGTAGCTGGTGACGATACCAAGGTTGGGGGTCTTGGTGCCGGCCAGCGAGGCCTTTTCCGCGGGGGAGCAAGCGGCGAAGGCGTGGGCGAGATTGCCGCACGAAAGCACGGTGCGATTGACACCGGCTTCGTTGGCGGCGGCAATCCGGTCGAGATAGTTGCGCCGGCTATCGCGGCTGCGCGCCGCGATACGATCGGTCACATCCTGGATGGATTGGCGAACGGACATGGTAAGCTCCTTGGTTTGGAGCCATTCGTGGCCAGGGCGGACAATTTGGGACCGCCCCAGGGACTAGGGGCACCAGTAGACGTTAACGGGGTGACCGGAGCGCAGCACGGCGCGAATCGGGCAGATCCTCCACGGGACCATCTCCCAGAGCCTGGTCGAGAACTTCGGCTTTTTCCTGCCCTTCGATGTGCAGGTAGAGCGCGTCCGTGCGAAGCAGACGCGGCAGGGTAAAGGTGACGCGCGGCTCGCCGGCGCCGGGGGCGCGGATCGACAGCGTCGGACCTTGAGCGGTCAGGGCTTCATCCAGGGTGTCGCCACCCGGGAAGAAGGAGGCGGTGTGGCCATCGCCACCCATGCCCAGGATAACCGCAGCAAAGGTTTCGGGCAAATCGGCCAGCAAAGCATTGGTGCGGGCAATGGCGGCGGCATCGGGGGTATCGCCACCCGAATAGAGCGGCAGGAAGCGCGCCGTGGCGGCCGGCCCCTGCAGCATGCGTTCATTGACCAGCATGGCGTTGGAGCGGTCATTGGTTTCATCGACCCAACGCTCGTCGACCAGGGTCACGATGACCTTGGACCAGTCGATGTCCTTGGTCTTGCCCAGGGCCTGGAAGAACCGGCCCGGGGTCGAACCGCCGCTGACGGCAATGGCGGCAACGCCCCGTTCGGCAATCGCCGCGCGAATGCGGTCGGCAACCGCCTCGGCGAGTTCCTTGGCCAGGGTCGGCTTGTCAGCAAAGCTGCGGCGTTGAATATCCACTTAAATATCGTCCTCATACCAGGTTCGGCCATCGCGCTCGATCAGGGCGATCGAGCCGCTGGGGCCCCAGGTGCCCGCCACATAGGCTTGCGGCGGTTCGCTCGACGAACGGTTCCAGGCTTCACGGATCGGGTCAACCCAGCGCCAGGCGGTTTCGAGTTCGTCCCGGCGCATGAACAGGGCCTGACTGCCACGGATCACATCCATCAGCAGGCGTTCATAGGCTTCCGGCGTGCGCTCGTTAAACGTCGTGGCAAAGCTAAGGTTTAACGGCACCTCGCGCAAGCGCATGCCGCCGGGGCCCGGATCCTTGATCATCATCAAAAGCTTGACGCCTTCGTCCGGCTGCAGGCGGATGATCAGCTTGTTGGCGCGCGGCGCGCCTTCGGCGTGATCGAAGATGGAATGGGGGATCGGCTTGAACTGGATGCAGATTTCCGAAACGCGGGAGGCCATGCGCTTGCCGGTGCGGAAATAGAACGGCACGCCGGCCCAGCGCCAGTTTTCGACCTCGGCCTTGAGCGCCACGAAGGTCTCGGTGCGGCTGCCCTTCCTGTCGCTGGACAGTTCATCCTGATAGCCGGCAACCGAAGTGGTCTCGGACTTCACGCCCTTGTACTGGCCGCGCACGGTCTTGAGCGCCACATCGCCATTCATGATCGGCTTGAGGGCGCGCAGCACCTTGAGCTTTTCGTCGCGCAGCGCATTGGCGTCATCGGAGGCCGGGGGCTCCATGGCGACCAGGCACAGCAACTGGAGCATGTGGTTCTGGATCATGTCGCGCAGGGCGCCCGATTCATCGTAATAGCCGCGCGTGCCGGCCCCGACGGTTTCGGCCACGGTGAGCTGGACGTGATCGATATGGGCGGAATTCCATACCGGCTCGAACAGGGTATTGGCAAAGCGCAGCGCCAACAGGTTCTGCACCGTCTCTTTGCCGAGGTAATGATCGATGCGGTAGACCTGATCTTCCTTGAAGATCTTGGCGACGCCGTCATTGATTTCCATCGAC
This sequence comes from uncultured Alphaproteobacteria bacterium, assembly GCA_963699295.1. Lineage (GTDB taxonomy): Bacteria > Pseudomonadota > Alphaproteobacteria > Rhizobiales > Devosiaceae > Devosia. The sequence continues at coordinate 1,836,108 of OY969432.1, forward strand.
GAAGCGAGGTCATGGCCGAGCGGCTTTTCGATCACCACGCGGGCGTCGCGGCGATAGAGGTTCTTCTTGGCAAGATATTCAGCAATCGGCTCGAACAGGTCCGGCGCAACGGCCAGATAGAAGGCGCGCACCACCCCGGCATCGTCACGCAGGAGTGTGCCCAGGTCCCCGGCATCGTCGGGATTACTGACATCGACTGGAACATAGGAGAAGATTTTGACGAAGCGATCGATGACCGCGGCGTCCTGGTATTCCTTCTCGACGAACTGGGTGATCGCGTCGCGGGCCACGGTCTGGAAATCGGCATTGCTCAGCTTGGAGCGCGACACGCCAATGATGTGGCTCTCTTCGTTGAACTGACCATCGTGGAACCGGTGGTAGAGGGCCGGAATCAGCTTGCGCTTGGTCAGATCACCGGTGGCGCCGAACACCACATAGTCGAAGGGCTGCACTGGAATGATACGGCTGGACACTTGGACCCGTCCCTAGTTGAAGCGAAGATCAGGCGAAATTCTGCTTGGCGAGGATCACCGCGCCATGAAGAGGCTCATGTTTTGGCAGGGCGATGAAATCGCCATAGCGCTGCTGCAGGATGGGGAACAAGCGTTCGCCAAACCCGCCGACAACCGCCAGCACCTGCGCATCGTGCGCCTTGAACCAGCGCACATAGGTATCAATGTACCCCAGCTCGATGTCCATCATCTTGATGGCGACCGGATCGCCCTGCTCGAAATGCTGGATGAAGAGGGGCATCAGCTTGCCATACTCGGCGGGGGCCCGGCCAATGAGCGCGTCGTCGCCGGCGGCCCCATCGCGGCTGGTCAGGCTCAGATCCATGGCCGTGGCAAAGGACCAGGTCATGACCGCCTGATTGTCGCCGCCGAGCTGGGCGACGACCGCTTTGGTGAGCGGGGAGGATTCAACCAGCCCGTCCTCGGCTTCAACGGCATAGCGTACCAGTTCGCGCCCGACGATGGCGCCCGACATCTGGTCGCCGATATGAAAGCCCCAGCCGCCCGCCTGATGGCGCTTGCCCGCAACGATCGACATCGCGGCCGAGCCGGTGCCGACGATGATCACCCCACCCTCGCCACCCGCAAGGGCGCCGGCATGGGCAATATCGATATCGTCAAAAACCTTGACCCCGGCAAAGGGCCAGGGGCGCGCCGCAAAGGCCGCGCGGGCACTATCCATGCGGCCGCCCGCCATGCCAAAGCACGCATGGGTATTGGCGGTTTCGGCATAATCGATGCCGGCCGCCTTGAAGACATCCCGGGTGCCATCGATGATGGCCCTATAGGCGGGTTCACCCTCGTCGATCTGCAGATTGGAGCGCCCGTTCTTGACCTCGGCGAGCGTGTTCAACTGCTCGTCGGCCAGACGCACCCGGCAATTGGTGCCACCACCATCAACGCCAAGATAATAACGGGTCACGCGCGGCAGCTCCGGGTTTTCAGCCAGATCGAAAGGGGGCCATGTTTCGGCGCGGACCATAGTGGGAAATATGGTAAGACGAAAGTAGGACAGGGCACAAAAAGACCCCCAGACGGAATATGGTCCAGTCGACCTGCTGGCGAAGGTGAGCGAATCCGTCGCGCACTTTGCGCTTGCAGGTTCTGATGCCGTAGCGGCACACGGTATGGAGATCAAGACGATGGTTCGACACACGCTGATTTTGGGCGGGGCCCGTTCGGGCAAGACGGCATTTTCGGAAAGCCTGGCGCTGCGCGCCGGCGGACGAACGGCCTATCTGGCAACAGCCGAGGCGCTCGACGCCGAAATGGCGGATCGCGTCTCCAGCCACCGCACCGGGCGCGGCACGCGTTTTGCCACCATCGAAGAACCGCTGGCGCTGGCCGAGACCCTGCGCCAGGCAGCCCAGGAATATGACGTGATCCTGGTGGATTGCCTGACCCTGTGGGTGACCAATTTGCTGGTGGCCAATGAGGACGTGGCGAGCCATGTGGGTGAACTGGCGTCGACCCTGACCCAGTTGCGCACGGCCAAGGTGATCCTGGTGAGCAATGAGGTTGGCCAGGGAATCGTGCCCGACAATGCCATGGCCCGCACCTTCCGCGATCTGGCGGGGTCGGCCCATCAGCGCATCGCCGAGATTTGCGACGATGTGTATTTCATCGTCGCCGGCCTGCCGATGACCCTCAAGGGGGAAGCGCCCGGCGCCGCCAGCGCCGGGCTGATGTCCTGACCACAGGATTTTTCCTGCATCATTTGACGACCGGACGGCGCCCCCGGCCAAAGAAGGGCTTGGCTATCAAGGGTTTGGCGCGGGAACCGGCCAGTTACAAATGCTTCTGAAAATGATTTGCAAATTCAATGACTTGTAGTGCTTCCGCTGGGAGACTAAGCCGAAGTCACTTCCATTTTTGACGAGGCCGATGTGAGCATCACCGCCAAGACACAGGCTATTGCCGCCACCAGCCTGCTCATCGGTCTGATCGTGCTCGGGCTGAAATTGCTGGCCTGGTACCTGACCGGGTCGATTGCGCTCTATTCTGATGCGCTCGAATCAATCGTCAACGTGGTGACCGCGGTCGTGGCGCTGATCGCGGTGCGTCTGGCGCAAAAACCTGCCGATGCCACCCTGCCCTACGGCTATCACAAGGCCGAGTATTTTTCCGCGGTGATCGTGGGCGTGATGATCATTGTCGCCGCCATCCTGATCATGCGCGAAGCGGTGCTTGGGCTGATGAGCCCGGCGCTGCCCAACGAGCCGGCGCAGGGGCTGCTGATCAGCGGCGTCGCCACGGTGATCAACGCGGTTTGGGCGTGGGTGCTGGTGCGGCATGGGCGCAAGGTGCGCTCGCCGGCGCTGGAAGCCGACGGCAAGCATTTGCTGACCGACGTGGTGTCGACCATTGGCGTGCTGGTTGGACTCGGTCTGGTGTTCGTGACCGGCTGGGCCATTCTCGACTCGATCCTGGCCATGCTGGTGGCACTGAACATCTTGTGGTCGGGCTGGACCGTGATGCGCGAAAGCGTCGGCGGCTTGATGGACGTCGCCGTGCCCAAGGACACCCAGGGCGTGATTCGCGAAGTGATCTCCAGCAGTGCCGATGGCGCCATCGAGGCCCATGACATTCGCACCCGGCAGGCGGGGAAGCTCACCTTCATCGACTTTCACCTGGTGGTGCCGGGAACGATGAGCGTCGATCAGGCGCACCAGATCTGCGATGTGATCGAGGCCAAGCTGCGCGAGGCGGTGCCCGATGTGCAGGTGACCATCCATGTCGAGCCGGAAGCCAAGGCCAAGCACTCGGGCATCGTCGTCGTCTGACAAATGGGCTTGCCGGACCGGCGCGACGCGGGCAATTGTGCGGCCATGCGCACCCTGTTGTTTGCCCTGTTCGCCCTGCTCACCAGCCCCGCCTTGGCGCAGGGGTGGGAACATTATGACAATGCCCGGTTCGGCTATGGCATCGACATTCCGCCCGATTTCGTCGGCAATGGCCTGAGCGACAATGGCGATGGCCAGGTCTTCCAGGAGATGCGGAAGGCGCGGGCGCTGACGGTGTGGGGCGGCCAGCTGATGGGCGACTTCGAAACCGCCGTGACAGCCGATATGGGCTATGCCCGGCAGGAAGGCTGGACGATTGCCGAACAGACCACGACACCGGGCTGGGCCAGCTTTGGCGCGGTGAAGGGATCACGCATGGTTCGGCAGCGGATGATCCTGCTGTGCGACGGGATGAGCTACGCGGCGTTCAGGGCGGAATTTTCCGCAAGCGATGTCACCAATATGGCGCCGATTATCGAGCGGCTGGCGCAATCGCTCAAAGGCGGCAGCTGCTAGCGCGCGGCCGCCTTGCGGCGGTGGCTAGACCTTCTTGACGAACTCGGTGCGCAAGACCAGGCCCTTGACCTTTTCGGCATTGCATTCGATCTCGGCGGTATCGTTGGTGAGACGGATATTCTTGACCAGCGTGCCGCGCTTGAGGGTGACGCCGCCGGACCCCTTGACCTTGAGGTCCTTGATCAGCGTGACGGAATTGCCGTCGTTGAGCTGGTTGCCATTTGAGTCGCGGGTAATCTCGGTCACGTCTTGTCCTGCCTGTCATGAGGGAAGTTGATCCCCGCCATGCCAGTTCGTGCCTCGGTATGCAATGCCGACTCGGGCTACAGAGGCGCGGCATAAGGAGACTGTGATGAAGCCGATCAAATTCGACCGCGAAGAAACCAAGGCCATCGTGGGCGAAATCCAGGACTATTTTCGCCAGGAACTGGACACCAGCATTGGCGCCATGCCGGCTGAAATGCTGATGATGTTCTTCGCCGACAAGATGGGCTCGTATTATTACAATCGCGGCGTCTATGACGCCCAGCAATTGGTGCGCGAGCGGATGGACAGCCTCGCCGATGAAATCTATGGCCTTGAGCAGGTCACCAAAGCCCGGCGCTAGGCGCTGCCGTTGCGCGCAATCAGGAGACACAATTGGGTCTGAACTTCGCCACCCTGGCCCCGGTCGGGCTGCTGCTTGCGTCGAATATCTTCATGACCTTTGCCTGGTACGGGCATCTCAAATTCCCCGGCGCGGCACTGTGGACCGTGGTCCTGGCGAGCTGGGGAATTGCATTTTTCGAATATTGGCTCGCCGTGCCCGCCAACCGGATCGGTTTTGGCATCTATTCGGGGGCTGAACTCAAGACCATCCAGGAAGTGATTTCGCTGTCGGTGTTCGTGCTGTTCAGCGCGTTTTATCTCGGGGAGCGACTGACCTGGAACCACGGCATCGGCTTTGCGCTGATCGCGCTGGGGGCGTTTTTCGTCTTCCGCGGACCGTTCAAGTGAGCGGCCCGCGGCAGGGCTGACTATTGCTGCAGGCAATCGAGCAGGCTGGCGCCAAGATCGCGCAGCAGCTGGGGATAGAGATCGGGGCCGGGCTCAAGCGAGGCGCCTTCGGGATCAAGGATGCTCGCCCGGGCGCTGGTGCCCTCGATGATCGTATTGACGATGGCGGGCTGGAAATTGGGCTCGGCAAAGACGCAGGTGGCTCCCAGTTCGGCGACGCGATGGCGCAGCTCATCAATGCGCTGGGCGCCGGGCATGGATTCGGGTGACACGGTGACCGAACCGGCGAGGGTCAGGCCAAAGCGGGCCTCGAAATACTGGTAGGCATCGTGAAAGACGATGAAGGGCCGGTGCGCGACCGGTGCCAATGCGGCCGCAAGCTCGGCCTCGACCGCGTCGAGGGTGACGGCATAGGCCGCAGCGTTGGCCGCATAGGCGTCGGCATGCTCGGGATCGGCGGCACTCAGCGTGGCGGCGATCTGCGCGACCATCAGCTTGGCGTTTTGCGGGTCGAGCCAGAAATGCATGTCCCCCTCCCCTTCGGCATGATCGTGGCCCGACATGATCCTCATGCTCAGGCTCATGCGCGTCGAAGGCGCCGCCGGCGCGGATGGGTAGCAGGGTAATGCCCGGAGCCTCGGCCAGTTCGACCACCTCGGCCTTGGCAGCGAGCGTCGTCGAGTGCGTCTGCGAGGAACATCTCGAGGCCATGGCCGGTCCAGAACACCAGATCGGCCGCTTCAAGGGCCGAGGCATCCGACGGGCGCAGCGAATAGTTGTGCGGCGAGGCGGCGCCCTTGACGATCAGCACCGGCTCGCCAATTCCGGCCATCACGGCGCTGACCAGTGAATGCACCGGCTTGATGGACGCCACCACATTGGGCGTGGCCCAGGCGGTGGTGGTGAGCAGCGCGGTGGCGAGCAGCGTGGCGGCGGCGGATAGCAATTTCATCGGCTGATCTTTCTCGATGGTCGGTCAGGGCAAGTGATATGTTATGTTATTACGCTTGCGCGGTTGTTATGCTATAACGTAATGAAATTCGTCAAGGGGCATTCGCCTCAAACGCCAAGAGTGAATGATGCAGGCTGCAACCGAGCGCCAAGCGCTGATCGAATTACGCAATGCCGGGGTGAGCCGAGGCACCCGCACGCTGGTAAGCGGGGTCGACCTGACCATTGCGCGCGGCGAGATCGTCACCCTGATCGGGCCCAATGGCTCGGGCAAATCGACGACCGCCAAACTGGCGACCGGGGTGCTCAAGCCCACCACGGGCAGCGTGCAGCGCCAGCCCGGGCTGACCATTGGCTATGTGCCGCAAAAGCTGTCGATCGACTGGACCCTGCCGCTGACGGTCGAGCGGCTGATGCAGCTGACCGGACGCTATTCGACCAGCGAAGTGAGCGCGGCCCTCGAAGCTGTGGGGGCGACGCGCCTGCTCAAGGCCGCGGTGCAGGAATTGTCGGGCGGAGAATTCCAGCGGGTGCTGTTTGCCCGTGCCATGATCCGCAAGCCCGATCTGCTGGTGCTCGACGAGCCGGTGCAGGGCGTCGATTTTTCGGGCGAAGTGGCGCTCTACAATCTGGTGCGCCAGATCCGCGACACGACGCAATGCGGCATCCTGATGATCAGCCACGATCTGCATGTGGTGATGGCCGAGACCGACACGGTGGTGTGCCTGAACGGCCATGTGTGCTGCCGCGGCACCCCGTCGGCGGTGAAGCGCAGCCCGGCCTATCTGAAACTGTTCGGCGAGCGCGCCGCCAGCACGCTGGCGATCTACCAGCATCACCACGACCATGAACATGGCGAGGACGGGCATATTCATCCGCACGAGCACCATCATCACAGGCACAAGCATGACGAACCGGCGCTAGCCGAGCGGGAGAGCAATGATGTTCGGTGATTATTTCTCGCGGGCGCTGATTGCCGGGTTGGGCCTGGCGCTGGTGGCCGGACCGCTGGGATGTTTCGTCGTGTGGCGGCGGATGGCCTATTTCGGCGACACCATGGCCCATTCGGCGCTGCTGGGCGTGGCGCTGTCGATCATCCTGTCGCTGAACATGACGCTGGGCGTGTTTGGCGTGGCGGTGCTGGTGGCGGGGGCGCTGATCGTGCTGCAGCGCCAGGCAACGCTGTCGATCGATGCGCTACTGGGCATTTTGAGCCATTCGACACTGGCCGTTGGGCTGGTGCTGGTGGGATTTCTCACCACGGTCAGGATCGACCTGATGGGCTTTTTGTTCGGCGATATCCTCGCGGTATCGGTGGAAGACATCGTCATCATCTGGGGCGGTGGGGCGGCGATCCTTGCCATCCTGGCCCTGGCATGGCGCCCGCTGCTGGCGTCGACGGTGAGCCCCGAACTGTCGGAGGCCGAAGGGCTGCGCCCGGAAGCGAGCCGACTGATCCTGATGATCCTGATGGCCAGCGTGATCGCCATTGCGATGAAGCTGGTGGGGGTATTGCTGATCACCTCGCTGCTGATCATTCCGGCGGCCACGGCGCGGCGCTTGAGCGCGACCCCGGAGCAGATGGCGGTGGTGGCGGCCGTGCTCGGCGCGGTCGCAGTGGTGGGCGGGCTGTTTGGCTCGCGCACCTGGGACACGGCGTCCGGGCCGTCCATCGTGGTCATGGCTCTAGTGGTGTTTTTGGTATCGCTGACCATTCCGGTCACCCGGTTGTTCGGCAGGAAGGTTTCTCAAGATGCATAGTCACGCCGTTCCAAGCGATCTCACCCGCAACCAGCGGCTGGTGCTGGGCGCACTGACCGAAACCGGCGCGCCGCTGAGCGCCTATGACATTCTCGACAAGCTGCGCGGCGACGGGCTGCGGGCGCCGCTGCAAATCTATCGGGCGCTGGAAAAGCTGGTGGAGCGCGGGCTAGCGCACCGGATCGAAACGCTCAACGCCTTTGTAGCGTGCGCCGACGAGCACTGCCATCGCAAGGGCATGATCGCCTTCGCCATTTGCGAGAATTGCAAGCGGGTGGATGAATTTGCCGATCCGGTGATCGAGGACCGGCTGGGCGCCTGGGCGGATCAGAAGGGCTTCAAGATCGAACGCACCACCATGGAAATCCGAGGCAAGTGCGAGGCCTGCCTGCTGGCGGCCTAGGTTCGGAAGTGCGGGCCCCTCGCATACGAGGGGCACCAAATCATGGGCCGGGATTGACGCTGAGGAAATGCACCGCAGCAGCGCCATATTCGCGGCGATCCTCAAGGGTCAGGCCCTCGGGGATGACCACGTCGGCGTTGACGCTTTCTTCAAAGACGATGGTGGCATCGGGCGCGAGCCACCCATTGTCGCGCAGGCCTACAAGGGCCAGCTCGCCCAGGCCCTGGCCATAGGGCGGATCGATAAACACCAGATCAAACGGCTTCATCGAACCGGGCACGCCAAGCTGGGTGGCATCGCGGCGCAACAGCTTGGTCACGCCCCCTGCCCCATAGCCCTCGATGTGATCGCGGATCAGGCCGCGCGCTTCAACGCTGGTATCAACGAAGGTGACGTGCTCGGCCCCGCGCGACAGGGCTTCGAGCCCCAGCGCCCCGGTGCCGGCAAACAGATCGAGCACGCGCACGCCATCAAGGACCGGACCGAGCCGGGAAGCGAGGATGTTGAACATCGATTCGCGAACCCGGTCGGCCGTCGGACGAATGGAATCGTCCGACGGGGAATTGATGGCCTTGCCACGGAATTTTCCGGCAACAATGCGCATGGATTAGGCCTTGGGACGCCGCGGAGCCGACGGACGACCACCTGCGGGACGTCCACCACCACCTGCTGGGCGACCGCCGCCGCCGGCGGGACGACCGCCAGCAAAGCCACCCGGGCGACCGCCGCCACCAGCTGGGCGACCAGGACCGCCGGAGGGACGACCGGCACCACCGGCCGGACGACCACCAAAGCCGCCTGGCTTACCGCCGAAACCGGGCTTGCCACCAAAGCCACCCGGACGCGGACCACGCTGGGGCGCTGCCCCGTCGCGCTTGGGTGCGGGCTTGCCATCTGCGCGGAAGCGCGGCTTGCCATAGGTCTTGGCCTCGGAGCCGTATTCGTCGCGGCCCGGACGCTCGCTGCGCTGCGGGCGATCACCCGACGGACGCTGCTGCGGACGCTCACCCGAAGGGCGGCGCGGGGTGTCGCCTTCAGCGCGGAAGCGCTGCGGCTTGTCGGTGAAGTTCCGACCGGGACGCTTGGCTTCAAAACCACGATCCGCACCGCCGGTGAACTTGGCGCCTTCGCCACGCTCGCTGTCGGGACGGGTGCGCGGCGCAAAGCTGCGTGGCTCCTGCTCGGTACCGGCATCGCCGCGACGGGGACCGCGCGGTGTGCCCTTGAACGCACGCTCATCGGTGGGACGACCGCCTTCGGGACGGGCGCCGAACGGCTTGTCGCCGCGCGGACGATCACCGAAATCGCGGGTCGGACGCTCGGAGCGCTCACCATAAGGACGCTTGGCGCCTTCGTCGCGCGGCGCACCGCGTGGCTTGTCGCCAAAGGACGGGCGATCGCCGAACGACTTCTTGTCACCGTAGGGCTTTTTATCGCCATAGGGCTTCTTGTCGCCAAAGCTCTTCTTTTCAAACGGCTTCTTGTCGCCGAACGACTTCTTGTCGCCGTCCGGACGCGGCGCGCGCTTGCCGAAGCTGGACGCCGGCTGATCGTCGGGATGGCGCCAGGCGGGCTTGCCCAAATTCTTCTGCACGAAATCCTCGGGGGCGCGACCATCTTCGACGAAGTGAATGCGGCGCGGAGGCGCTGCGTCTTCCTGGGCCCGCGGATCGATGCGGGCCATCGGCTTGCGGCTGTCAAAGCGGCCCGGGCGATCCTGGCGCGGACGCTCGGCGCGGATTTCGGCTTCGGTCTTTTCGGCGTGGTCGGTAAAGCGGAAGCGCTGGCGGTCGATCTCGACCGTATTGGTGCCGCGACCGGTCAAACGGTCACGGGTGGGCTTGCCCACCAGAGCGGCAGCTTCAGGCATCTCGCTGTCGAAATCGACGTCGGCGGCATCGGCCAGCTTCTTGCCCAGCTGATCGCGCAGCATCTTGGCCTTGACGGTTTCAACCGCGCCCACCGGAATATCGCCGAGCTGGAACGGGCCAAAGCTGACACGGATCAGGCGGTTCACTTCCAGCCCGAGTGCGCCCAGCACGTTCTTGACTTCGCGGTTCTTGCCTTCGCGCAGCGCCATGACGATCCACACATTGGCGCCCTGCTCGCGCTCGAGCGTGGCTTCGATCGAACCATACTTGATGCCATCGATCTCGATGCCATCCTTGAGGCGATCGAGCGCCGCCTGGGTGACGGTGCCGTGGGCGCGCACGCGATAGCGGCGCAGCCAGCCGGTCGCGGGCAGCTCAAGCACGCGCTTGAGGCCGCCATCATTGGTCAGCAGCAGCAGGCCTTCGGTGTTGATATCGAGACGACCAACGGTGACGACGCGCGGCAGGCCGTGGGTTTCGAGGTGCTCGAAAATGGTCTCGCGACCTTCGGGGTCCTTCTCGGTGACCACCAGGCCCGCAGGCTTGTGGTAGAGCCAGACGCGGGTGCCCTGGCGGGCTGCCAGGGGCGCGCCGTCGACCAGGATCTTGTCGCGATCAGTCACGTTGAAGGCGGGGGTCATCACCTTCTTGCCGTTGACCACGACGCGGCCGGAGGTGATCCAGACCTCGGCATCACGGCGCGAGCACAGGCCCGAACGGGCGATGACCTTGGCGAGGCGATCACCGATGTCGGGTTTGGCAGGAGTTTCGTTCATGGAGCAGACTTTCTAAGCATGCGGGACCCGGTTGGGCGGCGCGGAAAACGGAGACGCCCCGCCAAATCGGCGGGGCGTAATAGGCGTGGACAGGCAGCCAGGGCTACCGGTTATTCTTGTACAGATCCTCGCCGATCAAGCCGGTACCGAGGTTGGTGTTGGTTCCCCGGCCCGACGATTGCAGCGCCTTGCGCACGGCATCGGGGCACTTGGGATCGCTGATCGCGACAACTTCGCCGGTGGGAGTGGAGCAGACAAGCTGAGCATCCCCCACGCGAGTGAAATATTCTTCAGGCGGCAGATAGAGCGGGCGCTTGCCGTTGACCGACACGTTCATGTTGGCGGCGCGCATCCGCGCGGTCAGCTGCTTGGCCTCGGCCTCGGTCAGCGGACGCCCCGACACCGAGCGCAGATCAACAACCTTGGCATTGCGCAGGCGCTGCAGATCGGCCTCGGTCAGATTGGCTGGTATCGATGCGCACCGTGTCGCTATTGGCGGGCAATTGGGCCGCGGCGCTCTGGGCGGACGGCGCCGGCAGGGCTTGCACCCGCACGCGGCAGCACCAATGGGGCGCGCGCCTGGGTGAGATCTTCCTTGGGCGTCTCGCCGGGAATGAGGCCGAAACCGCGCGCCGTGCTGCTCATGCACTTCGCGTTCGAAGGTTCCGACATCGGTCAGGGCGTTGGTGCCTTCCACGGTGGTGCAGGCGCCCAGCGCTACGGCGAGTACGAGACCCAGCGTCGCCAAACCAGCGCGTCTGGCAATCTGCTGCCCGGTCAATCCAATACGCATGCAACGTCCTTCACGATGTCGGCGGCGCTTATAACTCATTCTGTCGCCTAAAACTAGATTTTGGCGGCAAGGTGATCATTCACGCAGATTTCGTAATCTTGGGTCGCCCGATACCGACCAGATCGGCCATTAGCAGGACAACGCCCGCGGTAATAGCCACGTCGGCAAGATTGAAGATGTAAAACGACCACGTGCCCCAATGCAAATGGAAGAAATCGGCAACGCCACCGTAAATGATGCGGTCGAGGGCGTTGGACAAGGCCCCGCCGATACACAGTGCCAGCCCAATGCGGATGAGGGGCACATCGGTGCGCAGCCACCAGATCGACAGCGCCGATTATCGCCAGCAGCATGACCACGGTCAGGCCCCAGGCGGGCAAATGGTCGAGCATGCCGTAGGAAATGCCGGTGTTCCACACCAGGACGTAGTCAAAGAAGTCGTTGACGCGGACGACTTCGCCGCCGCGCCAGCCGGTCATCGCAAACGGGATATAGCTGGAAAAGATTTCGACGCAGGGCGCCGTGCCCAGGGCAACGCAATCGGCGGAAACCTGAAAGGCCTTGTGTGCCCGATCCAGACCAAAGGCCAGCACCGTCGCCATGAAGGACATCAACACGGTCGGGTCAGCCAGGCGCTTCAAATCCAAATCAGCTCTCCTCTTACGTGCCAGGGACGGCCCCGATCGGTAAACCGGGACCGCTGGGATAGTTACAGGCCAGCCGCAGCGCGTTCGCGCAGGGCCTGGGCGTCGCGCAGCGACACATCCGGATAATCCGGGTCGGTTCCCACTTCCGGGCAGCACTCGCCAGGACCGCGCGCAGCGCTGCCCCTGGGCCGGCGCGAACACCACGGCAACGCCCGGCACTTCCTCAAGTCGGAAGGCCTCGGAGGGGCCGGCATCCTGCAGGATCTCGATGCCCGAGGTGATGGCGATCTCGGCCAGGTCCTGCTCGTGCAGGGCCACAAGGAGCCGTGCATCGGCTGATATAGACCTTGGGAGCAGCCTCGAGCGATGAGCCGATGCGCTTTTCGCGGCGCTCGATTTCGAGCGCGCCCGTGACCACGCGGCGGACCGAGCGGATCAGCTGCCACTTGGCGGCGAGCTCGTGGTTGAGCCATTCCGCGGGCACTTCGGGGAAGAGACGCAGGTGAACCGAGGAATCCTCGCCCGGATGGCGTTCGAGCCAGACCTCTTCCATGGTGAACACCAGGATCGGCGCGAGCCAGGCGGTGAGGCAGTTGAACAGGTGATTGAGCACCGTCAGCGAAGCCTTGCGCCTGCACCGAGCGAGATCGGGTCGCAATAGAGCGTATCCTTGCGGATATCGAAGTAGAACGCCGACAGTTCGATGTTCATGAAGTTGGTGAGCAGCGTCACGACCTTGCGGAAGTCATACTCCTTGTAGGGCGTCGCGCACCTGAGCGTCGAGCTGCGCGAGACGATGCAGCATCAGCTGCTCCAGCTCGGGCATGTCGGCGAATTGCGACTTCGTCCTCGGGCTTGTAGTGAGCAATGTTGCCCAGCAGCCAGCGCAGGGTGTTGCGCAGCTTGCGGTAGCTGTCGACGGTGGTCTGGATGATTTCCTTGCCGAGGCGCAGATCTTCCGAATAGTCGGACGAGGCCACCCACAGGCGCAGGATATCGGCGCCGAACTGCTTGATGATGTCCTGCGGGGCAACGGTATTGCCCAGCGACTTGCTCATCTTGCGGCCTTCGCCATCCATGGTGAAACCATGGGTGAGAACGCTGTCATAGGGGGCAAAGCCATTGGTCGCGCAGCTTTCGAGCAGCGACGAATGGAACCAGCCGCGGTGCTGGTCCGAGCCTTCGAGATACATCGAAGCCGGGAACTTGAGGTGCGGCCATTTCTGCTTGTTGCGCAGCACCCAGGAGTGAGTGGTGCCGCTGTCGAACCAGACGTCGAGCACGTCGCGGACCATCTCGTAGTCTTCGACCTTGTAGTCGGCGCCCAGATAGCGGGCCGCAGCGCCGTCCTGATACCAGGCGTCGGCGCCCTCTTCCTCGAAGGACTGGGCGATGCGGTGATTGACCGCTTCGTCCTGCAGGATTTCGCTGGTTTGCTTATGCACGAACACGGTGATCGGCACGCCCCAGGCACGCTGGCGCGACAGCACCCAATCGGGACGGTCGGCGATCATGGCGCGCAGGCGGTTCTGCCCGGCTGCGGGATAGAATTTGGTGGCGTCGATGGCGTTGAGCGCGCGGTGACGCAGGGTATCGCCCGCCCCCTCGATGTCGCGGTCCATATAGACGAACCACTGCGGGGTGTTGCGATAGATCACCGGCTTCTTGGAGCGCCAGGAATGGGGATACTGGTGCTTGACGCGGCCGCGGGCGACCATGGCATGGCGCTCGGCAAGGGCTGCGATGACGCGGTTATTGGCGTCGCCCTTCTTGCCGTTGTCATCGATGACGCGCGCGCCATCAAAGCCGGGAGCATCCTTGGTGTAGAAGCCGTCATCGCCCACCACATAGGGGATCGTGTGGCTCGATGCCGCGCTCGGCCAGCAGGCGGCCTGAATTCATCCAGATCTCAAAGTCATCGAGACCATGACCGGGAGCGGTATGGACAAAGCCGGTACCGGCGTCATCGGTGACGTGATCGCCATCGAGCAGCGGCACGAGGAATTCATAGCCGCCCTCGAGGCCGCGCAAGGGATGGGCGCAGGCGGTGATGTCGCCGGGGTTCACATCGCGCAGGCGCGTGAATGCCTCGACCTTTGCCTTGGCGAACACTTCTTCGGCCAGCTTGTCGGCCAGCACGTATTTTTCGCCGACCGCCGCCCAATTGCCTTCGGCAGCTGTGGTCACCTCATAGAGGCCATAGCTGATCTTGTGCGAATAGGTGATGGCGCGGTTGGCCGGGATGGTCCAGGGCGTGGTGGTCCAGATGACCACGGAGGCGCCTTCGAGATCGCGCACGGCATCGGCGCTGGCGGCAAAGTCGCCGCCGGCCACGGCCGAGGAGGAGCCCAGGACCGGGAACTTCACCCAGATGGTGTCGCTCTCGTAGTCTGCATACTCGATTTCGGCTTCGGCCAGCGCCGTGCGCTCGACCACCGACCACATGACGGGCTTGGAGCCGCGATAGAGCTGGCCGCTCATCGAGACCTTCATCAGCTCGCGCGCGATCTGGGCTTCGGCATCAAAGCTCATGGTCAGATAGGGATTGTCCCACTCACCCAGAACGCCCAGGCGCTTGAATTCCTCGCGCTGGACATCGACCCACTGCTCGGCAAAGTGGCGGCATTCCTGGCGGAATTCGATGATCGGAACGTCGTTCTTGTCTTTGTTCCTGGCGCGGTACTGCTCTTCGATCTTCCACTCGATGGGCAGGCCGTGGCAATCCCAACCCGGCACATAGGCCGAGTTGAAGCCCAGCATCTGCTTGGAGCGCGAGATCATGTCCTTGAGCGTCTTGTTGAGCGCGTGACCGATATGGATGTTGCCGTTGGCGTAGGGAGGGCCATCGTGCAGGGTGAACAGCGGCCGATCCTGGGCCTGCTCGCGCTGCCGCGCATAGATGTCCATGTCTTCCCAACGCTGGAGCCAGAGCGGCTCGCGCGCAGGCAGACCGGCGCGCATCGGAAATTCGGTTTCAGGCAGAAACAGCGTCGATGAATAATCGGTTTCAAGGGCCCCGGAGGCGGTATCAGTCATCGCTGCCTGTCAAATCTAGCTGGAAAGTGCCCGCTTGTATCAAGGCAGACGCCCCCATGCCAGTTTTTTTGCCACCTATTGTCCAGGGGGCAAATGTGGACCGGTCAGAGGAAGCCCAGACGGGTATCCAGATCATCGATGGGCTTGGCGGCAGCAATGGCGGCGCGGGCCTTGCGGCTGTCGCGATCCATGGCGGCGATCAACTCATCGAGCCCGGAAAAGACTTCCTGTCCGCGGATATGCGCGATCAGCGCCACCGAAATGGTCTGGCCGTAGATATCCTCGTCAAAATCGAACAGATGCGTCTCGAAGGGCGGGCGCTGATTGTCGAACATCGGCTTGCCATAGGCGGCAACGCCATCGAACAGGCGCTCGCCGATGCGCGCGCGCACCGCATAGACGCCCTGGGCGAGCTGGAAACCCTCGGGGGTGCGGGTATTGGCGGTGGGATAACCCAGTTCGCGCCCGCGCTGGTCGCCCTGCACCACGCAGCCGTCAAAGAACCAGTGATAGCCCAGCAGCCGGTTGGCCGCGGCGACGTCGCCTTCAGACAGCGCTGCACGAATGCGCGAGGAGGAAATGATCTCGTCGCCCTCGTCCATCAGGTCGAGGATTTCGACGGCAAAGCCATGAGCCTGGCCCGAGGCCTGCAAGAAAGCCGGGCGTGCCGCGGCGCTGGCGGCCAAAATGGAAATCGGCGCCAACGATGACACCCGAGACGCCCAATGCGTCAACGAGGAAGCGGGACACGAAATCCTCGGCCTCGATCTGGGAGAAATCGCGGGTGAACGACATGACCACGATTCCGTCCGTGCCCAGCGCCTTGGCCAGCTTGGTCTTGGAGGAACCATCGGTGAGCCGGAACAGAAAGGGCGCGGGGGCAAAGACGTCGCGTGGATGGGGCTCGAAGGTCAGCACGAACGCCGGCACGCCCGCGGCGGCAGCGCGCGCCTTCGAGGTCGCGATGATGCGCTGGTGGCCGCGATGGAAGCCATCGAAATTGCCGATGGCGACATAGGCCCCGCGCAAGGTGGCGGGGACAGTGTCGAGATTGCTCAGGGTGATGAAATCGGTCACTGCAACTACCAGGCCAGACGCGGCAGGAAACCGGCCAGGCGCGCCCGGCTGGGGGCCACCAGATCGACAATCGCCTGCGGATCGGGCTTGCCGAAGGCATCGAGCTCGGCGGCGTGGATCGAGCCGGTGATGAACAGCAGGTCGAGCCCGAACTGGGCCGCGCCGGTGGCATCGGTGCGCACCTAGTCGCCGATGGCCAGCACGCGGGACTTGTCGAGCGGACGCCCCACGGCAACTTCGGCCAGCCGGAAGGCTTCCTCGTAGATCGGCTGATAGGGCTTGCCGGCCATCAGCACCATGCCGCCCATGGCGGCGTAGAGGTCGCCCAGCGCGCCGCCGCAATAGATGATCTTTTCGCCGTGTTCGACGACGCGGTCGGGATTGGCACAGATCATCGGCAGCTTGCGCGCGAGCCATTGCTTGGCGCGCTCGCGGTACATTTCGGGGTTGTCATCGTCGCTGTCGAGATCGGTGACGACCACCACTTCGGCGTCCTCGGCAACGGTACGGCGCACATCGAGACCCTCGTAAAGGGTGTCGTCCTCGGTGGCGGGGCCGACGTGATGAATGGCCTTGCCGCGATATTTCGCGATCATGGCGCGGGTCGCGTCGCCGGACGAGACTATGGCGTCATAGCTGTCGCGGTGGACGCCCAGCCGGTCGAGCATGGCGATGATCGGGGGCGAGGGGCGCGGTGCATTGGTGATGAACACCACCTTGCCGCCGGCCTGGCGATAGCGGGTCAGCGCATCGACGGCCGATGGAAACGCCGGCGACGCCATTGTGGACGACGCCCCAGACGTCGCTCAACACCGCATCATAGCGGCCGGCGAGATCGGCGATGCCGGAGATGTCAGGGAACGAGTTGGTCATGGCGGGGTCCAATGCAAGAGACGAAAAGTTGTATGTGGCAGCTGGGGGCCCCGGATCAAGAGAAAAGGCAGAACGCGGAGACGGCAGGCCTAGAGTTCGACGCGCCGCAAGCGCGGCCGGACGGCCGCGGCGCCGGCCAGCTCTAGCAGCTGATCGGCACGCACCGGGCCCGCCGCGGCAATGTGATCGCCCGAGGCGAGCGGGATTCCATCTTCAAGCAATTCGATGATCTGGCGCTCGCTGGTCACGCCGGTGGCCAGCAGCTTAACGTCGAAGCGGGCCATGAAATTG
Source organism: uncultured Alphaproteobacteria bacterium (assembly GCA_963699295.1). Lineage (GTDB taxonomy): Bacteria > Pseudomonadota > Alphaproteobacteria > Rhizobiales > Devosiaceae > Devosia. The sequence goes on from OY969432.1 coordinate 1,853,394, forward strand.
GCAATGTCGGCCGCATGGAAGTCGGTGAAGCTCTCGGGCTCGGCAATATAGCGGGTGCTGTCGATGCGAACCGACCTGACGCCCTGCCCTGCAAGCTCGGCCATGTCGAGGCGCAGCGAGCCCACATTGCCGAGCGAAAAACCGGCGCCCTTGCCGGCGAGGGAGCCGACAACGGCCCGCTCTTGGGGGTTCAGTCCGAACCAATCCGCCTCGCTGATGGTAAACATCACGCCCGCGGCAATGGCGGGATTGGCTTCAACCGAGGCCAGCAATTGCTCGGCGGCACTGGTTTCACCCAAAGTGGCGCGCGACAATGGCAGGTAGAGCGTGAGCATCTGCCCGCTGGCGCGGGCGCGGCGCGCCATGGTGATCGCTTCGACCAGGGCAATCCCCTCGATGCTGCGCAGGGCTTCTTCGCCGCCATGACGGGGCATGAAATCGGCGCCGGTGGCGAACTGGCCGTTGCCCAGCTGCAGGCGCGGCACGAGATCGTAGCCATGGGGACGGCGTTGCGGCAGCGTGACGATCGGCTGCACGTGATAGATCAGGCGGTGATCATCGATCGCCTGCTGCAGGGCAGCGATGGAAATGCGCGGCTCCACTTCGGGCACCGGGCGGGCCGGGGGCGGTGGGGCCGCCAGCGCCGGTTCGGGGCGCGCCGCCTGGGCTTTGGCCTGGCGCTGCTCGACGTCCGCGACCGCTTCGGCGACCTGGCGGATGACGGTACCAAGAACCGAGATATCGGCTTCCACGGCCTCGAGGCGAGAACCGGCATTCAGCTGGGTCATGGCATTGATCCGCTGGCCGAGCACGGCACCGGCCTGGGCATCGGTGGCCAGCAGCCGGGCCAACTCCTCGATCCCCTTTTCGAGCCGCCTCTCGGCGCGCTGGCGAACGGTGCGCTCCATCAGGACGACGCACACGCAGCCGAACATGATCGCAGCCAGCAGCGCCTCGGCGGGGGTAAAAGTCAGCCCGAAATAGGCCGTCGCACCAATGCCGGCGGCAGCCAAGGCGATGAACATATAGACCAGCGCCTGCACGTGCGGACCCAGCTCCTTAAACATAGCATCAGGATTCGGTGATCACTCATAGCATTGCTAACCAATGGTAAACAGCGGGACCCGGCCCCATCCCACGCAAAATGCACAGGACGGGCGCCAAACCGCCGAGTGGCGCAGAATGCAATTGTCGGAACGGTTTATTTACCCTGTTGGGAGAACAATCGCCAATAACACCGGGGCGGCTGCGCAGCAGACGAACAACCGGGCTCAGGACTGACTGACATAGACAAGGAACGGCCGCATGGCGATGCACACCCGAAGCAACGGCGCCTCATCGGGGCGCCTGCTGCTGATCGACCAGGACAACGCCGGGGCGCGAGCCACTGCGGAAAGCCTGTCGCAGTGCCTGGGCGATGCAAGCCGCATCACGCTTGCCGGCTCCGGTCGTCTTGCAACCGAACTGCTGCGCGACGGCGGCTTTGACATCATCCTGGCGGATTTGGCGAGCCTGGACGACCTGGGCGTGCGCAGCGACGAGGCAGTGGCCCGACTGGTGCGCCTATCCGATGGCGCGCTGGTGATCGCGGTGGCCGATGGCCAGTCAGTGTCGGCGGCGGTCGCTGCGATGCGCTCGGGTGCGCATGATTATGTGGCCAAGCCGATCAATGGCCCGGCCATGGTGGCGCGCATCGGCGAGCTGGCCCAGCGCCACGGCAAGGGCCGCACCATCAATATCGAGGCATCGAGCCCGGGCGGACTGGCTGACTATGCCGGGTTCATCGGCAGCTCGAGCGCCATGCAGTTTGTCTATGAGCAGATCGGGCGCATTGCGACCTCATCGGCACCCGTGTTCATCACTGGGGAAAGCGGCACCGGCAAGGAAGTCTGCGCCGAGGCGCTGCATGCGCAGGGGCATCGGGCCGGCAAGCGCCTTGTTGCCATCAATTGCGCCGCCATTCCGCGCGACCTGATGGAAAGCGAGCTGTTTGGCGTGACCCGGGGAGCTTTTACCGGCGCCCATGAAGATCGCAAGGGTGCGGCGGAGCTGGCCGACGGCGGCACGCTGTTCCTCGATGAGATCGGGGAAATGGACCTTTCGCTGCAGAGCAAGCTGCTGCGTTTCCTGCAGACCGGCACGTTCAGCCGGGTGGGCGAGGCCGGCATCCGGCACGTCGATGTGCGGGTGATCTGCGCGACCAATCGCAATCCCATGCAGCTGATTACCGAAAGAAAGTTCCGCGAGGATCTGTTCTACCGGCTGCATGTGTTGCCGATCCATCTGCCGCCCCTGCGGCAGCGCCCAACCGACATCATGGTGCTGGCACGCCATTTCCTCGAACGCTACGCTACCGAGGAGCACAAGAGCTTCACCGGTTTTTCGGGGGAAGCGGCGAGCCTGCTTGCTTCGGCCGAATGGCCGGGCAATGTGCGGCAGCTGCAAAACCTGATCCGCCGACTGGTGGTGATGTTCGATGGCGGCGAGATTACCCCGCACATGGTGAGCAATGCCGACATTGAATCGCGTAGCATACTGGAAGCGCCGGAGCCCCCTGCCCGCCAGACCCGGCGGCCGGCAATCCTGCCGATGTGGCAGCAGGAGCAGCGGATCATCGAGGATGCGATCGCCAGCTTTGGCGGCAATATCTCGCTGGCCGCGGCAGCGCTCGAGATCAGCCCCTCGACCATCTATCGCAAGCGCCAGGGCTGGAGCGACATGGCCGTTGCCGGCTAGGGCGTGCTGGCCTTGCTGGTCCTGGCGCGATCAACGCCCAGATAATGCTCGCGCAGGATAACGGCGATCCCCGACATGACGATGATGGCGGCCCCCACGAGCATGGGCCCGGTCGGCACATCGGCAAAGACCGCATAGCCAATGGCGATGGTCAGGATCAGCGAGACATATTCAAACGGCGCGATCACCGACAGATCGGCGTAGCGATAGCTCGAGGTCATGAGCAATTGGGCGATCCCGCCGCAGACGCCCGCGGTGACCAGCAGGATGGCCTGCTCAACACTGGGCATGACCCAGCCGAACGGCAGGGACAGCAGCGACAGGATGCTGGCGCTGATGAAGAAATAGGTGACGATGGCCTCGGTGTGCTCGGTTTGGACCAGCTGGCGCACCTGCAACAGGGCAATGGCCGAGAACACCGCGCCGCCCATGGCCGCGATCGCACCGATCGTTTCGGCATTGCTCATGGCGCCGCCGCCGGAAAACAGCGTCAGCCGCGGCCACAGGATGATCATAACGCCGACCATGCCCACCAGCACCGCCGACCAGCGGAACAGGCGAACCTGCTCCTTGAGAAAGACCGCGCTGAACACCACCAGCAACAAAGGGGTGGCGTAGCCGATGGCAGTGGATTCGGGCAGCGGCAGGCGCGTCAACGCAAAAAAGCCGAGCCCCATTGAAGAGACGCCGGCCAGTCCGCGCAAGAAATGCGCCATTGGGCGCCTGGTCGCAAAAGCCCGCCCGATCTGCCGTCGCCAGCCCAGATAGACCAGCACCGGCAGCATCGCAAAGGCACAGCGGAAGAACACCAGCTGGCCGGTGGGGATGGTGTGTGTGGCCTTGAGCGCCGTGGCCATGAGCACGAACAGCGCCACCGACATGACCTTCAGGGCGATGCCGTAAAGGGGCCTGGCTTGTCGGGCCAGCGGCGGGTCGATTGCGGCACTCGCTGAGGCTGACACGGCAAACTCTGGCTAAGGCGCTTAGCTGCGGGTGGACTGTTCCAGCTTTTCCTTGGCAATGCGCGCGGTGGCGAATGCCTTGTGCTCGGGCCCGACGGCACTGCCGGATTTCACGACCTTGCCGGCGGTATCCTGGATTTCCCAATGCCAGTTAGCGTTGGGGCCACTACCGCCCTTGAGGCGCAGCTTGATTTGAAGTGAGTTATCTTGGTTCATGAGGCTGGTTATGGCTCAGGTTTGATCGGGGCGGAAGGGGGGCGGCGAAAAACTTCTGCTTTGCCCTCGGATTTCAAACCTGGGAGCGGCGGATTTCGATGCGGTCACCCTTGAACGCGATGCGCTCGCGGATCGCTTCGACCAGCGGACAGGGGTCCGGATAGTACCAGGCCTGATCAACCCCGGTCGCCGTCAGGGTCTTGATGGTATAGAAGGAGGCCACACCCTTGGATGGGGAGCTGATGCGGGTTTCCGTTGCTTCCAGGATCCCCGGCTGGATGTCATCCCAGGGAAAGTAGATCTGCAGCGGCTCTCCCGGCTCGTCCAGTTCCAGCGCGTCAAGGGAACTCGCAATCTCGGCATCATCGAAAATGACGTGCACGCGACCGGCAGCCGGCCGAATCTTGATATCCTTGTCCAGGCACTGAGTTGTCATCGCTGAATCCATTGGTAGTTGGCGCTCCGTGCATAACGCGCCAGAAAAACTCCGGTTCACTCGCCTTGACTCGGTTTTGGCCCAACCCTATATCCAGAGGCGTCGTTAGCACTCTCTCGTGATGAGTGCTAACAACCCGAAATTGCAGTTTAGTGTGATGCTACAAGGAGCAATCATGAGCTTCCGTCCCCTGCACGACCGCGTGGTCGTCCGTCGTCTCGATAGCGAAGAAAAGACCAAGGGCGGGATCATCATCCCCGACACCGCCAAGGAAAAGCCCTCCGAGGGCGTGATTGTTGCCGTTGGCCCAGGCGCCCGTGATGAACGCAGGCAAGATCGCTGCTCTCGACGTCAAGGCCGGCGACCGCGTGCTGTTCGGCAAGTGGAGCGGCACCGAAGTCAAGGTCGACGGCGAAGACCTGCTGATCATGAAGGAATCCGACATCATGGGCATCATCGAAGGCTAATCGCCTCGCGATCCCCATTCGTCTCAACCTGATTTCAAGGAGCGCCTCACATGGCAGCCAAAGAAGTAAAGTTCTCTACCGATGCTCGCGACAAGATGCTGCGCGGCGTCAACATCCTGGCCAATGCGGTCAAGGTAACGCTCGGCCCCAAGGGTCGTAACGTCGTGATCGAAAAGTCGTTCGGTGCTCCGCGCATCACCAAGGACGGCGTGTCGGTTGCCAAGGAAATCGAACTGGAAGACAAGCTTCGAGAACCTGGGCGCACAGCTGCTGCGTTCGGTCGCTTCCAAGACCAATGATGTTGCCGGCGACGGCACCACCACTGCCACCGTTCTGGGCCAGGCAATCGTTGTTGAAGGCATCAAGGCAGTTGCTGCCGGCTTCAACCCGATGGACCTGAAGCGCGGTATCGACCTGGCTGTCGATGAAGTCGTGGCTTCGCTCAAGGCTTCGGCCAAGAAGATCACCTCGTCGGCTGAAGTTGCCCAGGTTGGCACCATCTCGGCCAACGGCGAATCCTCGATCGGCGAAATGATCGCCGAAGCGATGCAGAAGGTCGGCAACGAGGGTGTCATCACCGTCGAAGAAGCCAAGACCGCCGAGACCGAACTCGATGTCGTTGAAGGCATGCAGTTCGACCGCGGCTACCTGTCGCCCTACTTCGTGACCAACGCTGAAAAGATGACTGCGGTTCTTGAAGATCCCGTCATCCTGCTGCACGAAAAGAAGCTCTCGAACCTGCAGGCCATCCTGCCGATCCTCGAAGTCGGTCGTGCAGTCGCAGCGCCCGCTGCTGATCATTGCCGAAGACATTGAAGGTGAGGCTCTTGCGACCCTCGTCGTCAACCGTCTGCGCGGCGGCCTCAAGGTTGCTGCCGTCAAGGCTCCTGGCTTCGGCGATCGCCGCAAGGCCATGCTCGAAGACATCGCCATCCTGACCGGTGGCCAGGTGATCTCGGAAGACCTCGGCATCAAGCTCGAGAACGTGACCATCGACATGCTGGGCACTGCCAAGCGCGTTGAAATCACCAAGGAAAACACCACTATCGTTGATGGCGCCGGTTCGGCCGATGACATCAAGGGTCGCGTTGGCCAGATCAAGGCGCAGATCGAAGAAACCACTTCGGACTACGACAAGGAAAAGCTGCAGGAACGCCTGGCCAAGCTCGCCGGTGGTGTTGCCGTGATCCGCGTCGGCGGTTCGACCGAAGTGGAAGTCAAGGAGCGCAAGGATCGCGTCGACGACGCGCTGAACGCAACCCGCGCCGCTGTTGAAGAAGGCATCGTACCGGGCGGTGGCGTTGCGCTGCTGCGCGCTTCGAACGCCCTCACCGTCAAGGGTGCCAACGCCGACCAGGCTGCTGGTATCGCCATCGTTCGTCGCGCTCTGCAGGAGCCCGTCCGCACCATCGCCAACAATGCTGGCGCTGAAGGTTCGGTCGTGGTCGGCAAGATCCTCGAGAACAACTCGGCAACGTTCGGCTACAACGCCGCAACCGACGAGTACGGCGACCTGATGGCCCTGGGCGTTATCGACCCGGTCAAGGTTGTTCGCCATGCTCTGCAGGACGCCGCTTCGGTTGCTTCGCTGCTGATCACCACCGAAGCCCTGATCGTCGAGGCTCCCAAGGACGCAGCGCCGGCAATGCCGGGCGGCGGCGGCATGGGCGGCATGGGCGGTATGGACTTCTAAGCAGTCCAACCAATTGCTTCAAAGTTCGTTTCTTCCCAGTCACGAACCTTGTGGAAAGCGCGGTGGCAACACCGCGCTTTTTTATTGTTACCAGTACAGTGTAATTCTACTGTGTACTTGAGACCGAGCGGAGACAATTTGATGCGCACACCCCGACGTGGCAGTGCCCTGGACCAGGCGGAAGCAGCCTTCAAGGCCGTGACCAGCAAGCCAGCGGCCAGCGCGCCGCCGCCCAAGACCGTTGTTCCACCCTCAGGCAAGGAGATGGTCACCCTGCGGCTCGACCGCACGGTGCTGGAGCATTTTCAGGAGAATGGACCGGGCTGGCAGGACCGCATCAATGCAGCCCTGCGCAGTGTCGCCGGGCTCGACTAGCCCCAGATCAGCAGGCGCAGCGCCAGCGCGATCGAGACCAGCACGACCAGCGGCCGGATGACCTTGGCGCCGTAGCGAATGCCGGTGCGCGCGCCCACATAGCCCCCGACCAGCTGGCCGATGGCCATGGCAATGGCCGCGGGCCACACCACGTCCCCGGCCGGAATGAAGATTGCCAGGGCCGCCAGATTGGACACAAGATTGAGAATCTTGGTGTTGCCAGAGGCGCGGGTGAGCCCCAGCCCGAACAGCATGACAAATCCGATGGTCAGGAACGAGCCGGTCCCGGGGCCGAAAATGCCGTCGTAAAAGCCGATGGCCAGCCCCATGAGTGGCACATAGCGGGCAAACGGCAGGCGCGCCGACTTGTCGGCATCCGACAGATTGGGCGCGAACAGGAAATAGGTGGCGATACCGATCAGCGCCACCGGCACGGCAATGTTAAGCAGGCTGGTATCAAGCTTGCGCACCACGAGGGCCCCGATATAGCTGCCCGCGAAGGTCAGCACGATGGCGGGAACCAGCGCCTTGACCGAGACAAAGCCGCGCCGCCAATAGGTGAAGGCGGCCATGCCGGTGCCAACGACGGACTGCATCTTGTTGGTCGCCAGCGCCGCCACGGGCGGCAGTCCGGCCGAGAGCAGCGCGGGCAGCGCAATCATGCCCCCTCCCCCCGCAATCGCATCAACAAAACCAGCCAGCAGGCCAACACCGGCGAGGGCGAGAAGAATAAGTGGGTCGAGCATGAAACGCCTGCTGCACGAGGGGGTAATGGGACGCGTTACCATTTCCCAACACTCGTTCGATAGGGTTCAGGAGGACGCACCGGGACTGGGCCAATCTGATGACACAGCAAGCATATCGCGGCAACCGGCTCGCGGTCATTCTACCGTGCTACAATGAAGGCCCGGTGATCCGGGCGGTGGTGGAGCAGTTTCGGGGGGTCCTGCCTGACGCGCAGATCTATGTGTTCGACAATGCCTCGAGCGACAATACGGCGAGCGAAGCGAAGGCCGCAGGCGCGATTGTGCGCAAGGTGACGACGCGCGGCAAAGGCCATGTGGTGCGCCGGATGTTTGCCGATGTGGACGCCGATATCTACGTGATGGCCGATGGCGACGGCACCTACGAAACCGCCCAGGCGCCCGCCATGGTGGATTTGTTGCTCGATGACCGGCTCGACCTGGTGGTGGGCACGCGCATTGCCAGTGGCCTGGGCAATGAATACCGGCTGGGGCACCGGACCGGCAATGTCATGCTGACCGCAATGGTCGGCCAGATCTTTGGCAGTGGCTTTACCGACATGCTGTCGGGCTATCGGGTCATGTCGCGGCGGTTCGTGAAGTCATTTCCGGCCCTGTCCAAGGGGTTTGAGATCGAGACCGAATTGACCATCCACGCGCTGGAATTGCGCGCCCCCTATGCCGAGCTGCCCACCGAGTATCGGTCGCGGCCGGCCGGGACCGCAAGCAAGCTCGCGACCTATCGCGACGGCTTCCAGATCCTGAAATCCATCGCCCGGCTTTTTGTGCGCGAACGCCCCCGCCAGCTCTACCTATCGGTCGGGACGGCGGCAGTGCTGATCTCGGTGTTGGTGGGGCTGCCCGTGGTGATCGAATACTGGGAGACTGGCCTAGTGCCACGCCTGCCCACAGCAATCCTGGCGGGCCTGATCACGATCGCCGGGCTCATCTGCGGGGCCGTGGGGGTGATTTTGGACAGCGTGGTAACCGGACGGGCCGAAGCCAAGCGGCTGCATTACCTGGCGATCGGCGGGGTGACCGAAGCCGGCGTCGATGCGCGCTAGGCTGACCCGGATCGCCCAGTTCGGGGTGGCGGGAATTGTCGGCTACGTGGTGGATGCCAGCGTGCTGATACTCAGTGCCGGCGCCCTCGGGCCGATCTCCGGGCGAGGCGTGTCGTTTGTCAGCGCGGTGCTGGCAACCTGGTGGATCAACCGCCATTTCGCCTTTGCCGATCGCGCGCCGACGGCGCCCAGCTGGGGCGAGTTCGTGCGCTATCTCTTCGCCATGATCCCCGGCAGCATCGTCAACTGGGCCGGATACGGGGTGGCGCTGGCGCTGCTGCCCCACCCAACGGCGCTGTGGCACCTGCCCTTTGCGGTGGCGGTGGGCAGCCTTGCCGGCATGGGCACCAATATGGTGGCTGCCGGCAAGCTGGTGTTCAGGCACCGGCGCTAGAACGCGGATTCGGCGCCGAGCTTGGTCAGCAGTGACGTCATCAGGGCCCGGCGCTGGGGTGACCAATCTGCGGTGCGCGAGACGATAAGACAGGCTTCGCTGCGCAGCATCACGCCATCTTCGAGCACGCGCAGGCCATTGGCCACGAGCGTCGAGCCGGTCGAGGTGATGTCGACGACAATATCGGCGACCCCGGCCGCGGGGGCCGCCTCGGTCGCGCCCAGGCTTTCGACAATGCGATATTCGGCAATGCCGGCCTTGGCAAAGAATTGGCGGGTGATGGTGATGTACTTGGTGGCGATGCGCATCCAGCGGCCATGGCGCGTGCGGAAATCGGCCGCCACATCGGCCAGGTCGTGCATATGGGTGACATCGATCCAGGCTTCGGGGGCAGCCACCACGACATCGGCGGCGCCAAAGCCGAGCGGCCTGGCGATGGAGACGGCATCGGGGCCGGCTTCACTGGTTTCGTGGATCAGATCGCGTCCGGTCACGCCAAAATCGATATTGCCGCGGATCAGCTCGCGGGCGATCTCGGAGGCCGGGTAGAAGCGCACGGTGATTTCGGGCACGCCATCGATCGCCCCCAGATAGGAGCGGGCGCCACCGGGACGGGTAATGGTCATGCCATTTTCGGCAAACCACTGGCGCGTCAGTTCTTCAAGGCGGCCCTTGGAGGGCACGGCCAGGGTCAATCCGGTCATGTTGGTATTAGCGCTCATGGCGCGACCTCTGCTTCGAGCCGATCGACCCAGACAGCGCAACCGGACGCGGCGATGGGCGCGGTGGCTCCCAGCCGTTCCAGCAGACGGTCATACTGACCACCCGAGGCGAGCACTTCCCCGCTCGGGCCGGTCATTTCAAAGACGATGCCGGTGTAATAATCCAGGCGTGGCGAGAAGCTGGCGTCAAAGCTGACCCGCGCCTCGCCCAATCCATCGAGATGACGGCGCAACGCCCGGATGGGCGCGCCCAGCATGAGCTTGTGCTTGCTGGCGAGCGCCTCGACCTGGGTCAGGGCCTGGAGCACCGGGCCGGAAATGGCCAGGTAGTCGCGCAGCAATTGCAGCGTCGCGGCGGGCACCCGCGCGGCATCGAGCGCCTGCTGTTCAAAATAGCGATCGGTGATTTCTTGCGGGAGTGCGGCCTTCCGACAGGCTCAGACCCGACGCGACCATCTGCTCGGTCACCTCCTCGATCATGGCCTGCCGACTGGGCAGCTGACGGCTGTGGGTGTCACCACCGCTCTCCAGGCGCGTCAGCAGGCGATCGAGCGCCTCGGTGTGGCCGAAGCGTGCCCGCACGCGCGGAGCGCCACGCATCAGGCATGTCGGCCTGCACCAGAAGGGCCTCAAACAGCCCGACCCCGCCCAGGCGGACATCGGGCACCACATTGTAGATCGACAGGGCGGCGCGCGCGAAGGTCAGCACCTGGTCGAGCGCGACATCGCCATCGTGCTGGGCCAGCAATTCCAGACCCGCCTGATCGAATTCGGCAGCCCCGGTGAGGCGCTGGCGAAAGATCGGGCCCATATAGCAAAACGCCGCCGGAGCCGCCGACGCCATTGGCAATATAGGCCTGCACGATGGGCAGGGTGAAATCGGGGCGCAGGCAATATTCGGCGCCGCTGGAATCGGTGGTCAGCAGCAGCCGGCGGCCGAACTCCTCGCCCGCCAGATCAAAATAGGGATCGGCCGAGAGCAGCAAGGGCGGCGTCGCGCGGTGAGCGCCCTGGGCTTCGACCAGGGCCTCCAGATTGGCCCGACGGAGCGCGGCCCCACTCATTGCTGCTGGTCCGCCAGCAGCTGCTGAATGGCGGCGACAAGGTCTTCGCGCTTGATTTCGAACTGGCCGGGACGCGCGGCTTTCCACTCGGCATTGTCGGTGATCTCGGCAGCGGCCTGCTTGCCGGCGATCAGATCCTTGATCTGCAAAATACCCTGCTCGCGCTCCTGGGTGCCTTCGATGATCACGGCGGGGGAATTGCGCTTGTCGGCATAGGCCACCTGCTTGCCGAAATTCTTGGTGTTGCCCAGGAACATTTCAGCGCGGATGCCGGCATTGCGCAGCTCGGCGACCATGGCCTGGTAGGCCGGCGTCTCGTCCTTGTCCATGACCAGCACGACGACCGGGCCCGCGGGCTCGGTGGCCCCCAGATTGCCGGTAAGCTTGAGCGCATTGGCGAGGCGCGACACGCCAATCGAAAAGCCGGTGGCGGGGACCGGCTCGCGCCGGAAGCGCGACACCAGACCATCGTAGCGGCCACCGCCGCCGACGGAGCCGAACACCACCGGCACGCCTTTTTCGTTCTGCACCTGGAAGGTCAGTTCGATCTCGAACACCGGGCCGGTGTAATATTCAAGGCCGCGCACCACGGACGGATCAAGAACCACCCGACCGCCGAATCCGGCAGCCGAGACCAGGCCAAAAATGCTGGCCAGTTCCTGCACGCCTTCAAGCCCGGTGGCCGAGCCGCCGATGAGACCGGCCAAGGTGTTGATGGTCGAGACCACATGGGCATTGCTGCCCTTGTCGATCCCCTCGGCCGGATTGCCGCTTTCCATATAGCCCAGGATCGGCTCGATCTGCTCGGGGGTGAGGCCGGCGCCCTTGGTGAAGTCGCCGCTTTCATCCTTGCGCCCGGCGCCGAGCAGGAGCTTGACCCCTTCGGTGCCGAACTTGTCGAGCTTGTCGATGGCGCGCAGAACGGTGAGCTTCTGCTCCTCCGAGGTGACGCCCGCGGTTTCGAGCACGCCGTCGAGCACCTTGCGGTTGTTGACGCGCACGACATACTGGCCGGCCAGCCCCAGCGCATCCATGACGTCGGCCATCATCATGCACATTTCGGCATCGGCCTCGGGGCCACCCGCGCCGACCGTGTCGGCGTCAAACTGCATGAACTGGCGGAAGCGGCCCGGGCCGGGCTTTTCGTTGCGGAACACATAGCCCTGGCGATAGGAGCGGTAGGGCTTGGGCAGGGTCTCGAAATTTTCGGCGAAATAGCGGGCGAGCGGCGCCGTCAGATCGTAGCGCAGGCTCATCCACTGCTCGTCGTCGTCCTGCAGGGAGAAGACGCCGGCATTGGGCCGATCGGTATCGGGCAGGAACTTGCCGAGCGTTTCGGTATATTCGAACAGCGGCGTTTCGACCGGGTCGAAACCGTAGCGCTCATAGACCTGGCGGATCTTGTCGATCATCGCGCCCACCGCGGCGATCTCGCCGGGGGTGCGGTCTTCGAAGCCGCGCGGCAGGCGCGGGGTGATCAGCTTGGTCTTTTCGGTCATTTGGCAGTCCTGAGAGGTCGGGCCGTTCCTAGCGGATCAAGGGCTTTGAGACAACAGGCGTGCCAAGACGCCATCCGGATTTAGGCCGGATGGCAAGAAAAGCAGCGAGCATGCGACAAGACTGGCGGGCATAATTGGCGGAGGGGGAAGCCGGCGGACCGGCTTCCCTGGGGGTTATCTGTCCCGCCTCGGGCTTGGAGGCGGGGTGGGATGGGCCAGGCGCAGGACCCAGGCGTAGTCGTCGTCGGCCACCGGCAGGCCGATATCGGCGCGCAGGCGGGCGGGCAGATCGTGCGGCAAGCGGGGGCGCACCATCCAGGCATGGATAGCGGCGGCAAGAACCGGGAACAGGCCCCGGCTGTGGACTGCATCGGCAATACTGGTTTCGAAGCGCAGCACCAGGCCGCCCTCGGACAGGGAAGTGGTCATGATCAATATCCCGGCGGCACCAAAGCGCGCGCCGGCCTCTATAGCGATGAACGGGTGATGGCCGATGGCAGAGTCAGGAACCCGCTGGCGGCGCATCAGTGAAGTGTTGGAGTTTCCACAGCGTCATGGATAAGCGACGCGTACGACAGAAGCTGTCAGCTGTGCGAGCACAGCCAAGTATGGGAACCCGGTCGGCGGGAGAACAGATCAATCATGAATAGCCTCCCTCGGGTCAGCGTTTGTGGAGGTTGTGATTTAGCTCACGTCGCTGTGACCGCGCAAGCGGGCATGCGGCAGGATGTCGCAGATTTGTGCGTTTGTGGCACAAAAAACACACACGCCTAAGGGCGGGTGAAGGCAGTGCGCTCGATCTCGACTTCGGTCCGGCAAAAGCAGCTTTCGACGTGATCGTTGACCAGGCCCATGGCCTGCATGAAGGCATAGCAGGTGGTGGGGCCGACAAACTTGAAGCCGCGCCGGCGCAAATCTTTCGACAGCGCGCGCGACGCATCGGTCTGGGCAAGCTGGCGCAGGCTTTCCCAGCTCAGATCTCCGGGCCGATGATCGGGGTGGGGCTCGAAGCGCCAGAAATAGGCGGCAAGCGAGCCGAACTCGCGCTGCAGCTCCATGGCGAGGCCGGCGTTGTGAATGGCGGCAACGATCTTGCCGCGATGGCGGACAACGCCCGGATCCTGCAGCAGCCGCTCGATATCGGCCTCGGTCATGGCGGCGACCCTGGGAATATCGAAGCCATGGAAGACCTCGCGGAACCGCTCGCGCTTGCGCAGGATGGTGATCCAGGACAGGCCCGCCTGGAAACCTTCGAGGCAGATCTTCTCGAACAGCCGCGTGTCCGAGGTGACCGGACGGCCCCATTCGTGGTCGTGATAATGGCGGTAGAGCGCATCATCGCCAGCCCAGGGACAGCGCGGCAGATCAGGGGCAAGAGCTGGTTCGGACATGGGTGGCACCAGGGGGAATCGGCGGTTAATGCGGGCAAGCGTGCTGTGCCACACTTCGTGGCCAATAAAGATGGGTTCGATCTATACCGGCACATGCAAGTTAAGCCCAATGTAGTTGTGCTTTCCTAAGGAATTTCAACGACACTCAGCGGATGGGACAAGCTAGGGCTGGGGCAATGCGGCGTTGTGCAGAACTGATCACCCGCTTCGGGCGGGATGAAAGCGGCGTATTTGCCGTAGTTTTCGGCGTCATGGCCATAGTGCTGATCGCCTTTGGCGGGGCCGCCGTGGACTATGTCAGCATGGAGCAGGTCCGCAATCGCTCGCAGATCGCACTCGATGCAGCGGCGCTGGCGCTGCAGCCCGACATTTTCGATACCAATATCAGCGACGAAAGCATCCGCAAGCGGGCGGAGGACCTGATGATCGAGCGCATTGGCGACGACCGGGTCACCGCAACGCTCGACCCCGTCAGAATCGATCGCCTCGGAGGATCGCTCCAGCTGTCGGCGCGGATCGTAACGCCGACCCTGTTCGTGAGCCTCGTGGGGGTAAACTCGCTCAGCGCCAGCGTCACTTCCGAAGCGGTGCGAGGCTCGCTCGACCTTGAAATCTCGGTAGCACTGGACGTGACGGGCTCGATGTCCGGTACAAAGATCCAGGACCTGCGGAATTCGGTGGTCGAACTGATCGATGCAGTGGTGCAGGACGTGCAGGATCCGAACTCCTCACGGATGGCGCTGGTCCCCTATTCGCAGGCCGTCAATGCCGGCGACGCCTACGCTACGGCCTTGCGGGGTCCGATCCGCGGGCCCAAGCCCATTAGGACAATTGCCTGGTCCACCGGCGCCACCAAAGCCATCACCGCCGCGACGCAAACCAATACGCCAACCATCACCGCAAATGGGCATGGTTTTTCCAATAACGACTGGGTCTATATCTGGGGCGTTACGGGCATGAAACAGATCAATGATCTGGCCTTCCAGGTGACCAGCGTCACGACCAACACCTTCAGGTTGAAGGACATCGACGGTACCAAGTACAACAAATATACGAAGAACGGCTCGGTCGTAAAATGTCTCAACGCCGAGTGCGCGCTGACGGTGACCGCCGACAATCATGGCTACAACACCGGCGAGTATGTGCATGTGACCGATGTGAAGGGCCTGACGGCCGTCAACAACAGGTCCTTCCTGGCGACCAAGATCAATAATAACACGTTGCGCCTCAATGGCACTTACTCGGGCACCTTGGGCACTTACACGTCCGGCGGCGATCTGCATTGTACCTGGCAGAATACAAGCGAGGGCTGCAGCTACTACCGCTTTGCGACTGCCGGTGGCGGCTGGAACACCCTGCCGGCAACGACCTGTGTCACCGAGCGCGCCATCAATGGCACCAATGACGAGCCTCCCACGACCACACTTGTCGGCCGCAACTATCCGCCGCTAAATAATTCATGCCTCGACAACGCCATCGTTCCCCTGACGCATGACAAGGACGCGCTCAAGAGGGTCGCGAGAAACCTGTCGGCCGTGGGCACGACATCCGGATCGCTGGGCGCGCTCTGGGCCTGGTACATGCTGTCACCCAATTTCGGTTATGTCTGGCCCTTCGACAATCGGCCGGAGCAATACGATACGCCCGAGGTGCTCAAGGTCGCCATCATCATGACCGACGGCGAGTTCAACACGGTGCATTGTGAAGGCGTCATTTCCCGAAACTCCAGCGCCAGCACCACTACGGAGCGCAACAACTGCAATGCGCCCAATGGCGCACCCTATGTTCAGGCACGCGCCTATTGCGACGCCATGAAGGCGGAGAACATCGGCATAGTGGTCTATACGGTGGCTTTCGACATTGCCGCCAACAGCGAGGCCAGCAGGGTCATGACTTACTGTGCCAGCGACGTCGACAAAGCCTTCAAGGCCAGTGATGGCGCAGCCTTGCGCGAATCATTCCGCCAGATCGCGCGCAATCTGTCAGTGCTGCGTTTGGCCAGATAAACAGCCACCAGGCTTTTGGCATGCGCGGAACGCCACGAAAGCGGCAAATTGGACTGCAACTGTCGCCATGAACTGGGCGGATCATTTTGGGAGGCGGGCATGAACGTAGCCAATCTGCAAATTCAGGGAATGCTGGCGGCAATTGCGGCAGTCACCGAGCTGTTTGTGGCCAAAGGGCTGTTGACGCGAGAGGAAATCGACGCGGCGTTGATGAGCGCCGAACAGGGATTGTTGGGCGAAGAGCGCATGGCGGAGGACATCGAACCTTCCGGGCGCGACGCCATAACGTTTCCGGTGCGCTGGTTGCATCTGGCCAACACCACGGCGGCACAGGGCGGCACCCCCACGTTTACGCAACTGGCGCGCAAGGTCGGCGAGACCAAGGGCAAATATAACGACCAGGCCTGACGTGCACCCTGCCGTCGCTCGATCAGGCGCAGCCTGATGATTCTTTCGAGGGGGGAGAATGGTACCGCCTCCCCGGATTGAACGGGGGACCTCTAGATCCACAATCTAGCGCTCTAACCAACTGAGCTAAGGCGGCAATTTCGCTTGCGGGAGAGCGCTTGGCATCGTCCCGAATGCGGGCGGAACATAGGGCGGGAATTCGCGGAAGACAAGCACCCTTTTGACGCCATTTGTCACCTGGGTATAACTGGCCCGTGGTTGCTGCTTTTTCAGGGAAAAATCCTTGTGGGTAAGCATTTTCCAAGAGATTGGCGTTTAACCATGACAAGCAAAGGTGACGTGGTGGGGAGGATCCGAGTCTGGACCGCGCTCCAACAAGCACTATATTGAATAAAGCTTAAGGTCCCGGGGACAATTGTGCCGGAATGGCACATGCGGGCCCATTGTGGAACGGAGACCATGAATTTTCATGGATGACGACTGGAGCACATCACCGAGCGCCCGCCGCGTGCAGCAGCATGCCGACGATTCGCGGCCGGCCTGGCTGTGGTCGCAGGACGGGCAGGACCTGCTCTGGCAGAACGATGTGGCTGAACTGTTTTTGGCCAAGCTGAAAAAGCACGGCCTCAAGCTGGCCTCGCCGGCCATTCCGATCAAGGGGCAAGTCGCGCGCAGCATCCGGCTGGGTTCGCCCGGCCGCACGAGCCTGGCGCGTATCCAGTTCCTGTCGGGGACCAAGCCGACATCGGCCACCTGTGCCACCACGCCGCTGACCTGGCGCGACGGGCAGAGCGCACTGCTGATCGTGGGCGTGGATGCGATCGCCGGCGAGATCATTGCCGCGGCGCGCGCGCTCATCGAAGAGACGGCGGAGCAGGAACCCGCTGCGGCCGAATTTGCGGCGGCTGCCGCCGAGATGAAACCGACCCTGGCCGAACAGGAAACCCCGAGCGTCGATGAAGCTCCGGCACCGCTCGACGAGCCATTTGAGGCTGGCTTGCCCGCCCCGGAGATGGAAACAGAGCGACTGGCACCGGCGACAAACAGGCAAGACATGCCAGCGCAGGTGGAACCCGAGGCGACACCGGAAGAACCACCGGTGGACGAACCCGAAGCCGGCGCTGCGGACGACAGCGCCGCCATGCCTGAAATCACCGCCAGCGAAATCGCGGACTATCCCGCAGACATCGTGCCAGTATTGACGCCCGAGCCGGTCAAGGCCCTGACCGACCGCTCCGACGCCGAGATTCGCTCGCAGATGGATGCCATGGGCGCCATTATCGCCGCAGACGAGCAGGCTTATCAGCGCGAACTGGCCAATTGGCAGGATTCCGAACAGGACAAGTTCCCTCCATTCCACGTGAGTGCCGTGCAGGACGAGCCCACCGTAACGGAAGCGCCGGCAGAGCCTGTTGCAGAATCGATGCCAGAGCCGGAGGCCGACGCCGACGCCGAGCAATTGCCGCCAACTTCGCCCCTGCGCGAACGCCCGGCCAGCCGGCTGAGCCGCCTGGTGGAGCAGCTGACGGCCGATGAGGCGCTGTTTACCCCGCTGACGGCAGCGGACGATCAACTGCGCCACATTGACGTCGAAGAAACTGAAACCGAGAGCGACATCCCCGACCTGCGCAAGCTTGATGGCGACGCGCAGCACGAGGCAGAGAGCGATGCAGCGCTTTTGGCCGCCGAGGAACCGGCAGTGTTGGTTGCGCCGACTGAACCGGCTGCCAGCGACGAAGTGACGGCGCCGGACGAGCCAATTGCGCCGGCGGAACCATTGCCGGAGGAGCCGGAGCCCCCGGCGCCGGTGGCCGACGTGGAAACCGTCGAACGGGTCTCGCGCTATAATTTTGATGAGCTGTCGCGCATTCTCAATGATCGGGTCAGTGAAGGCGCGCCGCGCGTCCAGTCGGTCGAGTTGACCCCACCGCCCCAGCGCACCGGATCGCTGATCAATCTGGGCGGGGAAACGCTGGTCTTGAACCGGCTGCCGCTGGGCATTCTGGTGTTTCGCGACCAGCAAGTGCTGTTCGCCAATCGGGCGATCACCGAAATGGTCGCCTATGATTCGGTCGAGAACTTGCGATCGGCAGGACTGGCGGCGATCTTCCCGGCGGCGGGTCCGAACGGGCAGGAAGCAGGACCGGTCAATCATCTGGTGCAGCGCGATGGTACGCTGGTGCCGGTGACGGCGCGGCTGCAGTCGATTTCGTGGCAAGGCCGCCCGGCGCTGATGCTGTCGGCGAGCGCCACCGAAGTGCGCACCGGCCATGAGCAGGCGGTCAAGGCGTTTGCCGAGACCTTGGCGCAACTGCGCGGCGACGGCTTTATCGAGGCCACGCGCACCGGCGTGGTCAGCGCGATAACGCCGCGCGCCACAGCGCTGCTGGAAATGACCGGACTGGTCGAGGGCAAGCCGCTGCTGAGTCTCGTGACGCCCGAAGATGTGCCCGCCTTGCGCGATTTCCTGGAACGGCCGGCCCGCTTTGCCGAGTCCGAGCGCCCCTATCTGTTCACCCGCACACCCTCGGGCAAGGCCGAATTGGTCGTGTTCGGCCAGGGCCAGGCCGGCGTGGTGACGGGCTATTTCTCCCTGGTGCGACCGCTGGGCGCCAATGCTGCGCGGATTACCGGCCCAACGGAGATGGACCCGGCGCTGCTTGCCCGGATCAGCCGGGGCGTCCGCCAGCCGCTCAACACCATTATCGGCTTTGCCGACCTGATGCGCTCGGAGGCTTTTGGCCCTTTGAGAAATGAGCGCTATGAAACCTATGCCAAGGATATCGGGCAGGCCGGACAGAACATTGCGGCGCTGGTGGATGAGCTCGATGATTTTGCGCGGCTGAGCGATGGTCGCTATCAACCCGAACTGTCGAGCATTGCCATTTCCGCCCTGCTCGAGAGCTGCGTGCTGCGCATTCGCGAGCAAGCCAGCTGGGCGCGGGTGATCGTGCGCAACGCCATTGCCGAGGACCTGCCCAATGTCACCGCGGATCGCAGTTCGCTGGAACAGGCCGTGCTCAACCTGCTGGCGAGCGCCATCGACCAGTCGCCAACGGGCGGCGCGGTGGTGATTTCGGCCAAGATCGGGGAGGACGGCAGCATCTCGGTGCATGTGCGCGACAACTCTACCAATCAGGTGGACCTTGCAGAACGCTTCGTGGTGTTTCGCGATGGCGACCAGCGCGAAGGCAATGCGCTGGCGCCGGTACGATCGAGCGTGGGACTGGCGCTGACCCGCTCGCTCCTGGCGGTGAACGGGGTCTCGTTGGCGATCAATCCGGCGGGCCAGCACGGCATGCTGTTCACGCTGCAGATCCCGGCTGAGCTGGTCGACGAGCCGGTAGCCAGCGACACAGCCCGCTAGACGTCCCTATTGGCAGGTTTTGTCCAAAATAAATGCTGATTGCAGCGATCAGCTATGCCGCTGATTTTGTTCACACAAAACGGTGGTCATTTGAACCATTCTAAGCTGTAAGTACTTGTTATTTATAGCAATATTGACACCGATCCAGCAGGCGTGAAATACCAGCCTGCGAGCGGGACCTTGACCCCGCTTACCTGGAGGATTTCACAATGCTCAAGTCCAAGCACCTTCCCCTTGCCCTGATGAGCGCCGTCTTGCTGGCCGGTATCGCGGCCCCCGCTTTCGCCGATGGCGAAGTCAACATCTACAGCTATCGCGAGCAGAGCCTGCTGCAGCCGCTGCTGGACAAGTTCACGGCGGAAACCGGCATCAAGGCCAATGTGCTCTATGCCGGCGACGGCCTGCTTGAACGCGTCGCCGCTGAAGGCGAGCTGTCGCCCGCCGATGTGGTGCTGACGGTCGATATCGGCAATCTGGTGGGCGCTGAAGAACAGGGCCTGACCCAGAAGATCACCACCCCGGTGCTGGATGAGCGCGTGCCGGCGGCCTTCCGCGATGACGACGACAACTGGACCGCGCTGTCGCTGCGCGCCCGCGTCTTCTACGTGTCCAAGGATCGCGTGGACGCCACGGCCCTCACTTATGACGACATCACCAAGCCCGAATGGAAGGGTCGCCTGTGCACCCGCCCCGGCGATCATCCCTACAATATCGGCCTGATTGCCCAGCGCATCGCCGAGCATGGGCTGGACGAAACCCGCACCTGGCTGGCGGCCGTGCGCGACAACCTGGCTTACCCGCCAACCGGCGGCGACCGTGAAGGCGTCAAGAACATCCTGGCGGGCACCTGCGACCTGTCGATCACCAACACCTATTACATGGGTGTGATGCTCAATAACGACAAAGAGCCCGAGCAGAAGGACTGGGCCGCAGCCGCCCGGATCATCTATCCCGATACCGATGGCGCCGGCACCCAGGTCAACGTCGCCGGCGGGTTCATTGCCAAGCATGCCCCCAATCTGGACAATGCCAATGCGCTGATCGGCTTCCTGCTTTCCGATGAAGCCCAGAGCATCTATGCCGACACCAATTACGAATTCCCGGTAGTGCCTTCGGTATCGCCTTCGGAGCTCACGCTGAGCTGGGGCAAGCTCAATCCGGTCAAGACGCCGCTCGTTGAGGTGGCCGCCCACCGCGCCGAGGCAGCGGCCCTGGTCGATGAGCTCAAGTTCAACGAAGGTGCACAGAACTAATCCAGACGCGTCAAAGCGTGGCGGTCTCGGCAGCATTTCAAAATGGATCCCGGCATTGGCCGGGATAACACGGTGATGGGTTGAACGGTCGCAGTCGCGCAGCAACATACCAGACCGGCAGGGCATTCGCCTTGCCGGTCGTTCCGCTTTTACTGGCCGCCTTGATGGGCCTGCCCATTATCTGGCTGGGCTGGTCGGCGCTGGCTGCCATCGGCACCGGCAGCAATGGACTGGCCGCCACCATGCTGCCCACCGCCTTGCGCGAGACCGGCATACTGATGATATCGGTGGGCGTGGTGACCGGATGCGTCGGGCTGATCAGCGCCTGGCTGGTCACCCACTACGAATTTCCGCTGCGACGCCTGTTTGACTGGGCGCTGGTCCTGCCGCTGGCGGTGCCGACCTATCTGGCGGCCTATAGCTACGTCGAATTCCTGGGCTTTACCGGCCCGGTGCAGAGCGCGCTGCGCCCACTGATCGGGGCGGAGACGCTCAGGGACTACTGGTTTCCCGACATTCGCAGCAATTGGGGCGCGGTGATCGTGCTCTCGAGCGTGCTGTACCCTTATGTCTATGTGGCGTGCCGGGCCTTCTTCCTGATGCAGTCGACCAGCCTCAATATTGCGGCGCGCACATTGAGTGCGGGTGGGATGCGCACGTTTTTCGCCATCACCCTGCCGCTATCGCGCCCGCCGCTGGTGGTGGGGGTGACGCTGGCCATGATGGAAGTGGTCAACGATCTGGGGGCGGTGCAGTATTTCGGGGTCAATTCGATCACCGCGATCATTTATTCAACCTGGATCAACCGGTCCGATTTTGGCGCGGCCGCACAATTGGCGGTGACGGTGGTGCTGGTGATCGGGCTGCTGATCGCCGCCGAAAGCCGGGCCCGCCGCGAGCGGGTCTATCTGGGGCGACGCGATAGTCGCGTGCCCCCGGCGCGCGAAGTGCTCAGCGGCGCACGACGCTGGGTTGCGGCCGGGTTTTGCCTGTTTCTGCTGGCCATGGGGTTCGCCATTCCCGTCGGGCAGCTGGTCTACCTGGCGTTCCGTGTCGTGGTGCCCGAAACCATTGCCATGACGGTTGCCGCGTTGGTGCCGACGCTAACGCTGGCCGGCCTTGGCGCCATCATCACCGTGGTGATCGGACTGGTGACGGCAAAACTGGCGCATCGGTCGAGTTCCACCACCAGGGGCGCGATCCGGCTGGCGACGCTGGGTTATGCGATTCCGGGGACAGTGCTGGCGCTGGGGTTGCTGCAGCCGCTGGGCCAGGCCGATTTGTGGTTCAATCGGTTGACCATGGCGCTGGCCGACTGGCGGCCGGGGCTGATCCTGAGCGGGTCCATGGCGGCGCTACTCTATGTCTATGCGATCCGGTTTCTGGCCGTGAGCCATTCCACGCTGGACGCGGCGATCCGCAAGCGCGGCGACGCCATGCTCGAGGCCGGGCGGGTGCTGGGCGCCAAGCCGCTTGAACTGCTGGTGCGGGTGGACCTGCCCACGCTGACGCCGGCGCTGCTGAGCGCCGCCACCCTGGTGTTCGTCGAGATCGTCAAGGAATTGCCGGCCACCCTGCTGTTGCGGCCACTGGGAATCGATACGCTGGCGACGCTGGTATATATGCGCGCGAATGTCGGGCTATTTGCACAGGCAGCGCTTCCCGCGCTATTTATCGTGCTGGCGGGGCTAATTCCGGTCATTCTTGCTACGCAGCTGGGCGATCGTAGGAAAGTATAACAATCAGCGCTACTGCCATGTTAGTGGCGATCCCTTATACAAATTCGCCATGGGAGCTGGTGCCTCATGCATCGGTGCGGTTCGACGGGCCGCAGCGTGCTTTGACCGAATTATCTCCGGACGACATGATCGCCGGAAACTGGGAGTGACCAATGGGCAAGATTTTGCAGGCCGCCGGGCTCGCGCTGGCGTTGACCACCGCAATGGCCGGGATCGCCATGGCGCAATCGACCGAATTGCGGGTCGGCGTGGCGCTCGAGCCCCCTATTCTTGACCCCACCGCCGGGGCGGCCGAGGCCATCGACATCGTGGTCTACCAGAACATTTTCGAAGGCCTGACCCGCATCGACCAGAATGGCGCCGTGCAGCCGGGGCTGGCCAGTGAATGGACCATTTCCGAGGACAGCCTGACCTATATTTTCAAGCTGCATGACGGCGTGACCTTTCACGACGGCAGCAGCTTTGATGCCGATGACGTCAAGTTCACCTTCGACCGCATTCTGGCCGAAGACAGCGTCAACGCCCATAAGGAACTCTACAAGCCAATCGAGCAGGTGAGCGTGATCGATCCGCTGACCGTCGAGATCAAGCTCAGCCGCCCGGTGGGCATGTTCCTGTTCGACCTGGGGCGTGGCGATGCGGTGATCGTGGCGCCCGAAAGCGCCGACAACAACGCCAATGAACCGATCGGCACCGGCCCGTTTGCCTTTGTGCAATGGGACAAGGGCAGCCGCGTGGTGCTGGAAGCCTATGCCCCCTATTGGGGCGAGCCGATCCACCTGACCAAGGCGACCTATGTGTTCATCAATGACCCCGCCACGATGACCAATGCGCTGCTGGCGGGCGATATCGATGGCACCAATAATTTTGGCACCGATTCCATCTCGGTATTCGAGAATGATCCGCGCTTTCAGGTACTGGTGGGCACCACCGAGGGTGAAACCATCCTGGCGACCAACAACAAGCGCCCGCCCTTTGACCAGCTCAAGGTGCGCCAGGCGATGGCCCATGCGATCAATCGCGAAGCCATCATCGAAGGGGCGACCAATGGTTACGGCGTGCCGATCGGCAGCCATTTTGCGCCGCACCATCCCTATTATGTCGACCTGACCGGCACCTATCCCTATGACCCTGCCAAGGCCAAGGAGCTGCTCGCAGAAGCGGGTTTCCCCGATGGCTTCAGCACCACGCTGAAAATGCCGCCGCTCGCCTATGCGCGCCTGTCGGGCCAGATCATTGCCAGCGAGTTTGCTGCTGTCGGCATCAAGGTCGAACTGATCAATACGGAATGGGCGCAGTGGCTGGACGAGGTCTACTCCAAGAAGGATTTCGACCTCACCATTGTCAGCCATGTCGAGCCCTTTGACATTGGCAACTACGCCAACCCCGACTACTACTTCGGCTACGACAACCCCAAATTCCAGTCGGTGATCGAGACCCTCAATGCCACGACGGACGACGCCAAACGCAAGGAACTGGCCATTGAGGCACAGACCATCCTCGCCGACGACGCAGTCAACGGCTATCTGTTCCAGCTGGCGCAGGTGGGCGTGTGGAATGCCAAGCTCACCGGCATGTGGCGCAATTCGCCGATCGAAGGCGTGGTCCTGCGCGACATTCGCTGGACGGAATAGCACCATCAGGGCCTCGGCCGCGAGCCGGGGCCCGTTCTGGACGACGACCGCATGATCGTCTTTGCGCTACGACGTTTCATCGGCTTTGCCGTGACCCTGCTGGTTGCGGCACTGGTGGTGTTCACGCTGCTCGAATTGCTGCCGGGGGATCCGGCGCAATTCGTGCTGGGCATCAATGCGACCCCTGAATCGCTGGCGCGCCTGCGCGGACAGATGGGGTTGGACCTGCCGCCTTACGAACGCTTTGCGGGCTGGATCGGCGGCATGCTGCAGGGCGACTTCGGCACCTCCTATACGCAGCGCGCGCCGGCGGCCCAGCTGATCTGGGACCGCATTGGCGTGACCCTGCCGCTAGCCAGCTTTGCCATGATCATCTCGGTAGCCGTGGGGCTGCCATTGGGCATCATTGCCGCCCGGCGCCGCGGCAAGGCGGCCGACACCCTCATCATGACCCTGGCGCAGACCGGCATCGCCATTCCCAATTTCTGGTTTGGCATGCTGCTGACCCTATTGTTTGCCGTCGTGCTGCGCTGGCTGCCGACGGGCGGTTTCACGCCCTGGCATGAAAACCCGATGGCGTCACTTCGTGGGCTGATCCTGCCAAGCTTTGCACTGGCCCTGCCGCAGGCATCAATCCTGGCGCGGGTGATGCGCACGGCGCTGGTCGATGTGACAGGGCAGGACTTTATCCGCACCGCGCGCGCCAAGGGGCTAACCATGGGCGAAGCGGTGTGGCGGCATGGCGTGCGCAACGCGCTGCTGCCGGTGCTGACCATTTTGGGGCTGCAGTTCGCGTTCCTCGTCGCCGGCACCATCATTGTGGAAAACGTCTTCTACCTGCCCGGGCTGGGGCGGCTGATCTTTACCGCGATTTCCGAGCGTGACCTGATCCTCGTGCAGGGGGCCACCATGATCCTGATCGTGGCGGTGACCGCAACCATGCTGGTCACCGATATCGCCTACGCGCTGGTCGATCCGCGCCTGCGTCACAGGAGTGCGCCATGATCAAGCGGCTGCTGGCCCATCCGAGCCTGGCCATTGGCCTGGCGCTGACGCTGGCGTTTGCGGCGATTGGCCTGCTGTCGCTGGTCTGGACCCCCTACCCCATCGAGCAATTGGTTATCCCCCGCCGCTTCCTGGGACCAACGCTTGAGCATTGGCTGGGCACCGACAATCTGGGCCGCGATATCGCATCGCTGCTGATGGCGGGCACCTTCACGAGCTTCCTGGTGGCGGCGCTGGCCGTTGTGATCGGGGCCGGCATCGGCGTGCCGCTTGGCCTCGCAGCGGCGGCCTGGAGCGGGCCGGTGGAATGGCTGGTGCTGCGCTTCTCGGATTTTGTCTTCGCCTTTCCCTCCATCGTAGTGGCGATCCTGATCGCGACGCTGATGGGCCCCGGCGCCATCAATGCAGTGATCGCCATCGGCATCTTCAACATACCGGTATTTGCGCGGGTGGCGCGCGGGGGAGCACTGAGTGTGGCGACCCTCGATTTCGTCGCGGCGGGCAGGCTGGCCGGGCTCAGCAATGCCGCGATCGCGTCCAGGCATTTGCTGCCCAATATCATGAGCCTGATCATCGTGCAGGGCACCATCCAGCTATCGCTGGGCATCCTGGCCGAGGCGGGGCTGAGCTATGTTGGCCTGGGCACGCAGCCCCCCGGAACAAGCCTGGGGCTGATGCTGCGGGATGCGCAAAGCCTGTTTCTCGTGCATCCCTGGCTGACACTGGCGCCGGGCCTGTGCATCGTGGCCATCGTGATCGCACTCAACCTCGCCGGGGATGGGCTGCGCGATGCCATCGACCCGCGACTGCGGCAGGGAAATGCCAATGTCCTTGCTTGAAGTTGCCAATCTGTCGGTGCGCTTTGCCCAATATGCGGCAGTAAGCGAGGTGAGCTTTACGCTCAAGCGCGGTGAACGCTTCGGCATCATCGGGGAAAGCGGTTCGGGCAAGACGATGACCGCGCTGACGCTGACCGGGTTGCAGCCGGAAAGTGCGCTGGTTAGCGGCAGCATCCGGCTCGACGGCCAGCCCCTGCCCGACAATGAGCGCGACATGGCGCGGCTGCGCGGCAAGCGCATCGGCATGGTGTTTCAGGAGCCGATGACGGCGCTCAATCCGCTGGTGCAGGTGGGCAGGCAGATCAGTGAAGCCATCGAGCTCAATCGCGGCAATGCGTCATCCGAAGCGGTGACGCAATTGCTGAGCGAAGTGGGCCTTGAGCCCAAACATGGTGCGCGGTTTGCCCATCAGCTCTCGGGCGGACAGCGCCAGCGCGTGATGATTGCCATGGCGCTGGCGGGGCAGCCCGAACTGCTGATTGCCGACGAGCCCACATCGGCGCTGGACCTGATCACCCAGCGCACCGTGCTCGATCTGATTGCCGAGCTGTGCGAACGGCGCCAGATGGCGCTGCTGTTCATCAGCCACGATCTCAAGGCGGTTGCGGCGCTGTGCCAGCGGGTGGCGGTGATGCACAAGGGCGTGCTGGTGGAAAGTGGCGACGCCCGAACCGTCTTTGCCCAGCCGCAGC
Source organism: uncultured Alphaproteobacteria bacterium (assembly GCA_963699295.1). GTDB lineage: Bacteria > Pseudomonadota > Alphaproteobacteria > Rhizobiales > Devosiaceae > Devosia. The sequence continues at coordinate 1,880,099 of OY969432.1, forward strand.
AAGAATATACCCGCAAGCTGGTCGCCGCTTCGCGCTTTGACGTGCCCAAGCAACAGCGACCGCCTCCGGGGGCGCCATTGCTCGAGGTCGACGGGGTCAGTCGCGACTATCGTCATGGCGGGCCGCTGTTCTGGGCGGACAAGCCCTTGCGGGCGGTCAATGATGTGAGCTTCAGCGTGGCCGAGGGCGAATGCGTGGCGCTGATCGGTCCCTCGGGCTGCGGCAAGACCACGCTCGCCAAGATCATAGTGGGCCTCGACAGGGCCAGCGCCGGTCAGGTGCGTTTGGGCGGCCGGGCCTACCATGGCGCCGACCTGCCCAAAGACCTGCGCCGCGATATTTCACTAGTCTTTCAGGACCCCTTTGGCAGCTTCAACCCGCGGTTGACGCTGGCCGCCTCGCTCAGCGAGCCGCTTCGGCTCGTGCCGGGGCTGGCGCTGAACGCGATGCGGGGGCGGCTGGAAGAAGCGATCATGGCAGTCGGGCTCGAAGTGAGCATGCTCGACCGCTATCCGCATGAATTTTCCGGCGGCCAACGTCAGCGGCTGGCGATCGCCCGGGCGCTGATGACGCGACCGAAATTGCTGGTGCTGGACGAACCGGTCTCGGCGCTCGACGTGTCGGTGCGCGGGGAGGTGTTGGCGCTGCTGGCGCGTCTCCAGGCGGACTACGGCCTGACCTATCTGATCATCAGCCACGACCTGGACATGGTAAGCGCCATCGCCGACCGGATACTGGTGATGCAAGCGGGACAGATCATCGAACAGGGTACGCCCGCAGAGATTTTTGCCAATCCGCAGCAGCAGTTGACGCGCGATCTGATGGCCGCGCGCCTGCCGGACCTGCCCGGGTTACACCCGGCCGAGATAGGCGCCGAACGGCTCTAGATCGAGCTCGCCATTGATCGGGGCGGCGATGACACCGGGGCAACCGGCATCGTGCGGCACCAGACCCGGCGGGATGGCAAAATCGACCGCTTCGTCCGCCATGTTGAACACGCAAAGCAGTCGCTCGCCCTGGTATTCCCGGATGAACGCCAGCACATTGGTCGGCGCGTCGAGGAGCGTAATGCTGCCCTTGGCCAGCGCCGGATGGGCTTGGCGGAAGGCCAGCATCGCCCGGTAAAACTCAAGCACCGACCCGTCGATGCCATCCTGCGTGTCAACAGCATGGAGCAAATGTTCGGCAGGCACCGGCAGCCAGGTGCGGTTGGCGGTGGAGAAGGCTCCATTGGCGGCGTGGGCCTGCCAGACCATGGGCGTACGGCAGCCGTCGCGACCCTTGAATTCGGGCCAGAATTCAATGCCGTAAGGGTCCACCAGATCCTCGAACGCCAACTCGGCTTCCTTGAGGCCCAGTTCTTCCCCCTGGAACAGGCAGACCGAGCCGCGCATGCTCAATAGCATCGTGGCGGCGAGACGGGTGAAGGCGGGCTCCTGTCCGTGGCTCGTCCAGCGGCTGACGTGACGCACGACGTCATGGTTTGAGAAGGCCAGACACACCCAGCCATCGGGGGCTCCGGCCTCGGTCGCTGCGATCGACTGCTTGAAGTGCTCGGCCGAAAACTCCCCGCCCAGATAATCGAAAGTGTACGCCATGTGCAGGCGTTCCCGGCCGGAGGTGTATTGTGCCATGACCTCGAGCTGATGCTGGCTGTCGCCGATTTCGCCCACGGTGGTGGTGCCGGGATACTCATCCATCAGGGCGCGCAGGCGCGTCAGGAACGCCAGGTTTTCCGGGCGCGACTTGTCGTAGAGGTGTTCCTGAAAATTGTAGGGGTTTACGGCCGGGGCGGTGGAGGAATTGAAATCCTTGGGCGCGACCACGGGGTTGGATTCGAGCGCTTCGGACTGGAAGTAAAAGTTCACGGTGTCCAGGCGAAAACCGTCGACCCCGCGCTCAAGCCAGAAGCGCATATCGCCCAGCAGCGCATCCTGCACTTCAAGGTTATGAAAATTCAGGTCGGGTTGGGAAACGAGGAAATTGTGCAGATAGTACTGCATGCGGCGACCGTCCCACTGCCAGGCCGACCCGCCGAAGATCGACAGCCAGTTATTGGGCGGCGTGCCATCGGGCTTGGGATCAGCCCAGACATACCAGTCGGCGCGTGCATTGGTGCGGTTCTGCCGGCTTTCCGCAAACCAGGGATGCCGGTCGGAAGAATGAGAAATCACCTGATCGATGATCACCTTGAGACCCAACGAATGGGCCTTGTGGACCAGATTATCGAAATCCTCGAGCGTGCCGAAACTTGGGTCGATGCCGCGATAGTCCGAGACATCGTAGCCGAAATCCTTCATCGGCGAGGTAAAGACCGGCGACAGCCAGATGGCATCAACGCCCAGATCGGCGACGTAATCGAGCCGACTGGTGATCCCCACCAAGTCACCGACGCCATCCCCGTTCTGGTCCTGAAACGATCGCGGATAGATCTGGTAAATGACCGCGCCACGCCACCAATCGGGATCCAGCCTTGGTTCGGGGGAGGTCTTGGTCTCGGTCATCAACGACGCAACAGTCATGCATTCCTCCCCGAACAACTGCCAAATCGGCAGCTCGCGCTTGGTTCGACAGTGTAGCGTGGTTTGAAAAAACCGCGAGGCCCGCGTTTGAGGTCCGGTTCGACGTCAAACGTATTTGTCGAGCGACGCCATCTTGGCCTTGAGCGCTGCTTCCGAGCGGGTCCGCACGATCTGTTCGGTCAGCACCATCTTGTTGGTGGCGGTGGCCGAGATATTGCCGATCATGGCATTGCGCATCGCATCGTGACGCTGCTGCGCCTTCTGGATGAATTCGCGACGCTTCTGCGAGTGATGCTGCAGCGTCGCGTAGCGCGACAAGGTCTTGATCTTGGCCATGACCGCCATGGTGAAACCGCCGGGTTAACAAAGTGCAAACCCGGCTTGGCGATCAGCGCCGCAGGTCCGGATACTGTGTCAGCAGGTTGCGGGCGATCGAGCTATAGGCCTGGGCTTCGGGGCCGTCGGGATGCGCCTTGACCGGGGGAGCCCCGGCATCGGAGCCTTCGCGGATCGACATGACCAGCGGCACTGCGCCGAGGAATGGCATGTCGAGACCCGACGCTGCCGCCTCGGCGCCGCCCGTGCCGAAGATGTCGTAGCGGGTGCCGGTATCGGGCGCGATGAAGTAACTCATGTTCTCGACCAGCCCCAGCAGCGGCACGTCGACCTTGCGCAGCATGTCGACGGCTTTCTTGGCATCGATCAAGGCCAGTTCCTGTGGGGTGGAGACAATGACCACGCCATCAACTTCGGTCTGCTGGAACAGCGAGATATGGATATCGCCGGTGCCCGGCGGCAGATCGATCACCAGGATATCGATGTCGCCCCAATCGGTCTCGCGCAGCAATTGGCGCATGGCCGAGGTCGCCATCGGGCCGCGCCACACGACCGCCTGATCCTTGGTGAGCATCGAACCGATCGACATGGCCTTGAGCCCGTAGGCAGAATGAGGGCTGAAAATCCCGTCATCGCGCACCGCCGGCTGGCCTTCCAGCCCCAGCAGCTTTGGGATGGACGGGCCGTAGAGATCGCCGTCGAGAATGCCGATCTTGAGGCCTTCGGCCTGCAGGGCCAGAGCCAGGTTGACCGCCGTGGTGGATTTGCCGACGCCGCCCTTGCCGGAGCCAACGGCCACGATGTGCTTGACGCCAGGTACCCGGGTCTTGCCGGCGGGCACGGGCTTGCCATGGGAGAATTTGGGGGCGGCGGCGGGAGGACGTCCACCGCTGAGCGAAACCATCACCTTGCGCTCGCCGGCCACGGCCTTGGCGGCCAGCTGGGCAGCCTCCCGCGTCGGACCGAAAGCGGCTTCCATGCCGGGCGCGACCGAGATGGCAAAAGCCACCGCGCTGGGTGTGACGATTATTTCCGAAAGCCCGCCATAGCCAGCCAGATCGCCACCGCCGGGAATTTCGACAGCGGTCAGTGCAGATTTGATGGCGGCGGCAAGTTCAGTGTCAGCCATAATCGTCCCCATAGAAAAAAGACCTCACCCAACGCTTGCCGAAGGGTGAAGTCCCAATTGTCTCCGGTCCGACCAGCGTCGGCCGAGAGCCTGTGCCCGATCCCTAGAGGATCGACTGGCCAGTGCCCTTCCAGTCCTTCAGGAACCCTTCGATACCCGCATTGGTCAGCGGGTGCTCGGCGAGCTTGCGAATGACGGCAGGCGGGATCGTGGCGACGTCAGCACCGGCCAGCGCCACATCGGTCACGTGGTTGGGCGAGCGGATGGATGCGGCCAGGATCTCGGTGTCGAACGCATAGTTGTCGTAGATCTGGCGGATGTTCTCGATCAGCTCGACGCCATCGATGTTGATGTCATCGAGGCGGCCGATGAAGGGCGAGATATACGTCGCGCCAACCTTGGCAGCGAGCAGCGCCTGATTGGCCGAGAAGCACAAGGTGACGTTGGTCTTGACGCCGCGTTCCTTGAAGGTCTTCGTGGCCTTGAGGCCTGCCAGGGTCAGCGGCAGCTTGACCACGACGTTCTCGGCAAGAGCCGCGAGCACTTCGCCTTCGGCAATCATGCCATCATAGTCGAGCGATGCCACTTCGGCCGAAACCGGGCCGGGCACGATCGCGCAGATCTCCCGGATCACATCCTTGATGTCGCGACCGGACTTGGCAATCAACGACGGATTGGTGGTCACACCATCAAGCAGGCCGGTCTCGTAGAGCTCCTTGATGTCCTTGATTTCCGCAGTGTCGACGAAGAACTTCATGGTTCTCTCCTGATACATTTCTGGCCAGTTGGCCAAGATTTAACATGGCAGCGCTTGGCCGCAAGTCTATTTGGCTGAAGCTATTTGATAGCGGCCAGCATTGCGTCGGCCAGGTCGCCGACGCGATTTTCCGGTATCCCGGCGACATTGATGCGACTGTCACCAATCATATAGATACCGGCGGCCGATTTTAAATGGTCTACGACAGAAGTTTCGAGCCCCAGCAGCGAAAACATGCCGCGGTGGGCGGCGATGAAATCGAAGTCGGTCGAGTTCGACCGCTGGCGGATCGCAGCGCTCAGTTTTTCGCGCAGCCCGATCATGCGGCCGCGCATCTGGTTGAGCTCGGTTTCCCATTCGGCGCGCAGTTCGGCATCGACCAGAATGGTGCGAATGATTTCAGCACCGTGATCGGGCGGTTGCGAGTAGGAGCCGCGCACGATGTTGAGCAATTGCGAATTGGTCACTTCGGCCTGCTCGGCATCGCGGGCGATCACAATCGCTGCGCCGACGCGCTCGCGATAGAGCCCGAAATTCTTTGAGCCGGAGAAGGCGACCACAGCTTCCGGCACCGAGGCGATCACCTTGCGGGTGCCATAGGCATCCTCAAGCAGGCCATCGCCAAAGCCCAGATAGGCCAGGTCGATGAAGGGCAGCGCGCCGGTGCGCGACAGGCTTGCCGCGACCTGATCCCACTGGTCATTGCTGAGATTGGCACCCGTCGGGTTGTGGCAGCAGCCATGCAGCAGCACGATGTCGCCCTGGCCCAGCTTGTCCAGCGTCGCGAGCATTTCAGCGAATTTTACGCCGCGGGTCTCGGTATCGAAATAGGGGTAGGTTTCGACCTTTAGGCCAATATTCCTGGCCATCGGTATGTGGTTGGCCCAGGTCGGATCGGACACCCACAGGGTAGCACCCGGCTTGGCGCGATTGAGCAGGGTCATCAGCACCCACAGGGCACCCGTGCCGCCCGGCGCCTGCGCAACGCGGACGCGGGAACGCTCGACGCTGTCGGCCAGGGCCAGATCAAGCACAGCGGTACCGAAGCCCTTGTTGCCGGCGATGCCGAGATAGGTCTTGGTGGTGCTGGCATCGAGCATGCGCTGCTCGGCCTTTTTCACCGCCGACATGATCGGGGTGATGCCCGCTTCGTCCTTGTACACACCCACGCCCAGGTCGATCTTGGTGGGACGTGAATCGGCGGCGTACTCGCCCATAAGCGCCAGAATCTTGTCGCCGGGGGCCTTGGTCAGGGTCTCGAACATGTCAGAAATCGTTCCGGTGGGCAGGCCCGGCCTTTATAGGCGCGGGCGCAGATTTTGCAATCGGGAGATGGTGTCGGATCGACACTATGATCAGCGTTTCACACCGCGTTGCCGGAGCGCTTCAGTAAGCTGGGGAACGATCTCGAACAGGTCGCCGATCAGCGCCACGTCGGCCAGTTTGACCAGCGGCGCTTCCGGATCGGAATTGATGGCGATGATCTTCCTGGCGCCCTGAATGCCGGCCAGATGCTGGAGCGCCCCCGACACGCCGATGGCGATATAAAGATCAGGGGCGATGATCTTGCCGGTCTGGCCGATTTGCCAATCATTGGGCGCATAGCCGGCGTCGACGGCGGCGCGGGTGGCGCCGACGGCGGCGCCCAGCGTCTTGGCCAGCGTCTCGACCAGCTTGAAGCCTTCGGCCGACCCAACCGACACACCGCCACCAATGACGATCTGGGCAGTCGCCAGATCGGGAGTGTCGCTTTGGGTGCGGTGTTCGGCGATCAGCCGGGCCGCCGATGCGACGGGACCGATCGATGGCTTCGATCGGCGCAGCATTGCCGGTCGCGGCAGCCCGGAAGGCCGAGGCGCGCAGGGTGAGCACATGCCTGGACTGGTTGTCGGTGACGACCTGCACGCGCATTGCCGGCATAGATCGGGCGTTCGAACCGATTGGGACCAAGCACCCTCGTGATGTCGGTGACCGGCATCAGATCGAGCCTGGCGGCGAGCCGAGGCAGCGTGTCCTTGCCCTGGGTGCCGGCGCTGGCAATTATGTAGGCGTAGCCGCCGGCCAATCCGGCGAGGAGTGTGCTAAGGTTGTCTGCAGCGGCGGTCCCGGATGCGGTCATAACTTTGGCCACGCCCTGCAATTGAGCGGCCACTTGTGCGACCGGCCCGACATTATCGCCAACGACCAGCAGGTCGATCGGGCCGAGGACTGACGCACCGTTGACCACGCGCGCGGTGGCTGGCGACAGGGCACCCTGATCGTGATCGGCAAGGACCAGAACGCTCATCACAGCGCCTCCATCTGCGCCACATCCGCGGCAATGTAATCCACCAGCTCGACCGTTGAGCCGATGATGCGACCCGTCGGCCGTTCGGCGGGCGGGGATATTTTTTCAATGGTGAGGCGCGGGGTGAGGTCGACGCCGAATTCGGCGGCGGGTCGGATGGCCAGCGGTTTGGAGCGGGCCTTCATCACCATGGGCAGCGCGGCATTGCGCGGCGTATTGAGCCGCAAATCAGCGGTGACAATGGCGGGCAATGGCAGGGACAGAGTTTCGCGCCCGGTATCGACTTCGCGGGTAACCTCGAGCCCCTGCCCCACGACCCTGATCTCCGACGCGAACGTGGCCTGAGGCCGATCGGTCAGCGCCGCGAGCATCTGCCCGACGTGATTGGAATCATCGTCGACGGCCTGCTTGCCCAGCAGCACCAGATCGGGCTCTTCTTCGGCGACGACTTTGGCCAATAGCTTCGCAATGGCCAGGGTTTCCAGCTCGGCTTCGGTCTCGACCAGGATGCCGCGATGCGCGCCCATGGCAAGGGCGGTCAGGATCACGTCATTAGCGGTCTTGGGGCCGATCGTGACCACGACGATTTCATCGCCATGGCCAGCTTCGGACAATTGCACCGCCGCCTCCACCGCGTGCTTGCAGAAGGGGTTCATCGACAGGCGCACGCCTGTCGTTTCCACGCCACTGCCATCAGGACGGACACGGATACGAACATTGTGATCAACGACGCGCTTGATGGCGACCAGGATTTTCATTGCGGGCTCCAGGAAGTTGCGGGTGTCATGACAAAATCGGGCCGCACCGGCAAGCCGCAGTGGGGGAATATTGGGCCAGCGCCAGCGCTGTTTGGAGAAAACGCTACCGCGCCGCACCATCCTTGCCCGCGCGCCGCTTGCGCCGTAGCACGCGCTGCATTGATCAGTTATGGTTGACGCCACGAATTGGGGCAGCGACACTGACCCACATCAGAACGAACTGCGGACTACCAATGGCCATCATCAATAGAGTTGCCGAATTTGCTGACGAAATCGCTGCCTGGCGGCGGGACTTTCATGCACATCCGGAGATACTCTACGACGTTGTCCGCACGGCCGGCATAGTTGAGCGCAAACTGCGCGAATTCGGCTGCGATGTGGTGGAAACCGGCATTGGCCGCACGGGCGTGGTCGGCATCATCAATGGCCGCAGTAACACCAGCGGCCGGACCATTGGCCTGCGCGCCGACATGGATGCGCTACCGGTGACCGAGCAGACCGGCGCGGCCTATGCGAGCACCACCACCGGCACCATGCATGCCTGCGGGCATGACGGGCACACCGCGATGCTACTGGGGGCCGCCAAATATCTGGCGGAAACACGCAATTTCGACGGACGGGTAGCGCTGATCTTCCAACCGGCCGAAGAGGGTGGCGCCGGCGGCAAGGCAATGCTGAACGACGGGCTTGTCGAGCGGTTCGCCATCGATGAGTTTTATGGCATGCACAACTGGCCCGGCATGCCGGTCGGCCAGTTCGGTATCCGCGTCGGCGGCATCATGGCCGCGACCGACCGCTTCTACATCGACATCACCGGCCGAGGCGGGCACGCGGCACGGCCGCACACCACCATCGATCCGATTATCGTTGCGGCCAACATGATCGTGGGCATGCAGGCCATCGTATCGCGCAATGTCGATCCGCTGCAGGGAGCGGTGCTGTCGGTCACGATGCTCGAAGCCGGCGAGGCCGACAACGTGATTTCGCGGACCGCCAAGATCACCGGCACGGTGCGCACGCTGGACGGCGCGGTGCAGGACTTGATCGAAGAGCGGCTCAACGCCTTCGTGCCCCAGTTTGCCAAAAGCTTCGGCGCCGAAGCCAGTCTGCGCTATGCGCGCGGATATCCAGTGACGGTCAATGCGCCCGAGCAGACCGCTTTTGCCGCTGCCGTGGCGCGCGAGGTGGCGGGCGACGGCCGGGTTGACGACGAGACACCCCCATCAATGGGTGGAGAGGACTTTTCCTTCATGCTTGAGGCCAGGCCCGGCGCCTATATTTTCCTGGGCAATGGCGATAGTGCGGAGCTGCACACCAGCACGTATGATTTCAACGACGCGGCAATTCCGGTGGGCACCAGCTATTGGGCGCGTTTGGTCGAGCGCGCCCTGCCCATCTAGTTCCGGGCCTCCTCCGGAACATCCAAATAAATTACCAATCTGCGTCGGCCGACGCTGTGGCAGGATTTCATGCGCACCCGCTTCTCCACTGTGATCGCAACGCTCTATCCGGCAATCCTGACGCTGGTGCTGGCCGCTTTTGGCGGGTGGTTGGCAAGCCTGCTGAACTTGCCGGCTGGCTGGTTGATGGGCAGCGCGCTCGCCGTTACCGCCGGGGCAATGGCGGGGCTGCCGGTGCATATGTCCAACGTGTTGCGCGATATCACCTTCGTGCTGATCGGCATGTCGATGGGCGCCAGCGTTGCCCCCGACAGCCTGTCGCTTCTGGCCAGTTGGCCGATCAGCCTTATGGCCCTGGCGCTAGAACTGGTGATCATCGTGGCGCTGACCGGCCGGATGCTGGTGCGGTTCTTCAAGCTCGATCCCGGCACGGCTTATCTCAGTTCCTTTCCTGGGCACTTGTCGTTCATCATCGGCATTGCCTCGGCGGGCGTGGGCGATAGCCGCCAGATCGTCATCATCCAGGTGATCCGCATCCTGATGCTGACCATTTGCGTGCCCCTGGGCGCGATGTTCCTGCCCATCAGCGAACTGCCGCCGCCGGTAGCTGTCGACACCATGTCCATTGCCCAACTGCTGATGCTTGCAGCGGGCTGTGTCGCGGTGGGGCTGGTGTTCATCAAACTGCAGGTTCCTGCCGGCATGGTGCTGGGGGCCATGGCGGCGGCCATTGGCGCCAAGCTGGGCGGGCTTTATGTGGAGGCCATGCCCGAACCGCTGCTGGTGCTGACCTTCGTGCTGACCGGCGTCCTGATCGGATCGCGCTTTGCGGGCATCACCCGCCAGGAGTTCATGGCCGCGGCAAAAGGCGGCCTGATCGCCACGATCATGACCATCGGCATCGTCTCGCTGATCACCTGGGGCGTGAGCTTGCTGGTGGACATGCCTTATGGTCAGCTGTGGCTGGGGCTATCGCCGGGAGCGCTTGAAGGCATGGGCGCGTTGGGGATTGCGCTCGGTTACGACACCGCGTTCATCGCCGCCCACCACCTGATCCGCCTGCTGCTGCTCAGCTTTGCCATTCCGGCGGTGGTCATGCTGATCCGGCGGCGTGAGACTGCCACAATTACCGGCAACACCTAGCCAAAAGGAGATCAAAAATGCTCAAGCGGACCAGTCTGGGTGCCCTCGCCCTCATTGCGCTCACGACCACGCCAAGCCTGGCGGCCATGTGCAATGACGTGGGGAGCTTCAATTTCAGCTTTGGCATAGAATTCGGCAAGATCACCGAAAGCGACCGCAATGAAATGGCACTGACCCGGCTGCGGCAAATGGGGGTGGATGCCACCAGTGTCGAGCAGTGGGGCGGTTGCCTGCGCGCCTTTGTGCGCAAGCCCGGCGGCGGCGAAGAAATGCAGTATTTCGACCCCAATTCCTATCGCCGCGTCCAGTAGACGGAAGTCACCGGCACTAACTGCCCCGGTAGTCTACGCTGGCCTTGCTATCAACAGGCACGGCGATGAAGGCATAGCCATTGGGGCCGAGCTGCAAATGCTGGGAGCTCAACTCGGCATGGTGTGACACCGGCTCCGTCCCGGCGCCATTGAGGCCGCCTATCGCAACAATGCGCGGCTCGGATGAGAGGTTGAAAACGCACACCATGGCGGTATCGGCGGTGCTGCGCCGATAGGCCAGCACCGGCTCGGCGGTGTCGTAAAACGCAATGTCGCCGGTGCGCAGCGCGGGGTGGGCTTTGCGCCAAGCCAGGATGGTCCGGTAGAAGGCCAACGTCGAAGCCGGATCGGCGTTCTGGCCTGCCACGTTTAGGGCCGCTTGCGCCGGCTTGATCGGTAGCCAGGGCGTGCCGGTGGTAAAGCCGTTGGGCGCGGCGCCCTCATCCCATGGCATGGGGGTGCGGCAGCCGTCGCGGCCCTTGTCTTCGGGCCAGAAGCGAATGCCGCGCGGATCGGTCAGTTCCTCAAAGATCAGGTCAGTTTCGGGCAGGCCCAGCTCCTCGCCCTGATAGAGGCATACCGAACCGCGCAGGCTCAGCACCAGCGCAGCCGACTGACGGGCCAGCGCCGCCTGCCCCTGGCTGTGGGGTGCCCAGCGCGACACGTGGCGCGGCACGTCGTGATTGGAGAAGCTCCAGCAGGGCCAGCCATCGGGTCCGGCCGCAAAGAACTGCTCGATACGCGAGCGGAAATGTTGCGCGGTAAACTGTGGCCCGAGGAAATCAAACGAATAACACATGTGCAGCGTGTCGCCGCCCGAGGTGTATTCGGCCATCAGCTCGACGCTGCGATGGCTATCGCCCACCTCGCCCACCGAAGTGGCGCCGGGGTACTCATCGAGCAGCAAACGGACCCGGCGCAGGAACGCGACATTTTCCGGCTGGCTCTTGGAGTATTTATGCTCCTGCATGTCATAGGGATTGACCGCATAGGGCAAATGCTCGTCGCGCGCCCTGTTGGGCGGGTTGGAACGCAATTTCCGGTCGTGGAAATAGTAATTGACGGTGTCGAGCCGAAACCCGTCGATGCCGCGCTCCAGCCAGAAACGCATGACATCGAGCACGGCATCCTGCACGTCAGGATTGTGGAAGTTCAGGTCGGGCTGGCTGGTGAGGAAATTGTGCAGGTAATATTGCCCGCGCGTCGGGTTCCATTCCCAGGCGCGCCCGCCAAAAACCGCCGGCCAGTTATTGGGCGGCGAGCCGTCGGGTAAAGGATCGGCCCACACGTACCAGTCAGCCTTGCTGTTGGTGCGGTTGAGCCGCGATTCCTCGAAATAGGGGTGCTGGTCCGAGGTGTGGCTGACCACCTGGTCCATGATCACCTTGATGCCACGGGCATGCGCCTGGGCCACAAGACTGTCAAAATCGTGCAAGGAGCCGAACAGCCGGTCCACTTCGCGATAGTCCGAGACGTCATAGCCCATGTCGGCCTGCGGCGATTGGGTGATGGGCGACAGCCAGATGCAATCCACTCCCAGGCTGGCGATGTGATCGAGCCGCCGGATGATGCCGGGCAGGTCGCCGATGCCGTCGCCATTGCTGTCCTGAAATGAACGCGGATAGACCTGATAGATCACCCCGCCACGCCACCATTCCGTCATCGTGTTCACTCCAAGTGCCATACGCCGGTTAAACTTAGGCTAGACAATGCTTCGTGGCAGAAAGAGGGTGAATCTGGCTAAAACCGCAATGAAACGAGCGAAGTTGGCGTTCAGACCACAGCGCTGATCAACGGATCGCCGGCAAAATGCGCGTCAAGATTGGCAACCAGCAAGGCGCCCATGGCGTCGCGGGTCTGCCGGGTGGCGCTGCCCTGGTGGGGCGAGAGCACCACATTGTCGAGAGCGAACAATGCCTCGGGCACCTTGGGTTCGGCCTCGAACACATCGAGCGCCGCACCGCCCAAACTACCATTTTGGAGGAGTTCAACCATGGCGGGTTCGTCGATCAGGGTGCCGCGCGCCACGTTCACCAGCATGCCCCTGGGCCCCAGCGCCTCGAGCACCTCGCGGCTGACAATGCGATCTGTGTCCTTGCCGCCCGGCGCAATAATGACCAGCCAATCGCTGTCGCGCGCCATGTCGACCAATTGATCGTAGTACACGTAAGGCTCGTTGGGCTGGCGTTTGCGGCCGGTATAGACCACGCGCATCTTCATGGCTTGGGCGCGCGTGGCGATTTCCTTGCCGATCCGCCCCAGCCCCAGGATTCCAACGGTCTTGCCGGTCAGCTCGGAGAACAGTGGCATGTTGCCGCCGGGCCATTTGCCCTGCCGGACATATTGGTCGGCCTGCGGAATCCGGCGCGACAAGCCGATCATCAGCCCGATGGTGAGCTCGGCAACCGCGTCATTGAGCACGTTGGGCGTGTTGGTGACGCGTATGTTGCGCGCCTTGGCGGTGGCGATATCGATGTTATCGTAGCCAACGCCAAAACCAGCGATGATTTCCAGTCTGGGCAACCGATCTATCAGCGCCGTGGAAATATTGGAGCCGGCATGGGCACGGATGCGCTCGCCATTAGCCGCCAGCCAACCATCGGGATCATCCTGCTCATGCAGCTTGTGGACGGTAAAGCGCTCGGCCAACGCGGCTTCGCAGCTATCAAGCAGCTTGCTGGACTGGAGAATTTCGATGGCCATGGAACTCGCTCGAACAGGACGTCGGTCGATTGCCATTCAAGTCGAGCTGTTCCCCGCGTGCAAGCCTGTGCTCAAAATTAAGTTCGGGACGGACGGTCAGTGGGCTTGGCGGTCGGCTTGCTCGCGAGCTTGGTGACCAGAAGCTGATTGAGCCGCATGCGATCGGCGTCCACCACTTCAAAGAGATAGCCACCCGCCTCTACCCGATCACCCTTGCGGGCAGCCCGCCGGAGGCGATGGATCATGAAACCGCCAATGGTTTCGTAGGTCCCCCCACTTTCCAGATGCTTGATATCCAGCGCCTGCACGACTTCCACCAGCGGCGTCACGCCATCCACCAGATAGCTGTTGTCGTCGCGGCGCAGTATCGGCTTTTCCTCGAAGGGATTGACCAGCCCTTGAACCAACGCCGCCATCAGATCCTTGAAGGTCACGATGCCCACCACATGGGCATATTCGCTGACGACCAGGGCAAAACCGGTGTTCTGCGCCTGGAATTCGGCAAGCACTTCCCAAACGTTGAGGGAATCGGGCACCGAAAGCACATCGCGCCGCGACTTGGCAAAGTCGACCGAGCTGGAATGTTCAAATGCTGCCGCCAGGGCATCTTCGGCACGCACAAAACCGATCACGGTATCGAGCCCACCGTCGCACAGCGGATAGCGCGAGAACGGATGGTGTTGCACCTTGTCGCGCTGAATCTCGGCAGTATCGTTGATATCGAGAAAGATGATGTCGTCGCGCACCGTCATCACCGAGGTGACGCTGCGCAATTCCAGCGCCAGCACGTTATTGATCAGCTGGTGCTCGTTTTTCATCAGCGCACCGGAGGCCTCGCCGCCCGCCAGGATCATGCGGAAGTCTTCCGATGTCACTTCGTCATTGCGGTCTGGCTCGATCCGCAGCAGCGTCATCAGCCAGTCCGACATCTTGCTGAAAGCCCAGACCAGGGGCTTCAGCACCAGGAGCTGGATTTCGAGGAACCACGCTACCGACAGCGCCGCCCGCTCGGGCATCATCATGGCGATGCGGCGTGGGGTGAGGTCCGCCAGCAGGATAAACAGCGCCGTAACCAGCACGAAAGACAGCAATCCGCCGCCGGTTTCAGCCCAATCGAGAGGCAGGAACTGGAACAGCAATTCGGTGAAATACGGGGTCAGGGAAGCCGAGCCCACGATGCCCGCCAGGATCGATATCGCATTGGTGCTGATCTGCAGGGCCGTGATGACGCTGCCGGAGTTGGCCCGCAACTTGATGAAACGGCGCGCCCGATCATCGCCCTGATCGGCCAGAGAGCGGATGCGAATTTCACGCGCCGCGGCAAAGGCAATCTCGGACAAGGCTATGAGGATGCTGAGCGAGAGCAGCACGGCGAGCAGGAATAATCCGATAAGAGCGTTCATGGCATTTCTATAGCGAGCAAAACGCGGGGAACCTAGAGGCTCAGTATGTAAAGCCAAACCAGGATCGAAGCGGCAGATCCAATCGTGCCAATCAGGATGGTGTTGGCAGCGACACCTATGCCTCGGCTATAAGTGGTTGCAAAGACATAGATATTGATGCCTGCCGGCATAGCCGAGAGCAAAATGCCATAGCGCGCGATCTCCATGGGCACGTGAAAAACCCAGATCATCAGCACATAGGCGATGCCCGGGTGAACGATCAGCTTGATCAGCGCCGCCACCAGGGCCTGCTTCCAGTTTTCCGACAACCGAAACTGGTTGAGCGCTCCGCCAATGCCGAA
This sequence comes from uncultured Alphaproteobacteria bacterium, assembly GCA_963699295.1. GTDB lineage: Bacteria > Pseudomonadota > Alphaproteobacteria > Rhizobiales > Devosiaceae > Devosia. Next base: position 1,895,189 of record OY969432.1, read on the forward strand.
CAGCGCAGCGGGCACCACTGCCGCACTCATCATCGTAAAAAAAGCCGCTGCGGGCTCAATAAACCGCAGACCGGCAAAATAAGCGGCCATGCCGGCCGCAATGCTCCAGATCAGCGGGTTCGATCCGATGCGCCGAACCGCCTTGATCAGCGTGCGGCCCAGATGTTCGCCCTCGCGGCGCATCAATTCCATGGTGATCATACCGACGGTGAGCAACAGCGCGGCGTGCAGCCCGATGATGGAGAGCGTCACCGGCAAGGCCTCCGGCCCGTAGGCCCGCGTGACGATGGGCAAGCCGATGAGCACGGTATTGGTGAACATGCCCGAAAATCCGGCGGCCACCGCCTCGCCGGGCGTGTTGCCGAAGATCCTCAGCGCCACCACAATCCCGATGGCAAAACACACCAGCGCGCCGAAATAATAGGGGCCGATAATGCCTGGATTGAAGGCGCTGGTGAGGTCGCTGGTGGCGATGGAGTAGAACAGCAGACAGGGCGTCGCGAAATTGTTCACGAAGGCAATCAGGCTCTTGATGCCTTGTTGCGGAAACAGGCGGAAGCGCACCGCCCCATAGCCGAACGCCATCAGGGCGAAAATCGGCACGATTACATTGACGATTGAAAGCATGCCCGGCGGGTTCCGTGGCGAGGTGGGTATCATGGCCTAGCCGTCTTGCGGTGGCCGGTCAATTGCGCCCTGGCAATGGCGGCTGGCTGCCGTGCGTGCGGGCCAAAAGCGAAACACTTATCACTTTCGTTATTTGCCAATATAACCTACAAACGAAACAAAGGAGTGATGCATGGCTGACATCGCAAGCGTGGACATTTTCGTTATCGGTGGGGGCATCAACGGCGCGAGTGTGGCCCGCGACGCGGTCGGGCGCGGCTTCACCGTGGCGCTCGCCGAAATGAATGACCTCGCCTCGGGCACGTCGTCAGCCGCGACCAAGCTGGTGCATGGTGGCCTGCGCTATCTCGAACATTACGAATTCCGGCTGGTGCACGAGGCGCTGGCGGAGCGCGAAGTACTGTGGGCGGCAGCCCCGCACATCATCAAGCCGCTGCGTTTCGTGCTGCCGCACCACAAGGGCTTGCGCCCGGCCTTCGTGCTGCGTGCGGGGCTGGCCATGTATGACTACATGGGGGGCCGTCGCTTGCTCCCACCCACCACGACGCTCGACCTGACGCGCAACGAAGCCGGCCGCCCACTCAAGCCGGGCTTCCGCCTCGGCTTTGAATATTCAGATTGCTGGGTGGATGATGCCCGGTTCGTGGTGCTCAATGCCCGCGATGCCGCCAACAAGGGCGCTCGGATTCTTGTGCGCACCAAGGTCATCAGCGTACGTCGCGACGGGGGTAGCTGGCTGGTGGAACTGGATGGCGAAAGCGGTCGCCAGACGGTGCGCGCCAAGCTGGTGGTGAACGCCGCCGGCCCCTGGGTCGACGAGGTGATTAGTGGGGCCATGGGCAAGCACGGCGCGCATAATGTGCGCCTAGTGAAAGGCAGTCACATCGTGGTGCGCAAGCTCTACGATCACGACCGGTGCTACATCTTCCAGAATGCCGACGGGCGCATCATCTTCGCGATCCCCTATGAGGATGATTTCACCCTGATCGGTACGACCGACGAGGATTTTTCGGGCGATCCCAAGGATGTCAAAATCTCCGACAAGGAGACCGACTACCTGCTCTCGGCGGCCAGCGAGTATTTCGCCAAGCCGGTCACGCGCGACCAAATCCACTGGAACTATTCGGGCGTGCGGCCCCTCTATGACGACGGCGCGAGCGCCGCGCAGGAAGCCACCCGCGACTATGTGCTCACGCTCGATGGCGATGCGGCCACGGGGGCGGCGATCAACGTGTTTGGCGGCAAGCTCACCACCTCGCGGCGCCTGGCGGAATTGGTGATGGACAAGATCGAGGGCGTGCTGGGCAAGAAGGGACCGGCATGGACCAAGATTTCCAAACTGCCCGGCGGCGAGTTCGAACCGCTGGCGTTTGACGCCGAAGTGCGGCGGCTAGCCAAGGATTATTCGGGGCTCCCTGCCCCCATGGTGCGGCGCTTGACCCGGCTCTATGGCACCAAGGCCCGCCAGTTGCTGGGCGACGCCCGCGATGTGAGCGGGTTGGGGCAGCATTTTGGCGCCGATCTTTATGCCGCCGAAGTCGATTACCTGATTGCCAATGAGTGGGCCCGGACGGCACAAGATATCTTGTGGCGGCGCACCAAATTGGGGCTGCGGGTCAATGAGGCGGATGTCGCGGCGCTCGAGGCCTATCTGGCAGCGCGGTGATCGCGGTGGCAGCGGCCACCGCCCGGGGGGACGGAGGGAATATGAGCGGATATGTGCTGGCCATCGACCAGGGAACCACATCGAGCCGGGCGATTGTCTTTGCGGCGGACCGCAGCATTGCAGGGGTGGGGCAGCGCGAGTTTACCCAGTATTTCCCGCACGATGGCTGGGTCGAGCACGATCCGGAGGAAATCTGGGACAGCGTCGTCTGGTCGGTCCGCACCGCGCTGGAAAAGGCCGGTATTGCGGCCAATGATGTCGCTGCCATCGGCATTACCAATCAGCGCGAAACCACGCTGATCTGGGATCGCGCCACCGGCCAGCCCATTCACAAGGCCATTGTCTGGCAGGACCGGCGCACCGCAGCGTTCTGTGCCGAACTGCGCGAGGGCGGCCATGAGGCGATGGTCACGGACAAAACCGGGCTGCTGCTGGACCCCTATTTTTCCGGCACCAAGGTCAAATGGCTGCTCGATAATGTCGAGGGTGCGCGGGTCCGCGCCGAGCAGGGTGAACTGGCCTTTGGCACCATCGACAGTTTCCTGATCTGGCGGCTGACCGGCGGGAAGATGCACGCCACCGACGCCACCAATGCGGGTCGCACGCTGCTGTTTGATATTGCCGCCAACCAGTGGGATGATGACATGCTGGCGCTGTTCGATGTGCCAAAGGCCTTGCTGCCCGAGGTCAAGGATTGCGCCGATGATTTCGGCACCACCGACCCGTCACTGTTTGGGGCAGCCATTCCCATTCTCGGTGTCGCCGGCGACCAGCATGCGGCCACCATCGGGCAGGCCTGCTTTACGCCGGGCATGCTGAAATCCACCTATGGCACGGGTTGCTTTGCCCTGCTCAATACCGGCACCGAACTGGTACGCTCCAACAATCGCCTGCTGACCACTATCGCCTATCGGCTCAACGGACAGACCAATTTCGCGCTGGAAGGCTCGATCTTTGTTGCGGGCGCGGCGGTGCAGTGGCTGCGCGATGGCCTCAAGTTGGTCCAGCATGCCAGCGAAACGGGGCCATTGGCGCAAAGCGCCGACGTGAACCAACAGGTCTACATGGTGCCCGCCTTTGTCGGCCTGGGCGCCCCATGGTGGGATGCCGAGGCGCGCGGCGCCATCTTCGGGCTCACCCGCAATACTGGGCCTGCCGAGATCGCCCGCGCGGCGCTTGAGGCGGTCTGCTACCAGACGCGCGACCTGCTCGATGCTATGCGCAAGGACTGGACCGGCGCTGCCGACACCGTGTTGCGCGTCGACGGCGGCATGGTGGCTTCCGACTGGACCATGCAGTTTCTTGCCGATGTGCTCGATGCGCCGGTGGACCGGCCCGTCATCATGGAAACGACGGCGCTGGGGGCGGCCTGGCTCGCCGGGTCAAAGGCCGGAGTATGGCCGGGCATGGAGGAATTTGCCCAGAGTTGGGCGCTGGAGCGACGGTTCGAACCAAAGATGGACGAGGCCCTGCGCCAGACCAAGCTCGCGGGCTGGGACGACGCCGTGCAACGCACACTGACCCGCGCCTAGGCTGGCCGCAACCACGGCTCGAAGCTGCCACCCGCGATCATCGCCCAATAGACCTTGCCGCCATTGCTGCGCGCGGCGGCAAGGCCAAATTCGGTAAACTTCGTGTTGAGCAGGGTCGAGCGATGGCCGGCGGAATTCAGCCACCCCTCAATCGCGCCCGGCAGGCTGGTGTAACCCTTGGCGACGTTCTCGCCGACCGCGCCAACATAGCCCGCTTCCCTCACCCGCTCGCGCAGGGTAACACCCAGATTGTGGCTGAGCGTATCCCTTTGTGCCATCAGCCGGGCCTGCGAACGCGCAGCATTTTCCAGCTGCTGGCTATAGCTCCACGGCCCTGCCCCATTGGCCTGCCGAACGGCATTGATCGCCGTGATGATTTCCGCATCCGTCAGCGTTTCAGGCGTGCTCGCGGTTTGGGGCAACGCCGGCACGGTGGCCGCGCAGCCAGCCAGAAGGGCAGCCGCCCCCACAAGGACGAAGGAGCGGCGGGTCAAAGCGGTCATGAGTCTATCCGTTTGCGAGGTACTTGTTGCTAGGCCTGGTCATAGGCCGTCAGCAGGTGCGGCAGCATGGCGAGATCAGTGGTAATCGGGTTGCCATCGGCCAGGTCCCAGCAGGCGCTGAGCGCCGAATGGGCAGCGGCCCAGCCGAACACGCGCTTGCGGGTCAGGCCCAGCCGCGTCTCGAAGGCATCGGCCAGCGCCGCAACGCGGCGCGGATCCGCCGCCAGCGGCAAAGCCCCGACCGGATTGCGGAACACATTGGCCACTTCATAGGCCGGGTCACCCAGCAGGCCCTTGGGATCGATGGCCAGCCAGCCACGGTCCGACGCGAGAATATTGTCGTGATGCAAATCGCCATGCAGCGGAATCTGCGCCGAAGGGCGGTCAAACAGGCGAAACGCGATGCCGCTGGCACGGGCATAAAGATCGCGCGCCGTGTGGGGCCAGACCCGCACGTCGGTCTTGAACAGGGCTTCAAACTGCTCGCGCAGAGGCATCAGGTCACCCGGGGCATCGGGACGGGGCCGGTGCAGATGGGATACGACGGTGCAGATGGCAATCGTTCCGGCGTCGTCATGACCGGCGCGTACCGCCTCGCCCAGCGTGTCGCCATCGAGCCATTCCATGAAAATAGTATCGCCATGCACGTCGAAGACGGTGGCCGCGCCCTCGCCGCCATACCAGTTCATCAGGGCTGCGCCGCGTCGTTCATCGGCGGCGGCACCGGGCTTCAGAATTTTCAGGACGGCAAAATTGCGCCCGTTCTGCTCGACCCGAAAGACCCAGCTGGTCGCGGTATCCGCGATCGGCGTCGACTTGGTCAGGGACCAGCGGATCATCGCGCGGTTGAGCGCAGTTTCGGCAGGAGACTGATTCATCATGGATGACATTAAAGCAGAACCCGCCCTGTGATTCGACAGCCCTTCGTGCATCCCGCGAAAACTTGATAAAATCATGACGCAAACGCTTGGCTAACGTTGATTGTTGTCAGGATGGCAACCCTGTTGGCGGGCGTGATCGGCGCGGCAAGAATTCGTTACCGGACGTGGTTCAAGCATGGACCAAGCGATCTCAATCCGGAGACACAGATGATCCATGACACCTATGACAAGAGCGCTGTGCCCGAGCGCTTTTCCGACATTGTCGCCAGCGACGAACGACGTCCCTCCATCGGGCACAGGATCATCAGTGGCATTACTGGCGTGGTGCTGTTGCTGGCGACGGGCCTGATCATCCTGCTACTGGTGCTGTGGGGAACCCCCTAAGCAAAAAACGCCCTTCCGTTGGGAAGGGCGTCTGAGGAGCGTCTGATCGGCTACGGCAGGCGATAGGCATCCTTGGCCGCCTGGTAGCTGAGGTGCTTGGCCAGCTCGCGCGCGGTCGATTTGCTCAGGCGATTCTCGCCAACCCAGCGACCCAGGAAGCCGCAGACCTCGCGCCGCCAGACGTCGTGGCGGGCGGGGATCGACAGCAGCGCGCGGGTATCGTCGTTGAAACCGGCAAGATTGTAGAAGCCGGCGCTTTCGACAACCTGGTCGAGATAGCGGCGAATGCCTTGCGGGCTATCGTGGAACCACCACGGCGGGCCGATCATCAGCGACGGCCAGTAGCCGGCCATGGGGGCCATTTCGCGGGCATAATTGGTTTCATCGAGCCCGAACATGAGCACGCGCAGATTGGGTTCGCTGCCGCATTTCGCCAGCAATGCCCTCAGGCCGTTGACGTAATCGGTGCTGCCGGGAATGTCGGCGCCCATGTCCGGACCGCGTTCGGCAAACATTTGCGGATCGGTGCTGCGACGCGAGCCGGCGTGGATCTGCATGACCATGCCATCCTCGACCGAAAGCAGCGCCATTTCCGTCAGCATCTGGGCGCGGAACAGTTCGGCATCGGCCGCGTCGTGCTTGCCCGCCAGCACCTTGTCGAGCAGGGCCTGCTTGTCGACCAGCGGCAGATCGGCGGTGTTGGCGCTGGGCACGCCGTGGTCGGTCGCGACGGCACCAAACCGGCGGAAATATTCGCGCCGATTGCGGTGGGCGTTGAGCAGACCTTCCCAATTGGCGATGTTCTCGCCGGTGATTTCACCGAACTTGAGCAAATTCTCGACAATGGCGGGCCGGCTTGGGTCGGTCACATCGTCGGGGCGATAGCTGGTGCGCACCCGTCCGATCATGCCGTTGGCTGCCATCTTCTGGTGGTGCACCAGCGGATCGAGGGCAAACTCGGTGGTGGCAATGACTTCCACCTTGGCGCGATCGAGGATGGCGTGCGGCAACAGATCCGGCGTTGCCAGCGCGGCATCGATCCGGTCGTAGATGGCGTCGGCCGTGTCGGGCCCAAGTTCCTGCTCGATGCCAAACGCCCAGTTCAGCGAGTGATCGATCCAGGTCTTGGATGGCGTGCCGGCAAACAGATAATAGTTTGCGGCAAACAGGCGCCAGGCGGAGCGACCGTCGGCAACAGGCTTGCCATCCTTGCGCGGGACGCCAAGATCGTCATAGTTCAGGCCGCGGCTGCGCAGCATGCGCAACACATAGTGGTCGGGCGTCAGGAACAGAGCGGCCGGATCGGAAAATCGGTCGTTATTGGCGAACCAGGCCGGGTCGGTATGACCATGCGGACTGATCAGCGGCAGCTCGGCAACTTCGGGATAGAGCTCAAGCGCGATCGACTGTGCGGGCTCCGAGGCGGGTAACAGGCGGTGGGGGTGCAGGTGTGTCATGGCGAAATCTTTGCCACGATCCAAACGGCAGATCAATATCTTCCATACAAGATGCAGATAGTTTGCATTTAAGATTATTTAACGCTGATCCGCACCTGACGTTCGTGGCGCGCTGGCGACAGGTTATCGTGCATTGGTGGGTAAGAAACAGCGCAATTGCGGCTGCCCGGCTGACACGGCTCTATCGCTCGTAAAGGGACACGCCATGACTCAACTGGACAGTAATTCGCGCCCGCTTCTCAAATCCAGGCCCAGGCATCTCCAGCACACCCAGACCATGCTTGTAGCCGGCGGACTTGTCGCCTTCGCCATCGTGGCAGTTGCTGCAGCCATGATGACCACCCTGCTCTAGCCGGTGCGCTGTCGCACCGTTGTGTCCAGCGCATGGCTGAGATGAGGTATTGGCCCTAGTCGTGGGGCCAGTTTGGTCCCATTTACACAATCATGGAAGCGACGCGGCAATCCGGCCGGTCTCTGAAGTAATGGGAAGGACTGGGCATGATGCGCAACCGTTTGTTTGCGACCCTTGGTGGTATCGTCGATGTGTTTAGCAGTGCGGCTGCTACGGCGTCGGCGGTTCAATCAGGTAAGCAGCCCCAGTCCCGTCATCTTCGGACGCTCGGCATTGATGCCGCCGCTTTCCGTGAGATCAACCGGCGCTAAGGTCTCCTCCTCCGTGTAGGTGCCCCTCCTCCCTCCAGGCACCCTGCCAGCGCGATTGATCGAGCGAGCAAAAGCCCGGTTACCAGCAATGGTGACCGGGCTTTTCAATGCTGGCGAAGCCATATCAGGCAATTGCTGCAGCGTTTGCAGCCAAACAAGCCAAACACCCTGCTCGAAAGGAACCAACCCCAATCCCTGCCGTTTGAGCCAGAGGACATTGAGGCTTGGTCATGCCACCACCACGTCAGCCCATCGGCGCCACGCCTACGGCGAGGGGCACCCTATTTGTGGTATGGGCACTCGGGCATGATAGCGTCACCGCGATTATCGAAGGCTTTGGCAGTTTCCCTCTGACCGCTGTCGGTGATGGTTATTTCACCGCCGAAGTAGCGCATATCGGCCCCGGTGCGCGTTATCAGTTCAGTGTGGATCAGGGCCCGGCACGCCCCGATCTGGCGTCCCGCTGGCAGCCTGATGGTACCGAGGGGGTATCGGTGGTGATGGGACGCGACTTTGCGTGGACCGACCGTGAATGGGCCGGTGTCGAGCGCCGAGATCAGGTGATCTACCAACTTCATATTGGCACGTTCACCTCTGCTGGTACGTGGCGGGCGGCCATTGAACGCCTGCCCGCTCTCAAACGGCTTGGTGTTGCCCTGCTCCACCTGATGCCGATCGCCACTTTCAAGGGGCGGTTTGGCTGGGGCTATGACACGGTGTTGCCCTATGCACCGTTCGCCCCTTATGGCACCCCTGATGACGCCAAGGCCTTCGTCGATGCCGCCCATGCGGTCGGTTTGGGAGTGATACTGGATGTCGTCTACAATCATGTGGGGATTGGCGAGTATTTTCACGCCTACAGCCCGCATTACTTCACCGATCGCTACGAGAACGAATGGGGCGCCAGCTTCAATTTCGACGACGAAGGCAGCCGCGCCGTGCGCGACTTCATCGTGGACAATGCCTGTTACTGGATTCGCGAGTTTCATTTCGACGGGTTGCGTCTCGACGCGACGCAGGCGCTGTTTGATGCCAGCGACGATCATATCATTGCCGAGATAACGCGGGAAGCGCGGGCCGCGGCGGGGGCGCGGAAACTCTACATGCTGGCCGAGAACCAGCCGCAGGATCATCGCATCATCGATCCTCCCGAGCAGGGCGGCTACGGACTTGATGCACAGGTCAGCGACGATTTTCAGCACTCCGTGCGCGTCGCCAGCACCGGGCATAACGATTTCTACTATCGCGACTATCTGGGAACGCCCCAGGAGCTGGTCTCGGCGCTGAAATATGGTTTCCTCTACCAGGGCCAACGTTCGGACATGCGCGATGCTGCCTACGGCACCTACAATCTGGCCACGCCACCAGAGCACATCGTGCATTTTCTGGAAAACCACGATCAGATCGCCAACTCCGCCCGCGGCTTTCGTCTCGCCGCCACGACGTCGCCGGCCCGGGTGCGCGCGATCACCGCATTGCTGCTGCTGGGTCCGCAAACCCCCTGCCTGTTCCAGGGGCAGGAGTTTGGCGCGTCCAATCCGTTTCTCTATTTCCTGGGACTGGAGGGCGACGAAGCGCGCGATGTGGCGGAGGGACGGCGCTGTTCGGTCAGCAATTTCCCCAGTGTGATTGATCCGCTCATGCAGACGCGGCTGCCCGATCCGGCGGCCGTGGAAACCTTCGAGCGCAGCAAGCTCGACTGGGCCGAGGCCGACCGCCATGCTCCCCTGCTGGCGCTGCATCGGGACCTGTTGACCCTGCGCCGCACGGTGTCGGCGTTTTCCCAGTACACCGAGCGACGCATTGATGGCGCCGTCCTCGGCGATGCGGCGCTGCTGATCCGCTACTTTACCAAGGATCCTGCAGAACACCGGCTGCTGCTGGTCAATCTGGGCCGTGACCTCCACATGGCGGTGATCGCCGAACCGCTGCTGGCCCCGCCTGATGGACGCCGATGGGTGTTGGAATGGTCCAGCGAGCATCCCCACTATGATGGCGCCGGCCGGCGCCCGCTGGACACCGACAAATTCTGGATCCTGCCCGGCGACACCGCCATCGTGTTGCGCAGCGAGGCGCGCCCATGATCCCTCTGCGCGCCACCTATCGCCTGCAACTCAATGCCAACTTCACCTTTGCCGACGCCCTGCACCTGGTGCCCTATCTGGCCGATCTGGGCGTCAGCCACGCCTACCTGTCGCCCATCCTCAAATCCCGGCCGGGCAGCACCCACGGCTATGACATTGTGGATCATACAATGCTCGATCCGGAATTGGGCACCCTGGATGAGTTCCGCGCGCTCGCAAGGGCGCTGCAGCAGCGGGACATGGGCATCATCCTCGATATCGTGCCCAACCACATGGGTATTGGCGGCGACCAGAACTGGCTGTGGCTGGACGTGCTGCGCCATGGGCCGGGCAGCCAATACGCGAACTGGTTCGATATTGACTGGCACCCGCCCCGCGCCGACATGGCCGGCAAGGTGCTCGTGCCCTTTCTGGGCACCAGCTATGCCGAGGCGCTGGCCGCCGGTGACCTGCAATTGCGCGCCGACGACGAAGGCTTTTCGGTGTGGGCCTATGGCAAGGACCGGCTGCCTATCCGCCCCGAGGACTGCGCGGCAATGCTTGCACATTATCACGACCCCGCGGCCGCGATCGTCACTCACACTGGCGCGGCGGGTCACTATGGGTCCTGGGCTGCGCTTGATGCCCTGATTGCCAGCCAGCATTGGCGGCTGAGCCATTTCGCGGCGGCGTCGGACGAAATCAACTATCGCCGCTTTTTCATCAACAGTGACCTGGTTGGCATCCGGGTCGAAAGCCCCGAAGTGTTCGAGCACACCCACCGGTTGATCCTGATGCTGATCGGGGAAGGTATGATCGATGGGCTGCGCGTCGATCACATTGATGGCCTCGCCAACCCCAAGGGGTACCTTCACACTTTGCGCGCCAAGGTCCCGGCGCCGGTCTATCTGTTCGTGGAAAAAATCCTGGCCCCGCACGAGCAATTGCGTGCCGATTGGCCCGTAGATGGCACGACGGGTTACGAATTTGGCGCGTTGCTAACCCGCGTGCTGACCAATCCGGCCAGCGAAGCAGCGCTGACGCAGACCTATCAGGACTTTACCGGCGATTGCGTTGCGCCGGAAACGGAAGCCTATCGCTGCCGTCTGAGGGTGATGGACCATGAATTGGCCGCGGAGCTGGCAACGCTAGCACGTTCGATCGCCGCCATCGCCTGGTCGCATCCGGCAACGCGCGATCTGAGCGAAACCGCTATCCGCAACGGATTGCGCGAAGTCCTGGCGCATCTGGCGGTCTATCGCAGCTATGTCGACGATGCGGGCGTCGGCTCTAAGGACAGGCGCGAACTGCTGCTCGCCGTCGGCCGATCAAGGCGGACACGCCCCAGCTATTCCCCGGAGCTGTTTGATTTCCTTGCCCGCCTGCTGACCGAAGAGCTGGGCCATCAATATGACCGGCGCACCAGCGCCGCTGCGATCCGGCGTTTTCAGCAATTGAGCGGGCCAGTCATGGCCAAGGGGCTGGAGGATACGGCGCTCTATCGCAGCAATCGGCTGCTCTGCCTCAACGAGGTAGGCGCGCATCCCGAGCGGTTTTCGGTGAGCATCGCCGCTTTCCATGATGCCAATGCCCGCCGCCTCGCCAACCATCCCCAAACGCTGTTGGCGACAACCACCCACGACACCAAGCGCGGCGAGGACCAGCGCGCCATCATCAGCGCCATTGCCGACCTGCCTGATCAATGGCACCGCACGCTGAGCGAATTGCATGCCGTTTTCGGAGACACCGGCATCGCCACCAGCGATCAGTATGCAATCCTGCAGCAGTTGCTCGGGGGCTGGCCGATTGGAGGGCATTCCGAGACCCTGGCGGACCGCCTCAAGGGGGCAATGCGCAAATTCCTGCGGGAAGCGCGACTGCGCAGCGACTGGGGCCTACCCAATTCAAGCTATGAGCAGGCCGTGGATCGCTTCATCGACAAGCTGTTGGCCAACAGTGATGTCATATCCAGGTTTCGCCACCGCCTGATCGAGATCGGCCAACGCAAGGCGCTGGTGCAACTGGTACTCAAGCTTACCGTTCCCGGTGTTCCCGACATTTATCGCGGCGCCGAGGATTGGGAGCAAAGCTACGTTGATCCGGACAACCGTCGCCCTGTGGATTTTTCGCAACTCAAGCAGCGATTGCGCAATCCAAGCCCCGGCCGCGATGACAAGTTATTCCTGACCCAGCGCTTGCTGCAATACCGTCGCGCCAAGCCTGAACTGTTTGCCAACGGCGACTATCTGCCCATCGATCTGGGCGAGCACATCCTGACCTTCAGCCGCAGTTTTGGGGATGATGAACTGCTGGTCCTGGCCGACCTGTCGCCCGGTCACCAGCAGGAACTGCCCAGCCTGGGCGGCGACTGGCAGAGCCTTGCGGGGGGACGATCCGGTCCTTTTCGCGTGCTCGTCCGGTAACGAAGCAACAAACGAGCGGGAGTGCGGATGTCGGACTTGGCCCCGTTGATGTAGAATGCGCCTGCAACGGACGGAGGAGGTTAATCATGACACTCTACCTGACACGCTTCAGCTACACGCCGGAAACCTGGAGCCGGCTTTCCCAAAACCCCGAAGATCGCCGCGAGGCAGCACGGAAATACATCGAATCCGTCGGCGGGAAACTGCACGGTTTCTGGTACGCGTTCGGCGCGCATGACGGCTACAATCTGTGGGAAGCGCCGGACAATGTCTCGATGGCTGCGGTTTCAATTGCGATCGCGGCCGGGGGTGCGCTCTCGAAGTTCGAGACGACGCCCCTGCTCACCGTTGAGGAAACCCTGGAGGCCCTCAACCGAGCGCACTCAGTCGGCTATCGACCACCGGGGAGCCACCAGTCCCTATAGAGCCCGGCTTGCGGGGGCGAGCTTGCACGCTGCAGCCTGAGTAGCTTTCGCCATTGCGAAAGCATGCTATTCATATTGGCGGTGGTCGGCTTTCTCCGTGTTACGATGCGGGCGGGCAAGCCCCCGGGCAAGGAGTTCGCCAATGCCGAACGAACCATCCGACGACAAGCGCCCCGCCTCCCCCAAATTGACCGTGCCAGCGCCGCCCGGGCCAGCGGGGAAATCGTATCCTCCGCTTGAGCGCAGCCGCTTCGGCGGTACCGAACGTCGCCATGAATGGCATGAAGACGACGATGTGCCGGTATCCCGCGAAGACCTGAGCAAGGGTCCGGAGGAGCTGTTCGAGCACCGGGCGGTCCAGATTAACTGGAGCGTTCTGGTGATCGCATCAGCGGTGATCCTTGCCTTCTCGATCTGGGCCATAGCCCTGCCGGACGATGCGCGCACGACGATGAAGGCCGCGGTCGATTGGATCGCGACAAACCTTGGCTGGTACTACGTGCTTACGGTCACCCTGGTGATCAGTTTCGTCCTCTGGGTCGCCTTCTCCAAGGAAGGCGACGTGCGGCTCGGGCCCGACCATTCGCGGCCGCAGTACAAATTGGTGACCTGGGTGGCGATGCTGTTTGCGGCGGGCGTCGGAATCGACATGCTCTTTTACTCGGTGACCGGGCCGGTCGCGCAATATCTCTATCCGCCGGCCGGCGAGGGCAGGACGGCCGCCGCCATGCAGGATGCCGTGGTCTGGACGATGTTCCACTATGGCATCGCCGGCTGGTCGATGTACGCGCTGCTTGGCATGGCGATGGGCTATTTCGCTTACCGATGGGGCATGCCCCTGTCGATCCGCGCAGCGCTCTATCCATTGCTGGGCAAGCGCGTGCGCGGCCCCGTCGGGCACGGTATCAGCATCATTGCCCTGGTGGGGACCGTGTTTGGCATTGCCACGTCGATGGGTATCGGCGTGGTGCTGCTCAGCGTCGGCTTCTCGCTGATCTTTGGCCTGGAAGAGGGCATTGCGCTGCAGATCGCGCTGGTCATCGGTGCGGTTATCCTGACCATTGCGGCCACCACGTCGGGCGTCGACCGGGGCATCCGCTGGATCTCCGAGCTGAATCTGTGGAGCGCCGCGGCGATGATGATCTACATCCTGTTTACCGGACAGACCGCGTTTCTCCTGAACGCGCTGGTCGAGAACATTGGCCGCTTCTTCGTGACCCTGCCCGCGCGCACGCTGCAGACCTTCGCCTACGAGCCGGGTGGCGCCCAGTGGATGGGCGGCTGGACATTGTTCTTTTGGGCGTTCTGGCTTGCCTGGGCACCGTTCGTCGGTGTTTTCCTGGCTCGCATATCGCGTGGCCGCACTCTCCGCGAGTTCGTGATCGCCGCCATCACCGCGCCCGTACTGTGCGACTTCATCATCGTCTCGCTGTTTGGCAACTCGGCCCTCTACGAGGTGCTGCACGGCAACACGGCTTTTGCCGAGCTTGCCGTGCAGAGCCCGGAGCGGGGGTGGTATGCACTGCTCGAGATGTTTCCGGGCCCCATGTTCCTCATCAGCCTGGCGACGCTGTCGGGACTGCTGTTTTATCTCACCAGCGCCAATTCGGGGGCCATGGTAACCGCCAATTTTTCGGCCTCCATTCCCGATCCCTCCCATGACGGGCCGAAATGGCTGCGCATCTTCTGGGCGCTGATCACGGCGGTCCTTACCGTGGCAATGCTGTTGGCGGGGGGCGTCACGACCATGGAATATGCAACCCTCATCTTCGCGCTTCCGGTGACGCTCATCGCCTATCTGGTCATGGCGTCATTTTACAAGGCGCTACGGATGGAGCGGGCGGAACGCGAGGGGCAAGTGCTGCGCCGCCGGTCAATCGCCCCAAGCGGCGGCCATTTGCCGGAGCGGTCCTGGCGGCAGCGGCTCGAACAAATGCGCGCCTTCCCCACCCTGCGCCAGGTTACCCAGTTCCTCGACCAGACCGTACGTCCGGCACTCGATGACGTGGCGACGGAGTTCCGCAAGCAGGGTTACAATGTCGAGCAGGCCACGGTGACCAGCACCACCGGCATCGAGGAGCCACTGCTGCGGGTGACGCTGGAGGGATTTCGCACCTTCCACTACCACGTCGCCATCGTCGAGGCGCCGGTACCCATGTTCAGCGGTCGCATGACCCGCGAGACCGATATCTACTACCGGCTCGAGGTGTACACGCAAACCGGTTCGGGCGGTTATGACCTGATGGGGCTCACCAGGCAGCAGGTGATCGACGACGTGCTTGAGCGCTATGAGGCCCATCTGGCCTTCCTTGCCTTCTCCAGTGCCCACGATACCGCATCCGTACTTACCCCTTCCATGCCACCCAGCAGCCAGTAGTGGGCTACCCCGGCAGCCGCTCACCCCCAGATAGAATGGCGGCCAGCATGGTGGCGTTCTTGATCGCATAGCCGTCAAAATCGTTGTTGAAGTAGATCCACACCCGCTTGGCACGAGCCTGGCTGATGCGGCGCGCCCAGTCGGCCAGCTCTTCATGGCTGTAATCATGGCGGTACCACCGCTCGACGCCATGGAAACGGATGTAGACGTCATCGGCGGTCTTGATCATGTCGTCCGGCAAGTGCGGCCCGCTGCAGGAACAAAATATCGCTCCGACTTTTTCAAACGCCGCGTAGACATCGTCATTCCACCAGCTTGCGTGGCGAAATTCGATTACGTTGCGGCGCGCGGGATCCAGCTGGTCGACAATGTCCCGCAAACGGGCCGGCGAATAGTGGTAGCTGGGCGGCAGCTGGAACAGGAAACAGCCCATCCGCGGCCCCAGCAGGTCGGCAATATAGCCAAAATCGCGGATCAGGGTCCCGGTGCCTTCAAACTTCCTGATATGCGTAATCAGTTCCGACACCTTGACCGTGTAGACCATGTCGCGGCCCTCGGCTTGTTTGCGCCACGATTGTACGCTTCCCAATGTCGGCCATGAGTAGAACGGCGCGTTGAGCTCCACCGTGCTGAAATGGCCGGCGTAATGGGCGAACCAGGCCCTGGTGGGCATTTGCGATGGGTAGAAGCTCCCTTTCAGGTGCCAGTAAAACCAGCCCGAGCATCCAATGTTCAACGCCGGCGGCGACGAAGTCAGCTGCGCAATTCCGGCTTGTTCCGCCAGCAATCGCGCCTTGTGCATCTTGTCCGCCCGCAAGATCGTGATCGCGCGTTGCTTGATGCGCTTTTCCGCCCGTTTGGCGCGGCGTTCCACAATTGTGGGGGCTTTTGTCTCAACCATCCCAACCAGAACCAAGCTCGACGAAAATCGTTCACGAAAAACCCGCCATTTGATCGGGTCGGAACCCTCGGAAATGCCGTGGGCTTGGAACAAACCCCACACTGATGCCGTTCTGATCCCATTGTATTGCGTAGGAGGTCGTCCGTGGCGCCAAGAGCAAACTGGAAGGGCTTCCTGAAAGTGGCCGAGGTCAGTTGCCCGGTTGCCCTCTACACCGCAGCCTCAACCTCCGACCGGATTGCTTTTCACACTCTCAACCGGGCGACGGGGCATCGTGTTCGGCGCCAGTTTGTTGACAGCGAGACCGGCAAGCCCGTGGAACGCGACGAGCAGGTCAAAGGCTACGAGGTGGGATCGGGGGAGTACATTGTGCTCGATCCCGAGGAAGTTGCCTCGGCCGTTCCAGATAGCGACAAAACCCTCGCTGTTTCCAACTTCATAAAAGCCGACGACATCGACGACATCTATTTCGACAAGCCCTATTACCTGGTTCCATCAGATCGCCACGCCGACGAAGCCTATGCGCTCATTCGCGAGGGCATGCGGGCCAAGAAAGTCGCAGCGCTCGCGCAAACCGTTTTGTTTCGCCGCGTCCGCACGGTCATGATCCGCCCCCAGGGAATCGGGCTGATTGCGACGACGCTCAACTTCGATTACGAGGTGCGCTCGGCCAAGGACGCCTTCGATGAGATACCGGACTTGAAGCTCAAGGGCGAAATGCTGGAGCTTGCCGAGCACATCATCAAGACCAAGCGGGGGGAGTTTGATCCCTCCAAGTTCGAGGACCGCTACGAGACGGCGCTTGCCGAGCTGGTCAAGGCCAAGCTTGAGGGCCGCAAGATTACCCCCCGCAAGGAACCAAAACGCGACGGGGTGATCGACCTGATGGCGGCCTTGCGCGAAAGTGCTGGCATGAGCGGCAAGAAAGCCGCGAGCCGCGCCACCGCCAAAGGCAAGGCAACCGCCAAGCCCAAAGCCACTACTGCCCGTCGCAAGGCGAGTTGACCATGGCAACGCCTTCGGCAGATCGCGGCGAGAGCAGGCAAATGCAACTCGTCCAAATTTTGCTGCCCCTGACCGATAATGACGACAAACCGTTTCCAAAACGAATGTTCGAAGCGCTCAAGGAAGACCTTACCCGGCAATATCAAGGGGTGACCGCCTTCATCCAGGCTCCGGCACAGGGCCAGTGGGCCCCTGATGACACCAGCATTTCAAAGGAAGATATCGTGATCTTCGAGGTGATGGTCAGAGATTTTCGCCTTGAAGAATGGCAGCAGCGCCGGACAGATCTCGAGGCCAGCTTTCAGCAGGAGCGCGTCGTAATCCGATATATGGCTATTGGCCTGATCTGAGGCATTCCATGCCGTCCACGCTCATACGCAAGACCAGCTATGACGATGAACGCCAGGTGCTTTCGGTGTGGTTCGTTCCCAGTGGCAGCCGCTACGACTACGAGAACGTTCCTCCCGAACTCTATGCTGCGCTACGGCGTGCCTTCTCCAAGGGCAGCTTCTTCAACACCTACATCCGCAACCAATTTGCCTACAGACGGGTAGACGAGGATCCGGGCGAATAAGGGGCTACTTCCGTTTGCTCTTGGCGTCCTCGCCGATGCTTTTGCGCAGCGCTTCCATGATGTTGATAACGTTGCTGTGGCCCTCTTCGGCAACGGGCTTGGATTTTGCCTCCCGCTTCTTGCCCTTTTTCTTGGCTGCGATGATGTCGAGCAATCGTTCCTGCACGGGGTCATTGACCATGGCAGGCGCCCAAGGGGCAGTGCGCTCTTCGATCACCTTGGTGACCATGCTCAGCAACTCTGCATCAGGCTTATCGTCCTTGATGTGGGCGAAGTAGTCGCCGTCGGGCCGAACTTCGTCGCCATAGCGCAGGGTCCACAGGACGATCCCCTTGTCGCGTGGCTCGATCATGACGGCGCGTTCCCGCCGATACATGACCAGCCGCGATATCCCCACGGTTTCCGTTGACGCCATGGCATCGCGGATGACGGCAAAGGCTTCCTCGCCCACGGGATCGTTGGGCATCAGGTAATGCGGCTTGTCGTACCAGATCCACTCGATGCTATCGCGCGGCACGAAACTCTCGATGTCGATGGTCCGCGTGCTCTCCAGCGCAACCGCCTCTATCTCTTTGTCTTCAAGCAGCACATATTCATCTTCACCGCGCTGGTAGCCTTTAACCTCGTCATCTTCATCGACCGGCTTTTCGGAAACCGCATCGACATACTGGCTGACGACGCGATTGCCGGTCTTGGCATTGAGGGTGTGGAAGCGAACTTTTTCGTTCTCGGAGGTCGCCGGAACCATCTGCACCGGGCAGGTTACCAGCGACAGTTTCAAATAGCCCTTCCAGAATGAGCGCGGCGCCATTTCGATATCTCCCAGACGGAAGGGGAAACGGGGCCATCACCGTTTTGTTCCTGGTGAGCATCTCCCCTTGCATCCACTCATCGCCCCCAGTGGTCACATTCCCAAAATCCTATTATGATCGCCGCTGACACCGCGCGGCATGGGGGATCGCGACAAGACGATGCAAGACCTGGTCAGCATAGTCATTCCCGCTTTCAATGCGGCGCCCTTCATCGAGCGCACCCTGCGGTCGGCCAGCGCCCAGGCGCATGCAGCACTCGAAATTCTGGTGATTGACGACGGGTCCACCGACAATACGCCTGCTCTGGTGGAGCGCCTTGCCGCGAGCGACGCCCGAATTGCGTTGTTCCGCAAACCCAATGGCGGCGTGGCCTCGGCGCGGAACTTAGGCCTGCAGCAGGCGCGCGGCGAGTGGGTGAGTTTTCTCGACGCCGATGATTTGTGGCACCCCAACAAAGTGGCCAGACAACTCGAATACGTCAAGGGACGGCCGCTGAGTGAGGGCGGTGCGGCCGTCATGACCTATCACCGACCCATTGATGCTAACGACAGGATCACCGGATTCCCGCCACCCCCAATCGGTCTGGAGCTATACTCGCTGCCCTCGCACCTGGTCATTCATCCGGTCGGCAATGGCAGCAATATTCTGGTGCGCCGCGATATTGCGCTGGCACTAGGGGGCTATGACCCATCCTATGTCGCGATCGACGCAGGAGGCGTGGAGGATCTGGATTTCGAGCTGTCGGTGGCGACGCATTATCCCATCGGTCTGGTTCCCGAATTTCTCGTGGGCTATCGGACCTATGCCGGCAACATGTCAAGCAACCTGCCGCGCATGGCGAGGGGGCTGGTCGAGGTCACCCGGCGCCACATTGCTCGCAACCCCGAGCTGCCCCCAAGAAGTCGGCGCTGGGCCTTGGGCGTCGCCCATGAATACTCCATGAAAAACCACCGGCAAGCCGGGCTGTTCCACCACTCGGCACAACAATTCCTCTTATATTGTTGGCACGACCCCGCCATTGTTGCGCGCCGCTGGCTTCCCAGATGGCTCAAAGGGCTGGTCAGACCGATGGTCCCGTGGCGGCGATCCCAAGAGCCAGACTCATACGCCAATAACCCGTTGTTTTTCGAAATGTCCCCGGCCTTTGACCAAAAGGACACCATGAGGTCGTTCGATCGCCGTCGTGTCCGCTATCTGGCCAAGGCGGATCTCGCCTGGCGCCAGAACATCAGGCACGCTCCCGCAATTTCGGCAGTGGGGGCGTCTGAACTTCGTCCTGACGCGTTATAGAGCCTAAAACCGGCGACGGTGATCCGCCGCCGTGTCGCGCAAAGCTGGTTATTTTGAGGTGCCTCCATCGTGTCACCGCCAAGCGTCACCACCCGCGCCTTGAGCTATTTTATCCGCGCCGACAGCCCGCTCTTGCCGCTGGCGCGACACTATGCGTGGACGGTGCCGGTGGTCGTCATCGCCGGGTTGCTCGCGACCATACTGGAAGGGCTGGGGATCGGCCTCGCCATCCCCATGCTGTCGCTGCTATCGGGGTCTCCCACCGGTGGCAGTGGTCTGGTGGGTTGGCTCAGTTCTATCCCGAACCTGTTGCCGGAGCCTTATCGTTATCCGGGCATGGCAGCGTTCATCCTGGGCTGCGTCATCGTCAAGGGCGTGATCCAGTCGACCACAGGCATGCTGATCTCACACGTGGAAGTGCGCGGCGGGCACGACATCCGCCAGGGCATCGCCAAGCGCCTGATCGAGACCGGCTACCCCTTCTTTCTGGAAAACAGCCAGGCGCGGCTGTTCAACGCCATCGGAACCGATTCCTGGCGGGTCTCCGACGGCATTCGGTCGGTCTTCACCCTTGTGGGCGGCTCCGCCACGGTCGCCGTCTATGCGATCATCCTGCTGCTGGTGAACTGGAAGCTGTTCGTCATCACCTCGCTAGGCTCGCTCGTCATCGGCTATTTGCAATCGCGGACGCGCGAACGGGCCAATTCTGTCAGCGATGCCATGCAACTGGCCAATGTGGATCTGGCCGACCGCATGATGATCCTCACCTACAATTTCGGCAAACTCATCCGCCTGTTCGGCCAGCAGAAGGAGGAGGAGAGCAAGTTTTGCGCGGCGTCGGGCAAAGTCTCGGATGAACTGCTCAAGCTCTATGCGATCCGCTCGATCAACGCGCCCCTTATCGAGGTTGCCTATTCGGGCCTGTTTCTTATCGTGCTGCTGGCCGCGTTGCCGCTGGGGGTCGAAGTGCCGGTGCTGGTTGCCTTCCTGGTGCTGATGTACCGCATGCAGCCCCATGTCCAGTCGGTGGGCGCCGCGGCGGTCGAACTCGCCGCCATCCGCGGCTCCCTGCGGGAGGTCGAGTGGCTGCTCAACGCACCCTCCCCCACTGACGACACCGGTGGCCTGGCGTTTAGGGAACTCAACGAGGGTATCGCTTTTGCTGGCGTCCGCTTCGAGTTCGACAAGCGGTCAGTCGAGCCGGCGGTAAGAGATTTGACGTTCACCATCAGGGCCGGTGAGTGGACGGCGCTCCGCGGCGCTTCAGGGGCAGGCAAGTCGACGATCGTCAATTTGTTGTGTCGCTTCCTCAAGCCCACAGCCGGGCGCATTACCGTCGACGGGGTCGACCTGCAGGACTTTGCCAAGGCATCGTGGCGGGCTGGGCTGGGGGTCGCCGGCCAGGACCTCGAGATCTTTGAAGGCACCATCGCCGAAAACATCAGCTACGGCAGTTCGGCCACTTCCGAGGAGATCGCCGCTGCCGCGCATACCACTTGCATCGATGAACTGATCGCCTCGCTGCCGGATGGCTACCAGACCAGGATTGGCGAGCGCGGCTATGCGTTGTCGGGCGGCCAGCGCCAGCGCATCGGCCTGGCGCGCGCCCTCATCCGGCGGCCCCGGCTGCTCATCCTGGACGAAGCCACCAACGCGCTTGATGCCAAACTGGAAGCGGAGGTGATGCGGCGTCTGCGCACTGCCCTGCCGGGTGCAACGGTCATCGTGATCAGCCACCGTGCCGCAACCATTCGCGATTGCGACTACACCGTTTCTCTGGAGAACGGCATGCTCAAGGATGAAACCGCATGACGTCATCGCTCGCAGGCGCCCCAACCGTCTCGGTGGTCATCACGACCTACAATCACGCGCACTATCTGCGTGAAGCCATCGCCAGCGTTCTGGCGCAAACCCGACCAGCCGACGAAATCATTGTCATTGATGACGGCTCCACAGACCATCCCGAATGCGTGGTCCGCGAGTTTGCTGAAATCCAGCTGATCGGGCAGCCCAACCAGGGACTGTCCGCAGCGCGCAACACCGGGCTCGCCGCCGCGCGTGGCACGTATATCCTGTTTCTCGATGCCGATGATCGCCTGACCGAGATCGCCCTTGCGACCGGGGTCACCTGCCTCGAAAAGCACCCGTCATGGGCCCTCTCCTATGGTGCCTTCCGCCTGTTCTGGCCGGACCCGGCCCACCAGGTAATTTGCGTTGCGCGTCCCGTTGGGCGCGATCCGTACCGAACGCTGCTCAGCGAGAATTGCATCGGCATGCACGGCACGGTGCTCTACCGGCGTGCCGTGCTTGCCAATATCGGGGGGTTCGATGCCACTCTGCGCGCTTGCGAGGACTATGACGTCTATCTGCGGCTTGCCCAGGACCATGACATGGGTTCCAGCCCCGAAGTTCTGGCCGAATATCGCCAGCACGACGACAACATGTCCTCCGATCTGGATCGGATGCACCGGGCGGCCCGGTTCGCCTTGCACAGGCAGCGCGATTTTGCCGCCACCAATCCATCGTGGGAGGCAGCGCGCCAGCGCGGCCTGCGCTCCTGGTTCCATTACTACGGCTCGCGCCAGCTGGATCAGCTCAGCGAGGCCCTCCGTTCCCGCCGCCAACCGGGCAACGCGCTCACAAAGACGGTGCACTTCATGCTGCCCCACCCCGCACCGGCGCTGGGCTTGATCGGTGACCGAGTGTGGAGGCGGGTGAAAAAGATAGGGTTCGGTGGGCGTCTCCATCGGCGATTTCGCGGGCCGGGAGGGGTGCGCGCCATGGGGACCACACGGATCAGCACACAATTCGGCTTCGATCGCGGCAAGCCGATCGACCGCGGCTATATCGAGGACTTCCTCGAGCGCTACAAGTTACTGATAACCGGCAGCGTGCTCGAAATCGGGGACACCAGCTACACCACGAGATTTGGCGAGGACCGGGTCTCGTCAGCCGAGGCATTCCACCGCTTCGCCGGGCACCCCGGCGTCAGCTATGTTGGTGACCTGGCGGGCGAGCACAATCTGCCCGCCAACCGCTTCGACTGCATGGTGCTGACCCAGACGCTGCACCTGATCTTTGACATGCCCCAAGCCATCGCTTCGATCTGGAAGGCGCTCAAGCCGGGCGGCGTCGCGCTGATCACGGTCCCCTGGATCAGCCCGATCGACCAGGGCGAATGGGGCACGAGCTGGTACTGGTCAATATCGCCGGCGGCGCTACGAAAACTACTCGAAACCCGCTTCGACCCGGATGACGTCACCATCGACAATTACGGCAACGCCCTGGCCGCCTCCGCCTTCCTTTACGGTCTTGCCGAGCACGAGGTCCGTCCGCAGGACCTGGAGGTGGACGATCCGTGGTGCCCGGTCATCGTGACCGCCTGCGCTCGGAAATCCTTATGACGGAGCGCCGGGTGCTGGGCAGAATGGCGAGCCTGGGCCGCACCGCGCTGCGAGGCGAACGGCCACTGATCCTGTTGTATCATCGCATTGCGGACTGTCCCCACGACCCCTGGGACCTGGCGGTCTCCCCCACCAATTTCGCGCAGCATCTGGATCTCTTGCGCCGCAAACGGACCATCGTGCCGCTATCCTGGCTGGCCGAGCGGATCGAGCAGGGGCGCAACGCCAACCATGCGGTGGCGATCACCTTCGATGATGGATACCGCGACCTGCTGACCAATGCCAAACCGCTGCTCCTGCGCCATGGCGCCCCGGCAACCGTGTTCGTGCCGGGCGGCCTGGTCGGAAAGGTCTCGGGTTTCTGGTGGGATAGTTTGACGCGGATTTTTCTGGGCACGCCCTTGCTGCCCGACCGGCTGACGGTCGACCGCGCGGGGCAGACCAGCACCTGGGCCGTATCCGGGGAAGCAGGCGGGCGCCGTAAAGTGCATGACGCCGTGTGGGCACAGTTCAAGGCGATGACGCAACGCGAACGAGAGCGGCAACTGACACAGCTATGTGCCTGGGCAGACGTCCCCAACAGCGTGGGCTTGGCCGATCGCTGCATGACCGCAGCGGAATTGGCTGAATTTATCCAGCCTGGTCTGATTGATCCCGGCGCCCATACCATGACGCACCCCTCATTGCCGCTATTGTCCCCGGAAGCGCAGGATGTCGAAATCCGCGACAGCCTCGGCTGGATCAACAGGATGCTGGGCACGCGGCCAGTGGGCCTTGCCTACCCGTTCGGTGATTGCGACGCGGTAACGAGGGCCACCGCGCGAACAGCGGGCGCGCGCTTCGCCTTCACCACCGCCTCTCGAGCGATCCCCCGTGGGGCGGACATGTTTGCCCTGCCCCGGGTACCGGTGCCCAACCTTGATATCAAGGCCTTCGCTCGGTTGCTTGCCCGCCATGCGTGATGTCCTTGTAACATTTTGGCAAAAATTGCCCCGACAAGTGGCATGCATGCAAAGCCCCGATGCAATATTTTATTTTCGCGCGCACATCACAAGATGTACATTCAGGCTAATTGCGCTCCAATTTATCGATGAGCTATTTATCCGCTACCCTTTCATGCAAAGGACTTGCAGATGACAACTGTGTTGCTGGTGGGGGGCTGTGGCTTCATCGGGTCACATCTGGCCGATCGCCTTTGCCGCCGCCCCGAAATGACTCGCCTCGTAGTGCTGGACAATCTGTGGACTGGGCGCAAGGAGAACCTGACGGCCATTGCCGATCCGCGCGTTTGGTTCGTGCACGGCAACGCCGAGACCTTCCACTCCGAGGTCAAGTTCGACGAAATCTACCATCTCGGCTCGCCGGCCTCGCCACCATGGTACATGTCGGAACCGCTGCGGACAGTTTCGGCCAATGTGGTGGGCACTCTCAACCTGCTGGGCCTGCTCAAGGAAGGCGGTACGTTTTGCTTCACCTCCACCTCCGAGGTCTATGGCGACCCACTCGTCAGCCCGCAGCCCGAAGCTTATCGCGGTTCGGTTGATTGCACCGGGCCGCGCTCCTCCTACGATGAGAGCAAGCGGTGCGTTGAGGCGATCCTGTTTGAATCGCGCCGGGTCCATGGCACGCGCATCAAGGTGGTGCGACTGTTCAATGTCTATGGGCCCCGCACGCGGCCCGATGACGGAAGGGCCGTTTCCAATTTCATCACCCAGGCCTTGCGCGGGGCGCCCCTAACCATTTACGGCACTGGTGAGCAGTCCCGCAGCTGGGGCTATGTCGATGATATCGTCGACGCACTGGAGCGCTATTTCTGGATCGAGGGCACCGATTTCCCCGGCCCTCTCAATATTGGCAATGATCGCGAAATCTCGGTCCGGACCATTGCCGAATTCGTCCACGCACATTTCCCGAACTCGCCGATTGTCTACCTGCCGGCCGTGGTCCAGGACCCCTCGAACCGCCGACCGGATTTGACGGTGTGCAACCAGATCTTGCCCGGCTGGAAGTGTCGTATCCCCTACGAGCAGGGCGTGCTGCAAAGCGTCGAGTGGTTCCACAATAACGAGGTACAGTTTTCGGGCCATCCCCTGACCTCCGCTGGAACGGCCGCAGCAACGCGGCAGCACACCCTCACGGCACCCGATATGGCACCGGCCACATCCAGCTCCACCAGCCACCCGATCCGCCGCCACACCGGCAGCTAGCCACAGCAAAGAGGCCGTCGCCTGCTGAATTCAATTTCATGAAGAAGTGGTGCGCCTTTCCGGCGACCAGTCAAACCAAATCTTCGCCGAACTTGCTCAGTGGGAGCAAATTCTAAAGGACACCTCGTTGGCCACGCCAACGCCGCCCTCCTTGTGAGGTGCGGGCCATGTCGAAGCTCACACCAAAATTTAGCGCTGCTCGCAACGTGGTGGCAGACGCTCTCGCATCCCAAGCTGCGGCGGCGCCCATTCCCGTACCACCGAAGGCAGCTGAGAAGCCCAAACGGACTGCACCATTTTCCATACGCCTGAGCGATGCTGACCGCGCCCGCTTAGCTGTTGAGGCTGCGGGCGCTCCGCTGGGGGCATACATCAAAGCCAAACTTCTCGGCTCGGTAGTCGTAGAGCGCAAGCGCCGGAAGGGCCTATCCATACAGGACAGGGAGGCGCTTGCGCAGGCACTGGCGCTGCTGGGACGCTCCCACCTTTCCAGCAATCTGGCCCAGATTGCCCAGGCCTTAAATACGGGCATCTGGCCCATCACCCCCGAAACCGAAGCCGAACTGTTCGACGCCCTCCAGGATGTGCGCCTGATGCGCCGCCTGTTGTTCAGTGCGCTCGGCTATCGCTCGGAGGATCAGCCATGATCCTCAAAGCTTCACAGCGCGGCGGCGGCCGGGACCTGGCCGTCCACCTCATGCGCATGGATGACAACGAACATGTGAAGCTGCACGAGCTGCGCGGCTTTGCCTCCGACAATCTCAAGGGTGCCTTCAGGGAAGCCGAAGCGATCAGCCAGGGCACGAAGTGCCAGCAATATTTGTTCTCGCTCTCCCTAAGCCCGCCGGAAGATGCACGCGTCTCGGTCGAAGACTTCGAGAACACGATTGGCCGCATCGAAGATCGCTTAGGCCTCAAGGATCAACCCCGCGCCATCGTCTTCCACGAAAAGGAAGGCCGTCGCCATGCGCACTGCGTGTGGTCACGTATCGATGCGGAGACCATGACCGCCAAGCAAATGAGCTTTTTCAAAACAAAGCTCATGAGCGTGTCGCGCGACCTGTATCTTGAGCACGGCTGGAAAATGCCGCGCGGCCTGGAGAATGCAGCCGAGCGCAATCCTACCAACTTTACCCTCGCCGAATGGCAACAAGCCAAGCGCCAAGGCATGGACCCGCGCTGGCTCAAGACCACCTTGCAGGATTGCTGGAAGCGCTCCGACAATCAGGCGTCATTCGAAGGCGCTCTGCAGGATCGTGGCTTCTTTCTCGCCAAAGGCGACAAGCGCGGCTTCGTCATCCTCGACCATCAGGGCGAAGTCTACTCCCTCCCCAAGATGCTCGACCTTAAAACCAAAGAGGTTAGGGATCGCCTCGGCGATGGCGGCAAGCTCAAGTCCGTCGATGAAACCAAGGCGGTGATCGGCGAGCGCATGACGCCTGCCATACGGCGGCATGTCGATGAATCGCGGCAGGAGTTCCAGCGACGCTCGACCCTGTTTGCCCAGAAGAAAGCCGAGATGACGGAAGAGCACCGGAAGGCGCGCGCCGATGCCGAAGGCAGGCAAGCCGTCCAATGGGAAGCCGAAACCAAAGAGCGCGCCGCGCGCCTGCCAACAGGGTTGCGCGGCCTCTGGCACCGCATCACCGGACAATATCAGGAGGCGCGGCGCTCCAACGAACTGGAAGCCAAAGACACCGCGCTCCGGCACAGCCAGGAGCGTCAGCAACTCATTGATGCGCAGCGCGAACAGCGCGCCGCCTTGCAATCCGACTTCAAGCAACTCCGTAGCGCCCAGGCCAAGCAGCTCTTGGAGCTGCGGGAAGATGTTGGGCGCTACCTCAAATTCACGCGGGTCAAAGACCAGTCGCAGGGTCTTTCGCGTGATGTGTCGCTCGGCCTGCGGCTCGAACGATAATCCCTTCCATTTCGGAGATACGATCATGTCGTCTAACAACAATGACAACAGCGTCGGAGCTGGGCTTGCCATCATCGTGGCGGGCTTTGCCTTCTTTGCTCTCTTCCTGTTCGCCGTCGCCGCGTTCATCACCTTCGTGCTGTCGCTCCTTTGCGTGGTCGCCTGTTTCAAACCACTGCGCATCGGCAAGTGGGAGCTGACCACCGAGGAAGCGAGCTGGTTCCTCATGCGCGGCGTCATCGGCATGTGGCTGGTGCCTGCCTTCGTCTACTTCTGTGATGTTGCTTTCAGCCTCGGTATCGTCTGGTCCTACCTGCCGCACATGTTCCTGTTTGGGTATGTGGCGGGGTCTTTGGGCTGGGAAGTGCTCACAGCGGATTCCAAGGCCGAGCAGGCACAGGCCGAAGTGATACCTCCTGCCCAGCAGATCACCCATCAAGCCAGCCGCTCTCAAGTCTCGCCCTGGCAACGCCAGGAGCCGGAAGAGTTCGGCTTTGCAAGCTGGGATGATGAAGAGGAATTCCGCAAATGAGCTTCGGCAAGCTCATGGAGGTGTATCAGTTCTTCTGGATGTTCGAGTCCCATGCACAGCAGCGCCTATCATGGCAGGACGCCGAAGAAATGCGCATCGCCAGGGTTCGGGCGGAGGCGCAAGCCTCCGCCCGGCTCCACGCTATGCTCGACGCCAACCCTAGCGGCTCGCTGGGGTCTTCGCGTCTGAATGACGAAGATATTCTCATTCGCTCGGGGCTGCTATGAACGCGCTCAACACCACCTATCGCCATATCCGGCGCGGCATTGAGCTAGGTTTTTATCGCGGCCAGCCGCTAGTCTATGACGGGACTGAACCTGTCGCCATCGATGCACAGGCAGGCAAAGGAAAATTCACGCGCTTTCTCGGCGTCAACATTGTGTCGCCGCGAACCGCGCACCTGACGAAGATCCTGACCGATCCGAAGGATGCGGAGCTGGCCTGGTCAACATGGAAGACGCTGGAGCGGCAAGGCTACCGCGTTCTTTTTATCAATCCGGGTCGCCTCTATAACTATCCGTCAGAGACGTTCAACTTCAACACTCGCCTCTTGGAAGTGGCGGCGCGGCCTGAGCTTCGCACGGTTGTCGGTGAAGCCGCCTATGACGCAGCAAGTTACTTGGTGCCTGTTGATCCGAACCCCGCGCATCGTTGGATCGGGCAAGGGACGCGCACGGCGTTTGCGCTCTACAATGAGATAACCGCGCTATTTCCGTCCGAGCGCTGGTCTTGTTCGCCTGGCGGGTTGTGGGATTTCTTCGGGCGAAGCCGTGAAGAAATCTATGATGACCTCATGGTCTGGGCCAGTGACCGCCGTATGCTAAATCAGTCTGGCATGTGTAGGCAGATTGCGAGCCTTACGGAGTCCCGCGACCAGTGGAATGCTTATGGCTCTGTAATTGTGGAGCGACTGCGGGGGTTCCAGCCTGGATCAGCAGCGCGTGAGGCAACCGACCGCAACTCATTCGACCCTGCCGACATGAAACATGACCGCACGGCGCTTTTCATCATCGGCTCGGCGCGCAGCGAAACCAGCCGCACCTTTGTCGGCGCTATGACGGCGGCGGTCATCGAGCGCTTTGCCGATGCGCATGGCCCGTTGCGCGGGCTCGTCGTTGGCGAAGAATGGGGACAGCTTTATGTCTCGAACTTCCACGAAGTTCTGACGGTCTATCGCCAAGGCGGGATCAACTTTCTGGGCGTGTTCCAAAACGCCGCCGCACAGATTGAAATTCGCTACGGCAAGGAAACAGCGCGCATCTGGAAGAAAGCTGTAGCGCACACGCTCTATCGGGGCTTACCTGACACCGACACGCTCAAGGACATCGAGCATCGCTCAGGAAAGACGTCCGTGATGGTGCGCGGCTTCAACGTCAACATGAATCAGGTCAATGGTTCTGGTGACAACCTGTCGGAGCAATCCCGCCCACTCTTACAGGTCGAAGACATTCGGGCGGCGACGGGCGGAGAGTCCGCGCTCTTGGAATCCCGCGACCATGGGTTTTTTACAGTGGATGTGCCGAACTTCTGGGAGCGACCAGAAGTCGGTGGCCTTCTTCGCGATGTACGAGACAAAGTGGACAAATATACCTGGCTGGATCGGCAGCGCGCTGGTTCAAGCGAGCTACTTCATGCCCGACGTTGA
Organism: uncultured Alphaproteobacteria bacterium; assembly: GCA_963699295.1. Lineage (GTDB taxonomy): Bacteria > Pseudomonadota > Alphaproteobacteria > Rhizobiales > Devosiaceae > Devosia. The sequence goes on from OY969432.1 coordinate 1,924,478, forward strand.
AGGGAGGCTTGCAATAACTCGACCAGTACAGCGCGCTGTTCATGGCTGAGTTTGTCGAGGTTGCGTTGTCGCCATCGTATGGCGGGAAGGTCGGCAACATGGGAAACCTTAAGCATGGACCAATCCGGTTCACCTTGCTCGAAGCCAATCAGAAATTTGCGGTGGTGGTCCGGCATTTCGCCAATCAGTGCGGCGATCATGGACTCTTGCGTGCCGATCAGTTCTTCTATCGAAACCGCTTCTTCCGTCATCCCTTCAAAGCCGTCGCGATATTCGCTTGCAAGGTCTTTGACGCGCCCGGAAAGGACCTCGCCCATCGGACGATTGTGACTGAGCAGATAGACGATGAACGCTTCCCGCAATTCATCGGTCAGTCCTTCGTTGGCAAATAGGTCGCGAACATCGAAAAGGTCACGGGGATGTTGGCGGTCCAGCGTGGCGACCAGCTTACCCGCATATAGGTCTTCAAAGGAAACGACCATTGTTTCCGCAAAACCAAACGCCTCTTCGACCGCTTCAGTGACCGAAATCATGGATGGCTCATGGACAACGCCACGCAATACCGGTGAGACTTCAACTTTTACCTGCGTGCCGTCCGCAATGATCAGAAGGCGCAGGATTGTCCCTTCACTGATAGTCTCGGTTACCCGCGCGCCCGGAAGCTCCGCTAGTGCCGCGTCCCTGATCCGCTTCATGGCTACATCAATCCCGGCCAGAGCCTTAGGCCTGTCGTGCGTCGGCAGATACATGAGATCAATATCGACGGACAGGCGCGGCAGGTTTCGGACAAAGAGATTGATGGCCGTGCCGCCTTTTAAGGCAAAGCAGGTTTCGCGCGCCACCATCGGGAGAAGGCGCATCAGGAGCCGAACTTGGTTTTGGTACTGATCACGAAATGGCATCAAGGTCCTCCGGCACAGTTATCAGATAGACCGGATCGAGTTTGCCGCCGCGCACCAGCATGCGTTTGCCTTTCCCTAGATCAATGGCCTCCTTGTCCAGCCTCTTCAGCCACGCATGGCGATGGCGATCTGCAAAGAAAAAGAACAGGCGCTTCACCTTCACGCTGTCGCAACCGACAAGCAGCTTTTGCAGCCGTCTCGGACTGAAGTTTGCCGCGCTCTGCATGATCATGTCTGCCTGATGAAAGCTTTCATGGCGCGGTAATTCATCAAGCATTTCAAGATATGCGCGCTCGGGTTGTGAAAGCGTCAGTGGCCAGTCCCACTGCCCCCACGTGATTTCCACCAGGCTGCCGCCTTGCAAGCGGCTCAAGTCGCGACCTCTTCCTTTCGATATATCCCAAGCAAGATTACCCAGCCCAAGCGTGATGGGTTGATCGCCAAACAGCGTTGCACTGTTATGATAGACAAAGCGTTGGGGAAGATTCAGCTTCTGCAACCAGCTAGGCGGTTTGTCTGGTCCATAGAGATGGACGGTTTTGATTTCGTGCGAGAGATAGTGCGCAAAACCCTGTAGCTCTAGCGCAGTACGCCCCCCGACGATAAATGGCACTCTCAGTAGCAAGGTTTGGAGCGATATGATGACTTGCTGCCAGCTCAGCGCGCCACGCGGACGTCGGTAGACACTGCGTACCGGCTGCTCCAACCATCCGCTTTTGACGTAGTAGGCGCGTAAATTGCTGGCTATGCCACGGTCTTCCAGCCAAGCGGCATCAACGACCAATCCTTCAGGTAAGTCTCTTTCTAGCCGGTTTAGCGGTGACACATCTTGCTCAGCCATACTGAGTAAAATAGCATTTATTCAAACTAGGGTCAAGTTTGAAGAGTACTCAGAATACTCAATTTGGCTGAGCAAAAAAAAATCAACCCAGGAAAGAGCGGTCGCGGCAGCCTTGCCAAGGTCGCTATGCCCGGCAAGGGAATCGGCCCAAAATTACCTCAGAATGGCAGGTGCCCCATGAAAGACAAGAAGGCCGAACAATCGGATGCAAATCTTCCGGGATTCGTCCTGCCTAAGTTTGCCTCAGAATTGACGCCGCAAATCAAAATGCCGGATCTGTTCCCGCAGTCCCTTATTGCTGATATTTCACGGGTCGGTGCAGCCGCACGGGCGTTGATTGAAAACATGCAACGCGCAATCTCGCCGGCGATGGACGCCATACGTGAGATTCTGGCGGAAGTTGCACGATCCCGGCTTATAGAACGGTCAGGCTGGCTACCTCACTACACGACGCCATTTGATTTGGTTGGTGAAACGACCAACGAAGCCGAAATCCGTGCACTGCTTGAGCAGCACTACAAAGCCAATTGGAGCCAGGTTCGAGAGCAGTTTCTGACGCAGGTCGCCACCCACCGGGTCGATGAAACGGGAAAGGCGGTATTCCGGGAAGCACTGGTCGCGCACGAAGCTGGTTTATACCGGGCTGTTCCAAGGCTTTTGTTCCCGGAGATTGAACGGGTTGCGTGCAATCTTCTCTATGACGGGCAGCGCGTTACAACGGAACAGACTGCAAGCGGCAAAATCCAGAAGAAGCGAGTTACAGGATTGCCGGGCTTTGCGGAACTCGTGGGGGAGTTGCCCGTGGGGTCGGTACTCACCGTAAATTACGGCGTGGCGCTATACTACAAGCTTGTGGATCACCTTTACGCAAAGGTGGAAAGCTCCGACCAGATAGAGGCCGCACGTCTCGATCCGGTGCCCAACCGCCACGCCACTCTCCACGGCATATTGCCCTACGATCAGCCCCAGAACAGCATCAACATGCTGATCATGACTGATTTCATGTTTTCCCTATTTGGCGAAATTGAGCATCTAACCGCTACGAACGAAACTCGCCAGTCCGCAGGGCAAGCGTTTGACCTATGACCTTCTCCTTCCCGCGACGATAGTCGGCCAGTTCTGCGTCTTTGATTTTGCCTCATTGCGAGCACAATAATCCTGGCATCCGCATGCTCGACAGAAGGATTTATGTATCCTTCTCTGGCTCGATCATTGGCGGCGGGGGTCGTCCTCGGACAAGGTGGCTTCTTCGGCCTTCAACTCGCGATATCTGGCGATGAACGCGCGGCCGCAGGCCCCAAGAAAAGGAAAGGGTTCAGCCATCAGGGCTGCCGATTGACATTGCGCAAGGGATGGACGCCGGATGGCCGAGACTGACACAGGCAGTCTCGGTTCACGACAGCCCGGCCTCCAGTGTTCAGTGGAGGGTGCGCGCCCCTATGATCGATCGCTTTCGCTCTGGCGAACAATAACACCCTGCTCTTCGTGGGCTTCAAGTAATAGCTGGACATAGTCCCGCGTGCTGGTCGTCACATGCCCCAAGCCGGGCCAGGCGAACGGAAAGCTCATGCAGGTTGCGTTTAGTTCCAGTTCCACGCCGAGCAATTGGGCTACCGCTATTGCGGAGGTCGGCTCCTTGGAATCGGGCCAAAGGTCCTCATCCAGAACGATGCAGGCATCAAGTTCATCATCGACGTAGATTTCCGCCAGTTGCGCACCAAGCCGCTCAGCCGGGGTCGCGGCATCCTCAAGCAAAGCGTTGCGCAAGAGCAATGAAATGCTGTCCTCATTGAGTGTTAGCGTTGGCCTTGAATCCACCAATTCTATCTTGGGCTCGGGCCGCTGCTGGGCCAAGGCGCGCGCAACAGGCTTCGGCTTCACATCGGTACCGTCCAGCCAGGCCGGAGCAGAAAAGATGTCGATGGGAGATGCACCGCAGCCGGGGCAATGCCAAAGGTTGTTTGCAAGCTGCGTTCCCATGATCTTGCCATCGCAATGCAGGCAATACCATTCGGCGGACCGACCTCCGAAGACCGGGTGGAGCACCGCCCCCTCCGCGTCAGGTTTGGTGGCGCGTCGTGGCCAGTCGGAAGAAATCCCCGAGCGGACCTTGGCGGCCTCTTCATCGACGATCACCAGCGCAGCCTTCAGAAAATCCTTGCGGCGCACCGGGCTGGTGTCAGCATACGGCTTTTCGATTTCGACGACCGGCTGAGAGAAGAGTGCCTCGCCAACAAGAATGTGCCACCCCTCGCCATTCATGTAAATATCGCCGAGCGACTCAAAGACCCGATAGGGGTGGTCGCCAATCTTCCCCTGCCTGATCGGCTCATCGACCGGACGGGCAAAACTCTTCTCAATGAAGCTCACGTTCCCATCCGTACCTTGATGAGATTGGCGCACAAACGCCTTGGCCTGCGCGAGTTGTTCAGCGCTCGGGAGCCAACCTTGTTTTGCCTTGGCTGCTAGTTGCGCCCAATGCGCAAAACCCAACTCGGCGGCAAGCGCGTTGAGCGCTTCGTGCTGAGCAATCCGTTTTGCCCGTGCGTGGCGCTTTGCAAGGGTTTTGAGTGTGTCGATTTCGTTTTTTGTCGTCATGATCCATTTCCAAGAATGGAATCTGACTAGGTGTCCGCTACTAACCAGATCCCGCAATTGGACTGGAGTTATTATTGTCACTTAATCAGAGTGCTGCGTAGCTTTGCGTGGCGGACACACCGGCATGCACTTAAGGCCAACTGTAGCGTGGCAGGATTCTGTGCGGTCCGTCAAGTTTCATACAGAAGTTGTCCTACGCGGCCCCCCGGTCTTGGCGGAGGACGGGGCACCCAACGACGCTGAAAAGCTCCCACAAGGGCATGCCTCATCAAACCATCCACGGACATTTCAGTGCCAACGTCGAAAATGTCTTCGGGGCAGCGTGTCAGCCAGTATGCTGACAGTATGAGTCCTGTTCGCAATCTTCGGCGCAAGTTTCTAGACCCGCTGGCCCGGCTACAAAACACTGTCGCTTTGCGGTACAAAAAAACACTTGCTCGCGCCTATGTTCGGCTTTCCATCTTACAGGCAGAACTGTATCTCCGAAAAAATGGCCCCATCACCGTCCTGATCGACAATTCGGCGCTCGGACATGGCGTGACGCATGAGACGGCGTGGATCAATACCGGCAAGGTCTTGTGGGGTGGCCAAATTCCGGTGGACACCGGTTATTCTGCGCGAATTCCAGTTCACGCACCGAATAGCTCGGACCGCGTCTACCGCGAGGTGACCTACCTCGTGGGAATCGCCGAGCTGGCAAAGCGAGGGCACATTAAGCTTGTGACCTCAGCGGAGTTGTCCGCCGAGAGTTGGCGGCAACCGATGGGCCGCTTCCAAGGCTATCAATACCAAGATTTGAACATCTTCAAAGGCATCCCCATGCTATCGGTCGATGGTCATCACTTCGATGCCGTCGATCCCAAGGCTGCGCAGCAATCGAGGCTGGCGCGTTCGGCCGAAGAGCCATTTCTGACGCTGGCGCGGTTGTTGCCCAAAAAGAGCAACCTCGACGCATGGCACATTCATACGGCGCACAAGCACAAGCTATATTGCTTTCTGGCGGTAGACTTTCCGCTCACGGACAACTTCGCGAAAGCTTCGCAGGGTAAAGGTTTCCCGCATCTTGAGACAAAACTCATGCTGCCATCCGAACTTGCGGCGGCCATTCAGCTGCGTCCTATCGAAACGTTCGCCATCAGCTATGAGGATTCGAGCTGGTTTGTGCGCCCCGAACTTCACACTCCCGACAACAAGAGAACGTCGCCCAGACAAGGCACCGTTCACTTCAATCCACCGGAGCAACCCAACATGCAGGAACCAGAACCTCCACCAGAAAAAGCGGCGTCGCCTATCAACATCTTGCCTGCCGTTGGGGAGATGATGGGAGCCAGCGTCAACTATGGACACCAAGCGGTCGGCATTCAGTACAAGGACAAGTCAGGCCAGTTACATCAACTGGATATGCAGCTAGGGGATGCCATGTACTTGCTCTCCATTCTCAAGGCCACACAGCTCAATCTCGACATTCCATTTCCCGATGATCCACGCGATCCGGACGCAAAGCCGATCCGTCCGAGTGAGCGTGAGACAGGCCGAGCCGGCAGTAGCTAGTGGCAGCGTGTGGAGCCCCGTTTGCAGGTGGATTGTTCTACCGCTGAAGTAGCGATCAATCTAAAAACTGGGTAATCTCGGTACATGGTCGACATCTATATCGAACGCCGGCTGAAGATTGGCGAGGAGTACTTCTCTGAACGCGAAGCACTAAATCAAAGTTCGGTTCTTGTGGTTCTTGCTGAGCCGGGAGCCGGGAAGACGCAGCTTCTAGCAGAGTTCGGTCGAATACTCGGGGTCTCACCCGTCCGTGCCAGCCGGTTTAGGCATCAAACCCGTATTCCCGAAGGCGGCCCCTTGATCATCGACGCCTTGGACGAGGCTGCGAAGATCAATCAATCCGCAGTTGACGAGATTATTGTCAAGGCACAGGAATTTTCGAGTGGGCAGGTTATCTTCGCTACGCGCTCCATAGGCTGGCAACAGGAGCGGACCGTTGCGGTTCGCGACAGTTTCGGGATCGAGCCTGCTCTAGTTAGGATCGAACCCCTTACCCAAGAGCAGCAGCGCGCTATGTTCGGCGCGCACTTGCCAGAAGAGGATTTCAACGCATTCTCGGAACAAACAGACCGATTTGACCTAACTACACTGCTTGGAAACCCCCAATTTTTGCTCCTGTTTGCTGACGCATTCGTCCAGAGTGGCCGCGCTTTTACATCCAAGGCGCAGATCTTCCGCGACGCTGTTGACCGTCTTGCCCTCGACACAGGAAGCACCATCACCGGCCCGATCCGTCCGCCGATCCATGAACTGACCACGATATCAGCCGAGATCATGACGAAACTGCTGCTTTCAGGGGCGGCGGGTGTGTCAGTCAAGGAGCAACTGGCCGATAGAGATTATCCGTATCTCCCGGCGATGTACGCCGGAAACGCAGGGAATGCTCACACCGCCTTGGACACAAGGCTTTTCAAACCAGCGGATGAACCGGATTATCACGAGCCGGTGCATCGGATTGTTGCCGAATATTGCGCTGCACAGTATCTGGTGCACCGCTTGGCGGACAAGAAGAACCCGCTTTCTCTGCGGCGGCTGATGGCTGTTGTGGCACCGAGCGGCGTGGTCCGAGACGAACTTCGCGGCTTGTTGGGCTGGATGGCTGCGGCCGGACCCGATCGGGTGCAACTGGCGGCCATCGATCTCGATCCTTATGCGATCCTGGCAAATGGCGACCCATCCCAACTGACGACTGCATCGAAGCGACGCCTCCTTCTGAGGCTAGCCTCTGAGGCAGAAAAGAACCCCGGCTTTCGGCGGAGCGACTATTGGCGCCGGTTTAGCGTGGGCGGATTCTTTACGCCTGAGGTTGTGCCGGATGTGGCACGCTTACTCCGATCATCCCCGGTAACGTCACCACTGGTCGATTTGCTGCTTGAGTTGCTGGTCAACTCGGGTGGCCCCAAATCGCTCGAAGCTGAAGTCCGTGCGATCATGCTTCACCCCGGAGCAGACGAACATACCCGGGTCTGGGCATCCAGAGCGCTGATCAAGCTGCGGGGCAAAGCAGAACCTGCGGACCTTGCAGCCCTCGTGACCGAAGCAAGCGCCAATTCGCTCAAAGTCGCGACCGATCTTTTGGCTGAGGTGGGATTGGAAGACTTCAATGAGAAAGCGATCCACGCGTTCCTCAGGGCCTATGTCGGCCGGTATCCGGCACGAAGAAGCCTCCGCGATGATAGCGCTTACATGGCCTCGTACTACCTCAAGGGGGTGATGGAGCATTTCACTGCAGCGGACGCCGCGAGGCACCTTGACCTCCTCACTGACGGCCTGAGCTGTTCGTGCAAGAATCCGGACTATGATTGTCGCTGCCGGAATGGCGTCAGCAAGGTTTCCGGCAAGCTGCTTGACCGATACTTCGAGACTTCAACGCAGCCGCACGATCCGGACAGGATTTGGGGATGGATGCGGTCCCTCTGGTACGAGCATCGGATCGATTCTGACCGGAGCGAAGCGATCAAGGCGTTGGCGGCCAACGACGCGTTAAGACACCAGCTCCATGTGCGTGCCTTCGCAAACATCACAAAGGGCAGCGAAGCATGGAATATCCGGTATCATCTTTCAGATAGCCATCACCATGCGGGACTTGCATTTCGCGACGACGATGACCGCCGGATGGCAGACTTCGCGTTCGAGAGCGACAATCCGGGACTATGGTCTGCTTTTTGGACGCGCCCGCGTGAGGAGGATCGCCGCGGGCCTGACGAGTTTCGTCGGCACCTCCGTGCACAAGCTGCGTCAAAACCAGCTTTTGGGGCAGTCTGGGCCCGAAATGAACGCGGGCTGCGGGAAATGCGCGAAAAGCATGACCGTCAGTGGCGGCGCAGAAGTCGACGTTGGAAGAACAAGGAAAGTCAAAAGAGAGAAGCGGATAGGTCGCTATTGGAGGCCAACCTCGATCAGGTCAAAAGCGGTAATCATTGGGGCTGGGCGTGGACGTTCGCCCAGCTCTATCTCTCGGAACCAGATCGCCTGTCACACTTCACGGACGACATGGGATTGGTTGAGGACTGTCTGCGCAACTGTTTGACGATGCTCCGCCCGCACATGCCATCGCTTGCGGACTTGGCTGGGTCTGGAAACTACAAAGTCGCGCATACAGCTTTCGTTTCGTGCTGGCTGCATTTTCGTGACCGCAGAACTCTTCAGCATGTTGATCGCGAGACCCTGACGGCGGCTAAGGTCGAGTGTTCCAAGTACCAGTCAATGTCTGACGCCGAGCATGAGGCTTTCGAGCTTGAGCTCGATCGATTGCTGTTTCCGGTAGACGGAGACGCGGAGGCTTTTGCGCGCCAGCTTGTCGAGCCTGGACTGTCGGGGTCTAGAGAGAGCCACACAAAAGTGTGGTGGCTAGCGAGAAAGGCTGCATTCTCGGATTTAAGGGGCCGGCTGTCCGTTGAATGGCTGCGCACGTTTCCTTCGATGCCGGTGTCAGCGCGAGACGAGCTGTTCAATATTGCCGCCGCGACGAGTGAAAGGACTGCGCTCCTCGACATAGTCGAACAGGGCGTTCAGTTGGCGAGAATTGCGCCTAGCGGTGAAACCATCGAAGAAGCTGCGCACCGGATGGACGATTTGCGTTTTTGGCAAATCCGGCGGTTCTTCTTTCAGACATCCGGTGCCGATGGGTGGAGCGACCTTTCCCCGGAACCGGATGTCATCTTTGCCATTGCCGACAAGGCCGGCAGATTTGGCGATGAGGCGCAGGGCTGGCCAACGCTATCGGCAGAAAAAATCTTCAAAGTCTTGGACGCGTTCATTGACGTCTGGCCAGCGGTTCATCTCCCGAGCTCTTATGGTTCGGGAGACCCGCCAGAGGAACAGGCTTACAGATTCCTCACAGACATCGTGTGGAGGATTGGACGGGACGCACCAGAAAAATCCATCGCAGTGCTGGACAAGCTGCTTGCCGACCCCCGGTTCAGCGGCTTTGAGGCGGCTATGAAGACAATTCGGGCAGAAGCGATCAAGAAGCTGGCGCTTGCCAGCTACAGTGCGCCGCTGCCGCGTGAAATCGGCACACTGCTGGACCATGCCGGCATCGCAAGCGTTGAAGACCTTCGCGCCTTTGCGGTTGAAGAGCTTGGCTGGTTGCAAAGCTGGCTGCGCACGGCTGACACCGATCCCCTTGCGCCGTACTATCAATCCGGCAAGCCCGTGAATGAGAATACAGCCAGAAACAGAGTGGTCGATGGCCTCCAAGGACGGATGCACGCCCTGGGCATGCCGGTCGTGGTGGAACACCACATGAACGGGAGCAACAGATGTGATTTTACGGTGTCGGCCTCGATTGAAGGCCGCCGCCGATTGCTTGTTGTCGAAGCGAAAGGGCAGTGGCATCCCAACCTTTATACGGCGGCCTCCACTCAACTGGCAGGGCAGTATGCCAGCCATCAGGATGCCGAGGACCAAGGAATCTATCTTGTGTTCTGGTTTGGTCCGGAGACGGCGGTCGCCAATCGGGTTCGACACGGGATCAAGACTGCTCGCGAGTTGCAGGAGAGGATCGTCGAGGAAATGCCGGCCGTACTTCGTGGCCAGATCGATCTGGTTGTGCTGGATCTGAGCCTTGCTTCTGATAGCGACGAAACGAAGCCCTCAAGGGCTGCTTCCGCGCAGTAGCGGCAGGTTGGGCTGGCGCGCTGACTGTGATCCATCGGAGAAACGATGGCGCGCATCCAACCTTCGAAAGGTTGGTCAGGTGCCGCGAGGGCAGGAACGCCCCTCGCGTCGTTTCCATGGGCGAAAACGTGGCGGGGTTCCAAGGATGACGGTCGTCCTTGGTTGCGTTCCACAGGCAAACACGGTGGTCAGGGTGAGGTCTTGGACAGGGCGGAACGCCCTTCATCCAAGCGGGATCAAACGCCGGCGTTTGAATGGCACCAAGAGGCTCGATGCCCTGAAGGTGGCACGGCCTGGGGGATGCAACGGGGGCGCGCAGCGGCCCCCTTGCCAAGATTGCGGTACTACACCGCACATCTTGCACTCACTCTAAAAGCCCAGTTTCCCCGAAAGCTCCGTAAGCATCCGGTGAGCACCGCGGCGTGACGGTCGCAATATTCAGTTGATACGATTTCGGCTTTTCTCGAAGGCCGCCTTGCCCGTGGCGCGGCGCTTGGCCAGCTTCCCAATGCGCTGCTTAATGGTAGCCAGGCTGATGTCGTCGGCGTCGAATGGGCGCCCATACCAGGTCATTGTGGTCCTGTGCTCTTCATCGGCTGGATCGGCCATGACCGTGAGGAACTCTTCGAAGCCGGGGAGACCGCCGACATCTTCTGGCGGAGCGCGACGGGCGCCCTCGATAAACCGCGGGTAGTCGACCATCGGGTCTGCCGCGACAACATCCTCGACCACGATGGTGTGACGCCAGTCGTCGCCAAAATCATAGGTGTAGGTGAAGCGGCTCTCGCCGCGGGCGAGGATTGCACCGAGCCGGATGTTGCGGGCGTTGCGCATCTCGTCACCCCATTCTGGATCAGGGTAGCCGTAGCGGCGGTCGCCGATCTCGAACTGGAAGAGGTGATAGTCCTCAAACAGCATAACGGCCTGGATGACGTCGTGGACGGCCTTGAGCGTACTGGTCAGGGGCACCTCGACGCGCCGCCAGATAGCGGGTTCGATATCGTCGAGCTGAATATAGAGCCGGGCAACGCGGTCGCTGGTCATGCGGACTTCCTGATCTGGTGCTGGGCCGCCCAGTTCCAGGGCAGCAGCTCATCGAGTTGATGGCTGGGGTGATCGGCGATGCGGGCCAGGACGTCGGCGAGCCAGGCCTGAGGATCGACATCGTTGAGCTTGGCGGTGACGATGAGGCTATACATGAAGGCGGCTCGTTGCCCACCACGATCGGAGCCGGCGAATAGCCAGGCCTTGCGGCCCAGGGCGATGCCGCGCAGCGCCCGCTCGGCGGCATTGTTGGTTAGGCAGACCCTGCCATCCTGAAGGAACCGGGTGAACACCGGCCAGCGCTTGAGCATATAGTCCATGGCCTTGGCCAGATCGTCGTGCCGCGACAGCCCGGGGCGGTGCTTGAGAATCAAAGCCTCGAGTTCGTCCACCATGGGCGCGCTGCGCTCCTGGCGTGCCGTGAGACGGTCTTGCGATGACTGGCCGTTGATGGCGCGTTCAATCTCGAACAGGCGATCCATGCGCTGCACGATCTCGCGGGCGAGCGGGGAGATCGGCGCTGGCTTCTTGCCGTCGGCCTTGCGCCGGGCGCCCGACTCTATATCGGCCAGCACGAAGAAGGCGCGGCGCGCATGGCTCCAGCAGCCTGCCTCGGTGATCGGCGCGGGTTGGCGACCGACCTCATAGAGCCGGGCATAGCCGCCATAGGCATCGGCCTGCAGCATCCCCGACCAGTGGGCCAGGTGCTGTCTTGGATGTTCGCCGGCGCGGTTGGGCGAATAGTAGAATAGCGCCGCCGGCGGGGCTGGACCGCCAAACGGTCGATCGTCCCGAACATAGGTCCAGATCCGGCCCGTTGCCGTCTTGCCCCTGGCCAGCACCGGCACCGTGGTATCGTCCCCGTGCAGCCGTTCGGCGCCCATGACATGGGCGGCAAGCCGATGGTGCAAGGGCTCTAGCACAGCTGCGGCCGCCCCCACCTGATCGGCCAGGGTCGACAGGCTCACTGGCACCCCTTCGCGGCCATAGCGCTCGACCTGCCGGTTGAGCGGCTGATGTTGCCCGTACTTCTCGAACAGCATCATCGCCAGCAAGCTTGGACCGGCCCAGCCCCGGGCCACCACATGGAAGGGTGCCGGTGGCTGGCTTATCTTCTCGCAGTCCCGGCAGGCGACCTTCTCTCGCACCGTCTGGATAACCTTCCACTGGCGCGGGATCACCTCGAGCGTCTCGGTGACGTCTTCACCGATCCGGCTCAACCGGGTTCCGCCACAGGCGGGACAGGCGCAGGGCGCCGCAATGATGATGCGCTCACGCGGAAGATGCTCGGGAAACGGCTGGCGCGATGGCCGGCGGCGTTCAAAGCCGGGGGCATCGGCGAGCTTGCGGGCCGCCATCTGCGCCACTGCTTCGTCCTGGCTGGCCGTGGCCTCCAACTCCTCAAGCTGGAGCTCAAGTTGATCCAGCAGGCGGCTACTGCGCTCGGACCTGGTGCCGAAAAGCTGGTGCTTGAGCTTCTCGATCTGTAGCTTGAGATGCGCGATCAGGGCTTGGTCATCGGACTGCCGGGCCTGAGCGTCCAGCAGCGCCACCTCGATCTGGTCAGCTCGCAAGGTTGCAGCCGCAAGGGCCGCCTTGAGGGCTTGCACGTCATCGGGCATGGGCGAAACGCTGGCTTGCATGACCATGATGGAATCATAGCCAGCCTCAGGCGTGAAGCCAAAAATGCTCCGGTAGCGGAAGAAAAATGTGACTATCCCGCGCGCGTCGGACGCCAGCTCTGCTGCGGGTTGCGCCAGTCGATCCCTTCGAGCAGATAGCTCATCTGGCCGCCACTCAGATGCACCACGCCGCCCACCGTCGACGGCCAGATGAAGCGTCCGCGCTCCAGGCGCTTGGCGTACAGCGACAGCCCGATGCCATCATGCCAGAGCGCCTTGATCAGCGACCCATTGCGTCCCCGAAACACGAACACGTCCCCGGCAAACGGATCCCGACCCAGCCCTTCCTGGATCAGGCGCGCCAATCCACCCATCCCCTTGCGCATATCGGTATGGCCGCTGGCCAGCCACACGCGGACGTCAGAGCGAACCGGGATCATCGCAGCGCCCGCAGCACCGCCAGTACCAACCGAGCCGGCGCTGTCGCGGCAATGCTCACCGTCGTCCCTCCGGCCAGGTCCAGCCGGATCGCCGGACTATCTGCAAGGACATCCCCGGGCACGTCCGGCACCAAAGAACCTTCGTCCTCTGCCATAACGGCGGGCACAAACATCGCCGCGGACTGTTGAGCGTCGCGGCGCCAATTGTAGATCAGACTGGTGGACACATCGAACTGCCGCGCCACCTCGGCAATCACCGCGCCTGGCGCGAACGACGCCAACACAATCTCTTCGCGCTCCGCCGCGCTCCAGCGACGTCGACGCTCCGAGCCCGAAATAACCGTCATATGCATTATGCTGCGCTCTTAACTGCGTCCTTATGAGCGCAGCATCCGCGCCAAGCACCACCATCGCAAGGCGGCCCTCACCGAAGGCTTACAAAGCTCCGCGCCTTTGACCCAAATAGGATCGCGCCAGTGCTACCCTTTCTGGAGGAACGGTTCGGTTTAGTGGCCCGGTAAGTTGCACGAGCCGGATGATGTCTATCCGATGCCGCTCTGCATACCGCTCATGGGACCAATTGGGCGGTCTTAGGGACCAAAAGTATATTTCCGAAATGTGCTCGCCAACACCCCATGCCAGTGCCCCACGTCGCAACTGTAGACTGTCATGCAGGAACTTGTGCTGCGGTGATCGCGGTGGAGCGCCACGGCGATATGTTCGAAAATAGTCGTCCAGGTCGGGCATCAATGGGTACAGTCCAAGTTCCTCCATCCGCGCGCGGATCAGCCCATAGATTTTGCCAACGGTGTGACGGCTTACCTTCATGCCTCGGGACGCTTCTGTAGCTGATAGGCCATAAGCGTATTGGCGAATGATCTTCTTGATCTGATAGTCCGATAGTTTTGTCGCGGACATCAGGCTGGAACGAGGCGCAATCAAATTTTTCCCCGGTGGATAATTTCTGCCAACTGCCCGAATCTGCAGTGGAAAAGTGACTCCGATGCCCTGTCGTGTCGAGTTTTCCTTACCGTTTACCTGTTGCTAACTTTTCTACTTGTGGACGACCATTGCTCACCAGGTACTCAAAGCAACAAGAAATACAGAATAGGAATTTATTCTTGCACTTTGAGTGATGTTCTGGTATTGTTCTCATTCGCCGATTGTAGCGGCTGAACAGAACAATGGAGGCCCAAAGGACCTGAAAGGACGGCACGGCGATGGATCGCGACGAAGTTAATTTGACAGATGCTGCCGCAGCCGACTCTTTGGCTCACTACTTGAGCTACATCGCCCACCTCGATATGCCACTGCCCGCGAAGATCGAGATGGTTGCCGCGCTCCACCGGATTATGAGCAACTGCGTGGATCGCGCCTTTGGCGACGATCCGGTCCAGCATGTGCATGAAATTCGCACAAAGGATGAAAAGCGGATTCCCTCCGTGGTATCCTCCACGGACACACACCCAAAAGACAAAGCCCGCCTCTCCAGTGCATTCACTTCGCCTGCCGGTGGCAAGCGAGGAGAGGAGCGCCCATGAGCAAAGTGAAACCAACGAAAGCCGTCATTTATTGCCGCGTGTCGAGCGTCAAGCAGACAACCGATGGCGATGGATTGGCGAGCCAGCAAACACGCTGCCGCGAGTTCGCAGGCCATCGCGGCTATGATGTGGTCGAAATTTTCAATGATGACGTTTCTGGAAGCACGCGCGAGCGCCCTGGCATGCGCGCCATGCTGGCGTATCTGAAGCGTCACCATAAGGACCAGACGGTTGTCATCATCGACGATATCTCGCGCCTTGCGAGAAACGTCAAAGCGCACATGGAACTTCGCGCCGCGATCTCGATGGTCGGTGGGATTTTGGAATCGCCTTCGGTCGAGTTTGGCGAAGACGCTGATAGCGAGCTGCGGGAATATATCCTCGCCACCGTGTCCCAGCATTCCCGCCGCAAGAACGCCGAGCAGACGATCAATCGGATGAAGGCGCGCATGCAGAACGGCTACTGGGTATCCAGGCCGCCCATTGGCTACCGCATGGAGCGCAAGCCCGGCCATGGCAAGTTTCTGGTTCGGGACGAGCCTTATACCTCCATCGTTGCAGCAGCGCTCGAAGGCTACGCCTCGGGGCGCTTCGAAACGATTGTCGAGGTGAAGCGCTTCTTTGAGTCACAGCCCGCCTGGCCGAAGGACAAGCGTGGCGAGGTGCACCAGGAGCGAGTGAATGAATTGTTCGCGCGGCCAGTCTACGCCGCTCATATGAGCCACGAGGCCTGGGGGCTGCGCCTGATCCCGGCGAAGCACGAACCGCTGGTCTCCCTGGAGACCTGGCTGGCTGTCCAGGACCGCCACAACGGCATGGCGAAGGCCCCTGTGCGCAAAGACTTCCGGGAAGATTTTCCGCTGCGGGGCTTTGTGACCTGCGGCGAATGCTACGAGCCTCTGACCTCGTGTTGGTCGAAGGGACGCAGCGCGCATTATGCTTATTACCTGTGCGATACGCGCGGCTGCTCAATGGCGCGAAAGTCGATCAAGCGGGAGCGTATCGAGGGGGATTTCGAGAAGCTCCTGACTGAGCTGCAGCCTACCGAAGGGCTGTTCAATCTCGCGCATCAGATGTTCCGCGATCTTTGGGATTCGAAGGAAAAGAATGCGCGCGAACAATCTGCGGTGCTCCGCAAGGAAATCGCGGTTATTGGCCATAAGGTCGATCAGTTGTTGGAGCGCATCGTCGAAGCCACGAGCGATTCCGTTGTCGGAGCGTATGAGCGCAAAATCAAAGAGCTGGAAACGCAACGGGCGAACTTCGCCGACAAGATCGCGAATTCGGGCAAACCGCTGACCGGCTTTGCCGAGGCTTATCGAACCGCTTTCCAGTTCCTCCCAAACCCCAGCAAACTGTGGCAATCGCCGCGTATTGAGGACCGCCGCGCGGTGCTGAAACTCGTATTTGCGGAGAAGTTGCCGTATGTGCGCGGCGAGGGTTATCGAACCGCCAAAATCTCAACACCGTTCAAGATGTTAGGAGACATGACTATGTCCGAAAAAGAAATGGTGCCCGGGACCGGAATCGAACCAGTGACACGCGGATTTTCAATCCGCTGCTCTACCAACTGAGCTACCCGGGCATCTGGCGCTGCGGTGAACCTGCTGCGCGAAACCAAGGGCCTTATAGGTGATGGGTTTTTTCCGCGCAAGAGCGAAAAGTGCTTGTGGAAAAGGAGTTTGCAAGAATTTTGCAATCCACCCGCTATCCCGCGCAAATCGGGGGTTCAGCGGCCCTTTGGGGGCCGCCAAGCCAGTTCAGATGCTAGATATTGTCGTCTTCATTGTAGTCGGGAACGGCAGTTTCGCCATCTTCGACCGACTCATCATCGCGCGCCGGGATGACATAGGCGCCGGTCAGCCAGCGGTTGAGATCCACATCGGCGCACCGCTTGGAGCAGAACGGCTTGAATGCCTCCACCGGCGGCTTGCCACAGATCGGACAGGGGCGAACCTTGGTGGTCATCAGACGCCCGACAACGCGGATTGGTTGAGCCAGTTGAAATGCACTGGATAGCCCTCCCCCGCCAGCAGGGCGGCGGTTTCCATCAGCGGCAGCCCCACCACCCCCGAATAGGAGCCGGCGAGCTTGACCACGAAGGCGCCAGCAATCCCCTGGATGGCATAGCCGCCCGCCTTGTCCAGACCATTCGGCGCTGGCCAGGTAGGATTCCATCTCGCGGGTGGAGAGGCGCTTGAAACGGATCCGGGTCTCCACTAGGCGCTGGCGCTTGGCGCCGCCTGGGGTGAGCAAAGTCATGGCGGTGAACACCCGGTGCGAGCGGCCCGAAAGCAGCTGCAGGCATTCACTCGCCTCTTCCATGGTCTCGGCCTTGGGCAGGATGCGCCGCCCCACGGCCACCACCGTATCGGCGGCCAGCACCAGTGCGGCATTGCCGAACCCGGCCGAGCGCGCCTTGTGCTGGGCAGTCAACGCCTTGAGATCGGCCAGGCGGGTCGCGAGCTTGCGCGGCAGCTCGCCCTTTTCCGGGGTCTCGTCGACATGGGCCGGAACCAGATGCTCCGGCTCGATGCCAATCTGGTTGAGCAGGGCAAGCCGGCGCGGTGAGGCGGAGGCCAGGATCAAGTCCAGACGACTGGCCATCAGTTGCCTATTTGAAACGATAGGTGATACGGCCCTTGGTCAGGTCGTACGGGGTCATTTCGCACAATACCTTGTCGCCGGCGAGCACGCGGATGCGGTTCTTGCGCATGCGGCCGGCCGTGTGGGCCATGATTTCGTGCTCATTTTCCAACTTGACACGGAATGTCGCATTGGGGAGCAATTCAGTTACCACGCCCGGAAATTCGAGCACTTCTTCCTTCGCCATACTGTCTCCTGGAGGACCCGCGGGGGCATTGATTTGCCGGCCGGGGTCAGAATTTGTCCGGAACCTACTTCAATTCAACGGATTTGTGAACCACTGGAAACCAGAGGTTCCAGTCGTTCACGTACACGACTGCGCAACCCATCGCGCAGTTCACGATAAGCCTGCAATATCAACTCGCGATTGCCCTCGACCAGCGAAGGATCCGCGACCTGCCAAGCCTCCACCGTCCCCGCTTCCAGGCCCTTGCTGCGCCACGGCCGAGACCGCGTCATCGGAGAGGGCGACGACCAGGTCAAAATGATTGGCCACCAGCTCATCGAGAATATGGGGGGTATGGACCGACATATCAATGCCCACCTCCTCCATCACCTCATGCACGAACTGGTCGGCCTTGCCCCCATTCACCCCCACCGAGCGGGCAATAACGCGTCCCGGAAAGGCCTGGCGCGCCAGGGCCGCTGCCATGGGCGAGCGCACCGAGTTCATCGAGCACACGAACAGCACCGTCGGCAGCTGGCTCTTGCTCTCATCGATTCGGCTGGCATAGGGCTGTACCGCGCAGATCAGCGTGAACAGCCGCCGCGCCGTATTGAGATCGATGATCAGCTTGTTGGTCAGCCGCGCGCGCAGCAGCTCGGCCGCATCATTGTGCAGGCCGCGCCGCGCCATATCGACGGTTTCGATCTGGAAGGGCTGGGCCGAGCGGATGGCGCCGTAATAGGCCTCGCGAATGCGGAAATAATCGCGGATCAGCCGCCGGAACGGGGTCAGCGACAGCGAATGAGCCGCGATCGGCTGAAACGTTTCGGGGTGGCGCACATCGAGCACGATGGAATTGCCCACGATCGACACGTGCAGCGCAAACGGCCCGGTGGCGCTCACCCGCGCCGGCCGAAAGCTGTTATCCTCGAGCAGGTCGTAGATGGCGATGCGCCACTCATGCACCTCGTCGGGATTGATCGAGGTGATGGTATTGGGATCGAGCGTGACGGTGACCAGACGGTCGGTATCGACAGTCCTGGTCGCCGTCCCCATCGAAATGCTCACCGGTTCAGCCGGATCGAAATCGAGCGGCCATGGCCCTCGAGCGCCTCGACCTTGGCCAGCGTCACCGCTGCATCGGCGAGCGCTGCCAGCGATGCGGGATCACACCCCAGGATAGAGGTGCGCTTGACGAAATCGAGCACGCCCAGCCCCGAGGCAAAGCGGGCCGACCGCGCCGTGGGCAGCACGTGATTGGAGCCCCCCACATAATCGCCGATGGCTTCGGGCGTGTGGTGCCCGAGAAAAATCGCGCCGGCATGGCGAATGGCCGACACCAGCGGTTGCGGATCGTTCACCGCCAGCTCGACGTGTTCGGACGCCAGGCGGTTGGCGAGCCCCACCGCGTCGTCCAGCGAGGCCACAGTGATTATCGCACCAAATTCGTCCCAGCCGGCCCGGGCGATCTCCTGCTTGGGCAACAGGGTCATCTGCCGGTCGACTTCGGCTGCCACGCTATCGGCAAGCCCCTTTTCGGTGGTCACCAGGATCGACTGGGCCCCGGCGCCATGCTCGGCCTGCGCGATCAGGTCCGCCGCAACCCATGCCGCATTCGCCGAGCCATCGGCAATCACCAGCACTTCGGAGGGGCCCGCGATCATGTCGATGCCCACCTGCCCGAACACCTGCCGCTTGGCCGCCGCCACATAGGCATTGCCCGGTCCGACAATCTTGTCGACCTTCGCTATGGTGTCGGTGCCATAGGCCAGCGCCGCCACCGCCTGCGCGCCGCCGATACGATAGATTTCCGTCACCCCGGCAATCTTGGCTGCCGCCAGGATTGCGGCGTTGATGACCCCGTCAGGCGTCGGCACCACCATGGCGATGCGCTCGACCCCGGCAACCTTGGCAGGCACCGCATTCATCAACACCGACGAGGGATAGGATGCCAGCCCGCCCGGCACGTACATGCCCACCGCGTCGACGGCCGTCCAGCGCGTGCCCAGCGTCACCCCGAGCGCATCGGTGTAGATATCATCGACCGGTTTCTGCTTGGCGTGATGCGCATAAATCCGGTCATGGGCGGTCTGCAACGCCGCGCGCACTTCGGGCAAAACCGTGGCCGCTGCCGCGTCGATTTCGGCTTCGCTGATACGCAGGTCAGACAGCGCAAAATCGGTGCGGTCGAACTTGTTGGTCAGCTCCAGCACGGCGGCATCGCCGCGCGCCCGCACATCGGCGATGATCGCGGCAACGGTGTCACCGACATCCTGGCTGGCTTCGCGCTTGCCCTCGAGCAGCGCCCTGAAGCGCTGTTCGAAGTCCTGGTCGGCGCTGTCGAGACGAGTATGCATGAAAGTCCTTAGTCGATGGCGTGGATGGGTTTGGCGGCCGCGGCCCACGCCGCGCCCAGGTCGGCCAGGCGCGCTTCGAGGCACTCCACCTCGAGACGCACCGTACCGCCACCGGCAAAGGTCAGCTCGACCACCCCGGCAGGCTCATTAGTGGGCTGATACGTGATGGCCAGCAGTTCCAGCACGCCCTCGGGCGCCGCAGGATCGAAACCCGACGTAGTCACGGCCTGCACCGCATCGAAATGCAGTGCCGTCCGCTTGCGCACGCCCTTGTCGCGTCGGCCATTGGCCGAGGTCCAGTCGAAGCGGTTCATCAACAGGGCAAAGCGCCGATCGCCGCGCGCATAGCCCATGTCCATCACCCGCAACACGGCGTCCTGCACATGCGCAGAAATGACTTCCAGATCTTCGCTATCCAGCGCCAGCAATTTGAGGTCAGTCATGGCGATAAGGGCCTCTCAACAACACAGAGCATATCTGGTCACGCAGCTCCCGATCTACAAGCTTGCGCCTACCGGAGCAATCCGCAACCCCCATATTCCTATTGGAAGAACAAGCGCGTGGGAGCCCCCACCCGCAATGGCGGAGGAACGGGGGGAGTTGGCGCGATGCCTTAGACAGACTCGGCGTCAGCCGAGCCTTGAGCCGGCAAATGGGCCAGTCTCGACCCATGTCCGCTATTCGACAAAAGACCGCCGGAGATTATCATCCCCGGCGGCCCCAAAACCATGACTTTCCTGCCGGGCAGAAACCTAGCCGGCGACGCGTTCGATTTCGGCCCCGCAGCGCGACAGCTTTTCTTCCAGCCGCTCAAATCCGCGATCCAGATGATAGATGCGATTGACCACTGTTTCGCCCTTGGCGGCGAGGCCCGCAATCACCAGCGATACGGAAGCTCGCAAATCGGTGGCCATCACCTGCGCTCCCTTGAGCTGGCTCCGGCCATGCACCGTGGCCAGCTGGCCATCCACGGTGATATCGGCGCCAAAACGCGCCAGTTCCGCCACGTGCATGTAGCGGTTCTCGAAAATCGTCTCGCGAATCTGGCTGGTGCCATCCGACATGGTCATCAGGGCCATGAACTGCGCCTGCAGATCGGTGGGAAAGCCCGGGAACGGGTCGGTTTCGATATCAACCGGCCGGATGCCGTTGCCATTGCGATATACCCGCAGGCCCTCGTCCTCAACGCTGACCTCGACACCCGATTGGGCCAGTACGTCGAGAGCAGATTGCAAATGCTCGGCGCGGGCACCACGCAGCAGCACATTGCCCCCGGTCATCGCCGTGGCCATCGCAAAAGTGCCGGTCTCGATGCGGTCAGGGATCACGTCCACCGTGGCGCCATGCAGGCGCTCGACGCCTTCAATCGTCAGCGTGCGCGTGCCGATGCCGCTGATCTTGGCGCCCATGGCCACGAGGCATTCGGCGACATTGGTGATTTCGGGCTCCTGGGCCACGTTTTCCAGGACGGTCGTGCCTCGGGCCAGGCAGGCGGCCATCAGCAGGGTATGGGTCGCACCGACCGAAACCTTGGGGAACTTGATATGGGCGCCGATGAGACCACCCTTGGGCGCCTTGGCCACTACATAGCCTTCATCGATCTCGATTTCGGCGCCCAGCGCCTTGAGGCCAAAAAGGAACATGTCGACCGGACGCGTGCCGATGGCGCAGCCGCCCGGCAGCGAGACGCGCGCCTCGTGGCACCGCGCCAGCAGCGGTCCGATCACCCAGAAGCTGGCACGCATCCGCGACACCAGTTCGTAGGGCGCCGTCGTATCGACGATATCGGCGGCATGGAAGGTCATGCGTTGGCCTACGCTCCCGTCTTCGCCGCGCCGGCGGCCATGCACGGCGATATCGACGCCGTGATTTTCAAGGATGCGCTCGAGCTGCTTGACGTCGGCCAGGCGCGGCACGTTCTGCAGCACCAGCGGCTCATCGCTCAGCAGCGAAGCAATCATCAGCGGCAAGGCGGCGTTCTTGGCGCCGGAAATGTCGATTTCACCATTGAGTTCGTTGCCACCGATCAAACGGATACGGTCCATAAATTCTGTCCTTTGTGGCGGGCACGCAGCCCATCTACCTGGGGATGGAGGTAGGCCAAGTCCTAGTTGCCACGTAAGCCAGACTCGCCGCTCTCAGCGTTGAAGGAATTGATAGTCGCCCGGATTGGTTTACGTTTGCTTTACCGTGACCGCTCCGGGGGTATTTGTGACTGGGAATCAGGCGCTTGGTGCTCCGACTCAGCGCGAGCCTTGGCTTGGCCCTTGCGCCGCTTCAGGTTTTCGCGGAGCTTTGCGGCCAATCTTTGCTCACGCGCTGCAGCCTGTTCCGATTTGCTCTGCATGGTTTTGATTTATCGTTGCCGTGGAAAACTCTGATAGGCGGTTTTTGCGCTTGCGTCGAGTAGATGGCTATGGCAGTAGAGCCGTCGTCGCACCCGGCAACCACTTGCCCCACCCCAGCGACCCAGATGCTGCCGTAGCTCAGTGGTAGAGCACTCCCTTGGTAAGGGAGAGGCCGACAGTTCGAATCCTGTCCGGCAGCACCAGAAAAATCCAACAGAAACAAGCATTTAAGAATGGTCACCCAAACGGGTCACTTGCGCCATTCGACGTGATTGCACGGAACAAAGCATGACCATGCACGGCTGCACGTGCAAATCGCGTGCAGCGCCCAAGAATAATAGTCGCGGCAAAACGAATCGCTTGCGTAAATAGTCGCGCGTGCTACTATTTGGATATCGGCGCAGGGCCGGTATGGAGAGTGATGATGGCAAAGAAAACAGGAACCGCAAAGAACCGTGGCGGCTGGCTCAAGGACGCGCGCAAGGCTCGCACCGCAGAAACGATTGGTGGCGGGTTTTTCATCTTCCGGCGCGGCGACGGCACGGGCCGCATTCGCCCAAGCATGTGGCCATTCGAGCATGGCTCGCAGGAGCAGGCGGAGGCCGAAGCAAGCGCCTTGCCGCTCGTGCTCCGGGGTATCGTTTTGAGGTCGTCCGCGTGACGTCTGCGTTCGTCAATGTGGCCGATGCAGCAGAGCCACTGGCCACCACAGCGGAGGCGGCATGATGCTGTCCACCAAGTGGGTCGTGCTTGACCCGGCATATCCCGATCTCGAAACACTTGTGCCAGCTCCGGCACCGGTAGGCTGGCGCGCACCTCAGCGCGTCGGCTTCGCAGCCCCGGCTGGCAAACGAGCACACAAGACATGGAAGCGCCGCAAGGCCAGTGGGAGGAAGTGATGTCAAGGAAGCCATGGGAAATGCCCGCCCCGAAAGCGGACGATGGCAGGCAGTACAGGACGATTGACCGCGACACCATTGAGCGCCTGCTGCGTGAGCACGCTGGCGCACCTGCTGATGCTTATGTGGACTTCGACCTTGGCTACCACGGCAACTCGCTCTGCGACGCCACGGTCAGGTGGACCCCATGACCGGCTATCGCAAACTCACCCCCACCCAAGCGCTCTACGCCTTCGACCGCCCTCGCATCCAACCCGCGAACGACAACGTGGCCAGTAAGGCCCGCAACAAGGCACGAGACGAAGCCCTGGAGCGCATTCGCACCACACCGGCAGCGGGTGGGACTGTTATTGCCCGCGCAGGCACGGCACCCGCCCTAGAAATGGATGCGGGCTTCTATGGCGCCCTATTGCGCGGCCCAATGGTGGTCGGCATGGGCGCGGGGCAAATGCCGCTGGCGGTGGCTCTGCGGCTGCATCGGGATGGGTTGTGTGCTGGTGAATAGGCGGGCAAACTGCCCACGCAAGTTGACCCCCAACTGACCCGCTTCGCGCGGGTCTCTTTTTGCCTGCCGCTCGCCACTACCCGAACCAGCCATCCTCCCACAACTGGATGGTGCGCACGCCAGCCGGACGGCGAACGCGCAGGTGACCAACATCATCGTAAGTGGGTAGCCTGTGTTGAACGCGTAGCCACTCGCTGCGCCCGCAATGCCGACAGGTGTGGAATATGCCCCAGGCGCTCCGCGTGGCGCCGTACAGGTCGGCCAAATCGCGCGCCAGGTAGTTGTCGCCCTTACGGCAGTAGTTGCAGCGGACGACGTAGATCCGATTGTCCACCGCCATGTCAGCCAGCGTCATGCTATCGAGCCGTGCCCGGCTTGGGTTCATGCTCATATTCGGCCTCACACACAATGAGAACGAAATAAGAACATCGGTGGGTGGAGTCAACAATAAAGGCCAGAGACGGGCCGCACCCACCCCCAGCCCTTTGCGGCGCGCACCCTCGCCAAGGCTACTCCGCAGCCATCATATCCCAGGGCTCCGGTCCATCCCCGTATTCCTCCCCGGACTCGCAGCCCTCGCAGTCGGACCGCCATAAAAAAAGGTCCAGCATGGACCTATCAGACAACTCAACAATCAAGGCTCCTCCCTCCATATGAGCAGCCGTCACTATTTCATCGAGAATTGATGTGGCCTGCCGCTTAATGCAGCGGCCAAATCGGCACTTTCTACATGCGTTAGTCATCTACTAGTCCCGTCAACAAGAGTGGCCTACGACTGAGCTGATGGTGGCGCAGCCGGGGGTTGATCACCTGCCGAACAGACAGGCCGGGGCTTTTGGCTCCAGCTTTCACTGGCGCTTGGACATGGCGCACCGCCCCCGGCCAATGAGCCAGGTCAAGCGCGCACGCCAATGCACAGCTAGGTTTTCGGCAGTAGACGACGTCCGGTCGTGGCCTGCCTATGTTCGGTCCGGGTGATCAAGCCCGCCATAAACGTGCCAGCGAATCTAGGTAGGGGCAAGTATCGTTTGCCGTTATCCTGCCTTAGATTGTCTTGTCTGGTAGTAGGATAGAAAAACGCCCCGCGTGTGAGGCGGGGCGTGTGGTGTGGTTGGTTGGTGGGAAGACCGGCTATGCTGGGCCGATTTTGAACACCAGATCGTTGCTGATGCGCGTGCCGCCAGTGAAATCAGCTTCCACCTTGTGAGGCGTATCGCCATGGTTCTCTACCCACCACCCCGCGAGGTAATTCCCCGCCTTGATGATGTCCCCTGCGGTGCAAGGCAGGCGTAACGCATAGAAGCGATGCGTGTCGTTCGGCTTGGTTTCAGTCATTCTTTATCCTCTTTTTCATTTCAGCGCAGCGTCTATCATGGCCGTGAATGTCTGTGCTGGACCTTCGGCGTCAAAATACAGCTCGCCGTTTGAAAGGCCTACGGAGGTCTCCAGCGGGTCGTGGCCAGCAAAGGTCATCGCTTCCGTCGGCTCCCGCATGGCCTCGATGGCGGCGCGGGCGTATCGAAGGTAGGTTTCGCCGTGGCGATCCCACCAAAGATATTCAAGCTCGCCGCCGACATCGTCGGGGTAATCAGCTGCCAGCATAGCCCGCGCCACGCGCTCAATCATTTCACTCACGCCGCCATCCTCAACGTCCGATCAATCCCGCTCTCAAGCTCCAAGCGATCGCCAGCATTAGGCACCAGGAAGTCCGGGTCAAACTCCATCCGTTCCGATGCGTGCCCGCCCGAGATGCCGCCCCGGCCTTCCAGCCGCACCACAACGCCGCCAACGCCGCGCACCACTTCGGCTTCATTGGAAAAGCGACAATCGTCGCAAACTACGCGCCCGCCATTGTCGAGCACGTCCGATACGGTTGCCCACCACAGGCCGGTCCACAACGTCGGGCCAATCAGGTCGCGTCCCCAACCGGTGCCAATGGTCTGCATGGCATACCGCGGCGTGCGTCCGGCAAGCAGCGGCGTGGGTAGCTCTTTGAGCGGACCTTCAATGTGGTCCTCGGTGAGTCCCAAGCCGCGCATCATCGCCTTCAATGGCCCGGCGAACTTCACGCGCTGATAGCCGCGCGCCACCAGATAGTCAGCCGCCGTGGACTTGCCTGAGCCAGCTAGGCCGGTGAATGCCACCACGCACGGCCAGTTGTCGTTGGCGGGTGGTTGCCTCCATTGCTCCCATGGGTCGCGGCGTGGGTGGATGGGGGTTCCCGCCTCACCTGTTGCCGTTCCGACCATCTGTACGCCCGCGCCGTCATCGAACCACACTCGACTTTCCTTGGTCATCTCAATCCTCCCCAGCCGCTAGAAGTTCCGCCGCCCGGCCACGCCGATAGTTTGCCCACGGGTCTTGCCCAGAAACCCAATACTCATTGACTGAGCTGGTTTCGTCGTCAGGGTCTTCAAGGCGCTCAACCGTGAATTCGTGGCCCTGACGAAGCACGTGGTATGCCGGGGTTTTCATCCCATGCACATCGTGCGCCTCGTTCATCAGGGCGATGAAACGACGCTGCCAATCATGCGGCAGGTCTTGAATGGCGAGCCGCGGCATGACGAAATAGTTCGTGTAAGACAGGCCGAACCACCCATGGATTGGGGCCTGCTCAAGCTGGCCTTCTGCATTCTTTTCGTACATCATCAATCCTCCCCATACAGTTCATCAAACAGCGCCAGGAACTCGCGCTCCGCTCGCGCCGGGCTCCAGCCCTCGATCGTCACGCCCAATGGCAACGTGTCTGCCAAATCCCATTCGCGCTCACACGGTGCCATCAGTGCGGCCCGCTCATCGTTCAGGACCCGGTTGTCGGCTTCGTGGACGACCGCGTAGTCGCCACGGAGGTCATACCGCTCATAGATGACCCGCGCCGCTCGTGCCTCGGCTTCCTTGTAGCCCTGCAAAAACGGCTTCACCGGCCTTGGGATATCGACCAAGTAAGCCTCAGTCGCGTCGTGCAGCAGACCCTCTAGCGCCGCATCGGCACCGAACTGGCGGCACCATCTGGCCACGTGCACACTGTGCTCCGCGACCGAATAGAAGGCGCGAACGTGGCCAGCAAATCGGCACTGCATACTCAACGAGTGCGCGATGTCGCGGACGTCAATATCGTCGGGCCGCAAGTCGAGCGGAAACACCGCGCGCCCGGTGAAGGTTTGCATGAAGGTGCCGAGGCGCTCCCGCACGGGCGCATTTTCGTTCGCGGCGGGCGGGTGCTCCTGTGCTGTGTCAGGCCACGTGTAGATCGGTGCTCGATGTTCACCCTCCACGGCTGTGCGGGCGGTGGTGTCGGCCTGCATGCTTTGGATAGCTTCGTTCCATTCGCTCATGACAGTCCTACCCATTGAAAAAAAGCAACGATGGCGATGAGCAGCAGGCCCCCGAGCAAATATGGAGGAGCGACCTGCCAGTAGCCAAGTAGTCGCGGCGTTGGCTGGAGGAGCCAGTCGAATAAGCCAACCGCGGGCCACGCGACTAGGAGGAAAACAATCATCACACTCACGCCGCCTTCCTTTCCTGCTCAATCCTAAACCCAGGCACTTCCCTACTGCCAGCGCGAACCGCCTCATCCGCCATCTGTTGCACCAGCTCCGCGAACCGCGCCGGCGCACGCGTGTACGCCCAATCCAGCGCATCGCCTTCATCAGTCATGACGGCCACCCATTTGGCGCGCAGTCCCAGCCCAGAAGTCGCCGCCTTCTCGGTTCGGCGTGCGAACCTCTCAGCCTCCTTGGCGAACTCCAGCACCTCCTCTGCGGACTCGCGCGCCTCAAGGTTGCCAGCGCTCGATCGAATGGCCTCCTCTGCCTCTTTGCGTAGCGCCTCGGCTTCGTCGCGGGCCTTCTGGGCGGCTGCGGCCTTCTCCGCCGCGACTTGGGTGCGCCACGGCGTCAACAGCGCCTGTAGGGCCTCCTTGCCGCGGATAACTTTCCCTTTCCCGGATTTGGTGTCGCCGATCAGAGGATGATAAAGTGCCTGGATGGCGGTCTTGGCTTCGTCCAGCGGCTTCACCGCGGCCTTGCGCAATGCCTCCGCGTCGTTGCCAGCGGCGTGCAGGCCATCGAACAGCGCCGTGATTGCTTCGGCCATGGCCTCGCTGGCGATAGGCTCGCCGTCCGCGAAGTTGCGGGTTTCGTCGTAGAGGTCGTTGACGCGCTGCTGGATGGCTTCGAATTCGGGATCGACTTTTGGGCCGCCGTTGTCGCCATGGGGTTCGGGGTTGGTGGTCATTTGTGCGCACCAGCGGCGCGGCGGCGCTTCCAAGTGCGACGGGCACGCTGCCCGCCCCTGCGGTGTTGTGGCGGGCCACTCGCCACCGTGGTGATGGACGACATGAACGACCAGTCGTCGAGCATATCGAATGGGCTGTGAGTGTTGAAAATCTGCCAAATCATGCGGCTTTCTCCTCTGCCGTGTAATTATCGTTGGCTGCGACCATCAGGGATGCGCCGGCAACCATCTCGGGGCGCAGGGTTGACCGCCCGACCTCGCCAAACTTCTTGCTATAGGTGATGACCTTGGCGGACCGTCCAGACAGCCACCCACCACCGGCAGCGTAGGCGTCGGGAGCGGCTAGCGTTTCGTGTCGCTCCACATACATCAGGCCAGATTTGCGGCCCTCGTCGCTGTGAAGGTGCCCAATGTGGCAGTAGGCGTACTTGGATCGCCCGTAGAGCTCGCGGAACATGCCGGCCATAGTGACGTCGACATTGGCGATCCCCCGCTTGTGCCCGTGGTGAAGAAACAGGGCCGTCTCGCCCCACTCGTAGGCGTAGTAAAGCGAAGGGCTGTTATCGACCGAAACGCGTGGCTCATTCTCGTAGAATGCCGCAAACATTTCGCGTAGCCAGGCCGACGAGGCCGGGTCGTGGTTGCCGGAAGCCATGATGACGTGCACGTTCTCGTGCTTGGCAAGCAACATGTCGATAATCCGTCGCATGCATCGAATGACGACCCGAATTACCTTCTGTAGTCGCGAATCAGCATCTAGTACGTGCCTGTGGGCTGGCGTCACGGACTCCAGACTATCGTGATGCATCGCGTCGCCAATTTGCCCAAACACTGCAGTGTGTGCGTCTGGGCTTTGCTCGATAGCAGCGGCGAACCAATCCACGAGAAGTTGCTCGGCGATCTTGACGTCATAGTCGGCGCCGGTCTCCTCTCGCCATGACAGCATCCCGAAGTGGTTGTCGGTAACTCCGAAGAAATTCATGAGGTCTGCGCGCAATGGTCGTGCCGAGCGGGCTATCGGTGCAGCCTTTGGCAACTCCTCCTTGAACGCCTCGACTGCGGCCCGCATGGCGGCAAGCTCATCGCGCGCCCCTGCCCGCTCCATCACATGCTGCGTGATGATCCGGCCTTCAGCATCAATGAGCGAAGTCCGCCCCTTAATGGCCAGCCCTTCGGATGGGCGCCACTCCTCGCCGTGCTCCTTGCGCTGCTGCACATACTGGCCGCTGGGCGTGTCGGTGATTTGCCGAATAGCAAACCCCGGCAACGTCTCCTTGCCGCCCATCAGCCCGCGCTCCGCGGCCCGTTGCAGGCGGTTCTGCAGGGTCTGTCGTGCAATGCCCAGGCTGGCGGCGGTGGCGGACTGGTTGTCGCCGTGCGCGCGGTAGGATGCGACGGTTTCGATTAGGGTTTCGTGGGGGATGGTCATGGTGTGGGTTCCGCCATTGCGTCGCGGATGATGGTGAGCGTGTCGATGGCGGACGACAGCTCCGAGACGTCCATATCGGCTAGCTGCGCGCTATCGGACGAAGTGAACCGCAGAGCAACACGCCCGCCATCCAATGGAAGGACACGGACGCGCCCGAACACGCCAGCCACGATCTCCTTGCGGGTGCGGACGGGTGAGGTGGGGACTGCCAGTTCGAAAGCCTCCGGGTTGACCGGCGGGCTTTTTGCCCCGCCGTACGCGATAGTCAGGAAGCCTGTACTGGCTTCAACGACCTCCCCATCACCGCGCGGGAGGTTGTATTTGCTGCCGGGCAGATAGCCTTCATATTCGCCAGCCTTCGCCATCACCCGATCGCCTACTTTAAACTTGCTCACGCCGCTTCCACTTCCATTTGCTTTTGCTTGGGTGCCACAACCGGGCGAAACCGGCTGGCACGAAACGGCGGATCATCGTCGCCGAACTCAGGGCAGACGCCGCGATTGACGCCCACCAGACGAATGCCGAAATAGTCGCCGGCCAGATACGAACGCGCCTGCCCTACCCAGCGAACCTTGTAGGTTTCGCCAGCCTGGATGCCGAGAAACTGCTCCGGCAGGGTTTTGTCGTTGATGCACACCACGTCGTCGCCGCGCTTCATGGTGCGGACCGGGTGCGGATGGCGCGGGCCACGCTCGTTGCTCCGTAGCTCTGGGCGAGATGCAGCGAGGCGCGCTCTCTATCGTCAGTGCGCTCCCAAAGCTTGCCACCCGCTAAAGCAAAGTCGTCCGCGACCACGGCGCACGCCTCCCGTTCGGCCATGATGGCGCGGGCGATGGCGGCGCCGAGAAACGAACGCTCCGCGCTTCCTGCATCGTTCGCAGCCGCCCACACATCCTCTGGGCACCAATCGGGCCGGGTCATGCGCTGGCCTCGATTTCATCCAGCTTGCGGCGCGCCTGCTCAATGGTCAGGCGGTTCTTGACGCTGGCGCGAATGGATATGGCGAGAATGCAAGTGAACCCGACGATGGCGCCAACCCACTGCATTGCTCCACTATCGAGGAGCACGCCTAGCCCGATGAGCGCGGCGAACAGCGCAAACGTTCCGGCGTCTTTGACGATTGAGGCCAGCATGGACTCGCGAAGGATGATTACTTCTGGCTTGGTCATGCGCGCTTGCCGAAGAAAGGGCCGTCCAAGAATAGCAGAGCAGTCGCAAAGATCAGCCCGACAGATGCCCCGACCCCAAGCACGAGATGCGCGGTGGTCAAGAACATGAATTCAACAAACGGAGCTGGGGGCGGCTGCGGGTTTGGAACCACGCTCCCCAACCAAAAAGCAACAAGTGCCGTAGCAAAAACGACAGCCGCGTTTGCGGCGCGATACAGATATTTCTTCATTAGCCCAGCTCCCAAACAAACAAAAAAAGCCGCCACCCATTACGGGCAGCGGCTAAACGCGCCCCATCAGGACGCAAATGACAGACGATGGAACGATCAGATTGACGCCGAAGTACCCGCCATGCGGCGCGGAGATCGCGCCAACCACAATGCCGACCAACTGGCCAGCCATGACAATGCCGCCGCCAGACATGCCGGGCGCGATTGCGCCATCAACGGGAATGGCGACCTTCCAGTCACCGACCTCACGAGGTGCACCCGCAACCACAACCTGCGTGCGAATACCTTCCAGCATTACCGGGTTGCCGTGCGCCACGGCGGCGTCGCCTAGCCGGGGTTCGTAGCAGGTCATCGGCACCGTTTCGGCATCGATAGGCCCGGCAAGCAGCGCGACATCGTATTTGTGGTTTGCCCACAGCACGACGGCGTTCTGGCCGCCGATGGCAACTTCAGGATTGTTGGCCACGACATGTGCAGCGGTAATATAGTAGCCGCCGCCAATGTGCGTTGCCGAGCCATAACCCGCGTCGGTTGCCACCAGAACGTGCGCAGAGGCTAGCTGCACGGGCGTTTGGTGGGCTTGGTAGGCGATAGCGCCACAGGCCAGCAAAGCCAGCGCAGCAGCGCCGTAAGCGGCTTCGCGCAGAGGCCACCGGTTGCTCTCCACCCACTTCGTTTCTGAATACGCCATCGTAGCCTCCACGTCGCAGCATCACGACTATTGGCTACTAATATTCCTGATTCTGTCGGTTGAGTCAAATATAATAGTAGTTCACGACTATTTAGGGGGCGCGGGAGCGGGGTGCCGTCGCAGGCTTCATCAACCCATCAATCCGGCCATTGAGGTGGTCGATCTTGCCGGACACACCGTCGATGGCCTTCATGAGTTGCGCGGTCTGTTCGGTGAGGCCCGCCTTGGTCACGTAGTTCTGGGCGACTTCGAGGCGATGGGCGGATAGCTCGTCGCGCGCCACACTGGCCAGCGCCACAGCGCCCTCGGCCTTCAGGCTGGCCTCTTTCTTGGCGTCGCCAATGAGTTTGTAGAACCAGCAAAACACCGTGAAGATCAGGCCAGCCGCACCGATCAGCGCGCCTAGTTCGATGGTGAGGATCATGTGCGTCTCCGCGTCACAAGGGCTGCCGCGTCGCCAAGCACAATGGCCGGGATGAGCACTAAGGCCAGTTGATGAATATGCTGCGGAACGTCGACCACAACCAGGCTCAGCCCGAACCATGGGTTGACGATCTGCACGAGGTAAATGGCTGCCCACCAAAGCCCAAAAGGCACGACGATCAGCCAGCGGCCAAGGCGAGTGGCGCTCCACCGGTCCGAGGACTCGGCTAGCGCGATGTCACGCGCCGCCTCTAGGCTAGCAATGTCGCGCACCGCTGCCAGCCGGTCGGTGTCGTTCTTGGCCGCAAGCTTGAGCTGGTAGGCCGCGAGCAGCGGGTCGGTGAATTGCTTCACCACACCGCCACCCAGCCATTTCAGTATTGCCGCCAGCATCACAAAGTCTCATCACGCCGACGGCGCAGATACTCGGTTGCAATCCCGTTCGCGACGATGGCCCATGGCAGCCACTCACCCGGCAAAATCGGTGCCAGCAACTGCGGATCGAAGAATGTCACGGCGGCGGCGAGCGCGCCTAGCGCCATTTGCAGGCGCGCCCAGAAGATGGTTTCGCTGCCGCTGAAGAGCGCCTTGATACGGTTCCACATGGTCATTGGACTCTAAGTCCCTTCGGGTCATTGATGATTGTTTGGCCGGGCTGCACTACGGTGCCGCAGGGCAGTGTCCACTTGTGGCGTGGATATGGGATCGCGCCGCCATGCATGACCCACAGCGGCACGGGCGCCCACCCGTCCACTTTAGTCTTCGCGGGCGTGGCCCAACTTTCGAGTTCGGCCATCGTCACGCCTTTCGAGTGCGCAAGAAAAAGGCCGCTAGTGCGGCCAGTAGGCTTGCTATCCAGTTGGTCTTTTCGGGCTTGGCCACCACCCCATATCCGCCAGCCTTCAGCGCCTTCTCAAACGCCAGCGCATGGCCCGCAATCACAGCGGCTTTGTCCGTGCCGTTGACGGTGCGCCGGGCGTCGACGAAGTTGGCAGAACCCGGCTTGATGTAATCGGAGAGCTTGCGCCCGGTGAAGGTGCCGAGCATCGTCCCCTCCACGAGAATGCGCGCGGCATAGTCCAGCCGTTCGGCAAGCTCAGGATGCGCCACCAGATCGACGCCAAGGCGCTTGGCCCAGTCGGCATAGTTCCGCCGGCCGGTGATCTGCACCAGCCCGCGGCCCAGAAATCGTTTGCCGTCGCCCTTAAGCGTGTTGCCCAGATCGGCCCTGCCCTCATAGCCCTTCTGCGCAGTGGTCGGGCCCCAGACCTCGCAAAGATAGCGGAATCGCCCGGTCTCGTGAAAAGCCGTCGCGAGGATATAGGCGAGCTTGGCGTCATCACCGTCGCCATATCGGGCCCATGCGACCGCGATGGCCTGCAAGGCGTCAACCTGCGGCTGGGTGAGCCTGCCGCCGAACAGCGAGGCGCGAACCGCGTTGAAGAACGCAGCGTCCATGATGGATCTCCGATGTGAGGGGTTCAGTTAGGGAGGCGCGGGAGGGCGCGCTATGAATTGCAATGCAAGTTGTCAGCGGCAAGTCTATGGTCTAACTGACTGCATGGCTTTGGGGGCAAGGATGAAGCAGCGCTTTGAAGTTCTGGATTCGTGGCGCGGCATCGCTGCGCTCATGGTGGCTCTTTTCCACCTCCTTATTCCTTCGCACTTCCAGCAAGTCGGGCTGATCACCAACGGCGGACTGTTCGTGGACTTCTTCTTTGTCTTGAGCGGGTTTGTGATTACACACGCCTATCTCGATCCACTGCAGTCGGGGTTGCCTTTCGGTACCTTCATTATTCGCCGCATCGGACGTCTCTGGCCGCTCCACATCGCTATCCTTGCCGTTTTGGTGGTGAAAGAGTTTGCAGTGTACGGCGCTTCCACCGCCGGCTTGATACCATTGCAACCGGTGTTCGAGGGCGGCACTGGCCTCTTACAGCTTGCAGAGAGCATATTCTTTGTTCAGGCCATTGGTATTGACCGCACCCACTCTTGGAATGCGCCTGCTTGGAGCATTGCCACTGAGTTTTGGGCCTACGTCGTGTTCGCCGTCCTTGCTCTCGTCGCCCGCAAGAAGAACGCATTCACCGCGTCAGCAATCGTGATAGCAGCGATCGGCGCGGCGGTCGTGGCGCTCTACTCGCCAACCTATATGACAACCCACTTCGATCACGGCATCTTCCGCTGCCTGTACGGATTCTTCGTTGGACACCTGACTTATCGGGCCTTTGTTGCCACTCACGACATGCGTTCTAGCACTTTGCGCGAACTCGCTGTTCTGCTGGTTGCAGGGGCTTACATAACGAATACAAACATCATGCCAGCCAATCCCTGGACCATGGGTGCACCACTGGTTTTTGCTTTGGTGGTGTGGGTGTTTGCTTTTGAGGCTGGACGAGTATCAAGCTTCTTGAAGAAACCCATCTTTCTCGCCCTTGGGCTGTGGTCGTACTCGATATACATGGTCCACGACTTTATAGCCTTCGCCGTCATAAAGTTCGTCAATGGATGCGCATCCACCGTTGAGGCGGAGGTCTCCGCACTATACCGTTTGACGTGCCGGGCAGTTGTTCCGCCCGAGGTATTCGGCAATCCTTGGATTCTTGATGCTGTCTCCATCGTGTTCCTTGCGATCGTTATCGCGCTCTCATCGCTGACCTATCGGCTGGTCGAAATGCCGGGCCGGACATATTTCAACGAGCTTGCCAAGCGATGGAGCATGCGAACCCAGCAACGAGTATCGCCGACTAGCCCCTAATGGCTTTTTTGCGCTGCGCGCAGACTTACAACTTCATCTTGCAGGTCACGCACTAGTTGAAGCAGCTCTTTAACCCCTTGCAAAGCATAAGCGCCCATCCGCTCGTAGCCGGTGACCTTCCACATGCCGGCATCATCAATGCCGGTCGGCACGCATTCGGGGTCATCATTGCCCTGCACCACAAACTCGGGGAAACACTGCGCCATTTCCTGCGCGATGACGCCGAATTCTTCTATGCCTGTCAGCAGGTTGGTGTAAGTAACAGCGCGGAACTGATCCAGCTTATCGAGAACGGAAACTGTCTCAACATCGGTTTTGATTCGCGCGTCGGACAAGCTTGTCCACGTTGAGCCATTGACGGTCATGTACTGACCGGCGCTTTTCGCAAGGTTCGTTGCGAAACCAACATTCGTGCCGCTATTGAACAGCACTCCAGCCGTTGCGCCGCTTACAATCTCGATGTCGCCCTTATTCCGGATTTTACCGGCCTCGCCCCAGAACGAGTAATTAGTGGTCGTTGCACCAGAAGCGCGAGCATAGACAGCGTAGTTGTCGTCAATTTGTGCGTTTGCGCAGACGCTCTCAAACAAACCCGCAATCGCAACGTCCATGCGAGCGTTGGGACTTTCAGTTGCAATCTCACCCCGAACACCTACAGCACGGTTCAATCGCGCTGTGCTTGGCGACTGAAACGCCCCGCCGCCCTGGAAACCCGCACGGCCCCAAACGCCATACTGTTCATTCAGTCGTCCCGCGTGAGTATAACCAGCAATATTGACGGAAACAGCCCAACCCAAGACGCCTACGCGCATTCCTGAATCTACGACTCCCACAGGAATGTCATTATATGCGTTGGCGGCTGATACCGCCCAGCTTTGGTTGGCACTGTCAGACAGTACCCGATTACGTACTTCTGACAACACGCTATCGTTGTTGTTGAATGCGGACCCTGCCTCTCCCTCCCAAGTGGAAGTTACCCGCAGAGTGAAATCTCGAACGTCGTCGTTGTAGATGGTGTAGAACGCGCGATCTGGGGTGAAAGGCGTGCTATCTCCAGTAATGCTAATGTCACCCCCATCCGTGGCAATTCGAACAGCGCCGGTGAGTACGGGATCGTTCGAAGATGCTGCGCCGAGCGCGGTTAGGGCATCTACCTGATCTGCATCGGCTGTCAGGCGGTCCTGCCAGAAAGATGTGACACCCAAGCCGCCCAACGCTTCTTCAGCATCAGCATCCTGAGTCAGCCGCTCCTGCCAATAAGGGGTGACGCCGTCGATGTCGCCAGCCGGACCGCGTACGTCGGTTGCATCTTCAATGTCATCAACCAGGCCGGTAGAACCGCGATACTTGCCGACGCTGGCAGTTGGAGCAGTGCCTGTCCCGCCGACCCATTCAACCAGTTGTTCGACGCGCCGCTCGCCATCCTCGACTAGCCCATAGACTGGTGACCAGCCCTTCTCCCCTTTGTCGCCCTTGAACTCGACAGGCCCGATCCAAGCACCGTAAGTGCTGGTTTCCTTTGCCCAGATAACGCCATCGGCCTTCACCAGCACTCGATAGCCAGCGCGGAGCGGGCTGCCTGCCGTCTCCAGAGCTAGGCGATCAGCGTCCGTTTCGACAATGACATCGTACCAGGCGCTGATCTCGCCCATGCGCTCCAGTGCCATGCGGTTCGCCCGGGTCGAGCGCTCGATGATGCCGACATAGCGGATGATGTAGGGCTGCGCCGTGACATCAGCGCCGGGCCACGCCCAGAGCAACTCGAGATCGCCGTCGGCTGACACAGAGGCGATCGGGATGGCGGGCACCATCGGCTCTGACGGCACGCTGAACAGGTCGCCAACCATGATGTTGTCATCCGTGCCGCCGGTGCCCCACAGAACGCCGCTGCCGCTGACAGTCGTGCTGCCGCTCTCCACCGACACGCTGCCGGTTGAGTACCAAGTTGGAAGGTTCATGGATGGTCCTACTAGGGCTTGATGTAGCCGGGCGTGATGGTCACGGTTCCGCGCCAAAGAGATGCATAATTGGTGGGGTCAGATAGGTTGCACTGGTTTCCACTGCCGCGCCGCTTATCGATGCCGCCAGAGTTGCGGCTATCGATGCGGTAGGCTGGCCAGGCGTTAGGGTCGCCACCATAGGTCCAACCGGCCCTGAACCCGCCGGCGCCTGCGTTGTTGTTGTTCCCGCTGTTCCAGGCGACCTGCGCGCCCGCATTGGTGATCGACTGTTTGCGCCGGAGGTAGACGGCATTCCCGCTACGCTCGAAAGAGAACATGCGGACCATGGGACCGATTGCCTCGACAATGGCGCTGTTGCCATCTGGCATATGTCGCGCGCCACTGCCAAAAACATCCGGGACTGCCACGTCAAGGAACGTGGACGGCGCGACAATCCGAGAGAGTGTAATCTCCGTCTCGAAGTAGTTCGAGCCCCCCGGCAGATTGCAGACGAACGATAGGCCCGAGTCGTACTCTTGCGGGTTCAGGCTGATCATCGAAACACAGCTGCTGAAGTCGAAACCGATCATGTCGGTAGCGTAGGCAAAGCCGTAGCAGTTCGATTTTGCGAAGTCGGGGAAAGCAATATCGAAGTTGGAAAGGGTGACGGCCTGTTCGTGCAGCAGCAGTGCGGGACGGCGGGTCGTTGACCAGACAACCCGACTACCTTCGGTGTGGGTTACATTGCCAAGCGCGTCGTTGAATACCGGCATTAATCAACCCCTACAGATGTGAAAGCCGGGGCGGCCATGCCGCCGTTATAGCGGGGCTCACTGACAACAATCCCTCCGCTCGCCGTTCTGCTGCCGCCATTCCTGATATCGATGGTTGGCCCGAGGTTCAGGGCAAATGGCGTGTCGCCAACACCCGTCCGGCGCAGGTATTTTCTGCCCGAGTCTATGATCCCTCTGGCAAGGGTCACGCGCGCACCCTCTTTACCGAATAGCGGTCGGCTAGGGGTTTTGACGCTATTTGCGAAAACCATCACCTTGTAGGTCCGGGAAACCGCTGAAAGGGCAGCATTGGAGCTAACAGCGCTCTCCCGCAGAAAGATGGATGATGCATTGGCCCATGCTGAAACGCGACGGTATTCCCCGCCACCTTGCAGTTGCACCATGTATCCATCCGGCAAGCGCCGGCCATCCAGTGACACCATGAACTTTGGGATGTATCCGAGCCCATGGTTGAAAATCTGGATGTTCGTTTCGCGTGTGTCACCAATGGTGACGAACGTTATCGAATTCGGGGGCGGTGCCATCACTCCCCATTGGCCCCCTGCAGGCAGCGCCCATGTCGTGGTCTTCCCGGCAAGCGCCGTGTGACTTACGGCAACATCCGTGGGGCCGGCGACGATTTCATACTGGAAGAGCGATGAGTGGAACGATATTTTCTCCAGATGGTCTTGCGGTGATTTGGCCGGGGCATTTCTTGGCGCATTGATGTCGTTTCTGGCCCCGCTGGTTGAAGGCTCATCAAAACAGGCCACCACGCCGGCCGACTGAAATCCACGAATTGGCATTTGATCACCCGAAACTAAAGTCGCCAGTCAGCATGTTGATGACCACGGCGTCGTTGGCGGAGCGGAAGAACCCGTTTTCATCGATCAGGCCGATGGGGACGCCAGCGGCTGTGAAGAACGCGGTTTGCCCTGCCATCAGGCCGATGCGGCTGGGCTGCGCCGGGTTGGCGGGCACGTCCAGGAACAGTGTTGCCGCCCGGAATGTCCCATCATTGACGGCCGCCTGGATGGCATAGCGGGCGGAGTAGCCAGAAGGAGCAGCGACCGCTTCCCAGCGAACGTTGACCTCAGCGGTATTGCCGCCCATGGCCGCGTAAAGACTTTCCAGCTTCTGAGCGATCGCGCCGCCCGGCCCCAACGCCACCTCGATGACTTCGGTGAAGCTGGCTTCCAGTCCCTCGAGTTCAACGCTGATCTCGCGGAACAACGTCTCCCGCTTGGTGAAGTTTTCGCGGTCAACCTCTTCCAGCAGCGTGCCCAGCTGCTTGAAACTCTCGATCAACTGGCGGGGCTTGAGCCCCATCTGGTCCAGAACGTCTTTGGCCACGTTGGAAAGATCGATGGCGATGTCACTGGCGCCGAGCTTGATGTTCGGCGTTGTGACCGCT
Source organism: uncultured Alphaproteobacteria bacterium (assembly GCA_963699295.1). Taxonomy (GTDB): domain Bacteria; phylum Pseudomonadota; class Alphaproteobacteria; order Rhizobiales; family Devosiaceae; genus Devosia. The sequence continues at coordinate 1,963,123 of OY969432.1, forward strand.
AGCCATCCAGACCAGGAGGCATTGGGCGGCCCAACAAAGATGCCGCGTACCACATAAGGAGTGTTCGGGGTGAACTGCCCGTGCAGTAGCCACTTCCATGGGTCGCCGTATGGCTGCTCCCCATCGTAGATCAGCGGCCCGGCTTCATCACCGACGCGCACCTGTACGCGGACACGTTCGACGCCCGGAATGCCGCTGGCAGCCCAGACCTCGATACTAGGCCGACGACTTGCACCATCTTCGTCCACAATGGCGCCCGGAAACACCTGCCAACCCGTCATTGGCATAGGCCGTGGCCCAACCAGATTCAGCGGGCCATCCACAACGGGGCGATAGTCTGCCGCTTGGTTCCAGTCGTAGTCGGCAGGATCAACTTCGGTTAGGTCGACAATGACATCCAAGTTCGCTTTGTAGATCACGCCATCAACGCGGAAGAGCTTGTTGACGTAGCCGTTGCGCACCGACGACCAGCGCACAACGTCGCCCGGCTCAATGACGCGGAACTCAGGTCCCAGCACAAACGTGTGCCTGCGGGCGCGCAGAGCCTCGCCCAACGCCCATTTCATCAAACGCTGCACCTGCCCCGCATAGGGCACAAAGTCCAGCGATACGGACGCCAGCAAGCGGCGATTGCCGTCCAGCGCTTCAAGGTCGGGGCGCAGAAGGGTTGGCGCGGTTTTGACGTTCCAGCCTTCAGCGGGATTCGGATATGTCGCGGCCACCCCGTTGATGGTGTCGGCCAACGATAGGAATGGGCTGAAGGTTTGTTCTTCGGTCGACAGGATGTCGCCGTCGGTGAACGCCATGACCGGCGCACCCGGCTCACCCACGTAAAGCTTGTAGGTTCCGCCTGCCTCGACCAGCCGGCCATTGCAGGCCGTGACTAGCGCTTCGATGGTCAGATGGACCGGAGCGGCAACCTGCGCCTCGCCACCAGCTCGGAAGGTCGGCTCGCTGGTGCCTGGCACGATGGCGCGGGCACGATTGATTGCCGCGATGAACGTGGCATTGTCGACGCGGGCCGGATGGGTGGCCTGCATGCCATAGAGCCACTGACCTTCGACGCGGATCCCGCGCAGCAGGTTGTAGATCTGAACAGGCGGCAGGAAGTCGCCGTCACCGCCCCATGTTGCAGGGTTGTTGTAGCGTTGGGTGCCTGAACCGCCGACCGTGCTATCTCGGCTGGGGTCGTAGAGGCGGATGCCGTTGGTGATGAACTTGTAGGTTGGCAGGCCCTGAAACAGCGGCTTGTCTTCGCCGTCGTTGCGCTCAGGGGCACGGGCCGTGACGATCACATAGGGAACGCCGCGACCAACGCGGCTTGATGAGTACGGACGATCTGTAGAAGAGACCTGCGACACGAGATAAGGGTCGGCTGCGGTCTGGGTGCCGTCGTAAAACTTGACCCAAAGGTGGTCAACGCCACCCTTGCGGAAGCCAAGCACGGGGCTGCCGTACTGCGCGTGCGCCTCTCCGGTTAGCAGAGTGTCGGCCACGCCGTTGACTTCGACGCCAACCAGCTCGCGGATAGGAGCGTCACCCAGCGCGATAACGCGCGTCGACATGACGCCGCCGCCGCCCCAGGTGCTGTGGTAGACCAGCGAGCCGGAAGTGCAATTCCACCCAAAGTTGATGGAACGCGGAACGTCGTCGCCACCCTGCAGCGTGCCTTGCACACCGAACTTTGCTGGCTGTGGTTCGCCCTGCATAGCTTTGCCGATGGCGCTGAGCGCGATACCAGCGGCAAGCTGGAGACCTGCTGCCGTTAGGCCAGCAAGGAACGTTCCGGCACCGAACACGGCGGCACCGATTGAAGCAAAAACGGGCATGGAGTGGGAGCCTTACGGTTCGTCGCCAGTCAGGCGCTTCAAGTAGTGGATCTCGGTTTTGACGTAGCCGCGACGCTCGTAAATGCGTCCAGCGCGGGGGTTCGCCTCCATCGCGGCCATGCCGGCGAATGTGGCGTTGCGGCTGTCTGCCCATAGCTCAAACGCGTCGAGCATCTGCGACGCGGCTCGGCCACGGGCGCTGGGGTCAATCCACCATCCGAAGTCGCGCGCGAAAGAGATGTCAGCCATTGGCGACGGGGCGACGTAGGCGAGCAAGAAGCCTTGCACTCGGTCGTCCGGCGCATAAACGATGCAGGCGCGGTCTGGCATGACGAGGGATTGCCTGAACAAAGCGTCGGCGTGCGGCGCGCTGAATGACCATGGCAATTGGCCGGCCCGGTGCGCATCTCGGCTTAGCGCGATAACGCGCATGCGGTCTTCGAGCTTGGCGTGGCGAACATCAGAAGATTCCAAGGAATCCTCCCCAACCGAACAAGCCCTTTGGCTTCACGGTCTCAACTTTGTTGTCGCCAACCGCACCCCAGTAGTGGTCTTGGTCGCCCACCACCGCCGCATCTTTGAAAAAGTCATCACCCGGCGCACGAGTTTGCTGATCGGCGTGACTGCGCGTGGCAGGGTTGGAGCGCGCTAACTCCTGCGTGTGGCTGGTGCAGGTGAGCGTTATGCCGCCATCCTCGCCCTCTGCGGGCGTGGTGATCGGCGCTTCGTCGATGAAGCCAACGAACAGCGGTTCGGCTGGAGACACTAGTTTGCGGCTGTCGGGGTCAAGCAAGCCGGTGTGGATTTCCACCCGCGCCTGCTTCACGTCATAGAGCCGCACCGCTTGCTCCACCGCCTCGTCGAGTTGCGACATGCGGATGGTCACGCGCTGCACAGTCACGCCGGCAATCGCCGGGATGTCACTGATTTGGATCAACGAACCAGCGCCGCGGTAGTCGCGCAGCACGGGGGCACCAGTATCTGGGTCGATAACCAGCGCCGAGACATTGGAGAGGTCCGACCAAAAGTGCACAGTCTCCGGCAGGCCGGTCGAGCGATTGCGGGCCGTAATCGACAAGAAGTCGCGCGGCAACAATCGCCGGGCGGCAAGAGCCGCCTGGTACGCAGGTGCAAAGGTTTTCATGGTCTACCTAGAGTTAGCCGCGCGCTTCTATTGCCGAAAACGATACCGAGCCGCGCCCGGTGCGTGGGTCAGCCGATGCGGACATTGAGCCCGGCATAATGGTCATCAGGCAACTTGGGCGGGAGATGGGAACAGCCTGCCCCGTCACAGTTCCGGGCCATAGATGCGGCTCGATCGTGAACACGCCAGTTGGATTGCCGACTGCCGGCTCAAGCACACGGTGCAGGTTGGCCGCACCGATTTGGATCATGTCACCGATGGACAGAGACACCCCCGCAAGACCCGCAACGCGCACGGTCTTGTCGTCCACGCCGATCGTGTGCAGCGTGCCTGCTGGCAGCGCTGTGGCGCCGGGATGCTTAATCGGGCGGCACCTGCTTAGGGGGTAAGCCCGAAACGTCATTTGGCTGGTTTGCGCATGCCCAATCACCGCCCGCCAATGGTCTAGCTGGTTCGGCGACAGGGTGCGGGTTTGGTATGAGGCCCGCCAGATTGGCGAGCCAAAGTCCTTTGTGCGGATCCGCCCTGAGGCGTGGGTGGATTGCTCCTGCCTTGCCAAAAGGTCAAACTCTGTGCACCAACCCGGCCAGTTGGCGAGGATGTCGAGTGGTTCTGTTAGGGCCATTTACCACATATCCTTGCTGCGCCGGGCGACTGTCTTTTTGATGGTTGGTACTAGTTCGGCGGCCAGTCGATCCAGCTTGCGCTCTACCTTCTCAAGGCCAGCCGCATCGGCGCCGGGCGCGTGGATGACAGGAGCAAAGTTCACGACCGTGCCGCCGCCTGCCTGCGCCTGCGGTATCGACGGCAGTCGCGGCATGGCCACGACACCGCCGTCAGCGTAACCACCCATGCCGCGGCGCAGCGATTCCACCACGCCAACGCCGCCTGCCTTGGCGACGTCGCGCTGTGACCAGACAACCTCGCCCTTGTGGACGACGCCTGCGGGTTGGTGCTTGCCGCCGGCCCCGGTGTAACCGCCGTCGGCAAATCCAAACATCTTGCCAATGGCGCCGTAGTCACCGCTGCCTTTGCCAAACAGCCCGCCCATGCCCATAGAGATGAGCTGCTTGCCTATATCGCCGAGCACGTTGGCGAAGATTTCGCCCGCGTCTTTGCCTTCAAGGAAGCCATCAATCATAGTTTGCATCGCGTCGCGTGCGGCGTCGCGCAAGTTGTCCATCTGCTCGACGGTTGCGGCTTGGGCCTCGGCGAGCTTGGCGGCTTCGACTGTTGCTTGGGCGTAGCCTTCGGCGAGGTCTTGGATGGCCTGGCGTCGCGCGGGGTCTAGTTCAAGACCCGCTTTTTTTGCGGCGTTCTCGAGCTCAATCTGAACCCGCGCCTTCTCCATGGCATAGCCATAGTCGTTGATGAGCGGGTTGAGGCTGGCCATCACGGCAGTCTCTTTGACGAGGCTGTCGATGCGCTCCTGCATTGACGTCGTGGCGTCGCCGTAGGGGTCGGCCTTTTTGCCGGTTTTCTTGTCCGCCTGTTTGCGCAGAAGGTTGGCTTTAGCGATGGCTTCCAACTGAGAGTCTGTAACAAGCGCCCCTTCAGGCATGTCCTTGCGGATGCGCAGTATCTCATCCTCGAGGTCACGCTGCTCACGCGTTAGCGCGTTTCGCCGCTCCTGCTCCGCGATGTAGGTGGAACCAATTTCCCGGCGCGCATTTACGGCCCGCCGTGAAGCCCCCAGTGCGCCGCGTGGTTTGGCTGGTCCAGAGAGATTGCCGAGTCCAGCCGCTGCGGCTTCGCCTGCTAGCTCACCCGCCGCAAGGGCGGCATCGCGAAAGCTCGAGGCGAGCAACTTGAGCTGCCCGATGGCCCCCGCCCAGTCTGGATTCAGTAGTGCGAGTCTGTCGAGCTCGTCGCCAAAATCAGAGGCGGCGCCTTTGCTGGCAATATATGCGTCAACCTGATCGACAAGTGACTTTGCATTCGTGTTGCCTTGATTGGCTGACGTGCGCAGTAGCGCAATCATGCCGTTCATTTCGTCGGCAAATTCGCGCATCTTGTCGGCGGCTAGGTCGGTTTCCTCTTGGTGCTGAGCAAGGCCTTCGGCGGTGGCCATTCGATGCTTGGCCGCCGTGACCTCATCAATCTGGCCGGCGGCTTCCTTTGCGGAGATGCCCATGCGGTCAAGCATGTCATTGAACTGATCAGTTTTTACCCTGGCCTCTGCCGCCTGGTTGGCGAAGTGCCCCAATGCCAGTGCCGCCGCGCCGCCAACAGCCAGCCCGATGATGCCGGCATTGGCGCCCAAGGATGCGAAGGCAGGACCAAGCCCACCCAGCCCCTGAGCCGCACGCGCAATGCGCACGAATTCACCAAGGGCCTTGTAGGTGGATACAATCTGGACAGTAGCGCCGATCATGGCCCGGCCCGCGAGAGCGCCGATAATTGCTGTAGCCGCGGTCATCGCAGCACTGGCCACAGTGTCCATGTTGTCGGCTACGTGGATAATGGCTTCCGCGATGCGCGCCGATGCGCCTGACGCCTGGTCGGCGCCACCCACGTATTCGAGGAATGAATTGTTCAGAAGTTGGATGGCATCGCCAATGGTGGCCTGCATCCCGTCGGCTTCGTCGCGCAAGGTTTGCATCTGCGAAGTGAGCGCGGCAAAGACGTTGCTCGACTTGAGTTTGCCTGCCTCACCAAGCTTGCGCAGTTCGTTTGTAGTGACGCCCAACCCATCGGCCAGCGCCTGCGCAACGCGACCGCCGGTCTGCACAACGGTGTTCAGATTTTCGCCGCGCAGCTCGCCAAAAGCCATTGCTTTGCCGAGTGCGTTGATCACCTGCTCGGCACGCTGGCCTTTGGCGCCAGAGACCACAAGCGCGTTGTTCAGCGCCTCGGTGAAGTCCAGTTGCTGGTTGGTGCTGTAGCCCAGCTCCTTCAGCGCTTGGCTGTTGGTGAGGTAGCTTTCGGCTGTCGTCTCGAGCGACGAATACGTGCGGCGAGCCATGTCGCTCAGCCGTTCCATGACGTTTGCGCCTTCGCGCATTCCGCCGGCGGCGATACGCACGCGCCCGTTAAGATCCGTCCATGTGTCCGTCAGGCGGATTAGCTCGCGCGCGCCTAGCGCAGCGCCAACGCCGGTCAGTGGTGCGATCAGGCTCCGCGCCATGTTCTTGCCGATGCCGTCTAGGCGCCGGTTCGTTTGCATCCACGTTTGCTCGACCTGTTTGGCTGCCTTGGCGCTAATTCCATTCATCTGCTGCAGGTCGCGCATGAACGGCTTCAGCTCCATGCGCATAACCGCACGAAGTTCTTCGATTGTCGTGGCCATGAACTACCTGCTAGATAAGCGGAACCAAGAGGCGAGGGGGAGAGCAATGAAGGCTCTGGTGGGTTTGGCGTGCGTCGCCGTGGTAGCGTTCGTTAGCTACTTCTTCTGGGGGGAATGGAAGAAAGCGGAAAGTGCACGCCTGTTTTCACAATCCATGGTGGTCCGCCTCGCGCCCCTAAGTCAGGACCGCGATGAGGGCATGTCAGAAGACGCCGTTTTGGACAAAATCGCTAAGGTTGATCTCAACGCTTACGATGCCCGTCGGCGACCAGATGTTTTTGCGGCACTGCCGCGGGAAACCATTGGCGGGGAGCTTCAGCGATTGCGGATTTTCGCAGCAAAGGATGCGGCAAAATTCGTAGGTTGCGACCGCGTCCAGTCGTCTGAGTATTCAGACATGACGACGAAAATGCACCTGACGGTGCTGGTGACATGCATGAACGGGGCTTCCGCCCTATTCACACTCGCCGGGAATGCCACCCCACTGGTTGCGGCAAAGTAGCGCCCTGCCAAAGCGGAGCGCCGCATTGGACTCTAACCACCCAGCCGTTCCACCATGGCCAAGTGCTCGTCATAGCTTGGGGCTTCGGCGGTCTGCTCCGCGCCATTTGCGCGTGCAAAGCCGTCTGCGGCAGCCGTGAACTCCCAAAGGCTCATCGCGTCGACCTCGCGCGGGCCAAAGCCCATCGCTGCACCAACGCCATAGTAGGCGGAGAACTTCAGCTTTCCGTCTCCGGGGTCGCTGTCGGTGCTGTCTCCGCCGCCGCTTTTCCCACCGGGTCGTCCTTGTCCGGCGCAATAGCGTGGATGACGATGCGGGCGGCAAGCCCGACGTGCTCGTGCAGGCCGGTCTGGTCGGTGCGGTCGAAGTGCTTCATCATGAGCACGTCGGCATCGGTCGGCGTTGCGCCAGCCCCTAGCAAGCCTAGGCGGATCGTTTCGCGCAGGTCGTCCACGCGCCAGTCACCACCAAAGGTGCGGAGGGTCGCATAAATATTGAAGTCGGCGGTGTAGTCAGGGTCCGCAGCCCCAAGCTCGTATGCATCGGGACGCGGGCGCTTGTTGTGGTCGGCAGCGGGCGGCAAAGCCACGAAACGCGCCACTAGCGACGCCGGGCCAATGCCCGTTGAATCTTGAAGCTCTCGCAACTCCCCGATGCCGAGGCGAAACTTGCGCTTCGCCCCGCCAAAGGTCTCCTCAATGAACTTCGTCATTAGACGGCAGGCACCCAGGCAACAGCGCCGTCACTGGACAGAGCCACGGTTGCGGAGACGTAGCCCTTGCCTTCCTTGGCGATACCAAGGCTGGTCATGACATAACGACCGGCGAAGTGGCCACCACCGGCGGCAGAGGTCAAGTCAAGCAGCACGCGCACGTTGAACGGCTCGCCGGACAGCATGTTGTCGCGCAGCTTGGCAAAGCTCAGTGGGTCCATGGTGCCAGCGCCATTGATGCCGGCGGACAGCGTGTCAATCGAGCGCAGCACCCAAGCAGGGGCGTCAGGGTCTTCGCAGTTGGGCTCCGTCGCATCGACGGTCGTGCCTTCAATCGTGAAGTCCTGCGACGTGTTGATGGTGCAATTATAGGTGAAGACTTCGGGTTCCGCGCTGTCGCCGAACTGAATGAGCAGCTTCTTAGTGGTCGCCATTGCGATCCCCCATAAAGAAAAAGCCGCCTCATGGGCGGCGGATGTTTGGTGATTTGGTTGCTAGGCGACTACGCGGGCTGCGCCTCGACGGCGAGCACGATGCGGACGCGATTGATGGCCGTCTGTTCTTCGCGGGTGGCGAAGATGCCATCCACATAGATGCGGTCGACAACGAAGCCGGTTAGTGGCAACGGCTGCTCGTGGAACAGACCACGAATGACCGCAGCAATGGTTTTGGCTTCGTGTGACTGCGGGTGTTTTGACCAGACGTCGATCTGGAGGCGCATGTCGCTGCGGTCCCAGCACTCTTCGTCGATGGGAACGGTGCTCGGCGTGGTGATGGTCAGATAGGGATAGGTGGCGCCGCTGTCGACCGCGTCATAGACACGCTGGTTTACAGCCGTCACGCCAGTGCGCAGGCGGGCCATGACGGCAAGTTGCACAGCAATGGTGGGGTCACTCATGATTGCGTCCCCATTGCCTTCAGCGTGCGCTTCCAGCCAGCCCGCACCTGCCGTTGCACCAGTTTCTTGCGAGCATGGTAGCCAGGGTAGAAGAAGGCGTTGGGCTGCATCTTGGACGTGCCGAACTCTTGCGCGAACGCATAGTCGTAGTTGGGCGCATTGCCCTTTTCGGCATTGCGTACCGGAATAGTGGTCTCAGGGCCTCCGGCGCGCACAACAACGCCAATTTCTGGGCTGGGCAGTGGCTCGCTGCGGATCGTGCCGACCAAAACCATGTCGTCTTTCGGCGCAAGGGAGCGCTGCAGCATGTTGATTTCGCGCCCGCCCAGCATAAAGTCGGCTTGCGCGCGGGTGCGCACCTGCTCTGGGATGAGCTTTAGTTTCTGGTGCATGCGGGCCATGTTCAGAATTTTCATCTGTCGCGTATGCCCTCCATCATTCCGGCCTCCCCTGCTCCACTAAGAACTCAAGCCACGCCCGCTTTTGGTCTGGGTCAGTCGGCGGCGCCTTGATGGCGAACACCCTCTTTTCGTCGCGCGCATCCACCAGTTGCCACGTTTCGTCTACGGCGCGGGTTACTGCGGACTGGCGAACCCTCACTACATAGGGTTGGATTCCTTGCAGGCGCGACGCGATGACGGTTTCACTTCCGCGCAGGGGTACGAATTCACAGGCCACGGTACCCACTGTGGCGAAGTCGCCGGGGATATCATCACCGCCCCATGGGTCGGGTTCTGTGGTGCGCTGTTGCAGGTGGACGCGTCCGCGCAGGGCGCCGGAGGTCGGTGTCTTAGCCATCCTTCACCTCCTCTTGCGGTCTCGGCTTCGCCACCCGCTTGCCCCTGCCCGCTGCTTCCGCAGCCTTTGCGCAGGCGGTCGTTACTAATCCCGTCCAGCCAGCCTTGTAGGCAGTGGTCTGGCCGGGGATACGCCAATCAAAGTCGACGTCGAATTTCATCCAGGGCATGGCTACACCGACATGCGCCGGTACGGATCAATGAGCCGTCGCGCGGTTGGTATCTCGGTGTGGATGGTTCCGGTAATATCGGACTCGCGGTTCTCGTACATGCTGGCCATGGTCAGCAACACCGCGGCGTCGAACTCGGCCTCTGCCCCGGCTGGCACGTCATCGAGGCGGCAAAAGCCAAGCGCCCAACGGGTGGACGCAGCAATAAACAGCTCGATTAATTCGTCTTCATCGCCGGGCAGCAAGTTCCCGGCGCCGTCGTATTCATTCACCCGTAGGTGCATTTTCGCACGGTCAAGGCTTACGGCCACGTGGCACCGCCTTTGGCTTTTCAGCGCCAGACATCTCGGCCCAGCCCTCACGGACTGCAACGCCGGCCAGTTCGCCTTCGACCGTGTCGCCGACATTGAAGTCGACCGGGTAGATTTCGCCGTCGCGCACGCCCTTGAAGGGCGAGGTTACTTTCGCTTCCATGAAGCCCTCCAAAAGTGGAGGGGCGCCCTCTCGAGCGCCCCTTGATGTTAAGCGGCAGCGATCTTGTGGTAACGGAACTTCGAAGGATCCGTCACGCCACCACCAACGCGCTTCGTGGTGTAAAATTGTACGAAAGGCTTGTTCGTATACGGATCGCGCAGGATCTCGATGCCCTTGCGGTCGATGATCAGGTAGCCAGAGAAGTCACCAAACACGATCGGGATCGCGCCAGCAGCGATGTCAGGCATTGCCGACAGCTCAGTGGTCGGGTGACCAAGAACCATCGCCGGCTCGCCCGCCTGCAGGCCAGGCTGCCAGATGAAGTTGCCGTTCAGATCCTTGATCTTACGGATTTCGCCGAAGGTCTTGCGGTTCGCAGCGAAACGGGCGTTCGGAGTACGCTCGCTCGGCAGGTCATACACAAGGTTGATCAGGCCATCGAGGGACAGGGCCGCAGCGGCACCGGAGAGCACTTCAGGGATAGCGCCCCATGGGTGCGAAGGTGCAGTGGTGTAGGTCAGCAAACCCTTGGGCTTGTTGGTGCCGTCACCAGACACAAAGGCAATGCCTTCCTGATAGGCAAACTCGGTCTCAACTTCGCCAGCGAGCCAGCTTTCGAGGTTCAGTTCGGAGTCATCCAGCAGGCGCTGGGTGGCTGCAGGGTTGGCATAGATTTCCCCGGTCATGAACTTCACCTCGGCGAACTTGGCCGTGGTGGTTTCGGGGCGGGCTGCGGTTTCACCAACCCAGCCAGAGGCAGTCGCGCGGTCGTTGTAGAGCTTGGAGAAGCCGTTGCCGCTGATGTTCTGGATGGTCGCAATCTGACGCATCGCCGAGACGGTCTTCAGCTTGTCGGTGACCGAACGATCCCACTCAGTCGGAGCGGTGTAACCACCGTCGGCAGGAGTGCCGACGCTCATGGCTGCCTGCGGGTTGGCAGACAGGTACGCGTCCAGGCTGGCTTCATCGCCCTTGCGGAAGAAGCGCTCAAAGGCCTTCGTGTGCTCAGGGTTGCTGCGGTCGTTCGGTTCCTGCGCGCCACCAACCAGCACAGCGGCCAGCTTGGTGTTGGCGTCGTCGATGGCCGAAGTCAGGCGACCGATTTCGTCGTTGATGCGATCAACCTTGTCGGTGCGCACAACGTCTTCGGTGCCCTTCTTGATGTCGGCAAGGGCCTGGTTGTGCTCGGTCTTGAAGGCCTCAAAGGCCTTGCCCTGGCTTTCGACCAAGGACTTGATTTCAGTGACGTCCATTGTTGGACTCCAAATGAGAGAGATTGGTTTGCAGAGCAACAGCGATGCCACTCCAGTCGGAGCCGCTGACGTCACGTTCAGCGGGTGCCGGCGCCACGTCGCGCGTGCCGGACTTGAGGTCGGAAATTGTTGCCTTGGCTTCCTTGGCAGAGGCGCCGGACATGCGCAGCGCGCGCTCCATGGCCCGCACCGCCTTGCCCTGTGCGGCGCTCGTGCCCGCGTCTGGCTCGGCCTTCACGCGATCGGCGGCGAGCAGCGCCGTGGCAAAGCCAGCGTCGATTGCCTCTTGCCCGGTGAAATACGTTTCCGCATCCATCCATGCCGCAATCTGCTCGGCGTCATTGTCAGTGCGCGCGCCGTAGACCCCCGCCATGGCAGAGTCGAACTTCGCCATGGTCTCGGACATCTCGGCGAAGTCGTTGCGGTTGCCCATCGCAATGGACCAGCAATTGTGGATCATGATGGACGCGCTCGCGGCGATCTCGATCTCGTCGCCCGCCATCGCAATGACGCTTGCAGCGCTCGCGGCGATACCCAGCACCTTGACCTTGACCGTCAAGCCATGGCCCTCGGCGTGATCGCGGATCTTGTTGTAAGCCGCGACGCCTTCGAACATGTCGCCGCCGGGCGAGTTGATGTGTACTTCGAAGTCACGCCGGCCAATGGACCGCAAGGCCGCGTCCAGGCGCTTGAGCGTGAAGCCCTCGCCTGTCCACCAGTCCTCGCCGATCGTTTCGTAGATCGTGATGACGTTGTCGCCGATGGAGTCAGCCGAACGGATGTTCGCGTCCCAGCGGGCAAACACCGATTCCGGCGTGCGCGCGCTGACATTGGCGCGCTGTGGCACGTCAATTCTCGGTAGTTGCATTGCTGTTGTCCTGTTCAGGCGTGGCGCCTAGCGGGGCCATGTTGAGCGGCTGCATGTATTCGTCGCCACCATCGATCGGGTTCATGTCCTCAAGCGCGCGAATGTCGTTCGCCGATAGCCAGCCCCAATTGCGACCGGTGGCGTAGGCGGCGAACCGCGTTTTGGCATCGCCTTGCATCAGGGCTGATATGTTGAACTTGGCGTAGAGCTCAGGCTCCTTCTCATCGATCAGGTCGCGGCCAATGGCCTGCTCCCACATCGTGAGCCAGTCCTGCAGCGTATAGGTAACGAACCCGATACCCATTTGCTCGATGCCGGTGCCCCAGCTCGACGCCTTGTCATTGAGCCCGATGAGGTGGAGCGGCACACCGAAATACATGCCGATTTCGGCCAGCGACTGCACGCGGGTCTGGATGAACTGAGCGTCGTTCGACGTCATGCCCAGCCGCGTGTAGGTCATCGCCTCTTCAAGGATGAGGTCGCGGCCCTCGCGGGAACCGCCCTTGCGGTAGTGCTCTAGACTGTCGCGCAGGGCCTCTTGGCCCTCGGTCCCAAGCTTACCTGGATGGGTGAGCACGCCGCCGGCCATTGTCCCGTTAGCGAACAGGCCGTTTGCGTGGCCTTCGGTGGCCATGGCAAGGTTCATGCTCTCGCGGGCATAGGTGATCACCGGAAGGCCGGTAATGCCGTCCAGCGACAAACCACGCAGGTGCAGCATGTCCTTCTGGGCCAGAATGGTGCGCTGCCCGCTTGGCAACGTCACCGAGTAGACCAGAGATAGGTCGCGCTGTTGCTTGACCTCAACGTTATCGGCATTCAGCGGGATGAGACTGATCACCCGGCCAGCCGAGCGCACGATGTACGCATAGCCATTGCCGCGCAACAGGACGCTCGCCTGCAGCATCCGGCGGAACTCTGCCGAGGTCTGCCAGCCATTCGGCTTGCGTCGCAGCACGTTCCACAGGTCGTGGTCGTCGGCGTCCTGACGCTTATCGCCAACCCGCCTCTTGATGTCCAGCGGCAGTGTCGCCACCTTGCCGGAGATCAGGTTGACGCACCGCCACACCGCGGAGATTTTCATCGCGGCGTCGGCGGTCACGTTCTGGCTGGTCGAGCCGTTGGCAAGGTACTCTTCCAGCAACGGACTCGCGGCGTTGAATCGTTGCGTGCCCGGCCCCATACCAATGCGCGGTGGCTCCTGACGAACAGAAGCGGGCTCCGCCCGTGCGGGGCGCAGCCAATCCAGAATGCCCATGCGGACCTCACAAAATCAGAAGGCCGCGGCCCTTGGTGTAAACGGAAGTCGTCTCTTGCTCAGGCGTGTACGTCCCGGCCATAGCGCTCGCTATTGCTAGAGCCACGGCGCCGTCAATGCGGCCTCGTGACTTGGACTTGTCGAGCTTGCGGTTGCCGGAGGGGTCTGGCTTCACCGTCGCATTCATCATGCACATGGTGAGCACCGGGTGGCCGCCGTGGGCGACCTTCTTGTTCAGCAGCAACGACTCCAGGTCGCGCAGTGCCGGGGACATCGAGGCAAAGCCTTGACCGAACGGCTCAAAGATAGCTGCATCACCCTCGACTTGCTCCTCGGTGAAGCCGGCCTTCAGCAACCAGGGCTTGAGATGGCGCCAGTTGTATCGATCGAAGCCGATCTTCCTGATGTCCATGGTCTCAGATAGCGCCTTGAGTCGTGCGGCCACGTACTCGTATTCGATCGTTGGGCCTGGCGTTGTCTCAAGGAACGCTTCGCCGGCCTCGTTGTGCTTGGCCCAGATGTCGTATGGCACGCGGTCCAGCTTGGACCGATCGCGCAAGCTGTCACCTGGCAGCCAAAACGTTGGCTTGATGTGCCAAATGCCATCCTTTGGCGCCATGAGCACCAAAGCGGTGAGGTCGGAAACCTCCGAAAGATCGAGCCCGCCAAACACTGGCAGGCCGGCCCAGTCGCTCTCGACTGCAGCGCTACATGCTTTCCACACCGCAGGTGCAACGAACGGGGCCGCAGCGTCGATGCGTTGGTTCAGAAACAGCCAGCGGAAGCTTGCCTCTTTGGAAGGCATGCGGCTGGCTAGGGCCGAAAAGTCTTCAACGTCCTTCAGCGAACGGAAGATGCCAAGCGCCGGGTTGGCCGCGCCCCATGCCTTGCGGTCGTCTAGCTCGCAGTCAACCGGCGCCGTGTAGATGTGGCTGACAATACGCGGATCCTTGGACGTCTCAGCGTCGTCGATCCATCGGCTGAATAGGTCGTTGTCGGTCGCCGCCTGCGTCGAGATAGCGAACAGCATCGCTTTGCCTTCGTAGGCGCCCTGCGATGTCTCGATTGCCTCGACAAAATCGTCTGTCGGGCCTTTGATCTGGCCAACCTCGTCCAGGATGGCAAGGATCGGCGAACCGCCGTGGGCGCTTTTGGCTTCGGCAGAACTGGCCTGGTACTCAACGTTCTTGGCCAGGCCGACAATCATCTTTGCCGACGGCACGATGCGCACCAGCTTGGATAGCTCAGGCGACATCATGCACATTTTCGCGGCGTAGTTGAAGACTTCAGAAGCTTGTTTGCGCGAGCGGGCGCCGCTAACGATGCGTCCGTTCTGATAGGCCTCAGGCCCAACGATGTGGGCAAGCAAAAGGCAGGCAATTAAGCCAGTTTTTCCGTTCTTACGAGCGATGGAGAGGTAAGCGCGGGAGGTTCCGGCTGGGTTATCATACACCGCTAGAATGAATTTGCGCTGAAACGGCAACAGCTTGACGGGCTTGCCGAGCAACGTACCTTCTGGCACGAGGCAGAATTTTTGAATAAATGCAATGACTCGCTCCCCGCGAGTCATTCTTTTCAAAGGAGGGTGAGTATCTTGTCCTTCTTCGCGTTGTTTTCTATTGCCCACATCGGCCTCAAGTTTGAAAGCTGATTAAGAGCAACCACATCCGCGACCGTCTTCGCCGTGCTCATGGGGAGAATGTGGTCAATTTGCCACTCACTCATGTTTCCCCAGCCCATCCCAGGTACAAACTGGCGCTCTATGTGCTGAACAAAAGTCTGCGCCGAGTAGCCAAGCTCATCGAAGGTCGGGGATGACTTAATTCCGCCAACCTGACTAATGGCGTGCCGATGCAGCCGGCTCAGCCTCGCTTGCATAGCCCGCAATGGGTCGGACCGTCGGCGTGCCCGTTGACGAACGCGGTTTGCGTCTAGGCGGCGCCTCCGCTCCTCAGGTGGCAGCGCCTTGGCAGACTGTATCGCCGCCATCACCTCGCGCTGCAGGCATCCACACGACTTGGTAGTGTTCGGCCTAGTGGTGGTAGTGGTCGCCCCGCAGTCGCAGACTGCTTCCCACACTTGGTGTCGGTGCTTATTCTCACCAAGCGACCTGATGAATACCAGCCTGCCGCTGCGGTGGCCGGATCGGTCTAAAAATCGGGTGCCGCGGCCAGTCGCCGCGTTAACTCCTTTTGCCACAAATCCTCCTCAAACAGGTCAATCAGGCCGCGCGAGCAGGTCGTCGTCCTCTAACGGGTTGTCGCCTTCGATTTCCTTGGCTGCGCCGCGGCGCTTGGCTACGTCCCTGGCCTCGCCCGCTTGCGCGCGTGCGTGGAGCGACAGCGAACGGCGGAACGACAGGATCGACGACGCGTGCATCTGAACGATTGACTTGCGGGGATTTGCCACCGGCGTGCCTTTGTCCGAGTACGCAACGCCGCCCTCTTCGCGCAGCAACCCTTGCTCACGCGTCAGGTCTGCCATGGTGCGCGCCAGCATCGCAGCGAGCTCGAGTTGGTGGGCTGACCATTCAGACCGGGCGTATTCGGCGATCACACTCTCAAAGAACGGCATGTCGCCATCCTCAAGTGGCACGTTTGCTGGCGGCAATATCTTGGTGGTGGCCTTCGCCATAATGCGCACGGCCTCAGCCGCGGAATCGACGCGCGCCTTGCGTTTGCTCATAGGAAAACCTGTAATAGGACTAACAGTAATGGGGGACGACGGTGCGTGGACTCGCCGGTCGGGGACTTTCGACCCGCCCCTGGGGGTGGGTGTTGCCGATCCGCCACACTGGGCGGTCACGTCTCGACCGGATACCCGTCGACGCCGTAGTAGATCGCGACCTTGCCTCGATCCTCTAGCGCGCCATCGCTATCATGATGCGGAGCGCACAGGCTCTCGAATGGCCCCTCCCAGAACTTGGTCAGGTCGCCCTTATGACCGCCGTCCCTATGGTGGACGACGGTCGCAGGTTCAATGGTTTCGGTGCGCAGGCAGCGTTCGCATAGCGGCTGTTCGGTCAACTGTGCTTCGCGTATCCGCTTCCACCGCACCGTGCCATAGAGGCGACGGTAGGCTTTAGCCTCCGCGCTGCGTTGGTCAGGCGAACTGGACATCGGCATACAGGCCGAACAGCGCTTGCTTGATGCGCTGCCAGATACGCTGGCCTAGCGTGGCTTGTGGGTGGATGGTGCTGGGGTGGCGGGCATGGTGGTGCATCAATGCACACTCACCAACGCCGCACCCGGCAGCTTGGCAAACAGGACGCCAACGCCATCGGAGTAAGCAACCTCAACGTCGCCGCAGTCCGTGCAGGTGTCGACGACAGTGAGGTCGGGACCACCCGACTTGAGGCGCACGATGGCGCCAACGGGTGGCAGGTCAACTCGGATGACGTTTCCGCTGGTGTCAGTGGTGATACCGAATGGGCGGATGGTCATGGGGTAGTCTCCTCGGGGGTGTGTTGGGCGTGGATAAGGGCAGAGGGACCGACCGGGTGACGCCGCGCTCGCAGCATCTTGTCTATTCGCTGATCGTGCGAACCCGGTCTGATTTTCGATGGCCACCATCCGGTGGCACCGCCTTGTCGTATGCGCCATCGCGCAAAACTGCGCCCGCTCAACCATTGCTGGGAGCGGGCTGATCAACCGTGCAGCGGAGGAGACGCGCACAGGTGATGAAGTACGGAAGCCACCAGCCGAAGCTGAGCCCTCTTGGGCCAATGTGTCGCGGGCAAAGCCCTAGAACTTCCGGTTTAGTACGAAGATGGCGGCGAGTGGCGTGAAACTCGCAGCGGCATGCTGTCTAGAGTTGCCTCACGTCGACCGGGCTCTAGCTCGAATGCGAACACCGTCACCGGGTCGCGGCATCTTCGGTATGGGAGACGACGAGCACCAGCCGAAGCTGCAGTGTCGTCGTCTATAGTTACCCGGTCATTCAGCGGTGGCGCCTGTCCCCTTGCGAGGAGCCCGCCACATGACGCCGGGTCGGTGCTGTGACCGAACGGTGTGGGGCCGCCTTCGACCCCTTCACCTATAGAGGTTGTGAGATTGCGGAATCGGAACTCAGGCAGCAATCTTTTTTTGATTTTGTTGGAGATTATCGTTGGCGGCGACCAGCAGCCTCTTTCCTCGCTTTCTGGCGCCCCTGTCCGTCCCCCCAGGCATGATCTCCGATAGCGATCCTGCCACGAGAGCCCTGGTGAGTACGCCCTTTTCCTTTTCCGGCAAATCAGCGAACGCGGACTGAAAGGCTTCCCATTCCTGTAACGCACTGAATGTGTCCGTCCAGCTTGCGGCCCCGCCTTTCCCCGTTGAGCCAATCTTCATTCCCACGAATTGGTCAGACGCCTGCGCTGTGCCGGAGGCTAGGCCGGGGGGCAACTTAGTTACCGACGGCATAGCCGGCGTGTTTGCAATTGCCTCGTCTAGTAGCGCCCTCGTCTCAGCAACCGAATACGCCTTGCCTGTCCTGCGTTTTCGTTTTCCGGGGATGTACTGGACGCCCTCGACACCTAGCCGCGCAGCAAGCCTTGCGTTGCTTATTGTTACCCTAGCAGGCTGCGTCCCTGCGCCCGCGCTAACTGTCAGCCGCTCCTCGCACCCCAGCATGGCACCGGCTGGCATCCGTCGATCGTACTGGATAACGTCGCCGTCCGGTCCGATGGTAAATGCCCTCTCTGTCTGAGTCCCATCACTGAAGTGCAGGTTACCGATTGCAACGACCTGTCCACGCTCGTTTCGCACTGCCGGCTTGTGCATTTCTCGATAGATTTGCTGTATCGACGGCGTGATCTCTAGTCGCTGCTCGCCGTGCAACTCTCGTCGTACCTCTGGCTCCACCAATGCGTCTGCGGGTTCGGTCGTCCAGTTCGATTGCAGTGGTTCCGGCTTGTGATCCGGGGTATTCCGAAGAGCAAGGAATGCAGTCAACTGCTCCGCCAGCTTGCTCTTCGGTCCATTGTCGTTTGTTGGTGTCATGGCTACGCCGCTCGCGAATACAAAACGCCGGGGCGTGCGTAGTAAGGCTCGTTGTCGTTGGCAGCGTAGTGGTCGCCAATTGCCTGCCGCTTTGCGATGGCTGCCTTCAGACGGAGAAACTCATCGCTTGGCTCGTTCAGTTCTTCAAGGTAGCGACGGCGTTCTACAACCTCACCGACGGATTCGGATCGCTCCTTGAACTTTGTTGGTCGAAGCGCTGCCGCTTCAACAATCGGGTCTAGCAAGCGGCGGCGGCGGTTGCGTTCTCGAGCCCCTGCTATGGCGGCAGCTCCTGCCCCATCCCTGTCAATTTCGAGGTACTTGGTAAAAACGTTGGTCATTGCGCTCTCTCCGGTATTTGGTCCGATCTTTGACTTCCTCACGCCGCGTCCTCCAATTGATTGTCATTCGCCACGGTGGTGGGCATGAGCAACCCGGCCAACCACTCCTGCACCAGCTTCACCACGTCAGCCGCGCCCTGCTCGATTGTTTTGCCGCGCACCACCTCCACCCGGAAGCCAAGGTGGCGGTGCAGCGCATGGCGGTTCTTCTGGTCGTCGCTAACGGGCGTTTTTGGCCCCTTCATCTCGACAAGCAGGAGGTTGGCGCCGGCAGCGTAAAAACGAATATCCTCCTCCCCAGCCGCAATCCCGGTGGCCTTGGCAATAGTGGCTTGCTGTGGGCTGCGGCGGGCGGAATTGAAATCGCCGGCCAAGGTGAACGTTACGCCAGGGCCTGCCTTGTCACCGTATCCCGGCAATTGGCGGCAGCGCCGCACGGCCTCGGCTTGTATCTGCCATTCGAGCGGGCCAGCCTCCACCAGCTTGGTCTTCGTCACCCGCGTACCGTTCGCCAAGCGGGTGGTTGAGCGGGAGATGCGTTGCCGGGTCATTGGCGAGCACGGATGGCGGCGGCAGGATCTGGCCAAAGATCAGGATCAATGCCAGCAGGGCGGTAGCCCTTCATCGCGTCTGCGGCAGCAACGGCACAAGCATCGCGCTCAGCGAGGATGGCGCTGGCGATCGCAACGCCCAGGCTGCCCTTGTTGTCGTCGCGCAGGATTGCGAGGACTGTGTTGCGTACTTCTGGCGGAATGGCTTCTGGCTTGCTCATCTCGTTTTCACCCTCAGGAATATCAACTACTATTAGTCGTGATTCCATCGCATGAGTCAACAAAATATGAGTGCGGGAATAATCCACCACCGCCGCCGTTTCTATTCTTCAACCGGACAGCTTTCGGACAAAACCACCCCTTCTAAAGAAGGGGGGTTGTATGTCCAAGAGGGTGCTCAAGAGTAAAAACAACAAAAATCATGTCCAACGCATGTCCAATCGCACCTGCTAACCCATTGATTATATTGAAAACGGACCATTGGACATTTGTCCGGACACGTTTTTTGGATGTCCGAAAAGTTGGACATTTGTCATGTCCAATCGCGTGTTTTCGGACAAATGCCATATTCAATGAAATCAATGGGTTACAGGGTGCGATTGGACATCCTTTTTTGCCGATGTCCAATCCTGGGGAGGCTAATCGGGTCCGTATGGGAGCGTCCGCATGAAGTCCATAGCAGCCCGCCGAGGGTCAGCCGCAGCGGATATGTTCTGCACCTCATCGACCCTCACCATGAACACCTTGGCGCCGGCCATGATGAACACGTGGGTGTCGGATAGCCCTACGGTGTCGCCGTCGCCTAGGAGGGGTTGCACAGCGCCTGCGATGAGTAGATTGATGTCCTGCCGGTTCTTGCTCATTAGGGGCCTCCTTGGGGCTGCCTGCCAATCCTACCCCGCACGCGCACAAACAAAAAGGGCGCCACCCTCTCGAGTAGCGCCCCCTTCCCTAGCCCACCAGCCTACGCCGGCCAGAACCACTGCCCCAGCGTATTGACCGCCCCGGACTCCAGCAGCGCCTTCTGGCCACGATCGAAGCGCTTGCGCATGGTGTCGTCCTTGCCCTCGCCAGTTGCCAGGTACGCAGCCCGCCAATCGCCCTCCTTCACGACCATGATGTCCTCTGGGTACTGCTGCCCTTGCGGCTCAACACCAACCTGCCCAATTGCCGCCACCAGTGCCGCCAGAACCTTGGCGTTGATGCCGTTCGGCCCACCGCTCACCGGCCCGGCGGCTTGCGCCTCCACCGACACGACCACTGGCGCCGTTGTCGGCTCGCCGTCCGCGTCATGCCCCAAGGTCACCGAATCCATCTTGAACGCAACGATGTCGCCTTCGTCGCCGTCGTTGGTGCCGTCGCAGATGAGCTTGTATTTGCCGTGGTCCTTCTTGACCATGAAGCTGGCGTCAACCGCGCCGTCCAGGTCAATGGCGCCCTTCCCGCGCTCCCCACTCCATGCACTGTGATGGATAGCTGTGACGTGCGCCGTGGTTTCCGCAAGGATTTCGTCGCACGACTGAACGAACCGCGTCATGTCCTTTGATGCGTTCTGGTCGCCTGCCCCAAACACGCGGGTCAACGTATCGATGATGACCCACACGCAGTCCATGCCGGTTTCGGTCTCAGCCTCCTTGATGGCGCCAATCAACGCCCTGGCGTCCACCAGGTCTTTGGTGAAGTCGAGCCGCCCGCCAATCACCAGCAACGGCACATTCTTGACGTCGTAATGCTTTCGGAACGCCATCATGCGCCGCTCGGTTAGGGGCTTGCGTTCGGCAGCCACATAGACAACCAGGCCCTGCTTCACCTTGCGCCCATGCCACTCCATGCCGCACGCCACATGGCAGGCAGCGTCGGTGGTAATGACGGACTTCCCCGTCCCTGGCAGGCCAGAGATGGTCGTGAACTCGCGAACGCCGAACGCGCCTTTGATGAACATCTCCTTGGCGACACCCTCCTCGATTTCGTCAAACCACGTCTTTTCAAAGCGGGCCTTGACGCGCGGCGTGGTGGGGGGTGGGGCAGGCGTGGTGGCGTTGGCGGCTGCTGCAACCTGCACCGTGCCCTTGCCATCGCCCGCCATTTCGCCCGCCGCCTTCTTGCGCGCGTTTTCAATCAACCGCGATACGTCCTGCGCGGGCGTATTGTCATTGGCCGACGTGACCGGGCGCTCCGCAATCTGCCGCGGCGACTTGATGCCCGAGTCCAGGCCCGACTTCATGGTTTGCCGGGCCGCCCGCTCGCCGTCCTTGGCCACATAGCCGTTTGCGTGTGCCGCCTGCATCAGATGCGACTCAGCCTCGGAGCGACTAAGAACGCCAGCGCCTACCAGCGTGCCCAGCGATAGGGCTGCGGTGTTCAGCGCAGCGTTGCGCCCTGCCCGCGTTGCCACAAGCTTTTCAATCTCGCTTTCGATGGCCCGCGCAACATAGCGTTCATGGCTGGACGTGACCGGCGTGTAGGTCGCGGTTTCCTGCTCACGAGCCACCGGCTGCAGCAGTTCCAGCAGCCATGCGGGGGCTGGCGCGAATTCCGGCAGCGTCACTGGGTCGTATGGCGTGCCGTTGGCGTCTATCCATTCGTAGCGCCTGCCGTCTGCCATGACGGATCCGGGGCTTAGTATATATCCGCCTTCAGCACGTGTATCTGCGCCCGCCGCGAACGCCGCACGGTTGCGCAGCCCCTCCACGTGCTTGAAGAATATGTGCGTGCCGTTGCCAGCGGTTCGGGCGCGCGCCGTCTCTGGCAGCGGGCCGTGCTTTGCCTCCATCTCCGCCAGCCAGACGTGCCCATCGGCGACCAGCTTGCCGTCCTTGTCGGTGTGACGGTCGAGGTCGAGAACCCACGCCCCCAGGTTCTCGCCGGTCGGCAGGCCGATGGTGGCGCCAGGGTAGCGATCGCCGAACAGAATGGATGAAATGCGCTGACTGGTGGAGGCGCCCTTGAGCCCGTTTGAGGTGCGTGGGGATTTCTCCGCGCGCTCGATGAACTCGCCAGTCGCTGAGTTCGAACTCCTCAATCGTGGCCTCGTGACACGGGAAGACTCCGACTCCCTGCGAGACATACCAGTTCGCGACGTCGAGCGGCGTGGTCGTCGTCGCGGTGAAGTTAAGCTTGGTCATGCTGCCTCGCTGTAAGAAAGATGAAAATAGTTGTTGACGCTTTGGACCAATGGTCCTATGTTATATTTATCAAACGGAGAAAACAAATGACCGACCTGCGCACCAACATCCTGAACCGCATCGCCGCCGAACAGTCCAAGGCCAAGACCCACGCTTCGGTCGTTACCTACTCGAATGGCCACGAAATCCGCGTCGAGCACAACAACGCCGCTTCGGCTCAGAACTTCGCTAACGGCTATGCCCGCCACCTTGGTGCCGAATATGCCGTTGCGGGCGAGCAGATCACGCTCGTGTCGTCTGTTGTTGTGGCGCTCTAAGCGCTGAAGGGGAGAAAGAACATGAACACCAAGCCAAGCCGCGAAGATGCCATGAACCCCGCCCCTCGCACTCTTGAGCAGGTTCGCGAAACCCTGACCCGCATCAAGGCGAAGTCCAAGGATGGCGCCGACAAAACCATGGCCCGCATGATGCTTTCTCATGGCAGGCTGACCGATGACGCCCGCTCTTTCGTGGCCGCTTGGAAGTGACGCCATTGGATTTAGAGGCCCGCACCTCGGCGATGTACGGCGCGGATTGGCAGTCACTGTTGGCGCGCAGGGTTCGTGTGGACGCCCGCACCGTGCGACGGTGGAAGGCCGGGGATCGCGAAATCCCCGGTTGGTTGGTTGAGTTCGTGGGCATGCTGGAGCGGCATCCAGAGGAGCGTTGACCGCGAGGCTAGGCTGCATTGCGCAACGCCTCCTTGGCAGGCATGTGCATTGCAATGCGTCGCCCCAACCAAACGAACTTCGGAACCGCCCAGCTATTGCCGAGGGCTTTGTAACGCGGGCCGTCTGGGCTGGTGGGTTTGCCGCGCCACGGAATGTCCGTGTAGCCGTCCGGAAAGCCCTGAAGGCGTTCGCATTCGGTGGGCGTGAGACGACGGACGGCGCTGGTTAGGACGGTTGGCCCGCTAGCGTTGGTGCTGCTGCCTCTAGTCCCCATCGTTGCTGCGACATCGCCAGTCAGCCTGCCATTAAAGACATCTGTGCCAATCGCCGCCAATACATGCGGCTTATCACCCCCGCCTGAGCTTGCGCGCAGAGCGGTTGCAACCTCCCCGCCAAGCTCGGCTGTTGCACCACCCTCACGCCCGCGCAGTGCTACCGTCAGGGCAATCGCAGGCATCACCCCGGCATTGGCATGGCTGCCAGAATGTCCACCAGCCCGCAGCGTTGGGCTGATGTTGAACGACGCATCACCACCGTAGTCCTTGGCAGAGAACGCAATTACGTTCGCGTTTTGGTCAGTGCCAGTGGTGAGTGGCGCGGTCTTATCGCCCTCGTCATAGGCGGCGCCATCGCCTGCCACCCGATAGGAAACCGCCTGCACTTCAGCGCGCGCCTCCAGTGTGTAGGCAATGTCCGCTTGCACACCGACGCCATCAGGGCCGCTGTTCGGGTTCGTACGCAGCGCTCCCGCTTGGATGGCGTGAACCATGGCGAGACTGTCGCAAGTGTCCACGTCCGTCCCATATGGGCGATCGCCCCCGGTGCGGTTCCCCCCTGCCCGCATTGTGGGCGCCACATCAACAGCCACCATAGTGGTGGTTTCGTAGTCCTGCGACGAACCTTCGCGCGTTGCGACGCAACGCGCTATCTCAGGGGCGTATGTAGCCTCAATCACTCCGCCATCTAAATCGAAGTCGGTTCCAAGCCCGCCGCCGCCCTTAGTGCGAGCGCTAATTGTGGGGGCAACGTTTTGCCCCGCTTCTCTGCTCGGCGCAGAATGCCGCTGCACGCCGTCGAGCTCAAAAAGAACCTGGGCGGGATCTGCCCCGTTTCCAAAATCTGCGACAACGAGCACACGGCGGCGTCGTTGGGCCAATCCATGGTATTGAGCGTCTTGGATACGCCAGGCGGCACGTCCCTTCGGTCCAGCGACCAGACCTGCGTTGGGCCACGTGAGGGCGTGCCACGGCTCTCTAGTGACGTACTCGCCGGTTTCTTCTCCGTCGTCGTCGAGAACAGGGTATCGCCCTCCCTTGCGCCATTTCCAGTGTCTGCTGGACTTCCCATCTGCGGGCCTGAGGCTTGGTATGAGGGCATCATCTGCGCCCACAAGTCCTGCCAGGAAGCATCCGAAGGCGTTGTCCTTGGTTGAGAGCACGCCAACAACGTTTTCCCAAACGACGTTCCGAAGTCCATTTCCTGCTGTATCGCCGAGTCCTGCAAGCTCATGAGCCAACCTTACAAATTCGAGGGAAAGATTACCGCGCGCATCGTCGAGTGACTGGCGAAGGCCAGCCACACTGAACGCCTGGCAAGGGGTGCCGCCGCACAGGATATCGACCTGCCCTAGCGTGGTAGTGGCGATCTTGGTGAAGTCGCCAAGGTTCGGCACGTCGGGATAGTGGTGAGCCAGCACCGCCGACGGGAACTTCTCGATTTCGGAGAAGGCCACTGGACGCCAACCCAATGGGTGCCAAGCTACCGATGCGGCTTCAATCCCACTGCAAACGCTTAAAAAGCGCAGCGGCTCTCCGTGGTTATCATTTGCGTAAATCATTCCGCCTCCTCCAGCCAACCGAACCAAGCCGCAACCGCGCGCTCTAGCCTGGCTTTGGCCTGTCCCAATGTCGCGTATCGTTCCGCAGGCTGCTTGATGCCCGGCAACAGGATGGCTGCCGAATACTTGCTGGGCTCCGCTCTACTGCCGGTTGAATTGTAGAACGCGCTGCCAACCTTGATCTTGCCGATGACGTAGTCTTCACCGCTGCAATACTGATGGGTTTGCGGCACCCACCGGCCTTTTGGCAGGGCCATCAAAACGGACTCGCTTCTCTCAGCTCAACATGCAGAGCATGTCGATACCCCCCAACGAGACGCATGCAGAAAATGGCCCACTCCTCCGGCTCCAACGTCGCCAAATCGGACTTGCCGATCTCATCCAGATACTGGCCAGCCTCTTCGCCGCCACGAACGGTTGCGATCTGCTCCAGGCGCTTAAATTCCTTGTCGGGCATGGTGAAGGTTCCGGTTGTTGCGAGAAAACAGTCTGGTTCGCCGCAGCACCAAAACACCTTGGGGGTCTGGCCGCGCGGCGTGTACTTGGCGACGATGCCCCAGCCGGCAGCCTGGCCTGCGCATGACGCGCAGACCCTGTCCGAGGCGCGCGGCGTTTCCGGTGTGCGGGTGTTGTTGTCGGGCACACTCATGCAACCACCCCGCCGTCTTGTCGTTGATCGGCATGCAAAAAGGCTGGTGGAGCAAATCGGTAACTGTGCGCCTGGGGCGCCGCAATATTGCGTACAACGTGAATAACACGGTGCTGGCCGCCCGACTGTTGCTGGACGGATGGCCGGAGGGTGGTGGCGAGGCGTATTTGGCCGCGCGGTTGGCGTGCATCGCGGCGCTCGAGGGCGGCAGCGACGAGGACGCGCGGGTGGCGTTTGAGGCTGCCGCGGTGGAGGTTGGCGTGCTGGGGTGAAGGTGTGGTGGCTGGGCGGTGGGGGGTCATGCTGCACCTGCTTGCGCGGGGGCGGCATTATCGTTGGCGGCGAACATGTCCGCAGTCTTCACCTTCTTGGCTGGCTCGCTGAACATATCGCCCTGTTCGTAGGCGCGACGAATTCGGTCGCAAGCAACGTCGAAGTATTTAGGGTCGAGTTCCACGCCGATGAACTTGCGGCCCATGCGAGCACAAGCAACGCCAGTTGTCCCGGAGCCCATGAACGGGTCTAGGATGGTATCGCCGGGGTTGGTGAAGTCCTGCAGAAGCTCACGCATTAGCGGGACGGGCTTCTCTGTGGGGTGCCGCCCGTCGCGGTCGCGCTGATTGGTCAGGTGGGTATAGACCCCGCGCTTGCCGCCTGCGTTCCAGCGGCGATATCCGGGTGCGCACCACGCTGTTACGGCGCACTCAAATCCACGTGCGGCCCCCTGCCCATTCATCCTTGGCGTGGAGTCTGGCTTAACCCATGCAAGGCAGGTATCGTATTTCGCGCCGCATGACTGAAGCTCGTCTCTCCATGCCCGCACCCCCTCGGCCAGAGTAAAGAGGATGGCCCAGCCGGACGACAGCCTAACCACCTGTCGCGCAATCTCGGACCTAGTCGCGTTTACCCCATCGAACCCAAGTTCTTTGATCATCTCGCGACCGTCGTTCCGTCGAATCCGGCCAATAGCTTTATGAAGTTCATCTTCATAAGGCGGGTCGGAAATCACGTGACTAACCGCAGTCAGCCCTGCCATCACTTCTAGGCAGTCGCCATTGTACAGCGTGCAATCGCCAATCTGTTCAATGCGCATCAGACTACCCCGCCCCTGAACTCGAGCGACCCATGGTGCTCGCAATAGCTGCCGCGCTTGACCACGACGCACCCGCAATACATCTGCTTTGCCCCGTCATCGTCATCGCCCACAGGCCAGCGGCACTGGCCCTCTACGTGGTCAAGGATGTGAACCGGCATGGTGCCAGGGAGCGGCAGCCAAACGCCGTTACGGTGCGCCGCAGCGAGCCTTAGGGCGCGCTTGACGGGGCGTGGGGTGGGTGTGGACGCAGAACCGCCAGCAGCAAGAGCGCGGCGCGCCTTCTCCGCCTGCTTACGGGTTGCGCCGCTCAGTTGCACCTTGTCGCGGTTGCGATTGCAGAACCCGACAATCGCGTTGCGGGTAGCGCCAACCTCGTTAGCGATTTGCGATGCCGACATATTCTTGGCGGCAAGTGGCGCCACCAGCATAAGGCGCGCTTCTTTGGACAGGGCTTCCCATGTGGGGGCGGCGGCGGGTGCGGGTGCGGGGGCGGTGGTGGGTGCGCCGGTCACAACGCACCTGCCTTGGCGGCTTCATAGGCGCGCACCAAACGGATGACGAACATGGATGGCGTTTCTGCCGGGCCTGGCCGCAGCGAAACGATGTCGGCCACTACTACTGCGGCGGCCAAATCGATGGGAAATAGTAGTTCACGACTATTTTTGGGCGTGCGGAAGGGGATGACGTTAGACATTGGTGGGCTCCTTGCGGGCGGCTAGCATGGCGTTCACCATTGCCACGATGCGTTCGGCGTTTTCGATGCGGGAAATATAGCCAAGGTGTTTGTCAAAGGCGTCGTGCAGGTACGCGCCATAACCCTGCGGTTCTTTGCGCAAATATATCGGGCCTTTCATGCCGCCACTTCCCTCTCTGCGACTTCAACGAGCCGCCCATCCACTTGCCTCACGGCCACCCAAACCTGACGCCAGTTGCCGTCGGCGTCGCACGTCCATTTCTGCTGAAGAGGGAGGGTCATGGTTGGGTGCCATCGCTGATGGTGGTGAGTTCTACGAGCCGAGCTTGCGCGGCTTCTTCCTTGGCGTAGACGCCTGAGCAGATGCGCGAACGCATACCCTCAGATGTGAGGTACGTCTCGATGATGCGGTATGGCTTCGCGGCCTCAGGCGAGACCTGCTTCATGATTTGCAGGACACTGTTCATGCCGGCACCTTCTTTCGTGCCAAGGCATCAGCAGCCTTGCGGCGGCCTTCCTCGCGCCGGGCTTCGTTCGCCTCACGCTCGGCTTTGTGTTTGTCCCATTCGGCCTGCGCTAGGTCGGCGGCGCGCTCTTCAGTCGCGGCCTGGAACCGCACAGGCAGGTAGTCGCCATTGGGTGCCACGATGAAGGCCAGCCAGCGCTTCTGCGGGTCGGCGTTGTCGCTGCTGTAGGTGGCAATGCGGGCGCTCATGCCGCCACCTCACACGCGGCAATGGGGCGGTCTTTCCATGTCAGCCGGTGCAACTGGTCGCACAGCCACAACTCCGTGCTGGTCGCGCATCGACGCCCGCTTGGGAACTGCCGCCAAACTGTTCCGCCGCCAACGAACTCTGCTTGGCGTGGCTTGAACCAAAGGGTTCGGATTTCGACGGTGATTTTGGAGTCGAACTTGTCGAACGGCTCGGCCTTAATTGCTTTCCAGCCCATCACGCCGCCTCCCTCATCTCAAGCCACGGCTTGCTGTAGCCAGCCATCGTCTCGGCAACCGTTTCGGCGGCGCGCTCACGGCTCATCCGGCGATAAACCCGCGACGCGCGATGCATCGCCTGCTCTAAGTCGCACTGCAGGTTCGCCTGCTGCACCGGGTCGTCGCATTCCTTCAGGGCACGGCGCAGCCGCGCCACGCGCTGTGCTGCCGTCGTCAACCCCATTCCGTGCTTTACCGGCAGTACGCTTTCGTTGCTTCCCATTCCGCAATTCGCCATCAGTCGAACTCCTCATTTTCTCTAACTACTATTTGCTACTATTTTTATCTGATTCGCAACTCAAATATTCTTTCACTACTATTTCAGAACGGAATGAAATCGTCCGCCATGGCCTTTAGTTCAGCCTGGATGCGCGCCTTGTCTGCGGTTTGCTCTGCGCTGTGACGGCGTGCGGGCGCCATGAGTGCGGCGAGGTTGCCTTTTGCCGCCGCCGCCGGCACTACAACGCCCGTGTCATATGCGGCCTCGCCAGTGCGGTGCGCCTTCACCTCCGGGTACTTGGCGTTTTTGCTCCAGTCGAGCTGCACTTCGGTTGTGGCTAGCAACTCCCCTGCTCGGTCAAGGAACTCCTCAACCGACGTCGGGAACGGGCGCTTGCCGCCGTGGGCCACCCAGTAGCGAACCGACTTGCCCTTGGGGAAGCCCTCGTGCTCCGGGCACAGCCATTCGTTGTGCTTCTTGCCGTCCACGGTGTACGTCGCCTTAACCGTCGGCGGCTTGCCTTCGACCTTGGCAGGATGGAATGCGTAGGCGCGCGCTGTGACTTCGAACCAGGGGCGCTCAGTGCTCAATACCGGTGTGCGGTCGGCTGTAGCCGTGATCTTCTCTTCCTCGCTAGGGGGGAAGATGTAGCCGCAGCAATGGCAAGTCATAACAGAAATGGGCAGCAACTCGCCGCAGCCCGTCTTGCCCTCGATGTCAGTCATGTCATCTGGGCAAAGCTTCTTGGGCTGCTCCCCCTCGCCGGAGCCAGGCTCGCGCGGCTTGATTTGGTCGATCGGGCCGTGGAAGCTCAGGTTCTTACCGTGGTCCGCGATAAGGCAGTCAGTCTTGCCGGGCGAATTTCGAGTGCCGCGCCCAAGTATCTGAACCAGCTTACCGGGGGACTTCGTCGACAAAATCAGACTGATGAAGTCCACGCGGGGGAAATTGGTCCCGGTGGTCATGATGCCAACCGACGCAATGCCCCATAGTCGGCCCGAACGGAACTCCTCGAATATCTCGTCAATCTCGTGCGAGTTGTCGCTGGTCAGGGCACGGCATGTCCGGCCATGGCGTCGCACCGCCTCGGCAATGTGTTCCGCGTTCGCCTTGCTGGCAGTAAAGAACAAAGCCGACTTGCGGTCGTGCGACATTGCGATGTCTTCGGCTACAGCATCCTCGATGATGCGCTCTGCCGCCTCGCCAAGCTGGCCAGTTGCATATTCACCGCCTCGGGTCGCAACGCCTTTGAGGTCAATCTTGGCCGTCGTCTTCTGGCTGGTCAGGCGGGTGAGATAGCCTTCCTCCATCAGTTGCCCAATGCCGATCTCATAGACCACGTCGTCAAACAGCCGATCGTCGCCTTCCGTCAGGCGCCCGGAGTCCATGCGATAGTCGGTAGCCGTGGTGCCGCAAACCCGGCTATCTGGATCCTGCTCTTTCACGCCGGCAAAGAACTTCCCATAAAGCGTGTTGGCATTGCGGCTGATGGCGTGAGCCTCGTCGACAATCACGAGGTCTATGGCGCCAAGCTGTTCGGTTTTGTTGGCGATGGATTGAATGCCGCCAAACAGCACTTGAGCACTGGCGTCCCGCCGCCCAAGGCTGGCGGAGTAAAGCCCAGCCGGCGCGAACGGCGAAAGTCCGATGAACTCTTCGAAATTTTGCCGAACCAGGGTGGCCGAATGGGTAACATTGGCAATGCGCATATCTGGATAGTCGGCAAGCAGTTCCTCAATGAGTTTGGCGATCACGAGGGCCTTGCCGGCGCCGGTTGGCAGTACGATTAAGCCGTTGCCGCCACCTTCAGACCAGTAGGCGTACAGGGCATCCAAAGCGGCGCGCTGGTAGTCCCTAAGCTGCAGCATCTTTTACCCCATCCAGGCCATCCACCCACACGTCGCCGCTCCCATGCAGCCTGTACGTGACCGTCTCTGCCTCGGGATCCGAATCCACCTGCTCACCCGGAACCAACCCCGGCACGAACAGGTGCGCACCACATGCGGAGCGCTGCTCGTCGATCGACAATGGCTTGCTGAACCTGGCGCACGACCAGTGGCCGTCACCCTGCAACTCTGGCGTGACGTGAAGGCATGAACGGCAGGTCACACGTGACCATTGCTCAGCCCAGCACACCTCGGCGTGCTTGCAGAACTTTCCGCGGAAGTCGTCGCGCTTGGTGCACAAACGGGATGGTGGTTCATGGGCAGAAACGATGCGCTGCGCACGCGCTAGCAGGCGAGCGCAGAACTCAAAGTCGTATTCGACCCGCTCGCCATAGATTTCTTCTGTGTCTTTGTTCGTGTTCAGGTAGAGCGCGCGGGTTAGCCCTAAAGCGTGCATGCCCAATTGCACCTGAACGTAGTGTTTCGGCTGCGCCTTCTGGAGTTTGTCCTTGGCGAGCGCGCGCCAGTTGGCCCCGTTGGAAGATTTTGCCTCGAACAGGTGCTCAGTCTTTGGCGCGTCAGGCACGCCAAGCAGCCGGCCATCTACCTTACCGCGGACGTGGCCATGCACCAGCCTGATGCGGTCCTGCTGCCCGAACACTTCAACGCCGATGCGCTCAAGATCTTCGATAAGGCGCGTTTCTTCTAAATCGCCGCGCGCAAAAATGCGGATCTTGCGTCCGTCGAACTTCTCCATCGGCGTGGCCCACCGGAAGCCGTACCACAGCGAGCGGTCGCATTCATTGCCCAGCTCGCCCACCGAGAGCCCCCAGGATTCAAACGAATCCCGGGAGTCCTCGTATGACTGATAGATGGCGCGCACGGTGGCGAGTTCTGGGGTGGGGAGTGGGGTCATGAAAACAACACCAAAGTTAGGAGCGCTACCCAGAAGGCGGGCCAGCCACCAATAAGTGCGACAATGATCAGGTAGAGTATCTGCACCCTTAGGCGACGGCGGGAACGCCCGCCGCCTCCTGGTTGTCATTATGCGCAAGCAGATCGCCCGTCGCCTTGAGATACGCCGCCGCGCTTTGCTCTACTGACGGCCACTTTGGCCAGAACTCGCGCTCTAGCGTCGTGATGGCGTCCAGCGTGTCGCCACGCCGGATTTGATCGATTGCCGTGGTGATGGCTTCGCGCGCAGCATCTTGCTGTTGCTTCTCCTGCCCCAGCGCCCGCCTTGCCGTCTCCGTGCGGAACTCTCTGTCGCTGACCTGGTGCCACAACTCGTCTAGGTCGATATCGATTGAAATGCTCATCTCATCCCCCTACGCGCGCATCGGCATTTGCACGCCGAGCCAGTTGTCGTTGTCACCGCGCAAGAGGATCGGCCCCAGCGACTCACTAAACGCCATTGTGACCGTGGCTCCAGTGATCGCCCCCAAGATGTCTTGCAGGTAGCGTGCGTTCATGCCGGACTCGACCGCCGCTTCGCCGGCATAGTCAGCCGCAACTTCGTCGGATGCACTGTCGTTCTCCGCTTGCACAGTGAGCGTGATCAGGTCGCCCGCAACGTCGAACTTCACGACCTTGCCGCCACGTTCGGAGGCCACGGTGCCAACGCGGTCCACAGCGGCAATCAATGCGGCCCGGTCGGCGGTGACGATGCGTTCGTTGTTCTTCGGAATGACACGTTCAAAATCCGGAAAAACCCCTTCAATCAACTTGGACACAATGGTGGTGTCGCCCTTTTGAAGGCGGACCTTCGTGTCGCTTACTGAAACGCCAATCACGCCCTGGGGCACGACTCCGACGGTCTTGGTTGGCACGATGATTGGTGCAAAGGCTGGCCACACGTCACCGCTGGCGGGCAGAACGTGTTTGGCAAGCCGATGCCCGTCCGTTGCCACAGCGGTCAGTCGCTCGGCCTGCCCTGCCAGGTAAATGCCGTTCAGGTAATATCTGGTAGGCTCGTTAGAGATGGCGAACTGGACCGGCGCGAACAGCCCTGCGAGGTCAACATCAAAGGCCGCCCCGAAGGTGGTGTCCTTGGTGCCTGGAAAGCTTTCGGCACTTAGGCAGGCCAGCTTGAACCGCGAACGCCCGGACTTCACCAACAGCGTTTCGCCTTCGAGCTCGAGCGTGACTTCGGCGCCAGCCGGAAACTTCTTGACGATTTCGAGCAGCGTTTTGGCCGGCGCGGTTGTGGTTGGCAGTTCGCCGGAGGCCGGAACCGACGTGGTGATTTCAATGTCGAGATCGGTGCCGCGAACGGTCAGCCGGTCGTTTGCGAAAGACAGGTGGACGTTGGCCAGGATCGGGATTGTGTTTCGGGCTTCGACGACCCGCGCCACAGCGCTAAGCGCAGCGACGAGATCGGCCCGCTCGACGGTAAGTTTTGCCATGATGGCTCTCCTCAAAGGTGGGATTGGTGCCACCCGAACTTGCGAACGGGTGGCTGGTGGTTAAGCGGCCTGCTTCAGGTAGCCATCTTCGAAGCGGCCTTCGTCGAATGGCTCGCCCTTCAGCTCCGCCAGCTTGCGCAGGAGTTCCATGCTGCTACTTGGCTGATTGTCATTGGCCGGGCGCGTCCATAGCTCGGTGCCATCCTCATTGACCGACAGCGCTTCAATCGCGGCGTCCAAACTGAATGGCTGGTCCTCACCGGCAATCTCGACCTTGTAGCCATAGGCGCCGCCGATCTGGTCTTTGAGGTCAGCCCAGCTATCGATCTGGACCTTGCGGCAAGCGAGCGCGATCTTGAGGATGTCGCCCTTGCCAATAGTGTAGCCGCGCCCCTGATACTTGAGCACGCGGGTTGCCGACGCCAACGGGAAGTTGGTGCCAGGGTTGAAGCGCAGGAACCGCTGGCTGTTGTGCTTCAGGAAGTCTGGATGCAGCGTGAGTTCTCTTGCCGTCCAGTCGTAGGCGCCCATGCACACCGTGAAGTCGAACGCCTCAAAGATAGCGTCGGCGGTCGGGAAAAAGTCGAAGTGCATGTACTGGATGATGGTGTCGCCATCCTTGAACGTGACCGAGCGCTTGGACACGTCGGCGCACCAGAACCCGTCCTCATATGCGCTTTCGATGGCGCCCTCAAAGTGTTCGCGGGACTTGAAATAGACGTCGATGTCGTTGATCGGCTGGTTCGTGAAAACGCTAGTCACAGCCCCGCCCGCAATGAACGCGCCCTTCGGTAGGTACGCAGTCTTGTGCAGCTTCTCGATCTCGGCTGCATAGTTTGGTTCGGTTGTCATCTACCCATCCTCTGATGATTGGTGGGGCGGCCCGCGCAACAAGGCGAAGGCCACCCCTATGCGGACTAGGCCGCCTTCTTGCCCCAAGGCTTGGCGCCGGCTGCACGCGGCGCGGCATTGTCATTGGCAGGACGCGCGGCTGCGGGGCGTGCGGCTGGCGCCGAGGCAGGAGCTGGGGTTGGCGCCTCAGTCGCGATGACCGGCTGATGAGCAAAGATGCTTGGACCTTCGGGGCACTTGGGGCTCTTCGGATCCCAAAGCTCGACCGCCTTGGCCGAAGCCTTGAACGGCTTGCCAGCCTTCGACACGCCTGCTGGGAAGCGCTTCACTGTGGCGAGGAACTGGCGATACAGCAGAACCTCGTCATCATCGAGCACCCGCGTGCCGTTAGACAGTTCAACGCCTTCAGTTTCGACATCGTAGCCGATGGCGTCGCAAAGCTGCGAAAGGCGAGCGCGGCCCTTGTCTTCTTTCCAGGTGGGGTCGACGCCATCAATGCCGAGGTCGATCCAGTCCCAGACGCGCTGTCCCTTGAACTCTTCGGGCTCTTGGACTTCATAGGTGTAGGAGCGGGACACGTAGTTCCCTTCCGTCTTGTCGTCGATGGCTGAAAGCTCAAGGACGTAGTGCCCATCGGGCAGCAGCTCGTAGGACTTGCCTACGCTGCGGTCGATGTCGGAAATCGCGATATTCAAACCAAACTTTGCCATTCGTTCTCTCTGTGTGTGTCTTTGGTAGGCAGGAGGACGGGCCGTGGCCCGCCCATAGGGCTAGGCCGCGATAAGCGCGGAGGCTGGCAGCGTGAAAGAGCCGCCGCTTGGGAATGAAATGTGGACGCGGCCGCCAGACGTACCGGTCACTTTGACGGGCGCGGCAAGGGTCACGAGGTCGTTGCGGGCGAAGGTGGGGGTGGTGAGCGGGGCGAGTTCGTTGGCGATGTAGTTCCACACGTCATCTTGGCCATCGACGCGAACTCGCACGAGGTCGCCCTCAGAAACTACTGTGCTGGTGGATGGGTCAAAGGAGTATCCGCCATTGGCTCGAACACGATCGCCGATCTTGAACTTCGCGGGTGGAGTTGGTTCAAGTGGCGCAAGGCCAATGTGAGCGCGAGCCTGGTTGACAGACATGCGCCCTGACTCCACCTCGGCTTTCAGGTCGACAGGCTCGACCCACTCGGCTACGAGGTCGTGAACGGAACCGCGGCCCTCGTAGTTTTCGCCGTCGTCTTTGAAGATCAGACGGTATCCGTTGCTGGCCTCGCCCACCCATTGGTATGGCGAACCGGACGCATATTCACGCTTGAGTATCGGCCCGACCTTCCGCCCGTCGCGGGTGCGGTAATAGCGGCCTGCCTCAATGGTGATGCCGGTGGCTTCCACCTCGGCTGCGGGTTGCACCGCAACTGGCAGCGGTTCGATGTTGGCGAGGTACTTGGCGCCGCCTGTATTCATGCCCCTGATGGCCTTGACGTCCCAGTCGACATCAATGGAGTTTGACGTGATCACCTCACGAACAGTGCCGAGCGTGCCCACCATGAACTTGTCGCTGTACGCGGGCGACTTGCCCGAATACCGAACCCGATCGCCAACCTTCGGCACCCACTCGCTACTATTTTCGCCCTCGGCTGCGCCAGAATAGTCGTTCACTACTATTTCAGGTGAAATGGATGGCGCTTCTTCTAGTGCGGCGTCGGACCATTCGGCGATGAGGTCGTCTTCATCCGAGTCGATGCAGGACTTGCCCTCAGCGGTAAGACCATGGAACGACCCGCAGCCATTGTCGTGAAACCATGGGTACATGGTGTCACCGTTGCCGTTCACTTCAACTACAACCTTGCGCCCATCCCGCGTCCGATAGAACTTGCCAGCCTCAAGCTTTAGTTCGCCGGCCTGCCCCGCATTGTCATTCGCGGCAACTGCCAGCAGCCCCTTGGGCCACCACAACTCGCCATACCGGTCGTAGTCGACCTGGCGCTCACCCTTGCGCTTCCCAACGATGACGCCAACGTCGCCTTCATCGTCCACGACACGCACGCCAATTCCGAATTTGCCCACCTTGGAGCCTCCTGCTTTTGCTGTATTACTCGTCATAAGCCGTCTCCTCTATGCCGCCTCGGCGGCGGCGTTGTCGTTTGCTGTGCCGGGGAAGAACTTCGCCAGCGCGGAATACCCCTGCCCCTTCTTGAGCGTGATGGACGGCGGTGTTGCGTACCGCGACTTGGCCAGAAAGCCGGGGCGCTCCTCGAGGTGAATCTGGCGCTCGCCTGAGCCTTCGGCGTGCGACACCTTCTTGTTAAACCCGGCGTCGGCGGTCTTGAGCGTGTGCCGGTAGTTGATGAAGCCAACCAGTTGAGCCGCCTCCTGCACCAAGGCCGATGCGCGCTTGTGCAGCTTGATGCCGTACCGCGAATACGGGTCGCTGGTCGGGGAGTCGAAGCGGGTGATTTCGGTGTGTGCAATCATCACCGTGGCGATGTCAGCGCTGCGCAGTGCCTGCACTCCACCAAGGAAGTCGCGCCACACGTCGTCGGCGGCCACATAGCCCTTTCCAAAACCAGCATCTTCAATGTTCTTCCAGTTGTTGAGCCGGCATGTCTCGGCCCAAATCAACGGCTCAAGGCCATCCAGGCTATCGACCACCAGCGTATTGAAGCCGGACTGGCCTTCCAGTAACCACTCGATGACGTTGAATACGTCGCCCATGGTTTCGGCGGTGCCGCCGCTTGCCATTTCAATGCCGTCCGGTGGCTCCTCGCCAATCGTGGGCAGGTAGAATGGATCCGGGAACTGCGATGCGAGTTCCGTCTTGCCGACGCCATGCACGCCATAGAACACGGCAATGGGTGGCTTGTTCGTCTTGGTACTGTGCAGGGCGCTTAGGTCGATCGCCATCGTCAGTCCTCCTTGCTTTGGCTGATGAGGATGGGCTGCACCGAAGTCGTGAGGCACTGATCGGACCAGAAGTAAGGCCCGCCCCACTCAATGTAGGCGTCGGTCACTGCGTCGAAAAAGAAGATGCCCTCGGCGTTCTTGCCATATGCGCCGTCGATGTCTGGCTGCTCGACGACCAGGCTCTGCCGGCCATCGTAGCTGGTGTTAGGGTCGCTCACGATCTGCTCGCCGCTCAGAAGGTAGCTGTTCAGCGACGACACCTTGCCATTAACTGGGAACTGGCCAACCACAGCCCCACTATTGGTGAACAGCGTCACGCATGACGACATGTTCTGGACGTTGATGCGCTTGGCGCGTTTGATCAGCATTTCACGTTCCTGCGAGATGGGCAGGACTGGGATCGGGCTTGTCTTGTTCAGATTGGCTTGGCTCTGCTGCGCAACAGCCTGTTCAACTTGGCGGGCGGATGGCTGAGCGCCAGATTCCGAACACCCTGCCAAGACAAGGGCAACAAGGCTCACGGCGACGATAGCGTAAGTGCGTTTCATGGTTTTCCTCGGCTACTGAATGAAGTCTGGAAGGCCAGCCATAAAGATTGACCGGTTAGCCTGGCTGGCACGACCGTTGTAGGTGGCGACCATCGTGGTGCGCTGATTGGTGAGGCCGAGAACCATGCGGTTGAGCTGGTCCCACTGCTGGCGGTCCGACAAAGCCCAGTCGGTGCGCGGGCCTGCAGATGCCTCAAAGCTGGCCAAGGAGGCTTGCGCCGCGGCAACCTTCGCATCCATGGCCTGGATGTCGGCGTATTGGGTGCGGAACCACTCGTAATTGTAGATCATGTTGTCTGCGTCGAAGGTCTTTTGGATGACGCGGCCCGGCTGTGCGAGCAGGTTGAGCCCGCCGAATACAAGCCCGCCACCCACGCCCAGCACTGCAAGGATTGCGATGGCAGAGAACCCAAGGCCAATGATGGTGCGGCGCGGTCGTGCGATAAATCGTTCCTCATAGGACATCGTCCTACTCCTCCGTATCGAGTGAAACTGCAGGGTGGCCCGCGCCGTAAACGGTGAGCCGGATTGGCTGGCCGCGCAGGATGCGCAACCACTCAGTGGGCGACGGCTGCCAGTAGGAATGGCTAGCCCCGTCCGCTGCGCGAATAGGCAGGCCATCGCAATGACCGTCGGCTAGGGGCACTAAGGGCGTGCCCAAAACCGTGTCGGTGTGTGCGGTGCGAACCGGGTTCATCGCGGCAATGCCCAAACGAGCACGTAGCCCAGCGATGCCAGCGTGATTGCGCCGAAGAGGAAGGCGCGGCTGGCCTTGCGCATCTTGTCGCGCAGATAGGTGGTGCTGTAGGGATAATGGTATCCGCCCCACGACAGCACCCAAAGGCGCAGGCCCTCTTTCAGCTTGCCGCCTAACTTCCCACCCACCCCGCTCACGCGGCTTTCTCCTGCGGCAAATAGTCGGCGTCGTATCGTTCAACGAATCCCGGCTCTCCGGTCATGGGCGCAAACTCCAGGCTTTCGCCGGCGAGGCCCACATTGCGCAGGTCGGGCCGGTAAAGCATTGTGGTTACAGTGATTTCATTGGTTTCGGCGTTCGGCGGGCGTTCTGTGAATTGGTCCTGCACGGGGCGTCCTCACGACTATTTGCTACTAAATCGAATCAATTACCCCCTAATTAGTCGTCGATTCTAATATTCTTGGCAAGTGTTATTATTCCCATGTTCGCTTGACGGTGCACGGAAATAGGCTTACAGGACTATTCAACGAATCGTCGAAAACACAGGAGAGACGGGGATGCACGGTCTTGGGGAGCGCATTAAGTTTCTGCGTAAAGAGCGCAATCTCACGCAGGTCGACCTCGCTAAAAAGCTGAAAGTGACACAGTCCTCCATCTCCAAATGGGAGAAGGAAGAGGTGATGCCGGACCTTAACAACCTTGAGCAGATGGCCAGGGTGCTCAAAATTGATCGTGAAAGCCTCACAGGCCTCCTGAAGCCAGATGATGGCGGGCGCCGCATTGCCATCGTTGGCCAGCTTGCCGCCGGAGTATTCGAGGAGACACTGGAGCTCCCCCACGACGAACAGCAGACGCCTTCAGTCTTTCTCGGTAGTGACCTAGACGGCGTTCCCGTTCAGGGGTTCATCGTTAAGGGCAACTCCATGAACAGCTTCTACCCCGACGGGAGCATCGTTTATGTCGCGCCGCTGCGGTCCATCCCCGGTGCACCCAAAAGCGGTCACCACGTGATGGTCATGCGTCGCAACAGCGACGGACTGGTCGAGGGCACGCTCAAGGACTACGTCGTGGACGAGAAGAACCAGGTGTGGCTTTGGCCCCGGTCAAACTCGCCGCTGCACCAAGCCCCGGTTAGCTACAAGAAGGGCCGCAAGCACGGCGACATCGAGGAAGTCTGGATTTCCGGCGTGGTGGTTGCCGCAACGATCCGCGCGCCGCGCTGACTTGGTAGGGCAGGAAAGGCCGCTTTCGGGCGGCTTTTTTGTTGGTGCGATTAGTCGTGAACTACTATTGCGTGTTGACTCTTTGCTGGAATCACTCATATTAGGCGTGAATAGTAGCGACGTGCTGCGAGGGGATTTTTGAGATGAAGGTATCGAACGAACGGCTGGCAGACATCACCGAGGTCATCGGCGCGATTGTTAAGGCTGGCGATTGCAGGCTGTACGACGCCGAGAGCAAGGTTCCGCTGATGTTCAAGGCGGACACCCTTCTCAGCATCCTCACCGAACTTCTCTCCCTCCGCAATGCGCAGAGTGAGGCGGTAGGTTTCGTGCGGCCTGAAACGCTCGCCAAGCTGGCGGAGGGCGATGCAGGCCCAATCGTAGGCGTTGCTGCTTACGACACCACAATTCCCCTCTACACCCACCCAGCACCCCAGAGTGAGGCGGTAGCGGTGAAGGCGTGGCAGGCTGACACCGTGAAGTCCTTGCAGCGCGCCATCATGGATGATGACGAGGCAGTTAGGGAGCGCGCCTGTGACGAGGTGAGCCAATTGTACGCCGAAGCCGTTGCGCCTTACTCAGCCGCCATCGCTATGGTTCGGGAGGCAATCGGCGAAATCTTCGGCCCTATCGCCAGCATCGAAAGCGAGGATGCTACCCTTCTGCGCGGGCCGGAGCCGCACCATGAAGCGGAGGCCCAGATAGCCGCGCTCCAGCGCATTCGTTCCGCCCTCACCCACCCAGCACCACCGCTGGCGGTAACAGATGAGATGGTGGAGCGGGCGTGTAAGGCGGCGGACCCGCTTCTGTTCAGCGACGACGAGGT
Source organism: uncultured Alphaproteobacteria bacterium (assembly GCA_963699295.1). Taxonomy (GTDB): domain Bacteria; phylum Pseudomonadota; class Alphaproteobacteria; order Rhizobiales; family Devosiaceae; genus Devosia. The sequence goes on from OY969432.1 coordinate 2,002,841, forward strand.
GACGGCGCACATGGCCGCAAGCCCACTGCGCGTCGATGGCGTTCAAACTCTGGTCCGCAATAAGATGCGCGCCGCCCTCACCGCAGCCTTGGAGGCCAAGCAATGAGCGGGGATGTGGTGGAGCGGTTGCGGGGGGCAATTGAGGGCTTCGACGCCGAGGTCAACGAGGTGCTGTCTGGAGAAAGCGGCGAACGGGCCGACCTTTGGGATGAGGTGGAAGTCAACGCGGATGACCTTCGTGGTGCCCTAGCCCTCATCACCTCCCAAGCCGCAGAGATAGAGGCGTTGAAGCACGACATCGCCCGATACGTTGAAGCGAACACCGCCCTGATGGCGGAACGCGCAAGTCTGATCGAGACAAAGCGCGAGCAGATTGAGCGGCTGACCAAGGAGCGGGATGAAGCGCTGCGACTGGCGGGCGAGGACGTGAACGCCCTCCAAGCTATTGGCGAGGAATTCGGCGTCCGACCCGGAGAGCACCGGGTGACAGGAATTCGGCGCATTTTGACGGAGCAGCTGGCCGCCATCACCGCCGCCCGCACCCTCACCAATGGAGGCGAGAATGGCCGGTAAGGTGGAGATGACAAGATATCGCTCACGGTGGATGGAGCACGCTGGGCTCGTTGTAGTCGAGCGCGGACATGAGCACTTGGTAATGGGGTTTTGGCCTGTTATCAGTGGGAGGCAGTTGCCAGTTTCCAGAGCGGGAAAGAAGCCACTGAATGGATTGTCAACCGCAGCGCCCGCGCCGTCCTCTCCCAACAGACAGGATCAGGGGAGACAGGGGAATGACTGATCTCGACAAGATACCCGGTCGCCCGAACAACGGCCCGCTATCTCCCGCCGAGCGCGTGGCGTTCCGAGAGCTAGAAATCGCACTAAACCGCCGTGCTGCCGTGGAGGAGGTGTTGACCTCCGTCGCTAACGGCAAGCGCGGCCCGCTTACACCGGAGGAGTGTCGCGCATTGGCCGCCAAGTTAGGCACTCCGCCAACTTTCGCCAAGGCCCAGCCATGACCTCCGCCCCCACCGACTTCACCCTGCTCGAGGCCCTATCCAAAGCCCACCCGTCCTGGCTCCGCGCGTCGGACCTCGGTGGCTACAACAACAGCAATCACACCGGCATGCTAACCCGCCTGGCGCGCGAGGGGCTGGTGGAGTTCAGGCAGCGCCGGCCACTGGCACACAAACAGTATCGCGTGACAGACAAGGGGCGCGCCTTGGTTATGGAGAATGCGGGATGAAAGCGGCGAATGATAATGGGCCGCTGGGGGCAATCATGACCCTGGACGAGGCCGCCGAATACTTGCGCACCACTAAAAACGCGCTTGCCCGCGTCGCAAGAAGGACTGGAAACTGCTCGGCATTCGGGCGCACACTACTGTTCAGCGATAGCGACCTGCTGGCAATTTGGGATGAGATGCGATGCCACTCACAAAATTCAAACGCGGCGACACGTTCTATATCCGTGGAACTGTCAAAGCCACAGCCCCGGACGGGATCCAGCGCGGCGTCAGTGTCTACAAAAGCACGGGAACTGGTGATCGCTCGATCGCGGAAACCATCCGCATCCAAACTGAGAAACGCGTCCTAGACGAGATCATTTTCGGCAAAGCGAGGGTCGTGACCTTCAAGCGTGCCGCCGAAGAATATTTGGCGAGCGGCGCATCTGCTCGCTTCCTGTTGGACATCAATCTCAAGGGCGAGGAGCGAGGGTTGATGGTGCACTTTGGGGACACCAACCTCGGGCAGATTACGCAAGAGGACTTGGACAGAGCCGGGCGCGAGATGCATCCGACCGCCAGCCCTGAAACCCTAAACCGACAGGTTTACACACCGTTCATCGCGGTGTGGAACCATGCCTTCGCCAGCGAGCCAGGCATGGCCCGCAAGTGGCGGAGACCGCGTAAGGCGAAGGGCACCAACGTTGTTCGCCTCAAGCCACTGCGCAGCGGCACCGAGCCAGTATCCTACGAGCGCGCAGCGGAGTTCATTGGCGCAATGTCCCCGGCGCCAGCCATGGTCACAACCTTCTTGTTCTACACCGGCCTGCGCCCGATTGAGGCGTTCGCGCTCCGTGGATCCGACATCGACCTTAAAAAGAAGTGGCTAGTCGTGATGACCTCCAAGACGGGCCAGCCGCGCGGCGTGCCGCTGCATGACTTTCTCCTTAGTTGGCTCCCAGCGCTGGTCGAGCGGGCAAAGGACGGTCGACCATTGTTTAGAGGGCCGCGGGGCGAGCCATACACGGTGGTCCAGGAAGGTGGCGGTGGCCTGAAGTCCGCCATAAATGGCGCGCGGCGGCGGTCCGGCGTTAAGGATGTATCGCCTTATACGGGGCGACACACTGTATCCACGCAGCTCGTGGTTGAGGGAGTGCACCCACACATTAAGGATCAGATTTTGGGGCACGCGGCAGACGACATGTCTCGCCACTACACCAACGTGCCGCAAAAGCCGTTGATCGAAGCCATCAACAAACTGCAGGTTCCGGACTCACTTCGCAATCTGCCATGGGTTGCCGCACCACAAGAGTGGTGGGGTCGATTGGCTGAAGGGACGGGCAAGAGAACCGACTTGGAAAGGAAGAAGGCATGAGTGACCGCACTGCCCTGTATCGCCATTGGGATATTGACGGGAATCTTCTCTACGTGGGCATATCCCTGTCCGCGGTTCACCGGCTATCGCAACATAAGCGGGCTTCTCATTGGCACGACGACATCGCCAACATGACAATCGAGTGGTTCGATACTCGGCGCGCGGCACTGGAAGCAGAGCGCGATGCCATTCGGATGGAGCGCCCACGCTACAACAAGACTTACAACGCGGCCAATGACAACCAACCTGAGCCGATCTCAGTGACGGTAGACGGCTGGACCGTCTACGTCGTTCGGAACATGAAGACCGGTGCATTCGAGGGCGTCTTCTGGGCCTCCAACCTGGCTGAGCTTTGGGACATAGTGGACGAGGACTTCGACCCCAGCGGCTTTGAGTTTGCCGAACTTCAGTACGCTGGCGGCCTAACGGCTGGGTCGGCGGCGGGCGCAAAAATCCAGCAGACCGACGATGACATCCCCTTGGAAGGCTACCGCCCCATTCCCTGGCGCAGGTTCAATGCCACCGAGCTCTTTGAGAATGAATTGCGGGACCAGGACGGGCTTGATTGGACTCCATTCTGCGCCGCCGACGAGCAGTATGGCTTGATTGCTCGCGTATTCTCCGAGCACGCAGTGGCCGCCAAGGCCGCCTAGCGAAGGCCGCCCACCTGTGCAGCATCCGTGCAATTCGGAGCGCACCCCGCGAAACCCCAGCAAAACCGCCTCTCTCAGACCTTGGAGCACTCCCTTGGTAAGGGAGAGGCCGACAGTTCAATCCTGTCCGGCAGCACCAGTTATCTTCTTGAAATTGAAGCGGTCTTACACGGGCGCGCGCCTGTGAGCCCGACGAAGCTTGACTGCTTCCGGGTGCAAACGCTCTGCGAGTTGGATAAACAAGGTGTTCGGCGGCCAGCGCCCGACGCCGGATCTGCAGAGCAGGGCCAGACCAACAGACCGCCCCACCCGCAGGTGGGGCGAGGTCTTGTTTGGATCAAAGATCCTGCTTCGGCTTGCGGCAATTCTTGGCAACCACGATTTCGGCAGCCTTGCGTCCGAGGCCATTGGATTTGGCCAGGGACGAACGCGTGGCGGAGTAATTGGCGGCGACCATCGGATAGTCGGCGGGCAGGTTCCAGCGTTCGCGATACTGCTCCGGGGTCATCCCCGAATGCGTGCCCAGATGTCGTTTTAGCGATTTGAACTTCTTACCGTCTTCAAGGCACACAATATAGTCGGGCTTGACCGAACGCTTGATCGGTACTGCCGGCTTCAGTTCTTCTTCGACAGCAGCCGGCGCATTCGTCGCCAGGACGCGCAGGGCCTCGTGGGTGTCGGCGATAAGCTTGGGCAGATCGGTAGTCGAGACGGAGTTGTTGGAAACATAGGCAGCGACAATTTCCGTCACAACATCAATCAGCCCGATGTCTGGAGAGGTATCCTCGGTTTTTTCGATCACGGCAGTTCTTTCACCTGGCGGTTGCGGTTACGGATGAACAATGCACAGATACGCTCAGAGTTCAGAGAATGCACAAATAAAGCAAAGACGAACACTGCACTAATAGACCTAGTACTTCACCATCATCTTGGCCACTCCCTATTTCGACGTATGGAAGTGGTACATAGGGGTTGGGCAAGGCCCAAGAACCACCGCTAAAGTGAATTCCTGGGCAGGAAATTGACAGAACACCGAGAGTTAACCGGACAATTTCAAGCAAACTCAAATATTCAATCTACAACGTGTTGCATCGACACAGGATTATCCGATGACAAGACACATCAGTGCGATCGCTAGTTCAGGTAGACCGTAACAGCATCGCCGCGCCCTTCGGCATCGACCACCGACAAGGTGACATAGCCGGGCCCATCGGGGCTCCATGCCGATTGTCGGGAGAAAGCCGATCGTCCGAACGGGGCGCCATTGGCGAAATAGGTAAAAGGCGGCACCCCGTTGCGCACCTTGAGCAGCAATTGCGCCACCTGCCCTTCTGCCAACCCCAGATCGACCGCAACCCCGTTGCCGGGAAAGGCAATTTGCGGTGGCGCAGTGCGGGCCACCAGGCCTTCATCAGGATGGCGGAAGCGGCGTAATGGCAGCGGCAAGTCGGAGGTGGAAAGCAACAGCGCGCCGCGCGGTGGACGCGGTAGCGGGGTGCGGCGCTCCCCCAGACGGTCGAAGGCTTCGAACAGGACCGGTGCGGCCCCCGTGATACCGGCCAGCCCCGGCACCGGCGCCCCGTCCGGCCGACCAACCCAAACTCCAATAACGGTCTTGCCGTCAAAGCCGATCGCCCAGGCATCGCGATATCCGTATGAGGTGCCGGTCTTGTAGGCGATGCGCCCCGGCGTGCCATTTAGTGGCGGGGGCACATCAGCGAGGATATCCGAGACATACCAGGCGGCCACCGGATCGAGCAGCGGCGCAGGGCGCAGCGCCCCGCTCTGGCCATCGGCACCATTGTGCAGCTTCACCGGGACCCCACCATGCGCGAGCGCCGCGTAGACCGAGACCAGGTCTTTGAGCGAAACCCCCACCCCACCCAGCCCCACAGCCAGGCTGGGGGCCGTATCCACCGGCAGGCGCGGTTCGGCATAGGCGCGACGCATCCGGGACACCAGCTGTGCCGGACCCACCGCGTCCAGCACAACCACAGCCGGAATATTGAGGGATTCGGTGAGCGCATCATGGATGGTCACCGTGCCCCGGTTGAATCCGTCGAAATTGACGGGCAGATAGCTGCCAAAGGCGGTGGGGCGATCTTCGATAAGACTTTGGGGGTGAGCCAGTCCCTGTTCGAAGGCCAAGCCGTAGATCAGCGGCTTGAGGGTCGAACCGGGTGAACGGATCGCCGTGGTCATGTCGACAAAGCCGGCGCTTTGGGTCGCCAACAAGCCTGCCGACCCAACCGAGGCGAGGATCTCACCGGTTGCAATGTCCGCGGCCAGGATTGCTATCGAGACCCTGGAATCGAGTTGCTTTGCACGCGCAGTCGCCAGCCGCTCCAACGCCTCTTGCAGGCGCTTGTCGATGGTGAGCGCCAGGGTGCGGGCCTCCGCCTGCAAGCGGCGCGCCTGCTCGGCCATATGCGCAGCCAGGAGCGGGAATTCACGCCGCGCCGTTGGGATTGGCTCGAGCTTGGCGGCGCGGGCGTCCTCGGCGGCAATTGTGCCTAGGGCAACCAGACGGTCCAGCACCATATCGCGGCTACGGCGGGCGGCATCGGGATCGCGGTCCGGGCGGCGAGCCTCGGGTGATTGCGGCAGGGCAACCAGCAAGGCCGCCTCAGCAGTGGTCAGTCGTCCCGGCTCCTTACCGAAATAGGCCAGGCTGGCCGCGCGAATGCCTTCGATATTGCCGCCATAGGGTGCCAGCGTCAGATAAAGCTCGAGTATCTCATCTTTGTCGAGATTGCGCTCAAGGCTGTCCGCATGCACCATCTGGCGCAGCTTGCCCCACATATTGCGCGTCGGCTCGCCTTCGAGCAGGCGAGCCACCTGCATGGTCAACGTGGAGCCGCCAGAGACGATGCGCCCACCCGCCCCTGCAAATTGCGCCGCAGCCCGCACCATCGACGACCAGGCAATGCCGTCATGTTCGGCAAACCCACGATCCTCATAAGCGATCAGCATGTTGATGAAACGCGGATCGACCTCTGCTTTGGTCACCGGCAATCGCCAACGACCATCCATGGTCGTGAAGGGCCGCAAGAGCTGCCCCGTCCGGTCGGTCACCGCCACCGATACCGGCAGCGTGTCCAGTTCGGGCGTCGGCGGCAGCCTGTTGCGAATGTCGGCAATCGTCGACTGCAACTGCACCGTCCCGATGCTCGCGATCAACAACAGGCCGATCCCAACCAATGACAGACGCCGCGCCCAAGGGCGCGACGCGGAGATTGTTGTTGGTTGGCCCGGTTCGCTCATGGTCCGGTCGGGGTGATTTCCAGAGTGGCCGAGGGCGTGTTAGCGCGGAACTCCGGCCGGTACATGTCTTCAACGCTTGCGCCAGGCAGCACGAAGACTCCCGGCGTCACGGCGCGGACCAGATAGGCAGTCGTGAAAGTTGGCGTATCCGAATAGGAGCGGAACGCCGCCACGAACTGGTCGGTGCGGGACTCGATATGGCTTGGGTCATTGAGCTCAAGCCAGCTCAAATCACCCACGCCGTCGCTGGTAGACAGGTTCGGATTTTCAATTTCGAACCCGGCCGGCAGCGGGTCTGCCAGCAGGTATTGCCCAGACCCGACATTGTCGGGGCGCATGGTCAGCACCACAACGAGACGATCATTCTGAGCAAGAGGCCCGCTGGACAGATCAACGGCCGTGCCATCTGGCAGGAAGTAGTTGCGCTCCAGCGTAAAGCCGTTGCTGGTTTCAGGCGGTGGCGAGACGGGGTAACCAGTGACAGAGAGCTTGGCCTCGGTAGCGTCGGGGCCGGTATTGCTGAGGGCAAGTGGCGCAAACTCGGACTGTGCATAGCGCCGATAAACCTGCCCGTTGAGCGCTTCATCGTTGAGCTTGATTGACCCGTCGGAACTGGCGTTGCCCAGGGCCGCGGCTGCCAGTAGCGTCCAGGTGTTTTCCTGGGTTGACGTATGGCGGGCGCCATCGCGCAAGTCGGCCAATTGCTTGGCCAGTGCGGTCAAATCCACCCCGGCCGGCTTGAACTCGGCCGAAAGCGCCAGCACCCCGGCAGTATCGCGCAGGCGCGATCCGTAGTCGGAGCGGTAGCCACGGTTGCTGGCGGGTTCGGCTAGCCCCGCGATGGCCGCGGCAAAGGCTTCGTCGGCGCGGGCGGCGTCTCCGTAAAGGGCGAGAGCCGCACCAAGCTGCGCCTGGGCCAGCGGCGAGCCGAAAGCATCGAGGCGCGCTTCCAGGTAGTAGCGCAGGTCGCCCATCACCGCCCGACCAGCGCGCGCCAGATCATAGAGCGCATAGGCAATATCTTCGCCGCCGTGATCAAAATCCGAGGCGTAGGCTAACTGGTTGGACAGATTGTCGAGTGCTATCGTCATGGCCTGATCGGGGATGGCGTAGCCTTTGTCCTTGGCGCGCAACAGGAAATCCGTAACGAAGCCGTCGAGCCACATGTCGCCGCCGTCAAACGGACCCCACATGCCAAAGCCACCGCTCGAGGTTTGCTTGGCCAATACGCTGGCGATTGCCCCGTTCACCGTGTCATTGAGCTTGCCGTCCTCATCGAGGCCAAGCATGCGCGCAACGTCATTGAGATAGAGCAGCGGCAGCGCCCGGCTGGAGCTTTGTTCAGCGCAGCCATAGGGATAGCGGTCAAGCTCGAGCAGTACTCCGGGCACATCGAGCCGCGCCAACGGACCAATTGCCAGCGTCATGACGCCGGTATTGGGGAGAAAGCTGTCAAAGATATCGCTGGCGATGCTGACGGTGGCGCCGGAGTTGATGGGCAGAATCCGGCTGGTCGTCACCGGCGCGCTGAGGGGGCGAACCCCCAGCAGCAGTTCCTTCGTTTTGGTCGAACCATCGGGTGCAGTGATAGTCAGCACGACCGGCCAATCACCGATCTGGGCGCCTTTCAGGGGCAGGCTGAGCGCCGTGCGGTCACCCTTGGCCAGTTCCACCTCGGATTTTTCGCTATCGTTTTCAATGCCTTGCCCGGCAGTCAGGGCAATACCATAGCGTCCCGCTGCACCATCAACATTGTTGATTTCAACCAGAATGCGGGACTGATCATCAACCCGAAGGAAGCGCGGCGGGCTGAGATTGACCACCACGGGATCGCGCACAATCACGTCCGCCGAGGCATGCCCGACAGCGGTTTCGGTCCAGGCCATGGCCATGACACGCACCGTTCCGGCGAAATCGGGCATGGCAAATTCGATGTTTGCGACGCCATTTTCGTCCAGATGAACGATACCTGAATGCAAAGCAACAAGAACTGAAGTGGGTGGAGGCGTACCTAAACGGGCCGAACCGCCGTCACCACCCGAGCGCAGCAACCCGGCCAGACCTTGGGTCGGATCAATCAATGATCCATAAAGATCGCGGATTTCCATACCGAGCTGACGCTGTCCGAAATACCATTCATCAGGGGCGGGCGTCTTGAAATTGGTCAGGTTCAGGATGCCCAGATCCACGGCGGCCACGGCCACATAGGCCGTCTGGCCGGCCGCGAGATTGCCCAGTTCGACCCTCGCGGTAAAACTTTGGCGCGGCAGGGTGACTTTGGGCGTCGAGAGCCTCACATCGAGCTGGCGATCCCCCGGATCCACATCGGCGAAAGCCAGGCCAAGGGCACGCGAGGGCATGCGCTTTTCGGCCGCGTCGGCCGGGCGATAGAGCACGGCGGTGACATAGGCTCCAGGACCCCACGCATCGGTGACCGGCAGCTCGACGGTAGTGCCCTCAGCTGGCACATCGACGGCTTGCATATCGATGACCCGATTATCGATGACCATCACCAGCGCGGTGCCGGCGAACTGCGGATCTAGCTTGAGCCGGGCGATATCGCCAACGCTGTAGGCGGCCTTGTCCAAGGCGACCTGCAGGGTGTCCGGCGTATCCGAGCCAGCTTCGGGATAATAGTAGCCGGCATAGAATTCGTAGCTGGAGGACGTCGCGGCCGGACCGTCGGTTTCGACCTCGACGCGGTAGCGGCCCCAGTTGATGGGCGCACCAATGGTCACAGGCCCCCCATCGGGCGTTGCGACCGTGCCGGACGCCACTTCATTGGTGGTGGTGATGCCTTCCCATTTCCAGGTGCTGCCGTCGCGATACCACTGGTAATTGGTCTGCACGCGCGAAATGGTCCAGTGCAAGCCTGATTTGGCGACAGCCTGTCCTTCGGGCGATACTGCGATCAGCTGGAACTGGGCCTCGCTGCCTTCTTTCAGACCGGAGGGATCGGCAAAGGCCGGCTTGATGCCGATACGATCCCCTTCCGCCAGAACGGGCCGGCGCAGGCTGCGCTCGACCGCGCGCCCATTGGTATCGACCAGACGCAATAGCAACTGCGCCTCCAGCGGGCGGGTGGTCACTTGCGGTTCGGGTACGATGATCTCGGCAACGGCGTGGCCCGCTTCATCGGTGGTGCCAACGACGCCAAGGGGCTGGCGCTCGGTTTCAATATTGTCATCGAGGCGGCCAAAGCTGTAGCCCGGAAAACCAGGCAGCGTCCAACCCGGACGCAAGACTGCGTCTGCCTCGATTGCCAGCCCGGGTGCCGTGGCGCCGTAGAGGTATTTTGCCGCCACGTCGACCATCGTAGCCACACCGGTCTGCACCGGTTCATCCGCAGCAGAAATATCAAACGCCAGGCGTTCCGGCTCAAAATCCTCCACCAGGAAGGCCGTGCTGGAAAGGGCGCTGGCCTTGGGATCGGCATAAAGCCGCAAGGTCCACGAGCCGCGCATGGCTTCCTCGACCATGGGGAGCGCGACAAAATAGCCGCCGGCCCCCTGATCCTGCAGCACCTGCTTGCTGGAGACCACGCCGTCTGGGCGCTCTATCTCAAGCGTCAGGGGAAGCTTGGTTACCGCCTGAGCACGATCGTCGCGCAGCAAAGCCGTGAAGAATACGGTTTCGCCCGGGCGATAAACGCCGCGCTCGGTCGTGGCAAACACGTCGAGCGGCCCGGGAGACGGACGCCCTTCGACGCCGCGATCCGTCAGATCAAAGGCGGGGCGGGTGAGATTGAGAAAGGCATAATCGCCATCTGCGGTTTCGGCGACCAGCAATTGGGGCGCCATGCCGCCCTGCCCGCGTCCCAGGCCCGGTGCGAAAACGGCGCGGCCATCAGCGTCGGTCCTCGCCTCACCCAGAATTTCATTGTTGACGGCAACGAGCCTGACACTGGCATCGGCTATCGGTTGCGCATCGTTGAGCCCACGCACGAAGGCATGAATGCCATCATCGCCGGCAATGGTGGTCAGCCCCAGATCGGTCACGATGAACCATTGGGTCGCTACATCCTGCCAGTATTCGTCCTCACTGCCGCTGACTTTGGCCGTGATCACATAGGCGCCCGCCGGCATCTCGCCCAGCGCTTCGCGAACCGGAATGGCCGTCGTCGTCAGCGTGTTCGGCGTCGACTTGGCCAGATCAACGGAGCCGGCCCACACTTGCTGGCCCGATTGGGCGGCAATATTTTCGGCGGAATACTGGTTCAGATCGCCCTGGAAAATGCCATCCCGGACCGCTGTCGCGATTGATCGATCCCCGATGCGATAGATCGAAACGTCTGCGCTTTCAGCGTTGACCGACGTGATCGGCAATCCACCGCCAAGGCCTGCGGGCATTACATAGGCATTATTGGCAAAGCCGACGAAGGGGCTGCGATCCGGCACGTAGACGTCCAGCACCACGTCACGCGGCAGGACTTCTCCGGTATCGGATGGCAGGCCAGCGCGCAGACGCAAATTGTAGCGACTGCCGTGCTGCACCCCTTCGATGCAGATCTGTTCCTGCTCGGTTTCGACCGAAATCTGGCGGCCGGCGCCAAGCACGACATAGGCCGAGAGATCGACCTTGCCTACCGGCAATGGTTCGGAGAAAACCGCGCAAATGCGCGGCAATGCGGCTTCGGCATCCACCGTGTGATCGGTGACGCGGAAGCCATGTTGCGCGATCAGTTCGTCCAGATGGGTCGCCACGGCCGCGTTTTCAGCCAGCTTGAGGCTGACACGATAGGTGGCAATCGCCTCGCGCCACATTTCACGGTATTCAAGGGCATTAGCCAGGGCGGCCAAGGCGTCGGCACGCGCCTGGAGTTCGCTGGAGCGCAAGAAGGCGTTCATGGCAGCCGCAGTGGCCACCATGGCTTGAGCCTGGCTGTCATCGCCATTGTCCTGCCCCGCGACAGCTTCGGCGCGGGTCAAGGCAGCCCGAGCCAGAGCCTGCCACACCGCGGGATCGTTGGAATTGATGGCCAGGGCTTGCCGATAAGCCAGCGCCGCTGCAGCTGGATTATCACCGGCCAATTGCGCGTCGCCGCTCACCACCAGCTCGGCATAGGTCAGGCGGGCGGGAGGCGCGTCGGTCTGTGGGAGCTGGGTGGCAAAATTCTGCGCCTCGTCAACGAGGCTTTGGGAAGGAAACGGGAGTTCGGCCTGTCTCTCGGCAGCGAGCGCTGCGGCAGACCCGCTCACGCGCCCCGAAACCGCGCCCACAAATTCAGTCGCCGCACCAATGTCACTCTTGAGGAAACACCAGCTGGACTTTTCGTTGAAGGTGAAAGCGCGACAGATCTTGTCTTCGACGCAGGCCGTGCTGCACGCATCGAGCGTCGAGTTCTTCAAGATCGAATAATCGAAGCCAGGCAGGTCAGTATCTTGCAGAAGCTTGATCTTGGGCTCGGCAGCCTGGGCCACGGATAGACTTATTCCGAGCACAAGTGCGACGCCGAGCCAGCGAATAGCCTGAAGTGCCCGCATGGTTTTCTCCCGATAATCCAGCGGGGGTCACCATATTGCAGCACGGTGGAACCGACAATGTTCGGATTGACAGCAAGGTTGAAAGTTACTGCCCAGATGCCATGAAAATAGCCGACGTCTCGGGGCTGAGACGTCGGCCGTAATATTATTTGGTCATGAAAACCGGGGACTAGAGCCAGTAAGGGGGAACGCCGTAGTAGTCATAGAGACGGCGCCCTTCGTCCCTGCTCCCGAGATCATCGCGATCGTCATATTTTGGGGCGTTTTCGAGCTGCTCCTTGGTCACATCGACCCGGTAGCCTCCAAGACCTTCGTCATAGGTCAGCTTGGACCAGGGCAGCGGATAGTGATCGTCGCCAATACCCAGAAAACCACCGAATCCCAGCACGGCATAAGATACGTTGCCGCTCTGCTTTTCGATCAGCAGACGATCGATCGCGCCAATATGCTTGCCGCTCATGTCGAACACCCTTGTGCCTTCGACCCTGTCGGAGGCGATCAAATCATGCGTTCTTTTGAGCTCGGTATTGGTTGTGGGCGTTTCGTAGGCCATGTCGTTGCTCCTGGTAGAGTTGGGGAGTGTCTGATCAACGTGCGGACAAGTACGAGGTTCCCCCGCACAATCCCTGACCGGGCCGGACCGGGCACGGAACTGCGCCGGTCGCATCGCATTGAGGTCAATGGATGGTCCCAATCAAAATGGGAGATGCGCCATGATGAACATGAACAGGACAACAGGCCGTGCCGGCCGGGAGGGCGCCAATGGCCAAAACACCTGACAAGCCAGAACCGCCGAGCAATCGCCCGGAAGTCCTTCTCGATGAGAACGGCTTGCCCACCGGCATTTCCGAGGATGGCGGGCTCGTGGAAGAAACCGAAGCCGCGGTTGAAGCGGCAGGGCCATCCGGGTGGTGGTTATATGGCCTTATCGGCCTGGCGGTCATCATCGCCATATTGCTGGTGCTCCAAATGCTTGGGAGCGCGCCGGGATAGCGGGATGTCCGCTCAACTCCGGGCAAAAAGAAACGCGGCCGGACGGCCGCGTTTTTTGTTGGCTGCGATCGGCAATCAGCCGTTGATCGGCGCGATCTGGATTTCCACGCGACGGTTCTGGGCACGGCCCTGTTCGGTGGCGTTGGAGGCGATCGGGCTGTTGGGGCCCTTGCCTTCGATGTAGAAGCGGCGCTGGTCAATGCCCTGGTTGGCCAGAAGCGTGGCGACCGAAACGGCGCGGCGCTGGCTGAGCGACATGTTGTGCGAGACCGAACCGGTGGAATCGGTGTGGCCGTAGACGTCGACGATGGTCTTGTCGAACTTCTTGAGCACCAGAGCGACCGAGACGAGCGTCTGGTTGAACTGCGGCTGCACGGCCGCCTGATCGGTGCCGAAGGTGATGTTGGACGGCATGTTCAAGACGATATTCTGGCCGACGCGGGTTACCGACACACCGGTGCCCTGCAGCTGGGCGCGCAGTTCGGATTCCTGCTGGTCCATGTAATTGCCGATGGCACCGCCGGTGAGGCCGCCAACACCGGCACCGATCAACGCGCCCACGCGCGGATCACCGCCCACGGCAGCCCCGACCAGGGCGCCGGCAAGCGCACCGCCGCCCGTGCCAATCAACGCGCCGCCGGCGGTGTTGGAGAGCTGGCTCTGGCCGGTATACGGATTAGTGGTGGTGCAAGCGGTCAGCGCCAACGTGGCAGCGATAACGACCAGAAACTTCGTCTTCATGGATATCCCCCTAAAGGATCATTTTGCAGTGGCCTGTGGTGACCATTGAATACGGCAGGACCGTGATGAACGGAAGGGCATGAACGGGTGATGAACGATCACCCCGCAAGCGTGGTGTTCGCGCTACACTTGGGGATTGTTCATGCGACCGCCGGCGATCACACGTGGGCCCAGCCGCCATCGACCAGAAACTGCTGCCCGGTGATCCTGGAACTATCCGCGGCTGCCAGGAACAACACCATCTGCGCTACGTCATCGGGATAGATCAGCTCCGAGATTGCCTGCGACTTCCTGATGTCGGCCACATCCTGTTCGGTGAGCCACAACTCAAGTTGCCGCTCGGTGATGACCGCGCCCGGGACCACGGTGTTGACGCGAATGCCGGACCGCCCCAGCTCCCCGGCCATGGCGCGCGTCATGCCATGCATGGCGGCCTTGGCCGTTTCGTAGATGGGGAGCCGCGGCGTGCCGACCATCCAGCTGATCGAGCCGGTATTGATGATCGAACCGCGCCCGGCCCGCGCCATGGCGGGTGCGACCGCCTGAATGGCAAAGAAAGCATGCTTGAGATTGACCGCCATGCGCCCATCCCAATAGTCCGGCGTCACGCTGGACCAGTCATGACGCTCATCATGGGCGGCGTTGTTGACGAGGACCAGTGCGTCGCCATGGGCGGCGGCAAATCCGGCAATCGCGACCTGGTAGGCGGCGGTGTCGGTGATATCGCAGGCGGTAAACCGGACAGCATGTCCTGCCGCCGTCAGTTCCGCTGCCAGCGCAGTCCCCGTCTCCGCGGCGATGTCGACAAAGCCCACGCGGGCGCCCTGCCTTGCAAAATTGCGGACCAGCGCGGCGCCTATCCCCGAAGCGCCGCCGGAGATGACGACGGGCGTGTCAACGAGGCTGGGGTAGCTGGCATTCTCCGACATAGTTTTTTCCTCGAGCGCGGCGACAGATCTGGGGGCGGCTATCCGGTGTTGCTGCTTTGACAGTATAGCCAGCACGAACGTCCACCCAACACTTGCTGGCAAGCAAAAAAGATGTCGCAGCGCTTTTTTCCCGGGCCGTAAGGCTGGAGCATGAAAAAGCAGCGTCCCACTGACCGATCAGTTTGCTGCAAATGTGCTTTTGCTACACATGGGAATTTGCCAGGTAGCCCAGACCTTTTGCTTGCATTGGAAAGGATCGGCGCCGCTGCTCAGTGCAGCTCAGCACAGTATCTTTGCAAAACGGCCGCAATCGCCAGAGACAAAATTGGCGAATTATCGCCCGCCAGCGGTTGGCAGAGCGGCTCGCGCACTTTAGAATGGCTCTCATATTTGATCGTATGTGTGTTGCGCCAAAACGGCTTAGCACCTGGATCACGCGGCGAATTGACCCATGTGAATGGATCCTTCGCGGGACTAGTTATGACCCGTTGTCACGACGGACAGCCCCATGTGACAGGGACGCAAAAGGACGTTTCGATGGACTATCGCGGCTTATTTGAAGAAGCAGTCGACACCCTGCGCGCAGAAAAGCGCTATCGTGTTTTTGCGGACCTTGAACGAATTGCGGGCCAATTCCCTCGCGCCATTTATCGCGACGATGCCGATAACCAGCGCGAAATCACCATCTGGTGCTCCAACGACTATCTGGGCATGGGGCAGCACCCCAAGGTGATTGCCGCGATGCAGGATACTGCCGGGCAGCTCGGCGTTGGTTCTGGCGGTACGCGCAATATATCGGGCACCAACCGTCCGCTGGTCGAGCTTGAGCGTTCGCTCGCCGATCTGCACCGCAAGGAAGCGGCCCTGGTGTTCACCTCCGGCTTTGTGTCGAATGAAGCCTCGATTTCCACCATCGCCCGGCTGATGCCTGATTGCGTGATTTTCTCGGATCAGCTCAACCACGCCTCGATGATCCAGGGCGTGCGCCAGTCGGGCATGCAGAAGCATATCTTCCGGCATAACGACGTCGCGCACCTGCGTGAGCTGCTCGCTGCGACCGAGCGTCGTCGCCCCAAGCTCATCGTGTTCGAATCGGTCTATTCGATGGATGGCGACGTCGCCCCCATCGAAGCGATCTGCGATCTGGCCGAAGAATTCGGCGCCTTGACCTATATCGATGAAGTGCACGCCGTGGGCATGTATGGCCCACGCGGCGGCGGCATTGCCGAGCAGCTAGGCCTGATGGATCGCATCGACGTGATCGAAGGCACGCTGGCCAAGGGCTTTGGCGCCATGGGCGGCTACATCACCGCCAACAAGGCCATCGTGGACGCCGTGCGCTCCTACGCGCCGGAGTTCATCTTTACCACCTCCCTGCCACCAGCCCTGTGCGCTGCGGCCCGCGCCTCGATCGAGCACCTCAAGGCGTCAACCAGCGAGCGTGAGCAGCACAAGCGCCAGGCCATGCGCACCAAGGCGCTGCTTGCCGAAGTTGGCCTGCCGGTCATGGAAACCGATACCCATATCGTGCCGCTCATGGTGGGTGATGCCCGTGCCTGCAAGGCCGCCAGCGACATGCTGCTGGAAAAGCACAATCTCTATATTCAGCCGATCAACTACCCAACCGTACCCAAGGGCACGGAGCGGTTGCGTATCACGCCAACGCCGCTGCACACCGATGAGTTGATCCTGGAGCTGCGCGAAGCCCTGGTGAGCGTGTGGACGGCTCTCGAGCTGCCGCGCGAAAAGGCCGATACCAAGATCACGGCAAGCAAGCTCACCTCCGGTGACCTGACATTGCCAACAGTCGGCGGCTAAGCGGCACCACGCCAAAGCGCCTCAAGAATCACTTTCGCCCAAAAGCGCATCCTGGCTTTTGGGCGAAATTGTATGGATCAAGGGCCACCTGCCAGCGCAATTCTGGCCCGAAAAAGCAAAAAGCCGAACGCGCAATTGCGGCCGCGGCAACGCGCGATCCAGCAGGCGCCCCTTGGCAGGCCCTACCGACGGCTTTGTTAGCTGGTCAGCACGATCCGCATCAGATCGGCAGTATTGCGGGCACCGAGCTTTTCCATGACGCGGGCTCGATGGACTTCAATGGTGCGCGGAGAGATGCCAAGCTCGCGCCCCGCTTCCTTGTTGGACTGACCATTGGTGATCAATTGCAGCACTTCGCGCTCGCGCCGCGTCAGTTGCGAAAAGCCGCGCACTTCCACTGGCCGTCGCCCTGCCCGCATGGCACCCAGATGCACGTCTCGCCGCAGGGCCTCGCGAATGGCCGTCAGGAAGAGTTCGCTGTCGATCGGCTTGGAGATGACATCGGACGCTCCCAGCTTCATCGCCGTGACGGCGGCTTCCACCTGCGGGTGATCCGTGAGCATGAATACTGGCGTACCCATGCGCATTGACTTCACCCTCCGCAACAGCGCCAACCCGCTGTCCTCCCCCACGCGCATGTTCAGCACCACGACATCGGGGCGACGCCGCTCGTGATTGGCCAGAAACTGGGCGGTGTCGAGTGAGAAGGTGGTTTGAAACCCTTCCAGGCGGAACAGCACGCTAAGCGCCTCACACGTGGCAGGATCCGGGTCAACGATGTAGATCAGGCGGTCACGATTCAAATAGGAATGGTAGTAGAATTCTTCGCTCATGTGCCAGCTCCCCAGTGGCAGTTTCAGCTTGAGTCTGCACCAGCGACCCACAACGGATTA
This sequence comes from uncultured Alphaproteobacteria bacterium, assembly GCA_963699295.1. Lineage (GTDB taxonomy): Bacteria > Pseudomonadota > Alphaproteobacteria > Rhizobiales > Devosiaceae > Devosia. The sequence continues at coordinate 2,020,212 of OY969432.1, forward strand.
CCCGAAGAATCGCAATGGTAGTTTGCGCTAGGTATTCATATCGCCCGTTATAACTAGTCCGTATGACAGAATACTTACACGCTAGGTTTATTTGCCTACAGCAATACTGTCAATGATATTATTCCTAGGCTGCAGCAAGAAAAAGGCCGGCCCGCAGACCGGCCTCGAAAACAGGCGTCTCAGGTCTACCGCGGCGTAGCGCGCAGGGCGTCACGAATTTCGGTGAGGAGCACCTCTTCCCTGCTGGGGGCCGCAGGCACCGGATCCTTGGCCGCATCGCGCTTGAGCGAATTGATGCCCTTGACCACGAGGAACAGCACAAAGGCAATAATGGTAAACTTGACCAGAGCGTTGATGAACAGGCCAATATTCAGCGTGGCAACGCCCGCGGCCTTGGCAGCAGCCAATGAGGGTACGGGGACGTTGTCAGGGTTGGACAGCACGACGAACAAGTTCGAAAAATCGATCCCGCCGATGATCAGGCCAATCAGCGGCATGAAGATATCGTCGACGATGGATGACACGATGGCGCCAAAAGCTGCGCCGATGATCACACCGATAGCCAGGTCGATCATGTTGCCTTTTATGGCAAAGTCACGAAATTCCTTGAACATAAAAGCCCCTCTCTGTTTGTCCGCTCACCACAATGCGACCTGTGTTGGGTAAGCCAGACAAAAGATATGACACGCCATGGCTAGCACGACAAGAATTGCAATGGGCCGAGAGTTGACCTTGCGCGCGCATTGCGGGGAGCCGATATTCTGGTCTTTCAAGAATTGATCCAGGTTTCCAACTCATGCCGAGCCCCTCTAGCCAAGCGACCGACAGCATCCGCGAGGCAGTGGACCATATCCCCCAGGGTATCGCCGTGTTTGATGCTGGCCTGCGCCTGGTGACCTCCAATGCGCGGTACAACACGCTCCTGGCCCTGCCCAACGACCTGACCAGGCCGGCCACTCCGCTTTTCGACATCGCGCTGTTTTTGGGCGATCGCGGCGATCTGGGACCTGGCGATGCTGCCCGGCTGGCGCTTGAGCGCATCAACGTGCTGACGGCTGCCCCCAACACCGTGACGCGGCGACTGACCAAGGCCGGGCAAATGCTGGAATTCAACTCGGCCCGCCTGCCCAATGGCGGTCTGGTTGTGAGCTTTTCCGATGTGACGGCTCAAATGGATGCCGAGCGAGCACTGGAGCGGATGAATTTGTCGCTCGAGAAGCGCGTCGAGGAGCGTACGGCGGCCCTGACCCGCGTCAATAGCGAGCTGGAAAGCGCGCGCGCCAAGGCCGACGCCGCCAATCATGACAAGACCCGGTTCCTGGCCGCCGCCAGTCACGATCTGCTCCAGCCGCTCAATGCGGCACGCCTTTACACCTCGACCCTGATCGAGCGGTCGAAATCCACCGGGCTGGCCGATCTTGCCAATTCCATCGAGGCGTCCCTGACGGCGGTAGAGGACATCATGTCGGCCCTGCTCGATATCTCGCGGATCGACAGCGGCGCGGTCAAGCCGACACCAACCGCGGTGGCTGGCCGGGACATGTTGCGCAAGATCGAGGTCGAGTTCGGACCAATGGCGCGTGAGCGCAAGATTTCGCTGCGCATCATGCCCAGTGCCGCCAGCGTCATGGTCGACCGCATGCTGGTCGGCCGTATCGTACAAAATCTGGTGTCCAATGCCATCAAATATACCAAGCCTGGCGGCAAGGTGCTGGTGGGCCTGCGCAAGCGCGGCAGCCGCATTCGCCTGGACGTGATCGACACCGGCATTGGCTTTAACCGCGACCAGCACCGGCTGTTGTTTGCCGAGTTTTCGCGGCTGGATCGTGGCGCCCGCATGGCCCAGGGGCTGGGGCTGGGCCTGTCGATCGTGCAGCGCCTGGTGGCCACGCTCGACCTGACCCTCGAACTCGAAAGCATCGAAGGGCGTGGATCGCGTTTTTCGCTCTTCCTGCCGGCCGCCAAGACAATCCCCATGCCGGCACCGACTGCGGTCAACGCGGTGGAGTCCAATATCGGCACGCTCGACCTGAATGTCCTGTGCGTCGACAATGAGCACGAGATTTTGGAGGCCATGGAAGGCCTGCTCACCCAATGGGGCTGCGAGGTGCGCACCGCCTTGTCTCTGAAGCAGATCGACCGTGAGCGGTTGCTGGAGGGCTGGTATCCGGACCTAGTGCTGATGGATTATCACCTCGACCAGACGTCGGGGTTGGATGCGATAGAATGGCTTCGGCACAATCTGGGGGCGCATCTGCCAGCGGCGCTGGTCACGGCCGATCGCAGTCCGGCCGTGCGCACGCTGGCGGAAGAGCGCGGCATTGCCGTGGTGACCAAGCCGGTTCGGCCCGCCGCCTTGCGCGCCGCCATTAGCGGGCTGGCCAATCAGAGCGGGCACACCCCGCGCCGTGCCGGCTAGGTGGCCGGGGCAAACAGCCCGGCCTTGCGCCGCTCAAGCGCCCACCAATAGATCACGCCACGGGCCAGGAACCAGCAGTGCAAGGCGGCCCACAGACCCCAATTGCCGATGACCGGTTCCAGCAGCATGGCCGCAAGCAGGAACACCACCAGCGAGATCACCATGCCATTGCGCATCACCGTGTTCAGCGTGGTGCCGATCAGGATGCCATCATACAAAAAGGCGGGCATGAAGGTGATAGTGCAAAGCGCGGCGATGGGCAGATAGGTCAGCGCGTGGGCTTGCACCTCGGCATTGGTCGACATCAGGCCGATGACCCAAGCGCCGGAGAAATACCACAATGTTCCGAGCGTAACGGTGAGGATCAGCCCCCACACGAAGCTCAGCCGATAGGCCTGATCGAAGGCCGGGCGCCAATTGGCGCCCACCGACTTGCCAGTCAGCTGCTCGGCCGCCTGGGCGATGCCATCGAGAAAATAGGCGATCAGCATCAACTGGTTGAGCAGCAGTGCGTTGGCCGACAGCGCCACTTCGCCCATGCGCGAGCCTTGCGCGGCAAACCAGGCATAGGCACCCATCAGCGCCACCGAGCGGATCAGGATGTCGCGGCTGAGCCCGAACATGCGGACCAGCGCAGTCGTATCGAACAGGTCAACCGGGGTGATCTTGGCAAACAGGGCGCGGGGACCACCATAGTGTTGCGCCAGCAGGCCAAGCCCGACAAAAGCAGCAACCGCCTGCCCGATAATGGTGCCGATGGCTGCGCCGGGGACGCCCCAGCCCAGCCCGTGCACGAACCAGATGCTGAGCACGATATCAAAACCATGCAGCAATAGTTGCAGCGCCATGCCGGTCTTGGCGGCGGCGCGTCCGTAGAACCACCCCAGCAGGGCGTAGTTGATCAGCGAAAATGGCGCCGACCAGATGCGATAATTGAAATAGTCGGCGAGTGCTGCCGAAGCCCCCGCTTCGGGGGCAAGGCCCCAATTGGCCAGCCAGAGGATGGGCCAGCCCAGCGCGATCATCAGAACCCCGACCAGCACTGCGAGCAGAATGGCGCGCGACACATGCATAAGGCCATCCTGCGGGTCCCTGGCCCCGACGGCCTGGGCGGTCAGCCCGGCGGTGCCGATGCGCAGGAAGTAGGCCAGCGAGAAAATGATGTCGAACAGCAGCGCGCCCAACACCAGCCCACCCAGCAGCCCGGCATCGCCCAGCCGCCCGATGACGGTGATATCGACAATGCCCACCAGCGGTTCGGTGATGAAGGCAATCGAGGCCGGCAGGGCAATTTTCCAGACGTCGCCATGGCGCACGGTGAAGGGATGTTGCGGACGAACGCCGGTGGTCATGAACAGCTCGGGAGAATCAGTGATCGGTGATGAGCGAGATCACCACATCTGCCCGGTCCTGGGACAGGGCCACCAGATCATAGTTCGGCATATCGGTGCGCGCGATATGGGCACGGTTGCGCTCTTCGGTGAACAGGCCTTCGGCCGCGTGCCGCTTGAGCAGTCGCGCCGCCACCAGATCGCGGGGCACATCAATGAACACGGAGTAGTCGAGCAAGGGTTTTACGCCGGCCCAGGGCCCTTCGGTGAGCAGCAGGTAAATGCCCTCGACGATGAGTGTCCTGACCTCGGGCTGCACGGTGAAGGCATTGTCGACCACATCCTCGATGTGACGCGAATAGCCCGGACCGCTGACGGCGACCGAGGCGTGCTTGAGATGGTGCAGGAAGCTGACAAACGCCGCCCCCTCGAAGGTATGCGGCGCACCCTTGTAATCTGCCTGCCCCATGGCTTCGAGCTTGGCATGGCGCATATGGAATCCATCCATCGGGACGAGGGCTGCACTGCCGGGATGGATGGCGTTGAGCATGGTCACCAGTTCGGCCGCCAGCGTCGACTTGCCGACGCCGGGACCACCGGTAATGCCGATGGCCAGCCGATCATGGGTCTGGCTGCCAAGCTCAACGATATGGGGCACCAGCCGCGCCAACGCCTGCTGTGGGGTGAGGGACAGCCGCTCCGGCGCCATTAGCGGCTCTTGGTCAAGCGAAGGACGAACCACACCGGGATGACCAGGGCGGCCCCGGTCACGACGTAGCCCCAAAGATCGCCGAAGACCCCAAAGCCATCGCGCACCACCGAACCAAACAGGTCGATCGCGCCGCGCACCACCTGCTGCACGTTGACGTTGAAGAACGACATCAACACGCCGACCACCAGCGAGAGCAGCAACAGGCGCACGATCACGCCGGTCGGGCGACCGCCCATGAAGCGCTCGACAGCATTGGGCTTGCGCGGTTCGTATTGCGGATAGTCGCTCATATTCGTGTTCTCCACCGGCCTGTTGTGGTGCTGGACGATCATATAGGCTGTTTTGTGATTTGCAGAAGGATTTGCTTTGCCAGCGCCTGATATTGCCCTGCCCCCCAGTATCGCGCAGTGGTTTGCCGCCAAGGGCTGGAGCCCGCGTGAGCATCAATTGGCGGTGCTGCAGAGTTGGCAAGCGGGCGCGTCGGCGCTGTTGATTGCCCCCACCGGTGCGGGCAAGACGCTGGCGGGTTTTCTGCCGACGCTGACCGATCTCATCGATGGCGAATTCGACGGGCTGCACACCCTCTATATTTCGCCGCTCAAGGCGCTGGCGGTCGACGTGCAGCGCAATTTGATGACCCCGATCGAGGAGATGGGGCTCAAGATCAAGGTCGAGACCCGCACCGGCGATACCCCGGCGGCACGGCGCGCCCGCCAACGCGCCCAGCCACCGCAAATCCTGCTGACGACGCCCGAGCAATTGTGCCTGCTGATCAGCCATCCGCATGCCGAGCTGTTTTTCGGGTCGCTGAAGCGCATCGTGCTCGATGAACTGCATGCGCTGGTGACCTCAAAGCGCGGCGAGTTGCTGTCACTGGCCCTGGCCCGCATCGCCAGTTTGGCCCCCGATCTGCAGATCACCGCGCTCAGTGCGACCGTGGCCCGGCCCGACCTGCTGCGCGACTGGATTGCCCAGCCAGTGCAACCGCAGCCAACGCAACTGCTGACAGCGTCAGGGCGGCGCCCCGCCCGTCCTGCACATTCTTGAAACAGAAGCCCGCCTGCCCTGGGCCGGACATTCGGCAAACTACGCGCATCAGGAGCTCTACGAGACCATCAAGCAGCACAAGACCACCCTGTTGTTCGTCAATACGCGCAGCCAGGCCGAAATGCTGTTCCAGGGGCTGTGGGCGATCAATGACGAGTTGCTGCCGATTGCGCTGCATCACGGCTCGCTGTCGGTAGAACAGCGCCGCAAGGTCGAGGCGGCCATGGTGAGCGGCACGCTCAAGGCCGTGGTGTGCACCTCGACTCTGGACCTGGGCATTGACTGGGGTGACGTCGATCTGGTGGTACAGGTGGGCGCGCCCAAGGGCAGCTCGCGCATGCTGCAGCGCATCGGCCGGGCCAATCACCGATTGGACGAACCCTCCAAGGCCTTGCTGGTGCCCTCCAATCGCTTTGAAGTGCTTGAATGCGAAGCGGCGCTCGAGGCAGTTGCCGAGAACCATCAGGACAGCGAGGACCCGGTGCTTGGGGGCTATGACGTGCTGGCCCAGCATATTCTGGGCATGGCCTGCGCCGCCCCTTTTTCGGCCGACGCGCTGTTTGACGAGGTGCGCCGCGCCTGGCCCTATCGCGACCTGCCGCGCGGGCAGTTCGATCGCGTGCTCGATGTCGTGGCGACCGGCGGCTACGCCCTGCGCGCCTATGAGCGCTATGCACGGCTCAAGCGCACCGAGGATGGCTTGTGGCGCGTCGCCAATGCGCAGGTGGTGCAGCAATACCGGCTCAATATCGGCACCATCATCGAAGAGCCGATGGTTAGGGTCCGGCTGGTGCGCAGCCGCGGCTTTCGCCATGGACGCACCACTGGCCCGATCGGCGCCGGCGGCCGCGTGCTGGGCGAAATGGAGGAATATTTCTTCGGCACCTTGTTGCCGGGCGATACCTTCATGTTCGGCGGCGAGATCGTGGCCTTCGAAGGCATGCGCGACAATGAGGCCTTTGTCAGCCGCGCCCAGGCCACCAACCCCAAGATCCCCTCCTATATGGGCGGCAAGTTTCCCCTGTCGACCTATCTGGCATCACGGGTACGGCGGATACTCGATGACCCCGAGGAATGGCAGAAGCTGCCCGATCAGGTCAGCGACTGGCTGCGCCTCCAGCGCGATGTTTCGGTATTGCCCAGACAGGACAGCCTGCTGGTGGAGACTTTTCCACGCGGCAACCAGAACTACATGGTCTGCTATCCCTTTGAGGGGCGGCTGGCGCACCAGACCCTTGGCATGCTGCTGACCCGGCGCCTCGAACGCATGCGGGCGCGCCCGCTGGGGTTTGTCGCGTCCGAATATGCGCTGGCCATCTGGGGGCTAGGCGATTTGTCGGCCTTGATCCGCACCGATCGCCTGTCGCTCGACGAGTTGTTTTCCGAGGACATGCTGGGCGATGACCTGGAGAGCTGGCTGGATGAATCCGCGCTGATGAAACGCACCTTTCGAAATTGTGCGATCATTGCGGGACTGATCGAGCGACGGCACCCGGGCAAGGAGAAGACCGGGCGGCAGATCACCATGAGCTCGGATCTGATCTATGACGTGCTCTATCAGCACGAGCCGGATCACATCCTGATCCAGGCGACGCGGCGCGATGCCGCCCGCGGGCTGCTCGACATCGAGCGACTGGGCCACATGCTGCGCCGCATCCGCAGCCATATCGTCCATCAACCGCTGACCCAGATCTCACCCCTCGCCGTGCCCGTCATGCTCGATATCGGCAAGGAGCCGATTTTCGGGGAGGGGCGCGAATCAGCTATGGCGGAAGCTGCCGATGAATTGATGCGCGAGGCCTTGGGCCAGAGTTGAGCCAGCCACTATATGAAGCCGAGATTACGGAGACCCCGATCTTGCGCTTTGCCGGGCATATTTTTGAACCCCTGCCCTCCGGGGGCCTCTACTGGCACGCCCAGCGAACGCTGCTGGTCGCCGATCTGCACCTGGAAAAAATGAGCAGCTTTGCCCAGCGCGGGCAAATGCTGCCGCCCTATGACACCGGGCTGACGCTGGCGCAGCTGGAGGCTGACTTGCGCCGCACCCGAGCGCAACGCCTGGTGGCGCTGGGCGACAGCTTTCACCGGGACGAGGGCACCAGCACGCTGAGCGAGCTTAACCGTGCCCGCCTCGCCCAGCTGGTCGTCAGCACTGAATGGCTGTGGCTCTCGGGTAATCACGACCCTCACCCACATGCGTTGGGTGGGCGCTGCCTCAATGTGCTGGACCTGGCCGGCCTGACACTCACCCACGAGCCGCGCCGGGGCGTGGCGGGCCTCGTGGCGGGGCATCTGCATCCGTCCGCCCGCTTGTTCATCGACGGTCGCTCGACGCGCCGTCCGTGCTTTGTGCACGACAATCGGCTGCTGATCCTGCCCGCCTATGGGGCGTCCACCGGCTCGATCAATATCCTGTCGAAACCCTTTGCGGAGCTGTTCGACTGGTCCGCCCTGGATGTAACCATGCTGGGCAAGGGCCGCACCTATCCCGTCAGCCCGAGGCGGCTGATCCACGGATAGCTAGCGCCTGAAGATGATGCCACCGAGCCAGCCGGTGAACAGCGCCAGGATCACGCAGATGATGCCATAGGCCAGCGGTTGCTGGACGGCCGCCAGCGCCATGAAGCGCTCAAAACCCATCTTGCGCACCGCAAAGCCCTCGGACTTGCGAGCAATGATTTCGCCATTCTGAAAAACATAGGTCATGGCGATATAGGGGCCTGGCGGGGCATTGCTGGGCAATAGCAGCCGGGCCGAATAGAACGTGTCGGAGATGAAATTCACGGCGTTTTCCTGGACCCCGAACAGTCCATCGCGCTCCATCAGCCGCACCAGCTCCTTGCCGAAGATGGCAGTCTTCCACCACGTGGCCGGATCTGCCGCAAGCGTGTGCGCCTCGGGCAGGATCAGATTGGCGCTCAGCGTTGTCGGATCGGTGATGTCAGACAGGCGATCACTGGCGAGCACCTGAAAATAGCTCGGGAAGTTCTTGAACACTTGCTGGTCGGTATTCAGCCAGATGCCAAAATTGTGCGTCATCTGCCGCGCTACGCGGTCCTGCGTCGGACCGAGCACCACGATGACCACCTGAAACGGGCCCTCAACGAATTTTTCCGGGGCACCAGCGTCGGGCACGATAGTCCCGAAGAAGTTCATGCGTTCACCATCGAAGCTCGAGGTGATCTCGATGGAATCGTTGGACACCTGCGACAGCAACCGGGCCGCTTGCGCCGGCATGGCCATGGCCAGCACGGCGGCAAGGATGAGGAGGAACAACCTCATCGCGCCCCTCCAATTACCGCCATGGAGAAGACGTCGCTGGGGGTGAGGACCAACGTCAGGCCGAATCGGATGGCCACGGCCAGCACCAGCAGCGCCAGCAGGCCCCGCAACTGCTCGCCACGCAGATACTTTCCGGCAGAAGCCCCGAACTGTGCGCCGGCAGTGCCCCCGACCATCAGGCAGAAGGCCAGCATGATGTCGACGCTCTGGCTTTGCACCGCGTGCAACACCGTCGTTGCAGCCATCAATGCCACCACCTGCGCCAGCGAGGTGCCAATCACGACGTTACCCGGCACCCGCAGCAGGTAAACCAAGGCCGGCACCATGATGAAGCCGCCGCCAACCCCGAGCAGCGAGCCGACAAACCCAATGAACAGGCCAATCACCAGAACCGGCAGCACGCTGATATAGAGCTTGGACTTCTTGAAGCGCACGCGCCACGGCAGGCCGTGCATCCAGTTGTGCTGGTTGGGCAAGCGGTCACGGGCCACGACGCCCTTGCGCTGCTTGAGGATGGCGCGCGTGGATTCCACCAGCATCAGCGTGCCAACCGAGCCCAGCAGGACCAGGAAGCCCAGCGAAATAAACAGATCAAGCTGGCCGGCGTCGCGCAACAAGCCGAACGCATACACACCGCCGAACGCCCCGAGCACGCCGGACAGCACCAGATACATGGCCAGATGCAGGTCAACCCCGCCGCGCCGATAATGACTGAGAGCGCCGGAGGTGGACGCGGCCACCACCTGCCCCGTAACCGATGCGACGGCCACGGGTGCGGGAACTCCCGAGAAAATCAGCAATGGAGTCAGCAGAAAGCCCCCACCAACCCCGAACAGGCCCGATAGGAAACCGACCGCCCCTCCAATCCCGACAAGAAAGAAGAGGTTTACGGAAAGCTCTGCGATCGGCAGATAGATCTGCAAGATCCTAGTCCGTCAAAAGCGTTATCTGGCACCACTTTACAGGACCGTACGTCAACAATAGGTCAAGACGATCTCACTTGTGGGCGAGACCCGCTATTTCTCTTGCTCGGTCAGTCGGCTCAGACGGGCTGGCTGCCCAGCACCGCCAGAAGGCGCGGATTGATGGTGCCGCTTTCGCTCATGCCGGTGCCGCGCTCGAACGACTTGATGGCCTCGGCGGTCTTGGGGCCGCTCAACCCATCGGCAGAGCCGATATCAAAACCGAGCTTGGCCAGCGCCTGCTGAACCTTGGCGACGACCTCGCGGGTGCTGATGGCCTGTCCATGATCAAAGCTCGATGACCAGGTCCCCAGCGGAGCAAAATTGGCGGCCAGCTCGATCGGCTCGGCGCGCCATTCCAGGATTTGCTCGCCGAGGCGATTGACGGCATCGGCGCTCAGCGATTTGGCAATGTCGTCGCGAGCCTTGGCCGCGTCGGCGTCACCATTGCGGGCGGCCAGCGAGAACCAGATATAGGATTGCTCCAGATCCTGCCCGACCCCGAGACCACGCGCATACAGCATGCCCAGATTGAACTGGCTGTCGGTCATGCCGCGGGCCGCAGCCTGCTGAAACCATTCGGCCGCAGTTTCAAATTGCTGGTCACCGATCTCGCCGCTGGCATAAAGCGCTGCCAGATTGTGCATGGCCATGCGATTGCCGGCCTCGGCCGCGCGCTGATACCAGAGCTTGGCAATGGTGAGGTCTTTTTCGACGCCCGTGCCGGTCTCGTAGAGATTGCCCAGACGGTATTGAGCGGGCACGAAGGATTGGGCCGCCGCGCGCTCATACCACTTGGCCGCAGCAGCGTAGTCCTGGCCAACAGCCAGCCCCTCGGTATAGATCGCCGCGACCTCGAACTGGGCGCGGGCATCACCGCTGGCGGCGGCCTCGCGCAATTCGAGGGGGCCAATCCCTTCAGCAGGCAATTCGAAACTGGGAGGCAACGCCGCATCCGGCCCGACCGGTGCAGCAGGCGCTGGCATCGCAATGGGCGCCCGCACGGATAGTGGGGATGCCGTTTCGGTATCGACCAGCAACGCCGAAGGGATCGAGGTCACCGCCGCCGGCTGCTTTGTGAACCCTGTGGCTGGCGCGATGGAGGCGGTGACGGTGTTGTCGACCATGTCGATGACGCGCGCCTCGGGCTTAACCAAGGAAACCTCACCGGCGCCGATCGCCTCCGCCGCAGGCGCAGCGTCCAGGGTTTGGGCAACCGGAGCGGCTGGCCGCGCGGCCATGCGCTGTACCACAAGGTTAAGTGCCAGAAGAGAGACGGCGGCGAGCGCACCGGCGAGCAAAAGCGGCCGACGGTAGCGCACGAGGAATGACTGCTTTGGGCTCCAAAAATCCGTGTCTGCGACGCTCGGCGCGGGTGCCTCGACCGGGGCGGCCTTGGTCTTTTGTTCTTTCGCCGGTTTGGGCTGCGTTTCAGCCCTTGGCGCTGGGGCCGGCTTGTCTTCCGGCACCTCATCTCCTGAGGGCCGGAAACGCGCAAAGGCGCGGCTGATAGCGGAATTGGCGGGTTGGACCGGCACCGCGCCGTCCTGACGGGCGCGCTGGGCGCGCCGCGCGGCGGCCACAAAAGTGCTGGTGCTGCTCAGGCCGGTTTGAGCCTCGCCTGGAGACGCTTCGACGGGAGGGGGAGGAGGCGCTACAAAATTGTCCGCGCTCTCGGCAACCAGGCTGGACTGCGGGCGCGGTGGGCGCTCAACCGTCGCAGGGTCAAACACCGGGCGATCGGTGGGCACCGCCACTTGTGCCGCGGCCCGCTTGCCCGCCTCGGCCGCCAAGGCGCTGCGCACGGGACCGGCATTGACAAAGCCCGGATCAATCAGCGGGGCCTCGTCTGCCGGATTGGCCGGCATTGCGTCGCGATCCCCAAGACCTGCCAGGAGCGTATCGAGCGCATCAACGCCGGACGTTGAAACCGCGGGGGGCACAACCGGGTGGGCCGGATCCTGTTCCGGGGCTGCAGCGGGCGTCGCCGGTGCCTCGCCGCGAGACGTCAGGCTGGCTTCCAGGCGCGTCAGGCGCTCGGCCGTATCCTTGCCGGCACTGTTGAGCAACGCCGTCATGCGCTGTTCCAGCGCGAGGAAGCTTTCGTGGGTGCTATTGCCGCCACCGGATGCCGATTTGGCGACCGCCGCGGTCGTGCGCTCGGCCACCAGCGATGCCAGGGTTTCGTAGTCCGGCTCGCGGCTCGCGCGCTTGAGCAGGCCCGTCAGCTGATCTTCGATGCTCTTGAGGCTTTCGGGGCCAAACATGGCGACCGGCGCCGGAGCCTTGCGGGTCACCGCGTCGCTGGTACGTTCGGCGACCAGCGTCGCAATTGCTTCCACATCCGCGGCAGTATTTGGCGCGGCATAGAGCTCGGCGAGATGATCCAGCTGGACACTGGCATCGTCCATGCGCTGCATCAGCTGCTTGAGTTGTCCTTCCACGACACCGGTGTCGGCCGGCACAATCCGCTCGGCCAGCGCTTCAATGCTGTCTTCGATGCGGGCGAAACGAGGCTCCATGCCCGCGATGACGGCATGGTGCAGCGCCGAAATATCCTGCTTCAACCCGACGACGTCGCCATTGTTGGCTTCAAACGAGCTGATCCGGGCCGCCAGATCCTCAACTCGCTCCACCAGCATGGCCGGAACCGCGTTGCCGTCGCTGATCGTACGGGTGAACGCCGCCATCTCGGTGGTCAGGCGCTCAAAATCACTCGAGGACAGCGCCACGTTGCGTTCGATGGCGTCGATACGATCATAAACATTGCGCACATTGGCTTCGATGGCGTCCATCGCCGGCAGCAGTGCATCGGCCAATGGCGGCTCAGCGCCCCGACGATGCTCGCGCGCGATTTCGCGCTCCATCTGCTGCGCTTGCAATTCGGCCAGCTTGCCTACGGTGGCGGAAACATCGTCAAGGCGACCATTGATCGTGGACAGATCCACGCTGGGCGCCTCTGCAATCAGCGCCGCCAACGATCCGATCTGGGATTCCAGCCGCTTGACCTGCCCGGTCTCACCCACCGCGCCCGCCAGCAATTCGACCACATGGGTCAGTTGCTCGACCTGGCTCGCCACTTCACTGACGCTGCCATTGGTGTCGCGCTGGGCCTTGAGTTCACCTTCAAGCCGTTCGAGGCGTCCGGACAGGCCGTTGACCAGTGCATTGAGCTCACGAAACTCCGGCATCTGGGCCGGGCGTCGGCTTGCAGCGGGGGCCGACGCCGAAAGTTGCCGCCCCCGAATCTGGGCGATGGCGCTGGACAGGGCGTCGACGTCATCGGCCTCGAAGTCATCGTCGCGCTCGGAAAACCGATCGACCGCCCGTTGCACCGTGCGCAGCGCCTCGCGGCGGCGCACGGCCGGCTCGGACCCAACCACCTGATCACGGAGATTGCGAACGCGCTGGCTGAGACCGTCAAATGCCGGTTCCGGCCGTTCGACGCGCGCATAGCGCCCCTCGACCTGATCGAGCAGGGCCACCAATTCGCCGCGCAGAGCGTGCCATTCGCCTTGCCGGGGGTCGTTGGAAGGATCGGACATTTCCTGGGTAGAATAGGCTCGGGCCATGTCGGTACCTGCGTTGATGGGGCGCCCCCGCGATTCAACACGAAGGTATGAGAGTTACTCTTGGGAAAACATGGTAAAGAACCCGTTAAGCATTGCCGCATTATGCAAGAGCAGTGACCCGATAGACCGTTTATTCCGGGGTTCAGGCCCGTGCGAATCGGTATTGTCACCTAAATTGCCCGCTGGAGATCGCTGCCGTCATGACTCGTCGCCGCATTATCATCGTTGATGATCATCCTTTGTTTCGGGCTGCGCTGCGACAGACGCTGGCCGGCGGCGACGCCACTATCACCGTAGAAGAAGCGGGCGACCTGAACGGCCTCAGTGCGGCGCTGGATGCCGATCGCGAGTGCGATCTGGTGCTGCTGGATCTGAACATGCCTGGCGTGCGCGGTTTTTCCGGCCTGCTGCTGCTGCGGGCTCAATATCCCGACATTCCGGTGATGATCATATCGGCCGTGGAAGACAGCACCGTCATCCGCCGCGCCTTCGAGCTTGGGGCCGCCGGCTATCTGCACAAATCTGTCGGCCCTACCGAAATTCGCCGCGCCATCGAAACCGTGTTGTCGGGCGAGGTATTCGTGCCCGCGGGAACAACGATTGGCGAAGACGACGCCAATACCGCGCTGATGCGCCGGCTTGCCACGCTGACCCCCCAGCAGGTGCGCGTGCTGATGATGCTCAGCGATGGCCTGATGAACAAGCAGATTGCCTATGAGCTGACGATTTCGGAGGCGACGGTGAAGGCGCACGTCTCCGCCATTTTGCAAAAGCTCGATGTCGATAGCCGCACCCAGGCGGTGATTGCCGCCTCCCGCATCGAGGATGGACAGTTCGAGGCTTTGTTCTCGATTGGCGGGGAGAAGGCCTAGCCTTCCACCCGTCCCTTGCCCGTCGCCCAGTCGTCGGTTCTGGTGCCAACCAGCTGGGCGATATTGGTCTTGCCCTCGGCGCGAATGGCTGCCACCAGCCCGCGCTTGATGCGCTCGAGCAGATCGAGCCCACCAAACACCAGGGCCGAATAAAGCTGCACGGCATTGGCGCCGGCTTCAAACTTGGCCAGTGCCGTTTGCGGCGAATGGATGCCACCAACCCCGACAATTGGCAGATCGCCAACCCGCTGCCGCATCTGGGCGAGGCGCCGGGTGGACAGATCGAACAGGGGCTTGCCGGACAGTCCGCCCGCCTCCTGGGCATTGGCCAGGCCACTGACGGTTTCCCGGGTGGTGGTGGTGTTGGACACGATCAGCCCATCAAGATCGGTTGCAAGCACGATCCGGGCAATGGCATCCAGTGCCGCTTCATCCAGATCCGGAGCAATCTTGAGCAGGACCGGCACCCGGGTTGTGGCCTTCGCGCGCGCCGCCAGAACTTCGCCCAGCAAGCGCTGCAAGGCCTCGTCGCTCTGCAGATTGCGCAAACCGGGGGTGTTGGGCGAGGAGATGTTGACGGTCAGATAATCGGCGACTTCGGCAAAGCGCTGAACCCCCAGCACATAATCGGCAACAAAATCATCGCTATCCTTGTTGGCGCCGATATTGACCCCGAGCGCGGCGGGCACGCGCACACCGCTCAACCGCTGGAATACGGCCTCGTGCCCTTCATTGTTGAAGCCCATGCGGTTGATGACGCCGTGCACCTCCGGCAAGCGGAACAGTCGCGGCTTGGGATTGCCGAATTGGGGGCGCGGCGTAACCGTGCCGATTTCGACCATGCCAAACCCCAGCAGCGCCAACGGTCGGGCCACTTCTGCATTCTTGTCAAAACCGGCCGCCATGCCGATTGGGTTAGCGAGGTCGAGCCCGCATAAATGGGTGCGCAGCTCGGCGGCGTCGGGATGTGTCTGTTCCGGCGAGAGCCCCAGGCGCAGCGCGGTGATGGTGGCGCCGTGCGCTGTCTCCGGGTCCATCTTGAGCAAGGCGTTTTGGGTCAATCCGCTAACCACCGGGAGGCGCAGCAGTGGCGAGAAAGCTGAAAAGATCATTGCACCGCCTCGGGCAGGACACAGTGTCCGTCGGCGTCGACACTTAGCGGTGCCTCCCAGGCAATTGACGCGATCGGCAGGGGCCGGTGATAGAGATGCGGAAACAGGCTTCCGCCTCGCGACGGCTCCCAGACCAGATCGTCCCCAAGGTCCGCGGCGGCGACTGCCAGCAGCACCAGGTCGGACTGTCCGGCAAAATGGAGCCGCAGGGTGTCGGCCAGCTGCGCGGCGGTCGAAAAATGCATGTAGCCATCGACAGTGTCGATCGGCATGCCCGAGAACGAGGCGGTTTTCCGGGCCGGGGCAAAGACAGCCTCGGTGGCAATCTTGTAGATAAAGCGGGGGGTACTCATAAAGCGCGAACCTATGCGCGTAGCGATGGCGCTGCAAGCGGGAGGGCGTTTACAGAACTTAAAAAATGCTGTAGGACGATAGTCCACACGATAAGACTGAATTCCTTTTCAGGTTGACGCCAAATGCTGTCACATCGAGCCATCTGGGACGGATTGGATGCGCTGGCACGGCGCCATGGTCATTCAGTTTCGGCGCTGGCCAAGCTGGCGGGGCTGGACGCCACGGCGTTCAATGTCTCCAAGCGGGTCAGCAAGGATGGCCGGGAGCGCTGGCCTTCGACCGAGAGCATTGCCAAGGTGCTCGATGCGACCGGCGAAACTTTCGAGGCCTTCCTCGCGGGAACCGGGGCCTTTGTGCAGACAGCGGGGCTGCGACTGAACAATACGGTGCCTCTGCTCGGGTTGGCGCAGGCCGGCAGTGGCGGCTTTTTTGACAGCGCCGGTTTTCCTGCCGGTCAGGGTTGGGACGAGATTGCCTTGCCGACCCCGGGCGAAGCGGGTGTCTATGCCCTTGAGGTGCAGGGGGACTCCATGGAGCCGCTCTATCGTGAGGGCGACCGCATCGTGGTTTCACCCTCCGAGCAAGTCCGGCGGGGCGACCGCGTAGTCGTGATGACCCGCGACGGGGAAGTCATGGCGAAAATCCTCGCGCGCCAGACCCTCAAGCAGATCGAGCTGCATTCCGTAAATCCAGCCTATGGGCCCCGGATACTCGACCTCACCGACGTCGAGTGGATCGCGCGGATCATTTGGGCGAGCCAGTAGGCACAAAAAAACAGCGCCTGGCGGTCGAGCCAGACGCTGCACATTTGATGCAATCGGCCGAAACCTAGTTCAGCAATTTACCGGCCAGGGCGTCAGCGAGCAGCTGACGGGTCTCGACCACGCCGAACAGCGCGATGAACGAACCGAAACGCGGGCCCTGATCGTCACCCAGCAAGACCTGGTAGATCGCCTTGAACCAATCGCGCAGCGGCTCGAAATTGTGCTTCTTGCCGATCTCATAGACCAGGTTCTGCAGTTCTTCGGCATCGGTTGAGCCTTCATGCGCCCCAAGCTGCTCGTAAAGATCCTGCAGTGCCGCCCGTTCCTGCTCGGTAGGGGCGCGGTAGGTCTTGAACGGCTTCACCTTGTCGTTGAAGTAGCGAACGGCATAGCCGGCCAGCCGGTCGATCTCGGGGTGCGTTTCGGCACTCGCGCCCTTGAGGTAGCGCGAAATAAAGCCCCACAACACCTTGGTGTCCTCGGCATTGGCCGTTGCGACCAGATTGAGCAAGAGAGCAAAGCTCAGGGGCACGTCCGGGTTCGGCACGTCACCATAATGCACGTGAAACGCCGGGCTCTCGATACGCGCGGCGATGTCCTGGCCCTGATAGGCGGCCACATGGCTGTAATAGTCATCGACGGTGCGCGGGATGACATCAAAATGCAGCCGCTTGGCCACGCGGGGCTTCTGGAACATATAAAGCCCCAGGCTTTCCGTGCTGGCATAGGTCAGCCACTCGTCGATGGTCAGGCCATTGCCCTTGGACTTGGAGATCTTCTGGCCCTCAGCATCGAGGAACAGCTCATAGACATAATGCTCCGGCGCCTGGCCACCCAGTATGTTGCAGATCTTGTCGTAGATCGGCGCATTGGTCTGGTGGTCCTTGCCGAACATCTCGAAATCGACACCCAGTGCGGCCCAACGCATGCCAAAATCCGGCTTCCACTGCAGCTTGGTATGGCCGCCGGTCACCGGCACCGTGGTGTCGCGGCCATCTTCGTCGGTAAACGTGATGGTGCCATCCTTGGCATTGATTTCCTTCATCGGCACGTACAACACGCGGCCCGAAGTCGGCGAGATCGGCAGGAACGGGCTATAGGTCGCCTGGCGCTCGGCTCCAAGCGTCGGCAGCATCACCTTCATGATGTCGTCATAGCGTTCCAGCGCGCGGAGCAGCACCGCATCAAACTTGCCGGATTTGTAATATTCGGTGGCGCTGGCGAATTCGTAGTCGAACCCGAAAGTGTCCAGGAACCGCCGGAGCATGGCGTTGTTGTGATCGCCAAAGCTGGGATATTGGTCCGTCCAGGGATCAGGAACCGAAGTCAAAGGCTTTTGCAGGTGCGGCAGCATGGCCTCGACCGAGGGGACGGTCTCGGGGATCTTGCGCATCCCGTCCATATCGTCGGAAAAGCACAGCAGACGGGTCGGAATCTGGTCGCGCGTGAGCAGCCGGAAAGCCGTACGCACCATGGTGGTGCGGGCGACTTCGCCGAAGGTGCCGATATGGGGCAGACCCGAAGGACCATAGCCGGTCTCGAACAGGGCTTCGCCCTTGCCCGATTTTTCCAGTCGCGCCACCAGTTTTCGGGCTTCCTCAAACGGCCACGCGCGGGCGGTTTGGGCTGCGTCAAAGAACGACGGATCAAGGGCGGGCAAAACAGCGGACGACAAAGGGCTGAGCCTTTCGGGAAAAGATGGAATGGGGTGTGTTACATCCCGCGCGGGCCACGTCAATCGCAGGCCGCCAGCGCGTTGGATTTCTATATGGTGCTGGAGCGCGCTTGCCAATGCGCCTTGCCAAGCCTAGCAATCATGGTGGAGTTGAACAATCGGAGCCAGAAGATGACCTTGGGGATCCACGACGCGCTCATTCACCTGATGATCGTTGCCGCTTCCTCGGACAGCGCCATGACCGACAGGGAGCTTGCGCGCATACAGGCCCTGATCGGTCGCCTGCCGGTCTTTGAAGGGTTCGACAAAGGCCGACTTACCAACGTCGCCAATGAATGCGCCGATTTGCTCAATGGCCCGGGCGGGCTGGATCATGTGCTCGACGCCGCCGTGATGGCACTGCCGGCCAAACTGCAGGATACCGCTTATGCTCTCGCGGTCGAAGTCGCGGCCGTGGACCTGCATCTGGAGCAGGAAGAACTGCGCTTTCTGGAAATGCTGCGCGATCGGCTGGCGCTGGATCGGCTGACCACGGCTGCCATTGAGACCGCCGCCCGGGCCCGTCACCGCCGCCTCCCAAATGGCCAGTAGGGGTCAGTAAAAACCGACGGGGAACCAGCGCAGATAAAGCTCGTCAAGCGCACCGTTTTCCTTGAGCCGCACCAGTGCCCAGTCGATGGCATGGCGGATGGGATCAAGCCCGGCGGGCACGGCAATCGATAGGCCTTCGCCAAACATTTGCGGGCGGAAATAGGCGCCACCGGCAAAGTTGCAGCATTCGAAATTGTCATTGATCCAGAATGATGCCCGCATGGCATCGCCGAAAAACGCGGCGACCGTGCCATCTCGTACCGCATCCAGGGCTTCGATCTCGCTCTTGAAACGAACGATTTGCGCCCGGGGCAGATAGCGTTTGACGAAACTCTCGTGGGCGCTGCCCTGACGCACCCCAACCGGCTTGCCCGAGAGCGTCTCGGTGCCAAATCCGGCGGCTGTCTCGTTAAGCGTTACAAACCGTCCAGGTAGCGCCAGATAGGTGGTGGAAAAATCAAACTTGGCGCCATTGGCATCGGACATTTCGAGGCCGGCAATCAGCGCGTCGCCCTGATTGTCCGCCAACGCGCTCGATGCCTGCTCCCATGGCCACGCCTGAATGGTGCACGCGACATTGACCTCCACGCAAATGCGCTTGGCCAGATCGATATTGAAACCGATCAATTCACCCCCGGCATCGCGGAAATTGAACGGCGGAAAATCGGCGGTGGTGAGGAAGCGGATGGCCGGCACCGTACTCGGCGCCAACTCGCGACTGCTGGGGTCGGCATGATAGGGAAAGCTCTGCGCCCAGGCGGCGGGGCCCGTCAGCAGCAGCACCACCAATGCGACCAAGCTCCGCAATCCCCGCACCCGCCGCTCCCGACTAGATCTGGTCCAACCCATATAGCAGATCTGCGATCAGGTCATCGCTTGCCTCCAGCCCCACCGAGAGGCGCAGCAGCCCCGGGGTAACCCCCGTTTCCAGTCGCACGTCTTCGGTCAGTCGCTGGTGGGTGGTGGTTCGCGGATGGGTGATCAGCGATTTGGCATCTCCCAGATTGTTGGAAATCAGGATCACCGCCAACGAATTGCACAGCGCAAACGCCGCCTCCTGCCCGCCCTTGACGTCAATCGCCATCAGGGTCGAGCCCCGCTTCATCTGCCGCTTGGCCAGATCATATTGCGGATGGGTGGCATGATGGGGATAGATCACCCGGTTGACCTTGGGGTGTGCCGCCAGCATGTCTGCAATCTTTTCGGCGCTGTTGGTCATCTGCGTTACCCGCAGGGCCATGGTTTCCAGCCCCTTGAGCAGGACCCAGGCATTGAACGGGCTCAGCGATGGTCCGGTCTGGCGCAGGAATGTATGCAGATCGCTTTCGATCAGCTCCTTGCGCCCCAGCACCAATCCGCCCAGCACCCTGCCCTGCCCGTCAATGTGCTTGGTGGCCGAATAGACGACCAGGTCCGCGCCCAATTGCAGTGGGTGCTGATAGAGGGCCGTGGCAAACACATTGTCGACGATCAGCTTGGCGCCGTGCGCATGGGCGATCTCGGCAACGGCCGCGATATCGACCAGTTCCAGCGTCGGATTGGTGGGCGTCTCGATAAAGATCAGCTTGGTATTGGGCTGCATGGCGCGCGCAAAGTTTTCCGGATCGCGCCCGTCGACCAGCGTCGAGGCCACACCCCAGCGCGGCATGAAATCTTCCACGACAAAGCGGCATCCGCCAAACAGCGCCCGGGAGGCCACGATATGGTCGCCCGCACGCACCTGGCTCATGATCGCATTGGTGACCGCCGACATGCCGGTCGCAAAGCTGCGGGCGGCTTCTGCCCCCTCGATCTGGGCCATGCGCGTGTGCAACACATCCAGCGTCGGATTGGCAAAACGCGAATAATTGTGCCCCGGAATGGTGTTCATGAACAATTGCTCGGCGTGTTCCGAACTCGGGTAGGAATAGCCCGAGTTCAGGAACAGCGCTTCCGAGGTTTCGTTGAACCCGGTGCGCTCTGTCCCGCCATGCACCATGCGCGTCTCGGCAGAGCGGCGCGAAGGATCGTTGAGGGGATTGTTTGCCTTGGACATGGTCACGCTTCCAACAAAAAAACCGGCCGCAAATGCCGGGCCGGTTAGCGGTCTTTAGCAATTTCTTTAAAGTGGCTGCAAGCGACCGGCCAAATCACCACTGCGCTTATTTAGTGCCATTGGCCTTGGGCCGTCAATTCCACCAGCCTCAGTCGTGATCGCCGCACCCTTATCCTTTCGCAGTTGCCGCGCCGCGCTCCCCTTGTTAGTGAGGTGCCCCACCAGTAGGAATGTCGAGAGAGCATGGACACGCAACACAGCTGGCCACAGGGCGTTTTTCCCGCGCGACTGATCGAGCAGCTACGCGACCTTGGCGCCATCCGGACCGCCAGGTCGTTTGACGCTGACCAGGTGCAGCCGGCCAGCCTCGATTTGCGGCTGGGCGATGTTGCCTTTCGCGTGCGCTCCAGCTTCCTGCCCGGCCCGAGCCATTCGGTGGCCGAACGCATCGAGGCGCTCAAGCTGCACGAGATCGACCTGACCAAGGGCGCGGTGCTGGAGCGCGGTTGCGTCTACCTGGTGCCGCTGCAGGAAAGCCTCGACCTCCCCCACGCGGTGAGCGCCTCGGCCAATCCCAAGAGCTCGACCGGGCGGCTCGACGTCTTTACCCGCGTGATTGGCGATCGTGCCCGCGGTTTTGACCAGCTGCCGGCCGGCTATCAGGGCCCGCTCTATCTCGAAGTCAGCCCCCGCACCTTCCCCATTCTGGCGCGCACCGGCTCGCGCTTGAGCCAGTTGCGCCTGCGTTCGGGCGATAGCCGCTTGTCGGTCGCCGAGCATCAGGCGCTGCACGCCAGCGATACGCTGGTCTATGGCAACAACTCCCCGGTCGGCGAAGGCGTCGCCCTGTCGATCGATCTCAAGGGGCTGGGTCGCGACGGGCTGATCGGCTTCCGCTCGCGCCGCCACACCGCCGTCGTCGATGTGGACAAGAAAGCGGCGCTCGATGTCCTCGATTTCTGGGACCCGCTCTATAGTCGGGGCCGCGAGGAGCTGATCCTTGATCCCGATGAGTTCTACATTCTGGTCAGCGATGAAGCGGTGCATGTGCCCCCCACCCATGCTGCCGAAATGGTGCCGTTCGATCCGCTGGTAGGCGAGTTCCGCGTGCACTATGCCGGCTTCTTCGACCCTGGCTTTGGCCATTCCCCCGCGGGCGGCACCGGCAGCCGCGCCGTGCTCGAAGTGCGCAGCCGCGAGGTTCCCTTCCTGCTCGGCCACGGCCAGACCATCGGCCGCTTGATCTATGAGCGGCTCGCAGAGACCCCCGACCGGCTCTATGGCACGGCGCTTGGATCCAACTATCAGGCCCAGACGCTCAAACTGTCCAAGCACTTCAAGCCCTTTCAGGGCTGAACACAGCGGTTGGAATATGCGACAGGCGCTTGACGCGCCCCACGAATTCACGCATCTATCGCGCCGATGCGGGTGTAGCTCAATGGTAGAGCAGAAGCTTCCCAAGCTTACGACGAGGGTTCGATTCCCTTCACCCGCTCCATTCCCAAATTTGATACTCGCTACGAGCTTGTGCTGCAAAGTGCGCCACAAGAACGGCTGACCCGTTTCTGGCGCTGGGCATTTCCCGAAGACGGCTCGGGCCCGCGGCCGCCATTTCCTGTCGGGTAGGTGAACAGAGATTTCCGACCGCAGGACCGCTGGCGGCGGTCTATCCGGCAGCCGGGGTGTCTTGCGAACGCACGGCAAGGGGCCAGCAGACGCCCCCTCGGTGGGAGCAACAGCGCTGTCCAATGTCACAAACTGTTCATGAAAGTCTCGCCGGACTGAAATAAACTAGGGCCATAGGAGCGGCAGATGTCCGCTGGACGTCTCGAAATTAATCAATCGAGAGATTCCCATGCTCCTTTCCCGCCGCCAAACGCTCGGCCTTTTCGGTGCCGCCACCGGGGCCTTGATCCTGCCCCGCGGCCTGATGGCCCAGGGCCCGCGCCGTTCGATCACCATCGCGGTGCAGAAGATCACCAATAACGGCACGCTCGACATCTGGTACGAGCAGTCCAATGTCGGCGAGCGCGTGTTCTTTCCCAATCTGTGGGAAGGTCTGATCAATCGTGACTGGATGGGCAACCAAGGCCCGGTTCCGGGCCTCGCTACGGAATGGAAGCGCCTCGACGACAAGACCCTCGAACTCAAGCTGCGTCCCGGCGTGAAGTTCCACAATGGCGACGAGATGACCGCCGACGACGTGGTGTTTTCGTTCTCGGACGAACGCGTCTTCGCCGGCACCGCACCGGCCAATGGTTCGACCCTCTACGCTGAAAACTTCAAGCCGCAGACCGCCAAGGAACTGCCAGCCGTGGTTCCGGGCGTCGCCCGCCGCCTGTGGCCCGCCTTGCGCGGCGTTGAAGCCGTCGACAAATATACCGTGCGCTTCCACAACGCGACGCCTGACGTCACCCTGGAAGGGCGCCTCTACGCCTTTGGTTCTCAGATCACTTCCCGCCGCGCCTGGGATGAAGCCGCTACCTACGCCGACTGGGCCGCCAAGCCGGTCACCACCGGCGCCTACATGGTCGAGGAATTCCGTCCGGACGTCTCGCTGACCCTGGCCGCCTTTGATGACTACTGGGGTGGCCGCCCGCCGCTGGAACGCATTCGCTTCGTGGAAGTCCCCGAGGTTGCAGGGCGCGTCAACGGCCTGCTTTCGGGCGAGTATGATTTTGCCTGCGACCTGCCGCCAGACCAGATCGCTGCCGTGCAGGCGGCCCCGGGCCTGGAAATACAGTCCTCGACGATCTGGAACCACCGCGTCACCACCTTCAACACCGAAAACGACATCCTGCGCGATCCGCTGGTGCGTCGGGCCATGACCCACTCGATCGACCGCCAGGCGATCGTCGATGCGCTTTGGGGCGGCCAGACGGTCATCCCGGCCGGCCTGCAGTTCGATAGCTTCGCTGCCTCCGACATGTTCATCGAGGGGTGGACCGTTCCCGAGTTCAACCCCGAACTCGCCCGCGACCTGCTCAAGCAGGCAAACTACAAGGGCGACGTGATCCCCTATCGCCTGCTGAACAACTACTACACCAACCAGACCCCGACCGCGCAGATCCTGGTCGAGATGTGGAAGCAGGCCGGGCTGAACGTTGAAATCCAGATGAAGGAAAACTGGGGTCAGATCCACGATCCGGAAGGCACCAAGGGCGTGCGCGACTGGTCGGCGTCGAACAGCATCAACGATCCGATCACTCCGATGGTTGTCCAGTTCGGCCCGAACGGTGAAGCCCAGCAAAAGCGCGACTGGTCCAATGCCGAAGTTAACCAACTCGCCACCGTGATGGAGACATCAACCGACCGCGCTGCCCGCAAGAAGGCATTCGCGCGCATGCTTGAAATCTGCGAGCGCGAAGACCCCGCCTACACGGTTCTGCACCAGAACGCCGTGTTCACCGGCGTGAAGTCGGAACTGCAGTGGAAGGCCGCTCCGGCCTTCGCCATGGATTTCCGTCCTTCCAACTGGAAGATCTGATCCATTTCTTCCGAGCGGGTGGGGACTTTTTCCCACCCGCCTTGGCATTTTGTTTTCCCAATTCAGGAGCGCGCCAAATGTCCTTTGTCTCCATCCAGGGCCTGACAGTGGCCTTCGACGGCACACAGGTGGTGCACGGCATCGACCTTGAGATCGAGCGGGGCGAAGCGCTTGGCCTTGTGGGCGAAAGTGGCTGCGGCAAGTCGGTAACCTGGCTAGCCGCGCTTGGGCTGTTGCCGGGCAAGGCGAGTGTTGGCGGCTCGGTCAAGATCGATGGACAGGAGTTGATCGGCGCCTCCCGCCAGCAGGCGGAGCAGGTGCGGGGCAAGCGGATTGCGATGATCTTCCAGGATCCGTCCTCTTCCCTTAATCCCGTTCATCGCGTCGGCCGCCAGATCATGGAAAGCCTGACCTTGCATCGCGGCCTCAAGGGGCAGCCGGCAAAGGCCGAAGCGATCCGCTTGATGGATCTGGTGGGCATTCCATCTGCCGCCACCCGCATCGATCTCTATCCGCACGAATTTTCCGGCGGCCAGTGCCAGCGCATCATGATCGCCATGGCCTTGGCCGGCGAGCCGGACCTGCTGATCGCCGATGAACCGACAACGGCGCTGGATGCGACGATTCAGGCGCAAATCCTTGACCTGCTGGCCACCATTCGCGCCGAGACCGGCATGGCCATGGTTCTGATCAGCCATGATCTGGGCGCGGTGTCGGCGGTGTGCGACCGGGCCGCCGTGATGTATGCGGGCCGGGTGGTGGAAATGAACCGTACTGCCGCGTTGTTTTCATCGCCACGGCATCCCTATACGCGTGGCCTGTTTGACGCGATCCCGCAGATTGACGGCGACCGCCGGCGGCTCAATCCGATCCAGGGTACCGTGCCGGATCCCCGGGCCTTGCCCAGGGGTTGCGCGTTTTCCCCACGCTGCGGCTCGGCCAGTGCGCGGTGCGCAACCCACTCTCCCCAATTGATGAATGCAGGCGCCAACGGCTTGCTGGCCTGTTTTCATCCTGTCGTCAAAGCCGTGTCCCCCCGCGTCACCAAAGAACTGGTCCTGGCATGAGAGCGCCCCTGTTGGAGGCCAAGGGCCTTGTTCAGCAATATGGTACGGCCCGTGGCCTGTTCGGCCGGGGGGCATCCGTCGTCCGTGCCGTGGATGGCATTGACCTGCAGGTGCGCAAAGGCGAAATCCTTGGAATCGTCGGCGAATCCGGGTCCGGCAAGTCCACCCTCGGTCGCATGTTGCTTGGGCTGGAACGCCCACATGAGGGCAGCGTGCTATGGCAGGGCCAGCCACTTCCTGAGCCCCGGACCGCCGAATGGCGCCGGTTGCGGGCCGAGATGCAACTGATCTTCCAGGACCCGCTGGCAGCCCTTGATCGCCGCATGACCATTGCCGACCAGATTGGAGAGCCGCTGGCGATCCATGGTTTGGCCACCAGCAAGCAGGCCGGTACTCGGGTCGCCGAACTCATGGCCCGCGTGGGCTTGCGTCCGGATCAGGCGGGACGTTACCCCCACGAATTGTCAGGGGGGCAGCGCCAACGCGTGGTCATTGCACGCGCGCTGGCCAGCAATCCCCGCTTTATCGTCTGTGACGAGCCGGTCTCGGCGCTTGATGTGTCGATCCAGGCGCAGGTGGTGAACCTGCTGCGCGACCTGCAGGAGCAGTCGGATTTGACCATGGTCTTCATCAGCCACGACCTCAAGGTGGTGCGCAATATCTGTGACCGGGTCGCTGTCATGTATCTGGGCCGCATCGTCGAGGAAGGTCCATCGGACGAGATTTTTGCGGATCCACGCCACCCCTACACCCAGGCGCTGGTATCCTCGATTCCCAAGGCCGCCACAGGTCTTTCCAGCCGCCAGATCCTGCAGGGCGAGCCGCCCAACCCGGCCGCCCGCCCCCCCGGCTGCGCCTTCCATCCAAGATGTCGTTTTGCCGATCGTGCGTGCTCCGGCGAGGTGCCAGTCCTCGAAAATCACAATGGTCGCCTGGCTGCCTGTCTGAAACTGCGCGCCAACGGCGCCGAAGCTGCCTGAGGCCAACATGCTACAATTCATCCTTGCCAAGATTGCCCGGGCCTTTCTTACGATCATCATGGTGATGACCTTCGCCTTCGTGGTGCTGCGCCTTTCCGGCGACCCAGCACAGATTCTGCTCGGCCCTGATGCGCCGGCCGATGCGGTGGCGGCGTTCCGTGAGCGCTGGGGCCTGAGCGATCCCATCTGGAAGCAGTATTTCGCCTATTTGACACAGCTGCTGCAGTTTGATTTCGGCGTCTCGATGCGCAACCAGGTGCCGGCGATCAATCTCGTGCTCGAGCGCGTGCCGGCGACTCTTGCCCTGACCATCCCCGCGCTGATCCTGAAGCTGTGCATCGGCATCCCGGCCGGCGTCTATGCCGCCCTGCACCGGAACAGCCTTGTCGATCGGGGCGTGATCATGATGTCGATCCTGGGCTTCACCATTCCCTCCTTCGTGCTGGGTCTGGTCCTGGTGTTGATCTTCTCGGTCAACCTGACCTGGCTGCCATCGGGCGGGCAGGACACCTATTGGCACGCCCTCTTGCCCATCATCACCATGTCGATCGGTGGCATCGGCATCCTCGCGCGGTTCTCGCGCTCGGCCATGATCGAGGTGTTGGACCAGCCCTACATCCGCACGGCCATGTCCAAGGGCCTGCCATGGCGGGAGGTCGTCTGGAAGCATGCCCTTCCGAACGCCGCCGTGCCCATCATCACGCTGGTGGGCTTCATGGTGGGCGCACTGATCGCAGGTGCGGTCGTGGTGGAGAGCATATTTGCCTGGCCCGGCGTGGGCCGCCTCATCGTGATCTCGGTCGCCAACCGTGACCTGGCGGTGGTGCAGGCCCTGTTGCTCGTCATCGCAGCGTCGATGGTCATCGCCAATCTTGCAGTCGATTTCGCCTACGGCCTGCTCGACCCTCGCTTGCGCTCCCAGCGCGCCGCTCACTGAGAGTAGTATCCATGTCCCTCGTCATTGCTGCGCCAAAACCCGGCTTCATCTCTCGCCTGCGGCTAAAGGTTCCGTTCCTGATCGCTGTGGCCATCGCCTGGCTGACCTTCGTGGTAGCCGTCGCCATTTTCGCCGATCTCATCCGCCCCTATGAAATCACCCAGATGAATCTCGTGCATCGCCTCGCACCAATGGGCACGCCCGGCTACTGGCTCGGCACCGATGAATTGGGCCGCGACGTGCTATCGCGGTTGATCCAGTCGATCCGGGTGTCGCTGGTTCTTGCGTTCGGCGCGACGATCCTGTCGGCGGTATTCGGAACCACGCTGGGGTTCCTCGCGGCACAATTTCGCGGCTGGGTCGAACATGTCGTCGTCGCCATGGCCGACTTTCAGGCGGCGCTGCCGTTCATGATCATGTCGCTTGCCGTGCTGGCATTCTTTGGCACCTCCATGGTGCTGCTGGTCTGCCTGATGGGTTTTTATGGCTGGGAACGCTATGCCCGAATTGCCCGGGGCCTGGCCATCTCGGCTTCTGCCCAGGGCTATGCCAGCGCCGTGGTGCAGCTTGGCGCCAAGCCGTCCCGCGTCTATCTCAAGCATATCCTGCCCAATGTGGCCTCCACGCTGATCGTCTCCATGACGCTGACCTTCCCCGAGGTCATCCTGATGGAATCCGGTCTCAGCTTCCTCGGCCTGGGGGTGCAGCCGCCCGAGACGTCGCTGGGCAACATGGTGGGCTTCGGTCGTGAATATCTGACCCGGGCCCCCTGGATCATGCTCGCCCCTTCCATCGTGATCGTCATGACGACGCTGTCAATTTCGCTGCTCGGCGATTGGCTGCGCGACCGCCTTGATCCGACTATCCGCTAATTCCAGCCCAAGCCTGAACTGAAAGTCACAACCCAATGTCCAAAATCATGGCCCATCGTGGCGCCCGCAACCTGTGGGCCGAAAATTCTCTCCTGGGCTTCCGCGAAACCCTCAAGCACGGCTTCGAAGCGATCGAGTTCGATCTGCATCTGACCGATGCCGGGGAGCTCGTGGTCATCCACGACGCAACCCTTGATCGCACCACCAATGGCACCGGGCCGGTTCGCGCCCTGACGTCCGAAAGCCGCAAAACCTTGCGGCTGAAGGGGCCCGATGGCGCACTGATCGATGAAGGGGTGCCTTCGTTTGAAGAAGTCCTTGCCGTGTTCAAGGACTATCCGGACACTCAGCTCTACGTCGAATTGAAATCCGATGGCCAAGGCCGACCTTATCGGGGCATGGTCGCAAAAGTTGCGGATATGCTGCGCACCCATGGCATGGCCGATCGTTCGTGCCTGCACAGCTTTGATATCGAGGTGGTGCGCGAAGTGCGCGATCTGGCGCCCGAATTCACTCGCCTGATCTCGGTGGACAAAGCCTGGGCCGACCGGCAGGGCGGTCTCGAGGTTTTTCTGAGCGAAGTCGGCGATCTGGTCGAAGTCGTCGGAATCCACCACGAGTTGTTCGAGGCCGAACTGGAAATGATCGCCAGGGTACGCGGCCTGGACAGGGTATCGGTCTGGACTATCAACGATCCCGAGCTGATGCGCCGCTGGATTGCACGCGGGCCGCATTGGCTGGTCTCGGACAACCCGGTCCTGCTGCGTGAGATCATGCAGGAAGTCGAGGCATGAGCCGTTACAAAGCCATCCTGTTCGATTGCGATGGCGTTCTGATCGACACCGAGCCGATGGGGTGTGAAGCGCTGGCGCAGGCTGTGAGCGCCGCCGGTGTGACGATGACCCGGGAGGAGGCGACGCGCCTCTTCTCGGGCAATGCTGCCGCTGCTTCGATGGCTGTCATGGCCGGGCTTGGTCTGGATGCGGTGAGGGTCTTTGCCGAGTCCGACCGCATTCTGTACGAGTGTTTCGACAGGCATATTCCTCTTGTCCCGGGGATCGGATCGATTGTCGAGGGGTTCGATGTTGCCATGGCGGTGTGCTCGAACTCATCGATCCGTCGTCTGGACCTGTCGATCGCCAGATTGCCGTTGTCGCGCGCCTTTGGCCCCCACATCTACTCAGCCGAGCAGGTGGCGAGAGGTAAGCCGGCACCTGACCTGGCGCTATTCGCCTGCCAAAAATTAGGAATCGTACCGCAGCAAGCGATCTTCATTGATGACAACGTCCACGGCGTTGCCGCAGCCCGGGCGGCCGGATGCCTCTCTGTGGGTTTCATTGGCCCCTCTGACCACCGCGTTGGCCACGAACTGACGCTGCGCAACGCCGGCGCTGATCACGTCGTCACCGGCATGGACGAATTCCACACATTGCTGGCATCGCTCTCGCTGCCTCTTGCAGCTCCGGCAATGACCACAGCTATTGGGGTCCACGGCGAGTATGTGTCGGCCTGAACCGGTTCTTTTAGGATACCCGGCTAAGCGCGATGGAGACGACTACCGGCGTACGACCCCACCGGCAAATCCGATTGCTGCGGGCGTCACGCCTCCGAGCGCAGTTCCGGGGGCAGGAGGGCGGCGTCCAGTGCGGGGTCGGTGCTGGGCTGGACCATCAGCATGGGGGCGATCCGGGATACGATGCGGCCCGAGACCTCGCCGGCATTCCATCCCGCCGTCCGGCCTGTGTTGGGCCTTTCCGGGCTTGGCTCATCGATGAGAATGATCATCGCGTAGCGCGGATTATCCAGCGGAAACGCCGACAGGAACAGTGTCAGCACCTCTTCGTTCGAGTAGCGACCATTCACGACCTTTTCCGCGGTACCGGTCTTGCCGCCGAAGCGATAGCCCTTGGCTAGGGCGTCGCCGCGACGGCCGGACCCCTCAAGGGCATTCAGTCGCATCAGGTAGCGTATCTGATCGCTGGTCTCTTGCCGGATGACCTTGGTGGCGCCCAGTTTTGCTTCCCTGTCCGACCGCTTGATGATCGTTGGTTTCATCAGATATCCGCCATTCACCAGGGCAGAGCTGGCGGATAGCATTTGCAGCGGCGTGACGCTGAGGCCATGGCCAAAGGAGGCGGTGGCTGCGCCAACTTCGGAAAATTTTGCTGGAATGCTGGAACGGGTGACTTCGGGCAATTCGATGACCGGCGCCCCATCAAACCCCATCTTGGTCAGATAGTCGCGAAACTCCGACGCTCCCATCGCCTGCACGATCTTGATCATGCCGATATTGGACGAGTGTCGGTAAACTTCGGGCACCGACAAGATGCGGTATTGCCCGTAATAATCGGTGATGGTGTGCCGGCCGAACCGCACGCCAAAACGTGCATCGACCTTGTCCGTAATATCGATGGCGCCGCTATCGAGGGCCCCCGCCAGCGTAATCGTCTTGAAGATCGAGCCCACCTCGAACTTGGCCGCGGTGATCCGGTTGAAGCGTCCCTCCTCCAGCATGGTGCCGGGCTCGTTGGGGTCAAAATCGGGTAGCGACACCAGCGCGGTGACCTCGCCCGTATCGACATCCATGATGGCCCCTGCCGCTGCCACAGCGTCGTAGCGTTCCAAGGCATCGGTCAGTTCGCTGTGCAACGCATGCTGAACGCGCATATCCACGGATAGATTGACCGGCTGCAGCGCCCGTCCCCGCGCCAGTCCCAGTTGCTGGAGCAATGCCAGATCATGGCTGCGATCGAGGTGATGCTCCACCCCGGCAATGCCGACATTGTCGACGTTGACCGCGCCCATGATGTGGGCTGCCTGGCTGCCGGCGGGATAGAAGCGCTTGGTTTCGGTCTGAAAATCGAGGCCTGGAATGCCCAGGCGCATGATCAGAGTTTTTTGGTGCGGGCTGAGTTCGCGCGCAACCCAGACAAACCCGCGCCCGCCCGTCAAACGCTGGCGCAACCAATCGGGGTCAAGATAGGGCAAGACCGTCAGGATAGCCTGGGTGGCCTCCTCCACATCAATGATGCTGCGCGGCTCGGCGAACAGCGATGGGACCCGCAAGTCGAGGGCCATTTCCAACCCGTTGCGGTCCAGTATGACCGGCCTCGACGCCATGATGGCATCACGCGTCTGGCCTTCGATCCTGGTATCGACCTCGATATTGCCCAGCCAGAGCAGCCGGCCGAGAACGACGGAAAATCCCAGCACCAGAAACGCTATTGCCCACCAGATGCGTTGCCGGGTGAGCGTCCGGCGGGTCTTGTGGGCCCCCTGCAGCTGAATGGTAACTTCGGGTTCAAGGAAGGCACCCGATGACGCCACGCCCTCCCCCGTCCTCTCCCCTCCAATAGGTCGCGGAAAGGAGCTGGAATGGGTCGGACTAAACAATGGTGCACCTATGCTGGCTTAAAAGCGGCGTGCCGGTGACAAGGTCCAGCAGCCAATTTATAGGTCAGCATTGTTGACGTAATAAGGTGTACCAATCCTTGTCTTCACGGGTTTTTGATTCCCGCGACTGCATAGGAATGACAGCGCTGCTGCGATCATCAGGGCTCGGTGGTGGCCAGGGCCCGTCGCCGTGTTTCCAGCAGATCGACAATGGGCCGGGGATAGGTCTGCCCCAGCACGATACCGGCCTTGGCCAGAACCGGGGGCGGTGCTGCGAAGGGTTTATGGATCCATTCGCTGGGCAGAGCCGAAAGCTCTGACACCCATCGGCGGACATAGTCGCCTTCCGCGTCGAATTTTTCACCCTGCAAGACCGGATTGAAGATGCGGAAATAGGGGGCTGCATCCATGCCGCAGCCAGCGACCCACTGCCAGTTGCCCGGATTGTTGGCCGGGTCAGCATCGACCAGCGTGTCCCAGAACCAGCTTTCACCCAAGCGCCAGTCGATCAGCAGGTTCTTGGTCAGCAGCGACGCGGTGAGCATGCGCACCCGATTGTGCATGTAGCCGGTCTGCCACAGCTGCCGCATCCCGGCATCGATGATGGGAAAGCCGGTTTGTCCCAGCTGCCACGCTTTGAAGGAAACGGGGTCATCGCGCCACCGCTCCGGTCCCGTATCGCGCATCGGAATGCGGGCGATATCGGGGCGGTGAAACATCAGGTGGATGTTGAAGTCTCGCCACGTCAGCTCCGCCAGAAATTTGTCGATAGCCGCCTTGTCTCGCTCATTGCTCGCCGCGAACGCATTGGCGCTGTGCCAGACCTGGCGGGCACTGATTTCACCAAACCGCAAGTGGGGCGACAGCAGCGATGTCCCCTCCACGCCGGGGCGGTCACGATCGTGAGGGTAGCGACCGACCCTTCCGGTCAAGAAATGGCCCAGTGCCTCCTGGCCCGCCGCTTCCCCCACCTGCCAATGTTGGGACAATTTACGCTCCCACGGCAGAAGCGAGGGACGAGTCACATCGCGCTCCGCCATCGGCGTTGGCGCGGCGGCGGAGGCGATGGGCCGGTCGACCCCGTGCCGCTGCACCGCCTTGGCATAAGCGCCGTAAACCGAATAACTCGGCGCGCCGGCCGGCTTGAGCAGGAAAGGCTCCACCAGAACATTGCCCGGATAGGACTTAGCCTGCAAACCACGCGATGCGAGATCGGCCTTGATGGCAGCATCGATATTGCGGCCATGCGGATCGTATCTGCGGTTCCACACCACATTGTCGACCCCAATCTCCGCCGCCACTTGGGGCAGCAGGACGCCGGCATCGCCTGTCTCGCTCCGCAGTTCAATGCCCACCCGGCTGAGATCGCGCTTGAACAGGCCCAGGCTTTCGGCGCGCCACCAGCGCGATGCACCGCCGTCGGGCCGGTGGCCTGCATCTGTTTCCGTAACATACAGCGCCGTTGCCTGGCCGCTTTGCAGGGCCGCTTGCAGCGCTGGATTATCGCCGAGACGCAGGTCGTCGCGAATCCAAACCAGCGTGTGTTGTGCCATGCGATCCACTCCAAGTCGCCCATATAGCATAGACGTTGTGATCCCGGATTTGGATCATTCCGGCCATCACTTGCGCCAAGGCCCTGCCCCTTCCACTCGCAACCATGCGGCCATCAACCCGTTAGGTTTCCGATATCGAAAGGAGCCACTCATGGCCAAGGAACACGCAGACGACAGCAAGAAGTCCCCAGAAGAGGTCGTTGACCGGATTTGGGAACTGGCCAAGAAGATCGACATTTGTATGTTCACCACGTGGGACGGCGAGACCCAGCGGAGCCGCCCCCTCTCCGCCCGCGTCAACCGTGACGAGGGCGTGGTCTATTTCCTGGTCGATGTGGAAGGGCACAAGAACGCCCAGATCGAGCGCTTTCCAAACGTCTCCATGGCTTGGGCTGACAATGGCGGGCACAAATACGCGGTCATCGCAGGCACCGCCCGGATCAGCAATGACCGCGCCAAGATCACCGAGCTCTGGTCCGATTGGGACAAGGCCTGGTGGGAGGATGCCAATGATCCCACCATCCGGCTGTTGACGGTGACGCCCGAGGATGGCGAGCTATGGGACAGCCCGAATGCAGTGGTAGCCGGTGCCAAGATGCTGATGGCCGCGGTCACTGGCGCCGCTCCCAACATGGGCGACAATGCCAAGGTCTCTCTCTGATACCGCCAGAACTGAGCGGGCCGGAACCCGATGGGGTTTCGGCCGAACCCCGTTGCTTCCGCCAGCGGCGTTGCCACTTGGCCAAAGATGTTCGACGATAAAATCGGACAAGAAGGCTGCTGATTGGTCAGCAAAGCCTCCGTCCAAGGGGGGAACATGACCACAGAGAACAAGATACTGATTGCCGAAGAAGAAGTCGAAAGCCGTGTACTCTCCGCACTAAGCGAGGCGGGTGCCAGCCAGGCATCTGCGGCCGCCGCCACGCATGCCATGTTGCACGCGTCGCGCCTGGGCGTTGACAGCCACGGCGTCCGGTTGACGGAGCACTATTGCACCATGCTTGGGGGTGGCCGCCTCAACAAATCCCCGCGCCTCAATGTTGACCAACGCGGCGCCGGCAGCGCCACGGTCAATGGCGACGACGGGCTGGGCCATTATGCCTCCTATCGCGCGGTGGAGGTTGGTTGCGAACTCGCCGCGCAGAGCGGCATTGCCGGCATCAGCGTCACCCACTCTTCCCATTTCGGCGCGGCAGGCGCCTATGCGCTGCATGGGGCGGAAAAAGGCTTCATTACCCTTGCCACCACCAATACCGATTCCATGGTGGCCCTGTTTGATGGCGCCAGCCGCTTCCATGGCACCAATCCACTGGCCATCGGCGCACCGGTGCCCAACCAACGGCCATGGTTGCTGGACATGGCAACCTCTTCGATCCCGATGAACCGGGTGCGGCTTTATCAGTCGCTCGGGCAGGAATTGCCGGCCGGGGTGGCCGCTGATGCCAAGGGCCAACCCACCGCCAGCGCTGCCATGGCCGACATGCTGATTCCCCTTGGCGGCATGGACTACGGCTATAAGGGTGCGGCGCTTGCGGGCCTTGCCACCATCCTGTCTGCCGCACTGTCCGGATCGACCCTCGATCCCGATTTCATTCCCATGTTCGACAGCTCGGACATCAGCACACCGCGCAATATGGGCCATTTCTTCCTGGTAATTGAGCCGGACAAATATATCGGGCGGGAAGCCTTCGGCGCGGCCATGACCCTTTATCTCGCCTCCCTGCGGCGGGCGCCCGCCCGTGAAGGCGGCAATGGCGTGATGGCCCCGGGCGATCGGGAATGGGCGGTGGCCGAAGAGCGAAAGACAGGCGGCATTCCCATCGACAGGGACACCGCCCGGTTCCTCCGCCTGGGCTGATGCTCAACCGCCCTTTCCATAGACCCCTGCCGGGATGCCCAATCCTACGCAATTAGGCTCGACAGCCTTGGACGGGCCGGGTATCAAAACTTGGACGCGAGGGGCGCCTTTATGAACATTCGTTTCGTCGAAATCGGCCAGCGCCTGCGCGCTTATCGCCTGGGAACTGGACTTACGGCGGAAGACATCGCTCAGCGCATCGGCATTTCCCGGGCCGCCGTATACCGGCTTGAAAAGGGTGAGATCGTCAAGATCCAGGCCCTCGAAGCCTTGGCGGGCCTGCTCGATGTGTCCCTGCCCTCACTGCTGGGCGTCGGGGTTGAATACCACACCAACGCCATTGCGTTTTTTGAACGCATGCGTCAGCTCGAGGAAGAATCCCAGCAGCTGCTGGGCAATTTCTCTCCCATGTCCTCGCTGATCCTGTCCGATGACTATATGGCGCATCTGCGCGTGATGCTGATCGAGGCCATTCCCGAAAGCCGGGATGCCGCCAAGGATCTCGAATTCATCGACAAGGTGCTCGCCATTTTGGCCGAGCGTCGCGCCACCGCCGCCGAACGCCGGGTGCCGGTGGTCAGCATCGTGGGCTCGCAGGATGTGGAACGTTTCCTGCGCCTCGGGCTGATCGGCCGGTTCGACTTGCCGGATGCGGTGCAGGCGGAACGCCGTGCCCTGGCCCGCCGTGAAATCGAGCAATTGAGAGACGTCATGCGGCGTCAGCCCATCGGGATCCAGGTCGGTGTCGCTGAAGGCCAGCCGCCGACCCAAACCTTCCAGGTCTATGAGCGCCGGGTGTCTCCCGCGGTTACGCTCAGTCCCTATCGCCTGGGCGACCAGCCCAACATCACGTCTGGCATTGCCATCGTCACCTCGGCCCCCGAGGCGGTGAAATCCTTCGAGGACACGCTGACCCGGCAGTGGGACAAGGCATTCAAGGGCAGCGACGGCGCCGATATGCTGCAACGCATTCTCGATCGTACGGTCGAACGGGACTGATCTACTCCCCAAAACACTGATGCCGGACCCTGGGGCCCGGCATCGGTTGAAGTGTTGTTGGTGCGCCGATTAGAGCAAGCGCGGCAGGAACATGCTCAGATCGGGCAGATAAGTCACGATCACCAAGGCAATCAGGTTCACCACGATGAACGGCACCGTGCCGCGCACAATCTTGGCTACCGGTTCGTTCAACGTTGATGACGCCACGAACAGATCCAGTCCAAAGGGCGGCGTTATCATCCCGATGCAGGTATTGAGGCACACGATGATGCCAAAATGCACGGGATCGATGCCAAAGCTCACCGCGACCGGATAAAGCGCCGGCACCAGGATCAGCATGGTGGTGTTGGGATCAAGGAACATGCCGGTGATCAGGAACAGCACGTTCACCACCAGCAGGAAGATGACCCAGTTGGCATTGATTGCCTCAAGCGCACCAATAACCAGCGCCGGCACCTGCGCCAGGGTGATGAAATAGCCCACCACGCTGCCCATGGCGAGCAGGACGAAGATCACCGCCGTCGTGATCGCCGCACCCGTCGCGATGCTCATGACATCCTTCATCTTGAGCTGGCGATAGACCAGGATTTCAATCATCAGCGCATAAACCACGCTGACCGCTGCGGCTTCGGTCGGGGTGAAAATACCGGAATAGATACCACCCAGCATCACCACGGGCAGGCCAAGCGCCCAGATGCCCCGACCCAGCGCCTTAAACCGTTGCTTGTAGGGCAGTGGCGCAGAGCCAGGACGATTGTTGCGATAGCTGTCGATCAGCACATAGACAACGAATGCCAGCGAGAGGAACAGCCCGATCACAAGGCCTGCGGCAAACAACGAGGCCACCGAGGTGCCGGTCAGCCAGGCGTAAATGATCAGGGTGATGGATGGCGGCAGCAGCAGCGCCACTTCGGCCGACGATACCAGCAGGCCCAGCGAGAAGGTGTCCTTGTATCCGGCTGCGCGCAGCTCGGGGTACATCAGGCGCCCAAGCGCTGCCACGGTTGCCGGTGCGGAACCTGAAACCGAGCCGAATGCGGTGGCTGCGGCAACGGTGGTGAGACCCAGTCCGCCACGATAGTGGCCGAGAAATGCCTTCACGAGGCCGGTCAGATGACGAGCGATGTTGCCGCGCGACATGATTTCGGCGGCAAAGATGAAGAACGGAATGGCCAGCAGGGTGGCCTGGTTGATACCCCCGACCATTTTCTGACCATAGATCAGGTCAGGAATGGCCGAATACCAGATTTCTTTGCTTACTACGCCGGTCAGGCCCAGCAGCAGCAGCATTTCAAAACCAAAAAACAGCAGCGTAACTGCGCCTAGGAAAACGAGAAAAACCAGCATGGAATTAGCTTTCGTGCGCCGCGCTTGACCAACGGTCAATGAGGCCGAACAGGCTCATTGCGTAACGCAGGGCAAGCAACAGGAACCCTGTGGGCAGGGCGAGATAGAGATAGGCGGCGGAAATGTGCAGCGTCGGACTCTTCTGCCCGGTCCCGGCGATCATCATGGTGATTTCCACGCCCACCCAGGTGATATAGAGCGAGAACAGCAGCCCGGTCAGATCGATGACCTTGCGCACGATCTTGCCGAAACGCTCGGAAAACCCCAGCAGGAATGTGTCCATGGAAATCTGACGCCCGGCACCCAGGGCAGTACCGAGTGCAAGAAATACCAGCCACACCAGCATGTAGCGGGTGGCCTCGTCGATCCAGGCCACATCGCGGGCCATGGTCGGCACAAACTGGCGAACCAGGATGGCCAGGGAATACAGGCCCACCATCAGCAGCATCAAAGTGCCGATAAGGAACCGTTCAATGGAATTGAGTGCGCGCAGAAAAGTCGCCATGCGCCTTTCTCCTATAAGTCGGCCATGCATGAAACTATGACTGCGGTGATCAGCCAGAACATCCAGCCTGAAGCATCAAACTGGCCAGAGCCCAGCGGGCTCTGGCCGCATTGTTATTACTGAGCTACGACGCGGGCGTATTCGGCTTCGTAGATTTCGACGATCTTCTGACCCTGTTCGCCGGCATCGGCGATGTAGGCGTCACGTGCCGGGCCATACATGGCATCGCGGAACGCTGCCTTCTGGGTCTCATCGAGTTCGATGACGTCGATATTGCCGGCCTTGATGGTCTTGAGGGCTTCGACCTGGGCGGCTTCCTTGATCGCTTCGACTTCCGGACGAACTTCGAGGAACGCAGCCTTGATGATGGCCTGGTAGTCAGCCGGCAGGGTGTTCCACCAACCGGGGCTGAACAGGATCACGTCTTCATTGGCGCCGTGCTCGGAGATCAGCAGGTGCTTCTGGACTTCGTGATACTTCATCGTTGCGATGGTATCGAGGGCGTTTTCCTGGCCATCGACCACACCGGTCTGCAGCGCGGTGTAGAGTTCGCCGAAGGGCAGCGCGATGGCGGAAGCGCCAACCGCGTTGAACTGCTCCATCAACACAGCCGAATCCATCACGCGGAAGCGCTGGCCATTGAAAGCCTCAACGGTTTCGATGGGCTGGCCGGAGGTGATTGCCTTGCGGCCATTGGGCCACAGGCCGACACCGACAAAGCCCAGCGGCTCGAAGGTTGCCAGCACAGCTTCGCCGAACGCGCCGTCGCGCAGCTCGGCTGCCTGATTGCGGTCGGAAGGATAAAGGAAGGGAACGTCCAGCACCGACACGGCGGAATTGAAACCGGCGAGGAAGGCGGCAGGCGACACGGTGCCCTGGATGAGGTTGAGCTGAACGCCCTCGTTCATCTCGCGGGCCTGGCCGAGCTGGCCAGCGGGGAACAGCTGGAACTCAACTGCGCCACCGGTGCGCTCCTTGACGAGCTCGGAAACCTTCACGAGGCCCTTGTGGCGGGGCTGCTGGTCGGATTCCAAATGGCCAATGCGGGCCACGAACTCTTGCGCGAAAGCCTGGCCCATCACGGACAAGGCGAGGACGCTGGTGGCGACAGCTATGGCGTGCCGAAATTTCATATGTGATCTCCCTCCAGTAGGCTTTGCGCCTAATTTGCTAAACTAGCGCAAGCGAACTGGCCAATGTCAAGAATATTCTCAAAAATGGCACAGCATCTACTTTGGTCGAATATTCTACACGAAGTACAGTATCGATTCGGCAGCTGCGGTGGCCTGAGCCTGTCTGCACCGAGTCAACCGTGCTTGCACGCCGTTTTTGCAACCATCCCCAATCGCGCGCGAAAGCGTGTCGCAAAATTGATATTTGTCTTGCAAATGCGAGAAGCCGGTGCCAATCCTACTCGCTTGCTAGGTTTGCTGCCGGTTTTTCCGGCAGAGAGGAAATGCCAGGCGACGGTGTGACGCAAGGCTCGACTTCAACGGGCCGCGCACACCTTACGGAGGGTCTTATGTTCGAACACCCGCGTCTCCCTTGGGAGGCAGCCATCCCCTATCGATCCTGCGCCAAGCCCGCGCGGCGGGGCCGGGCATGTTCGGCCGAAGCTCTCGCAATTCTTTGCTTGCACGAGGCGCACTATGCTCACTGACACTCAGTGTTCTACCACTCCGACCGGCCAGACCAGTTGCGCCAGCTTTACGGCCAGCATCGTGGCCGAGGCTACCCAGGTCCTGCGCAACGACGCGGTCAATGATGAATACCGACACCTGGTGGTCAAGTGCGGCCCCGAGGCGGCGGCTGCGCAACCCGGACAGTTTTTCCAGTTGCTATGCCCCCCGACCGCTGCCGACCAGCCCTATCTGCGCCGGCCGATGAGCGTTTACGGGTTTGATGCGGCCAAGGGACAGGTCGAGTTTCTCTATAAGGTTACCGGTGCGGGAACCCGGGGCCTCGCCACTTTGCGGCCGGGCGACAAGCTGGATATTTTTGGCCCGCTGGGCGTTGGCTTCACGCTCGACCCCTCGTGGCGCCACATCGTCGCCATCGGGCGCGGTGCGGGCCTTGCGACCCTGGCTCCCCTGGCGCAAGCGGCCCGCGCCCAGGGCATTCAGGTCACTGCCATCCTCAGCGCCCGTCGCCCGGATCTGGTGGTGTCCCAGGCTTTGTTTGAAAGCCATGGCGGCCAGGTGATCGCGGTCGTTGATACCGATGGCACCAGCCAGCCGGATAATGTTGAACGCCATGTGCGCGAGCTGATCGCCGCCGGGCGATGCGATGCCCTGTTCACCTGCGGCTCGAACCGCCTGATGCGCGTGCAACAGCAACTGGCGACCGAATTTGACCTGCCCGGGCAAGTGGCCATGGAGCAGCAAATGGCATGCGGGGTGGGGCTTTGCTATTGCTGCGTGCGCGACTTCAAGGTCGACGGCGAAATCGTCAGCCGCCGCGTCTGCTGGGATGGCCCGGTGTTTGATCTGCATGAGGCCCTGGCATGACTTCTCCTATCGACCTGTCCGTTCGCATCGGTAATCTCACCCTGCGCAACCCGATCATGCCCGCCTCCGGCACCTTTGCCGAAGGCCTCGACAAGGTCATGGACTTCAATCGCCTAGGGGCCTTCGTCACCAAGACGATCACCCGCGAATTGCGGGCCGGCAATCCCCTGCCCCGCGTGGCCGAACAACCCGGCGCCTTGATCAATTCCATCGGCATCCCCTCCAAGGGCGTGCCGTACTTCATCACCAACACCATGCCCCACTATGCGCGTTACGACACGCCGCTGGTGGTGAGCATTTCCGCGCCCACGGCCGAGGAATTTGCCCGCATCGCCGCCGAGATCAGCATTCCTGGTGTGACCGCGATCGAAGCCAATATCTCGTGCCCCAATATCGAAGAAGACGGCAAGGCCTTTGCCATGCGCGCGGATTCGACCGAGCGGGTAACCAAGCTGCTGCGCGCCGCAACCGATCTGCCGCTCTGGGTCAAACTCACCCCCAATACCGGCGACATGCCCGAAATCGCCCGCGCCGCTGAAGCCGCCGGTGCCGATGCGCTGGTGGTGGCCAACACCATCCTCTCGATGTCGATCGACGTGAACACTTTCCGCCCCAGCCTGGGCAATATCATGGGCGGGCTCTCCGGCCCCGCCGTCAAGCCGATCATCATGCGCCACGTCTATCAGTGCGCCCGCGCCGTAAAGGTGCCGATCATCGGCTGCGGCGGCATTTCGACCGCCGAGGACGCGGTGGAATATATGCTGGCTGGCGCCACCGCCGTGCAGGTGGGCACCGCCACCTTCGTACAGCCCGCCGCGATGACCACCATCATTGATGATCTGGCCGCATTCTGCGCGCGCCGGGGGGTTGCGCACGTGCAGGACCTGATCGGCGGCGTCATCATCGACGAGACCCAACCTCAGATGGCTCTGGAGACCGTTGCATGAGTGCGCTGGCTGCAACCAATTTTGTTGGCGATGTCGACGATACCGCGCTGGCCGCCGAAATGTTCGACGCCTTGCGGGCCATCAGCTTTGACGGGGTGGGCATCAGCCGCCTCGCCTACGGCCCCGAAGAATCTCTGGCGCTCGACCTGCTGGAGGCCAAGGCGCAGGAATTGGGGCTCCACACCGAGCGCGATGCCGGCGCCAATCTGGTCGTGACCCTGCCTGGGGCCGATCCTTCCCTGCCCTTCATGGCTTGCGGCTCGCACGTCGACTCCGTGCCCCAGGGCGGCAATTTTGACGGCGCGGCGGGCGTGATCGCCGGACTGGCCATTCTTGCCGGCTTCAAGCGGGACGGCTTCGTACCCAATCGCACGCTCAAGCTGCTGTGCTTGCGCGGCGAAGAAAGCGCGCGTTTCGGCAAGGCCTATATGGGCTCCAGCGCCCTCTTGGGAAAACTCACCAGCACCGACCTGGCGGTCAAGGACGCCACCGGCAAGACGCTGGGCCAGTGCATGTCCGAAGTTGGCGTCGACGTCGAACGCGTCGCCCGTGGCGAACCGCTACTCGATCCCGCCAGCGTCGCGGGCTGGATGGAACTGCACATCGAGCAGGGCCCCGTCCTGGTCGCGCGCGATCTGCCCATTGGTATCGTCACCGGCATTCGCGGCAATGTGCGCCATCGTACCGTCAAATGCATTGGCGAAGCCGGCCATTCCGGCGCAGTTCCGCGCTGGCTGCGTCATGACGCGGTCATGGCCAGCGCCGAACTTCTCACCCATCTCGATCACCACTGGCGTACGCTGCTTGAGCGGGGCCGTGACGTGGTGATGACGGCCGGGCTGTTCGGCACGCTGCCCGAAGAACACGCCATTGCCCGCATTCCGGGGGAAGTGCACTTCTCCTTTGAAGTGCGCAGCCAGAACCCCGATACGCTGGAAGGTTTCTACGACATCTTCCTGTCCGAAGCGCGGCTGGTCGAGCGCGAACGCGGCGTTCGCTTCGAGCTGGATCGCCGGGTCGACAGCGCCCCTGCCGTCATGGACCCCGCGTGGGTGGATCGGCTGAAGCGCGCCGCCGAACGGCTGCGCCTGCCCACCGAAGACATTCCCAGCGGCGCCGGCCATGACGCGGCGGTGTTCGCCAATACCGGCATCCCCAGCGCCATGGTGTTCGTGCGCAACGAGCACGGGTCGCACAACCCGCACGAAGCCATGCGCATTGACGACATGGTGGCGGGTATTGCCGTCATGCGTGAAGCCTTGCTTGAGGCGCTGATTTAGTCTCAAAGCTCATTTCTGAACCACCGCCCATTTGAGGAGCGTATTGATGACGAGTTTTCGCGATGAACTGAAAGAGCTGCGCAACTGGCTGGCCGAGCAGAAGGGTGGCGTACGCACCTATATGGAGGTCCAGCAGCGGCTCGAGACCATGGGCCTCGATGCCAAGCATCCCGCGCTGACTCGCATGCTGGCCGACCTCGCCGGGCGCTTCATCGACGTTTATGATGGCGAGCCGCTGGTTGTTGGTGTGGCGGAAACCGCGCTGGCCCGTCTCACCGCCTTGGTGGAAGCCGCCGCCGCCCTGCCCGAGGGCGATGCCGCGCAGGAATTGCAGCTGCTCAACGAAATCGGCCGCACCGAACTCTCGGCTTAAGCCCCATCGACAGCTTCTGAAAATTGAAAGGCCCCTGGCAGTTGATCACTGCCAGGGGCCAATTTCTTTGAAGCCTTACTGGGGCTTTTCCTGACCGAACTGCGAGATGCCGCC
Organism: uncultured Alphaproteobacteria bacterium; assembly: GCA_963699295.1. Classification (GTDB taxonomy): domain Bacteria; phylum Pseudomonadota; class Alphaproteobacteria; order Rhizobiales; family Devosiaceae; genus Devosia. The sequence continues at coordinate 2,063,159 of OY969432.1, forward strand.
ATGTGCTGCGGACCACTTGGCAGGGTCATTGAGGAAGGCCTCGACTTCGCCCAGCACCTTCGGCTCGAAGTGACCGCTTTCCTTAGCCACCTTGAGCACGTCCCACCAGGTGGTGAGATAGTGCAGCTTGACGCCGAGATCGTCCATCAGGTCGCGGCTATTGGGGAAGATGTCGTAGTAGAACATCACGAAGCAATGATCGACCTGGGCGCCGGCAGTGCGCAGCGCTTCGCAGAAATTGACCTTGCTGCGACCGTCGGTCGCCAGATCTTCCACCAGCAGCGTGCGCGCGCCTTCAACGACCTGACCTTCGATCTGCGCATTGCGGCCGAAACCCTTGGCCTTCTTGCGCACATACTGCATTGGCAGCATCAGGCGATCGGAAATCCAGGCTGCGAAGGGAATGCCCGCGGTTTCGCCACCGGCAATATTGTCGATCAACTCATAGCCAATATCGCGCACGATGGTTGCCGCGGCAAAGTCTACCAGCGCCGAGCGCAGGCGGGGGTAGGAGATGATCTTGCGGCAGTCGATATAGACCGGGCTGGCCCAGCCGGAGGTGAAGAAGAAAGGCTGGTCCTTATAAAAATGGACCGCCTCGATCTCCAGGAGCATCTTGGCGGCCTCATGAGCTATTACGGCCCTGTCGACTGGCTGTGGCATGGATGGCATGGTGGAAGATCTCCTGGAGTTATGGCGTGCGGTACCGCTGGCGGGGCTGGCCAGTGATCGACTTGTCGCGAAAATGCAAACGGCCCCTTCTCAACTGTCATGATGGTCCGGTCAACAGGAAATGCTGACGCACCGGTCTTATCCAATGCGCTTTGTGGTCCATTCTCCACACGTCTGTTGATCCAACACAACCACAAACAGCATTGGCCCGATCAGAGCGCGCCGCGCGGAATAACCAGCGGCGTATGCGACACCGGATCATCAATGATGATGCAGGGCAGCCCGAACACCGCCTCCACCAGTTCAGCCGTCACGATCTCGCGCGGCGGCCCTTCGGCGACCACTGCCCCGTCGCGCATGGCAATGATGTGGCTGGCATAGCGCGAGGCATGATTGAGATCATGCAGCACCGCGACGATGGTCTGCCCCTGCTGGCGATTGAGCCCGCTCAACAGGTCGAGCAATTCGATCTGGTGGGTAATATCGAGAAAGGTGGTCGGCTCATCGAGCAGCAGCAGCGGGGTCTGCTGCGCCAGCACCATCGCCACCCAGACGCGCTGACGCTGGCCACCGGAGAGCTCATCCACCTGCCGGTGCGAGAGGTCGCTGACCTTGGTGGCCGCCATGGCTGCAATCACTGCTGCCTCATCGGCTCGCGGACCATTGCCGCAGCAAATTCTGATGCGGATAGCGCCCGCGGGCGACCAGGTCGGCCACGGTAATGCCATCGGGGGCGATCGAGCTTTGCGGCAACAAGGCCAGCCGCCGCGCCACTTCCTTGGCGGGATAGCTGCTGATGGCCTGCCCATCGAGCACGACGCGTCCGGCGCTGGGCTTGATCAGCCGCGACAGGGCTCGCAACAGGGTGGACTTGCCGCAGGCGTTGGCCCCCACGATCACTGTGAAGGAGCGGTCGGGGATGGCGACGGAAAGGTCTCGGGAAATGACCCGGCTGTCATAGCCAAAGGTGGCCCGCTCGGCGTAAAGCCGCGCCGCAACGGTTTTCTCACTCATTGACGCCGTCCTTCACGCACGAGTAGCCAGATAAAATACAGTCCGCCCAGGCTGATCGTCACGATGCCCACCGGCAATTGGGTGGGCGCAAACGCCCGCTGCGCGACAAAGTCGGCACTCACCAGCAACAGCGCTCCCATCGCCGCCGCCGGCAGCAGCGTCACCCCGGCCGATCCGGTCAGCCGCCGCGCCAGTTGCGGTGCGACCAGGGCCACAAAGCCGATAGGACCGGCGGTTGCCGTCACGATGGCAATGAGCGCCACGCCAATAATGATCAGTCCCAGCCGTGTCGCCTCGGCATTGACGCCCAAGGCGCGGGCCGCATCATCGCCCAGTTCGAGCTGGCCCATAGGGCGTGCCAACAACAGGGCCATGGGCATCAACACAGCCAACACCAAGGCCGCCGGTCCCAGCCTATCCAGCCCCAGTCCGTTGAGTGAACCTGCGCCCCACACCGCAGCCGCCATCGCCACATCGAGTTTGGCGCGCAGCAGCATCCAGGTATTGAACGCATTGAGCATCGCCGACAGGCCAATGCCGATCAGGATCAGCCGAAACCCCTGCACGCCGCGATTATAGGCCAGCAGATACACCAGCAAGGCAGCGACCAGCCCACCAGCCATGGCCCCGCCCGCCACCGCAAGATACCCGCCCTGCAACAGGATGATCGCCACCACCGCCCCGGTATAAGCGCCAGCGTCGAAGCCGATCACATCGGGGCTGCCCAGCGGGTTGCGGGTCAGCGACTGAAAGATCGCGCCGCTCATGCCCAATGCAGCGCCCAGCAACACGGCCAGCGCAGTGCGCGGCAGTCGCCATTCGACCACCACCATATGCACCCGCCCCTCCGCCTGCCCCAGTAGCGCCGCGATGACATCGCCCAAAGCAATGCCATATTCGCCGGTCCCCAGCGTCAGCAGCATCATCATCACAGCGGCTGCCATGAGGATCACGCAGACACTGATGGCTCGCATATCGAGCCGCCGCGACAGCGCTCCGTTGAACAGTCGCATGGAGCGGATTGGGCGCGGCATATCGAGGGGCGGACCAACACTCATAGCCCGCTCACCCGGCGACGGCGGGCCAGCGCGATCAATACCGGCGCACCCACAAAGGCGGTGACAATGCCCACCTGCAATTCCGCCGGGCGCATGATCAGTCGCCCAATAATATCGGCGCCAAGCAGCAGGATCGGCGACAGCACCAGGGTAAACGCAAAGATCCAGCGCTGATCCGGCCCGACAATCCAGCGCGCCACATGGGGCACCATCAGCCCGACAAACCCGATTGGCCCGGCAGCCGCCGTCGCCGCCCCTGCCAGCAAGGTATTGGCGATAACCACCAGCACGCGGGTGCGCCGGATATTGCTGCCCAGCGACGCCGCCAGTTCATCCCCCAGCGCGATGGCATTGAGCGAGCGCGACAACAGCAGCGCCAGCGCCAGTCCCACCAGGATGAACGGCAAGACCGTCAGCACCGTCTCGTAGCCGACCGTCACCAGCGAACCGGCGCTCCAATGGCGCAGGCGATCAAACACCGACGGGTTGAGCAGCGAAATCCCCGACGTGATCCCGCCCAGCACTGCCCCCACCGCCACGCCCGCCAGGGTCAGCCGCACCGGCGTGCCGCCCGAGCGCCCGGCCGACCCGATGGCCCAGACAATCCCGGTCGCCACAATGGCGCCCAGCAAGGCAAACCAAACATATCCCGCGATCGAGGTCACGCCGAACAGGCCCAGCCCGAGCACCACGAAAAAGGCCGCGCCAGCGTTCACGCCCAATATGCCGGGGTCAGCCAGCGGATTGCGGGTCAGCGCCTGGATCAAGGCCCCGGCCATGCCCAGCGCCATGCCCACCACCAACCCCAGCATTGTGCGCGGCAGGCGCAGGCTCTGGATGATGGCGTGGTCGGCGCTGTCATCATAGGCAAACAGGGCATTCCACACCGTCGGCAGCGCGATATCGCGCGACCCGACGACGATGCTGGCAAGTAACACGCCCAGCAGGACGCCACTGGCGAGCAGCAGCCATGCCAGGCGCCGGGCATTGGAATGGGCCAGTCCACGCCTTTGGTCATCCCGCCGGATCTGGTCCTGACTGGTGGCAGAGCTGGCGGTCATCAAAAGCTTTCCTGCTCGGGCTCGAACAACCCGAACTGACTAGCACAAATTGCCAGGGTGGCGCGCTTTTTGCGGCCTATGACAAGCGGATGATATCGCGCATGGGCCGGATGCCCGGCTTTGGGACGATCTCCCGCTGCGCTCGCACCGGCCCCTCCGGCCGATGCGGCGACTTGAACCAGTAAAACGGCTGGTGGATCAATTCCAGCGCCGCTCGCACGGTCGCAACCGCCATCAGCAGCCAGTAGATCGGCAGGAACAGTTGCGCTCCCCACCACCGCATGCGCTGCCGCCGTCGCAGGCCCAGCACTGTCATTAGAAAGGTCGTGCCATACCCCATGAGCAGCACGAAGCCATAGACAATGGCCCAGATATCAGGAACGTCCAGCCTCAAATGGCCGGTGAATGCCGCAATAATCAGCGCAGCGATAAACCCCAGATGCAAGAGCGGCGCCACGATCTGCCCCAGCACCAGCACTTCGAACCCGATCAGGCAGCGCCATCCGAGGTCTGCCAGCAGAGCGCGAGGCTTGCGGTTGTGCACGACAAACGTCTGCATCCAGCCCTTCATCCAGCGGGTGCGCTGCCCCATCCAGGTATCGAACCGGGTCGGCCCGGATTCATGGGTGATGGAATCGAGCATTTCCACGCGCAGCCGCAATCGCGCCAGCCGCACCCCCAGGTCGGCATCCTCGGTGACATTGAAGGCATCCCAACCCCCGATCGCCCGCAGCGTATGAATGGGGAAATGGTTGGACGTCCCGCCCAGCGGAATGGGTAGACGCCACGCCGCCAAGGCCGGCACCAGCACCGAGAACAGCCCGGCATATTCGCCGGCAAACAGTGCCGCCAGCCGGTTTTCGTCGCCATTGTCGATTTCCAGCCGTGCCTGCAGGCAGTGAATATCGGGCTCGGCCTGGAACCGGGCAGCGGCCTTCCACAGTTGGTCGCGATCGGGAATGTCCTCGGCGTCATACACCACGACATAGTCGCCGCGGCACAGTGGCAAGGCATAGCCCAGCGCCTTGGGCTTGGTGCGCGGCGCCGCATCGACCACCCGCACCAGCGAAAACCGGGGATCGCCAAGCTCCCGCTCCACCGCCGCGATGGTTTCGGGCGAATGAGTTTCGACCACGAACTTGATGTCGAGCCGCTCGGGCGGATAGTCGAGCTGGCGCATGGCGGCAAACAATTGCGGCACCATGGACGCTTCGTCGCGCAACGGGATCAGCACTGAATAGACCGGCAGCTCGGCATCATCGGGTCGCCTGGCCGGGCGTTGGCGCTCAACGGGCGCGGCCAGGGCCCCGAGCCGGATCACTATGGGGCCGAGCAGGACAAATGCCGCCAACGGCAGCAACCACATTTGGCCCCAGAACGGCGCCAACAGGACCAGTACCACCAACAGCAAAATACCGCCGACGAAGCTGAACCGCGCGGCTGCGGTCAAATCGAGTTGCGCTGCGGCAAAGGGCCAGATGCGCGACAGCGTCTGCCGCGCCGATATTGTCAGGGCCGAGGCCGCCGCCTTGGCCATATAGTCGCGCAACGCCCCCTCCGGGATCAGGCAAACCCGCTCGCGCAAGCCCGGCTCCTGCCGGCGTCGCTCCGCCACCCGCAACAGCCCAAAAAAGTCCGGCGCGCAGAACGCCACGACCCGATCATAGATCGGCAAGGACAGCACCCGCACTTCGCCAATGGCCTCCAGTCGGCTGGGGGCAAACTGGCGCTCCAGCCCGCGCGGGATCACCTCAAAGAACGGCAGATCGGCCCAGGCGGCGGCACGCTCCATCGCCAGGGTTTCATTTACGCCCAGCACCGAGCTGCAATAGCGCAGCGGATCGACTTCGCGCTCAAGCGCCGCTTCCAGCACCAGAAAGGCGGCCGCATCATCCTGGCATTTGCTCCCCAATATGGCGCGCAGCAAACCGGGGGCCGACATCTATGGCCGCCCACCCGACTTATCCCGCCCGAAATGCCCTTGAAACCGCATCTGACGCCCCCTGCCAGAACAGTAACAATCACTCGGCTTCAAGTAAAAATCAAGTAGCCGATGACTTCGGCAATAAAAAGCCTCGCCTTAACAATAAGGCGAGGCTTAAATATTTGCACCTTCTAGCAGGCATTAACAATAAGGCCAGGACAGACGATCAGTGCTTGCTGGCAAACTGGTGCGGATTGAAGTGATACGCTGTCGAGCAGAACTCGCACACGACTTCGATTTCGCCATCCACCGCCATGGCCTCATGGTCTTCGGCGGTGAAGCTATTGGCCAGCATGTCCTCGATGCGGTCGACCGAGCAGGAGCAGCGGTCAACCATCGGCAAGGGCAGGAACACTCGCACGCCGGTCTCATGGTAAAGCCTGAACAGCAGGCGCTCGGAGCTGAGATCGGGATCGGCCAGCTCGAGATCATCCACCGTCGCCAGCATCACCTTGGCTTCGGTCCAGCCATCAGCCTCTTCGCTCTCATCAACGTCGAAATTGCCATCACCGGGCAGATCGCGCGCGCTGCCCATGCCGTGTTCCGGCAAATGCTGGATCAGCACGCCACCAGCCCGCCAGTGCGGACGCGCATCGCCCTTTTTGGTGATTTCGGCGACCGCCATGCGCACCATGGTCGGAATCTGCTCCGACTGCATGAAATAGGAATAGGCGACTTCTTCCAGCGAATGGCCGTCCAGCGCAACGATACCCTGATAGCGCTCGGTATGCGGGCCCTGGTCGATGGTCATCGCCAGATGCCCCTTGCCCAGCAGCTCGCCCGGCTTGGTCTTGCCTTCCTCGGCAGCCTTCACCAGCGCGTCCTGGTCAAAACGGGCATAGCCGCGCAGGCCATCGGGGGCTTCGAAATCAACCACCAGCAGATTGACCGGACCATCGGTCTGGGTCTGCATGATGAAGCGCCCCTCAAACTTGAGCGACGAACCGATCAGCGCGGCCAGCACCACGGCCTCGCCCAGCAGGCGCGCCACCGGTGCGGGATAGTTGTGGCGCGACAGGATACCGTCGAGCGCCTCGCCCAGACGCACGCTGCGTCCACGTGTATCGAGCTTGTCGAGGGTGAATGGCACGACAGTATCGTCCCCGCTTTCCGGGCGGTCGAGGCCAAGGGCAGTCATCAGGTTCTCGGTCATCGTCGTCGATTCCGTCGTCATAGGGGTCAATGGCTTTCAAAGGCCAGGCCCGGGAGCAAGATAAACCAGCGCGGTCGGGCGCGTTGCAGCCATTGGGGAACGGCTACAACAAAACCCGACCATCGTCACATCACGACGAAGTTTACGCTAACCGGCAAAAATGCCTAGTTTACGTCGACCCCAAAGGCCCAGCACAGGATGGCTTTTTGGGCATGGAGGCGGTTTTCGGCCTCATCAAACACCACCGACTGATGACCATCGATCACCTCGTCGGTCACCTCGTCGCCGCGATGCGCGGGCAGGCAGTGCATGAACAGGGCGTTCTTATCCGCCAAGCCCATCAAATTGGTGTTGACCTGATAAGGTTTCAAGACCCGACGGCGCTCGGCCGCATCGGTGTCGCCCATCGACACCCAGGTGTCGGTGAGCACCAGATCGGCATTCTGCACCGCCTCGCGTGGATCCTCGATCAGCTTGACCCATTTCCCGGCCTTCTGGATGTCGAGCATCAGGTCCTTTTCCGGCCAGTATTCATCCGGCACCGCAATGGTGAGCTCGCATTCGAACAGCTCGGCCGCGTTCACCCAGCTGTGCAGCACGTTATTGCTGTCACCCACCCAGGCCACCTTGGCACCCTTGATATTGCCGCGATGCTCTTCGAAGGTCATCAGGTCCGCCATCACCTGGCAGGGATGCGCGCGCCGCGTCAGCCCGTTGATCACCGGCACCGATGAGCCTTCGGAGAGCTCGACCAGGTCGGCATGGCTGAGAATGCGGATCATGATAGCATCGACATAGCGGCTCATCACCCGGCCGGTATCGGTCAGGGTCTCTTCGCGCGACAGCTGCATGTCGGTGCCCGAGAGCATGATGGTCTCGCCGCCCAGCTGGCGCATGCCCACATCGAAGCTGACACGGGTGCGGGTGGACTGGCGCTCAAAGATCATGGCCAGGACCTTGTCCTGCAGCAGGCGCGGGCGATCGCCGTCCTTCAGCCGGGTCTTGAGGGTGTTGGCGGCATCGAGCATGCCACGCAGCTCGGCATAGTCGAAGTCGTCGATGATTAAGAAAATGCCGTGGGGTGCCGGTCAAGGTCATGGGCCGGGTTCCTTTTTGGGACTGATATCTGTCAGCAGATTTGTGGTTATGGGCGAGTCATGCGGCACGCTATGCTACCGCACGCGCGGAGGAAACCTGCCGCATCGTCGACGTCGCCCGCGATACCGCAGACCAGCCACCATGTTACTGCGCTGCCGGAGCAGCGCTCTCTGCCACGATCGCATCGAAAGCGGCGCTGAGCTTGCCCATCGCCTCTTCGATATCGGCCTCGGTCACGATCAGCGGCGGCAGCAGCCGCAGCACGTTGTCCCCGGCGCCGATGGTCAGCAGCTGGTGATCATTGCGCAGGCGCTCGACAAAGTCGCGCACCGGCGGGGTGATCTTGATGCCCGCCAGCAAGCCCTTGCCGCGCAGTTCCACCACATGATCGGGATATTTCTGCGCCAGCTGCTGCAAGTGCCAGGCGAGGCGCTGCCCCATCAGGTTTACATGCTCGATAAAGCCGGGCGCGAGAATCCGGTCGAGCACGGCATTGCCCACCGCGGTGGCCAGCGGATTGCCGCCATAGGTCGAGCCGTGCGTGCCGGGCACCATGGACGCCGCAACATCACCCTTGGCGAGGCACGCGCCGAGCGGGAAGCCGCCGCCGATCGCCTTGGCGACCGCGACGATATCGGGGGTGATGCCCGACCATTCATAAGCAAAGAAGCGCCCGGTCCGGCCATAGCCGCACTGCACTTCATCGAGCACCAGCAGCAGGCCGATACTCATCGCACAGCGCCCGCAGGCCCTGCATGAACTCGGAGCTCATGGCGGTCACGCCGCCTTCGCCCTGCACCGGCTCGATCAGGATGGCACAAGTCTGCGGCCCGATCATTGGCCCGCACCGCGGCAAGGTCACCCGGCTCGACATGCTTGAAGCCGGGCAGCGCCGGTCCAAAGCCCTCGAGATAGCTGGGATTACCGCCGGCAGCGATGGTGCCCAGCGTGCGGCCGTGGAACGAATGGGTAAAGGCGATGAATCTCGTAGCGATCCTTCTCGCCCTTGGCCCAGAAATAATGGCGCGCCGTCTTGATCGCGCATTCCAGCGCTTCGGCGCCCGAATTGGTGAAGAACACCGCGTCGGCAAAGGTCGCATCGACCAGCCGCTGGCCCAGCCGCTCCTGCTCGCGAATGGTAAACACGTTGGAGACGTGCCACACCTTGTCCGCGGCATTCTTGAGCGCGTTGACCAGATGGGGGTCGCCATGACCCAGCGCGTTCACCGCAATGCCGGAATGGAAATCGAGATAGTCTCGGCCATGCTGGTCATACAGGCGCATGCCTTCGCCCCGCTCAAACGAGAGTTCGGAACGAGCATAGGTGCCGTATAGCGCAGACATGGGTCTATTCCTTGTTGGGGTGATCGAATATGACGGTGCGTGGCAAACATGCCACAAAAACCAAAAACGCGCTCTTGTCGCAGCGCGTTTCGGCGTCGGAATTAGGCCATTTTTGTAGGCCAAGTCAATGATTACGGGTCAAGTGTTTGATATGACTCAATGTTGTTAGCAGATTATTAACCAGTGGATTTACGGGGAAACTCTCCCCCGACTCTTGATCCTGATTCCGTCGATGGCGTATGGTCACCCTCAATGGGAAGACACGACATCTCGTGTGGCGGACCCACCCAACATACGACGCCTAGCGTTTGATGGCTTCCAATGCAATTTGGTGGCGCAATGAAGGATTCTGTTTTGACGATGGATTCAGGAGCACAACCGGCGGGCTGGACTGACGAGCGCGTTGAGACCTTGAAGAAGCTCTGGATGGAAGGCCTCTCTGCCAGCCAGATCGCAACTGAACTTGCCGGCGGCGTGACGCGTAACGCCGTGATCGGCAAGGTGCACCGGCTCAAGCTGTCAGCACGGGCCAAGCCAACCAATGCGGCACCTCGCGCGCGGCCAGCGCCGCGCCCCGCACCTCGCCGGGTCTCCAGCGCATCGGCTGGCGTCGCCAGCGTCAGCAGCATGAGTGCGGCAGCGCCCAAGCCACGGCCGGCCATGATGCGCCCGCAATCTGTTGGTGCCACCGCACTCGCGCAGGTTCCGCAGGTGCAGGAAAACCTGTATGTGGCGCCCGAGGTGTCGGAGCTCTTCATACCCGAAGACAAGCGCCTCAACCTGCTGCAGCTCAACGAGCAGACCTGCAAGTGGCCGATTGGTGATCCGCTCACCCCGGACTTCTATTTCTGCGGCCAGCACGCGCTGGAAAGCGGCCCCTATTGCGACTTCCACTCGCGCCGCGCCTACCACCAGCTTGAGCGCAAGCGCCGCTAGGCCGCGATCGGCTGACTGATTTCCAAGGGGCGCTTTGTAGCGCCCCTTTTTTTGTGCACCAATGCAGTTCCTGGAACCACACCAGCAGGGACGACCGACAGTGGCGGTCGCGTGCATCAATTTCCCCGGTGGCGCGTTGAGAGCTGACCATTGGGGATATCCATGCAGACCAACCCGGGCCAGCCCAACCTCACCGAACAAAGCTCGGTGCTTGAAACCATCGCCGTCCTGCTTGTAGTCGTCGCCGGCCTTTACCTGGGCGCGGGCATATTGGTGCCCCTGGTGCTGGCCATACTGCTGGCTTTCGCCCTGGCCCCATTGGTCAACATGCTTGAGCGCCTGCACGTGCCGGATGTGCTGGCCGTCCTGCTTGCCTTCCTGCTTGCGGCCGGTGTCCTCGGCGTATTTGCCTATATTGCCAGTACCCAGCTGATTGCCCTCGCCACGGACCTGCCCGGCTACCAATCGGTGGTCACCGAAAAAATCCGGGGCTTGCAGGCCTCTTTTGGCGGCAGCGGAGTATTCTTTGAACGGGCCACCCAAGCCATCGAAGCGCTCGGCAATCAGATTGACGGCAGCAATAACGAGCTGGTGCAGGCCCCCGGCACTCCAATTCCGGTCACCATCTCCAATGATGCGGGCAATCCGCTCGGCATCGTTTCGGCCATCCTGGGCTCCGTGCTGGGGCCGTTGGCCACCACCGCCATCGTCTCCATCTTCCTGATTTTCCTGTTGCTGGGGCGCGATGACCTGCGCGATCGCTTCATCCGCCTGGTCAGTCGGGGCAATTTCAGCACCACCACCCTGGTTATCAACGACGCCGCCGCCCGCGTCGCGCGTTATCTGCTGGTGCAGTTTGGTGTCAATTTCACCTACGGCATTGTTTTCGGATCGGGCCTGATGCTGATCGGCGTGCCCAACGCCGTGCTGTGGGGGCTGATGGCGACCCTGTTCCGCTACATTCCCTTTGTCGGCACGCTCATTGTTGCCTCCATTCCCTTTGCGCTGGCCTTTACCGTCGATCCGGGCTGGAACATGCTGATCCTGTCGGTGGCGCTGTTTGCAACGCTCGAACTGGTCACCACCAACGCCATCGAGCCCCGCCTCTACGGCACCAGCACCGGCCTGTCGCCGCTGGCTGTGCTGCTCGCGGCCATGTTCTGGGCCACCATCTGGGGTCCAGTCGGGCTGATCCTCTCCACCCCGCTGACGGTGTGCCTCGTGGTGTTGGGGCACTACATTCCCCAACTGCGCTTTCTTGACACCATGCTGGGCAGTGACCCGGTCCTCACCCCCCAGGAGCGGCTTTATCAGCGCCTGCTGGCCGGTGACACCGACGAGGCGATCGACATCGCCGAAGAGGTCATTGCCGAAAAAGACCACCGCCATTTCCTCGAGAACATTCTCCTGCCGGCCCTCCGCCAAGCCAGCCTCGATCTCAAGGACAACCCCGAAACCGCCCAACAGCGCCGGCGGATGGCCAATAGCCTGAGCGAGCTGATCGGGGATGTCGCGCCCACTGAAGGCTCGGCGCCGCCAAACGTCCTGTTGATCGGTGGCAAGACCGAGCTGGATGAGGGCGCCGCCATGGTGGTGAGCCAGGCCCTGGCCGAAGACGGCATCGGCACCGAGGTCCTGCCGCCAGTGGCGATCCGGCAGGAAACGATTGGGCAGATCGATCTCGATGGCTTCGATATTGTCTGCCTCGTTTATCTGGGCAGCGAAATCCGGGCCAGCGCCCGCTATGCCGCGCGACGACTGCGCCGGCTCAAGCCCGGCCTTGTCATCCTGGTGAGCCATCTCACCTCCAACGAAGATCCCCTTGAAACGGCAGAAACCCTGCGCGTGAACGACCTGGCCAACAGCCTCGACCAGACGCAGATCCTTATCCGTGAGCACCTGACCAGCGAGCCTGTCACCGATGCCACCGCGCGCAGCCGGCTCGAAACCGCGGGCCATGGCGACCCGGAGCTCACCGCAGCCCTGGCCGATATCGCCGAAGCCGTGGGCGTGCCGCTTGCCACCCTCAACCTGCTCGAAGACGAGCGCCACCATGGCGACAAGGGCGCCTATGCCCTGACCGAAGATGTGGTGATGGAACGCCGGCCCATCGTCATCCACGCCAAGGATGACAAGAACCCGCTCAGCAGCAACACCTATCTGATCGAAAACGGGGTGGAATTCTATGCGGCGGTCCCCCTCCAGCTGGCCGACCAGCGCGTTATCGGCAGCGTGGCGGTGCTGGATTACGAACCGCGTGAGTTCAGCGATGCCGATCTGGAAAAACTGCAGCAGCAGGTAGCCGCCCTGGCCGCCAGCTTCGGCAACCCGGTACCGGAAAAGGCCTGAGCAAGGATCAATGCAGCAGCACTTCCACTCGCATGCCCTCGCCCGGCCGGCTCCTGATCGAGAGCTCGCCGCGATGGCGCTGCACCGTGTGCTTGACGATGGCGAGGCCAAGCCCCGTGCCCTTGGTGCGTCGCCCGGCTTCTGCATCGATACGATAAAAACGCTCGGTCAGGCGGGGCACGTGCTGTGCGTCGATGCCGGGGCCATGATCGGTGACCCGCACCAGATGACGGAAGCCCGAACGGTTCGCCGGCTCCAGCTCGACCTCCACCGCTTCGCCCGTCGCGCCATACTTGATAGCGTTGTCGATCAAATTCTCGAACACTTCATAGAGCTGGTTGCGGTCGCCCAGCGTCATGGCACTGCCCTCGCCAAGCTTGAGCGACAACTCCAGGTCCGCCGCCTTGGCCTGGGCGGAGAGCCCGTCGCACACTTCGCGCAGCAACCCGGCAAGATCGATTTCCTGCGTCGGCCGGATGTGCTGGTGCATCTCGATCCGCGACAGGCTCAGCAAGTCGTCGATCAGCTGCCCCATGCGCTCGGCCTGGTTGCGCATGATCCCCAAAAACCGCGTGCGCGCCGCCTCATCCCTCGCCGCTGGCCCCTGCAGCGTTTCGATGAACCCTCGCAACGAGGCCAACGGCGTGCGCAATTCGTGGCTGGCATTGGCAATGAAATCCGAGCGCAGCGCATCGACGCGCTTGAGCTCGGTCAAGTTCTGTGCGGTGACGATGATCTGCCCCGCCGGATCCTTCAGCCAGTCGCGCCCGGCCTGATGCAGCGGCGCGACCACCACTTTTTGCCAGGTCTCGGAGGGGATGGTCTCATGCAGTTCGATGGTCTGCGTGCCGCCGGTCCGCATCGCCGCATCGACAGCCAGCACCAATTGCGGGTTGCGCAGCGCAAAGGTCAGCGGGTTGCCAATCGTGGCGGCCGGGAATTCGCTGCGGGCGGCGGCATTGCCATGTACGACCGCTCCACGCCTGTCCAGCACGAGGCACGGATCGGGCAAGGCATCGGCGAAATCCTGAATTCGCAAATTCTCGAGCGGTACGCTCGAGGCGGGCGGCGCAACATCGGCCTCGTCCTGGCCTGCTCTTGCCAATAGACCGACGCCCAGCGTCACCACCAGATACCCCAGCACGGCTCCCTGCAGTTGCAGGTCCGCAACCAGCACCAATCCGAGAAAAACCACGGCGATCATTAAAAGCAACGGGGCCTGCGCCACCAGACGCGCGATGAAAGCATTGTTCCGGAACGAAGAGATAGGCGTGTGGGGTTCGTCCATGGTGGTTCTGTTAAGCAGTCCGTGGCTCGGCGATTGTGTCTGATCAACCTCTATAGCACGCTAACATAACAATGGAGCGACAGCCGTGAATGATCTGTTCAAGGACTTCGACATCGACAGCCCCGAGCTGCCCAAGGCGATCAGGAACAACGCCATGCGCTCAGGCGGCTACCCCTATGATGCCAAGCTCAAGGCGGCGGAATATGAAGCGCATCTGCAGCAATTGCAGATGCAGCTGGTCAAGCTGCAGGCCCATCTGGCGCAGACGGGCGAGCGGGTGATGATCGTGTTCGAGGGCCGCGATGCAGCGGGCAAGGGCGGCACCATCAAGACCTACCTCCAACACCTCAATCCGCGCTTCAATTTGATCGCGGCGCTCCCCAAGCCCAATGATCGCGAGCGCACCCAATGGTATTTCCAGCGCTATGTCGACTGGTTCCCCGCTGCCGGTGAAAGCGTGCTGTTCGACCGCTCCTGGTATAACCGTGCCGGCGTCGAGCTGGTGATGGGCTTCTGCTCGCCGCAGCAAACCGCGCATTTCCTTGAGGAAGCGCCCGCCTTCGAAAAACGGATCGTGCGCGACAACATCCACCTGTTCAAGTTCTGGCTGTCGATCGGCCGCGAAATGCAGCTCAAGCGCTTCCATGATCGTCGCCACGATCCGCTCAAGGTGTGGAAGCTGTCGCCCATCGATATCGAGGCACTGGGCAAATGGGACGAATACAGCGCCGCCCGCGATGAGATGCTCAAGCGCACCGACAGCAAGCACGCGCCCTGGACCGTCATCCGCGCCAATGACAAGCGCCGCGCCCGCATCAACGTGATCCAGACCGTGCTCAATCACCTCGAATATCCCGGCAAGCTGCCCAAGGTCATCGGGCCCATCGACCCCGCAGTGACCATGTCCGCCGGAGCTTTCCTCAAGCTCAAGGGGCAGGATTAGGCGAGACGCCTGCTTGCGGTTGACAGGCGGGACAGTTGTGAGACCCTGTCGCTGAACCGGGTCAAGAGGCGACTGCATAATGGAAATTGGCGAAATCGAGCCCGTCATCGTCACCAATGCGGCCGGATCCTCGCCGTTCGTTTTGGTATGCGATCACGCCTCCAATCGCATTCCAGCGCGCTATGGCACGCTGGGCCTGTCGGAAACGGAGCGGCTCAGCCATATCGCCTGGGACCCGGGCGCGCTTGCGGTCAGCCTGAAGCTGGTCGAGCTGCTAGACGCGCCCCTCGTGCGCTCCACCGTTTCGCGCCTCATCATCGATTGCAATCGTGGGCTGGATGCCCCGGACCTGATCTGGACCCTCTCGGAAAAAACCCGGATTACCGCCAATGAGCGGGTCGATGCCGCCGAGCGCCAGTTCCGCATCGACAACTATCACCGCCCCTACCATGCCGCGATCGATGCGTTGCTCACGGCGCGGCAACAGGCCGGCCGCGAAACCATTCTGGTGTGCGTGCATTCGTTCAACCCGGTCTATCACGATGAGCAACGCCCCTGGCCAATCGGGCTGCTGCACGGCCGCGACACCAGCTTCACCCAGGCGCTGTTTGACGCCCTCAAGGCCAATGATCCCAATCTCAATGTCGGCTGGAACCAGCCTTATGCGGCGCTGCTGGGCGTCACGCTGACCATTGAACTGCACGGTGATGGCCGGGGTCTTGGCTCGACCATGATCGAGCTGCGCAACGATGAAATCCTGACCCCTCCTGGGGTCACCAAGTGGGCCAGCCAATTGGCAAAATCCCTCACAGTGGCGCGACAACGGTCATTGAAGAAGATCCTCCCGGCCCGATCTGAACCGGGAGGTTTATGAGCCTAGTCTTCCTGGGCTTCGGCAAAGGCCTGCACCGTGGCGGCGCTGCCCTCTTCGAACAGGCTGTCAAGCGCTGGAACCACGGCATCGCCGAAGTCCTCGTTGTCCGCCAGGTCGGTACCGAACACTTCGCTCAGCCCCACCAACCCCTGGAACAGCGCTTCGGGATCGGTCCCGGCATCGGCGGCAATCGCCATCAGCCGCAGGGCCAGCGGATCGCGCACGTCGATGTTCTCGCCCTTTTCGTCGATGCCCACGATATAGCGCATCCACCCCGCTACCCCCAGCGCCAGCCGGAAGAACTCTTCATCCGCGGCAATCCGGTCGCGAATGGTGCCGAGCAACCGCTGCGGCAGCTTTTGCGAGCCATCCATGGCAATCTGCCAGGTGCGATGCTTGAGCGCGGGATTGGCAAAGCGCTCCAGCAGTTGGTCGCGATAGGCCGCCAGGTCCACTCCCGGCATGTCGAGCGTAGGCATCACTTCCTCGGTCATCATCTCATGGATGAGCGTGGCAAAGGACGGGTCGGCAATGGCATCGGACACGTGCTCGTGCCCGGCCAGATACCCCAGATAGGCCAGCGTCGAGTGGCTGCCATTGAGCATGCGCAGCTTCATGCGCTCATAGGGCTCGACATCGGCCACCACTTCCGCGCCGGCCTGCTCGAAGGGCGGGCGGCCTGCGGGGAAATGGTCCTCGATCACCCATTGGGTGAACGGCTCGGTCATGATCGGCCAGGCATCCTCAGCCCCGATCAGGCCCGCGATTTCGGCGCGGTCGGCATCGGTGGTGGAGGGCACGATGCGGTCGACCATGGTGCTGGGGAACGCCACGTGCTCGGCAACCCACGCGCCGAGCGCCGCATCCCGCAGGCTGGCCAGCTTGATGACGATGCGCTTGACCGTTACCCCGTTGGAGGGAAGGTTGTCGCAGCTCATCACGGTGAAAGGCACCATGCCTGCCGCGTGCCGGCGCGCCAGCGCCTCCACCACCATGCCGGGCGCCGAACGCGGCGCGGTCGGATTGGCGAGGTCGGCCACGATATCGGGGTGACGCTCGTCGAGCTCGCCGGTCGCCGGGTCGTGGCAATAGCCCTTTTCCGTCACCGTCAGCGAAACGATGCGGATCGGCGCACTCGCCATCAGTTCGAGCAGTTCTTCGCGCTGCGTATTGGCATCCAGCACGCTCAGGATCGAGCCGATAATGCGCGGCCGCACGCCATTGGCGTCGCGCACAGCCACAGTGAACAAGCCGTCCTGCGGCTCAAGCGCTTCCTTGGTATCGGGGCGGCGCAGCGAGGCGCCGACAATCGCCCAGTCCGGGTGATCCTTGAGCAGGTCATCGACATAGACCGCCATATGCGCGCGGTGAAACGCACCGATGCCCAGATGCACAATCCCTGGCGTCAGAGTGCTTCGGTCGTAATTGGGGATCGCGACGCCAGCGGGAGCTTTGGTCAGGATATTGGCGCTGAGGCGCGTCATGGACATCTCCAGGGTAAAATCGGTGTGACCATAAATCTTTCGCATCTTGTATGGAAGATAGTCACTTGCGACAAGCTAGGCTTTATCGGCATAAGCCATGGGCAATCAAGGAGGCCATAGTGGGACAACAGCGTTTCGTCAGCATTGGAGAATGCATGATCGAGATGAGCGGCGGTGAAGACCGTCAGTATCAACTCGGCTATGCGGGCGACACGCTCAATACCGCCTGGTACATGCGCGCCCTGCTGGGCGCCGATTGGAGTGTGGATTATTTCACGGGCCTCGGCGCCGATCGCTACTCCAGCGACATTCGTGGTTTTCTCGACGCCAATGGCATTGGCACCAACCACATCCGCACCATTCCCGACCGTCGGCCCGGCCTTTACATGATCCATCAGGACAAGGGCGACCGCCACTTCACCTATTGGCGCGACAGTTCCGCCGCCAAGCTGCTGGCCGACGACAAGGATGCCCTCAACGCCGCCATCGAAGGCGCCAGCATGGTGTATTTCTCCGGCATTACGCTGGCCATTCTGGCCCCCCGCGCCCGTGGGCGCCTGCTCGGCGCCATCACCCGCGCCCGTGATAACGGCGCCAGGATCGCCTTCGATACCAATCTGCGCCCCGCGCTATGGACCAGCCCCCGGGTCATGGCCTCGGTGCTGACGGCTGCCGCGAGCCTGTGCGATATCGTCCTGCCCACCCACACCGACGAAGCGCCGCTGTTTGGCGACAAGTCGGTGGAGGAAACCGCCGAGCGCTATCTCGAACTGGGCGTCGAGGAAGTCGTGGTCAAGGATGGGGCCGGTGAAGCGCTGATTGCGACCCCCACCGAGCGCGTGCGCGTCGCCCCCAAGCCCGGCGCCAAGGTGGTCGATGCCACCGGCGCCGGCGACAGCTTCAACGGGGCCTATCTCTCGGCCCGGCTCGCCGGAAAGTCGCTGCTGGAGGCGGCCGAGGCCGGCCACCGCGTGGCGGGCATCGTCATTGGGCAAAAGGGTGCGCTGGTCGCTCCGGCCCTCGTGCAGAACGCCTAGAACATCCGGCCATTCTGCTCGGCCATATAGCTGGTTTCCTCGGGCGTGCTCTGGCGCCCGAGCGCCTTGTTGCGGAACGGAAAGCGGCCAAATCGGGCGATCACCTCACGGTGCTTGACCATGAAGTCGAGCTGCTCGGGATTGCCCATCGCTTCATAGAGCCTGACGCCCTCATCCTGGATCAGCAGTGATTCCGAGTGCATGAAGGGCAGATAAAAGAACGGCCGCTGCATCGCCTCGACCTGCCCGTCCGCCCCTGCGGCAATGGCTTCCTGCGCCAACACCAGCGCCATCGCGTCCTGCGCGAAAGCCAATGGCGAGCCGCGGTGCAGCTGGCGCGAGAACTGGTCGAGCACGATGATCTCGGCCAGGCGCCCCAGCGGCGTCGCGCGCCAGCCCCAGGCCTCACCCGCCGCAACTTGCGGGTGGGTCGCTGCAAACGCCTCGGCCAGTTCGGCGTCGAAGTCTGCCTTGCCACCAAACCAGTCCTCTGGCCCGTGATCGGCAAACCAGAACTGGATTACCTCGTCCGCACTGCGCATCGTTGCTTCCCTTCGCTTGTTACGGCGCAACGATAGCCTCCCGGCGAACCGGGAGGCCAGCGCATTCAGCCAGCCACGACGATCTTGATCCGGTTGCCGAACGGATCCTGCGTTTCGATGCCATTCTCGATGGCAAGGATTGGTGCCTTGGCCGTTTCCAACCGGGTCTGCAATGCGGCAAAGCTCTGAGCGTCGGGCAGTTCCAGGGTGAACCAGCGCAGTCCCGCCGATCCCGGTGCCGGCAGCTGGGCATTGGGGCCCGACCAGATATTGAAGGCCACCGTGTGAGGCATGTAATCCAGCCCCACATCGCCCATGCCGAACGAATGGATCAGCAGGAACCCGGCGAACCCGACCACGTCGCGATAGAAATCCATTGCCCGGTGCAGGTCGGTGATGTGCAGGTGGATGTGGCCGATGCGAGTGCCGGCGGGCATGCGATCGGCCAGCACCGGGGGATCACCCAGCTCCGCCAGCAACCCGTCGAGGTCGATCGGATCGCGGCCCGAATGGGGCTGGCCATCCGCCGTCACGGCATAGGTTTCGCCCTTGTCCGGATCGCCCAGCGTGCCGCGCCATGGCGTTTCAAAGGTGATTTCAATGCCATTGCCGTCGCGGTCCCACAGATAGATCGCTTCCGAGACCAAATGGTCGGTCGGCGAAATCTGCACCCGGCGCTGCAGCGCGCGGACCGCCATCTGCGCCAGCGCCTGGCGCGTCGGCACGTGGATGGCGACGTGATAGAGCCCCACCGTGCGCTGCTGCGACGGGCGCAGCGCGCCGGTTTCGAGCACGATCAGCGGCTTGCCGCCCGCGCCGAGCGTGAGGGCGTTCCCCACTTCGCTCAGCAGATCGAGGCCAACCACGTCCTGCCAGATGGCAAGCGCGGCGTCACGATCGGTGACGGCGATATGGACCGGGCCCAGCGCGGTGGTCAGCGGCAGCACGGGCTTGGAGCGAACATCGGTCTGTACGGATACATCGATCATTTTCAGCTTCCTAATGAATGTGTTGCCCAAGATATAATCCCGCACCGCTCCCTGCGCCATCCGGGCCACGGCGAAGGCATTGTTCGTCAAACCACCACAATGGTCAGTATGGAACGCACCCAGGCTTTAGTGAACATGACCCAGTTCCCCGCCCCCGGGTCATTCCCGCGAAAGCGGGAACCTCCGTTCCTGGCTTGCGAAACCAATATCCTCGAACACCAAGGGCGGAAATCACGCAAAAAAACGCCGGGGCTCCCACCCCGGCATTGTCACGATCAGATCAGTTCCAGCCCCTTGGTCAGCTCCAGCGCCTGCTTTTCAAACAGCCGCCGATAGATGCCGCCCTGGAGCTTGATGAGCTGGCCATGCGTGCCTTCCTCGACAATATTGCCCTTGTCGAACACCAGCAGCCGGTCCAGCGCCCGCACGGTCGACAGGCGGTGCGCAATCACCAGCGTGGTGCGCCCCACCATCAGCCGCTCCATGGCCTCCTGGATCTGCAACTCGCTCTCGCTGTCGAGGCTGGAGGTCGCTTCATCCAGGATCAGGATCGGCGCATCGGCCAGGAATGCCCGGGCAATCGCCACCCGCTGCCGCTCGCCACCCGACAGCTTCACGCCGCGCTCGCCCACCATGGTCTCATAGCCCTTGGGCAGGGTTTCGATGAAGCCATGCGCATTGGCCTGCCTCGCCGCCTCCTCGATCTGGGCCCGCGTTGCCCCGGGCCGCGAATAGGCGATGTTGTCCGCCAGCGTGCGGTGGAACAGGATCGGCTCCTGCTGCACGATGGCGATCTGGCTGCGCAGCGACGATTGCCGGAACTGGGCAATGTTCTGGCCATCGATGGTCACCGACCCGCTATTGACGTCATAGAGCCGCTGGATGAGCTTGACGAAGGTGGTCTTGCCCGAGCCCGAATGGCCCACGAGCCCCACGCGTTCGCCCGGCTTGATCGATACGGAGAAATCCTTGTAGAGCGGCGAGCGGTGCGCGCCATACTGGAAGGTCACGTCGTCGAATGCGATTGCACCATCGCCGATGACAATATCCCTGGCCCCCGGCCGGTCTTCGATGCCCAGCGGCTGGTCATAGAGCGAGACCAGCTCTTCCATGTCGTTGACCGAGCGCTGCAGGTTGCGCACGTGCTGGCCGACATCGCGCAGATGCCCCTGCAGCACGAAGAACATGGTCAGAACGAACGTGATGTCACCCGGCGACGCGGCCCCCTGCAGCCACAGCCACAGGCTGGTGCCCAGAATGCTCGCCTGCATCACCGCCATCATGATCCCCTGCAACCCGCCATTGAGCGTGCCGCGGGTCCACACGCGCCGCGTGCGCACGCGCCACTTGCCCACCACCCGGGCCATGGTCTGCTCTTCGCGCGTTTCCGCGCCAAACGCCTTGACCACCGTGTTGCAGCTCACCGCATCGGCCAGCGCCCCGCCCATTCGGGTGTCCCAGACATTGGCCAGCGCTCCGGCTGGCGCGACATAATAGGTCGAGATATAGACGGTAACCGCCACATAGATGATCGAGCCGAGCCCCACCACCAGCCCCATCACCGGCCAGGCCAGGCCCAGGATGACCGTCGAGGCGACCAGCATCAGCAGCGATGGCCACAGCGCGATCAGCAGCGTGTCATTCATCAGGTCCAGCGCGCCGCTGCCGCGGGTAATCTTGCGCACGGTGGAGCCGGCAAAGCTGTTGGCGTGCCAGTCGGTCGAAAACCGCTGCACCCGGTGAAAGGCATCGGCGATGACCTGGTTCATGATGCGCAGGGTGAACCCGATGACATTCATCCACACGCTCTGGCGCAACAGCACCGAGGCGAGATAGAGCGCCGTCATGGTCAGGAACGCTGCAAGCGCCTGGTTCCACACCGCATCGCTTGGCGCACCGGTGGCGCTGGCCACCGCATCCACCAGCCGGCCGGCAAAGATCGGCGTCAGCGCTTCGGCCAGCGTTGCACACAACACCAGCCCTGCAATCAGGGCAGCCCGAAGCGGCTGGCGTCGCCAATGGGAAAAGGTGAAGCCGAGCACCTGGCGGAAGGCATCGGCGCGAAAAACGGATTTTGAGCTCATTTGACGATCCGACCCCGATTTCCGGCAGCCGGCCCTTGTTAGGGGAAAAGGGAAATACAGCCGGGACGGAAGAGGAGCGAAATCCGCGTCAGATCAACAGGCTGTGGTGGTCAGAACCGAAAGCGGGGGCCGGATTGGCAGGCCGCTTTATGGCAACGCCCTAACGGCGCGAATTGCCCATGGGGAAAGCGATCACAATGGATGTCATCCAGTCGCCTCCCTTGGTTCGAAATCTGAAGCGGTGGACGATTTGTAGCCAAAGCGTTCGATCTTGCCAATCGGGTATTTGCACTGCTCGCGCAGTGATGCGCAAAAGTGACAGCGTCGCTCAACACAAAACAGCCCCCAGCGGCGGGCTGGGAGCTGTTGCAGAAGATCTGAATTGTCAGATGGCGTCAGTCTTTGTGCTGCACCGCGCCGGGGGCGTAGATGTCCTGCGTCGTGAGGGTCGCATAGCCCAGCCCGGCCATGAACAGGCCGAACAAGGCCATCGATGCGATGAGGACTGGAATGAAATCTGGCGCCATCTGCGTGCTCCTGTGGTTGCTGACAACTCATTGCCACAGCTGCGAATTTGCCATTTGATACAGGTCAAGGGATTTTCCGATTTGCCGCTCTGGCCTTGCTCGCCTGCTGGGTTTAGGCTCGGCCCAACACAGACTCAAAACAACGAGGCGGATGCCCAATGACTTCCTCCCCCATCGACCCGGTAAAGCTCGACAAGCTGGCCCAGGTCGCCATCAAGGTTGGCCTGCAACTGGCCGAAGGCCAGGATCTGGTAATGACCGCACCATTGACCGCTGCGCCGCTGGTGCGCCGCATTACCGAGCACGCCTACAAGGCCGGCGCGGGCCTCGTGACCACGCTTTATTCGGACGAGGAAGCAACCCTGGCGCGCTACAAATACGCCAATGACGCGAGCTTCGATAAGGCGGCAGCCTGGCTCTACGAAGGCCAGGCCAAGGCATTCTCACAGAACGCCGCCCGTCTAGCCATTGCCGGCGACAATCCGATGATGCTGGCCGGCCAGGACCCCGACAAGCTGTCACGCGCCAACCGCGCCAATTCGGCCGCCTACAAGCCGGCGATGAAGCACATCACCGGTTTTGACATCAACTGGAACATCGTCGCCTACCCCAGCACCGCCTGGGCCAAGCTGGTCTTCCCCGATGATGCCGATGATATTGCCGTTGCCAAGCTGGCCGATGCCATCTTCAAGGCGTCGCGCGTTGACCTCGATGATCCGATTACCGCCTGGAAGGAGCACAATGCCAACCTCAAGGCACGCTGGACCTGGCTCAATGGCAAGGCCTTCTCGTCGCTGAAATATACCGGCCCCGGCACCGATCTGACCATCGGCCTGGCCGATGGCCATCGCTGGAAGGGCGGCGCCTCCGAAGCCAAGAACGGCATCACCTGCAATCCCAATATCCCCACCGAGGAAGTGTTCACCACGCCTCATCGCCTGCGCGTCGAAGGCCATGTGGCCGCCACCAAGCCGCTCAGCCACAACGGGTCGCTGATCGAAGACATCCAGGCCCGCTTTGAAGGCGGCCGCCTGGTCGAGCTCAAGGCTTCCAAGGGCCAGGACGTGTTCAACAAGGTGCTCGACACCGATGAGGGCGCGCGTCGCCTCGGCGAAGTGGCGCTGGTGCCGCATTCCTCGCCGATTTCGGCCTCGGGCATCCTGTTCTACAACACGCTGTTCGATGAAAACGCCTCGTGCCACATCGCCATGGGCCAGTGCTATTCCGATTGCTTTGTCGACGGCAAGGACCTCACCCAGGACCAGATCACGGCCCAGGGCGGCAACAGTTCCAACATCCATATCGACTGGATGATCGGCTCCGGCCAGATCGACATCGACGGCGTCCACGCCGACGGCTCCACCGAACCCGTCATGCGCGGCGGCGAGTGGGCCTAAGGGGAACAACCCCACGGGGGCGCCCAGCGCGCCCTCCTCCCCGGAGTCATTCCCGCGAAAGCGGGAACCTCTGTTTCCCAGCCCTCCTCATCAACAGAGATCCCCGCTTTCGCGGGGACGACCCGTTGGATGGGGTAGCCAAGTGTTGTAAAGGCGCCGCGCTAATGGGTATTCCGCCCCGAAGGCGGTCACCGCACCACAGCCACAACGTCCTCCACACCACCCCCACCCACGGTGTCATTCCCGCGAAAGCGGGAACCCCTGTTTCCTGCCATCCTCATAAACAAAGATCCCCGCTTTCGCGGGGACGACCCGGTGGTTGGGGTAGCCAAGTGGCTGTCTAAAGGCGCCGCGCTACATGGGTATTCCGCCCCGAAGGGGTCATCGCACCACAGCCACAATGTCCTCCACACCGCCCCACCCACGGGGTCATTACCGCGAAAGCGGGAACCTCTGTTTCCCTGGCCCTCCTCATCAACAGAGATCCCCGCTTTCGCGGGGAAGACCCGTTGGATGGGGTAGCCAAGTGGCTGTCTAAAGGCGCCACGCTAAACGGATATTCCGCCCCGAAGTGGTCATCGCACCACAGCCACAATGTCCTCCACACCACCCCCACACCCCCACCCACACCCACGGTGTCATTCCCGCGCAAGCGGGAACCTCCGTTACCTGCCATCCAACGCGACCTTAGCTCGCAAACTCATTCTCCCTGATCGATTCCGGCTTCATTTCGATCGAAAATCCGGGCCGCACCGGCGGCATATAGGCGGCGTTCTGGATATTGCAGGGTTCGATGAAATGCTCGTGCAGATGATCGACATATTCGATCACCCGGCCTTCCTTGGTCCCCGAGACCACCAGATAGTCGATCATCGAGAGATGCTGCACATATTCGCACAAGCCCACGCCCCCGGCATGCGGCCATACCGGCAGCCCATATTTGGCCGCCATCACCAGCACTGAAAGCACCTCATTGAGCCCGCCAATACGGCACGCATCAATCTGCACGATATCGATCGCGCCATCCTTGATGAACTGCTTGAACAATATGCGGTTCTGGCACATTTCCCCGGTCGCCACCTTGATCGGGGCAATCGCCTGGCGAATGGCCCGGTGTCCGGAAACATCGTCGGGACTGGTCGGCTCCTCGATGAAATAGGGGTTGAAGCGCGCCAGCTGCTGCACCCACTCGATCGCCTGATCGACTTCCCACACCTGGTTGGCGTCGATCATCAGGAAAGCGGTCCGGCCCCATGATCGAGCGCACGATCTCGAGCCGGCGGATATCGTCGGCCAGATCCCGTCCGACCTTCATCTTGATGTGGTTGAAACCCTCGGCCACCGCTTCGCTCGCCAGCCGCGTCAGCTTGTCATTGGAATAGCCCAGCCACCCGGCGCTGGTGGTGTAACACTGGTAGCCTTCGGCCCTGAGCGTTGCCATCCGCTCGGCCTTGCCCGGCACGGCCTTGCGGAAGATTGCCAGCGCCTCGTCGGGCGTGATGGCGTCGGTCAGGTAGCGGAAATCGATGATCGAAACGAGCTGCTCGGGCGTCATCTCGGCCACCAGCTGCCACACCGGTTTCTTGGCCTCTTTCCCCAACAGGTCCCACACCGCGTTGACCACCGCGCCGGTCGCCAGGTGCATCGCGCCCTTGTCCGGCCCGATCCAGCGCAGCTGGCTGTCCCCGGTGATGTGCCGCCAGAACCGACCGGGATTTTCCGCAATCCACGCCAGCTCCAGCCCGATCACCCGGCTTTCCAGCGCCTTGATCGCGGCCACCACCACCTCATTGCCCCGCCCGATGGTGAAGGTCAGTCCGTGCCCTTCGAGGGCCCCATCGGTGCCCAGGATCACATAGGCGGCCGAATAATCGGGGTCGGGGTTCATCGCATCGGAGCCGTCGAGCGAAGCCGACGTGGGGAAGCGCAGATCGTGGGTGGAGAGCGCGGTGATCTTGGTCATGGCATGTCCTTGGATTGGGGCGCGCTCTCCGGTTCCCGATGCCGCGGGCTGGGCCGGCAGCGGCCCTAGGCGGTCCAGCCGCCGTCGATGATGTGCACCTGCCCGGTGGTATAGGTGGCCCCGGCCAGATAGACCGCGAGATCGGCCACTTCGTCGGGGCGGGCGATGCGCCCGATCGGCTGGCGCGCGATGAACGACTTCCTGGCCGCCTCGAAATCGCCGGTGGCGTGCCAGCGCTCGTGCAGCGACGGGCTTTCCACCGTGCCGGGGCAGATGGCGTTGACGCGAATGTTGGAGGTGGTGAAATCGGCAGCGATGGATTTGGTCAGCCCCACTACGGCAGCCTTGGAAATCGAATAGGCGGCGCGATTGGGCACGCCTTTGACCGAGGAAGCCACGGTCGCCATGTTGATGATGGCGCCGTCCTTACGCTCCAGCATCTGCGGCAGCACCGCCTGGATGGTGCGGATCTGCGCCTTCACATTGAGGTCGAGCGCGAAATCGAGTTCCGCATCGGTCATTTCCAGCACGGTGCCGCTATGCACGGTCCCCGCGCAGTTGAACAGCACGTCGATATGGCCGATCTCGGCCACGGCCTGCTTCACATCGGCGGCTGAGAGCACGTTGAGCACGCGCGTGGTGATGCCGGGCGTGCCGTCCAGTTCCGCCAGCTTGCCGGCGTTGACGTCGGTGGCGATCACCTTGGCGCCGGCCTTGGCGAAGGCTTCGGCAGACGCGCGGCCAATGCCCTGGGCGGCGGCGGTGATGAGGACGATTTTACCGGTAAGGTCGGCCATGGTGCAGGTTCTCTACTAAAATGGGTCGGGCCGGACGTGACGTCCGGCCCGAGTAACATGTTAGTCGTACAGTACCGCAGCGATGGCCGGCTCGTCCATCGTCTTGGCGTCGTAATAATAGAAGCCGGTGTCGATGATCTTGGGCAGCGTTTCGCCCTTGAGCGCGGCCACCGCGGCCTGCACCGTCTGATAGCCGATGCCCACCGGGTTCTGGGTGATCGCGCCGGCCATCAGGCCATCACGGATCGCCTGCTTCTGGGCCGCCCCCGAGTCAAAGCCGATGATCACGACCTTGCTGTTGAGTTCGCGCACGCCGTTGGCAACACCGATGGCGGAGCCTTCATTGGTGCCGAAAATGCCCTTCAGATCAGGGTTGGCGAGCAGGATCGACTTGGTGATTTCGGTCGATGCCAGCTGGTCGCCGCCACCATATTGCACGGTCACCACTTCGATCTTGGGATATTTCGCCTTGATGCTCGTTGAGGAAACCGTCGCGGCGGTCGATGCCGGTGCGGCTGGTCTGGTCGTGGGCGACGACGGCAATCTTGCCCTCTTCCCCGATCAGGCCGGCCATCGCGTCAGCGGCCAGCGCGGCCGCCGCCACGTTGTCGGTGGTGGCGGTAGTCAGCGGAATGTCGCTGTCGACGCCGGAGTCGAACGCGATCACCGGAATGCCGGCGTCCTTGGCCTGCTGCAGCAGCGGGATGGCCGCCTGGCTGTCGAGCGCGGCAAAGCCGATGGCGTCGGGCTTGCGGGCCAATGCTGCGGCCAGCATGTCGATCTGGCGGTCAACCTGGGTTTCGCTATCGGGGCCTTCGAAGGTTACCGTCACGCCCAGCTCTTTTGCCGCCTGGTCTGCACCAGCTTTCACGGCCTGCCAGAACTGGTGCTGGAAGCCCTTGGAGATCAGGGCGATGTCATAATTTTCCTGCGCAAACGAGGGGGCACTGGCGGCGAGCAGTGCGAAAGCGCTGAGGGTGCCGATCAAGCTACGTCTGGTAAACATGGTTCCTCCCAGAGGGATATGATTTGACTTCTTGTGTTCGCTAAGTCCCGGAGCTTCTTGCTCTCTTGGTGTTGGCGCAGCTTTTGCCGCGCAATTGCTGGGCGCCTACAACTGGCGGCGCCGCAGGATATCGGCATAGACCGCCAGGATGATGATGCACCCGGTCACCACGGTCTGCCATTCCTGGGGGACCGACAGGATGCGCAGGCCATTGGCCAGCACCGAAATGATCAGCGCCCCGATCAGCGTGCCCAGGATGGTGCCGCGCCCCCCGCTCAGCGAGGTGCCGCCAATCACCACCGCGGCGATGGCGTCGAGCTCATAGCCCTGCCCCAGTGCGGGCTGGGCCGAGTTGAGGCGCGACGCGATCAACAGCCCCGCCACCCCGCACACACTGCCCGCCAGCGCATAGACCGCGATCTTCCAGCGATCGACGTTCACCCCCGACAGCCGCACCGCCTCCTCATTGGAGCCCAGCGCAAAGGTGTAGCGTCCCAGCGCCGTCTTGCTCAGGATGAAGCTGATCAGGATGGCGATCAAAAACAGTACCAGCACCCCATTGGGCACAGGAATGGCCGGAATGATCGTGCCCACTAGCGAGCCCTGGGCGATTTGGGTGAAGCCGGGCGTATCGTTGAAATAGATCGGCCTTGTGCCCGAAATCACGAGCGACAGCCCCTTGAGGATCAGCATCATGCCCAGCGTCGCGATGAACGGCGGCACCTTGAGCTTGGCGATCACCGTGCCCGAGACCAGCCCTGAAGCGGTTCCGGCCAGAATGGCGCCGATCACCCCGAGCGGCAGCGGCAGGCCAAGAAACGTCAGGATGACGCCCGCGATAACCGCGCAAAACGTCATCAGCGTACCCACCGACAGATCGATCCCGCCGGTGATGATCACCAGCGTTGCCGCAATCGCCAGCACCCCGTTGACTGAAGTGGCCTGCAGGATGGCCAGCACGTTCTGGGTCTGGAGGAAATTGGGCGAGGCGATGGAAAACACCACCAGCAGCGCCAGCAGGCCCGAAAACGCCAGCAGCTTGTGGAACGCCCCCGAGGTGCGGATATTGGCCAGAAGGCCCGGATTGGGTGCGCTTTCGATGGTGCTCATTTAAGCCGTCTTCCGGTTATCTGGGGTTGCAACCACGGCACTCTGGCGCTGCGTGGCGAGCCGCATGATGTCTTCCTGGCTGGCGCCGGCGGGCAGGAACCCGGTCAACCGCCCTTCGCACATCACCGCCACGCGGTGGCTGAGGCGGATGATCTCGGGCAGTTCCGAGGAAATGACGATGATTGCCCGCCCCTGCGCCGCCAGCGCATTGAGCAGTTTGTAGATTTCCGATTTGGCGCCCACATCGATGCCGCGCGTCGGCTCGTCAAAGATCAGCACGTCGCAATCGCGCAGCAGCCATTTGGCGATGACCACTTTTTGCTGGTTGCCGCCCGAGAGCAGCCGCGCTTCCTGCGTATCGGAGGGGGTCTTGATCGCCAGCTGCTGGATATAGGTTTCGGCACTGTCGTGCATATTGGCTTCGCGCAGCACCCCGGCCGGGCCGGTAAAGCGCGACAGGCTGGCGAGTGCGATATTGTTGCGCACGTCCATGCCGGTGGCGAGCCCGAACTGCTTGCGGTCTTCCGACAGATAGCCAATGCCCAGCCGCACCGCATCCTGTGGCGAGCGGATCTTGACCGGCTTGCCATGCACCAGGATTTCGCCTGCTTCCACGGGATCGGCGCCGAATATGGCGCGCGCCACTTCGGTGCGGCCGGCGCCCATCAGGCCGGCAAAGCCCAGGATTTCACCCTTGCGCACCGACAGGCTCACATCGCGGATTTCGCGCCCGCGGGTGAGGCCCCGCACTTCGAGCGCCACTTCGGCATCCTCGCCCTGCGGCACCACCGCTTCGCTGGCGCTCAGCTCGCGCCCAACCATCATTGCAATGATGGTTTCGATCGGCGTCTCGGCGGCGGGCACGGTGGCGACATATTCGCCATCGCGCATGATGGTCACGCGGTCGGAGATGCGTTTGATCTCGTCCATCTTGTGCGAAATATAGACAATCCCCACCCCCTCGGCCTTGAGCCGGTTGATGATGATAAACAGTTCGTTGATTTCGGCATCGTTGAGCGCCGCGGTGGGCTCATCCATGATCAGCACGCGCGACTGGTAGCTCAGCGCCTTGGCGATCTCGACCATTTGCTGCTTGGCAATGGTCAGGCTCCCCACCGGCACGCGCGGATCGAGCTTGAGGTTCATCGAGGCAAAGATCGCCTCGGCCTTGGCATTGAGCGCCTTTTCGTCCAGCAGCAGGCCACCGAACTGGCGAGGCTCGCGCCCGATAAAGATGTTTTGCGCCGCGGTCAGGTCGCGCATCAGCACCAGTTCCTGGTGAATGATGCAAATGCCCAGATCCAGCGCCGCGCGGGGATTGGGAATGGCGACGGGCTGGCCGTTCAGCCGCAGTTCGCCGGCATCGCGGCTATAGACCCCCGACAAAATTTTCATCAGCGTCGACTTGCCGGCGCCGTTTTCGCCCATCAGGGCGTGCACTTCCCCCGGCAGCAGCTCGAAGCGCGCCTGATGCAACGCCCGCACGCCGGGAAACGCCTTGTCGATCCCGGTCATTTCGACCAGGGCCGTCATGGCGTGGCAACACGCAGTGCAAGTAGAACCCGCCCCATCATCACGTCCCCTCCCAGTTTCGTGGTGATAATTATATACGAACAGTGTATTCACAAATGAACGCAGTATGCAATTGTGTCCTGGCAGAATCTGTCGTGGGGTCGCGCACCGCCCCTAAGTGACTGACAGCGATGGAGCATCGGGTGGAACAAGACGACAAGACCGACCGCTACCGGGCCCCGGCGCTGGATAAAGGGCTCGATATTCTCGAGCTTCTGGCCGCCACGGCCGATGGCCTGAGCCAGGCCGAAATCGCCAAAGCCCTCGATCGCTCGCCCAATGAAATCTACCGCATGCTCGATCGGCTGGTGCGCCGCGACTATGTCTACCGCACCCCCGAAGACCGCTACGAAATCACCCTCAAGCTGTTCGAGCTGGGCCATGCCCGCCCCCCCATGCACCGGCTGGTCAGCCAGGCCATGCCGGTCCTGCGCAGCTATGCCCTCAAGGCGGAGCAGGCCGTGCACATGGTGATCCAGGATCGCAATATCCTGGTAGTGGTGGCCCAGGTCGATGGCCCCAGCTACTGGAATTTGTCGATCCGTGTTGGCAGCCGCATTGGTCTGGTCAATACCGGTTCGGGCCACATCTTTCTGGCCTTTGCCACCCCCGAGGAGCGCCGGCTGATGCTCGAGGGCCAGCCCCCCGAACACCAGCAGGCCGCCCCGCCCGATCTGCCCGCGCGCCTCGAAACGGTGCGGGCGCAAGGCTACGAGATGATGGACAGCGCCCAGGTCGCGGGCGTCTCCAACCTCTCGGTGCCGATATTTGGGCCGCTGGGCTCGGTGATTGCCGTCCTGACCTGTCCCTATACGCAACGGCTCGATAAGCTCGACACGCCCGACCGAAAGGCGGCACTCGCCCTGCTGCAGGCGGTCGGGCAGGAAATTTCCCAGCGCGCCCCCCGCAGCGCTTGAACCAGCGGCGAAGGATCATCCGGCATGCGCATTCTCGATACCCATCTGCACCTGATCTATCCCGAGCGCTTTTCCTATCCCTGGCTAAGCGGCGAACCCGGCATCAACCGGCCCTGGCCGGTCGAGAACTATTTTGCCGAAGGGGTGCCGCTGGGCATTGAATCGGCCCTGCACATGGAAGTCGATGTCGCTGAACCCGACATGATGGCCGAGAGCGAATTCGTGCTCACCCTGCCCCGCATTGTCGGCGCCATTGCCGCCTGCCGCCCCGAGCAGATGAACTTCGTCGACCAGATCGAGCAATTGTCCGAACATGCCCACATCAAGGGCGTGCGCCGGGTCCTCCATGTCATGCCCGATGATCTGAGCCAGTCGGATCTGTTTGTCGAGAACATCCGCCATCTGCCCGATTATGACCTGAGCTTTGACCTGTGCCTGCGCGCCGACCAGCTTTATCTGGGTCAGATGCTGGCCGAGCGCGCGCCCGACGTCACCTTCATCCTCGATCATTGCGGCAATCCCGACATCAGCGGCCCCGGCGGCGGGCTGGATCCGTGGCGCGACGATATCCGCCGGCTGGCCAAATCCCCCAATGTCGTGGCCAAGATTTCGGGCCTCGCCAATCACTGCGCCGACGCGCACTGGACCGCCGAAACCCTGCGTCCCTATGTCGAGCACGTGATCGAATGCTTTGGCTGGCAGCGCGTGGTGTGGGGCTCCGATCACCCCGTGCTCACCCTTGGCGGTTCGCTCACCCGCTGGGTCGAGGCGACCCGCGAGATCATCGGGTCCGCCACACCCGATGAACAGGCCCAGCTGCTGCATCGCAATGCCGAGCGCATCTATAAAGTCTAACATCGACGCTTGAATGGAACCGGGGGTGGGTTCACAGTCTTGTGCAGGCACCTGAGGGGGATAAACAGATGAGCGTCAGCGCCGATCGTATCGCGGTTTCCACCTGGTCCCTGCATCGTTTGCTTGGGCCGATCTACCCGCACGATCTCACCACCAATGAGATCGGCCCCATGCACGAACGCTATGGCGAGGGCGAAACATCCCTATTGGGCTTGCCCTCGATCCTCGCCAATCACGGCTATCACCGCCTCGAAATCGTATCCTTCCACCTGCGCAGCCGCGATCCGGTCTATCTGGGCGAGCTACGCGACCAGCTGCGCGTCACCAATGTGCGCCTGCAAACCCTGCTGATCGATGCCGGCGATATCAGCCATCCCGAACATGGCGGCCGCGATGCCCGCTGGATTGCCGGCTGGATCGAGGTGGCCAATGAACTGGGCGCCGACCATGCCCGCATCATCGCCGGCAAGCAGAAGCCTACCCCCGAGACGCTGCAGCGCTCCGCCAAGGCGCTCGGCATGCTGGCCGATATGAATGCCGGCTCCCCGGTTCGCCTCGTCACCGAAAACTGGTTCGATCTGCTCGCCAGCCCCGAACAGGTCCACTGGCTGCTCGATCAGCTCGACGGGCGCGTCGGCCTGCTTGCCGATTTCGGCAATTGGCACGGTCCTGACAAATACGAGCATCTGCAGTCGATTTTTGCCCGCGCGCAGCTCTGCCACGCCAAGGCCCGCTTTATCGACGGCGATCTGGATGAAGCCGATTATGGCCAGTGCGTTGCCGCAGCGGAAGCCGCCGATTATCGCGGCCCCTACACGCTGATCTACGACAATGACCAGCCCAATGAATGGACCGGCCTGGCGATGGAACGCGATTTCGTGCTGCGCCAACCCGGCAATTAGCGTTCACTCGAGGGGCTTTAGCCCGTCGAACAGCGTCGGCAGCATTTCGCTGACGGTGGGATGAATATGCACGGTCTGTTGCAGCGTGGTGTAGGGCGTACCTGCCGCCATCAGCTGCAACAGGCTTTGCACCACCTCGTCACCATTGATCCCCAAAATGGCCGCCCCCAGAATGTGCTTGGTCTGCGCATCCACCAAGACCTTCATCAGCCCCTGCGTTTCGCCGCGCTCGCGCGCCCGCGCCACCTTGCTCATCGGCAGCACCGCCACCAGCGCCTTGCGCCCGCTGGCCCGCACCTCCTTTTCGTTCATCCCCACCCGCCCCAGCGGCGGATCGATGAACAGTCCATAGACCGGTATCCGATGCTCCACCGACCGCGCGGCGCCGTTGAGCACATTGTCGGCGACGATGGCGTAGTCATCATAGGAGGTGTGGGTAAACGCCCCGCGCCCGTTCACATCCCCCAGCGCCCAGATCCCCGGCACATTGGTGCGCAATTGCTCGTCTGTTTCGATATAGCCGCGCGCGTTGAGTTCCACTCCCGCCGCCGCCAGGTCGAGGTCCTCGACATTGGGCAGCCGCCCCACCGCCACCAGCAGATGCGACCCCTCCACCGAGGCTCGCCGCTCTCCGGTCTTGAGCGAAAGCAGCGTGCCATTGCCCGCCCGGGCCGCCGCCTCGATCGTGGTGTTGAACAGGAAGCTTACCCCCTCCGGCTCCAATATCCCCCGGATGGCCTCGGAAATATCCTCATCCTCGCGCGAAGCCGCGCGCGGGCCGCGCTCGATCACCGTGACCTTGGAGCCAAAGCGCGCATACATATGCGCAAATTCCAGCCCCACATAACTGGCCCCGGCAATCACCAGATGGCTGGGCAGCGTGTCGAGTTCCATCATCGAGGTATTGGTGAGATAGGGCAGCCCGCTCACCCCGGGCCAGTCGGGGGCCTTGGGTCGGGCGCCGCTATTGATGAAAATCTGCGGGGCACTCAGCTCCCGCTCCCCCACCCTGACCGCATTGGCCGAGACAAACCGTGCATTGCCCGCGATGTAGTCGATGTTGGAATAACCGCCCATCCACGCCGTCAGGCTCTGGACCGAGGCGTTGACCACGCGGTCTTTGCGCGCCTTGACGGCCTTCATGTCGACGCTGATGGGGCCGCCTACGATCACTCCATAATCGGCCGCCTTGCGCACCGTGCGGGCGGTGCGGGCGCTCGCTACCAGCGCCTTGGTGGGGGTGCAGCCATCATTGACGCAGGTACCGCCGATATGACTGCGCTCGATCAGCGCCACGCGCTGCCCCGCTTCTGCCAGGCGCGCCGCCAGCGGTGGTCCAGCCTGCCCTGCGCCGATGATGATGGCGTCGAATTGTTCCGGCATGCTGGCCCTCCCCTGCAGGAAGGCCATTTAAAACCCCCGTTGCGCCCCGCGCTAGTGCGCTAAACGTCTAACAGGCCACAAACTAGTCGCCGCGCAACACCTCATCCACCACCGGCAGGCCGTAGAACTGGCGCACCACTTCCCAGCCCTGCTCGGCGCTGTCCACGATATGGAACAGCTTGATGTCGTCGGGCGAAATCGTGCCCGCTTCGGCCAGCGCCTCGAAATTGATCACCTTGGCCCAGAATTCCGCCCCGAACAGCAACAGCGGCACGCGATCCATCCGCCCGGTCTGCACCAGGGTCATGGTTTCGAAGAACTCATCCAGCGTGCCGAACCCGCCGGGGAACACCGCCACGGCCTTGGCCCGCAGCAAAAAGTGAATCTTGCGGGTGGCGAAATAGTGGAAATTGAACGCCAGCTCCGGCGTCACGTAAAGGTTCGGCGCCTGCTCGTGCGGCAATACGATGTTGAGCCCGATCGAGGGCGCATCGACATCGGCTGCCCCGCGATTGCCCGCCTCCATCACCCCCGGACCGCCCCCGGTCACCACGACGAATTCCTTGTAATTGAGGGTCTTGGAAGTGTGCGACGCCAATTGGGCAAAGCGCCGCGCTTCCTGGTAATAGCGGGACGCGGCTTCCAGGTTGCGTTTTTGCACTTCGTTCTTGGCGGCCCAGGCGGGCTTGCCCGGCTCGGGAATGCGCGCCCCGCCAAACAGCACCACGGTGGAATTGATGCCGCGCTCGCGCATGATCATTTCGGGCTTGAGATATTCGAGCTGGAAGCGGATGCCGCGCAGATCTTCCGAGGTCATGAACTCGTCGTCGGCAAAGGCCAGACGATAGGATGGCGACATGGTCTGCGGGGTTTGGGGGGCACGGCGCGCCGCTGCGATATCCTGCTCCGAGGTGCGCAGGGATGTCGGGCGACGTTTCTTCTTGGCCATGCCGGCTTCTCCATTGGTTCGCAACGACGCCGGGCGCCGCCAGCAAAATGCCACGGCGCGGTGCCATCTCGCCTTGTCTTTGTGGGCATACCCACACCCGCCGCACGGGGCAAGGGCAGCCCTGTTCACAGCTTTGCATGAAGGTCTTGCCTTCGGCGCGAATAATTCGCATATAGCGGACGGGAGGTTGGCGCGGACGTGTTCCTCGCCAACCGGGTCAGGTCCGGAAGGAAGCAGCCCCAACGAGACCTTCACGGGTCGTTGCCAGCCTCCTACCTCAGCCTTTCGCCGAGTTTAGCTGTTTTGATGGCTCAAGCAGAGGCTTTCCCACTCCTTGTGGTAAGAAAGCATTATGGCTGGTACCGATTCCCCTTCATCGCCCTATCTCGTTCTCGCCCGCAAATATCGGCCGCGCGACTTCACCACGCTTGTCGGCCAGGATGCGATGGTCCAGACGCTGGGCAATGCCTTTGCCCATAACCGCATTCACCACGCCTTCATCCTCACCGGGGTGCGCGGCGTCGGCAAGACCACGACCGCCCGTATTCTGGCGCGCGCCTTCAATTATCAGGACGCCAGCGGCGCTCACCCCACGCTCGATCTGAGCGTCGAGGGCGACCACTGCCGCGCCATCATCGAAGGCCGCCATGTCGACGTCATCGAGATGGACGCCGCCTCCAATACCGGCATCAACGACATTCGCGAGATCATCGACTCGGTCAAATACGCCCCCTCCTCGGCGCCGTACAAAGTCTATGTCATCGACGAAGTGCACATGCTCTCGACGGCGGCCTTCAACGGCCTGCTCAAGACCCTCGAAGAGCCGCCCCCCTATGTAAAGTTCATCTTCGCCACCACCGAAATCCGCAAGGTGCCGGTGACCATTCTCAGCCGCTGCATGCGCTTCGACCTGCGCCGCATTACCCCTGAGATCATGACCGCCTATCTTGAATCGATCCTGGCGCAGGAAGGCATCAATTTCGAGCCCGAAGCCCTCGCCATGATCGTGCGCGCCGGCGAAGGCTCGGCCCGCGACAACCTCTCCCTGCTCGATCAGGCGATCGCCCATGGCGACGGCACCGTCACCGCCACGACCGTCAAGGCCATGCTGGGCCTGGGCGATCGGGCCCGCATCATCGATCTGTTCGAGGAAGTGCTGGGCGGCCGCATCGGCGACGCGCTCACGACCCTGCGCGGCCTTTACGATCTGGGCGCCGATCCGCAGACGCTGATTGCCGATCTGGCCGATTTCACCCATCTGGTCACCCGCATCAAGGTGGTGCCCGCTGCCGCCGACGATGTCTCGCTGACCCCCGACGAGCGCCACCGCGGCGCCGACCTCGCCGCCAGGCTGCCAATGCGCGCGCTCACCCGCGCCTGGCAGATCCTGTTCAAGGGCCATGATGAGGTGGCGCGCGCCAACAATGCGCTGCAGGCCGCCGAAATGGTGCTGATCCGGCTGGCCTATGCCGCCGACCTGCCCAGCCCCGACGATCTGATTGCCCGCCTGAGCAACCAGCCGGCCCCTGCACCGGCCCTGCAGCCCGTGGGCGCGCCGTCCCGCCCCTCCGGCGGTGGCGGCAGTTCCGGTGGTGGTGGCGGCGCTACAGCCATGCGCCTCGTCGAGCACACGCCGGCCCCCATGGCGACGCAGGCCATTGCGGCCCAGCCCACCATTGCCCCGGCGCTGGCCAGTGTGAACACCTACAAGGAGCTGATCGCCCTGGCCTCGGCCAAGCGCGACGTGCTGGTGAAGCTCGCGCTCGAAGGCTCGATGCGCCCGATCTCGTTCGAGCAGGGCCGGATCGAAGTGGCGCTCGAAGAGGGCGCCGATCCGGGCATGATCGCCACCCTGTCGGCCCGCCTGCAGCAATGGACCGGCGAGCGCTGGCTGGTCATGGTCTCGACCAAGCCGCCCGAGGGCATCACCCTCAAGCAGGAAAAGATCCAGCGCCAGGAAGCCGCCACTGCGGCCGCCCATGACGATCCGCTGGTCAAGGCCATACTTGAAACATTTCCCGGGGCCAAAGTGGTCAACGTGTCGGTGCGCGACGACGCCACCGATGACACAGCCGAAATTGCACCGCCCCCACCTGAAGAGGACGACGAATGAAAGACATCATGGGCATGATGAAGGCCGCCACCGAGATGAAGGGCAAGATGGAGGCCATCCAGGCCGACCTCGCCAATCTGGTGGTGGAAGGTCGCGCCGGCGGCGGCATGGTTGTCGTCTCGCTGTCGGGCAAGGGCGAACTCAAGGGCCTCAAGATCGATCCCTCCCTGTTCAAGGAAGACGATGTCGAGGTGCTCGAAGATTTGATCATCGCCGCCCACAGCGATGCCAAGGCCAAGGCGGAAGCCGAAACCCAGCGCAAGATGGCCGAAGTCACTGCCGGTCTGCCGCTGCCCCCCGGCATGAAGCTGCCATTCTAGGATCGAGCCCACGCGCATGAAAAATGGCGGCCCCGAAATTGAACAGCTGATCCAGCTGCTGGCCCGCCTGCCCGGTTTCGGCCCGCGCTCGGCGCGCCGTGCCGTGCTGCAGATGATCAAGAAAAAGGAGCAGCTGATGATCCCGCTTTCGGCAGCGCTGGATCGGGCGGTCGTTGCCGTGCGCACCTGCGAAGTGTGCGGCAATATCGATACCGCCAGCCCCTGCTCGATCTGCTCGGATCCGCGCCGCGCCGAAAGCGGCATGCTGATCGTGGTCGAGGACGTCGCCGATCTGTGGGCGCTCGAGCGCGCCGGCGTCGGCCAGGTACGCTACCACGTGCTGGGCGGGGTGCTGTCTCCGCTCGACGGCGTCGGCCCCGACGACCTCTCCATCGCCGCCCTGCTCGAGCGCGCGCCCCAGTTCAGCGAAGTGGTGCTGGCCATCAACGCCACGGTCGAAGGGCAGACCACCGCCCATTACATCACCGACCGCCTCGGCCACATCAAGGTCACCCGCCTCGCCCACGGCGTCCCCGTCGGCGGCGAACTCGACTACCTCGACGAAGGCACCCTCACCCAGGCCCTGCGCGCCCGCACCAACATTTAAGTCCCCGATTACCCCCACCCAACCTCCCCCTGATAGGGGCAGGTGCGCATCGCGGCTTTCCTGCATCTGAGCAGAAATAGCGTCTTGGGCGAAGCATAAGCACTATCTCACCCGTTTCACCGCACGGTTCCTCCCCTTCTCAAGGGCAGGTTAGGAGGGGATATCTGCACCACACCTCCACAGCGTCATTCCCGCGCATGCGGGAACCTCTCTGTTTAAAGACCTGCTCAAAAACAGCGCCCCCACGCCGTCACCACCGGGCATGTCCCGCAATGACGGTTGAGTGGAGGAACCCCACCACCCTCGGTGTCACCCCGGCCTTGAGCCGGGGCCCATCCCCAGATCATCCCACCGCCGCCAGGTGATCGAGACACCCCCACCCAACCCCCTGAAAAGGGGGAGGGGCGCATCGGGGCTCACATATTTCACAACAAAAGCATGGTCTTGGTCCCATCTTTCCCAACCCACCGCGCGGTCCCTCCCCTTATCAAGGGCTTCGAACCGGCCGGAGGCAGGATCGCTCCAGTGGAGCGATCTTAGGTAAGAAGGCCAGGGGAGCTGCGCTCGAATGGCCGGTCAGGAGGGGATATCTGCGGTGCTACATTGGCCACGATCAGGGGACAGGCCCGGCAATGACGGTTGAGTGGAGTGCCCCACCACCCTCGGTGTCACCCCGGCCTTGAGCCGGGGCCCATCCCGAGATCACCCCACCGCCGCCAGGTGCTGGCCTCACTGTTTAACAATGTCTGCCCAACCCCAAAACCGCCGGGGTCATCGATCCCGGCGGCCCATTCCCATGGAAACTCAATGGAAGTTGCGATCCCGCTCGATCGCGTCGCTATCGTCCCACTCGTCGTCGCCGAGCGGTCCGAGCTCGTCTTCCTCGTTGTAATAGTCATCGCTCTCGATGGCGTGGCGCGCGTCCACATCGTCGGGCGCCAGCGCATCAAGCCGATCGGCCGGGTCGGCGTCGAACACCGTATCGAGCCCGTCATATCCCGAAGTATCGTCCCGGTTGGCGATCGAAGCGCTCAACTCATCGATGGCGCGGTCGATCTCGTCCAGCAGCGCCGCGGGGTCTTCATCGCCCCAATCGGCACTCTCGCGGGCGGCACTTTCGGCCCGCAATTCGCGCAGCCGCGCCAGCCGTTCGCTGGCCGGGCGGTCCTCGCCGTAAAGCAGTTCCTCGACTTCGCTCTGGCTATAGGGCTGGGCGATGCCGGGCTGGTCGGCATTGTCGAAATTGGTCTCCTGCGGCACCATGGTACCGCTATGGTCGTGATGCTGCGCCATGCTCGTCTCCTCTGGTTCGCTGCACCAGAAAAACGCATGGCCCGCGCAGAGGTTCGTTTTCCAATAAATCGTGATCAGCTCAGATCGCCCGGCTCCTCCACGAGGCGCAACTTTGGCTGCGGCGTCTCCTGGCCGCCCGGCTCCCAGCCCGCCGGCAGGGCACGGTTGGATTTTGCCCCCAGCTCGCGCAGCATTTCCACCTGCCGCACCACATTGCCGCGTCCGCTCGAGAGCTGGTTCTTGGCCTCGTCAAAGCTCGAGCGCGCCTTGTCCAGATGCCCGTCGAGCTTGTCCATGGTGCCCAAAAAGCCCACCACCTTGTCGAACAGCAGCCCCGCGCGCTCGGCGATTTCCTCGGCATTGCGGTGGCGCTTTTCGATGTCCCACACATTGCGCACGGTGCGCAGCACGGTCATCAGCGTCGTCGGCGTGGTCAGCATGACGCCCTTGCTCATGCCAAATTCCACCAGCCCCGCATCGGCGTGAATAGCCACCGCCAGCGCTGACTCGATGGGCACGAACATCATCACGTAATCGAGGCTCGACCCGCGCATGGCGCTGATAGCTCTTGTCGCCCAGCGTGCGGATATGATTGCGCACCGAGGTGATATGGGCCTGCAGATGCAGCTCCTTGCCGCCGTCCTCGCAATTGACATAGGCCTCGAACGCCGTCAGCGACACCTTGGAGTCGATCACCAGCCGGTCATTATTGGGCATCAGGATCTCGACGTCCGTGCGCACACGCGAGCCTTCATCGCTGGTGTGGCTCTGCTGGGTGATGAACTGCTCGCCCTCGCGCAGCCCCGAGCCTTCCAGGATGGTCGACAGGATCATTTCGCCCCAGGCGCCCTGGGTCTGCGAATTGCCCTTGAGCGCGCGGGTGAGGTTATTGCGCCTCGGTGGTGATCTGCAGATTGCTTTCGTGCAGCGCCCGGATCTGCTCGCCCATGGCCGAGCGATCCTTGATCATGTTGGTCTGGAACTCGACGATCTTTTCCTGCAGCGGCTTGAGCAGCACGTCGACCTGCTCGCGGTTCTGCTTGGTAAAGGTCTCGCTGTGGATCTTGAGCACATCGCCCGCGATCGCCTTGAACTCATCGGTCATCTGCTGGCGCGCATTGATGAAACGCTCGAGATTGGCCTCGGCCTGCTTGGCCTGCTCGGCCATGCGCGCCCGCACCGCCGACAGCTCCGCCAGCAATTCGGTGGATTTCTCGCGCTCAAGATCGAGCAGATCGGTGCCGCGCTCGCGCTCCTGCGCCACCTGATGATCGAGCTCGTGAATGCGGCTGTCGCGCTCGGCCAGCTGCGCCAACAGATGCTGCCGCTGCTGCTCGTCCGCCAGTTGCCGGGCCGCGGCTTCGGCACGGATCGTGGCCGCCTTGTTGGCGCTATCGACCAGCGCCGCAAGCAGGGCCGCCAGCAGCGCCGCCCCGGCAATGGCCAGATGCATCGCCGTCACCGGAAAATCTGCAATCATGAAAAGCGGAATATCCATCGTCAAAAGCCTGGCCGATTCGTGTGTTCTCATATTGTTCTAGGCGATCCTGGCGCGCCGGTCGATGGTGCGGGAACCGTGCTCTGCCCAGTCTTTGTGGGCACAAGAGTTGACCCGGCGCGCGGAAATACCATATCGAGAGGCAAATCCCTTTTCTGCCGGACCAAACGCCATGGCTGTACGCCCAATTCTTGTCCTTCCCGATGCACGCCTGCGCGCCGTCGCCGACCCGATCGTTGAAGTCGACGCCGAGATCAAGACGCTGGCCAAGGACATGCTGGACACCATGTATGATGCGCCCGGCATCGGTCTGGCCGCGCCCCAGATCGGGGTGATGAAGCGCATCGTGGTGATGGATGTCGTCGATGAAGGCGAAGCCCCCGACCCGCTGGTGATGATCAATCCCGAGATCACCCATTTCGGCGACGCAGATGCAGGTTACCGAGGAGGGATGCCTGTCCATCCCCGAGCTCTATTACGAGGTCGAGCGCCCCAATGACGTGTACGGTGACCTATACCGATCTCGACGGCAAGCAGGTCTCGCTCGAGGCCGCCGGGCAGCTGGCCGTGTGCATCCAGCACGAACTCGATCACCTCGATGGCGTGCTCTATATCGACTATCTCAGCCGCCTGAAGCGCGACCGGGTGATCAAGAAGTTCGACAAGGCGGCCAAGCGCGCCGCCGGCTAGCGCCGCCGCACGATTGACCAGACCATTTGATCACCGGGCTCGTCCCGGTGATCCTCGTTAAGGCGACAGCGTTCGCCGGGCAGATACAAGGGACACCATATGCGCGTCGTCTTCATGGGCACGCCGGATTTTTCGGTGCCGACGCTGACCGAGATCGTCTCGTCCGGCCACGAGGTCGTGGCGGTCTATACCCGCGCGCCCAAGCCCGCCGGCCGGGGCCAGGCCGAGCGCAAGTCCCCGGTCCATCTGGCGGCCGAGGGCTTTGGCATTCCCGTGTTCACCCCGCGCTCGCTCAAGGGTGCGACTGAGCAGGGCGTGTTTGCGCTCCACGATGCCGATGTCGCCATCGTCGTCGCCTATGGCCTGCTGCTGCCCAAGCCCATTCTCGAGCGCTCCGCGCCTCGGGTGCCTCAATCTGCATGGCTCGCTGCTGCCGCGCTGGCGCGGTGCTGCGCCGATCCAGCGCGCCATCATGGCCGGCGACCAGCAGACCGGCGTCATGGTGATGCAGATGGATGAAGGGCTCGATACCGGCCCGGTCGCCGTCGGCGAGATCATCCCCATCGGCCCCGACATGACCGCCGGGCGAACTGCACGACCAGATGATGCGCGTCGGCGCCGACCTGATGGGGCGGGCGCTGGCAGCGCTGGAGCGCGGCAGCCTCGATTTTACGCCGCAGCCGGAAACCGGCGCGCTCTACGCCAAAAAGATCGAAAAGGCCGAGGCCGCATCGACTGGTCCCTGCCTGCGAGCGAAGTGCACAACCATATTCGCGGCCTGTCGCCCTTTCCCGGCGCCTGGTTCGAACTCGACCTCGGCGGCAAGCCGATCCGCGTCAAGGTGCTGCGCTCGACCCTCGCCGATGGCTCGGCCACTCCGGGTACGCTCTTCGATAATCTCACCATTGCCTGCGGCAGCGGCGCCGTGCGCCTCGTCCAGGTGCAGCGCGAAGGCAAGGGCGCCATGGATGCCGCCACGTTCCTGCGCGGCGCTGGCACCCTGCCCCGCGTCCGTGAACTGATGCCCCGCTACAAGCTCACCATCGAATATGACGGCACGCCGTTTTCGGGGCTGGCAGCGCCAGACCGAGCGGCCCAGCGTGCAGCAGGCGCTCGAAGAAGCGATCTTCCGCATGTCGGGCGAAACCGTGACCACCCAGGCCGCCGGGCGCACCGATGCCGGCGTGCATGCGCTGGGCCAGATCGCCCATTTCGATCTCGCCAAGGCCTGGGACCCGTTCCGCATCCGCGAGGCGCTGAACTTTCACCTGCGCCCCGCGCCGGTCGCGATCATTGCCGTCGAAGCAGTCAGCGATGCCTTCGAGGCGCGCTTTTCGGCCAAGGCGCGGCACTATGAATATCGCATCCTCAACCGGCGCGCCCCGCCGGCGCTCGATCGCAACCAGGTCTGGCATGTGCCCGATGCCGCTCGATGCCGACGCTGATGGATCAGGCCGCCGGGCAAATCCTGGGCCTGCATGATTTCACCACCTTCCGCTCCTCCGAGTGTCAGGCCAAATCCCCGATGCGCACGCTCGATCATTTCGCGGTGCGGCGGGAGTTCGAGCACATCGTGATCACCGCCAGCGCCCGCAGCTTCCTGCATCATCAGGTGCGCTCGATGGTGGGCTCGCTCAAGCTCGTGGGCGAGGGCAAATGGCCGCCCGAGCAGACTGCGCGCGGTGCTTGATGCCAGGGATCGCAGCCGCTGCGGCGCCATGGCGCCTTCAGCGGGGCTGTACCTGGTGGGCGTCGACTACTAGACGGCGGGCGCGCCGAGCAGCACGGCAATCAGCGCCATGGCGAAAAACACGCCAACCGCCTGCGACACGAACAGGATGCCGATCTGCAGAGGCTGCAGCGTCACGACGAACCGCCCGATATTGACGAAGGTGGTCAGCGCCATGACCAGCACCACCAGCAACACGACGAGCCCCAGCGCCCCCAGCAGGGTCGATACCAGCAACAGCGCCGACGAGGCCAGCGTCACCCAGTTGGTCGCCGTCAGATAGGGCACGAACCCGTCGCTGCGCCCCATGGTGCGCAAGGCGATAAAGCCGGTGCCGGCCTGCGCCAGGAACAGCACCACGTTGACGATGATCGACTGGGTCGCCGAGCCAGGGGCTCCGCCGCCCACCAGCAGCGGGCCAAAGCCCGCCAATATGACCGCGATCAGCACGGCGATCAGGCTCGAGACCAGCCCGCGCTGGCTGAAATCGAAATAGCTCGGTGCATCCCGCTTGCCCGTCACCAGCGCCACGCAGCCACGCATGGCCGTCATCATTTCTTCAATAAAAGTGTCGGTGGATTGGGCCAATGTTGTCTCGTCGATCAAAGGGGGGAGCCGGCGGGGATAGTCAGCATGTAGAGCGCCAGGCGCATGGCCACAAGCAGAACCACGGTCAAAACCGCAAAAGCGGTGGCAATGCCGACATTCCAGCCACTCGCCGCCCGCGCCAGCGCGAACAGGCAATACCCGAGCGCCACCCAGGTCAGCATCACCCCCGGCCCGGCCACCATGGCCACGACACCCTCGACCAGCAGGAACGCCGTCAGCAGATAGACGCCCGGCACCAGCAGCGGCAGCGCCGGGTCCTGCCCCTTGAGAAAATTGCGCGTCAGCCCCAGCGACAC
Source organism: uncultured Alphaproteobacteria bacterium (assembly GCA_963699295.1). Taxonomy (GTDB): domain Bacteria; phylum Pseudomonadota; class Alphaproteobacteria; order Rhizobiales; family Devosiaceae; genus Devosia. The sequence continues at coordinate 2,107,602 of OY969432.1, forward strand.
CACAAAGGCCAGCACCGGCAGCCCCAGCACCGCCATTGCCCCGACCACGCCCAGCCATCCCGGCATGCCGATTGCGGTGGAGGCGAGCGCCACCGCCAGAAAAGCGGCAAAGGCATAGATGCACAGTGCCACCGCCAGCCCCGCCGCCGTCAGCGTGAACTGGTCGCGCCAGTCGGGCTGCCGCCGCAAGATCTGCAGCCAGCCGGCAAACGCCGCGCTCAGATTGGTCCAGATCTTCATGCCGCCATGCCGAAAAAGCGCGCCATGAATGCCTTGTAGATTTCGGTCAGCCCGGTCAGGTCGCTCAACGCAATATGCTCGTCCGCCTGGTGCATCGTGCGTCCCCACCAGCCCGCATTCCACCACCGGGCCATATTGGGCAATGAAGCGCGCATCCGACGTGCCGCCCCCGGTCGAAAGCTGCGGCGCATGCCCGCATTGTTGCGCGATCACGCCCGACAGGATTTCCATGTCATCGCTGAACGGCGACAGGAACGAGCGCGACGGGACGCCCAAGACGCTGAAGCTCACCCGTGTCCCCGCCGGATCGACGGTGCCGATGCGCGTGCGCACCCAGTCGGCCAGCAGCTCCGGCGTCCATAGATCATTGTAGCGGATATTGAAGCGGATGGTCCCGCTCGCCGGGATCAGATTGGCAACGCTGTTGCCCACATCGATGGAGGTCACCTCCAGATTGGATGCCGGAAAATGCGCGGTGCCGGGGTCGATCTGTGCCTCGAGTGCGCTCACCACCCGCGCCAGAACCGGCAGCGGGTTATTGGCTTTTTCGGGATAGGCGACATGCCCCTGCGTGCCGGTCACCGTGATCAGCCCCGAAAACGAGCCCCGCCGACCGATCTTGATGCTGTCGCCCAGCACCGCAGCGGAACTGGGCTCGCCCACAATGGCAAAATCGAACCCATGCCCCTGCTCGCGCGCCCATGCCATCAGCTTGGCCGTGCCGTTGACGCCATCGGCCTCCTCGTCATTGGTGATGGCGAGCATGATCGTGCCCGCATCCGCCGGAATGGCGCTCGCCGCCGCCACGAACGCCGCAATGCCCGATTTCATGTCGGCCGTGCCCCGGCCAAAAAGCTTGCCCTCGGCCTCGCGCGGCACGAACGGGTCCGTCGTCCACTGCGCCAGATCCCCCGGCGGCACCACATCGGTATGCCCGGCAAACAGCAGCCGCCGTCCGCCCGTCCCGCGAATGGCAAACAGGTTATCGACCGGATAGGACCCATCGCCCTCAAAGCGCAGCCGGGTGGTCGCAAACCCGATTTCCCCCAGGGCCCGCTCCAGCACGGCCAGCGCGCCCGACTCCTGCGGGGTCACCGAGGGGCAGGACATCAGGTCCTTGAGAAGCTGGACGGGATCGCCCGCAATCAAATTGGTCAATCGAGAAATCCCGTCCTAACAATCAGGCAGCGGCGAAACCCGCATGTGGATCAGGCCCATAGCTGTTGGCACCCGCGGTGCCGCGCAGGAAGCCGAGCTGGATCACCATGTAGATGCTGAACACAGCCAAAACCCCACCCAGTATGGTGAACCACATCGAGGGCATCGGCATCATGACGCCATTGCCGACATCGGTCATCTCGAGGCCAATGCCAAACGCCTGGAGCAGCGACACCACCACGCTGGCGCCCAGCAGGACCTTGAGATCGGTGCCGTTATTGTCGCGGTCCTGCCGCCGCTTCATGCCGATGCAATAGGCCGGATAGATCAGCAGCAGCGAGATGATCAGATTCCCCCACGCCATCAGCCCGAAATTATTGCCCGCCAGTGTCATCAGCAAGATACTGAGCACCAGGCCGGCAACAATCAACACCACTGTGCCAGTCCACCATTGCCTGCGCGAGATACGCCCATCGGTGGTCGTCAGTAAATTCTTGATCGAGTCCATGATTTCCCCTCAGAACCAAGACAACCGGAATCATTTCCGGCGCATTAGACTAAGACGATTATTCATGGCTCGCCAGAGCAGCCTCAATCGCGCAGCAGCTCATTGATGCCGGTCTTGGAGCGGGTCTTGGCGTCGACGGTCTTGACGATCACCGCGCAGTATAGATTGGGCCCCGGCTCGCCATTTGGGAACGGCTTGCCCGGCAGGCTCCCCGATACCACCACCGAATAGGGCGGCACCTTGCCGATGTGGATTTCTCCGGTCGCCCGGTCGACGATCTTGGTCGATGCCCCGATGAACACGCCCATCGAGATCACCGAGCCCTCGCCCACGACCACTCCCTCGACGATTTCCGAGCGCGCGCCGACAAAGCAGTGATCTTCGATGATGGTAGGGCCGGCCTGCAGCGGCTCGAGCACCCCGCCAATGCCCACCCCGCCCGACAGATGCACATTGCGCCCGATCTGCGCGCACGAGCCCACCGTCACCCAGGTATCCACCATGGTGCCGGTATCGACATAGGCGCCAAGATTGACAAAGCTGGGCATCAGGATGACGCCCTTGCCCACATGGGCCGAGCGGCGCACGACCGAACCGGGGACCGCCCGGATGCCGGCTTCGCGAAACTGCGCCTCGCCCCAGCCTTCAAACTTGGTGGGCACCTTGTCCCACCAGAACGACCCATTGGGGCCATTGGCCATAAGCTGGCTTTCATGCAGCCGGAACGACAGCAACACGGCCTTTTTCAGCCACTGGTTGACCCGCCACTCGCCCGCTATTTTTTCCGCTACCCGCACCTGACCACGATCGAGCAGGTCTAGCGTGCTTTCGACAGCGTCGCGAACCTCCCCTTTCGTGCCTGGATTGATCTCTTCCCGAGCCGTGTAGGCGTGCTCGATAATGGTCGCGAGATCGGCATGGGGCATGCTGAATTGTCCTTTATGGAAGGGTCGTGCGGGTCAAAATCTTGGTCATGTGAGGCAATGTCATTTTACTGGCATCAGATCTCTGGAGCGGCCGGGTACACACCCAGCACCTTGAACTGGTCGGTGAAGAAGCCGAGTTCCTCAAAGGCAAAGCGCACCCCCACATCGTCGGGATGGCCTTCGATATCGGCATAAAACTGCGTGGCGGTGAAATTGCCATCGACCATGTAGCTTTCCAGCTTGGTCATGTTCACCCCATTGGTGGCGAACCCGCCCATGGCCTTATAGAGGGCCGCCGGCACGTTGCGCACGCGGAAGACGAAGGTGGTCTTGACCTTGCCCACCGATTGCGGGGCCTGCTGGGGCTCGCGCGACAGCACGAGGAACCGCGTGGTGTTGTGATCGGCGTCCTCGATATTGGAGGCCAGCACGTCGAGGCCATAGATTTCGCCGGCAAAGCGCGAGGCAATGGCCGCGACCGATTTGTCGCCCTTTTCCGCCACTTCGCGGGCCGAACCGGCGGTGTCTACCGCATTGATGGTGCGAAAACCGTGCTCGGCGATGAATTCGCGGCACTGGCCCAGCGCCACCGAAAGTGATTGCACCGCCTTGATGTCCTCAAGCGTTGCGCCGGGCACTGCCAGCAGGTTCATTTCGACCCGCAGATAGGTTTCCCCGATGATATAGAGCCCGCTCTTGGGCAGCAGATGGTGAATGTCGGTGATGCGCCCGAACAGCGAGTTCTCGATCGGCACCACGCCGTAATCGGCGGCGCCCGACTGCACCGCTGCGATGGTTTCTTCGAAGGTCACGCACCCGATTGCTTCGTCCCCAGGAAAGGCATTGTTCGCGGCGGCATGGCTGAACGCGCCGGGCTCGCCCTGGAAAGCAATCTTTTTGGTCATGTCCGAGATCCATCTCTGCTAAGCGCTTGGCTTTTGAACCGGGGCGGAACCGGAGTCAATTGTGCCGTTCCGGCCGGAACTCGCGGCTTCTGGTCGCGTCTATGCAAACTGCGCTTTTGAGCGGTTGCACCAAATGGGGCAAAAGACTATCTTTCGCGCGCGCTGAACCCCTCCCCCGTCGCGATCATGTCGCCCAGGGTGTTCAGGATTCGACTAACGTCCCCTGGGATGGACCGGCAGAGAGACCAAATGAATTCGTTCGAAGTAAACAAAATTATGGGCGCCGTGCTGGGCACGTGCTTGTTCATCATGGGCGGCAGCTTGGTCGCTGAAGCAATCTATGCCCCAGCCGAGGACAAGGGTCCTGGCTATGAGTTGCCCGAAGCTGTGGCGGTTGCCGATGCCGGCGCTGCTGCTGGCGCTGCAGGTGCTGCGACGGATGCTGCACCGGCGGTGTCGCAGGTAGCCGTGCTGCTGGCCACTGCCAACCCGGAAAAGGGTGCTGCAACGGCCAAGAAGTGCATGGCCTGCCACAATTTCGGTGAAGGCGAGCCCAACAAGGCCGGTCCGCACCTGTTCGACATCGTGGGCCGCGCTGAAGGCGCCGTTCCTGATTTCGCTTATTCCGATGCCCTCAAGGCCCACTACGCCAACGCCGACGTGTGGACTTACGACAATCTGGACCACTTCCTGGAAAAGCCGAGCGATTATGCGCCGGGCACCAAGATGGCGTTCGGTGGCATCAAGTCGCCAGCCGATCGCGCTGACCTGTTGGCCTATCTGCAGACCCTGTCGCATTCGCCAGTGCCGTTCCCGGCTGCCGATGCCGCTGCAGCGCCAGCCGCTGACGTCGCTCAGGCGGCTCCCGCCCCTGCCGCAGAAGCCGCGCCAGGCGCTGCCACTCCGGCTGAAGCCCCTGCTGCTGCCGCCCCTGCCGCTGAAGCTGCTGCTCCGGCCGCCGCTGCTCCGGCTGCCGCTGGCGGCACCAGTGCCGAACTGCTGGCCCTGCTGACCGGTGCCGATGCGCAAAAGGGCGCAACCGTCGCCAAGAAGTGCATGGCCTGCCACACCTTCGGTGAAGGCGAAGCCAACAAGAGCGGTCCGTTCCTTTATGACGTCGTTGGCCGCGCCGAGGGTTCGGTTGCGGACTACAACTATTCCGACGCCCTCAAGGCCCACCACGACAATGGTGACGTCTGGACTTACGACAATTTGAACGCCTTCCTGACCAAGCCTTCCGACTATGCTCCGGGCACCAAGATGGCTTTCGGCGGTATCAAGAGCGAAACCGATCGCGCCAATCTGCTGGCCTACCTGCAGACGCTGTCGGCCAACCCCGTTCCGTTCGAAGGCCAGTAAGCCGTACGGGACGATAAGCGGCTACACAGTCGCAAAATTCTGCTATGCAAGCCGCGCCTGGAAACAGGCGCGGTTTTTTGTTGGGGGACACGAAAATGCTGTTGCTGCATATTGCCGATGTGGATGAAGCCCATTGGGCCCAGGCCTTCCGGGACGCCCTGGCGCCCTATCCGGTGGTGCGGCGCGGCGATAAATTCGATCCCGCCGACGTGCGCTACATCTTCGCATGGAAGCCTGCCCCCGACGCCTTTGACGGGCTGACCAATCTCAAGGCCGTGCTCTCGCTCGGCGCGGGCGTCGATGCCCTGCTCAAGCACCCCAATCTGCCCGACGCGCCGCTGGTGCGCTTCGTCGATGACGACCTGACCCAGAAGATGACTGATTACGTGGTGGCCAATGTCGCCATGCATCATCGCAGCTTCACCCGCTTCCGCACCGACCAGAAAGCGCATGCCTGGAACCAGTTCTACCCCCCGGCCGCCTCTGCCAGTGCGGTCGGCATCATGGGCCTGGGTGTTCTGGGGCAGGACGCGGCCAAGCGCCTGCTGGCGCTGGGCTATACCGTGCGCAGCTGGAGCCGCACGCCCAAATCCATGGCCGATGTCACCAGTTTCGTCGGAGATGCGGCGTTTGACGAGTTCCTCGCCGGCACCGACATTCTGGTAAATTTGCTGCCGCTGACCCCGCAGACGGCGGGCATTCTCAACTACGACAATTTCCGCAAGCTGCGCCGCGACCGCCTCAAGGATGGCCCAGTCATCGTCAATGCGGCCCGCGGCGGCCACCAGCGCGAAGCCGACATCGTCAAGGCGCTCGGCGACGGCACGCTGGGTGCAGCCAGCCTTGACGTGTTCGAAATCGAGCCCCTGCCCGCCAGCTCCCCGCTCTGGGACATCGAGAATTGCTATATCACCCCCCATATCGCGGCCATTTCCAACGAACAGAGCGGCGTCAACTATTTTGCGCCGATCATTCGCGCCCACGAATTGGGCAAACCACTGATCAACGTCGTTGACCGCGCCCGCGGTTATTGAGCAAATCGTCGGCAAGTGGCGGTGGAAAGGTCACGCAAGGGTCATCGCCACCGTCTAAACCTCGTGCATACTATGATTTGCTGGGTGTCCTGCCGCAAGGATCGCAATGACCGATACGACTGCCATCGCCAAGCCGAAGCTCTATGACCGCCTCAAGGCCGCTACCAAGCATCGCCTGGCCGAACCGATATTGGGCGCCCTGTGCTTTCTTGAGGCCATGATCCTGCCGGTCTTCCCGGAAATCATGCTCGCACCGATGATCCTGGCCGACCGCACCCGGGCCTGGCGGCTTGCCGCCATCTGCACCATCTGCTCGGTCATCGGCGGGCTGGCGGGTTACGCCATCGGCTATTTCCTGTTCGACAGCATCGGCAAGGGCATCATCGCGTTCTATGGCGCCTCGGACGGGTTCAATTCGCTCAAGCAAAGCTTCAATGACAACGGCCCCCTGATGATCATCATCGGGGCGATCTCGCCCATCCCCTACAAGGTGATCACCATCACCAGCGGCGTCGCCGGGCTCGATCTGTTCACCTTCATTTTCTACGGGCTGGTCGGGCGCGGGCTGCGCTACTTCCTGCCCTGCGGGCTGTTCTTCTTTTTCGGCAAGGCCGCCAGCGCTTTTATCGACAAGCACAAGGCCCTGGCCGGTTGGGCTATGCTGGCCATGATCATCGGCGGGTTTGCAGCGGCGCCGCTGCTGTTCCCCAAGGCCGACACGACCCATGTGGAAGAGGTTGTTGACGTGATCAACAACCTCACCCCGGACGCCTAGTTCGCGCCGTATCGCGCCTTGAGCACGCCATAGACGGCACGGATCGCCTGGTCGGTGCCGCCCTGGCTGCGCGCAACCCGCGCCTCCGGGGCCCACCCGAAAATATCCAGGTGCACCCACGCCCCGGCGTTCTTGACGAACCGGCGCAGGAACAGCGCCGCCGTCACCGAACCGGCAAACCCACCCGCCGCCGCATTGTTCACATCGGCAACGCGCGAGCTCAGCATGGTGTCATAGGGGCTCCATAGCGGCATCTGCCACAGTGGATCATCGCTCCTGGCGCCCGCCTCCATCAGCGCCCGCGCCAGTGTGTCGTCGCTGGCATAAAGCGGCGGCAGATCCGGCCCCAGCGCCACCCTTGCCGCCCCGGTCAGCGTCGCCATGTCGAGCAGCAGATCCGGGCTATCCTCATCGCCATAGGCCAGCGCATCGGCCAGGATCAGCCGCCCCTCGGCATCGGTATTGCCGATCTCGACGGTCAGCCCCTTGCGCGATTGCAGCACGTCGCCGGGCCGGAAGGACGATGCCGAAATGGCGTTCTCGACGACCGGCAACAGCACCCGCAGCCGCACCTTGAGCCCGGCCACCACGATGGCATGCGCCAGCCCCAGCACATTGGCCGCGCCGCCCATGTCCTTCTTCATCAGCAGCATGCCCGCCGACGATTTGATGTCGAGCCCGCCGGTATCGAAGGTCACCCCCTTGCCCACCAGCGTCACCTTGGGATCATCCTCATGGCCCCAGTTGAGCTCGATCAGCCGTGGCGCCTCGGCGGCGGCCCGCCCCACCGCATGGATCAGCGGGAAATTGGCCTCGACCAGCGCATCGCCGACAATCGCCACATAGCTCATGCTGCGCTTGGCCGCAAAGGCGCGCACCCAGGCGTCCAGGGCCTCCGGCCCCAGATCATTGGCCGGCGTATTGATCAGATCGCGGGCGATGAAAGCCGCCTCAACCAGCCGATCGACTTCCCCCGCATCCGCTTCTTCAGGCAACTCCAGCTCCGGCGCCGGCTTGGCGTCGCGGTAGCGGCCGAACCGATAGGCGCCGAGACGAAAGCCCAGCGCCGCCAGCGTCGGATCGCCATAGTCCCCGGCCAGCGCGTACCGGCCCGCCCCCAGCGCCGCTCCCGCCAGTCCCGCCACCAGCGCCGGGCGCTCCGCCTCGGGACCGGTCCCGAACAGATAGCCGCGCACCGCTCCCGTCGCATCGGGCAGGGCCAGCAGGCGGCCGCACTGTCCGGCAAAATCATTGGCCCTGGCCCAGGCCATCTGGACCGGATCGAGGCCCGCGGACGCCACCGCATCCGCACCCACGAAAATGACAGGAAGACTGGTGGCTTCGGCCATGCTGGCAAACTTTCATGATGCAAAAAACGTCCTGCTTTGTAGCCGCCCGCCGCCCCTCCAGCAACGCCCCCGTGCCGCCCTTAACCCCGCGTTAGGGTTAATGATTTATTGCAAAGACCTGCCTGGCTCACCGCTAGAGGAGTCGCCTGTGATGCTGCGCCACCCCCGCTTTTCCAAAACCTTGTGCCAAATGCTGCTGGTCGGTGTGGCGGCAATGGCCATTGGCGGGTGCGCAATGACCGGCACAAATTCTTCCCTGTCGGCCTTCTCCGGGGCTGCGAATGCCCAGGCCCCGCTCAGCATTGCCGAGCTCACCGAGCGCTACAAGCGCAATCCCCGCGACAAGGCCACCATCATTCACTACGCCACCGCCCTGCGCGGTGCCGGCCAGAGCCAGCAGGCGGTCGCCGTCCTTGATCTGGGCATCGGCTACTATCCCAAGGACGTCGACATCGCCGTCGCCTATGCCAAGGCGCTGACCGCTGATGGCCGCTTCGAGCAATCGCTCGGCGTCCTCGACAATGTCATCCGCCTCGACGCCCCCGACTGGAACGCCTTGCTGGTCAAGGGCGCGACGCTCGACCAGCTCGGCCGCCATGGCGAGGCCCGCCAGCTCTATAGCCAGGCCCAGGCACTCGCCCCCGGCGAAGCCTCGATCGCCACCAATCTGGGGCTGTCCTACGCCATGACCAATGAGCTGGGCCCAGCCGAGCGGCAGCTGCGCCAGGCGGTGCAGATGCGCGGTGCCGACAGCAAGGTGCGCCAGAACCTTGCGCTTATCGTGGGGTTGCAGGGGCGCTTCGACGAGGCCCGCGCGCTCTATGCCGCCGAACTGCCCCCCGATCAGGTCGACAGCAACATGGCCTATGTGCGCGGCCTGCTCACCCAGCAGAACCGCTGGGACGCCATCAAGAAAAGCTAAGCGGCTCAGCCGGCGCCCATTGCCCCGGTCACCGGGCCACCGAACACCTTGATCATGGCCGGCGCCATGATGACGATGAACAGCACCGGCAGGAAGAACAGGATCAGCGGCACGGTCAGCTTGGGCGGCAGGGCGGCGGCCTTCTTTTCGGCGTCCATCATGCGCTGTTCGCGCCCTTCCTCGGCCATCACCCGCAGCGCCTGCCCCACCGACGTACCATAGCGGTCGGCCTGGATCAGGGCAGTCATCACCGAGCGCACCCCATCCAGCCCGGTCCGTCGGCCCAGATTGTCATAGGCGCGGCCGCGATCCTCAAGGAATGACAGCTCCGCGGTCGTCAGCGTCAGTTCCTCGGCCAGCTCGACGCTTTGCTGCCCGATTTCGCGCGCCACCCGCTTGAAGGCGTGTTCCATCGACATGCCCGCCTCCACGCACAGCAACAGCAGGTCGAGACAGTCGGGCCAGGCCTTCTTGATCGAGGCCTGCCGCTTGGTCGTGGTGTTCTTGAGCAGGATATTGGGGATATACGCCCCCAGCAGCGCGGCACCCACGGCATAGGCGGCATTGAGGTAAAGCGGACGCCCGGCCGGCGCGATCACAAACAGGTATACCACTGCAAGGACAAGAATGATCAGCGGCGAGGCAAAGCGCATGAACAGGAACGTCGTCAAATGCCCCGGCCCGCGAAACCCGGCCATGGCCAGCTTGTCGACCGTGGCGTCGTCCTGGAAGGCCTTCTTGAGGTCGAACCGCTCGACCACGTCCTTCATATAGGTCTTGGTTTCGTTGCCGCGCCGGATGCTGCGCCCGTCAGTGCTCGCCGTATTGCCGCGCAGCCGCGCCATTTCCAGCGCCCGCATCTTTTCGCGCTCCAGCGCCACCCGCTTGATGCGGTCCTTCATTTCCGACCGGACAATGAAGCTGGAGCCGAAGGTGAACACCACCGCCGCCGCCGAAATGGCCGCCAGCACCGAAATCAGGAACTCACGCTGGCCCAGCAATTCGAACAAGTCCATGCCAACGCTCCCTAGTACTCGAACTGGACCATGCGGTTCATGACGAAGACGCCCGCCGACAGCATCACCACCCCGATGCCCAGCCAGATATGGCCCAGCGTGCTGGTGAACAGAGGCAGCAGATAAGCCGGCGAGGCAACGCTCACCAGAATGCCCACGACAAAGGGCAGCGAGCCGATGATCCCCGCCGAAGCCTTGGCCTCCGACGACATCGCCTTGATCTTTTGCTTCATTTTCCGGCGGTTACGCAGCACCTTGGCCAGATTGCCCAGCGCTTCCGACAGATTGCCGCCCGACTGCTGCTGGACCGTGATCACCACCACGAAGAAGTTCACCTCCGGCAACGGCACCCGGTCGAGCATCACCGCCACCGCCTCGGTCATCGACATGCCGATCTGCTGCTGGTCCAGCACCCGCCCGAATTCCGATTTGACCGGCTCCCGGGCATCCTTGGCCACCACCCGCATCGAGTCGTTGAGCGGCAGCCCGGTCTTGACGCCGCGCACCACCGCCTCCACCGCATTGGGCAGTTCGTCGAGGAACTTGCTCTGGTATTTCTTGCGCTTCTGCCCGACATAAAAGCGCGGCAGCAGATAGGCCGCGGCCACCGCAAACACCGGCGCCAGGTAGATTGGCACCTGCACCAATACCAGCCCAACAAACACCCCGATGCCCAGGATGACGCTGTTGCGGATGAACACCGCCGGTTTCATCGTCATGCCGGCCTGGAACAGCAGCTGCGCCAGGGACAGGCGGCGCCTTGAATTGAGCGCTTCATTCTGCTGGCGCAGGGCCGCCTGCACAGTCTTGCGCCGCTGGTCGCGGGTGCGGGCAGCGTCGTTTTCCAGCCGCGCCACCCGCATGTCCCCCTGCAGCGCCTTGCGCCGCTTGTCGGCGCGGTCATTGCCCAGCAGCGATGGCACCAGCGCAAAGCCGAGTGCTCCGACGGTGACCATGGCAAGCAAAGCGATGAGGATCGGTGCCAACATTTACGAATCCAGCAGTTCGCGATGTTCGGAGTTCGATTTTTCCAGCGCTTCGACCAGGTTGGCCTCTTCGTTGTAATATTTCGCCCGCTCCGAAAAATGCGGCTTGGTGATGCCGGTGGAGTGGTGCTTGCCGATCAGCATGCCGTTGGAATCTTCGCCCACGATGTCGTAGAGGAAAATATCCTGGGTCACGACCACGTCGCCTTCCATCCCCAGAATCTCGGTGATGTGGGTGATCCGGCGCGACCCGTCGCGCAGGCGGGCGGCTTGCACCACCACGTCGATGGACGAGGTGATCATCTCGCGAATGGTGCGGCTGGGCAGCGCATAACCGCCCATGGTGATCATCGATTCAAGCCGGCTGAGCGCCTCGCGCGGCGAGTTGGCGTGCAGCGTGCCCATCGAGCCGTCGTGACCGGTGTTCATTGCCTGCAGCAGGTCGAATGCTTCGGGTCCGCGCACTTCACCCACGATGATCCGTTCCGGGCGCATGCGCAGGCAGTTCTTGATCAGATCACGCATGGTGATCTCGCCTTCGCCCTCGAGATTGGGCGGGCGGGTTTCGAGCCGCACCACGTGGGGCTGCTGCAGCTGCAGTTCCGCCGAGTCTTCGCAGGTGATCACCCGCTCGTCTTTTTCGATGAAGGCGGTCAGGCAGTTGAGCAGCGTCGTCTTGCCCGAACCGGTACCGCCCGAGATCAGCACATTGGCCCGCACCCGGCCCAGAATGCGCAGCACTTCGGCGCCCTCGGGCGAAATCGAGCCATATTTGACCAGCTGCGACAGGGTCAGCTTGTCTTTCTTGAACTTGCGGATGGTGAGCGCTGCGCCATCGATCGACAGCGGCGGCGCGATGACGTTGACGCGCGAGCCATCGGGCAGGCGGGCGTCGCAGATGGGCGAGCTTTCATCGACGCGCCGGCCGACCTGGCTGACGATGCGCTGGCACACATTCATCAGATGCGCATCGTCGCGGAAGCGCACATTGGTCAGCCGCACCTTGCCGCCCACTTCGATGTAGCATTTCTGCGACCCGTTTACCATGATATCGGCGATGTCGTCGCGCGCCAGCAGGGGCTCCAGCGGGCCATAGCCGAGCACGTCGTTGCAGATATCCTCGAGCAGGTCTTCCTGCTCGGAGATCGACATGATGATGGATTTGAGCGCGATGATTTCGGCCACGATGTCGCGGATTTCCTCGCGCGCCGCGTCCTGGTCCATGGTGGCGAGCTGGCTCAGGTCGATCGAGTCGATCAGCGCGTTGAAGATCGCCGATTTGGTGTGGAAATAGTCCTGGTCGCGCGTCGCCGCGGCGGGCGCTCGCACATCCACCACCTCCTCGTTGCGCAGCCGGGCGCTCATCGCCTCGCTCTCGATACGGCGCGATACCGTAGCCGGGGTTTCGGCATGCGGGGGCGGGCTCGCCACCGGACGCGCTATCTCACCAACGCCCGGAGTATTGCCGCCAAATGCTACGCGCTTGCCAAACATGGTCGTCCTATCGGTTTTCGGGCGTCAGGCCCGCTTCTTGAGGAACGAGGACAGCTTCATCAGGCTTGATGACTTGCCCCCGCCCTGTACCGCCTGTCGGCCTGTGACATGCAGGCCGATGGAGCGGTACACCTCGTTGATCTTGTTGTTGGCCGCGACCTCAGCGATCATCTGGCCATTATTGGCGGCAGTGCCGAACAGCGCCGCATCGAAGGGCAATTGCCCCAGCAGCGCACAATCGACCGATGCCGCAAACTCGTTGGCGTTGATCTCGGGCCGCCTCGGCATGCCCACCTTGTTGAGCACCAGACCGGGTGCCCGTTCGGTGGGGCGCAGCGCCTTGATGGTATCGGCCAAATTCTTGGTATTGCGCAGATTGGCGAGGTCCGGCTCGGCCACGATCACCACTTCGTCGATGGTCGCCAGCGTGTGCCGCACCCAGGCATTCCAGGCATGGGGAATATCGAGCACCACCACCGGCATGGTGTTCTGGCACAGCTCGATCACCTGCTCGAAGGCGCGCTCCTCGAAGTCATAGGTACGGTCCAGCGTCACCGGCGCGGTCAGCAGATTGACGTGGTTGGCCGCCTTGCTGATCAGCCGCTCCAGCATGGTCTGGTCGACCTTCTGGTTGGCCTGCACGGCATCGGCCAGGCCATGGGGCGGATCCTGGTTGAAATTGAGCCCGGCGGTGCCGAACGCCAGGTCGAGGTCGAGGATCAGGCTGTCCTGCCGCAAGGTGGCGGCAATCGCCCAGGACACGTTATGCGCCACCGTCGACCCGCCGGCCCCGCCCTTGGCGGACACGAACCCCACCGTGCGCCCGATCGGGGCGGCATTGGCCGAGGCGAACAATTCGGTGATCGCCGACACCAGCTGCCCGGCGCTGGCGGGCATCACGATATATTCGGAAATCCCCGAGCGCAGCAGGTCGCGATAGAGCATCACGTCATTGACGTGCCCCAGCACGATCACCCGGGTGGTTGCGTCGCACACCTCGGCCAGTCGCTGCAGCGCGCCCGGAATGTGCTCCGGGTCGAGCGTCGTCTCGATGATGATCAGATTGGGCGTGGGGTTGGACTTGTAGGTCTCCACCGCCCCCTCGATGCCGCCATTATGGGTGGTCAGCGCCACCTTGGACATGCGGCGGTCATGGATGGCGCTTTCGACCAGCTGGGCGGTCTGGGAATGCTCGCAGAACGCCTGGATGGTGATGCGCGGGATCAGCCGGGCACCCGAGGCGATGTCTTCGCCCGGATCTTCCGACTTCCTGGACTCGAGTGTGAGGAAACTCATCAGACAAATTCTCCTAAGCCGGACACCGGCCGACCGCCCCTAGTCGAGGACAAAACCGACCGAACCCGAAAACCCGCCGCGCATGCCACCGGCGCCGCCCACCCCGTACATGGTCTCGAGCTTGCCCAGGAATATGCCCTCGGCATCGCTCGCCACGGCGGTCCTGTCGGTGGGCACGGGAATGGAATTGGCCGGGCTTGGCCCCACCAGATAGGGCGTGACCAGGATGACCAGCTCGGTTTGCTGGGTCTGGTATTCCCGCGACCGGAACAGCGCCCCAAGGATGGGAATATCGCCCAGCCCGGGGAGCTGACGGATCTTCTGGCTCGTGCGCTCATCCAGCAGGCCCCCGATGGCCAGGGTTGTCCCTGCCTGAAGCTCGACGCTGGTCGAGGCCTGGCGCTTGTTGATCGTGAGGTCCGCAGCGGGCTCGGACACCTGGGTCCTGACCTGCATGGAGATCTCGCCATTGCTTTTCACGACCGGCGAAAATTCCAGCGACACGCCATATTCCCGGAACTGGTAGACCGGATTGTTCCGGTCGTCATACCCGGACTGGTAGCGAAGCTCGCCGCCAACCAGGAAATTGGCGGTCTCGCCCGACAGCGCCGTCAGGGTTGGCTGGGCCAGCACCCGCGCCGCGCCCCGCGTCTCCAGCGCCTGGATGGAGGCATTGATGCTCGCATTGCCGATCGGGAAGTGCCCGGCCAGCGAGTGGTTGGCCGTTGCCGATGGAGTGCTTGGCACAGCATTCATGGAGTTGTTGAAACCAAAATTGGCCGCCCCAACGCTGAGCGTGCCGCTCAGATTGATGCCCAGTTGCTTGGCCACATCGCGCTTCACCTCGGAGACGGTGACCTGCAGCATGACCTGCTGGCTGCCCGTCACATCAAGGATGTTGGCAACGTTTTCCGGACCACCGGCGAACTGAACGGCCACGGCCGAGGCGCGTTCCTTGTCCGCCCCGGACAGAACCGAACCGGTCAGCACCACCCGGTTGGTGTCGCCAAGGGTGACCAACTCCACCGCAATCCGCGACCCTGGGATCACCCGCGCCAGCGCCACCTCGAGGGCGTTGCCAACCTGGGAGGGCTCTTCGATCACCTTGACGTCCAGCACCGCAATGGTGCGCCCGTTATCATCGAGAAAGAAGATGTTGGTATCGCCCCCGGTTACCCCCTGAACGATCGCCCGGGTGCGCGTGCGCATGATCGCGGCGGCAACCTCTGGCTGCGAGACGATGACTTCGGCAGCCCCCGCGGGCAGGTCGACCAGAACGGTCTTGTTGATCTGCACTTCGGTCTTGCGCACGGCTCCATAGGCCGAACCCGCAATGGCGATGTGGGTATCTTCGGCCAACGCTACGGGCACTATCGGCACTGCAATACCAACCGCTGCCGCGAGCAGCGTCGTCGAGAGCAACCGGGAAACCTGTCGCAGTGTGTTGTTCATGGTGCTCTCCGCCCTACTGGGGCACGTCTTGAGGCTCGTACGCCGACATGTTCGGGTCGGAGTCGTATTCCGGATCGTAAGTGCTGGCCTGGTTGAATACCTGCCCGCCTGCCCCGGCCAGCACGGCTTCTTCCCTGCCGGCGCGGATAACCCGCACGGTCTGGTTGCCTGCCGGTCGCTGGGCGACACTGTTGTCGTTGAAATCGCCGATCGAGCGCAGGGTCAGGCTCAGTTGCCCGCGCGTCGCCGCGTTGATCAGCACCTCCGCTTCCACCGGGTCCAGTTCCAGCGTAGCGATGGTCGAGCGATCGAACGTGATCGGCTTGGGCGCACCGCTGGCGGTCTGCTCCTCCTGCCCACCACTGGCCCCAACCTGGCCCAGGCGATTGCCGATCGCGAGGACCCGCACATTGGCCAGGATGACTTCCGAATGCTCGCCCGCAGTGGCAACCGTAGTCAGGATCACGTCGACATGGTCGTTGGGAACGACGAACCCACCGGCGCTCGAAACAGCCGTCACGCCCACGGAAACGCCGCGCTTGCCTGGCCCCAGCACCGCCGACAGATAGCCCTGGTCCGAGCGCACCAGCTTGGCCTCGCGGATCGGTTCGCCCGGGAAGAACTCAAACCGGGCGATGGCGTTGTTCAATTTCGTCTGCGCCTCGGGCATGGCGGCGATGGTCACATATTCGCTGCGCACCGCGCCCTCGGGCCAGTCCTGCCATTCCAGCGTTTCGCTGGTCAGCCGCTCCCCCATCCCGATCGGGGTCTTGGCCACCAGGATCTGGGTCTTGGCTTCGGGCACGACATTGGTCACGACCTGTTGTGCCGGCGCTGGCGCCGGGCCGCTACGGGTGATCAGGAAAGCGGCCAGACCGCCAGCTCCAAGAGCTACGAGCAGCAGTATGATACGCGCCGGCTTCATGACTCACTCCGGTTGTACTCAGGGCAAAGGCCCAGTTCGACCGCGTAATCTTTGACCGGAAAACATCAAAGTTTGGTTAATCGGGAATGTGCGGGCACAGTTAACAAGATGTAAATTTTAGCATTTCGCAATAAACGGGTGTCTGCCACCCCGATGAACGCGACAAAACATCACGACTGCGGGTATCTACTCTGTCTACCCGACGATCCGCGCAAACAATGTTGAATTGGAATAGGCAAGCAGCCCGGCAATAGCCAGCGCAACCCCGTAAGGCACGCCATTCTTGCGGTCATGCAGGCGCTCGATCCAGGCGTGGCGGGCCATCACCGGCATCAGCGGCAGCCCGCGCAGCGCCAGTATCCCAAGGGTCAGCGCGCCCCCCAGCAGTCCCGCATAGACCACATACTGCACCAGCACGCCGTTCTCGAACCCCAGCCACAGCGCCGTCACCGCCGCCAGCTTGGCATCCCCGCCCCCGATCCAGCCCAGCGCAAACAGGGTAAAGCCGATCACCAGCACCAGCGCGCCGCTGCCCCCGTGCATCGCCAGCTGGTCGAGCGGCAGCTGCACCAGCAGCGCCACCATGGCAAAGGCACCCACCAGATAGAGGATCAGATTATTGGGAATCTTCATGGTCAGAAGGTCGGTGGAGGCGGCCAGCACCAAGCCGAGCGGGAACAGGAACAGGATGATGGTGGACATGACGAAGCTCCGCGCAGACTGCCTGCGCCACCGCGTCAAATTGCCGGGGCACAGTTAACAAACGGCCAATAATCCGCCCCTCGCTGCACCATCAAGGCGGCGCGTTTGCGGCCCCGGAACGAGGTGTTTGCGTTTTATTCACCATTCCAAGTGAAACTGCGCCCAAGCCTGTCACCGCCGGAACCAGCATCATGCGTTCACGCCCCGTCGCCGTCATCGCACTCTGCCTGTCGCTGGCGCTGCCCGCCATAATGCCTGCGCGCGCCAATGACGGCGCCCCGATCAGCGTCAACGTCAACATGGCCCGCATCCTGCGCATCAATGCCCCCGCCGCCACGGTGGTCGTGGGCAATCCGGGCATTGCCGACGTCACCATCCAGGATCCCCAGACCCTGATCCTGACCGGCAAGAGCTACGGCCAGACCAATCTGATCGTCCTCGACAACCAGGGCAATCCCATTGCCGACACGCTGATCGAAGTCCAGCAGATGCAGGCCGGCGTGATGACCGTCTATCAGGGCCAGGCCCGCACCAGCCTCGCCTGCGCGCCGGTTTGCCAGAACGTGGTGATGATGGGCGATGACGTAGACTTCACCACGCGCACGCTGGCGTCCTCGGCCATCGTCACGACCATGGGCGAGTAGTCCTTTACTCGGCGCTAACCAAAACCGCGTTCGCGATACATTATCTCCATTGCAATAACTCCAGCTTATCCAAGTCAGCGCTATTGTTGGCGCCAGCCAAGAAAGTGTGGGGCATGGCCAAGACAGCTCTAGCGCGGATCGGAAATGGTCTCCTTGCCCTCGGGCGAGGACGCTTTGCGCGCAACGAGCGCGGTGCGGCGGCGGTCGAATTTGCCCTCCTGTCGGTGCCCTTTTTTGCCATTCTCGGTGCCATTCTGGAAACCTCGCTGGTGTTCCTGTCCGGCCAGGTGCTCGAGAGCGCCGTCAACGACACCAGCCGGCTGGTCCGCACCGGCCAGGCCCGCGGCACCATAACCTCCCCCGAGCAGTTCAAGACCGCAGTGTGCAACCGGCTCTACGGCCTGTTCTCCGATTGCAGCGGCCTGCATATCGAGGTGAACGTCATCCAGAAATTCGCCGACGCTCAGTTCACCCCGCCAATCGAGCGAGATTGCGAACTCCCCTGCAACTGGTCGCGCGCCGAAACCTACGATCCGGGCGAGGGCTCCGAAATCGTCATGGTCCAGGTGCATTACAAATGGCCGGTCTATCTGAGCCTGGGGGGATTTGGCCTGGCCAACCTGCCCACCGGGGAACGCCTGCTCGGCGCCGCCACCGTGTTCAAGAGCGAGCCGTTCACATGAGCGGTCAACCCCTCCTGCTGCGCTGGCTCCCGCGCTTCTGGCGCGCCCAGGCCGGCGTTGCCGCGGTCGAATTCGCGCTGATCCTGCCCATCATGCTGCTGGTCTATATCGGCACCATCGAAGCCAGCTCGCTCATCTCCATGGACCGCAAGGTGCAGACGGCCTCGGGGGCCGTCGGTGATCTGATAGCGCGATCCGACGGGTCCATCACCACTGCCGAACTGGAGGACTATATCGGCGCCGCCGGGGGCATTCTGACGCCGTATTCTCCAACGCCCCTGATCCAGATCGTCACCCAGGTGCGGCTGGATATCAATGGCAACGCCATGGTCGACTGGTCCAGGGGCTATGTCGGCCAGGCCCGCGATCCGCTTCTCGACCACGCCGCCAACAGCACCTACCGCCTGCCCAGCGAGATCGTGGCCATTGCGCGCGAGGGCTTTATCATCGTCTCGGAGGCACGCTACGCCTACACCCCGCTCTACGGGATCGTCTTCGATCAGCCGGTGAACCTGTATCGCGAGAACTTTTTCCTGCCCCGCTTCAACGACCGGATCCAGTTTCGCCCCTAGCTCTTGCACCCTCGCCGACCCCGTGTCACAAGCCGGGACCTCTTCCTGTCTGGTAGTTTAGCAATGACCGATACACTCGTTCCCGTGTTTGATCTTGGTGGCGTGTTCGTCGACTGGAACCCGATGTACCTGTTCCGCAAGCTCTTCGAGACCGAAGAGGATGCGCAGTGGTTCATGGACAATATCTGCACGCTCGACTGGAACCTCGAATTCGACGCCGGCGAGATCTATTCCGAGGGCGTGGCCAAGCTGATCACCCGGTTCCCCAAATACTGGCGCGAAATCCAGGCCTTCGATGACCGCTGGAAGGAAACCATTGGCGGGATGATCCAGGGCACCATCGACATCCATGACGAGCTGATCGCCCAGGACATCCCGACCTTTGCCATCACCAATTTCTCCTGGGAGAAATGGGTCAGCTGCCTGCCGGAATGGCCGTTCCTCGAAAAATTCGATGGCGTCATCGTCTCCGGCCTCGAAGGCCTGGTCAAGCCCGACACCCGCCTCTACCGCGTGTTCTGCGAGCGCTACGGCCTCGCCCCCGAGAGCTGCGTGTTCATCGATGACAGCGAGCCCAATATCGTGGCCGCGCGCCGCTATGGCATGAAGGGCATCCACTTCCAGAACCCCGAGCAGCTGCGCGCCGACCTGATCAGCCTCGGGCTGCCGCTCAAGGCCAAGTGATTACGCCAACACCTGCCAGAAACAAAAAACCCCGGAGCGATCCGGGGTTTTGCATTTCTAGAGGTAGCGTCCGGCCTTCTGGATGACCTCGATCTGGTAGCCATCGGGGTCAGCCACGAAGAAGAACCTTGCGATCTGTTCCTCGCCATTCTTGAAGTCCACCAGCTTGCGCATGTTGAACCCGGCCGCGGTGAAGCGGGCGTGCTCGGCCTCCAGATCGTCCACCACCACGGCGACATGCCCATAGCCGTCGCCGATATTGTAGGGCTCGGTGCGCCCGAAATTGATCGTCAACTCCAGCTCGAATTCGCTCTCGGCGGTGTCGGCCAGATAGACCAGGGCGAACTCGGCAAACTCGATGCGGTTGACGATCTCGAGCCCGAAGGCGCGCCTGTAAAAATCGACCGAGCGTTCTTCATCGATGACCCGGATCATCGAGTGGATCATTTTAGCCATGCCTGGAATTCCTTATTTGGTGCCGTACATGCGGTCGCCGGCATCGCCCAGACCCGGGACAATATAGCCCTTTTCGTCGAGATGACTGTCGATCGCGGCGGTATAGACCTGCACGTCCGGCTGGCTTTCAGTAAAATTCCTGAGCCCTTCTGGCGCCGCCAGCAGGCACAGGAAACGGATATTGTTGGCGCCGCGCTCCTTGAGCTTTTCAATGGCGGCGGTGGCCGAATTGCCCGTCGCCAGCATCGGGTCGACCACGATGATCAGCCGGTTGGCCAGATCCGAGGGCGCCTTGAAGTAATATTCCACCGGCTCGAGCGTCTCGTGATCACGATACAGCCCCACATGCGCCACCCGCGCCGCCGGCACCAGGTCCAGCATGCCATCGAGCAGGCCATTGCCGGCCCGCAGGATCGAGGCGAACACCAGCTTCTTGCCCTTGATGGTGGGCGATTCCATTTCGGCCATCGGCGTTTCGATCGGCACCATCTCGAGCTCGAGATCGCGCGTCACCTCATAGCACATCAGGTGCGCAATCTCGCGCAGCAGCCGCCGGAACCCCGCAATGGACGTATCCTTGTTCCGCATGATGGTAAGCTTGTGCTGGATCAGGGGATGATCGAGGACCGTCACGTTGCTCATAAGCTTATCCATTCGCGCTAGAGGAAACTCTTGCCGTGACGGCCGGGCGCCAGGCCGAGCCAATGGGCGATGCTTTCGCCAATATCGGCGAAGGTCGGACGAATGCCAATCTCGCCCTGCGACAGGCTTGGGGAAAAGACCAGGATCGGCACCTGCTCGCGGGTGTGGTCGGTGCCGGGCCAGGTCGGGTCATTGCCATGGTCGGCGGTCAGCACCAGCAGGTCGTCATGGCGCATCTTGGCGATCATTTCAGGCAGCCGCGCATCAAACAGCTCCAGCGCCGCGGCATAGCCGGGCACATCGCGGCGATGGCCGTATTCGCTGTCGAAATCGACGAAATTGGTCATGATGAACGCATTGTCGGCGGCCATTTCCATGGCGTCGAGCGTCTTGTCGAACAGCTGCGGAATGCCGGTGCCCTTGATCTTGTGGGTCACCCCGTGGCCCGCGTAAATGTCGGAAATCTTGCCGATGGCAAACACCTGGTGGCCCGCCGCCTGGTTGCGGTCGAGCAGGGTCGGCTCGGGCGGAGAGATGGCAAAGTCACGCCGATTGCCGGTGCGCTTGAAGCTTTGCGCATCCTCGCCCACGAACGGGCGGGCAATGACGCGCCCGATCATCATCGGCGCGGTCAGCTCGAAGGCGATCTGGCAGATTTCATAGAGCCGCTCCAGCCCGAAATGGCTCTCATGGGCAGCAATCTGGAATACCGAGTCGATCGAGGTGTAGCAGATCGGCTTGCCGGTGCGGATCAACTCCTCGCCCAGCTCGGCAATCACCGTCGTGCCCGAAGCGTGCTTGTCGCCCAAAATGCCCGGCAGCTTCGCCCGCTTGATGAATTCGGCAATCAGCTCGGGCGGAAAGGCCGGCTCGGTATGGGGGAAATACCCCCACTCGAACGGCACCGGCACCCCGCCGATTTCCCAATGGCCCGAGGGCGTGTCCTTGCCCTTGGAGGTTTCGCGCCCCACCCCGAACCGCCCGCCCTTGGCACTGGCCGACAGCCCCGGCGGCAGGGTGCCGGTCGACAGGGCAATCGCGGCTCCGATCCCCAGCGCATCGAGGTTGGGCACCCGCAGCGGCCCGGCGCGCAGCCCGGCCCGGTCGGCCTTGCCCACAGCCGCGTGCTCGACGATGTGCCCAAAGGTGTTGGAGCCGGTATCGCCATAGGCGGCCGCGTCGGGCGCCCCGCCAATGCCGACACTATCGAGGATGCACAATATGGCACGGGGCATGGGAACTCCTAAGGGGCGGTGGGCGCAATGCGGGCGGCGATCAGCGGAAAAGCTGCAGCGCTGTCGCCCAGATGGTAGGCGGATTTGAGGCGCGCCGCGGCTTCATCGGCACTGGCCTCATCACGCGCATGCACCCGGGCAATGGGCATATACGCATCGGCGCTATCGCCCAAGCCCAGCAGCCGGTCAACCCCCACGCTGTGGTCGATTGTGTCCGTCGGCGTGGTGCGCCCGCCCCCCAGCGCCACCACCGCCATGCCCACGCCCCGTGTATCGATGCTCGAAATAATCCCCGAACGCTCCACAAACACCTCGCGCACGACGCCCGCCGGCACCAGATAGCGGTCCATTCCCTCCATGAAATCACCCGGCCCGCCCAACGCCGCCACCATTTTCCCGAAGCGTTCGGCGGCTTTGCCGCTGTCGAGCGCTTCATCCACCAGCCGCCGCGCCCCTATAGCGTCCCCTGCCAGCCCGGTCATTTCCACCAGCTCCGCACATAGCGCCAGCGTGACTTCGCGCAAGCGGGGGTCCTGATGCTTGCCGGTGAGGAAATCCACAGCATTGCGCACTTCGAGCCCGTTGCCCGCAGCACTCGCCAGCGGCTCGTTCATGTCGGTGATCAGCGCGCCGGTCTTCAATCCGGCCCCATTGGCCACACTCACAAGGCTCTGCGCCAGCGCCCGCGACTTGTCGAGCGTCGGCATGAAAGCGCCCAGAGCCAGTCTTGACGTCAAGGATCAGCGCATCCAGCCCCGCCGCAAGCTTCTTGGACAGGATCGAGGCGGTGATCAGCGAGATCGATTCCACGGTGCCGGTCACATCGCGGATGGCGTAGAGCGTCTTGTCGGCGGGCGCGAGATCGGCAGTCTGCCCGATTATGGCGCACCCGATTTCGGCCACCACCTTGCGAAACAGCGCATTGTCGGGGCTGGTGGTATAGCCCGGTATGGCGTCGAACTTGTCGAGCGTGCCCCCGGTATGCCCGAGCCCCCGCCCCGAAATCATCGGCACGTAGATCCCGATAGTCGCGAGGATCGGCGCCAGCATCAGCGAGACATTGTCGCCCACCCCGCCGGTCGAATGCTTGTCGGCCACCGGCCCGTCAAGGTTTGACCAGTCGAGCACCGTGCCGCTGTCGCGCATGGCCAGCGTCAGCGCCACCCGCTCGGGCATGCTCATGTCCTGGAAATAGACCGCCATGGCAAAGGCCGCGGCCTGTGCATGCGACACCGTCCCCTTGGCAAAGCCGCCGATGAATTCCCCGATTTCTTCAGCGCTGAGCGCCTGCCCGTCGCGCTTGCGGGCAATGACTTCTTGCGGCAAAAACACCATGGCTGACCCCTAGACCCGATAAAGCCGCACCGGCGGCTTGGGTGCCCGGGCGATGATGTGCTTGGCCTCAAGATCGAGCTGGACGCATTTGACCCACCACCCGGCCTTGTCGCCTCCCGGGAACAGGTCCTGCGGCAGCTCGGCCTTGACGGCGTTGATCAGCTCGCTCACCGCCATGCCCGGCGCTTCGGCGGGCAGTACCTTGAGCACCGCCTGCCGCATCGCCCCGTATTTTGTGGCATCGACCCGATAGGTCTTGCCGGGCTGCCCGACATTTTCAACGCTGATCTTGTCGTCCATGCTCGGCCCCCTGCCCGCTTACGCCCCGTACGGAATCCACACGTTCTTGATCTGGGTGGCCTTGGCGAGAAAATAATCGCCTTCGAACCGGCTGTCCGCGAGATCGAAATCGAGCCCGCGGCTGGTCCATGTCTGCTTGAGATTGCCCACCGACAACTTTTCGACCATCGCCGACGCCCCGGCGTCGCCCATGAACCACATGCCATCGACGCCGTCATGCTCGGCCAGCGTCTTGGCCAGCGTGACGCTGTCGCCGGTGACGATATTGATCACCCCGGCCGGCACGTCCGAGGTTTCGATGACCTGGTAGAGATCGGTGATCGAGAGCGGCGCGCTGTCCGAGGGCACCAGCACCACCGGATTGCCCATGGCCAGCGCCGGCGCGATCAGCGCGATCGAGCCCAGCAGTGGCAGCGCCCGCGGCGCCACGATACCCATCACCCCGATCGGCTCGACCATGGCGGCGGCAACGGCGCGCATCGGCGGATTGTGCACCGCGCCGTCATATTTGTCGGCCCAGCCGGCAAAGGCGAACAGCCGCTCCACCGCCAGCGCCACTTCCCCGGCGCCATCCTTGCCGGTCTGCGCCTTGATGCGCGCGGCAAATTCGTCGCGGCGATAGTCGAGGTTTTCCGCAAGGAAATAAAGGATCTGCGCCCGCGCATGCGCCGCCGTATTGCCCCAGTTCAATGCCGCCCGCGCCTTTTCCACGGCGTTGCGGATATCCTTGCGATTGCCCTCGCCCACTTCCCCGATCAGCGCGCCATTGCTGGCATGCACCGGGCGCGAATAGCCCGAATCCGGCCGCGCCTGCTTGCCCCCGATATAGAGCTTGGCGGTCTGGTCGAGCGTGCCCGCATCGAGCGGATTGGCCGCCTTTGCCGCCACCGGCTTGGGCAGGGCGAGGGGCTTAAGGGCTTTTTCAAACACCGGCTTGAGGTAGCTCGCCATGCCTTCGCGGCCGCCCTCGCGACCAAACCCGGATTCCTTGTAGCCACCAAAGCCCACCGCGGCGTCGAAATTATTGGTGCCGTTGATCCACACCACGCCCGCCTTGATCTTGGGGGCGATATCGAGCGCCAGATTGATGTTCTCGCTCCAGATCGTCGCCGCCAGCCCATATTTGGTATTGTTGGCCAGCTGCACCGCCTCTTCGGGGGTGCGGAAGCTCATCGCCACCAGCACCGGCCCGAAAATCTCCTCGGCCACCAGCGTATTGGCCGGCGACACATTGGTCACCAGCGCCGGCTTGAGGAAACACCCGCTCGCCGGGATCATCCCGTCGGGCTCATAGACCACCGCGCCCTCGGCAACGCCGCGCTTCATCAGGTCGCGCACCCGCTCCACCTGCACCGGCGCCACCATCGCCCCGATATCGATGGATTTGTCGAGCGGATCGCCCACCCGCAGGCTCGCCATGCGGGTCTTGAGCTTGGCGATGAAGCGTTCCTCGATGCTCTCCTGCACCAGGAGCCGCGATCCGGCGCAGCACACCTGCCCCTGGTTGAACCAGATGGCATCGACGAGCCCCTCGATGGCGCTGTCGATATCGGCGTCTTCAAAGACGACATAGGGCGATTTCCCGCCCAGCTCGAGCGATAGCCCCTTGCCCGTCCCCGCCGTGGCGGCGCGGATCGCCTTGCCCACTTCGGTCGAGCCGGTAAAGGCGATCTTGTCGACATCGTCATGCGACACCAGCGCGGCGCCGGTATCGCCCTCCCCGGTCACGATGTTGACCACGCCCTTGGGCAGGCCGACCCGCTCGCAGATCTCGGCAAACAGCAGCGCCGTCAGCGAGGTGAACTCGGCGGGCTTGAGCACCACCGTATTGCCCGCTGCCAGCGCCGGGGCGATCTTCCACGACAGCATCAGCAGCGGGAAATTCCACGGAATGATCTGCCCGCACACGCCATAGGGCACGTGCTCGGGAAACGCCCGGCCGATCTGCTGCGCCCAGCCGGCATGGTGATAGAAATGGCGCGCCGCCAGCGGAATATCGGCATCGCGGCTCTCGCGGATCGGCTTGCCGTTATCCATGGTTTCGAGCACCGCAAACAGCCGGCTGTGCTTCTGGATGGCGCGGGCGATGGCGTAGAGGTACTTGCCCCGCGCATAGCCCGACAGCGCGCTCCACCCCGCAAAAGCCGCCCGCGCGGCCTTGACCGCAGCGTCGACATCCTCGACGGTCCCGTTGCTGATCTGGGCCAGCGACGCTCCGGTTGCCGGGTTGTCGGCTGAAAAAGTGTGCCCCGGCTGGGTCCACGCCCCGCCGATGAAATGGCCGAACTGGCGCTCATGGCTATCGAGCCAGGCAATGGCGTGATCGGCGCCCTCGGGGGCGGGGCCATAGTCCAGCGTCTCAAAAATCTGCGCGATCTTGTTCATTCCATTTCCTCCGGCCGGGTATTCACCACCACCGCGTCATTCCCGCGAAAGCGGGAACCTCTGTTTGCCGCACCCAGTTCCAGACGGCGGTCCCCGCTTGCGCGGCGATGACCCCGTGGGTGGGTCGGCGCTCAGTCCCAAACCACCATCAAACCATCGGCTGGCGATAATCCGCCGCATAGCGTCCGGTCAGCCCATGCTCGAGCTGGCGCTCGATATCGGTCAAAAGGCTCGATGCCCCGAACCGGAACAGATGCGGCTGCAGCCAGTGCGTGCCCAGCTCTTCCTTCATCAGCGCCATATAGGTCAGCGCGTCCTTGGCCGCCGAAATGCCGCCCGCCGGCTTGTAGCCGATCTCGATGCCGGTCTCTTCGGCAAACCAGCGGATCATGCGGATCATGGTCAGCGAGGTCACGAGGTTGGCGTTGACCTTTTCCTTGCCCGTCGAGGTCTTGATGAAATCGGCTCCCGCCATCATGCACACCAGTGACGCCTTGGCGATATTGGTCTGGGTGGCCAGCTCGCCGGTGCCCAATATGGTCTTGATATGGGCCTCGCCACAGGCCTTGCGGAAGGCCTTGACCTGATCGTACAGCCCCTGCCAGTCGCCGCGCAGCACCATGCCGCGCTCGATGACGATGTCGATTTCTTCGGCCCCGTCGGCCACCGAATATTCGATTTCGCGGATCTTGGTCTCGACCGGCGCCAGCCCATGCGGGAACGCCGTCGACACCGCCGCCACCGGAATGCCGGTGCCCGCCAGCGCCGCCACGGCCGTCTTGACGAACGGGTGATAGACGCACACCGCGCCGGGCAGGATGCGCAGGCCGCCCACCCCCAGCTGCTCGACAATGTCGGTGCGCAGCGGGTGGCGCGCCTTGGCGCAGAGCCGCTCGACGCGCGCATCGGTATCGTCGGAATTGAGCGTCGTCAGGTCGATCAGCGTGATCGCCTTGAGCAGCCAGGCCAGCTGGTAGTCCTTCTTGACCGAGCGGCGCGCGCCGATGCTGCCGGCGCGCCGCTCCAGCGCCGAGCGGTTCATGCGCACCCGCTCCACCCAGTCCAGATCGAGCGGAAAGCCGGGATTGCGCTTGTGCTCGGCTTGCTTGGGAGTGTTGTCGACGACGCGCAGGCTCATAGCTCCTCCACCAGCGCCGGAATCAGCTGCCGCAGCTTTTCCGCGCCCTGTACCGCCATGGTCTTGGTGTGCTCATGGCTGATGTTTTCGCTCGACAGGCCCGGCGCCCATATTGGTGATCGACGAGCAGGCCCAGACCTTCATTCCAAGGAAACGCCCGAGAATGACTTCTGGTGCCGTCGACATGCCCACGGCATTGGCGCCCAGCCGGATGGCCATCTGGATTTCCGCCACCGTTTCAAAGCTGGGGCCAGAATACCACAGATAGATCCCTTCGCCGAGCCGGATGCCCAGCCGCTCGGCCAGCGCCCTGCGCCTTGGCCCGCAGATCGGGGGCATAGGCATCCACCATGTTCACGAACCGCCGGTCGGTTGGCTCCCCGATCAGCGGATTGACCCCGGCATAATTGAGGTGATCGGCAATCAGCATCAGATCGCCCGGCCGGAACCGCTCATCCACCGAGCCGGCCGAATTGGTCAGCAGCAGCGTTTTGGCCCCCAGCGCCGCCATCGCCTCCAGCGCCGGTCGCATGGCGGCCGGATTGCCATGCTCGTAATAATGCTCGCGCCCGGTCAGGATGGCGATGCGCTTGCCCCCCATGGTGCCGATCAGCAGGTCGCGTCCGTGCCCCGATACCCCGCCTCCGGGAAACCCCTTGAGCTCGGAATAGGGGATGATCAGCTTGTCCTCGAGCAGATCGCCAATGCGCCGACAGCCCCGAGCCCAGCACCAGGGCCGCCTCGATCGGCTCGCTTGCCGGCAATCTTCTGGATGGTCTTGGCGGCCTTGCTCACTTCAGCAGATACTCCGGTCCGAACGAATGGGGCAGCAATTGATCGAGCGTGCACACCAGCGGCTCGCCCTCGACGCCATGCGAAATCACCACGACCCCCAGATCGGCAAATTCGCGGATGCGCTGGCGGCAGCCGCCGCAGGGGGTCACCGGCGCCGAGCCTGGCCCGGTCACATAAATGCGGGTGATGCGCTTGCCGCCGCCCGCAATCATGGCGGCGATGGCCGAGGCCTCGGCGCAATTGCCCACCGGATAGGCGGCGTTCTCGATATTGGCAGCCCGCATAGATCTTGCCGTCATCGGCCAGGATGGCGGCCCCCACGGCAAAGCGCGAATAGGGGGCATAGGCCTTGGCCCGAACGGCCTCGGCCGCCGCGAACAGGGCTTGGTCGGTGGGGGTCTGCGACATCATCTTGTCCTTCAACGCTTGCGGTCAGCGCTCTTTGGTATAGGGTACGCCGCCCGCCTTGGGCCCAACTGCCTTGCCGATGAAGCCGGCGAGCAGAATGACCGTCAGCACATAGGGCAACGCCTGGATCGCCTGCACCGGCACGACGCCGATGATGGGCAGTTCGAAGTTCTGCAGCCGGATCTGCAGCGCATCGAGGAACCCGAACAGCAGGCAGGTGAACATTGCCGGCACCGGTTTCCACTTGGCAAAGATCAGCGCGGCCAGGGCGATGAAGCCCTTGCCCGCGGTCATGTTATTGCCAAAGCCCGAGCCTTGGGCGATCGAGAAATACGCCCCCGCCACCCCGCAGAGCAGCCCGGTGATCAGCACCGCCTGATAGCGCAGCTTGACCACCGAAATACCCGCGGTATCGACCGCCTTGGGATTTTCACCCACCGCCCGCAGGCGCAGGCCGAAGCGGGTGCGATACAGCACATAGGCGGTCACCGGCACCATCAGGAAGGCGATATAGACCAGCAGGTAATGGCCCGAGATCAGCTCGTAATAGATCGGCCCGATGATCGGGACGCCCGACAATTCCTGGGCGAAGGGCAGGTCGATGGTGCTGAAGCGCCCATTGGGCCCGAGCGCCGGCGTGCGCCCGCCCTGGTGGAAAAACTGCTGGCCAAGGAAGGTGGTCATGCCCGCCGCCAGCATGTTGATGGCCACCCCGGCGATCAGCTGATTGCCCTTGAGCGAGATGGCGGCGGCGCCCTGCAGCAGCGCGGTGAACACCGAAACCGTCATGCCCGGCGGCCAGCCCCAGCCACACATTGCCGGTCACCGCGGCGACGGCCGCCGGCGGCAAAGGCTGCCATCAGCATCTTGCCTTCGAGCCCGATATCGAACATCCCGGCCCGCTCCGAATACATCCCGGCCAGGCACGCCAGCAGCAGCGGCGTCGACAGGCGGAGCGTGGCATCGAGGACCGAAAGAATGATCGCAATATCCATGATCAGCTCTCGCTCTCAACGGTTGACCGCTTGACCGCTTCGGCCTTCTGCTCCGGCGAAAACAGCATGAAAGTGCGCTGCAGCCCGGGCCGGAACAGTCCCTCCATGGCGCCGGTGAACAGGATCACCAGGGCCTGGATGATCACCACCATCTGCCGGTCGAGCCCCTGCACCACATATTGCAGCTCGTTGCCGCCCTGATAGAGCGCCCCGAACAGCAGGGCAGCCAGCCCGATGCCAATGGGGTGATTGCGCCCCATCAGCGCCACGGCGATCCCCACGAAACCGGCATCGGCGACGAAGTCGAGCACCAGGCGGTTCTGCACCCCCAGCACTTCGTTGAACGCCACCATGCCGGCCAGCGCGCCCGAAAGGGTCATGACGATCATGGTGATCTTGGAGTTCGACATGCCGGCATAGCGCGACGCCGTCGGATTGGCGCCCAGCGTGCGCAGGGCAAAGCCGAACTTGGTCCGCCAGACGAGGAAATACACCCCCACCAGCGCCAGCAGCGCCAAGAAGATCGAGATATTGACCGGGGTATAGTTGAACGGCGCAAAGAACTGCCCGAGCTTGGGCAGCCGCCCCGCCTCGGCGATCATGCGCGATTCCGGGCCCGATATGCCCGCCGGTTTGAGCACGCGGTTGAGCATGTAGATCATCAGCGCCGAAGCGATGAAGTTGAACATGATGGTGGTGATCACCACGTGGCTGCCGCGCTTGGCCTGCAGCCACCCCGGAATGAACGCCCACGCGCCCCCGAACAGCACGGCCGCCAGCAGCGCTGCCGGGGCCACGATCAGCCAATGGGTCTGGTCCAGCGCCAGCGACACCAGGATCACCCCGAGCCCGGCCACATAGGCCTGCCCGTTGCCCCCGATATTGAACAGCCCCGCATGGGCGGCAATCGCCACGGCCAGGCCGGTGAAGATGAAGTTGGTCGAGTAATACAGCGTGTAGCCGATATTGTAGCCGTTGCCGAAGGCCCCGTTGATGATGGCGCCAATGGCCACGAACGGGTTCTGCCCGATCGCCAGCACCACCAGCCCCGACACGATGATCGCCAGCAACAGATTGAGCAGCGGCAGCAGGGCCACGTCGGCCCATCGCGGCAAGGGTCTGAGCGCGCTCATTGGGCGGCCTTTCTATCAACGACGCCGGCCATCATCAGGCCAAGCTCGCCTTCCGTAGCCGTGGCCGGGTCGGCTTCGCCCACGATATGGCCGTCAAACATCACGAGGATACGGTCGGACAGGGAGCGGATTTCATCGAGTTCGACCGACACCAGCAGGATGGCCTTGCCCGCGTCGCGCATCTTGATGATCTGGTTGTGGATGAACTCGATGGCCCCGATATCGACGCCGCGGGTGGGCTGGCCCACCACCAGCACGTCGGGATTGCGCTCCATCTCGCGCGCCAGCACGATCTTTTGCTGGTTGCCGCCCGAGAACAGCGCCGCCTTGAGATTGATGTCGGCGGGCCGCACGTCGAAGGTCTTGATCCGCTCCGCCGCCTGCTTCTTGACCGCCGCAATATCGAGCATGGCGCCGGCGCCATATTCGGCGCTGTCCTGATAGCCCAGGATGGAATTTTCCCATTCGGTGAAGCCGGTCACCAGCCCCATGCGCTGGCGATCCTCGGGCACGTGGGCCAGCCCCGCCGCGCGCGCCCGCGACGCACCATCATCGCCCTCGAGCGAGAGCGGGCTGCCATTGAGGGTCACCACGCCCGATTTCTGGTCGCGCATCCCGGTAATGGCTTCGAGCAGTTCCGACTGCCCGTTGCCCGATACCCCGGCAATGCCGACGATTTCCCCGGCGCGCACCGAAAAGCTCACGCCCTTGACGCGCAGATGCCGCATGTCGTCGGTAACCACCAGGTCGCGCACTTCGAGCATGGTCTTGCCCGGATTGGCCGGGCCTTTTTCCACGCGCAGCAGCACGCGGCGGCCCACCATCAGCTCGGCGAGTTGCTCGGGATTGGTGTCGGCGGTCTTGAGCGTGGCCACCATTTCGCCCTGGCGCATCACCGACACGCTGTCGGTGATGGCCATGATCTCGCGCAGCTTGTGGGTGATCAGGATGATGGTCTTGCCCTGCGCCCGCAGCGTTTCGAGCACGCGGAACAGATCGTCGGCTTCCTTGGGCGTCAGCACGCCCGTGGGTTCGTCGAGAATGAGAATTTCGGCGCCGCGATACAGCGCCTTGAGAATTTCCACCCGCTGCTGCTGGCCCACCGAAATATCTTCGATCAGCGCATCGGGATCGACCTGCAGGTCATATTCGTCGGCCAGGCGCTTCAGCGCCGAGCGGGCCCGCGTCAGGCTGCCGGCGAGCAGCGCATTGCCCTCGACGCCCAGGATGACGTTTTCGAGCACGGTGAAATTGTCCACCAGCATGAAGTGCTGGTGCACCATGCCGATGCCCAGCGCCAGCGCATGGCGGCTGTCGGTAATGGTCTGTGGCGTGCCATCGATGATGATGGTGCCGCTATCGGCCGTATAGAATCCATACAGGATCGACATCAGCGTCGATTTACCCGCGCCGTTCTCCCCCACAATGCCGTGGATGGTGCCGCGCGCGACCTTGAGGTCGATGTCCTTGTTGGCGTGAACCGCGCCAAACCGCTTGTTGATCTGCTCCAGCTCGATGGCCCAGCCATTGGGTGGTGCAGGTGCAGCGGCCGTTTCCGGCCGCTGCGGGTTCACTGAAGTTTCTTCTGGCATGCGCGCTCCTTAGAGCGGACAGTTGCTATCGGTTTCGTAGTCGTGGACCTTGACTTCACCCGACAGGATCTTGGCCTTGAGGGCTTCCACCTGGGTGATCATGTCGGCGGTGATCAGATCCTTGTTGTACTCGTCGAGCGCATAGCCCACGAAGTCGCCCTGCAGGCCCAGATTCACCTTTCCTGGCTTGAAGGTGGCATCATCGCCGGCATCGGTGAACGCTTCGATGACGGCGTTATCGACGCGCTTTTCCATCGACGTCAGCACCGAGCCGGGATGCAGGTAGTTCTGGTTGCTATCCACGCCGATCGAGTATTTGCCCGCATCGGCCATGGTCTGCAGCACGCCCAGGCCCGAGCCGCCAGCAGCCGCAAAGACCACCTCCGCGCCCGAATCGATGGCGGCCTTGGCCAGCTCGCCTGCGGTCACCGGGTCGTTCCAGGCCGCCGGGGTGGTGCCGGTGTAGTTTTCGATCAGCTTGGCATCTGGCTTGATCGCCCGCACGCCCTGGGCATAGCCGCAGTAGAAGCGGTGGATCAGCGGCACGTCCATGCCCCCGACAAAGCCAAAGGTTGGGGATTCCGACTTCATCCCCGCCAGCGCACCCACGAGGAACGAGCCGGTATGCTCGTCAAAGCGGATCGACTGCACGTTCGGCGCATCAACGACGGCATCGATCACCACGAAATTGGTGTCGGGGAATTCGGCAGCCAGCGGCGCCAGCACCGATTCCCACATGAAGCTCATCATCACGATCGGGTTGGCACCCTGGGAGGCAAAGCGGCGCAGCGCCTGCTCGCGCTGCGCGTCGTTCTGCAACTCGAGGTCCTGGTAGTTGCCGCCGGTGTCGGCCTTCCACTTCTCGGCGCCATTGTAAGCGGCTTCGTTGAAGGACTTGTCGAACTTGCCGCCCAGATCGTAGATCAGCGCCGGGTCGGCCAGAGCAGCACCGGATAGAAGCGCGCTGAGTGCAACACCGCCAGCGACGGCCTTGGTAAAGGACGAGAATTTCATTGTTTGATCTCCCTGTGTCGCACTTGAGCGATGGCCTTTAGCAGCCAACGGACAACCTCCGTGCGCTAACAAGGGATACAATCGTGCAAATCAAGCGCCCGCAAGAGGCAATTGGCTAAATTTTTCCGGTTGGTCAAAATTCCCGGCAATTGACTTGAGCCAAGTCGATGCCCCTCCAACATTGCGCCATTACTGGCCAAGCCCCGACACTAACCTGCAATCGGCAAACATCCGCCACCACCCCTGGCAGCCGGTGCAAGCCGCCCTCACTCGAGCGGCAGCGGGGTCACCTCGGCGCCCATGGCGGTGCCGAACCGCTCGAAAAACCCGTCGATCACCTTTTGCGCCGAATTGCCGATAATGGCCTTGCCCAGCCGCATCAGCTGCCCCGAGGCTCCCCCATCGGCCCCGAAGCGCAACCGGGTGTGATCGCCCTCATCGCTCAGCACGATGTCGGCCGACCCCTCGGCCAGCCCCAGCAATCCGCCCTTGCCCCGCCCCGACAGCGTATAGCGCTCGGCGGCAATGACATTGGAGAGCACCAGCTCGCCTTTGAACACCGGATGCATCACCCCCAGATTGACCTTGATCTCGAGATCGAGATTGGCTTGCCCGGCCCACTCGATCTTGTGGCAGCCCGGAATGGCGGCCTTGAGCACGGCGGCATCGTTGAGCGCGGCCCACACGGCCTCCCGCGGCGCCGCGATAAAATAGTGACCCCCGAATTCCATTAGCGGGCCCCCGCCGCGACGGCCCTAATGTGGCCCGAATGCCCCATAAAACAAATGCTTACCATGCTTGGTCGCTCCGCTCTTTACGTGCGGCTTTTTCGCACCAATATGGACTAAATAGGCGGCACGGCTTGTAGTTGCAATTCTCAGCGTTCGACTGGGCAGCTAACTAGGGCACAGTCGGTTGGGCCTGCCAGCGGGCACATAGTTACGGGGAAGATATGATGGCCAACGAAGTTACCACCGCCGCAGCAACCGAAATGGCCCCAGTCGCCGAAAGCCGTTGCAGTATCTCGACAAAGCCGTCAACGCCATTCGCGACCTGGGCATCTGGCCCGAACAGCAGGGCGAACAGCCCATTACCGGCCTTCTGAGCCAGATCACCGAGCTCGATGAGACCCGGATCGTGCTGATCGGGCGTACCCTGAGCCAGGCCAGCGCCTTCAACGAGGTGGTGCGCACGCAGGTCGCCGCCATGCAGATCGGCGAGCGCTACGAGGACATCACCAAGGGCTTCGATTCGATCCGCGACGATGCCAAGGGCATGGTCGACCAGCTCTCCGACAACAAGATCGACCTGTTCGAGCGGGTCTCCAATGTCTGGATGAAGGTCAGCCGCGGCGACATCGCCCAGCGCTTCGACAAGATCCGCGACGTCTATCTCGATGTCACCAAGGACACCAAGGACCAGATCGAGCGCGAGCAGACCATTCTCGAGGCCTATCGCGATTTCCGCGGCGCGCTCAAGCAGTCCGAGGTGATGGCGCTCGAAGTGCTGCCAGACCGCCGAAAAGCGCCTGGAAGACAAAAAGAACATCCTCAACGCCAGCGCCGCGACCCTTGCCGCCTATGCCGGCGACTGTTCCCGCCGATCGCGCCCGCCTCGAAATGGATCGCGACGAAAAGCTGCGCGAGATGCAGAACGAGGAAAAGCGCTACCAGATCGCCAAGGATCTCTCGGACAATCTGACCATCTCCTACAACACCTCCGAAGTGGTGATGGCCCGCCTGATGCAGACCACCAATGCCAAGGAGCGCGTCTACCAGCAGTCGATCTCGTTCTTTTCGACCAACGAGACCGTGCTGACGGCGCTGTCGGCGTCGTTCACCGGCATGTTCGGCCTGCATGAATCGACCCAGACGCTCAACGCCATGAAGGAAGGGATGAGCAAGAGCCTCGAGACCCTTTCGGAAATCGGCGACAAGGTGCAGGAAGAAGCCGTGCGCGCCGGCTACGGCCCGACGGTGCGCGCCGATGCGGTCAAGAAGCTGGTCGATTCCGTGGTCAACTTCCAGGAAAAGAGCCGCACCATCATCAACGAAATGCGCGTCGCCTCGACCAAGAACTCGGCTGAAATCCGCGATGCCGTCGAAGACGGCAAGCGTCGCCTGGCGGCGCTCGCTGCCGATGGCAATGCCCTGCTGCTCGAAACCAGGAACTGAGAGGCAAGCGAACCACGGGTGAGCGCCAACCATGAGTGACGTGACAGCGAAAGCCGCTGCGCCCCTGGATGAAGTCATGCTGGCGATGGACGTGGTCGACACGCTCCGTCACCGGCAGGATTTGGCCGTGCGCGAAATCGCCGGGGCCGACCGGGAACAGCAGCTGATCGACAAGCTGCGGGACATCTACCACCAGCAGGGCATCGAAGTGCCCGACCACATCCTCAAGGAGGGTGTGGCGGCGCTCGCGGAAAGCCGTTTCGTCTATGATCCGCCCGCCCCCGGCTTCGGCACGAGACTGGCCCGGCTCTACGTGGCCCGCCAGCGCTGGGGCAAGCCGCTCCTTGCCACGCTGGGCGTGCTGGTGCTGGCTGGCATCGCCTTTTTTGGCATCTGGCAGCCGTTCCAGGCCCATCAGCGCGAACAGCAGCGCATCGAGCTGACCGAAGGCCTGCCGGTGCGCATGGATGCGCTCTACCAGACCATTTTTGAAGAAACCAAGGTGCAGCAGGCGGTGCTGCAGGCCGAGGCCCTGCGCACCCGCGGCAAGAACCTCGCCGCCGAAGGCAATCGCGTCGCCGCCGAAGAGGTGATCACCGAGCTGACCGCCCTGCGCGACCAGCTGCGGCAGGACTATAGCCTGCGCATCGTCAACCGCCCGGATGAGCAGTCCGGCTTCTGGACCTTCCCCGAGATCAATACCGCCGCCACCAATTACTATCTGGTGGTCGAGGCCATCGACCCCGTGGCAACAAGCTCAGCCTGCCCATCGTCAACGAAGAAACCGGCGCCACCGATATCGTGGACAAATGGGGCCTGCGGGTGCCCGAAACCGTCTACGAGGCGGTGCGCACCGACAAGCTGGACGACGGCATCATCCAGGCCAATGAGGTGGGTCGCAAGTCCGATGGCTTCCTCGATGTCGAATATAGTGTGCCCGTCCTCGGCGGCGCCGTAACACAATGGTAAAGCTATGAGCATCCGCGGCCCCCAGGCTCTGGCCAGCCTCGACGAGGCGATGCGCGACATTCGCCGCGAGGAAGAGGATATCTCCCGCCGGCTGGCGCGTTCGGCCGAGCGCATCACCAAGATCAAGGAAGGCGAGGCCGAGCTGTTCCGCGAGCTGGCCCATCTGCGCCTCGATCCGGCGATCCAGAGCGAGCTCGATGGCGCCATTTCGAGCGCCGAGACGCAGGCGCGCGACCTGCTCAAGACCCATGCCCGGGATTTGAGCGCGGCCGAGCAGGCGGTGGCCGAAAGCGATGCCGCCCTTACCCGCCTCACCGCCGAACGGGCCGCGGCCCTGGCGGTGTTCGAGCAGCACCAGGGGGAACTGAAAGCCCTTGCGGGTCGCCTCGGCGCAATCCATCGCCCGCGACCCGGTCTTTGCCGCCAAGCGGGCCCAGGCCAGCGAAGTGGAAGCCATTGCCGCCCAGTCGATGCGCAAGACCGAGCAGGCCGAGGCCGACCGCGAGACCAAGGGCAAGCCCTACCGCGACGATCCGCTGTTCATGTATCTGTGGGAGGCCGGCTACGGCACCGCCAGCTACCGCGCCAACAATCTGATCCGCTATTTCGACGGCATGGTGGCCCGGCTGGTCGGCTTCCAGAAGGCGCGGCCCAATTTTGCCATGCTCAACGAGATCCCGCTGCGGCTGCGCGAGCATGCCGAGCGCCAGATCGAGATTGCCCGCGCCGCCCAGAGCGAGCTCGACGCCCTCGAAACCACCGCCATCGACGCGGCCGGCGGCAAGCCCATTCGCGAGGCGATGGTCGCGGCCCAGGCCAAAATCGACGCGCTCGACGCCCAGATCGTCGCGACCCAGGACAGCCGCGAGGACGCTACCCGCAAATTGAGCACGCTCTCGCAGGGCGGCAATCCCGCCTTCGAGCAGGCGCTTGGGCGGGCTGAGCCTGGCGCTGAGCCGCGAGGACATCAAGACCCTTCTGGCCGAAGCGCGCCGCACCCGCACCGCCCAGGACGACACCATCGTCGCCCAGATCGATGATGCCCGCGCCCGCGCCAAGGCCGAGGAACTCGAAACCCGCGAGCAGAACGAGCGCCTCAAGATCCTCGCCGCCCGGCGGCGCGAGCTCGAGGACATCCAGTGGGAATTCAAGAAGCAGCGGTTCGACGATCCCCGCTCCACCTTCCGCGAGGACAAGCTGGTGGGCGACCTGCTCAATGATTTCCTGCGCGGCGGCATCACCGCGGCATCCTATTGGGACCAGTGGCAGCGCAGCCAGAACTGGAGCGCCGGCACATCCGATTGGGGCGGCGGCGTCGGCTTGCCCAATAACGGGCGCAACAATTCCAGCAATCCCTGGCCGCAGGGCGGTGGCTTCACCTGGCCCGACAACAGCTTTGGCGGCGGCAGCGGCAAAAAGAGCGGTGGCGGCTTTGGCGGTGGTTTCGGGCGCCCCTCGGGCGGCTCCGGCGGCGGCTTTTCGCGCCCGCGCACCGGCTCGTCGGGCTCGCGCAAGCAGGGCGGCTTCAAGACCGGCGGCGGCTTCTAGCACTCAATCGGCGCGCCGGCTCCCCGGCGCCCGATCGTGGGTGCCCGCTCAATTGGCGGGCGGCTGGGCCATCAATTCCCACACATTGCCTTCGGTATCCTCGAAATAGGCCGAATAGCCCCATTCCGATTGCGTGCCCGGGGTAATGATCGAGCCGCCCCCGATCAGCACCTTGTCAAGAATGGCGTCGACCGCCTCGGGGCTTTCGGCCTGGTGGCTCAGCACGAACCCGGGCGTTCCCACCACCACTTCATCCTTGCCGGCGGTTTCGGCAATCTGCTGGCGCGGGAACAGCACGAACGAGAACTTGTCGTCAAAGAAGAACGCCACATGGTCCTCCCCGGCCCCGATCTGGTCGTCCTCGATCTCGAACAGGGCCCGATAAAAGGTGAAGGCCCGCTCCAGATCATCGACGCCGACGGTGATGATGGAAATCGACGGCTTCATGGCGCGGCTCCTGGCTGGTGTTGGGCAGTTCTCTAGCCGAGCAATGCCTACTCGGCCACCCTCTTATTCGTAATAAAGGCTCACCCGCTGCCCGCCGATCTCGTGCACCTTGATCTCCATGTCATAGACATCCGAGAGCACTTCGGGGGTGACGATCTTGGCCGCCGGCCCCTCATGGCACACTTTGCCATTGCGCATGGCCACGATGTAGTCGGAATACCAGGAGGCAAAATTGATGTCGTGCAGCACCAGCACCACGGTCTTGCCCAGCTCGTTGGCCGCCTTGCGCAGGGTCTTCATCATGCCCATGGCGTGCTTCATGTCGAGATTGTTCAGCGGCTCGTCGAGCAGCACGTAATCGGTGTCCTGGCACAGCACCATGGCGACGAACGCCCGCTGGCGCTGCCCGCCCGAGAGCTCATCGAGAAAGCGCTCCGACAGCGGCCCAAGGTTCAGGTAATTGATCGCCTTGTCGATATGGTGCTGGTCGTCCTGGGTCAGCCGTCCCTTGGAATAGGGAAAGCGCCCAAACGACACCAGGTCCCGCACCGTCAGGCGCGCCGTCATGTGGTTTTCCTGGCGCAGGATGGACAGCCGCTTGGCCAGCACGTCCGAGGGGGTGTTGGACACATCCAGCCCGTCCACCGTCACCGTGCCCCGGTCCATGCTCATCAACCGGCTGACCATCGACAGCAGCGTCGATTTGCCTGCGCCATTGGGGCCGATGATCGAGGTGATGCCGCCCTTGGCCAGATTGAGCGTCACCCCGTCGACGACGCAGCTCTGGCCATAGGACTTGGTGACGTCTTGGGTGACGATCATCGGGCGGATCTCCTGACTACCAGATAGATGAAGACGATCCCGCCGAGAAACTCGATGATGATCGACAAGGCGGTATCGAACGCGAACACCCGCTCGAGCAGGGTCTGTCCGCCCACCAGGGCGACAATGGCCAGCAATGCCGCCGCGGGTATCACATATTTATGCTTGCTGTTGCCAACAAGTGCGTGAGCCAGGCTCGCCACCAGCAGGCCAAAGAAGGTGATCGGCCCCACCAGCGCCGTCGACAGCGCCACCAGGATCGCCACCAGCACCAGCGTCAGCATCACCGTGCGCTTGTAGTTGATCCCCAGATTGATGGCGTGATCGCGGCCCAGCGTCAGCACGTCATAGATCGGCAGGCTGCGGATGATGACCAGCGTGACGAGGCCCACCAGCCCATAGGAAAACAGCAGATGCGAGGTGTCGATGCTGGAGAAGCTGGCAAAGAACGTGTCCTGCAGCACGTTGAACGCATTGGGGTCCATGATGCGCTGCATGAAGGTCGACAGGCTCCGAAAGAAGATGCCGAAGACGATCCCCACCAGCACCAGCAAATGCAGGCTGCGCTCCTGCTTGACGAACAGCCAGCTGAACAGCAGGCAGGCAAACGCCACCATCACCGCCATCTCGGCGCTGAACTGGATATGCGAATTGACCGAAACCAGCGCCCCGATGCCGAAGAAATACACCAGCGCCGTCTGGATCAGCACATAGAGCGAATCGAACCCCATGATCGAGGGCGTCAGGATGCGGTTATTGGTGACGGTCTGGAACAGCACCGTCGACACCGCCACCGCATAGGCGACGATGACCAGCGAGAGCAGCTTGCGCCCTCGAAACGGAATGACGAAGCTCCAGCTGCCCTTGGCGCCCAGCGTCATGAAACACACAACGGCAATCAGCGTCAGCACGCCCAGAAGCGCCAGCACCAGCACCGGCCGCGACAGCTTGAACCTAGCGGGCATGGCGACGCGTCCTCAGCAGCAGATAAAGAAAGACCATGCTGCCGATGACGCCGACAACCACGCTGATCGGAATTTCATAGGGCGCCCGGATGAGCCGCCCCACAATATCGCAGGCCAGCACGAACCCGGCCCCCATCACCGCCACCCAGGGCACGGTGCGGCGCATGTTATCGCCCACCATCAGGCTCACCACATTGGGCACGATCAGCCCGAGAAACGGAATGCCGCCCACCGACACCAGCACCACCGCGCTCACCAGCGCCACGATGACCAGCCCCAGCGTCATCACGCCCTGGTAGTTCAGCCCCAGATTGGTGGTAAAATCCTTGCCCATGCCCGCCACGGTAAAGCGGTCGGCATAAACATAGGCCATCACCCCGCAGATCAGCCCGATCCACAGCAGCTCGTAGCGCCCCCGCAGCACACCGGAAAAATCCCCGGTCGACCACGCCAAAAGCGAGGGCAACAGCCCCACGCGATAGGCAATGAAGGTCGTCACCGCGCCGATCACCCCGGCCAGCATGATCCCGATCAGCGGCACCAGCAGCACATCGCGCAAAGGCACGGCGCGCAGGATGCGCAGGAACAGGAAAGTGCCGAGCAGGGCAAACACCGCCGCCACCAGCATCTTGCCCATCAGCGGCCAACCCGGCGCCAGCAGCGTCACCACCAGAAAACCCAGCGTTGCCGATTCCGTGGTGCCCACCGTTCCCGGCTCGACGAACCGGTTGCGCACCACGATCTGCATCACAAGGCCCGCAATGGCCATCGACGCGCCCGCCAGGATGATCGAGAGCGTGCGCGGAATGCGGCTGATCAGCAGCACCTGCATCGGGCGGTCTTCCGGCGCGGAGGACAGCAGGGAGCCGATCGACACGTCACTGACCCCGACAAAGAGGCTGATGATGGCGAGTACTATGGTAG
Source organism: uncultured Alphaproteobacteria bacterium (assembly GCA_963699295.1). GTDB lineage: Bacteria > Pseudomonadota > Alphaproteobacteria > Rhizobiales > Devosiaceae > Devosia. The sequence goes on from OY969432.1 coordinate 2,148,509, forward strand.
CCGCGATGGCCAGGAGCAAAAGTCGCAAAGGGTGTCCTTCGCCATGTTATGCAACAAGTCGAACCCGGCAGCGTTCGCTACCGGGTTCGTGAATATGGCCTTGTCTAAAACTAAGCGTTAAGCCCGGCAATGACCTGGTCCAGCATCAGCATCAGGCCGGTATAGCCGTGCATGGTGATGTAGGCGGCCTGCGGATCGAGATAGACGATGTGGCCGGCCTTGGCAGCATTGGTCTGGTTGACCAGCTCATTGTCGAGCAGGGCGGCGGCGGCGCCGGTGTTCTCGCCGGTGCCGGCATCGCGGTCGACGACAAACAGCCAGTCAGGATTGCGCTCGAGGATGAATTCGAACGACACGCTGTCACCACCGTGGTCGCCATCCTTGATGTCGGCCATGGCCGAGGGAATGGCCAGCTCGTTGAAGATCCAGGCAATGCGCGAATCCGGGCCATACACCCCGATATTGCCGGCATTGGTCACCAGCACCAGCGCATTGCCCTTGCCTTCGGCGGCAGCCTTGGCTTCGGCCAGCTTGGCATCGAGATTGGCGTTGAGTTCGGCGGCCTTGTCCTTGAGGTCGAAGATCTCGCCAAACTTGGCGATATTGCCCTTCACGCCTTCAATCAGCTGAGCGTTGTCGACCGACAGGTCGATGGTGGGCAGGATTTCGGCACCCGTCGGGTATGCGGTGCGCGAGCGGGCGGCAACCACATAGAGGTCAGCCTCCTGGGCGGCGATGCCCTCGAAATCGGGCTCCTGGAGCGAACCGATCTTGACCGCGTCGGCCGACACCAAATCCTTGAGGTAACCCGGCGCATTGGAGCTCGGCACACCCGTTACCGTCACGCCCAGGGCCGACAGATTGTCGAAGGCGGCCCAGTCGGACACGAGCACCTTTTCAGGCACGCCCACAATGGTGGTTTCGCCCTGCGCGTGGGTGATGACCTTGTCCTGCGCGAGGGCGCCCAGGGTGGTGGCGGACAGCGTGCCGGCAACGAGCGCGGCGACAATGGCGGAGGTTTGAGCGAGCTTCACGAGGCTTCCATTCCGGATCACGTTGAACTGGGGCGCCTTAACATGACGGCGCCTGTCCACTTACCTAGCGGTTCGGATTTGGAGTGTCAAAGCAAAGATGATCGAAATCATCATCTTTAAAAGGCGCCCCAGCCGCTCTGGTGCGGCCGGGGCCTTCGATCAGGACTTGGCGAGCAGATTGCGCAGCTTGCCCAAGGCGGTAGTGGTGTCTTCGCGGAAGGCGATGGTGCCCTGGAAGTCTCCGCGCGAATCGATCAGGTAGACCGAGGCGGTATGGTCCATGGTGTAGCCGCCGCCTTCGAGCGGCACCTTTTCGTAGTGCGCGCCCCAGGACTTGGCGATCTTGGCGATCTCGGCCGGCTCGCCGGTCACCCCGGTAATGCGATCGCTCACCCAGTTCACGTAGTCGCCCAGCACCGCCGGGGTATCGCGTTCGGGATCGACGGTGACGAAATAGGCCTTCATCCCCGCCGCTTCATCGCCCAGCGCTTCGTACCAGCTGGAAATCTCCGCCAGCGTCGTGGGGCACACATCGGGGCAATGGGTAAAGCCGAAGAACAGCACCGAGGGCTGGCCCACGAACATGGTCTGGTCGATGGGCTGGCCCTGCTGGTCGACCAGGGCATAGATGCCCTTGCCGAAGCTGCCCGCCGCAGGCTCGGGCTTCGGCCACAGATACAGCGCCCCCATCCCCAGGCCAAAGACCGCCACCAGGACCCACAGGACGATACGCACGAGCTTGATGTTCATGATCAATGCCCGCCATGTTCGCCGTGACCGGCGCTATCGGCCCCCGGCGCCAGCACGCTGAGCTCGACCTCGACCGGCCCCGACTGTTCAAAATGCAGGGTGACCGGGATGGTCTCGCCTTCGACGAGGGGATGCTTGAGGCCCATGAACATGATGTGCACGCCACCGGGCTCGAGCGCCACGGTCTCGCCCGCGGGGATTTCGACGCCATCGGGCAGCTGGCGCATCCGCATCACGTCGCCCTCCATTGCCATCTCGTGGATCTGGGTTTCGGCGGCCACGTCCGAGCTCACCGACACCAGCCGGTCGGCGGTCTTGCCGCGGTTTTCAATGGTCAGATAGCCCCCGCCCACGGGGGCATTGGGCAGGGTCGCCCGGCTGAAAGGGCCCGAAATATTGAGCAATTCGTGATGGATCACCCCATTATGGGCGAAAACGGGGGTGGCGAGCAGGAATGCGCTGGCCAGGGCAATACGGGCGAAACGGATCATGATTGATCTCCAGAACGTGAAACATCGGAACGGCCAGCAGCTGGCCGGCGGGTTCAGTTCAGGATCGGTGGCGCACGCGGTCCATGCGGCGAGGCGCGGGTGGCTGGCACGAAGCCGTCAGCTTTTGGCCCGCTCGGCACCACCAGCAGCGCCAGGCGCACCGGCTCCACCAGCCCGACCGGCCCGCTCAGCAGTCCGTTCTGGCCCAGGCCTGCAGCCGGGCACTTGGCCACCAGCGGCGCGTCGTGATCGGTGCCCACCGGCTCGGCCGACAAGCAATTCACCCAGCTCGACGCCGGTCCGGCATAGCCGAGCTGGTCGAAATGGAGCTGGCTGGCCCGTGCCTGATGCAGCGGCACCAAGAGCGTCAGCACATAGATCGCCAGCACGGCGAGGGCCGTGCCAAGTTCTCTGGTCATGCTGCGCGTGGTGCTCATGGGCCCTTACTAGGCGGGATCGGGTTCCCGCTCAACCCGAAACTGGCCGCGTGCTCTGCGGCACAGAGGGAATATAGGTCTCGCTGCACAGCGCGATGAAATTGCGCACCACCGACGACAGCGGGCTCGATTTGCGGCGCGCCAGCAGCAATTGGCGCAGCGCCCAGTCCTCGGCCAGCGGCGCACACGCCAGATCCGTGCCCGCCAGCAGATGCAGGCTGGTCGAGCGCAGGAAGCCGATGCCGAACCCCGCCTCGATCATGCGCACGAGCGCCGGGAAGGTTTCCACCCGCACATTTTCCACCAGCGGCTTGCCCGCCGCTTCCGCCGCCTCGGCCAGCAGCCGGTCGAGCGCCCCGGAATGATGGATGCCCACGATGGGATATTCGAGCAGCGTCTCGAAGGCGATATCCTTGCGCGGCTCGATCTTGCCGGCCAGCGGATGCTCGGGCGGCGCCAGCACCCACACCCGGTCATCCTCGAACGGCTTGATCTCGAAGCGGGTGAAATCGTAATTGTCCGAGACGATGGCGACGTCAGCGCGCCCTTCGTCCAGTGCCAGCAGCGCCTTGGCCGCGCCCATCTCCATGATCTTGAGCGAAATGCCCTGGTTGCGCTGCGCGTAGCGCGCCAATAGCTCCGGCAGCCGCCCGGTCAGCACCGAGCTGGTGCAGGCAATGCGCAGGCTGCCCAGCTGCCCCGAACCATAATCGGCCATCACCGCATCGAGGTCCGCAATCGCGCGCAATACCGACCGGCACCCCTCGGCATAGGCGTCGCCCGCCGGGGTCAGCCGCACGCCCTGCGCCGAGCGGTCGAACAGCACCACGCCCAGCCGCCCTTCCAAATCGGATACCCGCCGGCTCACGGCCGAGGAGGCGATGCCTTCGCGCTCGGCCGCCCGACCGATCGAGCCGGTTTCTGCCAACAACAGAATCAAACGCGCCGTGACGCTATCGAAAGGGGTCATGCCATCTCCAATCTGGATGGCACCTTACCGCCTGCGCCGCCCGTCGGCCAGTTGCCGGTGCCGGGCGCGGCGGTCCCGACCCGCCAAGATCAGCCCGCCAGCAACAAGATGCCACGTGCTAGATAGAAGATGCCGATGCCGGTGACCAGCAGGCGCGTCCAGCTTTTGAAATTTGCATCGCTCATCCGCTGCAAAACCCAGTGCCCCGCCTTGGTGCCGGCAATGGCAAAAGGCGCCGCCAGCGCGATCACCAGCCATTCGCCCGCCCCCAGCGCCACCGACGCCCCGAGATAGAAGATCACCTTGGCGAAGTGGTTGATCACCTGCGCTGCCGCCTTGGTGGCAATGATGCTGCGCCGGTCGAGCGGGGTGCGGATGAAGAACATGTCGATGGTGGGCCCCGCCACCCCAACCCCCAGATTGATTCCCCCGGCCAAAAACCCGCAGATCAGCGCGTGGCTGGGCTTGGACGCATCGAGCGCCAGCCAGTGCTGCGGGATCCACAACAGCACCGGCAGCACCCCGATGGCGATGCACACCGTCGCCAGGTCCGGCACATAGCGCAGCGCAAACAGCAGCGCCGCCGCCAGCAGCAGCCCCGCGGTCATGATCGCGAGGATCCGCCATTCGATATAGGCGCGCGAAAACCAGGCGCGCGAGCCATTGGCGATGATCTGGATTGCGCCCTGCACCGCAATGGCCGTGCCCACCGGCAAGATGGCGAGCAGGAACGCCAGCAGCACCATGCCGCCCGCCATGCCGAAAATGCCCGACAGCGTCGAGGTGAAAAATACCGCCGCCACCAGCGCAACGCTTAGCCAAAGCCCCATGCGAGCCCTCCCCCTGTGGCCCTGTCATGCGCCGTGGTGCCAATATCAGCCAGTCTTGGTGCGGCATGAGGGGGTGCCCAAGCGCTTATCGGCACCCCCGCCCCAGCTCAGGTCGAGGCGGCGCGGGCATTGGCCTGCGCCACCATCTCGTCGGGAATGTCGTCGAAGCTGGCATAGTTCATGTTGTAGAGCTTGGCATAAAGCCCGCCCAGCGCCATCAGCTCGTCATGGTTGCCGGTCTCGATCAGCTGCCCGTCCTGCAACACGATGATGCGGTCGGCGCCGCGAATGGTCGCCAGCCGGTGGGCAATCACCATGCCGGTGCGCCCCTTGAGCAGGGTCAGCAGCGCCTTCTGGATCTGGCGTTCGGTATAGCTGTCGATATTGGCGGTGGCTTCATCGAGCACCAGGATCTTGGCATCCGCCACCAGCGCCCGGGCAAAGCTGAGCAGCTGGCGCTGCCCCAGCGACAGATTGGAGCCGCGCTGTTCGAGCACGCCGTCATAGCCGCCCGGCAGGCGCATGATGAAGTCGTGCGCGCCCACCGCCTGGGCGGCCGCGATCACATCGTCGCGCGTCGCCGAGGCCTTGTTGTAGCGGATATTGTCAAACACCGTGCCGGTGAACAGGAACGGCTCCTGCAGCACCATCGCCACCTGCTCGCCCAGCGATTCCTGGGTCACGTCGCGCACGTCATGGCCCCCAACGATCACCGCGCCCGACTGCACTTCGTAGAAACGGTGCACCAGCGCCATGGCGCTCGATTTGCCCGAGCCGGTCGGCCCGATCACCGCGACGGTTTCGCCCGGATTGACCCGGAAGCTGACATTTTTCAGCACCGGCCGGTCGGCGCGATAGCCAAAGGTCACGTCCTTGAATTCCACCGACCCGTCCATGTCGCGCGTCAGCACCACCGCATCGGGCTTGTTGGCGATGGAAGTGGGCACGTCGAGCACTTCGGTAATGCGCCGCCCCGAGGTCATGGCGCGCTGCATGATCGAATATTGCATGGTCAGCGAGCGGATCGGGTCAAAGAAGCGCTGGATATAGAAGATGAAGGCAACGATCACGCCGATCTCGAGGCTCCCGTTGAGCACCAGCGAGCCCCCCACCACGATGACGATGGCCATGGCAATGCCGGTCAGGGTGTCCACGATCGGCACCATCACCTGGGCAAAGCGCGAGCCGGTCAGCTGGGTTTGCAGATTGTTCCAGGCCTTGTCGTCGTAGAGGTCGAAATTGACCTTCTGGCGATCGAGGTTCTGCACCGTGCGCACCGAATTGATGCCCTCGGCCATCGCCCCATTGGTGATCGAATTGGTTTCATGGGCCGCCCAGAAGGCGCGCTTGGCCGGTGGCAGCCAGAAGATGCGCACGATGAACAGGATCGGCATGGTCGAGAGCGTCAACAAGCCCAGCCGGAAATCCAGCGTCAGCAGCACGAACACGATGCCAAACAGCAGCACCAGGTCGCCCACCGAGAGCACCGAGGTTTCCAGAAACTCCTGCATCGAGTTGACGTCGCCCTGCAGCCGGCTCATCAGCCGCCCGACTTCGGTCTTGTCCATGAAGCTCAGCGAAACCCGCTGCAATTGCGCAAACATCGCCCGGCGCATGTCGAACAGCACGTTTTCGGCCACCTTGCCGACCTGGCTTTCCTGCACGAATGAGGCGCCGAAATTGACCAGCACGGCCAGCGCAAACGCCGCCACCGCCCACAGCAGATTGGTCGAGCTGCCGCCCTTGGTCATGCCACTGTCGATGGCAAAGCCAATGATCAGCGGGATGGCCAGCTGGGTGGCGGTAAACACCAGCACGGCGGCCACCGAGAGATACATCTTGGCGCGATAGGGATGCACGAATTCCCAGATCCGGCGCACCGTGCGCGGATCATAGGCCTTGCCGAACACTTCTTCCTCGATGCGGTGCGAGCCCACGCTGGCGCGCGGCGGGCGTTGGCCGGGGAAAGTTGCGGCGTCCCGCTCGTCTTCTTCCAGCACACTCATGGCACCAGGGTCTCCTGCTCGAAATCTTCAACGGGCCGCGTCTGCAGATCGTAGAGCGCCCGGTAGCGCCCTCCCAGCGCCAGCAATTGCTCGTGGCTGCCGCGCTCGACGATCTTGCCGTCTTCGAGGAACAGGATCACATCGGCATGCAGCAGCGAGCTTAGCCGGTGGGCGATGATCAGCGTCACCCGGTCACTGGAATAGCGGCGAATGGCACTGCGGATACGGTGCTCGGTGCCCGCATCGATGGCGGCGGTGCTGTCGTCGAACACCATCACCGCGGGCTTGAGCACGAGGCTGCGCGCAATCGACAGGCGCTGGCGCTGCCCGCCCGAGAGCGACACGCCACGCTCGCCCACCACCGTGTCGTATTCGGCTGGCAGGCCGATGATGTAATTGTGCAATTGGGCGCTTTCGGCGGCGCGCTCGATCTTTTTTTCCTTCGCCCAGGGGTCACCATAGGCGATGTTGTTCTCGATGGTGGTGGTGAACATGAACGCATCCTGCTGCACCACCGCCACGTTGCGGCGCAGCGATTGCAGGCTCACCTGGCTGATATCCTGCCCATCAATGGTGATGGTGCCCCCGCTCACGTCGTAAAAGCGCGGGATCAGGTGCGCGAGGGTCGATTTGCCGCTCCCCGGCGCGCCCACGAGCCCAATGGTCTGGCCGGCTTTGGCCTCAAAGCTCACCCCGTTCAGCGTCGGATGCAGCGCTCCGGCATAGGTGAAGCTGACATTGTCGAATTTGAGCGTGCCCTTGCGCACCTGCAGATCGGGCACGCCCGGCTTGTCCTTGATCTCAACGGGTTCATCGAGAAACGCAAACAGGCGGTCGCCGCAGGTCGAGGCGCGGGCAAATGAATTGACCATCAGCCCAAGCTGGCGCACCGGCATCTGAAGGATGGTCATGAAGGTCAGGAACGAGGCGAGCGTGCCCACGCTCATCTCCCCCGCGATCACCTTGTTGCCGCCAAACCACAGCACCAGCCCCATGGCGGCAAAGAACGAGAAGGTCATCATCGAGGTATTGCGCACCCGCACCCCGACCCGCTCATGCGCCAGTTCCAGCGCCGCCTTGGAGGCCGCGTCGAATTTGGCCAGCTCGAAATTCTGCCCCGAGAACGCCCGCACCACGCGGATGCCGTTGAGGTTTTCGTCCATCACCCGGGTCAGCGCCGACAGCCTCTCCTGCAGCACGAGCCAGGTGGCGCGCAGCGCCAGTTGCGCCACCGACGATCGCCACGCCACGAACGGCACAAAGCTCAGCGCCAAGAGCCCCAGCAGCATGTCGGTGGTGAGCAGCATATAGGCGCCCACCCCGATCAGCACCGACAGCAGCACCATGCGCACCAGCCCGGTCGAAAAGAACATCCGCACGCCGTCGAGATCGAGCAGCCCCACGGTCACCAGATCCCCGGTATGCACCTTGTCATGATAGGAATAGGAGAGCCGCTGCACCTTGTCGTAAAAGGCCAGCCGCAGCTCGTAGCCGACGTGATGGCCCACCGATTCCGAGAAATAGTTCTGCAACAGCGTGAAAGACGCCGCGCGCCACCGACACGCTCAGCAGCGTCAGCGCGCTCAACAGCAGCGCCGTTTCCGCTCCCGCCGCCGCGTCATTGAGGATGCCCTGCGCTTCATCGACCGCCTGCCCGAGCAGCCGCGGGATCATCAATTGCAGCACCGAGGCCACGATGGTGGCGCCGATGGCGATGCCGGCCTGCCAGGGGTGGCGCAGCGAGAACACCGTGATCCGCTGCAGGGCGCCCTGCCCCTTGCCGGCATGTGCGGCGGCGACGTGCGCCCTTGCGTCGCCGCGTGAATGGGCGCGGCCAGCCCGATCGGTGGTCAAGAAACTATCCAGACTTTGAAAAACTGTGTGGGAGCCAGCACCGCAAAATACACCAACCCGGATGCAGCGCAGGCAAATCAACTCGCACACGGCATTCAATGCGTATTCGCGCTACCATTCAAGCTGGATTTTGCGCAAATTTTTTCCACGCTCAGGGTCGGGGCACGTTGAGGTCCGGGTAGATCAGCGCCGAGCACTGCCGGTTATTGGCATCAAGGATCGCCTGCTGTTCGGGGCTGATCGCGCCGGTGAAGATGGCCGTCCACAGATCGTTCTTTTCCACGCCCTCGAGCCCGCACTGGCAATAGGTGACGCACATGTCGGCGCTGGTGCCCCCGGCCATGCAGCTGCTCTGGCACGAGGCGAGGAAATCCTTGGGCCGCTGGGCAATCTCGGGCTGCAAAATCGCCGCCGCCGGATAGACCAGCGCCAACAGCAGCGGCTGGTGCAGCAGATAGATCAAGAGGCTCCACCGCCCCATGAAGGCCAGCGTTTTAGGCAATCGCCCCTGCGGCTGGATGCGCGCCAATCGCTCGTCGAGCCCCGCGCCAATCGCCCAGCGCGTGGCGATCACGCCCACCAATACCGCCCCCAGCCACGGAAACACCGGCACCAGATCATTGGCCGGCGGCGGCACTTCCCAAAACCCCAGCCAGGAGAACAGCTTCTGGTTGAACAGCGGATCGGCGAACACCATGGGCAGCCCGATCACCACCACCGCCAGCACGATCACCAGCAAAAGCGGCGCCCGCACCAGCGGCAGCGCGATCACGCTGAACAGCGCTATGGCGTGCAGCACGCCGAAATAGACAAAGCTCTGCGGAAAGGCGAACCAGGTCGCGACCGTGATGATCAGCGCCCCCGCCACCACCAACACCCAGCGCCGCCAGAACGCCCGCCAGCGGATGCCGCGCCCATGCCCCAGCACCAGCCCCACCCCGACGAGAAACAGGAACGCCGCCAATATGGTGCGCGCGATAAGCACCCATTGCGGGTCATAGCCGACATCGGCTTCCAGGAAGCGGAAATAGCTCAAATCCCAGCACAGGTGATAGCCGATCATGGCGATGATCGCGACACCACGCGCGATATCGACAATGGCAAGGCGCGGCCGGCGGGGCGCGGAATCAGCGAGGGTCATCAGGCGCCCTTGAGCAATGCAACAAGCTCCCACCATGGCGCGATGCCCGATTGGGAGCAATCCCGCCTAGACGACAATCTCGTCCAGCACCGCCAGAAACGCTGCGCCATAACGGTCGAGCTTGGCCTGCCCCACCCCCGGCAGATTGAGCATGTCGTGCGGATGCCGCGGCAGCGCCAGCGCCATCGCCTTGAGCGTCGCATCGTTGAAAATCACATAGGGCGGCACGCCCTGTAGCTTGGCGAGCCGCAACCGCTCCTGGCGCAACGCCTCGAACACCGGCATCGCCGCCTCGGGCAATTGCACCGCGGCCGTCAGCTGCCGGCGCACTTCCACCGCCTTGCGCGGCCGATCCTTGCGCAGCGTCACCACCTGCTCGCGGCGGAACACGGCGCGCGCGCCTTCCCCCAGCACCAGCGCGCCGTGATTGGCGTGATCCACCAGGATCAGCCCCACCGCCGTCAATTGCCTTATCACCGATTGCCAGGTGCGGCTGTCGAGCTCCTTGCCCTGCCCGAACACCGCCTGGTTGTGGTGCCCGAAGCGCTCGACCTTTTCGGTCGCCTTGCCCAGCAGCACGTCGATCACATGCGCCGCGCCAAAGCGCTGCCCGGTCCGATAGATCGCCGCCAGCGCCTTGATCGCCGCTTCCGAGCCATCCCAGCTTTCCACCGGCGAGCGGCAGGTATCGCAATTGTCGCACTTGCCCGGATGGCGTTCGCCAAAATGGTTGAGGATCGCCTTGCGCCGGCAATCGGCGGTCTCGCACACGCCCAGCAGCGCATTGAGCTTGCCGTGCTCGAGCCGCTTGATCTCGTCGGGCGCATTGCCCTCGTCGATCATGCGGCGTCGCTGCACCACATCGGCCATGCCATAGCTCATCCAGGCGTCTGCCGGCTGGCCGTCGCGCCCGGCGCGTCCGGTCTCCTGGTAATAGGCCTCGATCGAGGAGGGCAGATCCATATGCGCCACATAGCGCACATCGGGCTTGTCGATGCCCATGCCGAACGCCACCGTCGCCACCATGCAGATATTGTCGTCCCGCAGGAACGCATCCTGGTTGGCATTGCGCACTTCCGGGCTCAGCCCCGCGTGATAGGGCAGCGCCGGAATGCCCTTGCCGCTCAGCCAGTCGGCCACGTCCTCGACCTTGGCCCGGCTCAGGCAATAGACAATGCCCGAGCTGCCCTTGTGCGCGGCGAGGAAGTTCAGCAGCTGGTCGCGCGCCTTGTCCCGCTCGACAATGGAATAGGAAATATTGGGCCGGTCGAAGCTGGTGGCAAACACCTCGGCCTGTTCCAGCCCCAGCCGCTCGATGATGTCGGCGCGCGTGGTCGGATCGGCGGTCGCCGTCAGCGCAATGCGCGGCACCCCGGGAAACAGCTCCACCAGCTTGATCAGGTCGCGATATTCGGGGCGGAAATCATGCCCCCACTGGCTCACGCAATGCGCTTCGTCGATGGCAAACAGCGCAATGTCGATGCCCGAGAGCATATTGGCAAAGCCCGGCGTCGCCACCCGTTCGGGCGCCACATAGAGCAGGTCGAGTTCGCCATTGCGCAATTGCCGGCGCACTTCCGCCGATTCCTCGGCGCTCAGCGACGAGTTGAGCGCCGCTGCCGCAACGCCGGCCTGGCGCAACGCTTCCACCTGGTCGCGCATCAGCGCAATCAGCGGCGAAATGACAATGCCCACGCCATGGCGGCAAATGGCCGGGATCTGGAAGCACATGGATTTGCCGGCGCCGGTCGGAAACAGCACCACCGCATCGCCACCCGTCACGACGTGCTGGATTACGTCGGCCTGATGGCCGCGAAAGCTCTTATGCCCGAAAATATCGCGCAGCACGGCCAGCGGGTCGCGCGGCATGGCCACGACTTCCACGCCGAATAGATCAAAGTTCGACTCAAGCGTACTCACCCCGCCCTTGAATCACAGGCACGGGGTGAGCCGCAAGCCGCTAAGCCATCACGTGTCGCCGCAGGGCGGCCCCATACACGCGATCTGCCCAACCCTTGACAGCAATTGGGCGCCGAACGACCGATGCGGGCGGGATAAGGGCTCGGCTGCCATTGCGTTGGCCAGGCAGGGAAACCGGAAAAACCCACCTGTTCCCTGTGCCGCCACGTCCGGTTGACGCGCATCGGTCTAATGGACAAAGCCCCCACCGGCGCCGGAAGTTCCATCACACGGGATCACAGCTTTGCGGGTCAGCGCAGCGGTTTGCTCAGGAACGGCGAGCCGCGCCGCACGAACCGCCACGGCGTGTCGGCCGCCTTGGTGATGCCGATGCGCGGGCCGGTGGCAATGTCATGCGCGCGGTCTGCGGGCCGCAGATCAAAGGGCGGCTGCTCGAGCGACAGCCCGTTCTGCGCACTGTCCACCGCCAGCGCCTGGCACAGTTTTCCCGGCCCCGAACACAATTGGCGCAGGCCCAGCCCGCCGCGCCGGTGCTGCATCTGCTCGATCCCGTGCAGCGGCTCCAGCGCCCGGATCAGCACGGCGCTGCCCGGCTCGCACACAAAGTTCAGGCACCAGTGAATGCCGTAGATCTTGTAGACATAGGCATGGCCCGGCGGGCCAAACATGACGCTGTTGCGCGGCGTCGGCCCGTTATGGCTGTGCGATGCCGGATCGCTCTGGTCATAGGCCTCGACCTCGACCAGCACGCCCCCGACCCCATTGATCAGCAGCGTCGCCCCGATCAGCGCCGGCGCCACCTCCAGCACCGGCCGGTCAAAAAAACTGGCGCTGATCCCCTCACTCATGGCGCATGGTCCCGGACAGCGCCCGTCTGGCCGGCACAATAATGTTGGGGTCCGCACCCCAACGGGCGCGAACCACCAGAACGGCTTGCTCCGACCGGATCAGCCGACCCGACCACGCGCGCTCACCGGCACGGTCTCGACCACCTGGTCGCCCGAAATCAGCGTCACGCTGTCGAACAGATTGGACACCACGCAGGCGTGGTTGGGAATGATGCGCAGCTTGTCCCCGATCTGCGGCTTCGTCGCGCATTTGGACAAATCGATGGTGCCGTGCTCTTCGCTCAGCCCAACGATCACCGCCTCAGGATAGGCCTCGATCAGCCCGAACCCTTCCATGCCCAGCGTGTCGCTGGTCAGGGCCTTGGAGCCGGCATCGATAATGGCGCGATCTTCGGTCGGACGGCTGACCACGGTGGCCAAGACGGTCAGCGCGCAATCCTCGAATCCGCCGACGCCGCGCGCCACCTGGAAGCGGTCCATATAGATATAGGTGCCGGGGCGATGCTCATTGGCCGCCGTCACTTCATGGGCGCGCCACAGATCGGGGGTGCCGCCATTGGACACGGTCTCAGGTGGCAGGCCCGCGGCCTTGAGCTGCTCGACGCCCTTGGCCAGCCAGGCCGCATTGGCCTCCACCTGCCCGGCGGCGGGATAGGTCATCAGCCCGCCAAAGCGCAGGCCCGGGGAGGCGTCGATGACCCTGGCCAGCTCGACCGCAGCTTCGGGCGATTGCACGCCGCATCGCCCCATGCCGGTATCGCACTCGACCAGCACGGTCAGGGGCTTGTCGGCACTCGCAAAAGTCTGCGACAGCCCGGCCACGGTCTGGGTGCTGTCGGCGGTCACCTTGATATTGGTGCGCCCGGCCAGCGCCTTGAGGCGCTTGAGCTTGTCCGCGCCCAAAATATTGTAGGGCAGGAACAGCTCGGTGATGCCGGCATCGGCCATCACTTCGGCCTCGCCCAGCTTCTGCACGGTAATGCCCACCGCCCCCAGCTCCATGGCCCGCTTGGCAAAGCGCGGCAGCTTGTGGGTCTTGATGTGCGGGCGGATATTGAGCCCCTTTTCGGCGGCATAGTCCTGCACGCGCTTGAGGTTGGCCTCTACGCGATCCACATCGACCAGCACGGCGGGGGTATCGAGTTCAGAAAAATTCGTCATTTGCCCCTCAGGACCTCATCTACAAAACGCAAATTGCCGGCAGTCAGGCCGGCATCGACCGGCAGCACGGTGCCGGTTATGCCCGAGGCCAGGGCGGAGCTGAAAAACAGCGCCGCATTGGCCACTTCCACCGGCAGCACCATGCGGCCCAGCGGGTAATGGGGCAGCACATTATCCAATAGCGTCGGGTCCGCCGCCAGCCGGTGATCCCAGGCCGGGGTACGCACCGAGCCGGGGCAGATCACATTGGCGCGCACGCCATCGCCGCCCCGCTCCACCGCGATCGCCTTGGCATAGGCGATCAGCCCGGCCTTGGCCGCCGCATAGGCCGGATTGCCATAATGGCTGAGGCCATTGACCGAGGAGATGAACACCACGCTCCCCGAACCGCGCTTGGCCATCGCCGTGACGATCGGATCGACCATGGCATAGGCGCCATTGAGGTTGATCGCCAGCTCCGCCGCCCAGCTCGTATCGTCGAGTTGCTCGAGCACTTCGGCGCGCGTGTACCCGGCATTGGCGATCACCGCATCGGGCGTGCCGAACGCGGCAAGATACGCTTCCATGGCGGCGCGGGTCGCTGGCGGATCGCCCTGGTCGCACAGCACCTGCCCGGCCAGCCCGAGCCCGTCCAGCATCCCGGCCTCCCGGTCGACGCCGACCACTTTGGCCCCCGCCTGCTGGAATTGCGCCACCAGCGCGCGGCCGATGCCGCCGCCGGCGCCGCTGATCAGGACGGTCTTGTCGTTCAAGGCGAAGGAAAGCGCGTTCATGGTGCGTTGTAATCCGTTCACATGCCGTCAAATGGGTGTCAGAACTCGTTCAGACTTCGTTCATATACCGTTCATCTTCATGGCGCTTTGTAGGCAACGCAGTCGATCTCGACCTTGCAGTCGACCATCATGTGGCTCTGCACGCACGAGCGCGCCGGCGGATGTTCGCCGAAATAGCTCTTGTAAACGGCGTTGAAACTCCAGAAATCGCGCGGGTCATCCAGCCACACGCCGCACCGCACCACATGTTCGAGCCCATAGCCAGCCTCTTCGAGAATGGCGATCAGGTTCTTGATGGTCAGGTGCGTCTGCTCGATGATGCCGCCATTGATGATCTCGCCATCTTTCATCGCCACCTGGCCCGAAACATGCAGCCAGCCGCCCGCTTCCACGGCCCGGGCAAAGGGTAGATTCTGGCCACCGGCGCCCGATTTTTCGGCACCATAACGCTTGATCGACATGGAAGAATTCTCCTCTTTATGAAAGTTAATTTCGCATTTCGCGACTTTATCGCGCCAAGCCCGCGTTTTCTCCTGCAAAATGGCGCAAATCGTGTAAATTTATTACGTGATCCGTGAGGATTGCATGTGCTAGCCTGCCCTGCCGGGCATCCCGCCCACACCGCCTATTGTGCTTCATTTTCTGTGAGTTCCAAGTGCGCGTATTCACCGCCGCCCTGGCGACCGAAACCAATACGTTTTCGCCCATAGCCATCGACAAACGAGCCTTCGAAGCTTCGCTTTACGCGCCACCCGGGCAGCACCCGGCGACGCCCACATTGTGCACCGCGCCGATCACCGTGGGCCGCGAAGTGTGTGCGCGCGAGGGCTGGACCCTGATCGAGGGCAGCGCCAGCTGGGCCGACCCGGCGGGCCTGATCGCGCGCAACACCTACGAAGAGCTGCGTGACGAGATTTTGACACAATTGGCCGCCGCCATGCCCGTCAACGCCGTCGTTTTGGGCCTCCACGGCGCCATGGTCGCGCAGGGTTATGACGATCCGGAAGGCGATCTTTTGAGCCGCGTGCGCGAGATTGTCGGCGCCGATGTTTTGATCTGCGCCGAGCTGGATCCGCACAGCCATCTCACCGCCAAGCGCGTCGCGGCCGCTAACTTCTTCGTAGCGTTCAAGGAATTTCCGCACACCGATTTCGTCGATCGCGCCCGCGATCTGTGGGACATCGCCGTGCGCACGCTCAAGGGCGAAATCAAGCCGGTCATGTCGGTGTTCGACTGCCGCATGATCGACGTCTTCCCGACCTCGAAGCAACCGATGCGCGGCTTCGTCGACAAGCTGTTTGCGCTCGAAAAGTCCGATGCCCAGATTTTGACACTTTCCGTGATCCACGGCTTCATGGCCGGCGACGTTCCGGAAATGGGCACCAAGATTATCGCGGTCACCGATGGCGCAGCGGACAAGGGCGCCGCCCTCGCCGAGACGCTCGGACGCGAACTGTTTGCCCATACGCGGCACCTTCATGGTCAAGCAGGAAGACGAAAAATCTGCAGTCGCCTCAGCCATTAAGGCGCCCAAGGGCCCGGTGGTGATCGCCGACATCTGGGACAATCCCGGCGGCGGCACGGCGGGCGATGCCACTGTAATCCTTGCGGAATTGATCGCGCGGGGCGCGACGGATGTGGCGGTGGGCACGATTTGGGATCCGATTGCGGTGCAGATCTGCATGGCGGCGGGGGAAGGGGCGCGAGATCCCGCTGCGCTTCGGGGCCAAGTCGGCGCCCCATACCGGCAACCCCATCGACAAGCTCGTGACGGTGCGCAGGCTGGTCAAAAATGCCGAGATGAAGTTCGGCGAAAGCTTCGCCCCGTTCGGCGATTCGGCGTGGATTTCGTTCGACGGGATCGACGTCATCTTGAACTCGACGCGCGCGCAAAGCTTTGATCCGTCACTGTTTTCCGTGATGGGGATCGACCCGACCTCGCGTCATATCCTGCTGATCAAGTCGACCAATCACTTCTACGATTCCTTCTCGAAGATCGCTTCCGAGATCATCTATTGCTCGGCCGGCCAGCCCTATCCGAGCACGCCCAAGACCACAAATTACCGCAAGGTCAGCCGCAATATCTGGCCCATCGTGGACGATCCCTGGGCCCAATAGCGCCTGAAAAAGCCCTCCGCACTGGGGGGCTTTTTGCGTTTCTGAACGGCTTTCCGGCGTAGATGAACGCATTATGAACGATGTATGAACGACACCTGAACGAAAAATGACCGCTGCTGAACGCCGGTTTGCCCACCAGCGCCGCGCCAGCCCGGCCAAACCGGGGTGAAGCTGTGGAAAACTCCCCGGAAAGCCCGGTTCGGTGCCAACTAGTTATCGCCCGACAGGTCTAGGCCCTCGGCCCAAGTCCCGCGCAACGACTGTCTTTGCGCCCGAAAAATGAAAATCAATTACATAGATTGCACTTGTCCAACGCATAATCGCGCAAGACTTGCAGCAATTGGGCGTTGACATCAGAGCCCGTACGAAATTTAATTTCATCCACACCGGCATTGGCCGGCTCACTCAAGGAGGTTGAGGGATGAGCATTTTTTCGAACAAGTCCGCGATGACGCGGCGTGGTCTCGGCGCGATGACGGCGGCACTGGCCGCGTCGATCGCTTTCATGCCGATGACCCTGGCACAGGCTGCGACCACCGCCGACCTGGCGATGGTGGGCGAGCCGCAGTCGCTTGACCCGATGGCAACCACGGCCGACCTCGTCGGCACCATCATGCAGCACGTGTACGAGCCGCTTTACACATTCGACGCCAACTGGGCGACCCAGCCCATGCTGGCCGAGACCCAGCCCGAAATTTCGGCCGACGGCCTGACCTACACCATTCCGCTGCGCAAGGGCGTGACCCTGCACAACGGCCGCGAACTCGATTCGGGCGACGTGGTCGCCTCGCTCGAGCGCTGGCTGGCAATGACGCCGCGCGGCAAGGGCCTGGCCGTCAGCATCGAGAGCCTGACCGCCACCGACGCGCACACCGTCGAGATCAAGCTCAACACCGTGCAGCCGGCGCTGATCTCGCACCTGGCGCTGCCCTCGGGCTTTGCCGCGATCATGGCCAAGGAATCGATCGCCGATGAGCTGACCGAATTCGTCGGCACCGGCCCCTACAAGTTCCAGGAGCGCCGCCCCGACCAGTTCGTCGTGCTGGTCAAGCATGACGGCTACGTCTCGCGCACCGAAGAGCCCTCCGGTTATGCCGGCGCGCGTACCGCCCAGATCGATGAGCTGCGCTTCATCCCCGTGCCCAACGCCAATACCCGTGTAGAAGGCGCGATTGCCGGCCAGTACCAGTTTGCTGACCAGCTGCCGGTCGAGAGCTTCAGCAAGGTCGATACCGCCGCGGGCGTCAACACCGTGCTGACCATGCCGTTCGGCTTCCCCTACTTCCCCACCAACACCAAGGAAGGCCCGATGGCCGACCTGAAGGTGCGCCAGGCGTTCCAGAAGGCCCTCAATCTCGAGGACCTGATGCTGGTGGCCTATGGTGACCCCAAGTTCTACGAACTGGCCGGCAACCACTTCCCCGCCGGCACGCCCTTCCACTCGGAAGCCGGCGTCGAGAACTACAACACCGCCGACACCGAAGGTGCCAAGGCGCTGCTGGCCGAGTCGAGCTATGACGGGTCCCCGATCCGCATTCTCAACTCCAAGCAGTACGACTTCCACCACCGCATGGCCCTGCTGATGGCAGAGCAGCTCAAGGCGGCCGGCTTTGCCGTGCAGCTGGACGTGGTGGACTGGGCGACCCTCGTGCAGCGTCGCGCCGATTCGACCGTGTGGGACGTCTACATCACGCACTCGGCCTTCCTGCCCGAGCCGATGCTGTCGCCCCCGCAGCTGGGCAATGACGCACCGGGCTGGTGGTCGACCGAGGCCAAGGCTGCAACCTTGAGCGCCTTCAACCACGAAACCGACCCCACCAAGCGCGGTGCGCTGTGGGCCGATGTGCAGCAGGTCGTCTATGACGAAGTGCCCTACATCCGGGCCGGTAACTTTGCAGCGCTCGCCGCTGCTTCGGAAAAGATGGAAGGCTTCACCCCGATGCCCTGGCCATCCTTCTGGAACGTGTCGCTGAACGACTAAGTCCCACTTACGCACGGCGGAGAGTATCGACGCCTGATCGCATTGAAAGGAGTGTCGATGCTCTCCCAAATCCTGCGCCGGTTCGCCGGCCTGCTGATAGTCATGTTCCTGGTCGCCACGATGGTGTTCTTCATCACGCGGCTGGCCCCCGGTGACCCGGCCGCCCTGATGCTGGGCGATCTGGCCACGCCCGAAGACGTCGCCCGCCTGCGGGCGGTCTATGGCCTGGACCAGCCGATCCTGGTCCAGTTCGTGGCCTGGCTGAAAGAAGTGCTGAGCGGCAATCTTGGGCAGTCCATCTTCCTGCAACGTCCGGTAACCCAGGCGCTGTGGGAGCGAGCGGAACCCACCTTCTTCCTCGCCCTGTTTGCGCTGGCCATTGCGGCCGCCATCGGCGTGCCGGCCGGCATCGCGTCGGCGGTGTGGCGCGGCCGCGCCATCGACCAGGTGGTAAGCGCGCTCTCGATGCTTGCCGCCAATATCCCCAGCTTCTGGCTGGGGCTGATCTTTATCCAGATGTTTGCCGTCAAGCTCGGCTGGTTCCCCGTGGCCGGCTATGGCCCGCCCGATGCCAGCTTTTTCGAGCGGCTCAACCATTTGCTGCTGCCCGCGGCAGTGCTGGGGATCGTCAACTCGGCGATGATCACCCGCTTTACCCGCGCCAGCATGCTCGACGTGCTCGACTCCGACTATGTGCGCACCGCCCGCGCCAAGGGCATGCCCGAACCCGTTGTGGTGCTGCGCCATGCCTTTGGCAATGCGCTGGTGCCGGTGATCACCGTGGTGGGGCTGACGCTGGCGCTGCTGATCGGTGGCGCCGTGGTGACCGAGACCGTGTTCGGCCTGCCCGGCATTGGCAATCTGGTGGTGTCGGCGGTGTTGCGCCGCGACTATCCGGTGATCCAGGGCGCGCTGCTGGTGGTGGCCGGGATCTACGTGCTGATCAATCTGGCGGTCGACATCATCTACACATTCGTTGACCCGCGCGTGCGGTATTGAGGTCCAGATGAGCAAGAATAATACATCGCTGTTCCTGCGCCGCCTGTTTCAACGCAAGCTCGTGCTGGCCTCGGCCATCGTGCTGCTGATCGCGTTCTTCGTGGCGGTGTTTGCGCCCTGGGTGTCGCCCTATGACGCCTCGGCCATGAAGATCGCCAACCGGCTCAAGCCCCCCACCGACATCAACTGGCTGGGCACCGACGAAATGGGGCGGGATATTCTCTCGCGCATCTTCTGGGGCGCCCGCGCCTCGCTGGGTATTGCCGCTGCCGTGGTGGTGTTCTCGGTGCTGGTGGGCGGCGTGTTCGGGCTCTTGGCCGGTTACTTCAAGCGGCTCGACACCCCGATCATGCGGGTCGTCGACGCGCTGATGGCGCTGCCCGATATCCTGCTCGCCATTTTCCTCGTGGCGGTGCTGGGGGCTTCGGCCACCAATGTGGTGCTGGCGCTGGCCATCGTCTATGCCCCGCGCGTGGTGCGCGTGATCCGCGCCTCGACGCTCGTGGTGCGCGAACTGCCCTTCGTGGAAGCGGCCCGCTCGCTTGGCGTTTCGACCTGGCGCATCCTGAGCGTGCATATCCTGCTCAACGTGGCGTCGCCCCTGCTGGTGCAGGCCACGTTCATCTTCGCCTATGCCGTGCTGGCCGAAGCGGGCCTCTCCTTCCTTGGCGCCGGTGTGCCGCCCGAAACGCCGACCTGGGGCACCATGATCGCCTCGGGCCAGCAATATGCCGATCAGGCCTTCTGGCTGGTGGGTTTCCCCGGCCTCGCCATCGTTCTGGTGGCGCTGTCGCTCCAGATCGTGGGCGATGGCCTGCGTGACATGCTCGATCCCAAACTGCGAAAGGCGCTGTGATGGCAACGCCGCTGCTCTCAATCAACAATCTGGCGGTCAGCTTCCGCACCGAAGAGGGCGAAGTGACGCCCGTGCGCGGTGTGTCGCTGGAGCTGCATTCCAATGAAACCCTGGCCGTGGTGGGGGAATCGGGTTCGGGCAAGTCCGTGACCAGTCTCGCCACCATGGGGCTGCTGCCCCAGCCGGCGGGCCGCGTTTCGGCCGGCTCGATCAATTACCGCACCCGCTCGGGTGAAGTGATCGACCTGGCCAAGGCCCCGCGCAAAACCATCGAGAAGCTGCGTGGCGCCGAAATCGCCATGATCTTCCAGGAACCGATGACGAGCCTCAATCCGGTGCGCACCGTGGGCGAGCAGATCGCCGAGGCGGTGCGCCAGCATCTGGGCTATGACCGCAAGAAGGCGTGGAACCACGCCGTGGACATGCTCTCGCTGGTGGAAATTCCGGACGCCGCGCGCCGCGCCTCGGACTATCCGCACCATATGTCGGGCGGCATGCGGCAGCGCGTGATGATCGCGCTGGCGATTGCCTGCAAGCCGGCACTGCTGATTGCCGACGAGCCGACCACCGCGCTCGACGTGACCATCCAGGCGCAGGTGCTGGCGCTGCTCGACCGGCTGCGCGCCGAAATCGGCATGGGCGTGCTGTTCATCACCCACAATCTGGGCGTGGTGGCGGAAATCGCCGACCGGGTGACGGTGATGTATTCGGGCGAAGTGGTGGAAAGCTCGCCGGTGCGCGATGTGTTTTATTCGCCGCGCCATCCCTATACGCGGGCGCTGCTGGAATGCATGCCCTCGCGGGCGGTGCGCGACGAGAGCGGGCGCCGCATCGTGCGCTCGATCCCGGGCCAGGTGAGCCGGGTGGAGCAGGGCTGTGCCTTTGCGCCGCGCTGCGCGTTTGCCCTGCCCGCCTGCACCACCACCACCCCGATCCTGGAAACCGAAGACAACCGGCAGATGCGCTGCCTGCGCTGGAAGGAGCTGGCATGACACAGACCCAATTGCTGGCCATCACCAATCTGAGCAAGACGTTCGGGCCGGCCAAGAAGCTGGTGCGGGCGGTCAATGATGTGAGCTTTAGCGTGGCCCGCGGCGAAGCGCTGGGCCTCGTGGGAGAGTTCGGTTCGGGCAAATCCACCATTGGCCGGCTGGCGCTGCGGCTGATCGATCCCACCGAGGGCAAGATCGAATTTGACGGCCAGGACGTGTCGAATACGCCCGAGCGCCAGCTCAAGGCGTTCCGCCGGCGCATCCAGATGGTGTTCCAGGACCCCTATGCGAGCCTTAATCCGCGCCTGCGGATCAAATCCATCATCGGGGAGGCGCTCGATGCGCATGGCCTCGCCAAGGGCGCCGAACGGGCCCCGCGGCTGGCCGAACTGCTCGACCTCGTGGGCTTGCCGCAAAATGCCGCCGAGCGCTATCCGCATGAATTTTCCGGCGGGCAGCGCCAGCGCATCGGCATTGCCCGGGCGCTGGCGGTAACCCCGGACCTGATCGTCGCGGATGAGCCGGTGTCGGCGCTCGACGTGTCGGTGCAGGCGCAGGTGCTCAATCTGATGCAGGAGCTGCGGGCGCGGCTGGGGCTGTCCATGCTGTTCATCTCGCACGATCTGGACGTCGTCGAGCTGATGTGCGACCGGATCATCGTGCTCTATCTGGGGCGGATCATGGAGGAAGGGCCGGCCGAAGCCATCGTGCGCCAGCCGCTGCACCCCTATACCCGCGCGCTGACCGCGGCGGCCCCGCAGGCCGACCCCGATGCGCCACCCCGCCAGCGGCTGCTGATCGGCGATATTCCCTCCCCGCTGGCGCCGCCATCGGGCTGCGTATTCCGCACCCGGTGTCCGCATGCTAAGGAACGCTGCGCCAGCGAGGTGCCGCAATTGCGCAGCCAGGGTAACGGGCGCAGTTTCGCCTGCCATTTTGACCTCGATTATGGGCCCGCTGCATGACCAACCCCACAGACCACGCTTCCGGTGTTCAACGCAGTGGCGGGTCTGAAGGGGTCGGTGCCGCCGACATTATCGGCACCATGCGGGCGGGCCTCGATACTATGTCCGACAACCAGCAACGGGTGGCCCGGCTGTTCCTCGAGCAGCCGGACTGGGCGGTCAAGGCCAATGTCGAAGAGATCGCGGCCCGCGCCGGGGTGGGGGCCGCCACCATCACCCGGTTTGCCCGGCTGGTGGGCTGCGAGGGGCTGAAGGATCTCAAGCTCAAGCTGGCCGGGGCGATGGCGCTCGGCGCGCCCTATCTGCACCGCTCGGTGCGGGTGGGGGAAACCGCCGCCGGCGTGCTGCAAAACGTCACCGGCAGCGTCATCACCGTGCTTTCGGACTGGCAGCGGCGGCTGTCGCCCGACATTCTCGACCAGGCCGCCGATGCCATCACCGCGGCGCGGCGCATCGTGTGCCTCGGCACCGGGGCGACCTCGAACTTCATGGCGCAGGACCTGCAGGCGCGGCTGTTCCGCTTCGGGCTGCAGGCGCAGGCCTTTGCCGACGCGCATTACCAGCTGATCGCCGCCGCCACCGCCGAGCCGGGCGATGTGCTGGTGGCGATATCCTATGTCGGGCGCATGCCCAATTTGCTGCGCGCGGTGGAACTGGCGAGGAGCCGCGGCGTCACCGTGATCGCCATCGCCCAGTCAAACACGCCGCTGAGCGGTTTGGCCGATATCCACCTGCAGATCGACGTGCCGCGCGATGCAACGCTGCTGGTGGGCACCGATGCCTATGTGGTGCAGCTGATGGCGATCGAGATGCTGATGATCCTCGTGGGATTGCGGCAGGGGCCGGCCCTGGCCGGGCGCATGAATGCGCTCAACCATGTGGTCAGCTCCTATGGGCTCGACAGCGAGACCCAGGCCGATCTGCATGAAAGCTGGCACGATCTGCTGACCGCCAACGACCCGCAGCAGGCGGAGTAAACCGGCCGGTCGCTACTGGCGGGACGGCTTGGTGTGGTCGCGGGTGCTCGAATCGTCGGCCTCTTCCTCGAGCGTCACCGCCACGTCGCCATTGGCACTGAGGCGCACATTATTGCCCTCGATATCGGCCACCAGCCCGCCATCGATATAGTGATGGTGCCCCTCGTGGCGGCCCATGCCGCTGTCACTTTTGGCCAGCTTGATGCGCCCATTCTCGACGCGGTCGACTGTGCCGACGGGGACGCCATCGGCGCCGATCACGGTCATCTTCGGGCGGATATTGTTCAGGCCCTGCATGGCAAACCTCCGTTGATTACGCCCGGATAACGCCGCCCGACCCCAAGTGGATGCATGGGCGCGAAGTTTTGGGGAGCGAGGCTCTCCGGCCCCGGCACATTGCCAGCGCCCCGGCTCGCGTGCTTGGCTCGGGTTATGGGGCGCAGCTGTTTTGTCTACATCATGGCCAGTCGCAAGCATGGCACGCTCTATACCGGCGTGACCACTGACCTGCTCCGCCGCGCCCATGAGCACCGCGAAGGGCTGCTGCCCGGCTTCACCAAAAACCATCGCTGCACCCAGCTGGTCTGGTCAAGCCATCCTGCACGAAAAGCGCCTGAAGAAATGGCACCGCGCCTGGAAGGAAGCGCTGATCGAAACCGACAACCCGGAGTGGCGGGATTTATGGTGGGATATTGTCGGGTAGGGTGAGGTCGGTCGGGGACACCGTGGGTGGGGAGGGGACGCCGGAGGCATGGTGGTTTGGGTGGGAAACCGGGGGTGCATGGTTGGTGGCCAACGCTATCCCCTAACGCGATGTCATCCCGGCCTTGAGCCCCGGATCGGGCCGGAGGCAGGCATCGGAGCGGCGCGTGGCTATTGACCACCACACCAACCCAAAACTCGATGTCATCCCGGCCTTGACCCCCGGGTCGGGACCGGGGCGACCCATCCTGAGATGCCGGTGCTGTGCCCTTCCCTACCACCTTGCGGCAGTGGCCCGATCTCGGGATAGGCCCCGGGTCAGGCCCGGGGTGACACCGTGGGTGGGGTGGGATTGGTGGAGACAGTTGGGCGCTTGGTTAGCAACCACCGCAATATCCCCAAACGCGATGTCATCCCGGCCTTGAGCCCCGGGGCGGGCCAAAGGGCGACTCATCCTGAGATGCCCGTGTTGTGCCCTGCCCTGCCACCTTGCGGCGGTGGCATGATCTCGAGATAGGCCCCGGGTCAGGCCCGGGGTGACGCCGTGGGTGGGGTGGGACTGGGGGAGAACAGCGCCACCTGCGCAGAGGGGTAGAGGGCATGCATCGAGATGCACCGCCTGGTTAGCAACCACCACACCATCCCCCAACGCGATGTCATCCCGGGCTTGACCCGGGACCCATCCTGAGATGCCCGTGTTGTACCCTGCCCTACCACCTTGCGGCGGGGGCGCGATCTCGGGATAAACCGCCTCGGACCACGACCCAGGGGTCAACCCGGGGTGACGCCGTGAGTGGGCTAGTTTACATCCCTAGTGACAACCCCTAGGCTTCCAGTATTGTGGGGGCAATCATGTCATTCAAAGAAGATGTCGCCGAGCTGGCGAAGCGAGCTATTAACGCGCAGGCAATCGCGCAGACTGAAGAAGCCACGAAGAATGCTATCGTCATGCCATTTCTTCGCGTGCTCGGCTTCGATGTCTTTGACCCGACACAAGTTATTCCAGAATATATTGCAGATGTCGGCCTGAAAAAGGGCGAAAAAATCGACTATGCGATCAAGATTGGCAACCGGATCGAATATCTGGTGGAGGCCAAGGCCGTCTCGGTCAACCTGCGCGAGGCGCAATTCAGCCAGCTGTTCCGCTACTTCCACACCTGCGATGCCAATATCGGAATCCTGACCAACGGGTTGCACATCTGGTTCTTCACCGATCTGGACGCGCCCAACAAGATGGATGCGACACCCTTTTTCAAATTCGATCTGCTCTCTTATGACGACAATGATCTGAAATAACTGGAGAAATTCCACAAGAACAATTTCAGTATCGAGAATGTGCAGGTAGCCGCCTCCTCACTGAAATATTTGCGAGGGGCGATGAGCGTCATTGAAGCGCAATGGGCAAATCCCGACGAGGACTTCGTACGTTTCTTGGCCCGGAGCTTTTACCCCGGCAAGCTCACCGGCGGGGTCGTCGATGGCCTCAAGCCCATCGTGAAAAGGGCCTTTGATGATTTGTTCCGGCAGCGTGCCAGGCAAAAGATCGACGTCGCCTTCGAGAGGGGAGCCGAAGAAGCAGTCCCGGTGGTAGACGAAAGCAAGCTCGAGACGACGCCGGACGAGCTGCACGGCTTCAATATTGTCCGCGCCATTGCGGCGGAAGTAACGCCCGTCTCCCGCATCACCATGCGCGATGCCCAATCCTATTGCTCCATCCTGTTTGACGACAACAACCGCAAGCCAATCGCGCGGATGCACTTCAATGGGAAGACGAAGTTCTTGATGGTGTTTGATGCAAACAAGGAGGCTGTTCGGCACGATGTCGAACAGGTTGAAGACATCTTCATGCTGTCGGGCCCACTCAAGGACGTGATCCGGGGTTACACCGGATCAGTTTAGAACGATTGGGCTGACGACCGCCACGCCATCCCCCAACCCGATGTAATCCCGGGCTTGACCCCGGGTCGCGCCCGGGGCGACCCATCCTGAGATGCCTGCGCTGTGCCCCTGCACTACCACCTTGCGGCGGTGGCGCGATCTCGAGATAGGCCCCGGGTCAGGCCCGGGGTGACGCCGTGGGTGGGGGCGGTTGGTGGGCGAACGGACTCCCATGGAACCCCCATCGCGTGTGCGGCACATCTGGGCCCTGCGAGCGTAGCTCTTCGGGCCTGATCGACTAAAATCGCTCCACTGGAGCGATTTTGCCGTTGGTACGTCGATCAGTGCGCATCGTCCCAATTATGCGCTGCCTGAGCGTCCACCTGGATCGGCACCGTTAGGCGCACGGCGGGTTCGGCGGCGGTTTCCATGATGTGCTTGATGACCGGGATGGCGCTGGCTTCGGTGCCCTGGGGGACTTCGAAGATCAGCTCGTCATGGACCTGCAGCAGCATGTCGGCTTCGATGCCGGCCTTTTTCAGCTCGGGCTCCATGCGGATCATGGCGCGGCGGATGATGTCGGCGGCGGAGCCCTGGATGGGGGCGTTGATGGAGGCGCGCTCGACGAAGCTGCGCTCGGAGGGGTGGGAGGAATTGGCGTTGGGGAAGTTGATCTTGCGGCCGAAAATGGTCGAGACAAAGCCGTCGGCTTTCACGCGGCGGCGCTGCTCGTCCATATAGTCCTTGATGCCGGGGAAGCGCTCGAAATAGGTCTTGATGTAGTCGCCGGCCTCGCCGCGGCCGATGCCGAGCTGATTGGCCAGGCCAAAGGCGGAAATGCCGTAGATGATGCCGAAATTGATCGCCTTGGCGCGGCGGCGCACATCGGAGGGCATGCCTTCGACCGGCACGCCGAACATTTCCGAGGCGGTCATGGCGTGAATGTCGAGGCCCTCCTCGAAGGCGTCCTTGAGCGCCTGGATATCGGCGATATGGGCGAGCACGCGCAGCTCGATCTGGGAATAGTCGGCGGAAATCAGGGTCTTGCCCTCGGCGGCGACAAAGGCGGCGCGGATCTTGCGGCCATCCTCGGTGCGCACCGGAATGTTCTGCAGGTTCGGATCGTTGGAGCTGAGGCGCCCGGTGAGCACCGAATGCTGGGAATAGGTGGTGTGGACGCGCCTGGTACGGGCGTTGATGAAGGTGGGCAGGGCATCGGTATAGGTGCCCTTGAGCTTGGTGAGCTGGCGCCAATCGACAATGGTGCGGGCAAGCGGAACGCCCTTGAGGGCGAGGTCCTCGAGCACGTCGGCGCCGGTCGACCAGGCGCCGGTCTTGGTCTTGGTGCCGCCCTCGAGGCCCATGCGATCGAACAGGATTTCGCCAAGCTGCTTGGGTGAGCCCAGATTGAAGCTGGAGCCGGCCAGCTCATAGGCTTCGGCCTCGAGCGCTGCGGCGCGCTGGGCAAAATCGCCGGAGAGGCGGGCAAGGATCTGGCGGTCGACGGTGACGCCGCGCGCTTCCATGCGGGCCAGAACCGGGGCCAGCGGGCGCTCGATGGTTTCGTAGAGGGTGGTCATGTTCTCGGCCGGCAGGCGGGCCTTGAGAATGTGCCACAGGCGGATGGTCATGTCGCTGTCTTCGGCGCCATAGCGCGCGGCGGCGGCGATATCGACCTGGGCAAAGGTGATCTGGGTTTTGCCCTTGCCGATCAGGTCGGTGATCGACTGGCCGGGCACGCCCAGCCAGTGATCGGCCAGCTCGGCCATGGTGTTGTATTGCGGGCCATCGAGCGAATAGCTCAGCAGCAGCGTGTCATCGAGGGAATTGACGGGCAGATTCGTAGCGCGCCAGCAGGCCGAGGTCATATTTGGCGTTGTGGAAGATTTTCAGGATCGACGGATCCGCCAGCAGCGGGCGCAGCTGCTCGAGCGCGGCGGCCATGTCCATCTGGTCCTCGGCGTGGCCGCCGCCAAAGATGTCGCCGGTGCCGGTGGTGTGGCCGAGCGGCAGATAGGCGCCAGTGCCGGGGGCGGTGGAGAAGGAAATGCCCACGAGATCGGCGGTCTGGTTGTCGAGGCCGGTGCTTTCGACGTCGACGGCGACATGGCCCATGCGGTAGGCGGCATCGATCCACAGCTGCAAATGGGCGGCGTCGCGGATGATTTCGTAGGCCTGGGGGTTGAAGGGGACGGCGCGGGTGGCCTCGTGCACGGCGGCGGCATGCAGCACGACGGGGGAGTCGGCGCGGCCGGAGGCTTCGGCGCGGGCGGCGCGGGCATCGGCGCGGGCGGCATTGTTGAAGCCCACCGGAGACACCGGCACGGCGGCCAGCTCCGGATCGGCATCCCAGGCCTCGGGATCGGCCCCGATCAGCCCGGCGAGGCGCTTGGTGATGGTGACAAATTCCATCGCCTTGAGGAAGGGAAACAGCAGGCCCGGCTCGATCGGCTGGCGGGCCAGCGCATCGAGATCGAGCGCCACCGGCACATCCTTGGCAAGGGTCACCAGCTGCTTGGAAATGCGGGCGAGATCGGCATTGGCCTTGAGCTTTTCGCGGCGGGCGTTCTGCTTGATCTGGTCGACGTGGTCGAGCAGGTTTTCCAGCGTGCCATAGGTATTGATCAGCTCGGCGGCGGTCTTGACGCCGATGCCGGGAACGCCGGGGACGTTATCGACGCTGTCGCCGCACAGCGCCTGCACGTCGATCACCTTGTCCGGGGTGACGCCGAACTTGGCGAACACCTCATCCATGCCGAGCCAGCGCAGCGGCGGCTGGCCGGGGCGCGGGATGGTATCGAGCAGGCGAATGGAGCCATCGGGCTCGACCAGCTGCATCAGATCCTTGTCGGAGGAGACGATGGTGACCTTGCCGCCGGCATCGCGGGCCATGCAGGCGTAGGTGGCGATGATGTCATCGGCTTCCCAGCCCTCGAGCTCGATGGAGGGAATGTTGAAGGCGCGGGTGGCCGAGCGGGTCAGCGGGAACTGGGGCACCAGCTCCTCGGGCGCGGGGGGGCGCTGGGCCTTGTACTGGGGGTAGAGATCATCGCGGAAGGTCTTGCCCTTGTGGTCAAAAATGACCGCCATATGGGTGGGTGCGTCCTCGCCCTTGAGGTCCTCGGTCAGCTTCCACAGCATGTTGCAAAAGCCCTGCACGCTGCCCACCGGCAAGCCATCGGACTTGCGATTGAGTTGGGGCAAGGCATGAAAGGCGCGGAAAATATAACCCGAACCATCAACGAGCAGCAGATGCATGAAAGCGATTCCATTCCAGAAGTAGCGCGGAGTTTAGGGGAGTTCGCCCCGTATCAAAAGGGCCGATGGGCAAAGGAACCCGATGCCGGCAAACCGCGTTCGGGACCTGTCGACGGGCGTGGCGGGCACAAGGGGCTGGTTCGCCAGCAATATTGGGATCAGTATGGGTTCAGCGCCCAGGGGGAGTGAGCGTTGGAGCAGACAGTCAGAGACCTGATCACCGTTCGTGTCTCCCGCCTTGGCATGATGCCAGCTTTGGGCGGCCGGGTCCAATCCGGGCCGGCGCTGTCCCCCTCTGCGAATGAAAGCATGATCCGGTGATCAATTCCGAACGCGCGATTATCCTGGCCACCGGTGGGGCCGAAGAGCCGGTGCTGGCCTCGCTGCTGCGGCGCATGGGGCGACCGGCCAGCGTGCGCGCCACCATTTGCGACCTCATCAGCGGGCTCGACGAAGGGGCGGGGCTGGCGATCGTCGATGCGCAATCGCTGCACAATGCTGAGCTGGCGCCCCTGCGGCGCTGGATCGACGAGCAGCCGCCCTGGTCGGACTTTCCGTTCATCATCGCCACGCAGCGCGACAATGCCGCCCATGCCGAGCTGATCGTGCGGCTGCAGGGCATACTGGGCAATGTCTTCGTGCTCGAACAGCCCAGCCATGCCTCGGCACTGCTCACCGTGATGGACAATGCCCTGCGCGGGCGGCGGCGGCAGTACCAGTCGCGCCAATTTCTGGAGAACATGCGCGAAGCCGAGCAGCGCCTGCAAACCGCGCTGCTGGCGGGGCGGATGGGCTCGTGGGAACTCGACATCGCCGAGCAGGTGCTGACCAGTTCGGACCAGTTCCGTGCCTGCTACGGCCGCCAGCCTGGCGAGACATTCCTGTTTGCCGATCTGATCGAGACCATCGCCCTGCCCGACCAGCGCCGGGTGCAGCGGGCGCTCGATGACTCCATTACCACCGGGGCCGACCTGGTGCTGGACCACCGGGTGGTGTGGCCCGATGGCACCGAGCATTGGGTGGATGTGCGGGCGCGCGTGCTCACCGACAATTTTGGCCGCCCGCAGACCATGGTGGGGGTGACCTCGGATATTACCAGCCGCAAGGCGGCCGAAGCGGAGCGCGAAAAGCTGCTGGCGGCCGTGGCTGCCGAGCGCGAACGCACCCAGCAGGCGCTGCGCGGCGAGCGAGCGCTGTCGGGACTGCTGCTGACCAGCGTGCCGGCCGGCATCGTGGCCTATGACACCGAATTGCGGGTGACCATCTGGAACCCGGTGATGGAGCGCATTTTCGGGCTGCCGGCGCCGGCCGTATTGGGGCGCTCGCTGGCGCTGGTGATCGGGGAGGCGCAGGGCGCCAATATCGAACACCGGCTCAGGGACGCGCTGGCGGGGGTCTCGGGGCCGATCGAGGAGATCGAGCTGAGCACGCTGTATGGCGGGCAGGTGGTGCTGGAAAGCCAGCACGCGCCGCTGCGGGGCGGCGATGGCGAAATCGTGGGCGGGGCGGCGTTCTTCCGCGAGATGACGCAGCGGCGCCGGGCCGAGGAGCAGTTGCGCCAGGCCCAGAAGATGGAAACCATTGGCCAGCTCACCGGCGGGGTGGCGCATGACTTCAACAATCTGCTGGCCGCCATCCAGGGCAATCTGGAACTGCTGCGCAAGCGGCTGCCCGAGGATGCGCAAACCCAGCGCTTTATCGATGGCGCGCTACAGGGGGCGCAGCGCGGCGCCTCGCTGACATCGCGCCTGCTGGCCTTTGCCCGAAGGCAGGACCTCAAGCCCGAACCCACCGATCTCAGCCAATTGCTCGAAGGCATGCGCGCGCTGATGGAGCGCTCCATTGGGCCGCTGATTGCGGTGCACTTCGATATCGTCCCCAATTTGCCTCCGGCCAAGGTCGACCCCAACCAGCTCGAACTGGCGATCCTCAACCTGGCGGTGAATGCCCGCGATGCCATGCCCGAGGGCGGACGGCTGATCCTGTCGCTGAGCGAGGAAGATGGCGCCGGCAGCGGGCTTGGGCTGAGCGGGCGCTATTTGCGGCTAAGCGTGAGCGACACCGGCATTGGCATGGACGAAGCCACGCTCAAGAGCGCAATTGAGCCTTTTTTCTCGACTAAGGAACTCGGCAAAGGGACCGGTCTGGGTCTGTCAATGGTGCATGGGCTGGCCGTTCAACTTGGGGGCAGCCTGCAACTGAAGAGTGTTTCCGGTGAAGGCACCACTGCCGAATTGTGGCTGCCGGTTTCATCGACGCCGATTATGGAGAGTGCCGTCGTGGAGTCTGAACAATCCAGCCCCCCAGCAGCATCTGTTGTTCTGGTCGTCGATGATGACGCGCTGATCAACATGAGCACGGTTGATATGGTGCAGGACCTGGGGCACACCGCGCTCGAGGCCTATTCGGGCAGCCAGGCGCTCGATATCCTGTCCAGCGAGCAGCATGTCGACCTGCTGATCACCGACTATGCCATGCCCGGCATGACCGGGGTGGAGCTGGCCAACCGGGCGCGCGAGCTGTATCCGGACCTGCCCATCCTGCTGGCCACCGGCTATGCCGACCTGCCCAGCGGCACCAGCACCGACCTGCCACGGCTGTCCAAGCCCTATCAGCAGAGCGACCTGGAGCGCCAGATTTCGCGCTTGCTGGCCAATCGGGCCCTTGCCAACGAGTCTGCCCCCTAGGGCAAGGACCCGATTGGAGCTGGGCCCGCGGACCCGTGCCGGCCGATAAATCGGCGGCACGAAGGCCATCTATTCTACCCCCGCCCCCGGACTATTGTTGTGGAACCATGCGAGTTATCGTGGACAACTCGTAGAATGAAACAACTCCAGCTTTTTCGTTATGGTTCAGTCAACGACGTACTGCTAGTCACGCCCCATGTTGCGCACCTTGGCCAGATCAATATTACTCACCCTTGCGATCATGATCGTCGGGAGCCTGCTCAGCTATCCGATGAGCCAGATTTTTGACGTGGCGTTCTATCCCTATGTCTTGCTGATGAACCTGCTGGTGGCGATCCTGGTGGCGTTTCCGCTCGCCACCTTCACCTTCTGGCAGACGGAAAAGCTCAAGGAAACGCTGCGCGACCTGGAGCTGGCCAATTCGCTGCTGATCGAAAAATCCAATCGCGATCCGCTGACCGGGATGTATTCGCGCGAGGCATTTATCGATGCGTTCAAGGTGTGCCGGCGCCGGGTGGAAAAAGGCGTGCTGCTGATGATCGACGCCGATTTTTTCAAGTTGATCAACGACACCTATGGCCATCTGACGGGCGACGATGCGCTGCGCATGATCGCTTCAAGCGTTTTGGGCGCGGTGCGCCGGGGCGACATTGCCGGGCGGATCGGGGGCGAGGAGTTTGCCATTTTCCTGCCGGGGACCTCGGTGGACGAGGCGCGCATCATTGCCGAGCGCATAAGGCGGGATGTGGAAGTGCTCAGCTTTATCCCGGTGGACACGGCCCACCGGCTGTCGGTGAGCATTGGCGGGGCCGAAGTGGTGGGCGACCAGGGCATTTCGAGCGCCATGCGCCAGGCCGACCTCAACCTCTACAAGGCCAAATCGGGCGGCCGCAACATGGCGGTGATCGCCGCCGCCGACGAGTTGATCGCCGGCTAGGGCCTGCGCCTCAGCGCAGCCCGGATTTCTGCAACAGGCCGGCGGCCTTGGCGTCGTAATAATAGCCGCGGGCGTAAAAGCGCACGGCCTTGTCGTGATTGCCCCCGGCCGTGACATAAGCCCCCGCCAGGTAGCGCACCGCGTAGCGCAGATTGGTCTCGGGATCGAGCAGGCCCGTGGGCGAACCGCGATAGCCCATGCCCGAAGCGGTGGCATGGCTCATCTGCATCAGGCC
Organism: uncultured Alphaproteobacteria bacterium; assembly: GCA_963699295.1. Classification (GTDB taxonomy): domain Bacteria; phylum Pseudomonadota; class Alphaproteobacteria; order Rhizobiales; family Devosiaceae; genus Devosia. The sequence goes on from OY969432.1 coordinate 2,181,309, forward strand.
GTAATAGGGACCATTGCGGGCGGCGGGATTGTATTTGCTCTCGCGCTCGATGACGCGGCGCACCAGCGGTTCGGGAACCGCATATTGCTCGGCATAGTGGCTGATCAGCCCGTCGAGCGATCCGCCGGCATAGGCGAGAGCCTCGGGCGCGGCGGGCACTTCGGACGCCCTGGGGACGGAACCCTCGGGGGTGGGCTGCGCGAAATCCTCGAGCGCCGCGCTGGCCACCGGGCCGGATTTTGAAGTGAAGCCGCTGGCGGAACAACCAGCTACGGCCAGGGTGAGCCCGGTTATGGCAAAGATTGCCAGAACGCGTGGCCTCAAGGTTGTCGTCATCATGCGATCACCATAGCCGCTATCAATCCGGGCGCGATAGAGAGCAAACTGGGCAACTTCATGGCAGGGCAAGACAATTGGGGGGCGCTTCAACAGCAAAGCGCCCGGCCCCAAGGACGTTATTGGCGCTGCAGCCGGGCAATCACATATTTTTCGACCAGCCAGCCGGCGCCGACGCCGATGGCCGCCGCCGCCAGCTTGACCAGCGCATCGGATTCGCGGCCGTGCCGGCCGGGGCTCAAATTCTGCATGATCTCGAGCCCGATGATCACCACGGCCAGGAACGCCAGGGTCCACCACACATGGCGCGGATAGGCCATGGCAAACAGGCCACCGGCGACGATAAAGGCCGCCGAGCGCTCGAAATCGACCGGCACCGGACTGGTCGGACGCACCTCGATCGGCCCCAGGGTCATGATCGCAATGCCGACCAGGACCAACCAGGCCAGAACAATTATCGGGTTGAACTTCATGTCACCGTCGTCAGCAAAAAGGGCAGCGCAGCCGGGCCGCCCTGCCGATAGAAACAGTGGCCACCTTACAGCGCCATGCTCGTCTCTACCAGCAAAGGCGGCAGATGCAGATAGGCGGTGGCTACACGTTTGCGTTCGATATCGGCCCACACCGCATCGAGCTGGTCGAGGGTGAGGCCGGCAGCCTCGGCGGTGACGCCGCGGTCGAGCTGGTTGTTGAGGCCATAAAGCGCGAGATCCATGCGCTCATAGGGCAGGGAGAAATAGAATTCCTCCTGGCTCTGGGCCAGCGACCAGGTGTCGGTGGTGGGGGCGCGGTTGCAGATGCCGGCGGGCACGCCCAGATGGGCGGCGAGCTGGTAGACCTGGGACTTGTAGAGATGGGAGATCGGCTTGAGATCGGCCGCGCCATCGCCATTCTTGACGAAGAAGCCCTGGTCATATTCGACGCGATTGGGGGTGCCGATGACGGCGTAATTGAGCCGGTCGGCGTGGTAATATTCGAGCTGCTTGCGGGTGCGCTGCTTCATGTTGGTGGCCGCGATTATGCCCTGATAGACCTCGGCGGAAAGGCGCAGCTGGCGCTTGTCGCCCGCGGGGTCCTGCACCACCAGATGCGAGACGGCATAGCCCTGCCCCGACAGCGCACTGGCGATGACCATCTTGCAGGCCCAGCCCTCGCCATAGTCGGGCACCAGCTGGCGGATGAAATCATCGCGGCGCTGATAGCAGCCCATCGCCGCAAGGGTGGGGCCGATGTCTTCGACAACCGATGGAATGCCGAAGGTCGTGGCGACGCTGCGGCCGAGTTCGAGGCTGAGCGGATCGGAATCGTTTTCCGGCATGAACAGCGCGAACACCCGCTCGGGGCCGATGGCGCGGGCGGCGAGCGCGGCGCAGACGCTGGAATCGATGCCCCCCGACAGGCCCAGTACCAGGCCCCGGCGGCGCAAATCGGTGCGCAGATGGCGGCGCATGGCGGTGACGATGCGATCGGCCTCGGCCTCGGCATCGATCAGCAGGGTGTTGCGGGAAAGCTCAGTCATTGCATAGGCTCCAGGCTTGCTGCCGCCAGCCGGCGGCTGACCTTGCCCGAGTCTGTCTTGGGCAGGGTGTGGCGGAATTCGATGGATTTGGGCACCATGAACTCTTCAAGAGAGCGCGCGCAGTGCCGGATGATGTCACGTTCGCTGAGGGCGGGATCGCTCGCGACCACCAGGGCATGAAGGGCCTGGCCAAGGATCGGATCGTGCCGCCCCACGACCACCGCCTCGACAATGCCCGGGCAGGCAGTGAGCACGGCCTCGACCTCGCTGGGGGCGACCTTTTCGCCGCGCGTCTTGATGATGTCATCGCTGCGGCCGACGAAGTACAAGAAGCCGTCTTCGTCGGCGTAAAACAGGTCGCCGGTATGGAGCAGCTTTTCCCAGGAATTGCGGCCGGGACGCAGGGCCAGCGCGGTGGCGTCGGGATCGTTCCAATAACCCTGCATCACATGGGGGCCGCGAATGACCAATTGACCGACCACATTGGCGGGCACGGGCTGGCCATCATCGTCGACCACAAAGGCCTCGGTATTGGGAATGGCGATGCCGACCGAGCCGGGCTTGGTATCGATGAAGGCGGGCGGCAGATAGGTGCCGCGCTTGCATTCGGTGAGGCCATACATGGAGTAGATGGCGGCGCCGGGGAACAGGGCGCGCAAGCCGGCGACATGGGCGGGCGGCAGGGCGGCGGCGGCGTTGGTGATATAGCGCAGATGCGGGAAACTGCCCGGCTCGAGATCCTTGATGGTCAACAGGAGAGCCGCCATGGTGGGCACCAGCGGAAAGCCGGTGACGCGTTCGGCGCGCATGAGCTGAATGACTGCCTGCGGGAAGGCAAAGGATTTTTCCAGCACCAGGGTGGCGCCGATCCGCACGCTCATCAACAGCTGGTAGAGCCCGTAATTATAGGCCATGGGCAGCACGTTGAGGATGATGTCGGCCTCGGCGCTCTCGAGGTAATCGAGCACCGACAGCGTCGCGGCATCGATATTGGCGTGGCTCATCATGACACCCTTGGGGCGGCCGGTGGAGCCGGAGGTGTAGATCAGCAGCGCCAGATCCTGATCGATGCCGGCGCGAGGGGGCAGCGGATCGGTGGCGGCCAGAAGGGTCGACAACAGCACCGCATCGGGCAGTTGCGCGGCGGGAGCGGTGAGCACCTGCAGGTCAAACTGTGCGCCGAGCTGCCCAGCCTCGGTGATCACCCCGGCAAGGCGCGGCAGGGCGATGACGGCGCGCGCGCCGCTGTTTTGCGCGATATAGGCGAGGCGCTCGGCCTTGGTGGAGGCGCTGACCGGGCTGAACACGGCACCCGCCTTGAGAATGGCGAAGATGGCGACGGCGGCTTCCCAGCAATTGTCAAGAAACACCAGCACGCGATCGTGGCGCTGCACGCCCTGCGCCACAAGCCCGGCGGCCAGCCGGTCGGACATTTCATCGAGCTCGCGAAAACTCAGCCGCGTGGTGCCGGCAACAAGCGCCGTCTTGTCGCCAAGCCGTTGGGCAGTGTCGCGGAGGAAATGTTCGACCCGCATGTGACGCCTCAGGCCAATGCGGTTTCGCGCTTGGTGGCGACGTAGCGGGCCATGGCGCCCACGGAATCGAGGTTGGCCGGAATGATCTCGCTATCGCCGACGCTGATGCCGAATTTCTGTTCGAGGAAGAACACCAGCTCCAGCACGCCGGTGGAATCGACCAGGTTGTTGTCGATCAGCGAAGTGTCGTCGGCCACCGGGGTGCTGGTGTCGCCGAACAGGAAATTGTCGATGATGAAGGCGCGGATCGTGTCGGTTGCGGCGGCGGTCATAGGGGTCTCCTTGAAAACGGTCAGGCGGCCTTGATGCGCGTTGCCGCGCTGGCGGAAAATGTGTGGTCCCAGAGCTGGGTCGAGAGGATGCCGACATAGGCGGTGTTGTCGCGAAAGCCGTCGACGCCGCTGGTGCCGGCCTTGGCCACGAGCTTGGAGACGGCGGCGGGATTGAACAGGCCGGTCTGGGTGATGGCCTCGGGCGAGAGCATGGCGCGCACATAATCGGGCGCATCGGGAACGGCGAAGGCCTGGCTATCGGGGGCGCGATAGGGCTGCTTGGTGCGATTGTTGATGCTGTCGGGCAGCAAATGCGCGGTCGCCTTGCGCAGGATATGCTTTTCGGTGAGGCCCTTGAGGGTCATGCCGGTGGGGATGCGGTTGGCGAACTCGACCAGGCGATGATCAAGGAACGGATAGCGCCCCTCAATGCCATGGGCCATGGCCATGCGGTCGCCCTGCGAGGAGAGAATGTAGCCGGGCAGCAGGAACCGTGTTTCGAGATATTGCGCCTGATGCTGGGGGTGCCAGCGGGCAAATTGCGGCGGCAGCGCAGCGATGAGGGTTTCGGCGGCGTCGTAACTGCCAAGGGTCGCGCGCAGATCGCCGGAAAAGAACAGCTTGGCCGCGGCGGTCGAGCGCATGCGCGGGCGATGGGAGGCCAGCGGATCATCGAGCAGATCGGGTTTGACGCCAAAGAATGCCGCGAGATACTCGGCCGACTGGCCCTGCAGATTGGGCAGATACCCATAAAGCCGCTTGAACAGCAGCGGGCGCAGGCGCGATTGCGGCTGGCGGGCGCTGAAGCGGCGCACCTTGTGTTCGCGGAACAGATCATAGCCGGCAAAGATCTCGTCGGCCCCCTCCCCGGTCAGCACGACCTTGAGCCCCTCGTCGCGCACCAGCCCAGACAACAGGAACATCGGCGCGGGGGCGGTGCGCACAATGGGGCGCTCGGTATGGGCGATCACCTGCGGGAAGATGCGGGCAATATCGTGGGCGCCGCAGTGGATGGCGGCGTGATGGGTGCCCAATTGCCGGGCCATCAGCTGCTGGAAGGCGCTTTCGTCGTGCTCGGCGCTGGCAAAGGACACCGAGAAGGTCGAGAGCTGGCGCGGCGTGTGGCGGGTGGCCAGCGCCGTGGTGATGGAGGAATCGAGCCCTCCCGACAGATAGGCGCCCACCGGCACATCGGCGCGCATGCGCAGGCGGGTGGCATCATCGAGCAGCGCCAGCAATTGCTCGGCAATCTCGGCTTCGCTGCGCGGATCCGGCGCTTCGCCCAGCTCGGGATAATCGAGCTCCCAATAGCGCGCGAGGCGCTGATGGCCGCCCTCGACCAGCAGCAGATGGGCCGGGGGGAGCTCGGAAATGCCCTTGAAGCCGGTGCGCGGGGCAATGGGGGCCCAGAGGGTGAAGATCTCGTCGAGCGCCAGCGGATCAATCTCGGCGACGATGCCGGGGACGCGCAGCAGCGCCTTGATCTCGGAGGCGAAATAGAGCGTGCCGGCATGCTGGGTGTAAAACAGCGGTCGCACGCCGAGCCGGTCGCGGGCCAGCAACAGGCGCTGCTGGCGCTGATCCCACAGGGCAAAGGCGAAATCGCCATTGAGGTGATGGACGCAATCGGGGCCGTATTCGGCGTAAAGATGCAGGATCACTTCGGTGTCGCTGCCGGTGCGGAAGACATGGCCGCGCGCCTCGAGCTCGTGGCGCAGCTCGACGAAATTGAACACCTCGCCATTATAGGCGATGACGTGGCCGCCATCGGGGGCGTGCATGGGTTGCTGGCCATCGCCGAGGCCGACAATGGACAGGCGCCGATGGCCGAGGCCAATGCCGGCAGCGTGCCAGTGGCCGGATGCATCGGGGCCGCGATAGGCAATGGTGTCGGTCATGGCGCGCAGCAGCGGCTCGCCCGCCTGGGCAAGCTGCGCATCACCGCAATATCCAACAAACCCACACATCGGCCGCCCCAATCGGTAGTATCCTGCAGCCGACGCTGATCAAGCGCGCGAGCTGCTATTGCGGCCGCCGGGGCCATGAAGTTAGTTCAACAGTGTTAATAGAAATCTAGAATATACTGCACAGATGCCGCCTGACTGGCGTTTTGATAAGTTCAGGGGGCAGCATCGGCATGCCCGGGGCGAAGTCGGCGCAAGATGATCCATTTGAGCGGGCGCAGCTTCTGCCACAAGGACGTTGCCGTGAGGTGCTCATGGAGGCGCAGCCGCGCCAGCGCCAGCTGGCCGCGCAGGGTTTGCGCTGCCCGCAGCCGTCCCAGCGGAATGGTCACGTCGCACACGGCCAGCTTCCACGGCTCGTCGCCAATGCCCAGATCGAGGCAGGCATAGCCCTGCTGCGAGAGGTGTTGCAGCAATTGGTGGTGCAGCACCCGGCCGGGCGAATATTTGGTCCACTCGCCGGCCTCGAAGGTGATGAACAGGCCGTAATAGTGCCGCCCCTGGGTCATGGCCCAATAGGCGGCGATGACCTGGCCATTGACCACCAGCGCCGACAGGTGCAGCGCGCCGACGGCGGCAAAGCTCTCGGTGGCCAGGGTGAAGAAGTCGCGCTTTTCCGGGTGGGTTTCAAAGCCGGGGACCAGGGTTTCCTCGAAGCGGCGCTGCTTTTGCGCCAGCAGGTGGCCGAGGATGAACTGGCGCTGCTCGCGGGTTTGGGCAATCATCAGCTCGCAATGACCGAGACGCTGCAAAGCCCGAAAGCGATTGCGCAAATTCTTGGCACCCTGCACGTGCTGCTCGACCTCGTCCCAGGGACGGTCGAGATTGGTGAGGTGGCAGGATTCGGGGTTGGCCTCGTCGGCCAGCAGGAACAGCGGATTGGCCAGCGCGCCCACCCGCTCCGGCATCTTGTCGAGCACCAGCATGTCGAAAGCCGGCAGGCGGCCGAGGATCGCCTGCCACAGCTTTTGGGCGGAGGGCTTGTTCCAGACGATGGCGGTGGGGAACAGCACCGGGGCATTGTAGTCCGAGACGCCCAGATCGGTGAAGCCGAGCACGCGGCAGCCATGCTGCAGGGTGATCATCAGGGGCAGCATCAATATTGGCCGACCGGCGGCGTCGCGCACTTCGACGAGGCACAGCTGGGCACCATGGGTGACGCCATAGGTTGCGTGCCAGGTGTCGAGATAGGTGCGGGTCTGGAAGGGATGGCACATAGCGGCCGTATCGGAGCCGCCGCGGGGCCAGTCGGCGGGGACCTGGTCGGGGCGGGCAAAGACGGTGATGCGGAAGTCGTCGCGCGGGCTGGTGTTCGTCTCGGGGGCTTCGAGGATCGCGGTCATTGCAGATGGTCCCCGTTGAGGCGGGTCCAGAATTCGCCGACGAGACCGCCAAGCACCGCATCGCCGCGCTGCACCGCCGCCAGCGCCGGCGCGTCAGTGGTGTGGAAAAAGCACCGGTAAGGGCTGGAGAAATTCGCGTGGCGGTCCATCAGGGGCTCGATCAACGCGGCCTGCGCCCGCCCGCCGATGGCCACTGCGCCGCGCTCGGCGGCATCGGCCAGCAGAACATCGAGCACCGGAGCGGTCATGCCCCGGGCGGCAAGGACATGGAGCACCTGCGCCACGCCATGCGGGCGGAGGTAATAGAGGTAGGCGCCGATCACGCGGTTGGCGCGGTCGCGCACCAGCTGGCGTATCGGAGGGCCGAATTCGCGCTTGGTCGCGGCATCGGTGAGCAGTGCCTGGAGGGCCGCCTCGGACCACACCGGATGCAGGCTCGACGCGCTGACCAGCTGGGGAATGGCCGCGAGCAGCTCGGCATCGTCGGCGTCATGGCGCTGCAGGCCCGGCGGGCGCGTGGGCATGACCGGCAGATCCCATTTATCCCGGCCCCGGCGGCGCGCGTAATTGGCCAGCAAGGCATCGAGGCCAGCCGTCAACGGCCCGGTGGCGGACAACAGGCGCAGGTGGTTGCGGATTGTGGCGGTGGCCGAACCGAGCGGGCGCAGGACCCGGAGCCAATCCATGCTGTAATTGGGCAGGCTCATCCCGCCCATGCCGCGCCACATGGCCATGGAGACGGCATTGGAGCGATCGCTGATCGAGATATCCTGGGGGCCGTGGAAAAACCCGCGGCACAGGCGAGCGCCGACCATGGGGTCATTAGCATCGGGAGCGACGGCCAGCGAATTGGCGGTGGCGGCGCGCAGCTGGCGGCCATCGATGTGCATCAGCTGCGTGGCGACGCCGATAAAGCCGTTGATGCGGCCCGGGGCGGCTTCGTGCACCAGCGAATTGATTTGCGGATGCTTGTCGGGAAAATCGAGCAGGAAGCGGGCGAGATAGGCGACCATATCGCCGGTCGCCGCAGACTGTCGGCCCTGAAACACCCGCACCAGCAGATTTGCGACAGACTGGAGGTCACCGCGCTCAAGAGGACGTACGACACTCATCAGTTTATCCTGTCGAAGCTGGGCACGGTGCCGGACCTGTTGATGGTTTTATTGATCGATTGCCTGAGCCGCACGATGACCTCGACCACGCTTGTCCAGTTGTTGAAAATAGTTTCGCACTGGCGCGGTGCAATCTGAATGGCAGGGGCAAATCAACAGTTAACAACTCAAATCAATTCAGTTCATGGCGCACTTGTCTTGCCTGTTCGACCCATGCCGCCTGCTGCGCCTACTAGCATGGCCGTCACTTGCCGGATTTGTGATTTCACGAGCGAGGTTAACAGCAACATCTTTAACTACCTTGCGCGATAGGACCTGAAAACACGGCCCTTTTGCCGTATTAACAGGCTGACAAAACTGACAGCGGACGCATCGGCTACATGTATCAATCCCGACAAAATGAAGTGCGCGCCAGTGTTTCGCCGCGACTGCACCCGTCGGTTGAAACCGTGGTCCGGCCGGCCGGCGGCGAGGAACCGACCCGCCGGGGCGGGCCGTCGCTGGCGCTGATGATCACCCCGCAGGCAACGCTGCGCTGGGTGCTGCGCTTCTGGTACCTGGCGGTTGCGGTGACCGTGCTGGGGGGCCTCGTGGGGATTGCGGCGGGCACGCTGATCAAGCCGCGCTTTACCAGCTATTCGGACATGCTGCTCGACCCCAGCACCCTGCAGGTGATGGCGGATGACCTCTACTCGCGCAATATCCAGAGCGATGCGCAATTGCTCGATGTCGAAAGCAAGATGCGGGTGCTCACCTCGACCAATGTGCTGACGCGCGTGGTGCAGGAGCTGGGGCTGGAGAACAATCCCGATTTGATGGAGCCCGAATTCCCCGCGCTGCTCGCCTCGCCCGCGAGCACGAGCGCGCAGGACCCGCTGACCGCCGCGGTGCGTGCGCTGTCGGAGCGGGTGCGGGTGCGGCGCGAAGAGCGCTCCTATGTGGTCACCGCCTCGGTCTGGGCACGCAGCCCCGAGCAGTCGGCCATCCTGACCAATGCGCTGGTCGCGGCCTTCCTGGCCGAGGAAAGCGCCGCCGAAGCCGACGGGGCGCTCAACGCCTCGGCCGCGCTGAACCAGCGCCTCGACCAGTTGCGCGACGACGCGGCAGCGGCCGAAGCGGCGATTGCCGATTACCGGCGCAGCCGCGGCCTGCAGATGAGCGGCAATGAACAGCTCAGCACGCAATCGGCAGTGCAGCTCAACACCCAGATTTCGGCGGCCCGCGAAGCCTTTATTGCGGCGGAAGCGAGCTATGCCAATCTGACCGCCAGCAGCGGCGAAGGGCGGCTCAACGCAGCCGCGCAGCAATCCGAAGTGTTGAACAATCTGCGCACGCAATATGCCGTGGCGCGGCAGCAGGCGGATTCGCTTTCGGCAACGCTGGGGCCGCGCCATCCCAACCTTGCCAGCGCGCAATCGCAGCTGGCCTCGTTGCAGGCGGAGATCGATCGGGAAATCGGCCGCGTCGTGCGCACCGCCGAGACCAATCTGAACCAGGCCCGCGCCGTGTTCGAGCAGCTCAGCCAAGCCGCCGACACCCAGATGGGCGCGGTGTTCACCGACGAGACGGCGCAGGTGGAGTTGCGCCAGCTCGAACGCGCCGCCGCCTCCAAGGTCGCCATTTACGAGGCCTATCTGACGCGCGCCCAGGAAATCACCCAGCGCAGCCAGATCAGCACCTCCAATGTGCGGGTGATCTCGACGGCGGTGGCTCCGATCGCGCGCAGCTATCCGCCGCGCACGGTGTTGCTGGCGGGGGTGGGTGTGTTCGGCGGGCTGGCCATGGGGCTGGGGCTGGCGGCGCTGGCGGGGTTCGCCGGCACGATTGCTGCCCAACGACGCAAGCGGGCCTGAAATGGGCGGGGGCCAGAACGAACAGCGCGGCGATTTTGTCGGCCATCTGGGTGTGGCGCTGTTTCTGGCGGTTTTCGGCTATTACTGGATCACCATCACACCCTTTGTCGACCTGACTGGCGCCGGGGCCGTCGATCCCGCGGCGGGCAATTCCAACGCGCTCAACCAATTCGTGGCGCTGGCGCTGTTTGGCTGCATGGGGCTGTTCTATCTCGCGCGCGGGCGCGGCATTCCGCTGTTCGGCCCCGGCTGGCTGCTGGGCCTGATTATCGCCTGGTGCCTGGTCACCTCGGTCCTTGCCGGGCATCCGGATCTCGCGATCAAGCGCACGATCCTCGTGGTGATCGTGGCCTTCAATGCGGCACTCGTGCTGCTGCTGCCGCGCTCGGAAACCGAGTTTGCCCGGCTGCTCGCCATCATCGTGCTGAGCGTTTTGGCGCTGTGTTATTTTGGCGTGATGTTTCGCCCGACGCTGTCGATCCACCAGGCGAGCGAAATCCGCGAACCGATGAATGCCGGGCTGTGGCGCGGCATCTTTCCGCACAAGAACAGCGCGGCCGGGGCCATGGTGCTGGCGGTCTTTTTTGGCCTGTTCATCGCCGCCATGCGGTCGCGACTGCTGGGCCTGGGCATTGTGATCCTCGCGGTGTTTTTTCTTTCCAACACCGGGGGCAAGACCTCGATGCTGGTGCTGCCAGCGGTGCTGGTGCTGGCGTGGGTGCTGGAGCGCTTTGCCTGGATGCGCCTGCCGCTGGTGGTGGGCGGGCTGATCGGGTTCAACCTGCTGGCCGTCGGGTCCGCGGTGTTCGAACCGATCCGCGAGCTGGTCACTTCGCTGGGCGTCGATGCCACCTTTACCAATCGCTCCGACATCTGGCGCTTTGCCTTCTCGGCCATCGCCGAACGGCCGATCCTCGGCCATGGCTTCCAGTCGTTCTGGCAGACCGAGGAGCTGGTCTATGGCGGCGGCACTATCGAGACCTGGGCGGCAGCGGCCTATAATGGCCACAACGCCTATCTCGATACGCTGATCAGCCTGGGCATTCCCGGCCTGATCCTGACGATAGTCTGGATCGTGCTGATGCCCATCCGCGATATCGGGCGGGCCCAGAGGGCCGACAACAATCCACTCATGACCCGGCTGTTCATCCGTATCTGGCTTTACGCGCTGGTGAGCAGCTGCGTGGAAAGCGTGTTCTATGGCGGCGGGGGCGAACTGTGGTTTTCCCTGCTGCTGGCCATGTGCGGCTTGCGCCTGCAGGGGCAGGCGACGCTGGTAAGCGCCGCGCCGGTGCCTGACACCAATGCAGACAGGGGGGCTGTCTATGGCTAGTCTTGGCGTGCGTTTCGATGATTTCGCCAATAGGGCGACCAATCGCCTGATCCAGCGTATTCCCGGACCGCAGATTGCGGTGCCGACCGATCAGCCGATCGTGAGCTTTACCTTCGATGACGTGCCTGACACGGCGCTGACCGCGGGGGCCGACATCCTCGAGAAATATGGCGCGCACGGCACCTTCTATATTGCCGGCGGCATGGTCGGGCGGCAGGAGCCGCAGCGCCGGCTGATCACGGCGGAGGGGTGCCTGGAGCTGGCGCGGCGCGGCCACGAGCTGGGGTGCCATACCTTTGGCCACCACAATGTGCGGCATTTGTATGGGCCGGCGCTGGAACAGGACAATGATGCCAACCGGGCGTTCTTTGCCCGCCTCGCCCCCGGCCTGCGGCCCCGCAATTTTGCCTATCCCTATAATGCGGGGTCATTCCGGGCCCGCCAGCTGCTGGCGCAGCGCTTTCGCAGCGCCCGGGGTGGCCTGAACGGCATCAACCGCGGCCTGACCGACCGCACCTATCTGCGCGGCATGCCGATCGAGCGTTCCGACGAGCAGGTGCTCGGCCTGCGCCGGACGGTGGATGCGTTTGTGGCCAATCCCGGCTGGCTGATCTTTTTTGCCCATGATATTGCCGACCAGCCGACCGCACATGGGTGCACGCCGCAAAGCTTTGAGGCCCTCGTGCGTCACGTGCTGGAAGCCGGCTGCAAGGTGCTGACGGTCAACGCGGCGCTCGATCGCTTCGGAGTGGCGCCTTGAATGCCCTAGCCCCAGGTCGGCGGTTGCTGGCAATCAACAATTACTTCTACCGCCGGGGCGGTGCCGAGGCGGTGTTCCTCGATCACATGCAGCTGTTTGCCGATGCGGGCTGGCAGGTGGCGCCCTTTGCCATGCAGGGCGACAAGAACCTGCCCAGCGAGTGGGACGAATATTTCGTGTCCGAGATCGAGCTGGGGCACCAGCCGGGCCTGGTGACCAAGCTCAACCATGCGCGCAAGATCATCTATTCGCACGAGGCACAGCGCAACATCGCGGCGCTGATCGAGCGGTTCAAGCCGCAGGTGGCGCATGCGCACAATGTGTATCACCATCTGTCGCCGGCGATTTTCCAGACGCTGAAGGCGGCGGGCGTGCCCACGGTGATGACGGCGCACGATCTCAAGATCGCCTGCCCGGCCTACACCATGCTCTCGCACGGCGCGGTGTGCGAGAAGTGCAAGGGCGGCAATATCACCAATGTGGTGCTCAACCGCTGCGCCAAGGGATCGCTGGCGCTGAGCGGGCTGCTGCTGGTGGAAACCGGCGTGCACCGGGCGCTGGGGCTCTATCGCAACTATCTCGACCGCATCACCGTGCCCAGCCGGTTCTATCTCGACAAGTTCGTGGAATGGGGCTGGCCGCGGGAGCAGCTGATCCATATTCCCAATTTTGTCGATCCGGGGTTTCTGGGCGAAGAGGCGCGCGAAGAAGGCGACTATTTCCTGTTTGCCGGGCGGCTGTCGCCGGAAAAGGGCATCCACACGCTGATCGAGGCGGTGGCCCTGACCGGGCAAAGGCTGGTGGTGGCGGGCGCGGGGCCGGATGAAGCCATGCTGCGCCGGCGCGCCGTGGAGCTGGGCGCGGCGGTCGAGTTCGTCGGGCATGTGTCGGGTCCGGCATTGCGCCAATTGATGGGTTCGGCCCGGGCTTTGGTTTTGCCCTCGGAATGGTATGAGAACGCGCCGGTCAGCGTGCTCGAGGCCTATGGGCTGGGGCGACCGGTGATCGGGGCCGCTATCGGGGGCATCCCGGAACTGGTACGCGACGGGGAAACCGGCCTGCTGGCCCGGTCGGGCGACGTGCAAAGCCTTGCGGCAGCGCTGAGCCGCATGGATGGTCTGGGTGCAACCAGCCGGGCGCAAATGGGCGCGGCGGGCAAGGCCTGGGTCAGTGTCGAGTTTTCTGCGCACGCCTATCGCGCGCGCATGACGGAATTGTATGGGGAGTTGGTGGCGTGAAGGAGCGCAGGCGCAAGAGGTCCTCGATCATGATGCTCGGATCGCGTGGCATCAATGGTCCGCAGGGCGGGGTGGAAACCCATATCGAAGCGCTGGCGCCGCTGCTGGTTGAACGCGGCTGGGATGTGAGCGTTCTGGCGCGCGAGCCCTATTTCGCCCAGGGCACCCATCATTGGGAAGGCGTGCAGATCGAGCCGGTGTGGGCGCCGCGCCAGCAATCGCTCGAAGCGCTGGTGCACACCACCTATGGCGTGGCGCTGGCTTCGGTGCGGCGGCCCGACGTGGTGCATATCCACGCCATCGGACCGGCGCTGCTGACGCCGGGGGCGCGCGCCGCCGGGCTGCGCACGGTGGTGACGCATCACGGCTATGACTATGACCGGGACAAATGGAGCGGCTTTGCCAAGACCATCCTGCGGCTGGGCGAGCGGCTGGGGATGCAATGGGCGCACCGGGCGGTGGCGGTGGCCGATAATATCGCCAAGGACACGCAGGACCGCTTCGGGCGGCCGGTGGTGTTCTTGCCCAATGGGGTGATGATGCCGACGGCGACGCCGGGCAAGGCGGTGTTGGGGCAGTTCGGGCTCGAGCCGCGGCGCTATGTGATCAATGTGTCGCGCATCGTGCCGGAGAAACGCCAGCTCGACCTGATCACCGCGTATGGGCGGCTCAGCGACCCCGATTTCAAGCTCGTGCTGGTGGGCGGCGCCGACCATCCCGACCAGTATGAAATTGCGGTGCGCGAGGCGGCAGCGGCGACGCCGGGCGTGGTGATGACCGGGTTCCAGCGCGGGGCGGATCTGGCGGGGCTGTTTGGTCATGCCGGGCTGTTCGTGCTGCCCTCGAGCCATGAAGGCATGCCGATCGCCCTGCTCGAGGCGCTGAGCTACGGGCTGCCGGTGATGGCAAGCGACATCATCGCCAATCTGGCGCTGGAGCTGCCCGAGGATCGCTATTTTCCGCTGGGCGACCATGAGGCGCTGGCGCAGAAGCTGGCCTATGGCATGGCCCATCAACCCTCCGACGAGGAGCGCCAGCGCCAGATCGAGATGGTGCGGCATCGCTTCGGCTGGGACCATGTGGCCGATTCGATGAGCGCGCTCTATGCCGATCTGCTGCGGGCGGAAAAGCACAATCGATCACCGCAGACCCGGGTGCGGCTCAGTCCCGCTCGATGATAAAATAGGTGGTGGGGCCCGAGGGCGGGGCATTGCTCATGGTCAGGTGCATGACGCCCTGCCCGGCCGCGAGCAGCGGATGGGTCTGACCATCAAGGCCCACCGGCGCCACGCTCCACAGCCCCTCACCCGGCAGGGTGAACTCGACCGCGCCCGCCTTGATCAGCACCGGCAGCGTGCCCCAATCGAGGATTTCCTGCTCGGATGGGTCGGCAAAGCGCATGCCGGTATTGCGCGCATCGGTGGCAAAGATCACGAGGATGCGGCGGCTTTGTTCCAGCGGCTCGCCATCGAGCGATGACAGCGCAAAGAGCGCCGGCGTGGTGCTCGAGTAGAGGGTCAGCGGCCCCAGCTGCAGGGGCGCGTCGAGGGTTTCAAAGGCGGCGGCGACGGTGTTGGGAGTGACCAGCTGCAAGCGCTTTTGGGTGGGCGACAGGGAAACTTCTCCGGTATCGGAGACGAGGTGCTGCTGCCGGGCGGCCGCGGCCTGGGCCGGATCGGGCAGGACATCGAGCATGGCGGCAAGACTGGTGGTGGCCCGGTCGGGCGGCACGCTGGCGGGGGTTGCCGCGGAAAGATCGGCCAGACCGATCCGGCCAAGGGCCATCAGGCCGGTCAGCTCGTCGGGCTCGCGCGCCGACATGTACTCGCCCAGCGCCTTGTCGCCATCGACCAGAAACGGGATGGTTTGAGCGGAGGGGCTGACATCGCCGCGCCGGAACAGCAGGGCGGTCAGCGTTTCGCCGGCGCGCGCGATCGGGTCCAGCGCGATGGCATAGGGCAGCATGGTGCGCTTGTGGGGCACGTCCTCGCCGTAGCGCAAAACAATGGGCCCGTGCCCGTGGCGGCACAACCCATCCCAGCCCTGCAGAGCCGCCATGGCGGGGACGGCCAGGCCCGCCTCGTAGCGATAGCGGTTCCAGAACAGATGATCGTATTCGGTGAGCAGGAACGGCTTGCCCAGCCAGCGCGTGCCCGCCGCCACGCGCAGATAGCCAAGGCCGTCGGCGATGGCGCTTTGCTGGGTGAGGCGGGCGCCGGGCTGATAGCCGGACACCCAGTCATGATAGGTGTTCATGGTCACGACATCGAGGTCGCGGCGGCTGAGCGAGGCCTGCACGGTTGGCCAATTGTTGTAATTGGAGACGGCGCCCTGATAGCCCATGGCGCGCAGGGCCGCGGTCATGGCGGCGGTGCCCGCCGTTTCCGTCGCAAGAAAAAAGCGTTGCAGGTCGCGGTAGCGGGGCGAGGCCTCAAAGCGCTCGGTGGGCAGGGCAATGGTGCGCGCCTCAAGGCTTTCGTTCCCGCCGAGCCCGCCCCAGGCGGTAGCGAGCGCTGCGGTGTCGGCATAGTGCTGGCGCAGCCAGGCATTGAAGCCGTCGGCGATCTGCGCGGAATAGGGCGCGCCGCCCCGGTCCTGCGCCAGCAGCGAATCGAATTCGAGCGCGCCCTCATTGACCAGCACGATGAGGGCCAGCGCCGGATCGGCGATGGGGGCGAGGCCGGTATAGGGATTGGGGGCGCCAAGGATGCGGCGCTGCAGTTCGTGCCAGTGGGCAAAACCATCGGCCCCCAGCAGCAAATCCTGCTTGAGCGAGCCAAAATTGTCCCAGCGGTCATCATGGCCGCCAAAGCCACCGCGATGGGAGGTGAGCCCGTCGAAAATCCAGGAAATGCCCTCGCGCTTGAGCGCGGCCAGCAGATAGTGGAAGCGATCCAGTGTTTCCAGGTCGAAGTCGAAATCGCGCGCGGCGACAAACATCAGGCTGGCATCGACATTGTGCAGGCGGGCGATGTTGTAGCCGTGCATCGCCAGCTGGCGGGCGTAGCGATCGGCCTCGTCGTGGCTGGGAAAGCCACCCGAAGCCGGGCTCCAGCCGAGGCTCGCACACAGCAGCGGCACCGGCTGGTCGGGGCGGTCGCTCATGGCGAGGCGGCCATTGGCGACGACCAGGCGATGATCGGCATCGAGCGCGGGATTGGGCAGGAGGACAGAAAAATCGAGCGGGCTGCCGGGCGCCAGTTCGAGCCCGATTTCGCGTACGGGCAGCCATTGATCGGCGTGGGCGCCCAGCGTTGCGAGCAGCCAGCAGACCAGGGCGAGCCGTCTAGCCATCGGCGCGCCGGACCAGCTGGCTGTCGATCCAGGCGGCGGGATCGCGGCGGGGGCGGAAATAGCCCATGGGGAGGGCCGCGATCTTGAAGGCCCAGGCGGTGACCGAATAAAGCCCCATGCGCAGGCTGCGTGAGCGCAGGCTCATGACCGCAATGACGCCCACAACGGCAGCAATGCAGCCCAGCAGGGCCAGGAGCTTGTTTGGGATCAGCACCAGTGCCAGCACCATGGCCAGGAGCCCCAGATATACGGCGGCCCAGAGCCGCAATTCGCGCACCTCGCGCCAGACCATGGCGGCATGGTTGCGGCCCCGGGCGGCGCGCAGGATTTCGCCGATGCCCCACAGATATTTCGAGCGCCAGCGCCGCAGCAGCAGCGCATAGGCATCCATTTCATAGCCGAAATGCTGCACATAGGGGATATCGAGGCGGTGCAGGGTCCAGCCCTGCTGGCGCAGGCGCACGCCCAGATCGAACTCTTCCATGCCGTGCAGATTGCGATCGGACAGATAGCCGATGGTGTCGATGGCACTGCGGCGGTAGAGCCCGCCTCCATTGAGCCGATCGACGGTGCCCACGGAATATTCGACCCCGCCCCGCGCCACGCGGCGGGCAAATTCTAGGCTCGACAGGTTCATCTCGACCACATGCCCGGAGACGCCAGCGACGCCCGGATTGGCGTTGAGAAAGGCGATGCCCTGGGGGAGGAAGTGAGGATCTAGCAGCATGTCGCCATCGAGCAGGCAGACGAATTCGCCCCGGCTGTACTGATAGCCCAATTGGGGGCCGATGCCGCAGCTGGGGGGCTGGTCGGGGGCGAGCTGGACAATGGTCACCGGATAGCGCGCGGCAATGGCGAGTGTGGCGTCGGTCGAGCCGCTATCGGCAATGATCACCTCGCCATCGGACCCGACGCCGGCCAGCGCACTTTCAATGGTGGCGGCGATCCGCTCGGCTTCGTTGAGGGTCTTGATGATGATCGATACGCTCATGGCGCGTTGGCCCCCTGCATGGCCGGAATTGCCGAGGCGCGGGCGGTGGCAACCAGCCGCAGCAGCACCACCCAGGCAAACAGCGTCGTGCCGATATCGGCGGCGTAGGTGGCGACGAACGTGCCGGTGATGCCGAAGCCCCAGGTGGCAAGCGCCACGACGATACCCCCGATAATGGTGGCGCTGTTGAGCACGATGGCGCGCTGCAATTGATGCCCGCTGGAGCCCAGCGCTTCGAGGGCGGTGGAACAGATGGCCATGAAGATGATGATGGGGGCCAGGATCCGGGCGAAGCTGGCGAGCGACACATATTCGGCGCCAAACAGCAGCGGCAGGATATCGGCGCAGATCACGATGGCGGCGACCGCCAGCACGCTGATGCCGAGTGCGGCAAAGCCGATCTTGCGGAAGCGCTGCATGGCGTGTTGCAACCCGTTGCTGGTGGCGGCGGCGGAGCCCGGATAGAGCAGGCGGTTGAGCGCCTCCACCGAGAGATAGCCACTATCGATGATGCGGCGGGCGACGCCATAGCTGGCGACGATTTCGGGACCGGTGAAGAAGGTCAGCAGCAGCAAATCGATGTTCTGGCGCAGGGAGCGCAGCACGAAGGGCGTGCAGAACAAGATGCCGTTGCGCACTTCCTCGCGCACGATGACGAGCTTGGGCCGGCCGAGCCGGCGGATCGAATAGAGCGAGAACAGCGCCACCAGCAGATGGGAGGCAAAATTCCACACCGCCCATTCGGCCAGATTGTCGA
The DNA here is from genome assembly GCA_963699295.1 of uncultured Alphaproteobacteria bacterium. Lineage (GTDB taxonomy): Bacteria > Pseudomonadota > Alphaproteobacteria > Rhizobiales > Devosiaceae > Devosia. The sequence goes on from OY969432.1 coordinate 2,199,616, forward strand.
CGCCGAACAGCAGACACCCCACCAGCGCCGCCACCAGCCGGGCGGCGGCATAGACCACCACGTTCAGATTGGCGGCGGCGAATTTGGAATGGCCGATGAACACCTGCTCGACGAACAGGATGACGCGGCACAGCACGATATTGGAGATGAGGAACAGGCCGAGCGCGCCAACATTGAGCAGCGGATCGGGCGAGAGGGTGAAGAGCAGCGGCAGTGCCAGCATGCCGATGATCACCAGGGCGATGCCGGTGATGGCGCTGAGAATGATGTTGTGGCCGAACATGACGGCGAACATGGTGCGATCGCGGGCCACCCGGCGCACCAGCGCTTCCTGGGCGCCCAGGCCGCACAATTGCACGGCCACCGCAGTGATGGCGGTGAGACCGACGAAATAGCTGAATTCAACAATGCCCAGCGCCCGCGCCAGAACCGCAAAGGTCAGCAATTGCGCGGCGCTGGAGGTGACGAGGCTGCCGCTGGAGGCGATATAGGACAGGGCCATGGGCAGCATGGCTTTTGCTGAGCGTCTCGCCATGGCTAGCGCCGCGCTGCAATCAAGACAGACAGGAAGTGATGATTTTCACACACTAGCGGCACTAACCAACCCCGTTGCGCCAGACTACTCGCCAGCGTGTTCTCACCGTTATCACTAGAGCAGCGGCAAATCACGCGGAACCCAAGATCATCGTTATTATCCAGGTATACAATGCCGTTAACTGATCTCGACGTGAAGATGTGCAAGCGCAGCGCGGCAATGGTAGGCTCAGCAAGAGTCCGGATTCCCCATTACCCGGCCACCAGGGCATGCGCGGCAAGACCATATGAACCTACCTGATGGACGATCCGAGGTGCGACGGCGCCAGCGGTTCCAGTTTCCCAACCGCACTTTTCTGGCGCTCGGCATCGGCGCCATCGAAACCGCGGTGGTGATGCTGGCGACGCTGTTGCTGGCCCTGGTCGTGCCGCTGTCGGTGGCGGTGCTGATGGCACTGACGGCGGGGCTGGTGCATGGCTATCTGGCGAGCCGGGCGGCGCGCAATTTCCTCATTCATGCCGATGCCCGCCAGCCCTTCGTGCTGCACGCGGCGCTGTCGTGGCTGGGCGCGGCAGGCCTTGGCGGTCTGGTGGGGCTGGCGCTCGCCACGCGGCCCCTGCCCCCGGCCCCGACCATCTGGCTGTGGCTGCTGGGTACGGGGGTGATCATCGTGGTGCTGCGGGTGGTGCTTTATCGGCAGATCGGCACCATGCTGCGCCACGGCCAATTGCAGGTCGAGCGCATTGCGCTGGTCGGGGAAGCCGGTGCGGTGCAGCGCTACCGCCAGGAGGCCAAGGTGTGGCAGCAGGGCGGGCAGATCATTGACAGCCTGATCCTTGATGCCGGTGGCACCAACCCGCCCGGCGCCGACACCGTGCGCGCGTTTGCCCAGCGGTGCCTCGCCAGCGGGTGCGAGCATATCCTGATCGTTGGCGGAGTGGGTGACCTGACGCTGATCGATGCCATCGTGCAGCCCTGCCGGCCCTATGCGCTCAATGTGATGCTTTATTCGCCGACGCATCAGGGGCGCCCCGCCACCATGGCCGAGACGGTGCCGCTGGGGCCGAGCAATGCGTTGCGGCTGCTGAGTGCGCCGGTCAATGACAGTGGGCGGGTGCTCAAGCGGGCTTTCGACATTGCCGGGGCGCTGGTGGGGCTGGTGCTGTTGTCGCCGGTGATGCTGGGGCTGGCGGCGGCCATCAGGCTGACCAGCGCGGGGCCGGCACTTTATTCGCAGGAGCGGCGCGGCTTTAACGGGCAGAGCTTCAAGATCCTCAAATTCCGCTCCATGTCGGTGATGGAGGATGGCAATGCCATGACCCAGGCCCGGCCCGAGGACCCGCGCATCACCCCCATCGGCCATTTCATCCGGCGCACGAGCCTTGATGAGCTGCCCCAGCTGATCAACGTGCTGCGCGGCGACATGAGCCTCGTCGGGCCGCGGCCGCATGCCATTTCCCATGATGCCGAACTCAGCCACAAATTCGATCTTTATGCGCAACGCCAGCGTATCCGGCCGGGCATTACCGGATGGGCGCAGGTCAACGGCTTTCGCGGCGACACCTCGACCCAGGAAAAGATCGAGGGGCGTACGCTGCATGATCTCTACTATGTGGAGAACTGGTCGCTGCTGCTCGATTGCTGGATCATCCTGCTGACGATCTTTTCTCGCCGCACCCGCCAGAACGCCCTGTAACGGGCCGGGCCGTGTTGAAATTTGCGACGGCCTTTGCACAAAGTTAACCATGATCGACCAATCTCGGGCCAAAGAGGCGGTAGATGGCGATGTCGGGTACTTCCAGGTTTGAGACGGTCGCGAACGTTGCAAGACGGGCGCCACGCATCCTTGGGGTAAGCGCGGCCGCGGCGTTGGTGGGCTATATTGCGCTGCTGCCCGACAGCTATGAAGCGAGCACCGATATCCGGCTCGCCAATGGCGCCATCGAAGCCAATGAAGTGCAGCGCGTTGGCAGCCCAGGCGTGCTGGCAGAGGCCGTGTCGCAATTGCCGCCTGATCTCGTGGCGAGCCTGCGCAACGCCAACTCCGATATTGTCGACAGCACGCTGTTGCTGCAGGACCGCCTCACGATCAGTGCCTATGCGGATGGCCGCGTCATCAATATAAGGGCGGTGGCCGGGCAAATGGCGGCCGCGAGGACGCTCGCCGATACGGTGGCGGCAGCCTATCTCGCCGCCGCGCCCAGCGTCGACGCCAGCGAGGCGCGCCTGCCGGCGGAACTCGGCCCGGCCAGCGGCGCCGACACGCCCGCGCGCGCCCTGCAGAACCGGATGCTGACGACCTTCCAGCAGCGGCTCGATCTCGAAGAGCGCGCCGACGTGCTGGACCAGCTGGCCCAGAGCGGCAATTTTGCGGCCATGGCGGCGGAGCGGCCCGAGGAACCGGTGCTTGCCCAGCGGCTGCATCTGCTCGGTGAGCTCGAAGCGGAACGCGACGAATTGTCGGTGCGGCTCTTGCCCAACCACCCCACCATGCGCGGGCTCAATGAGCAGATTGCCATACTGAACGGCCAATTGCGCAGCGCCGCCCAGGAAATGGCCGCGGCGGCACGGGCCTCGCTCAATGCAGTGCGCCAGACCGAAGCCTCGCTGCAGGCGCAGCTCGATGGCCTGCCGACCGCGCTCGAGGCCAATGGCGTCGACCGGGTGACGACAGCAGCCATTGGCAATGGTGCGCGCCAATTGGCGCCGGCCATTGCGCGCCCGCAACCCAAGCTGGTTGGCCCCGAGCTGGGCGGCGCGCTGGGGGGCAGCATGGCGCTATTGACGCAACTGGGCCTGCTGGCGCTGCGTCGGCCGCGGAGCGAGGACGAAACTGCGCTGGACGACGCGTGGCGCGAGGACGAACCCGAAGAGCCGGAGCTGCCGTTCGCGAGCGCTGCTGACGACGACGACGCGCCTTCGCCCCTCGAAACCGCGCTGAGCGAAATGCAGGCGGAAGCCGAAGCGGAGCTGCCGCCGGAGAACCCCAAGCCGCAGGCGACAGGGGCGTTTGGATGGCTGCGCAAGCGGGTTTCCGGTTTTGCCGCGCCAGTGGTTGAGGCGGAGCCTGAGCCTGCGGTTGAGGAGCCGCCGGTTGAGGCCGCTACGGTGGCCGCGGCCGAGCCGATCACAGAGGCTGCGCCGGTGGTTCCCGACGAGATTGCGGAGGCCGCGCCGGTGGTTCCTGATGAGATTGCCGAGGATGTAGTCCCGCAGCCGAAGCCGAAACCGGCAGCGCGCCTGCAGGAGCGCGTGCTGACGCCTGCGCCGGGGCTCGTGGTGATCGTCGCCGAAGGGCAGTTCGAGAGTGCCAAGGCGATGGCCGACGATTTGCACCAGGCGCTCAGGCACAAGGGCAATCGAGTGGCGATCGTGGATGCCGCCAGCCGTCGTCGCAGCTCGTTTGCCGGCATCAGCGATCTGGCGCAGGGGCGTGCCAGCTTTGCCGATGTGGTGCAGTTTGCCGATGGGGGCGCAACCGTGCGGGTGAGCTGGGGACGCCGGGCGTCGCTGGACCTGGAATGCGGACCCGCCCATACGCTGGTGCTGGCACTGCGCGAACTCAACGATGTGGTGATCGTGATCGCCAATCGGGCAAGCGCCGAGGGCCTGAAGCGCGCGTTCCAGGCCCCCGAAGAATTGCTGCGGGCCGGTTAGCCGGCAGCGGCGGCGCGATCCTGGAAGATATGCACATTGGGGTGGGCATGGAGCGCTGAGGCCGGGCAATCCACCGATGGTGGCGCGGTAAAGGCCTGGCGCAGGGCTTCGGTCTTGTGCGCACCGGTTACCACCAGCACGATTTCACGCGCCTCAAGGATGGTTCCGATACCCATGGTCACGGCCGTGGGGGGCACGTCTTCGCCGGGGGGGAAATCGGCTGCATTGGCGGCGCGGGTGGAGTCATCGAGTTCGACTTCACGGGTGCGGCTGTCGAAGGCCGAACCGGGTTCGTTAAAGCCGATATGGCCATTGCGGCCCATGCCGAGCAATTGCAGGTCGATCCGGCCAGCATCGACGATGGCCTTTTCGTAGGCGGCGCAGGCCGCTTCGATATCGCCATGGGCTTCGGGCAGGAGCGCGGCGCCCGGCGCAAAATCGACATACTGGAACAGATGGTGCTGCATATAGGCGGCAAACGAGCCGGGATGCTCGTGGGGCAGCCCCACATATTCATCGAGATTGAAAGCCTTGGCCTGGGCGAGGGAAAAATCGCCCCGGCGATAGCGCTCGACCAGTTCGGCATAGATGGCACGGAAAGTATTGCCGGTGGCCAGACCCAGGGTCAGGGTCGGCTTGCGGCTCACCGCCTGGGCGATGTGCTCGGCGACGGCCGCGGCAACCGCGTCGGCATCGTCAAGCGTGGTGATGATCGGTTCGGACATAGTGGCCTTAGCTTGAAAGTGTGAACAGGCGATCAGCTGGCAACGCTGAGCTGCAGGCTGCCGGTTCCACCGACGGCCTGCACAGAGCTGGTACCCGATGCGATGGCCGAGGCCAAGCACTGGGCGCCATCGGCGCCGTCAAGCCAGGCATGCAGGAAGCCGGCATTGAACGCGTCGCCTGCCCCGGTTGTGTCGACAATTTCGACCACGGGGGTGGAGCGGCGGTACTTGTGGCCGTGCATGGAGAGCAGTGCGCCGTCGCCGCCGCACTTTATCGCGACGATGGGAAAATGACCGGCAAGGAAATCGAGCGCCGCCTCGGGATCGTCGCAGCGCGACAATTCGCGCGCCTCTTCGAGGTTGGGCAGGAACACCGAAACCCCCGCCGCGCGCTCAAAGAAGGCCGGATCGCGAATCAGCTCGGCATCCCAGCTGGGGTCGAGCGAGACGGTGAGGCCACGCGCCACCGCCGCGCTGACGGCATGGGGGATTTCATGCAGCGTCGCATATTCGGCGATATGCAGATGCCTGGCATCGGTGCTCTCGAGCGCGGCCTCAAAGGTCTGCGGCAAGGCGGTGCCGGCGCGGCGGGAGAGGAAGGCCCGCTCGCTGTCCTGCACGATCACCACGGTGACTTGCGGGCCGGCATCGGCGGCGCGATCGAGAAAGCGCAGGTCGATACCGAGCGCCTCGATCTCGCCTTCGAGGGCCTGGGAAATGCCGTCGGTGCCATAACGCGCCAGAAGCGCCGTCGGGCGGCCCAGCGCCACGGCATGGGCGGCCGTGATCAGGGCGCCGCCACCGGGCGTGAGGGAGAAGTCATTGGCAAATAGCTCGCGTCCCAGCACCGGCATGGCGTCGAGGCCATTGAACACCATGTCGCAATAGATGCGGCCGAGGCTCAGCATCGTCCGGCCAGACGATTTTGGTAGTGTCATGCCCGTCCCAGTGCCTGCTCGGTGGCAGCGTCAAACAGATAAAGGGAGCCCGGCTCGGCCGTCACGGCGATGGTGCTGCCGATGGCGGGGACGACGCGGCCCGGGGCCGTGGCGATGGCGGCGGTGCCGGCCAGCTGCAGGTGGACCAGGGTTTCAGCCCCCAGCGGCTCGACGGCGGTGACGGTGCCGGTGGCGGCAATGCCCTGCCCCGGCCGGTCGGTGACCACCAGATCATGCGGGCGAATGCCGAGCAGGATCTTGCCATTGGCAGCCGGCATGGCGCCGCCGGCCCAGGTGGCGCCATCAAGCACCAGCTTGCCATCGGCGATGGCGGCCGGAACGAGGTTCATCGACGGGCTGCCGATGAAGCGGGCGGTGAACACATCGACCGGGCTCTCATAGAGATCGGTGGGGGTGCCGACCTGGAGGATGTGACCATCCTCATCACCACGATCTTGTCGGCCATGGTCATGGCTTCGACCTGGTCGTGGGTCACATAGACGATGGTGGTGCCCAGGCGCCGGTGCAGGCCCTTGATCTCCATGCGCATCTGGGCGCGCAGCTGGGCATCGAGGTTGGACAGCGGCTCGTCGAACAGGAAGGCCACGGGATCGCGCACCATGGCGCGGCCGATGGCGACGCGCTGGCGCTGGCCACCCGAAAGCGCCGCCGGGCGGCGATCGAGCAGCTTTTCGAGGCCCAGGATCTTGCCGGTCTCCTCGATGCGCTGCTGCTTTTCCGCCTTGGACAGCTTCGAGGTGTAGAGGCCGAAGCCGATGTTCTGGCCCACGGTCATGTGCGGGTAGATGGCGTAGTTCTGGAACACCATGGCGATGTTGCGCTGCTTGGGCTCGCGCTGGTTCACCACTTCGCCGCCAATCAACAGATGGCCGCCGCTAGATGTCTTCGAGGCCCGCGATCATGCGCAGGGTGGTGGACTTGCCGCAGCCGGAGGGGCCGACAAAGACGACGAATTCCCCATCCTCAATGGTGAGGTCGATGCCGTGCACGGCGCGCGTCTTGCCATATTCCTTGACCAGACCCTGCAGTTCGATCTTTGCCATCAGGCGGTTTCCTTCAATGCTTCAAAACGCTGTTTGAGGGTGTGTGCGGCGGTCTGGGCGCGCTGCAACAATTGGGTGTGGGCATCGGCAAAGGCGGCCGCCTGCTCGCGATAACCGGCAATGGCGGCGGCGAGCGGCGCGGGCGCCGGGCCGCCGAAGCGGGTGCGCACCGCGACGAAATATTCGGGCGAGACCAGCTCGGCGAACAAGGTGGCATCGATGCTCGCCGGACGGCCGGTGGCCTTTTCGAAGGCGGCAAGGAACGGCGCGTAGCCATCGCTTTGCAGATCGCCGCCGCTGGCGACGACGGCCCGCGCCACGGCTGCCGCGATTTCGTGGCCCTCGCGGAAGGACAGGCCCTCGCGGCGCACGAGGCTATCGGCCAGTTCGGTGATGGTGATGCAGGAGCGGCGGATATTGTTGGCGACCCTGGCCGGATCGACCTTGATCTGGGCGATCAGCGCGAACCGAGCAGGTCGAGCACCCGATAGGCGCTATCAAAGGCCTCGTAGCCCATGGCCTGGGTTTCGCCCTCGCTGTCGTTCATGTCGGTGAACGGGCGTATTGTGCATCACGTCGAGCATCGCCCGGGCGCGCCCGAAGGTCTGGCTGGCGAGGTGGCGCAGGTGCTCGATCGGCACCGGATTGCGCTTTTGCGGCATGATCGAGGAGATCTGCACGAGCGCGTTGGGCACGTAGATCTGGCCAACTTCGAAGCTGGTCCAGAACTGCAAGTCCTGAATGGGGCGACCGAGATGGAGGAACATGAGCTCGATCGCCCCATAGGTTGCCGTGATGTAATCGACCGCCGGCAATGCAGCTGTAGGAATTCTGCAGCGGCGCCGCAAAGCCGAGCAGTTCGGCAACGCGGGCGCGGTCGATGGGAAAGCCTGAGGTGGTGATCGCGGCGGCGCCCATCGGCGACAGGTCGACGATGCGGTAGGCCTCGAACAGGCGCTCGATGTCGCGCACCAGAACCTCGATGACGGCGGCCAGATAGTGGCCGAAGCGTCGAGGGCTGGGCCGGCTGGCCATGGGTATAGGCCACGATCAGCGTGGCCTTTTCGCGCTCGGCAGCGTCGACCAGGGTGGTCGTGCAGCGCCAGCGCCTTGTCGATCAGCACATCGAGGCGGGCCTTGAGGCCGAGCTTGAACAGGGTGTGGTCGATGTCGTTGCGCGAACGGGCGGTGTGCAGGCGCCCGGCCGAGATCGGCGCCGAGGCGCTTCTTGAGCTCGCGCTCGATGAGGAAGAAGAAGTCCTCGACCTCGCCGGTATAGACCAGCGTCGTCGGATCGACTTCGGCATCGATGCTGTCGAGGGCCGCGGCGATCTTGCTGGCCTGGTCGGCATCGAGAATGCCGGTTTCGGCCAGCATCACCAGATGGGCGCGGTCGATGGCGCGGAAGCCGTCGACATGATGGTTCTTGGCGCCGTCGAACAGCGGCGCCAGCACGGTCTCCTTGTAGACCGGATCGGGAAAGACCGAGAGATCGGCAAGGCGTGGATCGGTCATCGCTTAACCCTTCAGACCGGCGAGCATGACGCCGCGCACGATGTAGCGCTGCAGCACCAGGAAGACGAGCAAGCGTCGGGAATGGTGCCGATGGCGGCGCCCGTCATGATCAGTTCCCACTGGATCGATGCTTCGACCGCGAAGCTCGAGAGCCCGACCGGCAGCGTGTAGAGCTCCTTGGAGGTGGTCACGATCAGCGGCCAGAAGAAGGCGGTCCAGTTGCCGAGGAAGGTGAAGATGGCCAGCGCCGAGATGGCCGGCGATCACCAGGGGCATGGCGATCTTCCACCAGATGGTGAACTCGTTCAGCCCGTCGATGCGCGCGGCCTCGAGGAAGTCGTTGGGCACGCCCTCGAAGAACTGCTTCATCAGGAAGGTGCCGAAGGCCGTCATCATGCCGGGGAACATGATGCCCCAATAGCTGTCGAGCCAGCCGAGCTGGCTCGACATCAGGTACCAGGGGATCACCAGCATTTCGGTGGGGATCATCAGGGTCGACAGGATGGCGAGGAAGATGAAGTAGCGGCCGCGGAACTCGAACTTGGCCAGCGTGTAGCCGACCAGGCTGTCGAAGAAGACGTTGGAGATCGTCACCGTCAGCGGCGATGAAGGTGGAGTTGAAGAACCAGTGCATGAAGCGCCCGTCGCCGAGCACCTTGATATAGTTGTCGAAGGTGGGCGCCAGCGGGACGAGGCGCAGATCGTAGACCTGGCCCGAGGTCTTGAGCGAGGTCGAGAACATGAACAGCAGCGGCGTGATCATGATCAGCCCGCCGATCAGCAGCAGGGTCCAGGCGATGATGCGACCGGGGCGGATATCGCGGCGGTTGGCCGCCAGTTCGGTGGATGCGGTCATGGCGGTCATTTCTTTTCCCTCAGCACGCAGAGCTGCAGCAGGGAGACGATGAGCAGGATGGTGAACAGCACCACGGTCTGCGCCGCGGCATAGCCCATCTGGTAGGACGAGAAGGCGGTCTGATAGATCATCAGCACCAGCGGCTTGGTCGCGTTGAGCGGGCCACCGGGATCGTTGGTGGTCATGTTGTAGACCTGATCGAAAATCCGCAGGAAGCCGATCGAGGAGAAGACGACGAGGAACACCGTGGTGGGCTTGAGCAGCGGCATGGTGATCTTGCGCAGGATCGCCCAGTCACCCAGCCCGTCGATGCGCGCCGCCTCGTAAAAGGTCGACGGGGATGGCGCGCAGACCGGCCATGAAGATGATGATCTGGAAGCCCAGACCGGCCCAGATGGCGGGGACCAGGATGGAGGGCAGCGCCTGGGTGGTCGAGCGCAGGAACGGCTGCTGGGCGATGCCGATCGAGCTGAGGAAACCGTTGATCACCCCGATCGGCACGGGCTGGTAGAACCAGCGCCACACCCAGGCCATGGCCGCAGCGGTGGTGAGGAAGGGCAGGAAATAGAGCGCGCGGATGAGCCCGTGCATGAAGCGCACGCGGTCGAGGTAATAGGCGATGACGAAGGAGATCAGCCAGGCTGAGCGGCGTGCCGATGATCAGATAGAGGAAGGTGTTCTGGAACACCTTCCAGAAGATCGGATCGGCAAACATCTTGGCGTAATTGGCAAAGCCAATGAACTTGGCCGGACGCAGCAGGTCCCAATTGGTCAGCGACAGCCAGAAGGCCTGGAATGTCGGATAGAACCGGATGCCGGAATAGAAGATGATCGGCACGACCAGGAAGGCCCAGGCCCAGATCACCCGTTTTTGGCCGACCGTCAGGCGGTCCCAGAGGCGAACCCGGCTGCCGGTTTGTGAGATTGCGTTCGTCAACGCCATGTTCGCTCCTTGTGCGCCGCGGCTACCGCCGGGGCCTGTGCACCACCCTGCATGCCACCCCGGTCAGGACCGGGATGGCGAAGTTTTCGACTGTGCTGATAACCCCGAAGGGGATTGGATCAGCGGTTGTCGTCGATGATGGCCTGTTCGGCGGCAGCGGCCTGAGCGACCGAATCCTTCGATCGACTGGCCTTCGAGCAGGACGCGGTTGACCATGTCGATGGCCGTCGTGGCGCTGACCCGCTTCGTCATAGAAACGAGTGGTGTGAGCGTATTCGAGACCCTTGAGGAAAGGCGCACGGATCGGGTCGGCAAGGTTCTCTTCGGTCAGTGCCGCATCGCGGCGCGCCGGCAGTTCGCCAACGGTGTCGAGCCAGATTTCCATCGCCTCGGCTGAAGAGATGTACTTGAGGAACTTCTTGGCGGCTTCGAGTTCTTCACCCTTGGCGGTCGCGCCAATGCCGTTGGCGAAGTAGCTGACGAGTAGTTCGAGCGCATGCCGTTGGCATCGGCCGGAAGCTCAACCACACCCCATTCGAACGGGTTGCCGGCAAATGCGCCGAGACGGAAGGTGCCGTCGATGGTCATGGCTGCCAGGCCGGCGCGGAATGCGGCCTGACCTTCGTCCATGAAGCCAACCAGGCCCACTTTATGTTCGGTCTGCAGATCGGTGTAGAACTTGAGTGCTGCAGCGCCGGCGGCGTCGTTGTAGGCAACGTTGCCTTCGGCGTCGTAAGGCACGCCGCCGTTCTGGCGCACGAGGACTTCACGCCACCAGTGGTGATCCTGGCCGGCCATGTCCATGGTGATACCGGCAGAGGTGATGTTGCCGCCACCGTCATGCTTGGTCGTTGCCTTGGCAGCGGCCAGCAGTTCCTCGAGATTGGTCGGCGGCTCGATGCCGGCTTCGGCAAAGATCGTCTTGTTGTAGAACAGGGCGAGCGAGCGCACGGCAGTCGGCAGGCCGTAGTAGTCATCGCCGCGCTTCATTGCCGAAACGATCGGGAAGAACTCGGATTCGATTTCTTCGTGCGGGAACACAGCCGGATCGAGCGGCTGCACCAGGCCACCGCTCACGAACTGATCGGTCCAGCCGTAGAACAGCTGAACCACGTCCGGGCCCTGGCCGGCAACCTTGGCGGCGACGACGCGCGTCTGGTAATCCGCATAGGGGAAGGTCGTGTGCTTGACGGTGATGTCCGGGTTGGCCGCCTGGAAATTGGCGATCAGCTTGTCCATCGCCTGAACGCGGCTATCGAACACATACTGCCAGTATTCAATCTCAACAGCCTGGGCGCTGCCCAGAGCCAGCAAGCTAACACCAGCCACCAGGCCGGCCATTTTAGCCTTGGAAAACATGCAAATACCTCCATTGCACCATCGGACACCGACGGCAATCTCTCCGCATGAAAGGCGATGCTCGCCCGTTCACAAGTCAAACGTGCTGGATGTGACAGTGGGTTGTCAATAAAATAATCTACTTGAGTTATTTTCTCCGACAGCTAGTTTTGGCTCGACAATAGAGTGTGCCAGCACCGGCGTCGGGAGAGACCACGGCCTTGAATAGCCCGAGCAAACGAAATCTGCGCCAGCGGGTTGCCATCGGGTCCAACCCGGAGCGCAATCGCGCCCATAATCGGCGCGTCGTGCTCGAGGTGATCCGCATGCACGGGCATCTGGGACGCACCGAAATCGCGCGCCGGGCCCAGCTCACCGCCCAGGCGGTTTCCAACATCGTCGAGGAGCTGCTCGCCGAAGACCTGCTGATCGAGCTGGGGCGGCTGCGTTCGGGCCGCGGCCAGCCGCCCATCCAGTTCGCCGTCAACCCCAATGGGCCGATGACCGCGGGGGTGGAAATTGCCGCCGATCACATGGTGACGGTGCTGGTCGACCTGTCGGGCGGGCTGCGCGCCCAGTCGATCGTGGCGCTCGACCAGACCGGCCCCGACACCATTCCCGGGCGGGTCGATGAACAGGTCAAGCTCTTGCACGCCACGCTGGGGGACCCGCCCTCGCGGCTGCTGGGGATTGGCGTGGTGATGCCCGGCCCGTTTGAAATCGAGGGCATGAGCTCGGTGGGTCCGGCCACCCTGCCCGGCTGGACCGGGGTGGAACCGGGGCAGTTGTTTGCTGAGGCCACCGGCGAGCATGTGGTCATCGAAAACGACGCCACGGCCGCCGCGGTGGGAGAGCGCCTTTATGGCGCCGGCCGCCATATGGGGCATTTTTGCTATCTCTATTTCGGCGTGGGGCTTGGCTTGGGCGTGGTGCAGGATGGCCGCCCGCTGCGCGGGGCCTTTGGTAACGCCGGCGAAATCGGCCATATCGGGCTGGTGCCGCGCAAGGGGCGCGCGCTGGCGGGCCCTGCCGGGGCGCTGGAGCGGTTCGTGTCGGTGTTTGCGCTGCGCGAGCATCTGGCACTGGCCGGGATTTATGCGGCCAATGTCGACGACATCCAGAAACTGCATGACGACAACAGCCCGGCCCTGCTCGAGTGGATCGAGATTGCCGCCGACTATCTGGCGCCGACCGTGGGCATGCTGGAAAACATCTTCGACCCCGAATCGATCATTTTTGGTGGCGGGCTGCCCGATTCGGTGCTCGACGCCATGATCGAGGCGCTCAATCCGCTGCCCGTGTCGGTGGCGACGCGCCGCCAGCGTACCAGCCCGCGCGTGCTGCGCGGCCAGACCGGACGCCTTACCGCCGCCTTGGGCGCGGCCGCCCTGCCGCTGCTCGATACCGTATCCCCCCACCTCAGCATCGCCGCCGGAGCGACGCCCTGAGATAAATCTGGTCCAGGATTAGTCATGTTGAACGATCGCGAATTTCTGCGCCGCCGCCAGGCCCAACCCGCCCTGGTCAAATTGCACAATGCGCTGGGCCGCCTCAGCTCGACCTTGACCGTGATGAACACCGGCGCCCATCCCGATGATGAGCAAAGCGGCATGCTGGCGCTGATGCGCTTCGGCATGGGGATGCGGGTGATCATTGCCTGCTCGACCCGCGGCGAAGGCGGACAGAACACGCTTGGCCCCAAGCGCACTGGCGCACTGGGCGTGATGCGCTCGCGCGAGATGGAAGAAGCAGCCCGCGTGCTCGACGCCGATATTGCCTGGCTGGGGCATGGACCGGACGATCCGGTGCATGATTTCGGCTTTTCCAAATCCGGCCCGGACACGCTGGCGCGCTGGGGCAAGGAGCGCACCATCGAGCGGCTGGTGCGCGCCTATCGGCAGTGGCGGCCCGACATCGTGATCCCGACTTTCCTCGACGTGCCCGGCCAGCACGGCCATCACCGCGCCATGACGGAAGCCGCCGAAACGGCGCTGGCCCTGGCGGCCGATGCCAATGCCTTTCCCGACCATTTCGCCGAGGGGCTGAGCGTGTGGCAGGTGGCCAAATATTACCTGCCGGCGTGGTCGGGCGGGGGCGACTATTATGACGACGAAGTGCCGCCGCCGCCGGTCACGGTCAGTGTGACGGCCGATGGCAATGATGCGGCCAGTGGCGCGCCTTATGACATGGTGGGGGAGTTTTCCCGCGCGTTCCACGGCAGCCAGGTGATGGGGCATTGGCGGGCGGAGCCGGTGATAAGCTGGCCGCTGCATTTGCTGCACGGCGTCGCCGAGAACGATATTCGCGCCAATTTGCCCGCCACGCTGGGGGACATTGCCGACCGGGTGGCCGGGGTGGCCGCCGGGGGGTTGCGCGAGGCGCAGGATCGGATTGATGCGGCGATTGCCGCGTTTCCGCACGGGCAGGCGATCACCAGTGCGTTGATCGCGGCGCGCGGGGCCATCGAAAATGCCCAGGGGCAGCTTGATGCCGCCGATACCGCCGCGTTTGGGCACCGGCTGGAGCGCAAGCTGGCCGAGATCGATGCGGCGCTGCTGCTGAGCGCCGGCTTTGCCGCGACGGCCTGGGTGGAGCCTGCCAATGTGGCGCCGGGCGGCGAAGCGGTGCTCAAGATCGCCCTGCAGCCGGGGCAGGCCCAGAATATTGCGCTGAGCGCCGTCAGTGCCCCGTTCATCGCGGTGACCGGCGCGGCCAATGGCGAGGCGGTGGTGAGCATTCCGCTGCGCGTCAGTGCCGACGCGCCGATCAGCAACGCCTTCCTGCCCGATTTTGTGGCCCTGGGGGGCAACGGCCTGCTCAGCGTGGCGCTGACCGGCAATGTCGCTGGACAGCCGGTGCAGCTGGCGATCGATCTGGAGGAGGCGCTGCAGATCGTGCCACCCGCTTCGGTCGAGCTGACGCCGGAAGCGGTGATCGTGCCGCTGGGGCAGAGCGTGAGCCGCACCATCCGCATCCGCTCCGATGCCGCACGCGAACGCATCAGCATCGATGGGACGGATCATCTGGCGCTGAAGGCGACCGCGACGGGGCTGGAGTTCACCGCGCAAAGCGGGCTGGCTGCCGGGAAATATGACCTTGCGGTACGGCTCGACGGGCAGCAGGCCTATGCGCTGAGCCCCATCGATTACCCCCATATTGGCCGCACGCATTTCGTGCGCCCGCAGGCGCTACAGGTGCTGGCGCTGGAGCTGAGCGTGCCGACGACGCGGATTGGTTATGTCGGGGCGGGGAGCGACCGGGTCGATTTGTGGCTCGAGCGCATGGGCGCCGATGTCACCGCTCTCGATGCCGAGGCGCTGGCGGCGGATTTGAGCCAGTACGATACCATCGTCATCGGCATTTTTGCCTTTGGCGAGCGCGGCGACCTCAAGGTGGCACTGCCGCGCCTGCACCGATGGGTGGACAATGGCGGGCATCTGGTGACGCTCTATCACCGGCCCTGGGACAATTGGGTGCCCGAGACGACGCCGCCCAAGCGGGTGGTGATCGGCGCGCCCTCGCTGCGCTGGCGGGTGACCAATCCCGATGCCGATGTGGATATTCTGGCGCCCGAACACCCGCTGATGACTGGCCCCAATGCCATCGGCGCCGAGGATTTTGCCGGCTGGGACAAGGAGCGTGGGCTTTATTTCGCGGCGGAATGGGATGACGCCTATACGCCGCTCCTGGCCATGCATGATGCCGGGGAGCAACCCCTGACCGGGTCGCTGATCTCGGGCCAGATCGGCAAGGGCCGCCACACCCATACGAGCCTCGTGCTGCATCACCAGCTCGACAGGCTGGTGCCGGGGGCGTTCCGGCTGTTGGCCAATCTGGTGCAGCGCGCCTGAGATGAGCCAGCCCACACCGCGCGCGGATGCCAGCAGCCTCGTCTGGCTCATGTCCGACATGGTCCTGGTGACGGTCATGACCGTATTGGTCAAGATCGGTGGCGCCAGCTATCCGGCGCTGCAGATGGTGTTCATCCGCTCGCTGATCGGGCTGATCAGCGTGCTGCCCATGGCATGGCGGCATCGCGCCGCCCTCGCCTCGACCCGGCACGTGGGGCGGCACATCTTTCGGGTGGTGTGCAACACGCTGGCGCTGACCAGCAATTTTGCGGCGCTGACCGCCCTGCCCCTGGCGATGGTCAACGCCATCGGCTTTACCCGGCCGCTGGTGGTGATGGCGCTGGCCGCCATCATGCTGGGGGAGCGCAGCACCTATTGGCGCTGGACCGGCGCGACGATCGGCCTGCTGGGCGTGCTGATCATGGTGGCGCCGGGCGACGTGTCGTTCAATCCGGGGATTCTCGCGGCGCTGGGGACGGTGGTTTTCGGCTCGCTGGCGGTGATCCAGACGCGGGCGCTGGCCGATGAGAACACCACCGTGCTGATGGTGTTCTATACGGTGGGGCTGACGGTGTTCACCGCCATTCCGGCCGCGTGGAGCTGGCAGCCGGTCGCCATGGCGGACTGGCCGCTGCTGATCGCCATCGGCGTGCTGGCCCAGATCGGGCAATATTGCTTCCTGCGGGCCTATCAATCGGCCCCCGCCAACAAGCTGGCCCCGTTTGGCTATTTGTCCATCGTGCTGGCGACGCTGGCCGGCTTTCTCGCCTTTGGCGAGGTGCCCCAATGGACCACGATCATCGGCATTGTCGTGATCATCGGCGCGCTGGTGGCCACGGAACGGCTGGATCATCATCACTTACGCAGGAAGAAGATCGCGCATGTCCGAGAGCTTTGATGTTGCAGTGATCGGCCTGGGCGCCATGGGGAGCGCGGCGCTGTGGCAGTTGGCCAAACGCCAGGCCCGGGTGGTGGGCATCGACACCTATGCCCCGCCCCATGCGCAAGGCTCGACCCATGGCGAAACCCGCATAACCCGGCGGGGCATTGGCGAGGGCGAGGCCTATGTGCCGCTGGCGATGCGCTCGCACGAAATCTGGCGCGAGATCGAGGCCGAAACCGGGGCGCAATGCCTGTTCGAGGTGGGCGCGCTGATCATCTCGCTGCATGACGACAACGCCGAGCGCCCGGCGCGCACCGGGTTTATCCGCACCTCGATTGCCGCAGCGCAACGCTATGGCATCGAGCACGAGGTGCTCGATTCGCGCGAGCTGCGCCGCCGCTTTCCCAATTTGGCCCCGCGCGACGAGGAGATCGGCTATTTCGAGCCGGGTGGCGGCTATTTGTGGCCCGAGCGCTGCGTGGCCGCCAATCTGGCGCTGGCCGGGCGCCATGGGGCGACGCAATATCTGGGCGAGCGCGTGCTCTCGGTCCGCTCGAGCGGCGGCGGCGTGCGGATCGAAACCGACCGGCGGGTGATCCTTGCGGGTCAGGCAATCGTTTCAGCGGGGGCCTGGGCCGGGCAATTGCTGGGCGCGCCCTATGATCGGGTGCTGCAGCCCAAGCGGCAGGTGATGCACTGGTTTGGGCTGGCGCCCGAGGCGCCGGTCGAAGCCTGGCGCAATTCACCGGTGTTCATGTGGCCGCATGGCGCGGGGCCGGACGATTTCTTTTACGGCTTTCCGAGCCAGGACGGGCTGTCGGTCAAGGCCGCCGACGAGTTCTATGGCGAGCCCTGCGACCCCGATGCCATCGACCGCGTGGTGCCCGACAGCGATTCGCGGCGCATGCATTCCGCCCATCTGGCCGGGCGGTTGGCGGGGGTGACGCCGCGTGCCGTCAAGACCGCAACCTGCATCTATACCGTCACCGCCGACAATGCCTTTTTGATCGACCGGCACCCCGACCACGACAATATCCTGGTGGCGTCGCCCTGCTCGGGCCACGGCTTCAAGCATTCGGCGGCCATTGGCGAGAACCTGGCGCAATGGGCGCTGGAGGGGCGACCTGAGATTGACCTGTCGGCGTTCAATCTGGCGCGCCTGCTCTAGCGATATCCGGTGAGCAGTTCGCGGGTAAAAGCCGTTCCATGCCAGCACCATGGCCTGATAGTATGTCAACGCCCGGTCCGACGGGACCACAGGAGGAATGGCATGACCCTTTATGCGCTTGGCGACGACGCCCCGCAGCTACCGGCTGGCTTTCACTGGATCGCGCCCAACGCGCAGGTGATCGGCAAGGTGATCATCGGCGAAGATGTGGGCATCTGGTTCGGCGCGGCGATCCGGGGCG
This sequence comes from uncultured Alphaproteobacteria bacterium, assembly GCA_963699295.1. Taxonomy (GTDB): domain Bacteria; phylum Pseudomonadota; class Alphaproteobacteria; order Rhizobiales; family Devosiaceae; genus Devosia. The sequence goes on from OY969432.1 coordinate 2,217,330, forward strand.
ATATCGAGCCGATCCGCATCGGCGCGGGCAGCAATATCCAGGAAAACTGCGTGCTGCACACCGACACCGGCTTTGCGCTGACCATTGGCGCCAATTGCACCATTGGGCACAACGTGATCCTGCATGGCTGCACCATTGGCGAGAACAGCCTGATCGGCATGGGGGCGATCGTGCTCAACGGCGCGGTGATCGGCGCCAATTGCCTGATCGGGGCGGGGGCGCTGGTGACGCAGAACACCGTCATCCCCGACAATTCCCTGGTGGTGGGCGCGCCGGCCAAGATCATCCGCCAGCTCGACGCGACCGGCGCCGAAAACAACCGGCTCTCCGCCGAGCGCTATATCGCCAATGCGCGCCGCTTTGCCGGCACGCTGCGCCCGCTCGACTAGGCCGCCGGGGTCAGCTTAGCGGCGGACGGGCCATCCAGATGCAGGCTGGCCTTGGGGTGCTGCTGAAGGATTGACGCCGGCACGTTCGGGGTCACCGGACCTTCCACCGCGTTCTTGACGGCATTGGCCTTGCGCGCATCGGGCACCGAAACAACCATCGCGCTGCTCTTCATGATGTGTCGCACGCTCATCGAAATGGCGCGCTGGGGCACATCGTCAATCGTGGGGAACCAGCCCTCGCCCATCTGCTGGCGGCGGCACGCTTCGTCGAGGCCGACAACCTGATAGGGCACCTCGGTGTCAAAATCGGCGGGGGGGTCGTTGAAGGCCAGGTGACCGTTTTCCCCGATACCGGCAAAGCACACATCGATCTGCACCCGGGCGATCAGCGCGTTGAGGCGCGCGATTTCGGCTGCCAGATCGGTCGCGTCGCCATTGACGTAGGTGATGTGCTTCAGGGCCACGCGCTCGGCCAGCCGCTCGCGCAGATAGCGCCGGAAGCTGGCCGGATGGGTGACCGGCAGGCCGACATATTCGTCCAGGTGGAACACGCTGACCTTGGAGAAGTCCACGTCTGCGGCCACCAGATGCTCGAGCATCTCGAACTGGCTGGCGCCGGTGGCAACGATGATATTGGCCGCGCCCCGCGCCGCGATGGCGGCGTTGATCAGCGCGGCACCCTCCTGGGCGGCTGCCTGACCGAGTTCATCCTTGCTCTTGTGAATGGCAATTTGCACGACAAAACCTTCCGACATGTGGCGAGCCATTGCCCGCCAGCACAACTGACTATCCCGCCCGATGTTAGCACGGCGAAAAAGTTACGCAACCGGTTGCAAAAATCTGGCGAGTGTAGAAGACTTGGGTTTTCAAGGTTGGGAGGACCTCATGAAATTGAAATTGATCGCCGCTGTGCTTGCCGCTGGCACCATGCTGAGCCAGGTCGCCATTGCCCAGGACGGCCCGCTCGTCGTCTACAACCCCGCCGGCAGTGCGGGCGAGTTGATCATCGATGCCTTCAAGGCAAAATATCCAGAAGTCTCGATTTCGGCCATCAATGCCGGCGTCGGCGAATTGTTCACCCGCATGGCCGCCGAGAAGGCCAATCCGCAGGGCGACGTCATCCTGTGCGCGTCAAGCGAGGCGTTCCTGGCCAATCCCGATCTGTTCGCGCCCTATGACAGCGTCGAGCTGGCCAATTTCGAAGCGGACGTGGTCGCCGCCGACCACTCGTTCTACGGCTGCTCGATGCCGCTGCAGGCCTTTATCGTCAACACCAATCTGATGTCGGAAGACCAGTATCCGCGCAGCTGGGCCGATCTGGCCAAGCCCGAACTCGAAGGCAAGCTGGTACTGGCCAACCCGTCGCTGTCGGGCTCGGCCTATGCACAGCTGGCGCAGATCCTGCAGCTGCACGGCTGGGACGTGGCGCAAAAAGTCATGAAGAACGCCCGCTTCACCACCTCGTCGCAGAGCGTGTTCCAGGACGTGGGGCGTGGCGAAATCGAGGTCGGGGTGACCGGCGAAGTCAACGTCAAGACCATGATGGATGAAGGCTATCCGGTGGTCGCGATCTACCCCGAGGACGGCACCGGCCTGCGTTTTGACGCCAGCGCCATCATCGCCGGCGGGCCCAATCCGGACAATGCCAAGCTGTTCCTGGATTTTGCCAACTCCCGGGAAGCTCATGAGCTGGTGGTGTCGACCAACCGCCGCTCGGTGCGCAAGGATGTGGACGCGCCGGCCGGGCTGATGCCCACCAGCGAAGTACCCACCTTCGCCTATGACGACCAGAAGGCCGCTGATACGCGCGACGAGAACCTTGCCAAGTTCGACGAGCTGTTCAGCCAGTAAGCCTCGACCATGCCACCGTGGAGCGCGCACCCCCAAGGCGCGCTCCATGCGTTGGGGAGCAGAATTTTGTTTTATTTCGAAGGCTTTACCCAGGCCAAGAACCCGGCTGTGCCGGATAGAAATGAAGACCGCATCGTCGCCGTTCCGGGTCGCCTTTACGCGGTGATCGACGGCGCCACCGATCTGAGCGGGCTGCGCTATGACGACCGGCTGGGCCATGGCGCCACGGGCGGGCATCTGGCCGCGCAGGCGGTCGCCGAGGCGCTGGCCATTGCCGGGGCGGGCGCGTTTGCCGCCTTGCCGGACCCGGTCGCGCTGGTCGCCGCACTCAATGGCGCCATTGCTGGCTGTTATGAGCGCATTGGCATTGCCGCCACAGAAATCCACTCGGGCCGCCAGCGCTTTCGCGCGGCGTTCTCGGCAGCGCTGATCGCGGGAGACACCATGCGGCTGGTCGCGGTGGGCGATTGCAGCATCCGCATCAATGGCCGCCCGGTGCTGGATCATCATTTCCCCGGCGACAGTGTGTTGTCCAAGGCCCGCGCCGCGGCCTGGGCCTGCCTGTCGGCAAAGGGGCTCGACACCGACGCCATCCGCCCGCTGGCCCGCCAGTTCATCGTGCAGGGTCCGGCCGCTGCGCTGCCGCCACTGACCGATGCCGACGTGGCCGCGATCCTGGCTGAAGTGCGCGCCGACGCGATGGTGCTGGCGGCCTGCGGTAATGATCAGGCGCAGATCGATTTCATCCTCGGCGCCGGGTTGGAGGGCATTCGCGCCAATCCCGCAGCGTTCGATGCGGCAGCCCTGGACGGGGTCACCGATGCCGGCGCCGCCATCCGCACGCTGGATGTCCCAATTGCCGAAGTCGAGACTCTCGAGCTCTCCAGCGACGGCTATCCGGCGCAACCGGATGCGGTGAACATCGCTGCCTGGGAAGCCGCCCTCGCCCACGCCGATCTCACCGACCCCGACCGGATTGGGGCTTACCCCAGCACCAAGGGCCGGCACGGCATCACTTTCGGGGATGATCGCAGCATCCTCATCATCTCTGCAGGAAAACGCTAATGGCCACTCCCTCGCCGGCACCAGTCAAATTCTCGGTGCGCGATCTGACCAAGACCTTCCACACCCCCGAGGGGCCCTCGACGGCGGTCAAGGACGTCAACTTCGACATTGAAGGCAATATTTTCTTCACCATGCTGGGGCCATCGGGCTGCGGCAAGACCACGACGCTGCGCATGATTGCGGGGCTGGAGACCATCACCTCGGGGCGCATCCTGGTCAACGGCGAGGACTTCCGCAAGAAGAGTGCCTTCGAGCGCAATATCGGCATGGTGTTCCAGTCCTATGCGCTGTTTCCGCATATGACGGTGTTTGAAAACGCTGCCTATGGCCTGCGCCTGCGCGGGGCCGACGAGGCCAGCGTCAAGCAGCGCGTGACCGAGACGCTGGCCATGTTGCGGCTGGACGGGCTAGCGCAACGTTATCCCGCCGACCTGTCGGGTGGGCAGCAGCAGCGCGTGTCGATCGCGCGGGCGCTGGTCTATCACCCGGGCATCCTGCTGCTGGACGAGCCGCTGGCCAATCTCGATGCCAAGCTGCGCGTCGAGATGCGCGATGAAATCCGGCGCTTGCAGAAGACGCTGGGCGTGATGGCGCTCTATGTGACCCATGACCAGGAAGAGGCCATGGCGATCTCCGACGTGATCGCGGTGTTTTCCAAGGGCCGGCTGATGCAGCTGGGCGCGCCCTATGAAATCTACGCCACGCCCACCTCGCTGTTTGTCGCCGACTTTATCGGCAAGGCCAATTTCTTCCCCGTCACCATCGCGGCCCGGGACGGTGAGCGCACCAGCGTCGTGGCGCGTGGGGGCGCCCGCTTTGAGGGGGTGCGCACCATCGAAGCGGCGGATGACGAGGGCGACTGGTTCTGCAAGCCCGAGGCGGCGCTCATGATGGCGCGGCCCGAAAAAATGTGGCTGGGCGCTGCAACCGAACGCACCGACGAGCCGGGCTTTACCGGTCGCGCCAGCCGCATCCAGTTCCTGGGCACCTTCGTGCGCTATATGGTGGAGACTGACCAGGCGCGCAGCGATGTGATCGTCGACCTGCCGGCCTTTGCGCCGGGGGTGAGCGAAGGCGATGCGGTGCGTTTTGGCCTCAATAGCGACGGCCTGGTGTTTGAGGAGGCAGCTCGGTGACCGATATCGTCAGCGTCGCCCAGCCCCCGCGCCCCAAACGGCGGCTCAATATCGCCCCTTATCTCGCGGGTGGGGTGACCATCTTCGTGCTGGTGGCGTTCCTGCTCTATCCCATCGGCACGACGCTGCTGAACAGCTTTGCGCCCTCGGGCGAGAGCTTTGACTTTCTCAATGGCACGTTCGAGAACTTTTCCCGGTTCTGGACCTCGGCCATGTATCAAAAGGCGCTATTCAACACCGTGCTGATCGGGGTGATCGTGACGGTGCTGGCCACGCTGGTCGCCCTGCCCGCCGCCTATTTCGTGGCGCGGGTGGACATGCCGTTCAAGCCGCTGATCATGTCGCTATCGATCATTCCGCTGATCTCGCCACCCTTTATCGGGGCCTATTCCTGGGTGATCCTGTTTGGGCGCAGCGGGATCCTGACGCAATATCTCAACCAGTGGTTCGGCATCCAGATGCCGCCGGTTTACGGCTATTTCGGCGTCATCCTGTCAATGGTGCTGTCGAACTTCACCTATGTGTTCCTGTTCGTGCAGGGGGCGTTGACGGCGGTGGATCCGCATCTGGAGGAAAGTGCCCGGGTGATGGGGGCGTCGCGCTGGCGCATCCTGCGCACCGTGGTGCTGCCGCTGGCCATTCCGCCCATGCTGGCGGGCGCGATGATCGTGCTGATCGAGGCGCTGGGTGAATTTGGCACGCCAGCGGTGCTGGGCGGCGAGATGTATGTGCTCTCGACGCTGATGTATTTCCAGATCCACGGCTATTTCAACCTCAACGCCGCCTCGGCCATCGCGCTGGTCAATGTGCTGATCACGCTGGGGGCCATCCTGTTTCTCATCCGCATGAACAAGAAACGCCGCTTTGTGACGGTGGGCAGCACGACGCGGCGCGCGCCGCTGCAGACCGGCCGGGGCATCAAGATCGCCGCCAATGTCTATGTGTGGGGGCTGCTTGCCATTGCGCTGCTGCCGCAATTGGTGGTGCTGTACACCTCGTTTGCCGAGAAATGGCCGGGCACGCTGTGGCCCACCCAGTTCGGCTGGGGCAATTACCACTATATCTTCAGCCGTATTGTCGAGCCGATGCAGAACAGCCTGCTGCTGGCGGCCATCGCCACCATCGCCTGCGTGGTGTTTGGTACGCTCACCGGCTATGTCGCCGAACGCAAGACTTTTGCCGGCAAATGGGCGCTGGACCTGACCATCATGTTGCCGTTCATCCTGCCGGGCATCGTGACCGGGGTGGCGCTGCTGGTGACCTATAATAGTGGCCCGATCGCGCTGACTGGCACCGCCGCGATCATCGTCATCGGCTATTTCGTGCGCCGCATCGCCTATATCTATCGCTCGGTGGTGGCAGCCGTGGCGCAGGTCGATCCCAAGATGGAAGAAGCCTCAACGGTTGCCGGCGCCAGCTGGGCGACCACCATGCGCAAGGTCACCATCCCGCTGATCGCCCCCGGCATTTTGGCCGGTGCGATCATCGTGTTCACCACGCTGATCTCGGAAATGAGCACCACCGTCATGCTCTATTCGGCGCGCTGGAAGACCATTTCCATCGCCATCTACGAGCGGCTGGAAACCCAGGAAGTGGCGGCGGCGGCGGCCATCGGCTCGGTGACCATCGTGGTGACGCTAGTGCTGGTGCTGGCGGCCACCAAGCTGATCGGAAAATCCATGTCGGAACTGTTTTCCTGACGAAAACAGCTCTCTAAAAAAGAAGGCCGGGCAAATTGCCCGGCTTTTTTGCTTTTGATCAGGACGCCTTCATGGTGTCGAGCAGGGTGATGGCGGCCTGGGCCAGTTGTTCGGCGCTGCCGGGGGCAAAGCTGGCGGGCATGCCGTAATAGCGGTGGGCTTCGTCGACCTCGTAGCCGCCAAAACCATATTCCTCGCCGGGCGGAATATAGCCGGGATTGTCATCGGCAAAGCCGAGGACGAAGGCTGCCGCCTTGGGCCAATGGCCGCGAATGATGGTGGCGGTGGAAGCAAAGATTTCGCCGGGCAGCGCGACAATGGGGATGCCGGCCCAATCGAGCAGGCTGACCCGGGTGGGCAGCGGCGCGAGCGGTTCGGGGGGCGCGGTTTCGGCCCATTGTGCCCAGCAGGTGAGCAGTGCCTGTCGGATCGGATCGGCGCTGCTGGCTTGGTCGCGCCATTGGCGGGCCAGCTGGTCGAGCGGCAAGGTTTCGCGGCGGGCAAAGGCGAGGTCCAGCTCGAGGTGGCGGGCGATGACCGGGCCATCCATAAGCTGTTCGCCAGCGGCAAGCGCGGCGGTGGCGACCGCGGTGCCCAGCCGTTCGGCGGTGGCAAAACTGCGCTCGGCATTGGCCTGCAGGGTAATCGAGGCCTGGGCCGAATGGCCGGTATTAACGTCGCCGATGCAGCCCATGGCAAAGACGGCAAGGGCGCCGGGGTAAGCCGCTTCCAGCGCCAGGCGCGTATAATGCGGATAGTCTGCGGTCCACAGGCGGTTGTCGGCCGCCAGCACCACCGGATGGCAGGCATAGGCGATCAGTACGGCAATCATGCTGCCGTCGGGCCGACGGATGCGCAGCACGGGCAGCGCTGTATCGGTGATGCCGTTGCGGTGGCGGCGATTGCGCCCGACGCCGGGATCAGCCCCCAGACCGGTGCTGAGCTGTGCCGGCTCGGCATTGGCGACGGCCTGATCTATGGCCGCGACACAGGCGGTTTCGAGCCGCGCCAGATAATGGGCATCGGCCCCATCCGACAGCCGGTCGGCCATCGAGACCGGGCCACCGTGAGTATGGAGCGCCGCCACCACCACATTGTCGTCGGGCAGGCAGCAGCGGGCGCGAATGCGGGCGCTCATGTCGGCGCTGATGCCGATGACATCGGCCACCAGCAACGCAGTGTCGCCGACGGCGATGGCCCGCACCGTCAGCGGGTCATGGGCGCCAAGAGCGGGTTCGGTGCGCGCCACAAAACCGGACATGGCGAGCCCGGCGGGCGGGGTGATATCGACACTGGCGGCACCGGCACGGATCATCGCGCAAAAACCTGATTGCCGCGCAGGTAGGTTGCCTGAATGGTCAGGCGCTCATCGCCCGGCTGCCAATCAAAGCAGATCAGATCGGCGGGAGCGCCGACCTCCAGTCGCCCCCGACCACCACAGAAGCGCCCGGCATTGCGGGTCGCCAGATCAAGCGCCTGCCCCAGCGACAGGCCGGCCAGTTTGGCCGCGATGGCGACATTGGCGCAAAGCGGCAGCCCGGCGCCCGCCAGATAGGGGGTATCGGCGACGCCGATGCGGCCATTGGCCTGCACTTCGACGATGCCACCGATGGGGTTGTAGTACCGGCCGGCGGGCATGCCGCCCAGCGCCACGACATCGGAGACCAGCACGCTGCGCTCGAGGCCCTTGGCGCGCAGCATGGCGGTGAGGGTGTCGCCGGGCAGATGGAACCCGTCGGCAATGAAGGTGGCGGTGAGCTGGTCGGCGGCCAATTGCGCCCACAGGAAATTGGGGTGGCGCGGAATGAGGGCTGCCGAACCATTGCCCAGATGGGTGGACAAGGTCGCGCCGGCGGCAATTGCCGCGCGCACCTGTTCGGCGGTGGCGCCGGTGTGGCCGAGCGCCACGTGAACACCCTGCGCCACCAAAGCGGCGATATAGGCGGGGGCGTCTGGGTAGTCGGGAGACAGGGTGACCATGCTCACCAGATTCCCGCAGGCTGCCTGCCAGCGGGCAAATTCGGCAAGCGAGGGGGCGCGGACATGTTCGAGCGGGTGGGCGCCACGCGGGCCATCTTCACGCCCAATGGAGGGGCCTTCGACGTGAATGCCGGGGATCATGGCAAAAGCCACCGGATCGATGCGGCGGGCCGCGGCGATCGCTGACAGCGCCGCCACGATGTTGGCTTCGCTGGCGGTGATCACCGTCGGCAGGAACGTGGTGACGCCCAGGGTCAGCAGGGTCTGGCACAGCGCGCTGACATTTTCGGGGGTGACGGCGCCGTCATTAAGATCGTGGCCGCCATAGCCATTGACCTGCAGGTCAATGAGCCCGGGGGCGATATAATGGAGGGACTGAGCGGAGGCCTGTTCGATGGCGCTGATCAGGCCGTCGTCCATGCGCAGCACGACGGTTTCGCCGCTATCGGGAAGGCGGCCGGTGATGGTGGTTGTCGTCATAGCCAGCGCACCCGATCGCGGAATTGCGCGATGAAGCGGGCATTCAGCGTATCGCCATCGGGGGCATTGCCGCTGCGCCAGACGGGCGGCTCGACGCCCCGTTCAACCAGCTTGGCGACGGTGCGGATGATCAGGCTGTTCAGCGCATAGGCATTGGCGAAGGTGGAGACGGCGGCGATATCCTGGCTCATGCCCTCGAGGCGCAGCACCGCATCGCCAATGGGGACCTTGCAGTCGATGGCGATATCGACAACGTCATGCAGATTGTGGCGGGTGGGGTGGCGCGCCGGGTGCTCGGGGCGGGTCTGTTCCGCGTGGGCGCGCGAGCTGACGCCGATCAGGAAGGCACCGTTGCGCCTGGCCTCCAGCGCCGCATCGATCAGCGCGGCATTGATGCCATAGGCGTTGACGAGGATCAGCAGATCGCCCTTGCCCAGCCTTTGGTCGGCAATCACCACCTTGCCGTAGCCGGGAGTGCGTTCGATGGCCATGGAGCGCAGCGCGCCGTTGGAGAGCAAGGTGCCCTCATCGAGAATGGCGCTGATATGCATGAGGCCGCCGGCGCGGAAAAAGATCTCCTGCGCGGCCAGATTGGAATGGCCACCGGGGCCATAGACGTGCACCAGCCGATCGGCGGCGACCTGATCGGCCACGCGGGTGGCGGCACGATCGAGACTTGCCCGCTCCTCCACCAGGATCCGGCGCATCAGCGCTGTGGTGGCTTCGAGATATTGCTCGCACAGGGCATCGGCATCGAGATGAGAGGTCATGGGGCAAACTCGTGATCTAGGGGTGGAGATAGCCTGCTGCTGCGCCGGATGCAGCCTGCAAGGGTGTTGCCGCCGCCGGGCGGGCTGCCGAACCCGGTGTGAAGGGGTGAAATCATCTCTGCCCGCGCCTCCCGTCGACGGAACTTTTTGCCCAGCATTTAATGCAACCGGTTGCGCGTCAAGCCTGAACGGGGGATTGTGGCGAATATTATTCGCCTCCTGGCGCTGCTCGCTTGGCAAAACTGTTCGCCAGAGGCACAAAGGTCGCCATGAGCCCAAAACCGCCCTCTCGCACCGCCCCCACCATCAGCCAGGTCGCTGAAGCCGCCGGGGTCTCGCGTTCGACCGTCTCGCGCGCCTTTTCCCGGCCCGAGGCGATCGGCTCGGCGACAGGGCAGCGCATCCGCAAATTGGCGCAGGAACTGGGTTATGTGCCCAATTACACCGCTCGGGCGCTCAGCACCGGCCGGCACGGCAATATCGGGCTGATCGTGCCCGATGTCTCCAATCCGTTCTTCCCGCCGCTGATCCGGGGCGCGCAGGTGGAGGCAGACCGGGCCGATTTTTGCGTGTTCTTGGGCAATTCCGACGAAAGCCCGCAGCAGGAAGCCAAACTGCTGGAGCGCTTCTCCGGGCAGGTGGAAGGCGTGGTGCTGGTGTCGACGCGCCTGACCGACGAGCAGATCGTGGCGGCCGCGCAATTGCGCCCGATCGTGCTGGTGAACCGCGATGTCGAGGGCATTCCGCGCGTGCTGATCGACAGCAGCATCGGGGTGGCCGAAGCGGTGGCTCATCTGGTCGAGCTGGGCCATCGCAAGATCGTTTATGTCAGCGGGCCGACCAAATCCTGGTCCAACCGGCAGCGCCGCAATGCGTTCAGGCGCGCCGCCAAGCTGGCCGGTATCGAGACCGGCAGCGTGAGCACCGAAGTGCCCAATTATGAATCGGGGCGCGCGCAGGTGGGCAATATTTTGGCGCAGGGCGCAACCGCCGCCATCTGTTTTGACGATCTGGTGGCGCAGGGGGTGATGGGCGGGTTGGCGGAGCGGCAGATCGCCGTGCCCGGCGGCTTCAGCGTGATCGGCTGCGACGACGTGATCGGCGCCACCACCTACCCCGCCCTCACCAGTGTTTCGAGCCCGACGCTGCAGGCCGGACGCACCGCCGTTTCCATCCTGCTCGACCGGCTGTCGGAGCACACTTCGCAGGATGTGCGCTATACGCTTGATACCAGCCTTGTGGTGCGCCAGACCACCGGCCCGGCGCCCGCCCAATAGGCTCACAGCCCGCCGATGCAGACATATTTGGTTTCGAGATAATCGGCGAGGCCGTGGCGGGAGCCCTCGCGGCCCATACCGGATTCCTTGAAGCCGCCAAACGGGGCAACTTCGGTGGTGACCAGGCCCTCATTGATGCCGACAATGCCATAATCGAGCGCTTCGGAGACGCGAAAGGCCCGGCCCAGATCGGCGGTGTAGAAAAAGCACGCCAGCCCGAACTCGGTATCGTTGGCCATCTGGATGGCCTCGGCTTCGGTTCCAAAGCGAAACACCGGCGCCACCGGGCCAAAGATTTCCTCACGGGCGAAGGCCATGTCCTGCCGGGCATTGGCGATGACGGTGGGCGTGTAAAAGGTGCCGCCGAGGTCGTGGCGCTTGCCGCCGGTGGCGATGGTCGCGCCCTTGCCGACCGCATCGGCGACCAGCGCCTCGACCTTTTCGAGGGCAGGCATGTCGATCAGCGGTCCCTGCTGGACGCCATCTTGCAGCCCATTGCCAACCACCAATTGCCGGGTCGCCGCGGCGAGCTTTGCGACGAAGGCATCATGGATGTCGGCCTGCACATAGAAGCGGTTGGCGCAGACGCAGGTTTGCCCGCTATTGCGGAACTTGGCCTCGATGGCGCCCTGCACGGCCCTATCGATATCGGCGTCGTCAAAGACGATGAAGGGGGCATTGCCGCCCAGTTCCATCGATACCTTCTTGACCGTATCCGCCGCCTGGCGCAGCAGCAGCTTGCCCACTTTGGTCGAGCCGGTGAAGGTGAGCTTGCGCACCAGCGGGTTGGCCGTCAGCTCGCCGCCAATCTCGCTGGCCGAGCCGGTGAGGATATTGACCACGCCATCGGGGAAACCGGCCTGGCGGCACAGCTCGCCCCAGGCCAGGCCCGAATAGGGCGTTTGCGTTGCGGGCTTGGCGACAATGGTGCAGCCGACCGCCAGCGCCGGGCCGATCTTGCGGGCCAGCATGGAGGAGGGAAAATTCCACGGGGTGATGGCGGCGACCACGCCCACCGGCTGGTGGGTGACCATGATGCGGCGGCTCTTCCACGGGGACGGGATTGTCTCTCCATAGACGCGGCGCGCTTCCTCGGCAAACCACAGGATATAGGCGGCGCTCATGCCGATCTCGCCGCGCGCCTCGGCCAGCGGCTTGCCCTGCTCGAGGGTGAGCAGCTCGGCCAGATCGTCGCGATTGGCAAGGATCAGATCGTGCAGGCGGCGCAGCATGGCGGCGCGCTCCTGGGCGGTGAGCGCTGCATAGGCGGGCTGGGCGGCGTGCGCGGCGGCAATGGCGCGCCGGGTTTCGGCAGCACCGGCGGCCGGGACGGTGCCGATGCGCTTGCCGGTGGCCGGATCGGTGACGGCAATGGTTTCGCCGCTATCGGCATCGACCCATTGGCCATTGATGAACAGTCTTTCGAACTTGAACGCCGACATATCCGCCTCCCGATTCAGTTCAGGGTAACGCCATGGCCCAACGCGCGCCAGCATTGACGGGTTCAGGATCGAACGACTGGGCCTTATTGCGCGGCTTGGGGGCGATGGGTGCGAGTTCTGGCGGCGAAGGCGTCGTCGCGAGCGATATCTGTGATGGCGTCGGCCACTGCCGCAAAGATTTCGGGCTGGCCGAGCGAGTGGCCGGCGGTTTCTACCAGACGCAGTTGCGCGTCGGGCCATGCCGCGCAGAGGCGCGTGGCGGTGATTGGCGGACACAGCAGGTCGTAGCGCCCCTGCACGACGATGCCGGGAATCCCGGCGAGACGATCGGCATTAGCCAGCAATTGATCGGGCGCCATGAAGCAGTCATGGGAGAAATACTGCGCTTCCATCAGGGCCGTCGGGGGCGGATTGCCTGGACGCCGCGGACCGGGAGAAGGCGCTACCAGTTGCGACAGTGCACTTTCGACCTCGGCAAAAGTCCAGGCGGCTTCAGGGGACCGAGCGGGATCGCCGCGCAGGATCAACCGCCACAGGGCGTGAAGTGGATTGCTGTGTTCGTTGGGCTCCAGCAGGGCCAGCAAGCGCTGGTGCAAGTCAGGGTAGAAGGTTGACAGGCCGGTGCCGAAGGACCAGTCCAGCTCTTCGCGGGTGCCAAGGAATGTGGCGCGCAGGACGAGGCCGGTGACGCGCTCGGGATGTGCCTCGGCATAAGCCAGGGCCAAAGTAGCGCCCCAGGAGCCGCCGACCACCAGCCAGTTCTCGAGCCCCAGCGCCTGGCGCAGTGTTTCGAGGTCGGCGACCAGGTGAGCGGTAGTATTGGCCTCGCGGCTGCCATGGGGGGTGCTGCGCCCGGAGCCCCGCTGATCGGGAAACACCGAGAACCAGGCCTGTTCATCAAACAGGCGATGGTGCATGGGCTGGCACCCGCTGCCGGGGCCGCCATGCAGATAGACGGCAGCCGGGGCCTCGGGATTGCCGCGGGTTTCGATGTAGAGCTCGTGGCCGCTATCGACGCTCAGCCGCCGAACCCCGTGCAGATTTCTCACGCGATTGTTCCGCGCTTGGCATTGGCATAGTTGCGATAGATGAACTCGCCATTGCCCGCCTCCGCCTCTGCTTCAGCGGTCTTGAACAGCTGGTTGTGCAGGGGCGACAGCGAGCAGGCCGGATCGGTGTTGGCGGCATCGCCGGTGAGGGCAAAGGCTTGGCAGCGGCAGCCGCCATAGTCCTGCTCGCGGAACTCGCAGCTGCGGCACGGCTCCTTCATCCAGCTGGTGCCGCGATAAAGGTTCAGCGCCTCGGAATGCTGCCAGATCCAGGCGATCGAGTGGTTGGAGCGCACCGAGTCAAACTTCAGATCGGTGATGCTTTCGGCGGCATGGCAGGGCAGCACCTTGCCGGATGGGGTGATGTTGAACACCTGGCGCGCCCAGCCGCCCATGCATTTCTTGGGGCGGTCGGCGTAATAATCGGGAATGACGAAATCGAATTCGAGCGTGCCCCGCAGCCGTGCCTCGGCCTCTTCCACCACTGCGCTCATCTCATCGAGTTGCGCAACGGTTGGCATCAGGGCGGCGCGGTTCTTCAGCGCCCAGCCATAATACTGGACATTGGCCACCTCGATGCGGTCGGCGCCCAGGGCGACGGCCAGCTCGATCATGCCGGGCAGCTGGTGGACGTTCTGGCGATGCATCACGGCGTTGACCGTCAGCGGCAGATCGAACTCGCGCACCCATTGGGCCGCCTCGAGTTTTTTGACATGGCCACCGCGATAGCCACCGACGCGATCGGCCAGTTCGGGCTCGCTGCCCTGGAAACTGATCTGGGCATGGCAGAGGCCGGCATCGGCCAGCGCCGCGACCTTGTCGCGGGTGAGCAACACCGCCGAGGTGATGAGATTGCTATAGAGCCCGACATCGGTGGCGTGCTGGACGAGCTCCACCAGATCCTTGCGGGCGCTGGGCTCACCGCCGGAAAAATGCACCTGCAGCACGCCGATCTCGGCCAGCTCCGTCAGCACCTTTTTCCATTCCTCGGTGGTCAGCTCGGCATTGGCGCGCTCCATTTCGACCGGGTTGGAGCAATAGGGACATTGAAGCGGACAGCGATGGGTCAGCTCGAGCAGCACCGCCAGCGGGATGCCATAGGTTTCGGCAATGGAGCGCTCGCGCCCCTCAAGGATGGTGATGGCGTCACTGGCATCAAGCGCTGCGACACCAGCATCGGTCATACTGGGGCTCATTGGATTTTCTCCCGGGCGGCAATGACGAAGCCTTTGTCGGCCAGATCCTGCAGCAGCTCGACGACATCGGCGGCAATGACCTCACGGTCGGCGACGAACTTGATGGCCAGCGCGTCGACAATGGCGTTCACGTCGCGCTCGCCATCGCAGAGCTGCAGGATTTCGATGGCAATCGGGTCTGGCGCCAGGATGCGCTCGGGGACCAGCAGGACCCAGCGACCACGGGCCTCGTCGTGCTTGAGGCGGGCGTGGCGCGCCAGCACGGGCCGGCTTTCGGGCGCCACGTGCAGACGGCGTGTGGAGGGCGCGATCATGCCGCGCCCCCCGGGTCGAAGGCGCCGGGAGGAACAGCGCCATCGACATAGGCGTGGTAAAGCGCATCGAGTTGCACCCAGAGCACATTGGTCTTGAAGATCAGCGCATTGCACACCTGGGCGCGCTGCTCGGGAGTACGGGCGTGCTCGCGCACATAGGCCAGGGCGAACTGCACATCGCGCGGGGCCTGATCCAGCCGCCGCTTGAAATAGCTCATTACGCCGGGATTGATGAAATCATAGTGCTGCAACATGCCCGAGATGCGCTCCTCGTGCAGCTTGGGCGCGAACAGCTCGGTCAGCGACGAAGCGATGGCTTCGAGCGGGGTGCGGTCGCGCACGAAATGCACATAGGCGTCGCAGGCAAAGCGGGTGGCGGGCAGGATATGCTGGGTGGACTCCACGTAGGCGCGGTCAAGGCCAAGGCCGTCGGTTAGCTGCAGCCAGCGCTCGATGCCGCCCTCGTCGCCGGTTTCGCCATCGTGGTCCTCGATGCGCTGGCGCCATTCGAGGCGAATGTCGCGTTCGCGGAAGCGGGATAGCACCACCGCATCCTTGATCGGGATGGATGACTGATAATAGTAGCGGTTGAGCGCCCAGGCCTGCACCTGCCCCTTGTTCAGCTTGCCGCCATGGAGCAGCGCGTGGAACGGATGCAGATTGTGATAGCGGGCGGCCCCGATGTGCCGCAGCTGCGCTTCGAGCTCCTCGGCCGAATTGAGCGGAACATTAGCGGCGACGGAAAAGGCGGTCATGGCTGTCATAGGGTAAACTCCATCCCGTCGGCGGGGATCGTCCAGCCGCGGCGCTCCAGCTCGGCACGCTCGGGGCTTGCCGGGTGCAAGACCGGGTTTGAATTGTTGATGTGGATGAAGATCTTGCGGCCGATGTAGAGCTGGTCGAGCACCGCCATCGAGCCGGTTTCCCCGGACATAGACATGTGGCCCATGCGGGTGCCGGTCTTTTGGCCGAGGCCTGCGGCGATCAACTCGTCATCGCGCCAGAGCGTGCCATCAAACAGCACCATGGACGCGCCGCGCAGGCGCTGCAGCAGCGCCGCATCGGGCGCGGCGCAGGCGGTGACGACCTGGACGACCGCTTCGCCACAGCGGATTTCGAGGCCGATGGTATCGCCCTGATCATCGCTGGCGGCAGCATCTTCAAGGTAAAGCGGCACCTTGCCCGGCACCCGATAGGCGAGGACGTCGATCCCCGAGGGTGCGCCATCGGGCAGGGTCAGCGCAATCGCGTGATCCAGCGGCAGGCCATGGCGGCGCACCAGCTTTCGGTCGAGCACTTCAAAGATCGGATTGGCATCGAGAATGTCGAGCACGCGCGGATGGGCGTAAATGCCGAAGCCCGTTTTTTCGCGCAAATTGAGCAGGCCGGCGATGGCATCGACTTCGCCATTGGTCAGCACCACGCCGGCAATCGGGCTGTCGCGCAGGGCGTTGCCACGCGGATGCAGCGCCGGGGTGGCATTGAGCTGCTGGCGCAAATCGGGCGAGGCATTGATCAGGAACCAGTTGCGCTGATCCGCACTGATCGCCAGCGACGCCTGGGTGAGCGCCATGGCTGGGTCCCGTCGGGCGGCGGCGCATTGCGGGCAGCCGCAATTCCATTGCGGAACGCCACCACCCGCCGCGGCACCGAGAACGATAATATGTAACATGAACCGGGTTCCGCGGCGGGCTGTCGCGGACTATTTGCGCTTGGCGCAGAAGTACATGGTGACTTCCATGCTGACGGGCACTTCGGTGATTGCGGGCTTGTTCCAGGCCATTGTTCGGTCTCCTTCACGCAGCGCCATTGCTGCACGACGAAGGGACCAAACTCGCGCCGGCCTTGCCAGCTATCGCAACCATAGGTTGAAACTATGCGCGGTTCATGCGCTGGCAAACCGCTGGTCATTGAGAAAGGGCGGCGCCGGCTCGATGGCGGGCAGCACATATTCGCTGCCAACGCGTTCCAGCGCGCCGATCAGCGTATTGTAGGGTTCGATGCGGCGCAGCTGCGCGGGGACCAGTGCCACGATTCGCCGGGGCGGGGTATTGACCCGATAAAGCCTGATCCCGCCATCTTGCGCCCCGCCGGAGAGGGCCGACAAGGCCGGCAGCAGCGCGATCCCCAAGCCGGCCTGCACCATGCCCATCGCGACCTCGAAGGTGCGGCAATGGGCAATGGGCCGGGCGCGAGGCAGGACCTGCTGGAACCAGTGGTCGACCTTGGCATCATATTGGGTGCCGAAGACGAAGCGGATGGTGCTGTTGAGCAGGCTGAAATGCTCGGGGGCCAGTTGCGTGGCGGGCGACGAGATATTGCCCAGATCCAGCTGCGCCGGCACCGCCAGCACATAGGGGTCTTCCATGATGGCGTGCTGCTGAAACCCCATGGAGTTCTGGGCAATGGAATTGGCCGAGACCAGCCCGATATTGACGCGGCGCTCATAGAGCATATCGAGCACTGCCGACGGGGCGGCCTCGTGCACATCGACCTCGATCTGGGGCAGTTGCGCGCGCAAATGCTGCAAGGCCCGCGGCAGGACCAGACGCAGCACCGAATTGAGGCCGGCGATGCGCAAGGTCTGCCGGCGGCCGGCGCTGAACTCGGCGAGGCCCCCTTCAAGATCGCTCAACTGGCCCAGGATCGGCTCGGCTTCGCGCAGCAGGTATTGTCCCGCTTCGGTGAGCTGCAATTTATTGGAGCGCCGCTCGAACAGGCGCATGTCGAGCGTCTCCTCGAGGCGCTGGATCAGCTGCGACAGCGAGGGCTGGGCCAGGCCCAGATCCTTAGCCGCGCTTGTCAGGCTGTCGGCGCGCGCAACAGAAAGAAAGACCCGCAACTGCTTGAGGGTCATGGTCGGGCCATGCTTGGTCTCAGACACTGGTGTGCTTTATTCCCTGGGCTGGTGGCCGCGCGCGGCCTTTGCTGATGAATAGGCATTGCCGAGCGGCTTAGCCATAGACCTTTGGCACGAGGATGGATGTTTCGGGCCCATGGAGGCCTCGTTGGCTAAGCCGTGGTTCACCCTGCCCTACAAAAAGTTTGCATAGTCAATTTTGATCATGTTTATTGATCATCATCGTCCCGTCGGAGGAATGGGACGTGTCAGGGAGGCATCTTTGTTACTTGGATCCATATCAAATGGGTGGTCTGTGCGCGAGCGTGGCCGCCTGATTGCCGGAAGCGCCGCACTGGTGCTGGCAATGACCAGCTTTTCGGCCCAGGCGCAGCAGGCCGCCGGCAGCCTCCCGGACAATGTGCTGATCAGCAAGGCCGAATGCGAGCGTAACCAGGCCGCCGGCACGATCACCTATATTTCCGGCTATGGCTATTCGGCCAGCGCCGGCCAGGTCGACGTGTTCCTCGCCAAGGAACTGGGCTATTTCGATGCCCTGTGCCTGAACGTCGAGATCAATGCCGCAGGGGGCAACGGCCAGCTGCTGGTCTCTTCCGGGCAGGCCCAGTTCACCGCGCTCGGCTCGGCGTCGGACGTGATGCTGGCGGCCGCCAACAGCCGCAACCTCAAGGCCGTCGCCACCTATGGCAGCACCTCGCCATTTTCGATCTTTGCCAATGAAGCCGTCAAAAGCCTCAAGGACCTCGAAGGCAAGCGGCTGGGCTATTTCATCAACATCACCCCGATCGCGCTGGCGATGCTGGACGCCGCGGGCGTGGATGTGTCCAAGGTCGAGCTGATCAAGATGACCAATTACGACCCGACCGTGGTGACACGCGGCCAGGTCGACGCCATCGTCGGCTACGCTTCCAATCAGCCCCAGACCCTCAAGGCCATGGGCCTGCCATTCAACGAGTTCCTGCCATCCGATTTCGGACTGCAGGGCACCTACAACGTGATGGAAGTGAATGCCCAGTTCCTGTCGGAACACCGCGAAGTCGTTGCCGATTTCATGCGGGCCAGCCTGAAGGCGCTCGATTTCTGCCTCAACGAGGAAGAAAAATGCGTCGACATGATCAGCCAGCTGGCGGCCGACAACAATCAGGGCTCGGCCTTTCCGCGGGACCAGCAGGCGCGCACCTGGTCCGTGGAATCCAACTGGGTTCGCACCAGCGCATTTGGCCCGCCGGGCGTGCAGACGCAGGCCGAGTGGCAGAATGAATATGAGATGGTGCAGACCTATGGCGGCCTGAAGAACCCGCCACCGCTGGCCGACATGATGGACGTCGATCTTGTTGCGTCGCTGTACCAGGACGGCAAGCTGATCTGGCCGGAGAAGTGAGCCAGTCAATGCCGGTCCCTGCATCCAATATGGCCGCCGCGCACCCCGAGGACATCGGGGTGCAGGTGAGCAACGTGTCCAAGAGCTTTGGTGCCGATGAAGCGCGCCGGACGGTGCTGAGCGGCGTGACGCTGTCGATCCGCAAGGGCGAGTTCGTAACACTGATCGGCCCGAGCGGGTGCGGCAAGTCCACCTTGCTCAAGATCGTTGCCGGGCTGTCCGAGGCCGATAGCGGATCGGTGACAATCAAGGGCAAATCGGTGCGCGAAGCCTCGCTGCACAAGGCCATCGGGCTGGTGCCGCAAGCGCCGGCGCTGCTGCCCTGGCGCACCATTCTCGAAAACGTCACCTTGCCGATCAAGATCAATCCGCACGCCAATACCGGTCGCGCCCTGCGCGATCCCCGCGAGCTCCTGGAGAGTTTCGGGCTTGGCCATGCCGTCGACCTCTATCCCTCGCAGCTGTCGGGGGGCATGCAGCAGCGCGCCGCGATTGCCCGTGCCTTCGTGTTCGATCCGGAAATCCTGCTGATGGACGAGCCGTTTTCAGCGCTCGATGAAATGAACCGCGACCAGCAACGCATGGGGCTGCTCGAGTTCTGGCAATCCAATCGCAAGTCGGTGCTGTTCGTCACCCATTCGGTGCCCGAGGCCATCATGCTCTCCGACCGGATCGTGGTGATGGCCGCGCATCCGGGCCGGATTGCCCGGATCATCGATGTCGACCTGCCGCGCCCGCGCAGGGAGGCGATGTATGCCAGCGATGCCTTCCGTGACCTCGAAACCAGTGTCCGCGCGTCGCTGCGCCAGGGGATGGAGGCCGCCCATGTCTGACACGTCCTCACGCGCGAGCCGGACAGCCAGGCGCTCGCCGCTCAGCCTGACGCGGGCCGCCTACAATTGGGGCCCGCCGGCGCTGACATTTGTCGTCGTGGCAGTGATGTGGCAGCTGGTGGCGCTGAACAATCCCTATGTGCTGCCGACCCTGGATGCCATCGGGAACAGCTTCGTGAGCGATCCCAAGATGTATTGGTCCAACATGCTGGTGACCTCGCAGGAGATCGCCATCGGGGCCAGCGCCGGGATTTTCTGCGGCTTCCTGCTGGCGGTTGCGATGAGCGAACTGCCGATCATCGAGAAGGCGGTGATGCCGCTGATCGTGGTGGTGATGGTAACGCCCGTGGTGGCGATCGCCCCGGCGCTCGTGGTCGCCTTCGGCTTCGGCATGATGCCCAAATATATCGTCACCGGGCTGGTCGTGTTCTTTCCCATGCTGGTCAACTCGCTCGCCGGGTTGCGCGACGTGGACCAGAAGGCGCTCGACGTGTTCAAGACGCTGCATGCCAGCCGCTGGGAAATCTTCCGCGACCTGCGTTTTCCGGGCTGCATGCCCTTCGTGTTTGCCGGGCTGCGCATTGCCATGCCGCTCGCCGTGGTGGGGGCGGCGGTTGCCGAATTCGTCGCGGCCGGGCAGCAGGCCGGCTTGGGCTCGCTGGTCACCATCGCGGCGGCGCAGGCGAACCTGCCCGTAACCTGGGCAAGCATTGCCCTGCTTTGCCTGCTGGGTGTGCTGCTGGTGTCGCTGCTGGCAGTGCTGCGCAAGCGGGTCCTGTGGTGGAGCGATGAGGATTTGATCGGGCGCTAGCGCCCGCATTGCCCTGAATTCACGAAAGATACGAGATGAAAAAACTTCGCTTCGGGCTGTTCGAGAATGCCCAGACCAATGATTCCGGCACCGCAACCTGGCGCCATCCGCAGAGCGAGCGGCATCTGTTCGACACGCTCGACTATTGGCTCAACATCGCCAGGATCTGCGAAGACGCCAAGCTCGATTTCCTGTTCCTGGCCGACGCCTGGGGCTGGGCGGACGTGAAGGGCCAGCGCCCCGACATCTGCACCACCGAGGGGCTTGACCTGCCGCGTCTCGACCCGGCGATTGTCGGCGCGGCCCTGATCAGCGCTACCGACAAGCTGGGCATCGTGATGACCGGCTCGACCCTGCTCGAGCAGCCCTATGCCTTTGCGCGCCGCATGCAGACGCTTGACCATTTGTCCAAGGGTCGCATCGGCTGGAACGTGGTGACCACCGGCACCGCCGAGACCGCCGTGGCGGCCTTCGGCGTGCCGATGGTGGCCCATGACGACCGCTACGATATGGCCGACGACTTCCTGGAGCTATGCTACAAGCTGTTTGAGGGCGCCTGGGAGCGTGGCGCGCTCGAACTCGACAAGCAGGGCAATTATGCCGACCCCGACAAGGTCCACCGCATCTCCCATGAAGGGCCGTATTTCCGCTCTCGGGGCTATGGCAACGCGTCCTACTCGCCCCAGGGCACGCCGGTGTTGTTCCAGGCGGGATCATCGGATCGGGGCAAGCAGTTTGGCGGCAGGCATGGCGAGTGCATCTTTTTGGGTGGCGGCTCCATCGAAAAGCTCGCCGGGCAGGTCAAGGCGCTGCGCGAAGAAGCCATGGCCAATGGCCGCGACCCCAACTCGATCAAGGTGATGAGCGCTTTTTCCTGCGTGGTGGCGGCAACGGAAGAGGAAGCCCGGCGCAAGCACCAGAACATTCTGGACGCCCAGACGCCGGACGTCGCGGTTGCCTCCTATGCCTGGTTCACCGGGCTGGACCTGTCTTCCTATGACCCCGAAACCAAGATGAGCGCGCTGCACACCGAACTCAGCCAGACCCAGGTGGCCCGCTTTGGCGACAAGACGGTGGGCGATGTGCTCGAGGACTGGCATGCCCATGGCGTGCGCACCAATCCGTTCGTCGGCACACCAGAGCAGATCGCCGATATCATGTGCGCCATGGCGGAAGGCGCGGACCTG
Source organism: uncultured Alphaproteobacteria bacterium (assembly GCA_963699295.1). Classification (GTDB taxonomy): domain Bacteria; phylum Pseudomonadota; class Alphaproteobacteria; order Rhizobiales; family Devosiaceae; genus Devosia. Next base: position 2,239,051 of record OY969432.1, read on the forward strand.
GATGGGTTCCTGTTCACCCCGCTGATCCAGCCGACCTCAACCATCGATTTTGTGCAGCAGGTGATGCCAGTGCTGCGGGCTCGTGGCGTGGCGGCGTCAGAGTACGAGGGCGATAGCTTGCGCGAACGCCTGATCGGCACGCCCAGCGCTATCCTCGGTGATGATCATCCGGGGGCAGGCTACCGCAAGCTGGGCTGATCGCTATAGGTCAGGCAGGGCTCAGTTCCTGCCTGATCCCACAAACTGGCTGGTCGTCTGGTTTACAAAGGAGGTGTCCTCGCCCGCAAAGGCGTATTGCCCGGCACAAATGCGCTCATAGATGTTGCGCGCCCAATCCTGTTCGGCTTTCAGCCGCAGCGACGACAGCTCAAAGATCTCGCGCACATAGGCCGGCGTCGTGGTGGAGCGCGCCACATCTTCGATGTCGAAACCGTTGCTGGCGATCTTGGCATCGATCTCGGTGATGCGAAATTTGAGGGCGGCAACGACTTCGGCCCGGCTGAGCAGGAACATGAACGAGGTCAGCGCCATGACCGGTTTGGTATCGAAGGTTTCCACGGTCCACAGCGTCTGGCGCAGCATCCGCATCAGCTCGACGTCGCCCTGCGGGGTCATCTGATAAATGGTGCGCTCGGGCCGCTTGCCTGCCGTTTCGGTGCCGCTCTCCTGGATGTAGCCGTCCTGCTTGAGCGATTTGAGCGCGTTATAGATCGAGCCGGGCTGGATATTGGCCCACTCGTCGACATGCCAGGTCATCAGTTCCCGGCGCAGGAAATAGCCGTGCACGGGCTGGAACTGGCGGACCGCACCAAGAACGACCAGACGGGTGATGTTCGACATGCTCACTCCAAGCGACGAAACGAACTGCAAGCAGCTTGTCTCCCTTTACCAAATTGACTAGCCTAAACTCAACTATTCAAACTTGACTATACCGGAGGATCAATTGGCGCAGGCTCCGCAGGCGGGGGACATTCCCCCTACACTGGCCTTGAGAAAAGCATTCTCCATGTTTCCCACGGGCGTGGTGGCCATGTGCGCGCTGGATGGAGCGACCCCGGTGGGCATGGCGGTCAATTCCTTCAGCTCGGTATCGCTCGATCCACCGCTGGTTTCGGTCTGCGTGGCGCGCACGTCATCGACCTGGCCGAAACTGAACCGGCTGCCCAGCATCGGGCTGAGCGTTTTGGGGGCCGACCAGGAACAGCTGTCGCGCCAGCTGGCCGCCCGGACCGATGACCGGTTCGAGGGCATTGTCTGGCAGGCCTCGGAAGATGGAGCGCTGTTCATCGAAGGGGCGACCCTGTGGCTGGACTGCCGGATCAGCGACCATCTGCATGGCGGCGACCACGAGATCATTCTGCTGGAGGTTCGGCATACGAGCCTCTTTCCCCAGGTGCCGCCCCTGGTGTTTCACCAGAGCCAGTATCTTGGCCTGGCAAACGCCACCTGAATGTACGACCTCACAGGCTTTGAGCGCTATGAAGGGATCGTCGTGCATGGCGACAAGCGCGGGCGTGTGTTGGGTTTCCCGACGGCCAATATTGCCCTGCCCCCAACGATTGCGGCACCGGTGGACGGGGTCTATTGCGGGTTGATCCAGCTACCACAACTGGGCAGCCTGCATGGCGCGACCATCAGCGTTGGCAAGAACCCGACCTTTGGCGATGTGACGACCACCCGCGTGGAGGCCTATATCCACGATTTCGACGCCCTGATTTACGGCCAGACGGTGGACCTGTTCATCGTTCGCCAGCTCAGGGAGATGCAGCTGTTCGGCACGATCGATGAACTGATCGTCCAGACCCGGCGCGATGTGGAAGCGTCACGGCAGCTGCTGCGCACGATCAAGTTGTAGCATCTGGCGGCAAGGCGAAGGCGCCTGGCGACGACTGTCCGTCATCGCCAGGTGCGGTGTAGTGTATGCGATCAGATCAGGCCTTCGGCCTTCTGGGCTGCCTGCGTGGCAGGGCGCGCGCCTACGGCGGCCAGCAGGGCTGAAATCTTGGGGTAGGCGGCGAAATCGATGCTGTCGATGCCGCGGCCCCAGCTCATCACGGTGAAGGCATAGGCGTCGGCCTGGGTATATTCGCCCAGCACCGAACCGTTATCGGCGATCATCGCTTCGAGCTGGCCGATGCGGCGGACGATTTCGGCAACCACGGCAGCGCGCGCGTCAGCATCAAGATTTGGCGTAAACAGACCACCGAAGGCCTTTTGCAGATCGCCGATAAAACCAAGTGCTTCCTGCAAGCGCGCGCGGGCGATGGTGCCGTTGGCCGGCTTGAACGCGGCGATATCGGACAAATCGCCCAGATACTGCAGGATGGCCGGACCCTGGGTCAGCGCCCGTCCCTCACCAATGTCCAGCGCCGGCACGGCGCCGCGCGGATTGATGGCCAGGTAGTCAGCGCCAGACGCGGTCTTTTTCGCGCGCAGATCAACGGTTTCCCGCTCATAGGTGGCGCCGATTTCTTCCAGAACGATGTGGGAAGCGAGCGAGCAGGCACCGGGGGCGTAATAGAGCTTCATTTCAAACCTTGCGACAAATACCGAACCCGACAATCGAGTTGCGGCCGATCACTAAGCCAACCGGCACAGTGAACATATGAGCCAACTTGCCGCGCGTTTGATCGGCAGCGGCAAACGGGGGACTAAATAGCCAAGAGCTGCATACGGGACCGGCCCATATGCAGCTCCTGTGTTTTTTGAGATCGAGAGCGGGACTAGCCTTCGGTCTGGGCCAGTTGGTGGCTGTCATTGGTGCTGTCGTGCCAGCTCAACATGCGTCGCTCGGCATAGCCGATGGCGAGGTAAAGCAGATAGCCAATGATCGAGAGGATGAACACGGCAACCAGCACGAGGCTCACATCCGCGGTTTCCTGCCCGAGGCTGAGCAGATAGCCGAGGCCCGCCTTGGCCCCCATCAGCTCGCCGATCACGGCAGCGGTCACGGCCAGGGTGGCGCCCACCTTCATGCCGGAAAACAGCATGGGCAGGGATTGCGGCAGTTCGATGCGCCAGATGCGCTGGGCCGGGGAGAGCTTGAGCATGGTCGCGAACTCTTCCAGCGTCGAGGGCAGCGAACGCAGCGAGCTCAGCATATTGGACAGGATGGGGAAGAAGGTGACGATGGCCACCAGCACGATCTTGGGCGTCACCCCCAGCCCCAGCCACAGCAGCAGCAGCGGCGCGATGGCGATCTTGGGGGCGGTCTGGACGAACACGATAAGCGGATTGAGCAGGTTCTCGACGAGCGGATAGCGCACGAACAGCACGGCTGCGCCAATGCCCAGAACGATGCCAAAAGCAAAACCCGCGAGGATTTCAAACACCGTCACCGGAATATGGGTCAGCAGCCCCGCCTTGGTCAGCAGGAACCAGGTCTTTTCGAGCAATTGCCATGGGGACGGCACCAGGTAGCTGGGCACGTTGAAGACAATCAACGCCAGGCTCCACAATGCCAGGAAGATAACCAGTGAGACTATGGCCCGCATGAACAAGCTCCTTTGAGGGTCCGACCCGGCGGGAAGCCGCCGGGCCGGTGCATTCGTTACTGGATCGAGGAGGGCGTTTCGATCACGAGGTCGGCGGCGGGGAAGCCGGCCGGGATCACGCCATATTCGACAGCGGTGTCGATGGCGGCCTGCCAGGCAGCCACATTGCCGTAGCCCAGCTCATGGGCGGCGGTGTCCGGGCTCTGCCACAGGGTCTTGACGAAGACTTCGGAGATGATCTCGTTGACCAGCTCTTCCTGACCGGCAAAGGTCGGGGTGTATTCGGCAACCGACATCTTGACCTCGTCGGCGACATTGCCATCGACGATGTGCTGGATGCCCTTGTTGAGCGCCTGCACGAAGCCAGCAACAATCTTGGGATTGTCGGCCAGATAGCTGTCGGAGGTCACGATGACGTTGCCCTTGCTGGGCAGGAAGTCGTCGGAGCGGATCATGCCGACATCCAGGCCATCGGCCTGCAGGGCATAAAAGCGTAGCATCGAGAACACGATGGCATCGACCTGGTCGGACTTGAGCGCATCAAGGATGGCGCCGGTACCGATGATCTCGACATTGACGTCGTCAATGCTCTTGCCGGCCTTGGCCATCATGACCTGCAGCTGGATGTAGTTGGGGCTGCCGTAGCTGGTCACGGCAACGCGCTTGCCGACCAGGTCTTCCGGGGTCTTGATGCCGCTGGCGGTCTTGAACAGCGTGGCGCCGATGCCCTGCTGGTAGGTGGTGTGAACCACCTTGACCGGGAGCCCGTTGGCCCGGGCATTGATCACCGAGTCACCATTGGGGAAGCCGAACTGGACGTTGCCGACGGCGACGTTGTTCAGGATGTCGGCGGCGTTGGCATAGAGGAATTCAACCTCAAGGCCAGCGTCTTTGAAATAGCCGTAGTGATCGGCCACATAGAGCGGCAGGTAGTAGGGGACCGCAGCGCCATCGATCTGGATGGTGACGTGCTGCAAATCCTGGGCTTGCGCCCCGGCAATGGCGAAACCGGATGCTGCCAACAGGGTGGCCGCTCCCTTGATCAGGTTTGAAATCAAACTCATGGCATTTCCCTTGTTAGACAGTTAAGGCTCAGTCCTGTCCCAGCGCCCGAACGAGCGCATCGGCACCAATGCGAACCACGTTGCGTTGAGTTTCATCATAATCTTCCATCCAGCTGTCTTTGCTGCGATGGGCATGCACGGCCATGACGGCACCCGCCTTGACACCCAGGGCCGCGCCGATGGCGAGGACGATTTCAGCTTCCATTTCCATGCCGTCGGCGCCGCGAGCGGCAAAGCCGTCGAGAATGGCGGGCGTGGCATTGCCGTCTCGATGATCCGGGCGTCCCTGCGCGCGGTAGTAGCCGTCAGCGGTCGCGGTGATGCCGCGGCGACCACGCAGGCCGCGGGCCTCGCGGGCTTCATCGAGGTAGCGCACGATATCGGCGTCTGCCGCGACATTGGCATTGCCCGGCGCATAAGGCCGAGCGCAGCCGCTATTGGCGATGGCGGCTTCCGCGATGACGAAGTCGCCCAATTCCAGATCGGCCGCCATGGCGCCCATGCCGCCGGTGCGGATGAAGGCGCGAACGCCCAGAGCTGCCAGCTCGACGCCGACGATTTCGGTCGATGCGCCGCCAATGCCGGTAGAGCATACGCCAATGGTCATGCCGCGGTGGCGGCCAATGCCCATGCGGAACTCGCGGTTCTGCCCGACAATGACAAAATCCTCGAGCACCGCAGCGGCCATGTCGACGCGGGCGGGATCACCCGGCAGCAGGAAACCGGCGGGCACGATATCGGGCCGAGGGATATGGACGGGCTTGTCGCCCTGCCACGGCCAGGTTGCGGAACGATCCATCAGCGCCATGACAGTAACCACTTCTCGGCCTGGGCCAGCACCTGGTAGATGAGAATGCCCAGCGCGGAGGTGACGAGCACCATCGCAAACAGGAGCGGCGCCTTGTAGGTGGTGCCGGCAAACACCATCAGATAGCCAAGCCCGGTACCGCCCGACAGCCATTCGGCGAGGATGGCGCCAATGGTGGCCTGGATGGCGCCGACCTTGAGCCCGGCAAAGATTTCCGGAACGGCGGCGGGCAGCTCGACCAGCCGCAAGCGCTGCCAGCGGCTGAGCTTGAGGATTTCGCAAAAGTTCTGCAGATTGGTCGACACCGAGCGCAGGCCCAGAATGGTGCCGATCATCACCGGAAAAAACACCAGCGAAACGGTCAGCACGATTTTTGAGGTCAGGCCCAGGCCGAACCACAGGATGAACAGCGGCGCGAGCGCGATCTTGGGCGCGGTCTGGAAAAACAGCAGATAGGGCGCAACGATGCGCTCGACCCGCGGGAACTTGGCAAGGATAAACCCCAGGCCAAACCCGCCCAGCGAGCCCAGTACGAACCCGACGAGGATTATGCCCAGCGTATGGCCCAGATGCGGCCAGATGCTGCCCCCGGCGAACAGGCGCACCAGTTCGGCAAACACGGCCTGGGGCGGCGGCAGGATGAAGGGGGGAACGTGAAACAGCGTGACATAGCCCCACCACGCCGCCAGCAGAATCAGCGTCGTGAAGACCGCCGTGACCGGACGGGAGGTCAGCATGCTCATTTGAGTTCCTTCCGCAGCGTCGACAGCCACGTGTAGAATTCAGCCAGATCCTTGGTCGCCTCGGAGCGCGGCTTGGGCAGGTCGATCGTATGGACGGTGCGGATACGGCCGGGACGGGCCGACATGACGGCCACGCGGTCGGACAGATAGGCGGCTTCTTCGATCGAGTGGGTGACGAAGACGATGGTGGCGCCCACTTCCTGGCGGATCTGCAGCAGTTCGTCGTTCATGCGATCGCGGGTCAGCAGGTCGAGTGCGCCGAACGGCTCGTCCATCAGCACGACGCGGGGGCGATAGACCAGGGCGCGCGCAATGGCGGCGCGCTGGCGCATGCCGCCGGACAATTCCTTGGGCAGCGAATTGGCAAAGTCCTTGAGACCGACCAGCGCCAGCATTTCGCGCGCCAGTTCATCGGATTCCTTGCGCGGACGCCCGAAGGAATCGAGCGGAAAGCGGACATTGTCGAGAATGTTGAGCCAGGGCAGCAGCACCGCTTCCTGGAACACAAAGCCAATGTCGCTGCCCTTGGTGGGCGCGCCGTTTTTCCACTCGAGCGTACCGGCGCTTGGCTTGATCAAGCCGGCCAGGATGCGCAGCAAGGTCGACTTGCCGCACCCCGAGGGCCCGATCAGGCTGAGGAACTCACCCTCGTTGATTCCGATTGATGTCGGCGCGAGCGCCTCGACCGTTTCGCCGTGACGCGACACAAACGTCTTGGTGATATCCTTGGCCTGAACCAGCACAATGGCACTCCACTTCGCGCCGCCATACGTCCAAAAAATTGGATAAAGTAGCGTCAATATAATTATTGAGATAATGACCGTCGATTTAGCCGCATTGTCAAGGCCCGCTCGCGCGCGCCCAACAAGAAACTGACGACGGCAAGGAACGCCGGCAACGCCACGAAACCGCGGGCCAACGCCGGGCTCTGTCGCAGCTTGCAAGGCTCTTTGCACTTCACTTTTTGCTGAAGGCAGACACCGAAACCAGCGGCCAAAAACACTCCAAACATATCCCGCGACAGCCGGGCTTGTTTTCAACATCGGGGCCGCATAGTCGGTGCTTGGAGGCGAAATACGGCCCATTCCTGAAGCACAGTCGTGATGATCTCATGTTTTGGCGCATGGATTTGAAAGGCGTCATCTTGAGGCTGGGGCACACTCTCTCTAATTAGGGCCGATCGAGCGATTATTCCCCTAACCAGATCAGATAATGCGATGCTGTGGGTTCGGGCGATCACCGCGCCGATAAAGGAGGCCAACATGGCCAAGAACAGCAAGGGCCAAGCGAAGAAGCCCAAGCAGGAAAAGCCGAAGACAAACGCCTCCACCCCCTCGCTAAAAGGGTTCGCCGCGACGACATCGGGTGCCGGCACCAAGAAATAAGGGCTGCGGGAGGCGACAAGCTCCAGTTGGCCGATCGGCTTGATTGCCTGCCCCGTGCAAGATAACTGCAAAGCGAATCTGGCCCTGCCTGTCTTTCGGGCGGGGCCATGGCTTGGCATCGCCCTTATCGTGTGTTGCGGAACAGATGGCCGGGTTCGGGCTTATCATTGAATGAGAAATCTAATGGTTCGGCACATGTTGACTGCGGGCGCGTCGATTATTGGTGCGCTTGTGCTCATGGTTTCGGCCGGTGTCGCGCAAAGCGAGGTCCCGGTTGCGGCATCGACCACGGAACGGCTTGAGGCCGTTCTCGATGCGGCCGCGGCGCTCGACCCGTTGGAGACGGTGATCATTGCGCAAGGCGGCAATATCCTGGCTGAGCGGGGCTATAAGGGCCACGCGGTCACCGACCCGACCAACATCAAGTCCGCATCAAAGACCATAATCTCAGCGCTGGTCGGCATTGCCATCGACAAGGGTCTGCTCGAGGGCGTGGACCAGTTGATCGCGCCGCTACTGGCTGATGACCTGCCCGAAAATGCCGACCCACGGCTGCAGGACATCACTATCGGCCACCTCCTCTCAATGCAGGCCGGGCTGGAACGCACCTCAGGGGAAAACTATGGCCGCTGGGTCGCCAGCTCCAACTGGGTCCGCTTTGCCCTGGCCCAACCCTTTGCCGATGTTCCGGGCGGGGCGATGCAATATTCTACGGGGTCCAGCCATTTGCTGTCGGCAATCCTCACCAAGGTCAGTGGCCAGTCCACGCTGGCACTCGCCCGGGACTGGCTTGGCGGCATCGAGGGCTTCTCGATCGCGAGTTGGGAGCGCGACCCACAAGGGATCTATCTGGGCGGCAACCAGATGGCGATGAGCCCCCGCTCGCTGCTGGCGTTCGGCGAGGTGTATCGCACGGGCGGGCTATCTGCCGACGGCGCCCGAATTGTTCCCGAAGGCTGGATTGAACAATCCTGGCAGCCGCGCACCACGTCCCGCCTCAATGGCGATGCATATGGCTATGGGTGGTTCATTCGCTCGATCGCCGGAGAGCGCGTGCCTTACGCCTGGGGCTATGGCGGGCAGATGCTCTATATCGTGCCTGAGCTGGGCATCACCGTCGTCATGACCTCTGACGAAACCAGCCCCTCGGCCAGCACCGGCCACCGCGAAAATCTGCATCTGGTGCTTGGCCAGATCATCGAGGCGCTTCGATAGGCTTGGGGATCGGGGCTTTCGCCGCCACGCTAGAAGTGCTGGGCGATCGCCATGGCCGGTCGTATGTTGCCGGGGCCATATATTCGCAAAGCTCGGAGGCGGACGGGCATGGGAATGTTTTTCATCATAGCGGCCGTGGCCATATTGGTGCTTGTGGCCGTACACCTGTTTGGCACCTACCAGTTTGCCGCCAAGATCAGTTCTCTGAAGGAGCGCTTGTTGCTATCGCAAGCTCAAGCGACCGCGCCGGATCCCTCGCACATTCCGCCCATCGTTCGACGATTTGCCACAAGAAACGGGGCCCGGGCAGGCGGGCCGCCAGCGCTCCTGATGGTTCAGGACGCTGAAATGCGGCTGCGAATCGACCAGGCATTCTTTCGCCTGGAGGCGACCCAAGTTTCAGGAACACGCCGGCCGGGCTTTGTGTGGCAGGCGACTGGCGTGATTGCCGCGGTCATCCCGGTCAGGATTGTTGACGCCTATGTGGACGGCGAAGGCCAGCTTGAGGTCAGGTTGGCCGGATCGGTCCCCGTTTCAGCAGCCAGCGGGTCCGAGATGGCCAAGGGCGAGGCCATGCGGTTTTTGGCAGAACTGCCGTGGAACCCCGAAGCCATTCTCAATGCCGACGGGCTCAGTTGGCGGCAGATCGACGACGACACGGTTGAGGTCTCAACGCCCACTGTCGGGGGGCCGGCGCGGGTGGTGTTGCACTTCGACCAGGACGGGGACATTGCCAGCATCGAGGCCCCGGATCGCCCCCGTGCGGGGGACACGCCAGCGCGCTGGATCGGGCGGTTTTCGGAGTACGCGCAGGTTGGCGCCTACCGGTTTCCCCGCCGCGGCGAAGTCGCTTGGGACCTGCCGGAGGCAGAGTTCGTGTATTGGCGCGGCAATATCGTGAGCATTGCAGCGTCCGGCAACTAATGCCACGGCCAAAAGTCGATGACGTCGATCGAAAAGTCATTGCAATCCGAACTGTCCACTCACACTACTGTTCACCGTGCGCCCAACGCGCGGCGATCGATCACCCATGCCTGGACAAAGCCAATGAAAGCCATTGCCTATCATCGCTACGGCGGCCCTGAGGTGCTCGAGCTCGTCGACTTGCCCAAGCCGGTTCCGCAAGGCAACGAAGTGCTGATCCGGATCAAGGCGACGACCGTCACAACCGGCGACTGGCGGGCGCGCAGCCTCAAATTGCCCAAGGGCTTCGGCCTGCTCGGGCGGCTCGCATTCGGGTTGTTCGGTCCGCGCCAGCCTGTCCTGGGGACCGAACTCGCCGGTGTCGTGGAAGCGGTCGGCCGCTCAGTGACGCGGTTCAAGATGGGCGATGAGGTCTTTGCCTTTCCGGGGGCCAAGTTTGGCTCCCATGCCGAGTACCGTACCATGCCCGAGGACGGCCTCATTGCGTTGAAGCCGGCCAATCTGTCGTTTGAGGAAGCGGCGGCGCTCTCGTTTGGCGGCACCACGGTTCTCGGGCCACTCAAGGACAAAATCGGCATCAAACCCGGAGACAAGGTGATGGTGGTGGGCGCATCAGGCGGGGTGGGCACGGCGGCCGTGCAGATTGCCAAGCATCTGGGCGCCGAAGTCACCGGCGTGTGCAGCACGGCCAATATCGAGCTGGTCCGCTCGATCGGCGCCGACAGCGTGATCGACTACACAACAACCGATTTCGCCAAGTCCGGCGCCACCTGGGATGTCATCGTCGACACGACAGGCACGGCCCCGTTCCCGCGATGCGAGCCGGTGCTGCGCCCGGGCGGGCGCCTGCTGGTGATCCTGGGCTCGTTCGCGCAGGTGGCAGGTTTCGGGCGGCCATCCAAGGCCAGCGGCAAGACGGTCATCACCGGCGTCTCCAAGATCGAACCGGCGCATATGCAGTACCTTGCAGAGATGGCCGCAGCAGGCGCCTACCGGCCGGTCATCGACCGCAGCTATACGCTGGAGCAGGCGGCTGAGGCGCACGCCTATGTCGACACCGGCCGGAAGCGCGGCAATGTCGTTCTCACCGTCGGGCAAGAATGATAAGTATCAAAGCCAGGGGCGGCGAAAATCTCATCATGCTTTGCGCTGCTCAACAGCCGGGATGAGCTGTGATGACAGGCACACTCGTTGCAACCAAGCTCTTCGTGCCCCGCCTGCGCAGCGGTGTCGTCGAAAGACGCCGACTGAGCGCGCATCTGCAACGGGGCGTCAGCGGCAAGCTGACGCTGATCTCGGCACCGGCAGGCTTTGGCAAGACCACCCTTGTGGCGGCGTGGCAGGCAAATCGCGCGGGGGGCCTTGTGGCCTGGCTCTCGCTCGACCCGGCCGACAATGAGCCCATAACCTATTGGACGCACGTCATTGCCGCCCTGCACAAGGCGAGCGCGGCCAACGGCGCGGCGCCGCTGCAGATCTTGCCGCCAGGACAGCATGCCAACGATGTGGTTCTTACCTCCATCGTGAACGAACTCGCGAGCCTCCATGACAATGTGGACCTGATCCTTGACGACTATCACGTCATCGACCAGCCGATCATCCACGCCGGCATGGCGTTCCTGCTCGAGCATCTGCCGCCAAACGTGCATATCGTCATCACTACCAGAGCCGACCCGGCCCTGCCCATCGCCCGCCTGAGAGCGCGCGGTGAGCTGGTGGAAATCAGGTCGGAGGACCTGCGCTTTACCCCCGACGAGATTGCAGCCTATTTCAACGACACAGTGGGCCTGGCGCTTACCGCCCAGGACATCATTGCCCTTGAGGAGCGGACGGAGGGGTGGATTGCAGCCCTGCAGCTGGCCGCATTGTCGATGCCAGGACGAACCGACGTGACCTCGTTCATCGCGGGTTTTGCGGGCAACGACCGTTATGTCTTCGACTATCTGGTCGAGGAGGTGCTGGATCGGCAATCCGACGATGTTCGCAGCTTCCTGCTCGACACCTGCTTTCTCGACCGATTGAGTGGTCCGCTTTGCGATGCGGTGACCGGTCGGAGCGACAGCAGGGAGACCCTTGATGCGCTGAACCGGGCGAACCTGTTTCTGGTGCCGCTCGATGACCAGCGCGAATGGTACCGGTATCACCATTTGTTCGCCGACGTCTTGCTGACGCAGCTCGATGCTGCGGCCCGCGACCAGCTACCGGTGCGCCACCAACGCGCGAGCGATTGGTACGAGCAGCATGGCGAGCGGGCCGAAGCCATCCGGCATGCCCTCGCGGGGGCGAGCTACGAGCGCGCAGCCGAGTTGATCGAGCTCGCGATACCGGAGACGCAGAAGAACCGCGGCGAGGCGATCATCCGCAACTGGGTGCGACAGCTTCCCGATGACCTTGTCCGCCAGCGCCCGGTGCTCGGCATCGGGTTCGTCGGCGCACTGGTTTCCATTGGCGAGTTCGAGGGCGTGGAAGAGCGCCTGTTCGAGATCGAACGTTCGGTGGCTGGGCTCGACCCTGTCGTGGTTGTCGATGAGGCCCAATTGCCGCGTCTGCCCGGGGCTATCGAACTCTACCGCGCGGCCATGGCGCAGGTTCGCGGCGACGTGCCGGCGACAATCGGGCATGCGCTGCGCGTGCTTGAGCTGGCGCCATCGCAAGATCACCTCGGCCGCGCCGGGGGCCTGGGACTGCTCGGGATCGGATACTGGTCCCAGGGCGATCTCGATGCGGCCTATCGCTCCTGGAGCGAGTGCAAGAGCGGGCTGCAGCGCGCCGGACACATCGCCGATACGCTCGGCGTCGCCATCGCGCTCGCCGACATCCAATTGGTCAGGGGGCACTTCCGCGACGCCACCCAGCTCTATGAGCAGGCCCTGCAGGTCGCCATTGCGCCAGACGGCACCAGCCTGCGCGGCACCGCGGATATGCATGCGGGCCTGAGCGAAACGCATCGTGAGCGCAACGACTTGCCGGCGGCGCACCAACACCTCTCCAGGAGCGAGGCGTTGGGCGAAAAAGCCGGATTGCCTCAGCACCCCTATCGCTATCGTGTGGCACGGGCGCAGCTGCTGCGAGATGAGGGCAATTACGAGCAGGCGCTCGGGCTGCTCGATGAGGCCGAACGCCTCTATGTCAGCGATTTCTTCCCCAATGTTCGGCCTATCGCGGCGATCAGGGCGCGCGTATGGATTGCGCAGGGCCGGCTGGACTATGCGCTACGCTGGCAAGACGACGCCGGCATCGGCGCTGACGGCGCCCTGAGCTATCTGCGTGAGTTCGAACATATTACCCTCGCCAGGCTCTTGCTGGCGCAGGACCGCGCCGAGCAGGCTGTGGCGTTGCTGGATCGCCTGCTGGAAGCCGCAGAGCTTGGCGGTCGGACCGGCAGCGCCATCGAAATCCTGATCCTGCAGTCACTCGCCAACCGGCATAGCGATGTCGGTGCCGCGCTTGCTGCCCTTGAACGCGCCCTGGTGCTGGCCGCGCCCGAGGGCTATGTGCGCCTCTTCATCAACGAAGGTCCGCCGATGGAGGCGCTGCTCAAACTTGCCGTCAAACGCCGCATTGCGCCCGCCTACGCGCGCACGCTCCTGGCCGCTTTTGGCAGGGTTGAGGCACCGCAACCCGTGCATCGCGACGTGATCGAGCCCTTGAGCGAGCGCGAGCTGGACGTGCTTCGCCTGCTCGGCAGCGACCTGGGTGGACCCCAGATTGCGCGCGAACTGATGGTCTCGGAAAATACCATGCGGACACACACCAAGAATATTTACGAAAAACTGGGCGTCAATAACCGGCGCTCCGCTGTGCGCCGCGCCGAGGAACTGGCCCTGCTGACGTGGAGCCGGGCGCGCTAGGCGACCGCCGCGACGCTAAAAAGTCAAAATAAATGCGCACGCTCACCAAATGTGGTGAGGCGCTCTCACCCACTTTGCGCTCACAAGTGCCCCAGCGAACCTGATGTTCGCAACGCACGAACCGAGGCGCGGCATGACAAAACCACCCCAAGCATCGTTCGACCCGCAAGCCGGCGACACCTACGAAATTCGTATTCAGGGGCTGCTCGACACGCGCTGGGCGGCCCGCCTGGCGGTGCCAAGCCTGACCCACGAAAGCGATGGGACGACGACCCTGCGTGGACTCGCGACGGACCAGGCGGCGCTGCATGGCCTGCTTCAGCGCATTCGCGACCTGGGCCTCACGCTGGTCTCGGTCATTCGTGTCGGCTCCCCTCTTCCCACAATTTTGTCCACTGAAACCAGTGATCCAAGGAACCTCAAATGAGCACCATTGCCTCTACCTCACATCAACGAACCGACATGCCCCACGCCATTCCGTCTGCAGCCCGAGACGCCGATCACCGCGGGTGGCTGCCAGCCGATCCCCAGGTGCTGGCACGACTGACGGGCCTGCTTTTTCTGATCACCTACGCCACCTCGATCCCGCCGGTGGTCTGGTTCTACGCTCCGGCGCTGAGTGATCCCGCCTATGTGGTGGGCACCGGCGCCGATCCCGGTCTCGCCATAGGGGCGGTGCTGGAGCTCCTGCTCATAATCGCCAATATTGGCGCGGCGCTCGTCCTGTTTCCCATCCTCAAGCGGCTCAGCGAGGTCCTGGCGCTGGGCTATGTGGCGTCGCGGATTATCGAAAGCGTGTTCATCGGCGTGGGCATACTGAGCCTTTTGGCGCTCGGAACCCTGCGGCTGGAGGCAGCCGGCGCAGATGCACCAGCACTTCTGGTTGTCGGCCAGGCGCTGGTCGCCATCCACGACTGGACGTTCCTGCTCGGCCCCGGCACCGTCGTTGGCGTGGGGAACGGCCTGATCCTTGGCTATCTGATGTATCGGTCGCGACTGATCCCACGCGGCCTGGCCATCCTGGGGCTCATTGGCGGACCGGCGCTGCTTGCCGCCAGTGTGGCCATTATATTCGACGTCATCGAACCCGGCTCGATCTGGCAGGTCATCGCCACCGTACCGGAATTTTTCTGGGAGCTGTTGCTGGGCATCTGGCTGCTGGTGAAGGGCTTCAATCCCGTCGCCCTGGCCGCCCTCGACCACGGCGAGGCGAACACTGGCATCGCAAAGGCTTAGCAAGACCATCGATTGGGAGGATGTTCAGCATCCTCTCAATCCGCCAAACTGGAAACAAGGGGAGCACAATGACCATCACCCACGCTGGCCTCATGCGCTACGCCGGCCTTGCGGCAATACTGGCCGGGGTTATCTTTGCCGGCATCCAACCGATCCATCCGCCGGATGTGCTGGCCTCGGTCACCACGCTCAACTGGGCCATCATCATCAGCCTCAAGCTTGGCATGTGCCTGTTGTTTCTGGTCGGGATCGCCGGTCTATATGTGCGGCAGGCTGAACAGGCCGGGTGGATGGGGCTGGCCGGTTTCGTGCTGCTGACGATTTCTTTCTGGCTCCAGACCGGTTTCGTCTTTGCCGAACTGTACATCCTGCCTGTTCTCTCGGCGTCAACGCCTGCCTTTATCGACAGCTATCTAGGCGTCGCCAATGGGCAGCCAGGGGTGATGGATATTGGCGCGCTGGGGCCAAGCTATGGCGTGGTCGGGGTCTGCTATCTGCTGGGAGGCCTGCTGTTTGGCATTGCGACGGTGCGCGCTGGTGTCTTGCCGCGCTGGCCGGCCATGCTGCTGGCGCTCGCGGCAATCATCACGCCTGCGGCGGCGCTGCTGCCCCATGCGATCCAGCGCTATGCGGCCATCCCGATGGGGATAGCGCTGATCTGGCTGGGCTATGCACTGTGGTCGGAGCGGCGGGATACAGCAACGTCCCGCCCGAGACCGGAAACAACCAAGCTTTTCTAGATGAATTCGTCGGAGATCATTGCCATGCGCACCGCCTCTCGCACTGCCGGCCTTCTCCTTGTCGCCGTCCCGCTGATTTTTACCGCCGGCTTTACCGGCCTGCAGATGACGTTTGAATATCCCGATATTCTGCGCCATCCGGCGGGAGAGGTCCTGACCCGATTTGCCGGGGCAGGCGCGGATCTCCATCTCTACTGGTACGCCATGATGTTCGCCGCGCTGCTGATGATCGGCGCGGCGATTGCGCTTGGCCTGCACTTTTGGCGGCGCAACAGCCTGCTCGCGGCGCTCTCGGTTGGCGCCGGGGTCCTCGCGGGCCTGGTGCAGGCGCTCGGCCTGTTGCGCTGGGTCATGCTCGTTCCCGGCCTGGCTGCGATGTACGTGACGCCCGGCGCGAGCGCGACCGACCAGGCGATGGCGGTGGCGCTGTTCGATGCCGCCAATCGCTACCTCGGAATGGGTGTTGGCGAACATCTCGGGTACTTTTTCACCGCAATCTGGACGGTGCTTGTCTCGGCGCTGGTTCTCGGGACCAATCGCGTCATCGCCATAGCCGGCTTTGTCATCGCGGTCGGCGTGGGCTTGGGCATGCTTGAGCCGTTTGGTGTGCCCCTCACCGGCGCCATCAACGCCATTAGCTATAGCCTGTGGGCCGCGTGGACGCTGGTCCTCGGCATCATGGTGCTGCGCTCCGGACCGGTCAACTTTGCAGGCGAGCCGGCCAATCGTGCGATATTGGAGTGACACCCGGCGCCGTGGCCGGTAAAATGGAGTGGGGGCGACGGAGGTTGCGATGCATCTTCTCGAAGCCGAAGCAGTCGGGCGGTTCCGTAGCGGTTTCAGCGGGGACATTATCCA
The DNA here is from genome assembly GCA_963699295.1 of uncultured Alphaproteobacteria bacterium. Taxonomy (GTDB): domain Bacteria; phylum Pseudomonadota; class Alphaproteobacteria; order Rhizobiales; family Devosiaceae; genus Devosia. The sequence goes on from OY969432.1 coordinate 2,255,369, forward strand.
GGCGACCGACGATGGGTATGACGTCGCCCGCTCAGTGTTCAACGCCATGATCGATCGGCGCCCCGCGGTTATTGCTCAATGCCAGTCAAGCGACGACGTGGTGGCCGCCTTGGCGTTTGCCGCCGACAATGGACTCGAAGTGGCGGTGCGCGGGGGCGGACACAGCGTTGCCGGCAAGGCGCTGTCCGAGGGCGGGCTGGTCATCGACCTGAGGCGAATGAATGACGTAAGCGTTGATCCTGTCGCCATGACCTGCAGGGTGGGTGGCGGCGCGACCATGGGGGACCTTGATCGCGCAACGCAGCCTTTTGGCCTCGCCACGACCGGCGGGCGCGTCTCGACCACCGGCGTTGGCGGGTTTGCGCTGGGCGGAGGCACGGGATGGCTCGATCGGAAGTTCGGACTGGCGTGCGACAATCTTGTTGCGGTCGATCTGGTCACGGCCGATGGGCACATGGTAACGGCATCGGACACCCAGAACCGCGAGCTCTTCTGGGCCCTGCATGGTGGGGGCGGCAATTTCGGGGTCGCCACGGCGCTGACGTTCCGGCTCTATCCCCTCCCCTCGGTGACGGCGGCGCTGATGCTCTGGCCAGCCGAAGGCGGGCCCAAAGCACTGAAGGCGTTCCGCGATTACATCGAGACCGCGCCCGACGAGGTGGGCGGCGGGGCGATCTACATGACCGGTCCCGATCTCGAATTCGTCCCAGACCAGTTGAAGGGCGGGCTCGTCTTTGGGGAGCTATTGGTGTTTGCCGGCGGCGAGACCGAGGCCAGAAAAGCCTGGGGTGACATGCTCGCGCTCGACCAGGTGGGGGAAATGGTGGCCGAGATGCCTTATGCCGAGCTGCAGTGCATGCTCGATGATCCCCCCGGACATCGCAATTACTGGTCCGCGGACTATTTGCGGGCATTGCCCGACGAAGCCATCGACAGGTTCTGCGCACGCTCCCCCGACATGATCGTGCCGTCGGCGTCGCAGCACGTCCTGTTCCCCGGCGGGGGCAAGGCGGCCCGTGAACCGGCCGACTGGCCCATACCCTGGCGAAGGGCGGCCTGGTGCGTGCATCCGTTCGGGCTGTGGACCGATCCCGCCGACGATGCGCGCGGCAAGCAATGGGCGCACGATATTCGCGCCGACCTCAAGCCCTGGTCGACCGGTGACGTCTACCTCAATTTCATCGGCGATGAAGGTGGCGACCGCCTGATTGCCGGGTTTGGGCGGGAGAACTATGGCCCACTGGCGCGCGTGAAGGCGCAATATGACCCGCGCAATATCTTCCACCTCAACCACAATATCCGGCCGGACTGAAGCACTTTTGCGCCGGTGAAGCGGCGTCGTTTTTGGGAAGCCGCGTCGCATTGATCACGTGGCTTCCCGCGCGCGGCTCCTGACGTGGACAGCCTTGGCAGTCGCCGCCTGCCAAAAAAATTGAGCAGTGTCAGCCACAAGCGGGCCCCCTGTGTTGAGGGGGCGTCACAAGGTATTCGCAAACACGCCTTGCTGTGGCCGGAATTGGTTCCCATCCTTGGTCCAGCAATTGCACAGACCCCAATGAGGATTTGCTCATGGTCATTGCCGACCAGCCACCGGCCGCAATTGCCTAGGACGACATGTCCCGACCCGCCAGGGCACCCTGCAAACAGCAAGAGAATATGCATTGGTCCGAAACCGTTACACATTGCGCGAATTTGTCGGCAATCCGGAAAGCTGGAGTTTTACCTGGCAGATCAGGGATGACGTCAACCTGAGCAGCACGTGCGATTTTTGCGGGCGTGACGAATTGCGCCTGACCTATGAAGTCACGCGCGAGGCGCAGGCGCTGTGGATCTGCCAAAGCTGTGTCGGCCGCTATCCGATCGGCGCGGCGCTGGATGGCGAGCGGATGGGGCCACAGGCGGCGCGCGCCCATGCGCACGGGCTGACCGCCCGCCTCAAGCAGCAAACCTGCCAGGACATCATCCGGCGGGTGCAGGCCGCCCTGCCCGACGCAGCGCTGGACGAGATCGTGGTCTATTTCGACCGCAATTTGCAGCTCTCGCCGCAATGTGCTGCCCGATTGTTCTCGGCCATGGTGCAGGCCGGGGAGGAAACCAATGCGCGCGTGTTTGAAGTGCAGACCCGGAGCAATGCGCATCAGCAGGAGTTCGGGGCACTTGATGATGCAGAGCGGCGCCTCGTGTGGAGTGCGCTCTCGCCGCAACAGCGCCGCCGGGTGGATTCACTTGGTTTTGCGCCGGCCGGCATGCAGATGCGCCGGCCGCAGAGCCGCCGGGCACCGCGTTTCGAGAGCGAGCTGGTCGCGCCGCGCATGCCTGCCTTGACCGGGGTGGCAATGTTTAATTCGGGTTCAAAAATTTAGCGATATCAACAGCTTGCCGATTTTCATGACACAGCCGGCCCGATCCGGCCGTGTCCGTGCCCCATTGAGGGCACGATCGGTCTCAACAGTCCCCGCTCCTACGATCAGCAGCAAGGATGGGACATGATCCCCACCCCGGACCAGATTCGATCCGCCGTTCGCTATGCCGCCAGCGCCGCCATCGGGCTCGCCTGTATAGGGGCCGCGCAGGCCGCGACACCCTACACGCTGGGCGTGTCCGACAAGCTCAACATCAAGGTCGTGCAATGGAAGGCCGCGAGCTCCACGTTTGATGAGTGGACCGCCCTGGCCGGCGAGTATGTCGTCGGCGCCGATGGCAATGTCAATTTTCCGATGGTCGGGCCCACCGAAGGCGTCGGCAAGACGAGTGCCGAGCTGGCGGCGGCGCTTGGTAGCGCGCTGCAGCAATCGCTGGGCCTGAGCACGCCACCGACAGTGAGCGTGGAAGTGGCGGCATATGGACCGATCTATGTTTCCGGCGATGTCGGCACGCCCGGCGAATATGCGTTTGCCCCCAATCTGACCGTGGTGAAAGCTCTCGCCCTCGCAGGTGGCGAGCGTCGCACCGCTGAAGCGTCAGCGCGCCCGGAGCGCGAGATTCTCACAACATCGGGCGCGCTGGATGTGCTTGAGGACGAATATCGGCGGCTGCTGGTGCGCCGTGCCCGGCTCGATGCGGAACTCGCAGGCCATGACGAGATTGCCATTCCCCCTGAACTGGAAGCCACAGACGACCTTCAGGCCCTGCTGACCGCCGAAACGGCAATTCTGTCGGCGCAACGCCGGCAGGCTGCCGCGCAGTCGAGTTCGCTGGCCGACCAGGTCACCCTTCTGCAGCGCCAGATCGAGGCCTTCGAGCAGAAGCAGACCGGCGCCGAGGCGCAACTGGCCACGGCCCGCGAACAGCTCGCCAGGATCACGACCCTTTCGGATGACGGGCTGGCGCTGGCTTCCCGCGTGGCAGCGCTGCAGACCAATGTGTCCGATCTGGAAGCCCGGTTGCTCGATACCGAAACCACGATGCTGCAGGCTCGCCAGGACATCGCGGCAGCCGAGCGGGAGCAGTCGCGGCTGACCGACCAGCGCATTTCCGATTTGTCGCTGGAGCGACAGACCGTCGGCGGGCAGATCGCCGCGTTGCAGCTCAAGATCGCCACCCAGCGCGGCCTTGTGCAGGAAGCCGCGCTTTATACCGGCGTCGCCGTGCCGGGGGATAGAGCCGCGCAGTACAGCTATTTCATCCTTCGCGACAGCGAGGAAATTCCCGCCGAACTGACCACACCTCTTGAAGCCGGCGACGTCGTTGTCGCCCGACTGGAGATTTCACCGTGACCGCGACCACCAGACTGACCGCCTCGGCGCTTGCCCTCGCAGCGCTGATCCTGCCAGCCCAGGCATTTGCCCAGGAAGCCTTTCGCGACGATTTCAACAAACTCGATCAGGGGCGCTGGTACGTATCCGACGGCTGGAGCAATGGCGCCCACCAGAATTGCACCTGGTCGACGGACCAGGTGGAGGTTGCCGATGGCCGCCTGCGCGTGGGGTTTGCGCCCATGCCCAAGGGCGATCGGCAATATCGCTGCGGCGAGCTCCAGACCCGCACGCCCTATGGCTATGGAACGTTCGAGGCCCGGCTCAAGACGCCCGCCGGCTCGGGGCTCAATGCGAGCTTTTTCTCCTATATCGGACCCCAGCAGGGCAAGCCGCATGATGAGATCGATTTCGAGGTGCTGCTGCGCAATACCGGTCAAGTCGACACCACGACGTTCGTTAATGGCAAGAGCGGGGACGGCAAGATTGGCAGTGGTCAGTCCCACGCCCTGCCGGGCCCTTCCGACCGCGACTTCATCACTTATGCGTTCACCTGGGAGCCCGACCGGCTGCGCTTCTATCTCAATGGCAAGCTGGTGCGCACCATGGATGACCCCAAGACCATTCCGACCAACCCGCAGCGCATGTTTTTCAGCCTGTGGGGCTCGGACACGCTGACCGACTGGATGGGCCCTTTCGTGCCGGTGACGGCGCCCATCGCCATGGAGGTGGACTGGGTGGCCTTTACGCCGCTTGGTGCCGCCTGCGCTTTCAATGAATCCGTACTGTGCCAAGGTGGCAAATAATAATGAAGCTAGTATTTTTCCGGGGCAAGGTGCCCAATTTCGGCGATGAACTGAACCTCCTCGTGTGGCCCGCCCTGTTGCCCAAGAATTTTCTCGATGAAGACGAAAGCGAGTTGTTCGTCGGGATCGGTTCGATCATCGGCGACCATCTGCCGGCACGCTCGCGCAAATTCGTCATGGGCTCGGGTTATGCCGGCTATATGGGCCTGCCAGACGTGCATGACGGCACCTGGGACATTCGCTTCGTGCGGGGGCCCAACACGGCCAAGACGCTGAACATCGATCCCGGCCTGTCGATCTGCGACAGCGCCATCCTGCTGCGCGCAATGGAACTGCCCGCCCCCGACACCAGCGTCGGCGTTGCCTTCATGCCGCACTATGAGAGCCTCGAGCGCGGCAACTGGGCCGAGGCCTGCGCCAAGGCGGGGATCACGCTGATCGATGCGACTGATCCGGTGGAAAAGGTGCTGAGCCAGATCCGCGGCGCACGCCTGCTGATCACCGAGGCGATGCACGGCGCCATTGTTGCCGATGCCCTGCGCACGCCCTGGATTGGCGCTCGCCCGATCTACGGCGGACACCACAAGAAGTGGCTCGACTGGGCCGGTGCCCTGAACCTCGACGTGCGGCTGAACCCGCTCAAGCCCAGCAGCGTCCTCGAATACTATATCGGCAAGACCGGTCGCGGCGGGAGCCTGGGCAAGGTGGGTCGGTTTAACGAGTCACCGCTGGCGGGCATTCCCAACAGGATCCTCACCGACATGGCCGCCCGGCACCTGGATGGCATGTCGCGTCTCGAGCCGCAGCTGAGCAGCGATAAGATGATTCGTCAGGTGACCGAGCGCGCCCAGGAAGCGGTTGATGGCTTCGTCAGGAGCCGGCTGGCAGTAAGCTAGCGGCGGCGGCGGACGAACCCCACAAGGGTTCTGATCCGGTGCCGGCCCAATACAACGATGACGGCGCCGTAGCTTAACGCTGCGGCGCCTATTGTCATGGCCAGGCGCAGCAAGGGGTCGGCATTTGCCAATTGCTGCTGCACCAGCCAACCGACAATGCCCATGGCCAGCGTGGCGGCCACAGGCAGGGCGAAAGACGCCAGATAAGCCCAGAGAGAAATGTCGAGCAACCGCACCACCATGCGAAGGGTAGGCATCCAGAGCAGCAGGTTGAGGATCACCAGCGAAGTGGTCAGCGGCACAACACCCCAGCCCGCGAACAGGAAGATATAGAGCACCGTCACGGCCTGCTTGCCCAGGATGTAGTAGAACCAGAGGTCGGCCTGGCCCTGGCTGCGGATCAGCGAGGACTGCAGGATGCCTACCGCCGTCAGCAAGCCAAGAACGCAGAATGCCTGCACGACCGGCACGGCCGAAATCCAGGCGTCGCCAAAGGCAAAGGGAATGAGATCGCCGGCCACCAGCGCCAGCCCGGAAAACACCGGAAACGCCACGACCGAGGACGCAAAGGTGCCCAGAAGATAGGCTTCGCGCAATTTGGCGGGCTCGCGCTGCATGGACGAGAGCAGCGAATACGACACCAGATTGAGGGCGCCGGACAGCAGGTCGGTCAGGATCTGGAAGATGCGGCGCGCAAAGCTGTAGATACCCAGCGAGCCCGGCCCCATCAGGGCCCCGATCAGCAGCTGGTCGATATTGATGGTCGTGATGAAGTGGTTGCCGCTCGAGAACAGGCCGAACGCCCGCAAGTCGCGCAGTGCCCCGCGGTCGAACCGCAACCCCGGCAGCCAGCGGGCGCCCACCATCGCACCCACGCAGCTGGCGATCGAGCCAGCCAGCTGCGAAACGGCCAGCGCCCACAACCCGAACCCGGCCCATAACAGCCCCAGGCACACCAGCGCCGTGACTACCGAGGCAATTGTGGTTCGCAGCGCCAGCATCCGGAATGCCATGGTGCGCACGATGAGGGCGTTGGGCACGGCCGCCGCCATATCGAAGATGACCCGTGCGGCGACGAGCGGGATTAGCAGCGCCAGCAAGGGCTGTTGAGATGCCGTCGCAATGATCGGCCCGGCCAGGCACAGCGCCGCATAAATGACCAGGGCCGCCCCCACGCACAGCCAGAAGACGGTATCGAGATGGGCCGGCGACACGCGTTCGCGCTGGATCAGTGCCTCACGAAACCCGGCCGGGGCGACGGCCACGCCGACGCTGGCGATGCTGACCGCGAAGGCGACGATGCCGAACTCGGTGGGCGAGAGCACCCGCGAGGTTGCGAGAAACACCAGCAGGCCCAGGGCCGCCGGCACGAAACTGCTGACCAGCGACCAGAGCGTGCCCTTGATCGCGGCCGAGGCCCGGCCGGTGGTCAGGTGGTCGCGCGATGCGCCCATGTCGCTGGCAACGCTCATGCGTGAGGCAGGCGCAGATGTGGATTGCCACGAGAGGCAACGAAGCGGTTGAAGTCAGGGGTCACGCGCCCAAGGGTGCGGATCATTACGCCGCGGGCCCGAAGGCGCAGGGCATCGAGGGGCGACACGTGCCCAGCCAGCCGCTGCCCGATCAGCGCCTTGGCGACATGGGTTGCCCGCACGGCGATTGGGGCGGAATAGCGGGGATTGGTCAGGAAGGCCGCCCGTTGGTCGGAGCTGGTCTCGTTCCAAACCTTTTGGCGCAACGCCTGCACGGCGCGCTTGAGGTCGAGTTCGCGCCGGAGGTAACCCGTCTTGAGTTCGGCGTTGCGAGTGGTCTGCTCGGCATTCTCGGCCCAAACTGCGAGCGACTCCATGGCCACGTAGACCGGCTCGGCGATGGAATAGGTCCGCAGATATTCCTGCAAGGTCGCCGTGCAGGAATACTGGATTTCCAGGGGCGAGCGCGCGCGCACCGACCAGAACAATCCGCCATTGGAGACGCCGATGCCGGCCAAGAGCGCCAGCCGGAACTCTTCGGCCGCATAACGCCCCTCGGTGAAGAGATCGTCGAGCACTCCAATATCGCCGACTTTTGCGGCCGCTGTGCCGCTGGCGTGTTCGATCACCTGGTTGCGCAGGACGACTTCAACGTTTTCGCGGCGCATCAGGGCGATATTTTCGGCGCAGAAATCGGGCAGGATGAAATTGTCGTCCTCCACCACGCAGAAGAACTCTGCGCCGTGCGGATTTTCGGCCGAAAAGCATTGGTCGATATTGCGGGAGGCATAGAGCTGCGGCTTGTTGGCGGTGTAGCGAACCCGCGGATCGCCAAGATCGGCCACGACCTGCCGCGCGGCCTCCGCTGGATCGTCATCGAACACGTCGCACACCCAATGGGACCACGTCTGGGCGATCATCGACTCCAGGGACCGGCGCAGTGCCTCGGGGCGCTTATAGGTGGGCGTTCGGAAATGAACGAGGTCGGGCTGGTACTGGCCCATGGCTCAGGACTCCTCTGATTGGATGCTGCAGCTTGGTGGCGGCAGCCTGCCGGCGCAGGGCAACAAGCCCCGCCGCGGCGTAAATGAAGGTGGCGATGCCCATGATCGAGCGGATGGAAAATTCGAAGAAGACTTCGACCTCGATGAAGCTGCGCAGGATCATCAGCGTCTGTAGTGCCAGCAGCAGGGCATTGGGCGCGCTGGGCCGGGCGATGGCGAAGGCGGTCATCATGATTGCGCCGCCATACATGATGGCAATTTGCAGCCCCAGCCCGATCAGGCCGATCTCGACGGCGTTGGAAATATAGGTGTTGTGGAAGTTGAAGCCGGCGCCCGAGGGCACGTCGAACATGGCCCAGAGCTCCTCGGCGGGCGCGAAGCCGCTCACCCAGAAAGAACGGTAACCCAGGCCCTGAAGCGGTCGTTCGGCGATGTAGCTCAGCCCTGTGGCCCACAAATCGGTGCGCCCGGTCAGCGTCGCGTCCTTGCCGGAGCCCTCGAGAATCTCGGCCAGCAGCGCATCGCCAGTGGTGACAACGATCAGCGCCAGCGCCGCAGCGAGCAGCGCCAGGATGGTGACGGTGAAGAGTTTCTGGGCGCCTGTAAGGCGCGCCGACAGGATGGTCAGGAGCACAATGCCTACACATGGCGCCACCATCATGCTTGCACCGGCGGATTGGGCCAGTACCAGCAATGGAGCCGACGCGGCAGCGCCAACCGCGCCCAGCAGGCGCAGCAGCAGATGCGACTTGCCATCCGCCGCAACCGCCACCGCGATCAGGGCAAAGACTGCAATGTGAGCCGCAAAGGCATTCTTGCTGCCGAACACCCCGAGCCATGCACCACCCGTGCCGGTGCGCCCGAACAGGATGCTGGCGATGACGCCAATGCCGTAAACGAGGAACATCAGGCGCATCAGCGATGCCGTGGAAAGACGCCCGGTAAGGACGACGGCGACCACCACCGTGAACATCAACTGGGTGCCGTAGCGCAGCGAATTGGCAGGATATTGCGACCACAACGCCGTCAGCAGGCAAAAGGCCGGCAGCAGCAGCACGAACCACCAGCGGCGGACGCTATCGATGCTGGCGGGCACGTTGCTGATGATGAGCAGCCCCCCGCAGGCCATGAAGGTCAGCGCCGCCAGCGAGCCGAACATGGCGTTCAGCACCAGGGCGGCGAAAGCGCCGAAGGTCAGGATATTGGCGAGGTTGATCGTCACGCGCGACGGCAATGGGATCATGAGACCTCCATCGCGGCGTCGCGCACTTCGAGCCTGACTTCGGGGATGAACCCCGCCGCATACCGGCCCGCTTGGTCAAGGGCGATGCAATCGGCCCCGGCATGGATTGCCAGGTCACGCCACACGCCGCGCGGACGCGGCAGAGACCAATCCACCAGATGGGTTGGGACATAGTCCGGGACGTGCTGGCCGGCACCAGCATTGCCCTGCCCGCCCAGCACGATGGTCGTTGATTGCTGCTCTTGGGTCTTTTCACTGCCGCGACGCTGGCGTCCCTCAATGAACGAAGCCCAAAGGCGGCGCACAAGTTTTGGATCGCGCACCAGTTGGCCCAGCGCCTGCCGTGCCTGGCGCTGCTTGATGCTGGCGACGAGTTCCTCGTAAGCAAGCCCTTCGCGCAACACGGCAAGGCGCCTGGCAAAGGCGGCCGACAGCTCCGGTGACAAAGGCTCATGCGCAACGGACAAGGCGAACTGCCGCTCGACCATGGACCGCATGTCCGACCGGGACAGGCGATGCGAGATCGAGGCGGAATGTCGGCGATAAAGGTAGAACGGCTCGGGCACGACGGTCATGCGCGCGCCGTCCAGGAGCAGGCGCAATATGAAATCGTAGTCCTCGCCGATCCGCAGGGCCTCGTGGTAACGCTGCTTCTTCAGGCGATCGGCCCGTATCATCGGCTTCAAATAGCCAAGGGGCGGCGAACCATCCACGCCGGCCAGCACCCAGCGGACGGCCGAGACGGAAAAACTGGCACCTGCCTCGGCACCCAGCATCAGCCTGGGCGGGCTGCCGTCCTCATGAAACAGCAGCAGGTCGTCGGCGACGATATCGAGGTCATCCCGGCGCGCAACGTCCAGCAGCCGCTCCAGTCGCTCGGGATGGATGATGTCGTCGGAGTCCACCACGGCGATCCAGCTCCCGCGGGCAGCATCGAGCGCGCGATTGCGGCAGCAGGCCGGGCCCCCGTTGGTCTGGCTTTCGATGAGCCGCACGCGGGCATCGTCCTTGGCCAGCGCCCGGACCAGTGCCATGCTGTGGTCCTGGGACGCATCATCACTGACGATGACCTCGAGATCAGCCATGGTCTGGCCCAGCACGGACTGAAGGGCCGGCACAATCTTGTCGCCAGCCTGGAAGTTGGCCATGACGACGGAAACGAGTGGCCCATCATGGGGCTGTCGATCGGGAAACATCATCCTGCCTTTGTCCGCCTGGTGCACAGTCGCACTCAGGCATTGACCTCGCGGGCGGCCGCCGGCGACGAACGCCCCTGGTCGAGTTGCTTCAGGAGCTCCTCGAGGCGCGCGATCTGGTCGTCGAGGTGGGCGATGCGCTGCCGCGCGCCAGTGGCGTTCTTGCCGGCCGTGTCGATTGCGGCTTCATCGACACGCTCGCGCTTGCCGTATTCTGCGGAATTATCCATCAGCGTCGTCGCCTGCGCATAATAAAAGTTGAGCCGCTGGCTCAACCCGTCCCGCTCGCGGCGAGCGTCTGTGACTGCCATGGAAATGGCATTGCGAATGGTGCCGAAACGGGCCTCGTCGGTTTCGGCGTCCCGGCCGGCGTTGCGGGTTCGAAAGGCGCGCGGACGAGCTGGAAACAGGGACATTTACGCCTCCTAACGGCTACCTGCGCGCAGGGCCACGACCTTGATGGTCTTTACCAGGATCACCAGATCGCCAAAAAACGACCATTCGCGAACGTAGCGGCTATCAAGCTTGACGCGCTGGTCGTAGTCAACATCGCTGCGCCCGCTGACCTGCCAGAGGCCCGTGATGCCCGGACGTACGGCGGCATAGTGCTCGATCTCGTCGGCATAGCGCACCACTTCATCCTCGACGATCGGACGGGGTCCGACCAGGCTCATGTCTCCGCGAATGACGTTGAAGAGCTGGGGCAGTTCATCAAGGCTGGTGACGCGCAAGAAGCGACCAATCCGAGTGATGCGCGGGTCGTCGCGAAGCTTTTGCGTGGCGTCCCATTCTGCTCGTGCCTGGGGAAACAGCTCCAGGTGGCGACGCAGCGCCTCCTGGGAATTAACGACCATCGAGCGGAACTTGAGGCACCGGAAGCGCCGGCCGTTGCGCCCGATACGCTCATGCGAGAACAGGACTGGCCCGCGGTCCGTGGAAAACAGGATGACAGCAATAAAGAACATCGCCGGCAGGGCAAAAACCAAGATGGCCGAAGCCGCTACCAGGTCAAAGGCCCTCTTGGCACCAATGCCACGCCGTGCGCTCACTTTGGAAAGGCTGTCCGATGGATCGACGTCGGCATTTGTGATCGACATGAAATTTTCTCGCGAAGTTGAGGACCTGGGAACGCGCTGCGCAATCCATCCGGGCGCGAGGCATGGTTCGCGCAAGCGCAAGCGCCTCCGCGGGAGCCATGCCCCTCGAAACATTAATCTTGTCCCGGACGGTTGAACCGGGGTGCCGCACGTTGACGAGCGCCTCCGTAATCGGAATGCGTATCGCCATCGGCATGAGGCAAACATGATCTGAAATGTGTAGCAACGCCCGGCGCGCATAGCTGGAATGCGCCCCATCGTCACAAATTCACCCCAAAGCGTGGGAGCAATATCGAAGCAAGCCAGGGCGCAAGATGAAAAGTCCGGCGGCGCTGTTGTCCGACAAGTCTATCGTGTGCTCTCTTCTAGCGGGCACGCCAGCCGCAAGTAACAGGTGCTCGAAGGCAGTAAACTGCGAGGTTCACCAATTGAGCAGGAAGACGACGCCGTTCCAGAGCAGATAGATTCCGACCCAGGCCAGAGCCATCACACCGACGGCAACCAGCCCCCAGGGCCACGGGAATGCCGGACGCTCCTGAACCGGCTGGGATGCCGCCAGCGGCGCCTTGCGCACCTGCCCTTCATCGGGTCCGTTTGACTCCACGAAAACCTCCCATAGCTGCCGAAACCAGCACCCTGAAGCGGGTCCGACAGTGGTCGCGGAATCGACCTCTGCGGGAGCGCGTACTGCACCCATGAGTGCACTACCATCGGGCGGTAAATACAACCCTCACGGCGTGCGGGGAATGGGCTGAGCGATCACGAGTGCGTTGAACGCGACGCCTCTTCCAGCGGGTCCCAGACCGGCACACTTATATTTTCCCACCAAGGCCATCATTGCCGACTTACTTCGCCAATCGGCCGAACTACATTTAATCAAATATGGCGAAATGTCGCCAATATGGCCGAAACACGACCCAATCCTGGGAAGTTTGACAGGTGTGATCAACAGCATATCTGCAATCGAGCCATGCATCCCCGCAAGCCGTTTCAAGTGGATCGACTTGCTTCAGCATGCTCCAATTCACTCGCCTTACGCATAATAAGGAGAGATTTGTGTTAAAGCCTGTAAGAACTGCCGTCTTCCCCGTCGCAGGACTGGGAACTCGATTCCTGCCTGCCACCAAGGCCATGCCGAAGGAAATGCTGACGGTGGTCGATCGACCCCTCATCCAGTATGCCGTGGACGAAGCCCGCGAGGCGGGGATTACCCACTTCGTGTTCGTGACCGGGCGCAACAAGGGCGTGATCGAAGACCATTTCGACCGCCAATTCGAACTGGAAGCAACGCTGGAGGCCCGCGGCAAGACCAGCGTCCTCCGGGAGCTGCAAAAAGATCTGCCCTCGGCCGGGCGAACGAGCTTCACACGCCAGCAGGAGCCCCTGGGGCTCGGACATGCGGTATGGTGCGCGCGCGACATCATCGGCGACGAACCCTTCGCCCTGCTGCTGCCGGACATGCTGTTCAAGGGCCGCCAGGGCGTCCTCAAGCAGATGATGCAGACCTATGAGAGAACCGGTGGCAACGTTATTGCCGTCGAAGAAGTGCCCTTGGCCGAAGTTTCTTCCTATGGCGTCATCGACCGTGGCGCGGGCGACAGCCGGAGCTTTCACATCAATGGCATGGTCGAAAAGCCCAAAGTGGCGGATGCCCCATCGAACCTGATCATTTCGGGCCGCTACATCCTCCAGCCAGAAATTTTCGGACTGCTGGCGGACCAGCCCCGCGGTGCGGGCGGTGAAGTCCAGCTGACCGACGCGATGCAGACGCTGATGAGCCAGCAACCCTTTACCGGGGTGAAATACGACGGCCAGTCGTTCGATTGCGGCTCAAAGGTCGGCTTCCTGACCGCCAACGTGGCCTACGCGCTGGATCGGGACGATATCTGCGACGACTTCCTGACCGCGCTGGCCAAGATCGGCCTGCACAATACGCTGATGGAAGGCTTCAAGATCGCCGCTGAATAACCAAATGCAAACGGCGCCCTAATGGGGCGCCGTTTCCGTCTGCGTCGTTGCCCGCTGCTCCGCATGATGGGCGAACCGCTCCAATCCCCCCACATCGGCAAACTTGGGCAGCGCGCCCAGATCCACCTTGTTGAGCACAACCCCGGCAATGTAACCGGCCAGCTCTGGCTCCTGCTCAAGCAAGGTGCCGAGCAGGCTGCGGGGCGTCTTGCCCCATTCTGCAACCAGGATGCTGCCATCGATCATAGGCAGGACGGCAAGGGCGTCGATCACCAGGCCCAGCGCGGGCAGGTCGAGAATGACATAGTCGAACTGCCCCCGGGCTTCCGTGAGCACTTTTTGCATCGCAATGCCGGCAAGATCCCCACCCCCTGCTTCGGGCGCCGATGCCGACAGCCTGACGATACCGGTCTCGTCATCGGTCCGGGTGATCCGGCGCCAATCGCCCATCTGCGACGGCATGATGCGGGTCTGCATGGGAGCAGTATGGTCATCGGCATCGATCACCAATACGCGCGAACCAGTGGTGACCAGCATTTCAGAAAGGGCCGTGGCAAATGTGGATTTGCCCTCCCCCGGGAGTGCCGAGAGGACGCCGAGCACCGTGGTGCCGCGGCTGGCCGCGGGTTGCATCACCAGGCGCGCAGCCTTGAGGGTCTGCATGAACGGTGCCCGCAAGCGTCTGCCCATGCTCTGGTCAACAGCGTTGCCGCGAACCAAGGCGCGAATGACCTTGCGTTGCTCCTCTGGCGTAGCGCCGGCGTCGAACTGGAGGTTCGGCATATAGCCGAGGAAGCGCATGCCGAGATGACGGCGCACCTGCGAGCCGACGCGATATCCACGCTCACGCAGTTCGTTGATTGCCCCGAGCAGCGTTCCGATGAAGGCACCGGCGATGAAGGCCGCCGCGAGGATCACGGTGGTCTTGGGACTGGAGGGGCGATCCGGCAAAAGCGCATCGGTTACGATGCGAACCGAGGGAATGGGGAAGCTCTGACGCTGCACCGAATCCTCGTAGCGCAGCAGGTAGCTGTTGTAGAGAGCGCTCAGCGCATCGGAGCGCTGCTGGAGTTCGTTGAGGCGAACCTGCTCCTGGCTGATCAGGCCGGCATTCTGGCCTTCCGCATCGATGTCACGACGCAGGCCCGCCTCCTGCTGCAAGGCGATTGCCAGTTGCGTGCGATACTGCTCGTCCAGGTTTTGCAGCAGCGCAAAGATACGGCTGTCGAGCGCAGCCTTTTCCGCCGCCAGCGTGGAGAGTTGGGGATGGCCCTCGCCAAAGGCGGCCCGCACTTCGGCAATCCGGCTGGTCAGCGCAGCCGACCCCGTGCGCAGCGCCGCAATATCGGCGGGGTCAGCCTGCGTCCCGCTCAGCAAGGACACATAGCTGGCCGCCGATTGGGGACCAGCGGCAACCACCGCTTGCAGCTGTTCCGACAAGGCCCGCAGCCGCACGGATTCCGCCTGCGCTTCGGCCAGCTGGTTGGACAGGGTCTCGATGCGCTGGTTGGTCAGGTTACGATCCTGCCCGACGGACAAGCCGGTCTGCTGGCGATATTCCTCGATCGCCAGGCTGGCATTGCGCTGGCTTTCCCCGATTTCGGCCAGGCGCTGCTGCAGCCAGTCGGCTGCGGCGCCGGTTGCATCGAGCTCCGCATTGAGCTGATCCTGCAGCAAGGCTTCGGCATAGGCGCTGGCAATACGCTGCGCCAGCGCAGGGGTGGCGGCCTCGTAGCCCACGCGGATGATCGAGCTGCGCCCCATGCGGTCGACCTGAACATTGGCTCGCAGCATGCCGACCACTTCATCAAGGCTCGCCTCAAGCGATTTGGTCTCATCGACCCGCCCGAGCGGCAGCAGCCCGAGCACCCGCTGCTTGAACGAGGGGGGCGGATTGAGGAATTCCTGGTCGGTCATCAGGTTCTCGGCCTGCGCCACCGCCGTGGCGACACGGCTCGAGCGCAACACTTCGATCTGGTTGAGCACCTGCGCCTCAAGCTCGACCGTGCTTGTCGTGGTCGCGCCGCTCCCGGCCGCCTGCTCCAGATTGCGGTCCAGCAGGACCTGACCAGCGGACATGTAATTGCTTGGAGCAAGAGCGAGATAGAACGCCGCCAGCAACAGCATGGCTCCAATGCTGACGCCGAGCACCCAAGCCTGCCGCCGAAGCACGGAAAATATCCAGTCCAGGTCGATCGTCTTCAGATCGGACGGCTGCGGGGCGAGCGTCTCGGGGTAACGGGTCTTGTCAAGCATGGATGTACTCCGCCGTAATGGCCGGGAAGAAAGTGGGGGCGCTCACGATGGCGTCGGATGCCCGTAATGAACCGCCTGTCGCACGCCCAGAATGCCTCCGGCCACGCCCACATGCAGCACGGCGCGCAGCCAATTGCGGCGGCGTTGCACCGGTGAAAACGCCGTCAGCGCGGACATCATTGCGCAATAGCCGATCTTGGCGGTTGCGATCATGAGGCCCCTGGGGCCGGACTTGGCGTGCAGCATGCCGTGGGTCTGACCAAAGCGGAGGCGGCGGCGCACCAGCCAGTCCATGCTCGCCCGCTCAGCGGGGACGAACTCCTCGATCACGGCATCGGGCGCATAATCGATCGAGCCACCCAGATCCGTGAGGCGATAGAAGAAAGCCGTATCCTCGCCGCCCGACTTGCCCAGCGCCAGGTCGAAACGCAGCCCGCGATAGGCGGCGCTCCGGCGGATCAGGACGTTGCAGGTGTAGCCAGTGCGAATAACGCCATTGACGAAAACGGGCAGCGTCGAGTGAAAATCGCCCTCGGCCATCCAGCGCGGCGCGTCGGGACCGTAGATGGCCCGCACCGGGCCCAGAACGGCCGCCGCGCGGCTTGCCTCGGCCCGCTCGACAAGGGCCGTGATCCAGCCGGGGGTGACCAACTCGTCGTCATCGACGAAGGCAACGAAGTCGGCATTGGCGTGGTCGAGGCACGCATTGCGCGCGATGCAGATATTGGCCGCCGGCGCATGAACATAGGTAATGGGAAACGGCATTTGCGCGCGCAGGTCATCGACCAGTTCGCGGGCCGAAGGTTCACGGTCATTGTCGGCGATGATGAGCCGGATCGCGTGTCCGCCAGTCGCGAGCCGGGCGATGGAGCCCAAAGTCTGGGCGAGGTGCGGGCGGCGGAAGGTGCAGATGCAGATGTCTATGCTGGCCATGATGCTCAAACTGTCTCCCTCTGAAACGGCGCCCGCGCCACATGCGCCCAGAAGCCTGACGACCATGCCAGGTGCATGATCATGGCCGCGAGGCCCACGAGCGGAGACAGCGCCATCGGCATGCCGTATTGCGGATAGTGCTGGCGCGCCGCATGCACGCCCAGCGCGATGCACCCCACTCCCCACAGCGCCAGCGGCACGAGAAAACCCCAATGCCACAGGGAAAGCGCGGCCAGCAGCGCTACCGGCAAGATGGCCAGCGGGGCCAGCTGGCGCAGGCGAGGCCGCATGCGGTGCTTGAGGATATTGCGGGCCCGGCCCCCGCCATAATTGAAATATTGGCGAAACAGGCCCACGGCCGTCGAGCGCGGGAAATAGGTCATGCCGGTGCGGTCGGTCAGCCAGATTGTATGGCCCGCCTGCCGCAGCCGGTAGTCTAGTTCGGCGTCCTCGTTGACGCGAAAATTCTGGTCGTAGCCGCCCACGCCACGAAAGGCGTCGATCCGCATCAGGGCATGATGGCCGTGATCGACCGGACCGCTGGCATTGCCGGTGCGATGGGCCGAACCGCCCGTGCCGATCGCCGAGTTCTGGGCTGTGGCCACAGCCTGCTGGAAGGGTTCGATGCCGATCGTCGTCATTGGGACGACAACGCTCGCGACCTGTCGCTGCTCGGCCTCGGCCACCAGGGTGCGGCAATAATCCGGAGGGTAGGCGCCGTGCGCGTCGATGCGAATGAGATAGTCGACGCCATCGCCAAACGCCTGCACGGCCAAGTTGATCGCCGCGCTCTGGATGCGCTGCGGGTTGTGGATCAATGCCAGGCGCGGCGACTGCAGGGCTCGCTGCGCCACGATGTCGGTCGTGCCGTCCGTACTGCCACCATCGGCAACGACGATACGGGCATCCAGGGCCTCGGCCTCGACCAGCAGTCCGTCCAGCAGAGGGCCGATATGCTTGGCTTCATTCAGGGTGGGCACGATGATGATTGTGCCGGCGCTCATGCAGCAGCCTCCAGGATGGTCGGGGTCGACGGATGGCCGGCCAGTCGCTCGACCAGCGCCACGCATTCAGTCGCATCACAGCGGAACAGCGTCTGATCCTGCGAGGCAACCGCGGTGGCCAGCTGCGCTATGCGCTCGGGTGTCATCGCTTCAAACAGGGCCACCAGCGTCGCGTGCGAGATGTCGGGCACAACGACCCCGATGCCGAGCCGCTCGATGAAAGCCGCCGTTTCGGTGCCCGCCAGTGCAATCGGGATCGCGCCATTGAGGCATCCCTCATAAAGCCGATTGGGCAGCAGCCACTGCGAATTGAGGCCCTCTTCGAAGAAATCGATCGCCCAGACGAAATGCACGCCCGAATAGAGCGCTGGAAGGTCAGTCGGATAGTGGAACGTGCCGCCATAGGCGAGATGCGGAGACTGGGCCGTCGTACCGTGAAAGTCGCTGAACTCGGTCAGCGCCGGCCGGCCGGCGAGGGTGATCTGTAATCGACCGGCGAAATGCCGCGACAGCAAGTCCAGGGCCGCCAGCGATCTATTGCAGCGCAGGGCGCCGAACCATCCAACGCGGACGGGCGCCACATCCTCGCTCAAGGCGGGATTGCGCCCACGATCAGCGAAGCCGGGCGCGAATACCTTGTTTTCCACAAGCACCGCCGATGGCGCGCCGTGAATGTCGAAATGATTGCGCAGGAAGGCCGGAGAGCTGGTGATCAGCAGCTCGGCGGGACGCATCAGCCGTTGCTCCACCGCCCGCATGGCCCGACCGATGCCATCCTGCCGCAGCAGCAGCCGGTGGATGTCGAGGCATTCGTAAACAAGGCGCGGCGTGCCGCCCCACAATCCGAGCAGCCGGTTGGCCACGCCCAGCATTTCGAGGTTGCGCGCGACAATGACATCCGGGCGACCGAGCGCGCGCGACCAGCGGGAGGCCCGCGCCGCTGCGCCAAGCGTCGCCGCGAGCCGGTGCGCCATGCGGCCGTCATGCGTGATGCCCAGCTCGACCACGGTGGCAGTCGGCAGCACAGGTGGTGGCGCGTCGCCTCGCCGGAACCCGGCGACTTCGACCTCGGCCCCCCCTGCCCTGAACATGCTCACGCGCCTGGCCACGGCGGGGTCGGCAAGGTTATGAACGAGATACAAAATCCTTGGCAAAAAGCGTCTCCAGTCCCGAGCGAAAAGCCCGCTCGAGGGGCCGATAGGCGGGGCGCAAATACAGTTGGCGCGCCTGCAGCTGGCTGCTGCACATCCACTTCACCGACGCGGCGGGGAATAAGCTGCAGTTTGAGAACGCCTGAAGGATGCGGTCAACACGACGCCGGGAGACACTGTGATGCGCTGGGCGCATGTCACGAAAGAGCCCCAATCCAGCCACCGCAGGGCCATTGCCGGGATTTGCAATATGACGGCACCCCAGCGATAAACTATGAACAGATAGCCTGCACGCCAGGCTGTGCCGCCTCAAGGAGACCCCATGGACAGACTGTCCTGCGATCGGATGTTCATAGCGGTAGTCGAGCGTGGCAGCCTCTCCGGCGCAGCACAAAAGCTGGGCGTGAGCTCGGGACAGGCCTCAAAGCTCGTGTCGCGGCTGGAGGAAGATTTGGGCGTGCAATTGTTGCACCGCACCACAAGATCGGTATCCACCACCGAGGTGGGCCAGGCCTATTACGAGCGGATCAAGGGCCTGATCGATGACATGGACGAGCTGGACGCCACGATACGGAGCGCTTCGGGAGCACCGCGCGGACGATTAACGATGACGGTGCCGATCACCTTCGGCACCCAGGTCCTGGCGCCCCTGTTCGCCGAATTCGCCGAAGCCCATCCGTTGATCGAGCTCGACGTGTCGTTCTCGGATCGCGTGGTCAATCTGGTCGAGGAAGGCTTCGACCTGGGGCTGCGTATCGGCACCTTGCGCGATAGCTCCCTCATCGCGCGCAAGCTCTGCCCCATTCGCCTCGTGACCACGGCATCGCCGATCTATCTGGAGAAGTACGGCACGCCGGCTGTCCCGGCGGACGTGGCTGGACACTCGTGCATTCTCGATACCAACTTCGCCGATGGCGCCAGCTGGCGCTTTGCGGGTGGCGTGAGCGTGCCGATACGAGGGCGATTGCGCTTTTCCAATGCCGAAGCCTGTGCCGCCGCAGCAGCGATCGGGTTAGGCCTCGTGCAAGGGCCCAGCTTTGTCGCCGGCGAGCGCATCCGCGCCGGCCAGCTTGTGCCTGTGCTTGCTCCACACGAGGCCGACCCGCTGGCCCTGTGGGCGGTCTACACCACCGGCCGCCATCTTGCGGCCAAGGTCAGGGTGATGGTGGATTTTCTGGTCGAGCGATTTGCCGATAGCCCACCATGGGACCAGGGTTGGTAGTTTCCATTTTGGAAGAAATGTCCTGCGACTTGACCAGATAGTATCGCGAGAGGAATAGCTCCATATTCCAGTCATCGCCGCAAGGCCAATGACAGGAACTCAAAATGACACTCGCAATTATCGGAACCGGCAATATGGCCCAGGGCCTTGCCACAGTGTTTTCCGCCGCCGGCAACGACATCGTCTTCGGCTCGCGCCATCCCTCCGACACCGCCCTATCGATCGCCGATGCCGTAGCCAAGGCCGACATCGTCTTTCTTGCTGTGCCCTATGATGCTGCGGCTGACGCCATTCAGGCCGCCGGCGGCTTTGCCGGCAAGATCGTTGTCGATCTGACCAACCCAATGAAGGCCGACTACTCTGGCCTGGCCATTGGCTTCTCGACCAGCGCTGCTGAAGAAATCGCGCGCCTCGCGCCGCAGGCCAAGGTGGTCAAGGGCTTCAACACGCTTTTTGCCTCGGTACTGCAGAACGGCGGCAAGGCTGCCGGCACACCGGCAACCGTACTATTGGCCGGTGATGACGCCGACGCGGTCGCGCAGGTCGAAGCCCTGGTGAAGGCTGCGGGCCTCAAGACGATCGTTGCCGGCCCGCTCGCCTCGGCACGCAACATTGAAGCCGTCGCCGCCCTCAATATCGGCCTCGGCTACGGCCAGGGCAAGGGCACCGACATCGCCCCGACCTGGGTCGGCATCTAACCAGCATCGATCGGGTTTCGGCCAGGCTGGCCGGAGCCCCCTCCAACGGAGAACAAAAGAAATGGCAAGCAGTGACGCGCCGATCGATGTCGGCCATGTGGCACTCGTGGTCCGCGACCTCGACAAGGTCGCCGCCTATTATCGCGATGTGATTGGCCTCGAGCCGCTGTCATCCGATGGCGAAGTACGCCGGCTCGGTGTCGGCAGCCAGACCCTGGTGGAACTGCGGCAGGACAAGGCAGCGCGTGTGCGCACGCCCCGCGAAGCCGGCTTGTTTCACACCGCGTTCCTGTTGCCCTCGCATCAGGCGCTAGCCGATTGGCTGGGCCATATCGCCCGCATCCGCGCGCCGATCCAGGGTGCCTCCGACCATCTGGTCAGCGAGGCGATCTATCTGGCCGACCCGGAAGGGAATGGCATTGAAGTTTACGCCGATCGGCCGCTTGAAAGCTGGCAGCATTCGAGCGAGGGCATCGTCATGAGCACGGAGTATCTCGATCTCAATGCGCTGCTCGAGATTGCCGATGCCGATTGGCGCGGTGCGCCCCAGGGAAGCGTGGTTGGCCACGTGCATCTGCAGGTCGGCGCCATCGCCGAGGCGGAGACGTTTTATACCGGCGCCCTGGGCATGGAGGTCAAGACGCGCTATCCCGGCGGCAGCTTCTTCGCCTCCGGCGACTACCACCACCATGTGGCGACCAATATCTGGAACAGCCGTGGTGCCAAGCCCTTGACGGGCGGGCAAACCGGGCTTGCTGAAGTGGTCCTGCGGGCCACCCCGGCCGAACGCGATGCGATCGCCGCGCGCCTCGGCCAGACCGGTCCGGAGCTGTCGCTGTCCGACCCCTGGAACATCCCCCTGACGATTACGACGAAGGACGAAAACCATGCTGATTGATGGCAAGTGGACTGAAAACTGGCAGCCGGTACAGGCCAGTGATGCCAAGGGTGGCTTTGTGCGGCAGGTTTCCGGCTTCCGTAACTGGGTTACGCCCGACGGCAGCGCGGGCCCGACTGGCGATGCTGGCTTTGCCGCCGAAGTGGGCCGATACCACCTCTATGTCGCGCTGATCTGTCCGTGGGCATCGCGCACGCTGATGGCGCGCAAGCTCAAGGGTCTTGAGCACGCCATTTCCGTCAGCGTCGTCAATCCAAGCCTAGGCGACCAGGGCTGGGCCTTTGGCGGCTATCCCGGCACCGAGGCTGACGAGATCAACGGCGCGTCCTTCATGCATGAAATCTACACCAAGGCCGATCCGCACTATACGGGCCGCGCTACCGTGCCGGTCCTGTGGGACAAGCACCTTGGCACCATCGTCAACAATGAGAGCGCCGACATCGTGCGCATGCTCAATGCCGGCTTTGGCGACCTGGCCAGCGGACCCGATCTTTATCCGCAAGCGCTGCGTGCCGATATCGATGCGCTCAATGCCGAAATCTATCCAAAACTGAACAACGGCGTTTACCGCGCCGGCTTTGCGGTAACACAACTCGCATATGAAGAGGCGTTCGACGATGTGTTCAACATGCTGGACAGCCTCGAGGCGCGGCTGGCGGCAGGCGGCCCGTTCCTGTTCGGCAATGCGTTGACCGAGGCGGATATTCGCCTGTTCGTCACGCTGGTTCGCTTCGACGCCGCCTATCATGGCCTGTTCAAGTGCAATCTGCGCCGCATTGCCGATTATGCCGCTCTCAGCGTCTACCAGGCGATGATGCTGGCTGTGCCCGGCGTTGCCGAGACGGTCAATATCGAGCACGTCAAGGCGGGTTACTATTCCATCAAGGCCCTTAATCCCAATGGCATCGTGCCAAAGGGTCCCGACCTGCCCGGCCTGGCACCGGTGACAATCACGGGCAAGAACTGATGCGCGGCTTGGTCATTTGCCTCCATGGCGTGGGCAGCAATGGCGCCGACATGGCGATGCTCGGGCACGCCATGGCGCCGGCCCTGCCTGGCGTCGTCTTTGAAAGTCCCGACGCACCCCATGCCAGCGGCCGTGGTCGTGAATGGTTCAGCGTTGCCGGGGTGACGGTGACCAACCGGCCCGACCGGGTCCTGGCCGCGCGTCCGGCCTTCGATGCGGTCATTGCCGATCTGGTCGAGCGGCACGGCTTTGCCGACGCGCTCGATCGCGTGGCCTTGCTGGGTTTTTCCCAGGGGTCGATCATGGCGCTCGATGCATTGGCGAGCGGCCGTTGGCCCGTCGGTGCGGTTATTGCCTTCTCGGGGCGACTGGCATCTCCGGCCCCACTCACGCCGGCGACCGGCACCCCGCTGTTGCTGGTGCATGGCGACGCCGACCCCATCATGCCCGCCGCCGAGAGCAAAACAACCGCCGAGCACCTTCGCGCATTCGGCGTTACCAGCAAGATCGTCATCGAGCCGGGCCTCGGGCACCAGATTTCGTCAGGCGGGTTGGCCGAAGCGGTGAATTTTCTCCACGACCTGTGGGCCTGAACGACCCGCGTCTTGTGCGTTTCTCGCCCGTGACCTAAGTAACGGGCGGCATCGGACGGGCCGGCGGAACAACTCCGCGCCCGTCTTCGGGACCGATTGCTCCCCATTCAAGGCGCAACGCGAAACCTTTTCGCGGCGCGCAAGGGTATGGGTAAAAGGATTTAATCACGACCGTTCATATCGTGAATTGGGAGGGCTATAACCTTCCGGTCGTCTAGATTGACAGGACTGCATTTGACCGCCGCACTGATTTCCTTGAACAAGGCCACGAAATCCTTTGGGCAGGGAGACGCACGCATCACGGCGGTCGATCATGTGGATCTGTCCGTCCAGCGTGGCCAGATCTTTGGTGTGATCGGCCATAGTGGCGCGGGCAAGAGCACGCTGATCCGCCTGCTGAACGGTTTGGAGCGGGTCGATAGCGGCGAAGTGCTTGTTGACGGCCTCGATCTGTCAAGCGCCGGAGAGGCAGCCCTTCGCAAGGCGCGCCTCAAGATCGGCATGATCTTTCAGCATTTCAATTTGCTGTGGTCGCGCACCGTGGCGCAAAATATCGCCTTCGCCCTTGAAATCGCCGGCATTGACCGCGCGACATCGAAGGTTCGGGTGGCCGAGCTGGTTCGGCTGGTAGGGCTTGAAGGGCGCGAAGACGCCTACCCTTCGCAATTGAGTGGCGGGCAAAAACAGCGCGTCGGCATCGCTCGCGCCCTGGCCAACCATCCCGACGTGCTGCTGTGCGATGAAGCGACTTCAGCCCTTGATCCCGAGACCACCGATTCCATCCTCGACCTGCTGTCGGACATTAATCGCCGCCTGGGCCTGACCATCGTGCTTATCACCCACGAAATGCACGTTGTCCGGCGCATCTGCGATGAAGTGGCGGTGATGGAAGCAGGCAAAGTGGTGGAAACCGGACCCGCACGGGCGGTTTTTGCGCAACCCAAGGCCGAGGTGACCAAGCGCTTCGTACGGCAGATCACCAGCGCCGACACCGAAGGTGTGTTCGACCCGGAGGTCGCGGGAACGGTGAACGGTGCGCTGGTCAAGCTGGTCTACGTCGGGCCGCAGGCTCGCCAGCCGGTGCTGGCGGATGCGATCCGGCATTTCGATCTGCCTATCAATATCGTGCATGGCCGGGTGAGCCGGACGCGTGACGCGGCCATCGGTGAACTCTATGTGGAGGTGCCGGCCGAAGGCCCGACGCTCCAGGCGTTGCTGGCCTATCTGGCGGAACGCGACATCGTCTCCGAGATCATCCGCGAGGTGCCCCAGCCATGATCGAGCTCATTTTTCCCAATCTGCGGATCGACCAGTTCTGGCGGGCCACGATCGACACCCTCTACATGACCGGCATGGCGGGCAGCGTGACCTTCGTCATCGGGCTGTTGATGGGCACGATCCTGTTTCTGACCAGCCCCGGGCAGCTGCTGGCCAATCGCTATGTCTATGGCGCCCTGTCGCTGGTGACGAACATCTTCCGGTCGATCCCCTTCATCATCCTGATCGTGCTGCTGATCCCGGTGACGCGGTTCCTGGTCGGGCGCATGCTTGGCGTCAATGCCGCCCTGCCGGCGCTGATCGTTGGTGCGGCGCCATTCTATGCGCGGTTTGTAGAGATTGCCTTTCGGGAAGTGTCGAAGGGCGTGATCGAGGCCACCCGCTCCATGGGCGGCAGCATTTTTACCATCATTTTCAAGGTTCTCATTCCAGAGGCAGGGCCGGGGCTGGCGTCGGGGCTCACCGTTACCCTGATTTCCCTCGTCGGCTACACCGCCATGGCCGGCGTCATCGGTGCCGGGGGCCTCGGCCACCTGGCCTATCTCGAAGGCTTCCAGCGCAACAATGGCGACGTCACGCTGGCGGCCACTGGAATGGTTCTCGTCATCGTCTTCGCCATTCAATTTATCGGCGACCTGACGACCCGAAATCTCGACAAGCGATAACACCAAAGGAGCTAATTTTGGCCAAGACCTCTCTCATCACTGCGGCAGTACTCGCCGCTGCCGTTCTGGCAACCCCCGCCATGGCCCAGACCAAGCTGGTGGTCGGCGCATCCTACGTGCCCCATGCCGAGATTCTCGAGCAGGCTGCGCCCATTCTGGCAGCGGAAGGGATCGAGCTCGAAATCATCCCGTTCCAGGACTATATCCTGCCCAATACGGCGCTGGATTCCGGCGAAATCGACGCCAATTATTTCCAGCACCTTCCCTATCTGGATGAAGTTCTGGCCAACAACCCGGACTACAAGTTCGTCAATGCCGGCGGCATCCATGTCGAGCCGATCGGCATCTACTCGCAGCGCTGGGACAGCCTGCAGGATCTGCCGGACAATGGCGAAGTCATCCTGCGCGACTCGGTCGCCGATGAAGGCCGCATCCTGGCGATCTTCGTTCGCGAAGGCATCGTCACCCTGCCCGAAGGGGTCGATCCCTATTCGGCGCGCGTGAGCGACATCGTCGGCAATCCGAAGAACCTGACCTTCAAGGCCGATGTGGAAGCGGCTCTCCTGCCCCAGGTCTATCTCAACGACGAAGCCGACGCCGTGGTCATCAATGCCAACTACGCGCTCGACGCGGGCCTTGATCCCGTCAACGATCCGATCGCCGTCGAGAGCGCGGAAAACAACCCCTACACCAACATCATCACCGTGCGTGCGGGCGATGAAACCCGGCCGGAAATCGTTCGCCTCGTCGAGGTGCTGAAGTCCGAGCCGATCCGCCAGTTCATCCTGGAAAAGTACAAGGGCGCCGTCGTTCCCGTCATCGACTAAGCCTTGGTGTGGGTCGGCCACCGGCCGGCCCACAAACCCGGCGTGACTGCTCATGCCGTGCCTGTCTGCCAAGCCGATTAATACCGACGCGGCTCAATGACGGCTTCTCCGCGACGCGGTGACGATAAGTATTCATTCACACCGAGGGCGGACCATTTCCTGGCGCGCATTAGTATTGTCTTCGCGCAGCACCCGTAGTCCAGCGCCCACCCGGCATCTCACCGGTGGGCGTATGTTTTTGTGACGCCACTGGCAGAAGCTGTTTTGAGCTCTGCGAACACGGCGTCGGAACGTCCCCCTAGGGCAGAAAATCACCTGACGGGCCGCGCCCCGAACCACCGCGGGTGCGAAAACCATCGCACGATTGTGCAATTGCAGGCGGGGAGACGCTACCTTCGTCTAAAGCTTAAAGTCTCGTATACGCGAACATGTGTCATCTTGACGCATCCGATTGCGTGGGCTTAGCTGGAGGCAAGCAAGCATACATTTCAAGTCGGCCAGAATTCGCGAAAAAACTCGATCCAAGCTGAGCGCAATCACAACGGAGGAGGAATATCATGAAGGCTCACACGAGACTAAAGGCGGTCCTTGCGATCGCTGCTTCGATGACGTCGCTCACGGCGCTGCAAGCGGCCGTAGCCCAGGACAATCCGATCGACGCCATCACGCCGGTCACCAAAGAGATGCTGCTCAACCCGCCCGATGGCGACTGGCTGATGTGGCGTCGCACCTATGACGGCTGGGGCTATAGCCCGCTGGACGAGATCACCAAGGAGAACGTGGGCCAGCTGGAGCTGGTGTGGTCGTGGGGCATGAGCCCGGGGCGGACGCAGGAAACCCCACTCGTTCACGACGGCGTGCTGTTCCTGCAGAACGCTGACCATCGCATCCAGGCGCTGGACGCTGCCACCGGCGATCTCATCTGGGAGTATCAGTACGAGCTGCCCGATGACGTAAACCCCGGCGGCGAGCGCTCGAAGGCCATCTACGGCAACAATCTGATCGTTGCGACCCGCGATGCGCACATCCTCGCGCTCGACATCAAGACCGGCCAGTTGGTCTGGGACCAGCAGGTTGCCGACTACAAAAAGGGCTTTGCCTTCTCGAGCGGCCCGCTTGTCGCCAATGACGTCATCATCCAGGGCATGACCAGCTGCAGCAATGCCCAGCCGGGCGGCTGTTTCTTCACTGGCCATGACGTGGATACGGGCGCCGAAATCTGGCGCGTCAACACTATCGCGCGTGGCGATACGCCCGAGGGCAACAGCTGGAACGGCATCCCGCTCGAGAGTCGCCACGGCGCTTCGGCCTGGATCACCGGCTCCTACGATCCCGAGCAAAACCTGGTCTTTGCCGGTGTCGGTCAGCCCTATCCCTGGAACGTCGAACTCGCCGGGTTGACCCCACCGAGCTCGGATCCCGGCGTCACCAATGAGGCGCTCTATACCAACTCCACACTCGCCATCGATCCGACCAGTGGCGATCTGAAGTGGTACCACCAATACCTGCCCACTGACTCGCTCGACCTCGACTATGTGTATGAACGCATGATCATCGACGACGAGCTGGTGACGACCGGTAAGCTCGGCATCATCGAGGCGATCGACCGGACGGACGGCAAGTGGCTGTGGGCCAAGGAAACGGTGCCACAGAACGTGGTGCTGTCGATCGATCAGCAGACCGGCAAGAAAGAGATCAACCCGGAAGTGATCCCGGTGATCGGTGAAACCACCTTCAACTGCCCCGCCGACCCCGGTGGGCGCGCCTGGCAGTCCACGTCCTACAGCCCCAAGACCGGGGCGATCTACCTGCCTACGGTGGAGTTCTGCTCCAATACCACGGTCAACCCGCTCGATCCCGGCCAGATTTACACCGGCGGCGGACTGCAGACGTACTCCCGCGTAAAATTGCCTGACAGCGACGGCAATATCGGCCAGGTGCGCGCCATCAAGCTCTCGGACAAGTCGGAGATGTGGCAGTACCGGCAGTATGCGCCGGTCACGACCTCGACCCTGCCGACCGCCGGCGGAGTGGTGTTCGTGGGGACGCTGGACCGCAAGCTCATCGCCTTCGATGACGAAACTGGCGATGTGCTGTGGGAAAGCGGCAAGTTGAGCAACTCGCTCGAATCCTTCCCGATCACCTATGAGGCCAATGGCAAGCAATACGTTGCCGTGGTGGCGAACTTCGGCAACGGCCTGGGCCGCTTGCAGTCGCTGACCCCGGACGTGAAGTTGCCGCCGAATAATCCGGTGTCACTCTACGTGTTCGCGCTTCCGGACTAATCGGTCAGCGCCTTGTCAACCGCCCGGGCGGACTGGAGCTTCCGGTTTCGCCCGGGCACTTTTTCAGAGGTGCGATCTTGGCGTTTGCTTTCGCGTTTCCTCGTCTTGCGCCTTTTCTTCTGGCGTTGGCGCTGGTCAGCCCGGTGACGGTGCTGACCGGGCCGACCGCGGCCCAGGAGGCGGAATTCAACGAGACACCCTACGCCGACAAACAGTGGGAAATCGGCCGGCGGCTGGACGAATCCCAACTGCGCTACTGCATCGACAAACGCGACGGGGATTGGGAGGTCGCCGGCGCCATTGCCGATGCCATCGCCGCGGGCCTGCTGCTCGAGCCGCAGCGCTACGTGGTGGAAAGCGATATCGTGCTCGAAGATATCACAAAGGTCTATGCGCGCATGCTGGAGCACTGCGATGTTCACATGGGCTTCAAGCTGATCCCCGAGGGCTATGCCAACTGGATCTCGCTGACCCGCGCCTATTATGAAGCGCAATACGTCTTCGTCACCTCCAATCCCGACCTGCACCGGCTCGGCGATCTGCCGCCCGGCCAGGCGATCGGCGCGACCGTCGGTACGTCCGCGCATATCCTGCTGGTCTCCTATCTGAGGGCGCTGCCGCCCGAGAAACGTTGGCCCACCTACCCTTACGGCACCAACGAACTCGCCCTGGAATCATTGCTCAACGGCGCCGTCGATGTCGCCCTGGTGTGGGCGCCGAGCCTATGGGCCAAACAGCGCGCGGACTCCGCCTACGTCGATCTGCGGGTCATTGACTCAAATCCGTTGGCGCCCACCACGCTTGGTGTCGGCGCGATTGTCCTTTCGGACCAGAAATTCCTGCGCAACGCCATCGACGAGGCCATCGTAGCGCTCAGCGCCGACGGTACCTTCACGAAAATTCTTGAAAGCTTCGACTTTCCGGCCACTGTAGTTGCGCCTTGATGCCAGACCAGCCCGTTCAGGATACGCCCCCGCCCGCCATCCGCGTCGACGCCGTTTCCAAGCGCTATGGGCGCACGCTGGCCCTCGACGAGGTCAGTTTCGAAGTCCGCGACAAGGAATTGTTTGCGCTGCTCGGGCCCAACGGTGCCGGCAAGACGACGCTGCTCCATATCCTTTCTACAATTCTGCGTCCCGATAGCGGAGTGGCCATGGTGGGGGGCTTCGACGTCGCCCGGCAGCCTTTCGCTGCCCGCCAGCGGCTGGGCATCGTCTTTCAGGAGCCGAGCCTGGACGACCGGCTGACGGTGCGGGAAAATCTCGAACTGCACGGCCTGGTGTTCGGGGTGCCAAGGCGGCTGCGGCGGCAACGCATCGAGGAGATGCTGGCACTGGTCGAACTCACCGACTGGGCGACAAAGCCGGTCAAGACACTGTCATCCGGCATGAAGCGGCGGCTTGAAATCGCCCGGGCGCTGGTGCACGATTCGGAAATCCTGCTACTCGATGAACCGACCGTGGGCCTCGACGCCCAAACCCGTGAGCGCATCTGGTCCTATCTGCGCCGGCTGCGGGCCGAGCGGGATATCACCGTGGTCGTGACCACTCACTATATCAAGGAGGTGGAAGGCTGCGACCGGGTCTGCATCATCGACGGTGGCAAGGTGCTGGCGATCGACACCCCCGAGGCGCTCAAGCAGGCGCACGGACAGGTGCTGGCCCGCCTGACGCCAGCGACCGAGCCTGATCGCGTGGCGATCGCTGCGCGCTTTGCCGACCGGCTGACCGGCACCCAGGGCGAGGAGCTGACCCTGGTTAGCGACGAGGCCTTTGTCGCCGCGCTGCTGGCCGAGTTTGGCACGCGGATCACGACGCTCAAGCTCGAGGCGCCAAGCCTTGAGACGGTATTCCTGTCGTTGACTGGCCGAGAGCTGCGGGACCGGGCGGCGGGCGCGCGCGAACAGACACTCGCCTTTGGGCAGCGGGGAGGCGAACACACCAGATGAGCAAAGTTCAGGCGATGGAGCGGCGTTCTGCGCTGATGGTGCAGTTGGGTGGGCTATACGGGCTGTGGCTGCGGGAAGTGAAGCGCGCGTTTCGCGATCGCGGCCAGCTGATTGGTGGAGTCAGCCGACCGATCCTGTGGGTGTTGATCCTGGGGATCGGTCTCAACCCCTATTTTCGCGGCGAGGTCTATGGCGAGGTCACGTTCGTAGTGCCCTTCACCTATCTGCAATTCATCTTCCCTGCGGTGATTGCCCTCAACATCATGTTCACCTCGGTGCAGTCTGCCGTCTCGGTTATCTGGGATCGCGAGTTCGGGTTCCTGCGCGAGGTCTTGGTATCGCCGCTGTCGCGCGCCACGGTCCTGTTGGGCAAGATACTGGGCGGCACTACCGTGGCCGTGCTGCACGGGTCCCTGGTGCTGATCCTGGCGCGCTTTGCCGATGTGTCGCTCACCTTTACGGGCGTTCTCCAGGCGCTGGGGCTGATGGCGCTGCTGGCGTTCGCGCTCACTTCGCTCGGCGTGGTGATCGCCAACCGCATTCGCAGTTTCGAAGGCTTTGGCATCTTCTCGAATGCGGTCATCCTGCCGCTCTATTTTACCTCGAGTTCGATCTTTCCGCTCGATCCGGCGCTCAGCCGCGCGCAGACGCGCATCGTCTATCCTGACTGGCTGGTCACCATAGTGGAGTGGAACCCGCTCACCTATGCGGTGGATTCCCTGCGCGGTGTGCTCATCCACTACAACCAGTTCCCCCCCTGGACCGGGATCACGGTCATGGTCGTTGCCTGCGTGGTGCTGTTCAGCATTGCGCTCTACGACTTCCGCCGGGCGTGAGGCCGTGGCGGTTTCGGGCACCATGCGGGATGTCTTGAGCTTCGGCGCGGTGCTGGCGTTGCTCGTTTGCGTCAGCCTGTTGCCACCCGATACCTCGCTGAAGGAAGTCGAAGCCACCGCTTCCCTCAAGGCCTGCGTGCCCCCGCTCTATCCACCGCTGGTGACCGGCGACCCGGACCGGCCCGGCATCGACATCGAGCTCTTGCGTGCGGTTGCCGGGCACATGGGCGTATCGCTGCAGATCAGCGAAAACCGCGCCATGGGGCGCGATTTCAACCCGCGCAACTGGAACCTCAACCGGGCCCAGTGCCAGGTGATTGCCGGAGGCGTGGTGAATTCCGCCCAGACCCGGTCGTTCCTCGAAACGGGTCCCCCTTATGCCGACACCGGGTGGGCTGTCGTCTCGCGCGCCCCGCTGGCATCGATTGAAGGCCTGAGAATTGGCACACTGGCCCTGGTCTCGGGTCTCGACCGCATCGGCCTTGCAAGTTTCCTGCGCGCAGGGAGCGCCACGGCGCGGGTTGTCGCCAATCCCGACGCCCTGGTCGCGGGCATTGCCGAGGGCACGCTTGATGCCGGGGTCACCGAGGCGATGCTGGCCAGCCAACTTGCCTCCGAAAATAACTGGGCGGTCGCCTGGGCTCCCCCCGAGCTTAGCCGCTATCACCTGGTGTTCGGGCTCTGGAAGGGAGACATTACCCTCAAGCGCGCCATTGAGGAGGCCTTCGCCGCGCTCGCGGCCGATGGCACCATTGCGGCCATTCTGGATCGCTACAGCTCCGCCCCGATCGAGCAAAGCCTGTGACCATTGCCGACCAAACGCGCGCTGCTGCCCTAACCGGCAAACTCCGGCCCGAGGACCAGCGGAGCGACGATATTGTATAGGGGCGTCAGCACCGTCCGGGTAATCCCGAACACCGACAGGAGCAGCAGCCCCCAGCCGATCAGCATGCCGCTGCCATCCGGCAGTCGAATGCCGGCTGCCGCCAGCAGGTGCCCGCCGGCCAATGGCGGCACCGGCACGAGCATGAACAGCGCAGTCCAGACACAAAGCCGCGCCGCCGTGCGCAAGAAGGCAGAAACGGTCAGCCCCGCGGTATAGGGCAGGTGCACCAACCCCGGAAGGATCAGCTGCACGAGCAGGAAGCCCAGCGCCAAAAGCGCCGCACTGCCTGCCAGCACCGCGATCACCAGACCCCAGCGCCCAAGGCGCAGCTGTCCGGCCTCGATCGCCACCGGCTTGCTCCAGCCGAAGCCGGAGACCATGATCGAGCCCAGACCCAACAGATCCACATGCCCGAACGGCATGAGCGTCAACCGCTCGTCGTGACGCGGACCCTTGTCTCCGAGCAGCACGGCAACGGCGGCAATGGCCGCTCCCTGGACAGTGACGATGATCAGCCCTGACAGCAGCCGCAGCACTACCAGCTGTATGGTCAATTCGGCGCCGATCACGCGGAGCCCGGCAAACTGTTACTGCCAGCTGGTGCGGCCATCACTTCTCGATGATCATGTCATACAGCGCGTCCGAGTTTGCGGGGAGGGGAGCGCCCGCAGCAAACCCGTTCCGCTTGAGGATATAGGCCATCAGATCGGCATAGGTGCTGGCCGAAAAGCGCCCCGGCGCATCGGGTGGCATCGTGGAGCTCATGAAGTCGAACAGCGCGCCGGCCGGCGCGCCCTTGGCGAACTTCTCCTCAAAGCCCAGACCACGCAATGGCGGTCCGCCAAGCAGCCCGCCCCGCAGATCATCGCCGTGACACTCCACACAGGACTTCTTGAAAGTTGCTTCGCCACGATCAGCCTGCTCCGACGAGTAGGTCACCGGGCTTTCGGCCGCCGCTGCTGCCGCCTGCGCGACCTGGAAACGGATTTCGGAGTGCTTCTGCGCGCCCACGATGCCAAATGTCGAAGTTTCGGCCGCATTGGCCATTCCCGCCAGAGTGAGCGTCGCGACCATTCCCGCAAAGCTGCCAAACAACCAAACCGCACGTTTCTTGTTCATTGTAGACCTCCCAATGGACGGCAACTCGAAAAAGCAAAGTGTCGCGTGTGTATTGCGCAATACGCTAACGAAACCGACATCGCCGCCCATTGCAATAGTTTTGTGGCTATCGGCCGCAGGCACGCGCCCGCCCGACATCCGGACCGCGCCCCTGTCGACCGATCCACGGTCACGAGGCAGAGCGACGACGGTTTAGAAGCGGTCAGTTCAGATTATAGGGAGGGAGGATCGTTGCGCGCGGGCATTCCAATGATATTGAAGTCGCCCCGCTTCTCGGGGGAAGCACTCACATCATAGCTTGCGCAGCCAAGTGCCGGAGCCAATGTGATTGGACGCAGCATTCGTGCAAAACCATGGGGGGGGTAAGACGGCTGATCCATAGCCGGTGCTGGCAAACCAGCATCGTGGCCTGCTCAGAAAAAATGGCGCGCCCGAAAGGATTCGAACCTCTGACCCCCAGATTCGTAGTCTGGTGCTCTATCCAGCTGAGCTACGGGCGCGCATTGCCGGGTGGACCGGCGGATCAGTGGAAGGCGCTAGGCCGTTTCCCCTGAGGACGGCGCCACCCATAAAGGGGATTATCGGGGTTGGCAAGCACAGTTTTCCGACACCCCAAACCGAAGCTGTGCATAAGTTCCGCAACCCCAAAAAATTCGTGCATTCGTGCACAATTGTTGACGCGGCGAAAAATTCGCTTGCGCCAACAAGCAACTAGCCAGCGTGGCCCGTGCCCCCCGGAAGCGCAATATCAAAGCGCGTACCGATTTGCTGCGGCTTCAGCGTCAGCGTTCCGCCATGGGCCTCGACGATTTCCTTGGCGATGGCCAAGCCGAGCCCCGTGCCCCCGGCGCGGGCCGAACCCTCAAAGGCAACAAACAGATTGTCGCGTGCCCGCGGGGGCAAGCCGGGGCCATTGTCACTGACCGAGAGCACGGTCTGCGTCTCGTCGGTCATGGCCGACACGGTGATGGCCGCATCCGGCGTGCCGGCCAGTTCCAGCGCCTCGCGGGCATTCTTGAGCAGATTGAGCAGGACGCGCCCCAGCTGCCCGGCATCCACCGCCAACACCAGCGAATCGTCGACCTGATTGATGAACTCGATGCCTGGATGTCCCACCAGCCGTGCGTCGAACGCAGCATCGGCAATGATGGGCTGGATCAGGCTGGGCGCCAGCACCGGCGGCGCCGTGCTCTCACGCCCGTAATCGAGCACCGACTGGGCAAAGCCGATCGCCTTGTCCAGCGTCGTCACCAGGCGCGGCGCCAGCCGCTGCACCTTGGGATCATCCAGCGTCGCCACCTGGTCCGAGAGCAATTGCGCCGAAGTCAGCGTATTGCGCAGATCATGATTGATCTTGGCCACCGCCAGCCCCAGTTCGGCGAGGTGGCGGCGCTGGCGCAGCATGGAAAAGATATCCTGCTCCATCGCTGCCAGCTCACGCTCGGCGATGCCGATTTCATCGCGCCGCGGCGAGGGCTGGATGATCAGCCGGCCGTTTTCCGGCGCCTGGCGAAATGCCAGCATATTGGCGGTGAGCCGCCGCACCGGGGCGATCAGCTGCACGCTCGCCAGCCAGTACAACACCAGCGCCGTCATCGTGGCGATGGCCAGCGACACCGCCAGGATCTGCCCGGAATAATCCAGCATATCCCGGCGCAGCGGCGCCTCAGGCATCAGGATTTCGATCAGCCCCTCGTCAGAATCACCCACCCCCACGATGCGCAGGGTGCGGCCGGGGCTGGCAAACAGGGTTTCCATGGCACCAAGGATCAGCGTCGGCAAATCGCGCTGGCGCGTATCGGCGGTCACCACCCGGTCAAACACCGCCGGCTCTGCCAATTCGATCAACTGGCTCTGGCCAGCACGGCGATAGACGATGGCCTGGGCACCCGCCGAAACCAGTAGCCTGTCGGTCAGCGAGCGCGGCAGGGCCATCACGTCGGGCACGGCATCGAGCACGCGCGCCGCCACCGTCCCCACCCGCAGGCGATCATCAAGCCAGTTGGAGCGGAAAGTGGCCAGCGAGGGGAGGTAGACCACGATCTCGACCAGCAGGGTCACCGCGACAATTGCCGCGATCAGCTTGATCGAGAGGCCGGAAAATCGGCTGGGCAGGACGCTGCGTTGGGTGGTCATTGCCCGCCATTATAGGACAAGTGCGGCGCGGGGTAATCCCCCACGCCCTGGCTCACGGCAATAAACGCAGTAGCGCCAGTTTGCGCCGGGCCAGTTTGCCGGGCTGCGCGGTCGACGCCGCCTGTTCGCCCAGCGCCTGCAAGACGCTCGCAGCGCTGGGCGTGGGCAGCGGCAGGCGCGCCAGCTCGGCTGCGGGTACGCCGCGCTGCATGGCCATGGCGAGGAGCGCCACGACGCCCCCCGCTCCCTGCCCCACCATGGCCCCACCCAGAATGGCGCCCTTGGCATTGGTCACGATTTTGATCGCGCCCACCGGCTCGGCGTTCGCCTGCGCTGCGCCCGATTCGACCGTACTGGCGCGCAGCACGCGCTGCCCCGCCCGCAGCTGCCCGGCCACGACGCCGATCTGCGCCAAAGGCGGCTCGGTCGTCACCACCAGGGGAACCTGACCTGCCCGAATCGGCTTGATCCGCTGCCCCAGCACTCCATCCAGCCAGGCCTGCGCCCCAGCCATGGCCAACGGTGCGTGATATTGCCCTGCGGCGCCCCCGAAGGCACTGATCCGAAAATTGCTGGTCTGGCCCGCGGCGCCCATCCTGATATGGCCCGGCCGCGCCGGATCGGCCCGCACCTGCGCCGACGCTAGCATGGCGGCGTGAACCATGGGCTGGCGCCCCAGCGATACGAGGATGTGGGATACATCGAGCGCTGCCTCGGTGCCGTCGGCCAGTTGCAGGGCGATCCCGGTGCCCTGGCCGCGCGGATTGATCGCGGTGACGCTGGCTCCCTTGAGAACTTCAACACCCTCTTCGCGCAGATGCCGGAGCAGGATGGCGACCGGCTCGGGATCAAATCCGGCCAGCAGCGGCCCCTGCGGCACAAGGGTCACCGCCGAACCCAGTCGCGCATAGGCCTGAGCCAGCTCCAGTGCCGTCGCATCACCGCCGATCACCACCAGATGGGTAAGCTTGCGGATATTCTCCAAAATGGAATCAGGGGTAAAAAACGCCACTTGGTCGAGCCCGGGCAAATCCGGCACCACCGGCTTGGCGCCGGTGGCCAGCACGAAATGACTGGCGCGGATGCGCTCATCGCCAATGCCCAGCGTCCGCTTGTCCCCAAAACGCGGTTCACCGGTTTTAACGCTGATGCCCAGCGCCGTCAGCCGCACGGCCGATTCCATCGGGGCCATGGCGGCGGCGCGGGCCGCGGCCTGCTCGCTGATCATGCGATAATTGGGTTTTGGGGTGTCGACCTCGATGCCTAGCCTGGCCGCCCGCCGAATGGCGTGAATGCGGGCAGCGCTGGCGGCAAAAGCTGCGCGCTGCAGCGCGCCCCGGGGCTGATCACCCTCTTCATCGATGCCCCGATCGACCAGCACCACCTCAAGCCCACGGCTGCGCGCCTGCCGGGCCAGCGCAATGCCCAGGGCGCTCGCGCCAATGATACACAAATCGGGTTTGAGGATTTCTGCCATTCGTGCCAGACGTCGCGCCGCTACTACTGGACTTATGCGGCGTGCCAGCTGCGAAGACAACTGCACATTGACTGCGGGGAAGTGTGCTGTAGCGCGTTGACTCGCCCCCCGGATTTCCCTATAGACCCAGCAACCCGCACCATGGGCGCCTGGCGCTTGATTGTGTGACCGAAATTTCTTGCGATAAGCAGAGTAAAAAGAGGAACCGTGCCAGGCGCGGTTTAATTTCATGAAGCGTACTTATCAGCCATCGCAGCTCGTGCGTGCCCGCCGTCACGGTTTCCGTGCCCGTATGGCAACCAAGGACGGCCGCGCTATCATCAACAAGCGCCGTCGTGACGGTCGCAAGAAGCTCACGGCCTAAGGCTCAGTGGCCGGATGACGGCCAACGAGTTGCAGCCGGGCGCCTTGCGTCGACTGACAAAGCGATCACAATTTCAACGGGCCGCCCGGGGCAATCGCGCCGGGCGTTCTGCGTTTGGGTTGCAGGCCGTGGCCGCGCCCGATCCCGTGCCTGGGATTGGTTTCACCGTAACCAAGAAAACTGGCAATTCCCCCGAGCGAAATCGCATAAAACGTCGCTTGCGGGCTGCTGTGGCCGCTTGCGCGCGTGACTTTCATGCTGGCCACGACTATGTGCTGGTGGGACGGCGAGAAGCGCTCTCCGACCCAT
Source organism: uncultured Alphaproteobacteria bacterium (assembly GCA_963699295.1). Lineage (GTDB taxonomy): Bacteria > Pseudomonadota > Alphaproteobacteria > Rhizobiales > Devosiaceae > Devosia. The sequence continues at coordinate 2,292,598 of OY969432.1, forward strand.
TTTCCAAAATAGTCGCTGACCTGGGTGTCCTGATCGACCGCGTCCACAAACCCAGCTCAACCGACCAACGTAGACCTCCCGGCCGTGGGCCACGGAAACCGAAACAATGAACGATAATCGCAATGTGATCCTTGCCATCGTGCTCAGCATGGCCGTGCTGTTTGGCTGGCAGTTCTTCGTTGCTGGTCCGCAGCTCGAACGCGCCCAGCAACAGGCACAGATTGCAGCCCAACAGGCACAGTCCGAGGCCGCCTTGGCGACCCCGACCTCTCCCGCGGCTGCTGCCGCTGGCGCTCCCGGCGCTGTCGCCCCCGATGGCAACCCGGTCTATGCCGATCGCGACGCGGCGCTGGCCGCCAATGGCCGCGTGGCCATCAACACCGAAGATCTCGAAGGCTCGATCAATCTGGTCGGCGCGCGCCTGGATGATCTCGAGCTCAAGCAGTATCGCGAGACGGTTGATCCCAATTCCCCGATCATCACCCTTCTGACCCCCGCCGGTGCGCCCAATGCGTATTTTGCCGAGCAGGGCTGGGTTCCAGCCGCCGGTGCAGCCATTGTCGTCCCCGATGGCAAGAGCGTGTGGACCGTTGAAGGCGCCAATAGCGAGCTGACCGCCGCCACCCCCGTTACCCTGGTATGGGATAATGGCGCGGGCCTGATCTTCCGCCGCACCTTTGCGGTCGACGAGCACTATCTGTTCACCGTCACCCAGTCGGTGGAAAATACCGGCACGGGCGATGTGGCCCTGTTCCCCTACGCGCGCGTGGCCCGTCACGGCACCCCGCAGGTGGCCAATTTCTTCATCCAGCATGAAGGCCCGCATGGCGTTCTGGGCTCCAACAACCTGATTTCGTTCAAATACAGCGATCTGCAGAAGGATCAGCAGGCGCGCTACGACAACACGTCGGGCTGGCTGGGCTTTTCCGACAAGTACTGGGCGACTGCCGTTCTGCCGCAGGCCGGCACCGCCATCAATGCCCTGTTCTCGTGGAAGAATACCGCCAGCTACGACGACTACCAGACCAGCTTCGTGGAGACGACGCCGGTGGTGGTTGCCGCCGGCAGCACCGCGACCCATGAGAGCTACCTGTTCGCCGGCGCCAAGGAAGAAGCCGTCATCTCCGCCTACCAGCAGCAATATGGCTTTGACCGCCTCGACCTGCTGATCGACTGGGGCTGGCTGCACTTCATCACCAAGCCGATGTATTACCTGCTCTCGCTGCTTTACGGTGTGCTGGGCAATTTCGGCCTGGCGATCCTGGCCGTGACCGTCATCGTCAAGGGGCTCTTCTTCCCGCTGGCCAATCGCTCCTACGCCTCCATGGCGGCGATGCGTCGTGTCCAGCCGGAAATGAAGTCGATCCAGGAGCGCTTCAAGGACGATCGCCCCGCCCAGCAACAGGCGATGATGGAGCTCTACAAGAAGGAAAAGATCAATCCGCTGTCCGGCTGCTGGCCGCTGCTGATCCAGATCCCGGTCTTCTTCGCGCTCTACACCGTTATCTTCATCAGCCTCGACATGCGCCATGCGCCGTTCTTTGGCTGGATCCAGGATCTGGCAGCGCCCGATCCGACCAACATCTTCACCCTGTTCGGGCTGATCCCGTGGGATCCGACCCTGGTGCCGTTCGTGGGTTCGTTCCTGCACCTGGGCATCTGGCCGGTCATCATGGGCATCACCATGTGGGTCCAGATGAAGCTCAACCCGCCGCCGCCCGATCCGACCCAGGCGATGATCTTCAACTGGATGCCGGTGATCTTCACCTTCATGCTGGGCGCGTTCCCCGCTGGTCTGGTGATCTACTGGGCCTGGAACAACACCCTGTCGGTGGCGCAGCAGTGGTTCATCATGAAGCGCCACGGCGTTGAGGTGAACCTGTTGGGCAACATCGTGAACAGTCTCAAGCGCAAGCCGACTGAAACCACCAAGTCCTGATCGCCAATTACGGTCAATCATGTTACTGCCCGCCGGAGACCCTCCGGCGGGCAAATCATTTGAAGCGAGCACATTCATGAGCGAAATCGATTATTCGCCCGACACCATCGAGCGCGGCCGACTGCTGTTTGCCCGACCGATCCTGTTCACCAAGGGCTGCGTGCGCATTGCCGACCTGCCCCCCATGGACCGCGTGGAAATCGCTTTTGCCGGCCGCTCCAATGTGGGCAAGTCGAGCCTGATCAACGCGCTGTGCGGCACTACGGGCCTGGCCCGCACTTCCAACACGCCGGGCCGCACCCAGGAACTCAACGTGTTCGAGAGCCAGAGCGAAAGCCTGCGCGTCGTCGACATGCCCGGCTACGGCTACGCCAAGGCGCCCGAGGACAAGGTCCGCCAGTGGACGCGGCTGATCCACCAATACCTCACCGGCCGCGCCAACCTGCGCCGCGTCTACGTGCTGGTCGACGGGCGCCATGGCCCCAAGGACAATGACCTCACCGTCATGAACGAGCTCGACAAGGCGGCCGTCAGCTACCAGATCGTGCTGACCAAGGCCGACAAGCCGCTCAAGGCCGACCTCGCCAAGGTGATCGCCGCGACCAAGGCCGCCATTGCCAAGCGTCCGGCCGCCCACCCGCACGTGATTCTGACCTCGAGCGTCACCGGCGACGGCCTGCGCGATCTGCGCACCGAAATCGCCATGTTGCTCGAGAGCTGATCAGCGCTCTTTGAAAAACCGGCCGATATAGCCGGCCATTGCCAGACTATCCGACGGCGTTGAGACCGATTGCAACGCCGTTTCCACGACTGCATCCGGCGCCCGACCCCGGCGCAGCTCCGCCAGCGCCATGGCGTAGTCGTCGCTGAATTCAGGGTGTGCCTGCAAGCTCAGCGCCGCCCCATTGCGATAGGCGAGCGCGGCATTGGGCGTAAACTTCGAGGCCATGATGACCTCCCCCTCACTGGGCGGCACGATCACCTGGTCCTGGTGCGAACAGGCAATCGACAGCGCCGTGGGTGCTGCCAGCATGTATCGCGGGCGGGCGGTCACCTCGTAGGTGTGGCGCCCCAGCCCCCAGCCCTTCTCCGATTTGCGCACCTGCCCGCCCAGTGCATCGGCCATGATCTGGTGGCCAAAGCACACGCCCAGCATCGGAATGGCGTTGCCGTAACCCTGCCGGATGAACGCCCGCAGCGGCGCGAACCACGGCAGATCCTCATAGACCCCGGCTGGCGAGCCGGTGATCACGATCCCCTCCAGCCCCGCCGCATCGGGTAGTGCCTCGCCCTCATTGGCCCGCACAACCTCATAGCTGAACCCGAGGCCCGTGCGCTCGAACATGGTTTCGAACATGGCGCTATAGGGCCCAAACCGGTCGCGCAGCGACGCGGGCACTTGCCCGGTCTGGATGATGGTAAGCTTCATGGTGCACCGGCCGAACAAAGGGACATCCAATTCCTAGCGGCAAATGCTCGTTCGTGCCAGTCGCCCTGCCCGCTCAGGCCGCCTCGGGCGCAAAGCGCAACGCGACCCCATTGATGCAATAGCGCAGGCCCGTTGGCGGCGGGCCATCTTCGAACACGTGGCCCTGGTGTCCGCCACAATTGGAGCAGTGCACCTCGGTGCGGGTCATGAACAGCGAGTGGTCGACAGTGGTGCCCAGGGCGCCTTCGATGAAGGTGTAAAAACTCGGCCAGCCCGTGCCGCTGTCAAATTTGGTCGCCGCATCGAACAGCGCCTGATCGCATCCGGCGCAATGAAACACGCCGGGGCGCTTTTCGTGGTCGAGGGGCGAACTGAAGGCAAATTCGGTCCCCTGATGGCGCAACACATCATAGGCGGCCGGCGCCAGCCTTGCCTGCCATTCGGCATCGCTGAGCTGGAACGGAAACCCCTCCGTTGCCGCCATCGCCCCACCGTTCTGGCGCAGCACGCCCAAAGCCGTCAGCCCGGCAATGGCCGTGCCTCCCAGCAAGAACTGTCGACGATTGATTATCATGGCGAGCCTCCCGATTACTGCCGATGCTGCTGCGCAGTACCAAGCATATTGATCTCTATTCTACGGCCATTGCCACCGCAATCGCACGTCAAGTGTTGGTGAGGCTCACCTTGCCCGGCCTCGGCCATCCGCCCAGGCGGCCCACCCGAAAGACGCCTTTCCACAACACAAGAAAACGGTGTTTGGATCATTGGCGCGTTGATGGCAGAACTAGCTTTTCCTTTGCGCGGTGATGCACTATGCCCGTTGCGTCTTTTTCGTTGCCCTGCCAACCGATTGGGTCCGCCTATGTCTGATGAAAACAATTCGACCGACCGGTTCAGCCACGATGCCGGCATCCTCGCACAGGCCCTGCCCTACATGCAGCGCTACGAGGGCAAGACCGTCGTGGTCAAGTATGGCGGCCATGCCATGGGCGACCCGGCGCTGGGCCAGGCCTTTGCCCGCGACATCGCCCTGCTCAAGCAGTCCAAGGTCAATCCGATCGTGGTCCATGGCGGGGGCCCCCAGATTGCTTCCATGCTCAAGAACCTCGGCATCGAGTCCAAGTTCGAGGGCGGGCTGCGCGTCACCGATGCGCGCACCATGGAAATCGTCGAGATGGTGCTTGCCGGCTCCATCAACAAAGAAATCGTGGCGATGATCAATGCCGAAGGCGAATGGGCCATCGGCCTGTGTGGCAAGGACGGCAACATGGTGTTTGCGCGCAAGGCGCAAAAGACCGTCAAGGACCCCACCTCCAATATCGAGCGCGTGCTGGATCTGGGCTATGTCGGTGAACCGGTGGAAGTGGATCGCACCCTGCTCGATCTGCTGGCCCGCTCCGAGATGATCCCCGTCATTGCCCCTGTCGCCCCAGGCCGCGACGGCAATACCTACAATATAAATGCCGACACTTTCGCGGGCGCCATCGCCGGCTCGCTCGGCGCCAAGCGCCTGCTGTTCCTGACCGACGTGCCGGGCGTGCTCGACAAGAACGGCAAGCTGCTCCCCGAGCTCACCGTCGCCGAGGCGAAGAGGCTGATCGCCGACGGCACCATTTCAGGCGGCATGATCCCCAAGGTCGAAACCTGCCTCGAAGCGCTCGACAATGGCGTCGAGGGCGTCGTCATCCTAAACGGGAAGACCCCGCACGTGGTGCTGGTGGAACTGTTCACCGAACACGGCGCCGGCACCCTGATCGTGCGCTAGTCCAAACCCATGACTTGAAAAAGGGCCGCCCTCTGGCGGCCTTTTGTTTTTTTAGGTTCTTGCTCCTGCAGCCCGCCCTCGGTGTCATTCCCGCGAAAGCGGGAACCTCCGTTACCCTTCGGCAAGCGTGCCCCCCCAACTTATGCAACTGATGATCGCCGTCCCTTTTCCCCACGCGGCATATCAGCCGGTGCGGCGCCTCGTTGTGTCGGGGAGTTGACAAAATGGTCGCGCAGGCGCCACTCCCGGACGCCAATAGTGGAGCACCCCATGCTGGATTACATCCGCCGGATCCTGACCTCATCGGTTTATGAAGCCGCGCACGAAACCCCGCTCGAGCCTATGGCGCGGCTGTCGGCTCGCCTGGGCGTCGATGTGCTGCTCAAGCGCGAGGATCTGCAGCCGGTTTTCTCCTTCAAGATTCGTGGCGCCCACAACCGCATTGCCCAGCTCAGCGAACAGGAACGCCGTCGCGGCGTGATCTGCGCCTCCGCCGGCAACCATGCCCAGGGGGTGGCGCTCTCGGCGACGCGCCTGGGCATCCGCGCCGTCATCGTCATGCCCACCACCACCCCGGTCATCAAGATCAGCGCCGTGCGGCGCCTGGGTGGCGAAGTGGTGCTGTTTGGCGATGGCTTTGACGCCGCCCGCGCCCATGCCGACGAGTTGGCCCACAAGCACGGCTATGTCGTGGTGCACCCCTTCGACGACCCCGATGTCATTGCCGGCCAGGGCACCATCGGTATGGAATTGCTGCGCCAGCATCCGGGACCGATCGGAGCCATCTATGTGCCAGTTGGCGGGGGTGGCCTCGCCGCCGGCATTGCCGTCTATGTCAAATTCCTGCGCCCCGACATTCGCGTCATCGGCGTCGAGCCCGAGGAAGCGGCCAGCATGAAGGCGGCCATTGCGGCGGGCCATCCGGTGGCGCTCGATGAAGTGGGGCTGTTTGCCGATGGCGTGGCCGTGCGCCAGGTGGGCAATGAAACCTTCCGGCTGTGCCGCGACCTGCTCGATGACATCGTTACCGTCAGCGCTGACGAGATCTGCGCCGCGGTCAAGGATATCTTTGATGACATGCGCGCCATTGCCGAACCCGCCGGGGCCCTGGCCCTGGCCGGGCTGCGCCGTCAGGTCGAGCGGGGCGATGCCCCCGAGGGGGCGCTGATCGCCATCAATTCGGGCGCCAATGTCAATTTCGACCGGCTGAGCTATGTGGCCGAGCGCGCCGAAATCGGCGAACGCGCCGAGGCGTTGCTGGCCGTCGAAATCCCCGAACATCCCGGCAGCTATCGCGCCTTTATCCGCCTGCTCGGCAATCGCTCGATCACCGAGTTCAACTATCGGTTTGCCCATGGCCCCACGGCCCGCATCTTTGTCGGCATCAAGCTGTCGCGCGGCGATGCCGAAAAGCAGGAAGTGATCGAGCTGCTCTCCAGCAATGGCCTGGGCGTGATCGACCTGACCGACAATGAAGTGGCCAAGCTCCACGTCCGCCACATGGTGGGCGGCCGCGTCGAAGACCTCGAGGACGAAGCGGTCTATCGCTTCCAGTTCCCCGAGCGCCCCGGCGCCCTGCTCAAATTCCTCGAGGGGCTGACCGATGCCTGGAACATCTCGCTGTTCCACTATCGCAATCACGGCGCCGACTATGGTCGCGTGCTGGTCGGCGTGCAGGTGCCATTGGCCACCCGCGACGAGTTCATTGCCCATCTCGATGCCGTCGGCTTCCCCTATTGGGACGAAACCGAAAACCCGGCTTACCGCCTGTTTCTCGACCACGAACGCGTCCCGGCCGAACCGGCGCCAATATTGGGCGAAAATATACCAATACTGTAACCTCGCGGCCCCGGTGCAGCCAAATTGCATTGTCAATCATTGATCCAGGAGCAATATACGCCCTCTCAACCAATGCCACAGGCAACAAGCCGGAGATGACTATGAGGATACCCAGGACCGCCATGATGACGTTGCTGGCCACAACCGCGACAATAGCGCTGGTCTCGTCAGCTTCGGCCCTTGAGGCCCAGGCATTCCTCGACCGGTTCAGCGCGGTCTACAAGTCGACGGGCCATGAGTTCACCTTCACCGGCGCCCAGCTCAATGGCGACACCGTCACCGTGACCGGCGGCAGCGTCACCATGGTCATGCCCGACGGCTCTTCGGAAGAGATGAAGTTCGACACGCCCGTCACCTTCAGCGGCGTCACCGAGAATGCCGATGGCAGCTACACCGCCAAGAGCGTGACCATTCCCGATATCGACACCGATTTCGATGCCGAGACCAAGGGCCATGTAAGCGTCCGTGATATCCGGCTCGATGGTCTCTACCTGCCCGCCGGCGACACCCTCTCCCCGCTCGACAGCCTGCAATTGGTTCAGGCGGCCTCGATCGGCCCGATCGCCATTTCCGCCGACGGCAAGCAGATCTTCTCGATCAATTCCATCCAGTCCACCGCCACCTTCAACCCATCCCAGGGCAGCGCGGCGCTGGTCGACCTGACCTCGCGCTTTACGCTGGCCGGGCTCAAGCTGGACCTGTCCTCGATCAAGGATGAAGACCCTGACGCCGGCGAAATGCTGGAGGCCCTGGGCATCACCACCATTACCGGCGGCATCAATGGCTCGCTGAGCTGGACCATGGCCGACGGCCACATGGTGATGGATCAGTTCAAGTTCGATTTTGCCGACCTGGGCGCGCTCGACGTCAACGCCGACCTTACCGGGCTAACCCCCGAGGTCATGAAGCAGCTTGGCGACATGCAGACGGCGATGGCGAGTTCCGGCACCACCAGCGAGGAGCAGGCCCAGGCACAGATGATGAGCAGCATGGCCATCATGCAGGGCGTCTCGATCGTGGGCGCTTCGGTGCGCTACGACGATGCTTCGCTCGCCGGCAAGCTGCTCGAGATGTTCGCCCAACAGTCCGGCACCGACCGCGCCACCTTTGTGAGCGGCCTCAAGGCCATGTTGCCCGAGACCATCAACCAGATGGGCATTCCCGCATTGGCCGATCTGATCGTGGCGCCAGCCTCAACCTTCCTCGATGATCCGCAAAGCCTTGAGCTCAAGGTGGCGCCATCCTCGCCAACCTCGCTGCTGGTGCTGATGGCGGGCGCGGCCAATCCGGCCGGTTTGCTCAAGGTGCTCAACCTCACCCTTGCCGCCAATCAATAGGCCGATGGCCGGAACGGGCGGCAGCGCAACGCTGCCGCCCAGCTTTCGCAGATGCAATGGTAACGATTTTGCGGCATGATGACGTCATGAATGATCTGTCAGCGCCGCAAATCCGCAGTCTTGGCCATGTCACCGATTGGGTGTTTGACCTCGACAACACGCTCTATCCCCGCAGCTGCAACTTGTTTGCCCAGATCGACGTGCGCATCACTCAATATGTGATGCAGGTCACCCAGCTCGATTTCGCCGAGGCCCGCGCCCTGCAAAAGGGCTATTACCGCGATTACGGCACCACGCTGAACGGGCTGATGCAGCGCCACCACATCGACGCCGATCATTTCCTCAACACCGTCCACGACATCGACTATTCACCGGTCGTTCCGCATCCCGAACTGGTGCAGGCAATAAGCGACCTGCCGGGCCGCAAGTTCATCCTCACCAATGGCGATACCGGCCACGCCCGTGCCGTTTTGGCCAAGCTTGGCGGCAATGACCTGTTCGAGCATGTGCACGATATCCGCGCCATGACCTTCGTGCCCAAGCCGCATCGCGAGGCTTTTGAAGGCTTCTTTGCCTTGCACTCGATCGATCCCACCCGCGCGGTCATGTTCGATGATCTGGAAAAGAACCTGGTCTTCCCCGATCAGGTCGGGCATGGCGACCGTGCAGGTCATCGCCGGCGAAGACTATGCCCACGATCAGGTCGAAGCCTGGGAGCTGGCCCGCAATGCCGGCCCCCATGTGCATCACATCACCGAAGATCTCGCACGCTTCCTGCGCGAGCGGCCCTGATCAACCGTTATTGAGGTGCAAGATATTGCCGTCGGGATCCTTGAACCACACCATCTTGAAATCACCGGCCACGTATAGATTCCCCATCCGTACTCCATCCCCTCATACTGCTCGAAGGTCACCCCCTTGGCAGCAAGGTCGGCAGCGATGGTTTCGATGTCTTCGCCCACGCCCCACGCCACGGCATTGGCCTGGTTGGTGCCGGCATAGTCGGAGCGATACACCACCAGCCGGGTGTTGCCGGTGCGATATGTCAGCACCTCCCCTATGTTCTCGAGCAGGTCGAGTCCCAATATGTCGGTATAGAAACGCCCGGCCCGCTCGATATCCCCAACGGCAACTATGGCAGAGCTATCATGATCCTTGAGCATGCTATGTTCCTTCCTTGGCCTTTTTAGGGAACGTGCGGGCCACGGCCAAGGTTCAACGCGTTGTCTTCTAACCAGCGCCAGGTTTGTCATCGAGGAGTTACACCATGGAATATCGTCGCTTGGGCAAGACCGGCCTGAAGGTCAGCGAAGTCTCACTGGGGAGCTGGGTGACCTTTTCCAAACAGGTCGATCAGAGCGAAGCCATGGCGCTGATGAGCCTCGCCTATGATGAGGGCATCAACTTCTTCGACAATGCCGAAGGCTATGAAGCCGGCCAGTCCGAAGCGCTGATGGGCGCAGCGCTGCACCAGCTGGGTTGGAGCCGCGACAGCTATGCCGTGTCGTCCAAGGTGTTCTGGGGCGGCCAGAAGCCCACCCAGCGCGGCCTGAGCCGCAAGCACGTGACCGAAGCCTGTCACGCCGCGCTCAAGCGCCTGCAGGTGGATTATCTCGACCTCTATTTCTGCCATCGCCCCGATATCGAGACCCCCATCGAGGAAACGGTCTGGGCGATGCACAATCTCGTCACCCAGGGCAAGATCTTGTATTGGGGCACCTCGGAGTGGAGCGCCCAGCAACTCACCGAAGCCTGGGCGGTTGCCCGCGAACAGCGGATCACGCCCCCCAGCATGGAGCAGCCGCAATACAATCTGTTCACCCGCACCAAGATCGAGAGCGACTACCTGCCGCTCTACGATCTGATGGGGCTGGGCACCACCATCTGGTCGCCGCTGGCCTCGGGTGTACTGACCGGCAAATACAATGACGGTATTCCCCCCGACAGCCGGCTCAACCTGCCCGGCTATGAATGGCTCAAGAAAAACTGGGAAAGCGAGGCCGGTCGCGCCAAGCTCGACAAAGTGCGCCAACTGGCAGCGCTGGGCAGTGAAATCGGCCTGCCCATCCACCATCTGGCCCTGCTGTGGTGCCTGCGCAACCCGCATGTGTCCACCGTTATCCTGGGCGCGTCCAAGCTGGCCCAGCTCGAGGACAATCTGGCTGCCCTCAACTCCAAGGCCAAGCTCACACCCGACGTCATCGAGCGCATCGAGACCATCATGGGCAACAAGCCCGCCGAACCGCAGCGTTTTTGATCCGGCGGGGCGGTCACCCGCCCCGTTTTCTCATGGCCGCGCCCCACCCTTCCCGCAATCAGGCGATCGTAATCTGACATATGACTGACCTACCCGGGCGCCGGCCCCCACCCATCCGTGATACCGCCCCGACATGGCGCGAGCGCCTTGATAATCTGCGCCATCTCGGGCGTCTGGTCGCCCAGATCTGGCGCACCAGCAGGCCGCTGACTGCCGCCAGCATCGGGCTGCGCCTGCTCGCCTCGGTGCAGCCCATAGCCATGCTCTATGTGGGCAAGCTGATCATCGATGAAGTAGTGCGCCTGAGCACAGCGCCCTCGCCGGGGGCAAGTTTTGGCGAGTGGTGGAGCAGCGGGGCGCTCACCACCATGGCCATACTGTTGGCGGTCGAGTTGATGCTGGTGCTGGTATCCGACCTGATCTCCCGCGCCACCGGGCTCGTGGATTCGGTGCTCTCGGAACTGCATTCCAACACTGTCAGCGTCGAGCTCATGGCCCACGCGGCCAAGCTTGACCTGATGCATTTTGAATCGGCCGAATATCAGGACCGGCTCGAACGCGCCCGTCGTCAGGCGGCCGGGCGCAATGCCCTGCTGAGCCAGATGTTTGGCCAGGCACAGGATATCATCACCGTCGCCACTCTCGCTGCCGGCCTGTTCGTCTATGCGCCATGGCTGATCCTGTTGCTGCCGTTGAGCTTTGTGCCCGCCATCTGGGGCGAAACCCGGTTCAACACCGTTGCCTATTTCATGAACCGCTGGCGCACTCCCGAGCGCCGCGAACTCGAATATATCCGTTACATCGGCGCCAGCGCCGAGACCGCCAAGGAACTCAAGCTGTTCGGTTTGGGCGATTTCCTGATTGAACGCTTTCGACACCTGGCCAGCCAGATCTTTGTCGAAAACCGCAATCTGGCGACCCGCCGCGCCTTCTGGGGCGCCCTGTTCTCGGGCATCTCAACCCTGACCTATTATGGCGCCTACGGCTTTATCGTCTGGCGCACCATTACCGGCGACTTCACCATTGGAGACCTGGCTTTCCTGTCGGGCTCATTCCTGCGCCTCAATGGACTGTTCCAGAAAATCCTGCTTGGCTTCACCCAGATTGCCGGGCAGTCCATGTATCTGGACGATCTGTTCTCGTTCTTTGAGATCGAGCCCACCATCATCAGTCCGGTCAACCCACGAACTTTCCCCCAGCCGATCCAGCGTGGAATCCGATTCGACAATGTCGGCTTTCGCTATCCCGGCACCGACAATTGGGCGATCCGCCATTTGAGTTTCGAGCTCAAGGCGGGCGAAACCCTGGCCTTGGTCGGGGAAAATGGCGCGGGCAAGACCACCATCGTCAAGCTGCTCACGCGCCTCTACGATCCGGACGAGGGCAACATCACCGTCGATGGCGTGGATCTGCGCGACTTCGCCGTTGCTGATATTCATGCCCATATCGGGGTGATCTTTCAGGACTTCATCCGCTATTCGCTGTCGGCACGCGAGAATATCGGGGTTGGCCGCATCGCCGACCAGAATGACATGGTCCTTATCGGCAAGGCCGCCGAGCGCAGTCTGGCCGATGCCGTGATCGCCAAATTGCCGAAGGGCTATGACCAGCCGCTGGGCCGCCTGTTCAAGCAGGGCCGGGACCTGTCTGGTGGCGAATGGCAAAAAGTAGCCATCGCCCGCGCCTATATGCGCGATGCGCAACTGATCATTCTGGACGAACCCACCGCAGCCCTTGACGCCAAGGCCGAAGCGGAAGTTTTCGCCCGCTTCAAGAGCCTGGCCGCGGGCAAGACGGCGGTCATCATCTCGCACCGGTTTTCGACCGTTCGCATGGCCGACCGAATTCTGGTGCTCGATGATGGGGCGATCCTGGAGGCGGGTTCTCATGAAGAGCTGCTCGCATTGCGCGGACGCTATGCCGAGCTTTTCGAGTTGCAGGCGGCGGGATATCGCTGATGGGCCCACTATTGCTCAAGGAGCACGACAGTGAACCACCCCAGCGATAGTCAGATCGCCATTATCGCGGAAACCTACCGGCTCCTTGGCGACCCCACGCGACTGCGGGTGCTGTTGGCCTGCCTCGATATCCCCATCGCGGTTGGTGACATCGCCACCCGCGTTGGCGCGTCGCCCTCGCTGGTGAGCCACCATTTGCGCCTGCTGCGAGCCGCCCGCCTGGTGCGGGGAACGCGTCGAAACAAGCAGGTGTTCTATGAAGCGGCAGACCAGCACATCGCCGACATGCTGGCCGACATGATCGAACACGCGATGGAGGAAGACGGGATCCCGGGCGAAAAAGTGAGCGAATAAGATGGTTTTCAATTGAACCAAACATATGAACATGCATTCATATGAATAGTGCAATTCCTGGACCACCCTATGATGCAGCATGCCCACTCTCCGGCGCACGACCACGACCATGACCATGACCACAATCATTCGGACCATGATCACGCCCCCAAGGTAACCTTGGCCAACGAACGGATCGTGCTGATCAGCTTTGTGCTGACGGCCGGTTTCATGGTCGCCGAGATCATCGCCGGCTATCTCTCCGGCTCCTTGGCGCTGATTGCCGATGCCGGGCACATGTTGACTGATTCAGCGGCGTTGCTGCTTGCCTGGGGCGCTTTCCGCTTCGGCCGGCGCGCATCCGACAGCCAGCGCACCTTCGGCTACATGCGGCTCGAAGTAGTGGCCGGACTGATCAATGCGGTGACGCTGTTCGCCCTCGTTGGGTGGATCCTCTACGAGGCAACGCGGCGGTTCTTTACGCCCCATGAAGTGCTGGCCGGGCCGATGTTCGTCGTGGCGGTCCTGGGGTTGGTGGTCAACATCGTGGTCTTTGTCGTGCTATCGCGAGGCGATCAGGATCACGTCAACATCCGCGGCGCCATGCTCCACGTGCTCGGTGACCTGCTGGGTTCGGTTGCAGCGATTGCTGCGGCGATTGTTATCTGGCTCACCGGCTGGATGCCTATTGACCCCATCTTGTCGGTGCTGGTGGCGCTGCTGATCCTGCGCAGCGCCTGGAAGCTGTTCCAGGGCTCGCTCCATATCCTGATGCAGGGTACCCCCGGCAATGTGGTGATCGAAGATCTCAGCCAGAAACTCGTGGCCAAGGTGCCAGGCCTTGCAGAAGTGCGCCATGTGCACGTGTGGTCGATTACATCGGGCAAACCGGTCGCCACGCTCGAGATCGTACTGTCTGCAAACGCCGAACCAGCAAAGGTTACTGCGGCGGTCAAGCGAGCCCTGTTGAGCGACTATGACATCGCCCATGCCACCATTGAGATCGTCTGGAGCAATGAGGATCAGACTGGCCGGGCGCTGGATGGGGCTTGGTGCGCGGCGCCGTAGCCCCCACCGGCACAGCGCACCACCCCTCCCGGGAAGACAGCTGACTGTCGCCAGTCGAAGCCTGCCCCGCGGTTAGCTCGTCAACAGATGCATGCCTGCAGGTTACATCTTGATCGAATGACCTCGAGACAACAATTGTTACCGATCGAGCTCTGCGATTGAGCGCAATGTAGTTGGCATAATCTGGAAGTGCAATCAGCATCTATAGAAGAATATCCATTCAGATCAGACAGCACTGTGCATCAAAGGTCTTGGTCGATTCCGGTACATCTCTGGATGGTTGCGAAATCTCCTTGGCATGGGGCGATCCCTGCAACGGGCGGAACAAGAGTGTGCCGCTGCCTTGATCTCAGCGCATTTCGTGCCTATCTAGAGCCCAGTGCAGTGATGACAGCGAAAGTTTGCTGTCGCATTTTGGTTTTATTAACCATCAGCTGACACTGTTTACCAACCGTTCGCGTATTGCCTGGGCCCAGCTTGTGCTGGCCATGGGCGCGCGTCTCAAAAAGATTGGTCCAAGAGCGCCTGAAGCGCCGGACCGAAGAAAGAATCCATGACACATATTGATTTCAACGCTCGTGCCGAGCTTTTCCTTGGGAGCGATATCCGTACCGCAGCCGAACAGGGTCCCAGGACCTTCCGTACCGCAGCCCAGGCCATTCGCTTTGCCCTGGAAGAAGTAGCTCCCGTGAGCCTGCGTGGCGCCCTGTTGCGCATTGGCAACCAGAACTTTTCCCGCCACGACTTGCCCAAGCTGTATCGCAGCGAGGAATTCCCGCTGCCGCGCAAGCGCAGCCAGTCGCAGGTCCATCGTCGCGAAGCGGCGGCGGCGTAGCGTCTCTTGCCGGAATAGATCAAGCTTTCACATCATTCAGTATTGACTGAACGATGTGATTGCCCATATCCCAACGCATGACGCAAACTCAGTCGGCTTCCGACAACTTCATTGAACAGATGGGCCACATCTTGCAGGCCGAGGGCGCTCCGCGTATCGCGGGGCGCATTATTGGCTTGTTGCTTCTGGAAAACCGACAGTTCTCCCTGAGCGAAATGTCCGACCGCCTCAAGATCAGCAAGGCCAGCGCCAGCACCAATGCCCGTCTGCTTGCGGAGAGCGGCATTATTCGCGTCGCCGGCAAGATCGGGGACCGGCAAGCCTATTACGAAATTGGCGAGAACCCTTACCCGCGTATCCAGGAGACGATGGTCGCCCGGATGCGCCGATTGGGCACTCTCATCCATGAAGCGAGCGCCCGGTTCGACGCGGGCCAGCAGGATGCTCGTGATCGGACCGGCGCCTTGGCAGATTTTTACCTCCAGTTGGCTACCGTCATGGCCGATTGGCAGAAGGACCTGGAAACTGCCAGGTCGCATCCCATAACGACCACATCAAGCACGGCAAACCCAGATGACCACTGAGAATACCAAACCCGAATGGGCCCAGTCCAAGCGCGAAAAGGCCAATGCCGAGCGCGTTGCAGCGGGGTTGAAGCCGCGCCGTCGGACTTGGCCCTGGATCTTGCTGGTGCTGATCATTGCGGCAGTTGTCGCGATGCTGTTCCTGCGTCCGGAACCCACGGCGGAAGCCGAAGTGGCCGAACTTGCGCCGGTGGTCAAGCAGATCAAGAATTCCGAAGTCACTACCATCGCGCCCCAATTGCTCCAGCAAACGGTCAAGGTTACCGGCACATTTTCTCCGGGCGAACAGTCCGATGTGGCCTCGCAGGTTTCCGGGCGCGTCTTGTCCGTTGCAGTGCGACCCGGCGACAGCGTTGCCAAAGGGCAGGTGTTGGCGACCATCGATACCGAAAACCTTGAGATCCAGCTGAGCCAGCAGCGCGCCACCGCCGACGCGACCCGCGCCCAACTGCTTTCCTCCGAGCAGCAGCTGGCCCGTAGCGAAGAACTGGCCAAATCCGGCCTTGCCAGCCCATCGGCTCTCGAGCAGGCCCGATCATCAGCCGCTGCCCTGCGTGCCAATCTGTCTGCGCTGGAAAATGGCGTCAAATCGGCTGAACTGTCGCTGAGCAACGCCAATGTGCGCGCGCCCATCGACGGGGTGGTGTCCGCCCGCTCCGTTGAGCCCGGACAATCCGTGTCCGCTGGCACGCCGCTGCTGACAGTGGTCAACCTCGACGTCATGGAATATCAGGCAACGGCCTCGGTAAGCTCCAGCGCCCTGATTGCTCCCGGACAGCACGTGCAGATTACCGTGGCCGGTCTGGATAACCGCGAGTTCCTGGGTACGGTAACGCGTGTCAACCCGGTGGCGCTGCCAGGCACCCGCACCGTTCCCGTCTACATTCTGCTCGACAACACGGATCACCAATTGCGCGGCGGCATGTTTGCCACCGGTCAGATCGTCGTTGTTGAAAAATCCGGCGCTACCGCTATCCCGTCCCTCGCCCTGCGAGAGGATGCCGAAGGCTTCCACGTGCTCAAGATTGTCGATGAGAAGCTGGTGCGCCAGCCCGTCGAGACCGGCAAGACCTGGGATCGCGGCCGCATCATCGAAACGGATGGCCTGTCGCAGGGTGATGTCGTGGTGACGGCGCCGCTGACCCAGCTCGAAGCCGACGACGCCGTTCAGATGATCGAGGGCTAAACCGATGTTTCTGACTCGTATCAGCATCAACCACCCTGTTTTTGCGACCATGATCATGGTCGCAATCATGGTGTTCGGGGTCTATTCCTATCAACGCCTGCCCATCGAGCAGATGCCCGACATCGACTTCCCCGTCGTGGCCGTGGTGGTGGGCTATCCGGGCGCCTCTCCCGAGGCCGTCGAAGCCGACATCATCAAACCGATCGAAGAAGCGGTGAATACCATCGCCGGACTGGACACGATCCAGTCCACCGCGCAGGCCGGTCAGGCCATGGTGCTGATGATCTTTGACCTCGATGTCAATTCGCAGCAAAAAGCCCAGGATGTCCGCGACAAACTTGACCCGATCAGGGCCCGCCTGCCAACGGCCGCCGGCGAACCGAGCGTGCTGCGCTTTGATCCAAACGCCCTGCCGGTTGTTTCTCTGGCCGTCAGCTCGGACAGTCTGTCGGATCGTGATCTGACTGCGATTACCGAAGACGTGATCGTCAAGCGCATCTCCAATATCACTGGCGTCGGCAGCGCCACTGTGGTGGGGGGCGTTCCCCGTCAGCTCAACATCCAGATTGATCCGGATCTGCTTGCTGCTTTCAACGTCAGCGCCAATTCCGTCATTTCGGCGCTGCAAGCCGCCAACAGAGATCTGGCCGCCGGCTCCATTACCCAGGACTCCATCGTACAGTCGATCCAGGTTTTGGGCCGATTGGTGGATCAGCAGGATTTTTACGACATTATCGTCGGCAGCCAGGCTGGCCAGCCGGTCTATCTGAGCGACGTCGCCACGATCGAAGATGGTACGGGTGAAGCTGCAAGTCTTGCCATCCTCAATGGCGAGCGGGCGATGGCCGTCGACATCCTCAAGACCCAGGGTGCCAATACCGTTGGGGTCGCCGATGAGGTGAACGCCACCATCGAGCGCCTCCTGCGCACCGAGTTGGCGCAGACCGACATCAAGATCGAGACCGTCGTCGACAACGCCAAGCCGGTGAAAGACAGCTTCCATGCTGTTCAGAACATGCTGATCGAGGGCGGCGTGCTCGCCGTGGTGATCGTCTTTTTGTTCCTCAACTCCTGGCGTTCCACGATCATCACCGGCCTGACCCTGCCGATCTCCATCATCGGCACGATGGTGGCGCTCAATGTGCTGGGCTTCTCGCTCAACATGATGACCTTGCTGGCGCTATCGCTGGCCGTGGGCATTCTGATCGACGATGCTATCGTGGTGCGAGAGAACATCACGCGGCACCTGCATATGGGAAAATCCCACCGCAACGCCGCAGCCGATGGCACCAATGAAATCGGGCTGGCCGTGATGGCCACCACTCTGTCCATCGTCGCGGTGTTCCTGCCCGTGGCGTTCATGGACGGCATCATGGGCAAGTTCTTCCTGCAGTTTGGCGTGACCGTTTCGGTGTCGGTGCTGATCTCGCTGTTCGTTGCCTTCACCCTTGACCCCATGCTGTCGAGCGTTTGGTACGATCCGTCCTCCAATCCGAACGCGAAACGCGGTCCGATCGGGCGGGCCATCGAACAATTTGACCGCTTCTTTGCCTGGGTCACCGATGGCTACAGCCATTTGATCCGCTGGGGGCTCAAGCATCGCAAGACCGTTCTGCTGGTGGCCCTGCTGTCCTTTGTGGGTACGTTCTTCCTGTTCCCGCGGGTCGGGGTGGAGTTCGTGCCGGCGGTCGACAATGGCAATTTCACCATCACGGTGGAAACGCCGTCCGGCTCCACCAAGGATTACACTGCGGGCAAGCTGCGCCAGGCCGAAACCCTGATCAGAACCATCCCGGAAGTGCAAACAACCTATTCCACCATCGCCGGTGGCCAGTTGGGCAGCACCGGGTCGGGCTCGATGACGGTGACCCTGGTCGACAAGGAACTGCGTGATCGCACGCCGCAGGATCTGATGCCGATGGTTCGGAACATTCTTGAGGCTGTCCCGGGAGCAGAATTCCAGGTCTCCGCGGCTTCCGGCCTCGGCCAAAGCACGGCTCCTGTTTCAATCACGCTTTATGGCGACAGCTTTGATGTCCTTGAAGGCCTGTCCCGTCAACTCAGTGCCGAACTGGGTAAGATCGACGGCCTGATCAACATCAAGTCCAGCCTGGACGATGCTCAGCCGGTGGTTGGCATCACCATCAACCGTGATCTCGCCAGCAATCTTGGCGTCTCGATGAACCAGATCGCCGCCACCTTGCAGCCGCTGATCAGCGGTGAAGATGTGGTCGATTGGACCTCCCCCGCAGGACAGGTCTACTCCGTCGTCGTGCGGCTGCCCGAGCGCATCCGTAACGACATCGAGGCCATTGGCAATCTCCCCATTGCCCAGAGCGGTGCGACCGGTTCGTCCAGCATGATCACCTTGAGCCAGGTTGCCGACGTGGTGGAAAGCACTGGTCCAGCCACGATCAACCGCAAGGACCTGCAGCGCGGTGTCACCGTCGAGGCATATCTGGACAATGTGGAACTGGGCGCCGTGACGCCTCAACTGCAGGTAGCGGTCGATAGTCTCGACTTCCCGACGGGCTATCGCAGCTCCTTTGGCGGCGAAGTCGAACAGATCGCCGAGACCTTTGGCGCTGTCGGTTCGGCCCTGCTGCTGGCTGTGGTGTTCATCTATCTGGTTCTGGCCAGCCAGTTTGGCAGCTTCTTGCAGCCGATCGCCATCATGGCCGCCCTGCCCCTGTCTCTGATCGGCGTGATGGTGGGGCTGCTGCTGGGCGGCTCAACGCTCAACATGTTCTCGGCCATTGGTTTCATCATGCTGATGGGCCTGGTGGTCAAGAACGCCATTCTGCTGGTCGACAACGCCAACCAGCACGTCAAGGCGGGCTGGAACCTCTATGACGCGCTGGTGGAAGCGGGCGTAACGCGTTTCCGTCCGATCATCATGACCACGCTGGCCATGATCTTCGGCATGCTACCGCTGGCCCTGAGCCTGCACGAAGGCAGCGGGCAAAACGCTCCCATGGCTCACGCCGTGATTGGCGGCCTGATCAGCTCGACGGCGCTGACCCTGCTGGTGGTGCCGGTGGCGCTGACCTATATCGACCAGTTCAGCCGCTTCACCCGACGCTTCTTGCCCAAGGCACCCGACGATGAGCATGCGCATGTGGATGCGCCCGCCGAGTAAATGACCCGTTCGTGAGGCGGTCCCACGGGGCCGCCTCACGAGCTTTGGCCAGTTTCGACCAATGACACCCCGGCAACGGTGCAGATGTTGCGAAATTCAGCCGAGACACAGGCATCCGTAACGAACGTACCGACCTGTTCAATGCGGGCAATACGCACCGGCGCGGTGCGTTTGAACTTGCCCTGATCGGCCACCAGAATGACGTGTCGAGCATTGGCGATGATTGCCTGCGCAACCTTTACCTCGCGAAAATCGTAGTCGAGCAGCGTGCCCTGCTCATCAAGGGCCGAGGCGCCAATGATGGCGTAGTCGACCTTGAACTGGGAAAAGAACCCGGCGGCCGCTTCCCCCACAATAGCGCCATCGGATGGGCGCACCACGCCGCCGGCAATCACCACCTCAAAACCGGGATAGACCCGCATGCGATTGGCGACATTGATATTGTTGGTCACGACCAGCAGTCCAGTGTGATCCAGCAGCGCCTGGCTGACCGCCTCGGTCGTGGTGCCGATATTGATGAAGATCGAGGCGCCATTGGGGATCAGCGCGGCTGCGGCCCGACCGATGGCGGTCTTCGCGTCGGCGGCAATGCGGCGACGTGCTTCATATTCAAGATTTTCAACACCCGAGGGCAACGTCGCCCCGCCATGCACCCGCGACAGCAGGCGCTGATCGCACAGCGTGTTGAGATCCTTGCGGATCGTCTGGACCGAGAGCGCGAAATGGGTCGCCAGCTGTTCGACCGTCACCCGCTTGTGTTCACGGGCGAGTTCCAGAATGGCTTTGTGGCGGGTGGTTGTATCGATCATTGCAGCGCTTTCGTTTGACACCACACTAGGCGCAAACGAAAGCCGCTGAAAGCGTCACACCTGTTCGAGTTCGATCAGCGTGCCATCAAAATCCTTGGGATGCAGGAACAGCACCGGCTTGCCATGCGCGCCGATCTTGGGCGTTCCGTCGCCCAGCACCCGCGCACCGCCGGCGCTCAGGGATGCGGCGCCAGCCAGGATGTCGGGGACCTCAAAGCAGATATGGTGCATGCCCCCGCTGGGGAATTTCGCGAGGAACCCGGCAATCGGCGAGGCCTCGCCGAGCGGCTCGAGCAATTCCACCTTGGTATTGCCCGTCTCGACAAACACCACGGTGACCCCATGCTCGGGCAACGCCTGCGGCGGGGTGACATGGGCGCCGAGCAGATCGCGATATTTGGCGGCGGCCGCGGCGAGATCGGGCACAGCAATGGCGATATGGTTGAGGCGGCCGATCATCGGTTGGAAAGCCTTCCCTCGATTTCGTTGAGCACGGAGTGCGCGGCGGCAAGGACGTTGGTGCCGGGGCCGAAGATGCCGGCAACACCCGCCTCATAGAGGAAGTCATAATCCTGTTCGGGGATGACGCCACCCACGATGACAGTCACATCGCCGAGCTCGCGCAGCTTGAGCGCTTCGATCAGTTCCGGAACCAGCGTCTTGTGGCCGGCCGCGAGCGAGGACACGCCCACCGCATCGACGCGAAACTCGTCGACATGGGCTGCAACTTCCGAAGCGGTTTCGAACAAATCGCCCATGTGCACGACAAAACCCAAATCGGCAAAAGCCGAGGCAATGATCTTGGCCCCGCGATCGTGCCCGTCCTGCCCCATCTTGGCGATAAAGATGGACGGCGCACGGCCGCGGGAAGCCTTGAAGCTGTCGATGCGCCCGGAGATGGCAGAAAACTCCGGATCATCCCCGTAACCTTGGGCATAAACGCCCGAGATGACGCGGGTAACGGCCGAGTGGCGACCAAAAATATCTTCCATCGCCTGGCTGATTTCGCCCAGCGTAGCGCGGGCCCGCGCCGCCTCAATCGCGGCTTCGAGCAAATTGCCCTCATCCTTGGCGGCAAACTCGCGCAGGGCCGATAGCATGGACTGGCATTTGGCTTCGTCCCGCGTGGCACGAATGCGCTGCAACAAGGCTACCTGCTCCACGCGGACCTTGGCGTTGTCGATCTCGCGAACGTCGATGGGGTCTTCGGTGTCGAGGCGATAGCGATTGACCCCGACGATCACATCCTCTCCCCGATCGACGCGGGCCTGCCGCAGCGCCGCCGCCTTTTCGATTTCGAGCTTGGGGCCGCCGGACTGCACCGCCTTGGTCATGCCGCCCGCCATCTCGGCCTCGCCGATCAGGATCTTGGCGCCCTCCACCAGCTGCGCCGTGAGCGCTTCGACGTAGTAGGAGCCGCCCAGCGGGTCGACCACATCGGTGATGCGGCTTTCGTGCTGCAGGATCAGCTGGGTATTGCGCGCAATGCGGCTGGAAAACTCGGTCGGCAGTGCGATGGCTTCGTCGAACGAATTGGTATGCAGCGACTGGGTGCCACCCAGCGTGGCGGCGAGCGCCTCGATGGTCGTGCGCACGATATTATTGTGCGGGTCCTGCTCGGTCAGCGACACGCCCGAGGTCTGGCAATGGGTGCGCAGCATTTTGGAGCGGGTATCCTTGGCGCCCAGCCCGGTCATGATCTCGCTCCACAATTGGCGGGCGGCGCGCAGCTTGGCGACCTCCATGAAGAAGTTCATGCCAATGCCGAAAAAGAAGCTGAGGCGACCAGCGAAAGCATCGATATCCAGCCCTCGCGCCTGGGCGGCACGGACGTATTCCATGCCGTCGGCCAGCGTATAGGCCAGCTCCTGCACCGCCGTCGCCCCGGCTTCGTGCATGTGATAGCCCGAAATCGAGATCGAATTGAACTTGGGCATGTGCTGGGCGGTATGGGCGATGATGTCGCCGATGATCCGCATGCTGGGTTCGGGCGGATAGATATAGGTATTGCGGACCATGAACTCCTTGAGGATGTCGTTCTGGATGGTCCCCTCGAGCTTGGCTTGCGGCACGCCCTGTTCTTCGGCAGCGACAATGAACATGGCCAGCACCGGGATCACCGCGCCATTCATCGTCATCGAGACTGACATCTGGTCGAGCGGAATGCCGTCGAACAGGATTTTCATGTCCTCGACGCTGTCGATGGCGACACCGGCCTTGCCGACATCACCCACCACGCGGGGGTGATCGCTGTCATAGCCGCGATGGGTGGCCAGATCGAAGGCGACCGACAGCCCCTTCTGGCCCTTTTCCAGCGCTTGCCGATAAAAGGCATTGCTCTCCCGCGCCGTCGAGAAGCCGGCATATTGGCGGATGGTCCAGGGGCGGTTGGCGTACATGGTGGCGCGCACGCCACGGGTGAACGGCTCGACGCCGGGAATGGCACCGTCATCACCGAGATAGACCGGCTGCACCTCGATGCCACCATAGTCGCGGGTGAGCGAGCCGAGAGGAGTGTCGCGAAGTTCTTTCTGGGCGAGCGCCGCCCATTGGGCAAAATTGGCTTTGTCGTTCATCAGACCGCCTCAAATTCCATGATGACTTCATCGACGGCCAGTATGGTGCCGGGCACCACCCGGAGCTTGCTGACCCGGGCGCGCTTTTCGGCCTTGAGGACGTTCTCCATCTTCATCGCTTCCACAATTGCCAGCGTCTGCCCATCCTCCACGATTTCGCCTTCGGCCACATAGAGCCGCACAATCTGACCAGGCATTGGGCACAGAAGGAACTTGCTCATGTCGGGCGGCACTTTAACCGGCATCAGCGGCAGGAGTTTGCCGATATGCGGGGCCACGGCGACAATCTTGAGATCGGCGCCGCGATAGCGGATGCGGAAGCCGGAGGTGGTCGGATTGACCTTGAGCACCGAGCTGGTGCCGCCAGACCAGTCGATCCGGGCGAGGCCGGCACCGGGCTGCCACACGAGGCGAGCGGCTTCGCTGCGCCAATCGACGCTGACCGCGAGGGTGTCATCTTCGGCCTCGGCCACGCGCACTTCGGTGCCTTTGTCACCGACCTGGACATGCCACTTGCTGTGGCTCCTGGCACCCGCGCGCTGGTGCATCAGCATGGCGGCGGCGGCAACGACTTCGAAGTGCTGGTCGTCGGACAATTCTGCGCCCTGGAAGCCCTCTGGAAACTCCTCCGCGATATAGCCGGTGGTCAGCGTGCCGTCACGGAAGCGCTGCTGATCCATGACGGTGGAGAGAAAGGGCAGATTGTTGCCGACCCCTTCAACTTCAAAACTGTCGAGGGCCGTCGCCATGGCATCGATTGCCTCCAGGCGCGTCGGCGCCCAGGTGCACAGCTTGGCAATCATCGGATCGTAGAAGGTCGAGATTTCCCCGCCTTCAAACACCCCCGTGTCGTTGCGCACGACCAAGGTGTCGGTAGCCAGTTCGGTGGGCGGACGGTAACGCGTCAGGCGTCCGGTCGAAGGCAGGAAATTGCGGTAGGGGTCTTCGGCATAGAGCCTGGACTTCGATGGCCCAACCGTTGCGCTGCACCTGATCCTGCGTCAGCGGCAGCTTTTCGCCATTGGCAACACGGATCATCAGTTCCACAAGGTCGAGCCCGGTTATCAGCTCGGTGACCGGATGCTCAACCTGCAGGCGGGTGTTCATTTCAAGGAAGTAGAAATTGCGATCGCCATCGACGATGAACTCCACCGTGCCGGCGCTGGTATAGCCAACGGCCTTGGCCAGCGCGACCGACTGTTCACCCATCGCCTTGCGGGTGGCTTCGTCAAGAAACGGGCTCGGGGCCTCCTCGATCACCTTCTGATTGCGGCGCTGGATCGAGCATTCGCGCTCGTTGAGATAGAGCACATTGCCGTGCTGGTCGCCGATCAGCTGGATTTCGATGTGGCGCGGGTCGGTGACAAATTTTTCGATGAAGATGCGATCTTCACCGAAGGAGGACGCGGCTTCCGACTTGGAGCGCTCGAAGCCCTCGCGCGCTTCGGCATCGTTCCAGGCAATGCGCATGCCCTTGCCACCGCCGCCTGCACTGGCCTTGATCATCACCGGGTAGCCGATGGACTTCGAGATCGTCACGGCTTCTTCGGCGTCCTCAATCAGCCCCATATGGCCGGGAACGGTGGACACCCCTGCCTCGGCCGCCAGTTTCTTGGAGGTGATCTTGTCGCCCATCGCCTCGATGGCCTTCATCGGCGGCCCGACAAAAATCAGCCCCGCCGCCTTGAGCGCCTCGGCAAATTTGGGATTTTCCGACAGGAACCCATAGCCCGGGTGCACCGCTTGTGCGCCGGTCTGCCGGCAGGCGGCGATGATCTTGTCGATCTGCAGATAACTGTCTTTGGCCGGCGACGGCCCGATATGGACCGCTTCATCGGCCATGCGCACATGCAGGGCTTCCCGGTCGGCATCAGAATAGACCGCGACAGTGGCGATGCCCATCTTCTTGGCGGTCTTGATGACCCGACAGGCAATCTCGCCGCGATTGGCGATGAGGAGTTTGGTGATCACGTGTTCTCTCCTCACAGCGGGATATTGTCGTGTTTTTTGCGGGGCATGCTGTGCGTCTTGTTCCTGAGCGTTGAAAACGCCCGGATCACCCGTCGTCGCGTGCCGTGCGGCATGATCACGTCGTCGATGAAACCGCGCTCGGCGGCGACGAACGGGTTGGCAAAACGCTTTTCGTAGTCGGCAGTACGCTGGGCGATCTTGTCCTTGTCGCCCAGTTCGGAGCGATAGATGATTTCCGAAGCCCCCTTGGCGCCCATCACGGCAATTTCGGCCGAGGGCCAGGCGTAGTTGACGTCGGCCTTGATGTGCTTGGACGCCATCACGTCATAGGCGCCGCCGTAGGCCTTGCGGGTAATGACGGTGACCAGCGGCACCGTGGCCTCGGCATAGGCGAACAAAAGCTTGGCGCCGTGCTTGATGATGCCGCCATATTCCTGCGCCACGCCGGGCAGGAACCCGGGCACGTCGACCAGCGTCAGGATCGGGATTTCAAAGCTGTCGCAGAAACGAATGAAGCGGGCGGCCTTCTTGGAGGCGTTAATATCGAGGCAACCGGCCAGCACCAGCGGCTGGTTGGCGACCACCCCGACCGTATCGCCGCCAAGGCGCATGAAACCGATCAGGATATTGCCGGCGTGGTCCTTTTGCAGCTCGAGGAACTCACCCTCGTCGGCGACCTTCTCGATCACCTCGCGCATGTCATAGGGCTTGTTGGCGCTGTCGGGGATGATGGTATCGAGGGAAATGTCGTCGCGATTGAGCGGGTCGTGGCTGGCGCGATGCGGCGGCTTCTGCCCGGCCGCCAAAGGCAAGTAGCTGAACAGCCGCCGCACTTCGAGCAGCGTCTCGATGTCGTTGTCGAAGGCCGCGTCGGCGACCGAGGAAATCCTGGTGTGGGTGGAAGCCCCGCCCAGCTCTTCCTGGGTGACGGTTTCATTGGTGACGGTCTTGACCACGTCCGGGCCGGTCACGAACATGTAGCTAGTGTCCTTGACCATGTAGATGAAGTCGGTCATCGCCGGCGAATAGACCGCGCCACCCGCGCAGGGCCCCATGATCACCGAGATCTGCGGCACCGCTCCCGAGGCCTGCACATTGCGCCAGAACACGTCGGCGTAACCGCCCAGCGAGGCCACGCCCTCCTGGATGCGCGCGCCACCTGAGTCATTCAGCCCGATCACCGGCGCCCCATTTTGGAGGGCGAGGTCCATGATCTTGCAGATCTTTTTGGCATGGGTTTCGCTGAGCGAGCCGCCAAAGACGGTGAAATCCTGGCTGAACACATAGACCATGCGCCCATCGATGGTGCCCCACCCCGTAACCACGCCATCGCCCGGAATGATGGTCTCGGCCATGCCGAAATCGGTGGCGCGGTGGGTAACGAACATGTCGTATTCTTCAAGGCTGCCCGGATCGAGCAGCACGTCGAGACGTTCGCGCGCCGTCAGCTTGCCCTTGGAGTGCTGCGTGTCGATCCGCCGCTGGCCGCCACCCAGGCGAGCCTGCGCGCGTTTGACTTCCAGTTCGGCAATGATCTTTTGCATGGGCGCCTCCGTCTCCTGGCAAAACTAGCGATTGCGCGAGCAATCCCCAAGACACCAAAGCGCGGACGTGCCACAGTCGCACAACTCCAAACCTGTAAATTTGTGGAATTGTAAATGACAGGGCGACGCAAGGTCTTTGGCGGGGCGCGACTGCGAGCCCTGCGCAGCCAGCACAAGCTGACCCAGAGCGAGCTGGCGGCCCGGCTGGAAATTTCCACCTCCTATGTCAACCAACTCGAATCCAACCAGCGCCCGCTGACCGCAGCCGTCATGCTGGCGCTGGCTGAAGGGTTCAATATCGACCTCTCCAGCCTGATGACCGACGCATCGGACCGCCTGCTGGTGGATTTGCGCGAGGTGCTCGCCGACCCGGTATTTGGCGAGAGCGCGCCCAACCTGCAGGAACTCAAGAGCGTCGCCGCCAATGCGCCGGACATGGCACGGGCCATGCTGCAGCTCTATGAAAGCTACCGAAAAACCAATGAGCGACTGGCCAGCGTCGACGCCGTGCTCACCCGCGATCCGCATCTGGGCATCCAGACAGCCTATGAGGAAGTGCGCGACTTCTTTCATTACGCCGACAATTATGTTGACCCGCTCGATCGGGCGGCCGAAGCGCTGGCCACAGAATTGGGCGGCGTTGGCACAGACCGGCTGGCGCGGCTGATCGCCTATTGCGCCGAAGCCCACGACCTGACCGTGGCGCTGGTCCAGCCCACACGACCCGATCTGATCAAGGACTATGATCGCTCGAGCCGCACCCTGGCGCTCAATGCCCGGATGGAGCCGTCGACCCAGTTCTTCCAGATCGCCGGGCATTTGGCCGGGATGGAGCAGACGACCCTGTTGGCGCAACTGCTCGACGCTGCCAGTTTCAAGACCGACGAAGCCCGCGCCATTGCCCGCATGGGGCTGACCAATTATTTCGCCGGGGCCCTGCAAATGCCCTATGGCGAATTCCTCGCCACGGCCGAAGCGCAGCGCTACGACATCGAGGAGCTGTCCCACCGCTTTGGCGCCAGCCTCGAGCAGGTCGCGCACCGCCTCTCCACCATGCAGCGCCCCCGGGAGCGCGGGGTGCCGTTTTTCTTCGCCCGGGTCGATGCGGCCGGCACCATCACCAAGCGCCACTCGGCCACCGCCATGCAGTTTGCCCGCTTTGGCGGCGCCTGCCCGTTGTGGAATGTCCACCGGGCGTTCGAGGCGCGGGGCGAGATCATCCGCCAGCTGGCCGAAACCCCCGACGGCAACCGCTTCATGTGCCTTGCCTGGGCCGCCGAGAAGCGCTCGGGCGGCTATAACGGCACGACGCGCCGCTATGCCTATGCGCTGGGTTGCGAAATCGTGCACGCCAACCGCACCGTCTATGGCGCCGACATCGACCCGCCCCGCGCCAGATTCGATCCGATCGGGGTCTCGTGCCGGATTTGCGAGCGGCGCAATTGCCAGCAACGGGCGGTGCCGCCGCTGGCCGCCAGCATCACCATCCCGGAAAATCGGCGCTCCATCGTGCCCTACGAAATCGGCTGATCAGGGCTTGATGCCATAGGCGTCCCGCATCTGGGCGATCTCGTTGAGCGTGGCGTGGAACAGCCCCCAATCGTCGCGTTCGGCAATCGGCGCCCAGATTGCCTCCACCTCGTCGATAAGCATGGTGCGGGGCGCGCTGCGGGCGAAATAGGGATGGTCGAGATTGACGTCGGCAGCGGGCTGATAGAGCTCCAGCGCATCGGCGACCGGGCGGAACGCCTCGCTGGCATAAAGGTCGGACGACGGGCTGCGCGCTGCCCGCTCGGCGCTGAGGCCACCCCCGCGCCAGTCGAAAAAGAACTGCTCATAGGGCGCCCTGGAGCTGTCAAGGAAGCCGAACAGCGTCGCCACAAAGCCGCCGTCGACCTCGGTGCCGCGCGGCTGCAGTCCCAGCCGCCGCAGGATTTCTTCCGGCAGGGCAGCGCGAAAGAGCGGCCAGATGGTGTTGAGCGCCGGCTCCAGCGCTGCAATGCTCGACAGCGGCACGAGGCACTCGGCCAGCCGCGTCAGGTTCCAGGCGAGCGTGTCGGGCTGGCGGCCAAAGCTGTAGAGCCCGGTTTCGTCGAAATAGGCGGCGGTAAAGCCAGTGTCGTAATGCGGCAGGAAGCGCCAGGGGCCATAGTCAAAACTCTCGCCGGTGATGTTGATATTGTCGGTATTGAGCACCCCATGCACAAACCCGGCGGCGGTCCATTGCGCCCCGAGCCGCGCGACGCTGGCCACCACCGCCTCAAGAAATGCCGCCGGCTTGTCGGGAGCATCGTGCAGCTGGGGGTAATAGTGGGCGATGGCATAGTCGAGCAATTGCCCAAGGCTCGCATGGTCTTCGAGATAGGCCAGGCGCTGGAAGGTGCCAATGCGCAAATGGCTGTGGCTGAGCCGCACCAGCACCGATGAACGCGTGGGCGACGGCTCATCGCCGCGATATAGGGCCTCCCCGGTTTCGATGAGCGAGAAGCTCTTGGAGGTATAGACCCCCAGCGCTTCGAGCATTTCGGTGGCCAGCACTTCGCGCACCCCGCCCTTGAGCGTCAGCTTGCCATCGCCACCGCGCGACCAGGGGGTCTTGCCCGAGCCCTTGGTGCCCAGGTCGAGCAGGCGATGGTCGACAAGGTCATAGCCCTGGGCGAACAGGAACCCGCGGCCATCGCCCAGGTCCGGATTGTAGCTGCGGAACTGGTGGCCGTGATAGCGCAGCGCCAGGGGCTGCGGGAGCGAGCCGGGCAAGGGCTCGAAGCGCCCGAAATGGCCGATCCACTGCGCGTCGCTGAGCTGGTCGAGCCCCAGCCGCGCGGCCCAGCGCTGGTCGCGGTGGCGCAGTATGGTTTGCGGGAACTCTGCCGCCACGACGCGATCGAAAAACGCGTCGCCCAAGCTCTCGTGATGGGTGGCGGGCTGAAACTGGGGCATAGCGCAAATAACCAATAGCAAAATTGTGATGCCGGCGTGCCGCCAGCCTGATGCGCACCAACACTAGCAGCATGCGCCAAAGGCCCCTATATTGCGCGAAATGATTTTATCTCCCGACACCAGGCGCCTGGCGCCGTTCCAAGCCGCAATCTTTGATATGGACGGAACCCTGCTCGACACGGAAGCAGCGTTCAAAACCGTCGTATTCGAAGTATGCACCGAGCTCGGCTTTGAAATGACCGACCATGTGCACAGTGCCATGGTTGGCAGCAGCCATGAACACAGCAACAAATTGCTGGTGGAAGCCTATGGGGTGAGCTTTCCCTATGCGCTGTTCGATGAACGGTGCCGCGTCATCATGCGCGAGCGCACCCATGAGGGGGTGCCGGTCAAGCCCGGCGCGGTGGAATTCATCGCCGACCTGCGCGAGCGCGGCATTCCCATTGCCGTGGCCACCTCGTCGCGCCAGCCCCACGCGCATCTCCATTTGAGCCATGCCGGTCTGTTCGACCTTTTCGATACCATTGTCACCCGCGATGATGTGATGCATCCCAAGCCGCACCCGGAACCCTATCTGACCGCCGCGCGGCGACTGGGGATCGATCCGCTCGCGTGCCTGGCGCTCGAAGACAGCCATGCTGGCGTGCGGGCCGCCCATGCGGCGGGCATGCAGACGGTCATGGTGCCCGATCTGGTCAACCCCAATGCCGAGATTCGCGCCTTGGGCATTGCCATCATGGATAGCCTCATCGAGGTGCGCCACGCCGCTTTTGCGGCGGGCTGAGCCCGCCACCAAAGCTTGCAATCTGGTTAGCCCCGGTCCCTGCCGGGGGTTTTTTGTGGGGTTAATCCACAGCGCTGAAGCGCCAGGGGAATCGGTCCACCCTGATCCGTAAACTTTTATCGATCCCCCAAACTCCCCCTTCACCACCCTCCAAACTGTTCCATTTCACGGGTTTTCTTCTGCTCGTGGGTCGATTAACCGTAACTTAAGAAGCTAAGCGCCATGGTTAACCAGCAGTAAATTTCGACTTCCCACGGCCGCCAAGCTTGGCTAGTGTGCCGACCGGTACGAAGAGACGGGGTCCCCAGCGGACCGCCAAGAAGGCTCGCCAGATATGGCTGGACGGGCTCACGAGTTAGGACGGGGCATTGACGCAATACTGGCACTCCATCGTTGTACGTGCGTTCTGGCATGTACTGATCCTGTGTGCCGCTGCGCTCGTGCTGTTCGTCACTCTGTCCCGGTCCAGGCCCAGACGCTTCGCGTCGCCGCCGTTACCCCCTTTGCCGTCCCCGCCGATCTGGCATCGGTGCGAGCCCAGCCAGCCATCGGCCCGACCGTGGTGCCCCTGGCGCCTGGCGAGCAGCCGCTGACCGAAGCCTTGCTGGCCAATTATGTTCAGCGCCAGCAGGCCCTGCGCGCCCTTGACGTGCTGGCCCTGGTGCCCGCCGGCGAACTGACTGAAGATGTGCTGATGGGCTATATTGCCCGCGGATCACTGGGCACCAACAGCGCGGTTTCCGCCATTGCCAGCTTTACCAGCCCCACCCAGCGCGACCCGCACCCGCTCAATCCGTCGTCG
Source organism: uncultured Alphaproteobacteria bacterium (assembly GCA_963699295.1). Classification (GTDB taxonomy): domain Bacteria; phylum Pseudomonadota; class Alphaproteobacteria; order Rhizobiales; family Devosiaceae; genus Devosia. The sequence continues at coordinate 2,323,693 of OY969432.1, forward strand.
CTGGCTGCCTATGTCGAAAACGGCTACCAGCCGACCGCCAAGCGCCTCATCCAGGCCAATGCCGAACGCGATTGCCTGGCCCAGGCGATCTACCACGAGGCGCGCGGGGAAAGCGCTGCCGGCCAGATGGCCGTGGCCAATGTGATCGTCAACCGCGCCCGCTCGGGCAAGTTCCCCTCCACGCTGTGCGGCGTGATCTACCAGAATGCCGACAAGGGCCTTTATCGCTGCCAGTTCACCTTTGCCTGCGACGGCCGCGCGGAAGTGGTGGGCGAACGCCGCGCCTGGGCCAACTCGGCCGAACTCGCGCACAAGGTCTATGCCGATTTCGCCAAGGGCGAGACCCTGGGTGCCGTGCCCGGCTCGGCCCTTTATTACCACACCACTGCAGTGAACCCGTCCTGGGCCAACACTTATGACGCAGTCGCCCAGATCGGCTCGCACATCTTCTACTCCCCCAACTGATCCCTAATCTCCAGGTGCCCGTCGCGCCCAAGCGCCGCCGGGATCGATGACCCCAGCGGTTTGGCGGCGGTGGAATGAACTCGGGATGGCCCACGGGCCTGACCCGGGGCTCAAGGCCGGGGTGACATCGAGGGTGTTAAGTCCCTCCACTCCTCCGTCAAATGCCGGGACTGTCCCGGCAATCCATGCTCGGCAAGAATGGACCATTGGGACAAGCCCGGTGGTGACGAGCGTGAGGAGATCGTGGCCATTGCAGCGACGCAGATATCCCGTCCCGCCCCGCCATTCGAGCGCAGCTCTCATGGCCTTCTCACCTAAGATCGCGCCACTGGAGCGTTTTGCCTCCGGCCGGCTCCAAGCCCTTTAGAACTCGAGGACCATGCGGTGATTGGGGTGGGATGGTGCCTAAACCCACGCTCTTGCCGTGAAATAAGAGAGCCCCCATGCGCCCCTCCCCCTTTTTCAGGGGGAGGTTGGGTGGGGGTATCTCGATCACCCGGCGGCGGGATGCTCTCGCGATGGCGCCCCGGGCCTGACCCGGGGCTCAAGGCCGGGGTGACACCGAGTGTGTTGCTCCCAATCCCCGTCATTGCCGGGCTCATCCAGACAAAAAGGACGCCCCGGGGGGGCGTCCTTATGAAGGCTTATTCGGCGGCCTGGGCGAGGCGGGGGCCGGGGGCGGCGTTGGCCTGGGTGCCGAATTTTTCGAAATTGGCGCGGAACAGGCCGGCCAGGTGCATGGCCTGGCGGTCATAGGCGGCTGGATCAGCCCAGGTGGCGCGTGGGGTCAGCAATTTGGTGTCGACGCCGGGCACCGCCATCGGCACGGCCAGGCCAAACAATTCGTCGGTGCGCATGTCGACTAGATCGAGCGAGCCGTCCAGCGCCGCGGTGAGCAGGCGGCGGGTCGAGGCGATGTCGATGCGCTTGCCCACACCATAGCCGCCACCGGTCCAGCCGGTGTTGAGCAGCCAGGCCTGCGCGCCGCTGGTGCGCAGCTTTTCAGCCAGCATGTCACCATAGACGGTGGGATGGAGCGGCATGAACGGCGCGCCAAAGCATGCCGAGAACGTGGCTTGCGGCTCGGTGACGCCGCGTTCGGTGCCGGCCACCTTGGCGGTGTAGCCCGAGAGGAAGTGATAGACCGCCTGGTCGGGGGTGAGGCGCGACAGCGGCGGCAGCACGCCGAAGGCATCGGCGGTGAGGAACACCACGGTGCGCGGCGTGCCCCCCACGCTCCCCTTGGCGATCGAGGGCAAAACATCGATCGGGTAGGCCGCGCGGGTGTTTTCGGTCAGCGAGATGTCATCGAAATTCGGCACCTTGGCTTCATCGAGGATGACGTTTTCCAGCACCGTGCCGAACCGCTTGGTGGCCGCAAAGATTTCCGGCTCCGCGCTGGCGCTGAGCTTGACGGTCTTGGCGTAGCACCCACCCTCGAGGTTGAACACGCCATCCTCGCTCCAGCCGTGCTCGTCGTCGCCGATCAGCGGGCGGTCGGGATCGTTGGAGAGGGTGGTCTTGCCGGTGCCGGACAGGCCGAAGAACAGCGCCGCCTCGCCATCCTTGCCCAGATTGGCCGAGCAGTGCATGGGCAGCACGCCCTGGCGCGGGGCATGGAAATTGAACAGCGAGAACACCGACTTCTTGATCTCGCCGGCATAGAGCGTGCCGGCGATGACCACGATATTGCGGCGTCATGTCGAGCGCGATCACCGTCTCGGTGCGGCAGCCATGGCGGGCCGGGTCGGCCTGCAGGTGGGGCGCATGCACGATGGTGACCGGCAGCGGATTGGCCGCGGTTTCGACGTGCTCGCCGGGGCGGATCAGCAGATTGCGGATGAACAGGGCATGCCAGGCGCTGGGGGTCAGGACGGTCACGCCATACTGGTGGCGCGGATCGGCACCGGCCAGCAGGTCCTGGCGGAACAATTCGCGCTCCCCCAGTGCGGCCATGGCGTCGCCGAGCAGCACCTCGAAATGCTCGGGGCTCATGGCCCCGCTATTGTCCCACCACACGGTGTCCTCGGTCAGGGCATCGCGCACGATGTATTTGTCCTTGGGGGAACGGCCGGTGAAGGCACCGGTGCGCACCGAAACGGCGCCATCGGCGGTCAATTCGGATTCACCGCCCGCCAGCGACCGGGCCACCAGCACCGGAGCGATGTCGTTGACCGACAGCGAGCCGGCATTGGCTGCAATGGCCTCGCGAATGGCCTGATGGTTGAACGTGCTCATATCTTAGGCTCCCTGCCCACGCGCCCCGAGGGCACAGATCTATTGATCGGAAAACTGGCGCTCACAGGCTAAATAATCCAGCCAGCAAAGGGTCTTACGACGGAAGTTTAAGGTTATTCTTGTATGGTAGATTACGCGTCTTAGCCGCGCTTTGGGTTGTACTGCCCTTGGCGCTGCCTTATTTAGCGCGTAATTGTCGCTTGCAAGCATGCACTCCCCGGCAATGTTGCCGGCTGCATGCGTCCGAACAAGAAAGGCAGCTTATGCCCAAGATCGCCCTCGTCGATGACGACCGCAATATTCTGACCTCGGTGTCGCTGACATTGGAGGCGGAAGGCTACCAGGTCGCCACCTATACCGACGGTGCATCGGGCCTCGAAGGCCTCACCACCGACAAACCCGATCTGGCGATACTCGATATCAAGATGCCGCGCATGGACGGCATGGAACTGCTGCGCCGCCTGCGGCAGAAATCCGACGTGCCGGTGATCTTCCTCACCTCCAAGGACGAAGAAATCGACGAACTGTTCGGCCTCAAGATGGGCGCCGATGATTTCATCACCAAGCCGTTCAGCCAGCGCCTCCTGGTGGAGCGGGTCAAGGCCATCCTGCGCCGTTCGGCCCCGCGCGACCCATCGGCACCTGCCGGGGCCAGCGGCGATCCGGCGCCAGGCAAGGCGCTGATCGAGCGCGGTTCGCTGGTGATGGACGAAGAGCGCCACACCTGCACCTGGAAGGGCCAGCGCGTCACGCTGACCGTCACCGAATTCCTGATCCTGCAGGCCCTGGCGCTGCGCCCCGGCGTCGTCAAGTCGCGCAATGCATTGATGGATGCGGCCTATGACGATCAGGTATATGTGGATGACCGGACCATCGACAGCCACATCAAGCGGCTGCGCAAGAAGTTCAAGGTGACCGACGACGATTTCGAAATGATCGAAACCCTGTACGGCGTCGGTTACCGCTTCAAGGAGCAATAGGCGCACAAGTGGCCATTATCGAACCGGAGCAGCACAGCCAGCCCGAGCCTGCGGACGGGAACAAGTCGGCTGCGCCGGGATCGGCCCGCGGCCGCCGCTCACGCCGCCGTGCGCGCTGGCGCCTGCTGGTCCGCCCGTTCCACCGGCTGGGACGGGCGCTGACCCGGTTTCTCAATGTCACCATTTTTGCCAGCCTGACGCGCCGCATCGTGGTGCTCAACCTGATCGGGCTGCTGGTGCTGGTGGTGGGGATTCTCTATCTCAACCAGTGGCGCGCCGGGCTGATCGAGGCCCGGGTGCAGTCGCTCCGGGTGCAGGGCGAAATCATCGCCGCCGCCATCGCCGCCTCGGCCACGGTGGACAGCGATGTCATCTCGGTGAACCCCGACCGGCTGCTGCAATTGCAGGGCGACGGGACGGTTTCCTCGCTCTCCTACTACGATCCGAGCCTGGAATTTCCAATCAATCCGGAGCGGGTCGCCCCGCTGCTGCGCAATTTGATCACCCCGACGCGCACGCGCGCCCGCATCTATGACCAGGGCGGGCTGCAGATCCTGGACAGCGACAATATCTATGCCCGCGGCGAGGTGATCCGCCAGCCGATCACCGCCAAGCCCAAGGGGGATTTTTTCCTCGTGGATTGGTGGAATGCGGTGCTGGGCTGGGTGCCGGGGGACAATTTCCCGGTGTATCAGGAATTTGGCATCGACGAGGGCGCGCGCTACCCCGAGGTCGCCTCGGCGCTGGCCGGATCGCCAGCCGATTTCGTGCGCGTCGACGGCCAGGGACAGCTGATGGTTTCGGTCGCGGTACCGGTGCAGCGCCTGCGCAATGTGGTGGGCGCGATCCTGTTGTCGACCGCGCCGGGCGATATCGATTCGGTGGTGTCGCAGGAGCGCTGGAGCATCCTTCGCATCGCCATGATCGCGGCAGCCGTGCAGATCGCCCTGTCGCTGGCCCTGGCGGGCACGATTGCCGGCCCGATGCGACGGCTTTCGGAAGCGGCAGAACGGGTGCAGACGGCGGGCAATGCGCGAGCCGAAATCCCCGACTTCACCGACCGACCCGACGAAATCGGCCATTTGAGCGGCGCGCTGCGGCGCATGACCGACGGGTTGTATGACCGCATCGAGGCGATCGAGCGCTTTGCCGCGGACGTTTCCCATGAGCTGAAAAACCCGCTGACCTCGCTGCGCAGCGCCGTTGAAACGCTGCCGCTGGCCAAGCGAGTGGAGGATCGCGAAAGGCTCAACGCCATCATCCAGCACGACGTCAAACGCCTCGACCGGCTGATCACCGATATTTCGAGCGCCAGCCGGCTCGATGCGGAACTGGCGCGCGAAAGCCTCGACCGCGTTGATGTGGAGAAGCTGGCCGAAGCCATGGTGTCGATGCAAACCGACATTGCCGCGGGCAGCGAAGTCACGGTCAAGCTCGAAAAGCGCATGGGCAAGGGCACGGCCATCGTCAACGGCCACGAAAGCCGGCTGGCGCAGGTATTTGCCAATCTGATCGACAATGCCGTGTCGTTTTCGCCCAAGGGCGGGGTGGTGCGTGTGAGCCTGGTAACCGATCCCGAGCATGTGATCGTCACGGTCAGCGATAGTGGGCGCGGCATAACCGGGGAATTCAGCAAGATCTTCCAGCGCTTTTACACCGACCGCCCGGACACTGACGGGTTCGGCGATCACTCGGGGCTGGGCCTGTCCATCTCCAAGCAGATCGTGGATGCCCACAAGGGCACGATCAAGGCGCACAATGGAGAGAATGGCACCGGAGCGGTGTTTACCATCGTGCTGCCCCGCGCGCGCAAAAAGTCTTCCTGATGAACCAACCCCGCAATATCCACGGCACCGGACTGCTGTTGGGCACGCATGGCGTGCTGCTGCGGGGCCCTTCGGGGGCCGGCAAATCGGTGCTGGCGCTGTCGCTGCTCGATCGGTGGGAGGGCCGGGGACTAGAGGCCCTGCTGGTTGCCGATGACCGGATCGATCTCAGCCTCGAGGCCGGCGAGCTGATCATGCGGGCGCCAGCCAATCTGGCGGGGCTGATCGAACTGCGCGGCCGCGGCATCGTCAAGCGCCCCTATCGCAGCCCGGTACGACTGGATCTGGTGATCGACCTGGTGCCCGAGCTGGTCCGCATGCTGGAAGACGACGCGCTGCAAACCGTGATCGAGGGCGTGACGCTGGCCCGGGCGCCGGTGCCGGTCGCGGGCGTCGTCAATGTCTGGCATCAGATGCTGCTGGTAAGCGAAGCAATGGCCGCACTGGTCCAAACGTGAGAAATTACCCCTTGAAACCCGTACGGGACGGGGCAAGAGTGCACCCTGCCCGATGGGATAAATCGGGCAGGGCTTGTGCGGGTAACGCGCCTGGCACGAGCATGGGGCAGCAATTGCGAGAACGCCACCTGCGCCGCTATAAGGGCGCATCAGGGTTGGCCGGGGAAATTGTATGATTGGTCTGGTTCTGGTGACGCATGGTGCGCTTGCCAACGAATTCAAATCAGCTCTGGAGCATGTGGTGGGACCACAAGAGTTCTGCGAGGCCATTGCCATCGGTCCCGATGACAATATGGAGACGCGGCGCAACGACATTCTCGCGGCGATCGACCGCGCCAATGATGGCGCGGGGGTGATCATCCTCACCGACATGTTTGGCGGCACCCCCTCCAATCTGGCGATCTCGGTGATGCAAAATCGTGACGTCGAGGTGATTGCCGGGGTGAACCTGCCCATGCTGGTCAAGCTCGGCCGCGTGCGCAACGACACCGACATCAAGGAGGCCGTGATTCTGGCGCAGGAAGCTGGCCGCAAATACATCACCGTGGCCAACTCGATACTGGCGGCCCATTAAGTGGACGGCGGACGCGCAGTTGCGCAACAATTGACCATCGTCAACCGCAAGGGCCTGCATGCGCGCGCCTCGGCCCGCTTCGTGCGCACGGCCGAGTGCTTTGACGCCAACATCCAGGTGATCAAGGACGGCACCTCGGTGGAAGGCAGCTCCATCATGGGGCTGATGATGCTGGGGGCCGGTCCCGGCTCGACCATTCTGGTGCAGGCCAGCGGCAAGCAGGCGCGCGAAGCGCTCGAGGCCATCGTGGAACTGGTCAATAACGGCTTTGACGAAGATAGCGACGGCGCGGCGAGCTAGGTGTCATTGCCAAGTAGGTTGTTCAGTCTTTTGAAGGGGCTGTTGCCACCGATGCCGGCGTGGGGTCGGATGAGGTTGTAGGTATTTGTCCAGTCGGCGGCGCGTGAGCGCTGCTGGGATGATAAATAGGGGCGGGCATAGGCCCACTCGCGTAGGCAGGACTGGATGAAGCGCTCAGCCTTGTCATTGGTGCGCGGGGTATAGGGTCGGGTGCGGATGTGGCGAGCTCCGGCCTGCTGCAGGGCCTTGGCAAAAAGCTTGGAGCGGTAGGCTGAACCGTTGTCGGTCATCACCCTCTCGGTGGTGATGCCCAGACGAGCGAACCAACTCAGGGCCCGATCGAGGAAGGCCGTGGTGTCGAGCTGACCTTCGGACGCCAAGATCTCGGTATAGGCGAGCCGGGAGGCGTCATCGACGGCGACATGCAGGAAATCCCAACCATGTCCCTTGTTGGCATGCCTGCCCGGCCCGCGCGGCAGGAAGCGATGACCGATGCCACTGATCTTCCCCAGCTTCTTGATGTCGAGATGGATCAATTCACCCGGCCTCGCGCGCTCGTAGCGGATCACCGGGGGCTTGGGCTCGAGCCAGGCCAGGCGGCTCAGACTAGCCGGCGCAGCACGAGCCCCACCGTAGACCGGGCCAGACCAAGAGACTGGGCAATGGCCACCGCCGTCATCCGCTGCCGTCGCAACTGGGCGATCTGCTCGATTTGCGCGACCGGCAGTTGATGCGGGCAGCGCCGTGGCGCCGAACTGCGATCCACCAACTGCCGGTCGCCGGCCCGATAACGCCCCAACCACCGATAGCCGGTCCGTAGCGACACGCCGCCCGCCGCCGCAGCTCGGGCCATCGACCACCCCGCCTCGATCCGTTGCACCAAAAGCACTCGACCCGATGGCGTCAGGCGCGCATCCTTGTGGACGTTCATTCGAGGCACTCCGCTGAAGGTTGATTGGTCTCGCAACCCCAGCTTCTCAGCCCTTCCTCGAATGAACAACCTTCATAGCTTCGACAGCTAGGCGTCAGCCTTCCGTCCGTCCCCGATTGCCTGGGCTAGCGGCGGCCTGGCTTCATCCGCCGATCACATTGCACCCGGTCGTGTCGGAAACTTCAATCTCGCAAGACTTTGGTCATCTTGAGCAGGGAGGCTGTCGCGGCCGGCGATTTGGGGTGTCTGCCACATCGGGGCCGTACCCGTATCCGATCGGGGGGCCAGGACGGATGGAGCGAGCAATGCGGCGACTGATTGCGGGAATTGGCGGGTTGGGCCTGGCGCTGACGATGAGCCAGTTCCCCGAATATGCCCAGCAATATACCCAGCGCCTGGGGGGCGCGGTGGACGAACTGCGCGTCATTACCGAGGATTTCGATCGCTCGGCCGCCGCCAACGGGCTGGAGCGCAGCGCCGCGCTGGCACGCTATCAGGCATCGAGCGACGGGTTTATCGCCGAGCGTGGCACGTCGATGGCCACGGTATTTGAGCGTCACGCGCAGTTGAGCGCCACCCTCGAGCGCATCCAGGGCGCCGACCCGCTGCAGCGCCTGCAGGCCCTGCCCGATTATCTCGATACCGATATCGGCCGTCGTACGCTCGAAACCTACAAGCCCGCCGTGCCGGTGACCATGGAAGGCGTGCTCTATGCCGGGGGCGGCTTCATCCTGGGGTTCATGGTCCTGTCGGGGCTCTGGCGTTTCCTCGCCCTGCCCTTTCGGCGGCCGCGTTACCCCGTCTACCGCCAGAAGACATAAACCTTTCTTTATATCTCGGTTGATCCAGCGGCTGCGCTTGCGTATAGCAAGGGGTAACGAACCCAATTCCATCTGGAGCCCCCTATGAGCAGCAATGCGACCGACTATGCGGTCAAGGATCTTTCGCTGGCCGAATTCGGCCGCAAGGAAATCACCATCGCCGAAATCGAGATGCCCGGCCTGATGGCCATCCGCGAGGAATATGCCGCCGCCCAGCCGCTCAAGGGCGCGCGCATTGCCGGCTCGCTGCACATGACCATCCAGACCGCCGTGCTGATCGAGACGCTCGTGGCGCTGGGCGCCGAAGTGCGCTGGGTTTCGTGCAACATCTTCTCGACCCAGGACCATGCTGCCGCGGCCATCGCCGCTGCCGGCATCCCGGTATTTGCCCATAAGGGCGAGACGCTGGAAGAATACTGGGCCTTCACCGACCGCATGATGGATTGGGGCAATGGCCTCACCCCCAACATGATCCTCGATGATGGCGGCGATGCCACCATGTATATCCTCACCGGCGCCAAGGCCGAAAAGGATATCTCGGTGCTCGACAAGCCGGGCAGCGAAGAAGAGGAAATCTTCTTTGCCACCATCAAGCAGCGCCTGGCCAAGACGCCCGATTTCTTCTCGACCATCCGCGCCAATATCCGCGGCGTGTCCGAAGAAACCACCACCGGCGTGATGCGCCTCTATCAGCTGCACGCCAAGGGCGAACTGCCGTTCCCGGCCATCAACGTCAATGACTCGGTGACCAAGTCCAAGTTCGACAACAAATACGGCACCCGTGAATCGCTGGTCGACGCGATCCGTCGCGGCACCGACGTGATGCTGGCCGGCAAGGTCGCCATCGTGTGCGGCTTTGGCGACGTGGGCAAGGGTTCGGCTGAATCGCTGCGTGGCGCCGGCGCCCGCGTGCTGGTGACCGAAGTCGATCCGATCTGCGCTCTGCAGGCGGCCATGGAAGGCTTTGAGGTCGTGACCCTCGAGGAAGCCGCCCACCGCGCCGACATCGTCGTCACCGCCACCGGCAACCGCGACGTGCTGATGGTCGATGACATGCGCAAGCTCAAGGACATGGCCATCGTCTGCAATATCGGGCACTTCGACAACGAGATCGACGTGCTCGGCCTGCGCAACTTCAAGTGGACCAATGTGAAGCCGCAGGTGGACATGGTCGAAAAGCCGGACGGCACGCGCCTGATCCTGCTCTCGGAAGGGCGCCTGGTGAACCTTGGCAATGCCACCGGCCACCCCAGCTTCGTCATGTCGGCCTCGTTTGCCAACCAGACCCTGGCGCAGATCGAACTGTGGACCAATGGCGACAAGATCGAAAAGAAGGTGCACGTGCTGCCCAAGCACCTCGACGAAAAGGTCGCCGAACTGCACCTGGCCAAGCTGGGCGCCAAGCTGACCAAGCTGACCAAGACCCAGGCCGACTATATCGGCGTGCCCCAGAACGGCCCGTTCAAGTCTGGCGAATACCGCTATTAAGCTTGCGTTAAGCATAACCCACGATGCCATGCCCCCGGACCTGTCCGGGGGCATTCGTTTGTGGGATGCTGAACCTCAGAATCAGGTGATGTGCCAACCGACGGCGCAAACGCGGCAATCCGTTTCTGCTTCGTTCCGGGTCAAGGCCCGATATCTGCACTTTGCCCGCAATGCACATCCATTAAGACTCTTTTAGCTGATTCCCGTGCCCGCTATGGTCAGGGTGATTCGCGCACTGCCCGACAGGCATGCGGGTCGCCAGCAGCCGGAGCCGCTCAGGTTCTGCGTCAGGCCGCTGATAGTGCAGGCGTACCGGCTCTTTCGAGGGCCGGGCTAGCAATGAAACAACTCAAGAGGACTGCGCATGGCGCCGGATCAACTCCGGAAGCATTGGGGATTCGCGACACTGGCCGCTGCCCCTTTGACCCTGATGAGCGCTGCGCCGGCTCTTTCCCTGGAGCTCGACACGGCAGCCATTGTGGGCGCAGCGCCTTTGGCGGTGGCGCTCGGCGCTGGCGGCTTCGGGCTGCTGGCCATGATGGTCGTTCGCAACATGCGCGCCAGCGGCAAGGCCGAGCGGGCCCGCGCCGCCGAACAGATCGCCAGCCTGCGGGTGCTGTGCGACGAATATGAAGCGCTGCTCTCGGGGACGCGCGAAGTTACCGTTTTGTGGAACGAAAACAGCGGCGGCGCCCCCAAGCTGATGGGCCAGGCCGGCGCCATTCTGCCGCTGGGGCGACAACCAGACAGCGTGCTGCATTTCCACAGCTGGCTGACCGATGCCGATGCCGAGCGTCTGGTGCGCCTGCTCGAAGATTTGCGCGTGCATGGCCGCGCCTTTGCCATCAGCCTCAAGACCCTCGACAGCCGCGTGATCCGCGCCAATGGCTGGACGCTGGGCGGCGGTTCGGCGCTGCGCCTGCGACCGGCCTTTCTGCAGCCCGAGGGCGAACAGGCGCTCGAAGTTGCCGCCAAGAGTGCCGATCTGGCAAGCGTGCGCACCATTCTGGCCACCCTGCCCGAACCCGCCTTTGCCCGCGCCGCCGATGAGCGGCTGATCTATGCCAACAAGGCCTATCTCGATCTCGCCCGGGCGCTGGGCAAGCTTGGCACCGAAACCGCCCCGCCCGAACTGCTCGATGGCTCGCGCCTGAAACACCATCTGATGGCCTGCTCGATCGGCGACAAACCGGCGATCCTGGCGGTCAGCTGGGCCGATATCGGCGCCTTTGATCTGGTGGAATTCCCGGTGGCGGGCGGCCGCGCCGGCTATTTACGCCCCATCGTCGAACAGATCGCCGAAGTCGACCAGAGTGGGGTCACCCATATCAACGGCATCATCGATGCGCTCACCACCCCCATCGCCATCTTCAATGCCAAGCGCGAGCTGATCCAGTTCAACCAGGCCTATGCCCGGATGTGGCAGCTCAGCCCGAAATTCCTGGTGCTGGGGCTGGACGAGCGGGCGATCCTGGACAAGCTGCGCACCGAGGGTATGCTGCCCAACCAGGTCGACTACCAGACCTGGCGCAACAATCACCTGCAGTCCTATGAGCGCAATGCGCCCCATGAGAGCGAGCCGTGGCACCTGCCTGACGGACGCACCGTCAAGGTCATCTCGGCGCCGGCGAGCGTTTCGGGCGGGGTGATCTATGTGTTCGAGGACATTACCGAGCGGCTGAAGCTGGAGAGCACCAACAAGGCGTTCTCCAATGTGCAGCGGGAAACCATCAATGCGCTCTCGGAAGCGGTGGCGGTATTTGGCACCAATGGCCGGCTGACGCTGAACAATCCGCGCTGGGCAGCGCTGTGGAAGCTGCAGCTCAATCAGCTGGGCCCCAGCCCCCACATCGACCAGATCGCCGAGGCTTCCGGCAAGGCCATTCCCGAGGACGGCGCCACCATCTGGCGCGACCTCAAGCGCGGCATCATCGATCTCAATCCGACCCGCTCGGACCAGACCGGGCGGATCACCCGCTCGGATGGGCGCCTGCTCGACTATGCCATTACCCGCCTGCCCGATGGGCAGACCATGATGACCTTCCTCGATGTTACCGAGAGCGCCAGCTATTCCAAGGTGCTCAAGGAGCGCAATGACGCGCTGGTCGCGGCCGACCTGCTCAAGGACGCGTTCGTCGAGAACGTCTCCTACGAACTGCGCTCGCCGCTAACCAACATCATCGGCTTTGCCGACCTGCTGGCGACCGAAGGCGGCTCGCTCAATGAGCGCCAGCGCGCCTATATCGATTATATCCGCGCCTCGTCGGTGACGCTGGGCGTGCTGATCGACAACATCCTGGACCTGGCATCGGTCGATGCCGGCATTGCCGAACTGCGCCCCGAGCAGCTCGACGTGACGGCGCTGGTCGACAAGGCCAAGGCTGGCCTCTCGGCGACCTTCCCCGAAGTGTCGGGCGAAAAGCCGATCAACCTCGTAGTCGACATCGAAGACCGCCTGCCCCCGTTCATCGCCGATGGCACGCGCATGGTGCAGGTGCTCTACAATCTGTTGTCCAACGCAGCGCGCTTCTCGCCGCCGGGCGGGGAAATCCGCCTCAGCGTCTCCCATCGCGCCGACCGCATGCTGTTCATCATCGAGGATGAGGGCCCGGGGCTGACCGACGAGATGAAATCGGCCATCCTGACGCGGCTCGACAATCCGGCGGGCGGACGCCAGCGCGGCGCCGGGCTCGGGCTCTCCATCGTGCGCACTTTCGTCAATCTGCATGGCGGCACCATCAGCGCCGAACGGCGCGAGCCGCGCGGCAGTCGCATCATCATCAATCTGCCGCGCGACAGCGCCATGGCCGGCGTGGCCGAGTGATGAACGACCTGCTGGCGGCCCGGACCCTGGCCAACCCGGAGACGACCGACGCCTTCGGGGCCGCGCTGGCCGCCGAGCTGCAGCCGGGCGATCTGGTGTTGCTCGAGGGTGATCTGGGGGCCGGCAAGTCGGCCATGGCGCGCGCCATCATCCGCACGCTCAGCAACGATCCAGCGCTCGATGTGCCCTCGCCCACTTTTGCGCTGGTGCAGCCCTATGACACCGCACGGGGTCCGGTGCTGCATGCCGATCTCTACCGGCTGGGCGATCCGCGCGAGGTGGACGAGTTGGGCCTGCTGGATAACCCGCAAGCCATCGTGCTGGTGGAATGGGCCGAGCGCTCGCCCGAGATTGTCGCCGCCGCAACCCATGTGATCGAGCTGGCCATACCGCCCGGCGGCGCGGGCCGCACCGTCCGGCTGACCCGGCGCTAGTGCGACCGAGGGGCAACCCCTCGGCCGGTCAGTGCCTGATCAGCTGCGCAGGCCGGGGGCTTCCTGGCCGGTGCTCTGCACATATTCGGTATAGCCGCCACCATAGGTGTGGATGCCCTCGGGCGTCAGTTCCAGCACGCGATTGGAGAGCGCCGCGAGGAAGTGGCGATCATGGCTGACGAACAGCATGGTGCCTTCAAACTGCGACAGCGCCTCGATCAGCATTTCCTTGGTGGCGATATCGAGGTGGTTGGTGGGCTCGTCCAGCACCAGGAAATTGGGGGGATCGAACAGCATGATGGCCATCACCAGCCGGGCCTTCTCGCCGCCCGAGAGCACCCGGCACTTCTTTTCGATGTCGTCGCCCGAAAACCCGAAGCACCCCGCAAGCGCCCGCAACGGGGCCTGGCCGGAGGCGGGAAAACTGTCCTGCAACTGTTCGAACACGGTGCGGTCGCCATCGAGCACATCCATGGCGTGCTGGGCGAAATAGCCCATCTTGACGCTGGGGCCGCGCGATACCGTGCCATTGTCGGGATCGGCCGTGCCGGTCACCAGCTTGAGCAGCGTCGACTTGCCGGCGCCGTTGACGCCCATGATGCACCAGCGCTCGCGGCGGCGAACCTGGAAATCGAGCCCCTGATAGATGGAGCGGCTGCCATAGCTCTTGTCGACATTCTTGAGGATGACCACGTCCTCGCCCGAGCGGGGCGGGGTGCGGAATTCGAATTCCACCACCTGGCGGCGCTTGGGCGGCTCGACCTTGTCGATCTTGTCGAGCTTTTTCACCCGGCTCTGCACCTGCGCGGCGTGGCTGGCGCGCGCCTTGAAGCGGGCGATGAAGTCTAGCTCTTTCGCCAACATGGCTTGTTGGCGTTCAAACTGCGCCTGCTGGTTCTTTTCGGCAATGGCGCGCTGCTGCTGATAGAACTCGTAATTGCCCGAATAGGTGGTGAGCGCGCCAGCGTCGATCTCGATGATCTTGGTGCAGATGCGGTTCATGAATTCGCGGTCATGCGAGGTCATGAGCAGGGTGCCGTCGTAATTGAGCAGGAAATCCTCGAGCCAGATCAGGCTTTCCAGATCCAGATGGTTGCTCGGCTCGTCCAGCAGCAGCGCATTGGGGCGCTTGAGCAGGATCTGGGCCAGCGCCACGCGCATCTTCCAGCCGCCCGACAACTTGCCGACATCGCCTTCCACCATCTCCTCGGAAAAGCCCAGGCCCGCCAGCACTTCGCGGGCGCGGCTATCGAGGGCATAGCCGTCGAGATCGGTGAACTGCTCCTGCAATTCGCCATAGCGCTCGATGATGGTGTCCATCTCGTCGGCGCGGTCAGGGTCGCCCATGGCGACTTCGAGCTCGCGCATTTCGCTCATCAGCGCCGAAACCGGGCCAACGCCATCCATCACTTCGGTGACGACGCTGCGGCCCGACATTTCGCCCACATCCTGGCTGAAATAGCCGATGGTGACGCCACGATCGAGCGACACCTGGCCCTCATCGGGATCTTCCTCGCCGGTGATCATGCGGAACAGGGTGGTCTTGCCGGCGCCATTGGGCCCCACCAGTCCGACCCGCTCACCCTTGTTCAGGCTGGCCGACGCCTCGATAAAGACGATCTGCTTGCCGTTTTGCTTACCAATGCTTTCGAGACGGATCATATGGCAGAAACCTGGGGGCTGGTGGCCACCATGGATATGGTCCGGCCAGAAAAACATGGTGTCGTAAAGCATTGCTGGCGCCAGCGCGCAAGCCACCAATTGGCGCAGCACCCTTGCATTGAGCGGGCAGGAATTGGCCCTTGGCGGCGCGCCCCGCACACGGCAAACTCGGCGCCGAACGCGCCACGCGGATGCAGGGAAAACATGCTCAAATTGTTCGACGGCCACAATGACGTCCTGGGCCGGCTGGCCTCATCTGGGCTCCGCGAACCGGTCGCGGCGTTTCTGCATGGCGGCAAGCCCGGCCATATCGACCTGCCCCGCGCCCGGGCCGGTGGTCTCGCGGGCGGGCTGTTTGCGATATTCTCGCCCTCGCCCGAAGGGATGGGCTTTGACCAATTCAGCACCCCAGACGGCTTCGACGTGCCCCTGCCGCCGCCCCTTGGCATCGAGAACGCCCGCCAATCCGCGTTTGACCAGATCGCGCTGCTGATGCGGATTATCCGCGCCTCCGAGGGAGCGGTGCGGCTGTGCACCAACCGCGCGCAGATCGATGCGGCGCTGGCCGCCGAGGCGCTCGCCGTAGTGCTGCACCTGGAAGGGGCGGAAGCGATCGACCCCGACCTGCAAACCCTGGAATTGCTCTATGCCGCGGGCCTGCGCTCGCTGGGGCCCGTGTGGAGCCGCAACAATGCCTTCGGCCACGGGGTGCCGTTCCGCTTTCCCGGCTCACCCGATTGCGGGCCAGGACTGACCGATGCCGGTAAATCGCTGGTCGAGGACTGCAACGAGCTGGGGATCATGGTCGATCTCTCCCACCTCACCGAGCAGGGGTTTTGGGATGTGGCAAGGCTGTCGACGGCGCCGCTGGTGGCCACCCATTCCAATGCCCATGCGCTGTGCCCGTCGACGCGCAATTTGACCGACCGGCAGCTGGACGCCATTCGCGACACCGACGGCATGGTAGGGGTCAATTTTGCCACCGGCTTCCTGCGCGCTGATGGCCGCATGCTGCCCGATACGCCGCTGGAATTGATCCGCCGGCAGCTGGATTACCTGATCGAGCGGCTGGGCGAAGATCGCGTCGGGTTCGGCTCGGATTTCGACGGCGCCGTAGTGCCAAGGGCGATCGGGGACGTGGCGGGCATGCCAAAATTGATCGCCTATTTGTCCAGCCATGGCTATTCCGATGCGCTGCTCGACAAGATCGGCTGCCAAAACTGGCTGGCGCTGCTCGCGCGCAGCATCGGCTGACCTCCGCCTGATCGGCTGGTGTGGTCAATCAAACGATTGCCAAGCAATGCTTTTTGCTGGCAATGGAGGGCAACCACATGCTGTCGCGCGCGCCATGGAGTTGCGAGCGGCGGCCATGCATCATAGACTGCCCCAGTGCCCGCCGCGCCCAACGCTGCTCCCGATCCAAGCGATAGAGTTCTTCGACATGCATCCCGCCAGCACGACCTGCATTGAGGCACGCCCTGGCGCCGGGAATCGGTCCTGTCGCGCCATGATCGGGCTGTTTCGACTGCTTTTCCTGATCGTCCTGGTGGGTCTGTGGTACGCCGCCTCGCAATATGTCGGGCGCTCGGCCATCCCCACGCCTTTGGCGACCTGGGAAGCCTCGCAGCGGCTGATCGCCGAGGGCCGCCTGGTGGGCGCACTGGGACAAAGCCTCACCGTCTATCTCAGCGGATTTGGCCTCGCCGTGCTCGTGGCCATTCCGGTCGGTGTAGCGATGGGGGCGATCCGTCCGCTCGGGCGAACGCTGGATATCTTTGTCAACGCGTTGGCGGCCACGCCGCGCGTCGCCTTCATTCCGCTGATCATCGTGCTGCTCGGGCTGGGGCTGCAGGCCAAGCTGTTTGTGGTGTTTCTGGGCGCGGTGATGCCGATCCTGCTCAACACCTATGCCGGGGTGCTGGCGGTGGATGGCGAGCTGACCGAAATGGCCCGTGCCGTCGGGGCGCCGCGCCGCCGGATTTTCTGGCGCATCACCCTGCCCGGCTCGCTGCCGTTCATCGTGGTGGGACTGCGTATCGGCGCGACCATCGGGCTGATCAACACCGTGGTGGCCGAACTTTATACCGCCGTCAGCGGCCTGGGTGGTATGCTGGCGATCTACGGGAACACTTTCCGGATGGCCGAATATTTTGTCGTGGTCATTACCCTGTCGCTGATCGGCGTCGTTGTTACCGAAGCCCTGCGGCTGCTGGAAAACCGCCTGACCCGTTGGCGTGTCGTTGACTGAAAATCTAGCTCTTGCAAGGAGAACTCCGATGCGTATCAAATCCCTGACCCTGGTAAGCCTGACCGCTCTGGCCCTGCTTTCGGGCACGGCCATGGCGGCGCCGTTCCGCCTGATCCTGACCCATCTCGAGCCCCCGCTGGTGCCCAATTCCGTGATGGATCTGGCCAAGGAGCTGGGCTATTTCGAGCGCGAAGGCGTCGACGTGGAACTGGTGCGCGTGCAGCAAACCCCCTCGGCCATTGCCGCGCTCCAGGCCGGCGAAGGCGAAATGGCCAATATTGGCGTGGACGGGTTGCTGCAGCTCGTGGCGCAGGGCGCCAGCGACCTCAAGGCCGTGACCTCCCCCAACAAGTCGCTGCCCTATCTGATCGCCGCCAAGAGCGACATCGCCAATGTGGCGGACCTGGCCGGCCACAGCTTTGGCGTCGGCCGCGTCGGCAGCCTCGACTATTCGCTGAGCATGAACGTGCTCGAAAAGGCCGGCCTCGATACCTCGACCCTCGAAATCCTGACGCTGGGCCAGCCCAATGTGCGTGGCCAGGCGCTGGCCGCCGGCCAGGTCGATGCGACCACCATGTCGGTGGGCGTGTGGCTCGCCATGCCCGACCGCGAGGGCCTCTCGGTGCTCGTCGACCAGGCGGACTACTATGCTTCCGCTTCCGTGGTGAACAAGGTCAATGTGGTGCCGGCCGACGTGCTGGAAAACCGCCGCGACGAAGTGATCAAGGTCGTGACCGCGCTGACCAAGCTGTCGCGCGACTTCAACGCCGATCCGGCCAAATGGGCCGCCGCCATCGCCCCCTACAAGGGCAATCTGACCGATGCGGACCTGACCTACCTGGCCGACAGCTTCAAGGGAACCTGGAGCGTCAATGGCGGCATGTCGGTGCCCGAGTTGCAGCACACCCAGGACTATCTCTACACCACCGAGGACTTTGCCGGCGTGGCGCCGGTCACGCTGGACCAGTGGACTGATTTCTCCATCGTCGATGAAGTGCTCGCCGCCATTGGTACCGACGCAAGTGGTGATACGCCCGCCCGATGAGTACAGCCCACCAGATGGCCGGCGGCCACCAGCCGTCGGCCATCACCCTGGCCGGCGTCAGCAAGGCCTTTTCCTCCCAGCGCGGTGCTCCGGTGCTCGCCCTCAGCGATATTTCGCTGACGGTCGAGGCCGGGGAGTTTGTGAGCGTGCTCGGCCCCTCGGGCTGCGGCAAGACCACGCTGCTGCGCCTGATGGACGGGCTGATAGCCCCCGACACCGGCACGATCGAGGCGTTTGGGACCACCCCCAAGCCCTCGCCACGGGTCGGGTTCATGTTCCAGTCGTTCCGGCTCATTCCCTGGGCGACGGTCATGGGCAATGTCGAGTTCGCGCTGCGCAGCCTGCCGATTTCGGGCGCCGAGCGCCGCGAGCGGGCTGCACGATACGTGGAGCTGGTAGGATTGAGCCGCTTTGCCGCGGCCTATCCGCACGAGCTTTCGGGCGGCATGAAACAGCGCGTCGCGCTGGCGCGGGCGTTTTGCTGCGAGCCCGAACTGATGCTGATGGACGAGCCCTTTGCCAGCATTGACGCGCAGACCCGCGAGCTGATGCAGATCGAGCTGATGCGGCTGTGGACCAAGCAGCGCTCGGCCGTGGTGTTCGTCACCCACAGCGTCGACGAGGCGCTGCTGCTGTCGGATCGCATCGTGCTGATGGGGCCACGGCCCGGCCGGGTGATGGAAACCATCCCGGTCGAACTGCCGCGTCCGCGCTGGGACTATGATATCCGCGCCCATCCGCGCTTCATCGAATTGCGCCAGTATCTGTCGCAGCAAATGTACGCGCTGGTGATGAACGACCCGCACTCCGACTTTTTCGGCCGCGACCTCAGCTAGGCCGCTGCCGCCCATTGTTATCGACACCCCGGGGGAAATTTGTCGTGACCAGACTGCTCTATGTAATCAACGGGCCCAATCTGAACCTGCTGGGGCAACGCCAGCCGGAGATTTACGGCCACGAGACGCTCGCCGATGTCGAGCAATCCTGCCATGCCGCGGCCGAGGCCAACGGCGCGCAGGTGCGGTTCCTGCAATCCAATGCCGAGTTCCAGATCATCGACTGGATCCATGAGGCCCGCAAGGACGCCTTCGGCATCGTCATCAATCCGGGCGCCTTCACCCACACCTCGATCGCCATTCTCGATGCGCTGAACACGTTTGAGGGCAAGGTGGTCGAATTGCATATTTCCAACGTGCACAAGCGCGAGGAATTCCGCCACAAATCCTACGTTTCGCTGCGTGCCGACAGCGTCATGGCCGGCTTCGGCGTGCGCGGCTATGCAATGGCCGTGACCTTCCTCGCCACCGCCTGACACCTGCCTTTGCAAGCCGGGCCATGCTCCCGGCTTGCCCATCCGGCACCGTCGCCATGACGGGCCGAGGCACAACAGCCGCCTCACAATCGCGTGCACCGGCCGCAAACTTACCAAATGGAAACTTGTGCCCCCGCCTATGTGGCGGCATTGGTTCGCCCTGTCTTTTAAAAAGCCTGCATGGAGGGACTGCATGCTTGCATGGTCTCGTTTTACTCTGGCCGCGATTGCGCTGCTGTCCCTTTCTGGCCTGGCCCACGCGCAGGGCCGCGGCGGCGCGCCCAGCGGCCCCACGGCGGTTGGCTATGTGGAGCCCGAGCTCCAGAACATTCCGCTGGTGCAGCATTTGTCGGGGCGCATTTCCGCCTCCTCGACCGCCAATGTGCGCTCGCAGCTGAGCGGCACCGTCGCCAGCATCGAATTCAAGGAAGGCGCGCTGGTCGAGCCGGGCGACGTCTTGCTGACGCTGGTGGATGGCGCCCAACAGGCCGCGGTCGCCATTGCGCGCGCCAATCTGAGCAAGGCCGAGGCGGGGCTGACCAACGCCCAGCAGGCGGTGACCCGCAATGATGCACTCGCCAGCAGCGTCACCCAGGTGGCCCGCGATGCGGCGCGCACCGCGCTGTTGCTGGCGCAGGCGGATGTCGATGTGCAAGAGGCCAATCTGCGCTCGGCCGAAATCGCGCTGAGCCAGACCAATATCATTGCCCCGATCGGCGGGATCATCGGCACCACCATCATCAATGTGGGCGATCTGATCACCAACCAGTCCGACATTGCCACCATCCGCCAGCTCGACCCCGTCTATGTGACGCTGGTCGATACCAGCCGCAATCTGCTGGCGCTGCGGCGCAGCAGTGCCCTGGGCAATGGCGACAGCCAGCGTCCCGAAGTCACCGTGCTGCTCGAGGACGGCTCGACCTACGAGCACAAGGGCTATGTCGACCTTGCCGATGTGGTGGTGAGCGAAAGCACCGGCACGTTCAATCTGCGCGCCGTCATCCCCAATCCCGATCGCCTGCTGATGCCCGGCATGTTCGTGCGCGCCGAGGTCAAGCTTGATGGCGAGCAAAGCGTCCACCTGGTGCCCCAGCGCGCGGTGCTGCGCGACTCGCGCGGCCTGGCGACCGCATTTTTCGTGACCGACGACAACAAGGTTGATCTGCGCGTCATCGAAACCAATCGCAGCCTCGACCACCATTGGGTGGTGACCGGGGGCATCAATCCCGGTGACAAGCTGATCGTGGATGGCATCCAGAAGATTTCTGACAATGCCGCGATCGCCCCCGTCCCGGTGGAAATCGGACCCAACGGCGTGATTGCCCAGACGCTGACCCCGCCCGGCGCTGAAGGTGCCCCCAATGCTGCCCGTCCGGCCGCTGGGGGAGCCCGCCCGTGACCCTGACAGCTCACCTGCCGCCGGTCCGCCGCTCGCTCGCCAGCTTCTTTATTGCCCGCCCGGTCTTTGCCATCGTGCTGGCCATCGTGACCATGCTGGGCGGGATCGTGGGCGTCTCCACCCTGCCCGTCTCGCAATATCCCGAAATCGCCCCCACCACCGTGCGCATCAGTGCCTCCTATGCCGGGGCCAGCGCCGATGCCGTGGAGAACTCGGTGACCACGGTCATTGAATCCGCCATGACCGGGCTCGACGGGCTCACTTACATGAGCGCCAATTCCTCGACCGGTTCGGGCAACGTGACGCTGACCTTTGACAATAGCGTCAATCCCGACACGGCTCAGGTGCAGGTCCAGAACAATCTGGCGCAGGTGGAAAACCGCCTGCCCGAATCCGTGCGCTCGGCCGGTCTGCGGGTGGTCCGCTCGGGCGACAGCATTTTGATGATCGGCGCCATCGTCTCCAAGGATGGCCAATACACCACCAATGAGCTGGCCGACATCATGTCGAGCGTGGTGGAGCCGCGCATCGAGCGCGCCGAGGGCGTGGGGTCGCTGCAATCCTTCGGTTCGGGCTATGCCATGCGCATCTGGCTCGATCCGGTGAGCCTGGCAGCCTACGGGCTGACCCCGGCCGATGTGCGCTCGGCGGTGCAATCGCAGAACGTGCAGGTATCCATCGGCTCCATCGGCTCGACTCCGGTGGTTGAGGGCCAGCAATTGCGCGCCACCATCACCGCGCAGTCACGCCTGCAAAGCGTCGAGGAATTCCAGGCGATCATCCTCAAATCCGCCGATGACGGCTCGCTGGTGCGGCTGGGAGAAGTGGCGCGGGTGGAGATCGGGCTGCAATCCTATGGCGTCAATTCGCGCTATAACAGCTATCCCGCCGCCGGGTTCGGCGTGCAGCTGGCCAGCGGCGCCAATGCCATCAACACCGCCAATGCCGTTCACGCCGCGCTCGACGGGGTCGGCCCGGCCCTCCCCGACGGGGTGGAGATCGAATACGCCTATGAGACGACGCCCTTTGTGGAGCTGTCGATCGAAAAGGTCGTCCACACGCTGATCGAAGCCATCGTGCTGGTGTTCTTCGTGCTGCTGATCTTCCTGCAGAACTGGCGCGCCACCATCATCCCGATGATCGCCGTGCCGGTGGTGCTGGCGGGCACCTTCGGCGTGCTGGCAATCCTGGGCTATTCGATCAATACGCTGACCATGTTCGCCGTGGTGCTGGCCATTGGCCTGCTGGTCGACGATGCCATCGTGGTGGTGGAAAACGTCGAGCGCATCATGGAGGAAGAGGGGCTCTCGGCGCGCGAGGCGACCGAAAAATCCATGGGCGAAATCACCGGGGCACTGATCGGTATCGCGCTGGTGCTCTCGGCCGTGTTCGTGCCGATGGCGTTCTTTGCCGGGGCAACCGGGGTGATCTATCGCCAGTTCTCGGTGACCATCGTGTCGGCGATGGCGCTGTCGGCGGCGGTGGCCATTATCCTGACCCCGGCGCTCTGCGCGATCATGCTCAAGCCCAAGACCAAAAAATCGAAACTCTTTGGCTGGTTCAACTGGGGCTTTGGCGCCTTCACCCGCACCTATGTGAGAAGCGTCGGCCTGCTGATCCGCATGCCGCTGCTGGTGATCGTGCTGTTTGCCGGGCTGTGCGGGGGGGCCTGGTGGACGTTCAACCAGCTGTCCTCGTCCTTCCTGCCCGAGGAGGACCAGGGCGTGCTGATGACCATGATCAGCCTGCCCAATGGCGCCAATGCTGCCCGCACCCAGGCGGTCATCGAAATGGTCGAGCACTATTACCTGACCTATGAGACCGAGAGCGTTGAAAGCGTTTTCACGACGCTGGGCTTCGGCTTTGGCGGCGGCGGGGAAAACTCGGCCATGGCCTATGTGCGGCTCAAGGATTTCAGCGAGCGCACCCGTCCCGAGCAGAAATCGCAGGCGGTGGCCACCCGGGCGCGGCTATATTTCCAGCAAATCCGCGATGCGCAGGTGTTTGCCGTCGCCCCGCCCGCCATCCAGGGCCTGGGCAATTCCAGCGGCTTCTCGCTGCAATTGATGGATACCGCCAATGCCGGCCGCGATGCGCTGAGCGAAGCCAGCAACCAGCTGGCCGAACTGGCCAAAGGCAGCGCTCTCGTCACCAATGTGAGCGGCAATGCCGGGCGCAAGGAAAGCCAGCTCAAGGTCGAGATCGATCAGGAAAAGGCCCGCGCGCTGGGCGTCGACGTGGCCGCCGCCAATTCGATCCTGCAGATCGCTTTTTCGGGCTCCTATGTGAACGACTTCGTCATGGGCAACGAGATCCGGCCGGTCTACGTGCAGGGCGATGCGTCCTATCGCATGCAACCCGAGGATATCGGCAAATGGTATGCCCGCAACGCCAAGGGCGAGATGGTGCCGTTCAGCGCTTTTTCGGACATTGTGTGGACCGAGGGCGCGCGCGGGCTGTCGCGCTTCAACGGCACCGGCTCGATCTCGATCTCGGGCTCGCCCGCCGAAGGGGTGAGCTCGGGCGAGGCGATGGATGAAATGGAGCGCCTGGTGAGCCAGCTCGACGGCGGCTATACCGCAGCCTGGTCGGGGCAATCCTATCAGGAGCGCCTCTCGGGCTCGCAGGCGATCATCCTTTATGCGGTATCGTTGCTGGTGGTGTTCCTGTGCCTCGCGGCGCTCTACGAAAGCTGGACCATTCCGTTCTCGGTGATGCTCGCAGTGCCGGTGGGTATTCTGGGTGCGCTGCTCGCGGCCTATCTCTTCGGCCAGACCAACGACGTCTATTTCAAGGTGGGGTTGCTTGCCACCATGGGGCTGGCGGCCAAGAACGCCATCCTCATCGTCGAGTTTGCCAAGGATCTGCGCGATCAGGGCATGACGCTGCGCGATGCGGTGATGGAAGCGGCGCGGCTGCGCCTGCGCCCGATCATCATGACCTCGCTGGCGTTCATTCTCGGCGTGACCCCGCTGGCCACCGCCACCGGCGCCGGTTCGGGCGCACAGAACGCCATCGGCATCGCGGTGCTGGGCGGCATGATCGCCGCCACCGCGCTGGGGATCTTCTTTGTGCCCAGCTTCTTCATGCTGGTGGCGGGTCTCGTCGACCGGATCCGCGGTCGCTCAGCCTAAACAGCAAAATGGCAGGCTCAGGCCTGCCATTTTTGTATCCGGTTCAGGTCATGGGATGCCAGGTGCCCGCTTCCGTGCGCTCGAGCAGCGGCGAGGCGGTGGCGGCGACAATCCGATCGCGCCAAGCAGCCAGCGGCTCGTGCCAACGGGTGCCCTGCAGCATGGCGCAGGCGATCGCGACCGGCTCGATGCCGGCCTTGCCCAGCAGCCGCAGCACGGCGGCCAGCGACGTCCCCGAGCTGATCACGTCATCGATCACCGCCACGCGCTTGCCCTCGAGCAGCGGCAGCATGCGCGGATCGACAAAGATGGTCTTGGCGTGCGTGGGGCTGGTGATCGAGCTCATCGGCTCGGACAGCTCCTCGCGGTACCAGAACTTGCGCGAGGTCCCCAGCGCAACCATGCGCGAATGCCCAAACCGGCGCGCCACATTATTGGCCAGCGGCAGCCCAAGCGTCGGGATGCCGATGATGATCTCAGGCGCAAAGGGCAACAGCACGTCATGGGTGGCGGCGGCCAGCGCATCTTCCACCACAAAGCTTGCCTGGTTGACGATCATCGAGGCGACGGCGCGGCTGCCATCGCCCGGCAGCACCCGGATGGGCAGCAGCAATTGGCGGCCATCGGCCAGCTGGGCGGGATAGCTATCCACAAACCCCTGCTGCGGCGCTGTGTCATAGGTGCCAGGAGCGGCAATTTCCTGCCAGAACTGATGGGGAGCCAAGGGCACGATCAAAGTTTTCCTTGCGACGCCTAGCCGGATTGGCCGACACAGGCGCATTGATGTTTTCTGGACTGGACGCCATGCACGCTGGCAGCAACGACCCATTTGAACTTGAAGCCATGACCGCCTTGCGGCGCGATTTTCATGCTCACCCCGAACTGGGTTTTGAAGAGGTGCGCACCAGCGCCAAAGTGGCCGAACAGCTTGAAGAGGCTGGCATAGAGGTCCATCGCGGACTGGGCAAGACCGGATTGGTGGGAACCCTCAGGGTTGGCGATGGCAAGCGCGTGATCGGACTGCGCGCCGACATGGATGCGCTGGCCATGCCCGAGCTCGCCGACCGCCCCTATGCCTCCACCGTCGCCAATACCATGCATGCCTGCGGGCATGACGGGCATACGGTGATGCTGCTGGCCGCGGCACGCCACCTCGCCCGCACCAGGAATTTCTCCGGCACGGTGCATTTCATCTTCCAGCCCGCCGAGGAAGGCCGCGGCGGCGCCAAGGCCATGGTGGATGACGGCCTGTTCAAGCTGTTTCCGATGGATGCCGTTTATGGCCTGCACAACATGCCGGGGCTCGCGACCGACGAAATGGCCGTGGTGCCGGGGCCGCAACTGGCCTCGAGCGATAGCTGGGAAGTGGTGTTCCATGGCGTCGGCACGCATGGCGCCAAGCCGCATCTGGGCATTGATGCCGTCACTGCGGCAGCGCAGTTCCTGACGGCGCTCCACACCATCGTGGCGCGGCGGGTGGATCCGCTGCAGCCCGCCGTGGTCAGTGCCTGCGCCGTCTCGGCGGGCGATTTCAAGGCGCTCAACGTGATCCCCGACGATGTGCGCATTGGCGGCACGGCCCGCGCCTATACCGCCGCGGTGCGCGACCAGCTCGAAGCCGAGATCGGCAATATCGCGCGCGGGGTCGCCGCTACCTATGGCATCACCGTCGACTACACATTCCTGCGCCGCATTCCGCCGGTGGTGAACAATGCCGATGCGACGACGCGCGCGCTCAGGGCCGCACAGGCCGCTTCGGGCCGCCCGGTGGTCACCGACTTTCCACCCTCGACGGCCGGCGATGACTTTGCCTATTTCGGCCAGGAAGTGCCGGGGTGCTATGTGTGGCTGGGCAATGGCCCCGCCGTCGATGGGGCGCTGCACCACAATTCGCGCTACGATTTCAACGACGACGCCATCGCCACCGGGGCGCGCTACTGGACGACGCTGGTGGAGCAGGAGCTGGCCTAGGCCAGCCCTGCCGCCAACAGATTGAGCGCGCCCTTGGCATTGACGCCAAGGGCGATGCTGACCGGCACGCCCCATTCATCCGCCCTGAATGCCCCGGCATCCTCGCCGGCGCCGAGGTCAATCGACAGGCACAGGGTTTCGAGCGTGAACAGCGCCGGCTCCAGCGCGTAGAGCATGACACAAGGGTCGTGCAGCGGGCGGCTTTCGCGGCCATCCTTGAAATAGGCGAGGATCAGCTCCGCTGCCGCATTGGCCGAAGTCGACCGACCGCGCAGTGCTTCGAGATAAGCTTCGTCGGCGCGCACCTGGCGGGTGACGTCGAGGGGCACGATGACGATTTCGAGCCCGGCCCGCAGCACCGCATCTACCGCTTCGGGGTCGCAGGCGAAATTGAACTCGGAATGCGGCCCGACATTGCCCTTGTCGTTGACCACCCCGCCCATGATGATAACCCGCCCCAGACGTTGCGCCGCCTCGGGGTGATCGCGCAGCAAGAGCGCAATATTGGTCAGCGGGCCAAGCGCCAGGATGTCGATGCTGCCGGCAAGATGGGCCAGCAATTGTTCGGCCATCCAGTCGGGCGCAAAGCCCGCAATCGCTGGCACCAGCGGCTCGGGCAGCACCACGCCGCCCAGCCCGTCACTGCCATGAATGGCGACCTCATCGATGCCCTGGCGCGTCAATGGTGTCGTGGCACCGGCCACAACAGGCACATCGGCGCGATCGAGCAGGGCCAGTAGCCGCCCGCAATTGCGGGTGGTGACCTCGATCCCCAGATTGCCCGCGACGCTGGTCAGCCCCAGCACGCTGAACCGCCCGGAGTTCAGAGCAAACAGGATCGCCACGGCATCGTCGAGGCCGGGGTCGGTATCAATGATGATCTGGCGCTTGGTCATGGCGTGTTACTCGTAAAGCGGCGCGAGGGTCATTTCCGGCACCCGCACCAGCCCCTTGTCGGTGATGCGGACCTGCGGAATGACCGACAGGGGGATCAGATTGAACCCCATATAGGGGATGGTGCAGCCGGCCGCCGCCCAGGCCTGCTTGAGCAGCACGGTTTCGGCGGCAACCTCGCTGATGCGCTTGTCCGAGATCAGCCCGGCGACCGGCAGGGCGACAAAGGCCGTCACCTTGCCATCCTGCACGACCACGATGCCGCCCTTGGCCGCATCGATCGCTTCGAGCGCGATGGCCATGTCGGCCTCGTTGGTGCCGGCAATGATGATGTTGTGGCTGTCATGGCCAACAGAGGACGCCACGGCGCCGTTCTTGAGCCCGAAATCCTGCAGGAAGCCATGGGCGATGCCGCCCCTGGTCTTGCCGTGGCGCTCGACAATGGTGACGAAGGTCAGATTGTGCTTGTCGAGCAGCGTCGGCCAATCGGCTTCCGGGGTGATGGGAACCTGCCGGAAGGGCAGCTCGATGCCCGGCAGTTCGATGCCGATGACATTGGCCGTGACCGGCCTGGTCGGCATGTCGGGGATGAGCTTGAGCCCGGTCGGCAGATGCACCGTGTTATAGGCCGGCTCCGGATAGCGGTAGCGCTGGTTGAGCGTCGCATCAAGGATTGGCGTGATCTTGCGATCTTCCACCACCAGCTCGCCGCCATACCAGGTATTGACCGGCTTGAGGCTATCGTCGAGCAGCACCAGGTCGGCACGGCGACCGCCGCCCAATCCACCGATTTCATCGCCCATGCCGAAGCGGGTGGCGCCGTGCAGCGAGCCCATCGACCAGGCCTGCTCCGGCTTGACGCCAAGGCGGATGGCTTCGCGCACCACCCAGTCGAGGCCGAAATGCAGCAGATCGTCGGCGTCCCGGTCATCGGTGCACACCGCATAGCGCTTGTGCGAGACGCCACGCTCGGTGATGGGGCGGATGGCCTCGACGATTGAATTCCATGGCGTCGCCGGATTGCCGCCGCGCAGGAACACCCAGATGCCGGCTTCCGCCAGGTCTTCCGAGATATCGGCATCGACCGCTTCATGGGTGTCGGTGACGCCCGCTGCCGCATAGGGGGCGACAAAATCGCGCCCATAGATGTGGCCCGAGACCGGGCGGTTGCGCTTGAGCGATTCCGCAATGATGGCATGGCTGCGTGGATCGCCCATGGCGACGGGCACGAAGTCCATCTTCTCCCCCAGCGCGACCGCTTCGGGCCATGCGTCGAACAGCGCCCCGATCTTTTCCGGGGTCAGGTCGCCGCCGGCGGTTTCGAGTTCGGGCGAGGTGGCCGGCACGGTCGAGGGCACGGTGAGAAAGATCGATAGTGGTGCCAGCCGCGCATCTTCGAGCATGGCCTCGACCCCGGCCACGTCCATGACGTTGCCGATTTCGTGGCTGTCGCAAAAAATCGTGGTGGTGCCGTTGAGCAGCGCCCCTTCCGCATAGGCGCAGGCCGTGATCATAGAGCTTTCGATGTGGATATGCGGATCGACCAGGCCCGGAGCGATGATGCCGCCCCTGGCGTCATAGACGATTTTGGGCGCCGGGGCGGATTTGTAGGCGCCCGCCGGCTTGATCGCGGCGATGCGCCCGCCCACCAGCCACACTTCGCGGTCATTGAGGATGCGCTCGGAATAGGTCGAGAGCAGCCGTGCACCGGTGATGACGGTATCGGCCGGAGCGCGGCCTGCGGCCACCGCCGCCAGCATCCGGGTCTGTTGCCATAGCGGCGCAACGGAAAATCGCGTGATGGTCATGTCAGGTCTCCGAGAAGGCGGACAGGATGCGCACCCAGGAACGGATGCCCTTGTGGAAGCTGGAAAGGTCGTATTTTTCGTTCGGGCTGTGAATGCGGTTGTCGAACCGGGCAAACCCGATCAGCAGCGAATCCATGGCCAGGTGCTTCTTGAACTCGCCCAGGATAGGGATCGAACCACCGGTGCCGGCCAGCGCCGCCTCGCGCTGCCATTCATCCGCCAGCGCGGTGCGGGCCTTGTTGAGCAGCACCCCATCGAGCGGCATGATCTGCGCAGGGGCTGCCGCATAGGCGCGGAACTCGACCGAGCAATCGGCCGGCAGCAGGCTTTGCACGAAATCGCGGAACAGCTGGCGGATGCGGTCGGGGTCCTGCCCCGCTACCAGCCGGAACGAAATCTTGGCCCCGGCCTTGGCCGGTATGACGGTCTTGAAGCCGTCGCCGGAATAGCCACCCCACACGCCATGCACTTCGGCGGTCGGGCGGGCCCAGATCTGCTCGAGCACCGAGCGCCCGGCTTCGCCGGCCGGCACCGACAGACCCACATCGGCGAGGAACTTGACGCCATCGAACGGCAGGTCCTGCCATTGCTGCCAGATTTCGTCCGGCAATTCCTCGACGCCATCGTAAAAGCCGGGAATGGCTACGCTGCCATCGTCATCGCGCAGCTTGCCGATAATGGTGCCGATCAGCTGGACGGCATTGCGCGCCGCGCTGCCGAACATGCCCGAATGCAGGTCGCGATCGCCAGCGGTGATGGTGAATTCTTCCGACACGAAGCCGCGCCACATGGTGGTGATGGCAGGGGTGTCGTGGTCCCACATATCGGTATCGCAGACCAGCATCACATCGGCCTGCAGATCGCCCTTGTTGGCAGCAAGGAACGGGCCAAGCGAAGGGCTGCCGGCTTCTTCCTCGCCTTCGAACAGCATCGAAACCTGGATTGGCAATTTGCCGGTGACCGCCTTGTAGGCGCGGCACGCTTCGATAAAGGTCAAGCAGCTGCCCCTTGTCGTCCGATGCCCCGCGCCCGAGGATGAAGGTCTCCCCATCGGGTTGCGGCGCCAGCGACGGCTCAAAGGGCGGTGTGGTCCACAGCTCCAGCGGATCGACCGGCTGCACGTCGTAATGGCCGTAAAACAGCACATGCGGGGTGTTCTCGACCTTGGCGCCATGCGCCACCACCATGGGGTGGCCAATGGTCTCGCGGACCGTCGCGTCAAAGCCCAGCCCGGCCAGTTCATCGCGCAACCATTGCGCGGCGCGGCGAACGTCGTTCGCGTAGGCGGGTTCGGTCGAAACCGAGGGAATGCGGATCAGCTGGAACAGCCGGTCCAGCGACGCCTCCAGATTGGCGTCGACATGGGACAGGATCTGGTCGAGTTCAGTCATGCTGGTCTTTCATCAATCTCGCGCATTGCCGCCTTGAACAGCGTGGCGATTTGTTTGGCATCGCTGAGCGTCTTGGCAACATCAAGGGTGAGCAACTGGCGGTCACGCATCAGCCAGCGGCCGGCGACCATGGTGTCGGTGACATCGCTGGGCATGGTGGCAAAGACCAGCGCCGAATAGACGTCATAGATCGGATGCAGGCGCGGTGCGGCCAGGCGAAATGCGGATCAGGTCCGCCTGCTTGCCCGCTTCGAGCGAGCCGACCTTGTCGGCCAGCCCCAAAACCTGCGCGCCTTCAATGGTGGCCATGCGCACCACGGTCGACGCCGGCAGCGGCTTGCGCGACTTGCCCAAAAGCTTGGCAAACATCGAGACCGGCGCGAACTGC
The DNA here is from genome assembly GCA_963699295.1 of uncultured Alphaproteobacteria bacterium. Lineage (GTDB taxonomy): Bacteria > Pseudomonadota > Alphaproteobacteria > Rhizobiales > Devosiaceae > Devosia. Next base: position 2,354,284 of record OY969432.1, read on the forward strand.
GAAAACAGATCGAGCGTATTGCCGCTCATCGCCCCATCGCTGCCAATGCCCACCGGAATGCCGGCAGTGCGCAGGCGTTCGACCGGCGCAATGCCGCGCCCGGCCTTGCCGTTGGAGCGGGGATTGGTGACGACGCGCACCTCGGCCTCGGCCATCAGCGCGATATCGTCATCACTCAGATGCAGGCAGTGGGCGCAGATCAGCCCGCGCTTGAGCAGGCCCGATTGGTGGGTCACGTTGACGGTCGAGGTGCCGTGGTTGTCCAGCGCCCACTTCACCTCCAGATCGCTCTCGGCGAGATGGATCTGCACCGGCACATCCGGGTGCGCCGCCGACCAGTCGGCAATCTGTTCCATCACCTTGAGGCCCGTGGAATAGGGCGCGTGCGGGGCAATCGAGGGGGTGACCAGCGGATGATCGCGGAATTCTGCCACCAGTTCCTCGACCAGCGCAAAGCCCCGGTCGAAATCCTTGTGGTCGGGCGCGTTGAAATCGGCCAGCGTCTGCCCGACGATGGCGCGCAGCCCGGCCTGATCGGCGACCCGGCCCACTTCGGTTTCGAAATAATACATGTCCGCGACACTGGTGACGCCGCCCTGGATCATTTCCACCGCCGACAGCGCACTGCCCACCCGCACCATTTCGGGCGACACGAACTGGCGTTCGAGCGGCAGGATGTAGCGGTAGAGCCGGTCATCGACATCTTCGCCCAGCCCGCGGAACACCGACATGCCCATGTGGCAGTGCGGATTGACCATGCCCGGCATGACGATATCGCCATCGCAATCGATGATCTCGGCGCCGGCAATAACCGGCGGCGTGCCCGCGCCCAGCGCCGTGATGGTGGTGCCATCGATCTGCACCCACCCCCGCTCGTGCTCGCTCAGCGCGGCATCCATGGTGACGAGCCAGGCATTGGTGAGAAGGATGGTCATGGGCTGGTTCCTCGCAGGGACACAAAGCGGCGGGAAATGCCGCAATGGCGGCGTGAAGCGCAGCCCCCTCGCCGGCCGGGGGAAAGCCGTCGACTGTTCCGGTGTCATGGCGGCACAGCCAACCATGACACCGGGAGCTCATATCAGAGTGCGGGTTCGGGCGCGAGAATGGCGCACTGTTCCACCACCGGCACCAGCTGGGCGCTGGCGCCCGGCTCGAGCGGCTGGGTCAGCGGGCCATTGGCGAGGAGCGGGCCGGCCGCGGTATCGCACTGGTACTGGTAGGCACGACCGAGATACGTGCGCAGGCCCAGGGTCGTGGGAATGCCCACGTCCCCGCCCGTTGTGACGGCCAGGCCATCGGCGCGGGTGGCGAGAACGAACTTGTCGGCAATGACGCCGAAATCTTCCGACGACAGCGTCAGGCGGCTGCCACCGGCCATTTCGGCGGTGACCTTGGCCCCGTCGCGGGCAACGACCTGCATCGGAATGAGGTTTTCAAAGCCCACGAAGCGCGCGACGAACGCATTGGCCGGACGCTGATACAGCACTTCAGGCGTATCGAGCTGCATGATGCGGCCCGCATTCATGATCGCCACGCGATCCGAGATCGAGAACGCTTCTTCCTGATCGTGGGTCACATAGACCGAGGTGGTGCCGTTGGCGCGCTGCAGCTGGCGGATTTCCACCCGCATGTCGACGCGCAGCTTGGCATCGAGGTTGGACAGGGGCTCGTCAAACATCAGCAATGGCGGCTCGATGACCAGGGCGCGGGCCAGCGCCACGCGCTGCTTCTGGCCACCCGAAAGGGCGCCCGGCAGCCGGTCGGCGAGATGGCCAAGGCCAACGCGCTCGAGCATGGCGGCCACGCGCTTGGTGCGCGCTTCCCCGCCAATGCCGCGCTGCTTGAGGCCGAAGCCCACATTGTCGGCCACCGACAGGTGCGGGAACAGGGCGTAGTTCTGGAACACCAGGCCGATATTGCGCTGATAGGCCGGCAGGCGCGTCAGATCGCGGCCGCCCAGTTCGATCTTGCCCGAGGTCGGCTCGAGAAAGCCGGCGACGAGGCGCAGCGTCGTGGTCTTGCCGCAGCCGGAGGCGCCGAGCAGGGAGACGAGTTCACCTTCGGCGATGTCGAGCGACAGATCCTCGAGCACTTTGGTGGTGCCGTAATGCGCGGTGATGTTCTGGATAGAGAGGGAATGGGTCACGGCGCTATCTCTACTTGGCAAGGAAGGTCAGGCCCAGCGTGCGCTCGACAATGGCCATCACGGCCACGGTCAGCACCATGAGCAGCACCGAGACCGACGCGACGGTCGGGTCGAAGAACTGCTCCATATGGGCCAGAATCTGGATGGGAAGGGTCGAGATGCCCGGCCCGGTGAGGAAGATCGAGATCGACACGTCGTTGATCGAAGTGATGAAGCACAGGATGAACGCGGCGATCACGCCCGAACGGACATTGGGCAGCAGGATGGTGAAGAAGGTCTTGAGCGGGCGCGAGCCCAGGCTGATCGCCGCCTCTTCGATGGAGAAATCAAACGAGGCCAGCGACGCGCTGATGACGCGCACCACATAGGGCAGCACCAGCAGCGAGTGCCCGATCACCAGCGACAGGAAGATCGGCGCATTGTACTGGGCCACCACGTTCTTGAGCAGCGAGAAGCCCAGCACCAGTTCGGGCACCAGGATCGGCAGCACGAACAGCGTCGACAGCCAGCCGGGCAATTGCACCCGGTAGCGATTGAGCGCGTAGGCGGCGGGAATGCCGATCAGCAGCGCAATGAAGGTCGACAGCACAGCGATCTGCAGGCTGGTGACGATGGTGCGCCGGAAGGCGGTGATCTCGAAGATGTTCTCGAACCACCGCAGCGACAGGCCCTGCGGCGGGAAGGTCAGATAGGTGGTGTCGCTCAGCGAGGCGCCGATGACGATGACCAGGGGGCCGACCAGGAAAAAGAACACCAGGACGACAAAGGCAATGAGGAGGGGGTGGATCTTGGTGGGCATCACACGGTCATCGGGTTGAGGCCGCTTGGCAGCAGCGTTCATGAGAGCAACGACGGCGATGGTGATAACGACCATGATTGCGGCGATGGTTGAGGCACTGATCCAGTCAAAGGTGATCATGGACTGCTGGTAGAGCAGCGTGCCCATGACCATCTGGCGCTCGCCGCCGAGCAGCTGCGGGGTCGCATAGGAGGTGAAGCTGCCGGTAAACACCAGCACGGCCCCGACGATCAGCCCGGGCACCGCCAGCGGCAGGATGACCTGGGTGAAGGTCGCCGAAGGCTTGGCGCCGAGCGACGCCGAGGCCTGCAGCAGGTCATCGGGAATGGATTCGAGCACGCCCACGAGCGTCAGCACCATCAGCGGCACGAACAGGTAGACCATCGCCACGATCACCGAGCCCTGCGTATAGAGCATGGACAGCGGCTCGGTGATGACCCCCAGCCACAGCAGGAACGAGTTGAGAATGCCGTTCTTGCCCAGAATGATCAGCCAGGCAAAGGAGCGCACCACCACACCCGTCAGCAGCGGGAAGACCGCCGCGATGATGAGGATGGACTTGAGCCAGCCCGGGGCGCGCGACACCACATAGGCGGTGACGAACCCCACGAACAGGGCGATCACCGTGGTGACGACGGAAATCTGGATGGTGCGCCACAGCACGGTGCGGCGGAAACCACTGTCGAAGAAGCTGACATAGGGGGCAAACCAGCCCGGCGCGGTGGTGAAGGTGGTGATGATCGTGGCCAGCACTGGCAACACGAGACACACAACGACCAGCAAGGTTGCCGGGGAGGCCAGAGTCCAGCCTGAAAATCGTTTCATGAAATTGGCTTTGAGTTTGGGGCCATCCCCGGATGCGCACAGCGTATCATCGAGGATGGACTTGCACGGGCCGCGGCCCCGACAGCTGGTAAGCCTTGGGGCCGCTCATTGGCAGATGTCACAGGCCCCCTCGGCCTGTGACGCTGTTGCTTACATGCCGAACAGTTCGTTCCAGCGGTCGATCCAGCCAGCCTTGGCCTGGTTCATCTTGACGTAGTCGACGCGCTGCAGGCCGTTGATGGTATCAGCACCATAGGTCCACAGGGCAGCCTGCTCCGGGGTCAGCTCGACCGCCTCGACGACCGGGGCATCAACGCCCTGCTCGGCCAGCGTCTGCTGGATTTCCTTGGACAGGATGAAGTTGATGAACTCGTAGGCGAGCTCGACATTCTGGGCGCCGGTCGGGATATTGACCGTATTGAGGGTGGCGATGGCGCCTTCCTTGAGGTCAGCCCAGACGGTCGTTGGAACGGCCGACTGGATCTGCGCCAGGGTGAAGTCCTGGGCGATGGCAGCCTTGATCTCACCGGTCGAGAAGAGATTGATCATCTCCGAGCCGGTGTTGTAGTTCTTGACGACGTTGTCCTTGAGCTCGGCGAGCGCGGCAAACGCGGTGTCGGCATCGGCATAGGCGTCAACACCGGCGTGATCGCCAGCCTTGAGCACGTTCATCGGGCCGGCAGTGGTGGTGATATTGGGCAGCGACAGGGCAGACTTCAGGTCAGCGCGCCACAGATCGTTCCACGAGGTGATCGGCTCGCCAATGGTGGCGGTGTCGTAGACGATGCCCACGCGACCCAGCGTGTAGGCCGGACCGTACCCGCCCTGCGGATCCTTGGCGATGTCATAGACACCGGCCAGGTTCGGCAGCTTGGACTGGTCGATCTTCTGGAACAGGCCTGCTTCGATCCCGGTCTGGCTGAAGCTGTCGGACAGGTAGATGACATCGACGCCCTGGCCATTGCGGACCTGCAGCTTGTTCAGGCGCTCGCCATTATTGCCGGTTTCGAACACCAGCTCACAACCGCACTGCTCACGAAACGGCTTGAGGATGATCTCTTCCATCTTGTCGCCGTTAAAGCCCCACCAGGAGATGGTCAGGGTCTTGTCCTGCGCCATGGCCGGAGCAGTGGACAGCAATGCGGCTGCCGAGAGAGACAGCGCCGTAAGAAGTTTCTTTTGCATTCTAGGCTTTCCTTTGCGTCGAAGCCTGCCACCAACAGACACTGGGCTGGACAGTCTCCCTGTCAATTCAGCCTATTTTTTCAGCGTCAGCCGGGCAAGCGCAATATTAGACCACATCTGCGACAAAGGGTATTATCAACGGCTATTGCCCGCCAAAAGACCCCTTTGGCGGTTCAGGACGATCAATTTGTCGCAGGGCAGCCCCCTCGGCCGCCCCGCGCGCTGTCTTAATTCGCGGCCGGCACGAACTTGATCGAGGCCTCGAACATGGCAACGAGCCTGCCGATGTCGGCCTCTTCCACCAGCGTCACCATGGGCGTGCCGAGGCGCCCGGAAGGGTCGACCACGGTCATGCCCCGGGTCAGCCCCGGCGCCAGCGCCACCTCGACCGAGGCGCGTAGCGACTTGGTGACGATGGACGGATCGATCACGACGGCTGCCGCCAGCGGATCAACGAAACGGAACACGTCGCCCCCGCCATAGCCTTCGGTGGTGCGGCGTGCATGCAGCGCCAGCGCTTCTGAGAAAGCCTTTTCCGCGCCATCGGCCACCGGCTGGAACAGCGCCTCGACCTGCTTGCCGGTCATGTCGTGGGACACGCAGGGCTCCCATGGCACGACGACGGTTTCGATTTCCGCGCCGAACACGATCGAACCCGCTTCTGGGTCGGCGAAGATGTTGAACTCGGCCGCCGGGGTGGTATTGCCGCGACCATAGACGGTGCCACCCATGATGGTGAGCTGGCCGATGCCATTGATGATCGAGGGCTCGAGCCGCAGCGCCAGCGCCAGATTGGTCAGCGGGCCGATCATCAGGATGTCGATCTTTTCGCCGCGCGCCCCCGCCTCGCGAAAGCTCTGGCGCAGGAACCCGACGGCATCGTCGCTGGCGATCCTGGCGGTCGTGGCGGGACGCGGCGCCCCACCCAGCCCGTCGTCGCCATGAATATATTTCGCATCGATGACCGGCTGCGTCAGCGGACGGCCCGCCCCGGCATGCACCGGCACGGCAAGGCCGGCAACGGCCAGCGTGGACAGGATATTGCGCGTCGCGGCATCAAGCCCAACATTACCAAATACCGTGGTGATGGCATCGGGCGCGCGGCCATTGGCGATCAGCATGAGCAGGGCCTGCGCGTCGTCGACGCCCCCGTCAGTGTCGAGGATCAAACGGTTATGCGTCACTCAGTAAAGCCTTTCTCAGCAATTCATTCCGCGCCCGGGCGGAGTTGGGCGCCACTATAAGCAGCGCCCGCGCCTGGGAACAACCGCGCATTGCGACGCTTTGCGGCTTGAAGGCAAGCGCCAAACAGTTTCAGGCTGGAGTCCATGACAGATCAAGGTAAGACGAATATGACGGCCGAGCCGAGCTTCCCCCAGGATTTGCTGATCAATGCGGCTGACGAGGTGCGCATCCGCCAGCATCTGGCCCTGGTCGCGCTGGGCAAGCGCCCGGCCGACCGCGCCGTGCGGGTGGGGCGCCTGCTCGACGTGCATGGCCGCACCTGGCACGAGGACCAGGAGATCGTCATCTCCGGTCGGCGCATTGCCTGGGTCGGCCCGACCGGCACCTATCCCGGCGAAGTCGGGGAGCGGTTCGATCGCCGTGAGCTCAGCGCCGTGCCCGGCTTTGGCGAAGTGCACAAGCATATCGAATCAAGCCATCTGACCCCGGAATATGAAGCAGCCCTCGTGCTGCCCTTCGGCAATACCTGGACCTGCGAGGCCAGCCACGAGTTTTCCAACGTCAACGGCCCCAAAAACCTTGAATTCTGGCTGACGGCGCGGCTGGCCGGCTCGCCGATGAAGATTTTCCCCCTGCCCGGCTCGGCCGTGCCCCCCACCGCCTATGAATGGGGCGGCGGGCATTTTGGCTATGACGAACAGCAGGGTTTCCTCGCCCAGCAATTGATGGTTGCCGGGCTCGATGAAGTGATGGACTGGCCCGCCGTGTGGAACCCCGAGAACCCCTCCTATGAGCGGCTCTGGGGCATGATCCGGGCAACCTTCGAGCAGCGCGGCGTGGTCGAAGGCCATGCGGCGGGCATGCGCGCCATTGACGACATCAACGCCTTTGCCGCCGCCGGCATGGCTTCGGATCATGAAGCCTGGACGCTGGAAGAGGTGCAGGACAAGCTGCGGCGCGGCCTGTTCATGGAAATCCGGCCCCATTCCCTGCCCGATATCGTCAAGGGCTTGCTCAAGGCCGGCCACCAGGACTGGTCGCAGTTTGCCCTGTGCACCGACGACCGCTCGTGCTCGGACACGCTCAAGATCGGCGCCACCGACTATAATGTACGCCTTGCCATCGAGGCGGGCCTGGCGCCCGAAATCGCCATCCAGCTGGTAACCATCAATCCGGCGCGCCATATGCGGCTGACCCCCTGGGTCGGCTCGATCGCACCAGGCCGCTTTGCCGATCTGGTGCTGCTCGATGACGTCAAGACCCTGTCGATCGCCCAGGTCTGGGCCGATGGCGTCCAGGTGTCGCAAGGCAAGCAATTCATCCAGCCGGTGCCAACCATAGCCTGGCCGCAATGGGCGACCCAGACCGTCAATATCGAACGAGACCTGACCGCCGAGGATTTCGCCATTCCCGCCGAACCGGGCCGCCAGACCATGCAGGCCGCAGTGCTGCGCCCGTTCCACTGGGACGATGATTTCATCACCATGGAGCTGCCGGTCAGCGATGGCCTGGTGCAGCGCGACGACACCCGCAACGTCACCAAATTCGCCATTGTCGACCGCTTCTCGGGCGAGGGCAAAACCAGCAAGATGTTCTGGCTGGGCACCGGCCCCAAAACCCCGAACACGGCGCTCGCCTGCACCATGGGCCACGACAAGCACAATATCTGGGTAGTCGGCTCCTCCGACGAGGCGATGGCCATGGCGGTCAATGCCCTGCGCCAGAGCCAGGGCGGCTGGGCGCTGGTGCGCGACCACAAGCTGGTGGCAACGGTCGGCTATGAGGTGGGTGGGCTGATGACCTGCCGCCCGCCCGAAGCGCTCGACGCCGAAATGGCTGAACTCTACCGCCAGGGCGAAACCATCGAGTGGATGTACGAGCCCACCTTTTCGCCGCGCTGGTGGCCGGGCTTTCCCGAGCGGCTGGCTTTTGCCACGCTGACCTGTGCCCCCTGGCGCTGGGTGCTGGTCGCCCCCTCCGAGCTTGCGCCCGAAGGCTTCGTCAATGTCGCGACCGGCGCTACCCACCCTATCGTGTGGTAGCGCGCCGCCCCATCAATCGGCCGCTGGGCGCTTGAGCAGCGCGGCGGCCAGTTGAGCGCATTGCACGCGAATATCGGGGATGGCCTCGATCTCGAAAAACCGCCCCCGGGTCAGCGGACCGATGGCGTGCAGTTGCGCCGCCGCCCGATCCTGGCTGTCGATGACGGCAAAATCGGGGGTCACATCGAGCCCGATCCGCAGCGGGTCGGGCCGCGCCAGCCCCTGCGCCACGAGATCCCGGATCACCGGATTGGAGCTCGCTTCCACATTGACGCTGACCCCGCCGCAATCATAGACGCGGGCCACATCAAGAATTTCCCGCTGGCTGGTGCCCCGGCGGCGGATGGTGGCGCGCACGCCCGCCCCGGCACGCTCTATGCCCATGAACTCGGCCGCGATCAGCCGCACCTGCCCCTGGTCAATGGCCGCCTGCAGCCGCGCATGCAGTTCGGGCGGCAGCCGGTGGCGGTGGATGTTCCACCAGGGCCGCAAATGGCGTAGCGCCTGCCGCCTGGTGGTCTCGCTCCAGCTTTGCCACAGGCGCTGGTTATAGGGGCGCAGGCCATCGACGACGCTGCGCCAATCCCCGCCCCGCCCCTGCTCGTGCGCGATCAACCCGCGAAACCAGGCCATGAACACCGGCAGGCTCGTGCCGAACGGCACGCTGGCTTCGGCAATGGTGTTGGGCGCCACATCCTTGTGCCCCTTGGGCAGGAAGCCATTGCGCGACACCACCAAAATCGGCCCGCGATGGTCGCTCTCTGCCAGCGTCAGCCAGGCATCCACCATGCTCAGTCCCGACCCCAGGATCATCACCTCGGCATCGGGATCGAGCGGCGTATCCTCGTCGGAGCCAACCCGCACCGCAATGCCGCGCCCGCGCGACGGCTGGGTCTCATGGCCCACCGCCAGCGCCACCTGATCGCTGTGCACAATTGCACCATTGGCGAGCTTGGTGGTCACCCCAGTCGGGCCCAGCTCCAGCGACACCGCCTCTTCCGACAATACCACAAGCCGCCCCGGCGTAATCCGACCGGCCTCGGCCAGCACATCCTCGAGATAGGCCCCATAGAGCCGCCGCGGCACGAACACCCATGAGCCCTGCGGGGAGGGATAATCGCGCGCCTGTAGCCAGCGCCAGAAATGGTCCGGATCATCGCCAAAGGCGCTCATGCCGCGCGCTGGCACATTGACCCGATGTTCGCGCTGCTTGGCGGAATAGGCCACGCCCTGCCCGAACTGCCCCCGCCGCTCCAGCAAGGTCACCTGCACCTTGGCCTCGGGGTCAGCCAGCAGATGCGCCGCCAGCAACACCCCGCTGGCGCCCCCGCCGATAATCGTCACCGCAACGCGGCCCTGCACTTCACCCATCCAGCTGGACCCCGCATTTGGCCCGAGCTTGGGCAGATGCGCCAAACCATAAAGACCCACGCCGCCCCGGACAAGGCGGCGCGCCGCCTGAGTGCTCTCATTCGCGCGGACAAACCATCGCAAGAAAGGTCCTGCAGCCTCTTAGTCGCTGGCCCCAGCCAGTGTGAACAACCGCCGCACGCACTGCAGCATGCTTGTCGGCCCCAGCACGCAGGGATGCTCGCGGGATTTCCACTGTTAAGCAGAGATGCCGCCCAGATCTCTTCATGACCGCAAGCCTCACTGAGGCATCGTTCCGGAGGCCAGATGTTCCACATTCTCGTCCACGGGCAGGAACACCCCGGTATCAGCCAACAAAGCCATATGTTTTCCAATTATGGTCAACGTTGACTTATAGAAAATGGAGTGCTTCCGTCCGGATGGTTGCAGCACGTACAGCGTTCGAAATAGTGGCGGGTTGATAATCTGGCGAGCCAGCAACGTGCCTGCCTCAGCCTCGCGCGCCACCGTCCCGTAAGGCAGCACGGCGCAGGCGGCGCCCTGTCCGATCAGGCCTTTGATCGCATCCATGGATTCGATTTCGAAGGCAATCTTGAGTGGCAGGCTGTGCCGGTCCATCGCGGCTTTGACCAGATGGATGACCTGGCCCTTGTCCGTCGGAATGACGAAGACCGCCTTGGCCAGTTCGGCCAGGTCGATCGGCCCCGGCGTGGCGAATTGAGATTTCGGGCCTGCAATGAAAAACATCGGCTCGCGCAGCAGCGGGGTTCGGGTGACGCCGGCTTGCGATTCAATATTGAAGGCCAGGGCAAAATCGAGTTCGCCGGCGGCGACCCGCGCTGCCAGGATATGGCTCATATCCTCGACCAGTCGAAACTTGATCGAGCTGCCCAAATGGCTCAATTCCTGCGCCAGCGGCCCGGCGACCAGCGCCGACAGGCTCGGAGTCAGCCCGATGGTCAGCTCACTCTGTTCGGCCGAGGCAAAGCTGGCAACGGTCTTTTTGGCGATCGCCAGGCGCTGCAAGATTTCGCGCGCCTCGTTGAGAAAATATTGCCCCGCCGGAGTAATAGTGGTGCCGCGCGGGCCTCGGTTCAGCAGGGTAACGCCTAGAACCTGTTCAAGCGCACTGATCTGGGCGCCGAGGGCCGGCTGAACAATATTGAGGACAGCCGCTGCCTGGGTGATGCTTCCGAGTTCGCAGACGCACACAAAAGATTCGAGCTGGCGAATGCGCACGGCTTTGTTCTCCTCCAGGTCACGCTAGCGCAGGCCATCCGCGTTTGCGAGCCCCTTGGGCATGGGAATGGTCTGGTTCTACTGAACTTTCGTATGAATTCCTGCCCGGTGCGCCCAATAATCCCAAGCTCGTGCCAGGATCGCCGGTTCCAAATTTTTAGACCCGCTCAGCGCGACTTCGCCCGGCGTCAGTGGCTGGGGCTCTCCCAGTTGCAGCGCCTTGAACAGCGCATCGGCATTGCGGGTGATCTGAACGGTGCGCATCACCAACGTACGGATATCCTTGCCCACCACAACCGCCCCGTGCCCCTTGAGCAGCGCGGCGGCATTCGGCCCCAATGTATGAGCGAGTGAGGCCCCCTGCTCTTTGGTGGAGACCAGCATATCGGTATCGCCGAACGCGTCCTGGGCATTCCAGACCGGCACCGTCGAGCCAACTGTCGCGCCCAGATGGGTTACCGGGATCAGTGGCACGCCACTGATGCAGAACGGCAGCAGTGCCGGCGCATGCAGATGGCAGACGGCTCCAATATCGGGGCGGTGTTTGTAGATTTCACCGTGAATAACGCGTTCAGCATAGCCGCGCCGCACATCTCCATCTAGAACTTCGGATTCCAGATCATAGTGTTGGATATCCCCCAGCGTGACCAGCTCAGGGCTGATCGAGCGCGAAATCCAGTAGCTGTCTTGCCCTGTCAGTCGCAGGCTGACATGACCAAAGGCATCGAGCACGCCCTCATGGGCTAGAATGCGATTGGCCTCCACCAGCTCGGCCAGTTGTGTTTCCATCGTCTCCATACTGGTGACCCTCCTTTAGACGATCACCTTGGTCATGATGCCGGAGGGGAAGATTTCCTCCGGGGTCATCAGCCGGTTGGCAATGCCCTGCTGGTGTGTGTAAAGCAGCATTTGTTCAAGCGTCGGCCGGTTGACCTCAATGCCGTAGGGGAACACGTCCTGGCCGAACATGTCGCGCATCCGTCGCGCATAGCTAGCAAGAAACGGCAGCGGATAGCGCGACACTGCCGGATCAAATAGCCGCGTCAGGCTGCGGTTCTTGGACTCTTCGAAGGCATTGTACAGATTGCGCCCCACCCAAGGATGTCGCTCCAGCAGCGACTTCTTGAGCGCGATGATATGCATGATCGGCCAGATGCTTGTGCGGGCGTAGTACTCCTCTTCCATCGCCAGATAATCCGGGAACAGCCGCTCCACCCGGGGATCCTCTTCGAGAAAGCAGGTAGGTGGCCGCGCGATGATGGCGCAGTCGATCTCGCCCTCGGCCAGCATCTGCGACAGCGACTTATCGGGCACCCGCGTCAGTTGCACGCCCTCGGGCAGGTCCAGATCGACCTTTTCGATCCGCCCCGGGGCGTTGGCGCCGGCTTGGTGCCAGTGCACGTCCTGCAGGCTCACCCCTGCTTCGTTATGCAGCCAGCCGCGCATGTAGACGGCGGCCGAATGGGCCCATTCGGGCGAGCCGATGCGCTTGCCCTTGAGGTCGGCTGCCGTTTTGATGCCGCTGTTCTTGTTGACGTAGAACGCACTGAACCGGAACAGGCGCGAGCAGATCACCGGCAGGCCGACAATATCGGCATCGGGCCGGCTGACCTGCGCCATGAACTTGGCAAAGGAGAGCTCGGCCACGTCCCATTCACGATCGAAAGTGAAGCGGGCGAAGATCTCGTGGTGGCTGAGGTTGGACCAGATCGGCTCGATGCCCTCGGCGACAACCGCGCCGCTGCGGAAATCGCGGAAATGATCGTAGTCAGTGGTGGCGATGGAAAGATTGAGGCGTTTCATAATGATGGTATCCCAGAACGCAAAGACGAAAGTGACGTCACTGCCGGATGAGTGTGCTCTTGTCGGGCTGGATATTGACGATGATCCGGCCGCCGATCGGCGTGCGCAGGCTGGGATGGACGCGGGCTAGCAATTTGGCATCCCCCACCTGGACGATGTAGTCAACGAATTCGCCCAGGAACACTTTGCTATCGACTACGCCTTCCAGCACATTGCCGCTCAGCCCCTCTGCCTTGTCGGGCTCAACGAGGTGCACATTTTCCGGGCGCACCGAGATGGTCAGCTTGTCGCCCGCGTGCATGGCCTCGGCGCCGGCGACATTGAGCCTGCCGGCGGGTGAATCGACGGCTAGCTGGCCCTCGCTCTTGCCCAGCACCGTGCAGTCGATGAAATTTGTGGCGCCGATGAAATCGGCCACGAAGCGGGAATTGGGGGTCTCGTAAATCTCGCGGGGGGTGCCGAGCTGGATGATCTGCCCGTCCTTCATCACGGCGATCTGGTGCGACAGCGCCAAAGCTTCCTGCTGATCATGAGTAACGTAGAGCGTGGTCAGGTTCAGCTCGCGCTGCAGACGCTTGAGCTCGAACCGCATCAGATCGCGCAGCTTGGCATCGAGATTGGATAGCGGCTCATCTAGCAGTAGCAGGCGGGGCTCCATAACCAGCGCGCGCGCCAAAGCCAGGCGCTGCTGCTGGCCACCCGACAAGCGCGTCGCCTCGCGGCCGGCGAAATCGTCCAGCGCGACCACCTGCAGCACCCGGCCGACCTTTTCCTCCATCTGCGCTTTGGAATACCGGGCCTTGCCGACACGCAGCGGGAAAGCGACGTTTTCGAAGACGTTCATGTGCGGCCAGATTGCATAGCTCTGAAACACCATGCCGAAATTGCGCTGGCTGGGCGCCACGAAAATCCCCTTGGCGAAGGAAAAAACCGGGCTATTGGCCACGTCTATCGTGCCCCCCACCGGACGCTCAAGGCCGGCGATAGAGCGCAATGTGGTGGTCTTGCCGCAGCCGCTGGGCCCAAGCAGGGTGAACAGCTTGCCCTCGGGGACGTTGAACGAGATGTCGCGGGCGGCCCGGACGACCTTTTTGCCATCGGCGTATTCGGTGCTCAGCGCATTGACAGACAGCATCCGGAACTCTCCTCGATATGCGGCCGGTTCAGGCCGCCACAGTTTTCTTCATCTCAATGGGACTCCCGGGCGTGTCGCCCGGAAATCCCTTGCGACGGCGTCACTTGCCGCTGACGATGCTCTCAAATGTCACGCGCCAATCCGCCAGCTCATCGAGCATGGCGGCCGGATCGACCACCTGGATGTCGAAGCCTTCAGGCAGCGGGGCGATGGCAATATTAGTCGGGGTGAAACCACGGTCGACCAGTATCTGCTGGGCATCGTTGAGCGTGAACTCATAGTACAGCACGGCAGCATTGGGATGCTTGGCGGTGCGCGAAACGCCCAATCCGTTGATGCGAGCCACCGAAGGCTCAAGCGCAAACCAGTCGATCGGCGCGCCGTCTGCCTTCAACTGCTCAGTCTTGTACTGATAGGTGGTCAGCGCCAGCGGCACTTCGCCCGACACCGTCATATTGGCAAGCAGCGTATGGCCCTTGCGGCGCGACAGCCCATTGGTCTTGGACAGTTCGGTGAATAAGGCGATGCCTTCTTCTTCCGTTGGAAAGCTGTCGACAACCGTTGCCAGCCAATCGAAGGCTTCGGCTTCGATGGCCAGGCGCCCCTTCCATTCCGGCTTGAGCAAATCCTGCCAGGTGGTGGGCACGTCCGCTTTTTCGACCAGATTGGTGTTGTAGGCGGCGGTAATGATGTTGAGCCGGCTGCCCACCCATTCACGGTGCTCGGGCACCGCGCCGGGGAAAATGTCGGCCTGCACCGGCGAAGCGAGCGCCTGCAGGATATTTTCGCGGTGCAGGGCTTCCAGCTCCGGTCCGTTGGTCTCGATCACGTCGGCGTCGTAGCGGCCAGCCTGGGTTTCGGCGACGGCACGGCGCAGCACGTCCTCGGAGCTGCCGCGCCAGGTGACCACCGGGATGCCGTATTTGGCGGTGAAGGCATCGGTGATAGCGGTGACGTCCTCGACCGGGGTCGCCGTATACAGCGTCAGCGTTCCCTCGGCCTTGGCGGCCTCGATCAGACGCTCCATGCGGTCAGCGCCGTCATACTTGGCAATATCGGCAAGGCTCGACTGGGCCAGTGCGGGACCAACGAGCAGCGAACCGACAACGCCGATCAGCAGCGTGCGGCGCAGCACACCTTTATTGAGATGGTTAGTCATGGGCATAGTTCTCCTCCTGAAAATTGGGTTCTAGGACCCGCGATCCGTCGGAACGACGAGGCTCCTCCCCTCGTCCCGCCGGTTGACGTGGATTAGGCCTCCTTGACGCCGAAGCGACGGCTGAGAAGCTGGGCGAGCATCACCACCGCGAACAGGACCAGGATCATCATCACGCCGAAGGCCGACAGCTCGACATATTGCCCGTTCTGCCAAAGCTCCCAGATGACGATCGACACGACTTCCGAGCCGGGGCTGTAGAGCAGCACCGAACTGGACAGTTCGCGGATCGAGACGACGACAATATAGATCCAGCCAGCCACCAGACCCGGCTTGAGCAGCGGCAGGATGATGCGCTTGAAGGTCTCGAACCAGGAGGCGCCGCTCATGGCTGCGGATTCTTCGAGGTCCTTGTGAACCTGCAGCATCGAGGTGGTGTTGTAGCGCATGCCATAGGGCAGGAAGCGCGTCACATAGGCAACGAAGATGATCCAGGTCGTCCCGTAGATGCCGATGTCGAAATAGAGGTAGCAGATCATGAGCGATAGGCCGAGCACCAGGCCCGGAAACACCATTGGCAGCGACGCCAGGTTATCTAGCAGCCAGCGCGCCGGCAGCTTGGTGCGGATGACTATCCAGCACATCACCGAGGTCAGCAGCATGATGGTCGTGGCGGCGCCAATCGAGAGCAGCGCGCTGTTCCACACCGCGCGACCGACGGTCGGGTAGTTGATGACCGTGCCGTAGGCATTGAACGACAGCCGGCTCAGAGCCTCGAGCGAAGGAACGCTGTAATATTTGTTCAGCGAAGACCACAGCAGCACGAGGAATGGCAGCACAATCACCAGGACCATATAGACGACGATCAGGATCGCTGCCGGAACCCGCCATTTGCCCAGATCCATCGAGCGGGGGCGAAACCCCTTGCCGGTGACGGTGGCGAATTTGCTGCCCTGGCTCGACAACCGCGACTGAAAGTAGATCCCCAGCGAGGCGATAGCCAGCAGGGTGATGGCATAGGCCGACGCCAACCCCACATTGCTCGGATATTCTCGGATCGCCTGATAGATTGATGAGGTGAACACCTCAATGCCCACCGGAATGCCCAAAAGCGCCGGCACTTCGAACGATTCAATCGAGCGAATGAACAGAATGAGGAACGAGGCCACCACCGCCGGCCAGGCCAGCCGCAACGTGATGCGGAATACGATTTGCGGCACCGAGGCGCCGCTCATCATCGCCGACTCTTCCAGCGATGGGTCCATCGAGCGAAAGGCGGCTGACATCAACAGGAAGGCGATGGGCGAATAATGCAGCCCTTCGACCCAGATCATGCCGCCCATCGAATAGATGTCGAACACCGGGCCGGTGAGCCCGAAGACATTCTTGAGCACCAGGTTGAAAATGCCGATTTGTGGGCTGGCCAGCATGATCCAGGACACGGTGAACAGGATGGACGGGATCACCAGCGGCACAATGGACGCCGCATAGAACAGCATCTTGAACGGGGTATTGGTGCGCTCGTTCAGCCACGCGAACAGCGTGCCGATCCCCAGTGCCAGGCATGAGGTACCGGCGGCGAACACCACCGAATTCCAGAACAGCGGCCCGATATCGCTGGAGGTATAGGCCTTGATATAGTTGCCCAGCGTCGCCACGGCAGGAACTGCCGCCGTGGCTGGGGTCGAAAAACTCTGCCAGACGAGAAAGCCAAGCGGAACCAGAGCCAGCCAGGCGGCGATGAAGATAACGACGCCGATGATCACCCATTTGAAATCTATCCGCGCAAGCAATCCAATGCCGGATGGTGCCGCCGTGTCGATTCTGTCTTGTAATGCCATGTCGGCCTCCCCCGTCATGCACGCCAGCTGTCTGCCCGGTTTTTACCGGGCTTGAACCGCCATGGTGTCCTTGTGATATCCGGCAACCTTTTGGTAGCTGGTCGAAAGCTTCTCCAGCTCTTCATGGCTGATGACGCTGTCAATGTGATCGAACGGCTGGTCGCCGGTGCGCTCATACACTTCGCGCAAGATGGCGTCGGGCGGATCCTTGCGGTTGGTCAGAACCACGTTGGCTGTCGCCGGACGTCGCACGGCCTCATAAGCCTGCATGGCGGCAATCGGTTCGCCCTCCTTCACCAGCGCGTCCGTCAGCGCCCGGCAATCCAGGATCGCCTGAGCCGACCCATTCGCACCGCGCGGATACATCGGATGAGCCGCATCGCCCAGCAGGGTCACCCGCCCGAAAGTCCATTGCGGCAGCGGGTCCTGGTCAACCATCGGATATTCCAGAACGGCTTCTGCGGCTTGGAACATGGCCGGGCAATCCAGCCAGTCGAACTTCCAGTCCTTGACCACATCCATGAAATCCTCGAGGCGACCGGGTTTGTTCCAGTCGCGCTGCGCCTTGTACTTGTCGGTGTGGATGTCCACCACCCAGTTGATCAGCTGGTTGCCCTGCCCGTCGACATTGTCGCGGATGGGATAGATCAGCACTTTGGCGGTGTTGAGCCAACCGACGCGCACCATGCTCGCGCCGGTAAGGAAAGGCTTCCACACCGTGGTGCCGCGCCACATATTGATGCCCGAATAGATCGGCGGGCCTTCGTCGGGGAACAGCTGTTTGCGGATGCGCGAGTGGATACCCTCGCAACTGACAACCATCTCCGCCTTGACCGAGGGACGGGCCGAACCGTCGCGCGGATCAACGAAGTGCAGATTGACGCCGCTATCGTCCTGGTCGAAGCCTGTGCACTGCCAGCCGGTCATGATCCGGTCGGCGCCCAGCCGCTCGGTTGCCGCCTTGAGCAACACCATGTGCAGGTCGCCGCGATGAATGGAGAACTGCGGGAAATCATAGCCGCCGAAACGCCCGGTCTGCTCGGTGAAGATATGCTGGCCGTGGCGGTTATAGAATCCCGAACTCCTTGGTGGTGATGGCAACGGCGGCCAGCGCCTCTTCCAGGCCCAGCCCGCACAATTCTCGCGCCGCATGCGGCAACACGTTGATGCCAACGCCGAGAGCCTTGAGCTCGGGGGCCGCTTCATAGACCCGCGAGGCGATGCCTTTTTCGTGCAGCATCAGGGCGAGCGTCAGCCCCCCGATACCCCCACCAACGATCGTCACTTCCATATTTGTCTCCGATGTCATTGGGGCGCGCTCCCACCTACGGCGGTCGCGTCCCGTCTTTCCAAAGCGCAAGGCGTCGCCGGCACCGCCAAAGGCGGCGTTCAGCAAGTCCTGCTGTGTTTGTCTTGAAGCGAGGCCTTATCCCCGCGAGCGTCCAGAAGGCTGGCCGGGCTTTTGCCCGTTGACCGATCTTTCCGGAAGACTCCTCCAATGCGCCGTGCGGCGGTTGACTGGCAGACTAGGCAGGACCGGAACGCCCGACAAATACATTGATGTTTTGAGGTCATCTGAAAAACAGATGACCAAGGGGACTACCGCTACCGCGCGGGCTTCAAAATGATCTTTTGAGTATTCAAGATGATGACGTTGAACGATGATCCATCCTGCGCACCGATGGTCGAGGCGCGGTCATCGAGGAAGTGAACACTCACATTTGTGCGCAGAAAATTGGCGTATTCCGGCGGCACGATGTTCGCCGGATTGAATGTCTGGATTACCTTCAGCGATTGCAGCACGGTTTTGTCGGGCGCGAACACCAGCGCGCATTCTTGCAGGAGTACGCGTCTTTGCTAAACTTGTTGGCAAGCAGGACTTCGTAGCTAAACTTGTTGGCAAGCAGGACTTCGTAGAAGATGCACGTCGCCATCATTTGGTTTTGCCCAAGCCCATGGTTAGCGCGAAGTTGTAGTTGAAGTATGATCTGGCTCGTTCGCTCAGCTCGGCGAAAATTGCCTGATATTGATCTTCGCCCTCCGGCTCCATGAACGGCAGCAGCGTGCCCTGACCCTTCCGATCGACACCGGTCGTCTGGAAGTCTGCAGACAGCCTTCATTCTTTGCCCATTGTGAAGGCGGTGAGTGATGCGGATCTTGAGCTTCTTCGGCCGCTTCTCGGATGACCACGCGCTCGGACGAGATAACACGCGTGGCGAGCAGGTTAGCGGTCCGTTCAACAAGACCGAAAGTCTTTTAGACCGAAAGTCTTTCCAGAGCGGCCCGGACCTGCGAGGATAGGCCCGTTGAGCGTCTATGGCTTCCTGTTGCTATGATTGGGCTTTGCTTCAACGAAGCACCTTTCGTTCGGTAGTCATTTTCGTGCCGTCCAACGGGCGCGATTAGCATTGCCTTCGTTCTTGTAGCAGGCAAACCCAAGCTGATACGTCTGACAGGGCCTGTCCAATGCCTGTCCTGTTGCACTCTTTAGGCGCTGCCGCTTTCAATCCCGCACAGGCACGGAACCTTGGACGCGTGGTCCTGACCGCCTTCCTGGCGCAGCCGACACGGTTGGAACGTGTGGCCTTTGTCTGAGGCGGTGCAGCGCATTCTCCATTATGCGCAAAACTTCGATCAAGCCCGTTGCCAGTGCGAGCGGGTTTGGTTAGGTTGCGCCCATTCAGCCGGGGTCGTGCCCCGCGCGTCACGGATGCACCCGTAGCTCAGCTGGATAGAGCGCTGCCCTCCGAAGGCAGAGGCCACACGTTCGAATCGTGTCGGGTGCGCCATCCCTTAGCCCAAGTCCTTGATGTAACACATTAAGTTTGGGACAGATTTTGGGACAGCGCATTTCTACATGTAGTAGCGAATCAGCGTGCGGCCGCTTGATACTTTCGGAATCGTCGACGAAGCTTTTTCGCAACCTAGCGAGAAATCCATGCCGACCATCAAGCTCCAGGGCACCAATTACATCTACGAACGCATCTCCGACGACGGCCGCCTGACCTGCTACCAGGTCAAAATCCGGCGGAAGGGCTTTCCCACCCACAGCGCCTCCTTCGATGATCTCGAGGCGGCCAAGCGCTTCGTCCGCCAGGTGCAGGTGGACCAGGATCGTGGCCATAAGGTCGATCGCCTGATCGGGCATCGCACCAACGTCGGCGATGTCATCGATGAGGCGATCTGGGCCATCGACAGTGGCCGGCGCAAGACCAAGGGATGCCGGGACGAGCGCTATCGCCTGGTCAAGTTCAAGCGCGACTTTCCGGCCCTGTGCGGCACCGCTCTGGTCGACGCCACCGAAGATCTGTTCGAGGACTGGATCAGCGAGCGGCTGGAAGTGGTCAAGCCCAACACCGTGCTGCGCGATTTCCGGCTGCTCAAGCCGCTGTTTGCCACAGCTGCCCGCAAGTACGACCTGCGTCGCTCGCCCATGGAGCACATCAAACCGCCGCGCAGCATCGACGAGCGCGTCCGCCGCCTCCTCCCCGAGGAAGAAGCCCTGCTGTTTGCCGAATTGCTGCAGGCGCAGGATCCGATCGTGCCGCTGGCTGCCAGTTTCGCGCTCGAGACCGGCTGTCGGCGCAGCGAAATGCTGCGGGTGGCATGGCCTGATTTCGATGCCAAAGGGGGCACGATTTGGTTGAGCGATGCCAAGAACGGGCGCGGCCGTTATCTGTTGTTGACCGAGGCGGCCCAGGCCATCGTCGAAGCGCTGCCGGGCCGCGCCGCGGGGGGCAAGATCTTCAAGACCAGCGGCAACCTGCTCAAGAAAGCCTTCGAGAACGCCCGCGCCCGCGCGACACGGCGTGCCGAAAGCATGGGGCGGCCCGATCTGGTCTCGGTCGGCAGCCTCCGATGGCATGATTTCCGCCATGAAGCCATTTCGCGCTGTTTCGATGCGGGCTGGACCAGCGAACAGGTCATGGATTTTAGCGGTCACGTCGACATCAAGAGCCTGCTGCGCTACCGCCACCCCAAAATCGACCAAAGCGTGGCCCGCCTACGCGCCCTGGCCCAAAACCGGCCGACGTCGCTGGTGATGCCCCGTCCTGGTACGCTGGACGGAACGGTGGTCGGCGAGCGGGCCAGCGTCAGCTAGTCCTGGTCCCGCAGCAGCCAGGAATTGGGGGATGGTGGCAGCGACTTGCGCCCGGACCGTTGCCCCGGCTCGCTCGGGGTGGGACGTGGCTTCGGCGTTGCCTTGCCACGACCCCCAGGGGTGGTACTGCGTTCCCGGTGTCGGCCGGAAGCCCTTGCCGTCTGTGCAATCGGCGTTACTGCCGCTGCTTCAATCCAGGCCTCCACATCCTCAGACCGGTAGAGGCACTTGTCGGTCGGTTTGTAGAACCGCGGCCCCTTGCCTTGAGACGCCAGCTTCGCCAGCGTGTGTGCCGAAATTGGATAAAGCTGGGCGACCTCTGCACGGGTCAGATATTTGGCTGTCATGGCTCGTACGCCCGGGTGTGCAGTGCCGCAGGCGAGCGGGGCCGGCGCGACGGCCCGGGCATGCGGCACGGCATCACCGGGGTGACCCTCGTCGCGATTTCGGCGCCGGTGCACAGGCGCGTGATTATCCCCCCTGCCGGACGCGGCCAGAGGGTGAGAGCGAGAAGACGACACGCCATGAACGACCTGCTGTCCGCACCGGCCGACGGTCCTACATTCAGGGATTGACCGCCGGCCGCGTGCGGAATGTTCGGCACCTGCCCCTGAGCGGCAGCGGTCGAGTGCGAGCAATGCAACCGTTGCGCGCTTAGGCTTGCCTGGTTGGTTCATGGTTGCAAACGCAATTTTGTAGAAGAAATGCGATCAGCTCGATATTGTTCAAATAAGGGCACGCGTGGCGCGGCAGTGGGAAGGTCAGACGTCGTGGTTGAGACTTGCGGTAGTCCTTGAGGCGCGCGGTTTACGACCTACACTCCATCTTTTCCCCGAGAGCAATGCTGCGAGCCAGGCCGTCCGTGCTAGCCAAGACCTCAGCTGTCCATTCCGGCTCCGCTGAACAATGCCTGGTTACCGTTCAAAAACGGGTCCACAATCGCAAATGCTGCTGACGAGTTATCCTCATCAGGTTCACCTTCGATCGCCGGTTGCGGGGGGAGCGCTTTGCGGGGGCCGCTATTCCACCAAGGAATGAATAGGTTGTTGGGGCCATGAGGCATGCCCCGATTAGTGCCAAGGGGTCAAACCTGCATTCGGGTTGTTTGGGATCCGGGCGACGACCTCGGCGCAAATAGGCAACATAGCTCGGCGCCAGCCGCTGTATGGGTGACCGCCCCCCTGCCCGCAGGCCAATATCCACCAAACTAGCAAAATGCCGCATTGGTCGAGCAGCCGCGTTCGCGCGCCAGTGCCTCGACATCGCTTAGCAATGGCCCGGGGGATCCAAAAGTGAAGTTGACGATGCCGTCATCGGCTCGCTGACCTCGGACAACAGATCGCTTTCGGGCTCACCGTCATCGCCCAACCCCGGCACATCAGTAAGCATCCGGTGAGCACCGCGGCGTGACGGTCGCAATATTCAGTTGATACGATTTCGGCTTTTCTCGAAGGCCGCCTTGCCCGTGGCGCGGCGCTTGGCCAGCTTCCCAATGCGCTGCTTAATGGTAGCCAGGCTGATGTCGTCGGCGTCGAATGGGCGCCCATACCAGGTCATTGTGGTCCTGTGCTCTTCATCGGCTGGATCGGCCATGACCGTGAGGAACTCTTCGAAGCCGGGGAGACCGCCGACATCTTCTGGCGGAGCGCGACGGGCGCCCTCGATAAACCGCGGGTAGTCGACCATCGGGTCTGCCGCGACAACATCCTCGACCACGATGGTGTGACGCCAGTCGTCGCCAAAATCATAGGTGTAGGTGAAGCGGCTCTCGCCGCGGGCGAGGATTGCACCGAGCCGGATGTTGCGGGCGTTGCGCATCTCGTCACCCCATTCTGGATCAGGGTAGCCGTAGCGGCGGTCGCCGATCTCGAACTGGAAGAGGTGATAGTCCTCAAACAGCATAACGGCCTGGATGACGTCGTGGACGGCCTTGAGCGTACTGGTCAGGGGCACCTCGACGCGCCGCCAGATAGCGGGTTCGATATCGTCGAGCTGAATATAGAGCCGGGCAACGCGGTCGCTGGTCATGCGGACTTCCTGATCTGGTGCTGGGCCGCCCAGTTCCAGGGCAGCAGCTCATCGAGTTGATGGCTGGGGTGATCGGCGATGCGGGCCAGGACGTCGGCGAGCCAGGCCTGAGGATCGACATCGTTGAGCTTGGCGGTGACGATGAGGCTATACATGAAGGCGGCTCGTTGCCCACCACGATCGGAGCCGGCGAATAGCCAGGCCTTGCGGCCCAGGGCGATGCCGCGCAGCGCCCGCTCGGCGGCATTGTTGGTTAGGCAGACCCTGCCATCCTGAAGGAACCGGGTGAACACCGGCCAGCGCTTGAGCATATAGTCCATGGCCTTGGCCAGATCGTCGTGCCGCGACAGCCCGGGGCGGTGCTTGAGAATCAAAGCCTCGAGTTCGTCCACCATGGGCGCGCTGCGCTCCTGGCGTGCCGTGAGACGGTCTTGCGATGACTGGCCGTTGATGGCGCGTTCAATCTCGAACAGGCGATCCATGCGCTGCACGATCTCGCGGGCGAGCGGGGAGATCGGCGCTGGCTTCTTGCCGTCGGCCTTGCGCCGGGCGCCCGACTCTATATCGGCCAGCACGAAGAAGGCGCGGCGCGCATGGCTCCAGCAGCCTGCCTCGGTGATCGGCGCGGGTTGGCGACCGACCTCATAGAGCCGGGCATAGCCGCCATAGGCATCGGCCTGCAGCATCCCCGACCAGTGGGCCAGGTGCTGTCTTGGATGTTCGCCGGCGCGGTTGGGCGAATAGTAGAATAGCGCCGCCGGCGGGGCTGGACCGCCAAACGGTCGATCGTCCCGAACATAGGTCCAGATCCGGCCCGTTGCCGTCTTGCCCCTGGCCAGCACCGGCACCGTGGTATCGTCCCCGTGCAGCCGTTCGGCGCCCATGACATGGGCGGCAAGCCGATGGTGCAAGGGCTCGAGCACAGCTGCGGCCGCCCCCACCTGATCGGCCAGGGTCGACAGGCTCACTGGCACCCCTTCGCGGCCATAGCGCTCGACCTGCCGGTTGAGCGGCTGATGTTGCCCGTACTTCTCGAACAGCATCATCGCCAGCAAGCTTGGACCGGCCCAGCCCCGGGCCACCACATGGAAGGGTGCCGGTGGCTGGCTTATCTTCTCGCAGTCCCGGCAGGCGACCTTCTCTCGCACCGTCTGGATAACCTTCCACTGGCGCGGGATCACCTCGAGCGTCTCGGTGACGTCTTCACCGATCCGGCTCAACCGGGTTCCGCCACAGGCGGGACAGGCGCAGGGCGCCGCAATGATGATGCGCTCACGCGGAAGATGCTCGGGAAACGGCTGGCGCGATGGCCGGCGGCGTTCAAAGCCGGGGGCATCGGCGAGCTTGCGGGCCGCCATCTGCGCCACTGCTTCGTCCTGGCTGGCCGTGGCCTCCAACTCCTCAAGCTGGAGCTCAAGTTGATCCAGCAGGCGGCTACTGCGCTCGGACCTGGTGCCGAAAAGCTGGTGCTTGAGCTTCTCGATCTGTAGCTTGAGATGCGCGATCAGGGCTTGGTCATCGGACTGCCGGGCCTGAGCGTCCAGCAGCGCCACCTCGATCTGGTCAGCTCGCAAGGTTGCAGCCGCAAGGGCCGCCTTGAGGGCTTGCACGTCATCGGGCATGGGCGAAACGCTGGCTTGCATGACCATGATGGAATCATAGCCAGCCTCAGGCGTGAAGCCAAAAATGCTCCGGTAGCGGAAGAAAAATGTGACTATCCCGCGCGCGTCGGACGCCAGCTCTGCTGCGGGTTGCGCCAGTCGATCCCTTCGAGCAGATAGCTCATCTGGCCGCCACTCAGATGCACCACGCCGCCCACCGTCGACGGCCAGATGAAGCGTCCGCGCTCCAGGCGCTTGGCGTACAGCGACAGCCCGATGCCATCATGCCAGAGCGCCTTGATCAGCGACCCATTGCGTCCCCGAAACACGAACACGTCCCCGGCAAACGGATCCCGACCCAGCCCTTCCTGGATCAGGCGCGCCAATCCACCCATCCCCTTGCGCATATCGGTATGGCCGCTGGCCAGCCACACGCGGACGTCAGAGCGAACCGGGATCATCGCAGCGCCCGCAGCACCGCCAGTACCAACCGAGCCGGCGCTGTCGCGGCAATGCTCACCGTCGTCCCTCCGGCCAGGTCCAGCCGGATCGCCGGACTATCTGCAAGGACATCCCCGGGCACGTCCGGCACCAAAGAACCTTCGTCCTCTGCCATAACGGCGGGCACAAACATCGCCGCGGACTGTTGAGCGTCGCGGCGCCAATTGTAGATCAGACTGGTGGACACATCGAACTGCCGCGCCACCTCGGCAATCACCGCGCCTGGCGCGAACGACGCCAACACAATCTCTTCGCGCTCCGCCGCGCTCCAGCGACGTCGACGCTCCGAGCCCGAAATAACCGTCATATGCATTATGCTGCGCTCTTAACTGCGTCCTTATGAGCGCAGCATCCGCGCCAAGCACCACCATCGCAAGGCGGCCCTCACCGAAGGCTTACGCACATCATGCAGATCCAAGACCATAAGACGTTCCTTCCAGCGCGATTCAGGAAGGCGAGCATATTGTTGACCTCCAAGGCACCTTCATTGACGACCGACTGGTAAGCAGGCTGGGCGATTTCGCTGCCGGTGAGCGACCGCGACATCAACTTCCTCAGCGATATCGCGCGACATAGCCGGTCCCCAGGAGCCAATGCGTTCAGCACCACGTGGACCGCTCGACGGACTGCCCAACGCATCCGTCGCCACTGACAGTGCGCGGTTAAAACAGGTAATTTTCAAGCAACCGCGTAGATCGCGGAGAGTCTGGCGCTCTTTGGCGTTATCGATCGCCTTCAGGCATTCCGGGCGATCCAGGAGCCCTTTGGCGTTATCGATCGCCTTCAGGCATTCCGGTCGGTCCAGGAGCCCTTTGGCGTTATCGGACATTCAGCGCTAGACATCATCGGAGCGAACGCGATTGTTGGCGCCGGATCGGCTGTAGTTTCTGACCTTGCCGACAATGGGATCGCTTACGGCACACCCGCTAGGATGGTACGAAGCCTGCCCCCAGAAGATTAGTCAGCTCTTTGGCTTATTTCCCTCAAACCGTGACATCGTGGCTTCGCCCACCGCGTTGATGCCTTCTCTGGCCAAAACCTTTCTGACCGTCATGAACAAGATCTTGAAGTCGAGCCAAATCGATCGGTTGGCGACATACCAAGTATCAAGACGAAAGCGTTCGTCCCAGCTTATGGCATTGCGACCATTTACCTGAGCCCAACCTGTAAGCCCTGGGCGAACGAGATGGCGTCGTGCCTGTTCTTCACTGTAAAGGGGCAGGTATTCCATGAGAAGTGGACGCGGACCGACTAAACTCATGTCACCGATCAGCACGTTCCATAACTCGGGAAGTTCATCGAGGCTGAGGGATCGCAGTCGGGCGCCGAAAGGAGTCAGCCTCTCCGAATCGGGCAGGGGAGTGCCGTTTGCGGCCAGCGCGTCAAGCATGGTCCGGAACTTGACCATTTGGAAAGGCTTGCCATTAAGCCCCGGTCTCATCTGGCGGAAAAAGACAGGGCTACCCAGTTTGCGGCGGATCTGCCAGGCGAGCACGATTATGATCGGCGAGAGCAACAACAGAGCTGTCGCGGAGATGACGATATCGAAGGCTCGCTTTATCATTTGGCGGCGCTTTCCAGCCAATCGACCCACCGATCTGCAAGATTGCGCCGATCAAATTCGTCACGCGCCAGTTTCAGTGCGTTTTCTCCCATAAGGGTTAGCTGCGCGCGGTTCGCTGCTGCTGCCTCCAGTGCATCAGAGAAGGCTCTGGGATCACGCGGTGGGACTGCGAAGCCACATTCGGATTCGGTAATCATTTCTGCAAGCCAGCCGGGATAATTGTTCAGCACCGGCCTGCCTGCTGCAATATAGTCGAAGAACTTGTTGGGTGAGGTGCCGAAGTAGAATGCGGGAACATCGGCCAAGACCTGAAGACCAATGTCGGCTCGTGCCATCAATTGGGCAAGCTTTGCCTTGTTAACGGGGTCGAGAAATATGACGTTGTCCAGATTTTGACGCCGCGCCCTTTCCATCAGTTCCGGTTTGAGTTTGCCGTTGCCGATCAGGATGAACTTAATGTCACCACGGCCTCTCGACTGCAGCTCGACGGCTGCGTCGAGCACGGCATCAAGTCCGTTAGCCTTGCCGTGCGTTCCTGCGAAAATCGCGATGAGGTCGCTGTCAGGAACGTCCTCGGGCGCCCATTTCTCTGTGGCGCTGGAAAAAATATCGAGGTCACAACCGTTGGGGACGAGAGTTATTCGATCCAGCGGTATACCGCGTTCCGCAATCCCTTCTACGATGCCGGGCGACAATCCGATTAGCCGGTTCGCGGAATGATAGCTCGACCATTCCAGGGCTGATAAGGCCCAAAGCACCAATTGATTGCGGATCACACCCATGGCCCTGGGAAGTTCGGGCCACAAGTCGCGCACCTCGAATACGAAGGGTTTTCCTCGTAACCAGCGGGCGAAAATGCCAGGTATTCCAGCGGTCAGCGGCGTCGTTGTGGCAAAGACGAGGTCGTATTTCTCGGTCAAGGCCAGGCCGATGCTCCGCAACGCAAACTTGGCGAAGGTCCAGCTTCGTTTGAGCAGGCCATCGCTGTTGGCGTAGCTCAAATCCAATTCCACGACGTCGATACCATCGACCTGGCCGCGGCGCATGCCATGTGTGAAGGCCTGATCAAGTCCCGTCTTGCCACCGCTGTAGGAACCGCAAACCATCGTCACTTCATGGCCGCGGGCAATGAGCCGACGCGCCATTTCGTATGATCGGATGCCTGCGCTACCTGAAGGCGTCGAAAAGTGCTGATGGAAATATAGAACTTTCACGGGGCCCAATTCACTTGCGTCACGATGTTGCCAGATCGTTCGAACCTGGCCTCCAAAACCGGTATGGTCGTCTGGTCAAGGTAATGGCGCGATTCCGCGCCGTTCACTACCTGCATTCTAAGCGGCATATCACTGCTAATCAGCAAGCTGGCATGTGCCGAGCGTACGCCGGTCGGTGTTAGCTCCCAGTCCCCTGGGGCCAGGCGCCAACGGAGGCACGCGCTGGTAAAGGTGCCCGAAACCTCATCGGACACTTTTAATCGATCTTCAGTCATTTCCAAACGTCTGGCATGGCGTGCGCCAAAACCATCGCGATAAGCCGCCATCATGGTGCCAGCGTCGACGTCCAATGCGACATCTTCGGCCTCTAGCCAGTCAGCAAACAGAAACCGGCCAATGCGCGGCATTTGGTTGCGATCATCGAACTGGATGGTGTTATGGCCTGAAGTGCCAGAGAACCGATCCATGACTTCGTCAGGCGCATTGTAGGTAAAGGTGCCGCCATCTCGAAGAAGGTTGCTACCCTTCACCCAAAGGTCAAGATGCAACGCGTCAGCGTGGCTGGGGCGGAAACGGAACCGCGGATAGCGGAGTATCGCTGTTGCCTTGCCAGCTACGAGGACGCCGTAGCCCCCTCTGTCGAACAAACGACTATTTGTCGGCTGAGCTAGTGTTTCAGGCAGGTCTACGCCAAGCCATTTGGCGTAATCGTTCCAGCTGTCGTCGCCCGAATATGCCACCGTGCCGGCAAAGAGGGCATGAGCCAACTGTACGGACGGACGAAAGTCCCGGTACTCCGTCGTGCCGAGCGGGAAAAGACGCGCACCATCATTGGCCCCGATATTTGCTGCATCGCCATTCTCCGGCGACACCACCGTGCGGAGCCAGAACGATGCAGCGACGGCCTTTTCGCGAAGGCCTCGTGAAAATTCGGGGAGGCTGAGCTCTCGTCGCCAAACCTCGGCAAGCGACAGTGTGTCGAGCATCAATCGGTGGTAGTTCGTCGAGTACTGACTGAATGCGCCATCCGTTTCGACCAGCGTCTGGACTCGTTCCTCCAGCATCCGCTTGCCTGTTTCTCTCCAGCGTGCACCGCCTGCATCGCCGAGAACTTCAAGCCAGCTGCCACCTATATAGAGAGCTGCTGCTTCGGATGTGCCGTGATTGTTGTCCTGAGCGCGAGCATAGCTAGTCGTTGGCGCAATGCGTTGGAGGTGCAGTTTGACCAAAGGCGGCAAACCGGGACCGACGGATTTTGGTCCGCCAGCTAAGAGAGCGGACAATGCGAGATGCATCACGCGAAAGGACGCTTCCTGGCCACATTTCCAGTTGGGTCCGCTATAGGGCTTGTTCACCGCAATCCAATCGGTCAGCCAGGCCTCCAGCCGGTCAAGCGACGCGGTGTCGCCGGTCCTTGCGCGCTGCATGAGGATCGGTGCCCAATCAAGTCGTGAGGCCTCCCACACCGCTTTTATGTCACCCAGCTCACCGTTGAAGTCTTCAATGGTCCACCAGGGCCGATCAGGATTGACGACCCTTGCGCCATTCAAAGGATTGGCGAACCAGTCAGGCATCTCGCTACCGAGAATAACCCTGTGCCGTCCAAAATAGTTGGCTGTATCGTCCCAGTCGGTCGAGGCTGGGGCGGGTGCTTCCTCTGTCATGGTTGCGGCGAAAAAGGGTCCGCTTGGCACGGCCGCCGTCAGGCGCCGAATGGCGCTTGCCGGATACCGCAAGCTCAGCCTGTAGAGAGCCACGCGTAGAACGTTGGTTGGCCCCAAGGCCACCATCGTCCTGAATTTTTGAAGGCGGCTGGTCACTTCTGTCGACGCAGTTGTCCTGCGGCTTCGATGGTAACGCGGGCAACCTCGAAAATTTCTTCAGCAGGAATGGGGGCAGAGCCACCCTCTTTCACTGCATTGAGAAACGCCGCAGCGCAGCCATTTTGGCCCTTGTCCTGCCCCCACCCACCGAGGCTCTTGAAGCCGGGTACGCCATAGCCCTTGAGCGCGCGGAAATTGTCGAGAGCAAGGATGCGACCTCCCGCAAAGGCTTCAATACGTTCCTTGGCAAAGCTGGCAGCACCATTGGCAAGGTAGTTCACGGTGCCAAAGGAGCCATTGGCAAAGCCCAGGGTGATTACGGCTTTGTCCTCGGTTGGCCCACCGGAAGTGCCCATGCCGCGAGCCGATACTGAAACGATGGGGGAACCAGCAAGAAAGCGCATTAGATCGATATGGTGGCAGGCCTCGCCGATGATGCGGCCGCCCCCGACGTTTATGTCTTGGGTCCAGTGACTCGCTGGGATGGCGCCGGCATTCATTGTGAAAATGAAAGACTTGGGCTCCTGCACACCAGAGAGCAATTGCTTCATCTTGACCACGTGCGGCGCGAACCGGCGGTTGAATCCAACCATCAGCAGCAAACCGGGCGATTGTGCATGAGCTGCTTGGACTGCCTCCAGCTCTTCCAAGGTCAGTGCCAGCGGCTTTTCGACGAAGACGTGTTTTTTGGCTGCCAGCGCCTGTTGAACCAGAGCAGCATGAGAATCATGCCGTGTTACGATCACCACTGCGCCAGTTTCGGGATCATCAAGCACGGTGCGCACGTCGGTAGAAGCTTGCGCAAAACCAGCGGGGCGACCGTGGATGACACTGCTCGTGCCTGAATTGGTGACGATGGTCGACAGTTGTGCACCAGCCTTTCGGAAGGCCGGTATCAGCATGCGCGAGGCATAGTTGCCCGCGCCGATGAAGCCGATCTGCGTCGTGCCAGACTTTACAACCTGTTCGGGGGCCAGCGAGAGCGTGCGCTCAAAGGACGCTTTACGCTCCTGCCCATAGGTCAAAAGCAGACCAAGAGCACTTTTGTCACTGGCAAGTGTGTCATAGGCGGACGGGGCGTTCTCGAAGGCCACACGATGACTGACCAGCGGCCCAACATCGATTGCACCCTGGCTCATCATATCGAGGATGGCTTCAAAGTTGCGTTGGGCCGTCCAACGGACGAAGCCGATGGGATAATCGTTTCCGCGCTGTTCGTAGGACGGGTCATAACGACCCGGACCATAGGAGCACGACACCGAAAAGGAGAGTTCCTTTTCATAGAAATCGGCTCGACTGAGCTCAAGGCCAGTGACGCCAACGAGGACAATACGCCCCCGCTTGCGGCTCATCTTTGCAGCTTGGGTGACCGGATCGCTCGAAGAGGTCGACGCCGTAATAATGACAGCATCTACGCCATGCCCGCGACTGAACGTGATGCCGGCAGCGATCGGGTCTTGGCCCTGTGCAGGATTGCAAATCTCGGCTCCAAAGCTTTTGGCGAGATCGAGCTTGGTCTGGTCAAAATCGACCGCGAGGACACGGCAGCCTTGCGCCCGCAGCAGTTGCACGGTCAGAAGGCCAATCAACCCAGCGCCAATAACAACCACCGCTTCACCCAGGGTGGGTTCTGCGAGACGAATACCCTGGAGGCCAATGGAGGCGACTACGGTAAACGCGGCGGCTTCGTCACTCACATTGTCTGGGATAAGAGCGCAGAGGTTTTCCGGTACGTTGACGATATCGGCGTGTGCGCCATTGGATACGACACGATCGCCTGGCTCGAACTGGTCCACGCGCGATCCGACTGCATTCACGACGCCAACATTGCAGTAGCCCAGCGCGATCGGTTGAGCGAGTTTGGACCGGACCGCATCGATGGTGTTCAGGACACCGTCAGTGCGCGCCTTATCGATCATCTGCTTGACGCGATCAGGTTGCTTGCGGGCTTTCTGCAAGAGTGAAGAACGCCCGAAATCGACGAGCATGCGCTCGGTGCCTGCCGAGATAAGAGTCGTTGTCGTCTCAATCAGGACGCCGCCGGCGCTCGCAACAGGGGCGGGCGCGTCGGCGATATAGGTCGAACCTGAACCCATGTCCTGCATGATCTGGCGCATGATTACCTCTTTACTCCGAACGCAATAATATCTTCGCAACAGCCGACGCCGAGCATGCTCAGCGTTATGGAGCAGTTATCAGCTTATATTGCCAAGCGCCATACACGGGCGGGACGAAGTTGACCAAGCTGCTTCCCCCAGCGACGGTCACCAAGCGTTTGGTAGGATCGATATCAACTTCGATGGGACCGTTGGGACTTGCGAGCCTGGCGGCGATCGGCAAATCAATACCCTTCGCAGGTGCAAGCGTCCATTTCGCCCAGCCCGGCTCGACAATCACAAGACCGACCATCTTACGAAACATCACGTTGAAGAAGGCCGAGCCCCAGGCGTGGTTCCAGTCGAGATTGTCTTTGTATTTGAGGTCCCAGGCTTCGTGAGTGATGGTGGCGTCGTAGGTGTCGAGCATGTGCATCCAACCGCGATCGGTGCGGTTGAGCATCAGCGACAATGCAATGTCGCCGGCTCCGGCATCGAAGAGACCGTCGAGTAGAAACTGGGCGCCATAGACGGAGGCAGGTACTCCGCCGTCGTAAGCTGCGATGCGAGCCCTTAGAGCCTCGATTGTCGCCGCTACCTTATCCTGAGGCACCAAACCGAAGGCCAGAGGCACAAACAGGGCATGAGCGGCGGTGTGGGTCGATCCTTTGCCGTCGAGGTATAGGCCGGTGTTTGGATCAGTGAGTTGGGCTTGCATCGCCGATCGAAGATTAGCTGCCTTTGTGGCGTAATTTTCAGCATCGCTGGTCTTGCCCAGTGCCTCTGCGATCTGGGCCATGCGCGAGAACGCAGCCTGGGCAAAGGCGTTGACGACGGTATTGTAAGTGACCATGTCATAGCCGTCGCGTTCAACACGCGGCCAGTCGACGATATCTTCGAGATAGTCGGCATTCGTGGCCGAAACGAAGCGTGCGGCCTTTGCTTCGTCGTAGGTGTTGATCAGACCGGTTTCGTCGATGAAGTCGTCCAGCGTGAAGATGTTCAGACGGTCGTATATCTTGCGCAGATAGTCGATGTCGCCGTCAGCCTCGTAACTCTCCCAAGCCAGAAGAATGGTTTGGCTCATCCATTCACTTGGCCAGGTGGGGGCGCGGAAGAGCTCTTCGAGCGTGCGCCGCGCGACCATGGTATCGCCGGTCACGGCGTACCAACCCCGCTGGTTGATCAGCGCATCCGCTTGATAGGCAAGACGTTCGCGATCGCCATCAACGAATAGGTCCATGAAGCTCGTTGCAACCATCGTATGGTTTCCAAGCTCGGATAGACGGTTGAGATCGGCGCTGCGCTCATCGTTCCCGGGAAACCGCACCGATCCCACCGGGTCATAATGGGAAGAGATATACGCCGTAATGCCAATTGATGACGTTGGAAGGTTCTGTGGCCAGCCCGTAACTTCGATGTAGCGCATTGGCATAACCGATATACCCGTAGGCATTCCTCGCGCATCGAGTTGGCCCAGGGGGACCGAAGTCGCGCCATCGGCAAGGGTGACAGGCGTCTTATAAAATCGAACAGAGCCGTAAGGGGCAGCATCAAGAAGATCGTCGCTGCCGAGGCGTTCGCCCATGCGCACTTCAATGTCAGCACCCATGGTTTCCGCAGTGCCCGTGATCTCGACTGCGGCGAACCAGATTTTTCCTAAATCGAGCTGCAAGGTATCGCCGACCATGCGGCTCGATGTCGGAACGACAGCCACAGCCTTCACGTCTGGCCCGGCCTCAGTGTGCCCGTTGAGCCAAAGGAACGCGCCGCTTGCAAGGGTGATCGCCAGAAGTGCTGACCGAATCCCTGCAATCCATAGCCGCGTCCGCGTCAATGGATCGCTCCGGACAGATTGGCCGGCTTCTGGTAGTTAATCAAAACAGCACGATACTGGCCCTTGAACACAAACATGCTTCCCGCCGCCGCGCCGACCACGCCGACCGCATCGATCAGTGCTTGCATGTCGTCGACCGACCCGGCTCCACCAACGAATGAGAGCGGACAGTCCACAAGGCCCCGAACCTGGCGGGCGAGGTCGAGATCGTATCCGGTCATCATGCCGTCCCGGTCGATATTGTTGATGACGATCTCGCCGGCACCGAGCTCGGCTGCCTGTCGGCAGAACTCGTTCAGCGCCAATTTCTGCTTGGTTTTGCCGTTGTGCGTATGAATGCTGTAGCCGCCAAACAGGCTGTTCTTCCGGACGTCCAGCGTCACGACAACACTTTGCCGGCCGACCGCTTCCGACATTTCTTGGATCAATTCCGGTCTTGCCAAGGCGGCAGAGCTGACGGAGACCTTCTCGAACCCAAGGCCGATAAGCCGCGTTGCCTGGCTGGCACTTGTCACACCGCCACCGTAGCAAAGCGGCATGCGCGATTCGACCGCGATCCCCCTTAACCTGGCAAAGTCAGGTTCTCGCCGGTGGACGGTGGCGTCAATGTCAAGAAACGTCAGCTCGTCGACTTGCTTTTCGTTGAATATCTTGACGGCGTTCAACGGGTCGCCGACGTATTTCGCGTCTTTGAACTTTTGCGTCTTAACGAGTCCTCCGTCGCTCATCAGAAGGACGGGTATGATACGAGACCGCAGCATTTAGAACTCTGCAAAATTGCGGAACAGATTAACCCCGTTACAGTGGCTTTTCTCTGGATGGAACTGCATGCCAAAGACATTGTCCCGATGGACGGCGCAGGCCATATCCTTGCCGTAGGTCACCGTGGCAAGAACGTTTTCAGGCAATTGGACGTCGAAATAGTAGCTGTGTAGAAAGTAGAAACCGCGTTCGAGGTCGACACCTGAAAATAGTGGAGACGGCTCTTTGAGCGTGAGCGAGTTCCACCCCATGTGGGGCAGTTTCGGCAGCGAGTTGATCGCGCTATCATCGATGCGGCGCACTCGGCCAGGAATCCAGCCAAGGCCGGGCAGGGTGCCTTCCTCACTCGATTCCGCAAGGATTTGCATACCCACGCAGATACCCATCGCCTTTTTACGCTTTTCCAGAACCTGCTCGTTGAGCAAATCTCGAAGGCCAAGCGTTACCAAGTCACCCATGACCTGATCGAATGCTCCCACGCCTGGCAGAATGTAGCGATCGGCGGCGGCCAACTCGGCATGGTCACCTGTCACGACGTGCGGCACTTTGAGCTGCTTGAATATCGTGGCGATGGCCGAGACATTGCCGGAGCCGTAGTCGACGATGCCGATCACCGTTTGATTGCCCTTTCCACCCCAAGTGCTTTGAGCACCTGTGCGCCGGTTTCGAACATCCACTGCTGATTGGCGTAGTCTTTGTAAGTCTTGAGCGGCATGTCGTGGTAGCCACGAAGTTCGTCGACCGTGATACCGAGCTTGGTGGCGATGTACTCGAACTCCTCGTCGATCGTGTTCGGATCGTAGGCGGGCTTCTCCAGTCTTGCGAGAGCCTCTTCTCTATTCATCTGCCCAGTCAGAATAAGGCTCGAATATTGCACAAGCCGTGTGTCATATCCAAACCGCGTCGGAAGCCAATAAGCTTCGTAAAACCGTGTGAACCGCGACTCGAAATGCTTTTGAGGATAGGGACGCCAGCCATAAGTTTCCGACAGAACCTTCGCCGCGTGTTCCTTTGTGTAAGGCAGGTAGTTGAGTGGCTTGACCACACGAACGCCGCGCAGATAGCGGAGATAAACCTTATGGAAGAGCACGCTGGAAAACGGGTAGGTCTTGAGCGGGCGTGAGCCAAATCTGCGGTGAATATCCCGCAGCTGGGCCATGTCGGTGCCGTAATACAGCCAATCCTTGGGATTTCTTACGCATTCAGTTGCGTAATTGCCGCCATTGAGAATGTACTTGATATTGTTCTTGTTCGCGAAGTGATACAGCGTGGCGATAAAAGCGTGGTCTTGGGGAATGTCCAAGTGCGGCACGCCAGCCTTGAAGAAGGCTAGCTGAAAATCCCGCATCTCTTCCCAGTTGATCACCTCAGTGTAGAGATCGAGCTCGAGGCCCTCGACGAGGACCTGGATGTTGTTGACTGCAAGATCGGTATTCCAGCCTCCGTCCACATGGAAAACGAGGGGGCGCAGGCCGAACTCGGATACGGCGAGGTGTAGAAGATAAGAGCTGTCGAGGCCCCCGCTCATGCCCATGATGCAGTCGAAGGGATGGCCCTTACCGGCTTCCTTGATCTTTTCGACCTGGGCGCGAAACATTGCCTTGCCCTCGTCATTCGGGTGCCAATTGGGCAAGACGTCGCTTTTGAACCCGCGACAATGGTCGCACACGCCATGCTCATCGAACTCGATCTTCGAGTCGGTGGTGTCCATGACGCAATTGGTACAGATCTGATAGGGTCTCATACTGCCTCGTGTGCTTGCCGGCTATGCTGTGCAGCCGGCGTTCAGCTGTTTCAGTCAGCCGAAAACTTTGACGTATTTCCGATATTCGCGATGTGCATCGCGCGCAAGTTCCCATCGCCGTTTGTTCGGTAGGCTAGCGAGCGAGGCGTGCCAGTGGTGGATGACCTGCACGGCCGGATCGTAATAGACCCTTTCGCCGGCGTCATTGAGTTGCTTGGCCAGAAAATACTCTTCCGACATCATGAATGTCGGAGACCAAAGACGTCCATGTTCCCTGAAAAAGCGCGGACCAAGAAGATAGCATGATCCGTGGCCCTGGTAGATGGGTTGCGCAGTTTGCCATTGCGCTTCATCGGCTCGATCGCTCAACCCGCGAAAACGCGTGGCCAATTTGTGGATCAGCATACCCAGCTGATAATTTGCGTAATAAAGATCGTAAAAGACTTCGCGGACTTTGCTGATGCCAGAAATCACATGTGGATTCTGGTGCTCGCCGTCGACGGTCAGGACATCTGGTGAAACCACCGAATGGTCAGTCCAGCGGGCGACATTAGCAGATAATGTTTCGGCAAAGTCCGGAGCAAACTCGAGATCGTTATTGCCTACGATCATCCAATCGATGCCGGGGCGTGTTTGTCGCAGGCGGTCGATGCCAAGATTGAGCCCGCTGAAGTAACCCACATTGTCAGGGCTGAAGATGACCGAGACCTGCTCCATCTCCTTTTCGAGGTCGGCTAAAATCTGCCGCTCGGCGGATTGAGAGGCATTGTCGACGACAACGATCGCCACATCATGTCCCGCATTAGCTACAAGCGAGCGAGCGGCCGTGACCGTGTAGTGGCTATTGTTGTAGTTTGTGCAGACGTAACCGAGTTTCATGCAGGCGATGTTTCCCTGGACTTTTTAGGCTTTGGGCGTCTCAGATAACCCGCCAGCAGCAGTGCGAGCAAGATTGCTTCGCCGAGCGCAAAACTGATTGCTGCCCCGACGTCCATCCAAAGATATATCAACAGCGATCCGCAAACGAGACTGGCGGCACCGGTCTTGAGCAAGGCTATCAGGACCAATTTGGTCTCGCCCATGGAATTGAGTCCGGCAGTTCCAAGCATGAAGTTTGCAACGCCAATCAAAGTGGCAAGGCTCATGAAGAAGAAGAGCGGTATCGCCGGCAGGAATGATTCACCGCCTATGGCCATGAGAATTCTTTGGCCAAAGACAACAAAGACGGCGCCTGCGGATAGGATCATAACCGCCAGAACAGCTTGCTGGATAGCAGAAAGTCTAAGCATGCGAAGTAAGACTGCGCGTCTCGGCGCGGCCCTGTCGGCTTGCTGGATTGCGCGCGGAAAATAGTGCTGGTTCAAGGGCCTGATCACTGCCTGCAACGCCTTGGCGAGTTTCTCGGCCATGGAATAGGCCGCGATGGCGCCGCTGGAGGCGCCAAGGATACCCAGGAGCAGGGTGTTGATATCCTTGTAGACGATGGTGCTGAGGTTGCCCAAAAATACATGCCTGCCGTTCCTGAGAAGGGCGATAATCTCGGCCCATGAAGGCGCAACAAAGCGCAGGCGATGTTTGTGCATGCCGACCGCCAGCGATACGAGGGCACCTGCAAGGTAGCAGTTGCCGATTATGATCGGAACGAGGATGATATCATCCGGCGTCGTCACAAAGGTCAACACCAGTGCCATTGCGAGACCGCGGCTGACAACATTGCTCACGGCAAGGGCGCTGTTGTCCTGGAGGCCTTGGAACAACCAGTTTGGCGACAGTGCGAAGCTGAGTGGCACAAGGCACCACGCCGCCACGATGGGCAGCAATGCCGAATTTATTCCAAGTGCGGCAAGGCAAAGAACCGGAACACCGAGACAGAAGAGAACGAGGCGCGCTGCCAATATTCGGCTGAGCAAAGCAGATAGCTGCTGTTTGCCCTGGCTGGTGTCGAGATGGACAACTGCTGCCACCCCGGTCACTTCGAAGCTGTAGAGCACCAGCGTCAGCAGGAACAGCGAGAGGGCTTCGGCCTGGACCATCAAGCCATATGGGTCTGCACCGAGCCGGATAAGGGTAACCGGATAGATCACCAGGGGTAGCAGGGCATTGGCACCCTGCACGGCCGCCAATGAAAAAATGTTGGAGATTGCCTTGCGCATTCCGGCTCCGCCGCAGGCGAACTAGCTTGAAAGCATGCCGCGGGTGTCGATGACCAAGGGATGACTGGTCAGCGGGATCTTGAGATCCTTGAACTGAGCATGATCAACCAGAAGCACGATTACGTTTGCCCGCTCAAGCGCTTCTTCGGCGGAAACAAGGCGCGCATGGGCATGGGAATCGAACGAGGCCGGCAGCTCCTCGATGAATGGCTCTACGAGCAGGATTTCACCCCAACCCTTGCCGCAGATATCAAGAGCAATCTCCAGCGCCGGGCTCTCGCGCAGATCGTCGATGTTGGGCTTAAAGCTCAAACCGAGGCAGGCAACGACAGGATTTTCAACCGAGGAAACCGCCGCTTGAATTTTGTCGATTACCCAATGAGGTTTGCCATCATTCACTTCGCGGGCCACGCGGATGAGCCGCGCATGCTCTGGCGTTTTGCTGACGATGAACCATGGGTCGACCGCAATGCAGTGACCGCCCACGCCTGGGCCAGGCTGCAGGATATTGACGCGAGGATGTCGATTGGCAAGTCGGATAAGCTCCCAAACATCTATATCGAGGCTGTCGCAGATGATCGAAAGCTCATTTGCAAATGCGATACTGACGTCGCGGAAGCTGTTTTCGGTCAGCTTGCACATTTCTGCCGTGCGGGCGTTCGTGATTACACATTCGCCTTCGACAAAGGACTTGTAGAGCGCCGATGCTTCGCTTGAACAGCGCGCCGAAAGGCCCCCGATTACTCGGTCGTTCTGGACCACTTCCCTGACGACGTGGCCTGGCAATACACGTTCCGGACAATAGGCAATGCGAATGTCCGACGCGTCGCCATGGGTCTGTGGGAACGTCAGATCAGGGCGGGCAGCCGCGAGCCAGCCTGCCAGTTGTTCGGTCGTGCCGACCGGAGAGGTCGATTCCAGGATCACCAGGTTTCCTGGTTTGAGAACGGGCGCCAGATCCTTGCTCACCGCTTCTATGTAACGGAGGTCAGGCTCGTGGTCGCCCTTGAACGGCGTTGGTACGGCGATCAAAAAGGCATCGGCCGGTTCGGGTTTGGTGACCGCCCTGAGATGACCGGCAGTCACAGCCGCCTGAACGAGCATATCAAGGTCGGGCTCGACGATGTGCACCTTTCCTTGATTGATGGTGTCGACGGCATGCTTGTTGACGTCAACGCCGATGACCTTGAATCTGCGCGAGGCAAAAATGGCTGCCGTAGGAAGGCCAATATATCCAAGGCCAATGACCGAAACCGTCTCAACCATAATCAATGTCCTGAATTCGCGAGAATGTCTGCGATTCGTTCGCAGGTACGGCCATCGCCGTAAGGATTTGTGGCGCGCTTCATCGCTTCATAGGCGTCAGCGTCAGTCAGAAGCTTGTGAGTTTCTGCATAAATTACGTCTTCGTCTGTGCCGACAAGGCGAACAGTTCCGGCTTCGAGAGCCTCAGGGCGTTCAGTGGTGTCACGCATGACCAGAACCGGGCGCCCAAGCGAGGGGGCCTCTTCCTGAATGCCGCCAGAGTCGGTGAGAATTAAATACGAGCGTGTCATCAGATAGACGAATGGCAAATAGTCGAGTGGTTCGATCAGGTGGACGTTATCGACATCGCCCAACAGCCGTCCGACCGGCTCGCGCACATTGGGATTGAGATGAACTGGATATACAACATCGACATCGGGGTGGTCTGCCGCGAGACGTGCAAGCGCGCGGCAAATGCGCTCGAAGCCATCGCCGAAATTCTCGCGCCTGTGACCCGTGACCAGCACCATGCGGCGGTCCGTCCCGAGAAATGAGAACTGTTGCTCGAATTGCTGCCGGAGTGCCGCATCGGATTCCAGTTTGCCAGTGACCTGAAGCAAGGCGTCGATAACGGTGTTGCCGGTTACGTGCACAAGGTCTGGATTGACCCCTTCGCGTAACAAGTTGTCGCGAGCCGTTGGGGTCGGCGAAAAATGCCAGTTCGTCAAAGCCCCGGTCAGTTTGCGATTGCCCTCTTCAGGCCAAGGCGAATAGAGATTGCCCGTTCTCAGCCCCGCCTCGACATGCCCGATGGCAATGCGATGATAATAGGCTGCAAGCGCCGTGGCGAAGGTCGTGGATGTATCGCCATGGACCAGCACGACGTCGGGCTTCCAATGCGCAAAGATATCCCGCAGACCCGCAAGAATACGCGCTGATAGGTCGGTTAAATCCTGGCCAGGCCGCATGACGTCGAGGTCCCAATCGGGCTTGATTTGAAATAACGCCAATACCTGGTCGAGCATCTGCCGATGTTGGGCGGTCACACAGACTTTAACGTCAAGCGTCGGTTTGCCTTGGAGAGCGGCAACGAGCGGCGCCATTTTGATGGCCTCCGGTCGGGTGCCAAAAACGACCATGACTTTCATAAGACCTACTTTTCGCCATTCTAGTGCTGCAGCACGCGATTGCTTAATCGTCGAAGCCTGCCCGTGCAAGCAGGTTCTGCCGGACGCTACCGGCTTGCCTGTTGCAAGATGTTGCTGACGACGGCGCAAGTCGTCTCGACTTCAGCATCGGTCAGGGTCGGGTGGACAAGAAACGCGATGCTGGTCTCACCGAGAACTTTAGCCACCGGCAGGCGCTCCTTAGGGCGCCAGCCCGTGCCGTCAAAAGCCTTCTCGAGATAAACTTCCGAGGCTGAACCGTGCATGCACGGCACACCCGCAGCCGTGATTTCGGCGACGATCCGGTCTCGCGTCCAGCCTTCCGCAAGGGCTTCGGGATTGACGAACGCATAGAAGCGATACCACCCGTGCTCAGCCCAATCGGGAACCTCTGGAACACGGACGCTTGCATGGTTGCGACATGCGTCACCAATACGCCCCGCAATTTCAGAACGGCGTTTCGTCCACTCCGGCATCCGCTCTATCTGGATGAGGCCAATAGCAGCCTGCATTTCCAGCATCCGCCAATTGGTGCCGAAGGTATCATGTACAAAACGATAGCCTGGAGGATGTTGCCGCTCGTAGACGGCCTCCCAGCTTTTGCCGTGGTCTTTGTAAGACCACATCTTCGACCACAGATCTATGTGGTCGGTCGTGATCATGCCACCTTCACCACCGGTGGTCATGATCTTGTCCTGGCAAAACGACCAAGCGCCAATATGTCCAAGCGTACCGACGCTACGGCCTTTATAGAGTGCGCCGTGTGCTTGCGCGCAATCTTCGATCACGAATAGCCCGTTCTGTTCGGCAAGCTCCATGATCGGATCGATGTCGCAGGGTAGGCCTGCCAGATGGACACATATGATGGCTTTGGTGCGTTCCGTCACGACAGGGGCGATCGTTTCAGCAGTGATGTTTTGGGTTTCTGCGTCAACATCGGCAAAGACTGGGACAGCGCCTGCGTTTACAATTGTTGACGCAGAGGCGATGAAGGTGCGGGGTGTGGTAATCACCTCGTCACCAGCACCGATGCCAAGCGCGTTTAGCGCAAGGTCCAATGCGAGTGTTCCGTTAGCGAGTGCCACCGCGTGCTTGGCGCCTGTCCATTCTGCAAAAGCTTTTTCGAAGCGACGGGTCACATCGCCTGTCCAATAATTCACGCGGTTCGATTGCAGCACCTTGCTGACAGCCTCAACTTCCTCAACTGAATAACTGGGCCAGGGAGAGAAGTTAGTTCCAAGCATATTAGCCTCATGGCATGCTGTTCGACAGCGTTGAAAATTAGCCTAGAGCAAGGACGTCCTTGCGAGAATTCAGACGCTCTTGTCGACAATATCGAAGAGCAGGTGACGGGCCTGCGACTCGTTGCGCTGGGCGAGCGCAGCACTCAATTCGCCCAAAGCTGCCTCGATATCTACTCTCGGTTGGCCTGAAACTGCACGCATAATTTTGGCGTGTGCTGTGCCCTCCGCAGCCCCGGCATCGTAGAACAGCTCTTCATAGAGTTTCTCGCCGGGGCGTTTTCCGGTCACGAGTATTTCGATGTCGCCGTTCGGGTTGCCA
This sequence comes from uncultured Alphaproteobacteria bacterium, assembly GCA_963699295.1. Lineage (GTDB taxonomy): Bacteria > Pseudomonadota > Alphaproteobacteria > Rhizobiales > Devosiaceae > Devosia. The sequence goes on from OY969432.1 coordinate 2,396,410, forward strand.
GCATTGCGTACTGACATCCCAGCAAGGCGGATCATGTTTTCCGCCAACTCCGAGATCAGTATCGGCTCACCCATGTCGAGAAGGAACACATCGCCGCCGTGCGAGAGGGCTCCCGCTTGAACGATCAACTCCGCCGCTTCCTCAATCGACATGAAGTACCGCGTCATGGCCAGATCGGTCAGCGTCACTGGGCCACCCCGCGCAATCTGCTTTTTGAACAGCGGCACCACGGATCCGTTTGAGCCTAGAACATTGCCAAACCGGACCGCGCAAAACTTTTGGGCGCGACCTTCAGCCTTGGCGCGTGCAGCTGTGCGGCTAACAAGCAGCTCGGCCCAGCGTTTCGTGGCACCCATAACGTTTGTGGGGCGAACAGCCTTATCCGTCGAGATAAGGACGAAGTGCTCTACGCCATATGCGTAAGCAGCATCGACGACAACGGAGGTCCCAAGAACGTTATTTCTCATTCCCTCTAACGCGTTGGCCTCAACAAGCGGCACGTGCTTATGGGCTGCAGCGTGGAAGACCACATTCACTTCATTAGCGGCAATGGCTTCTTCTACCCGTGCGCGGTCGGTCACTGATGCCAATACGGGAACAACAACTATATCGGGGCTGTGAGATAGCTCTTGCTCTATTTGATAGAGCGCGAATTCGTTCGCTTCAAAGAGCACCAGTCGGCGTGGTTGCCACTGAGCGATTTTGCGGCAAAGCTCCGAGCCAATCGAGCCACCTGCACCGGTGACCATGATCGATCGTCCCACTATCACCCTTCCAATAAGGTCAGGGTCGGGCGGGATCGACGACCGGCCCAGCAGGTCGACAAGATCGATCTCTTTGATCTGGCTGACGAGGTATTTGCCCGTCACGAGGTCTGCGATCGCCGGAAGCGCCAGAATTTTGATACCGCGCGAGCCAATGGACGAGACAATATCTTTCCTTCGTTGCGTGCTGAGCGATGGGATGGAGAGGATGACGTCACTGACCCCATACTCATCGATCAGACTCATGATTTGGTTTGGATGATAGATCTTAATCCCGCCCAGCTCACGTCGGTGGAGTGCGTGGTTGTCGTCGAGGAAGCCGACAATGTGATGCGTGTGGCGTAGCGACTGCGCTAACTGACCGCCGGCCTCTCCGGCACCGTAGATCAGGACCGACTTGCGTTCCGCGCTCTTCAGCACACCGGTCGGAAGAAACAGCCATTTAGCTGCAAAACGGCTGCCAGCGACGATTGACGTGCCCAATGCGAAATAGATGACCGGAACAGATCGCGGAATTGCGCCACGTCCGATGAGTTCCAAAAGGAAAACCACAAGGACCCAGATGGTCGTAGCGATCAGCATCGCCTTTAAAACAGTCCAGAGAGTCCGCTCGGGAAGGTACCGGACTATAGCACGGTATAGGCCGGTTCTTACGAACACCGGGATGGAGATTACGGGCGCAAGAACAATTGCGATCCACTGCTCGGTGCTTGGAGTAAGGGCCCAGTTGTCATAACGAAGGCATAAACTTGCCCACAGTGCGAGCGACAATGACAAGAAATCGGAAGCAAAAATAATTGCTTGCTTGGTCCGCCTGGGGAGGGCCAAGATAAGGCTCCTAATCTCACCGATCATCTAGTTTCCTGCGTTCTTGGGAAGACGTCCATACCGATGGTAGGCATTCTTCCAGGGGGCGCACTATTTCGTGCCGTCTACCATGCTCCCACTTTTCGTGCCATGAAAAACCTACCTAAATGACAGGTGCGTGGCATCGGCGTTATGGCCCGGATATCTGCGTGACATGGAGTAAGCATTGGAATGCGCTTTTTGTACCTGCCGGTGGCTCGCGGATTGATGTGACCAACTGATAGGCCTGCAATACATGGCATCGGCGAGGTCACTGGCGATGGTCGTACCATCACCTGAAGGCATCTTCTTCCCCGGGCTTCTGATGGCTATTCTGGCCGCTTGGTTGTGGAAGCTGATCCATGACTATGCCATGATCTTGGAATTCACGGACACACTGCCGCTCGCACGAGCGATGGCGGGGCAGTTTGTTGTAGCGCCGGGGTCGATCCTATCGGTGATTTTCCCGCAGGTTGACGGCGCATTGCCTTTCCTGATGGCGCAGACGTCCAAATTGGGCATCTCGCTTGAGACGATCCAGCTTGCTCTGGTCCACATTTCGATGTGGCCGGGTTTTGCAGGGATCTATGCTGCCACACGGAGGCTGTCGAACAGGCATTGGGCCAGCCTTCTGGCCAGTATACTGGTGACGGGCACTGGCTGACCTCTCTCTATCGGCTATGTCCTCTATTTTTGGATGCATCATCCATCCGTTGGTACGATGGCCGGCGCGTGGGTAGTGTGCATCTGGGGCTTGTGCATTGCCATCGACGACAGAGGGAGAGCTGGCCTCTCCCATACGCTCTCACGGTCGCGCTCTTTTACCTCCATCCGACCAATGCAGTGTTGCTTGGCTTCTGCATAGGCTTGTCCGCAGTGATCGCCAGCGTGCGTGCCGGTCGCAATTGGAAGTCGGCGCTACTTGCCTGGAAAGGCGTTTTGGTCATGGCCTTGGGTGTACTGCCGAAAGCCATCAGTCTGCTCGCAGCATTGGGAAGCCTCGCCTCGCCGCTCGAATTTGACGAACGCGCTTGGTGGGCATTGATGGCTCTGCGTAAGCCTCATCACGTCCTTATGTGGACCGGAAGCGCTCTGTTGGCCCTTACTATGCTGGCAGCCTTATCGTCACTGCTCATCTGTGCGCTATTTCGATACGTCGCCGCGACGCAGACCAATAAGCTTGTCGCAACCCTGCTCCCCAGCCTCTTGTTTGCGCTCATCGGGTGTGCGGTCGTTGGGATATGGCCCACACCAAGACTGGCAGGGCTGGTTCTTTCGCGATCCTTAGATACAGGGGTTGCGATGACAGTGGTTGCCAGCGTCGCGCTTGCATCGTGGATTATCACCCCGAGGAAGCCGCGCGGCTCCGGACTTATCACTATCGCAGGATTTCTGCTCGCGCCTGTGCTCGTGCTGTCCGCATGGACAGCGCCTTGGTGCCCCAGTTCTTGCAGATATGCATCCCGGTCTTCTGCATTGCATTTGTGTTCCTACTGGCCTCCCCGGGCCCTGAGAAGAGACTCGCATACCGAGCTTCAGCGGCTTATCGTATTGCCATCCCGGTGGCACTCCTATGTGCCGCGTTGGGCGCCTCCGCTGGTAAAGCGATGGCTGGAACAGGGGCTTTGGCGGGTTATCGCCCGCCGGATTTGTGGGCCGAGACCACGACATGGATCCGGCAAAACACACCAGCGGATAGCCTGTCGTTGATGCCTCCATTTCCCCTCGGAACCGATGCTACACGTCGATCCAACGTCCTCGACCACGCATATGCGGGCTATTCGGTTTATGTCCTCTCCGCACTGCCCTTCGAGGTAGAAGCCATGGACAAGCTTTATGGTTTCGATCTGACAAACAAGACCATCGAGCAAAAATACAGGAGCTGATGACATACCCTACCTACACGTACCCCGGCTGCGTTTTTGAGGAGCGCTACTTGAGAACCCTAGAAAATCTTGCTGCAATTGACGAAATACGCAACGTCTACAGTGTGGATTTTATCTTACGTTCCCAGCCTGAAGTGATGCCCTAGCAATGTTCTTGTGACAAGCTCTACGGACGAAAACTGCCCTACCCCTATAGTCTTCTAAAACAGCAATTATGTTGTTTATGCGCTTGGAAGTTAAATACCAGAATGCCGCGGTTTAGAGTTGGCAGGACAAGGTTCTTACTGACGACATGCGGAAGTCGCAAATCCAAAGGCGCGTGGTCTGTCACGAGACATCTTCTTCAACACCTCTTGCCCGGCTTTGCTCAGAAATTGGCATTACAATACCCCTTCCTTCTAAGACCCGGAGGCCATCCTTGTCTTCAACCCATGTGTCAATCGTGGCGCGCTTACGATCTAGCTCCCGAACCTCCGCAATCGCCAAATAAGGTTCGTCGAGGAAGACCGGCTTGTTAAACTTGACATCCTGGGAAAGCCAGAGTGTTCCCAGCCCCGGCATGTCCATTCCAAAGATGCCGGAAAACTTCGCAACGGAAATCAAGCCGTGGGCGATTCGCCGTTTGAAAACCGTGGTGGCGGCGTATTCATCATCAAAGTGAACAGGGTTGAAGTCCCCCGAGAGCTGAGCAAACGCCACAATGTCTGCGTCAGTTACCCTATATTCACGCTCAACTCGATCACCGATTTTCAGATCAGAAATGGTCTTGCACGCTCGTGGCTTTTCCATGCTATTGCCTCATCCAGCTTATCGTTTCCGAAGGAATATCCTCCATGGCCTATGCAGTCTACGGTGCCGGCGGCTTTGCCAGAGAGGTTGCACCTCTCCTCCGACGGATTTGGCTTCAGGGTGACGCAATGCTTTCCGATGCGTCCAGTGGGACTTCGGACGTTGTCTTTGTGGACGACAGTGAGGATCGGGTCGAAGAGATAAACGGCTACCGCGTAGTCAGTTTTGAAGAGATGAGGTCTTCAGAGCATCATCACCGCAAGATCGTGGTAGGAATCGGAAGCGGAGAAGTCCGTGCACGCCTTGAGGAAAAATGTAGATCGGTAGGACTAAAAGTCATCACCGCAGTAGCGCCGACCGCCGTCATTATGGACAAGGTTAGCATCGGCGAGGGCTCGGTGATCTGCGATCAAGTGATCCTAACGTCGAACATTGATATTGGTCGATCATTTCAGGCGAACCTCAAGTGTTATGTCGGGCACGACTGTGTGATTGGTGACTACGTCACTTTTGCGCCCAGGGTGAACTGCAATGGCAATGTACACATTGGCGACAACGTGTATGTCGGCACCAACGCAAGCATTATCCAAGGATCAAAAGACGAGCCACTCACGATCGGTGAGAACTCTATCATCGGCATGGGCGCAGTCGTAACGAAACCGGTGCCACCATGGAGCGTGGTGGCCGGTAATCCGGCCCGAGTTATTCGTAAAATCGATCAGTCCTCAGTCTAGCGCATGTCTCCATTACTTTGTCTGCTAATGGTGGCCGTTGCCGCAGGCGCCTGCTGGCGCACGCGTTGCTGGTCCCATCCTGCTGTAGTTTTTGCTCTGTTCTGGTGCGCTGCGGCGGGAATACCAGTAATAGCAGTTCCTCAAGCTTATGCCTCGCCTTGGGCGGTAGCCTTCATTCTCGCGGCAGTTACCTGTTTCGCCGCTCCCGCGTTCTTCATGAATTGGGACAGATCAAGGTCCCAAGCTCTGGCCCGTAAAGGAATGGCAACGTTATCCTCCCCGCTGTTCGTCATCGGCGCCTTTGCGCTGCAGCTTCTCGCTATTCCTCTGGCGCTTCTTAACATCCGAGCCCAGGGCTTCACATTCGACCAGCTCACATCAGACCCGGTCATGGTAGCCTGTCAGTACCTCGTCGCGCGCTATGACGGCCTGATCCAGCCCACAGTATATTCGCAGGTTGGCACGCTACTGAATTACATCGGCGCGCCGATCGCTGGCATTGTGCTCGCGACGCGTCGCAGTTGGTCCTTGCGCGCCGTTCTCTTCATCGTGGCCTTTGCGCCTTCGATGATCAGCGTCTTGGTCTACGCCGACAAGGGCACCGTGTTCCAGACAGCGGCATATGTTCTAGGCGGCACGATCGTTGGCAGGGTAGCCTCTGGCAACACGGCGCTCATTACTCGATCGACCATTGTCGCGGGCGTGGCTGGTTTGATCGTCATCGTGCCGGTCATGATGCTGGCGATGCTCAACCGTGGCGGGGGCGACTGTGGCGATCCGGAGCGCACCACAGCCATCCTCAGCACGCTCCGGAGCAACGCTGGTCCCGCGGTCACAGAAACAATCTCTGAAGAGGAAAAGGCCGAAGTGGATGCGCGCAGTGCCGGCATGGTGTTCTACCTTCGGTCGTATGCTTTCTCACACATGTTCGGTTTTTCTGACTGGTTCGACGATTATGTCTTCGGCACTGGAAGCCAGGAATACCGCAAGGAAGAACGCCCGGCCCTTGGCTATTGGACGTTCATGGCTATCGGCGAGAAAATCGACCGCGCGAAGGAAATTCCGGAAGGGTATTACGACGAGTATTTCGAGGAGCCGGGCGTCCTCAAGTCCAACATTTATACCGTCTGGCGCGGCCTGATCTACGATTTCACCATCCCCGGCGCGCTCCTTTTTATGGCCGCTCTCGGTGCGGTTTCCTCGCTGGCATACAGGCGTATGCTACAGCGAGCTAGCGCACCGGTTTCCCAGGCGGGCTACATCGCGCTGGCAGGTTTCATCTACTCGACCTATCTGCTCAGCATCTTCACCTGGGACAGCGTTTACGTCGCTGCGGTTGCAGTGCTGGTCATTCTTTGGATCACTCCGAAGTTAAGTAATCTGTCTGCTGGGGATTAGGCGGCGGGTTTAACCCGCCGTCACGGTGATCCCAGTCGCGGCAACCACCGGCCCTTCGACAGAAGTATCAAACGCTGCCCGTCGACAGATTCGCCCAGCCGCATTGGCGTTTGAGAGAAAACTGTGGTGCCAATGAGCTTGTGCTCGTAAGGGAGTGGGGCGAATTCCGTCGCCTAGACAAAAGAGCGTTGTCGCTGAGTAAATGACCTCGTCGATCCTCTGATCGAGTGACTGTGTGGAGGGAGTAGGCCTTGGACTTATTCAAAACAAAATTGGACGGGGTCGTCGAAATCGTCCCGAGCCGACATGGCGATCATCGCGGCTATTTTTCCGAAACGTTCCGGGACGACTGGTTTCAGGCCAACGTCGCCAACTATTCGTTCGTGCAAGAGAACCAGTCACTCAGCCGCGCTCCGGGCGTTTTGCGCGGCCTCCATTTTCAGTCCAATCCCTCCGCTCAGGGTAAACTTGTGCGCTGCATCTCCGGCTCTATTTTCGATGTTGCCGTCGATATTCGGGTCGGCTCGGGCTCGTTTGGCAAATGGGTCAGCGCGATCCTCACTGCTGAAAAAGGCAACCAGCTCTGGGTGCCTCCTGGGTTCCTTCATGGCTTTTGCACCATGGAGCCCGACTGCCTCGTCGCCTACAAGGTGACGTCGTACTACGACCGCGAGTGCGACAAAGGCGTGAGCTGGGACGATCCGTCGATCGGCATCGTCTGGCCGGATGTGGTCGATCCCACCCAGTTGTCGCCAAAAGATACGCAGCAGCCGCGCCTTGCTGACCTGCCAAAATACTTCCCCTTCGAAGGACACTGACATGCGGGTTCTCGTTACAGGCGGCGCTGGCTTCATCGGATCCGCGCTCGTGCGTCACCTCGTCATCGAAAAGGGCTACGAGGTCCTGACGGTCGACAAGTTGACCTATGCGGGTAATCTCCAATCGCTCAAACTGGTCGAAAGCCAGAAAAACCACCGGTTTTTGAAAGCCGACATTTGCGACAGGCGGGCGATGGATGAGGCGTTTGAGACCTTCCGCCCTGACCGCGTCATGCATCTGGCCGCTGAAAGCCATGTCGATCGCTCAATCACCGGCGCACAGGACTTCGTCCAGACGAACGTCATCGGGACCTTCACCCTCCTGGAAGCGGCCAGGGCTTATTATGGCAAGCTCGACACAGACGCCCAGCTGCGCTTCCGTTTCCTGCATGTGTCAACAGACGAGGTATACGGCTCTCTAGGCAACGAAGGTCTGTTCACCGAGACCACGCCATATGACCCAAGCTCACCCTACTCGGCGTCAAAGGCTGCGTCGGACCATTTGGCTAAGGCCTGGGAACGCACCTACAAGATGCCGATCGTGGTCTCGAATTGCTCGAACAATTACGGGCCCTATCACTTCCCCGAAAAGCTAATCCCGCTGACCATTCTCAATGCTCTCGCCGGCAAAGACCTGCCCGTCTATGGCAAGGGCGAGAATGTGCGCGATTGGCTCTATGTCGAAGATCACGCGCGGGCGCTCGATGTCATTACCGAGCGCGGCCGCATTGGCGAGACCTATAATGTCGGCGGCCGCAACGAACGCCGTAACATCGATGTCGTGCGGCGCATTTGCAGCGTGCTCGATGAACGCTCGCCCAGCACTCAACCGCGCGAAAAGCTGATCCGGTTCGTAACCGATCGCCCGGGTCATGACGCGCGGTATGCGATTGACGCGACCAAGCTTGAGAATGAGCTCGGGTGGCGCGCCCTGGAAAACTTCGATACCGGCATCGAAAAGACGGTGGATTGGTATCTGGGCAATCGCTGGTGGTGGGAGCCGCTGCGCGATCGCTATGCTGGCGAACGCTTGGGCGTCTTGCCTGCTGCATCGGCGAAGGTGGGCTGATGCGCCTTCTCGTCACCGGCAAGACCGGACAGGTTGTCACCGCCTTGATCGAGCGCGGCATGGCGGCGGGCGTCGACGTTGTCGCTCTCGGGCGACCGGAATTTGACCTGTCCAATGCACAGGCTGGCATGGATGCGATTGTGGCGGCTAAACCCGACGCGATTGTTTCCGCTGCAGCCTACACCGCGGTCGATAAGGCGGAGACCGACGAGGCGGCAGCAGAGGCTGTCAACGCCACCGGTCCAGGCATAGTCGCTGGCATTGCAGCGAAATTGGGTGTGCCGCTGATTCACCTGTCGACTGATTATGTCTTCGACGGGAGCAAAACCGAACCCTATGTCGAGACAGACCCGACCAACCCGCTGGGTGTCTACGGACGCACCAAGTTGGCCGGTGAGCAGGCGGTGATTGCCGCAACGCCCAACCATGCCATTCTTCGGACAGCTTGGGTCTATTCGCCCTTCGGCAATAATTTCTTGAAAACGATGCTGCGCGTCGGCGCCGACCGACCCGAATTGCGCGTCGTCGCCGATCAATTAGGAAATCCGACATCGGCTTTAGACGTCGCCGATGCTGTGCTTCTGGTGGCGCGAAACCTGATAGACCAACCAGACAATCATGATCTCCGCGGTATCTTCCATTTGGGGGGCACTGGAGAAGCCAGCTGGGCGGACTTCGCGACAGAAATCTTCGCGATCTCCCAGCGGTTGGGCAGGCCGTCACCAAGCGTGTCGCGCATCACCACAGAGGACTATCCGACGCCAGCGCGGCGGCCGGCCAACTCGAGACTGAACACGTCCAAATTGCAGAACATCCATGGTGTGGCACTGCCCGCCTGGCAAACCTCAACCCGCGCCACGATCGCTCGGCTCTTGGCCGGCCCCGTTTGATGCGCATGACGATTTAGTTGGAGCAGACACGATCATGAAGGGCATCATCCTTGCCGGTGGCAGCGGCACCCGTCTTTACCCGATCACCAAAGCTGTCTCAAAGCAGCTTATGCCGGTTTATGACAAGCCAATGATCTACTACCCGCTCACCACGCTCATGCTGGCGGGCATCAGAGACATTCTCGTCATCACGACGCCTCATGACATCGAGGGCTTCAAGCGCCTTCTTGGCGATGGGTCGCAATGGGGCATTTCATTGTCCTATGCGAGCCAGGAACATCCCAATGGCCTCGCGGAAGCCTTCATTATCGGGGCCGATTTCGTTGCTGGCGGCCCCTCGGCCCTGGTGCTCGGAGATAATATCTTCTACGGCCACGGTCTACCGGAATTGATGAATGCCAGCACGGCCCGCCAGAACGGCGCTAGCGTCTTCGCGTATCATGTGACCGATCCCGAGCGGTATGGCGTCGTCGAGTTCGACGCTGACATGCGCGCCGTATCGATCGAGGAGAAGCCGATCAACCCGCGCTCCAACTGGGCCGTAACTGGTCTCTATTTCTACGACGAGCAGGTCGTCGACATCGCCGCAAACTTAAAACCATCCCCACGCGGCGAACTTGAGATCACCGACATCAACCGGATCTATCTTGAAAGGGGCCAGCTCTCAGTGGAGTTGATGGGGCGTGGCTTTGCATGGCTCGATACCGGCACGCCCGACAGTCTTCTTGAAGCCGCTCAATTTGTCGCAACGCTTGAAAAGCGCCAAGGCTTCAAAATTGCATGCCCCGAAGAAGTCGCCTTCCACATAGGGTATATCGACGACAGACAACTGGAGCAGCTTGCTGAAACGCTCAAGAAAAGCACCTATGGGCAGTACTTGAAAAAATTGCTGGCCAGAGCGTGAATATATGCTTCCAACTTCGCCAAATTTTCTGTTTTTTAAGGCATTGTGGCGGGTTCGGCTAGGCAGAAATTTATTTGACAGGGGTGTATTTTTTGGTCGTCGTGACTTGAGTTTATTGTTTTGATTTGCACTGCTTGTCCGAAATCGAACAGCTAGATGAAATCCCTGGTGCCTACATGTATTGGCTGGATAGAAAGGCCCAAACTGTTCAGGTCAGCATTGTAATAGTGCGTTCACCTTGCGGAGTTCGGATAGATGCCGTTATCAGACACTACGAGCAGCGCATCAAAGGTGGATAGTTGTGGCTCGGGTTGCCTGAAGAGCTGCCGGGGTTCGCTCGGTGGATTATGGCCTTGGTCATTCCTCTGCTGGGATTTGCACTAGCGCATTGAAGTAGACCTCGTCCGGTCTCATGCGATCAAGGCTCGGGTGCGTGCAGCGTCTCGATGTGCACAGTCGATGCCGTCGGCTCTGGGCGGGCCGTGCCGCTTAAATACATCGGCAGCGTCTTCCAGAAGCTGGCTGCGATACTACATGATCTGATTGGCCTGCACTTCAGCTGCTGGGCGAGTTCCGCGGGGGTCGTTTCATCCTTGATGACGGTCAACGCCACCTTTGCCTTAAACGCCAGGGTGTGGTGGCGGCGGGGTCGTCTCCATGCTCGCTCCTGTTCTCGGCCATATTAGTCGCCATCGGCACAAAATCCCAAGCCCCTTCCGTCGGATTCAGAGACATTACGTGATGGAAAACTCGGGTAGATTCTCGGCGAACCCAATGGCCATATAATGCAACTGCCTGACTTCGCATCATCGCCGCGACAGGCATCCAGCCCGGCCTAGAATCACTGCCGGAAAGGCAGAGGTCGTACGTTGGGACAATTTTGGGACAAAATAGCGTACCAAGAGGGGCAAAAGCGTCTTTCGTTATATAATAACATCTGTTATATTTCATGAAGTTAGAAAACACAACCAAGTGGTAGATAACGTCTTTTTGCGCTCCGAAGGCACAGGTCGTGAGCTCCACTCTCGCCGGGTGCGCCAATACTTTCTTTGGCCCCATTGCGGCAAACAGCTGGGCCGAAGCATGGGCATATGAATATTGCCCATGCGAAGCGATCAAGGTTCAGTGGCTTCGATCGAGTCGGCGAAATTCTTAATCCGGCCGTACGGGCCAAAAATCAGATCAAAAATCACATGGCCGTTCCATGTCTGATCGAAATTGGCAAATCGGTGTCGCCGACTGCCAACACGGGGCCCAGTTCAACGAAAGTGACGAATTTCGGCGACGGGCCTTGATTTGGACCTGACCGTTCAACGCCGTTGGTGCTGCTCGCGAAGCAGTTTCAAGCCCTTGCGCACCGTGCCCGCCAAAGTGCGCCGGCCCAGCGGTGCCTGGGCAGCCTTGTGCAGGTCGGTAATGATTTCGTCGTGGGTTTTGCTCATGCCGCAAGCCTGACCCAGCTCTTGGCTCTCGATCTACCGTCTCAATTATTTCAGGCTACTGGATAGGGACAGCTGCCTTTGATGCAGGGCTTACGAGCGCTAGCTGCCAGGCTTGAAGGCCCCTTGGCCGGCCCCGTTTGGTGCAGCCGGCCAGACCCCGGAAGCTATTGGATTTGTGCGATAACGCCTGATATCGTGGCTTGGGCTGCGATCGAAAGCCGCCCACGGACCGTCCGGAATGCGTCAATGCAAACAACTCATTTCGAGACGCTGCATCGCCATCGTGGCATGAGCGCATTGCCGGGTTCGGCATGCGCCGCGGGAACAAGCTGATTGCCCGAGTGGGGCAAAAGGGGTTTACCTGCCGTTCTGATCATCTCCCATATCGACAGATCCCTCGCGGAACCTGAAACTCTTTCCGACCCGCCGCAGCGCCGACAGGCTCAAGGTGCCGAGTGTGTTCTACATGAAGAGCGGTGGCTGAATGGCGGTCGAGGCTGCGCGCGTCATTCTGCGGTCGGGTGCCCAGCCGAATCTGTCACTGACGTGTCTCTGTGTTCCCGACGAAAAAGTGGGTATTCAGACCAGCCGCGAGATCATCGCCGAACAGTCAAAAAAGGCCAAGTATGTTCTGGTTGCGGAGGGCACGGAATCGATCGAGTCTGTCGTGACACCACGAATGGGTTCGCTCAAGTTCGATCTCAGCGTCCGAGGTGTTGCGGCGCATTCTGGCGTCGATCACCCCCTCGGCCGCAGCGCACTGCGCGAGCTAGCCCAGCAGATCCTCGCGCTCGAAGCGATGACCGACTGCGAGCGCGACATCACCGTCAATGTCGCCAGCGCTTCGGGCGGGACGCGGGCCGATGTGGTGCCCGAAGCGTCCGTCGCGCGCGTGAACGTGCACTTCGCCACGAGGGCCAATGCCCAGGCCATGCCGGCGCGGATCACCGAGATGGCAGCGGTCTCGCGCGATGTGAGCGTACAGTACAAGGGCGGCGTCTGGCGCCTGCCCTATAAAATGACCGAGAGCATTGCCGGCCTCCTGCAGTCCGCGCGAGACGCGGCGACGCGCATCGGCATTGAGCTGACCCGGTGGGCGGAGCCGCGGCGGCAGCGACGCCAACCTGGTCGCGCCACCTGCTGCGGACCTGGCGGTTTTGGTCCCGTTGGCGGCGGCGCCCACACCATCGAGGAATGGATCGACCTGACGAGCCTGCGTTAGTGGACAGAACTCCTGCGGGACCTCATGCTGGAACTCAAACAAACCGACGGCACTCCCTGCAGGGCTATTTGTGGGCTGCTCCGTCGAGAACTTCTTTCAAGCCCCTGTAGCTATCCACGACGACATGGGCCCCGGCTTCCTGCAAGCGCTGCATATGCGTGGCGCCCAGATGTGATGCCGCAGCCAGACCGACAACGGTCATTCCCGCGGCCAAACCGGCCTGAACGCCATGCGGGCTGTCTTCGATGACCAAGGCGCGCGCCGGGGCGACACCCATCTGCGCGGCGGCATACAAGAAGATGTCGGGAGCAGGCTTGTTGCGCTTGACCATAGCTACACTGAATACATTGCCCCCGAAGCGCGGTGTGAGCCCGGTAGCATTGAGACAATGCTCGATGCGGTCGAGGGCCGACGTCGAGCCGATGCAGCGCGGCTTGGCGTCGAGCCAATCGAGAAAATCGCCGAGGCCTTCGATCGGCCTGACGGCGCTCAACGCACCAAGAGTGCGTTCGTGCAGTTCATGCCCGAAATTTTCAGGCATATCACGGCCGGCAAGCTTGGTGAATTTCTCTACTTGCTGGCCAAGCGTGCTGCCACCGAAATAGGCCACACCTTCCAGGGCGGTCATGGGGTGGCCTAGCTCGGTAGCCACCTGGGCCAACAGGCCGTTCGAGACCAGTTCGCTGTCGACGACAACACCATCAAAATCAAAGATCACCAGATCCAGCATGGCGCAACTTCTCCTGTCAGGATGCATTGGAAAGGGATTTGCTATTGGTCAGCTGCCTCGTGGCGAGGGCTTGCGCCATATAGGTGGCGAGACGCAGCTGCTCGTCCTCGCTCAGATGCAGGCCAAGTTTGGATCGGCGCCACAGGACATCATCTGGCACAACTGCCCATTCGCGCGCGATCAGGAAGTCAACTTCATTGGTGCCCAACCCGCCGCCGATCATCTCGCCCAGGCCGCCGCCGGAACCCAAAATGTCATGTGCCAGCGTGCCATACGCCCGCGACAGTCGCCGCAGCACATTGATGGGCACCGAGGGCGCCCGCTGTTGCAAGGCGACGACCAATTGGTCAATCTCCTGCAAGGGGAAGTCGCCACCGGGTAGGGGTCGGGTCGATGTCCAGGCTTTGCCGCGCGCACCCAATTGCTGCTCGATCAGCTTGAGTGCGGATTCGGCCAGGCGTCGATAGGTAGTGATCTTGCCGCCAAAAATATTGATCAGAGGCGCGCCGTCGTCGGGACGATCCAGCTTCAACACATAGTCGCGCGTAGCCTGCTGGGCTTGGCTGGCGCCATCGTCATAGAGCGGACGTACACCGGAATAAGACCAGACGAGGTCCGCGGACGTCACGGGGCGCTTGAAATACTCACTGGCGGACGTGAGCAGATAGTCCGTCTCGGCCTCGGTGATAGCAACCTGGGAGGGGTCGTCGCGATAGTCGCGGTCGGTGGTGCCGATCAGGGTGAATTCGCCCTCATAGGGGATGGCAAAGATGATGCGATTATCTGCGTTCTGGAAGATATAGGCGCGGTCATGGGCATAGAGACGACGAACGACGATATGGCTGCCCTGAACCAGTCGCACATTGCTTTGGCTCGTGCCTGTTGCCAGGCCCAGCACTGAATCCACCCAAGGCCCGGCCGCGTTGATAACGAGCCGCGCGCGAACCTTGCGCGCCTGCCCCGCGTCCCCCTCCAACCTTGCCTCAAAGGTTTCGCCGCGCCGCTCCAGCCCCACAACCTTGGTCCGGGTAAGGATCTCTGCGCCGCGATCAGCCGCGTCGCGCGCGTTGAGGACGACAAGGCGCGCGTCCTGTACCCAGGCGTCCGAATATTCGAACCCGCGCACGAAGCTATCACGCAGCGGCGTGCCGGTTTCGTGCTGCTGCAGATTCAGTGTCCGCGTGGGCGGCAGCAGCTTGCGCCCACCCAGATGATCATAAAGGAAAAGCCCCAGCCGCAGCAGCCAGGCAGGACGCAAGCCACGATGATGGGGCAAGACGAAGCGCAGCGGATGAATAATGTGGGGTGCGATATTCCAAAGAATTTCGCGCTCGATCAGGGCTTCCCGCACCAGCCGAAATTCATAGTGCTCCAGATAGCGCAGGCCGCCATGAATGAGCTTGGTGGATGCCGACGAGGTCCCCGACGCCAAATCGTTCATTTCGGCCAGAATTACCGAATAGCCACGCCCCGCCGCGTCGCGCGCAATCCCTGCGCCATTAATGCCCCCTCCCACGATCAGGATGTCGCAGTCAAAATTGGCTGTCTTGCTCATTTTGGGTTCCGAATTGCGGCAGCACTGCGCCGACCCGCCCGAAGGCAGGTTGCACGCGGCAAGTCCGGCAGGTCATGATTTGGGGAGTGGCCCGCCGCAGCGGACCGGCTTAGTCGATACGCCCGCCTGTCTGGGCGTCAAACAGATGCAGTTGGGCCGGCGCGATGGACAGCTCCATCACCAGTCCATCCTGAAGGTCCATGCGCATTGGCGAAACGGCGGTCAGGGTCTGGTCGATCCCCTCGACACTGACATAGAAATGCACTTCACCGCCTACCGGCTCGACCAACTCGGCCGTCCCGTTGAGCACCAGATCGCTGTCACCAACCCGATTGAGCGACAGGGCGTCGGGACGGATACCGATAGTGCCTGCTCGCGGGTCCACTATCTCGTCGAGGCTTCTGCCCAGGGCGCGTTCCAACTCGGCGCGCGGCACAAGATTCATCGGGGGCGAACCGATAAAATTGGCGACGAAGGTCGAGGCCGGCCGGGAGTAAAGCTCCATGGGCTTCCCCACCTGCTCGATCCGCCCCTTGTTCATCACCACCAGCTTGTCAGCCATGGTCATGGCTTCGAGCTGGTCATGGGTCACATAAACACTGGTGGTGCCCAGACGGCGCTGCAGACGACGGATTTCCACGCGCATCTGGCCTCGCAGCTTGGCGTCCAAATTCGATAGCGGTTCGTCGAACAGAAAAACCTTGGGATGGCGCACGATCGCCCGGCCCATGGCCACGCGCTGGCGCTGGCCACCCGACAATTGACGCGGCTTGCGTTCGAGCAGCGGTTCGATCTCCAGGATGCGCGCCGCCTCCGCCACCCGCCGCGCGATCTCATCCTTGTCGGTCTTGCGGTTTTTCAGGCCATATTCGAGGTTCTTGCGCACGCTCATATGCGGATAAAGCGCATAGTTCTGGAACACCATGGCGATGTCGCGCTCGGCCGGCTCGACCGTATTGACGACCTTGCCATCGATAAAGATTTCGCCGTCGGTAATCGATTCAAGTCCCGCGATCATGCGCAACAGGGTCGACTTTCCGCAGCCGGACGGACCAACCAGCACCACCAGTTCGCCATTGTCGATCGTCAGGTCCAAGCTCGGAATTGCGACGAAGCCGCCGCTATACTGCTTGTTGACGCCACGTAGTTCGAGGTCCGCCATGTTCTCGTCTCCTTTCAGCTGTGACGCAGTTTTTTGGCGAGGGTCGGCTCGTCCGTGGTGATCTGGCGAATGGGTTTGGAGAGCCAGAAGCTGATATCTTCCTGACTATTCGGCACCCACGCGCCTAGCCGATCCTGTGGAACAAGTGCGGCAATGGCGTCCCAATGAGGTCCAAGCAGGCCCTTTTCGACCGCGATGACGTCGGAAACTTCCAGCTGACGCTTCAGCCCCTCGATCACCCCGCCCATACGCTCAGCCGATTTGGCGTCGTAGGATGAGAGCGTGCGGATTTCCGGAGCCAGCCGACGGCAGGTTGCCAACACATCGGGGTTGAAGCTGGTCAGCATGGCGCGCCCAGTCAGGCCGCGCTCGCGCAGCATGCCGATCGCCTGCGCCTCCAGCCCCTCATACGGGTTGTTCTCGTGATCGGCCTTGAGCTCGACCTGCAGCTCGATATGGGTGTCCTGAAACACGTCGAGCACTTCGGCCAGCGACGGAATCGTCTGGTCGATACTGTTGCGCAGCCGCACGTCGTTGCGCTGTCCAAAAGCCAGATCGGCGACGAGGCCGTTGCTTTGGGTGGTGCGCGGCAGGCTGGGGTCGTGGATGACCACAAGCTCGCCGGCCTTCGTCAGGTGGACGTCGAATTCGACGGCATCTGCGCCCAGGCGAACCAGTTCGCGGAAACCATGCAGGGAGTTTTCCGGCCATTCATTGCGGCCGCCGCGATGTCCAACGATCAGTACCATAATGTCCTCAGTATGCTTGGGTGGCGCCGGGTCTACTTGCCCGCGTCCACCAATCCTTTGGTGAACCAGCGTTGCATGATCAGAATAATCAGCGCTGGTGGCAGCATGACAAAGAGCGCCGCATTCATGGCCAGGTTCCAGGCTGGCACCGAGTCATTGACCGGGATCAGGTTCTTGAGTCCCAGAATGGCTGTCGCCATGCTCTTGTCGGTGGTGAACAGCAGGGGCCAGAGATATTGGTTCCAGCCATAAACGAACTGGATGATGCACAGCGCTGCGATATTCGCAGCAGATAGCGGCAACAGGATTTGCCAGAAAAACTTGATCGGTCCGGCGCCATCCAGCTGTGCAGCTTCGCACAGCTCATCTGGCACGGTGAGGAAGAACTGGCGGAACAGGAAGGTCGCCGTTGCCGAGGCGATCAGCGGCAGTATCAGCCCGCCATAGCTGTTGATCATGTTCCACTGCAGATAGGCGTCGATGCGGTAGCCAAAGAGACTTTCAAGCGCGCTCGAAATACCCACCACATTGAGCAGCCAGCGAATGGGACCGGCCGAGTCCGCCACCGCCTCATAGGTGGGGATGATGCGCACTTCCACCGGCAGCATCAGCGACACGAAGATTAGCCAGAAGGCTGTCATGCGGAACGGGAAGCGGAAATAGGTGACGGCATAGGCCGCGATCAGCGAGATCGCGAGTTTACCGACCACAATACCGACCGTTACGATGATGGAGTTCAGGAAGGAGCGCCCAAAACCGCCCGTATTCCAGGCCTCGACGGCATTGTCGATCAAATAGGCGCCAGGCAGCCATGGGAACGGCGCCTGCTGTACTTCCTGCAGCGACAGCGAACCGGCCACAAAGGCGAAGTAGAGCGGCAGTCCCACCAACAGCGCGGCAAACAGCAACACAGCATGACAGAAAATAGTTAGACCGAGTTTGTTCTCTCTCATGGCTCAGATCTGATAGTTGACCTTCCGTTCCACGCCGCGGAACTGGAGGATGGTGAACACGATTGCCACAAACATCAGAATGACGGACTGGGCGGCGGATGAGCCTAGATCGAGCTGGACGAAGCCGTCCTGATAGACCTTGTAGACTAGGATATTGGTGGACCCGGCAGGACCGCCCTTGGTCACCGCATCGATGATGCCGAAGGTCTCGAACAGGCCATATGTGAAATTCATCACGATCAGGAAGAACACGGTCGGTGCGATCAGCGGCAGCGAGATGGTAAAGAAGCGGCGTACTGGGCCCGCGCCATCAAGCCGGGAGGCTTCGAGCAGCGATGTCGGCACGGCCAGGAGGGCTGCCACCATGAAGATGTAGTCGTAGCAGATATGCTTCCAGACCGAAGCAATGATGACCAGCAATTGTGCATCAAAGGGACGGCGGTTGGGATCCCACGGAATGCCGAAGGAATGCAGCAGCTGCGCCAGTGGGCCAACCGCCGGATTGAACAGGAACGCCCACAGAATGCCCGAGATGACGGGCGCAATGGCGTAGGGAATGAGAATGACGAGCTTGTAGAGCCCCTTGCCGCGCGCAACATAGTCAGTGGCAAAGGCGAACAGCATGGCCAGGCCAATGGTCACGACGTTCTGGATCAGGGTGAACCACAGGGTAATCCAGGCGCTGGTGCGATATTCCGCACTGGAGAGCAGCCGGGTGAAATTCTCGAGGCCGACAAAGATCTCGCGACCGCCAAAGGGGTCAACCTGCACGAAGGCGAGCGACAGCGCCTTGTAGGAGGGGATGAAAAAGAAAAACAGCAAGACCAGAAGCTGCGGCGCCAACAGAGCGGCGGCCAGGCGACCATTGCGGAAGTGAGCGGCCTTCAGGCCGTTCTCAGAGGTGGGCACAGCGAAACGACGCCGCTTGCCGCGAGATCGCTTGGTAGAGGATGCCGAAGCACCCTCTACCGTCACTGCGAACTCACTCGCCATTGAGTTTCTCGTATTGACGCAGCACTTCGTTGCCACGCGCAACGGCTTTGTCCAGAGCCTCCTGTGGAGATTGCTGTCCGGCCCAAACGCCCTGCAGCTCTTCCACTAGCATCTGGGTGGTCTGGTTGTGGTTGCCGAAACGGAAGCCGCGCGAATTGTCGGTTGGCTCGGTGCGGTTCAGCTGCTGGATGGCGATTTCGCGGGTCGGATGCTCAGTGAAGTAGCCGGCAGCAGTCATGCTGTCATAGGCGGCATTGGTGATTGGCACATAGCCGGTCCGCTCTGCCCACCAATTCTGCGTTTCCGGCGATGCGATGAAGTCGAAGAACGCAGCGGCGCCCGCATATTCCTCATCAGACTGGCCCTTAAGTACCCAGAGCGCAGCGCCACCAATGGTGCTGTTCAGCGGGGTCACACCCTCTTCATGCGGCAGGAAGGTGGCGTTCCAGTCGAACACGGCGCCAGCTTCAACACCGGCATGGGCCGCAGTCGAGGCGGCGATGGTGGAGCAAACACCAGAGGTGAACAGGGTTTCCGGCGACATGCCCTGACCCGCGATCTGTAGGACATTGGCATCCATCAAGCGCTTGAGGCGCTCCACCTGGCCGACGACCAAGGGGCTCTTGTTGTAGATGAACTCGGTGCCCAGGCCGCCATAACCATTGGCGAGCGTGGCGAAGGGCACGTCGTGAATGGCCGAGTAGTTCTCGATCAGGCTCCAGAAGAAGTCATTGGGCAGCGCCATGGCGCATTCGGAAATGCCTTTTTCCTTGATCGCGACCAGCTGCGCTTCGACTTCCTGCCAGGTCTCGCCCGGCCGGTCATAGCCGGCCGCCTTGAAGTGATCGGCATTGTACCAGAAAATCGGCGAGGAACTGTTGAAAGGGAGCGCTGCCGCCTTGCCGTCCACCATGTAGAAGCCGGCAACGGGGGCAACGAAATTGCTCCAGTTGATGTCATAGCCTTGCTGGGACATCAACTCATCGGCCGACACCACGGCGCCGGAATTCAGCATGGTGAGGAAGCTGCGTTCGGCCGCCTGCATGATCACGGGCTGCTGATTGACGCGATAGGCCGCAACCATGGCCGCCATGGTCTGCTCATAGTTCCCTTTAAAGACGGGAACGATCTCGTACTGGGCTTGGGACTCGTTGAAGTCAGTGACGAGCTGCTGGACGATTTCTTCCAGACGACCGCTCAGCGCGTACCACCACTCCACCTTGATGCGCTCTTGCGCGAAGGCAGGCATCGCCGCACCCAGCGCGACAGCCGAGACGCCAAAGCCCACGACCAAGGTGCGCAAACCGACCGCGATGCTACTTTTGTTCATTCGGGACATGTTTTCTCCTCCATGCCTGCATGAGGCATATCGCCTTCTGTGCATCGACGGCAATGCTAGTCGAACATTTTCACAGATGTCAACGCATAATTACAATTGTTTCTCAAAACAAAGCTCGGCTGAGAACGGCCGGAATTGATGCCCCGTCGAGAGAAATATGACCACCAGAAAGGCCACGACGCGCAGCTAACCTATAAAACTACACTCCTTGCAACATTTGAATTATTGATGATACATATGAGCAAAGAGAGGAACTGCACCCTATGCCCAGTCGTCCGTCCGCCCTTCAATCTGCCCTTTCCGGCGCGCAGTATACCAAAGTTTCCTTGGTCGAATCGAACGCGCTTGCGTCCCTGGGTACGGTGTTCGCCGAGCAGTTTCCGGGTCAGCGCGCCATCGTGGTGGCCGACGTCAATACCTGGCGGGCCGCTGGCGAACGCGCGCAGGCTATGTTGGTCGAGGCCGGCACAGCCACCGAAACTCCCTATATTTTCGAGACGCTTGGCAAACTGAAGGCCGATGCAACTTATGCACGCGAACTGGCTGACGCGCTCAAGGACAAGGACTGCATCGTGGTCGCCGTCGGTTCCGGCGTGCTCAACGACCTTGGGAAATATGCTAGCGGCCTGTTGGGGCGCCCCTATCTTTGCGTACCCACCGCCGCCTCCATGGACGGTTATTCGGCATCCGGCGCATCGCTCCTGGATGGTGGCTTCAAGCGGACGCTGCCCTGCCCCCCGCCACAGGCTATCATTGCCGATCTGGATGTGGTCTGCGCGGCGCCCCCGCAGATGGCCGGCTGGGGCTATGGCGACCTCGCTGGCAAGCTGGTGGCGGCGCTCGATTGGCACATCGCCGACGCATTGGGCGAGGACCGCATCAATCCTGTGCCATTCGCGCTCGTGCAGGACAATCTGGCGCAATGGCTCGCCAATCCGGAGGGTGTGGCCAAGGGTGATCCGGCTGCGGTGCAGGATCTGATTTCGGGGCTGCTGGTTTCCGGCTTTGCTATTCAGGCCCATGGCGACTCCCGTCCCGCCAGCGGCAGCGAGCACCAGTTTGCTCACCTGTGGGAAATGGAGGGGTTGCAGGTCGACGGCTACCCCGCCTCACATGGTGCCTGCGTGGGGCTGGCGACGGTCACCATGCTTGCCCTCTACGAAAAGCTGCTGGCAACGGATGTTGCCGGTGCAGCCAAGGCCGCCCTCAATCGGCCGCAGACCAGCGAGGCAGATCTGCGCAGCCGCATAGAGTGCCTGTTCCCCCTCCCTCATGTCCGGGAAGCGGCCTGGCAGGAAGGCAGGGCCAAGTTGATCGCCGACGACGCCCAGCGTGCGCGCCGCGAGAAGATCGCCGCCACCTGGCCCGACCTGCTGCCCGTCCTGCGGGGCAAGTTCATGACGGCCGGTGATATGGCGGACAAGCTCAAAGCGAGCGGCGCTCCGGTGACGCCGGGCGAGATGAACATGACGACCAGCAGCCTCGAGCAGGACTTCCACCGGGCCCAGTTCGTGCGCCGTCGCTACACCTCGCTCGATCTGCTGCGCGATACCGAACTCTACGACGAACTGGTCGCAATGACCTTTGGCCCCGGCGGCTATTGGCAATCCCGCGTCTGAACGGCGCTTTTCCTGGAGGATGGAATGAACAAGATCATCATCGGCGCCGACAATTTGGGCGTAGAACTGAAGGCAATCCTGCATGCGCATCTGACAGCCAGCGGTTGGCAGGTCACCGATATTGGGGTCAATAGCACCGAGCCGGTGGACTATCCCGACATCGCGGTCGAGCTGGCAGTCCGGGTCAGCAAGGGTGAATTCGAGCGCGGTATTCTGATCTGCGGGACCGGTGCCGGCATGGCGATCACCGCCAACAAGGTGACCAATGTACGAGCTGTCACCGTCACCGACCCCTATACCGCCGAACGCGCCATCGCCTCGAACAATGCGCAGATCATCACGCTCGGATCATTGATCACCGGCCAGTCGCTGGCCAAGATGCTGGTCGATATCTGGCTAGCCAACAGCTTCCAGGGTGGCAATTCGGCGCGCAAGGTCGACAAGATCGAGGCGGCCCGCTTCGCCGTCTGACCGGAGACCTGCATGACCTGCGTCATTGGCATAGATGGCGGCACGGAATCGATCCGCGCCCATGTGTTCTCATTGGACGGCACCTGCCTGGGGTCCGCGGCAGCGGCTTACCGCACCCAGTTCCCGCATCCGGGCTGGGCGGAACAGTCACCCGAAGACTGGTGGGAGGCACTGGGCACGGCCATGCGCGCTGCCTTGGCGATGGCCAACGTGCCCATAGAAAGCGTGCTCGCGCTGAGTCTCGCGACGACAACCTGCACTCTGGTCATGCTCGATGACGCGGGGCAGCCCCTGGCTCCGGCATTGCTCTGGATGGATGTGCGTGCAGCCAAGGAGGCCGAGCAGGTCCGCGCTGCCCGCGACGCGCTACCCGACACATTGCTCAATTTGCACGGTCCGGTTTCAGCCGAGTGGATGCTGCCCAAGGTGCTCTGGCTAAAAACCAACGCCCCCGAGCTATATGGCAAGAGCGCCATCGTCTGCGAATACCAGGACTATGTAATCCAGCGACTGACAGGGCGCATGGTTGCGAGCCTGAACACGGCGGCAAGCCGCTGGCATTATGACAGCGAGAACGGTGGCTATCCGATCGACCTGCTTGCCCGGCTTGGGCTGGGTGAACTTCTGGACAGATGGCCAAAGGAGATCCTGCGGCCCGGCGAGTGCGTCGGCATATTGACACCGGAAGCCGCCAGCCATCTTGGCCTTCCCCCCTCAGTCAAAGTTATCCAGGGGGGCGCCGATGCCTTTGTCGGCATGATTGGCGCCGGGGTGTGCAGGCCCGGACAGCTCGCGCTAATCTCAGGTTCATCGCATCTGCAATTAACGGTCAGCGACCAACGCCGCAACATCCCGGGCCTCTGGGGCAGCTATGCTGATGCGATCTATCCTGGACGCCATATCATCGAAGGTGGACAGTCTGCCTCCGGCGCCATGGTGGCCTGGACTTCCCGCCTTTTGGGGACGCCAAACGACTGGGATCGGCTCAACGCAGAGGCGGCGGCGCTACCGCCCGGCTCTGACGGACTGGTCATGCTCGATCATTTCCAGGGCGGCCGTTCGCCCCATACCGACGCCGCGTCCCGCGGCGCCATTGTCGGGCTTTCCCTTGCCCATACGCAGGCGCACCTGTTTCGGGCGGCCATTGAATCGGTATGTCTGGGCACCCAGGCCGTGCTCGAGACGATGCGGCGCCATGGCCTGCCGATTTCCGAAATAACCATTGTCGGCGGCGCCACGCGCTCCCCGCTTTGGCTGCAGATTCACGCCGATGTGTCGGGGGTGCCTCTGCAGGTACCCGAAATAACCGATGGCCCGGGGCTCGGTGCCGCCATTCTTGCCGCCGTCGGCGCGGGCTGTTTCGAAGACATCGACAGCGCCATCGCCAGCATGGTGCGCATCGCCCGCACGATCCAGTTCGATCCCGAGCGCCACGCCACCTATCGCAAATTGTACGCCGACTATTTCTCGCTCTACCCGGCGCTACGCGCCTGGCGGCTTGAGCGGACGTCGACATGCTCCCCACCAGACAGAGATAGCCATGAAATCGCTTGACCAGATGACCGCCGATGACCTTCGGCAGGCTCGCATCCTTTTGACCGACATTGACGACACCATGACCAGCGAAGGTCAGCTCGAAGCAGAAGCCTATGCCGCGCTGCATCGCCTCAAGGCGGCGGGTTTTGCCGTCATTCCGGTTACCGGCCGCCCCGCCGGCTGGTGCGATCATATTGCCCGCATGTGGCCCGTCGACGGCGTCATCGGGGAAAATGGCGCGTTCTATTTTGTTTATGATCGCGCACGCAAGAAGATGCGCCAGACCTTCTGGACCGATGATGCATCAATGGGCCAGAATCGCGCCCGCCTGGACGCCCTGGGCGTCGACATTCTGGCCAGCGTTCCCGGTTGTGCGCTTGCCAGCGATCAACCTTATCGGCTGGCCGATCTGGCTGTGGACTTCTGCGAGGACGTGCCTGCTCTGTCCGAGGCCGATATCGAGCGCATCGTCGCCAAGTTCGAAGCGGCCGGTGCGGTCGCCAAGGTCAGTTCCATTCACGTCAACGGCTGGTTTGGCGACTATGACAAACTGACCATGGCTCGACGCTTCCTGACCAACGAATATGGTCTGGACGTAGAGGCCAGCAATGCCACCGTGATCTATGCGGGAGACTCCCCCAATGACGCGCCCATGTTCGGCGCGTTTCCTTTGTCGGTGGGCGTAGCCAATGTCAAAGACATGCTGCATCGCATCGAGCATCATCCGGCCTATGTGACCCATGGACATTCGGGCAAGGGCTTTGCCGAACTGGTAGAACATATTCTGGCAGCGCGCCAAAACTAGTCTCCACGAGACGCGTAACCCGGGCGACGGGACAGGCGTAGCACTCACACATTCCATTGGAGCAGGCTGGCAACCTGGGCGACATGAACATCTATCTCGTCCTGATCAACATAGCAGGGGCCGTCACACTTCTTCTATGGGCGACGCGCATGGTGCGCACCGGCATGGAGCGCTCGCAGCGGGCGATCCTGACGCGACTGCTCAGCAGTCGACGCCGCAATCATCTTAAGGCGGCGGCGTTGGGTAGCGTTGTCGCCGTGCTGCTGCAAAGCTCGACCGCTGTAGCATTGCTCGCCGCCGGCTTTGCCAGCAGCGGCCAACTCAGTCTGTCGCTGGGCCTGGCGACCATGCTAGGGGCGGATCTGGGCTCTGCCCTGGTTGTGCAATTTCTCAGCGTCAATCCGGCTTGGCTCATGCCGCTGCTGATTGTCATCGGCGGAAACATGTTCTTCAGGGCGCGCGCGCGATCCTATCGCCAGGCCGGTCGCATCATCATGGGGATCGCGCTGGTCCTGATCTCGCTCAAGCTTATCGGCGACGCCACCATACCACTTCGCGAGGCGCCAGCGCTGGCAGACTTTGTGCGCTACCTGTCGGGCGACCCGGTCACCGCCTTCCTGCTCGCTGCCGCATTTACTTGGCTCATCCATTCCAGCGTCGCTTTCACCCTGCTGGTCGCGACCTTTGCCATGCAGGGCCTGGTCCCGTTCGAGCTAGGAGCCCCTTTGATCCTGGGTTCCAATCTGGGCAGCGGACTTATCGCCTTCATGTTGACCCGGGCCGGGGCAACGGCTGCCAAGCGGATCACGCTCGGTAATCTCATCTTTCGTGCCACGCTGGCGCTGATGATGCTGTTCGTATTGTGTCTGGGGCATATTCCCACCCAGTATCTCGGCCCCGACGCGGCGCGGCAGGTGATCAATTTCCACCTCGCCTTCAACGCCATCCTTCTCGTTCTGGCCCTGCCGCTAACCTCGGCTATGGCCCGGTTGACCGAATGGCTGGTGCCATCCGCCCTTGACGCCACCAATCTGCTGGTGTCGCCGATACGGCTCGATGACAGGCTGATCACCCAGCCAACACTGGCGCTGGCCAGCGCGAAGCGCGAATTGCTGCGCATGGCCGATATAGTCGAGCGCATGCTCGAACCGATCATGGAGCTTTATCAAACCGCAAATCCGGACAAAATTCGCGACATCAAGCAGCTTGAGCAGGCCGTAGATGCTGCGCAATCCGATATCAAACTCTATTTGTCGCGGATTCACTACCCCAGCGCCGATGGCCCAGAATCCCTGCGCGGACGGGAGCTGGCGCAGTTCGCCATCAATCTAGAATATGTGGGAGACGCCATCGTCACGACGCTGGTCAGGCTCGCCGAAACGCGCAGCGAACAGAATGTGAAATTTTCGGCAGCGGGATGGCGTGAACTGAACGACCTGCACCGCCGCGTGGTCGAAAACCTGCATCTGGCGCTCAATGTACTGATGTCGGAAGACCGCGCCTCGGCGGAGCTGCTGCTCGAACACAACGTGTCGCTCGGGCATGCCGGGCGCGCGAGCGCCACCGAACATCTAGGCCGCCTGCGCGATGGAGGACCGCTGTCGATTGCAACCAGCAATATCCACCTTGAAACCGTCCGCGCACTCAAGACCATCAACTCCCTGCTGGCCAGCGTCGCCTACCTCGCTTTGCGCCAAACTACCGAGGAAAGACCGCAACAGCTGTGAATATAGCGATACAAGTGAACGGAACATTTGGGCTGTCACGAGCCTGTGCTAGACAGAAAATAAACCGAGACCATTTGCTGCCCGCGGGGAACCGATGAATCTGGAAGAAACTGAGCGTCAGATGCATATCAGGGCGGCCTGGCTTTACTACATGGAAGGCCGGACGCAGGCGGATATCGCCGGCATGATGGGTACGACGCGGCTGAAGATTAATCGGATTTTGTCGGAGGCGCGCACAAACGGGCTGGTCAATATCACGATCAACTCGCCCCTCGTCAGCGCCGTGGCCCTGGAGCGCGAGCTGATCCGCGACTTCAATCTGACTGACGCGGTCATTATCCCGACCCCCATGGACGGCGATCAGATACAGAATCTGCTGGGTAAGGCGTCAGCCCAGTTCGTCTCGCAATATCTCGCGCAAAACGACGTCAAACGTTTCGGCATTGGCTGGGGTGGTACGCTCAGCGAAATGGTCAACCAACTGCCGGTGGGCAATTATTCGGATCTGACGGTACTTTCGTTGATGGGCGGGCTGACCCACGGCGCCGAGTTCAACACTTTCAATATCGTTAGCGACATTGCCAAACGGCTCGGCGCGCGATGCGAATATCTGGCCGCACCGATCTATGCGAGCTCGGAAGAGTCACGAAACATCATTCTACAGCAGGACGTATTCCGGCATGCCTTTGAGGAAATCGAGAAGGCCGACCTCACAGTGGTCAGTCTCGGGGACGCGACCGAAAAGTCCCTGCTGATCAGCCGGGGCCTGCCCTCCGACGCCAGCATGGAAGAGTTGCGCGAAGCCGGTGCCATATCGGACGTTTGTGGGCATTTTCTGGACGCAAACGGTCGGGAGATCGACCACCAGCTCAACCGGCGCGCCATTGCAGTCTCACTGGAGGCACTACGCAAGATCCCCATGCGGGTCTTTGCGGCAGGCGGGTCGCACAAAATTGCTGCCCTCGCCGCTGCCCTAAGATCGAATTTGGTCTCTGTCCTCATTAGCGACGAAGACACCGCCCGGAGCGCCGCCGCCATCGCGCGACAGGACTACAAGAAAGCAGTGTGACGACACTAGCGTACCTGGCAGCCAGCAAAACGAGCGGCTCTGGTCGCGAATTAACTACGCAGCCATTTGCAGCATGTGGCTGCGTCCATTGCGGTTGGTGCGAGCACTGGCCGCGATAGAGCCTGGTTGACCCAGAACTGGTTTGAAGGTCTGTCTCTACCCTGTTCAACGCCAGAACCTGTCGGTCCGTTTCCGACGCCGTTGCGGACGTCTGGCATCTCTGCCGCTTCTCAAAAATGGCCACTCTCCGCACGCCCGGAACACTGGCGTTTGTGAATCGTCATTGGAACGGACGACTAGTGAGCCTGCCGAGACGTTTCGCGGCGGCAGGCTTGACCCGGATGCGCAATGCTCCCCCCTCGGGGTGCGCGACATCGAATGCCTCCGTCTGCCGCACCAGGTCGCTGAGCTTGCGGAAGCCAAAGGTGCGGGGGTCAAAGTCCGGGGCCAGATTGGCCAATTGATTGCCTACCGCGCCCAGCGGCACCGCATCAGCGGAAGACTGGAGCGGCGCGGCCTTCGGCTCGGCGTTCTCGACATTGGCCGGCGCACTTGGCAATAGGTTTTCGGTATAGATGAACCGGCGGCAGGCTTGGCGGAAGCTCTCGGGCGTCTTCTGCTCACCGAAACCGAACACGTCGACCCCCTGCTCCCGAATGCGAGCGGCCAGCCGGGTAAAGTCGCTGTCGGATGACACGAGGCAAAAGCCATCGAAGCGTCCACTGTGCAAGAGGTCCATGGCGTCGATGACCAGGGTGATGTCGGACGCATTCTTGCCGGTGGTGTAGGGGAATTGCTGCTGCGGGATGATCGCGTGTATCGACAGCACATCGGCCCACGCCTTGGAGCGAGTGCTAGAGAAGTCACCATAAATGCGCCGGACACTGGCCTCCCCGATTTTGGCAATCTCTTGGAATAAACCATCGGCGATCCGGGCCGATGCATTATCGGCATCGATCAGCACGGCAAGGCGAGGGGAACGCGTTTCATTTGGCATGGCAGGGTCCTTTTCCCGGGCATTGCAATAATGAACGCCGTCAAGACTTGAAGACAAGCCCCTCTCAGGGCAAAGAATAACGCCACCGCAGCAAGTGACTGCCACAAACATCTACATATTCATCGAACATTAACCAAGATGCCGGCTACTGAATGGTATTTTGGGAGCAGAAACTATGAAGCGCGTGATCCTCTCAGTCTTTGTTGTCGCCATATCCGTTCCGACATTCGCTGCGGACGGATTAGTCTTGCCCCCTGCGTATGCGGGGCCCCAGTACGCAACCCCTGATAATTACGGCGATCACAATCCATGGTCACGCCCCTATGTCGGTATCTTCGGTGGTGTGGCAGCGGGGGATTTTAACTACGCGACCAACCTTGGGGGCGTTACCAGCGAACTGACCCTGGCCGGCGGCGGCCTGGAGGGTGGCCTACGGGTGGGCTACGACTATGCCAATTCAAACTTTCTTGTCGGTGCCGTTGCTGACTATGCCCTGACAACAATACGAGCCCGCGGCGACCTCTCCGTCGGTGGCGTTGGCGGCAACTTGGAAGCACGGGTGTCGTCAATCGGCACGATCCGCGGTCGCTTGGGCGTTACCCAGAAGAACAATCTCTACTACGTCCACGGAGGTGCGGCGTTCGGAACTATGGACATTACCGACAGCGGCAACGCCATCCCGGGTGTTATCAACAACCCGAGGCTTGGGTTCACGCTCGGCGCCGGTTATGAATACGCGATCAGCCAACATGCGTCATTCCAGACGGAGTATAGCTACACTGATCTGGGCTCGTTCGACGTGTATACAATGGGCCCGATAAAGGTCAGCGAAAGAGTTGCATTCCACAAGATCGCGAGCGGGTTCAACATTCGTTTTTGATCTGTTGCCAAGTCTTGCGAAATCCCACTCGGCCAAGCGGAGGGTCAGGTTCACAAAAAGCTCGGCGCAGTGGAAGCAGTGCCTTTAGGCCAAGGTAACGCAACGTCAACAACTGGCGTGGTTACTCGCAATCAAACCCACTCGCTTGACGGCCATCCACGACAACGGCCGTGTCATCGTCCGCTGTTCCAATGGGGGCGCTTCAACGTAGCCCAAGTGGTGACCGCCGAGTTCGCCGCTATTAAGGAGTGTAGGGGCGCGGCGGCTGAGTGTTCTCAACCCCCCGATCTGGCGGGGCCATATTCGGCCAGTTCGGCTCACGCGTTTTTGGTGGAGCACCGGATGCCGCAAACAATCATATTTCCGACCAGTTCACCAAACTGATTGTGACTCAACACGCTTACGCCGGACAGCACTCGCATTGTCGGTACGGCCAAAGAAGACTTTAACTTCTTACAAGTCTGATCTAAGTACAGACATAGTCAATGCAGACAATGGTCTGACGATATTTCGCCTGGTTTTCGTCATAGAAGAATTCTTAATATGAACCGATCGCCCATGCAGACATCGAAGAGCTCTGCTCGATGTTCCCGTCCATGACTTTAGATGATGGTGCCGTGGTAGAGGGGCCGACTGTATTTGAAGAGTCTTTGCAGAACCCAAAGCAACTGGGTCGGCGCCTACTCCGATCTGCTATTCCTTTTCCTGTTAGCGGGTGGGTATCTACTCTGGATCGATGGCGGTGGCTCTTCAGGCCCTACACGGCTACGTGCGTAGCTTTGAGGCGACTATGAACACCAGGGCCAAGTTGCATGTGCTAGTTGCGACCCCCCTGGGCCAGGGCGGTCAAGGTGGTATAGACCGCATGACAGATGCCTTCGTAGCGGAACTACACCGTTGGGCGGGCGATCGCTTGAGCGTTAAGGTCGCTAGAACCCGAGGTGAGGCTCACATACTATTCTCGTGGACCCATTTGCTCGCCTTCATTTGGATAATGGTGACTCTACGTATCAGAGGGCAATGTGATCTTCTTCATATAAACGTTGCAGCGAAAGGTAGTACATTTCGCAAAGCTCTAATAGCGAGTATCGCCCGGCTTCTTGGGGTACCTTATGTAGTGCATTTACACGGATCCGGTTACGATGAGTTTTGGACCAACCTCGGGCCGTGGGCCCGCACCATTGCTGGACCGTTGTTTGCGCATGCGTCCCGGGTAATTGTTCTAGGTCGAACTTGGCAGAAATTTGTGCAAACCCAAGGCCTCTGCGCAGCGCAGAAAATTATCGTGCTACCCAATGCAACGCAGGCTAAAGCCAGTCCTCTTCGGAACCCCTGCCCTAGTTCAGTAAGAATTCTTTTCCTAGGAAAATTAGGGCAGAGGAAGGGTGCGCATATTTTGCTAGAGGCGCTCCATCGTCTGCGAGACGTAGGTGAGTGGCAGGCTGTGCTCGCGGGAAATGGCGACGTGACGAGCTTTAGGCAGACCGTGCAGAAAATGAGCCTAGATAAGTGGGTTTCCATTAAGGATTGGCAAACCGCGTCGGCGACGCAATCACTGCTCCTACAGTCAGACATTCTTGTGCTCCCGTCGTTTGCTGAGAACTTACCAATGTCGGTTATTGAAGCGATGGCTGCGGGTCTGGCAATTGTAGCGACGCCGGTCGGCGCGGTGCCAGACATCATTGAGGACGGTAAATCGGGAATTTTGATCGGAACTGGCGACGTAAGCGCGTTGTCTAATGCGCTGTCAACGTTGATCAGGGATCGCAATTTGCGAGATAGACTCGGCACTGCTGCCCGTGCCTTTCATAGGGAGCATCTGAACCTAGCCCGCTACTCTCAAAGGCTCTTGACCGTATGGCAAGATTGCTCTGGAAGTCAGAACTGACCGAAGGCTGAACTTACGAAAGCTCAAACATTGCTTGATATATCGCCTCATTCTACACGCAATACCTTCCGAGCGGCGCGGCTAAAGCTACTAAGCGGTATTTGCGACGAATATATCGCAGCTAAGGGTAGCTGCTCCCTCCTGGACGTGGGCGGAACTTCTGGTTTCTGGAGAACGTGGGCCGGGTCAATTGACCTTAGCAAAACAGAAGTCACCTGCCTGAACATGGACGTAAACCATGACAGAACAGATATAGACGGAGTCCAAATGGAAGTCGGTGACGCTCGGGATCTATCTAGATACGCTGACGCATCATTCGATGTAGTTTTTTCCAACTCTGTTATTGAGCACGTTGGCGACTGGAAAGACATGTCCGCGTTCGCCTCAGAGACACGTAGAGTGTCTAAGAGCTATTTTGTACAAACGCCCTACTTTTGGTTTCCAATTGAACCTCATGCCCGCACCCCGTTCTTGCACTGGCTGCCAGAGTCGATGCGGTCTCGGATTATAATGGCTCGCAGGTGCGGTTTCTGGCAACAGGCTGCAGACATCGATCAAGCTATGCGTTCTCTGCAATCTGCAAACATGCTCGACATCGCCCAGTTTCGGTACTTGTTTCCGGACGCTGAACTTCAGAAGGAGCGCTTATTTGGGATAGTAAAATCTTTATATGCCCTAAGGCATACCCCGCAGTGGAGGTAGAGGGCGTGCGCAGTCCTGCTTGGTTTGCCAGGCGAAACCGCTTCCCGGCAGTTCAATCGGCGCGCTCCGGAAGTCTGCCGCTGACGAAAATATTTAATCAAGGACTGGTCTTCCGGCTCGGCGTGTTTTCACCGTTGCTCAGCTGCGCTCGATCTCCCCGCGTCCCAGATGACGTTGCCCCCTGCGCCTAATCCAGTTTGAAGTAGGCTCTGGCCCCATCAGAAGGACCAGAGATGAAGCGATCCAGGTTCACCGAAGAGCCGAAGAGCAGATCATCGCGATCTTGAAAGAGCAGGAGGCCGGCGTGCCGGTGGCTGATCTGTGTCGTGAGCACGGCGTCAGCAATGCCAGCATCTACAAGTGGAAGGCCAAGTATGGCGGCATGGACGTCAGCGAGGCCGGACTATACCACCACATCAGGCCACCGGAGCATTTCTGGATTGTCTTGCCAGGGGCAATGTAGTGCCAGCCGATTTGGGCGGTCGTGCGATAACGCGCTTTATCGTGGATTGGGCTGCGATCGAAACCCGCACGGCCCGACCGGAATGCGTCAATGCCATGCAATCCCATGTCGAGGCGCTGCATCGCAATGTTGGCATGGAAGTCGAACGCACTGCCGGGTTCGGCATGCGCGGGTACAAGCTGATTGCCCCCGCGCCGTGGGGCAACAGGGGTGAACCTGGGGTGGTCATCTCCCCTATCTACAGATCCCTCCGGATGTGTTCGGCGTGCAAATTTGACCCCCGTAGCGACGTGGGCCCCGGCTTCCTGTAAACGCTGCATATGCGTGACGCCCAAAACCGACAACGGTCATTCAGGCGCCCAAGCCGGCCTGAACGCCACGCGGGCTGTCTTTGATGACCAAGGCGCGCACCGGGGCGACATCCACCTGCGCGGCGCGGAAGACGGCCTCGCGCAGACAGGCTGCGATTAGGTGAGTTTTCATAGAATTGGTTCAGTGCCTACGCTCGCGCCAACTGCTATTGGTTCTTTGAGCGGCAAAATGATTTCAAGGCGGGTTCCTACCCCGTCGCTCGCATGTATAGACAATTGGCCCTTCAGTGATTCTACGCGGTTCCTCATCCCCGCGAGACCCAACCTTGCTCGACCAATCTCTTTTTGAGAAACCCCTGGGCCGTTATCAGCAATAACGATGGTTAAAGCGTTTTCCGAAGCTCCGATGGATACGGACTTTCGGGCACCAGGCGCATGCTTTTTTGCGTTGGTTAGCCCCTCCTGTATGACGCGATACATGCAGGTCTTAACGGCATCGACTATTACTGGGGGGAGCGGGGTAGACCGATATTCCACCTTTTCACCCGTCAGGTCTTCGTGCCGAGAAACAGCAAGCTGCGCGGCTTCACCCAGTTCTAGTTCCGTGATTTCGGGGAGGCTAAGGCCCGCTGAAATGTTGCGGAGCTCTCCCAATGCGTCCTGGGTTATCGCTATTGTTTTCTCGATCGCCGCGCCGACCGAGGGGCCGGCCTGATCGACGCCAAGTTTTCGAACGATCATCGTCAACTTTAGTATTACCAGTGCTAGCAACTGAATGGGACCGTCATGAATGTCGGAACCAATTTGCCCCAATAACTGCTCGTTTGACTCACTGGCATCAAGGCGGGCTCGGTCAGCGACCAGACGCAGTTCGTCGTACCGCACAGCAAGCACCCTTGCTTCGGCTAAACGCTGCTGCAATTCCTCACGCTGATCGGCGATAGTCAACGCTCCGCGGCGAACGATCAGATAGAGCACCGCCAGCATGGACAGCGTGGTAGCCGCCACCACTATCCATGTAATCTGCCAGCTATCGCGCAGCTCTACTGCCAGAGCATCTGCATTCTCGTAGATTTCTCCGACCGCAAGCACTTCGTTTGTGCCGGTGCGGTAAAGTGGCGCGTACACTTCAATTAAGGCCATGCCACGGGCCTGTTCCTCCGCACTCTCCAAACTATTCAAGTCATCGTATTCAGAAACAATCTGGCCCCTCGCAGCTTTGACGACGGAGTTCTGAAGCAAAACGCTCACCAATAAGACTTTTAGTCGTGCTGTAGAGAACGAGTCCGTCCCTCCGCCAGATCTTGACGGCGATGACGGTATGGCCAAGAGAAGTGCCGATGAGCAGGTCATCCAATTGACTTTGCCGCTCAACGCTCAACTGTCCATTTGCTTCTACCTCCTGAACCAACGGCTCAAGAAAACCGGCCACAAAATTTGCGCCTTGCACACCTGAAGTAGTCAGAACGCTGTGCTTGATCTCTGCGGTTACAAATGTGCCAAGGACAGCCATAGCCAGGAAGAGCACTATGCCGGAAGCGACGAGAAACTGGCCGGAAATACTTAAATCCGACGTCTTGAAAACATTAGACCAGGAAGCTGACTTCCTCTCGTCCAAGTCCAGGCTCCAATCTCTTCCAATCGAAGAACAGGAATTCTCCATTGAAGATATATCGAAATATCTTCACCTGCAAATTTTCATAGAACCCCAGATCTGATGACCGATTACGTAAAGATACAGTACGTTCCCATCCTCGGCAAACCGGCACCAAAAAGACGATGACCCCATTACAGCCCAACCAGGCCTTCTGAACGGGAGAATCTAGATTGAACCTTCTCATTTGGAACGGCTAGGCGACGCGTTTGAGAGAGGCGCCGACCTTCATTAGCGGCCCTCGGGGAGCCCCGCCAAGCCCGAGGCTGCGCCGAGTTATCCTTATCGCCGTTGTCAGGTAACCTCTGCGCATCATAGGCTCAACGAAGGCCAGGTAACCGATGTTTGTCTGGAGATATGGCATGGGGTCATCGCCTGGTTCCCAATGGCGCCAGGGCACGCGCAGCCCGCCCTTCTGGAGGGACATCTGCAACGCCTGGAACCGGGCATACGCAAGCACCATGGTCCTCTCGTCATAGGCACTGGAATGGCACGCCTCAGACACGCCCCTCATGCACTGCAGCATATCGGCCATCTCATCTACCAACACAGTTGTATCTGGAACGGTCCTGCGGCATGGCATACGGAGCAACCAGCCTGCCCAGGCGCCTCCCGCAAGGCCGACCGACAGGCCCATCGCCCAGGCCCACCACGTCGCCTGCCCTACGGACTCAGCGAACCCGAAAAACTGTCCCGTCCCCGATGCGCGGATCGTCCACCCTTTAGCGGACAACCAATCGATTAATGCGGGCGCCAACCCTGCTCCTACAAAGACTATGGCAGCCGTCAAAGTGCCCCACCGAAATGCTGTTTCCATCCTAACCTCCGTCATGGCGCTGACATGCCTCATTCTTCGCGGAACGCCCGCGCCATCTGGTCGGTGAAGGGCTTGGCCAGGTAGCTGATGGCGGTCATTTCCGCGGTCTGCACGAACACCTCGACCGGCATGCCGGGCACCAGTTTCATCCCGCCGAGCGCTGCCAGATCGCCGGTGATCTCGACCTCGCCGAGATAGAACGTCTCGCCGGTGGCCGCATCCCGTTGCGATGCCGCGGACACGTGGGCAACGATCCCATCTATTTCGGGGGTGGTGCGCTGGTTGAAGGCGGAGAGTCGCAATTTCACCGGCTGCCCGACCCCGATCTGGTCCACATCCATAGTCCGCATCCGGAATTCCACCTTTAAATCGGCATCGTCCGGCACCACGGTGACCAAGGCTTCCGCTGGAGTGATCACCCCGCCGACCGTCGTGACGTTGAGTTCGTTGATCACCCCAGCAATGGGCGACCGGATCTCCATATTGGCCAGCCGGTCGGCGATCGCGCGGCGTCGCTCATCGAGTTCGGAGATGCTGGCCTCCAGCGAGCGCAGTTCCCGTTGGGCCTCGGTGCGCGCCGCATCCTCGACGGCCAAAATCTGCAGCTCGATTTCGCTGATCCGCCCTTCGGCCCGGGCGGTATTGGCTTCGACGGCGCCGAGCTCGCCCATCATGCGGATGCGCTCCCGGTCGATGGCGTAGGCCTTGGAGCCTTCGATCAGGCCCTTGTCCGCAAGTTCCCGAATCTTGGCCTGCTCCCCGATGACCAAGGTGATCTCGTCGTCCAGCGCGTCCCGCTGCGCCGACAGGCCGGCGACCTCCTGGTGGAGCTGGGCCACCTGCAGGACCATCTGCTCCTTCTGGCGGGTTCGGTTGAGCATATTGCCGGTAAAGAGCTTGGTCTCGCCCGCCACCAGCCCGACCCGTAGATCCTGCCGGAGGTCAACGGGAAAGGCGATCTTTGTCAGACCGTCGCGTTCCGCCTCCAACCTCGCCTGACGCGCGCTCAGTTCCATGATCTGGCCGGTCACGATCGAGAGTTCCGCCCGGGTCTGCACGTCGTCCAGACGCAATAGCAGCTGGCCCGCCTGCACGCGATCGCCCTCCCGCACGGCGATTTCGGTGATGGTGCCGCCATCGCGATGCTGCACTTCCTTGACATGCTGGTCCACTTTCACGGTGCCTTGCCCGATAATGGCGCCGGAGAGCTTGGCCATGCCAGCCCAGCCCACAACGCCGCCAATCAGGATCACGCCGAAAACGATCCCCAGGGCCATGCGCGAACCGATGCCCAAGCCGCTTTCCCTGTCGGTTTTGGGGGGCTTCCTACCGACGCGAGGCGGGGCTCCCATGTCAATTGCCGTCATTTTGTTTCCTGACTGATGTTGCCGTCAAACTGAGATCGGATCCTGCACGCTCGATGGGGCGCTATAGATCTCAATCGAAAATTCGAAGGTGTCGTCCTTGTTGCGGTCAACCTCGATCACCGCGTACTGGACGTTGCCGGTAGTGGCGTCGCGTAGCCGAACCATGAACTCGTCGTCATCAAGCCCGGCGCCGCCGCTCTGGTAGATGCGTTCGAACTTTTCGGCGCCGTCATGACCCCGGATCTTGCGGAACTCGTAGTCGGCGACGAACACCTGGTCACCCACCATGAAATCGAGGATCTGATGGATCAACGCGACGTTGCTGGCTGCCGGGCCATTGCTCACCTGGAAGTGGAACGCGTCATTGCCCTTGCCGCCGACCAGGACAATGGCGCCCGTGGTCGCGTTGGTGTCGACTACAAGGCAGTCATCGCCAGAACCACCCACCACGACCTCGAAGCCAGTTGCGCTATCCGAGCCGATCTCGGTTCCGACCGATGTCCCGGCCGTGACATTTACGGTCACGCCTTGCGTGGTGTTCGACAAGTCCAAGGTGTCCCGCCCGTCGCCGCCGATGAAACAGTCATCGACACCGTCAAGGGCCGCGACGAGCACGTCATCGCCCGCTCCCAGCGTCACCGACTGACTGCCGGACCCGTCGATCACGGTGTCGTTCCCGGCACCAAGGATCATGACTTCGATATTGGACATGGCGTCGGACACCGGCCCCGGTCCGCTGATGACGCCCGCGGAAAAATCGACGCGCAAGTCGTCCGAAGTTGCCGAGATGTCGATGGTGTCGACACCGTGGCCGCCATCGTAGCTATCGGCATCCAGGTCGGGGACGACCAACATCACATCGTTACCGGCGCCGGCGTGCACAGTATCGGCCCCCGGCCCGTCTTCGATGATGTCATGCCCGTCGCCGCCGAAAATAACGTCGTTCCCGGCACCGCCTCTGATGACGTCATCGCCCTGGCCGCCCGACAGTCGATCATTCCCTGCCCCGCCGTCGATGATATCGTTACCGTCGCCGCCATCTATTTCGTCGTCGCCATCATCCCCATAGAGCAGATCATCGCCCGCCTCGCCGTAAAGGCGATCATTGCCGGCACCGCCGCTCACCACGTCGTTGCCGGCACCAGCGAAGACCACGTCATTGCCGGCCCCTGCCTCGATGTGGTCGTTCCCGGCCCCGCCCATGATGTGATCATTCCCGGCGCCGCCGCGGATAAAATCATCCCCACCCTTGGCGTCGATGATGTCGTCTCCATCACCGGCATCGATCTGGTCAGCGGTATCGAGACCGGCGAGGAGGTCGTCGCCCCCAGTGCCGACGATTGGCGCCTTGCCGTCGATGCGCAACAATGCCGTGCGGGTGATCGATGCTTCGCCGTCCGTCACGTCATAGGTGACCGTGACGTCCTGGTCCGCGGTCTGCCGGTTGCTGGAATATACCCAGCCGTCGGCTGACTGCCCGATACTCCCAGCCGAGACCCTGACGTTCCGCACGCTCAAGGCGTCGCCGTCGGGGTCCGCCATGTTGGCCAGAAGTTCTGACAGCCCGATCAGGACCATCTGGCCGGCCATGACGTCATTCAGCCGGACGCCGCCCGAAACAACGGGCGCCCGGTTCTTGCGACCCGGGCCAGGGTCCGGCGCTTCTTGATCGTCCTCGTCGGGGTCTTCACCGGGGACATCGATCTCGCGGCCGCCGGGGGGGGCACCGCCTGGGGATGTCCCCGGTGAAGTGGCAGAATTGTCATTGGCCGGTCCGCCTCTGCTCCGTTGGAAACCGGGGATTTCGACAGGCGAAAACGGTTTGGGAAAAGCGAAGCTGTCTTCGATCACCGCTGCTCGGAATCGATAGTCAACGATCGGCCGTAAGTTCAGGCCAACCTCAGGAAACGGCTGGAGCAGGTGAAACGTGTTTTGCGGTTCTTCTTTCTCTGCCGGCTCCTCCGCAGGAGGCTCGCCGACCTGCCCTTGCGGCGCCGGGTCGGCTTTCGCCGGCTCTGGAGCCAATGGCCGCTGGCCCTTCTCGCCCAACCCAAAAATGGGCAAGGCGCTCTTGAGGTAGGCGGCCAGCGCGGTGAGGGCCAACCCGATGGCCAATGGCAGTCTGGACTTTTTCTGGGTGTCCTCGAATTCAAACGTTTGCCGGGATGTGACCTCCGGTTGGGCGCCCTGCCGACTGCCTCTTACCTCGATCGTGCTCATGCCGGCACCTTTTCGGCAACGGCGGCCTGCTTGTGGGCAGGCCCGGCTTCGACTTTGGCTGGCGCCAGGATTTCTGTCTTGTCACCGAAATTGCTGATGCGTCCGTTCTGCACCACGGCCACCAGGTCGACGGCCGCCAAGGCACTCGGACGGTGCGCGACCACAACGGCGATACCGCCCCGAGCCCTGATCGATCGGATCGCCTCGCTCAGGGCCGCCTCCCCCTCGCCATCGAGATTGGAGTTGGGCTCGTCCATGACGACCAGGAATGGCTTGCCGTAGAGAGCACGGGCCAGGCCTATCCGCTGACGCTGTCCGGCCGACAGGGCGGCGCCCTGCGGCCCGATCCTCGTGCGGTAACCATCCTCCAGGCGGACGATCATCTCGTGCACGCCCGCCGCTTTGGCGGCTTCGATCACCCCCTCAGGGTCCGGCGTCAGGCCGAGACGAGAGATGTTCTCCTCGATCGTCGCGTCAAGCAGGCCGACTTCCTGCGGCAGGTAACCGATCTGCCGTCCCAGGATATCTTCCGGGTACTGCAACAGGTCCGCATCGTCCAACCGGACACTGCCCCGCAGCACCGGCCAGATGCCCGTTAGAGCGCGCACCAGCGTGGTCTTGCCGCCGGCACTGGGGCCGATGATCCCGAGGGCGTCGCCGGCCTTGAGCTCGAAGTCGACGTCGGACAGCAGGATCTTGCCCGATGCCGGGGCGGCGACAGTGATCTTTTCCACCTTGAGGTTGCGGGTCGGCGCCGGTAGGTCCATGGGTTCGGGTGCCTCGCCGAGGGCGACGACGGTATCCAGCAAACGCTTGAAGGCGTTGCGGGAGGCGACGACGTTCTTCCAGTTGCCTATGGCCAGGTCGATGGGCGCGAGGGCCCGCGACGACGCCACGGATACGGCGATAATCGCGCCCGCCGACAGCTGGCCCTGGATCGTCAGGAAAGCGCCCAGGCCCAGGAGGGAGGACTGCAGCAGCATGCGCAGGACCCGCGATATGGCGCTGAGCGTGCCGGTGATGTCATTGGCCTGGGTCTGGAGTGTCAGGTGCTCCTTATTGGCAACGCTGTAGCGACCGACCGCCCGACCGGTCATCCCCATGGCCTTGAGAATGTCGGCGTTGCGCGTGTTGGAATCTGCGATGCCGTTGCGGCTGACCACAGCCTGCTGGGTGGCATTCGCCAGGCGGCGGGACAGCAGTTCGGTGAGGATGGTGAGCATCGTGAGCACGAAGGCGCCGGCGATCGTCACGGCCCCCAGCAGCGGATGCAGCATGTAAACGAACACCAGATAGATCGGCATCCAGGGCAGGTCAAACAGGGCCATCGGACCCTGGCTGCCGAGAAAGCCGCGCACTGTATCGACGTCACGACCGCGTTCCAGCGCCTCGGCGGTGGAGAAGCCGAACCGGGGCATGTCGATCGCGACCTGGTGCGCCAACGGAGCGAATTTCCGGTCCAGCCGGGCACCGACCCGCACCAGAACCTGGCCACGGACGATGTCGAAAACGCCCTGGAACAGATAGAGCCCGATCGCGAGCACGGAGAGGGCCAGCAAGGTCTGGATCGAGCCGCTCGTCAGGGCCCGGTCGTAGATCTGCAGCATGTAGAACGACCCGGTCAGGGCCAAGACGTTGATGATCCCCGAGATGGAGAACAGGAAGGCGCCGATGCCCTTGAATTCCTTCTTCAAGGCGTCAGCATTCTTCTTGTAGGCCAGTGACTTGTCCTTGCTGCGCATGACGTTCCCCTGCCAAATCTGCGTCGCGACCGTTCGAAACACGCCTCGGTCGCACAATGTCCTGGAGTGCAATGACGGAATGGGTTTCCCCCACGGAGAAGGAAGCCGGGCGACCTCTGCCGCCCGGCTTCCGACGGTGCCTAGAGAATGAAGTTCGAGGCGGTCAGATCGTGAATACCGTCGATCTTGATCTTGAACTCGGCATTGTCATTGCCGGCCGTATTGCCGGAAACCACCGTGTAGTCGTGGCCATCGATGGTTTCGTGCGTTATCGCGATCTGGGCAGGAGCGGTGATCGCCCCGTTAGTGACCAGGGTAAAGGCCTGGTTGCCGGCGAGTCCGCCATGGGCGTCGATGGCCGAGAGGTCGATCTTGTCGCCGGCTTCGAACCCGAGGATCGTGTCGCCGTTGGCATGGGCTGCGGAGAGAAACACGAAGGTGTCGTTGCCGCTGCCGCCGTCCATGACGTTGACGGCTGTCGAGGCCTTGATGGTGTCGTTGCCAGAACCGGTGACGACGTTTTCGATCCCCCAAAGGGTGTCCGTGCCGGTCTGGGCGCTGTATGCGCTGCCCATGCCACCCAGGCCGGTGCCGAGATCGATCTTGGCGTTGGCCATGATGGTCGACATGTCGAGAGTGTCGATGCCGGGTGTTCCGGTGGCATCATTGATCTCGTCACCGAAATACACGTCGTCGCCGTCACCGCTTCGGGCGACGAACCAGTCGTCGCCGGCGCCGCCGACAACGGTGTCGTTGCCGGCCCCGCCGGTGACCATGTCATTGCCGGCGTCGCCGAAAAGGTGATCATCCCCGTCTTCGCCGTCGATCACGTCGTTGCCGGCCCCACCGAAGGCTGTGTCGTTGCCGCTACCACCCCAGATGATGTCCCTGCCATCCCAGCCGGCGATGAAGTCGTGGCCGTCTCCACCCAGGATGATGTCATTGCCGGCATAGCCGATCAGGACGTCATCGCCGGCGAAACCGACAAGAGTATCGTCGCTGCCGTCGCCGACCAGAACGTCGGATCCCGGGGTCCCCACTTTAGACCCGGCAGGGTTACCGGGATCGGTATCCACGGGGACTACCGGAATGTCGTCATTATCGTCATCGTCATCACCCCCGCCTCCTGGGATGTGATTGTCGTCGTCATCATCGTCGCAGTCATCATCATCGTCATCGTCCGTGGGGGCGCTGCCGGCGGTGAAGGTGATGGAGTGGACGCCATTGGTCATGGTGCTCACGCCGTTGGCGTCGGTGGTGGTAATATACTCGGACGGGTCGGCGCCATCGGGCAGTTCGATCACGTCCTGGGGCCGCATGGTGCCGACGATGGTGTCATTGCCGCCATTGGAGCGGAAGACGATGCGGTGGGCCGAGCTCAGCGCCGAGATATCGACAATGTCGTCACCGGTATTGCCGTCGATGGTGATCGTGTTGAGCGCGAGGCTGGTGGTGGTGAAGTCACCGAAGATGGCAACGGTGTCACCGGGTCCGGCGGAACCGTTGGTGGGATCCGAGGTTTGCGTCCCGATGCGGATTTCTTCCACGTTGGCGAGTTCGGCAATGATGCTGGCGGTGGTCACCGCTGCTCCACCGGTAGTCCGGGTGATGATGATCTCGGTGCCCGGCTTCAGCATAACCTCCGTCAGGCCCGCGATCGCGTTCGGTCCGGCGACCGCTGCCGCCACGGTGTAGACGCGGTAGAGTTCGGAGGTGTTCTGTCGGGTCGTGACGACGAAGGTGTCCGTACCCGCTCCGCCGTCGACGTAATCGTAGCCGTCGGTGTTGCCGGTGGCGTTGGCATTCCACACGATACGGTCGTTGCCGCCGCCGGCAAAGATGATGTCATTGCCGCCGCCGCCGGTGAAGGTGCTTCCAGCAGCGTCACCGGTCAGGATGTTCGCACTGCCATTGCCGGTGATGTTGCCGGCCACCCGACTGACGGTCACGCTGGCGGTGTCGG
Organism: uncultured Alphaproteobacteria bacterium; assembly: GCA_963699295.1. GTDB lineage: Bacteria > Pseudomonadota > Alphaproteobacteria > Rhizobiales > Devosiaceae > Devosia. The sequence goes on from OY969432.1 coordinate 2,438,884, forward strand.
TGGCGTTGGACGTGCCGGTATCGTCGGTGACGGTGTAGGTGAACGAGGGCTGGTTGCCGGTTGTATTGCCCGAATGGTTGACTTGAACGTCGCCGGCGGCGGTGCGGACGGCCGTGAAGTTGCCCGAGTTCTCGGTCACCGCACTGATCCGCAACTGGTTGCCGTCCACGTCGCTGTCGTTGGCCAGCAGGGCCCAGGACGGGATAACGAACGCCGTATTGCTGGCGTGGTTCGAGTAGACGGTGTCGTTGACGGCATTGGGGCGGTCGTTCACCGGGACGACGGTCACGGTGGCGACAGCCACGTTGCTGTCGAGGAAACCGTCATTGACCGTCACGTGGATGACGCGGTTGCCGGCCACCGGGTTCTGCGAAGTGTTCTCGAACTGGATGGTCTGGATCGCCGCCTGATAATTGGCTAGGGTCTCCCTGCCTGTCAGGTTCACGATGATCTGGCCGCCGACAGTCGTGACCGCGCTGTTGATGTTGCCGGGCAGGTTGTTCGGGATGTTGAACCGGTCCCCCGCAGAGGCATTTGTCAACACGATCCGCGCCGAGAGAATCTCGCCGCTGTCCTCCACGATCGTCGGATTCTGCGCGATGTCGATATCGTTGGCACCCTCCGTAAACGTGCCCTGGTAGTTGGCCGCAAGCGGCTTCACGAAGTCGATGGTCAAGTTGTCGATGGTGACCACGTCGTTGGTTTCGTTCATGCCGGAGCCGACGAAACGGATACTGGCGTTGGCGGAGAACGGACCTTGCAGATTGAAGGAATGGTTGATGTTGCCGCCGTTCCCCGTAATCGTGGTGAGGGTGACGTAGTTCACCCCGTCTGCCGCGAATTGGGCCTGCACCGTTTCTCCGGCCTCCATGCTGTCGGGATTGGCGGAGAAGGCCAGGACCGCGGAGGCGACGCCCGAGAGGTCTACGGCCCTGGTGATCTCGGCCCCGTTAGCGCCGTTGCCACCGACGAACTGCAGGCTATTGCTTCCCTGCCCGGTGCCGGCATCGATCCGGATTTGGCCGGTTGCAATCCCCCCATCGTCATTGGTCTCGACCCAGTCTGGCCCCCAGTTGGTGCCGCCGGTGGAGTTCCCCCAGCTGCGGGCGTTGAAGTTATCGGCGTATTCCCCGGCTGTGCTGCGCAAGGACAGCACCGGCGGCGTCAGCATGACCGTCTGGTCAGCGAACTGCAACCGTTCGATGTTGCGGAGTTTGTCCACACCATCGGACACGGCACCGGCGGGAGCCGTGTCCGCATCGAAACCGGTATGGGAGACCAGCATCGACCCGTCCGCCGAGCGGGTGACGGTGTAGTTGGCCCGCACGTCCCAGAAGACAGCGGTGTCGATGTCGCCGATGCCGTCGTCCTTGATGATCTCGCGGATGATCTTCATCTGCGACGGCTTGACGTGGCCGTCCACCAGCAGGGTAGCAAGCACCCCGGTCTTGCCCGCCACCGTGACGGTCGAGGTCAGGCTGTCGGCGGTGGCGATTTCCACGCCATCGGTGTTGTAGATGCCGATGCGGACGTTGAGCCAGGCATCGCCGTCGATCAGGTCGTTGCCGCCCCGGCCGGTGATGGTGTCGCTGCCACCGCCGCCGAGCAGGATATTACCGTCGTCGAAGGCAACGATCTTCTCGAGGTCGATACCCGCGCCGGTCGGGGCCGCAGCAACCCAGTCGCCCAGCAGCTCCCGCAGCCCGGCAATGCGGTTGACGCCGGCCTGGCTCAGCTCATGGCCGACCATGGTGTTCTCGGCTCCGGCAAGGCCCGGATTGCCTTCCACCTCACCATCGCTGGTGTCACCGCGGTTATCCCCCTTGAGCACGTCGTTGCCGTTCCAGCCCGAGAGGCCTTCGACAGCATCAAAGCGGTTGCGCAGGATGTCCTGCACGTCAGTGGTGAAGATCGGCGTGGTCAGGTCCGCGTTGGCGTCAAGCTTGTTGCCCTTGTAGATGGACCAGTCATAACCCAGCATGCCCTCGTTGCGCATGACGCTTTCGCCCTGGACCATGATGTCGTCGCCGGACTCGGCGTCGAAGTCGTGCTCGTCGGTGCCCGCGAACATCACGTCATGACCGAGAATGGTCGAGTTGAAGAACAGTTCAGAGTTGTCGCCGGCCGTTGTATCAAATCCGCCGCCGCCCTCGATCCAGTCGTCGCCTTCATTGCCGAGCAGGAAGTCGGCGCCTTCGCCGCCGAGGATGAAATCGTCGCCCGTGCCGCCAAAGATTTCCTTGCCGTCTGGCCCGGCGATCAGGACGTCGTTGCCCGATCCGCCGAAGAGCAAGGCCAGACCGCTGCCGCCATGGATGACGTCGTCACCGGCATCGCCGTGCAGGAAATCGGTCTCGCCGATGTCCGTGCCGGAGTTGGTGATGATGTCGTCGCCGTCGCCGCCATGGATCTTGTCCACGCCGTAACCGGCTTCAATGCGGTCATTGCCTCCCCGACCCCAGACAGTGTCGTCACCGCCGCCGGCGATGATGATGTCGTCGCCCTCGGTGCCCCCGATGGTGAAGTGCTCGTTGGAATTGACCTTGATGTATTCGTACCTGCCGTCGCCATCCTCGTCCTTGCGCAGGACGAGCGGCTCAAGAGCCTGGAGGAACGGGTTGTCATGCACAGGGTCGGCACCGAGCTGCTTGGAGATATCCATTTCCAGCGTCGGCAACTCGAAGGCGGAGAAGACATCGCCCGGCAAAGAGGTGGCACCGGCATTGCCGAGGTCGGTATTGTTCATCACCAGCTTGGCGAACGAGTTGTTTTCGAGCTCGTTGAGGAGATTGAGGCCCTGGACGCGCGACAGGTAGTAGAACCGGTCGCCGTTCTGCAGCTGCTCCATCGTCATTTCGAAGACGAAACTGAAGGTAGAGCCGAGCATGCCCCCGAATGCCATCTTCTTTTCGGCGAGGCCCCCGATCCAGAAATCGACCAGGTTCAGGCCGCCAAGATCTCCTCCCTTATAGCCACCGGTGGCATTGAGGAAAGCCAGCCGGTCCGCCGGCACGTCGAACGTGCGTTCGACGCCGCCGATGGTGACGGTCACCGCCTGGTTCAGCACGATCGCCGTGGCGATCGCCCGCTTCCCGATCAGGGTCGTTTCCGCCTCGATCAGATCATGGGTGCCATAGGCCGCGATGAAGTTGATCACTGAGGCCGGGTTCTTGAGATTGAGGGCAAAGTCCGTCCAGCTGTCGTAGGGCTTGAGCTGGCTGTCCGCGGTTGCATCATAGAAGGTCTGGCGCGCCGAGTTCAGCGACGGTGTTCCCGTTTCCCGCCCGCGGGCGAGGTTGATGGTCGCCAAATCCAGCGGCAGGCCGAGCACATTGTTGCGCAGGGTGTTGGTGACGAACTCGTCGATCTCGTTGCCCACCTGGCGCGTCATGCCGCGGATAATGGCACCGGCCGCTTCGTCGGCACTCCCGTAACCCTGGTCAAAGGCCACCGGATTGAGGAACGCCGAGATGAGGTCGATATCGCCGACAGTATTGCCCTCCGCGTCACGGATCGGAGTGCCGTTGGCATCGACATTGATGCGGGCGACATCGCCCATGAGCATGGAGTGGCCGAAACGGTAGACCACATGGGCAAATTCGGCAGCGATGTTGGGATTGATGTCGGTCGACGCGTTGAACACGAACGCATCAATGTCGGGCTGGACCTTGCGTCCGAACTCCTCGAACACGAGGTGCTGGTATTCCATTTCGGTGGTGAACCGGCCCGCCTGGAACAGCCGCTCGCCGTCCCAAGTCAGGGAAGCTACGAACGCCGCGTAGCCGGCGCTGCCTTTGGCCGGAATGGCGGTGCCCGCAGGAAGGTCGACCAGCAGCCATTCGTTCAGGAAGGCAAGGTCGCGTGACTCAAGGGCCAGATCCTTGGTCATCTGGACAATGCGGTTGTGCTCAGAGTGGAAGACGTGGTGCACTGCCGTCAGGGCGATGTTTTCGTTGCCGCGACCGTCGCCGGTGATGAAATGGGCATCCAGCAGCTCGTCGTCATAGGCGATCTTTCGGCCCTGGTAGTCGGTTGGGATGGCATTGCCGGTGTCGCTGTCGCCATCCGCCTGCACGGGCGTGGCATTGTCGCCCCGCGTCGTCGGATCACCATCGAAGTCGTAGACGCTGGTGGGATCCGCATTGTGGGCGATGTCGTCCAGAAAGGCGTGCCCGGTCAGCACCGCCGTGGCGGGGATGGTGACCCCTCTACCCCCGTTGGCGGACGGATCGCCTTCCCACAGCACGTCATCGGCGGTGCCGAGTTTACCGTCGGTACCCAATCCGATGACCAGCTGCGGGTAACCGTTGGCACCGGGAATGAACCGGCCGTACTCGTCGGAGGCAATCAGCGGGATTTTGGTGACCCAGGCATCCGTCAAGTCGATGCCGAGGAGTTCACGGGCCTGGGTCTTGATATCCGCCCAGGTCGCCAGACCGCCCTTGGCTCCTTCCAGAAGCAGCCCGGTTGCAACGGGCTTGCCGTCGGGACCCGCCACATATTCGCGCATGAAGACCTGCTTGGAGGCGGTGGAACCGTAGGTCTGGTTCTGGTCGACCCACGGTGTCGTCATGTTGACGGGCCGGATGTCATCAGGCGTTCCCATGATCCCGTCGGGGCCGGCAGACGCCGTGGCCCGGGTCAGCGCCATGAAGTTGAAGGGGCTGCCTTCGACATAGAGCGGGTCGTCGGGCTGCAGCGGCACGTAGACGGTGCCGTTTCCGCCCTTGGCCACCAGATCCAGGCCGTGGTCGAAGAACTGGCCGAAGATCGTGAACCAGCCGTTGAAAGGCGAAGAGAGGCCCTCATCAGGGGCCACGTTGGGAAGCAGGACATTTTCGCCGTCCATTTCGATGCCATTGGCATCAAGGACCGCCAACAGCGGCTGCCGGGCGATGACCAAGGCACCTTCGGCGTCCGTGACAGCCTGCTCGAGGGCCGGCAGATCGGCGCCTTCACCGGCGGCGCCAAGGGCGGCTTTTGCCTGAGCCACCGCGGTCTTGGCCGCATCGATCAAAGGCTTGGTGGCGTTGTACGCCTGGGAAATTTCAGCCAGCTTGCTCAGGAGTTCGCCCCCCGGAACGCCGGAACGCTCCAGGCCAGCGATGATGGCTGCCGGATTGGCCAGGGTCTGGTCCACGATAAGGTTGGAAATCGTGCGCGGATCGGAGTCCACGACGTTGCCCGGCAAGCCGTAGTCGTTGTTGGTGATGGTCGGGCCGCCCGGGGAGAAGACTTCGTTATCGGTGTCCGCAAGGAAATTGGTGTTCAGGACACCGGGAAACGGTTGGCCGGAAGCGCCCCACAGTTCGCGTCCGGGCACCAAATTGTTGTAGCTGCCGTCGACGGTACGCAGGCCGTATGGGGCATGCGGGTCGCTGATGGCCAACGTTGCGGTCGCATAGCCGGGATCGCCGACCTTGACCACGTTGCCCTGGGCATCGACCCGGATCTGTGTCAGCGCGGTGCCCTTCGCATGCGCTTCGGCGATCTTGATCTGCTTGAGAATGAACTCGAGATCGTGCTTGATTAAGGTAACCATGGCAATGCGCCCCCTTGTTGTTGGCTCCATACATCGCGGCTGCAGCTTCAATACTTCCGTATCTTCAGCCCCCGCCCGCTCTTCGAGTAATCAATGACAGATGCAAGGGCCACTGCTAGAGACTAAAGTCCCGTGACATTTCGGGACTAAGGTCCCAAAACGAACATAGGGAACGTTGAAAATAACACCCTGCCAGATACTTGCCGGAATTACTTGAAACCACAAAAATACTTCAAGTAGCGCTGATCGATGAGCCAGCCGCCGCTCGGTCTCTGCTTGTTAGAACACGGGCCAGGCCTGCCTGGACTTGAAACAGCAAGACTGCCAGAATGCGAGGGTGCGCGTTGCGGCCGCGATCACCGGCGCGACGTAAGTTGGCGCTCTTCGCAGCGCAAGCAGCGGCGAAACGCCAATTGGTCGGAGATGGCAGAAATACTCAGCTTTACAGCTCGCCTGCTGCGGCAACATTGACGCGAGCATCGAGAGGCTCGCCACCACCGCTGACGGCGCACCCGTCTTGACATAGTTGGCTGGGCGTCAATCTGCATTGAAGAGGCGTCGCAACCGGCCACCATAGGAGTTGGTGCCCCAGATTTGCAGCAGTAGGCTGCATCGCAACTCTGTCGCGCCCCATATCCAGCCGAAGACGTTAGTGAAATACACCGCTCTTCTGCACGGCGATCAAAACTTCTACGCGGCTGCGGGCGTGGAACTTGTTCATGAGCCCTGTCATGTAGTTCTTGACGGTCTTCTCGGTGATATAGAGCGACTTGGCGATTTCTTGGTTACTCTTGGCGTGCATCAGCTGCTGCACGATCTGCTTCTCCCGGAAGCTTAGTCTGATGGCACTGACCGCCATCTCGCGCTGCTCGCGGCTGCGCAAGCCGCTGAATATCTGGTTAGCATAGTGATTGGTCACGTACATCTCGCCCCGCATGGCGGTGTCGATGGCATCGAACAGATCGTCGCTCTTGCTGCCTTTGAGGACGAAGCCCGTCGCGCCGGCATTCATGACCTTGAGCGCCGTATCCACGCTGGAATAGGCAGTGAAGACGAGCACTTTTGTATGGGTGAGGTTTTTGGCGATATGGCCGATTGTGCCGAGTACGTCTCCCGGCATGCTAAGATCCATGAAGATGATATCTGGACGGTGCTTTTCCGCAATCAACCTGGCGTCACTTGCGGAGCCACCCGTCGCTGCCACCCTGAAACGTTCATGATCCGCCATCATGGCCGACAACCCAAGCAACATCATCGGGTGGTCATCCACGAACGCGACCTCCACCTGCTCAGCCTCTTGGTCACGCATATGCCCCTCCCGAGTGCTTTGCCATCCGTTTTAACGGATTATTAACAATTGGGAAGATTTTCTGGAATAGACGGTTAATAGTATTTTCTAATGTGTCCTTTCTGTCGCAAGGAGCTGGGAATGGCCTCCGACAGTAGACCGGAACAATACAAATTTGACACGACGAGTGTCCTGACGCGATGGCGGTTCCGGTGACCACATCTGCTCTAAACTAACGGACCGATGCTACAATTTCACCCCGGACATCCGGAAAAGACGCCATAGCATTACATAAACACAATACTCGTATTAGCTCCATGCTATCAGTTACTATTGTCAACAATTACAATCAAAGATACTTTCTCAAAGCTGTTATTAATTCTACATACAGACAAATAAAGATAGATCACGCGGTAAAGACGCAATAGAACAAAAATTCTTAGTCTGAAACGTTGTAAAATTGACAGCAACGTGCAATCTGTGCCTGGACGCAGAGCAGAGGATAGACAAATGAAAGACAGAACGGACAATCGCGCGCTTACGGCATTAATCGTCGTCTCTTACGCATCAAGAAACCATCTGCGACCTGATGAACTAGTCGACATTATTACCTCTGTATTTAAAACTTTGACGGGATTGTCGTTCCAATCACATAGGGGCTCACCTCGAGACGTAGCGCCCCCCGCAACGTCCCCCCGGAAATCTGTGACCTCTGAATACATAGTTTGTCTTATATGCGGGAAGAGGCTGAAATCCATGAAGCTGCATATCAGAGCAAATCACCAACTCCAGGAAGATGAATATCGTCGTATGTGGTCGTTACCAGACGACTACCCTATGGCGTCCCCGAATTATTCGGCTAGCCGGTCGGAATTGGCTAAGAGGAACGGCCTGGGGAAAAAGCGGCACTCTTGATGCACACAGCCTAACCTTGGTGTCGTTAACGCTATAGAATTGAGAGCAGCTAGCGGCGCGCGACGCAAAGTGAGTGCTTATAACAATCAGCCGCGGATCACCTCGGGGTGAGCCAATCTCGCGGCCCCTGGTTTGTCGCCAAGCCTGTTTGTAAGGCTTTGGCAATATTGGATACGCCTCGTTTGACATCAAAACCCCTAGCGTGGCGCTCATCTCCGAGAGCGGCCCCTACAAGCTGGTGATGCGCGGCGACAAGCGCCCAGGCCAAGGAGTTCCATCACTAGGTCACTAGCGCGTCCTCTGGTGAGTTCCTGATCCCGCTAGGGAGTGCGCAGCTCTTCGGCTGGGCCCAGATCTCTGATGGTATCCCACACGTCAACCCCGAGTGCCTCCTTTAGGACCGTATCTACTACCGCCAAGTAGCTCATCCACATGGGCTTCCCCTCGTAAAGGGCGTTCTCAGGATTGCCCTCGTTGCAACACAGGGCTCTTGCCGCTCGTTCTCTTGGTGACTTCATGGGCCCGTACCAATGACTAAAATACATCGAGTAACAGCCCACGAAATGGAGCGCACCCCATAAACTGGGGGGACTGGCCTCTATCGGAGGACGATACTATGGCTTCCTTGAGGGTTCGCCATGTTTGTTCGCCCAGCTCTTCCTTGAGGACTGTGTCCACCTCCACACCTAGCTCGTCCACATAGGCTGACATGGTGCGTCGCGTCTGCTGGCTTCCCCTCAAGTCTCCGTAGGGCCCTGGCCGCACGTTCTCGGGTGGATATCAACGGCGAGCCTCCTGGGCGCTATGAGCCTTGAGGAATAGCCCCTTCAGCTTGACACCGGTAGGCGGACTTAGCTCAGTCAGCTGCCGAGGCACCAGAGCTCAATGCTGGCCGCAGATGAAAATACCTCCCATCGGTCGTTTGACCGATGCCTGAGACGGCGAGATGTGCAAACTTCTTTCATCCGCCGTTCCGGCGAGGATCTGAAGGTCCGCGCCAAGTCGCGAGATATTTCAGCCGGACGGTGTCCTTAACTCTGCAGCCCCTTCGCTTCCGCTGAAATCACTCAGTCATGAGGCTCCGATGAGATTCCCAGAGAAACTAGCAACCGCCATCTTTGCCGCAACATGCCTGATGATGATCGGCGCCACGAGCGTCCTTCAGGCAGCGCCCTTGCCATTGGCTATCCAGGCCGACACGGTCTTGAGCGGACCCTGCGTCCTGAGCAGTCGGTTCAAGCCCCGGGATAAAGTTATCTTCCGAGTTCGGGTGACGGACACGGTAACTGGGGAAGCGGTGGCCGAGGGGAGACTGCAGAAGCTTGTTGTCCTTCTGGCCGACGGAACGGAATTTGCACCCAAGTTCGGTCCACATCCTCCCGACCCAGTTGCTGGCTACTACTGGACCTATGCTTGGACCATCCCCGCTGACTTCCCAACTGGCAGCCTTCCTTACAAGGTTGTCGCTACCAGCCTCGATGGCGAGGTCGTGACCTTTACCCCGTTCGAGGCGCCGAAATCGCAACTCACCATTGTTGCGGCTGAATGATGTGGTGCGGCTGGATCATAACAGCATTCGCCACGCTGATCCTGACGACGGGATCCCCGGCAGCACCGGCCCCGATGGAACTCGGCCCGGAACGCCCGATTGCGGAGGCCTCGGGAGGGTATAGCGGGAAGCTCTCTTCAACCCCCACGCATGGCGCGGCGGGAACGCCGGTCACCGTTGTCGGAGAAGGGCTGGCGCCAAACCAAGAGTTTGACCTGGTCTGGAACACGGTTGAGGGGGCGTGGATGGTGGAGGATGGCTTTTACAAGGGACGCGAGTTCACGCCCAAGGCCTATCTCATAGCCCCGGTAACAACCACCGCAGACGGTTCGTTCTCGCAAAGCTTCATCACACCGGACGATTTCGGCTTTCTTCACGATGTGGCGCTTCAGAAGGACGGGCGGCTGGTCAATCAAACCGGCTACAGCGTGGACCTCACAATGACGCTTTCGCCAGAGAGCGGACCTCTGGGGACTCCCATCACCGTTGAAGTTCATGGTCTGGGTTGGCGGTACCTCGAGAATAGCTGGACCCTGGTCTACGGCAACAGCTTCACGGGGTGGCTGTCTTCAGTAACAACCAGAGGTACCGCTCGCTTCACCATCCCTGCGACCGGCGCCGTCGGAACGCACGTGCTACGGCTGGTGCACGCCGGATTTACCTATCCTTACCTGAATCCTGAGCAGAACCCCTATCCAGACCGCGTGCGACCGCGGGCAGAATTTGTGCTGACGGGTGGAGAGCCGGTTTTGCCGCCCCCTGCGGAGACGCAAACGCTTGCAGACGTCCGCCGCCTGCCCGCCTCTGGGGATTTTGTTGTCACCCCAGCCTTCACGGGCGTGGAACAGCCGGTAACAGTAGAGGCGGCCTCGCTCGAACCAGGAACAAGCTATCAGCTTGAATGGGAAACGGTGGTCGGCAACCGTGTCGTGCAAAATGGCTGGAGCAGTGAGTTCCGGCCCGTTGCTGAAGCCATCGCGGATGAAGAAGGCAGGGCGACATTCAAGTTCGAGACCCCAGATGACCTCGGTGGTGCCCACCAATTGGCGCTGGGCACGGGTAAAACCCGCCGAACCGGCCATCATTGGATTACGCCGACCGCAATCCCGCTAGACGTCGCTAGAGGGCCGGCTGGATCGACCTTCAAGGTGCATATCAAAGGTGGCGGCTGGAGCGAGACAGGAAATATCTACCACGTTAACTATGACAACGCGTACCTCGGATATGTCTGCGCCTTCAACAGCAGCGGCGACATAACCATTTTCCTGTCCGCATCGGGTGAGCCCGGCCCTCACTATATCGATGTTTACCCCGGCATTTACAAAGGCTCGGAAACTCAGCCCAACAACTATCGCGTCCCGCAGCTCACCTATGCCGCCGACCATCCAGGCGAGGACCTTCCGGCCTTTCACTTTGCGTTTGAAGTAACCAAGGCGCCGGAGGCAGCAGGTCATTGAGTGTGCTGCGCAGCGGCCCGGCTGCATCGCGAGGCGCAGTTCTCCGAGCCACGGGACCAAGGCCAGCGAGTAACTATAAATATTCGGTTGCCACGTCCGCCAATTAAGAAATACTCTGCCCCTCCCAACAAAGAAGCGCCGGTCCAAACTGCAGCAACGCTGATGGCAGCAGAGTGTTCATCGATGTGAACCGGTCATCGCGAGAATAACGCAGCAAGGCCCGCAGTCAAAGGCGCCCCACTCCTTGCGAGCGAAACAGGGGCTCCGATGCTAATGTCCAATTCCGATGACGAGGAACTCTCAGCCTTACTTGAAACGGTCTACGATGCCGCCATCGAGCGAGCACAGTGGCGAGACGCACTTCGGCAGGCTTGTGGATTTCTCAGCTGTTCCGCTGGCGTCGTTGTGAGCACTGACTTGCTGGGCAGCTTCAACCTCAGTGTGAACTGGGGGTATGATCCCGGATACTGGGAAAGCTATCAAAGCCATTATTTCCACCTGGATCCGCTTAACACCTCGCTTTTTCGGTCCGCAATCGGCGATGTGATTGTTGGTTCGCGCTTGCGGATGTGGCCGGACGTTCTGGCATCAACCTTCTACCGTGAATGGGTGGCGCCACAGGGCTTCGTGGACATAATTGGCGGCACGCTGGACAAGTCGGCTTCGGGGGCGGCTGCCCTCACCGGCATTCGTCGGCACGAACAGGGACTGGCCAACGACACTTGTGCTTGGCGCATGCGCCTCATTCTGCCGCACTTTCGTCGCGCCCTGCTGATCAGCAAACTAATTGATCAGCACGATCTGCGGGCCGACGCATTTGTTGAAGCAATGGATGCCCTGTCCACCAGCGTGTTCTTCTTGAATGCCGATGGGGGTTTGGTCCATTCCAATCAGAGTGGCCGAGAGGTCCTCGCCGCCGGCGACCCCCTTAGTCTTGCCGGACAATGCTTGGTGCCTGTTGATCATCATTCTCAACCCGCGCTTCGGCATGCCCTCACCGCCGCTCTCAAGGGCTCGTTCGAAAGCAAGTCTGAACGCCTCTCCCTTTCTATTTTAGGAAGAAACGGTGCACCCTACGCCGCGCATTTTCTGCCCCTGACCTCCGGCGCTCGTCGGCAGGTCGGGCTGAACACAGCCGCCGTTGCCGCTCTCTTCCTTCGGAAATCGAGCGTTGATACGACATCCGCGATCCTGACCGCCACAAGAGTCTATGGCTTCACCCCGGCAGAGGCCCGCGTTCTCGCCGAGATCATCGACCAGGGCGGATTGGGACAGATCGCCACGAGATTGGGCGTTACGCGGCGAACCGTACAGACCCATCTGGAACACCTTTTCGAAAAAACCGGAAGCAAGCGGCAGGCCGACCTGGTCAAGTTAGTTGCCGGGCACCAGAGCCCATTGCAAGATCGCAAGTAAAAAGCACATCCCATCGGCCGTTTGACCGATGTGCCATACGGCGGGATGCTGCAAGGTCCCTGCCTCGGTTGGCCGCTCAACGCTTTCTGCATCGTCAAATGGCTGCTAGGCCGAGCACAATCGATGGAGATCGAAATGGCCAAACATGGACTTATCCGAGCGCTTACGGCCGTGGAAATTGCCTGCGGCTTGTCAGTCGGCGCAGTAATGGCATGCGACGATCAATTGGGGTACCCCGAACAGACGCTGGTCGAGGAAAACGGACTAGAGAATGCAAGGCTTAGCGTGCTCGTTCTGCCGCCGGTCAAGCGTCCTTCGGAGGCTTTGTCAACTGCTGCTTGGGGAGGCACACGGATAGGTGCGGCACCCCACGAGCAAATCAACCAATTGGGCGGTTCATGACAGCGCCGCAACACGACACTCCGCCGCATCGAATGCTGGGGCGGGGCTTTACCGGAAATGCTAACGACGGTGCTCAGCCATGAAGGCGACGATACAGACGTTGCCTCCCGTGGCGACATCCGCATGACGATGAGAACGACTATTCCAGTTAGCAGGCAGAGTGACGTGCGCCCGCGAAGGGCTTTGACACCCCCATCGTGAAGCCACGCTGGCTGGCTGTCCGCATGCGGCTGCGCCTGCGAGCTAACACCCCCAACCAGCTTGCCGTGTTTACGCAAAGGAAAACACTATGAAACCCTCCTACACCGCAGCGGCGATTCTTGTGGTCTTTCTTGGAATTCAGGACGCCCAAGCTTTCGAGCCGATCATATCCATAGGTGGAGAACACCCCCTCATTCATCCTGATGGGACCACGGACGAGATTGTGGCCACGCAGGAGCAGACCGATGGTCTTCTCGGCATCATGACCATAGGCAGTGACAAGGAAGGTTTCGGCCCCGGGCCTGCCATCGTGCATAGATCGCGGGCCGAGTTCTGGTACGTCCTCGAGGGAACATACGAATTTCACATCGGGGACCAGATTGTCGAGGGCGGTCCCGGCACCTTCATTGGTGTTGATGCTGGGCAGTCACACGGCTTCCTCGCCAAGTCGCCGGGCAGGCTGCTCGTAACCTACATGCCCGGCGGCTATGAACACTTCTTCCTGGAATGGGATCGCCAGGGTCTGAAACGTGGCCCCGCGCTTGGCCCGCTCGAGGAAAGCTTCGGCGCGACCCGCCCCGCGCCATAGGCGGCGGTGGTTTGACCGGAGGCATTGCTGAAACTGACGGGACCGAGTGTATCTTCTTCTCGGCGGCAGGCCATAATGACGTTCTCCTATGGCCTGGATGGCCAAAGGAGACACGGCCTCGACGCCGGCGGTGCATAGGCAGTCTTCAACCTATCTCCGTCGTTCCAGTCATTGACGTTTACCGAATGCCGTCGCTCCCGGCGCATTCCGACCGTTGGCGGTCGAGGCCGCCAGCGGACATCGCTCTTGGCATAGTCGCAATTAATTCAATGCAACCTTGGGGAGCCCTGTTGGTTGACCGGCACCGCCATAACCAGATCAAGCGCCGCTCGGCCAGAAGCCCGCAATGGATCGTGGCGGGGCCGATGTCGCCCCCCGAGGCGGCATCGGTCTTCGAAGCCAGAAACGGATGAGCGTTGACTGCCGAGCCCGCCCAGATAGGTTTACCCCACAGCGGTATTCAACTCAGGGGCCGGAGATGTAGACTTTTCTGATCACGGGTGCAAGCGGGGGCATTGGCTCAGCGGCCAGCGCCTAGCCATATCGGGGCACCACCTCGTTCTTGCCGCGCGACGCGTCGACCGTCTCTTGTCGCTCCAAAAATCCTTGCCTGGTGATGGGCACCAAGTGATTGCCGTCGACATGGCCTCTGACCAGTCGATCGCAACGTTTTCAGCGCGACTTGAAAGTCTCGAGTTGAAGCTGGATGGAGCCGTGCTCATGCCGTCGCAGCCTCACACCGCAAGCGATCCTTTGCCTGAACTCGGAAGTCTGGCGGACACTTTTTCAGACCAGCTTCATCGGACCTCTGGCCACACTGAAGGCGGCCATCTCGCGAATGCGGCCCAATGTGGCCAGCGGGCAGCGCGCGAAGATCGTGATCATTTCAGGGATCTCGTCCGCCCAGGTTCTTGGACACTACGCGACAAGCAGCGTCATCCGCACCGCTTGGCTGGGCGAGGCAAAGACGTTGGCGTTCGCATTGGGTGAGCGCAACATCCACATCAACACGCTTTCGCTCGGCGGCACGCTAACTCCTGATTACCGCGATGCAATTGCCCAGCGGGCGGCGGCAGCAGGGCAGAGTTTCGACGATCGATTGGAAGCCGAAACGGACAACGTTCCGCTACGCAAGTACGGCGAGCCGTCCGAGGTCGCAATTGCGGTCGAGGGTCTGCTTTCGCCGTTCAGCGATCATATGACAGGCCTTAACATACTGCACGATGGCGGCTTCACCCGAGCCTACTGATATCAACACAGGCCCCCTCTCCTGCAGGTAGATGTTGCTCTCGCCATCGTCGGCCTAAACTCGCGCCTGGGAAATAGCCGTCGAAAGCTGCCTAGCGGCCTGTCTTGTCATCGCCGTTGGGATATTCCGCACCGGTTTTCGGCTGAAAGTCTAGCCGCCGCCGAAGTGGGGCAATGCAGTCGAGCGCGGATTCGCTGCTCCCTCATCACCGCACGCAACTTCAAAAATGGCAGCAAAAATATTGGTCTGAAGCGACAACAATATTCACTTGTCGTCGATCAACTGTCCGGCCTAGCCTCCACTGAAGCTTAAATGATTGCCCGAGCGCGTTACGGAACAAATACTTGTACCGAGCGGAGATCGCGAGATGGATCAGGTTGCGGCGTTTCGCGTCAAGAAGCGAAGTTTCTTAAATCGCTGGATGTTCTCGACCAATCACAAGGATATCGGCACGCTGTATCTGGCGTTTTCTCTGTTGGCGGGGCTGGTCGGCACCGGACTGTCTTTCCTCATCCGCTTTGAACTGCAGCAACCAGGCCTGCAATTGTTCCTCGACACCAATCTCTACAATGCCGTGGTGTCGGCCCACGGCCTGGTGATGATCTTCTTCGTGCTGATGCCGGCATTGATTGGTGGCTTTGGCAATTGGTTCGTGCCGCTGCTCATCGGCTCGCCCGACATGGCGTTCCCCCGGCTCAACAATGTCTCGTTCTGGCTGCTGGTGGCCGCCTTTGCACTGCTGACCCTGTCCTTTCTGGTTGAAGGCCCCGCCGGCTCCTATGGCCACAGCGGTGGCTGGACGCTCTATCCGCCCTACTCCACCACCGGCCAGCCCGGCCCGGCGGTCGATTTTGTCATCCTGGGGCTGCATTTGGCGGGCGCGTCCTCAATTATCGGGGCGATCAATCTGATCACCACCATTTTCAACATGCGCGCGCCCGGCATGACGTTGCACAAAATGCCGCTGTTTGTCTGGTCCATGCTGGTCACCGCCTTCATGCTGCTGCTGTCGCTGCCGGTGCTGGCGGGCGCGTTGACCATGCTGCTGACTGACCGCAATTTCGACACTGCCTTTTTCAAATCCCAGCAGGGCGGCGATCCGGTGCTCTTTCAGCACCTGTTCTGGTTCTTCGGCCATCCCGAGGTCTACATCATGATCCTGCCGGCCTTCGGCATCATCAGCCAGGTGGTCGCGACATTTTCCCGAAAGCCGATCTTTGGCTATCTGACCATGGTCTACGCCCTGGTCGCCATCGGTTTTATCGGCTTTCTGGTGTGGGCCCACCATATGTTCACCGCCGGCCTGTCGCTCGATGTGCAGCGCTATTTCATGGTCGCCTCCATGGTCATTGCCGTGCCCACGGGGATCAAGATCTTCTCCTGGATCGCCACCATGTGGGGCGGCTCGATCCATTTCGAGGTGCCGATGCTATGGGCTATCGGCTTCATTTTTCTGTTCACCATCGGCGGGGTCACCGGGGTGGTGCTGGCCAGTGCCGGGCTCGATCACCTGCTTCATGATGGCTATTACGTGATCGCCCATTTCCACTATGTGCTGTCGCTGGGTTCCGCCTTCGCCATCTTTGCCGGGTTTTACTATTGGTTCCCCAAAATGAGCGGCTATCTCTATAACACCCGGCTGGCCGTGGCGCATTTCTGGGTGATGTTCATCGGCGTCAACATCGTGTTCTTCCCCCAGCATTTCCTCGGGCTGGGCGGCATGCCCCGGCGCTATGTGGACTATCCCGATGCCTTTGCCTTCTGGAATCTGGTGTCCTCAGTTGGTGCCTATCTGTCGACCGCCGGCGTCGTGTTGTTCATCGTCACGGTGGCCGAAGCGTTCAACCGCAAGCGCCTGGCGACCGCCAACCCCTGGGGAGTGGGGGCAACGACGCTGGAGTGGACGCTGAGTTCGCCACCGCCCGAACATCAGTTCAATGCTCTGCCGCAAATTGCCTGAACAGGGGGAGACAATGAGTGCACAGGAGCTTTTCGATTACTTGCTGACGCTGGCCTTCGTGGCGGCGTCCTGGCGGATGTATCACGCAGCCCATCCGCCACAGGCGCGGGTTGACGACAACCTCTCCAAGCCCTCCGCAGCATCTGCGGCCCGGCCGGGCCCAGCGCCCCACCCCGTCGGGGACATGCCGGCGCCCTCGCTCGATCGCACCCTGCAGCGCATCTGCACGGCCTGCCGCTACCCCAATATCGACGTCTTTCTCGATGGCGCCCGGCAGGCTTATGAACTGATCGTGCGCGGCTATGCCGATGGCGACCTGACCGCCTGCAGCTACCTGCTGGGCGATGCTGTGCGGGAAGCCCTGGCCCTTGATATCGACGGCCGCCAGAGCCGCGATGAAACCAGTGAACTGATCTTTGTCGGCTTTCGCGCCTTCGACATCGCCAGCGCCACGCTCGATCAGGGCCTCGCCCAGATCGTCGTGCGGATCCGTGCCGACATGGTTTCGGTGACCCGCGACAAGCAGGCCCATGTGGTTTCGGGTCAGCCCGGGCTGGTCGCCGAAACGTCCGAAGTGTGGACCTTTGAAAGCGATGTTCGCAGCGGCCGACCCAACTGGCTGCTAGTGGCAACCGAAACCGAATAATACTGCGAGCAACTATTCGCGTGTGTCAGTCTGGCTTGCTGAGCAATAATAATAATCCATTGCCCGGCCGATTGTGTTGTCGTTGATCTTGGCGACCTCAAAAGCAGATCGCAGCATCGATGCTATCCATGCCTATTGCATTTGAGCGCATATCGGATGCTCAATCAGGCATGGACACAGAACTTGCCCGAACCTTTCTGGAAATTGTCTCCACCGGCAGCTTCGTGCGGGCCGCCGACCGGCTTAATGTTGGCCAGACCACGGTGGGCGCCAGAATCCGCAATCTCGAGCAGCAGCTTGGACGACGGCTTTTTGTCCGCCACAAAGGCGGCGCTACCCTAACCCCGGCAGGCGAGCAGTTCCTGCGTCACGCCCCTTTATTCGTGCAGCTCTGGCAACGCACTCAACATCAGGTGGCGGTGCCGCCCGGGCGGCGGGCCGTGCTGACGGTGGGCAGCGAAGTCAGCCTGGCGCAGCCGCTATTGCTGAACTGGATCCTGTGGATGCGTCAATCGCTGCCGGACATCGCTTTGCGGGTCCACGTTGATGTTCCCAAGGACATCATCACTCAGGTCGCTTCCGGGGTCATTGACATCGCCATCCTGTATGCGCCGCCCCACAAACCGGGGTTGAAGATCGACCTGCTGATGGAAGAGAAACTGGTCCTGGTTTCCACCGAGCCCCACCCGAGCGGCATCGATGGAAATGGCTACGTTTACATGGATTGGGGAGCCGATTTCGAGATGCAACACGGGATGAACTTTCCAGAACTGAGCCCCGATGTCTGCATCAACCTCGGCCCATTGGCCCTGAATTACGTGCTCGCAGCGGGCGGATCGGGGTATTTTCGGGTGAGTGCGGTTGAATCCCACATCAGGGCTGGGCGCCTGCACGTGGTTCCGGACATGCCGAAGATTTCCTATCCAGTATATGCAGTCCACCATACCTCAGCCGACGTCTCGGTGTTGACGCCGGCGTTAAGAGGTTTGCATAAACTGTCCCAAGAGCTGCCTGCAGCACCCTGACCGCCAGCACCGACAGGGTGAACGCCAGAGCGACCTGAAGCGATTTAGGCCCAGAACCGCATCGCGTCGCAACGAGGCCATGAAGGCAATCCAACGGCCGATACAGGATATTGGCATCCTGGCGCTATCCTGAAGCTCCGCGGTAGTTCGTGTCCCTGTTCCTGGACGAAATCTCGACCGCAAGCCGACCTCGCAGGTACGACGAACGAGATGTCAGCTTCTTTAATCGGGCATTGAGGTCAAGCTCCAATCTTCTCTTCCACTTCGTTTCGTCCTAGCGGGTCACGCTTCTTTTCGTGGTCGGCATAGCGGCGCGAGCCGGAGCTGCCACAAGCATTTGTCGGATCGGGTCGGGGTGCCTTGCTTTCAGACGCGCTATGATGCGCAGCAGACATTTGCGGCTTTGCCCCGGCTCCTCGTCCGCACCGGACGAACTGCAATGAAGAGCTGGTTTCCTGGTAGGCGATCACATCGTCAGGCGAGCACCTCCTTCTCCACGTTGCAGAACAGGGTGCCATCGGTCCGCATGGCGTGGAGCACAACGGCAAGTTTGCGGGCGACAGCGACCATCGCGCGTTTGCGGCCCTTTCGCGTCGGCCATTGAGAACGTCTGACTAGCTCTCGGTAGCAGTCACTGGCTCTTTGTTAAAATGATCCAGGGAGTGTGCGAAAAGAAAATCAGTCGCCCGCAGGCAGCATTTGAGGATTCCAGACGATTTCCCACAGGTGACCGTCAAGATCACGAAAATACCCTGCATAACCTCCGTAGAACGTGTCCTGCGGAGCCTTAATTATCTCCGCACCCGCGCGTTGGGCCGCATCCATAATCTCGGCGACCTCCTGTCGGTGCAGTACGTTGTGTCCGATCGTTACGGCCGTTGACGACACGGGATGTTTCGGAAGGCCGGTGTCGTACGAAATATCGTCTTGCGCCCAAATCGCAAGCTTCAATCCTCCCGAAAGATTGAAGAAGGCAACCGCGCCATGTTCGAACTCGCGACCAACAATGCCCTCGGTGCGAAGGCCAAGACCGTCCCGATAGAAGGAAAGCGATCGTTCGAGATTGGCTACGCCAAGTGTGACGACGGAAATTCGAGGTTTCATGTCCATGCCCTTCCTATCAGCGACTGCATTATGCATGCGCCGTGATAGTCTTGGGCCGTTACCAATGTAACGGAAGGACCCGACAAGCGGGGGTCGGGCCAACCTTCCCTAACCTAACCTGTTTCAGACAAGGGAAAACTAACAGCCCGGAAACTGGCAATTTCGGTTTCTTCCCAGAACGGACGTTGTAAGACGCAGCAGACAACGACCGCTTTCCACCACAAAATATACTCAGGCGCAGGGGCACGGGCCACCGAAACTGGGCCGGAAGCGGTCCGTCTGCTAAATGAGATCACGGACCAATAAGTTGCCGCTTCGCCGAGTGGATCAACGCACTCACGCCACGCCGAAACTCGGCGCATAGGGGGTATTCTCTTTTTTGAGTCTCGCCCTATAGAATAGCCTGCCTACACAGCGTCCAAGGCCCCACGCTGTGGCCGCTGTACGCTGATTGCCGATTTCGCCGTTGCTTCGTTTTTCCGGCCGGCGCTAGTCAACCGAATTTGACATCCGCACCGCCGCATTTGCGGCATCCAGGCCGCTTACGGCGTCACCAAAACCGGTTGCGGCCACGGCGGAGAAAATTCTCTGCGCTTCCCGATAGCGGCGCAAATGGTAGTAGCTCCAGCCGCGCAACACCAGCAGATCGGTGCGCTCGGGAGCATAGCGGGCCCGCCCGTCAAGCGCGTCGAGGGCCCTGGCATAATCGCCGATTCCGTAGGCGCTGATGGCTTTCTCGGTCAGGATGGCGACTTCGAGCTCGATGGCCTGGCCCTGTGAAATCGACGCGGCCGCGGCGGCCACCGCCGCCTCATCGCCCAGTCCCATGCGCACATAGGCGAGCGAGAGGCCATACGCCCCATCGCTGCGGGTGGTTTCGGAGCCCGATTGCAATGCCCGCGAAAAATGGTCGATGGCCTGGGCGGGGCGATTGAGCGACATCAGGCACCATCCATGCGCCAGCGCCGCGCCGGGAGACAGACTGGCCGCCGGAACATAGCCAATGCAGCCGCGCGTGCCCGTGGAGGCCCTTGAGGCAGCCGGGCTCGCCGCGTTGACCGGGCGGGATGGGACAGGTTGAGCGGCCGGGGCCGTTGGTGCCGCTGCCTGTTGCTTTGGCCGCGGCACCGGGGTCGGGGGGGCATCGGACTGATTAGCGCGGCCAAATTGGGCAATGCGCCCGGAGCGCGCGCCCCACTGCGCGCGCACCTGTTCAACCGTCTCCCGATCGCCCAGCGCATTGGATGCAACCATCAAACCATAAGCTGCCGGCTCGAGATCGGCCTGCCAGCGCAATGCCAGCGAGAACCATTCGGCGGCCGTCTGAGGTTGTGCGAAGTCGTAGGCATACCAGCCCAGAGCCTGAGCGACATTGGCGTCGCGGGCCGGCAATACGGTCTCGACGATGCGCGCCAGTACCAGAGTGTCCAGGTCAATGCGCGGGGTCTGCACCAGCACGGCGGCCGCAGCATCGATATAGAGACCTCGCAAGGCGTCACTATCATTGCGGTAGTCTGCCAGCGCGGCCTCGGCAGCGCCGGGATCGCCCAGTCTGAGCAGGACGCCGCCCAGCCCCTGGGCGGAAAGCGCCGATGGATCGGCCTTCACGGCGCTTTCAAACCAGCTGCGGGCCAGTTCGGGACGTTCCCGGTCCAGCTCGTACCAGCCCAGCAGCCGCAGATCGTCGGCATTATTGGTGTTCCCAGCGGCCTGCTCGAGCAGGTCGATATCGGCTGGAGCCGGCTCGACGCCACTCTTGTCCAGCCACGCCGCAACCGACCGCCGGGCGAGGCCAGTGCGCAGATCGGCGAACTCACCCTGCCCGCTCGCGTCCGTGCGCTCCAGCGCCAGGAGCGGGTCGAGATCGGCGCGCGGCAGCAGTTCCATGGCCTTTTGCACGGTGGCATAGCGCTGGGCGGCATTCGTGCAGTTCGTGAGAATATAGCTATAGGCGTCGATCGCCCGGGCCTTGGTGTCAACCTTGGCAAACGCCTCCGCGAGCCGCCACAAATTGTCGACGCTTTCGCAAACCAGTAGTCGGGGATTGTTGGCGGCTACAGTGATGACTGTCTGATATTGTTTGGCATCCGAGGCGTTACGCAGTTGCAGCCCCGCCTCCCCCAGCGCCAGACTTTGCAGCAGGTCGTCTGACGGTACGAAGCTCGGATCTGCCTGCCGTTTGGCCGCGATCGCCGCACGGGCACCGGCATAGTCCTGGGCGGAGAACAGCTCCCAGATGCGAATAATGTCTGCATCGGGAACATATTCGTCCGACAAAAGGTCGGTCGGCGGCTCCCAACCCGGATGCAGGCTCCGCAGCCGCTCGATTTCGGCCTGTACACGCGCCGTGTCGCCCCGACGGGCAAAATAGCGCAGAGCCGTCTCGTCCACAGCACTCGCCGAGGGCGGAGTCGCCAGGGGCTGGGTGTTCGCCGGGGGCGAGCTTTCCGGCACCGGCGCCTGGGCCAGAAACAAGTAGGGCGCAGGCGGCTGCTGGCCCAATGGATCGATCGACTGGGCCAGGGCCGTGTGACTGATCGCCAGCATTGCAAGAGTTGAGAGAGCCAGTATTCTCACGTCGTCGGTTCTCCCATGCATTCGGGCTGGTGGCGGCGGAGGTGTTCCAGCATGAGCAACTGCAGGGTCGCCGCATAATAGCTGGTGGCGGCCATGTTTCGGAGGTCCTCTGGCACCGGCGTGCCGTTAATAACGCATTCCATGGCGGCGGCAATCAGCCGGTACCCCGGTTCGGTGATGGGCTCAAGCCGGGCACCGCTCACAGCGTCAACCTTGTGCAAGCCACCCGCATCGGCGTGGTTCAAAAACGGCGCGAACAGCCCCGGATCGATCCCGGCACGGATCATGTAGAGCGGAATTCGAATCCCGTTATAGCCAAATTCGGGCGGGAAACCGGGGGCGGGTTGAACTTGCCCCTTGTCATCGAGCACGATCCAGTCGGGCGGGAGCCCGCTATTGGTCGCGTGGGCGCGGCGCACCAGCTCGATACCGGTCTCGCCCACCCCGTTCCAGTCGGTAGCCGGATCGAGCTGCTCAAACACCGGCAAGGCCTCGAACACCCAGTAGGACAGGTTGAGCAACGGCCCGGTGCCGTCGCTGTTGACGTCAAATCCCTCGGTCCCGGGCAGGAGCGCCGGCATGCCCTCGACCCTGGTCAGCAGGTTCTGGCCAATCGTATGGACCATGCTCCGCGCCTTGTCCCGAAACGCCGCCTCGCCCCAGGCATCCGCGCCAAGCGCCAGGCCGTAGGCAATGAGTATGTCGCCATCGGTGGCATTGTTGATGTCGGTGATATTGGGGTGGGCCGCGGGATCCCAGCGCCAGGCGGCCAGTCCGTCGTCGCGTACCAGCAATTGGGTGCTGGTGAAGCTCCAGATGCGCTCGAAGGTGGGCCGGTCACCAGCGAGCACCGATAGGATCAGGCCATACCCCTGGCCTTCGCTGTGGCTGATGGAATTGTTGGCGGTGTCCACCACCCGGCCCTCTTGAGTGACGTAGCTTTGCACATAGCGGGTCCATTCATCGGGCTGGATGGTGCTCTGCGCGTTTGCCGTTGTTAGGGTGAACGCCATGGTCAGAAAAAGTGTCGCGATCCTGATTGTCATTTCTGCCGTCCGAACCTGGTGAGCAACAATGCGGTCGCCAACATCAGCAGCACGGCCGCCGCTGCGAGCACCCCGGTGAACGCCAGGATATTACCCGAGAACCAGTTGGCCGCCACCAGCCGCAGGTTCCAGAGCGAAAAGGGTTGGGTCGAGACCAGCCGGGGAACCTGGGTCTCGATGACCTTGACCTGGTCCTGATCGGGGGCCAGCGTGCTGACCCGCCCCGCGATCTGCCGCCACTGTTCGGTTGTCGCCAGCCTTTGCATGCCGGTCAGCAGGCTGGCGTTGTCGGCGGCGGTGAACACGGTCCATAATCCGCCTTCGGCCTGCATGCCCTGGACCAGCGCGACTTCCTGCCCGCTCACCGTGTAGGGAAGGTCACGACGCGTTATGAACCGCAGGTCATCGAGCGAGAGCCCGACCTGCTGGAGCGCCCAGTTCGCCGGCGCCGCAAAAGCGTTGGGCTCGCCCTCAAGACGGAACTGGTTAAGCAAATCGCCCTCGTCGGCCGACGGGTTGGCGCCGGAGGCGGGCAAGACGCCCGTGCGTTCCAGGGTCGAGGGTGACATGGCCGACAGCGGCATCACCACAATGGCGTTTTGGTCGGGCTGAAGCTGCGCTTCCGGGATCAAAGCCGTAGGCAGGACCCGACCCGAAGCCGACGCCGCGCGCGCCAACAGCGTCATCGCCGTTACAATTGGCTCGGGCCCCTCCCCCACCACCAGCGACACCTGCTCGTCCGCCGAGTAGGGCCAGGCCGAACCCGTCAGCATCTGCAGGTCCGGCAGCGCCGCGGCGCGGCCGTAGCTGGGCAGACGGATTTGGGAGCCGGACGAAAATACGAAGCGCACTGGGGCCTCGCCGGTCCATCCCGGACTGCACGTGGCGTCGGACTGCGCGTTAAGGCTCACTACCACGTCCACTTCGTTGCGGCCCGGCCGCAGGTTGGTCATGGGGACGCGGATCTTGGTGTTGCGCAGCAACCCGCCATTCGTTCGTAGCAGCGGGGTGGCCGAGGCGATCCTGGAATTGGTGAAAATATCGATTTCGCTGCCCGGCAGCACATCGCTCGAATAGGCAGCATCGAGGATCAGCTCGGCCTGGCCGTAGCGGTCCGCATAAAAATCGGGCGGCAGTTCAAACTGAAAGCGGGTGGAGTAGCGGCGACCATTAAATTCCGTCGTCGCCACGCCTAGCTCCGCCAGCGACAGGGTCTGGTCGCCTTCGACAAGCGGGATGGCGTAGGGCAGGTCCACGCGCGGACGAGCGGGCGAGAGGGCCGCCGACGCAAGGATGGCATCGGACGCCAGGGACACACCGGCCCAGTGCGGCCCCGAGACCACCAGCGTATTGGCGCCGCCGGGCTGCGCCAGCATCGCCGCAACTGCTCCGGACTGTGCCTCGGTACGAATTGCCGCCACTGCGTCCGGCAGCTGGTCGGCGGGAGCTATCACCACGTCGAGCACGCCGGGGGCCGCGGCCTCCGAAAGTGCCGTAGCCTGTTCGATGTGAAGATGCGGAACACGCATGGCCAAAGCCAATTGCTGAGCCAGTTTGATGGCGACCTGGGCAGCCCCCGGCTGGGCCAGATCGGGCGTGATCAGGCGGATGGTGGTCTTCCCGTTGGCGTCGACGCCGACGGCAGGCAGGTCGGCCAGCTGGGTCACCTGTCCGAGACCGGCGCCGTCAAAACTCAATATCGCACCGCTGCCGGCAATTTCGGTCCACAGCTCGAAGGTCGAACCCACTGAGCAGTCGGTGCGGTGTCGCTGGGTGGCGACGAACGCAATGGTGTTGGCGCCCGGTTGCAGCAGCCCAGGGGGCACGTCGACCACGATCGGGGTTGCCGAAACGGATGAGGCAATCGGCGTCTGTGAGACCTGCGCGCCATTGATGGTGACCGTGAGATGGGAAATCTCGGGCGCAACCACCACGGCATTGAGATAGGACAATTGCAGCCGCGCCGGAGCGCTGGCCTGGGCCTGGGTCAGATAGACCACTGCCGCCTCGCGGCTTTCTTCTCCCGCCAGGCGAACCGAGCGTACTGGCATGACGTAGCGGTCGGCCTGCGACGGGGCGGTCACAGCGGGCTTCGGTACCGCAACCGGCGGCAATTGTGGCGCAATCTCTGCCGGAGGAACGCTCCGCAAATTGCTTTCGGGCGTCATGTCGAACGGGGTGGACTGGGCTGCCAGGGGCACGACCGAGCTCGACAGCAAGGCTGCAACGAGAAGCGTATTTCTAATCATGGGCGGTCCCCCGGGCGCGGGCCGAAGCGCAACAAATAACCCAAGCCGCGACCGGTCTGGTAAAGAGCGATCCCCAAGAACCTTATGGTCCCCAGAACGATGCCGATGTTGATCTGGCGCGAACGCTGCCGCTGCTGCCAGGTCGCAGAGTTGGCATAGAGCAGGTCGGCGATCAGGCGGTAGTCCTTGCCGCTTTCGGGCGTGTAGCGGCACCCAAGGACGACGCCCTTGCCCTCGGTTACGACCGAGCGAACGGTCAGGGGCAGCTCATTGGCGCCGAAATTGGACTGGGGGGTGAACCGCACGCTGGTTTCAGCCCCTCTCCCCAACCCCGCAGCGCCTCCGGGCAGCTGCACGCCGATGCCACCGCTCGAAACATTGGTGATGGTGCCCTTGAACCACAAGCCGTCGGCCCCGCGAACCTCGCAGCGCCGCTCGACGGCGACGCGCCGGCTGGCACGGATTTCGCGGCGCTCGGACACGACACCCAGCGCGCAGCCTGCCAGGATCAGGTTGAAGATGTTCCAACCACCGACCACCATCGTGATCTCGGCCTGGTAGGGCTCGGAAATGACCTTGTAGACGGTCATTCCTACCGCGATCAGCAGCAACAGGAAGATCAGGTAGAACGGCCGGGACAATTCGGACAGGCGCGATTTGTCGACGCTTTCGTCCTTGGCGGTCACGTTGAATGTGGGCTTGCTGGGATTGCGGATAACCGAGAGCAGCGCGCCCAGCAGATGGACTGACTGGATGTATTCGTACAGCTCCGAAATCCACGGCCAACGCCACCGCCCGAACAGCGAGTTCTGCATGACCAGGTTCACCAGCACGTAGGTCAGCGTATAGGCAGCAAACTCGCCACCCGAGGCCGTAAAGATCTGCAGGTCGAAAAACAGGTAGCAAAATGGCGCGAACAGGAAAACCATGCGCGGCAATGGAAACAGCCAAAACAGCGTCGATGACAGGTAGCAGAGGCGCTGACCCAGCTTCAGACCGGATTTGAACAGCGGGAAGCTGAAGAGCAGGATCTGCATCATGCCCTGCGCCCAACGCGTGCGCTGGCCGATGAAGCTGGCAAAGGTCGAGGGTTGCAGGCCGGCCACCAGCGGGCGATCGACATAGACGCTGTTCCAGCCCTTGCTGTGCAATTCGATGGCCGTCTCGCAGTCCTCGGTGATGCTGCGGCCGGCAAAACCATTGGTGGTCAACAGCGCCTCGCGCCGCAGCAGCGCTGCCGAACCGCAAAAGAAAGCGGCATTCCAGCGATCGAGCCCACGCTGGATGACGCCGTAAAACATCTCGTTTTCGGACGGCATGGACTCGAAGGTGCGCAGATTGCGCTCCAGCGGATCCGGATTGAGGAAGAAGTGCGGGGTCTGGACCAGGAACAAATCGCTGTCGCGCGCGAAATACGGCACAGTTTCCTGGAGAAAGTCGCGCGCCGGGGCATGGTCAGCGTCGAACACGGCGATGAATTCGCCCGTCGAGTTGGCCAAGCCGTTGTTCAGATTGCCGGCCTTGGCGTGTTCGTTACGGGAGCGGGTCAGATAGCGGCAGCCCAGCTCGGCGCACAGGGCCCGCAGCTGGTCATACCGATCCTGCGCGGCGGCGGCACTATCGGGGTCGTCGCTGTTGCGCTTGGCGTCGGTGCCGCCATCATCCAGCAGCCAGACGGTTAAGCGGTCCGCGGGGTAATCCATCGCCTTGGCTGCAGCGAGCGTGCCTGCGAGCAGTTCATATTCTTCGTTGTAGCTGGGGATGAACACGTCAACGAAGGGAACCGGATCGTCGGGCCGCAGCCGGATGCTGGGGCGTTGCGGCAATGGTCGGATCACCACGAACAGACTGAGGAACAGCATCATGATGCAATACATCTCGGCCAGGTACAGCACCAGGCCCGGGATGAAGTCGGCCCATTCAGAGACGGGTGGAAGCGTGCTCGTGGTTCGCCAGAAGGCATAGCGCAGCACGATGACCGTGCCAAAGGTCAGCAAGAGGAGACGCCAGTTGCCGTCAAGGCGCAGGGTCTTGATTGCCCCCATGCCTAGGACCAACAGAACAGATGTCACCAGATGCACTTCGAGACTGACCGGAGTGACGACGAGCAGCAGCACGCTTATCGATATCAGCAACCACAACAAGATCGCGATCCGTCGGCTCATATGACTAGTCCATTTATGGTTGCGCCTGCGCGGGCGGGGGTGGCACGACGACAGTGGTCTGCGGCGGGCGGGGCACGAGAGGTCCGCTTGCCGTGCTGCCGACGCTGCCGGGGGAGGGTACAATCGGGGCGCCTGGAGGCGGTTGGGTGACGAAGGGCGCGGCGGCAGGGACCGCTGGCTGGCGCGCCGGTGGTTGGGGGGCGCGCACCGGCTTGGGTGTTTCGATGACCTGCGCGAAACCTTCGGCCCCGATGGGCCGGATGGGTGCCGCGATCCGGCCGATGGCGGCAGGCGCTGTGGCAGGAGGAAATACGCTGCTGTTGATCCGCAGCCGGTACATGACTTCCACCAGCTCCTGTTCCGAGGCGCCGCGGCTGCACAACTGCAGGCGAATGGTGACCGCACCACGATCGGTCGCGCCAGATGGCTTAAGCGTCGGTGCGATTCGCTGCCAGGCGTAGATGCAGGTGTCGCCGTTCGGCGGTTTGCCAATCGCATAGCCGAACGGCCCATAGCTGTTCTGGACGTAGTATGGTGATACCGCCATGCCGGTGGCGGGCCAGGCCTCAAGGGCCTCCTCGGTCAGATTGACCTGGGTGAAGGGAATGTCGCGCAGGCGCGCATCTCTGCCGTCCCCGCCCTTGCCGGTGAACTGCACCACGGTGATCTTGTTTTCGCCGACGGTGCGCGCCTGGGTCGCCAGGATTATTTCCTGGCGCACGGCATTGGGAAAGACGGATGAGAGGACCCTGACGATGCCCGGCCCGCCAGGGGGCGGGATGATCATGGCATCCACCGGAGCGACGATTCTGGTTTCGCGCGCCGGAAGCTCTGGCGTCGTCGCGCAGGCACTTAGCGTCGTCGCAAGGGCGAGCGTGACAAGGCCAAGCTGGATCAAACGGGCCGAGCAAATTCGGCGGCCTCGTGAATTCTTATGGCCGTACATGGCAATCTGAACCCTTGTTGCGTCTGCGTTACGCCTACAACGGCTTTCTGCCTGCTGAAACAATTACCGACCAAAAAGTTAGAACAAATGAGGTTAATCACTGATTAACGCACTCACTGTGGCCAAAGCTCATCACATCTGTCTGCAACCGAGTCTGCAGGATCAGTTTCGAAGTGCCCGCCCGCCTATACTGCTGGTTGGCTGCGCCGAACTTGGCTACAGATTGGGTAAAAGAATAGACATAACAGGCATTGCTTATTGATATGCCTGAGGCATACCTGGGGCATGTCCAGTCACAGCAGCTTGGCACGTTATCTTCTCCTGGTCGTAAGCCTGCTCCCAATGGCCTCTAAGGCGCAAGGGGCGGGACCAACCGTCACTGACCTGCGGGATGCCTGCTCAGGAGTGTTCCCTGCCGCTGATCCCCCCGACCACCTATCCTGTGTTCGCTACATCAAAGCGGTTCAGGATGAGGGCATCTTGGACGGCTTACTTTGTGAACCCGTGAAAAGCTCCTCGGAGGCGGTTGCCATTGGGTTGTGGCTCTACCTTGGGCGGTTCCCCGGCAATGAGCTGGCGGAGCCATACGTCATGGACTTCCTACGAGACAGCGCCAACTGCGTTCGTTAAGGTTCCAGTGAAATGCCTAAAGCTCTGCCCAGTGGGTCCACGCTGCGGTTCACGGTGGCTCTACAGACTGCCTAGAGGTTGAGACGAGGTCCAGGCTGCTCAACGACATGTTAGGGCTGTTTGACCACAAAAGACTATCGCATTCTGCGGCGAAAGCCCTCGTTCAGCATTGAGGCGAAATCACTCAACGTCCAGTTCCCTCGGACCTCAATTCGAGGGGTCACAAATAGCCTGTCCCGCACATCGGCCAGTCCGAAGCTGGATGAGAAGCCGATGTCGTAACCTGCTCTCCACGCCAGCTGCGTTAGTCGGAGGTCTATGGCGCCGTAAGGGGCGGCCAGCGCGGTGACTTTCTCGCCCAGTTTTTGCTCGAGCACCGAGCGCGAACGGACCAACTCATCGAGCAGCGCTGGGCTCGACAGATTTGGCGACGGCACGTGCGTTGCCAGATGACTGCCGAAGTGCACACCGTCGCGTGCCAGATCCTCGATCGCAGTCCAATCCATGAGAGGCGCCATCGGTCCTGCGAACGCGTCCCAGTCAGACGCCGTTCCAACCTTGTCGGTGACGACAAAGACCTCAGCCGTGAAATCGCAGGCCTGGAGCACTGGCCAGGCCGACGCGGCGAAATCCGCATAACCGTCATCGAACGTTATCACTACTGGGCGCCCAAGAAACGGCCGCTGCTGGGCTCGACAGCGACCGAGGTCCTTTGCCGTCACTGAGTGGTAGCCATTGGAGCGCAGCCATTGCAGCTGGTCCCGGAATTTCTCAGCGGAAACGCGCCACGGCTTGAGCACCTCGGGACCGTCCTCGGCAATGCGATGGTAGGCGAGCACGGGAACGCGCCACGTCCGGTCAAACTCGAGGTCTCGACGCCTTGCGGTGGCGCCACCGCGTACGAGGTAGCGTTCAACCGACGGTTCGAGCCTCGCCTCAACCGGCCGCTCGATGGTGCGGGGCATCGGTGGGGTCTCGCCCGCGCGCAGCCGGCGATACCGATCGACACGGTAGAGTTCGGTCACGATCGATGTCTCGAGCGCCAGTCCGGGCGTCGCGTTAAAGCGGTCGTGCACGACCGTGCCGCCGTAGTCCTGATCCCAATCGAAGCCGGTGCGCGACATGTCATCCCGCAACAGCAAGTGGTTGGCCATGACCAGGTAGCCGCCGGGAGCCAGCGCATCCCGGATCTTGCCGGCGACATGGTCCAACCGTTGGACGCCGCCGAGGTAGTAGAGGAACTCCGACGCGGTGATCAGTTGCTGACCGGCAGGTATGATGCCAGTGAGCACATCGAGCTGGCGGAAGCTGATATTGCCCAGCCCGCTGCAGCGATCTGCGGCCCGTCCTATGGCGGTCCGTGATATGTCCGTCGCAATCAGCGTTCCAACTCGGGGCGCCAGCGCCTGCGTGAATAGCCCCTCGGCACACGCAAGTTCGACCGCTGAGGCAACATTGTCGGGGATCAGCTCTAGCGTCAGCCGATACTTCTCCTGCTCGTAGTCGGACCCATACGTCCAGGGGTCGGCTGAAGCGAAGACGTTCTCCCACGCCTCAACTTCGTGCCCGGCAGCGGCCTCGTCCGCGATCACCGCTTGAGGATCGGAGCGCCCGTGCGGTGGTTTAGGCGCACCCGCGAGTTCGCGCGCGCGGCGGATGGCGGTCTTGACCGCCGCGCGCAGCCTCCGATAGCCACGCGATGCTCGCCAGTAGGCCGAGGCTCGGCGGATTGGACGCCCGATGGCATCAATCAGTAGCTCGGGGCTGATGAGCCCGCCGGCACGAACGTGAAAACGCACCCATCCCAGTTGCTCGAGCGTGAGCCGCCTGCACTCGGCGGGGTCCAGCCCGCCTAGCGCTGCGACGTTCAGCAGGGCTATCCGGCGTTGCCCGGCCATGAGTTGGACCAGCAGCCGGTCGGGGCCTGCGGGGCCTGAAACCGGCTGCGGATGCCGCAGGTTGATGGTCGCCTTGGCAACCAGACCCAAGCTGGCATGGTCATCCAGGGGACTTTCGCTCAGCAACTGCGTTTCGAGCGCGCTCATGAGGTTGAGGATCCAGCCAGGCTGGGGCAGGCCCGCTGTGAGGGCGTCGATCACCGCTTCAAATCGGGTGCGGTGCGCGACATAGACGTCTAGCATTTCTGCGCGGGGGCAACGGGCGCCCACTGCCCAGGCACCGACCATGACGTCGGCGAGGCTCTGTTCAGTCCCGGCGACCGGATGCGGCCCTGGAACGGCTGCGAGCAGAGCGCCGCCGTCGCCGCCCGCACCTGCCGCCGCCGAAGCGCACCAAAGGGCGAAATGAGCGGCCTGTTCCGCGTAATTCGCGAAGTCGGCGCCATCAGCCAGTTCCGGCTTAGGTGGATTGATGCGAGGATCCGGTCCGTGACCCCGGCGCAGCACCGTAAGTCCGTCGTTGAGCATGCGAGCCCAGTTCGTCGAGAGCGAACCTTCCGACATGCGGTAGAAGGCGAGTACCTTGTCGATACCCTTGAACCGCGCGCCGACACGGGCGACCTTCTGCCAAAGGTCCCAGTCCTCACAGGCCGCTAACTCGGAGTCAAAGCCGTTCACCTGGCTGATAACCTCGCGCCGGCCCACCACGCAGTGGATGGCGAAGGGACATCTTGCTGCCAGCGTCGCGAACGGCGCTGTCGCCACGCCCTTGTCGAAGCGTTCGGGTGTTTGCGCCCCCTGCGGCGCCACGCGTGCGTAGCCACAATAGACCATGTCAACATTGGCTGAGACCGCTGCCAGCATGTTGTCGACGTAACTCGGTCCAACCCAGTCATCGGCATCGAGAAATGCGATCCACTCGCTCGTCGCCAGCGACAGTCCGTGGTTACGGGCCCGACAGACGCCACCATTAGGAATACTCGCTAGCGCAATTCGGTCATCCGCGGCGGCAAGAGCCGCTGCGAGGCTCGGCGTGTCGTCGCTCGAACCATCGTCGACGACAATCGCGCTCCAGTCGCGGCGTGTCTGCGCCACAAGGCTCGCCAGCGTCTCGCCAAGTGTTGTGGACGCGTTGTAGGCCGGGATGATGAAGGTGAGGGCAGCCCTCACGGCAGCAGCCGCTGCATGGTGGGTCCTGCTACCACTTCAGGTTCAAGCGCGAGGGATTGCAACCGTGCCATGGCGCTGAAGGTACCACCGGCGCGCAGCAGGCTCGCATATGTTCCACGCTCCACCACGCTGCCAGCGTTCATGACAATGATTTGGTCGGCGTTGCGAACGGTGGCCAGCCGATGCGCAACCATGACTATCGTCACCTGCTGGCGCAGTTCTTCGAGCGCATTCTGGATGATTTCCTCCGAGCGGCTGTCGAGCGAGTTGGTGGCTTCGTCCATAATCAAAACGTCAGGTTGGCGGACCAGGGCGCGGGCAAACGCTAATCGTTGGCGCTGCCCCCCAGACAGGCGCACGCCACGGTCGCCAATGGGTGTGTCGTAACCTCTGGGCTGTTGCAGGATGAAGTCATGGGCACCGGCGCGCTTGGCGGCGGCGACGATTTCGCCGCGATTGGCGCCACCGCTGCCATAGGCAATGTTCTCCGCAATGGCGGCATCGAACAGGAAGATGTCCTGACTGACGATGCCCAGACGCCGATACCAGTCGTCGAGCCGGTAGTCGCGCAAGTCGTTGCCGTCGATCGCAATCCGCCCCGAGTCAGGATCCAGCATCCGGCAGACAAGGTTGACGATAGTGCTTTTGCCGGCTCCAGACGGGCCGACAATAGCGGTCGTTTGGTTGCGTGGAATCTCAAAGTCGAGATGAACGACCGTCGGGGTGGGCTGGCCGCGGTAGGTCGCCGAGACGTTTTCGAAACGGATGCCGGTCATCAACTGCGGAAGGGCGAGAACGCCATCGGGAAGCCGGGAGCTTTCGCATTCCTTTCGCACGGCCTCGATCTCGAGGATCGAGTTGCCCAGTTCAAGCAGGGCCGCCCGCGCCGAGATCAGCGAGCGGATTCGCGGCTGCATCCGGTAGAGGATGACGAAGAACACGGCGAGGCCCGCTATTGTGGCCCCGGTGCCTGCAAGGGTGACGACCCACACCCCGATCGCCGCTATCACCAGCGTTTCAAACAGCGCGGGGATCATGAGGGCCAGCCGCTCGGCATCGAAGACGTGGCGACGGATGTCCAGTGAGGCCCGGTTGAGCCGCTCCTCCTCGTGCCCGCCGGCGCCGAAGACGCGCACCGTGCGAATGCCGGCAAGCCCTTCCCAAGCGCGTGACGTGTAGTCCGTGCTGGCGGTAACGGCGCCCGCCCCGTAACGGCGTGCCGCGCGGGTGAAGAAATAGAGGACGCCCCCGATCGCTGCCACAAACGGTAGGATGAAGAGCGTCGAATGCCAGGACAGGAATAGCAAAACGGCCAGGAACACGGCGACGGCGCAGATGTCGGTGATCATCGCATAGAGGGCCTGCAAGGCCCTGGAGACACGCCAGGTTTCGCTCAACAGGGCGTTGGCGATCCTTCCCGAGGGTTCGGCATCCACATGGCCGGGGTTCGCCTTGAGAATGGCCGAATAAAGAACGCCCCGGATACGGTGGACGACGTCGACTTCGTTCCGAGCAAATTGCACCCCGTTCCAGTAAGCGAGCGCGTTCTTCAGCCCAACCCCGATGACCACCAACCCTACGAGGATCGGGACGTGGAAGTTGGACGGAAGGCGTTCGATGATATTGCGCATAAAGCCGGGCAGCGCAGACATGTCACCTGGGTTGGTGAACAGGGTCAGCAGCGGCAAGAATAGGTAGAGGCTGCCCCCTTCCAGCAGGAAGGCGAGCAACGCCAGCCCCACGATCGTTGGAACATTGCGATGGACCGGCTCCAGCTGCCGGAGCAGGGCGCGGTAGACCGAAAGCTCAAAGGAAAGGTCCGTCCGCATGGCAGCCCTGCTCCTCACGCTGCGTTCGAGCGACGCCGCCGAAACCATTCGAGGGTGGTGGCGACGCCCTCCTCGTAGGGAATGCGGCACTCCCAACCGGGAATGATCTTTCTGGCCAGCGAGAGGTCGGGCCGCCGGTTCGTCGGGTCCTGCGGTATGGGTGGTAGATGCACGACATCTGCGGCGCCCGTAAGCGCTGCCACATGCCTAGCAACGTCAATGACCGGAATCTCGCGATCGTTGCCGATGTTGAGCGGGCCGGGGTAGTCTACGGGATCGAGCCAGAAGTAGCGTTCCAGCCCATGAACGATGTCGTCGACATGCCCCCAACTGCGGGACTGCTTGCCGTCGCCGAAGACCTTGATCCTCTC
Source organism: uncultured Alphaproteobacteria bacterium (assembly GCA_963699295.1). Lineage (GTDB taxonomy): Bacteria > Pseudomonadota > Alphaproteobacteria > Rhizobiales > Devosiaceae > Devosia. The sequence goes on from OY969432.1 coordinate 2,473,108, forward strand.
ACCGGCTAGCCCCTGGGTGATGAAGCTCGATACTGCACGGCCATCGTCGGCACGCGTGCGCGGCCCGTAGACGTTGAACAGTCGGACAACCCGGATATTGAGGCTCTGGGTGCGGCGCAGCTCGAACAGCAACGCTTCGGTGCACCGCTTGCTTTCGTCATAGGAGGATCGGGGCCCAGTGCAATCTACTGAGCCCCGATAGCTCTCAGGTTGGGGGGAGACCAGTGGGTCACCGTAGACCTCCGAGGTGGACGTGTAGGCAATGCGGCCACCGGGCGTAAGCAACTCCAGCAGTCTAAGCGCCCCCAACAGGTTGGCCGAGATCGTGCGCCGCGGGTCGCCCATGTACCAGGGCGGAGACGCCGGCGAAGCGAGATGGTAAATCTCGTCGAACTTCGCACCACTCTGGCAAGTCTCGACGTCGCCTATTTCGATGGCGAGGCGCGGGTCGCTGATATGGGCCAGGTTTTCGATCAGACCCGTCCACAGGTTGTCGACGACGACACATTTTTCCACGTCGGTACGCCGCAGGATGCGATCAACAAGATGAGAGCCAATGAATCCGCAACCGCCAGCAACCAACACTCGCCTATGCAAGTTCCTCAACCGGGACTCCTAACGACTTTTTCGCATCATCTAGCTAAAGCACAGGTTGCCGGCGGTGAAGTTACTATTGCGGACTATATTAATGCAGAAATTTAACTAGGACGCGGTAGACGAAATATTGACGGTGGCAACCGATTCCCGTGATTTCGTCGTCGTCCCGGTCACAAGGCGGAGCTCTCCATCTTGCCCGTCGCCGGCCTGAGCAAGCATACGCAGGGATCAGATAGTTCACCGCAACGGCATGGGGTTCTCTGCATAGAGTCCGTCGGGAGGACGGGGCCAACGCTGAGCGGCTCGACACGATCACCGACGAGTAAAGGGCCGACGCCGTTAGGAACATCTACGGCAAATACCGAATCTTGTCTGACGGGATTGCCGGCGTCGTGGCCTCCGCGGTCGACGAAGCGGAGGATACGCCCCCTAACGAGTTCACGGCAGGATCGCCCATGCAATAATAAGGCGCTACCGCGAGAAGCTGCCAGTTCGCTGTATATCCTGACAGTACAGTCTTCCGGCTGAACAGCGCCCGACCGCTCGCATCGACGCCATGCGCGTGAAAAACGTTCTTCGCGATATCAAGGCCGATTGTGGCAACTTCCGACATGGACGCCTCGTCAAGTGGTGTGTTCAACACCTCCACTTTGGCACATCGATGCCGCCGGGGGGCGTCCACGCATCACCCCTTTACAGACGTGACGGCTGCGTGAGCTGCCCGGCAGCTATTGGGCAACCGCCAGAGCCCTAGGAACGTGTGGAATGGGGCGCGAAGCGGTCGATTGCGTATCGATAGCTGCCCGTCTGCTCTCCACCCCAAACGAGCCTGTCGGCAACCGGCCCCTCTTAAGTCATTCCTGAATGCTGCTCGTGAAGGACCGACTAGGGGTGGGCTCGGGACAGGCAACCTTCGTCCGCAAGTATCAGGAAGCTGCCGTAGGATATTCTATCCTGCCTTATCGCGCAGGCTCAGAGGCGAGGTCCTGGAAGACCACGCAATCGCGGAGCAAACTTGGCAGGTGATTCCTGCCCTTGATTCCTGCCCTTGTAAGTCTGGGCCCGCCAGCACCGCCAGGCATTGAGCCCCGCATTCACCAACCAGATGCTTCCGCCGACCATAGCGGCGATTACCAACCAACCGAATTTTTCGCGACCCGCGCCAACCTGGCACGGCGAGCGATGGCAGCTTGGTGGGGCCGAAGATGCTAGAGAAATATTGAGGCGGCTCTCGCCCGCGTAGGCCAGATTGCGGAGGGGACAGAGATCGCCAAAAGTTCGCACCAAGTTTTACACGTTTGTGTCAAAGCCGCTTTAGAATGATCGGGCTATCTCACCGGTATGAGATACTCGATCGAACGGCGGCGGCATCCTCGTGAAGCGGTCCATATCGGGGCTACCGCGGTGATGCCTGATGGCTTAACCCGACACCCGGTATTGGTGATCAACCTGTCTCGATCGGGCGCCCTTTTGGCGCTCTCCAGGCCGGTCGGGCTGCCGTCGACCTTCACCCTATTATTCGAAAACACGCTTCAGCCGTGCGAGGTAATCTGGCGCCAAGCCGACCACGCAGGGGTTCGGTTTGTCGAGTAGTCGGTCGGGGCCGTGCAGACCGCCGAAAGCGCGCAAAATCATTCCTGCCAGCCGGTGCAGCCATCGCACTTCCCGATACGTTCGTCCAAGCAACATCAGCGGGGGAGCGATATGGGCGCCATGATTGTTTGCCCTATCTCGGGGGATATCTCCGAGGTGGTAACCGAAGAAGAACACAAAGAAATCCGTTGCCCCACCTGCGGGCGATTCAGAATTGCCAATGATGCCCTGCGCGCGAACATGTGGAAGCGCCGCGAGCTGAGGGCCGCGCTAGCGGCCGCCCTGAGGAGAACGAAGCCCGGAGACACCCCGACTATTTTGAGCCTTCCCGAGTAGCTCGAGCATAATAGTCGAACTCGATGTCGAATCCACCCTTTCGAGAACGTCGTTCTTGGGTGAACAGAATTGACCTACCATTAGGCTTCGGAGGCCCCAAATGCGCGTAGTCGTTTTCGTGAAGGCAACGCAGGACAGCGAGCAAGGCGCGCTGCCTACGACAGAATTGGTCGGCGCAATGACCAGGTACAACGAGGAGCTGGTCAATGCAGGCATCATGATCGGTGGCGACGGTCTGAGGCCGTCCAGGGAGGGCAAGCGCATCGCCTTCGATGGTGCAAGTCGAACAGTGATCGATGGACCGTTCGCCGAAACCAAGGAACTTGTCGCCGGCTACTGGATCTGGGAAGTCAAGGATATGGAAGAGGCGGTGACCTGGGTAAAACGTTGCCCCAACCCCATGCCTGGTCCCAGTGAAATTGAAATTCGCCCGGTGGTGGACTTGGCCGATTTTGGCGACGCCATAACCCCAGAAATCATCGAACGCGATGCGCGACTGCGTGATCGGCTGAATCAGCACTGACCCACCGGCCCCACTACTGCCTTGAGAATGCTCCCTCCACCGCATGGTGTTGATGATGCAGTTCTTTTCCTGCCCCAGTGACCTGACACTGGCATACGAAATGGCTGGCGAGGGTTCTCCGCTGGTGCTGGTCCACGGCAGCGTCAGCGATCACATGACAGCGCCCGATCCATATGCGGAAACAACAACGCGGCTGCTACTGGGGAATTAGCACTTCGCATCTCCGTGACTCCGGAATTCGGCATTGCTAATGCCAATCTCAAGGTGACGTAGCCGCACCCCGGAACACCACGCGGTGGCGGTAAGTCAAAGGCACAAGAAGAGCACAAATAGATTGCCTGATGCTGTATGCTAGCGCCGGTCCTTCCTGGCACTTGATAGACGGCCTCGCGCATGTGTTGGGAGTCGCATCATGTCGTTCGAAGGTAAAATTGCCTTGGTTACCGGTGCCGGTTCAGGCATTGGCGAGGCGGTCGCCAAGGAACTGGCCGGCCGGGGCGTCAAGATCGTCGTCGCCGATATCAGTCGCGATGGGGCCGAACGAGTGGTGGGCGAGATCGTCGCCGCTGGTGGAGCGGCCGCCGCATTCAGCGCGGACAGCGCCTCCCCGCAGGACAACCAGAAGGCCGTAGCGTTTGCAGTGCAGACCTATGGCAAACTCAATTATGCGGTGAACAATGCCGGCATTGGCGGCAAGGCGGCGCCCACCGGCGAGATCGACATCGAGGACTGGAACAAGGTCATCGCGATCAACCTGAACGGCGTGCTCTACGGCATGCGCTATCAGATCCCGGCCATGCTGGAGGCGGGCGCCGGGGAAAGCGCGATCGTCAACATGGCTTCGTTTCACGGCACCGTAGCAGCTCTGGGCTCGAGCGCCTATACCGCCGCCAAGCATGGCGTTGTCGGCCTCACCAAGAACGCCGCCGCCGAATATGGCCCCAAGGGATTGCGCATCAACTGCGTCGGGCCCGCCTATATCGACACGCCGCTGCTGTCCAACTTGCCCCAGGAGTTCCGCACCGACTGGTGACCCGCCACCCGCTTGGGCGACTGGGCAAACCCGAGGAAGTCGCCAAGGTGGTTCGGTTCCTGCTGTCGGACGACGCCTCCTTCGTCACCGGCGGTTACTACCTTGTTGATGGCGGCTACACCGCCGTGTAGCGCCAATCACGGGAGAGCTTTGCATCCGCGGTTGGACCGGCGCAGACCTCGCGGCGTGCAAGAGGGGCGCACGGCGTCAAGGTCGTGTCGCCCACTTAAGAAGTCAGCGTTCACCCTCTCCGACTTTGTCGCGATGCGGGGTCCGCTCAGAGGCCCTTCAGGAACTCGACCAAATCGAGCTGGTCCGCATCGCTCAGTTGCAGGTTGCGGTGCTCATCGTAAAGATTGACGACGTCGAGCAAGGTGGCGAAACGACCGTCGTGGAAGAACCCTAACTTTTTGGTGCGTCCACAGACCTTTGAGCGGTGCTGTGCGGTACATGTGGGTTGGCGGTTCAAGGCCAGCGCCCAGCCCTTGTCCGGCGTCGAGGAAGAGAGTGGCCTGCCGGCCATGCCGCCGGGTGAAGAGGTCATCCACGACTACCGCACGCTGTCGATCTCGCTCAAGGCGCACCCGATGAATTTTCTGCGCGAGGCCTTGACCCAGCGCGGCATCGTTGCCGCCGACGCCCTGCGCACCCTGCCGCCGGGGCGCACCGTCATGGTGGCTGGCCTTGTCCTGGTCCGTCAGCGCCCCGGAACCGCCAGCGGCGTCATCTTTGCCACGCTCGAGGACGAGACAGGGGTCACCAACATCATCGTCTGGCCCAAGACCTTTGAAGCCAACCGCCGCACCGTGCTCGGCGCCAGGGTCATGGGCGTGCGCGGTCAGCTGCAGCGGGAGGGCATTGTCACCCACGTCATAGCCAAGGAATTCATCGACCTGACCTCGCAGATGATGGCCATCGCCAACGGCGCCGATATCGGCGAGGCGGTGGTGGCCCGAGCCGATGAAGGCAAGAGCGGGCCGCATGGCAGCCGAACCCGCGAGCGGGACCAGTATCGCAAGCTGCTGGACCGCCGGATTCTGGCCGCCCTGCCCGCGGGCCGGAACTTCCACTGGTGTCGGCTGGCGGTGAAGTTCGGACGCTGGAGGACTTTCGCAATACCGGTCGCAGTATCCGGGCCTTCTGCAGCCACTATTACGTATGCTCGCATGACGCGCAACTGCGGCTAGAACTGCTGGCCGTCCACCTCGGCTGGACATTCGATTTTTACTCCGGCCGGCATCACTTGGCGCGCCGGCTGCGCTGCTCGGTGTGTGGTTGGAACCACCCTACCTTCTCGCTAGGCCACACAGGCAAGCCGGTCGGGTTCGCGGGACCCATGGTGCTGGCTTTCAGCAGTTGCCTGCCGATGAACTGAAACAGATCCTCGATCAGCGGACCTTGGCGGCCGCCGCCGAGCTGCCCTGGGTTGGCACGCGCCATGGCGGTCGGAAGTTTGGCCGCTGACAGGTCACTCGACTGGAGCTGCTGTGCGGCGCGGCTCGTTCGATTGTCCGCGGCCGCCAAACAGAACCAAGTATTTACCAGCCGGTGGTAGGTCATCCCGCTGTATCATTTTGAGGCTGGCATGCAGACGGTTCTACATTCAATCCTGGCCAGCCATGATCTGCGCTTGGTGCTGTTGGCAGCTTTGGTCTGCACGCTGTCCGCTTTTTCGGGCATTGGTCTGCTGGCACGGGCGCGTAGCACTCAGGGCAGGCAGCGGCTGATCTGGTTAAGCATTGCGGCTATCGCCGTCGGCTTCGGCATCTGGTCGACCCATTTCATTGGCATGCTCGCCTTCAATGCCGGGTTCGAGCTAGGCTACGATCCTCTCGCAACGGCGGCCTCGTTGGCGATCGCGATCCTGGGTTGTGGGCTGGGCTTTTGCCTCGCGACTTACGGCAATGGCAGATCCGATCATCTTTTGGCAGGAGCAATCGTCGGGCTCGGCATTACGGGCATGCACTATACCGGGATGGCGGCCCTGGTCATGGGCGGCGAAATCCTGTGGGACAATGGTCTGGTTATGGCTTCAGTGCTGTTGGGAGCATCCCTTGGTGCGCTCGCGCTGATGATCGGCGCTACGAGCAGAAGCAAAATGCGCCGCCTGGTAGCCGTTGCGTTGCTGACCCTGGCGATCTGCTCCATGCACTTTACTGCAATGGGCGCCGCTGACTTCAGTAACTGCTTCACCGTGACGACAACCGGGGAGATGTCGCCCGGGCAAATTTCGGTCAATGTCGGCTTGGCTAGTGTACTTATCCTCGCGGCGGTCTTGGGTGGCCTTTATCTCGATGCACGAGAAGACGTCCGCAGGAGTGCTGACGCCGGGCGCATTTCCGCGATCAGCGCCAGGCTCGAGATTGCCCTGAAGCACATGAGCCAGGGGCTGGCTTTGTTTGACGCCGAGGAACGTATCATCCTCGCAAATACGCGCCTCAATGCCATAATTGGCATTCCTGAAGATCAGCCCGTTGAAGGCTTGCAGCTGCGGGATCTTTGCAGGGTGGTTCTGGAAGCGCATGGGACCATGCCTTCCGATGAACAGCTTGATGAGGTCTATCGCCTTCATAAACGCCTGATCGCCGGTGAAAGTAATGGCGAACTGGTACATGAAATGGCAATCGGGGAGACGATCCTGATAATTCATCGCCCGGCATTTCCAGAAGGCTGGGTTTCGACGGTCGAAGACATTTCTGAACGGCGCAAGTCCGAGGCCCAGATCACCCATATGGCGCGGCATGATAGTCTGACTGGCCTTCCCAACCGGAGCCATTTCAACGACGCGGCAGAAGCCGCGATCCAGGCTGCCAAGGCGGGACAGAAGCGCCTTGCGATTTTGGGGATCGATCTTGATCGCTTCAAGGAAGTAAACGACCACCATGGCCATGCGGTGGGCGATGTCGTTTTGCGAATGGTGTCTGATAGAACCACTGCAGACCATAATGACGGTGAGTTTTTCGCTCGCTTCGGTGGTGATGAGTTCGCCGCTTTCAAGCTGTTCGAAGAAGATGTGGATCTGCATGCCTTCGTCAACCGGCTCGAACACCAGATTTGTGACCGTCTCCACATTGGGGAAAACAGCATCTCCGTTGGCGTCAGCATCGGCATCGCGATCTACCCCCAGGATGGATCCACTCTCGAAAAACTGAACAGCAATGCCGATTTGGCCATGTATCGCGCCAAGGAGAGCATCGTCGACAGCGTGTGCTTCTATGAAGCGTCCATGGACGAGATTGCCCGCGAACGACGCTCAATCGCGCGCGATCTCTGGACAGCGATCGATGCCGGCCAGATGCATCTGCACTATCAGGTGCAAAAGTCCGTCTCGACTGGCAAGGTTATGGGCTACGAGGTCCTGCTGCGCTGGGACCATCCAACCCGCGGTGCGATTTCGCCCGCTGACTTCATCCCTGTTGCCGAGGAATGCGGTGCCATACTGCCGATCGGCGAGTGGGTCCTACGTACAGCCTGCCGCACCGCTGCGAACTGGCCCGATCCCCATAAGATTGCCGTCAACCTCTCAACCATCCAGCTCGCCCATTCCGATCTGGCCCAGCTGGTCGCCTCCATCCTGATGGAAACGGGTCTGTCCCCGGCCCGCCTCGAACTAGAGGTTACCGAGAGCGCCATTATCGGCGACAAACCGCGCGCTCTGCATATACTGCGCCAGATAAAAGCCTTGGGCGTGACCATCGCCATAGATGATTTTGGCACCGGCTATTCATCACTGGAAACGCTTCGCTCATTCCCGTTCGACAAGATCAAGCTCGATCGCTCGTTCATGGTTGATGTAGAGAGCAACCGGCAATCCAAAGCCATTGTTCGCGCCATCTTGGCCCTGGGACGGAGCCTGGAAGTTCCGGTTCTTGCCGAAGGGGTGGAGACGAGTGCCCAACTCGCGCTTCTGTTGAACGAGGGATGTGACGAGGCACAAGGCTATTTCCTTGGCCGTCCTGGCGCCTGGCCTGAGGACGAAACAATACCTGTCGCTTCGGTGGCATATTGCTGAAGGTTGGGAGCATCGCCAGGAGCCCCCCTCATTTCGTCCGGCCGGTTACCGGTTGATCCATTGAGTCGGTGTCAGGCTCTTTCACCTTATTACCGAGGTCATCGATATTGTCATCGATCTGTCGGATGCCGGGCTCGCGCGATGCCTCGCCTTTATCTTTGTCGGGCCGATACTGCCGTAAACACTGATCTAGTGCATGGAACCAACAGGCGTGCGAGGATCGCGGGCGGCGATCCAGAGTGCCACCACATCCCGCTTAATCGGGCGTGCCCATTGTTCGCCTTGTAGAGTCAATCTGTCATAGCGACGATGGTAGCATGATCTTTCGGCATTCCATGAAAACCGTGGTGCACAAATCAAGGTCTTTGCACTGACACGGCCGCCCCGCCTGCTGAGAGTTTTATGCACAACATGCAAGCACACAGCCTGACCCGAGGCGGTGGACAGCAACATAGAGCTCTAAATAAAAGAAAACCCCGCGATAGCGGGGCTCTCTCAAAATTGGCGTGCGTCCCGCCTAGAACTTGTAGCCAATACCTACGCGCACGGCGTGGCTCCGAGCTTCGACATCAGTATATGGTATGTCGAACATCATATCCCGCTTGCCAAAGTCTGTGTAGCGGTACTCGACGCGGCCGAACCAGTTTTTATTAAAGGCGGCCTCAATGCCGGCGCCCACGGTCCAGCCAAAACGGACATGTGAGTCCGCAAAGACGACACCACCCGGATCAGTTGTGGAGCCACCGACATCGCCAACAGCGACACCTGCCGTTCCATAGAATAGCAGGGAGTCAACTGCGTAGCCTAACCTTGCCCTGAGCGAACCCTGTCCTTTGAGGTGGGCATTACAGGTCCAAAGCGGATTGCCGCACTCTCTATTTTGGTCGAATCCGGAATATTCGGCATCAATTTCAGCGCCATAGACAAAATTATCATTCTGCCAGTTATAGCCGGCAAAAACACCGCCTACTACAGCAGTGCCTTCAATGGTTACTTCAGCTGGAGTGTGAACGCGCACACCTTGCCCGCCGATGGCAGCACCAATGTAGGCGCCGGTCCAGTTGAACCCTGCTTCGGAAATAATCGGCAACGGCCGCGTGGGGATGTACATGTCGGCTGCAATAGTGGGCGTTGCGGACATCAATATGGCGATGGAAACGATCTTGATTTTAGACAAGGGATTTCCTCCATTAGTTGCCGCATTCTGCAATTAAGGTGAAAGTCTGTCAATAAGGGCGTTTTATTGATGTTTGTAGAAGCGTGGATGCGCGCAGGCATACAGAAGACAGTGGCTTCAGCAGGACACGGTTCGCCTCATGCCGCATCAGCATCGCCGCGTCGTGATAATGCGAGGCGTAGCCCCATCGCCGTGAGTGCATCGAGCGCGGGCTTTTTTGCAAGATGGTATTCGCTCATGGGGGCCCCTGACGCGGCCGAAGAGGAGGACACTACGGATCGCATCTCGAACAACGACGAAAGACTGTTCGAGGGAACGATAGCATCAAGACCCTGAATTGTATCAACCATCTTATTCTGTTCCGCCATAGGCGGCACAGGACGAGTAGGTCTCGCAACGAACCAGCGTTAAAATTCTGCGGCACGCCTCGGGCTTGCCGCAGCACTTCGCGTCGGCCACGCTCGGAGTTGATCCCGCCGCATGGGCAGATGGGCAGCACCAAGTCTGGCTGGCGACGCGATATCAGTATCGTGAGCGTCTGACACCCATCAAGCTCTGGCGACACCACGGCGGGCAGTCCGCATTCGAGCCGCTTCGACGCATACTGCCTGATCGTATTCCGGGGTCACTCGGAGGAGATCGTTCAGGTCCAGTGAACGGAACAAAATGTTCTGGTTCCTGATCAACGGTATGCCTACAGAGGAATAGGCATGGGCGGCATTATGTAGGAAACGCATGTAGCCTGATATTCAGGTGTCCACTCGAGCATGGCAGTATTCTGGCGTCACGGCCAGGAGTCCCCCAATGCCCGAACTACAGGTCATCAATACGCTGAATACGAAGGCTGACGATCTGAGGAGCCAGATCGTACGTCTTGAACGCGAGTTAGAGCAGACGAAGGCCGCACTGCCGCACGTCCTGGCGACAATGCACATGTTCCGGCCCCCACGCGTCGGGGAAGAATTCCCGACGCATTACAACATGGCGCAACTCTTCAAGCGCCGGGAGATCGTGAGTTATTGCACAGAGGCGCTGCAGGCCGGCCCTCTGGACACACGGCAGCTGTCCGACTGGATCATCGAGAAGAAGCAGTTTCCGGATCCCGATCGACATCTGAAAACGTCAGTCGCATTCCGCGTCGTCCAGGCTCTGCGACTGCAGGAGAAGCGAGGCGGTCGGATCCAGCGGATCGGCAAGGTGTCGAACGTGGTCGTATGGAAGCTTGCCGTCGTTACCCGGCAGAAGGAACTGGGATAGTCGCGAGAACGTACGATTGCAGGTCGTTCATCGTGTCAACTGCGGCGATGAGCTCCGTCAACTTTTCGGTATCGCCATAAAGCGCCAGATCCTCGGCGAAACCACGCGGTAGCACCTCCCCACGCCTCTCCGCCAGCTCGCAGAAAGCCGAGGCAAGAGCCATCTTCGCCGCCTCCTCGCGCATTGCGTCTGCCAAAGAGATGAGGCGGCGTTCAGGGTGCTCGAGTGCTCGATCAAGAAGTTCTTGCGCGAAGGCTATGTGGGTGGCCGCTTCCTCCTCCGTGATGCTATCGCCTTGGTAATCCGCCACATGCCTTGCGCTCATGGCCTTGTTGATCTTCGCGCCGTACTCCTTCGGGAGCTTCCCAGTGCGGACGTAGTGATTGCTGAATGCATTCAGGACGGGCTTATGAGTTTTCCCGCCAGAGTTCGGCTCGACCAGTTCCACTAACGCTCGAGCTACATGGAACGCCGAGTAATAGGCTCTGTTGACAGCGTCGTCGGCGGCACCGCTTTCCAGAACCAGGCTGGCAACGTCCAGCGCTCGAGCCGCTTTCGCCAGATCATCCCGGATCATGGGCCACCAATGGCGAAGCCATCCTGCTTCATCGACTGGATCAAAGACGGATTGCTGAACGTCTCTGGGAACTCCCATTGAGCCTGGGAGATGGCGATGGCCTGGATATCTTCGCCGGTTTCGAGAAGCACGTCGTAGGCCAGTTCCGCGAGCCGATCCCTCACCGCCCGTCGATCGTCGACGCGCTTCAGCACCACGCCGGCATCGATGTCGCTATCGTCAGTGGCGTCGCCGCGCGCTTGGCTGCCGAACAGCACCAGCCCGACGAATTCATCGCCATAAGCGTGCTTCACCATCTCGGCGAATGAACTCAACGCTGTTCGTATCTCTGGGGTCATCTTCGTCACCAAGTTGGCCGGCAATTCGATTATAGCCGGAGCGGATGAAAATAGCGAGTTATGGAAGGCCATCGCGTGACGTCCTACTGCACTCCTCGGGAGGAGATCGAAGCTAGGCTGGCGCTTCCTGACCCGGCGGCGGATCTTTCCGCCGCTCCCAGTAGCCCTTCCAGGTCCGGGAAACAGGGTGGGAGAGGCTGGCCAGGATCACCAGCAGGAACTGCTCGCCATTGTTGATCTGACGGGTATCCTCGCGCCATGCCATCTCCAGGGCATAAGACTCCAGGTATGGGCCGGCAATGTGATGATGAATGCCGATCTCGGCTCGCCGGATGCGAGAGAAGAAGCTCTCCGCCTGGTTGGTCGAAGCTCCATCGTGCGAATAGGCCTCCTGATGGTTGATTCGCTTGACCTCGTAGAACAGGTGCAGCGGATCCCAGCCATAGGCCTCGTCGGCATGGATGATGCTGTCCAGCCTGATCCGCTTTTCCATGATCGGGACCGAGAGGGATTCCTTCGGCACCACGAAAGGAAGCGTCCGTCCTCCACGTTCCCGCATGACGGCCACCACCTGGCGCTTACCCGTCTGGTTACGGGCAAGACGGCGATCCCGCCGGTTCTCGACGTAGTTGGACGGCTTCACGTAGCCGCCGAAATAGGCACCGTCGATCTCCACGGTTCCGCTGGCCTGACGCTCTTTCGTTTCGGCGCCGAGTGCTTCCCTGAGCTTGTGGGCCAGCACGAAGGCGGTCTTGTATTGGCAGTCGAGGTCGCGAGACAGCTGCAAGGCGCTATGACCCTTCACGCCGTTGACGAAGATGGCGATCGCCAGAAGCAGGTCGCGGATCGCCATCTTCCGGCTGGCAAAGCTCGTGCCGCTGGTTACACTGAACTGCCTGCCGCATGCCTGGCAGCTGAAGATCTTGCGGGACTTGTGGCGGTAGGTGGCCAACGATCCGCAACCGGGGCAGTAGGGTTCTCCGTCCGTCTCCGACCAGCGGATCGCCCGGAACAGGTTCCACGCCTCCTCATCGCCCATCCTGGCGACCTTCGCCACGGATAGCGTCCGCGCTGCAGCGGAGAGGAGGAAGTGCTGGCCCATTCCCTATCCAACGATTATCGTTGGTGTCAGAGATAAGCGTCGATTTGCTTAGCGCCAGTTTTATTCGTTGACGTTGGTTAATATAGTTGAATGTCACAGATCACTCCCGAGCAAAGCAGAGCCGCCCGCGGCTGGTTGGACTGGACCCAGCAGCAGCTGGCCGACGCCGCCAGCGTGTCGCTGAGCATGGCTGCAGAGCCGTAGCGGCGCCCTTTGCTTGCGACCAAACGTCGAGTGGCAGTCTGCCTCCATACAACTAGAGTGGCAGCGCCTTGGGGCAGGAAGCGCGCCGAAGGGCCGAGCGTTGAGGTAACAACCTCCGCCGGCCCTGCCTCCACCAACAATACTCTCCACCAACCATGCGTCTCAGCTTTGTCGTGTTTCAATGCGTCATGGGGCGATGTTTGCACGATAGGGGTTCAGCGATGACTAGAAGTTTGATCGACCAGGTGGCCTTGGCGCTTTTCGCGAGCGACGGGATGAAGCTCGCAGCGGGATCTATCAGCCTAGAGCAGTCTTGGGAAATGACTGCCGAAAGACATACCGAATACCGAGAAAGGGCACTCGTCTTTCTCAAGGTGATGGGCGAGCAGATGTCGGGTTTGGCCGATCAAGAAATGTCAAAGCTGGATGGGAGGAGAGGCCGTTAGCCACCAAGTCAAACACTGCACGGTGATGTGCTACACCATCCAGCATCACCTCAACGTCGAAGATCTTCTAATTAGCGATGGTCTTGAGCGGTCGCTGTCTGATAACAATATCACTATTAATTCGCACCTCAACGTAGATGATTATTTGCACTACATTTAACCGAATTGCCGACGATCATGTGATCGTTTTGCACGGCGGCGAAGATATAGGGATATATGGCCGGGACAGAAGGACATCAGTCAGTGGGCAAATTCAAGAATAACAAAGCAACAATTGTTTCCGCAGACTATTCACTTTAAAAGAGAGACGTTATTTCGGCCAACAGGATGCTCCTGGTTCCAGAATGTCGGCAGCCCGCATTGCGGTTAAAATTGCCTGGTTGAAGTCCGGGACCGGCAGCTGGCAGAGCCGGCACTTGTTCATCACGGCGATACGGCAGGTGCCGCGACCGGATTGAATTGGCTTGGCCTGTGGCGGGCCATACCACCACATAGGCCGCCGGAGCTTTGGGCGGTCGTGCGATAACGCCGTTGAGCTTCGATGAGCTGAGCACTTCATATGTTGATCTGGAACGCTACGACGATGGTACCCGCAAGCAAATTTAATAATGCATAGAGCAGGTCAACTTCGCGCCCAACTAACCCAACAATTGCTGGCGCCGCCAGAACGACGGCATCCGTTGTCCCAAGAATGTGTGGGTAATGCAGACCTGATCGAGACCGAGCTCGCGAGGCTCTTCGATCAGGCCGCCGCAGGGGCGAGCACGGATATCCGGGTCAGGGACAAGTTTGGTTCCGGTCGGTTCGTCAGTAGTTACCCTGGCTAGTCGTACCAGCAGAAAGCAATGGTGAGGATGTGGACGACGGGCAGTAGACCCATTCGCTCTTTGGAAACACTGCCTCCACTTCGGGCAAGAGCTCGGATTTCATTGTTGATCCGCAGGACAAATACAAATCAACGTCGGATCCTGTGCGGATCGACAAGCGGAACGGGAAGGCAGAGGTCACGTTTGGGACAGTTTTGGGACAAAACACTGTACCAAGAAGAGCAAAACCGTCTTGTGTAATACTAGAACATACGTTATATATCAGCAGCTTACCGCCTTAACCTTGTACTAGAAAAGGCCTTTTTCGAACTCCGAAGGCAGAGGCCACACGTACGTATCGTGTCGGGTGCGCCACCACTTCCGTTAACTAACAACCCAACTCGGTCCGTCGCGATATCCGCAGCTATTGTTTGAGGCAGCGGCGCGCAAATGGTTGGCCATACTAGTTAGAAGTCTATCACATAAAGCGTGGCGGACCCAGAGCTCACGGGGAGCTGTGTAGTCAAAGAGCACTCGGTTGATGTGGCAGGCATTCACGTCAAGATGGATATATTGGCGCACCTTCCCACCCTGCAGATTCAATCTGAGCCCAATCAGCCCCGGCATTTCGTTATAACTGATAGCCGCATCACCTATAATACGGACATTGCGCGAAATATTGGCATATTGCGCATTTTAATATAGTTTCTTCCTAAAACCTGGAAGCAACTATGGGAAAGTACCCGCATTCTTTTGTTTTGGGGTCTAGAGCCGTTAAAGGCGCAGGGATGCTGCAGGTAAGCGGCTGGTCCACCAATTTCTATGTCAGCGGTGAACTATCGGTATCTCGAGCGTCAGGGCGTGGTCAGGCTTTAGCTATTCTTGGAATCGCGGTCGTGCCTGAGCTGGGCATCGCCTCTTCACAGGAAGCAGCGAACTGGCTCTCCAGTGAACCTGGCGACATGGAAACACTATGGAATAAACTGGCAAAGGTACCGGGCCGGTTTGTTTTGGTGGCAGAGCTCGACGGGCAGACGTTCGTCGTTCCCGATGCAACGGGGTCCCGCCCAATCTTTTACGCAAAAGACATAGCCGGCTCGCATGCACACTTGCTTGGTGACCAGCTGGGAATTGCGGCTTCTCAGAAGATATTGTCGTTTGTGTCAAACAAGCATTACCGCAAGGGAATTTGGCCTCTTCCCGGGGACATATCCGCATTCGACGGGGTCCGCCTCGTTCTGGGCAACTCGGTGCTCAACCTAAGCAAAAACAAGATTGACTATATGAATCTTACTGCCGTCGACGCCTCAACAAGGGTGGCGGACGTGGCTGCTACACTGGCCAGCTCATACAAAGCCTATCGAGACCAAGGACGTGTAATGTTGTCGCTTACGGCAGGCGTTGATAGTCGAATGTCATTCGCGGCGGCGCTGGCGGATGGCCGCGACTTCTCCTGCTTTACTTACGTGGCCTCCGGGCAGAGCCAGCGCGATGCAGATGCGGCCGCGGCCCTGTGTGAACGGTTTGGCGTAAGCCATCGGAGCATCCCGGTAACAAAGGCCCCTGCTGATTTCGTGCAACGCCATCAAACAGCCACCGCATATATAAGGTGCCCCGATGACGCCAACACCATTTACTCATGCAGCCAGGCTCTGCCCAAGGGGGTACTGGAGATCAAGTCTTCCGTGTCGGAAATTGGTCGCGCATTCTATCGCCGCAGGATGATCTTCCCTCCAGCTCGACTGGAAAAAAAGGGAATGGCAGCCCTCTACAAAAACTGGCTGCCGAAGCCTGAGCGAAATATTGCCCGCGAGGCATTTTCAAGTCTTTCCGACCTGTCTCGGCACAAAGGCTTTGACCCGCTGGACATATTGTATTGGGAGCATAGTCTTTCGGCGTGGCAAGGATTGCAGCTCCAGGACTACGAACTTTCCCACCAGACCGTTTCGTTGTTCAATAACCGAAGCCTCCTGGTACAGCTTCTGTCGCTCCCGCTTTCATCCCGGCTCAACGACGAGGCGCAGCGCTCCATAGTCGCTTGCCTGCACTCGGATGTTCCACTTCCAAGCCTCTACTCGGGTCACAGCATGAAGAAGATTTTGAGGACAGTAATGTTCAATGCGATGTCATCTTAACAGTGGGACAAGCCAATGACTTATTCACCCCAGCGCCGCGTAATAAACCTAAGCATCCGGCGAGCACCGCGGCGTGCGGCTTTTTTCAAACGCGGTCTTGCCTTGGGGCCGGCGCCTGCCCAGTTTGCCGAGGCGGTCGTCGATGGTGGCAAGCCCGATATCATCAGCCTCGAAGAGGCGGCCATACCTGGCCAGGACACTGTCGTGCTCAGGATGTTTGGGGTCGGCATGGCGCGCGGACAAGGGGGGACTCATCCCAGGGGTGAGATTGCAATGCACGGTGCAAAGCCGAGCAGACACTTAATGGTTTCCAGCGAAACCGGAATTGCAGCCACTATCTGGCGCCGCCAGAGCGCCTGTCGCACCGCGCCTGCGGGGCCATCGCCGAACGCTTGTGCGCAACTGGGGCGGCAGAGTTTAGCTTTTTAGCCCAGCACTGGACCTTCAAATCCTGTTCAAGACGGTTCGTACGGTGCTGTTCGGGGCGGGCGCCCGCTAATCGGCAAACGGCCCTTCGTGGACGCTCGGGCCGTCAAAAAAACCCCATCGCTCCCTTTCCGTAGTGTTGCCGATGAAGACTGCCGGAAGTTGCCCTTCCCCACCCCGCCCGGAACTCCCCTCCGCTGCACACGTTAATCTGACACGGCAGCGCCGGAGAGCAGCATGAAGACCTATGATCTCCACGGGACGAGCAATGACGTCCGCCAGGACAATTCGCGGAACATGAATTTGCGGGCGCTGATGATCGCCACTGTGGGCGTCAACGTGGTTCTTGCTGTCATTGACGCGGTTTACACCTCGAAGCAGCCAGCCGGGTGAGGCGCGCAACACTTAGTCGCGGAGAATAGCAATGGTTTTGACCGGACCGCCAGAAACCGATCCGCCCGCCCCGCCGGGACCCAATCCGCGCCCGCGGCCCGAGCCATTTCCCATGCCGCCACCACCAATTCCCCACCCGCCGGGGCCCGATATCCCGCCGATGGAGCCGGAAACCCCGCCGCTCAACGAGCCAATTCCCAATCCCGACGAGGATAATCCGCCGCTTTACGCCTGAAGTCGACCACGCCCCCGCGCATCCGGCCCCTACCCTCGCCTCGCCGCCCCGCTCGGATCGGCACCCTGCGCACCGACCGATGGCGCGGCTGGCTGTTCCTGGCCGTTTCGTCCCCCCAGGGGCAATCGCTGTTTCCATACTCGCTCATACTCGGGTACAGCTCGGCACCGAACAACCAAGGCAAAAACTCATGAATCGCGAAGCACCACCCGCCAAACCGAGCAAGCTTATCGTGCTGCTGGCCTTCGTGCGCGACGAGGAGGGCGAGCTGCGTCCGGCGTTCGAGCCCCTCGAGCTGCAATCGGAAGACAAGGCGAAGATGGACGGGCGGCGCCTCGCCGCTTCGGAGACCTATGCCGGGGTCATCGCCTGGTCGCGCACCGCCGATCTGGTCAATGGCGAATTTGGCGATCCGGTCGTGCTGTTCCAGCACGGCGAAGTGCCCGACATGGAATAGACCGGGCTGCGCTCACCGCTGGCCCAGCGCCATCGCCGGGGTGGAGATCAATGGTCCGCCGCCGGCCCGCCCGGGCTCACCCGCCGCCGAGGCGGTCTGGTTCCGGCCATGGTGCTTGGCGTGATAGAGCTGCGCATCGGCCGCCTCCAGCAGGGCGTCGAAATCGCGCGCGACGCTGCTCGAATGGCAGAGGCCGGCACTGGCGGTAATGGTGATGTCGTCGCCCTCGACGCGCGTCGCACAATTGCTCGCGGCATGGCGCACCCGCTCGACGATTGCGTGGGCCTCGGGCGCCGCCGCGGCCTGCACGATCAGCGCAAATTCCTCGCCCCCGATCCGGTAGATCTGGTCGCCCGGCTGCAAGACCGACGAGCACGCATTGGCAAAGCGGCACAACACCAGATCGCCGGCGGCATGGCCGTAGCGGTCATTGACGCGCTTGAAAAAATCGACATCAAGCAGCGCCAGCGCAAAGCGCTCCTGCGGACCTTCCGCCACCCGGCGCCGCAGGGCCGTTTCAAAGGCGCGGCGGTTCGGCAGGCCCGTCAGCGGGTCGAGCAGGGCGGCATGCATCAGGCTGGCGGCGCGCCGCTCGAAGGCAATCGAGAGCACCAGCGCCGCCCCCACCGCCGCGTGGATCATTGACATCAGCAGGTTGATCTCGAGCATCACGGGTTCGGGCATGTCGCCCAGCACACCGGGGCGCAGCGGCAGCCCATGGGCGGCGCGCACCGCAAACGAAACCACCAGCAGCAGATAGATCGCCACCAGCCCGTGGCGCGACGGCAAATTGTCGGCGCGGTCGCGCCAGAACTCGGTGGCAACAGCGCCCGCCAGCAGCGCCAGCAGGGCGTTCACGACCACGAAATTGAGGCCCGGCACGTCCACCACCAGGCCAAACGCCAGATACAGCACCGCCGGTGCACAGGCCGCCACGGTCTGTGCCGGGCGCCCGCCAAAGGCCCGCGCTGCCATCAGGCGTTGCGCCAGCCCCAGCAGCATCAGGGCATCGGGCCAGATCGACATTTGCGCCGACAGCCGCGGCAGGGCGGCATAAACCGCCAGCGCCGCCGTCAGCGTCAGATTGGAGCTGATCCAGTAAAGCCAGTAGCGCTCATCCCGGCCGCGCAGCTACACCCAGGCATAAGCCACCGTCGACACGGCCAGGATGACAACAATCGCAAAAAACAACGTTGTACTGTCCAGGCCCACCGTCCACCACCGCTACATCTTTGCCTGCGCAGCCGGTGATAGCCCCCAGATATTGAGATTGAGTTTCAAACACTCGCCAATTACCGGCGCGCCGCAGCGGCACATCTTTGCTTGTGCTGCCGCCCCGATCATCGGAGGAATTTATTTTGCCGCGCCCGCCCGCATCCTTCCGCAGGCCACCCCCGGAGCGACGTCATTCCCGAATAACCAACCTTGTTAGAACACGATTCTCTTTTTTGACCGGAATTGCGCAAAATGCACTTTTTTGCCGCAATTTTCGCCGTCGCGGTATTCGTTTTGAGAATTATGTGCTTTCTATCATCCTGAAAGCGGATGATAGACCATGGAACTCAAACCCCTTGAATCCTTTCTGGCGGTCATCTCGACCGGCAGCATAACCGGCGCGGCGCGCGTGCTTGGGCGCTCGCAGCCGGTGGTCACCCGCCACATGCAGGAACTCGAGGCCGAAATCGGGTTCGAGCTGCTGCGCCGCAATGGCCCGAGGATCAGCCCCACCGAGCGGGGGCTGCGCTTCCACGCCGAAGTCGAGCGCATGATCACCGGCCTGCACCAATTGGCCGAGCGCGCCAGCGCCATAGCCGAAGGCGCCCCGCTGGCCATCGAAATCGCCGCCATTCCCGCACTCGCCGCCGGCTTGCTGCCCGCCGCCCTGGCGCGGATCGCCCCCAATCTGCTGCCGCGCAACATTCATCTGCGCGCTGCCCCCGCCGAGCAGATCGTGCAGTCGGTTCTGGCGCGCAATGCCGATATCGGGCTCTCCAGCCTGCCGCTCGATCACCCCGGCATCGAGCTGCACCGGCTCTACCAGGCCCCCTGCGTCGTCGCCCTGCCCCAGCACCATCCGCTGGCCCAAAAGGACCAGATCGAGATTGCCGACCTGGCCGACAGCACGATCATCGGCATGGCCAACCCGTTCCGCCTGCGCCACCGCGTTGATCTCGTGCTGGCCCAAGCCGGCGTGAAGCCGGCCATGGTGATCGACACCAATTCCACCCTCAATGCCCTGCAACTGGCCCGCCACGGCGCCGGCATCGGCATTGTCGAGCCGGTGACGGCGTTCGGCGTGCCCATGGATGGCGTCGTCATCCGCCCGCTCGGCGCCAATATCCCCTTCATCTGGGGCGTGGTGACTGCGCTCAACGCCCCCATTTCCGCCACCACCCAGCAATTGATCGAGCATCTCGACACCACGGCACGCGCCCTGCTGCCGGAACTGGACATCATCGACGCGGGCGACACCGAGCGCCTCAATCACGCGCTCTATGGCGCCCCGACTACCGACACGGACATTGAATGACGACCCAACCTCTGGCCATTGGCCTGGAAGCTCTGCAAGCAAGGCTTCAGGCCGATCTCAGCGTTCTCGAACTGCCCGCCAAAAGCTGGGTGCCGCCGCGCGAGCATGCCGGCCAGCGCGTCCGCGATGTGGTGGTGGTGGGCGGGGGCATGTGCGCTCTGGTGGCGCTGGGCAGCCTCAAGCTGTTGGGCATCGACAATATCATCGCCTATGACCAGTCCCCCGCTGGCCGCGAAGGCCCATGGGTCACCTTTGCCCGCATGCGCACGCTGCGCTCGCCCAAGCATCTGACCGGCCCGGCGCTGGGCCAGCCGGCGCTGACCTTTCGCGCCTGGTACGAGGCCCAGTTCGGCCCCGGCGGCTGGGCGCAGCTCGACAAGATCCCCCGCGCCATGTGGATGGACTATCTGGTGTGGTACCGCCAGGTGCTGGCCCTGCCCATCGAAAACCGCACCCGCGTCACCGCCATTACCCCCCTCCCCGACGATCTGCTGGCGGTCGAGATCGAGCGCCTCGACGGCGGTGCGCTCGAAACCATCTATGCCCGCCGCGTCGTGCTGGCCACCGGCCGGGCTGGCCTCGGCGCGCCGTTCATTCCCGACTTTGCCAACCGCGTCGATCGCCAGTATTGGGCGCATTCGGCCGATGACATCGATTTCGACAACCTGCGCGGCAAGCGCGTGGCAGTGATTGGGGCCGGCGCCTCGGCCATGGATAATGCGGCAACCGCATTGGAAACCGGCGCCGCCAGCGTCGACCTGTTCGTGCGCCGCCCCGATCTGCCGCGCGTCAACAAGTTCACCGGCATTTCCAGCCAGGGCGTGGTCAATGGCTTTGCCGGCCTGCCCGATGCGTGGAAATGGCAGTTCCTGCACCACACGCTGGGCGCGCAAACCCCGCCGCCGCGCGATTCCACCCTGCGCGTCTCGCGCCATTGCAATGCCCGCTTCCATCTGGGCAGCCCGGTCACCGGCCTGCGCGTCGCCGGCGATCATGTCGTGCTCTCAACCCCGCGCGGCGAATACCCGCTCGATTTCGTCATCTTCGGCACCGGTTTTCACGTCAGCACGCAGGCGCGCCCCGAACTCGCAGCCTTTGCCGATAACATCTCCTATTGGCGCGACCGGTTCCCCGTGCCCCCGGGCCAGGAAAACGCCGAGCTGTCGGCCTCGCCTTATCTGGGCCCCGGCTTCGAGTTCCAGGAAAAATCCGAAGGCCAGACCCCGGCGCTGCGCCAGATCCATTCCTTCAACTACCCGGCAACCCTCAGCCACGGCAAGGTTTCGGGCGACATTCCAGCGGTCAGCGATGGCGCCCAGCGCCTCGCCAAGGCCATTGCCGGCAGCCTGTTCGTCGAGGACCGCGCGATCCACTACGCCAACCTCGTCGCCTACGACACGCCCGAACTGCAGGGCGACGAGTGGACCGATCACGAAGCCAGCACCACGGAGCAGAGCGCATGAAAACCATCCAGCTGAATGGCGCTGAATTCGTCTACGACATCGCCGGCGAGACCAATGACGAAACCATCATCGTGCTCCATGGCGGCCGCGGCATTGGTGACCATCGCGGCGATTTTCGGGCCTTTGCCCCCCTCACCGACAAGTTTCGCGTCATCGCCTATGACCAGCGCGGGTGCGGTGCCTCCTCGCTCACCCCGCCCTACACTTTCGGCCAGTTCGCCGACGATCTTGAAGCCTTCCGCCAGCATTTCCTCGGCGACAAAAAGCTGATCCTGATCGGCGGCTCCTTCGGCGGCATGATCGCGCTGACCTATGCGATCAAATATGGCGACAAGCTCAGCCATCTGATCCTGCGCGGCACCGCCGCCAGCCATCACCACGAAGCCGAGGCCATCGAGAACTTCAAGGCCCGCATCCACAAGGCAACCTCTGCCTCGCTCGGCATGGTCGACAAGCTGTTCTCCGACAAGGTGGTCGACGACGTCGAGCTGCGCCTGATCTGGCTGGCGCTGCAGCCGCTCTATTTCGAAGAATTCGATGCCGACGCGGCGCTCGAAAAGACGCGCACCATGCAGCTGCATGCCGAGACCCACAACACCTTGTTCAAGGACAAGAGCTACGATCTGCTCGACCAGCTGCCCGGCATCAAGGTGCCCACCTTCGTCGTGTGCGGCGGCGAGGACTGGATCTGCCCGCCCTCCCAGTCGCGCATCATCGCCGATACGGTGGAAGGGGCCGAATATCTCGAAGTGCCCGGCGCCAACCATCCCGTCCACATCGAAAAACCCGAAATCGTGCTGCCCGCCATCCGCGACTTTATCGAGCGGAGGCGTGGATGATCCGCTTCGCCTCCGGCAAGCTGCTCGAAGCCGCCATCGCCATCTGGGGCGTGGTGACGATCGTGTTCTTCGTCTCGCGCGTGCTGGGTGATCCGGCGGCCCTGCTGCTGCCGCTGGGGGCAACCGATGCCGAGCTCGACGCGCTGCGCGCCTCGCTGGGCCTCGACCAGCCGATCCTGATGCAATATTTCACCAGCCTCGGCGCCATGCTGCGCGGCGATTTCGGCGTGTCGTTCCAGCACATGCGCCCGGCCATGGATGTGGTGCTCGAGCGCATGCCCGCCACCATTTCGCTGTCGGCCTCGGCGCTGGTGCTGGGCGTGCTGATCGGGGCCGTCGCCGGCACCATCGCCGCCCTCAACCGCGGTAAGCTCGCCGAATTCATCGTCATGCTCGCGGCCCTGCTCGGGCAGGCGACGCCGGTGTTCTGGCTCGGCCTCATGATGATCCTGCTGTTCTCGGTCCAGCTCGGCTGGCTGCCCTCGTCGGGTTCGGGCACGCTCGCCCATCTGGTGCTGCCCGCGGTAACGCTGGCGGTGTTTGTCAGCGCCTCGATCGCCCGCCTCCTGCGCTCGTCCCTGCTCGACATTCTGGGCGAGGACTATGTCCGCACCGCCCGCGCCAAGGGCTTGCTGCCCCACACCATCTTCACCTGGCACGTCGCGCGCAATGCGCTGATCCCGGTGGTCACCATGGTCGGCATCATCGCCGGCGAACTGCTCGGCGGCTCGGTCGTCACCGAAACCGTGTTCGGCTGGCCCGGCATTGGCCGGCTCATCGTGCAGGCCATCCAGAACCAGGATTTCCCGGTGATCCAGGCCGGCGTGGCGCTCGTTGCCACCATCTTTGTTTTCATCAATCTCGCGATCGACCTGCTCTACGGCCTGCTCGATCCGCGTATTCGTGGACAGCGGTGACCGCCATGAAATCCTTCCTCGTGTCACTGGCCAAAAGCGGTTCGGGCCTCGTCGGCTTCGCCCTGCTCGCCTTTTTCGTGCTGGTCGCCATTTTCGCGCCGTCCCTGGGCCTGCCGAATCCGGTGCGCGGCGATCTGATGGCGCGGCTGTCCCCGCCCACCTGGACAAGCCTGTTCAGCCCCGGCGCCCATCCGCTGGGCACCGACGAAGTGGGCCGCGACATTCTCTCGCGCATCGTCCATGGCAGCCGCCTCACCCTGATGATCGCCGCCACGGCCGTCATCCTCGGCGGCATTGTCGGCACGCTGCTCGGCATCGTGGCCGGCTATTACGGTGGCCTCGTCGATCGCCTGCTGATGCGGCTGGTCGATATCCAGCTGGCCCTGCCGCTGATGCTGCTGGCGCTGCTGGTCGTTGCAGCCCTTGGCCCCTCCTTTTCCAATCTGGTGATCGTTCTGGCCCTCACCAGCTGGATCCGCTACGCCCGCATCATTCGCGGCCAGGTACTGGCCCTGCGCGAGCGCGAGTTCGTGCAATCGGCCCACGCCATCGGCGCCTCGACCCTGCGCATCATGCTGCGCCACATCCTGCCCAACGTGCTCACACCGGCCCTCGTGGTCGCAACCCTTGAGCTCGCGCGCATCATCATCATGGATGCCGCCCTGTCCTTCCTGGGCCTTGGCATCCAGCCGCCCAATCCGAGCTGGGGCCGCATGCTGGCCGATGGCCGCGTCTATATCTCGACCGCCTGGTGGATCGTCACCTTCCCCGGCCTCACCATCCTCTTCACCGTCCTCTCCGTGAACCTGCTCGGCGACTGGCTGCGGGACTATTTCGACCCCAAACTGAGGACTTCACGATGACCGCTCCCCGCCCCCTGCCCAGCCGCGTCCGGCGTCTCCAGGCCGAAATGGCGAGCCGTGGCATTGCCGCCTCGATCATTTTCAAGCCTGAGAACAGCTTCTACCTCACCGGCTTCAACCCGATCATCTATTCCCACCCGGTGATCGCCATCGTGCCCGCCGAGGGCGAGCCGCTGATGCTGGTCCACGCCCTGCGCGACGATCATGGCCGCGCCAGCGCCTTCGTCTCCGACATTCGCCTTTATGGCGCGTGGTCAACCAAGGTGACGATGGGCCTGAACTGGCTCGATGCACTGGCCGAAATCCTCGGCGAGCTCGGCGTCACCCAGTCCACGCTGGGCATCGAGGAAGGCTTCATGACGCTGGAGCGCTTTGCCCAGATCAAGTCCAAGCTCCCCGCCGCCAGCTTCAAGGACATGAGCCACGGCCTCGACAAGATCCGCCTGATCAAGGATCCCGACGAGATCGCCAATGCCCGCATCGCCGCCGCCATCGCCGATCACGGCATGAATGCCGCCATCGCCACTGTCTCGGAAGCCAGCAGCGAGCGCGATATTGCCATCACCGCCATGGCCGCCATGAACCGCTATTGGGCCGACACCTATCCCGACGTCGAAGTGTGCGACTTCGGCTCGCTCGAAGGCGGCGCCCAGAACGGGCTGTGGACCTGGGCGCTGGCGGGCGACCGCATGTTCTTCAATTGCGACAACCCCACCCAGCGCAAGCCCAAACGCGGCGAGGCCGTCAGCATTTTCATCTGGGCCATCGCCAACGGCATTCACGCCGAAAACGAGCGCACCGTGGCTGTCGGCCCGGTCTCGGATGCCCAGCGCCGCGCCATCGACACCATCCTCGATATCCGCGCCAAGCTGACCCCGATGCTCAAGCCCGGCACCCGCTACGCCGATCTGTTCCTCACCACCAAGCGCGAGCTGGAACTGGCGGGCTACCCCAACAATATCCCCGGCCGCATCGGCCATGGCATCGGCCTGGGCGCCCACGAGCATTCCTCGCTCGATGTGCATTCCGAACTGGTGCTCGAACCGGGCATGCTGTTCACCCTCGAACCCAATCTGCGCGTGCCGGGCAGCTGCTCCACCCAGATTTCCGACACCATCCTGATCACCGACACCGGCAGCGAATTCCTGACGCGCTCGCTGGGCGGCTATATCGAGGTCTGATGCCCATGGCTCCCCTGCTCGAGATCAAGCATCTGACGGTCGAGTTCGCCACCGCGGCGGGCGTGCTGCACGCCGTCAACGACGTGTCGTACGCGCTCGAAGCCGGGGAGACGCTGGGCATTGTCGGTGAATCGGGCTCGGGCAAGTCGGTGCATGCCCTGGCCATGGTCGGGCTCATCCCCACCCCGCCGGGCCGCATCGTTTCCGGCGAAGTGCTGTTCAACGGCCGCAATTTGATCGGGCTGCCCGAACGCGAGCTGCGCGATCTGCGCGGCAAGGAAATCGGCTTCGTCTTCCAGGACCCGATGACCTCGCTCAATCCGGTGCTCAAGGTGGGCCGCCAGATCATGGAGCCGCTCAAGCGCCACCTCAAGCTCTCCGACAGCGCCGCCCGCAAGCGCGCCATCGAGCTGCTCGATCTCGTGGGTATTGTCGATCCGGTGCAGCGCCTTGAGCAATTCCCGCATGAATTTTCCGGCGGCATGCGCCAGCGCGTCATGATTGCCATCGGCATTGCCTGCGAGCCCAAGCTGCTGATCGCCGACGAGGCCACCACCGCGCTCGACGTGACGGTGCAGGCCCAGATCCTCGAGCTCGTGCGCGACCTCAAGCGCAAGATCGGCACCACCGTCATCTGGATCACCCATGACATGGGCGTGGTCGCGGGTCTCGCCGATACCGTGCAGGTCATGTATGGCGGGCGCATCATGGAACGCGGCCCGGTCCGCTCGGTGTTTCACGATCCGCGCAGCGCCTATACCTGGGGCCTGCTCCAATCGCTCCCCGGCAAGATCACCAGCCCCACCCAACGCCTCTACCAGATCCCCGGCGCGCCTCCCAACATGATCCACCCGCCCAAGGGCGACCCGTTCGCGCCGCGCAATGCCTTTGCCACCCCGCTGTGCCACGCCGAGGTGCCCGCGCTGCGCCCGGTCGATAGCGGCGTGCCCGGCCATCAGGTGGCCGCCTGGTACGATCTGCCCGCGCTGCTCAAGGCCGAGGGAGCTGCCCAATGACCGACACGCCACTGCTGCGGGTCAGCGACCTGCGCAAGACCTTTGGCGACCACGCCCCCCTTCTGGGCAATAAGCGCCACATCGTGCACGCCGTCGATGGCGTGTCCTTTGATATCACCGCCGGTGAAACGCTGGGCCTCGTCGGTGAATCCGGTTCGGGCAAGAGCACGACCGGGCGCGTCCTGCTGCAGCTCGAAAAGCCGACCTCCGGGGAGATCGAGTTTGCCGGCGATCGCCTCACCGGCCTATCCAAGCGCGCCCTCAAGCCCTATCGGCGCGAGATGCAGATCATCTTCCAGGACCCCTATGCCGCCCTCAACCCGCGCATGAGCGTGGGCGATTTCGTCGAAGAGCCGCTGATCGTGCACAAGCTGTTCGCCAGCCGGGCCGAGCGCCGCGACCGGGTCGCCGAGCTGTTCACCCTGGTCGGGCTCGATCCCAGCTTTGCCAAGCGCTTCCCGCACGAATTCTCCGGCGGCCAGCGCCAGCGCGTCAATATTGCCCGCGCCATTGCGCTCAATCCGCGCTTCATCGTGTGCGACGAGCCGATCACCGCGCTCGACGTGTCGATCCAGGCCCAGATCGTCAATCTGTTCCAGGATCTGCAGCAGCAATTGGGCCTGACCTATCTGTTCATCGCCCATGACCTGTCGATGATCCGCTATCTCTGCCATCGCGTGGCCGTCATGCTGCGCGGACGCATCGTCGAGATCGGCCCCACCGACGCGATCTTCAGCAATCCCCAGCATGCCTACACCCGGGCGCTGCTCTCGGCCATTCCGGTGCCCGACCCCGATATCGAGCGCAACCGCCGGGCCATCCCGTTCGACTACGACACCCAGAAATCTCCGCCCGAGGCGCAATTGCGCCCCGTTGGCGACCGCCATTTTGTGCTGGCCTGAGTCCCAGCCCAATCCAAGCCCCAAGGAGAAACCACGCCGTGACCACTCTTCTCAAGCACACCCTCGTCGGCACCACCATGCTCGCCGGCCTCATGCTGCCGCTGGCGGCCCAGGCCGCCGATCTGACCATCGCCCTGTCCAACCAGGTCAACACTTTTGACCCGCACATGACGGCCTCGATCGGCTCCGACCTCAGTGTGCTCAGCCACATCTATCCCGCCCTGCTGCTGCGCGGCACCGACATGGCGCTCCATGGCGAACTGGCGACCGCCTGGACGCTGGTCGATGACACCACCTGGCGCTTCACCCTTAAGGAAGGGGCGAGCTTTTCCAATGGCGAAGCGCTCGACGCCGCCGCCGTCAAGTGGAACCTCGACCGCGTCATGGATCCCGAGGTCAAGGCCCGCATCGCTGGCTGGTTTACCCTCGTTTCCGAGGTCAGCGTGATCTCCCCCACCGAGCTCGAGATCAAGACTTCGGCGCCCTATCCGGCGCTCGCCGATCAACTCTCCATGTTCCTGCTGCTGCCCCCCGTCTGGGCCAGCGAAAACAATCCGGTCACCGAAACCATGGCCGGCGGGCGCTACATGGTCGACGCGATCGTGCCCGGCGAATCCGTGTCGCTGAAGGCCAATCCCGCTTACTGGGGCGATCCGGCCGAGTTCGACACCGTCACCTTCCGCACCATCCCCGAAACCGGCAGCCGCATTGCCGGCCTGCTCTCGGGCGAAGTCGACCTCGTTTCGGGCATTCCGGTCACCGAGATCGAGCGCATCAATGCCAGCGACAAGGCCAGCGCCGGCGCCGTGAACTCCATCCGCAGCGTGATGATCAAGTTCAACACCAATATCGCGCCCTTCGACAACAAGACCTTCCGCCAGGCGCTCAACTACGCCGTCGACAAGGAAGGCATTTCGGCCGCCCTGTTCAACGGCCTGGCCCAGCCCTCGCAGTGCCAGGTCATGTCGCCCGACTATTTCGGCTACAATCCCGAACTGACGCCCTATGCCTATGATCCGGACAAGGCCATCGAGCTTCTGGCGGAGTCGGGTGCCGATCTCAGCCAGCCGATCATGTTCGACGTGCCCGCCGGGATTTACCTGCAGGGGTCCGAAGTTGCGCAGGTTGTCGCTTCCCAGCTCGCCGATGTCGGGGTGAACGTCCAGATCAACGAGCTCGAATTCTCGGTCTATATGAACAAGTACCTCCAGACCAAGGAGCTGGCGCCCACCTCGCTGCTGGCCCAGGCGTGGCCCACCATCGACGCCGATGGCATGCTCACCATGTTCGCCCCCGGCAATAACTACGCCTATTGGGACGATGCCGCCTTCGGCGCCGCCCTCGAGCAGGGCCGCTCCAGCACCGATGTCGCCGTGCGCACCAGCGCCTACCAGACCGCGACCGAGATCATGTGCGACGAAGCCCCGGTGGTGTTCCTCTACACCCAGCCGGCAACCTACGCCTATTCCAACGCCGTGACCTGGACCCCGCGCGGCGACGACTGGGTGCGCGCCTTCGACATGCACCCAGCGCAGTAAACCTCGACGATCCGGAGGGCGGCCCGCGCCGCCCTTCGCCATTTGCGGACCATCAATGCAGCTTTTTGCCAGCCATCTGGGAAGTTTCGAGGTCGAATACGACCTGACCGGACAGCCGGCGCTTTACCCGTTCCGCCACGACCCGGACCCCTCACCGCTGGGGCTGGCCTATCTCGATCTGGCCCGCGACCCGAGGCGCGTGCTCTCCCCCATGGTGCGCCGCGGCTGGCTGGCCGACCGCGACAGCGCCGCCGCCCGCCAATTGCGCGGCCATGACGAATTCATCCCCATGAGCTGGGACGATATCGCCCCGCTGATCGTCGCTGAAATCCGCCACACCAGCGACACCCTGGGCAATCAGGGCATCTTCGGGGGCTCCTATGGCTGGGCCAGCGCCGGGCGCTTCCACCACGCGCAAAGCCAGCTCAAGCGCTTTCTCAATCTCTGCGGTGGCTTCACCTCGGCGGTCAACACCTACAGCTATGGCGCCGCCGGCGTGCTGCTGCCCCATGTGCTGGGCGCCGATTATCGCGACGCCTGCGACACCGCCCCCTCCTGGCCCGACATCAATGCGCACTGCCAATTGCTGGTCGGGTTTGGCGGCTTCCGGCTGACCAATAGCCAGGTCGAAGCGGGCGGCACCGGCGCCCATCGCGCCAGCATCGCCCTGCGCCACTATGCTGCCAGCGGCAAGCCCATGGTGGTGTTCTCCCCCAGCGCCGCCGATGCCCCGGCTGGCCCGGGCGTGGTGCACCATGCCATTCGCCCCAACACCGACACCGCCGTGCTGCTGGGCCTCTGCCACACCATTCTCGCCACCGGCCGCGCCGCCACGGCCTTCCTTGATCGCTGCACCTTCGGCGCCGCCGAGTTCCTTGCCTATCTGCGCGGCGACACCGATGGCGTGGCCAAGTCCGCAAGCTGGGCCGCCGCCATCTCCGGCGTGCCCGCCCCCGTCATCGCGGCGCTGGCCGATGATCTGGTGGTCCGCCCCAGCCTGATCAATCTGGGCTGGTCGCTGCAACGCGCCCGCTTTGGCGAACAGCCCTATTGGGCCGCCATTGCGCTAGCCTGCATGGCCGGCCATGTCGGCAAGCCGGGCTGCGGCTTTTCTTTTGGCCTCACCGCGGTCAATTCGGTGGGCCAGCCGGTGCGCCGCCTCAAGGGCCCCGCCTTCCCCCAGGGCCACAATCCGGTCGGCGCCTATATCCCGGTCGCCCGCATCACCGAACTGCTCGAAGGCGAGCAGCACTCCATCCCCTATGATGGCCGCACCCTGCCCCTGCCGCAAATCGGGCTGGTCTGGTGGGCCGGCGGCAATCCGTTCCATCACCATCAGGACCTCAACCGCCTCGCCAGCGCCTTCCGCCGCCCGCGCACGATCATCGTCACCGACCCGATGTGGACCGCCACCGCGCAAATGGCCGATATCGTGCTGCCCGCCGCGCTCCCCTTCGAGCGCAACGACATCGCCGCCTCCTCGCGCGACAATTGGCTGGTCCATTCCCGCCAGATCCTGCCCCCGCCCCCCGGCGTGCTCTCGGACCATGATGGCCTGCGCAAGATTGCCGCCGCCATGGGGCTCGAACAGGCCTTCACCGAGGGCCGCAGCGAGGATGAGTGGATCGCCCATCTCTATGCCGGCTATCGCGCGCTTTATCCCGAGCTGCCGCCCCTGACCGAGTTCGTCGCCAAGGGCTTTGCCGGGCTCGACCTTGCGGCCGAGGCTCCCGCCCCCGCCGATCATTTCGCCCGCTTCGCCCGCGATCCCGACGCCCACAAGCTGCGCACCCCCTCGGGCCGCATCGAGCTGAGTTCACCCACCATTGCCGGCTTTGGCTATTCCGATCACCCCGGCCATCCGGCCTGGCTCGAACCGGAGGAATATCTGCTCGCGCCGCTTGCAGCGCAGCACCCGTTCCATCTGCTCTCCCCCCAGCCCGCCACGCGCCTCCACAGCCAGCTCGAAACGGCTCAGCCCAGCCAGGCGGCCAAGCGCCACGGCCTCGAATGCGTCGAGCTGAACCCCGACGACGCGGCAGCGCTGGGCTTGGGCGACGGCGATACCGCCGAGATTTTCAACGCCCGCGGTCGGGTGCTCGCCAGCGTCTTGCTGGCCCCCCACCTCATGCCCCGGGTCGCCGTGTTGCCCACCGGCGCCTGGTATGCCCCGCTCGCCGATGCCGATGGTCCCATCGATATTGGCGGCAATCCCAATAGTTTGACCGCCATCGTGCCCACCTCGACGCTGGCCCAGGCCAGCGCGCCCAATTCCTGCCTGGTGTCGATCCGCCGGGCCGCCCCTCGCCATGAAAGGACCTGACATCATGAAGGCCGATCTTCTCAACCACCTTGCAGGCATTGGCTCCAACACCGCCCTCGCCCGGGTGCGCAATTTCCGTCCCGAGTTCGTCACCGGCGCCGAGCTGTGCCGCAATGCCGTGCTCGAACCGGAAGCCGAAGTGGGCCTCGGGCGCCCCTTGCGCGCCGCTCTGGCCGCCCGCATGGCGCAGGCCAACGCCCATACCGAGCTCGCCAGCTATTATCGCGAACAGCTCGCCTTGGTCTCGACCGACCCCGACATGGTCATCATTGCCGATGGCGGTTATCCCGATGCCGTCGATGCGCGCCTGCGCGCCATCCTGCGCCACACCGATCTGATCACCATCGCCCCGCGCGCCTGCACCCGCGCCGACACCGAGCGCCTGGTGAACCAGGGCGTCGTCACCCCCGAAGTCGTGGCGCTGACCGAGCTGATCGGTTTTCTCAACTTTGAAGTGCGCGTGCTCGCAACCCTCGACCTGCTCAAGGCCTGACATGACCCAGACGATCAATTTCAAGGTCAAGCCCCTGACCTGGACCCCCTATCTGCCCCCGCTCGAACTGGCCGATGCCACGCCCGAACAGCTGGCCGCCATGCAGGTCACCCCCTCGGGCGGCAAGGTATCGCCCTATGTGCGCACCCTTGCCCACGATCCCGAATCCTATGTGACGCGCACGCGCCTCTTCAACGACATCATGTATGTGAAGGGGGGCCTGGACCGCGCCGATCGCGAGCTGGGCGCGCTGATTGCCTCCTGCATCAATGGCTGCACCTATTGCGCCTCCGTGCATGCGCGGCGCTATATCGAGCTGACCGGCAATGCCGCCACCATCGAGCGCATCTATCGCTTCGGCCTCACCCAGCCCGACAGCCCGCGCGTCCGCGCCATCATCGATTTTTGCGAAGCCCTGTCGATCACCCCGCCTTCGGCCACGCCCGATCACATCACGCGCCTGCGCGATGCCGGGTTCGATGATGTCGACATCGTGGACCTGGCCCATTCCGCCGCCATTTTCGGCTGGGCCAACCGGCTGATGCACACGCTGGGCCACTCGCACTGATCGAGGGCCCCCAAGGGCAAACCGCCTCATTGCCAGCGCTGGCGCTTGACCTTAGGAAGAGCGCCATGCGCATCATTTACTTCACCGCCGGTATCATCATGCTGGTCCTGGGCGTCGCCGGCATCGTGCTGCCGCTCCTGCCGGCCACGCCGTTCCTGCTGGCGGCCGCCTGGCTGTTCGGGCGTTCGTCGCCGCAGCTGGAGCGCTGGCTGCTCGAGCACAAGGTGTTCGGCGCCACGCTGCGCAACTGGCGCCGCGACCGCGCCATCACCCCGCGCGTCAAGCTGCTGGCGGTGAGCTGCATGGCCTTCAGCTTTGCCATCATGCTGCCCGGCGGCACGCCCCTGCTGGTCAAGATCGGGGTCGGCCTGATCCTGATCTGCTGCGCCACCTTCATCCTCAGCCGCCCCTCGCCGCGCCCGGTCCCCGCACCCGCTCCCGAGCCGCCGCACCCCTGATCGATGCCATTGCACCCGATCTCGAACTGGTCGAGATTGCCTGCATGACCACGACCATTGCCCATTCCGCCGGCACCTGGCTCGTCCCCGCGACCGGCACCGCCATACCCCATGCCGCGCTGATGGCCCGCATGGCCCGGCAACAGGTCGTGTTGCTGGGTGAAACCCACAACCGCTACGATATCCATCGCTGGCAGCTGCATGTCGCCGCCAGCCTTCTGGCCTCTGGCCGCCCACTCATGCTGGGTTTTGAAATGTTCCCGCGCCGCGTCCAGCGGCGCTCGATGCCTATGTCGCCGGCGATCTCGATACCGAAAGCTTCCTCGTCCAATCCGAATGGCAGCAGGTCTGGGGCTTTGATCCGGCGCTCTATCTGCCGCTCTTTCAGTTTTGCCGCCAGTTCAAGCTCCCCATGCTGGCGCTCAACTGCTATCGCGCCCTGGTCAGCCGCGTCGGCAAGGAGGGCTGGGACGCCATCCCCGAGGCCGAGCGCGATGGCCTGACCCCGGCCAAGCCCGCCTCCGCCGCCCATCGCCAGCATCTGTTCGAGATCACCGGCGGCGTGCGCGAGGGCCGCGAAGCCCAGTCCGCCGCCGATCCCAAGTTTGACCGCTTCGTGCGCGCCCAGCAGACCTGGGATCGCGCCTTTGCCTGCAACATCGCCTATGCCCTCAAGGCCAGTCCCGAGGCGCTCATCATCGGCATTATCGGGCGCGGGCATATGGATTACGGCCACGGCACCCCGTTCCAGCTCGCCGATCTCGGCGTCAGCAACATCGGCCTGCTGGTGCCCTCCGATACCGATTTCACCCCCTCCGACACCCCGATCGCCGATGCCGTGTTCCGCCTCGACACGTTCGACGCCGCCCCGCTCGCCGGCAGCTGATCGCAGTCACAAAAAAACCAGCCGGAACGGGTCCGGCTGGTTCACGATCATCGGCGTTGCGGCAAGGCTTAGGCCTTGGCGGCTTCCACCTGGATTTCCACGGTGATGGTGGGCACGGCGAGCTTGGCCTCGACCGTGGCGCGCACCGGGGTCGCGCCGGGCACCACCCACTTGTCCCACACGCTGTTCATCTCGTTGAACGTGGCGATATCGCTCAGCCAGATGCTGGCCTTGTAGACATTTTCCTTGGAGGCGCCAGCTTCCGCCAACAGCGCATCGATCTGCGCCAGGATGTCGGCGGTCTGTTCCGCAACCGAGGCACCCTCGTGCTTTTCGGCGGTGATGCCGGCGGTATAGACGATATTGCCGACGATGGCGGCGCGGCTCATGCGCGGGCCGACATGCTTGCGTTCGATAGCCATGAAAACTTCCTGCGTTCGGATCGAATGGATGCAGCCCCTCTAGCAAAAAGGGGCCGCCAAGTCACCGGGCAAGTCATGAGAGGTACGACGCGATCAGCCGGCCATCGCCGCCTTTTTGGCCAGCCGCGCCTTGATGCTGTCGACGTCGGAATTGGGCGTCGCGGCAAACAGCGTCTTGGTATAGCTGTGCTGCGGATTGCCGAACACTTCGTCGCGCGTGCCGTGTTCCACCACATCGCCGAAATACATCACCATCACCTCGTCGGCGATGTAGCGCACGACGCTCAGATCATGGCTGATGAACACATAGGTCAGCCCGAACTCGTCCTGCAGGTCCTTGAGCAGGTTGAGAATCTGCGCCTGCACGCTGAGGTCGAGCGCCGAGACCGGCTCGTCGAGCACGAGGAAACTCGGGTTGAGCATCAGCGCCCGCGCAATGGCGATGCGCTGGCGCTGCCCGCCCGAGAACATGTGCGGATAGCGGTTGAAGTGCTCCGGCCCCAGCCCGACCTTGATCAGCATGTCCATCGCCTTCTGGCGCCGCTCCTGGGCCGACATGTCGGTATTGAGCAGCAGCGGCTCGGCCAGCACCTCGCCGATCTTCTGGCGCGGATTGAGCGAGCCATAGGGGTTCTGGAACACGATCTGCACCTTCTGGCGCATCGTCTTGGTCACATGCTTGGCGTCGACCCGGTCGCCATCGATCAGGATTTCGCCGGAGGTCGGCGCATCGATCAGCGTGATCATGCGCGCCAGGGTCGACTTGCCGCAGCCGCTTTCGCCGACCACCGCCAGGGTCTTGCCCTTTTCGAGCGTGAAGTTCACGCCCTTGACGGCATGCACCACCTTGGCCGGCGCGGAACAGCCCGCCCGAGGAGACGTAGTCGCGCGTGAGATTGCGCACTTCGAGAACCGGTGTGCTCATTGGGCCGCCTCCGCGTCGGCGGCAAAGTTGAAATCGGCCACCGTGGGCAGGCGATCGCCCAC
Organism: uncultured Alphaproteobacteria bacterium; assembly: GCA_963699295.1. Taxonomy (GTDB): domain Bacteria; phylum Pseudomonadota; class Alphaproteobacteria; order Rhizobiales; family Devosiaceae; genus Devosia. The sequence goes on from OY969432.1 coordinate 2,508,141, forward strand.
CGCATTTTCCGGCAGCGCCGACAGCAGCGCCGGGTGTAGTTCGATTGCGGGTTTTCAAACAGCGAGAGCACGTCGGCCTCTTCCATCTTGTGGCCCTTGTACTGCACGATCACCCGGTCGGCGGTTTCGGCCACCACGCCCATGTCATGGGTGATCATGATCAGCCCCATGCCATGCTCGGCCTGCAGCGACACCAGCAGGTCGAGGATCTGCTTCTGGATGGTCACGTCGAGCGCCGTGGTCGGTTCGTCGGCGATCAGCAGCTTGGGGTTGCAGGCAATGGCCATGGCGATCATCACGCGCTGGCATTGCCCGCCCGACATCTGGTGCGGAAACGCGCCCAGCCGCTCGGCCCCGTCCTTGATGCCCACCAGCCGCAGCAGCTCGATGGCGCGATCGCGGGCGGCGCGCCCGCGCAGCCCCATATGCTCGGCCAGCACTTCCTCGATCTGGAAGCCGACGGTGAAGCACGGATTAAGGCTCGCCACCGGCTCCTGGAAGATCATGGCAATGTCCTTGCCGATGATCTGGCGCTTTTCGCTCGGGGCTCATCGCGAGCATGTCGCGGCCCTCGAATTCCATCTTGTCGGCGGTGACCGTGGCGGTAGTGGGCAACAGCCCCATCACCGCCAGCATGGCCACCGATTTGCCCGAGCCGCTCTCGCCCACGATGGCGAGCACTTCACGGGCGTCCACCGAAACGTCGATCCCGTCCACGGCCTTGAACAGGCCCATGGAAGTGTCGAAGGCAACGGTCAGGTTCTTGATATCAAGCAGGGCCATCGTCTCAGCTCCTCTTGAGCTTGGGATCGAGCGCATCGCGCAGGCCGTCGCCCACGAGGTTGATCGCCAGCACGGTGATGAGAATGGCCAGGCCGGGGAACGTCACGATCCACGGATCGCTGCTGATGAACTCGCGCGCCTTGGCCAGCATGGTGCCCCATTCGGGCGTCGGCGGCTGCGCGCCCATGCCCAGAAAGCCCAGCGCCGCAGCGTCGAGGATCGCGTTGGAGAAAGACAGCGTCGCCTGCACGATCAGCGGCCCCAGGCAGTTGGGCAGGATGGTCTTGATCATCAGCCGCAGATGGCCGGCGCCCGCCATCTTGGCGGAGGTGACATATTCGCGGTTCTTTTCGGCCATCACCGCTGCGCGCACCAGGCGCGCAAAGTGCGGCTGCAGCACCAGCGAAATCGCCAGCATGGCATTGACCAGCCCCGGCCCCAGAATGGCCACCAGCACCAGCGCCAGCAGCAGCGAGGGAAACGCCAGGATCACGTCCATGACGCGCATGATCACGGTATCGACCCAGCCGCGGAAATAGCCCGCCAGCACCCCCAAGACGATACCGACGCTGGCCGCGATCAGCACCACGATGGCGCCGATCGAGCAGCGAATAGCGCGATCCGTGGATCAGCCGCGACAGCATGTCCCGGCCCACCTCGTCGGTGCCCAGCGGAAACGCCATGGTGCCGCCTGCCGCCCAGAAGGGTGGGGTCTTGAACGCGCCGCGGAATTGCTGCTCGGGCGAATAGGGCGCGATCCAGGGCGCAAACAGCGCCACCAGAACCAGCAGCACGATCACCCCGAGGCCAATGACGGCGCCGCGATTGACGGAGAAATAATACCAGAATTCGCCCAGGCCATTGGTCTTTTGCGCCGGGATCTGGGTGGGGAGGGGAAGGGCTTCGGTCATCTTACTGCACCCTGATACGCGGGTTGATCACAGCGTAGAGCACGTCCACGATCAGGTTGACCGCCATGACGATGCAGGCGATCAGGAACAGCCCCGATTGCACCGCGACATAGTCTCGCTTGAAAATGGAATCGATCATCCACTTGCCGATGCCCGGCCAGGAGAAGATGGTTTCGGTCAGGATCGCCCCGCCCAGCAGCAGCCCCACCTGCAGCCCGATGGTGGTCACCACCGGGATCAGGGCATTGCGCAGCGCATGCACATTGACCACGCGCCGGGTCGACAGGCCCTTGGCCTTGGCGGTGCGCACATAGTCCTCGCCCAGCACTTCGAGCATGGCCGAGCGGGTCTGGCGCGCAATCACCGCCAGCGGGATGGTGCCCAAAACGATCGCGGGCAGGATCAGATGGCGCAGTGCCGAAACGAAGGCCGGCCAGTTCCCGTACAGCAGCGAGTCGATCAGCATGAAGCCGGTGATGGGCTTGAGAAAGAAGCTCAGCGCGATGCGGCCCGATACCGGGGTCCACCCCAGATAGGCCGAAAAGAACATCATCAGCAGCAGCCCCCACCAGAAGATGGGCATGGAATAGCCGGTCAGCGCGACGCTCATCGCCAGCTGGTCGATCCACGAGCCGCGCTTGACGGCGGCGAGCACGCCGGCGGGAACGCCAACGCCAATGGCAAAGATCATCGCCACGAGCGCCAGCTCCACCGTGGCCGGGAACAGGGTCATGAATTCGTTCAGCACCGGGCGCTTGGTCGCCAGCGAGATGCCGAAATTGCCTTGCAGCAGGTTCCCCACATAATTGAAATATTGCTGCCAGATCGGCAGATTGTAGCCAAACTGCTCCTTGAGGATTTCGTAGCGTTCCGGCGATACGCCGTGCTGGCCCGCCATGGCCAGGATGGGGTCGCCCGGCAGGACGCGCACGAAAGCAAAGGCGCAGATGGAGATGCCGATCAATGTCGGCACAATCAGCGCGAGCTTGCGCAGGATGTAATTCAGCATATGCGGGTTACCTTGGGGCCTCAGTCAGCCAGTATGTGTTGGCTGGGGACCGGTGATTTCCGAGTACGACACAGTACGGCACATGGCAGGCGTCTGGTCGGTGATAAATTTTTCCTGCCTTACAGGTAAGAGAGCCCCGGGACGATAGTTCGACCCGGAGCCCTGTTTCAATTTTCGGTGATGCGCTTATTCAGCGACGTCAACGTCCTTGAAGTTGTGGGTACCAAGCGGGCTCATGATGTAGTTGAGAACCTTCTTGTTCATGGGCATGAAGACCTTGGAATGTGCCAGCGTCAGGGCGGGTTCCTGATCCTTGAACACAACTTGGGCCTTTTCGTAGAGAGCCGTGCGCTCTGCCTGGTCCGAAGTGGTCTTGGCCTTCTGGATCAGGTCTTCGAAGTCCTTGTCGCACCAGCTCGAATAGTTGGACACGCCAATGGCCGCGCAGGAGAACAGGGTAGCAAAGAAGTTGTCCGGATCACCATTGTCACCGGTCCAGCCGATCTGGAACGGACCCTTGCGGTCCTTCTGCTTGCCGCGCTCGCGGTATTCAGTCCATTCGTAGGAAACGATGTTGGCGGTGACGCCGATCGCGGCCCAGTCAGCCTGGATCAGCTCGGCAACGCGCTGCGCATTGGGGTTGTAGGGACGCGACACCGGCATGGCCCACAGATCGGTGGTCAGGCTGGTCACGCCCGCTTCAGCGAGCAGCTTCTTGGCCTGTTCGGGATCATAGACGTCGGCCGGAATGGAGTCGTTATACGACCACATGGTGGGCGGGATCAGGTTCTTGGCGTCCTGGCCGGCACCCTGGTACACGGCTTCGATGATGGCGGCCTTGTCGACAGCCATCGAGAGCGCCTTGCGCACCTTGACGTTGTCGAACGGGGGCTCGGTCACATTGTAGGACATGTAACCGATATTGAGGCCTTCCTGCTCCATGACGACGAGATTGTCATTGCCCTGCAGGGTCGCGATATCGGCTGGTGCCGGGTAAGGCATGATATCGCATTCGCCGGCGATCAGGCGCTGCGCCCGCACCGACTGGTCGGTGGTGATGGCAAAGATCAGGTCATCGATCGGCTGCTTGCCGCCAAAGTAGTCGGGGAAGGCCTGGTAGCGGATGACGGTGTCGAGCTGGTAGTCGACCAGCTGGAACGGACCGGTACCCACGGGCTGGGTCGAGAACGCTGCCAGATCGCCCGAAGCTTCGAGCTGGTCGGCATATTCCTTGGACATGATCGAGGCGAACTGCATGGCCAGATTGGCCAGCATCGGCGAATTGGGCTCGGTCAGGGTCAGCTTGACGGTCAGGTCATCGACCTTTTCGATCGAGGCGATGTATTTGGGCATGTCCATGCCCTGGAAATAGTCCCAGGTCATCCCGTCGAGATAGGCGTACCACGGGTTGTCCGTCTTCCACTGCCGTTCAAACGAGAAGATCACGTCGTCGGCGTTGAGGTCGCGGGTCGGCGTGAAATAGGCCTGGGTGTGGAATTTGACACCGGGGCGCAGGTGGAAGGTATATTCCTTGCCGTCGGCGGAGATGTCCCAGCTCTCGGCCAGGCCGGGGACCACGGCGGTGCTGCCGGGCTCAAATTCCACCAGGCGATCATAGATGGTGGCGGCGGAGGCGTCGAAGTCATTGCCGCCGGTGAGCGGGCCTGGATCGAAGTGAGCCGGGGACGCTTCCGAGCAATACACCAGCTGCTTGGCCTGTGCAGCACCGGCGGCCAGCGCCATTACTGCAGTCGCTGCAAGCAGCGTCTTCATCAACTTCATGGTTCTTCTCTCCCGAATATTGTATCCGCGCGGTTGCTCTACCGGCGTCTGGAGCCCAACAAAGCCTAGAATCCATGGGAGCGCAATGGGGGAGTTTGACCATTTGGTCAATCTGATGACCGGCGGAACCTCTATACACAGGAATGGACGGTTTGAGCGCGAACCGTTCGGCGCCGCTTGACCGGCGCGCCGCCATGATGATCCATGTCCGGATGAGGATCATGCGCGGTTTCAGGTCTGTGCTGGTGCTGGCTGCAGCGGCAGCGATGGGGGTGCTTCCCCTCGCCGCCGGGGAGCCGGGCTGGCACTATTCGCCGCTGCCGGGCGAGGGGGATCGCGCGGCGCTGGGCTGCGATCGCGCCGCCGCGCCCGCCGCCTTCACCTGCCTTGCCGTGCGCTGCGAAGCCGATTTTTCCGCGGGCGTGCATGTCCACAGCACCCGCTCCCAAGGCAGCCTCGGGGCGTGGGAAATGACCCTTGATCGCGAAAACCGGGTGGCCGTTGCCGAGCCCGCCGACGCCCCCTATGGCGGCCGCTTCATCGCCGATGCCGACTGGCTGCTGGAGGGCCTGCGCCAGGGCAGTTTCATCTATCTGCGCCACGCCGACGATGTCGACGCCCCGTTCGTCTTTATCGACCTTGGCGGCTCCCTGCGCGCCATCCACCAGGCGCTGGCGCTGTGCGCGCCGCGCCGCCCGGCCAGCGAACCGATCTCGGCGCCGGGCGTTGAACCAGAACCTAATGAGGAGAACAATCATGGACCGTCGTCCCCTCGGACGCAGTGAACTCGTCATCGAACCCCTGGTTCTGGGCGGCAATGTCTTTGGCTGGACGGTGCGCGACGAAGCGACCGCCTTCGCCATTCTGGACGCCTTTGCCGAGGCCGGCTTTACCGCGCTCGACACCGCCGAAGGCTATCCCAACTGGGTGCCCGACAATCCCCCCGGCTTCAGCGAGACCATGATCGGCAACTGGCTCAAGGCCCGCGGCAATCGCGACGCCATGCACCTCATCACCAAGGTCAATTCGGCCCGCCAACCGGGCGGGCTCAAGCCCGAGGCGATCAAGACCAGCATCGAAGCCTCGCTCAAGCGGCTGCAGACCGATTACATCGACCTCTATTTCAGCCATTGGCCCGATGCCAGCGCCACCCATGAGGAAACCCTCGAGGCCTATGACGTGCTGATCCGCGCGGGCAAGGTGCGGGTCATCGGCGCCTCCAACTACACCGCCCCCATGCTGGTCGAGGCGCAGGAAACCGCCATCATCAAGTCGCTGCAACGCTACGAGGTGGTGCAGCCCAAATACAATCTCTACGACCGCCAGGAGTTCGAGGGCCCGCTGCAGGCCTATGTGCGCGACAACGATGTCGGCGCCATCGTCTATTCGAGCCTGGCCGCCGGGTTCCTGACGGGCAAGTACCGCTCCAGGGACGATTTCGGCGCCTCCCCGCGCGGCGGCGGCGTCAGCCATTATCTCGACGCCAAGGGCCGCCGGATTCTCGAGGCGCTCGATACCGTTGCCGCCGCCAATGACGCCACCCCCGCCGAGGTCGCGCTCGCCTGGCTCGTCGCCCAGCCCGGGGTCACCGCCCCCATCGCCTCGGCCACCTCGGTCGAACAGGTGCAATCGCACGCCCGCGGCGTTCGCCTCAAGCTCGCCGACGAGGAGCTCGCCCAGCTCACCGCCGCCGGCCGCTGATCCCCAAGGCCTCCCTCTTGGGAGGCCTTTTTCATCGCTACCAGTAAAACTCCGGCCCGTTGATCCGCGCCCCCATCAGGAACACATCCGCCATCAGCCGCAGCGGCGCCGCATCCACGTCGCTCTCGTGCGCGTCGAGCAGATGGGCAAACCGCTCGTAGATGCGCTCATATTCCTCGGACGGATTGGCCAGCACCAGCGCGTCATTGATCCGCAACACCGTGCCGCCCTTTTCGAGCTTGAGCACATCGCCGGCGCCGGTCTCGATGCGGATGGTCCAGATCTCGCCGCTCTGTTCGAGCCAGTTGAACCCCGCGCTCATCGCCGGCTGGTGCAATTGCCCCGATTTGAACGCGATCTCCACCTCCACCGGGGTTTGCCGGTTGGCCGGAAACACCAGCTGCGCCTGCTGGACGAACACCGGAAACGGCATGATCTTGGTGAAGATGGAGAGCGCATTGATCCCCGGATCGCACACCCCGAACCCGCCCGGCTCCCACACCCAGTCCTGCCCCGGGTGCCATTTGCGCACGCTCTCGCGCCAGTCGATGCGCACCGCCCTGACGCCCTCGGCCGCGAGGATATCGCGGGCCCGCTCGACCGCCCCGTTATACTGGCTGTGCCAGGTCTGGAACAGCACCCGGTCGAGCCGCCTGGCATGGGCGATCAGATCGTCCAGCTCGGAAATCGTCGTGGTCGGCGGCTTTTCCATCATCACGTCCTTGCCGGCATCGAGCGCCTCGCGGACATATTGATGGCGAATGCCGGGCGGCGTGCACACCGACACCAGCCCCACCTCCGGCATCGCCGCATAAAGCTCGGCCGGCGTCCGGAACACCGGCACCCCGTTATGGCCCACCCCCCGCGTCGACACGGTCGCCGCCAGCTCGAAATCGTGCGATTTGTCGATCACCGGCAAATGCTGGTCCTGGGCAATCTTGCCCACCCCGATCACCGCAATCTTGCGTTTGGCCACGATCATTCTCCTCACCCGCTGGCGCTATAAAACAGAGCCCTCCCGGCCTGCCAAGCCCAATTGTATGATTTTTACAGCCGTCAGTGTCTTTCCCTTGCTCGGTGCCATTCCCTTTCTCCGTGCCATTCCCTTGCTCGGTGTTGTGCTCGGTGCCATTCCCTTCTATCGGTGTCATTCCCGCGAAAGCGGGAACCTCCGTTACCAAGCCCTCCGACAGAAAACAGAGGTTTCCGCTTCCGCGGGAATGACCCGGTGGAGGTATAGAAGATGACGCCCCCGTCGGCCCCCTCACCGCTCGGAGCCCCCTACCTTACCAAAATCGCCCGGAAATCATTCACATTGGTCCCCGTCGGCCCGCACACCAGCAGATCGCCGATCGCGGCAAAGGCCGAATAGGCGTCGTTATTGCCCAGCGCCGCCAGCGGATCGATGCCGGCCTGGCGCAGGCGCGTCGCCGTCGTCCCATCGCCAAACGCCCCCGCATTGTCCTCCGAGCCATCGATCCCGTCGGTATCGGCGGCCAGCGCCGTAATCCCCTCCAGCCCGTCAATGGCGATCGCCAGCGCCAGGAGGAACTCGCCATTGCGTCCGCCCCGCCCCGTGCCGCGCAGCGTCACCGTCGTCTCCCCGCCCGACAGCATCACCACCGGCTTGGCAAACGGGCGGTTGCGCAGCACGATTTCGCGCGCCATCGCCCCGTGCACCAGCGCGACCTCGCGCGCCTCCCCTTCCATCGCATCCGACAGGATCGTCGCGGGCACGCCCCGCCCCCCCGCAAGTTCGGCCGCCGCCTCCAGCGACAGCGCCGCCGAGGCAATGAGGCTCACACTGTTGCGCGCATAAACCGCATCGTCCGGGCGCGGCGCCGGATTGTCCTCGCCCGCCAGCAGCGCCGCCGCCGCCGCCGGCAGTTCCAGCCCATAAAGCTTCGCATATTGGCGCGCCAGCGCCCGCGAGCCGCCCATGGCAATGGTGGGCCCCGACGCGACCAGCGCCGGATCATCCCCCGGCACGTCCGAGACCACCAGCGTCACCACCTGCGCCGGCGCACACAGTGCCGCCAGCCTCCCGCCCTTGACCGCCGAAAACTGGTTGCGCAGCAGGTTCATCACCCCGATCGGCGCCCCCGAAGCCAGCAGGCTCCGGTTGATCGCCTGCTCGTCATCAAAGCTCAGCCCCGCCGCGGGCGCCGGCATCAGCGCCGACCCGCCGCCCGAAATCAGCGCCACCACCAGATCGTCCGGCCCCAGGCCCGAAACCATTTCCATGATCCGGCGCGTCGTTTCGAATCCGGCCTGATCGGGCACCGGGTGCGCTGCCTCCACAATTTCGATTTGCTCGCAACGCTCGCCATAACCGTAGCGCGTCAGCACCAGCCCACTCAGCGGACCGTCCCAGGCTTGCTCGAAGGCCCGCGCCATCTGGGCCGAAGCCTTGCCGGCCCCGATCACGATGGTGCGCCCCCTGGGCCTGGGCGGCAGATGCCGGGCGACCGCCAGGGCGGGTTGCGCCCGAGCCACGGCATGGTGAAACATCTCTTCGAGCAGGGCGCGGTCCATCTGATCTCTCGGCTTGCGATTCGCGGCGGGCAGGGGTAGCCAACATTAGTGGCAACCGCTCCCGGGCTGTCCAGTTGTCAGGTCACCGACACCGAATTCGCACAACTACGCTGAGCAAGGAACTCTGATGACTGAACGCTTCGCGCTCTATTACGCCCCCTCTGCCACCAGTCACCTCTGGGAGCGCGCCTCCACCTGGCTCGGCCGCGATCCCAGCACGGGCGCCCATTACGATGGTGCCGTGGCCGGTATTGATCGAGGCCGGCTGCTCAATCTCACCCAGTCCGCCAATCGTTATGGCTTTCACGCCACCATCAAGGCCCCCATGGCGCTGGCCGAGGGCATGTCCGAAGCCGATCTGCGCGCCGCGCTGGCCCAGTTCGCCGCCGAGCACGCCCCCATCGTGCTGAGCCAGCCGCGTCTTGCCAGCCTCGGCGGTGGATTTCTCGCTTTGGTGGTAGACGAGCAGGACACCCTGCAGGATTTTGCCGCCCGGGCGGTCGAAAGCTTTCGAGCCCTTCCGCCGCCCCCTCTCCCACAAGGATCGCGCCGCGCGCGCCGCCAATGGCCTCAGCGAGCGCCAGATCGAGCTGCTCGACAATTACGGCTACCCCTATGTGTTCGAACAGTTTCAGTTCCACATGACCCTGAGCGACAAGCTCGCCGAAACCGATGCGCGCGACATTGCCGAGGCCGCCGCCACCTGGTTTGGTCCGGTGCTGGACGAGCCGCTGCTGCTCGATCGGCTCTGCCTCTTCCATGAACCCGACGCCGGCAAGCCCTTCTGCCGCGTTGCCGATTTCAAGCTGGGAGCCCAGGGCTGATGGCGGGACTGGATTTTCATAACGGCCGGATCGTGCTGGCCGACGAGATTGTCACCGGCAGTCTGTCGGCGGTGGACGGCACCATTGCCGCCATCGACACCGGTGCCTCCACCACCGGCATTGACCTTGAGGGCGATTTCCTGATCGCGGGCCTCGTCGAGCTGCATACCGATCATCTGGAAAACCACTATCGCCCCCGCCCCGGCGTGTTCTGGGACCCGCTGGCGGCCCTGCATGCCCATGACGTGCAGATTGCCGGCTCCGGCATCACCACCGTTTTTGATGCGGTGCGCATCGGCTCGGACGAGCAATTGCCCGACATGGCCCCCCATATCGAGCAGCTGACCGGCGCCATTGCCGCCGGCAGTCGCGACGGCTGGCTGCGCGCCGAACACATGGTGCACCTGCGCTGCGAGGTGCCCAGCCATGACGTGATCGCCCATTTTGAGGCCTATGCCACCCACAAGCAGGCGCGCCTCGCCTCGATCATGGATCACACCCCCGGCCAGCGGCAGTTCCGCTCGCTCGAGGCCTTCAAGCTGTTTTACAGCATCGGTCGCACCGAGGCTGAACTGGATCGCTTCATCGCCGACCGGTTGGCCGATCATGCCCGCTATTCGGCACCCAATCGCGCCCATATCGTGCAGCGCGCCCGGGAGCTCGGGCTGACCCTGGCCAGTCACGACGATGCCACCATTGCCCAGGTCGAGGAATCGATCGACGACGGCGTCGCCATTGCCGAATTCCCCACGACGCTCGAGGCCGCTTCCTCCGCCAAGGATGGCGGGCTCGCCATCCTGATGGGCGCCCCCAATGTGGTGCGCGGCAAGTCCCATTCGGGCAATATCTCGGCCATCGACCTGTTCCGCGCCGGGCTGCTCGATATCTTGAGCTCCGACTACGTCCCCTACGCCTTGCTGCACGCCGCCTTCGTGCTGCCGCAGCGCGTCGAGGGGCTCACCCTGCCCCAGGCGCTCGCCACCGTCACCCGCAACCCCGCCAATGCCGCCGGCCTCACCGATCGCGGCGAGATCGCCATCGGCAAGCGCGCCGATCTGGTGCAGGTCAGGCTCGTGGGCGACATGCCCGTGGTGCGCGGGGTCTGGCGTCAGGGCCAGCGGGTGAGCTGAGCGCCATGGCAAGACCACTGGGAGCATTGGTGCTGGTGGTCGGACCATCCGGCGTCGGCAAGGACACCCTGATCGATGGCGCGCGCAAGGCCCTCGAAAACGACAAGCGCTTCACCTTCGTGCGCCGCATCGTCACCCGGCCGGCCCATGCCGAAATCGAAGACCATGATACGCTCGATCCGCATCAGTTTGCCGAACTGGCGGCGGCCGGGCGGCTGGCCCTCTCCTGGGACGCCCACAATCTGCATTATGGCCTGCCGATCAGCCTCGATACCGATCTGGCGCTGGGCAAGATCGTCATCGCCAATGTGTCGCGCCACGTCATCGCCGAGGCGCGCGCCAAATATCCCGGCTGCGCCGTCATCCTGATCACCGCCGAGATTTCCCTGCGCGCCGAACGGCTGCTCAAGCGCGGGCGCGAGGGCCGCGACCAGATCACCGCCCGGCTGGCGCGCGAAGGCGCCCCGGTGCCGGCCGGCATCGAGCCGATCCTGATCGACAATTCGGGCACGCTGACCAACGGCATCACCGCTTTCGTGTGGGCCCTGCGCGCCATCGCCGCCCGGGAGTGAACCGAACGCAGTCCCGCGCGTTGACGTAGGGACAATTCGCGTCGGGAGCTCTTAATGAATCGCAGTGGACTTTACGCCGTCATCGCCATCCTGCTGGTCGCCGTCATCGGCTTCGGGATCTACACCTACCAGCAGCAGACCCGCCCCGGCGTGGAGGTGCGTGTGGATGAACAGGGTATTTCCATAAATGGCAACGGGTAGTGTGAACAGCGAGCGCCGCGCCCGCATCGCTTCGGCGATCCGGCAGGAACTCGACCGGCAGGCGCATGAAAGCAGCAGCCGGGTCGATGTCGAGGCCTTGGCCATGGCCATCGAAGCTATCCTCGACACCCCCGCGCCACCCACCGAGGGCCAGCATCCCGAGGATCTGAACGCCACCAATGATGGCTAGCGGCCGCGCCGCTGTTCATGCGCCGTTCATTTGCACCAAATGAGCGGGCATTTCTCGTTCATATGCCGTTCATATATCGTTCATAATGCGTTCAGAAACGCGTAGAACCGGGGGATTTTGCGGCAGCGCTCACGCTGCCGCAGATTTGCGCGCGGCGTCGGAAACGGCCTGGTAAGCCTTCTCGACGCTGTCGAACTGGTGGCCATCGACCGCAAAAGCGGGCAGCTTTACCGCCAGGAACCGGAAGCCATGATCATTGGGAACGACCACGCCAAGGGGCTCGCCGCCAACCTTGATGACGATCGGCCTGTGGGCCCGGGATGGATGTAAACTACTTTCCTGCATGAATAATTTCTCTGCTGGCGCGGAACGACGACCCCTCCTGCGGTGCGGTTACTGCACCTGGGTCGCGACGCTGGGATGATATCGAAACAGTGAGACGATGGTGTGACGCGCAGTCACATTCGTTTCGAGCGATAGGTCCCTTGCCAGCAGCTGGCATGGCGCTGAACAGCGCGTACGAGCACGCAACCCATGTCAGTAAAGGTAATCGATGCTGTCATCTTATTCCCTCCTGCAGGTTGACGACTCAAGCATCGCCACTTGACGATGCAAGAACCAAGATATGCGCGTTTTTGTTCCGTGGCTAGCGCCGCGAACTCCAAAGATCGCCCATTATTAGAAAATCTCTGCTCAGATCCTGCCATTGGCGTGATGTACGCCCCTCAGCCAAGAAACGACATAAAGCCTTGATAAGCACCGGGTATTCTGGTGTTGTCGCGCTCCCGCTATCAATAAGCCGCTGCCAAGGGCGCAAGGGAAAGACCAATGTCCCAGGACGATGTGCCCGACACTCCCAAAATCAAGCGGGGCCTCAAGCCTTCCGGCAAACCGACCCTCAAGACCATCGCGCAGATGACCGGCTTTGCCGTTACCACCATCTCGCGAGCCCTCAACAACGCCCCCGAACTCTCCCAGGACACCCGCGAGCGCGTGCAAAAGATCGCCGCCGAGATCGGCTACATGCCCGACCGCGCCGCTCTTCGACTAAAAACGGGGCGCACCAATGTCATAGCTCTGGTGCTCGAACCCGACGAACAGATCTATGGTTTTGGCACATCCATCGTCACCGGGCTGACCGAAGCGCTGCGCGACACCCCGTATCACCTTGTGATCACGCCGCTTTTCCGAAATGTGCAGCCAATCGTGCCGATCCAGCACATCGTACGCAACCGCATGGCCGATGGCGTCATCTTCTCCAAGGCGGAGAGTTTCGATGACCGCATCCGGTTTCTGCTCGATAGCGACTTCCCCTTTGTCAGCCATGGCCGCACACTGTGGGAGGACGCCCACCCATCGGTCGACTTCGACAATGAAGCCTATGCCTATGGCGCCGTGAAACGCCTGGCGCAAAAGGGTTGTCGCAAGGTTTCCATCGTCCTGCCCGAGAGCGCACTGACCTACACCGAGCATCTCAAGACCGGCATGGCGCGCGCTGCCGCGGAGGCCGGTATCGACCACGAATTTGCCGCCGATGTCACGCTTTTGAGCCCGACCGATGCCATCCGCAATTATGTGATCAAGCGCTCCAAGCGCCCCGACGGTCCTGATGGCTGGGTGTGCGCCTCGGAAATCTCCGCACTGGCCGTGATTGGGGGGCTCAATGACGCCGGCAAGCCGGTCGGCAGTGTTTCGCAGGTGGTCAGCAAGCAGGCATCGGCCATGTTTGCCCAGTTTCAGCCCGGCGCCGATACCGCTTTTGAGGACTTCACCCTGGCGGGACGCCAGTTGGGTACGCTGCTGCTCAAGCGCATAAACGGCGAGCCTGTCGAGCAATTGCAGTTCCTCGACAGGCCCAAATTTGACTGGGAAGCCTAGCTTTCCAGCTCTTCTCGCAGCAGCTCCAGTTCCAGCCACTGCTCTTCGGCAGCGCTGCGCTTGGCTTCGGCCTTGACCAGCGCCTGCGACTTGCTTGCAAACCCTTCCGGATCCTTGACGTAAAAAGCCGGATCGCTCAGGACCTTGTTGATGGTATCGATTTCCGCGGTCAGCTTTTCCACTTGCGTGGGCAAGGTTTCAAGCGCGTGCTTTTCCTTGAATGACAGCTTGCGCTTGGCCTGAGACGCCGGTGCGGTTTGTGCCGCCGCGGTCTTGCCGGGACGGTGGGGGGTGACGGCATCACGGGCCCTGACCCCTTCCCCACGCTGCACCACCATGTCGGAATAACCACCGGCATATTCGGTCCAGTCGCCATTGTTCTCGGCCAGGATGACCGACGTGGCCACCCGATCCAGGAAATCGCGGTCGTGGCTGACCACAATTACCGTACCCGCATAGTCCGAGACCATTTCCTCGAGCAGATCGAGCGTTTCCAGGTCCAGGTCGTTGGTTGGCTCGTCCAGCACCAGAAAATTGGACGGCAGGGACAGTGCGCGCGCCAGCGCTACGCGGGCCCGCTCGCCACCGGAAAGCTTGCCGATCGGGGTGTTTGCCTGTTCCGGGGTGAACAGGAAGTCCTTCATATAGCCGATAACGTGCTTGGGCTGCCCGTTAATGTGGATGGTGTCACTGCCACCGCCCGTCAGGGCATCGCGCAGGCGGGTTTCGGGATCGAGCTTGGCGCGCCCCTGATCGAGCATGGCCAGTTCCAGTGCCGAGCCCAGCTTGATCGTTCCGGTGTCAGGCTCCAGCAAGCCGGTCAGCATCTTGATCAGCGTGGTCTTACCGGCCCCGTTGGGCCCCACGATGCCGATCCGGTCGCCGCGCAGCACTCGGGTGCTGAAATCATTGACGATAGTGCGCGAACCATAGGTCTTGGAGATATTTTCCGCTTCCACCACAAGCGCGCCGGAGGTGCGGCCTTCGGAAACCTGGATATTGACGGTGCCGGTGACGCGGCGCTGCTCGCGGCGATCCTGGCGCAACCCGGCCAGTCGTTCCATGCGGCCAACGTTGCGTTTGCGTCGGGCAGTGACGCCATAGCGTACCCAATGCTCTTCGCGCACGATCTGGCGGTCCAGCTTGTGGCGGTCGCGCTCTTCTTCCTCGAGCACCTGGTCGCGCCATTCCTCAAAGGCCCCAAAGCCCTTGTCCAGGCGACGGGTGACGCCGCGATCCAGCCAGACGGTTGAACGGGTCAGATCCGAGAGGAACCGCCGGTCGTGGCTGATCAGGATCATTGCCGAGCGCAGGGAATTGAGTTCTTCCTGCAGCCACTCAATGACCGCCAGATCTAGGTGGTTGGTGGGCTCGTCAAGCAGCAGGATGTCGGGCTTGGGCGCCAGCACGCGGGCCAACGCGGCACGACGGCCTTCGCCACCCGACAGATTGCGCGGATTTTCGGCGCCGGTCAGGCCCAGCGAATTGAGCAGATACTGGGCGCGATAGTCGTCATCGCCAGGTCCAAGGCCCTCTTCGACATATTCCAGCGTCGTGGAATAGGCCGACAGATCAGGCTCTTGCGGCAAATAACGCAAGGTTGCCCGCGGCTCGACGAAGCGGACGCCACTATCGTGGACGACGTCGCCAGATGCGATCTTGAGCAGGGTTGATTTGCCTGAACCATTGCGACCGACCAGCGCGATGCGCTGGCCCGCGGAAACGGCAAGCTCGGCGCCGTTCAACAGCGTCGTGCCGCCAAAAGTCAGGTGGATATTTTGTAGTGTCAAAAGGGGTGCTGCAGCCATGAGCGCGGGTAGAGCATAGCCGACAGACAAAAGAAAGGCACAACAAGGCGTAACACCCGCAGGGCGGGCCTGCGCGAGGGGAACACCCCTCAAGGGAGCCCGCCTTTGGTTAGTGCGCGGGCTCGGTCAGGGCTTCGAGTGCAGAGAGACCCAGGCGATCCCGGATCGAGCGTTTCTTGCTGGCAAGATCGGCGATGGTGTAGCTAGCGAGCACTTCAAAAAATGCGCCGAGCGCTTCGCGCAATGCGCCATTGAGGTCGCACTCGCCGATCAGCGGGCAATCGGCGCCGTCTTCGAAGCACTCGGCGAGGGCAAAGTTCTCTTCGGTGAGCCGGATGGTATCGAGCAGGGTGATGTCCTCGGCCGGCCGCCCAAGCTTGATGCCACCATGGCGCCCGCGCACCGTCGCCAATAAACCGTTTTCTACCAAGGGCTTGATCAACTTGAACAGGAACAGTTCGGAGATGTTGTAAGCCTTGGCGACGTCTGCGATGCGGCTCAGTCCCGGCTCATTGACGGCGCAATAGACCAGGGTGCGGATCGCATAATTGGATTGGCGGGTCAGTCTCACAGCAAACCTTTCTTGCCACTCGGGGCCAGTTGTGGCGTCGGGCCAGTGGTTTGCACCTTATAATGGTTCTAAGATTTGTCAATCAAAGTGGATGGCGAGGATCATATTTGTGGACGGCGTTTGGGCTGGACAATGTCTTTAAGTTCAGCCTAAGAATTTACAGGGTCGGGGGACTTCAGATGAGCAAGACAATCACGCGCGCCATGCTCAGCGAGGCGGCTGCCAAGCGCACCGAGCTCGCCAGAGCCGAAGTAGCTGTCATCTGCGAAGCCATGTTTTCCTTGATGGCAGAAGCACTTAAGGCGGGCGACACCGTCAAGCTCACCGCCTTCGGATCACTGCAAATTCGCGAAAGAGCCGAGCGCCTGGGGCGCAATCCACGCACCGGGACCGAGCATCGGATCTCGCCGCGGCGCACCGTGGTGTTCACCCCAAGCGCCCAATTGCGCGAGACTCTGGCCACCATGGCCTCGACAAGCGCCTCGGGCGACACCGTGCGCCAGCGCGCGTAACCGGCGGTTTCCGGCGTTTATGAACGCATTATGAACGACAGATGAACGATGTATGAACGACATCTGGACGTAGCTGAACGCCTGGCGCGGGCAGATGAACGACAGTTGAGCGTTTCGCGCATTACGACACGGATGGGCAGCCCTGTGGTGCGACATCACGATCCTGTGGCGAGCCCTGTGCGCCCGATCTGGCAGCCATATCGCAGCGGCAGGTGACGCTATGATGCGTCCGGCCTAGACCGGCGCGACCTCACCATCGTGGTGGCGCGGGCGCAGCAGGCCAAGGGATCGCTCGGGGCGGTAGGAATCGGCCAGCCAGAGCGCCAGCTTCATCAGCGTCAGGGTGGGATTGGCGCTGCCGGCCGTGGGGAAGACGGCGGCGCTGGCAATGGCCAGATTGGGCACACCGTGGCAGCGCAGATTGGGGCCGACGACGGAGGTGGCCCGATCGGTTCCCATGCGGGCCGAACCCGAGGGATGGGCGCAGGCTTCGGCGCGGTCAATGATGCTGTCGTCGGGATCGGTCATGGCCGAGTTCCAGATCAGCGGGCACAGCTTGTCGAAACCCGAGCGCTGCCAGTAGTGCTTGAGATGCTTGACCGTCGACTGGAAGGTGCGCTCGTCGGCGGGGCGCGGCCGCCAGTCGAACAGCGGCTTGCGCACCCCCAGCCGATCGGTCTTGGTTGACAGCGTGATGCGGTTTTGCGGATCGGGCAATTGCTCGATCGAGGCCATCAGGCGGAAGTGGACGCTGGAGGGCACATAGAGCTGCTGGTACCACAGGCGCCAGAACGCCCCGGTGGTGATCAGGCCAAGATCGCGCATCGCCATGCCGACATGCCGGGTCTCGAGCTTTTTCTGCTGCATGCCCCGGGCGATGGTTTTGATGGCGCCCAGCCCGCTATTGGCCATGTCCATGGCGACATAGACGAAGGCGCCCGAGACGGCATCTTCGCGCTGCGCCTCTTTCGAGAGCTCCAGGTGCAGGTCGCGCCGGGTGCCCCTGACGAAGCGCGAACTCAGCAGGTGGTTGGTGAGCTGGGCCCGCTGGCGGTCGACCATGGCGATTTCGGCCTTGAGATGATCCTGGAAATAGCGCCCCAGGGCATCGGTGTGGGCGAAGGCGTGCTGGTCGCTGGCGGCATCGACCAGGAGCAGCAGGCGGGTGGATTCAATGGTGCCGGCGGCGACGACAAATTCGTCGGCCCGCACGGTGATAGTGCGCCCGGACAGGCTGCGCGCGGTGATGGCGCGAAGCCGTCCCTGAGTGCGGTCGAGCTCGAAATCGCTGACCGTGGCGTTAAGCCAGACGGTGACATTGCGGCTCGCCCTGAGCTCGGCGCCGAGCATGGTGACGATGTTGCAGCGCTTGAAGCTGGGACACTTGGCCCAGCGGGCCTTGAAATGTTCGCTGGGCTCGAGCAGCAGGCCGGCGGCGCCCGGCCTGACGGTGTCGAGTTCTTCAAACGAGTCATGGCCCACCGCAAACAGCTCTTCCACCTCATGCTGATACAGGTCGAGCGCGGCGTGGGAGATGGGCCATTGCGGCTGGCTCACGTGATCGCGCAGGCCGCTTTCGGCGCTGCTGAGGGGGATCATGCGTCCGCCCCAGCGCGACGATGATCCGCCCAGGCCGCGATAGCGCCCGGTCAGCTCGCGGGCATAGCGCCCGCTGGGATCGTCAATCTCGTTGAGGGCATGGATATCGGGATCGAAGGCCAGGCTGCCGCTTTCGAGCACGATGACCTTGCGGTTGCTCTGGCGGGCCAACCTGGTGGCCAGCAACAAGCCGGCAATGCCGGCCCCAACCACGCAAAAATTTGCGTCTTCGCCGTTCCGTGAAGACGCAGACGAAAGATCACAGATTGCCAACAGCTTGCCCCATGCCCGACCCCGTTGCGCGAGCATTGTATGCCGGTATCAGGCGAAACCGGCTTGATTACAAAGGGCATCTGTCCCAACAATTCGAGCTAGCAGCGCCGCTGCGCCGGGCTATTGCGGGCGATTGGGCCTGATCACACACTCGCCACAGGAGCGATCCCTGCGCCAGGGCCGCTTGGGAGAACCGGCATGAACGAGCTTGCCCGCGTCAGCGTGATCATCCCCCATCTCAATGAACCCGAGCAATTGGCCGAGTGCCTGGCGTCGCTGGCCCGGCAGCAGGGCGCCGTGCCCTTCGAGGTGATCGTGGTCGACAACGGGTCACGCCAATGGCCCGACTTTGTCGAGCGCACCGGAGCCCGCCTGCTGCGCGAAACCACGCCCGGTCCCGGCCCGGCGCGCAATCTGGGCGCGGCCCAGGCCAGGGCCCCGATCCTTGCCTTCATCGATGCCGATTGCACGGCTGCGCCCAACTGGCTGGCAGCGCTGGTGGCGGTGTTCGACGCCCGGCCCGAAGTGGACGTGCTGGGGGGCGATATCCGCATTCGCCCGCACCAGGCCGATCGGCTCACCGCCATCGAGGCCTATGAGAGCATCTATAGCTACCGCACCCAGCTTTATGTGGAGCAGTACGGCTTTACCGCCACCGGCAACATGGCGGTGCGCGCCGAGGTGTTCCGGGCGGTCGGACCGTTTGGCGGCATCGGCACGATGGAAGACACCGCCTGGGGCCAGCGGGCCAGCGCCATGGGGCACAAGCTGGCCTATGTGGCCGAGGCGCGGGTCTATACCCCCTCATGCCGCTCGTTTGGCGAACTGGCGCGGCGCTGGGATCGCCACGTCGCCCATGAGTTTCGCGAAACCCGGGACCAGCGCCTGGGGCGGCTGCGTTGGGTCGGCAAAGCCGCGGTGCTGGCGGCTTCGCCGCTGGGCGAGATCGTGCGCATTGCCCGCACCGGGCGCGTGAACGGCTGGCGCGAGCGCGCGCTGGCCCTTGGGTGCGTGACCCAGGTGCGGCTCTACCGGGCGCGCAAGATGATGGGGCTGATGTGGCGCGACAACGCCGCAACCATGGTGGACATGTGGAACCGTGAACAATCCTAGCCCGCCCTGCAAGCCTGCATCGATAGAGCTAACCCGGCCATCGCATGGGCGAAGTGTGGCCCCGGATCGACCATGCAATTGTGCCCTGACAACGAGGCCGACAGCTTTGCATTGAGCAGGGGGACAGTGATGTTAAGGGACATGATCGGATTGTCTGAACCAAACAACAATCCGGGTCCGCAGGGCGACCGCATCCTGGCGCTGGACCCCGGCTTCGAGGCGGCACGACAGCATTTGTCGGCACTGTGCGACCTGGCGGTCGATGGGCTGGCCGAGATGTACCAGCGCGACCTGCATTTCCCCCACACCATGCGCAGCGTCGAAAACTTCAACGGCTCGGGTACGCGGCCCGAGGGAGACAATCTGCGCTATACCATCAACGTGGCCCAGGGCCTGGCGTGGACGCCCGAAACGGTGCAGCGTCAGGTGCTCGACGGGCATAGCGCCATCGATTTGGCGCTGAGCTGCATCGCGCGGGCGGCCCGATCGGGCGAGCCGGGCGCCGTGGCGCTGGCCGCCTGGGCCGCCGCCGAAACCGCCAATGTGTTTGCCGGCGAACTGTTCGGCATGCTCGAAATCCTGCTGGCGGCCCCCGATCCGGTGGACACGGTGCCCTGCGCCTGGGCGCTGAGCGCGGCACTGGCAGGACGACGGCTGGGCGATACCGAGCGGGTGCAATGGCTGGCGGCGCGCCGGCTGCTGGACGCGCAGGCGCCCAGCGGGCTGTTTCCGCACACCGTGCCCAATGACCACGCCGGATGGGAGCGCGCCCATGTCGGCTCGTTTGCCGACCAGATCTACCCCATCCAGGCCTTTGCCCGCCTCGGCTATGCCGACCGGGACCCCGCCGCCATGGCCGCCGCGGAAGCATGCGCCGCCCGCATCGTGGCGCTGCAGGGCAAGCAGGGGCAGTGGTGGTGGCATTATGACACCCGCACCGGGCAGGTGGTGGAAGGGTATCCGGTCTATAGCGTGCACCAGCACGCCATGGCCCCGATGGGGCTGCTCGACCTGCAGGAGGCCGGCGGCACCGATTATCGCGCCGCGCTGATCAAGGGGCTGGGCTGGCTGGAGCAGCGGCCGGAAAGCCGCAAGCCGGTGATCTCGCCCAGCGATTGCATGATCTGGCGCAAGATCGGGCGGCAGGAGCCGGCCAAGCTGGTGCGCAAGCTGTCGGCGCTGACCACGGCGCTGGTTCCGGGGTGGCGGCTGCCGGGGCTGGACCTGCTGTTTCCCACCGGCAAGATCGACCGCGAATGCCGGCCCTATGAATTTGGCTGGCTGCTCTATGGCTGGCGCTCGCGCGGGGTGGTGCGGCGGCTGCGGCCCGAGCTCTAGGTTCTTTTGGGCGCATGCATGGCCGCTGGGCAAACCGGCGGCCTTTTTCATGCGTCAGGGTTCGCGCAGGCTTTCATCGAGCCCCCGGATCAGCGGGTAGAGAAAATAGGAAATGATGGTGCGCTCGCCGGCGTGGATTTCCGCCGACAGCGTCATGCCGGGCAGCAGCCGGAAATTGGGCGGCAGGTCGCGCAGGTGATCGTCGCCGAGCGCTATGCGCACCTTGTAGAACGCCGGCCCGTTCTGGGCTTCGGCACCGCCGCGATTGGCAAAGGAATTCTCGCTGATCGAGAGCACCCGGCCCTCGAGCGTGCCATGCTTCTGGAACGGGAAGGCATCGAACTTGATGCGCGCCAGATCTCCGGTGGCCAGATGCCCGATATCATTGCCGGCCACCGTCACTTCGGCTTCGAGCGGCACGTTGAGCGGCACGAGGGTAATCAGCGGTTCGGCCGGCTGCACCACCGAGGCCACCGAGCGCTGCGCCACTTCGAGCACCGCCGCATCGACCGGCGCGATCAGCCGCGACATCTGGGTGCGCAGCTCGACCTTGCGCAATTCCTCATTGGCGCCGGCGAACTTGTCCTGCAGCTCGACCAGGGATTCAAGGGACACACGGCGGTAATCCTCGATGTAGTTCTGCTTTTCGGCGCGGGTCTGGTCGAGCATCTGCGCCGTCTCGGCCTGCTGGCCCTGATTGCGGGTGAGCGCCACGCGGGTATCAAAACTGACGTCGCGACCCTGCAGGAACGCCAGCCGCGAGGCATTGCCCCCTTCGAGCAGCGAGGCGCGCATGCTGTCCATTTCCTCGAGACCGCCGAGGCGATCGGCGAGCACCTTCTGTTCGGCGGCGGCGGCGGCCAGTGTCGCGTCGCCATGGGCGATCTGGGCGTCGAAATCGGCAAGGCGCGCCCGATAGGCGGCGGCGCGCTGGGTGGCGAGCTGGGCCTGCATCAGCGCCTCGGGCGAGGCATTGGCGGGGGGAGCATAGGGGGTGCCGGCGAGCTCGGCCTCGATGCGGGCGATCTGGGCGGCAAAGCCGGCGATCTTGGAGCGCAGCTGGCCATCATCGGAGGAGGTGAAGGTGGGATCGAGCGTTGCCAGCAGCTGGCCCCGCGTGACGATGTCGCCGGGCTTGACGTTGATGGCGCGGATGATCGAGGTCTCGAGCGGCTGCATCACCAGCATGGGCTCGGCGGTTTCGAGCTTGCCGGGGGCCATGACGATCTCGTCGATATTGGAGACGCTGGCCCACCAGATGCCGCAACCGATGGCGGCGGCGACGAGGTAGAGCGTCAGCCGCGCGGTGATCGGGGGGCGGCGCTCCTCGATGGCGATGGCATCGGTCTGGAAATCCAGCACCGCCGCCTGCTTGATGGTGGGCGCTGCGGGCCGAGGTTTTTTCGCGGGGCCGGGCGGGACCGGCTTGAGGGGGGCGATGGTGCTCATCCGGCCAGCTTCATCTGTTGGTTCCACAAGTGCCGATAGGTGGTGCAGCGGGTGACCAGCTGGCTGTGCGGGCCGACATCGACCAGCCGGCCCCGGTCAAGCACCAGGATCGCGTCGGCATCGGTAAGCATGGAGAGCCGGTGGGAAACGATGATGACGGTGCGCCCCGCCGCGATCCCCTTGATCGAGCGCTTGACGATGGCCTCGCTCTCGGGATCAAGGGCAGAGGTCGCTTCATCAAGGATCAGGATTTTGGGGTCGGTGACCAGCGCCCGGGCGATCGAGAGGCGCTGGCGCTGGCCGCCGGAGAGGTTTTCGGCCCCCTCCTCGATCAGCGTGTCATAGCCGCGTGGCAATTGCTCGATGAACTCGACGGCACCGGCGAGGTGGGCGGCGGCCACTACCTGCTCGAAACTGGCATCGGGCTTGGCGGCGGCGATGTTCTCGCGCACCGTGCCGCGGAACAGGAAATTGTCCTGCAGCACGACGCCGACGCTGCGGCGCAAATGGTTGAGATCAAGCTCGCGCACGTCGTGCCCACCAATGCGGATCAAGCCCTGCTGGATGGGGTAAAGGCCCTGGATCAGCCGGGTGACGGTGCTCTTGCCCGACCCGCTGCGCCCGACGACGCCCAGGATCGAGCCATCCGGGGCGGCAAAGGTGAGGTCATCGAGCGCGAAGGCATCGTCCTGGCGATAGCGGAAGGCGACGTTTTCGAACTCGATGGCCCCGGCCAGCTCGGGGCGCAGGCCCTCGCTGCGACCGGCGCGCTCGACCTTCTGGTTCATCACTTCGCCCAGCATGCGAACCGATAGCGCCACCTCCTGATATTCGTGCACCATGGTGACGATCTGCACCAGGGGGCCGGAGACGCGACCGGCGAGCATGTTGAAGGCGATCAGCGCGCCCACCGTCATGGTGCCATCGAACACCTGCAGGGCGCCGGCCCCGATAATGGCGACGGCCATCAGCTTTTCGACAAGGCCGGTGACCGACTGGGCGGTGATGGAAATGGTTTCGACCTTGAAGCGGGTATTGATGGTCTGGGCGGAACGGTCATCCCAGACGCGGCGCTGCAAGGGCTCCATGGCGAGGGATTTGAGCGTGCGCATGCCGTGCATGGTTTCCACCAGCAGCCCCTGGCGCGCGCCTTCGGCGGCATAAAGCGCCGCAAGGCGCTTGCGGAACGGGGCGATCAGCAGTGCCACTACCAGCCCGATCAGGGCGCTGAAGCCGAGCACGATCATGGCGAGGAACGGGCTGTACAAGAACAGCACCGGCACGAAGACCAGCAGCGACATGGCATCGAGCAGGGTCAGGAACAGCCGGCCGGTGAGAAATTCGCGGATGCGGCTGGCCTGCTGCATGTGCTTGACCAGAACCCCGGCCGAGGCCTGCTCGAAGAAAGTGATGGGCAGGTCGAGCAGATGCCTGAAGGTGCGAGTGGCGACGCGGATGTCGATGCGATTGGTGGCGTAGACCAAGAGATAGCGGCGCAGGAACACGAACACCGCTTCGAACAGCAGCGCCACGCCGACGCCGACGGCCAGCACGGACAGGGTGGCGTAGCTCTGGTGCACCAGCACCTTATCGATGACCAGCTGGAAAAAGATCGGGGTGGCCAGCCCCAGCGCATAAAGGAACAGCGCCGCCACGGCGATTTCGGCAAACAGCCGGCGCTGGTGGATGATCTCGGGGATGAACCAGCGAAAGCCGAACGGCTGTTCCGGGTCGGCGATGGCGTAGCTGCGCTTGGCGAGCAGCAATTCCCCCTTCCAGTGGCGGGCAAACTGCGCCAGCGGCAGGGTGATCAAGCCGCCCGGCGTTTCGGCGAGCGGATCGTAGAGGCGCAGAACAGGAGCGCCCTGCGCGTCGCGGTCGGCCCCGACGATGGTGACCCAATTGCCGTTGTTGAGCCGGGCGAGCGCCGGATAGGCCTTGCCCAGCCGCAGCACCGCCTGCGGCTTGAGGCGGGTGTGGCGCGCCTGCAGCCCCGCCTCGCGGGCCATGCGCAGCAGCAGCGGCATGCCGACGCCCTCCTCGCGGATGGCGTAATCGGCCACCAGCCGGTCCGGGCTGACGTCAAAACCGTGATGGCGCAGAAGGGCTGCGAGACATTGAGGGCCGGTCTGAAGGGACGGCTGCATGGTAGCCCGCTGGGTTGGCGTCAAACGAAGTTGGGGGAGCCGTTATGTGGATGGGCGTCGCCATTGTTGCGCTTGACCGGGACCACATTGTCCTCGGGCTCGGTGCGGCGGATGGCGCCGGCTTCGATCAACCCGTTCATGGCTTTTTGCAGCACATCGAAACTGTTGGCGAACCCTTCGAGCGACATCACGATGCGCTGGCGGTGCTCCGGCACGAGCTGGCCGGACGCGTCGCGCATGGTGGCCGACAGGCTCACCAGGTCGATCCGCACAATGGTGCCAGTGACGGTGATTTCACCGATGGCGTCGGCATAGAGTTCACCCTGCATGGTAAACATTCCTTGTGTTGGCCGCGGGGCGCATCACGCCACCTGGCCGTTGAAGATGACGTCGACGTGGTAATTGGTGGCGTTGAAGCTGTTGGTGGGGAAGATGGAGGTGCTGCCGTAGGCGTAGACCCCGTTGCCGCCGCTCGAGGCCGAGGACGGCGCCGTGAGCGGGCCATTGGTGACCGAAGCGGCAAAGCCGTTGGCGCTGGCGGAATAGGAGCCATTGGAGTGGTAGGACACGACATAGGTGGTGTTGGCGGCGATGGCGATCGGGGTGGCGAAATTGGCGGTCTGCCAGCCGCTGGCGGTTTCGTTCTGGAAGGTCAGCGTGCCCAGCGCCGTGCCGGTGGCGCTCCATAGGGTGCCGGTATGGGTGCCGGTGTTTTGCGGGCCCTTGTAGAAGCGGATGCCGGAGATGGTGCCCGCCTGGGTGCTGGTGAACTTCATGCCCAGCTCGACCGGCCGGTCGCTGACCGAGACGGTGGTGGGGGTGGAGGTTGGCGCAAACAGCGAGGTGGTGGTGACGGTGACGGGGGGCGTCACATTGAGCGTGACATTGGCGGACGAAATGCCGCCGCGCCCATCGGAGATCGCGTAGGTGAACCCGGCCGCCCCGGTATAGCCGGCCGTGGGGGTGAAGGTGACGGTATTGGCCTGGGCGTTGAACACCACGCTGCCATTGCTGGGGGCGCTGACCCCGGTGATCAGCAGCGCATCGCCATTGGGATCGGTGTCATTGGCGAGAAGGCTTGCGGCGTTAATCTGCAGCACGGTGTCGCGCTGGGTGCTGAGGCCCGTATCGGCGTTGGCGGTGGGGGGCTGGTTGGCGCCGGTCTGATAATAGACATCGACCCAGTAATTGGAGGCGTTGAAGCTGCCGGTGGGCATTTGCACAGTGGCGCCATAGGCGAACAGGCCATTGCCGGCATTGACCTGGCTTTGCGGCGCGGTGATGCCGCCATTGCTGACGGCGGCGGCGAAGTAGTTGGGCGTGACGGAATAAAAGCCCGTATTGGTGTGGTAGGATACGACGTAACTGGTGCCCGACTGCACGGCGATCGGATTGCTGAAATTGGCCGACTGCCAGCCCGAGGCGGTTTCGTTGGTAAAGGTTACGGTGCCCAAGGCCACCCCGGTGGGCGACCACAGCGTGCCGGTATGGGTGCCGGTGTTTTGCGGCCCCTTGTAGAAGCGCATGCCCGAAATGGTGCCGCTCGACGCAACCGTGAAGCGCATGCCGAGCTCGACCGACTTGTTGTCGGCCACGGTGATGGTGGCGGGGGTGGCATTGGCGGCAAACAGCGTGTTGCCGGTCGGGGCGGGGGGCACCACGTTGAGCGACACGGCGGCGGTTGCGGTGCCCCCGCGCCCATCGGCCACGGCATAGCTGAAGCTGGCGGGGCCATTGTAATTGGCCGCCGGGGTGAAGGTGATGATGTTGGTCTGGGCGTTGAAGGCCACGCTGCCATTGGTAGCGGCGCTGACCCCGGTAATGGTGAGCGGGTCGCCATCGGGATCGGTGTCATTGGCCAGAAGGCTCGCGGCGGCAATCTGCAGAGCGGTGCCCGCGGCGGTGCTGTAGCCGCTATCGTTGCTGGCGGTGGGCGGGCGATTGGCGGACGCCGACACGGTCAGTGCGACACTGCCCTGGGCGGTGCCGCCGCGGCCATCGGCGATGGCATAGACAAAGCTGGCAGCGCCCGCATAGCCAGCCGTGGGGGTGAACACCACCGTGCCGGCCTGGGCATTGAAGCTGACAGTGCCATTGGTGGCGCCGCTGACGCCGGTAATGGTGAGCGGGTCGCCATCGGGATCGCTGTCATTGGCCAGCAGCGCCGATGCATTAAGCGTCAGGGCAGTGTTGAACGGGGTGGTGTAGCCGCTGTCATTGGCGGCGATGGGCACCTGGTTGACCGGCGCGCTGGTGGTGGAGGTGAACACCACGTCGACCCAGTAATTGCTGGCATTATAGGTGCTGGTGGGCATGGCGTTGTTGGCGCCATAGGTGAACACGCCATTGCCCGCCGCGGGAGCCGTGAGCTGGCCGCTGACGCGATTGGCGGTGAAGTAATTGGCGGTCAGGGCATAGCGGCCATTGCTGTGATAGCTGGCGACATAGGTGGTGCCGGCGGCAATGGTGACGGGCGTGGTGAAGGTCAGGGTCTGCCAGCCGCTGGCGGTTTCATTGGTGAAGGTGCCGCTGGCGAGCAGGGTGCCGGTGGTGGTCCACAGCGAGCCGGTGTGGGAGCCGGTGTCGCCGGCGCTCTTGTAATAACGGATGGCGGTGACCTGGCCGGTGGTGGAGGCCGAGAACCTGACGCCCAGATTGACGGCGTTGGTATCGGAGCTGGCCAGCACTGCCGGGGTATCGGTGGGGGCAAACAACGAGCTGGTGGTGAGGGTGGGCACCACCTGCAGGCTGACCATGGCCGAGCCGGTGCCGCCGCGCCCATCGGAGATGGAATAGCCAAAGGCGGCAGCGCCGACATAGCCGACGGTGGGGGTGAAGGTGATGGTCTGGGCCTGGGCGTTGAGCGTGACGGTGCCGCCCGAGGCCGCGCCCGCCCCGATCAGCGTCAGCGGATCGTGATTGGGGTCGGTGTCATTGGCCAAAAGGGCTGCGGCGGCGATGGTGATCGAGCCGTTGCGCTGCACCATGAAGCCGGTGTCGTTGACGCCGTTGGGCGGATCATTGGGGGTGGCGACCCCGCTATAGACCACGTCGACCCAGTAATTATTGGTGTTGTTGGTGGTGGGGAAGCTGTTCTGGCCGGCATAGGTGAAGGTGCCGCTGGTGGCGGTCAACGGGCCGCGGACATGGGGGGTGGCAAAGTCATTGGCGGTGACGGCATAGCCATAATTGCCGAAATAGCTGGCGACATAGGTGACCCCGGCGGCCACCGACACCGGGGCGTTGAACAGCACGGTCTGCCAGCCGCTGGCGGTTTCGTTGGTGAAGCTGGCCGAGGCCAGAAGCGTGCCGCTGGCGGTCCATAGCGAGCCGACATGGGTGCCGGTATTGCCCAGGCCCTTGTAGTAGCGCACCCCGATAATGGTGCCCGGCTGGGCGGCGGTGAAGCGCACGCCGACGGTCAGGGGGGTGAAATCGCTGTCATAGGGCACGGCGGGCAGGTCGGTGGGCGCAAACAGCGTGCCCGAACCGCCCTGGTCGACCACCACGGTCATGCCGGCGCCGGGGGCCTCGAGATTAATGCTGTCATCGACGGCGCGCGAGCGGATGTTGTAGCTGCCGCCGACCAGCGGGGTCCAGCTATAGGTCCAGTTGTTGAAGCCGGTGGCGCGATGCCAGGTGCTGCCGCCATTGGTGGACACTTCCACCACCGCGACCCGGCCACCGCCCGCATCGGTGGCGGTACCGGTGATGGTATAGGTCTGGGCGGCAGTGAGGGCGCCGCCGGGGCCGGTAATGGTGCTGGTGGGGGCCAGGGTATCGGTGCTCTGGCTGGCCACCGCCAGGCTCTGCATCAGGGTGGTCGGCTGCACGCCCATTTCGGCGAACAGATTGACCATGGCCTGCTGCACATTGGGATCGGTGGGGGTGGCCTCGAGGTCATGGTGGCTGTCGAGCCCCCAGGACCAGTAGACGGTGCCCGCACCGAAGACGAGAGCGCCGCTGGGAGCGCGATAAAGGGTGAGCGCATGGGACGAAGTGCCCGGGCCCACGGCGCTGCCGTAATCGAGCAGCAGCGTATTGACGTTGAGCGTGGTCGAGGACAACGGCACCAGCCCCGCCGGGCGGAAACCGTTGTCGAGATCGGAATCCCATTCATAGCCGAGCAGGTTCTTGGTCAGGGTATAAACCTGGCCGGCCTGCAGATTGGCAACGCTGGTATTGCTCCAGAAGCGGAGCTTGGACATGTCATAGGGCACGGTGATGGCATCGAGCCGGTAGCTGTCGACGGTAAAGATGGTGCCGGTCAGGGCGTTTTCCGGGCGGCCGGAGCCCAGCACCGGATCGCGCCAGGTGGAAGTGGTGCCGGCGACGTCGGTATTGTCGTTGTCCCAGCGCTCCTTGTAGGACACGAGCGTCTTGTAGGGGGTGCCGGAGCCATCGATGCTGGCCTCCCAGCGGGTCTCCCAATAGACCTCGTTGCCGCTCCAGAACGACAGATTGACGCCGGAATCGCGGGCCGCCTCGACATTGGCGCGCTGGTCGGCAGACCAGTATTCGTCATGGCCCACCGACAGGAAGATCTTGGAATTGAGCAATTGGGCGCCATTGGCGGCGGTGTCGATGCCCGAGATGTAATTGACGTCGTAGCCGTTCTGCTCGAGGAAGCGGATGGCGGAATGCTCGGCGCCGAAGATGAAATCCTGCGGGCCGGCGGCAAAGCCGCCATCGCGGGTGATGATGGGCCGGTTATAGCTGACGGCGCTGGCGCGGCCGGCGCGGCCGGGGGCATCGACGCCGCCGTAGAAATTGTAGCCACCCCACCAATTATAGGCCTGCCAGGTGGTGTCGGAGGTCTGGAAGGTGATGTCGCTGGGGGCCTCGTCGTCGCGCACGATGAAGGTCATCATGTTTTCGCCGCCGGTGCCGTCCAGGCGGGTCATCTTGGCGTAATAGACGCCCGAGACCGCATCGGCCGGGATATCCCAGGAGGCCGAGACCGACCAGTTGCCGGCATCGACCAGCTTGGTGGTGGGATTGAACAGGGGCAGCGGCTGGGACTGGGCGGTGGTGAGCTGGCGGTTGATGGTTTGGACCAGCCGGGCGCCGTTGCCGCCGTAATAGCCCAGCCGATAGATATCGATGCGGTAATTGGTGGAATTGGTGTTGATCTTGAAATCGACGCGCTGGCCGTGATTGAGCGTGAACTGGGCGGCATAGCCCTCGATCGAGGGATCGCCGCGCCCGATCATCCAGACGCTCTCGGGGGTGCCCTGCTTCTGGTTTTCGAGCACGATGGCATTGGCCAGATTGGCGGCCGCCAGCAGCGGGATCTCACCCATATTGGTGCGCGCGGCCGTGGTGTCGGTCGTCGGCGCAATGGGTTCGGCCAGGGACTGGGCGGGATCGTAGAGCATCAGCGTGCGCGGGGCATAGCCGGTGGGCTGGCCACCACCCGCCGCGGGGCCGCCGGTGCGGATGGAGCACATGGTGCAGGCGCGCCCGGTACATGAACCGCAGGGACTGTTGGCCGCCGCCGCGACCCAGGAATTGCGCCAGTCGGCCAGCATGTTGTCGGCGGTGACATATTGGGGGGCCGCCTCGATCACCGTCGGCTGGCGCAGGGGCTGGAGCTGGGGGACCGTTGCAGCGGTCAGGTCGGTCGCGGGGGCGGCAGCGACGGGCGCCGGGGGGGCGCTCAGGCTGGCCGGGGGCCGCGAGGGCGAAAGGGTATCCGAAGACGAGGGCACTGCCGAGGGCACGGTGAGGGCTGCGGGGGGCGCCGCCGCCACCGGGGTGATCGACACGAAGGGGGTGATGTCAAAGGGCATGACCTTGTGCAGCACCGGGGGCATGGCAACGGCATTGGCATTGGCGGCCAACAGGCTCGGCTGGGCCAGCGGCCGGTCGCCGGCATAGACCTGCATCAGGGAGGGGTTCGAAGCGGTGCGCGCATCGGCAATCCGCCGATGCGCGGTGGCCAGCCACTGGCCGGCCTTGCCGTCGTCGCGATAGCTCGAGGATTGGCCGGGGCGGGCGGCGGCAAAACGACGGGACACCGACGCCTTGGCGGCGGCAGTCATGTTCTGGAATTGCAGGGAGTGGTTGCGGATGGAACTTGAGTAGGTTTTCACGCGCGCCCCCTGACCCGGATTGAGGGACGATCATGGCACGCGCCAAGACCTGCCTAAATCGACCGAACGGATTGGGGATGGATTAGCGGGAGGAGCTAACTGGGAGTTGTCTAAGTCGCATCTAAGCACCTCCGCCAGCGACCGGGCGTTTTGGTCCTTGGGCGAGAGGATCGGCGGGGCGTTCAGCGGCCACGCGATATTGATGGCCTTGTCGTCCCAGCGGATCGAGCGTTCCAGCGCCGGCGAGTAGTAGGCATCGGTCTTGTAGAGCACCTCGCAATCGGTGAGCGCCAGAAAGCCATGGGCAAAGCCGCCCGGAATCCAAAGCTGCTTGCGGTTTTCGGCAGAGAGCAGAACCCCCACCCAGCGGCCGAAGCTGGGTGAGCCCGGCCGAATGTCTACGGCCACATCAAAGATCGAGCCGCGAACGGCCCGCACCAACTTGCCCTGCTCACCGGGCGCCTGCTGATAATGCAGCCCGCGCAAGACCCCGGCCCGGGAGATCGAGTGATTGTCCTGCACGAACCCCCTGCCCTGGCCAGTGAGGTCGTTGAAGAGCGCGCTGTTATAGCTTTCATAAAAGGCGCCGCGTTCATCCGCGAATATTTGCGGTTCGAGCAGTTTAAGTCCCTGCAGGGCGAGTGCCGTGGCTTTCATGACAATTGCACCTCATCCACCAGATTGCGCAGATATTTGCCGTAGCCGCTGTGCTCGAGCGAGATAGCTAAAGCCAGCAATTCCGTGGTGTCGATCCAGCCCTGCCGCCATGCAATTTCCTCTGGACAGGCAATCTTCTGGCCCTGGCGCATCTCCACCGTGGCGATGAACTGCCCCGCTTGCAGAAGCAATTCATGGGTGCCGGTATCGAGCCAGGCATAGCCACGTCCCATCACCTCGACGTGCAATCGGCCCCGTTCGAGATAAAGGCGATTGAGGTCGGTGATTTCCAGTTCATTGCGCGCCGAGGGCGTCAGCTCCTTGGCGAGGGTCACGACCTCGCTATCGTAGAAATAGAGCCCGGTTACGGCATAGTTCGATTTGGGCTGGGCGGGCTTTTCTTCCAGTCCGATCACCACCCCCTTGCGGTCGAATTCGGCGACACCGTACCGGGCCGGATCATCGACGTGATAGACAAAGATCGTCGCCCCATGATTGCCGCCATCGGCGTGGCGCAGCAGTGCCTGGAAATCATGGCCGAAGAAGAGATTGTCGCCCAGCACCAGCGCACTGGTGCGTTGATCAAGAAATTCTTCGCCGATCAGAAAGGCCTGGGCCAATCCGGCGGGACTAGCCTGCTCGGCATAAGAAAAGGACACGCCCCACTGCGCGCCGCTCCCCAGCAATTGCTGGAAGCGGGGCAGATCCTGGGGGGTGGAAATGACCAGCATTTCACGAATGCCCGCCAGCATCAGCGTGGTCATCGAATAATAGATCATCGGCTTGTCGTAGACAGGCAGCAATTGCTTGGACATGGCAAATGTCGCCGGGTGCAATCGGGTCCCATTGCCTCCCGCCAGGATGATGCCTCGCCGGTTCATGAGAGCACCAGCTCGGCCAGGGTCCGCTCGACCCCCTGCTGCCAACTGGGCAGGGACAGCCCAAAGGTCGACCGCAATTTGGTGGTATCAAGCCGTGAATTGAGCGGACGCACGGCACTGCCGGGATTGTGCATGGTATCTACCGCAGTGATGGATTCGGGGGCGAGCTTCAGGTCGGGATGGTGTCGTCGCGCTTCGGCAACGACCAATTGCGCCAGCTGGCACCAATTGGTGCTGCCGGTGGCCGCCAGGTGGTAGGTGCCGCTCACATCGGCATTGGCCAGCGCGTGGCTAAGCATATGGGCGGTCAGGTCGGCGACATGTTCGGCGCTGGTGGGGGCGCCATGCTGGTCGGCCACGACGCACAGGCTGTCGCGCTCGCGGGCCAGCCGCAAGATGGTGCGGATGAAATTGTGGCCCCGCGGCGCGTGTACCCAGGACGTGCGCACGATCAGATGCCGGCAACCGGACGCCGTGATCGCCCGTTCGCCGGCCAACTTGCTGGCGCCATAGGCGTTGAGGGGCGCGGTGGCGTCCTGTTCGGTGAAGGGGGTGCCGCCATGGCCGTCAAACACATAATCCGTGGAATACTGCACCAGCCAGCCACCGCTGCGGGCGGTCAGCCGCGCCAGAATATCGACGGCCTGATGATTGACGGCATCGGCCAGCATGGGCTCGGCCTCGGCCCGGTCGACGGCCGTGAAGGCAGCCGCATTGACGATGACATCGGGGGCGTGCTGCTCGACCATGTGGACCAGGCGGTCGGGGTCGGTCAGCTCGGCCTGGTCGCGCGGGGCCACCACCAGCTCGCCCAGCGGCACCAGCGAGCGTTGCAGTTCCCAGCCAATCTGACCCGAACCTCCCAGAAGCAACATTTTCATGTGTATTGCCGCGCGACCCAGTCGCGATAGGAGCCGCCCGTGACAGCCGCTGTCCAGGCACGATGCTCAAGATACCATTCCACGGTTCGCGCCAGGCCGTCCTCAAAGCTGATACTGGGGGTCCAGCCCAGCGTGGAGCGCAGCTTCGTGCTGTCGATGGCATAGCGCTGGTCATGGCCGGGGCGGTCACGCACCAGCACGATTTGATCGCTATAGGACCGGTCAAGCAAAGGCAGGCATTCATCGAGGATGGCGCATACGCCGCGCGCCACATCGATGTTGCGACGCTCCGCATTGCCGCCGATATTATAGGTGTGGCCGGGTTGGCCCTTGGCCAAGATCAGACGCAAAGCACTGCAGTGATCTGCCACATGCAGCCAGTCGCGGATTTGCCGGCCATCGCCGTATAGCGGCAAATCCTTGCCGGCAATGGCATTGTGAATCAGCAGGGGAATGAGTTTTTCGGGGAAGTGAAACGGCCCGTAATTGTTGGAGCAATGGGTCGTCACAACCGGCAGGCCATAGGTCTCCCCATAGGAGCGAACCAGATGATCCCCGCCGGCCTTGGTAGCGGCATAGGGGCTGTTGGGCTGGATCGGGCTGGCTTCCACAAACGGCGGATCCTCCAGACCGAGCGAGCCGAACACTTCGTCGGTCGATACATTGAGGAACCGCATGGGATGGCCGCCCTGCCAGTATTCGAGCGCGGCCTGCAGGAGCTGGCAGGTGCCCATGACATTGGTTTCAACGAACCGCAACGGCCCCTTGATCGAGCGATCGACGTGGCTTTCCGCAGCAAAATGGACGATGGCACGCACATCACTGCCCGCCAGCAGCTTACGCACCAGATCGATGTCGGCGATGTCGCCGCGCACAAAGCGATAACGGGCATTGCCCTGCACGGCTTCGAGATTGTTCAGATTTCCGGCATAGGTGAGCTTGTCGAGGTTGAGCAGGGGTTCATCGGATGTGGCAAGCCAATCGAGGATGAAGTTCGACCCGATAAAGCCCGCGCCGCCCGTCACCAGTATGGTCATTGCCATTCACCTTCACGCACTGCCGCGGCGCCCCTAATGGGCAAAGTAGATCGGCATTCGCAGGGCCGTTCAATTGCCGGACTTGCTTAGGCCAATCGAGCTAAGGGTGCAGACGGGGTTCAGACATGACAGCTGAATCGGGCTGGAACTAGCTCGTTTTGGCGATCGTCCGTCGCATGGCTTCCGGTTAGGCTGGCCGCTCGCCGCGATACCGGGAATCCGAGTCCGAGAATGAACGTCACGGGTGACGCCGAAATTCAAGTTACCGATCGCGCGCTGACCATCCTGTGCGAGGACACGCGATGTTTACCCTGAAGGTGGGAGAGCCGGCACCATGGTTTTCGGTGCCACAAGCTGGTGATGACGGTCGCGTAGTACTGGATGAATTGGCCGGGCATGAAATCGTCCTGCTGTTTTATGCCACTCCGACCGATCCGGACGCGGCAAAGGTGCTGGACCACTTCGCCCGGCACGATGAGGTGTTGCAGGCAAGCCATGCGACCCTGATCGGTCTGGGCACGGCAATGAAAGCCCCCAAGCAGGGGGCACACAAGGGCCATTGGCATTTCGGCTACGACCAGAATGGCGCTATCGCCAAGCGCTACGGAATTGAGCACCAGCAAGACTCCGGGGCAATGGCCTGCACCGCCTTTGTCCTGACCCCCGCCCTGCAGGTAATCGCTATCGCCACAGGTGCGGAACAGATTGCCGCGCGCGTCCTGTCGCTAATCGAGGAGCGACGGCAGCATCCCCCGGAAATCCATGATGCTCCAGCGCTCATCGTGCCCGGAGTGTTCGATGCCGATTTTTGTGCCAGCCTGATCGCGATGTATGAAGCCGAGGGTGGGCGGGAGATCGGCGTAGTGGAGAAGGCCGGCAAGGCGGTCGAGCGTTTTGATCCGGCGTTCCGCAAACGTATGGATTGGTACATAACCAATGAGCCCACCGTCCAGCAGTGCCGCGAATTGCTGGTTCGCCGGCTGCTCCCGATGATCCATCGGGCGTTCCAATTCCGGACGACGAGGATAGAGCGCTATCTAGTGGGGTGCTACTCTGCGGCCGACGGCGGACACTTTCATGCCCATCGTGACAACACTGCCCCAGTTGTGGCCCATAGGCGGTTCGCGGTCACGATAAACCTCAACAGCGATTATGAAGGGGGCAATCTGTCCTTTCCTGAATTCCGGCCAAAGACCTACCGCCCCAGCATTGGCAGCGCAGTGGCATTCTCGTGCTCCTTGCTGCACGAAGTCACCCCGGTGACGCGCGGCACCAGATACGCCTTCCTCTCGTTCTTTTATGACGAGGAAGCGCAGCGGCTTCGCGATGAGCATGCCAAGAAAATGGCCGCGAGCGGGCAGGCACCGAGGGCATAAAGACGTCACGGGCGTTTCGCCGGGGTCAGCTGACGCTGCCGCAGCTCCAGCCGCCCGACGAAGGCCAGCGCCCGGTCGGCGCCCACCTGGTCATAGGTGAACGCCTGTGCATCGGCAGCAATCCGGCGCGAATAGCGCTGGCGTAGCGCGGCATCGGAGGCCAAAGACGTCATGGCGGCGGCCAGCTGCTCAGCAGACCCGGCTGGAACAACGATGCCGTTAACCCCATCCTCTACCAGCCGGGCAGCGCCCATCGGCGTGGTAATAACCGGCAAGCCGCAACCGCCCGCCTCGATGGTCACCTGCGGCCCACCCTCCTCGATCGTGGGGAAGACGAACACGTCGTGCGACCGGTAGAGCGCCCCGATGTCCCGCGTGAACGGCAGCACCCGCACCGAACCGCCCGCGACCGCCTTTGCAATCAGCGATTCCAGCGCCGGCTCGACAGTGCCAACCAAGGTCAGGTCGGCATCGGCGGTGAGCTTGCCCCACGACTCAAGCAGGGTGGGCACGCCCTTGCGGACGCTGATCGAACCGGCGAAGAGGAACTTCGCGTTGCCCGGATCGCGATCGGCAGTCGGGCCAGAGCCGGATCCAACACCATAACGCGACGGCACCCAGCCGAAGCTGGTCGGAAAAATCCGATCCGCAGAGACCCCGGCTTCGATCAGGGAGGCCTCGCAGGGGGTATTGGACGCGCAAACCAGATCGTAGAGAGCCAGCTCCTCAATCTCTTCGTAGACTGCGGCGGTGCTGATCGTGTGGGTAGGTGGCAGGCCCAGGCGCGCATAGGCCTCATCGAGGGCAGGCTTAGCCGAAAGCTGGGCCGTATTGATCATTTCGCGGACGGTAAGAATTCCGCGCGCCTTGGCCCGCAGGACCAGTTCGCGCGAGGTGCCGGGCCAGAAATAGGCTATGGTCGTGGCTGGATCTGCGTGCTCCAACAGCCTAGCAAAACACCGCTCCATGCGCTCCCTGCTGCCATTGGCCACGAAGCGCCACGGCAACGCCGACCAGGGCGGGGCCAATGCGGAGACACATTTGATGGCGTCGGGCAACTGCTGACGGCTGCGCGGCAGCACAAGCGTCGGGGCGACGGCAGTGCTTGAGAAGCCTGCAAGAATGCTCACACAACTCTGCGGCCAGCCGACACCGGCATAGGGCATACTGCAGAAAGTGAGGCAGTTGAGCGGCCGGGTTTTCTCGAGCATGACCATTTACCGTCGAGGCAATGAGGCACGGCGCCTCTGGCTGCGGATAGGTTGGCGCGAAGCTCGTTCTGCCGGAACGCTGGAACGGCGCCGATATTGGGGCTTGGTGGTTTCCTCGTTGCCGGAGGCGGTGAGTAGCCAGAGCCCGCTGCCCAGCGTGAAGAAGAATGCAGTGTAAACCTCACCCCAAAAATCGACCGTCCAGCCGGCGACGAAAAAACCCGCCAAGGCGACAAGATAGGCGGTCCTGCACCGCATCTGCGACTCCGTCAGCCCCTGCTTCATGCCGATCATCAAGGCGGCACCGAGATAAGCCATAGCCAGAAACACGCCTGCGAGGATGCCGTGCCGCAAGGCTGATATGATCCAGAACATGTCGACGCTCGAGGTCTGCCCGTCCATGCGCGCCCAATCGCCGAAGCCGACACCGAATACCGGATGGGCGGCGATGGATTGTGTGCCGTAGTTCCAGATCAGCAAACGCTGCCAAGCCGAACCTTTGTCGAACGCGACCAGGTTGATCAGGTGCTGCGCGGGCGATTGGCGCGAAAAGATGGACAGGAAAAGATACATGAAGGCAAGGATGGCCCACAGCAGCTTCCATCGGCCGGCGAAACTCCTGAGCACCCAGTTCCAGCCGACTAAGGCGATCTGCAGCGCCAGGGCGGTCATAGGCCCGCTGGAGAGACTGAAAAAAGCGGCGGCAACCACGATGGCGGTTTTCGACCAGCGGGCTAAGAATGACCGTCCGTATCCCAGAACCAGGAAGGCCGGGGCGAAGGCGATGCCGCAAAACACCCCGAACAGGATCGGATGCTGAAACACCGCCTGGGCCCGGCGCATTCCCCAGCGGGGGTCAGAGCCAGCGATCTCATATGTTGGGAGGAACTTGCCGAACAGGTTCATCAGAATTGGCATGTTGGACACCGCCTCCAGCAAAGCGAACGGCATTAGGCAGGCGACCACCCAGAATAAGGCCCGGCACAAGGCATAGAAATCCTGCTCCGTGTGGATGTAGGCCCGTGCCAGGAAATAGGCGCCCGCAGTCTCGATCACCAGCATGCCGACGGACTGGACAGTGTATTCCAAACCATGGATTTGCAGCGTTGCCAAGCCGCACCACGCGATGAACAGAAGGACCGCCACGTCCGGGACGTAGCGGTTACCGGCCTTGCCGGTCACCCATTTCAAAAGGGCAGGCACAACAGCAAAGAGCAACACCAGGCGCGTGCAACTGAGGTGGATCGGCCCAATGTAGAATTGCCAGGGAATGAGCATGGCGACAAGGAACGCCGCGACCGGAGAGGGCGGCCAGCGACGTGCCGGCGCGTCAACAACTTCGGGCACATCGGTAGCGGCAATAGCCGAGAAGGTCGCCGTCCGGGCAGCCACTGATCCGGACCGGCCGAGCGTGTTTGTCATCGGTTCGACAAACCTGCGACGCCTTGTGTAACTCGTCCGTATCGATGACATCGTCTGTCAGTCCCGTTCTGCGATCAATCTCTCTGCACGCGTGGCATTCGAACGCTGTATGTACCTGTGCCAACATAGCGTGGGCCTACAGTGGCGCGATTAGCTGATCTGCTTAGCGGACTACCCGCCCGATCTACGGACTGTAGCAAGAGTTGACACGGGACAGCTCTCAGCGCCCCGTGGGCAAGGATTGCAACGTCTGTTTCGCCAACAGCTTGAGCCAACCCAGCGAGCGCCGCGCAGTCGGCGAGGTCGCCAGGCCATAGTCGCGAAACCGGGCGGCGGCGGCCAGCTCGCCACGGTTCATTGCCATGCTGGCCTGACGGAAAGCTTCGCCGGCGAAGCGATGCAGGCAACGCCGTTTAAGACCACCGCTCGGATCGAGCCGCAACGCGCCATCAGCAAAGAATATTTCGAGGGCCTTTCTACGTTCCTGAAGGTCGGCCAGCCCGTCATAGCCGATAGACATATTAGTACCATGCAAGCGATAAACGGCCATATCCGCATCCACATATCCAACCGCGGCTCGACCTGCCAGGCGCAGCCACATTTCCATATCGCCCGTGTGCGGCAACTCGCTGCGATAGCCGCCCACCACCCGTTGCAGGCTGGCGCGCACTACTGCGGTGGGAGTGGGAACGATGTTGCGCCCACCTGAGAGCTCGACAAAGCGTTGGCCACTCAACACTGCGCCCCCGGGCTGAACCGCGCTACGGGGCAGTGGTATCAGCCGATCGACGTTGCCATCGTCGCCGCGCATCAGCGCTGCGCCAAAGACGAAGCCAATTTCCGGATGGGCATCCATGAGGCTCACCGCCAACGCCAGCGCGCCCGGCAGCAGATAATCATCTGCGGACAACAGCAGGAAGTATTCGCCTTCCAGTGCCGCGATACCAGAATTAAAGGTAGCGACATGTCCCCGATTGACCGAATTACGTCGGTAGCTGACCCCGGAATATTTGCGGACCAGTTCGGCCGCCACCATTGGCGTATCATCGCCAGAACAATCATCAATGATTACGACGCGCACATTGACGCCGCTTTGGCTGACGGCGCTATCCACGGCCTGAGCCAGGAACCGGGCATAGTTGTAGCAGGGGACTACCACCTCGACCGTTTTCAAAGCGCAGCCTCCAGGTTGAGGGTAAGGGCCTTGCGAATGGCCCGATCGACGGCCTCGCCTGCGCCATCCCAGCGCAGGCCGCGCTGGCGCGCCGCAGCCGTGCGTGAATGAGTATCGAAATCCGCCCTGCTCACTATGTCCTCCAGCGCGCGCGCCAGAGCCTGGGGCGTTGCCGGCGCGTAACGCACGCTCGGGTCATCGATGACGAGGCGATTGTGGCGCGCGTCGTTAAGGACCGGGATGCAGCCGGCAGCCAGCATTTCGAGCGGCACCAGCGACACATTCGTGAGAGACAGGCTGAGCCCTGCAAAGCATTGGTTGTAGAGGATGTTCAATTGCTGCGGCGTAGCCAACCCGTGACTGACCCCCTCGAAGGGCAGCGCATCGATCGGTTCTCCATAGAGATGGATCTCGATATCGGGACGCCGTGCCGCAAACAGCTGCAAGGCCAGCATGCCCAGCTCATAGCCGCGCCGGGGGGTGCTTGGGCGGGCATAAAAAGCAATGCCATTGCGAGGCATGTCAAGATTGAAATAGCTATTCGTGTCACAGCCGAACTCGAAGTGATCCGCCCGCATGCCGTACTCGGTGGATAGCTTCTCGGCCAACCAGCGTCCCGCCGTGATGGCGTGAAATCCCATATGATAGGTGTTCTCTGCCAGGATACGGTCGGCGCTGACGGCATAGAAATCCGGCTCGAAATCCTGGACGAAATAAAACCGCTTGCCGGCACTCGCCGCCGCGAGGGAGGCATAGGCAGTAGGCCAACTGGTGGATACCACACCATGCGCGTCCGCCATGGTCCCATTGTAGCGATCTACCGGCCCGTAAAATCCATAGTACTCGCGCAGTATTGCTACATATGACTCCAAGGTAGTGAGGCGCGCATCGTAGAAATAGACCCGGTTGCGATAGCCATTCGCTTCAAGAAATCGGACAATGCGAAAGATTGTGGTGTGACCGCCCGAGCCCGCGTTTGGCGCGGCCATGATCCAATTAAGCGTGATCGGCTCTGCCCTACCGGGCACTGCAAAGCAGTGCTGCGGGGGCCGTTCGATGTCGGCGGCCAAGATGTCGCTATCGCGCACCATGCGAGGCGCCATGGGCGGTTGGATGGCGTGCGCCAGCTTGCCGCGCAAGCGGTCGATACCGCCGCCGAGCCCTTCATGAGCCACTATCCAGGCCAGTTTCTGATAGTGTCGCCGCACAGCGTAGGTCCGACAAACAAGGTTAACACTACTCCGAGCGGCGCGAGCCCACTGTTTGGACACAAGATCAAACATCGCCTACCTCTTGGGGCAAGGGGGCCAAGATCGGCCGTTCGCGGTTCGGGTGTGACAAGGCCGCCTGCAGCCCGGCGCGATGGACCGCCGAGCCTTTGAGCGAGCGCAAGCCTTCGCCGACGATGACCGCGAGCCGGAACAGGGCGGTGGCGACCGGTCCGTGGTAGCGGCGGAAATAGCGGATGCGATTGGCGGTCAGGATGGCGTAGAGGCGCGGCTTCTGGTCGTAATCGCCACCGATATGGACCATCTGGGCGTGCGGGACGTAGTCGATGGCAAAGCCGCGGGCGCGCACCTGGCGCTGGTAATCGACTTCCTCGCTATACATGAAATAGCTTTCGTCCCAGGGGCCCACCAAGTGGCGGGCGCGGGCGGCAATGGCCACCACGGCGCCGGTGGCCCATTCGATCGCGCCGTCGCGCTCGTATCGGGCGGGCGCATAAACGATTTCCCCGATATCGAGGCGCCGCGACAGGGCCTCGCCCAGGAGCGCGTCGGACCACGCCGTCACGATGGAGGGCTCGCGGCGCAGCGATGGCGCGACGCTGCCGTCTTCCTCGAGGATCCGCGGCACGGCGATGCCCACGGCGGGATCGCGCAGGCGCTCGACCAGCAGGCGCACGGCGCCGGGGCGCAGGCGGATATCGGGATTGAGGACCAGCACGTCGGCCTCGTTGGCAATGCCCGCAAGGCCCGCGTTGATACCGGCCGAATAGCCGCCATTGCGGCCGGTCCGCACGATGCGGGCGCCGATGGGATGGGCCTCGGCCACGGCGACGGAATTGTCGCGCGAGGCGTTGTCGGCGACGATCACTTCATACTCGTTAACGCCCGCCAGCCCGGCCGAGAGGCTATCGAGCAGCCCCGGCAGGACCGCAGCGCTGTTATAGGTCACGATCACGATCGCCAGAGCGCGCCTGGCTGTCTGGTTGTCTGTTTCGGGCACGCCGATCACCCCAATGTTGTCGTGCCAGAGTGCACTGGCCTTCGGGGGGGTGAATTAGGGATTTAAAGCTAATCACTCGCCATTCTGGCTAGCCATTAGCCCGAGCGGGGCACCATGCCCCTCATCCCCCTGCTCCAACTATCCCTACTAGGCACCATGCCCGCCTGTCCGATTGATTGTTGGCGCGGTCGGCGCGCCCCTAGTCTGCCTCGATAATATGGAGGCTTGGGATGGCATTTGAGCTGCACACAACGCCCGTTACGATGGTTCCGCCGCGCGCGCCAAAGCCGCCGCCCCTGCTGTTTGGCCTTCCGATCGACGGGCTGAGCATGGACGAGGCGGTCGATCGCTGCCGGCAGGCGGTGCAGACCCGCGAACCGCTGCTGATCGGCGTGCTCAATGCCGCCAAGATCGTCAATCTGCGCCGCGACCCAAGCCTGTGCGATGCGCTGCTCGATTGCAACATGCTGCTCGCCGACGGACAGGCGGTGGTGTGGGCGAGTCGCTTGCTGGGCAAGCCGCTGCCCGAGCGGGTCGCGGGGATCGATTTGTTCGAGGAGCTGCTCGAGCTGGCGCACCGCCAGCGGCGCGGCATCTACCTGCTGGGCGCCAAGCCCGAAGTGCTGGCGGCGCTGCAGCGCAAGATCCGCGAGCGCTGGCCGGGCCTGCGCATCGTGGGCAGCCATGACGGCTATTTCAGCGACGAGCAGGCGGCCCAGATCGCCAGCGAAATCCAGTATTCGGGCGCCGACATGCTGTTTTTGGGCATGGCGTCGCCCAAAAAGGAAATCTTCCTCAAGCGCTTCCAGCACCAGCTCAACGTGCCGGTGCTGCATGGAGTGGGCGGCTCGTTCGACGTGCTGTCGGGCCTGACCAGGCGCGCCCCCCGGGCCTGGCAAAAGCTGGGGCTGGAATGGGCCTATCGCCTGCTGCAGGAGCCGGGCCGCCTGTGGAAGCGGTACCTGGTGACCAATAGCGCCTTCATCGCGCTGACCCTGCGCGAAGCCGTGCATCCCCAACAGCCTCTGCGGCCCAGCGATCCGCTCGCTGCGCCGCGCCTGCACTGACCCCCTCACACAATGGACATGACCATGTTGAACGAAGTATTTAGCGGCAAGCTGGCGGTTATCGGGATGGGCTATATCGGCCTGCCCACCGCGACCGTTTTGGCGACGCGCGGGGTGCAGGTGATTGGCGTCGACGTCAATCCGCACATCGTGGATGCCATTTCGCGCGGGGAAACCCCGTTTATCGAGCCTGACCTTGCGGTGGCGGTGAGCGGGGCGGTGGCGATGGGGCGGCTGACCATGTCGCGCGAGGTGCCCGAGGCCGACGCCTATATCATCGCCGTGCCCACCCCCTTCAATCCCGATCACACCGCCGATCTGAGCTATATCAAGACCGCGTCCGAACAGGTGGCGCCCAGACTGCGGCCGGGCAATATCGTCGTGCTTGAATCCACCAGCCCTCCGGGCACTACCGAAAAGGTCAGCCGCTGGATCGGGGCGCTGCGCCCCGATCTGAAGATGCCGCATGTGGTGGGCGCCAGCGCCGACATCCACGTAGCGCACTGCCCCGAGCGGGTGCTGCCGGGCCGGATCATGATCGAGATGATCACCAATAGCCGCGTGGTTGGCGGGCTGACCACCGCCTGCGCCATCAAGGCGGCGAGCATCTACCGGGTGTTTTGCCAGGGGGAAATCCTGCTCACCGATGCCTCCAGCGCCGAAATGGCCAAGCTGGTGGAGAATGCCTATCGCGACGTCAATATCGCCTTTGCCAACGAATTGTCGCTCATCACCGAGTCGCTGCGGCTCGATGTGTGGGAGGTGATCCGCCTGGCCAACCAACACCCGCGCGTCAACGTGCTGTCGCCGGGTCCAGGGGTCGGCGGGCACTGCATCCCCGTCGATCCCTGGTTCATCGTCGCCGCGGCGCCGGACCTGGCCAAGCTGATCCGCACGGCGCGCGAGGTCAACGACCACAAGCCGCACCATGTCGCCGACCAGGTGATCGCCAAGGCGCGCAGGTTCGTGGCGCCATCGATCGCGTGCCTCGGGCTGACCTTCAAGGCCAATGTCGATGACG
Source organism: uncultured Alphaproteobacteria bacterium (assembly GCA_963699295.1). Lineage (GTDB taxonomy): Bacteria > Pseudomonadota > Alphaproteobacteria > Rhizobiales > Devosiaceae > Devosia. The sequence goes on from OY969432.1 coordinate 2,551,518, forward strand.
TGCGCGAAAGCCCGGCCATCGAGGTGGTGGGGCTGATCGCCAATGCGCTGCCCGAGGTCGATATCATGGTCGCCGACCCCTATGTCGACGAACTGCCCGCCGCATTGCACAGCAATGCCAACCTCAAGCTGGTCAATGCCGGCGAGGCGGTGGACCTCGCCGACATCATCGTGTTGCTGGTGGAGCACGAGGCCTTCAAGGCGCTGCGCCACACCAGGCACAACGGCAAGGTGATCTATGACACCCGGGGGGCGTGGGCCTGAGTGAGGCCCACCAGCGGCATGAAATCGCGCGGGCGGGCCCCCAGGCCAAAATAGTGCTCGATCGCCTGCACACACCGATCCGAGGCTAGGCCGTCGCCATAAGGGTTGACGGACCTGGCCATGTCTTCATAGGCGGCGGGGTTGGTGAGCAGGATCGAGACCGTCTCCACGATCAGATCCTCATCGGTGCCCACCAGCTTGACGGTGCCGGCAATGACGGCTTCGGGACGCTCGGTGGTATCGCGCATGACCAGCACGGGCTTGCCCAGGCTGGGCGCTTCTTCCTGCACCCCGCCGCTGTCGGTGAGCACGATATCGCACAGCCGCATGGCGGTGACGAAATCGCTGTAGCTTAGCGGCTCGGTGATCACCACGTTGTCGAGCTGCTGCAGATGGGGCAGCAGGATTTCGCGCACGGCCGGATTGAGATGGGCCGGCAGCAGGAATTGCACCTCGGGGAAGCGCCGGGCCAGCCGGGCCATGGCGCGGGCGGCGCGCGCCATCGGCTCGCCCCAGGATTCGCGGCGATGCGCGGTAATCAGCACGGTGCGGCGCCCGCGCAGCCGCAGCAGGTCCGGATTGGTGGGCAGGATGTGGCGGGACGCGATTTCGAGCAGCGCATCGATCACCGTATTGCCGGTGACGCAGATGCGGGCTTGCTCGATGCCCTCGAGCACCAGATTGTGCCGCGAGGTCTCGGTGGGCGCCAGATGCAGCGAGGCCAGCCGCGAGACCATGCTGCGGTTCATCTCTTCGGGGAAGGGATTGTAGGCATCGCCGGTGCGCAGGCCCGCTTCGAGATGGATCACCGGCACCTTCTGGTAGAAGGCCGCCAGCGCCGCGGCAAAGCAGGTGGTGGTATCGCCCTGCACCAGCACGGCGTCGGGACGCTCCTCGGCAATGACCGCCGACACCCCGCTCAGCGCCCGGCAGGTGATGCCCTCCAATTGCTGGCGGTCGGTGATGATGTTGAGATCATGCGCGGGCACGATGCCAAACAGCGCATTGACCTGATCGAGCATTTGCCGGTGCTGTCCGGTGACGGCCACCACAGCCTGGAGCTGGGTTGATTCATTGAGCGCGGCAATCAGCGGCGCGATCTTGATCGCTTCGGGCCGCGTTCCATAGACCACCAATATCTTGCGCATGATTTCCCCTGATCTGACCGCCTGAAACAGGCGCGAAAAAGGCTAGGTGGCTCGGAGCTCGGGACAAATACCTACAAATTGCTACCGCACCCGGCGAGTCACGGAGCGGGAAACGGCTCGAATACATCGCCGCAATCAGTTGGATAGGGTGGGACCCATCGAAGGTCCAAAAGCGCTCCGCCGCGCCAAAATTAATAGTTCGTTAAGCCTATCCGGGACGCCCAAGGCATCCAAAGAACCTAGCGGCGCAACGATCGGCCTAGCCTTTCCGTCCCCGATGGCTGTTCGGCACCACCGGGCTAATCCGGTCGGGCCAGTTTGAGGCCATCCAGGACGCGCTAGGGTGGGGGCCGCGAGAAAGAACCAGATGCCGGGGGCGAGATGTTTGATGGAATTTGGGGCCGGGCAACGCATGGCGATCGTGTTCTGGCCCCGGCACATGCATCCCCGATCCAGCTGGGGCACGGCGCCTACACCATCGGCAAGCGCGCGCTCGATGTGAGCCTCGTGATGCTGAGCGCCCCGCTGACGCTGCCGGTGACGCTGGGGCTGGCGCTGCTGGCAAGCCTTGACGGACACGCCCCGTTTTACCTGCAGACCCGCGTCGGCCGGCATGGCCGCCTGTTCCGGCTGTGGAAGCTGCGCACTATGGTGCCCGATGCCGAGGCGCGGCTTGCCGCCCACCTGGCCAGTGACCCGGAGGCCCGCGCCGAATGGGACGCCAACCAGAAGCTGCGCTGCGACCCCCGGCTCACCCGCATTGGCGGCTTCCTGCGGCGCTATTCGCTCGATGAACTGCCCCAATTGTGGAACGTGCTGCTGGGCGACATGAGCCTGGTGGGTCCGCGCCCGATGATGCCCGAGCAGCGCACGCTCTATCCGGGCACGGCCTATTTCGACCTGCGGCCGGGCCTGACCGGTCTGTGGCAGGTGAGCGAGCGCAACAAGTGCACCTTTGCCGAGCGCGCCGCCTACGACAATCTCTATGCGCAGTCGATCTCGTTTCGCGCCGATCTCAAGGTGATCGCCCAGACCGTCAGCGTCGTGCTGCGCGGCACCGGCTGCTAGCGCCCTAGGGCGCCAGCGCCCCCACGGTGACAGCGCCGGCGCCGGGCTGTTCCATCCGCATGCTGACCTTGACCAGATCGCCGGGCAGCAAGGGGGTGGCTTCGGTTGCGGCCATCGCCACCGGAGCGCCGTCCTGCTGGCGCAGGATCGAATAGGTCAGGTTGATCTGGGCGGTGCGGGCCAACGTGCTGTTTGCATCGAACTCCACCGACTGGCGCAGCATGCGCATCGCCGCGGTCTGGTTGAGCTGCAGCTTTTCGAGCGCCGCCTGGCCTTCCTGCAGGGCAATCGAGGCGTCCGATTGCTGGTCGTCCTGAAGCTTGGCGAGATCGCGCTGCGTGCGGTTCAGGCTTTCCTGGGCGGTCATGGTGGCAATCAGATTATCCAGCTTGGAGGATTTGAGATCCGCCAGCACCCGTTCGGCATCGGTGAGCCGGGAGGTTGTGGCCGTGCCGGCGGCGACCAGCGTCGTGACCGTGTCGACCTGCTGCTGGGCCCGGGCAATCTGCTCGTCCAGCGCCGCCGATTTCTGGCCCAGAGCATCGATCTGGGCGTTGAACAATTCGGCGAGCTGGGTCAGCCCGGTTTCCTGGCGGGCGAAGCCGTTGTTGTGCGCCTGGAAGATGCGGCGCTCCTGCTCCATCAACTCGGCCGTGACCGGATCGCCGGCATCGAGCTCGGGCGGAAAACTGATCGACGGCTCGCGGGCGAATTCGCTCCTGAGCCGGGCCAGCCGCGCCGTCGTGCGCAACATCTCCTTGCCATAACCGTCGAGATCGGATTCGAGCCGGATGGTTTCGGAGAGGCCAGAGGCGGTTTCGGCCTGCCGCTCGCCACCGGCCAGCGCCATGGCCTGCACCACCGTCATGCCTGGCCGATAGGCGAATTCGCCGGGATTGGTGACCGTGCCTACCACATAGACGGGCGGATAGCTGATCACCTGGACCGAGGCATCGGGGGCATCGAGCAGGCCCAGCTTGGTCTTGAGGCGGGTGGCAATTTCGGCGCCCAATTGCTCGGTATCGAGATTGCCCACGGGGATGGCCCCGAGGGTGGGGACGGTGACCGTGCCATCGGCCGCGACATCGAGATCCCCGCCCAAGGCATCCCAGCGCTTGTAGTCGCCAGTGGCGGCCACGAACTGCACCACGGTCAGCCGCAGCTTGGTGAGCGGGGCCAGCGTTGCCACGTCCTGGCCGGCGGCGAGGGCGGGAAACGATACCGTGGTGAGAAGAGCTCCCCACAACAGTGCCTGGCGGGCACTGGTGGTGACGCGCTGGAGTGTGGACATGTTCGGACGCCTTGCAAGTGTGCACATGGGCCCAGCCTATCGTGCCGGGGTGCCGCGCATAACCAACCAGAGCGGATTAAGCCGCTTGGGCTAGCTACACTCCCGCTCAACAATGTTGGCGATGGAGCGCCCCGAGCCGGCCCCACTATGGTGACGCTAAAGGGGCCGGATTGCGCAGGTGCAACCGCGCTATCAGGTGAACCAGGTGAACATGCTGAGCAATATCGACTTCGGCTTCTATTTTGCGCTGTTTCGCCGGCGGCTGCCGCTGTTCCTCGCCGTCGCGGTGCTGGTGGCGAGCGTGGGCATCGTGGTGACGCTGGTGTGGCCGCCCTCCTATGTGGCGACGGCCAAGATTTTGGTGGAATCCCCGCAGATCCCGACCGAGCTGGCCAAGTCCACCGTGCCCACCGGCGCGGCCGAGCGGTTCCAGATCATCCAGGAAGACGTGCTTTCGCGCACCAATGTGACGGCGCTGGCCGAACAGTTCGGGATTTTCGCCGACCAGCCGGGCATGAGCAAAGCCGACATTGCCGACGACATGCTGCGCCGCCTGCGCGTCGACCCGGTGCCGGTGCAATTCGGCGGGGGCGCTGCCACGGTGTTCCACATCTCGTTTTCGGCCGGTGACCCCAAGGTCGCCGCCGACCTGGTCAACGTGCTGGTGGGCATGATCCTCAACAAGGACGTGCAGCTGCGCACCGGGCGGGCCCAGGACACGGTGGCGTTCTTTGACCAGGAAACCGAGCGGCTCGACGCGCAATTGCGCGAACTGGACAGCCGCATGCTCTCGTTCAAGAACCAGAACATCAACGCCCTGCCCGACAGCCTCGATTTCCGGCGCAACCAGCAGACCGCCCAGCAGCAGCGCCTGCTGGCGCTGACCCAGCAGGAAGCCAGCCTGCGCAAGCGCCAGAGCGATCTGCGGGTGCGCCCGCTGGCCCCCGGCCTTGCCGCCGCCACCACCCCGGAAGAACAGAACTTGCAGGCCCTGCGCCAGTCGCTGGCGCAACAGCAGAACATGTTTGCCGAAGACAGCCCCACCATCACCGCGCTGCGCAAGCGGATCGCCGATGCCGAGGCCAGCATAATCGGACAGGGCCAGGGCGCCGAGGGGGCGGACGGGCCGCTCAATGCGCGCGATTTCGAGCTGGCCGACATTGCCGACCAGCTCGCCATGATCGAGGAGGAGCGGGCCAGCATCAACCAGAGCATCAAGGACCTCGGCGCCTCGATCAGCGCCACCCCGGCCAATGAAACCGCGCTCAACTCGCTGATGCGCGACCACCAGAACCTGCAGGCGCAATATGATGCCGCGATAGCCCGGCTGGCGGATGCCTCGACCGGCCAGCAGATCGAGCTGCTGCTCAAGGGCGAACGGCTCTCGGTGATCGAACAGGCCGTGCCCCCGCAAACCGCGGAAAGCCCGCGCCGCAAGGTGCTGCTGCTGGCCAGCGTGCTCGGCGCCCTGGTGATGGGGCTGGTCGCGGTGATCATTCCGGAATTTTTCAACCACCGCATCCGCCGGCCCCAGGAGCTGGTGTCGCGGCTGGGCATCGTGCCCTACATCACCGTGCCCTATGTGGAGGTGAAGCCGTTGCGGCGCACCCGGCTGGCGCTGCAGGTGTTCATGGTGCTGGCGATCCCGGCCCTGCTGCTGGCGATCGGGACCTCCCCCGTCAACCATTTCGTCGATCAGGCTCCGACGGGCCTGGTCGCCTCCGTCTCCGCCTTGTGAGGAATTGTTATGAACGCGCAGATATTTGGAACACCAGCGCTCGAGGGCCAGGAGGTGCGGGTGCATCCGATCAGCAATCCGCTCGACTGGCAGCGCCTGGCCCCGTTGGCGGTGGACCCGCGCCAGCTGGAACAGCAATTGATCGTGTCGTTCCAGCGCCGGCATCCGGCGGCCGTGGCGTTCGACATCATGCGCACCAAACTGCTGCAGGACGCGCGCGAAAAGCAGTGGAGCCAGATCGGCATCACCGCGCCCACTGCCGGATGCGGCAAGGCAACGGTGGCGGCCAATCTGGCAATCAGCCTCGCCAAGCACGAAAAACTACGGGTGGGGCTGATCGATCTCGATTTGCGCCACCCCCGGATTGCGGAGATCTTTGACCATGACGGCCAGTTTGGCACCGATGACTTCCTGCGCGGGGAATGCAACGTGCAGGACTATCTGGTGCGGCTGGGCGACAATCTGGCCATCGGCGCCAGCCCTCGCCCGGCCGGTTTCCCGGCCGAGCTGCTGCATGGCCCGCGGGCGGCCCAGACGCTGACGCGGCTGCGCGGCGAGCTGGGCGCCAATATCATCATCTACAATCTGCCGGCCCTGCTCGACAGCGATGACTGCCTGGGGCTGCTGCCGCTGATGGAAGCCTCGCTGCTGGTGGTGGGAGCCGAGCAGAGCAAGGTCGCCGACGTGGATGTGTGCGAGCGCGAATTGCAGGAGCGCACGCAATTACTCGGCGTGGTGCTCAACAAATGCCGCTACCCCGCCGAGTCGTATTTGAACTTCCAGAACTAGCGGAAGCTGTGGCTGAAGCGTTCGGCCAGCGGGCTCACCAGATAATCCCAGATGGTGCGCTCGCCGGTCTGGAAGAAGCTTTCGGCGGGCATGCCCGGAACCAGCACGGCGCCTTCGGGGAGCTTGTGCAGTTCGGCCTCGTCAATGTCGATGCGCACCGAATAATACTGCATCCCCGTCGCGTTATCCTGGATCATGTCCGGGGAGATGGCGTTGACGCTGCCGGCCAGGTCCGGAGTGGTGCTGGCGGCAAAGTTGGAGAGGCGGATATCGGTGGGCTGGCCGACATGGAGCTTGCTGATCTCGGTGGGGCTCACGCGCATGTCGAGCATCAGATGATCATCCTGGGGCACGATCAGCATCAGCGTATCGGCCGGGGTGACCACCCCGCCAACGGTGCGCACGCTTGACTGGTGCACGGTGCCCGCAATCGGGGCACGCACTTCGAGCCGCTTCAGCGTTGCTTCGGCCGCGATCATGCGCTGCATCAGCTCGGCCACCGTCTGCGACACCTCCTGCAGCTGGCTCAGGGCATCGGAGCGGAAATCGCTGACCTTCTGGTCGGCCTGCATCTGCAGTTCGGCGATCGAGCTTTCCGTGGCCGAGATCGAGGCGCGCACACTGGCCACCTGCCCCGCCAGCTCGGCTTCGCTGCGCTTCATTTCATTGAGCCGCTGCGCCGACACCAGCTCCTTGCTGTGCAGCGTGGTCAGCTGGGCGAGTTCTTCCTCGACCACGGCGCGCTGCTTTTCATAGGCCTGCAACTGCGCCTGGTGGCCCTCGATGAGCGAGCGCTTTTCGGCGATCAGCTCCTGGAAGCGGGCCACCGAGCTTTCGAGCGAGATCTTGCGCGACTGGCGCAGCCGCTGCTGCTCGCCCATGACCACGGAGAGCTTGGGATCCTGCGGCCAGTCGGCGGCCATGGCAGGCATCTGCAGTTCAACCGCACCGGTACTTTCGGCGGCCAGCCGGGCCTGGGTGCCCAGCCCTTCGCGCAATTGGGTCAGCACCACTTCGAGTTCGGCGCGCACCGACACGTCATCGAGCGTCAGCAGGAGCTGGCCGGCCTCGACCTGTTCGTTATTCTGGACCAGGATCTGCCGCACAATGCCCCCTTCGGGGTGCTGCACGCGGCGCGAGCCGCCCTCGGCAACGACGACGCCACTGGCAATGACGGCGCCCTCGACGCTGGTGGTGGCGGCCCACCCGCCCATGCCAACGATGAGGGCGGCCATGACGCCGACCCCGGCCATGGCGTGACGGCGCAGGCTCCGGAGATTGCGATCGACAATTTTCTTGGGGCGATTGTTGCTCTGCCCTTCCAGTTGCAAGGTTCTAGGCACTTTGTTTCCTGACGATCGTCTGGGGAAGAGAAATCTGATGCAAGACCGAGTCCTTGTTGCCGAATGACACCTGGCGCCCGTCGCGCAGGAACAGCAGCTTGTTGGTGGCGGAAATGGCACTGGGGCGGTGGGCAACCACCACCACGATGGCGCCGCGTTCGCGGGCCTCGTTCAATGCCTCGGTCAGCGCCTGATCGCCTTCCATGTCGAGATTGGAATTGGGTTCGTCGAGCACGATGAGGAACGGCTCGCCATAGAGCGCCCGGGCCAGGGCAATGCGCTGGCGCTGGCCGGCCGACAGGGCCGAGCCATTGGCGCCGATGCGGGTTTCATAGCCATCGGGCAGGGTGATGATGAACTCATGCACGCGCGCCGACTGGGCCGCCCTGAGCACGGCGTCGGTATCGAGGTCGGCGCTGAAGCGGCTGATGTTTTCGGCGATCGTGCCGTCCATCAGCTCGATGGTCTGGGGCAGATAGCCCAGCACCGTGCCCAGGCGTTCGGCGTCGAAATGGGTCAGCTCCGAGCCATCGAGGCGGATCGCCCCGCGCAGCACCGGCCAGACCCCGACCAGAGCCCGCGCCACTGACGACTTGCCCGAACCGGACAGCCCGATAATGCCCAGGCCATCGCCGGCATCGAGGTTGAAATTGACGTCGATGACCGCCGGGGCCTGACGCAGGCTGATGCCGGTGGCCATGGTGTCGACGCTGAGCGTGGACTTGGGCAGCGGCAACTGGGTCGGGCGGGGCGCGACCTGGCTATATTCGAGCATCTCGTTGAGCCGCGCGGCGGCCTGGCGGGCACCGACAAAGCCGCGCCATTGCGACACCACCTGCTCGATGGGCGCCAGCGCCCGCGAGGTGAGAATGGAGGCGGCGATCATGACGCCGCCGGTCGCCTGCCCCTGAAGGACGAGCCAGGCGCCCAGCGCCAGCACGGCCGATTGCAGCAGATAGCGCAGGCCCTTGGTGATGGAGCCATAAAAGGCGGTCCGGTCGGAGGAGACCTGCTGGGTGTGGGCCAGGGTGGTTGCGGCGCCGCTCCAGCGCCGGGTGACGGCGTCGACCATGCCCATGGCGACGATCGCCTCGGCGCTGGCCTGGGCATCGCTGGCGGCCGCGGCGCGCTCGCCGGCAGCAGCCGTGGTCGCCTGCGCCGGGCGGCGGGAATTGAGCTCGTTGATGACCAGCAGCAGCGAAATCAGCACGCCACCGGCCAGGGCAATGGTGCCCAGCAAGGGATGCAGCATGAAGGCGAGCGCCAGATAGACCGGCACCCAGGGCACATCGAGCAGCGAGATCGCGCCCGGGCCGCCAATGAACAGGCGCACCAAATCGAGGTCATGAATAGGATCGGCGCGGCTGGCCTGGCCGCCGGCCAGCTTGAGCCGGACCGTGAGGGGAAAGAGCGCGGTGGCGAACCGGTCATGGATGATGCCGCCAAGGCGACCCGCCATGCGCGAGCGGATCCATTCGATCAGGGCATAGAAGGCGTAAAGCACCACGACAATGACGGTCAGCGCCACAAGAGTTGGCGTCGAGCGGCTGGGCAGCACGCGGTCATACACCTGCAGCATGAACACCGAGCCGGTGAGCATAAGCAGGTTGGAAGTAATGCTGAGGGCGAACAACACGCCAATCTGACCTCGGGCCAGGCGCAACAGTTCGCGCACCGGCCTGGAGCCGCTGCCGGATTGCACAATGTTCAAGAAATAGCCTTTCTGCTGTCAGTTTCGGGCTGACGCTAGGGCGGCCATGAAACGGTTAATCTTGGCTCAAATGTGGAATCGGGCTGAAAAAATCATTCTCGGCAGGTTTGGAGCAAACATGCCGCAGGCCCCTAGCAGTGCTCAAAACGTCGTCCTGCAAGGGTGCTCTATACCGAAGGAGTTATACTGTACGGGGGCGCCCCCATCGAACGATCAGCCAAGCATCGAAGCCCCCAATTTTACCCTACCCCGCTAGCTCCATTGTGAAATTGCTGCCCCCCGCAGGCCTGCTAGCGTGACTGGAACACCGGCACTGCGCCTGTCGAAATCTTGGGGAATCCACATGCTTAAGCGGGTCACGCTGGGCGAGGGAGTGCTGGTGCACCAACCCGAACTCGTCAATCTTTATGATTGCACCATTGGCGCGGGCAGCCGGATCGGCGCCTTCGTGGAAATCCAGAAAAATGCCGTGATCGGCGCCAACTGCAAGATTTCCAGCCACAGCTTCATCTGTGAAGGGGTGACCATCGAGGACGGGGTATTCATCGGCCATGGCGTGATGTTCACCAATGATTTGTACCCGCGCGCGACCACCGAGGGCGGGCAATTGCAGGGAACCGAGGACTGGGCCGTGGTGCCGACCCTCGTGCGCCGCAACGCCTCGATCGGCAGCAATGCCACCATTTTACCGGGCCTGGTGATCGGGGAAGGCGCGTTGATCGGCGCGGGCGCCGTGGTGACGCGCGACGTCGCCCCCGGCGCCGTGGTCGCGGGCGTCCCCGCGCGCCCGGTTCATACCAGATCCAGCACTATGCAGGCCAGGCAACGCGAAAGGGTGCAGCCATGATCGGCGTCGGCGTTATCGGTTACGGCTATTGGGGGCCGAACCTTGTTCGCAATTTTGCAGACAATCCCAATGTCGAGCTGCGCTGGGTCTGCGATTTGCAGACCGAGCGCCTGGCGCGGCTGCGCCTGCGCTATCCGGCGGTGCGCATCGCCGAGCAGCTGGAGCTGGTGCTGGCCGACCCCAAGGTCGATGCGGTGGCCATCGCCACCCCGGTCGCCAGCCATTTCAAGATTGCCATGCAGGCGCTGCAGGCGGGCAAGCATGTGTTCATCGAAAAGCCGATCACCACATCCTCGGAGCTGGCCCAGAAGCTGATCGAGGAAGCGCACAAGCGGGGGCTGGTGATCGCGGTGGATCACACCTTTATCCATACCGGCGCCGTCAAGAAGCTGCGCGAGCTGATCCGGAACGATCTCGGCGAGCTCTATTATTATGACTCGGTGCGGGTGAACCTGGGGCTGTTCCAGCACGATGTCAGCGTGATGTGGGACCTGGCGGTGCATGACCTGGCGATCATGGACTATGTGCTGGGCGCCCGCCCCAGCGCCGTCTCGGCCATCGGCATGGCCCATGTGACCGGCTCACCCGAAAACATCGCCTATCTCAATCTGCATTTCGACTGCCAGCTGATGGCCCATGTGCATGTGAACTGGCTCTCTCCGGTCAAGGTGCGGCGCACCATTGTGGGTGGCAGCAAGAAGATGGTGGTTTATGACGATGTCGAGCCCAGCGAAAAGATCCGGGTCTATGACAGCGGCATCACCCTTGACCCGATGGCGCCCAAGGCGGGCGAACTGCGCCACCAGATGCGGATCGGGTATCGTGCCGGCGACATGTTCGCGCCGCGCCTCGATATCACCGAGGCGCTGGGGACCGAGCTTGGGGAATTCGTGACCTGCATCGAGCAGGGTACCAAGCCGATTGCCGACGGCGAGGCGGGATTGCGCGTCGTGCGCATCCTGGAAGCGGCCACCCGCTCGATGGCGCAGGGTGGCACGATTGTCAAACTCCCAACTGAACGGGTAGCAGCATGATCCCCCTGCTCGACCTTAAGGCGCAATATGCAACCATCCAACCCGAACTGGAAGCGGCGGCGCTGAGCGTGCTGCGTTCGGGACGCTATGTGCTGGGCGAAGAAGTGGCGGCGCTCGAAGCCGAATTTGCCGCCTATTGCGGCACCCGCCACGCCATCGCCGTCAATACCGGCACCAGCGCCCTGCACCTGGCGCTGCTGGCGGCCGGGGTCGGCCCCGGAGACGAGGTGATCACCTCGCCTTTCACCTTTGTCGCGACGGCGGCGGCCATCCGCTATATCGGCGCCAGGCCGGTCTTAGTCGATATCGATCCGGTCAGCTTCAATCTCGACGCCGAGCGCATCGAAGCCGCCATCACGACGCGCACCAAGGCCATCGTGCCGGTGCATCTTTACGGGCAGATGGCGGACATGGACGCGATCCTGCTGCTGGCGGCCAAGCATGGGCTGGTGGTGATCGAGGATGCCTGCCAGGCGCATGGCGCAGCGTTTGACGGCCAGCCGGCGGGAAGCCTGGGGCTGTCGGGATGCTTCAGCTTTTATCCCGGCAAGAATTTGGGCGCGGCCGGCGAAGGCGGCATGATCGTTACCTCCAATGACGAGCAGGCCCGCCAGATGCGGATGCTGCGCGACTGGGGCCAGGACCGGCGCTATCACCATGTGGTGGAGGGCTATAATTACCGGATGGACGCCATCCAGGGGGCCATATTGCGGGTCAAGCTGCGCCATCTCGAGGCGTGGACCGAAGCCCGCCGCACCCGCGCGCGGCTCTACGCGCAATTGCTGGCCGATGCGCCGGTGCAGGTGCCGCTCGAGCTGCGCGGCCGCCGCCATGTGTGGCACGTCTTTGCAGTGCGCACCCCCCAGCGCGAGCAATTGCGGGCGCTGCTGCAGCGCGAGGGCGTGGAAACTGGCATGCATTATCCCATCCCGGTGCATCTGCAGCCGGCCTATGCCGATCTGGGCCACCAGAAGGGGGATTTCCCCGAGGCGGAGGCGGCCGCCGACAGCGTGCTGTCGCTGCCGCTCTATCCGGAGCTGGCGCTGCGGGATGTCGAGATCATCAGTGAAATCGTGAGGCAAGAAGCCTATGTCGCTTAATGTCATAACAACAGAGGCGCGCCACACCCCATCCGTTCATGGCAAGCGCGCAATCGCGCTGGATCCCGAATTCGAAGAGGGGATGACGAGCTGGCTGCGCGAGCACTATCCGGCCACCTCGCTGAATGATGTCTATTCCCGCTTCGCCATTGGCGACGGGCCGCTCGATGCGCTGATGCGCAAGCTGATCTGGAAAGCCCATGCGCGCTCCTGCGGGCCGGGGCTGCAGGTGCACAGCCAGGCCGGGTTCAAGCATATCGAGACCTTCGAGATCGGCGCCAATGTGTTCATCGGCACCGGCGTGCATATCCAGGGACGCTTCGATGGCACCTGCGTGATCGGCAATCATGTGTGGATCGGTCCGCACGCCTATCTCGATGCGCGCAATCTGGTGCTCGGGGATCACGTCGGCTGGGGTCCGGGCGCCAAGGTGCTGGGCTCGCAGCATACCGGCCTGCCGGTGAGCGACCCCGTGATCACCACCGATCTTGAAATCAAGCCGGTGCGGGTGGGGGCGGGCGCCGATATCGGCACCAATGCCACCATCCTGCCCGGGGTCACCGTCGGGGAAGGCGCCATTATCGGCGCCGGCGCGGTAGTGACCAGCGACATTCCCGCCTACGCCATCGCCGTCGGGGTGCCGGCACGCGTGGTGCGGTCGCGCAAGAACTGAGCAAACCCAGATCAACGGAGCACATCATGCAAGGCAAGCGGGTTCTGATCACCGGAGGCGCCGGCCTTATCGGCTCGCATATCGCTGATCTGATGGCGGCGCAGGGCGCCGGCGAGATCATCATCTACGACAATTTCGTGCGCGGGCGGCTGGACAATCTGGCCACGGCGCAGGCGCTCATGCCGCTGACCGTTGTCGAGGGCGATATCCGCGACGTGGACCTTTTGACCCGGACGATGGCGGGCATTGACCTGGTGTTCCACCAGGCGGCGATCCGCATCACCCAATGCGCCGAGGAGCCCCGCCTCGCCCATGACGTGCTGGCGACGGGCACCTTCAACGTGCTCGAGGCGGCGGTTGCCAACAAGGTGAGCAAGGTCATCGCGGCCTCTTCGGCCTCGGTTTTGGGGGGCGCCGATGTGTTCCCCACCACTGAGCAGCATCACCCCTATAACAACCGCACCATCTATGGCGCGGCCAAGACCTATAATGAAGTGCTGCTGCGCAGCTTCAATGAAATGTATGGCCTCAACTATGTGGCGCTGCGCTATTTCAATGTGTACGGGCCGCGCATGGACGTGTTCGGGGTCTATACCGAAGTGCTGATCCGCTGGATGGAGCGGATCGCCGCCGGCCTGCCAGCGATCATCATGGGCGATGGCTTCCAGACCATGGATTTCGTGCATGTGCGCGATATTGCGCGCGCCAATGTGCTGGCAGCGCAGGCCGATGTATCGGACCAAGTATATAATGTGGCGAGCGGCACCGAGACCAGCCTCAACGACCTGGCCAAAACGTTGCTCGAGGTGATGGGCTCGTCGCTGACGCCGGTGCACGAGCCGGCGCGCAAGGTCAACCCCGTGGCGCGGCGGCTGGCCTCGACCCAAAAGGCCGAGGCGCAACTGGGGTTCCGCGCCCAGATTTCGATGGAAGAGGGGCTGCGCGACCTGGTGACCTGGTGGCAGGCGACCCGGCAGCAGCAGCGGAGTGATGTAGCATGAACGCCCCCACGCGCGCCATTCCGGTGGCCAAGCCCCTGCTCGATGAGCGCGAAGTTGAAGCGGCAAGGCGGGTGATCCTGTCCGGCTGGGTGACGCAGGGCCCCGAGGTTGCCAAGTTCGAGCAGGAGTTCGCCGCCTTTGTCGGGGCGCCGCACGCCTGCGCGGTGTCCAATTGCACGACGGCGCTGCATCTGGCGCTGCTGGCAATCGGCGTGCAGCCGGGCGACGAGATCATCACCGTCAGCCACTCCTTTATCGCCACCGCCAACGCCATCCGCTATTGCGGGGCGGTGCCGGTGTTCGTCGATATCGAGGCCGACGGCTTCAATATCGACCCGGGGCAATTGGCAGAGGCCATCACGCCGCGCACCCGCGCCATATTGTGCGTGCACCAGCTGGGCATGCCCTGCGATTTGCGCGCCATCGTGAGCTTTGGCCGCGAGCACGGCATCCCGGTGATCGAGGATGCCGCATGTGCCAGTGGCAGCGAAATCTTGTGGGATGGGCAATGGGACAAGATCGGCAAGCCGCATGGCGATATTGCCTGCTTCTCGTTTCATCCGCGCAAGGTGGTGACCACCGGCGATGGCGGCATGCTGACCACCGCCAATCCCGCCTATGACCGCCAGTTCCGGCTATTGCGGCAACACGCCATGAATGTGGCCGACACGGTCCGGCACGGCTCGCGCCAGGTGATCTTCGAGAGCTATGACGAGGTTGGCTATAATTACCGGATGACCGATCTGCAGGCCGCCATCGGGCGGGTGCAACTGGAGCGGCTGCCCGAGATCGTCGCCACGCGGCGGCGGCTGGCGGCGCTTTATGGCGAGCTGCTGCGCCCGATCAAAGGGCTGCAGGCGCCGGTCGAGCCGAGCTGGGCGCGCAGCAATTGGCAGAGCTATTGCGTCACCCTGCCCGCCGGGGTCGACCAGATCGACATCATGCAGGCGCTGCTTGACCGGGGCATCTCGACCCGCCGCGGGGTGATGAATTCCCATCTCGAGCAGGCCTATCAGGGGCCGGGCATGTATCGCGCCATTGGCGGGCTGGAGCGCTCGGCGGCCGCGCAGGCCAACTCCATCATGCTGCCGCTCTATGTGCAAATGAGCGATGACGATGTGCGCTATGTCGCCTCGGAACTGGCGTCGGCACTGACGCGTGTCATCGAACCGGCCGCCTAGGTGGCCGGGGCATGGCGCAACAGGAAATAGAGTGCGGGCCGCAGGGCCTGTGGAACCCAGTGGGGCGGCACCAGCCGGATGAGCTGGGTCAGTGAGAACCAGCTGGCGAGCGCCGTGCCCAGCAACCCCACCACCAGCCCCGGCCAGAACGGCAGCAGCGTCACCGCCAGCAACACCATTATCGTCAGCGTCATGAACAGCGCCGCGAGGAGCAGGTTTTCGTGCGACCAGCGAAAGCCGCTCATTTGCCGGACCAGGACATAGATCAATACCCCGTGCCATAGATAAAGACCGACAAAGGCAATGCCCGCGCCGGCGAGGCCGAGCACCGACAGCAGCGCCCAGGCCAGCCCGATATTGACGCTGGCAGCGGCGAGCTCGGTCCAGAAAAACACCTGCTGCCGCCCCTTGGCCAGAATGATGAAGCCCATGGGCCAGGCCATGACGCGCAACAGCATGCCCAGGCAGAACCAGCGCAGCAGCGGCACCGCATCGGCAAATTCGCTGGAGTAAAAGAGCGTCATCACCAAGGGCGACAGCGCCAGCGTGGCCAGCAGCCCCGGCCCGGCCAGCAACAGGCTGACGCGGGCCTGCTCATTGACCATGCGGTTGCAGGCCGGATTGTCCTCGCTGACGGTGCACAGACGCGGATAAAAATCGGTGCCCATGGCCTGGAGGATAAACCCGACATAAATGCCCCCCAGCGACCAGGCCGCCTGGTAATTGCCGGCAGCCCCCACGCCCTCATGCTGCACCACGAGGATCCGGATGATGAAGGCCGAGGCTGCCGTCAGCAGGCCGCTGGCCATGAAGGCAAAGCCCAGCGTGAGCAGCGCGCGCACCTCGGCGCTGAACTGGGGCCGCGACAGCGCCACCCCGGGCAGGGCAATCTTGCGGCAATACCAATGGGCGGCGGCCCAAGAGGTTAGCGAAACCGCGATTAGCGAGGGCACGACGCCCGCCTCGCCAAAGTAATAGACCAGCGGAATGGCCGCCACGGTGTTGAGGATGGCGCCCACCACGGTCATCCGGGCGAGGTCGGCGATGCGCCGATTGCCCTGGATGATGGCGATTGGGGCGCCGGCCATGACCTTGAGAAAGACCGCAATGCCCACCAGCATGACCGCCGGGGCGTGGGCGCTATTGTCAAAGCTCAGCTGCGCGACCGGCACGGCCAGTGCCACCAGCAGCACCGCCCCCAGCACCCCCAGGGCAAAGGACGCGATATTGAGCACGCGCGCGATGCGGGCGACCCGCTCGACCTCGCCGCTCGACATGGCCACGGCAACCTGGCGCACGCCGCTCGATTGCACGCCAAACCCGACAAGGCTGGCGGTGAGATCGATGATGACGTTGAACAGGCCGAACAGCCCCACCCCGGCCGGCCCTAACAGCACCGCCAGAACCTTGAGCCGGATCACCGACATCAGGATGTTGATGACCGATGAGGCCCCGATCAGGGAGGTGGATTTCAGGATCTCGCCGTAGCGCGAGTGCGTCTGGTCGCGCTCAATTGTGTCGTCGGGCACTGCATTCCCCAGGGTCGGCGTGGACCCAGACACTGTTACAACGCCTCTGGAGCGTTGCAATCGTGACGAAATAGCCAATGAGCATAACGAGCTAGCGCTACTCGATCTAGTTGCCGTGCGACCAATAGTCTCAAATAACTAGGTTTTGCCCTATTTGACGCCGCATGCAGGCAAAAGCGTTGCAACCAAGCAACACCTACCCCGTCATTCACAATTTTATCGGGCTTTACCATAAGTTCGGTGAAAAGGACCGAACCGAATCAGGATCGAGTTTGAAACGCCTCGCCAGACACTTACGAATAAATGGGCGAGCTGGACCTTGCAAAGTTTGGCGAAAAATGGGCGATTTCAAAGGTGATTGCCCATAGCAGGCCGCCTCTCGGCCCCATTCCCGCGTCAAGCAGGGGTGTCGTTAACCACTTAAGGAAAAATACCCATGGCAAGATGGCCAGACGAAACAAACACAGGGGTGCCAGACGGCGTGATCCTCACATCTTCTGGTTCGATCACGATCACCAAGGACGGGACCGTCATCGACGCTCTAGATGTTCGTGGAACAATTAACGTGCAGGCGAATAACGTCACCATCATGAACACCAAAGTCACGTCGAGCGACTATGCTGTAATCCGTATTGCGAAAGATGTTACAGGCACTGTTGTCAAGAACAGTGAAATCAACGGCCTGAATTCAGGGGGCCAAGGCATTATGGGCCATGGCACTTTTATCGGCAATGACATTTCGGGCGTGGGTGACGGTATCAACGTTACCGGCGATAACGTTCTTATCGAGGGTAACTACATCCACGACCTTGGTGGCACCGCCGGCTCTCACTACGATGGCATTCAAATCGACGGCGGCGTCTCCGATATCCGGGTTGAGGGCAACAGTGTTATCAATCACCACGATCAGACGGCCGCTGTGATGATCGATGATTATTTCGGACCTACTTCAAACGTGGTGGTGAACAATAATCTGCTGACCGGCGGCGGGTATACAATCTACGTCACAGGGCTTGATGGCAACGGCACAGAGGACGTGCACGTCACCAATAATCATCTTGGCAAAGGGACGTGGGGCTACACTTACTTCGCGGGCGCCAATCCGGTCTATTCCGGTAACGTCATGGACGGCCACGAGCATGCAAAAACCCTGGGCAACCAGGCCGATAGCGGCGCGAGCGAGCCGACCCCCGAGCCGCAGCCCGATCCGGGCCCGACCGATCCGGCTCCGACGGATCCCAAGCCCTCGACCGGCGCGACCGAAAATGCCGATACCCTGACCGGCGACGCCAAGGATAATGTGATCGACGGCAAGGGTGGCAAGGATGTCATCAATGGCGGTGCCGGCAATGACACCATTATTGGCGGTGCAGGTTATGACACGCTGACCGGCGGTGCTGGCCAGGATGTGTTCGTGTTCCGCAGTGCTGCCGAAATCGGCGACCGTCCCGGTGCGCGTGACGTCATCACCGACTTCAAGTCGGGCGAAGACAAGCTCGACCTGTCGGGCTTCGACGCCAACTCCAAGCTGGCCGGCAACCAGGACTTCCAGTTCCTCGCAGCCGAGAATTCCAGCTTCACCAAGACCGCAGGCGAGCTGGCCTGGCACACCTCCGGCAACCGTACCATCATCCAGGGTGATGTCAACGGCGATGGCGTGCATGATTTCGAGCTCGAGCTGACCGGCAAGGTTGCGCTCAAGGCCAGCGACTTCATCGGCATCAACGGCGGCAGCACGGTCAAGCCAGTGCCACCGACGACCGAGCGGGAGCCGACCCCGGAGCCGACCCCTGAGCCAAAGCCAGAGCCGACGCCCGAGCCGGTACTGACCACCATCTCCGGGAACTACCGCGCGAACACCCTGACGGGCGATGCCGGTAACAACTTCCTTGATGGCAAGGCCGGCAATGACACGGTCAACGGCGGTGCCGGCAATGACGTGCTCTATGGCGGCGCTGGCCGGGATGTCATGACCGGCGGGACCGGCAATGACACCTTCCTGTTCAAGGCAGTGTCGGAGTTGGGCACCAAGGCCAGCAACCGCGATGTCATCACTGACTTCACGCCTGGCCAGGACAAGATCGACCTGTCGTCGATCGATGCCAACACCAAGCTGTCCGGTGACCAGGGCTTCCACTTCCTGTCCGGCAACAACCAGTCGTTCACCAAGACGGCAGGCGACCTGGCCTGGCGGATCGAAGCCGACAAGACCATCATCCAGGGCGACCGCAATGGCGATGGCATCCACGATTTCGAAATCCAGCTCAATGGTTCGATCCAGCTGAGCGCCGGCGACTTCGTGCTCTAAGCCTAAAACCTGGGCAGCAGCCGGCTAAGGCCGGCTGCTGTCCAGACCTGAAACCGCAACGCCCTCGGCTTCGGACGGCAGCACCAGCGTGCTCGCCAACGACCGCAGCGTTACCTTGCCCGCAACCAGTTCAGACACGGCTTCACGGCGGATCCCGATAATATGGCGGGCGGGCCAAGGGCGATGCGCCAAGACCGAATTCTCGTCGAATTCCGTCACCTCGTAGAGCGTCTTCTGCTCCGGATGATAATAGAAGAACCGGTAGCCCAACCCCGCAATCGTTTGATAGTAGCTCAGCGACGCCAGCCCCAGCAGCAAGATCAGCACATCGACCTGTCCTGCGGCCAGGCAGGGCATGGCCCCTTCGAGCACGCCCGGCTCAAAACCCGCCACATTGATCTTGAGCACATGGACCCGGCCCAGGTTCAGTTCAGGCAGAACTGTCGCCAGCGTGCGCACCGAAACCGGTTCGCCCCCCTGATGTTCATCGTTGCCATCGATGAGATGGCTGGTCCAGATGCTGGGGGTGGTTGCGAACATGGCGGTCCCCTCGTGCCCGGCAAGGGCATACTGATGGGCCGTGATCCGGCCGGTCGCGCCATTTCGGGCAATGTTGCGCTCCAATGTGGCAAAATTGGTGATGCTCGGCTCGAAGGCGTTAATCGTGGCACCGGGCAGGCAACGTGAGGCGAACACAGAAAACTGTCCGATCGCGGCCCCCACATCAATGACCTGCCAACCGGGTTTGGCCACAAGCCGGAGGAAGGCGAATTCGGGATCGATGAAATCGCCAAACATCAGCAGGACCGGTGGTGCCTGGAGGGGATAGTCAAATTCAATCACGGGGCCGGAACGCAGCCGAACCTGGGCGCGGGCGGGACGCAGCAGCGTCAACAGCGCCATGCGGCCAAGCCCAGCACATGCCGACCACGGACCCGCAACGCGCAGGCCCCAAGCGAGCTTATCCCATGTTGTGCGCAATCGCACAGGTGCCAGGGCTGTCAAAAACATGAGGGATTTCCTGGATGTTCAACTGACCGCAATATTTGCCGCAGCGCCCAGCCGTGGGGTCGCACCAATTCGAGCTAGTACAACAGTCCTTGCGCTGGACTTAGCCCGAACGGTGGAGCTATTTCCAGCCTTCGCCCCCGGCTCCGATCGGCGTCCATCGCACGCGTTTGTTCCCCATCGGCCGCATTGCGGCAACTTTGTGCCACATTTCCTATTAAGAAAAGCCACTATCGGGGGTGCGAACACTCTGTCGTGTCGAAATTCGCGGCTGATGCCCGCCGCCGCCGTTCAGGCTATGGCTAGCCCGGCGAGCTAAGCAAAGTGTTATTGAAAGTCGTTTTGTATCAGTCATTTGGGCCTTTCGACGCCCTAATGTGACCTGCCAGGTTAATCATAATCCTTGATAGTGGCGGTCGTATCACCCGAGTCACGGCTGTGTCACGCTGCCCGTGCTCATTGGTGCAACGAGTTAAGAAATACTTACGGCCAATACCTAACATTTGGTGAAATATCATGCATGAAGTAACTGAACAGTCTCAGGACCATGGACTCTACGCCATCTGGAATACTACTTCGCCGCAGGACGTAGAAGGCCGCGACGGCATCCTCATTCTCGCCGACACCGGCGTGACCTTCCAGAGCCTGCTCAAAACCGCGCAACAGTGCTTCCCGCGCATCGGGGTCACGCTGTCGAACCAGCTGCCCGATGCGGAGCCCGGCACCCTGCCCCCGCGCCTGATCCTGATCGACGCCTTTGCCTTCCGCAACATCTCCAGCGTGCTCTCGCAGTGCCGCGAGAATTTTCCGCTCACCCCGATTGCGCTGATGGTTGAAAGCGGGTGGAACGAGGATCCAGCGCTGCGCGCGGTGGTGGCGGAGCGGGCGATCCAGGGTCTGGTGCCGTTCAACCTGGCGATCAATGTGTGGCTGGCCACCGTGTGGCTATTGCTCAATGGGGGCGAATATTTCCCCAGCGCCGCCAATCCGCGCTCGGCTGCACGGGGCTTTCTGACCCGCCGCACCCGGCTGCCCGGATCGGAACAGGCCGAAGGCGACGCCGCCGGCATCCTTTCGAGCCGCGAGGGCGAAGTATTGGAGCTGATGTCGGATGGCCTGCAAAACAAGATCATCGCTGCCAAGATGGATTTGTCCGAACACACGGTGAAAGTCCATGTGCACAATATTATCCGCAAGTTGAAGGTGCACAATCGGACCCAGGCCGCGGCAGTATTCCGCTCCTTTGACCGGCGTCCCAACTACGAACCGGCGCAGGCTTCGAGCGCAACAGCTGCCGTGGTCCGTCCCCGTTGACCGGCCTTGCAACCCGCCTTGTGCGAGAATCTTCTGGCACAAGGCAAAAATAGGAACTTTAATGCACCCAGAGTAGTTGTAGTGCCGCCTATTAGTAGGCCAAGAAAAACAGAGGGCGTGTTGCTTTGGAAAACCGTAAAACTATAACAATTTACTCCCGAAGCTACGGATCGGAAAACTCGAATACAGATTTGTTTACTTTGGACGTCAATCCACCCCCAAACGTCCTGTCTCCGCATATTTCGAGGAGTCGCGCAGTCTTACTGTTGGGGAAATTAAGTTATGACAAACTCTGAAGCGGACAATATCCAGATTCTCACCTTTGGTGACTGCCATGTGCTCCATTCCGGTCGCCTGATTACCCCACCTCACAATTTTCTGCGCATCGCCGCCTACGTTCTTCTTGAGGGTCGCGGCAAGCCGGTCATGCGGCGTCGCATCGGCGATCTCATCTGGTCGGACAACGGCTCGGAACAGGCCAGCGCCGATACGCGCCAGGCCGTGTCGCGGATCCGGCGGTTCCAGGACGACAACGATTTTCACCTGCTCGTCACCGACCCGCAGATGATCTGGCTCAACCTCGAGCCGTTTGTATCTTTCGACCTTGCCGATTTCGTGAAGCTGGCGGCCACGCCCGGTCCCAAGGCCTGGATGCGCATGTGCGAGATCTATGACGGCGACCTGCTGGCCTCGCTGCGCGCGGCGGGCGAGGGCTACGAGGAATGGCTGTCCTACCAGCGCACGGCGATGCGGCACCACTTCGTCAGCGCCATTTCCCAAGCGGTGCTGCCCGACAGCCCGCTGAGCCCGCACGACCGGCATTTGTGCGCGTCGCGCCTGCTGCAGGTTGATCCCTATCACGAAGGGGCGCACCGGGCGCTGATGTATGACGCGGCCGCCAACGGGCAGTTTTCCTTCCTGCGCCAAATCTACGAGGACTGCACCCGCAAGCTCAGAAGCGAGCTCGGTGTCGATCCGGACGATGAAACCACCCGGCTCTATCATCGCCTGCTCGACCGCTCGACGGTCTAGTTCCTGCCCATTGGCGACTGGACACCCTGACCCCGGGGCGATGCCCCTCGCCAATTAAACAAGCGATTGCTTTTTTAATGCACGGGACTTATCAAGATTGCCACGCGCAGTCCGAGGTCCCCCATGTCCGAGAATACGACGAGCAGCTGGGGTGAATTGTTCACGCCGCGCTATGCCACTGTCACCCTGATCCTGTGCCTGGGGGTGGCGCTGTTTGCCTTCAACGCTTTTCTGGCCTCTACCGCCCTGCCCACCGCCGTGCAGGAAGTGGGCGGGCTGGGGCTGATCTCCTGGGCGACCACGCTTTACCTGGTCTTTGCCATTGTGGGGGGAGCCGGGGCCGCGCTGCTCAAGCTGCGCTTTGGCGCGCGCTCGGCCCTTTTGGCCTCCACCACGCTGTTCCTCGTCGGCACGCTGATCGCGGCCCAGGGCAGTTCGATGCACGAAGTGCTGATCGGGCGCAGCCTGCAGGGGCTGGGGGAAGGCGTGGTCGGCGCCATCTGTTTTGCCCTGATCCCGGACCTCTTTCCCTCGCGGCTCGTGCCCAAGGTGTTCGGCATGCAGGCCGTGGTGTGGGCCGTGGCCGCGTTTGGGGGCCCGCTGGGGGCTGGGCTGCTGACGGAGCTGGTGTCGTGGCGGGCCGCATTTCTGGTCAACGTGCCGCTCGCGCTGATCTTTGCCGGCATGGTGATCTTTGCCATTCGCGACAGGCATGTGCGCGGCGAGGAGCAGGCCGATTTTCCGGGGCTGCGGCTGTTGCTGATCGGTGGCGGCATCATGCTGGTGGCCATTGCGGGCCTCTCCGAGCCACTGCCGGCCGCCGGGCTGATCGCGGGGGCGGCTATCCTGCTGGTGGCGGCGGTGCTCAAGGATCGCGCCAGCGTGCGCACGCGACTGATGCCGATCGGCGCCTTCTGGCCCAATTCGGTGGTGGGCAGCGGGCTGTGGGTGGTGTTGCTGATATCGGCGGCCGGGGCGATGTCGGCCGTCTATCTGGTGCTGCTGATGCAGCAATTGTTCGGCTATGGCCCGCTGATGGCCGGCGCCATCGGCGCGGTGATGGCGGTGGCCTGGAGCGTGTCATCCATCGGGGTGGCCAATGTGAAGCAGCGCGACACCCGCCAGATGCTGGTGCGCACCGGCCCGGTGCTGATTGCCCTGGGCATGGCGCTGATCCTGGTCGGGTTGATCACCGGGCAGGTCGCCATCATCATCGTGGCGCAGCTGACGGTAGGCACGGGATTTGGCATTTCCTCGGGCTATCTGAATTTGACGCTGATGGAAGCGGCCTCCGACAGCGAGCGCGATCGCACCTCGGCGCTGATTCCCACCACCCAATCGGCCGGGAACGCTCTGGGCGCCGCCTTTGCCGGGCTTGCGGCCAATAGCGCGGGCTTTACGCTGGCCGTCAGCTATGCCGAAATCGAGCAGGCCATCGCCCCGGTGTTTGTACTGGCCAGCGCAACGGCAGCGCTCGCGGCGCTGGCCGCCTGGCAGACCACACGACTGATCGTGCCCGGCAGCCAGTCCAGTTTTGCCACCGAATGACAGGACAATAAAAAAGGGCGGCAAGAGCATTGCCGCCCAGTCTGTCGGGAGAAACCGAAAACTCGCCTAGCCCTGGGGCTGGGGCACGATGCGCAGATAGGGCTTGGGCTCCTTCCAGCCGCCGGGGAATTTTTCCTTGGCAGCTTCTGGCGAAACCGAGCTGGCGATAATGACGTCTTCGCCATTTTTCCAGTTCACCGGCGTTGCCACGGAATGCTTGGCGGTGAGCTGCAGGCTGTCGATGACGCGCAGCACCTCATCGAAATTGCGGCCGGTGGAGGCCGGATATTCGATCTTGAGCTTCACCTTCTTGTCCGGGCCGATCACGAAGACCGAGCGCACGGTGAGGGTGTTGTCGGCATTGGGATGGATCATGTCATAGAGGCGCGCCACCTTGCCTTCGGTGTCGGCGAGCAGCGGGAAGTTCAGCGCCGTGCCCTGGGTTTCGGCAATGTCGGCGGCCCAGCCCGCGTGATCCTCGAGCTTGTCGACCGACAGGCCAAGCACCTTGACGCCGCGCTTGTCAAACTCGGGCTTGAGCTTGGCGGTATAGCCCAGCTCCGTGGTGCACACGGGGGTATAGTTCTTGGGGTGGCTGAACAGAACGGCCCAGGAGCCGTCGATGAAATCGTGGAAATGGATCGGACCCTCGGTGGAATCGAGAGTAAAATCGGGCGCGGTATCGCCAATAAGAAGAGACATCGAGATTTTCCTTATCAGGCCGACGGCCTCATTGTTGAAGATCAGGATATCGTAGCTGGCCCGCCGCGGAACAGCCCAAGGGACCGAAACTGTTTTGTGTTTTGGCCGGGATCAGGGCCAATTACTTCCAAGATCGCCAGCAAAAAGGAAAACCCGCCACGCTATTGCGTGTTGACCGTCGGCTCAGCCGTCGCGCCGGGGGCGCCATTGGTCCAGGTGACCTGCTCGGGCCCCAGCGGAATGACCGACAGGCTCATCTTGCCCGAGCCCTGCTGCAGCTCGCGGGCATGGGCCAGATAAAGCAGCGCATTATTGGCGGAATCATAGATGCGGGTGACCCGCAGCGTCTTCCAGATCAGCGAACGGCCCTCGCGGAAGATTTCCTCGCCGCCGGCGCGCGTCGAAATCTTGCCGATGGTGATGGGCCCAACCACCGAGCAATCGAGCGCCGAATAGGATGGATCCTCGAACCAGTTGCCATTGCTGATCCGGTCGATGAAGGAGCGATTGAAAAAGGCGAGGTGGCACACCACCCCCTGCACCTGCGGGTCGGCCAGCGCGTCGATGGCAATGTCATTGCCGGTCCAGTCGACCCCGACCTTGCCCACGGACCGCCCGTCGCCACACGCCGCCAGGGTGAGCGCCACGGCGCCGGTCGCGATTACTGCTGCAAGTCGACGCATCGCACGCTCCTTCTAGGGTCGGCTTCAAGATGGGCAGCCGACCCGCGCTGCGCAAGTGGCGATCAATGGCGCGCCTCGCGCAAATGCCGCTCCAGCAGGCGCACCAGCAGCGATAGCGAGATGGTCATGGTGAGATAGAGGAACGCCACCACGTTATAGGTCTCGAAGAACAGGAAGGTGCTCGAGGAATAGACCTTGCCCAATTGAGTGATGTCCTGCACGCCCAGCGCCGAGACCAGCGCTGAATCCTTGACCATCGACACGAAGTCATTGGCCAGCGGCGGCAGGATGGTGCGCAGGGCCTGCGGCAGCACGATGAAGCGGAAGCAATGCCAGCGGCTGAGCCCCAAGGCGCGCGCCGCCTCGATCTGGCCGCGATCGACCGCCTCGATGCCGGCGCGGAAAATCTCGGCAATGAAGGCCGAATAGCAGATGGTCAGCGCGACAATGGCGCGCCAGGCAAAATCGAACTGGCGAATGGTGATCGCCGCGTCGAAGGGCTGCAGCAGCCAGTTGATGCCCCCCACAATGGCCGGGGCGCCGACAAAGGCCACGTAGAACAGAAACACCAGCACCGGAATGCCGCGGATGATCTCGACATAAAAGGTGGCAATCTCGCACAGCAGGCGATTGCCGGAGGTGCGCGCGAGCGCAATGACCAAACCCAGCAGCGTTGCCGCGCCAAACGCCACGGCGGTAACCCACAAGGTGGTGCCGATGCCGCCCTTGAGCGCGTTGAAAATCCGGGAATAGGTGGTGTCGCCGGCAATGGCCCAGAAACCCACGACAAACAGCAGCGCAATGGCCAGAAGCCACCACGGCAGCCGAGACAGGAGCGAGGGCTTGCGGGGGATATAGGTCATGGGCAGGCGGGATCGCGGCGCACCGCGACCCCGTCAAACATTACTGTGCGGCGTTGAATTCGTAGAACCACTTCTGTTCCAGCGCCCCCAGCGTGCCATCGGCCTTGATCTGGGCCAGCGCCGCATTGATCGGGGTGACGAGGTCGGATCCGGGGGTGAGAATGAAGCCGAATTCCTCGGCGCCGAGCGGGTTGCCAATGACTTTGAAGGCGCCCGGATTGGCCCCGATATATCCATTGGCCGATGTCTGGTCCATCAGCACGGTATCGACGTCACCCGACTGCAGCGCCTGCACCGAGGTGCCGAAGGTTTCAAACAGCTTGATGCGCGGATTGGCTTCGTCGCCATCGAGCACGTCATAGACGGCGACATAAAAATTGGTGGTGCCGGCCTGGGCGCCGACGAGAAACTCGGCATTGGCGGCAAAGCTTGGGGCGTCGGTGAAGCGGGTTTCATCGGCGCGCACCAGCATGAGCTGCTGCGAGGTCAGATAGCTGTCGGAAAAATCGATCAGCTTGGCCCGCTCCTCGTTGATGGTGATGCCGTCCATGCCCACTTCGAACTGCCCGTCGCGCACCGCCTGGATCATCACGTCCCAGCTGGCCAGCTGCCAGTCAACCTTGGCGTTGAGGCGCTTGGCGATCTCGTTGAACAGGTCATATTCCAGCCCGACCCCGGCGCCGGTGGCCGGATCGGTGAAGTTCAGCGGCACATAGGCGTTTTCGGTGACCGCGACGATGGTGCGGCCGCCAAGATCGGGCAGATCCTGGGCCTGTGCAACGCCCAGGCCCAAAGCTGTGAGGGCCGCGGCGGCGGCCAGTACATTACGGATCGCAGACATGACGCTATGGTCCTCCGGAAGGGTGTTCCACAAGACTAGACCAGAGCCGCAAGGCTTGGAACCGGGATTGTTGGCTTATGCCTCGTCGATGACCGCCGCGGCCGGGCCGTTCTTCTTGACGGACTCGATGGCGTTTACGGCGCTGGCCTTGGCCTTGTAGGTCTCGGAGCGCACCATGGTCTCGCCATTGGACGCGACAAAGCGCACGAAGAACTGGCCGTCCTTGGAGCCGACAATTTCAAAGCGATAGCCCGAGCCGGTCTCGTCCTTGGTCAGATCGACCGTTGCCGCACCCGGCGCGTTCTTCTGGAGCGACTCGATGGCCGACTTGGCGCTCGCCTTGGCCTTGTAGTTCTCCGACCAGACAATGGATTCGGAATTGTAGAGGAAGGCGAACTTGAAATGCTCGTTGGCGGCGGCGGTGATCTTGAACTTGTGAGCCATGACGCTTTGTCTCCCTGAAGCCGGCCGCGACGCAGCCGATACAGCAAGACTAGCCGCTCCTCCCGTTTTGAAAAGCGGGAAACGGCGCAACGCGTCCGATCAATTGGCAAAGATGCGTTCAGGCGGCGGTGCTGTCGGGGGCATCGCCGGGATGGTGGGGCAGGCGCAGATCGTTTTCCGAGACAATGCGCTGATAGCTTTCGAGCAGCGACTGCACCTTGTACTGGACCGCATGCCCCTCGAATGGCAGCAGCGCCACCACTTTGCACTGACCGGCCCGGCGCGACGAACTGCCGTGGCTGGGCAATAAATCAAGCGTCTGGCCGACGTGATACTTATGCATTGAAGTCTCCGGGAGCTAAGAGTTTCCAGTGGCCCGTAATGACGCCAAATGCCCAGCGGACAACACCAGGGCGCAGCACGAGAAGGCTGGAAACGTTACATTTTTGGTGTAGGCGTCCTGCCTGGCACTAGCAAGTTTAATCGGCGCCGCCGCCCTTTCGCCCGGCATCAATTCTGAGCGTTTCGGGGGTTTGCCGCGGCCAATACCGGCGCCAGTTCTCTCCGCTCTCCGTAATATTATCACGCGTTCCCTTGAGTGAAACGCTCCGGACCTGTATGAGCTGCCCTAAAGGCGCAAAGCTGCATCAGCACCGCCCTTATTTTCCAACCCTTTGCCGAGGTGAACCAGACGTTGCAGACGCCTTATTATCTTGTCGACAAATCCGCCCTGCTGGCCAACCTTGAGAAGATCGCGCAGCTGCGCGAGCGCTCGGGGGCCAAGTGCCTTCTGGCGCTCAAGTGCTTTGCCACTTGGGGCGTTTTTGATCTGATGGCCGAGTATATGGATGGCACCACCTCCTCCTCGCTCAACGAGGTCAAACTCGGCTACGAGAAATTCGGCGGTGAAACGCACGCCTATTCGGTCGCCTATGCCGATCACGAGATCGACGAGGTGGTGGCCAATAGCGACAAGATCATCTTCAACTCGCTCAACCAGCTCGAGCGCTTTAACGCCAAGGCCGCCGGCAAGCAGATCGGCCTGCGCCTCAACCCGCAAATCAGCCACTCGAACTATCTGATCGCCGATCCGGCCCGCCCGTTCAGCCGGCTGGGCGAATGGGATCTGGCGCGGATCACCCCGGCGCTCGACAACATTTCCGGCGTGATGATCCATTGCCATTGCGAAAACGGCGATTTCGAGCGCTTCTCGGCCATTCTGGGCGAGATCGAGACCCGTTTCGGCGCGGTGCTGGGCCAGCTCGACTGGGTGAGCCTGGGCGGCGGCATCCATTTTACCGGCGAAAACTATCCCCTCGAGGCGTTTGCCGACCGGCTCAAGGCCTTTGCCGAACGCTGGGGCGTGCAGGTCTATCTCGAGCCCGGGGAAGCGGCGATCACCAATTCGACGACGCTCGAAGTCAGCGTGCTCGACACCCTCAATAACGGCAAGGACCTGGCCATTGTGGACTCTTCGATAGAAGCCCATATGCTGGACCTGCTGATCTACCGCCTCGAAGCCAAGATCGAACCCAATCGAGGCGATCATAACTATGTGGTGTGCGGCAAGTCCTGTCTTGCCGGTGACATCTATGGAGAGTTCCAGTTCGAACAGCCCCTGAAGGTTGGCGACCGCATCTCGATAAAGGATGCCGGTGGCTACACGATGGTGAAAAAGAACTGGTTCAACGGCGTTCAGATGCCCGCTATCGCTGTAAGGGAACTGGACGGTCGGGTGCGGCTCATCAAGAGCTTCACCTACACGGACTATGTCGACAGCCTGTCTTAGGCCGACATCGTTCAGCGTAGCCACTGCCGGCCGCCGCTCAGGCACCGGTGCCGATTGGGACGCGACCAGAGGGCAGACTGCGGGTCTTGCCAGGTCGCGTATTGACTAGGTGTTTCGTGTCAATTGAAAAACAACATCCTGATTATTGGGGCCGGAGGTGTGGCGCAGGTCGTCGCGCATAAGGCGGCCCAAGCCAACGACATCCTCGGCGAAATCCACATTGCCTCGCGCACCGTGGACAAATGCCGGGCAATCATCCAGAGCGTGCTCGACAAGCGCTCGCTCAAGACCCCTGGCGTGCTCGAGGCACACCAGCTCGATGCGCTCGATGTGGAGGCCACCAAGGCCCTCATCACCAGGACGCGCGCCAAGATCGTGATCAATGTGGGCTCTGCCTTCCTCAACATGTCGGTGCTGCGCGCCTGCATGGAGACGGGGGCGGCCTATATCGACACGGCCATCCACGAAGATCCCAACAAGATCTGCGAAGCGCCGCCCTGGTATGGCAATTACGAATGGACCCACCGCGCCGAATGCGAGCGCAAGGGCATCACCGCCATATTGGGCGCCGGGTTCGACCCTGGCGTCGTCAACGCCTATGCAGCGCTCGCTGCCGAGGACTATTTCGACACCATCGACTCCATTGACATCATCGACGTCAATGCCGGCTCGCATGGCCGCTACTTTGCCACCAATTTCGATCCGGAAATCAACTTCCGCGAATTTACCGGCACGGTGTGGACGTGGCAGGATCGCCAATGGGCCGCCAACACGATGTTCGAGGTCAAGCGGACCGATGACCTGCCGGTCGTTGGCGCGCAGACCACCTACCTCACCGGCCATGACGAGATCCACTCGCTCTCGGCCAATCTCGACGTTCCCAATGTCCGGTTCTGGATGGGGTTCGGCGAGCACTACATCAACGTCTTTACCGTGCTCAACAATCTGGGCCTGCTCTCCGAGCAACCGGTGATGACGGCCGAGGGGCTCTCGGTCGTGCCGCTCAAGGTGGTCAAGGCCGTGCTGCCCGATCCGGCGTCGCTGGCCCCTGATTACACCGGCAAGACCTGCATCGGGGACCTGGTCAAGGGCACCAAGGACGGGGTGGCGCGCGAGGTGTTCATCTACAACACCTGCGATCACGCCGAGAACTATGCCGAAGTGGGCAGCCAGGCGATCTCCTATACCGCGGGCGTACCCCCGGTGGCGGCCGCGATCCTTGTGGCGCAGGGCCTGTGGGATGCCAAGCGCATGGTCAATGTGGAGGAGCTGCCGGCCAAGCCGTTCCTCGCGCTGCTCAACGACATGGGCCTGCCCAGCCGCATCCGCGATGAACACGGCGACCGCGAACTCACCTTCGCCCCCGAAGACATCCGCCCCAAACTCGCCGCCGCCGAATAGGCCGCCAGCGCGACGCAAACATCAGCAGCCCGGACAGCCAAAATCTGTCCGGGCTGTTTTGTTTTTGCCCTGCGGCGCTGGCCGGTGGCCGAGTGTTGGCGGATCTCAAAGCCACACATCTCAGGATAGGCCCCGGCTCAAGGCCGGGGTGACATCGGGGGTGGCGAGGGCCTGGTGGGTGGATTGGCGGGTTTGGAGCTGGTGTTGTCCCGTACTCGGTGTCACCCCGGGCTTGACCCGGGGCCTATCTCGAGATCGCGCCACTAACAGGCATCTAACGTCAACCGTCACCAACGGGCCTGTCCCGGTGGTCCTCGCTTGGCGCAGGAGATTGCCGGGACAAGCCCGGCAGTGACGGGGGGCGAGGTGAAGCTCTCCGACGAACTGAGCGATGGCTGGGATGGTCCGGAGGCCAAGTCCCCCATCTCAGGATGGGCCCCGGCTCAAGGCCGGGGTGACATCGGGGGTGGGGAGGGCATGGCGGCGGGCGCATTGGCGGGTTGGCGCTGATATTGCCCCGCGCGCGGTGTCACCCCGGGCTCGACCCGGGGCCTATCTCGAGATCGTGCAACGGCCGCAAGATCGTTGTGAGATACCCCCTCCCTGACCGGCCGGTTAGAAGCCCCTGATAGGGGGAGGGACAGGGCGGCGGCTGGGATGGTCCGGAGGCCAAGTCCACACATCTCAGGATAGGCCCCGGCTCAAGGCCGGGGTGACATCGGGGGTGGGGAGGGCATGGCGGCGGGCGCATTGGCGGGTTGGCGCTGATATTGCCCCAAACTCGGTGTCACCCTGGGCTCGACCCGGGGCCTATCTCGAGATAGCGCGACTGCCGCAAGGTCGCATTAGATACCCCTACCGAAGCTCTCCGACGAACTGACCGCCGGCTGGGACGGTGCGGCGCCTAAGCCCCACATCTCAGGATGGGCCCCGGCTCAAGGCCGGGGTGACATCGGGGGTGGGGAGGGCATGGTGGGGGCATTGGCGGCCTTCGCGCTGATATTGCCCCACGCGCGGTGTCACCCCGGGCTCGACCCGGGGCCTATCTCGAGATAGCGCAACTGCCGCACGGTCTCTGTGAGATACCCCCTCCTAGCCGGCCATTCGAGCTTAGCTCTCATGGCCTTCTCACCTAAAATCGCTCCACTGGAGCGATTTTGTCTCCGGCCGGTTCGAAGCCCCTCAACAGGGGGAGGGACTGGCCGGTGGTGGGGATGGTGGGGTGAAAGCCCCTCGTCGCGGCAAAGGGGTTTAGTCGTCGCCCATCTTCAGCGCCTTGATGAACGCTTCTTGCGGGATTTCGACGCTGCCGAACTGGCGCATGCGCTTTTTACCGGCTTTCTGCTTTTCCAGCAGTTTGCGCTTGCGCGTCGCGTCGCCGCCATAGCACTTGGCGGTCACGTCCTTGCGCATGGCGCGCACCGTTTCGCGGGCCACGATCTTGCCGCCAATGGCCGCCTGGATCGGGATGACGAACAGGTGCGGGGGGATCAGCTCCTTGAGCTTTTCGCACATGATGCGGCCGCGGGTTTCGGCCACGTTGCGGTGCACCAGCATGGAAAGCGCATCGACCGGCTCGGAATTGACCAGCACCGACAGCTTGACCAGATCGCCGGGGCGGTAATCGGACAGCACATAGTCGAAGCTGGCATAGCCCTTGGAGATCGACTTGAGGCGATCGTAGAAATCGAACACCACTTCGTTGAGCGGCAGGTCGTATTCGACCAGCGCGCGCGAGCCGACATAGCTCAGATTGCGCTGGATGCCGCGGCGATCCTGGCAGAGTTTGAGGATCGAGCCGAGATATTCGTCGGGGGTGAGGATGGTCGCCTTGATCCAGGGCTCGCGGATTTCCTCGATCTTCATCACGTCCGGCAGGTCGGCCGGATTGTGCAGCATGATGGTGTCGCCATTGGTCATGACGATTTCGTAGACCACCGAAGGGGCGGTCGCGATCAGGTCGAGATTGAACTCGCGGGAGAGGCGCTCCTGGATGATTTCGAGGTGCAGCAGGCCCAAGAAGCCGCAGCGGAAACCAAAGCCCAGCGCCGCCGAGGTTTCCATTTCGAACGAGAAGCTGGCATCGTTGAGGCGCAGCTTGCCCATGGCGCTGCGCAGCTCGTCGAAATCGGAGGCATCGACCGGGAACAGGCCGCAGAACACCACCGGCTGGGCCGGGCGGAACCCGGGCAGCGGCTGGGCGGTGGGCTTGCGGTCGTCGGTGATGGTGTCGCCGACATTGGTCTCGGCCACTTCCTTGATGGCGGCGGTGAAAACGCCCAGCTCGCCCGGGGTCAGTTCCTTGACCTCGACCAGCTTGGGCGTGTTGACGGCGACGCGATCGAGCTCGTAGACGGCGCCCGAGGCCATCATGCGGATCTTCTGACCCTTTTTCATGACGCCATCGATGATGCGCACGAGCACGACGACGCCCAGATACGTATCGTACCAGCTGTCGACCAGGAGCGCCTTGAGCGGGGCGTTCAGCTCGCCCTTGGGGGCCGGCAGGCGGGTGACGATGGCTTCGAGCACGGTGTCGATGCCGATGCCGGTCTTGGCGGAAATTTCGAGCGCATCGGTGGCGTCGATGCCGATCACGTCCTCGATCTGCGCCTTGACGCGCGGAATATCCGCTGCGGGCAGGTCGACCTTGTTGAGCACCGGCACGATCTCGTGATTGGCTTCGAGCGCGTGATAGACATTGGCGAGCGTCTGCGCCTCGACGCCCTGGGAGGCGTCAACCACCAGCAGCGAGCCCTCCACGGCGGCCATGGAGCGCGACACTTCATAGGCAAAGTCGACGTGGCCGGGGGTGTCGATCAGGTTCAGGATGTAATCCTGGCCGTCCTTGGCGCGATATTCGAGCCGCACGGTCTGGGCCTTGATGGTGATACCGCGCTCGCGCTCGATATCCATATTATCGAGCACCTGGGCCTTCATCTCGCGCGTGTCGAGACCGCCCGTCGTCTGGATCAGACGATCAGCGAGGGTGGACTTGCCATGGTCGATATGGGCGACGATGGAGAAATTGCGAATGTTGCTGAGCGGCGTTGTCATGGGGCGCTGATAGCAGATGCTGAACAGCGCGCAAAGATGGTTTAGCGCGGGTTAAGGGGCGTTTTCGCGCAATTTTGGCGCAACGGGTGGGCGCGACACGGCGTTGAGGGGGCATGAAGCCATCCCTGCCCGCCGCGCTCGTCGCCTGCCTGCTCATTTGCGCCCCCGTGGCCGCCCAGGATTTGCCCGGGCCCCTCAAGGATTTGGTGGAGGTGTTCGGCGGCGAGCCCAAGGCGCCCGATGCCCGCCCGGCAACTCCGCGCAAGGCGCCCAGCGTCAATCCGGCGGCCCCCGCGACGCCGCCACCCGTGCCCCGGCGACGCCCGGAGGGGCTGGAGCAGGAAGAGGATCCGGCGCCTGAAACACCGCCCGCGGATGCCTTGCCGGAGGAGCCCGAAGCACCAGCGGCACAGACGGCGGACGAGGCAAAGCCCGTAGAGCGGGACTATCAGGTGGCGTGCCCGGCGGTGATGCTGGGGCTGGTGGAGGCTGAACTCGCCGATCCGCTCAGCGATGGAGCGTGCGGCGAACAATCCCCCTGGGTGGTGACAGGCATTCGCGCGCAGGGGCGGATGGTGCCGCTATCGTCGCCGATCACCAGTAATTGCCAGCTGGCAAGCGCCCTGCCCGGCTGGCTCGAAACCGTCAATGCCTACGCCGAGGCGATGCTCGACAGCCCGGTGGCCGAGGTGCAGACCGGCACCAGCTACATGTGCCGGGGCCGCGTGGGCGGCACCGCGGCGCTCACCTCTGAGCACGGCTTTGCCAATGCGGTGGACGTGACCGGGTTTACCCTCGAGGACGGGCGCATGATCGGGGTGGAGGCGGACTGGATGCCGGCGGCGCAACCCGAGGGGCGGCTCTTGCGGCTGGCCCATGATGCGGCGTGCGGGGCCTTCATGACAGTGCTGGGGCCCGAGGCCAATGCCGAGCACCACGATCATCTGCACCTCGACATGGGGTGTCACGGCAAGGCGTGCCAGACGCGGATCTGCCAATGATCCGCGCCTGCTGAGCGAGGCGGCTAGTTGGCCGGCGCGGCCGGGGCGGCGGGCGTTGCAGCCGGGGCCGCCGGAATGGCAGGAGCCGCCGGAATGGTCGCGGCCTTGGCGGCATTGGCGGTATAGATGGCGAGCACCGCATCGACGCCGATGCGGTCGCTGCTGGTGGGGGCGCAATCGGGGGTGGTCTTTTCCACGTCGGCCTTGACGGTGGCATAGGCCTTTTCGGCGGTCGCCGCATCCATGCCCAGGCTCTTTTCCAGGCGCTGCTGGTCAGCGCCCATGCCCTGGGCAATCTGGGGTTCGACCGTGATCTTGCACAATTCGATGATGGCCTTGGTGGCGTAAAAGCCGGTCAGCATGGTGGCCTGCTTGGGCGGGGTCGCCACATTGGCGGCCGGATCGATGGTGACCTCGGCGGGGGTTGGCGAAGCCGGGGCGGCGGGGGCCGCATCCTGCGCGGCGGCGGCGCCAAGACCCAGGGCTAGAAAAGCAAGCGTGGCGAGGGGGCGGTTCATTGGGGGACTCCAGGGGGAGAGAAATTCTTCCTCCCACCTTGAAAGCCCGATTATGGCCTCAGCACGGCGCGCTGTCGCAGCGGGGGTGGTGACGGGGCAGGTCGGCCCAGTCGCGCAGCGGCATGGTCTCGGGATCGACCGGCTCATTGGGCAGGGTCAGGGCTGCCCAGAGGCGGCGCACGAAATGTACAATATTGGACATCGGGGACCTCCTTTCAGGTCAGGTTGGGATGGGTTGAACGGGCCCTTTTCTGGGCCTTTGAGGGCAGTGGCGCAATGGACAAGGTTTCGCAGCCATTGTAGAAAATCTATATGGCAAACCCGTTTCCCATACCGCTCAATGCCCTGCGCGCCATCGAGATCGTGGCGCGGCGCGGGGCGCTGGCCCCGGCTGCCGACGAGCTGGGGGTAACGGTGGGCGCGGTCAGCCAGCATTTGCGCCGCGCCGAGGAGCGGCTGGGGATGGAGCTGTTCGAGCGCACCGCGGCGGGATTGCGCCCGCTGCCGGCGCTGACCGCCGCACTGCCGCAGCTGAGCGCCGGTTTTGCAGCGCTCGAGGACGGGCTGACGAGCCTTACCCGGCGCGACGAGGGCGTGCTCAAGCTGACAGTGGGGAGCGTCTTTGCCTCGCGCTGGCTGATCTGGCGGATCAACAAATTCACCGCGCTTCATCCCGAGATCGAGGTGCGGCTGACGGTGACCTCGGCCATGCTCGACCTCAGCCGGCCCGATGTGGATTGCGGCGTGCGCTTTGGCGACGGGCACTGGGATGGGGTGAACGCCGAACTGATCGGGGGCACGCTCTACCAGCCGGTGTGTGCGCCGTCGGTGGCCCGGCGCCTGCGCAGCCCGGCGGACCTGGCCCGGGTGCCGATCATCCAGGATGCCACCACCATGCTGAGTTGGGACGCCTGGCGGCGCGCGGCAGGGCTCGACCCGGGGGTGACGCTGAGCGCGGGGCCGCTTTACACCGATGCCTCGCTCGCCTTCGATGCGGCCATATCCGAACAGGGCGTGCTGATGGCCGCCGACATGATGAGCGCCGATGCGGTGAGCGACGGGCGGCTGGTGCGTCCGTTCAACCTGCCGGTGGAGGGGACCAAAGGCTACTGGCTGGTGACCGCCAAAGGCCGGCGCGACAGCAAAAAGCTCAAGGCGCTGCGGGCCTGGCTGGCGGTGGAAGTGCCCGCCTCGGCGCATGGTTATCTCGGCCAGCCGGGCTAGCCCTTTCCAGCGCGCCCAATTTGGGCTGAACTGCCGGTTCAACGCGGGGGGTGGGCATGCGACACTTACTGGCTGCGGCCATGTTGATACTGCCGGGCGGGGCCATGGGCGAGGACATCACGGCCCAATGGATGCTGTGGGATGACCCGGCCTATCTGTCGCTGAACTGGGGTACGCCCGATACCGACCATGTGGAGGTGCTGTTCGGGTGCGAGCCGGGTGTGCCCGAAATCGACTTCGTGTATTTTGCCGACATGCCGGACGCCAGGGACGGGCTCGACGTCAATGTGTGGCTGAGCCACGGCACGCTCGAATATCTGGTGCCCGCAATCGGGGAGCGCATGGCGGTGGACGACAGCTTTGCGCTGTGGGGGGTGGTGGTGGTCGATACGGTGCTGGAAAAAATCCTGCGCTCGGACCAGTTGACGATCCGGGTGGAAGGCAAGCCCGAGACCGCCACCTATGACCTGAGCGCCGCGCAGGCAAAGTTCGATGTGCTGCTCGACACCTGCCGCGAGCGCGCCTGAGCACTTCAGGGCGCGCGCCGGCGCGGCAGGGCCAGATTGACCACGCGCAGCTTTTCGGTGCGCCCCAGCACCAGGATCAGCGCCAGAGTGCGCCCGGCCATGGCAATGGCGGTGCCGATGGCGGCGCCAAGCACCCCGAACAGGCCGATCAGCGCCACGGTCATCACCCCATTGGCCAACAGGGTCGCCGTGGCAATGGCGATGCTCTCGCGCTGGCGGCCGGTGACCACCAGCACTTCGCCCGCCTGCCCAGCCATGGCACGCACCACCATGCCGCCCCCCAGCACCACCATGACCCCGTAGCCGGCGGTGAACTGGGCGCCAAAGGCGAGCAGCAGCCACGGCCCGGCCACCAGCGTCGCGGCAACGGCGAGCAGCGTCATCCAGAAGGTCATGCTGGTGGAGGCCAGGATGGAGCGCTGCAGCTCGGCCCGGGACTGGCTGGCCAGATCGAGCGAAAAGCGCCGCCCCGCCACCAGATGCATGGCGTAGGTGACGAAATTGGCCAGCGCCAGCGCGCGGGCGGCGGCAAAGTAAAGCCCCACATCGCCGGCCGGCAGCATGATGCTGATGATCAGCACATCGGCATAGGTGAGCAGGTCATCGAGCCCCGCCACCAGCAGCAGGGGCAGCGAGGCGCGCAGCCATAACCGGTGCTGGGGCGCGCGGGTTGGCCGCGACGGGACGAGCGTGCGCAGGCGCTGCGCCACGAGCACGGCGACCGTGACGGCGATGATGGCTACGGCCATGACCATGATGGCGCCAACCAGCGGCAGGGTGAGTTGCACCCCCAACAGGGTCAGCCCCAGGCAGGTGCCGCCGATCAGGATGGGGCGCACGATATAGACGGGGATGGTGGTGAGGCGATACCAGCCAAAGCTGCGCGCCACCCCGGCAAGATAATATTCGATGGCAAGGAACGGCAGGCCCAGCCCGACCAGCAGCACCAGAAGGCCCATGGAGGTGTGGGCGCCCCAGAACTGGGCCGCAACCAGCGCCGTGCCCCCAAGCGCCGTGGCGCTGACGAGGATAACCTTGAGCCCGTAGCGGAAAAACCCCTGCACCTGGCGTTCGCGCCCGCGCGCCCGGTAGCGAGGCAGGAACCGTACGCTCGATTCGGCAAAGCCAAGCGCGGCAAAGCTGCCCAGCGCCAGCATCCAGGTCCAGATGGCGATAAAGCCGCCATAATCCTCGAGCGGCAGCAGGCGGGCCAGCAAAACCTGCAGGCCGAACACCAGCACGGCGCTGAGCACGCGGATGGCGATGGTGACCATGGCATCGACCATGCCGCCGGATCCGGGGCTTGCAGCCGAACTGGTCATTCTCGCTCTTCCCCGTGCCGCATCCGCAGGTGGCCATCGCCGCACAGGGCATAGCCGAGGGAGTTTACCATTGCGTTAGCACGCCATAAGAGTGCGGCCAGGATGGTGTGCGGACAGGACGAAAACCATTGCCCGGCGCGCCGGAATAGGCAAAGCTGGCGTTCTCGGAGGGCTCCGATTGCCAATATCGTCTCGTTTATTCGTTCGTTCGACAGCCTTGCTCCTGCTGGTCGGATTTATTGCCTTGGCGGCAATCGTGGGCACGACGATATTTTTGGTCGAACGCTCCCAGACCTATTTTGCCGACGTGATGGAAGCGCGCAATGTGCGCCAGGCGACCGTCGACCTGCGCAATGCGCTGCAAAACGCCGAAACCGGCCAGCGCGGCTATCTGCTGACGCTCGATCCAGAATACCTGACCCCCTACCGGGAGGCCGTCGGCTCGATCGATGGCTACATCGTCGGGCTCAGGGACGAGCTGGCCCACTATCCCGAAATGGGCGCGCCGCTCGACACGCTCGAGAGTGACATCCGCACCAAGATGGCGGAGCTCGAACAGACCATCGCCCTGGCGCAGGCGGGCCAGGCGGGCCAGGCCATCGCCATCGTGCGCTCCGACGCGGGCAAGGCCGCGATGGACGCGGCGCGCGCAATGTTCACCCAGATCATCGATGACGCCGACGCGCGGCTGCACGAGGCCGTCGATATTCAGCGCAATACCGGCTCGGCGCTGCGCTGGGTGTCGGTGGGCGGCGGGCTGCTGATTTTTGGCGTGGTGGGCGCCTTCGCGCTGACCGTGGTGTCCTATACCAGGGCCCTGGTGAGTGCGCGGGCGCAGGTGGAAGGGGTCAATGCGGGGCTTGAAAGCCGGGTCGCCGAACGCACCCAGGACCTGGGCCGGGCCAATGAGGAAATCCAGCGCTTTGCCTATATCGTGACCCATGACCTGCGCGCCCCGCTGGTCAATATCATGGGCTTTACCAGCGAGCTGGAGGCGAGCGTGGTGGCGCTGACCAATTACATGGCTGAGCGCGACGAGCCGGGCAACGTCAAGTTCGCCGAGGCCAAGCTGGCCGCCACCGAAGACCTGCCCGAGGCGATCACCTTCATCCGCGCCGCCACCAAGAAGATGGACCGGCTGATCAACGCCATTCTCAAGATTTCCCGCGAGGGGCGGCGCCAGCTGCGACCCGAACCGATCAACCTCGAAGAGATGATCAACGCTTCGGTCGCGGCAATCCAGCACCAGGTCAACGATCATGGCGGAGAGCTCGTGACCAATGTAGCGGTGCCGCGGCTGGTGTCTGACAGGATGTCGCTCGAGCATGTGCTGGGCAATCTGCTCGACAACGCGGTCAAGTATTCTGAACCTTCGCGCCCGTTGCGCATTGAGGTTCGGGCGCGGCCGGTGACGGGGAATAGAATCGAAATCGAAGTCGAAGATAACGGTCGGGGCATTGCCGCCTCCGACCATGAACGCGTTTTCGAGTTGTTCCGGCGCTCGGGCCTGCCCGACCAGACCGGCGAAGGCATCGGCCTGCCGCATGTGCGCACCATGGCGCGCAGCCTTGGCGGCGATGTTACCCTGCGCTCCGAACTGGGCGTGGGCACCAAATTTACCGTTTCGCTGCCGAGAGACCTGCGCAGCCACCTGGGGAGCCAGAAGCAATGACCAACGCCACGCCCGTCACCATCGTGATGATCGAAGACGATGAGGGCCACGCCCGGCTGATCGAGAAGAACATTCGCCGCGCCGGCGTCAACAATGAAATCGTGGCCTTCACCGACGGCACCAGCGCCTTGAAATATCTGCTGGGCGCGGATGGCAGCGGCGAAAACAACCAGGGCAAGCAGCTGCTGGTGCTGCTCGATCTGAACCTGCCGGACATGACCGGGGTCGACATCCTCGAAAAGGTCAAGGGCAACGAGCACACGCGCCGCTCGCCGGTCGTGGTTCTGACCACCACCGATGACCAGCGCGAAATCCAGCGCTGCTATGATCTGGGCGCCAATGTCTATATCACCAAGCCGGTCGACTATGACGGGTTTGCCCACGCCATCCGCCAGCTCGGCCTGTTCTTCTCGGTCATCCAGGTTCCGGAAACGCCTTAACAAATGCCCCAGCCCGCGCCGCGCATACTCTACATCGATGACGACCCCGGCCTGACCCGACTGGTGCAGCGGGCGGTGGAACGCCGGGGCATGCTGTTCGAACTGGCCAGCACCGGCGAGCAGGGCGTGGCCCGGATCCTGTCCGGGGGCATCGACGTGGTGGTGCTCGACCACTATTTGCCCACCGGCACCGGACTGGACGTGTTGGCGCAGCTGAGCGAACTGCCCGACCGCCCGGTCGTGGTCTATGTGACCGGCACGGTGGAAGCGGCCGTGGCAATCGCCGCCCTCAAGGCGGGGGCCGCCGACTATGTGATCAAGTCGGCCGACGAGGATTTCATCCCGGTGCTGGTCAAGGCCATCGGCCACGCGCTGGAGATCCTGGCCCTGAGCCAGGCCAAGGCGCAGGCCGAGCGCGAAATACGCGAAGCGCGCGAACGCGCCGAATTGCTGCTGGGCGAGGTCAACCATCGGGTGGCCAATAGCCTGGCCATGGTCGCCTCGCTGATCACGCTGCAATCCAATGTCCTGCGCAACGAGGAGGCCCGCAACGCGCTGGCCGAAACCCAGGCGCGCATCCAGGCGATCGCGGGGGTGCACCGGCACCTCTATGTCACCGATGACGTACGTTCGGTCCAGATCGGGGACTATCTGCGCAGCCTCGCGGCAGAACTGGAAACGACCATGCGCGCCTCGGGGCTGGACGGGCGCATCCAGGTGCAGGTCGACAATATCCTCATCGCCACCGAACGAGCCGCATCGCTGGGCGTGGTGGTGACCGAGCTGGTAACCAATGCGCTCAAATACGCCTATGTCGGGAACAGCCGCGGCGAAGTGCGCATCCTGTGCAGCCGCGACGAAACGGTGATCGATCTCAGCGTCGAGGATGACGGGGTGGGCTGGGACGGCCACGGCGTGCCCCAGGGCACGGGGCTGGGCACGCGCATCGTCAAGGCCATGGCCCACGCGCTGGGCGCTTCGGTGGTCTACCAGGACACCCGCCCGGGCACCCGGGTCAACCTGAAATTTCCCGAGTAGCGGACTGAGACGGGGGAACGCGGCGCGCTCCCCCTCCCAGATATATCAGCGCAGCCAGCCGCTGGGGCGTGGCAGCAGATCCATCTGGCCGTCCTTGGTGGCGGCATCGATGGCGGCGATTTCGGCCTCCGAGAGCGCCAGGTTGTCGAGCACGCCCAGATTGTCCTTGAGCTGGTCAAGGGTACGCACCCCCACCAGTGCCGACGTCATCTCCTTGCGGCGCAGCACCCAGGACAGCGCCAATTGCACCATGGACTGGCCGCGGGCCCGCGCGATTTCCCCGAGCTGGTCGACGGCCGCCAAAACGCGCGGCTCGATATGGCTGGCGCGCAGCGAGCTATTGGGATTGGCGCCCCGCGTACCATGGGTATTGCCGCTATTGTATTTGCCCGAGAGCACGCCCTGCGCCAGTGGCGAAAAGGCGATCATGCCGATGCCGAGCTCCCCGCAGGCATCGATGGTGTGGTCGTTCTCGATCCAGCGGTTGATCATCGAATAGGAGGGCTGGTGGATGGTGGTGGCGACGCCCATCTGCTTGAGGATGCTGTGGGCCTCGCGGGTCTGCGCCTC
Organism: uncultured Alphaproteobacteria bacterium; assembly: GCA_963699295.1. Taxonomy (GTDB): domain Bacteria; phylum Pseudomonadota; class Alphaproteobacteria; order Rhizobiales; family Devosiaceae; genus Devosia. The sequence goes on from OY969432.1 coordinate 2,593,536, forward strand.
GGGATAGCTCGAAATACCGACATAGAGCGCCTTGCCCTGGCGCACGATCTGGGCGAGCGCGCCCATGGTTTCCTCGAGCGGGGTATTGGGATCGTAGCGGTGGGAATAAAAGATATCGACATAGTCGAGGCCCATGCGCCGCAGCGACTGGTCAAGGCTGGCGATGAGGTATTTCTTCGAGCCGAATTCGCCATAGGGCCCCGGCCACATATTGTAGCCCGCCTTGGTGGAAATGATCAGCTCGTCGCGATAGGGGCGGAAATCGCGCGCCATCACCTGGCCGAACAATTCCTCGGAGGAGCCCGCCGGAGGGCCATAGTTGTTGGCCAGGTCGAAATGGGTGATGCCCGCATCAAAGGCATAGCCCAGGATTTCCATGGCGGAGGGATAATCGCGCGTGCCGCCGAAATTTTGCCAAAGGCCCAGGCTGATCACCGGCAGCTTGAGGCCGGAGCGGCCGCAATAGCGGTATTGCATGGTGTCATAGCGCGCCGGATCGGCCCGATAGGTCATGTTGTCCTCCACAATTTCTCGAATTGGCCTCGCGCCATGCGGATGCTATTAGCGAGCCGATGAACCGCGCGCATGATGATATGACCCCTAACTTGCCCCAAGCCGCCCAGCCCTTCAAGGTGATGGCGATCTATAAATTTGCCGACCTGCCCGATGTCGAGGCGATCCAGCCCGAACTGGCGCAGTTTTGTGCGGCACAGGGCATCAAGGGCACGCTGATCCTGGCGCCCGAAGGGATCAACGGCACGGTGGCCGGCACCACCGCCGCCATCGATGCGCTGGCGGAGCTGCTGTTTGCGGGCGCGCTGTTTGGCGGGCGGCTGGTCGGGGCGGAGGTGAAATATTCCACCGCCGAGGCAATGCCGTTCCTGCGCATGAAGGTGCGGATCAAGCCCGAAATCGTGACGCTGCGCGCGCCCGAGGCCAATCCGGCCAAGCAGGTGGGCACCTATGTGGAGCCGCAGGACTGGAACAAGCTGATCGAGCGCAATGACGTGGTGCTGGTCGATACGCGCAATGATTATGAATTCGGGCTGGGCAGTTTCCAGCGCGCGCTCGACCCGGCGACCAGGACCTTCACCGAGTTCAAGGACTATGTGGAGGAGCACCTCGATCCGGCGCGCGACAAGAAGGTGGCGATGTTCTGCACCGGCGGCATCCGCTGCGAAAAGGCCTCGTCCTATCTGCTGAGCAAGGGCTTTGAGGAGGTGTTCCACCTCAAGGGCGGGATATTGAAATATCTCGAAGTGGTGCCCGAGAGCGAAAGCCGCTTTGCCGGGGAATGCTTCGTGTTCGACGAGCGGGTGTCGGTGGGCCATGGGCTGGTCGAGGGCGATGCCACGCTGTGCCGCGCCTGCCGCCAGCCGCTGACCGCCGACGACCGGGCGCATGAGGACTATGTGGAAGGCGTGCGCTGCCCCCATTGCGCCGGCGATGCCCAAAAGCACGCCGCCGCTGCCGAACGGCAAAAGCAGATGGAACTGGCCAAACAACGAGGGCTGGCCCATCTGGGCGATGAGGCCGCCCAACTGGCCGCCGCGCGCAAGGCCCGCAAGCGGGCGCTGGCCGAGGCCTCGCGCGAGCGCAACAAGGCCGATTAAACCGCCCCCGCCTTGCCGATCAGGCGGCGCGCGGGGCGATGGCGTTGAGAATATCGCCCATGCTACGGCGGCTCTGCATCAAATCGTAGTCATTCTGCAGTGACAGAAAAAACCCTTCCGACAGGCCGAAATAGCGCGCCAGGCGCAAATCGGTATCGGCAGAGACGCCGCGCTGGCCGAGCACGATTTCGTTGATCCGCCGAGGTGGCACCAGAATGGCGCGCGCCAGAGCATTCTGGCTCAACCCGAGCGGCTTGAGAAACTCTTCGAGCAGGATTTCGCCAGGGTGTGGATTTTCCAGCAGATTATCGGTGGTAGTCGACGATTTCGACATGTCCCGGGCCTCCGTCATCCCAGCTGAAACAAATACGCCATTGATCATTGATCCGAATGCTCCATTGCCCAGCCCGGTTGCCTTTGAGCCGTTCCAGGCGATTGCCCGGCGGCACCTTGAGGTCATCAATGCGAGCGGCAGCGTTGAGCAAGCGCAGCTTGCGGAGCGCCACGGCCTGAATGGTGCCGGGCAGTTTATGGCTGCGCTGCCCGGACCAAATCAGCAAGGTTTCGGGGTCATCGAAACTCTGGATCATGCATCACTATAACGGAACGCGTTATATAACGCAACCCGTTATAGACGCCCCTCAGGCGATGCCGATCAAAATGCCGGCGGCAAAGACCAGCGAGCCGCCCAGCACCACTTGCAGTGCGGCCCGCCAGAACGGGGTTTGCATGTAGCGGTTCTGGATATAGGCAATGGCCCACAGTTCGATCAGCACCACGATGGCGGCGATCGTGGTGGCCAGGGTAAAATCGTGAATCAGATAGGGCAGCGCATGCCCGAGCCCGCCAATGGCGGTCATGATGCCGGCGGCCAGCCCCCGCTTGAGCGGCGAACCACGCCCGGTGAGCTTGCCGTCATCGGAGGCCGCCTCGGTGAAGCCCATGGAAATGCCCGCGCCCACGGCTGCCGCCAGCCCGACCAGGAACGTCTGGTGGGTATCGCCGGTGGCAAAGGCTGCGGCAAACACCGGCGCCAAGGTCGAGACCGATCCATCCATCAGCCCGGCAAGGCCCGGCTGCACATAGGTGAGGACGAACTGGCGGTGGCTTTCCGAGGTTTCGGTGGCCCGCCCTTCCGCGCCCAGCAGCTTTTCGTCCATGCGGTCGGCGAAATTGGCATGCTGGCGCTCTTGCACCGCCAGATCGCCGAGCAGCTTGCGGATCGCGGCGTCGGTCGTGCGCTCGGCCGCCAGCAGATAGAAACGGTAAGCCCCCTCCTCCATCTCCCACACCTGCTGGCGCACTGCTTCGAGCGTCATGGTCTTCATCATCCAGATCGGCTTGCGCTGCAAGAAGCCGCGCACCTGCTCGCGCCGCACCGGCGCCAGGCGCGGGCCAAACCGCTCGACATAAAGATCGAGCAGCCGCCGCCGGTGCTCGTCCTCCTCCGCCGCCATGGCCTCAAACAGCGCGGCGCTGGCGGGATAGGTTTCGGCCAGGCGCGTGGCGAATTCGGCATAGATGCGGCTGTCCTCCTCCTCCGCCGACACCGCCAGCGCCAGAATTTCGCGCTCGCTGAGGCTGGCAAAATCACGCCGATTGTCAAAACGGAGAGAGAGCATGGGACGCCTATAGTTTAGAATGCTTCTAAACTGATACCGACTTTTGCCCAGAGCGGCAATGGGGAAAAGGTGGTTGTGCCAACCACCCGGGCCCGGCCGCCCGGCTGCCATGCGGCAAAACATGTTGAGATCACCGCAGCGGTAGCGCTGTTCGCAACAATCGGGGTATTGTATCCAATATCAATCAAGCAACCGCCTGACGACACTGTCCGGCTTTCAGCGGGACCGATTTGTTGTCAAAGATACTGAACCTCCTTGCCTGGATGGCCGTGGCAGTGGGCCTGGTCGGATCGACCATTCTCCCCGAGATCACCAATATTGCGACGCTATCGCTGATGGGGGTTGGCTTGCTGATCCTGGCCGCAATCCCCGCCACGCGCGCCGTGCTGGCCCAGCCCACCGTGTGGGTGCCCCTGCTGGCGGGGCTGGTGTTGCTGGTCGCGCTGCTGTTCACGGCGACCACGCCCATCCATGTGCTGGTCATTTTCGTGCTGGCGCCGCTGTGGCTGGTGGGTCCGCATGCGGCCGTGCTGAGCCGCCTCAAGGACCGGCTGACCCCTGAGCTGATCGCCCGGCTGGCACTGCTAGGCACGGCGGGCGCGGCCCTGATCGCGGGCTTTGACGTGCTGGTGCTGGGCGCCGACCGGGGCGGGTTTATCGTCAACAACCCGATCCACCTGGCCGACATTGCCCTGATGCTGGGCTTCATCACCCCGATCGGCCTGCTGGACCGGGGAAAGCAACGATATATCTACCTGCTGGGGCCGGTACTGGCCCTGGCCACCATCTGGTTCTCCGGGTCGCGCGGGCCGCTGCTGGCCTTCGTGCCCATGCTGATCTGCGGGGCGGCGGCGCTGGCCTGGTTCACCCTGCCCCGGCGCGCCGCGCTGCTGATCACCATGGCCACCATTGCCGTGGTGGGCGTGGCGGGTTTCGTGGTGCTTGGCTCTCCGCTCGCCGGGCGCATGGGCCAGATCAATGAAGTGGTGAGCTTTCTCAGCACCGGGGTGGTCCCGGAACAGTTTTTGGACCATGAGCGGCTGACCATGCTGCAAAGCGCCTGGAATGCGTGGCTGGCCTCGCCGATCTATGGGCATGGCATGATTGATTATACCCACATTGCCGGCACCTATGCGCCACCCGACAACCCCTATGCGCCCTCGGGCCATTTGCATAACGACATCGCCGATTTTGCGGTGATCGGGGGCTTGCTCGGCCTCGCCGCCTATGGGCTGTTGCTGCTGGCGCCCCTGATGGGTGCCATGCGGGTGCACGGACCCTATCGCGCAGCGGCAATCTATCTGGGGCTGGTGGCCGGCATCGGCTATCTGGCCATGGGGCTGACCAATGCGATGTTTGGCATACTGAGCCAGACCGTGCTCTATGCCGTCATCCTGGCGCTGATCGCGGTGCTGTCCCCCTCATCGGCAAGGAACAATGATTGACCAATCCCATACACATCGCCCTTACCTTTGACGATAATTTCTGGGCGCCGGCCTATGCGACCATGCGCTCGGTGGCGCTGTTCACGCGGCGACGGGCCGATCTGGTGTTCCATCTGTGCCACCGCACCCTGACCGACGCACACCGGGCCGATCTAGCCGCGATCGCCGAAGAATTTCCGGTGCAATTGCGCTGGTACGATCTGGATCAGTCTGAGCTGTTCCAGGATGTGGCCAGGCGCATGCCCGAGAACAAGCGGCTGTCCAATATCGTCTATGCCCGGCTAATGATCGACAGGCTGGTCGGGGCCGAAGTGGAGCGCGTGCTCTATCTCGATTGCGACATGCTGGTCCGCGATAATATCGAAAATCTCTACGATATAGACATGGAAGGATTCCCGGTCGCTGCCGTGCGCGACAGCATTGGCGCGTTCATTACCGGTGGCCGCGACTTGCGCAACAATCGCGATATCTTCGACGCTGCCGATGCCTATTTCAACGCCGGCATGGTGCTGATCGATGTCGCCAAATGGCGCGAGGCCGATATTATCGGGCGGCTGGAACAGGCGCTCACGGACGGCGTCATGGCACGAATCTATTACGACCAGGATTTTCTCAATCTGGTGTTCTCGTGCAATTGGCTGCAACTGCCCTGGCGCTGGAATACCATCGATGCGCGCCACGCCCACGAAGGACTTAACCCGTCCATCCTGCACTATACCGGCAAAAACAAACCGTGGGGGGTATTGTCCGGCATGCTGCAGAGCGTTGCCTTTGCCCGGCTCTATCGCCACGTCATGACCAATGAGCTGTTCTATCGCTTTGCGCGCCATCGCTGGCAGCGCTGGTGGAAGAACAAGCTCGGGCTGAAATAGCTAGTCGAACGCGATCCCTTCGCGAGCGCACAGCTCGGCCATGGCGCTGCCGGGCGGTGGCAGGGGCATGTCGGCGCGGCCGCGACGGGTGAGCTGGCTGCGCCATAAATGCACCGCCAGCGTATCAGGGCCGATGGCCTGATCGATGCTGGAGCCGAGCTGCATCAGCGCCGGAATGCCCTCATAGGGAATGGGATAGAACACGCTGCGTTGCTGCACGAAATGTTCCAAACCACGCTGACGCATATAGTAGGTTAGTGCAAAGGGCCCCGTCGCGCCAAACTGCATGTTTTCGGGGCGCACCGGGTCTCCCAAAATCCTTCTTGCGGCAACTTCCAGGCGGCGCCCTAGTGGCAGATGCGGCTCGAGAAGCGGTCGGTCGACCGAGTTGAAGATGCCCAGCAGGTCGGTCAAAAGTGGAGCGTCCGAAGGGATAGCAAGGATGGCGTTGTTGATTGAACCTGTGCGCTCATATCCCATGAAATAAGGAGGAGGATCGGCAAACGGCCGCAGACAATATACGTCTAAGTCAGCGTAAACGCCGCGCTTCTGCTGCAACAAGCATAGGCGGAAATAGTCGGAAAACACCCCCGGCGTGCCCTTGCCCTTGTAAAACACCAGCTTGTCGCGCGGCAGTATCTCGGCGGCGTCGCGGGCAATAGCGCCCTGGGGCAGGCCCTCGACCGGGTCAAAGGAATAGACCTCGACCGGATGACCGTGGCGAGCAAACGAGACGATCGAGAGCCGCTCGAGCCAGCTCATCGGGCCATGCCAGAAGCTGACAATGGTGGGCAGCGTCATCGGCTTTTTTCCGTTCCAAACACATCGGCAAAGGTGTCGATCATCAATTGATCCTTAACGTGAACGGCAGGATCAAAAGTGATGTTCTCGGTGCGATCCCAATACCAGGACCGCGAAATGCCGATGAAATGATAGCCGTAGAACGAGACTGACGAACCGGACAAATTAAACCAGCCTTTGACCTGGTGGGTCCATGGCTGAGCGCGCCAACTCGCGAAAAAGGCGCGACCAGGCGCCAGCGCCCATTTCTTGCCACGGTCGCGGGCTGCAACACCCTTCTTGCGGATGACGAAATGCTGGTGACGCGGCGCCGTCGTTTCAGTACGCGCGTTGAGCCCCCACATGCGGTTGAAGCGCAACAGGCCAAAGGGTGAGCGCTCCACCGCCTTGAAGATGGACTTGCGGAAGGGCGACATCACCAGTTCGTCGATATCGACATTGAGAATCGAGCGTGCCTGCATCGCGTAGCGACGCAAGAACTGGGTAAATTTGGGTGGCTGGGCAAACATTGGCCAGTTGCCGCCAAATTTATGGTTCTCGTAAACATCGTCCATCGAACCGAATCGGTACGGCCACGGGATAACAAGAAATTTCTGCAGGCCGACAACGCATGCTAGAGTGGCGCGAATATCGTTCAGCCCGTATTCAGTGGAGCCATTGTCATAAACCACCGCGGTGGTGGCGCCATGTTCCTTGACGTAGAACCGCGCCCAATCGGCGATCCAGGCCAAGTCATTGTCCTTGTTGATGGTGAAGATGATCCGGTCACCGCGAAACGCAGCACTTTGATTGGGTTGGATCGGCACGGTGATGTGCTGGGTATCAAAATTAAAGCTGAGACTGGTGTCGCCCTTAGGCAAGGTCACGCGCAGGATCTCGGCCTGCACTCCATGATGGATGCGCGGCTTGGCGGAGATGCCGGAGGGGTGACCGGTGATCACCAGGCACTCCAGCATCGGCTCAAGATTGAGGGCCATCGGGCCGATCAGGTAAACGTGCCGTCCAGTATGGTCGCGGAACACGTCGTAAAAGATCGCGCTGTCGTCGAAGCGGTCATAGAACGACTGCGGCCGCACCATTTCGGGACCGAGCGGAATACGACGTAGCGGCAAATTCGGGCCCAGAAACACACCGCTGGCGGCAGCAATGTCGGGAAATGCTTGTGCAAGGTCTTGAGCCATTAACGTGCCATAGCCTGCCTATGGGGGAATGGGTAGATGGCGTGGGGGCAGCGACGAAAAATCCTCAGTGTTTTTGCCCGCCCCCTACCCTGCCGAAAGCGGCGTGGGGCGGGTGGGGGCGGTGGTGATGGGGATGGTGCGGCCGTCGCGGGAGGCGGTGGCGAAGGCTTCCATGACTTCAAGGACATGCAGCGCCAGGGCGCCATTGGCGCGGTGGGGGCGGTTGTCGAGGATTGCCTGGGCCATGTCGGCAACGCCGAGCGAGCGATAATTGCCATCGGCATAGGGTTTCGTGACCGGCACCGGCACCCAGTCCTGGTCGCGGCCGCGCTGGCGCAATTCGACGTCGCCGCCGAAAAAATTGGGATCGGGGACGATCAGGCTGGCCTCGGTGCCGTAGATTTCGAGCGGCACATGCTTGTGGGCGGCCACATCAAAGCTCATGCCGATCTGCACGATCGCGCCATTGGCAAAGCCGAGCGAGCCGGTGACATGGGTGTCGACCCTGACGTCCATGATCTGGCCCTGTTTGGGCTCGGAGGTGATGGGGCGCTGGGAGCGCAGGCGCGAGGCCATGGCCGAGACGCGGGCGACGGGCCCCAGCAGATTGACCAAATCGGTGATGTAATAGGGGCCCATGTCGAGCATGGGGCCGCCACCGATATCGTAATAGAACGCCGGATCGGGGTGCCAGCTTTCATGGCCGGGGCACTGGAAAAAGGCGGTGCCGCCGACGATCTGCCCCAGCGCGCCGCTATCGATGACAGCGCGCGCCTGCTGATGGGCGCCGCCCAAAAAGGTGTCGGGGGCCGAGCCAATGCGCAGCCCGGCCTTGTCTGCCGCGGCGAGCAGGGCCTGTCCCTCGGCAAAGCTGATGCCCAGCGGCTTTTCGGAATAGACATGCTTGCCGGCGGCCAGGCATTGCAGCCCGACCGCGACATGGGCACGCGGAATCGTGAGATTGACGATCAGCGCGATCCCGGGATCGGCCAGCATGGCTTCGACCGTCATCGCCCTGAGGCCGAATTCGGCGGCGCGGGCGGCTGCCGCTTCGGGGCGCTGGTCGGCGAGGCCCTTGATGTCGAGCACCGCAAAGCCGGGCAGGTCATTCTGCCCCAGCATGGCCCGCAGATAGGCCGAAGAAATATTGCCGGTGCCGATAAGGCCAATACCCAGACGCTTGCCAGACATGCGTGCGATCCTCCCAGACGTACGCACATCAGGCTATCGCGCAGAAGCGGCGGGCGCCAGTGCCGGAGCGCATTTTTGGGCGCGCAATGGCCCGGCCCAGACCGGGCACAATCGCCGTAACCTAGACCCTGAAGCCGAGCTCGGTATCGAGCCGCCGGCACAATTGCTGGATGGCGGCGATCAGCGGGGCGATGAAGGCGTCGTAGCGCAGGCCCTGCTCGCTACCGGGATCGGCCGGGTCGGCCAGCACATGGCCACCGAAATCGGCGATGCCCATGTCGGCGAGCAGCGCCTCAACCTCCTGGGCTAGCAGGCCGTAATGGGTGCGCTGGCCGGGCAGTGCCTCGCCATCCGGCGCGCCGCCGGAGAGCCAGCGATATCTGACCGGATTGAGGGCAAGGATGAACTCAAGGCCCAGATCGGACGGGGCCACATCGGTCTTGAGGCGCAGATCGGAGGTCTGGATGGTGCCGGTCGCCGACCAGATGGTGGACCAGCGCGCCCCCGCGCCGCCCAGCGCAATCGCATTGTCGGTGGCGGGGATGAGCGAAGTGCCGACGGCAATGGCGCCGGTGGCGGCGTGAGCCGTCAGCGCCATGTGCCAATTGGCGCCGTCAGGGCTGGTCTTGAGCTGCCAGTCATCGCCGCCGGCAAGGCCCATTTCGGCGCGGCCGGACCAATTGGTCTGGTAGAGCAGGCTCGCCGTATCGCCGGGCGTGGCCTTGTTGAGCTTGAGCTGGTGGCCGGCACCGGCATGGGTAAAGAGGCTGGCACTCGACGCGATGGCGAGGCGGTTGGTGGCGTCGGCATTGGTGTTGATGCCCAATTGCCTGAGCCCCGCCCCGAGCGAGGCCAGCGGCACCCACTCGCCGGCGTCGAACACATAGGCGGTGCGGTCGGATTTGACGTAAACCTGCCAGCCCGGCGCGGGATCGTAGAACAGCCAGGCCCCGGCCTGCCAGGCGGCAATTTCATGGGCATGGCCGGCCCAGCTGCCGATGGCGCCGGGCGGCACCAGCCAGGCCTCGCCCTGCATGGGGGTGGCGGGCGGGCTGGCGATGGTGCGGCTTTCAACGCTTGGCTGCACCAGGATATCGAGCGCCTGCAGGGCCTCGTTGTGGGTGATATGCTTTTGTGCCTGCTGCGGCATGATGAAGGGCAGCGACAGATTGGGCGTATGGTCCATGGGTGATCTCCTCTTGCCAAGGAGTCTAAGGCCGCCCCGGGGACCGGGCATAAGTTGGATAAGGGACCAAAAGCCCCTTATCCATCAGGCGCTTCATACCGCCGCGACGCGTGGGCGGCGGGTGGTGACAAAGAAGGTCACGAGGAAGGTGATGCTCATCATGAGCACGATGGTGGGCGCGGGGGCGCTGTCGATGAAGAAGCTGGCATAGATGCCCACCAGCGACGAGCCCAGCGAAACGGCACAGGCGATCAGCATCATCGGGCCGAAGCGCTGGGAGATCAGATAGGCAATGGCGCCGGGCGCCACCAGCAGCGCAATGACCAGCACGATGCCCACCGCCGACAGCGCCGCCACGATGGTCAGCGAGAGCAGCGCCAGCAGGCCATAATGGAGCACCCGCACCGGCAGCCCGATGGCCCCGGCCTGCTGCGGATCAAAGATGAACAGCAGCAGGTCGCGCCATTTGGCGAGCACGATGGCGGTGACCGCGACGGCGATGATGCCGGTCTGCCACAGATCATCGGGGCCGACGCCCAAAATGTCGCCGAACAATATGTGGTCGAGATGCACATCGGTCTGGATCGAGGTGTAGAGCACGATGCCCAGCCCGAACAGGCCGGCAAACACCACCCCCATCACGGTATCTTCCTTGATGCGGGAATTTTCCTTGAGATAGCCCACCGACAGCGCGCAGGTCATGCCGGCAAAGAAGGCCCCGATGCCCAGCGGCAGGCCCACGATATAGGCGAGCACCACCCCCGGCAGCACCGCATGGGAGATCGCGTCGCCCATCAGCGACCACCCCTTGAGCACCAGAAAACAGCTCAGCAGCGCGGTGGGGATGGCGACCATGACGGCAATGACCATGGCATTGGTCATGAACGGGAACTGGAACGGCCAGAGCATGTAGATCAGCATCTCGTTCATGGGACGAGCTCCGCTTTGGCGCGGCGCCTGGCGGCGAGCAACCCGTGCCGAGGGGCGAGGAAAAAGGCGAGCAGGAAGACGGAGGTCTGCAACATCACGATCACCCCGCCGGTGGCGCCATCGAGAAAGAACGAGATATAGGCGCCGACGAGGCTCGAGAGCGTCCCCACCGCCACCGCGATGATGATCAGCCGGTGGAACCGGTCGGTCAGCAGATACGCGGTAGCGCCGGGGGTCACCACCATGGCGATGACGAGAAACGCCCCAACGGTCTGCATGGCGGCGACGGTGCAGGCGGCGAGCAGGGTGAAAAAAATCACCCGCAGCAGCGGCGGATTGAGCCCGATGGAGCGGGCATGGCTCTCATCGAAAAACGTCACCATCAGATCCTTCCAGATCACCAGCATGACCGCCAGCGTCACCAGCGCAATGATCACCAGTTGCACGGTATCCTCGGGGGTCACGGCCAGGATATTGCCCATGATGATGGTCTGGATATTTACCGAGGTGGGCGAGAGCGAAATCATGAACAGGCCGAGCCCAAAAAAACCGGTAAAGATCAGCCCGATCACCGCATCTTCCTTGAGCTTGGTGCGCTGGGTGAGAAACAGCATGGCAAGCGCCGCCAGCCCCCCGGAAAAGAACGCGCCGATGGAAAAGGGCAGCCCCAGCATATAGGCCCCGGCGACCCCGGGCACGATGGAATGGCTCAGCGCATCCCCGATCAGCGACCAGCCCTTGAGCATGAGATAGGCCGACAGGAACGCGCACACGCCCCCCACCAGCGCCGATACCCAGATGGCGTTGATCATGTAGTGATAGTTGAACGGCAGCAGCAAATGCTCGATCATGGCGTTTCCACCGGAGCGGATTGCTGGGTCGTCATCTTGCCCTCTTCGCCATAAAGCACCAGCGGTCGTTCATCATCGGTGAGCACGGATACCTGGCGCGGATCATTGTCGGCGTGCAGGCCCTGCCCCGAGAGCACGAAATGGCGCAGCGCCCCGCCAAAGGTGATTTCGAGCCATTCGCGGGTGAACACGTCGGCGGTGGGGCCGGAGGCCAGCACGGTCCCCTTGACCAGCACGGTGCGGTCGCAGAATTCGGGCACCGAACCCAGATTGTGGGTCGAGACCAGCATCACCTTGCCCTCGTCGCGCAGCGCGCGCAGCAGCTCGACAATGGCGTCCTCGGTTTTCACATCGACCCCGGTGAACGGCTCGTCGAGCAGGATCACCTGCCCTTCCTGGGCCAGCGCCCGGGCGAGGAACACCCGCTTTTTCTGGCCGCCCGAGAGCTCGCCGATCTGGCGGTGGCGGAAGTCGAGCATGTTCACCCGGGTCAGCGCCTGGGTGACCATCTGGTGATCGAGCGGCTTGGGCCGGCGCAGCATGCCCATATGGCCATAGCGCCCCATCATCACCACGTCTTCCACCAGCACCGGAAAATTCCAGTCGACATCTTCGGACTGCGGCACATAGGCGACCAGATTGCGCTTGAGCGCCTGCTTGCCGGGCACGCCCAGGATATCGACCGAGCCGCCGGCGAGCGGCACAAACCCCATGATGGCCTTGAACAGGGTGGATTTGCCCGAGCCATTGACCCCCACGAGCGCCGTGATCGAGCCGCGCGGGATGGAAAAGCTGGCATGCTGCATGGCCGTGGTGCCATTGCGATAGGCAACGGTGATGTTGGAGACTTCGAGGCCGGGAGCGACTGTCGTCATGGGGTCAGGCCTTGCACGATGGTTTGGGTGGTGACGGCGAGCAGGTCGAGATAGGTCGGCACGGGTCCGTCGGGATCGGACAGGGAATCCACATAGAGCACGCCGCCATATTTGATGTCGGTTTCGCGCGCCACCTGCTGGGCGGGCTTGGGGGAGATGGTGGATTCCGAAAAGATCACCGGAATATGGTTCTCGCGCACCGCATCGATCACCCGGCGCACCTGCTGCGGCGTGCCCTGCTGGTCGGCATTGATGGGCCACAAAAACAGCTCCCTGAGGCCAAAATCGCGCGCGAGATAGCTGAACGCGCCCTCCGAGGTGACGAGCCAGCGGCGCTGTTCGGGAATGGCCGCGAGCGCGGCGCGGATCGGCTCGACCGTGGCGGTGATCCTTGCCGCATAGGCGGCGGCATTGGCATCGTAGACCGCAGCATTGGCCGGATCGGCGGCCCCCAGCGCGGCGCGGATATTGTCGACATAGATCAGCGCGTCGGTGGGCGACATCCAGGCATGGGGATTGGGCTTGCCCTGATAGGGCCCCTCGCCAATGCCCATCGGCTCGACCCCTTGGGAAACCACCACGCTGGGCACATCCCCCAGATTGGTCAAAAACTGCGCGAACCACTGCTCCAGATTGAGCCCGTTCCACAACAGCAGGTCCGCGCCCTGGGCCGCGATCAGATCGCCGGGGGTGGGCTGGTAATTATGGATCTCGGCGCCGGGCTTGGTGATGGAAACCACATCGGCGGCCTCCCCGGCAACGTTGCGGGCCATATCGGCAATGATGGTGAAGGTGGTGACGGCCCGTAAACGATCCTGGGCCAGGGCGGGAGAGATAACGAGGCCAAAAACGACCACGGCAGCCAGTACACGACGAAACATAGAACACTCCAGGATCACGCCAGGAATGTTTAGTGCAATTGCAAATCATTTGCAACTAGGGGGTGAGGAGGATGGCGTGGGGGGTTGCGCCACTGCCTCCCCACTCTCGGTGTCACCCCGGCCTTGAGCCCCGGGTCAGGCCCGGGGAGGCCCATCCCGGACACCCTCCACCGCTGCTAGGTGGCGGTGACCGGCATGGCACACCCCCACAATGTCATTCCCGCGAAAGCGGGAACCTCCGTTTTTAGGATTTGCGGAAGGTGCAGTTACCCCCACCCAACCTCCCCCTGCCAGGGGAGGAGCGCACCAGCGCTCGCTAAAAACCTCGGCAAAACTCACTGCTCAACCATCAACGTGCTCCCATCTCACCCCACCCACCGCGCAGTCCCTCCCCTTAACAAGGGGAGGTTAGGAGGGGATATGGAGAGCCACCGCCCCTTCAAAACAGAGATCCCCGCTTTCGCGAGGACGACCCGGTGGTGGGGCAAGTGTGGGACAACGGATATCGGGTCGAGGAACGACCCCCGCCGCTGTCGCCCGCAGCCCTTGAACCACCCCCAAACTCCCCACCCCCACAATGTCATTCCCACGAAAGTGGGAACCTCCGTTTTTCCTCGGCGGTGCGTCCAGTTACCCCCACCCAGCCTCCCCCTGAAGGGGGAGGAGCCCATCGGGGCCCGCTAAAATCTCAGCAAAACTCACTGCTCAACCATCAACTTGCCCCCACCCCACCCCACCCACCGCCCGGTCCCTCCCGCCACCAGGGGCTTCGATCCGGCCGCAGGCAAAATCGCTCCAGTGGAGCGATTTTAGGTGATAAGGCCATGAGAACTGCGCTCGAATGGCCGGTTAGTTGGGGGTCTGGAGAGCCACAAATATAGCAAGACAGAGATCCCCGCTTTCGCGGGGACGACCCGGTGGTGGGGCAAGTGTGGGACAACGGATATCGGGTCGAGGAACGACCCCCGCCGCTGTCGCCCGCAGCCCTTGAACCACCCCCAAACTCCCCACCCCCACAATGTCATTCCCACGAAAGCGGGAACCTCCGTTTAGGATTTGCGGAAGGTGCAGTTACCCCCACCCAGCCTCCCCCTGAAAAGGGGGAGGGGTGCACCGGGACTCGCCATTTTCTCCGAAAAACCATCAGCTTGCCCCCCATCCCACCCCACCCACCGCACGGTTCCTCCCCTTCTCAAGGGGAGGTTAGGAGGGGATATCGAGAGCCCCGAATATTGCAAAAACAGAGATCCCCGCTTTCGCGGGGACGACCCGGTGGTGGTGACTGGTAGCGGAGATGAACCGTTCTCTGCCGCTGTCGCCGCCCCCCCCTCAACCCTCCCCACCCCCACAATGTCATTCCCGCGAAAGCGGGAACCTCTGTTTTGCTCCGGCAGCGCGCATTACCCCCACCCAGCCTCCCCCTGACCAGGGGGAGGAGCCCATCGCGGCTCGCGTAGGGCCGCGCGGTTTCCACACCCTCGATGTCACCCCGGCCTTGAGCCCCGGGTCAGGCCCGGGGGATCCATCCCGGAAGCGCCCCACCGCCGCCAGGTGGTAGTGATGGACATGGCGTCACCCCACCCACCGCCCGGTCCCTCCCCCTGCCAGGGGAGGTTAGGTGGGGGTCCGGAGAGCCCCGAAAACTGCAAAACAGAGTTCCCCGCTTTCGCGGGGACGACCCGGTGGTGGTATTGGGACAATCGATGGTGGGCTATGAACAGGACCTGCCACTGCGCCCGCAGCCCTAAGAACTCCTCACCACCCCTCAAGAACTCCCCCCCCCCACACAATGTCATTCCCGCGAAAGCGGGAACCTCCGTTTCCCTCGGCACTACGAGCAGTTACCCCCACCCAACCTCCCCCTGACAGGGGGAGGAGCCCATCGCTCTCAGTAACCGCCACAGCCTCCCCACTCTCGGTGTCACCCCGGCCCTGAGCCGGGGCCCATCCCGGAAACCCTCCACCGCCGCTACGTCCTGGTGATCGCCATCCCGCCCCACCCACCGCGCGGTCCCTCCCCCTATCAGGGGGAGGTTAGGTGGGGGGCCGCTGTGCATCCCCCCCATCCCCCCACCCCGCCCCAAAATCCCCCTCCCCAATGCAACTTATCCGCACCCCCATTGCCCCATGCCATACTCACCCCTGCCGTCCCCCACGCTGCGCGGTCGCGACGAACGGTCGGGGGGAGGGTGCCGGATGGGTTGGGGGTCGCTCCAGCTCCAGCGGGGGATGGATGATCCGGGCCGGGAGATGGCTCCCCGGCCGGGCACGCACCAAATGGTTCGCGCCCACTCGAAACGGTACGAGCTACATACCGAGGACGGTCCGATCCTGCTGAGCCTTCGGGATACCATGGGGCGAAATGAGTTCCACTCATTCGCCGGACTAACCGGCTACGGGACAAATTTCGCCCCATGGCGCAGCATCTTTCAGGGTCACCGCAAGCGGGCGCGCCGGGCGGCGGTGGGGCCTGCGCCAAACCTTGCCCCCGCTCATCCACGCAAATGGGATGAGCGAGGCCAAAAAAATCAGTTGTCGTTGACGCGGCGGCGATATTCGCTGGCGAGATAGATGGCGACGGCCGCGAAAGCGATGCCGATCAGCACCTGCAGCCAATCAAGGCGACCGATCAGCGCCAGGGCATAGGCCATGCCGTCAAACGGCACCGAGGCGGCCAGCCAATCGTCGATATAGCCTTCCATCAGCGGGAAATCGCTGCGGTATTCGAGATAGGCCGAGGTGACGGTAGCCAAAGGATGAAAGCCACCCAGGGTGACCCATTCGAGGGTGGAGATGATGGCGGGCAACAGCACCGCCAGCGGAATGGCCCAGCGGCCAATGGCGGTGGCGAGAGCCCCCACCAGCGCCATATAGGGGAGATACCACAACAGGCCGCACACGAGGGTAACGACGAATGCCAGCGCCACATTGGCGTAGATGCCGGCGACGCTGCCGAACAGATCGAGCGAGCCCGTGCCGTTGATCAGGGTGGTGACAAAGATGATGGCGAACAGCAGCAGGCCGCTGAGCATGGTGATGGCAAAAATGCTGCCAGGCAGAATGGTGATCGCGGCGCTCAGCTTGGCCCACAGCATGCGCAGATCCGACACCGGCATGGATTTCCAGAACAGCATGGAATTGTTGCGCTTGTCGGCGGCAAAGCCATCGGCGCAGTAAAAGAACAGGGTGGCGATCAGATAGAGCAGCCAGGCGAGGGAAAAGGCCATGAAAGCCATCTCGAAGATGCGCAGGGGCGCAACGGTAAACATCTGCCCGGAAAAGCGCGCATCGACGCGCCCGACGGTGAAGGCGAGCACGGTTGCGCCCAGCATGAGCGCCACCAGGATCAGCGGGCCAAAAAGGAACGCCCCCTTGTGCTCGATGAATTCGCGATGGATGAGCGCGCTGAAAGCCTTCATCGGGCGATCTCCGGATTGGCGGTGGCGCGCTGCATCAGGGCAACGAACAGATCGGACAGGGTCGGGGTGGAGAGCTGGCCCAGCGGGTCGAGCTGGCAGGTTTCGACCCCGTCAAAGATCATCACGGTCTGGCCGAAGCGGGTTTCCTCATAGACCGGCTGCAGCGCCCGGGCGGCGGCTTGCTGGGTGGGATCATTGACCACCAGTTGCACGAATTGCGTGCTCACCGTGTCCATGGGCATGTGCAGGATGAGCGAGCCATCGCGGATGAACATGATGTCGGAGAGCATGAACTCGATTTCATCGACCTGGTGGGTGGTGATCAAGAGGGTGCGCTCTTCGGTCATGTAGTCTTCGAGCAGGCGCCGGTAGAAGCGCTTGCGATAGGTGATGTCGAGGCCAAGCGTCGGCTCGTCGAGCACCAGGAGCTTGGCGTCGATCGCCATCACCACCGCGAGATGGAGCTGCGCCACCATGCCCTTGGAGAGCTGTTTGACCTTCATGTCGGGCCCGATATCGGTGCCTTCAAGGAAGGACTGCGCCTTGTCGAGGCTGAAATTGGGATGGATGCTGGAGAGCAGCGCAAACAGTTCGCGCACCCGCAGGAAGCGCGGCAGGCTCGCCACATCGGAAATGAAGGCAACATCGCGCATCAGGCGGGCGCGGTGGGCAAACGGGTCCTGGCCCAGGACGCGGATGGTGCCCTCGCAATTGGTCAACCCAAGCATGGCATTGAGCGTGGTGGTCTTGCCGGCGCCATTATGGCCGATCAGCCCGTAAATGCGGCCGGGCGGAATGTCGAAATCCAGGCCATGCAGGATCTCCTTGCCGCCGAATTTCTTGCGCAGGCCGCGCGCCGAAACAATGGGTGCGCCGGCCGGAGCTGGCGTAGAAAGCTCAGTCATTACTCTTCCCCTGGGAAGCAAGTGAACTGGTGATGAGGGTGTCGAGATCGAGCTCCAGCGCCTGGATCTGGGCGGTGATGCGAGGCCAATCATGGGTGAGGAATTGTTCGCGCTCATGACGCAGCAGGGCGGCGCGAGCGCCCGGCTTGACGAACATGCCAAGACCGCGCCGCCGCTCAACCACATCCAGGTCGACCAGCGCCTCAAAGGCGCGGGTGACCGTGAGGGGATTGACCGACAGGTCGGCGGCAATCTGGCGGACCGATGGCAATGCCTCGCCTTCGCCGACCGAGCCGCGCAGGATCAGCTCGATCAGGCGCTGGCGGATCTGGACAAAGATCGGCTGGGCAGAGTGGAAGTCGTCCATGCAGCACACCTGTTTAGTGTGCTAGTTATGTAGCACGCCGACACAAGTGTCAATGCCATATCATGACCGGCACGGCTGGCCTTTGGCCTGCGGTCACGGCAGCCTAATCGTGGAGGTGGTGACAATGAACCGGCCGGGATGCGGGAGCGGCGGGTAAAGGTTCCAGATCGGCAGGTGGTTGGCATCATAGCGCAGGGTCACATGATATTGGGGGGGATCGGCCGGCTTGTCGCGAATGCTGAAGGTGAGGCGGCTGCGCGCGATCAGCAGATAGGTTTCGGCATGGCCGTCGAGGAATTGCCGCACCAGCCGGTTGCGCTCGATATGGTTGAGCCCGGGGATCGACGCCCGCGCCGCATCGGCGGCCAGCTGCTCCAGCGAATGGGCGGCGCTGAAATAGATGCCGTAAGCCAGCGTGCCGGCGAGCATGAGCAAAAAGATCGGTGTGAGTATGGCAAATTCGACCGCCGACGCCCCCCGAACATCGCCGAGCCAGCCGACCCTGTGACGCATTTCAGATCTCCCCAACGCACACTGCATGGCCAAGGCTTGGAAACGGTAACCGGGCGGGTCAGGGCTAATACGCAAGGCGCCGCTTGCCTTGGGGCGCCGGTTCCACCACCTTGGCACTCGGCTGTTTTAGGGGATTGGCATGGCCTTGCATCCGCTCACGATTGAAATCTGCGTAGAAGGCATCGATGGCCTGGTGACGGCGCAGGAGGCTGGCGCCGACCGGGTAGAACTGTGCGCGAGCCTGCTCGAAGGCGGCATCACTCCGAGTATCGGCACGATTGAAACCGCCATGCGGGTGGCGGCCATTCCGTTTCATCCGATCATCCGGCCGCGGGGCGGGGACTTCCTGTACTCGCCGCTCGAGTTCGAGAGCATGCTGGCCGATGTGCGCGCGATCGGCGCGCTGGGCGGGGTGGCGGGCGTGGTGGTGGGATGCCTGACGGCAGATGGGCAGATCGATGAAGCGCGCACCAGGGCGCTGGTGGCGGCAGCCGGGCCGATGAGCGTCAACTACCACCGCGCCTTCGACATGACGCGCGATCCGGACGAGGCGCTCGAAGCGCTGATCCGTTGCGGGGTAAAGCGGGTGCTCACCAGCGGCCAGCACGACAACGCCCTGGCGGGCGCCGAGATTTTGCGCAAGACCCATGAACAGGCCGCCGGCAGGATTGCCATCATGGCATGCGGTGGGCTCAATGCTGGCAATATCGCGCAGGTGCAGCGCGAGACAGGGGTCCGCGAAATGCATTTTTCAGCGCCCAAAACGGTCAAGAGCGGCATGAACTTCCGCAATCCGGGTGTCGGCATGGGCGGCACGGCGCTGGAGCGGGAATACGAGCTGACGCTATCGGATGGCGCAGCGATTGCCGCCGCGATCGCTGCGGCCCGGGCGGCCGATGACTGACATCGGTGGCGGCCTTTGCAGGCGCCGCACGGGGCGCTAAAAGCGGCCATGGCCCGTTCATTCCTGTTTGCCCAAGATTCCGCCGATGCCGCGACCACCCGCCTGCTCGCCCTGGCGGCGCGGGCGACTGGCTTCATGAAGGGGGAGCCGGGTGCGGCGCGCGAAGGCTGGTATCAGCCCGGCGCCGACAATGGAGTGTTTCTCGCGGCGCTGAAGGCGCAGCTGGTGGCGACCTATCCGGCCGCGCCAGCGCTGTGGCCGGTGCGGCTGTGGACCAACCTGATCTGGCAGCCGGCCTATCTGGCGGTGATCGCGGTGCATCTGCATGGTGCAATGCCGGACCTGAACGGGCTGAGCCAGGGGCGACGCGGCATCTATGTCGACGGCTTGCGCCTGCTACCGGCCCCCCAGACCAGTGGCACGACCGAGGAGCTGATCGCCAATGCCGGTGGGCAATTGAAGGCCATGACCGATCGCCTGCTCGACGAGGTCAACGCCGTCGCCAAGTTGCGCCCCCTGCCCGCACGGCGGCTGCTGGCGGACCGGATGCTGTCGCTCATGGTGTGGCTGGGCAAGCACCAGCCGCAGCTGAGCCTCGAGCAGCGGCAGGACTATTGCGCGCAATGGCTGGCGGTGATGGGACTGACCGGACAAGGCGAGCTGCAAAAAGTGAGCGCGCCGGATGGCCGTGAAGTGTTGATCGTCAAGCGCAAGGGGTGTTGCCTGGACTACCTGATCGACCCGGAGCGGCTATGCGCGAGCTGCCCCAAGCAGGACGAAGCGTTGCGGTTGGCGCGGCAGACGGCCAATGCGCTGGCCGAGCTCGACTAGTCGAAGACCTCGTCGGGATAAACGCCCCACAGCTCTTCCTGCCGGCAATAGCCGGAATAGCTGGCGCTGCGCTGGTTGGGAACCTGACTGGTTGCGGTGACTTCACACCACTGGCCATCGCATTCCTTGATTGCCACCCGCAGGCCGGCGCCCAGCCGGGCCCGCACCGGCGCATCAGCGGCCCGCTTGGTGTGCAGCGACACTTCTCCGCCCGCCGCGATCGGGCTGACATAGCCGGCGCGCACGCCCGACAGCAAGTTCTGGTGCACCCAGCCCTCGGCTCCGTCGGCATCGCGGATCTTGCGCCACGTATCGAATTCCTGAATGATTTCGACCGGCACGCCCGCCTTGAGAAAGGTCCAGGCGACATCGTATTTGGTGCCCGGGCCAACGCGCACATTGATCGGGTCGGAGCGGGTGGTGACAAACCGCGGCAGGGGCAAGCCACTGGGATTGCCTGCCTGGGCATAGGCGGGCACCAGCAGGGCGACGAGCGCAATCAGCACCCAGCAAAGCCGGCGAAGGGCCTGATAAAACATGGAAATAGCGGCTGGGCGCACGGACTCGTCAAACATGACTTTGCAGAATGGATGGAATTGACCTATCACTAACGCCATATCCTTAATGGTCGCTAAAGGGTGCACTTTGCCGCACTTGGCGCGACGTAACCCAGCACCCGATGGCTAACGATAAACCCAAGATTCTTGTAACGCGGCGCCTGCCCGAGAGCATTGAAGCCCGCATGGGCACGCTGTTTGAGGCGGACGTCAATGCCGATGACCTGCCGCTGGGGGCCGACGACCTGATTGCCGGGCTTGCGGGCAAGGATGTGCTGGTCAGCTCAATCACCGACCGCATCGACGCGCGACTGATCGCCCGCCTGCCCAAATCGGTCCGGCTGATCGCCCAGTTCGGCAATGGGGTGGATAATATCGATGTCGAGGCCGCGTGGGCCGCCGGCCTCACGGTAACCAATACGCCCAGCGTGCTGACCGAAGACACCGCCGACATGGCCATGGTGCTGATGCTGGCGCTGCCGCGACGGCTGGTGGAAGGCACCCAGCTGTTGCTGCGGGACCGGGCCTGGGCCGGCTGGTCGCCGATTTCGATGCTGGGCCACCGCCTGCGCGGCAAGGCGCTGGGCATCGTGGGCATGGGTCGAATCGGCACTGCTGTGGCGCTGCGCGCCCGGGCCTTTGGCCTCAATATCCATTATTTCTCGCGCAATCGCCGCTCTCCCGCGATTGAGGACCCGCTGGAAGCCACCTACTGGCCCGACCTCGACGCCATGCTCGAGCAGGTCGATATCGTGTCGCTGCACACGCCCCTGACCCGCGAGACCTATCGCATTCTTGTCGGCCGAGCGGCTGCAGCGGATGCGCCATGGCAGCTTCGTGGTCAATGTAAGCCGGCCGGAACTGCTCGACGAGGAGGCGCTGCTCGCGGCCATTGAAAACGGCCAGTTGAGCGGGGCCGCGCTGGATGTGTTCGACAACAGGCAGGGCATCAACCCCCGCCTGCTGGCGCTGGCCGAGGCCAACAAGGTGGTGCTGACCGGGCATATGGCGTCGGCGACGCTGGAAGCGCGGATCGAAATGGGAGAGTCGGTGATCGTCAACATCCGCACTTTCATGGATGGCCACCAGCCCCCGCACCGGGTGCTCCCCGACGGCGCCCAAACCGGACCGCGCGCCACTCTGTCCTGACCCAACTCGGCGGATGGGCGCGAGTGTTGCGCCAATCCACCACCTGAAAAGACTTTGCATGCGCGGGGGCGGACCGCTCTTGCCCGCCCGGGGCGGGAGCCCTAAGTCTCGCCGCTAGCAGCCCATGCTCGGCCCTGAACGAGATCCCTGTCAGTCTTGAATTCGGGAGGAGATCCCCAACATGAAATTGCTCGGCAGTTTCGCGCGCCTGATGAGCATTGCCCTGGCCACCGCCGCCGGCGTGGCTTTGACCACCCCGGCAATGGCCCAGCTACGCAGCGAGCCGCAGCTGAGCAACGCCGATCAGGGCATGGTGCTCGAAACGCTGGGTCACCGGGTGGTCATGCCGCCGGCCAATTGGCTGGGAGAGGACAAGGGCGCGTTGGGCGGGCGCCCCCCGATTGAAACAACCTATCGGGCCGATGAAGTACAATCCCTGCTGCAGGCTTACCCCAAGGGCGAAAGCGAAGCCCTGTGGAGCACGCTTTACGGCGTGCGCACGGCCCTGGCGGCGAATGTGCCGCTGGACCAATATCGCCAGTTGGTGATGGGCGGCTATGCGCAGAACTGCATTCCCGAGTTGACCAGCTTTCACCAGCTGGGTCCCGACGAGGGCGAAAAGCTGGCCCCGCTGATCATGGTGTGCGGCGCCTACAAGGACAATCTGGTGGGCTATCGGGGCCTGGGCGAGGTCATGGTGATGCAGTTTGCCAAGACCGACAAGGCGGTTGCCGTGGTCTTCCAGGAATGGCGCGGCAAGGCATTCGATCCGGCCCAGCCCACCGGCTGGCCGGTGGCTTCGGAAGTAGTAGAGGCGCGCGCCCACGAGCTGCAAAGCGGCACCGCTCTGATGCTGGCGGATTGACGCGAACGCAGGGAGGGACTAACCCGCTGCCATGAGCAAAGACAACAAGACAAACGGCCCCAGCCAGCGCGCCTTGCGCGTCGGCGAACTGGTGCGCCACGCGCTGGCGGACATCTTCGCCCGCGGCGATATCGACGACGACGCGCTGCATGGCGCGGTGATTACCGTGCCCGAAGTGCGGATGTCTCCGGACCTCAAGATTGCCAACGCCTATATCATGCCGCTGGGCGGCCAGCACGCCGCAGGAAATCGTGGTGGCACTGAACCGCAACAGCAAGTTCATCCGGGGCCGCGTGGCGCCGCAGCTGAATTTGAAATTCGCGCCCGAAATGCGGTTCCTTGTCGATGATACCTTCGAGGAAGCCAGCCGCATCGACGCGCTGCTGCGCTCCAAGAAGGTGGCGCGCGACCTTGACGATGAAGACGGCGAGACCGAGTGAACCAGGTCAAGCGGGCCAAGCGCGCCATCTCCGGCTGGGTTGTCCTCAACAAGCCCTATGACATGACCTCGACGCAGGCGGTGGGCAAGGTGCGCTGGCTGTTTGGTGCTGCCAAGGCCGGCCATGCCGGCACGCTCGACCCGCTGGCGACCGGCATCCTGCCGATCGCGCTGGGGGAAGCGACCAAGGCGGTGCCGCAGGTGCAGGACGGCACCAAGGTTTATCGCTTTGCGGTCAAGTGGGGCAGCGCCACCACCACCGATGACACCGAGGGCGAGGTGATCGCAACCTCCGATGTGCGGCCCGATCGCGCGGCGGTGGAGGCGGTCCTGCCCAATTTCATCGGCACCATCATGCAGCGCCCGCCGATCTTTTCGGCGCTCAAGATCGATGGCGAGCGCGCCTATGATCTGGCGCGCGCCGGGGAAGTGGTCGAGCTGGCCGAGCGCGAAATCGATGTCGATGACCTGATCATCATCGAGCATGGCGAAACCGAGACGGTGCTCGAAGTCGACCTGCGGCAAGGGCACCTATGTGCGCTCGCTGGCGCGCGACATCGCCGAGGCGCTGGGCACGCGGGCGCATGTGAGCATGCTGCACCGCGCCGCGGTGGGACCCTTCCATGACGGTGACGCGCTGACCATCGAGCAGCTGGAGGCGCTGGAGCTGCCGGAGCGCGATGCGCTGCTCAAGCCCGTCTCGGCAGGCTTTGCCGACGCTGCCCGAAATCCGGCTCGATGCGGTGCAGGCGACCGCTGTGCGTCACGGCAATCCGGTGCTGCTGACCGGGCCGAGCGCGCCGCTGCAAATGGATGAATGCTGGGCCAGCTTTCGCGGCGAGGTGATCGCCACCGGGTGGGTGGAATTTGGCCAGTTCAAGCCGCGCCGGGTGTTCAACTAGGCGCTCAACTCATCAAAAAGGCGGGGATTGCTCCCCGCCTTTTGCATTCATTCTAGCGGATGAATAGCACGATGATGATGATCAGCCAGATCGGCACGCCCAGTAGCCACAGTCCAAGGCCTCGAAACATCTCAATCCCTCCCTAAGGTTAGAAGCGACGGAAGACGTTGGCAAAGACGGTGCCTTCGTCGCGATGATTGCCGCCCTTCTGGGCCGCCCAGATAGGCGCCGATGGCCGAAACCAGCAGCGATGCCGCGAGCAGGAACGCAGCGATGATGGCAGTGTTGCGGGCAATGCGCGCCGCTTCGATCGCCTGCTGGCGAGCCGCTTCCACATTGGCGATCACCTGGTCGACGCGCGCCTGTGCCTCGTCCGGAGCCAGGCCGGTGTTGGCTGCCACCACGTTGGCGAGATAGGTGCGATCTTCGGCAGCGACAGTACCATCCCCCAGGGCGGCCTGGGCAAAGATGCGGCCGGCTTCATCGCGCGCTGTCGCGGCATCCACCGGCTGGGTGGAGCGGAACAGGGTGTCGATGAAATAGGCGTTGGGATCGAGGGCATCACCGGCCGCGTTCGATGCGGCCTGGGTAACGGTTGCGGCGGTGGAACCCACCGCATTGGCCACAGCACCGACCCCGCCCAGCGCAATCACGGTGCCGAGCACCGCGGCACCGGCCCACACGAGCAAGCCATGGGCACCGTCACGCAGATCGCTTTCATCTTCGCTGGCATCGTAGTGCCGGCGACGCAGCCGCCCGGTCAGATAGCCACCGGCCATGAAGCTGGAAATTTCCACCCACAGGAACCAGCTGGCGGCAGCAATGCCCACAAAGATCGGTGAAGCGCCTTCACGGGCGTTGAAATCGAGGAAGTTCAATCCGATGGCGGATCCGAAGCTGATCATGACCACTGAGATGGCCGTGGCCAGCAGGATGCCGGCAAAAATGGCAGACCAGTCGACATAGGACTTGTCGTCTGCGCCCTGGGCTGCGGTGTTGATGACGGCTACACCTGCCGGTCTATCTATCGTCATGGCTTGCTCTCCAACAATGGGTCACCGGGCACTCAGTGCAACCCGATGAAAGACAAGATCGCCATGACGATGACGACCAGCCCAACGAGATAGATGATGGAATTCATGAATGCCTCCTGTGTCCTCAGTGCCTACCCAACACTTTGCACGCAGTTTTGGTTGCCATGGCACGCAAGAATACCGCCCGAACACCGCGGTCCGACAACACAAAAGGGGCGGGCACACATTGCCCGCCCCTTCGCATCGGTTAGCTGGAACGACTAGAGGCCGTCGGTCACGACGTGGCTGAAGGCGCCGACCGGCTCCTTGGTGATCGCCGGATTTTCCGGGGACACGGCAGAGAGCAGGGTCGCCACGGTCTGCTTGTAGTCGGCTTCATCGAGCACGCCGGTGGAGCCGGCCGTCAGCTTGTTGATTTCCTGGACCTGGTAGAGCTGGTCTTCAACTGTCATCGAGCCGGTCATGTCATTGTCGACAACGATCTCGGCGGCTTCCTGGGCATTGTCGCGCGCATAGGCCCAACCCTTCATCGAGGCGCGGACAAACTTGGTCATCTTGGCGACGAATTCAGGATCGGCGAGGCGATCTTCCATGACGTAGAGGCCATCTTCGAGCATGCCCACGCCTTCGTCACGATAGTTGAACACCGTGAGTTCTTCGGGCTTGATGCCGGCCTTCAGCACCTGGCCATATTCGTTATAGGTCATGGTCGAGATGCACGCCGCCTGCTTCTGGATCAGCGGGTCAACGTTGAAGGCTTGCTTCAGCACTTCGACGCCATCAGGCCCCCCGTCCGTGGGCAGGCCGAGCTTGGCCATCCAGGCGTAGAACGGATACTCATTGCCGAAGAACCACACGCCCAGGGTCTTGCCCTTGAAGTCGGCCGTGCTGTTGACGCCGGCTTCCTTGAGGCAGGTGAGCAGCAGCCCCGAGGATTTGAACGGCTGGGCAATATTGACCAGCGGCACGCCGCGTTCGCGCGCAGCCAGGCCCGGCGCCATCCAGGTGGTGATGACATCGGCGCCGCCGCCGGCAATCACCTGCTCGGGGGCAATGTCCGGGCCGCCGGGAATGATCTGGACGTTGAGCCCTTCCTCTTCATAAAAGCCCTTGGCCTGGGCCACGTAATAGCCGGCAAACTGGCCCTGGGTCACCCATTTGAGCTGCAGGGTGACGTTGTTGTCCTGGGCCCAGGCTCCTCCCACTGCTGCCATCGTCATTGCGCCCGCGAGGGCACCGATCAGATTTTTCTGCATTCCCGTTCTCCCTGAATTCAGCATTGTCTATGCACCACGCACGGACGGATGCCAGAAGGTGACGCCCCTCTCGATGAGGACGACCACCCCGTAGAAGACCGAACCCGCGATTGCCGCTACCGCGATCTCGGCCCATACCATGTCGACATTCATCCGGCCGACTTCGGTAGAAATCCGAAAGCCCATCCCCACAATGGGCGTTCCGAAGAATTCCGCTACGATTGCGCCAATCAAGGCCAGAGTCGAGTTGATCTTGAGGGCGTTGAATATGAAGGGGCCCGCAGCGGGGAGCCGGAGCTTCATAAGGGTTTGCCAGTAACCGGCGGCATAGGTGCGCATCAGGTCGCGGTCGATGGCGGTGGAGGCATTGAGCCCGGCCACGGTGTTCACCAGCATGGGGAAGAAGGTCATGATGACCACTACCGCCGCCTTGGACGGCCAATCAAAGCCGAACCACATCACCATGATCGGGGCGACCCCGACAATGGGCAGAGCCGAAACGAAATTGCCCAGCGGCAACAGGCCGGATTTGAGGAATGGCGAGCGATCGATGAGGATGGCGACGCCGAAGCCAAGCCCGCAGCCCAAGGCGTAGCCGATCAGCACGGCCTTGAGGAACGTCTGCTGGAAGTCGGCCCACAGCGTGGGCAACGAAGCCATGAAGCGCGCCCCGATCATCGAGGGCGGCGGCAGGATAACCTGGGGCACGTTGGCCTGGCGGGTGATCACTTCCCAGACCACCAGAATGGTGAGCCCGAACGTCGACCGGGATCAGAAGACCCAGCCCCGCCGTATCGGCAAGGCGCGGGGCCAGCGCGTGGCTGAGGCGTTCAACGAAGAGCCAGGAAAACAGCCAGGCAACGATCAGCGCCATCCAGAAAAAGGCCGGCGTCGGCGTAAAAATACCGATCGAGGTGAGGATCGCCACCGCACCAAGCATCGCAAAGGCGCCATCGGCCCACAGGCCAATGGGAATGTAGAAGCGGATCAGCGAAAGCGCGCCCAGCGCCAGAAAAGCCTTCAGCAACAGCGCCTGATTCAAGCGGCGTGACGAGGCTGAGCCCCAGCGCCGACAGCGACAGGCCACCGGCAACCAAAGCAAGATAATGTTGGAGCTGGCTCATGCCGGGCGCGCCCCCATATTGCGGTTGACCAATTTCTCGACGAGCCCCACGGCGATAACCAACAGCGCCGCGAGGATCGAGGCGGCAAACAGCGCCGCCCAGATCTGGGTGGTCTGGCTGTAGTAGGAACCCGCCAGCAGCCGCGCGCCAAGCCCCGCCACGGCACCGGTGGGCATTTCGCCGACAATGGCTCCGACCAGGCTTGCCGCGACACCAACCTTGAGCGAGGCGAACAGATAGGGCACCGCCGCCGGCCAACGCAGCTTCCAGAAGGTCTGGTTGGCCGAGGCATTGTAGGTGTGCATCAGGTCGAGCTGGATGGCTTCGGGCGAGCGCAGGCCCTTGACCATGCCCACCGCCACCGGGAAGAAGCTGAGATAAGCCGAAATGATGGCCTTGGAGATCAGCCGCGCCGGATCGGTGGGGATGCCCAGGGTCCCGGTGAAGATATTGAAGCCAATGACCACGATCAGCGGCGCCAGCGCCAGGATCGGGATGGTTTGGCTGGCCACGATCCAGGGCATGAGCGAGCGGTTCATGGCTTCGTTGTGCACGATCAACACGGCCAGCCCAATCCCGAGGATCGAGCCCAGCACAAAGCCCAGGCCGGTGGCGGAGAAGGTGACCCACGCGTGGAACAGCAGGCTGCGCGGCTTGTTGGGGGCGACCAGGACAGTGGAATTGTAGAGCTCGCCAAATACCTGATGGGCGGTGGGCAGGACGGGCTTTTCCTGGTTCCAGGTATCGTAGATGAACTGGGTGGCGGGGGCGTTCTCGATGCCGGCGCGGCGATAGACGTCGTTTTGCCATTGGGCATTGAGGCCGATGGCCGCCGCGTACCACACGACCACGATGGCGAGCAGCACAATGACGATGGGGAGGGAGCGGTTCATGCTGCTGCATCCATCAGACGTGATCCCCGTCATAGGAATGGCCGGCCCGCAGGCCGTCGCGGACGCGGGCAGCAATGGCGAGGAATTCGGGTGTCTCGCGGATGTCGAGCGGCCGCTCGTGGGGCAGGTTGCTCTCGATCACATCGGTAACGCGGCCGGGCCGAGGCGACATGACGACGATCTTGGTGGAGAGATAGACCGCCTCGGGGATGGAGTGGGTGACAAAGCAGATGGTTTTCTGCGTCGCCGACCAGAGCTTGAGCAGCTCGAAATTGAGGTGATCGCGCACGATTTCGTCGAGCGCCCCGAACGGTTCGTCCATCAGCAGCAGATCGGCATCAAAGGCTAGCGCGCGGGCAATGGAGGCGCGCTGCTGCATGCCGCCGGATAGTTGCCAGGGGTATTTCTTCTCGAAGCCGCTGAGATTGACCAGATCCATGGTGCGCTTGATGCGGGCGGCCTGGTCGCTGGCGGAATAGCCCATGATCTCGAGCGGCAGGGCGACGTTCTTTTCGATGGTGCGCCAGGGATAGAGCGCCGGGGCCTGGAATACATAGCCATAGGCCCGACTCTGGCGGGCCTGTTCGGGCGACATGCCGTTGATGGTCAGCATGCCCGAAGTGGGCTTTTCCAGATCGGCAATGGCGCGCAGGAACGTGGTCTTGCCGCAGCCGGATGGACCGATGAAGGAGACGAACTCGCCCTTGTTGATGGTCAGGTTCACATCGCTGAGCGCGACGACGTCCCCATCGTTGGTCTTGAAGGTCAGGCCAAGGTTGGTCGCAGCAACCACCGCGCGCGCCGCGGCCTTGTCTGTGGGGATAGAAATTTCGGTCGTCACGGACAAGTGTCAGGCCCTCCTACTGCGCAATCTGCACCGGGCCGCGAAGGCGGGGCGGTGCGATCGTCTTTTCAATTCATGGCACGGCTGTGAAACGCGTGCCAATATCTGCCGCACGGGAACCTGCGCCTTGCCTCCTCCGGGCAAGACCGCAGGCCAGCGGGCGCCTAAACCCCAGATACCGGTATGCCGGCGCGTTCGATCTTGCGCGGAGAAATAATCTCCTTCCACTGCGAGAGCGCCCGGTTGACCGGATTTTTGGCCTCGCGGGCGACGAACTTCCCGTGGCCCGGCTCTGTCTTGACCTCGTTTTCCACAATCGACACCTTGCCGCGACTGAGCACATAGCGCGGCAGGCCGGTGACTTCGAAGCCTTCGAACACGTTGTAGTCGATGACCGATTGCTGGCCCTTGGCCGAAATGGTCTTTTTGCGCGCAGGATCCCACACCACCAGGTCCGCATCGGCGCCCACCATCACCGCCCCCTTCTTTGGGTAGCAGTTGAGAATCTTGGCGACATTGGTCGAGGTGACGGCAACAAATTCATTCATAGTCAGGCGGCCGGTGTTGACGCCCGCCGTCCACAGGACCGGCAGGCGATCTTCCAGACCGCCGGTGCCATTGGGGATTTTGGAGAAATCACCGAGCCCGGTGCGCTTTTGCGCAGTGGTGAAGGCGCAGTGATCGGTGGCAACGCAGGATAGCGAGCCCGACTGCAGGCCGGCCCACAGCGAATCCTGATGCTGCTTGCTGCGGAAGGGCGGCGACATCACCCGACGGGCCGCATGATCCCAATCGGCGTTGAAATATTCGCTCTCGTCCAGCGTCAGGTGCTGGATCAGCGGCTCACCGTAAACCCGCATCCCCTTTTGGCGGGCGCGGCGGATGGCTTCGTGGCTTTGCTCGCAGGACACGTGCACCACGTAGAGCGGCACCCCGGCCATGTCGGCCAGCATGATGGCGCGATTGGTGGCTTCGCCCTCCACTTCCGGCGGGCGCGAATAGGCGTGGGCTTCGGGGCCGTTATTGCCTTCCGCGAGCAGCTTGGCGGTCATAGCGGCGACCACGTCGCCATTTTCGGCATGCACCAAGGGCAGCGCGCCCAGCTCGGCGCAGCGCTGGAATGACGCGAACATCTCGTCGTCGTTGACCATGAGCGCGCCCTTATAGGCCATGAAATGCTTGAAGCTGGTAATGCCGCGATCGACCACGTCGGCCATTTCGCGCCAGACCTGTTCGTCCCACCAGGTGACCGCCATGTGGAAGGAATAATCGGTCGACGCCTTGGAGGTCTTGTTGTCCCACATCTGGAGCGCTTCGAGCAGGCTCTGATTGGGACTGGGCAGGCAGAAATCGACCACCATGGTGGTGCCGCCCGCCAGCGCGGCGCGGGTGCCGGATTCGAAAGTCGTCGGCGGAATAGGTGCCCATGAAGGGCATTTCGAGATGGGTATGGGGGTCGATACCGCCGGGCATGACATAGCATCCGGTGGCATCGAGCACTTCGTCGCCGCTCAAGTTCTGGCCGATGTCGACGATGGTATCGCCCTCGATCAGCACGTCAGCCTTGTAGCTCAGATCGGCCGTGACGATCGTGCCGTTCTTGATGACTTTGCTCATGAAATTCCCCTCCGATTTTTTGATCAGCCCATTGCCTCTCCTCAGGGGCAATGGGCCGTGTAGTCTCTTAGATGGGCGCTGCGATCTCCGCGGTTTCGAGCACGGCGTGCAACAGCACATCGCATCCGGCGGCGGCCCATTCGGTCGTGATATCTTCGGCTTCGTTGTGGCTGAGCCCATCGACGCATGGACACATGATCATGGTCGAGGGCGCAATCTTGTTGGTCCAGCAGGCATCGTGACCGGCGCCGGACACGATATCCATGTGGCTGTAGCCGAGCTTATCGGCAGCGGCGCGGACGCGCCGCACCAAGGTCGGATCAAACGCCACCGGGTCGAAGTGCCCGACCGCCTCGACCGAGCAACCAACGCCCAGTTCGGCGGCAATTTCGGCGGCCGCCGCCTCGATCCTGGCCCGCATGTCATCGAGCTTGGCCCGGTCGGGCGAGCGCAGATCGACGGTGAACACCACCTTGCCCGGCAAGCACATTGCGCGAATTGGGCGAGAAATTGACCTGTCCGACACCGGCCACCAGATTGGGCTGAGCGGTCATGGCCAGTTGCTGCACCTTTTCCATGATGCGGCCCATGGCCAGACCGGCATTGACGCGCATCTGCATCGGGGTGGAGCCGGTATGGGCTTCCTTGCCGGTCAGCGTAAACTCGAGCCACCACAGGCCCTGGCCGTGGGTGACGACGCCGATCTGCTTGTTCTGCGCTTCCAGGATCGGACCCTGCTCGATGTGATATTCGAAATAGGCGTGCATCTTGCGGGCACCGACCTCTTCGTCGCCGACCCAGCCGATGCGCTTGAGTTCGTCACCAAACTTCTTGCCCTCGTGGTCGGTGCGGTCATAGGCAAAGTCGAGGCTATGCACGCCGGCAAAAACGCCCGAGGCCAGCATGGCCGGGGCAAAACGGGCGCCCTCTTCATTGGTCCAGTTGGTGACCACGATGGGATGCTTGGTCTGGATATTGAGGTCGTTGAGCGAGCGCACGACTTCGAGCCCCGCCAGCACGCCGAGCACGCCGTCGAACTTGCCGCCAGTGGGCTGGGTATCAAGATGCGAGCCGATATAGACTGGCAGCGCCTGCGGATCGGTGCCGGGGCGGGTGGCAAACATGGTGCCCATCTGGTCGACGCTGACAGTGAGGCCCGCCGCTTCACACCAGCGCTTGAACAGATGGCGCCCTTCCCCATCCGCATCGGTCAGGGTCTGGCGATTATTGCCGCCGGCAATGCCGGGGCCAATGCGGGCCATGTCCATCAGGCTGTCCCAGAGACGGTCGCCATTGATGCGCAGATTTTCGCCGGGAGCGGACATGGATATACTCACTTGCAGTCAGTCGTTGATGGGTCCGCGCCGACCGATGGCCAGCGCGGGAAGAGCATGAGTGCTACTTTGCACTCGGGAAGCTGAATTCTGCCCCGCCCTTGATGCCGGCGGGCCAGCGGGTGGTGACGGTCTTGAGGCGGGTATAGAAATGCACTCCTTCCGGCCCGTATATGGCGTGATCGCCGAACAGCGAGCGCTTCCAGCCGCCGAAGGAGTGATAAGCCACCGGCACCGGTATCGGCACGTTGATGCCCACCATGCCCACCTCGATGCGGTCGGCAAACTCGCGGGCGGCATCGCCGTCGCGGGTGAAGATCGCCGTGCCATTGGCATATTCGTGCCCGTGGATCAGATCAACGGCTTCATTGAAGCTTTCAGTGCGCACCACCGATAGCACCGGCCCGAAGATTTCCTCGCGATAGATCTTCATGTCCGGGGTGACATTGTCGAACAGCGTGCCGCCGACATAATAGCCGTTCTCATAGCCCTGCAGCTTGAACCCGCGCCCGTCGACGACCAGTGACGCGCCCTGCTCGACGCCGGAGTCGATATAGCCGAGAATCTTGTCGCGGTGCATCTTGGTGACAACCGGACCCATTTCGGCATCCTTGTCGGTGGCCGGACCGATCTTGAGCGATTCAACGCGCGGCTTGAGCTTGGCGATCAGCGCATCGGCGGTTGCCTTGCCCACGGGCACGGCCACCGAAATGGCCATGCAGCGCTCGCCAGCCGAACCATAGCCAGCGCCCATCAGCGCATCGGCGGCCTGGTCCATATCGGCGTCGGGCATGATGATCATGTGGTTCTTGGCGCCGCCCAGCGCCTGCACGCGCTTACCGGCGCGGGTGCCGCGCTGATAGACATATTCGGCGATCGGGGTGGAGCCGACGAAGCTGACCGCCTTGATATCGGGATGGTCAAGAATGGCGTCGACGATTTCCTTGTCGCCATGCACCACATTGAGCAGGCCCTCGGGCAGGCCCGCATCCATGAACAGCTGCCAGGCAAACATCGACCGCGGACGGATCGCGCTCGGAGGGCTTGAGGATGAAGGCATTGCCGCAGGCGATGGCCGCCGGATACATCCACATCGGCACCATGGCCGGGAAGTTGAACGGGGTGATGCCCGCCACTACGCCCAGCGGCTGGCGGTCGGAGTGGGTGTCGATATGAGGGCCGACATTGCGGCTGAACTCGCCCTTGAGCAGTTGCGGGATGCCGCAGGCAAAATCCACGCAGTCAATGCCGCGAGCCACTTCGCCCAAGGCGTCGTCGTGCACCTTGCCATGTTCCTTGGAGATTTCACGGGCCAGCTCGTCGGCGTGCTGGTCGAGCAGCGCCTTGAACTTGAACATGACCCGCGCCCGCTTCATCGGCGAGGTGCTGCCCCAGGCGATCTGGGCCTGCTTGGCTGCCGCAACCGCAGCGTCGAGTTCGCTCAGGGTGGACAGGGGCAGCTCGGCCGATTGCTCGCCGGTCGCCGGATTGAACACCGGGACGCGACGGGTCGATGTGGAAACGTAGCGCTTGCCGGCGACGGCGTTCTCAATGATCTGCATCAGTCAATTTCCCTCAGAACCTTGCGCACGGCGTCAATCAGCTCGGCGATCTGGGCTTCACTGATGATCAGCGGCGGCGACAGCGCAATGATGTCGCCGGTGGTGCGGATCAGATAACCATCTTCAAAAGCCTTCACGAAGGCCGCGAAGGCACGTTTGGTCGGTGCTCCGGCAATCGGCTCCAGCTCGATGGCGCCCACCAGCCCGATATTGCGGATGTCGATAACGTGCGGTTCGCCCTTGAGCGAATGCAGCGCATCTTCCCAGGCCTTGGCAAGCTCGGCTCCGCGGGTGAGCAGCCCCTCATCCTTGTAGGTCTCCAGCGTTGCCAGCCCGGCCGCCGAAGCGATGGGATTGCCCGAATAGGTGTAGCCGTGGAAAAACTCGATCAGGTGTTCGGGACCCTGCATGAAGGCATCGTGGATCTCGCCTGACACCAGCACCGCGCCC
The DNA here is from genome assembly GCA_963699295.1 of uncultured Alphaproteobacteria bacterium. Lineage (GTDB taxonomy): Bacteria > Pseudomonadota > Alphaproteobacteria > Rhizobiales > Devosiaceae > Devosia. Next base: position 2,627,949 of record OY969432.1, read on the forward strand.
ATCGGGATCACCCCATTGGTGAGCCCCTTGGCGGTGATCATGATGTCCGGCGTCACGCCGAAATAATCGGCGGCAAAGGGTGTGCCGAGGCGCCCGAAGCCGGTGATCACTTCATCAAAGATCAACAGGATGCCGTGCTTTTTGGTGATGTCGCGCAGGCGCTGCAAATAGCCTGGCGGCGGGATCAGCACGCCGGTAGACCCGGCGACCGGCTCGACGATGACCGCCGCAATGGTCGAGGCATCATGCAGGGTGACGATGCGCTCGAGTTCATCCGCCAGGTTCAACCCATGCTCGGGCTCGCCGCGTGAAAAGGCGTTCTGGGCCAGATTGTGGGTGTGGGGCATGTGGTCCACCCCCGTCAGCAGCGAGCCGAACATCTTGCGGTTGGTAACAATGCCGCCCACTGAAATGCCGCCGAAATTGACACCGTGATAGCCGCGCTCGCGGCCGATCAGGCGGAACCGGCTGCCATCGCCTTTGACCCGGTGATAGGCGAGGGCCACCTTGAGCGCGGTCTCGACCGATTCAGAGCCCGAATTGGTGTAGAGGACGTGATCGAGCCCGGCCGGGGCCAGATCGACCAGCCGGTTGGCCAGCTCGAACGCCTTGGGGTGTCCCATCTGGAAGGCCGGGGCGTAATCGAGCTCGGCCGCCTGCTTGGCAATGGCCTCGACAATCCTGGGACGGGCGTGACCGGCATTGACGCACCACAGACCCGCCGTGCCATCCAGCACCTTGCGACCATCCGAAGTCGTGTAGTGCATGTCCTTGGCAGCCACGAACATTCGCGGCGATTTTTTGAATTGCCGATTGGCCGTGAACGGCATCCAGAAGGCGCTCAGATCGTTGGGCACCACGGCGGTTGAATTGGACACGAAACCCTCACTCCCATTGTTTCTGCACCGTTCATTCTTTTTGCTACTTGACGCCTGAGCGTTAAGTTCAGAATTTTGACCAGTTGGAAAAATGTTAGCACTCCCAATCTTTCTCGCAAGGCGAAAATGCCGCCGAACAAAGTGAAAAGCGCTGAACCCGACACACCGACCCAGGGCCAACGTCCAGGCGGGGCAGCTAAACAGGCTCGTCCACACGGCAAGCATCGGCCGCTCACCCGCATCCAACGCGAAAAACAGGACATCATCCTGGAAGCGGCGCTGGAGGTATTTTCCATGCACGGCTTTCGCGGCTCGACGATCGACCAGATCGCCGAGGTGGCTGGGATGAGCAAACCGAACCTGCTTTATTATTTTCCGCGCAAGGAAGAGATCCACCGCCGGCTCATTTCCCAACTGCTGGCCAATTGGCTGGCCCCGCTGCGCGAGATGGATGCCCAGGGTGATCCATTCCCCGAAATCCGCTCATACATACGGCGAAAGCTGGAAATGGCACGCGACTTTCCGCGCGAAAGTCGCCTGTTTGCCAACGAGATGCTACAGGGCGCACCCCGCATCATCGAGATGATCGAGGTGGACCTGAAAGAGCTCGTCGATGAGAAAGCCAAGGTCATGCTGGGCTGGATGGACGAGGGCAAGCTCGCCCGCTCCGACCCCTACCACCTGATCTTTTCGATCTGGGCGACGACGCAGCACTATGCCGACTTCGATGTGCAGGTGCGCGCGGTGCTGGGGCCGCAACGCGGTGGCGAGGGGCGATTTGATGACGCCGCACGCTATCTTGAACAACTGTTTCTGCATGGACTGGCGCCGCAGCCCGCGGCCAATAGATAGCCACCGTCGGGCTTGGGGACCCAAAAGCATGCAAAAAACGCCCTATTTGCACCACAATTGCCGGTTTTCGCGCCGAAAAGCCTACCCGATTGCCCAGTCATTTTGACAATTTTAACGATTTTGGCCGGTTTGCCAGGAACTGTAGCCAGTCCGCCACACTGGGCAACATGAATCCGGATGAACACAGGTCCTGGCCCAATCATGATGCGGATTCACGCGAGTCGTGGATTCATTTCCTCCAAATATTCGGCGCCGTTCACCTTGGTGGCAGAAATGCAGCCTGATTCGAAGGTGCTACTGGCCAGCAAACCGCCGCAACAGAACTGACCTGCCGAGTCCGGGCGCATTATGGCCCAGCAACGCTCGTATCAACCGCTCATTGAAATCCAAGTGAGTTGTTAAGGTTGATAAAGAAGCCCCTAACCGTTGCCGCATTCGCCATAGTACTGATGTCCGTTACTACCTCAGCCTATGCCCAATGCGGCGGTGCCTCATGGTATGGCCCCGGCTTTCACGGCAAGAAAGCTGCCTCGGGTCAAACCTTCAATCAGAACGCGATGACTGCTGCCCATCGCTCCTTGCCATTCGGCACCAAGGTGCAGGTCACCGACCAGCGCACCGGCAAGCATGTGGAAGTCACGATCAATGATCGCGGCCCGTTCCACGGCAAGCGCATCATCGATCTGTCCCGCGAAGCGGCCACCCGATTGGGTTTCCGCAACCAGGGCGTGACTTCGGTGTGCATTTCCGCTCTCTGATCCGCCTGGACCAGGGATCTACAAAGGGACTGCCCTGCCAAGGGCCGTCCCTTTTTTGTTTGGCGCAATCGTTTCCATGGCGACTATCGCTGCGTCGATATTTCGCCTAGCCTGCGGCCAATTGCCGGTACGAGTTCTGCAATCATGAAATTTGGCATCGATCTGCCGCCCCAGATCAAGGTGTTTGGGGCCTTCTTTGTGTATTCGTTTTGCATGGGGAGCCTTTATCCCCGACTGCCGGATATTCAGCGCGCCATGGATGTGGGTGAAGGCGCGCTCGGCGTGGCGCTGATCGGGGCGGCGCTGGGCACCCTGCTGTCACTGACCTTGGCCGGCGCCTTGATCGAGCGCATCGGGCATCGGCGGATGCTGCTGGTGGCCGTGCCGCTGCTGTCGCTCTTCTATGCGCTGGCAGTTTGGGCCACTCATCCGGTCGCCCTGTTTGTGCTGCTGGTGCCGGTGGGGCTGACCATTGGCTGCATCGAAATCATCATCAACCTCGAGGCCGACCGGGTAGAACATGCCATCGGACGGCGCATCATGAACCGTGCGCATGCCTTCTGGAGCTTCGGGTTTTTCGCCGCCGGGCTGGCTGGGGCCTTCGTCGCGCAGACCGGCCTGTCGCCCCAGCTGCACCTGGCGCTGATGGTGCCGGTGGTGGGGTTGGCGACGCTGGTGGTGCTGGGTCGGTTCGAGCCGGCCGAACACCGCGCCTCGACCGGCATGGACGAGACCCCGCGCCTGGCGCGCCCCACCATGGCGATCATGGTGCTGGTGGCGGTGTGTTTTTCAGCGATGATCCTGGAGGGTGCCAGCATTGACTGGTCGGCGATCTATATGCGCGACGTGTTCAGCGCTACCCCGTTCTGGGCCGGTTTTGCGGTAGCGCTGGGCGCCGGATCGCAGGCGGTCGCCCGGTTCTTCGCGGACGGCTTCGTCGAGCGCTACAACCCGGTGATCGTGGCCCGTACGCTGCTGGCGATCCTTGGCGCCGGGGCCCTGCTGATGCTTGTCGCCGATAGTCCGGCGCTGGCCTATTTCGGCCTGTTCCTGATCGGCATCGGTTCGAGCGCCCTGTTCCCGCTGGCCATGTCGGCCGCCGCCCAGCAGACGGATCGTCCGGCAGCGCTGAACGTGGCGGCGCTGGCGCAGATTTCGTTCGTGGCCTTCCTGTTGGGACCTCCATTGCTGGGCTATATCGCCGAGCATTTTGGTATTCGCTGGGCTTTTGGCATCGGCATTCCGCTGGTCGTGCTTAGCCTGCTTGCGGCGGGGGCCCTGGCGCCACGCCGATCGAAGGACGTTGTGACCCCATGACCATTGCCCCGCAGCACCGCATCTATGCGTGTTTCTTCCTGTTTGCCCTGACCACTGGAGCGCTGATGTCGCGCCTGCCCGACATCCAGACCGCGCTGGACGTGTCCAAGGCACAATTGGGCCTGACCATGATCGGCATGTCTCTGGGGTCGCTGATTTCGCTGACTCTGGGCGCGCCGTTCATCGAGCGGCTGGGGGCACGAACCACCGCGCTATTTACCGTGCTGGGTCCGGCCGTGCTGTTTGCCCTGCTGGCGACGCAGGGGCAGGCCTGGATGGTGTTCATCGTGCTGTTCCTCGCCGGTATCCTGTCAGGTGCGCTCGAAATCAATCTTAACGTCGAGATCGACAAGCTTGAGGCGCAACAGGGCGGCCGCTACATGAACCGCGCCCATGGTTTCTGGAGCGTGGGGTTTTTCGTCACGGCGCTGGCGGGCGCCAGCATTCGCCAGTCCGGCCTGTCGGTAGCCCAGCATATGGGCTTGATCGCCACCATCGTCGTGCTGGTGGGGGGCTATCTGATCTGGGGCATGCGCAGCGCCCCCAAGCCCAAGGGACGGCATGACGGCGACACGCCGCGCTTTGCCTTTCCCAATCTGGGCCTGCTGCCGCTGTGCCTGATCGGGTTCGCCGCCTTTTTGGTGGAAGGAGCCGGTATTGACTGGTCGGCCATTTATATGCGCGACGTGTTCGAGAGCACGCCCTTTGTCGGGGGCATGGGGTTGACCCTGTTTGCCTTTTGCATGGCCGTGGTGCGGCTCGGTGCCGATCCTCTGGTGAGCCGTTACGGCCCTCGCGCCGTGACCATGGTTCTGATGGGACTGGCAAGCTTGGGGGCTTTGCTCGTCGGTGTGGCGCCAGACCAGACTATGGCCCTGCTTGGTTTTGCACTGATGGGCATTGGCTGCTCGGCGGTTTATCCGCTGGCGGTGTCGGCGGCGGCTCAGCGCACCGACCGTCCCAGCGCCGTCAACGTCGCAGCGCTCGGTCAGGTGAGCTTCGTGGTGTTTTTCATGGCCCCACCCCTGCTCGGGTTTGTGGCGGAATACATGGGCATTCGCATGTCGTACCTGATCTGCCTGCCGCTGCTCGTGGCGGGGCTGGTGGCGAGCTATTTTGCCCTGCAAGGCCGCAAGGTGGAAACTGTGCCGGCGGAGTGAACAAGCATGGCGGAGCTGCCACCCATTGTTGATCTGCGCCAGTCGGCCACCGCCCTGCGGGTGCAGCGGGGGGTGATGCGCATGCTGCGTGAGCGGCACGACATGGCGTGCTATGCCGAAGTGCCCCTACGTAATGGCCGCCGCGCCGACGTGCTGGCCGTGGGGCCCAGGGGCGACGTGTGGATCATCGAGATCAAATCGAGCCTGATCGACTTTCAGGTCGACAAAAAATGGCCCGAGTACCGCGATTTCTCCGACAAGTTCTTTTTCGCCAAGCCGCCCGAACTGGACGCTGCCATCTTCCCCGAAAGCGAGGGATTGATCGTGGCCGATGGGCATGACGGGGCCATTTTGCGCGACAGCCCGGAAACGCCGCTGGCGGCGGCGCGGCGCAAGGCCTTGATGCTCAAGCTGGCCCGGCTCGGGGCGGACCGTATCCATGGGTTGATGGATCCCGGTCCCAAATAGTGGGGCGCAACTGATACGCCCTCATATTTGCCTCGGGCTGTCGAAGCCAGTCTCGGCCATCCGTCTTGGTGATGTGAACAACGGCAACCCCGCGTGACGGGGGGCGTTGAGCGTTGAGCTGCACAATCACAGGAGACTGATCATGACTTACGTTGATGGTTTTGTTGCCGCGGTACCGGCTGCCAACAAGCAGGCCTATATCGACCATGCCCGAAAGGCCGCCGATATGTTGCGTGAATGGGGCGCTACCAGGGTGGTCGAAACTTGGGGCAAGGACGTGCCGGCCGGAAAGCTGACCGACTTCCAGCGGGCCGTACAGGCCAAGCCCGACGAAATAATCGTCTTCTCCTGGATTGAATATCCGGACAAGGCCACCCGGGATGCCGTCGGCAAGAAGATGATGAACGACCCGAGCATGGCCGCCATGAACATGCCGTTCGACGGCGCCCGGCTGATCTACGGGGGCTTCGAGGTACTGATGTCGGTCTGACAGCCTAGCGCGGGGCGCGCTTGGCCAGGATACGCTGCAGGGTTCGGCGGTGCATGTTGAGCCGCCGCGCCGTCTCGGACACATTGCGGTCGCACAGTTCATAGACGCGCTGGATGTGCTCCCACCGCACACGATCCGCCGACATCGGGTTTTCCGGCGGCTCGGGCTTGTCCTCGCCAGTGGCGAGCAAGGCGTTGATCACGTCATCGGCGTCGGCCGGCTTGGACAGATAGTCGATCGCCCCCAGTTTGACCGCGGTTACTGCCGTGGCGATATTGCCATAGCCGGTCAACACCACGGCGCGCGCGTCGGGACGCTTCTGGTGCAGCACCGACACCACTTCGAGGCCATTGCCGTCTTCAAGGCGCAGGTCCACCACCGCATAGGCCGGCGGGTGGTCGTTGACAGCCGCAAGGCCCTCGGCGACCGACCCCGCAATGCGGACGTCAAAGCCGCGGCGGGACATGGCTCGCTCCAAACGCTGCAGGAAAGCTGCGTCGTCATCAACCAGCAGCAGGCTGGGATCGGTAGCCAAAAGTTCTTCGATGGTGCTCATGCCGTCTAGATAAGGCTTTTAGGCACGAACGTCAAAGCAGGGTGCGACATATTTACGAGATCGCTACCCCCTTTCTTCCACCGCACTGCGGGGCCATACGATGCTGACCCGGGCGTGGCCATCCGGCGTGACATTGCTGAACGACAGCCTTGCGCCGGTGCGTTCAAGCAGGGTCTTGGCAATGAAGACGCCAAGCCCCAGCCCGCCGGCCTTGCCGGCATCCTGGCTCATGGCGTCCCGGGGCCGGCTCGTCAGGTAAGGCTCGCCGAGGCGGGCAATCAGTTCGGGGGCAAAGCCCGGGCCATCATCGGTAATCGACACGGTAATGGTGTTTTCGTCCCAACCCGCCTCGATCTGCACGGTTTCACGGGCAAAGTCGCTGGCATTTTCGATCAGATTGCCCAGGCCGTATAGCAGCCCCACGGTGCGCGGAAAAACCGGCGGCGCATCATCGGCGTGCTCATTGTCGAACAGGATGACCTTGCCGCGGCCTTCATGTGGCCTGGCGACTTCGGCCAGCAGATCGGTGAGCGGTACGGCGGCAAAGGGGTCCTCGCCTTCACTGTTGAGGTTGCGCAGTTTGACGAGGATCGCCCGGCAGCGCGCGGCCTGGGAGATGATCAATTCTGTGTCATCGGCGAGATCGCTGCCCGGCTCGGCTTCGTGGCGCATCTCCTTGGCTGCCAGCATGATGGTCGATAGCGGCGTGCCCAGTTCATGAGCCGCGGCGGCGGCCAGCCCGTCCAGTGCCGACATCTGTTCCTTGCGCGACAGGGCCAGCTCAGTGGCGGCAAGCGCATCGGCGATCTGACGGGCTTCGTGCGCCACGCGGGTGGTGTAGGCCGATATGAACACCACGCCACAGATAATCGAGACCCAGATGCCGATGACATAGACCCGGTTGAAAGCCAGCTCCTCCACCGGATCCCAGGGCAGCGGCAGATGCCAGACCGAGAGCAACGAGGCAATGACAGCGGCCAGGAAGGCGATGAGAAAGGCAAGGCGCTGCGGCAGCATGGTGGCCGAGACCGAGACCGGCGCGAGCACCAGCAGCGAGAAGGGATTGTGCAGCCCCCCGGTCAGGGCCAGCAGGCCACCCAACTGGCACAGGTCAAACGCCAGAAGCCCGGTGGCATAGCCGGGTGAGGGCCGGTGATTGGCCCCGACGCGCCAGACCAGCCACAAATTGACGGCCGCCGACGAGCCGATCAACAGGAAGCAGAACAGCAGCGGCACTGGATAGCCCAGCCCGAAGGCGACAAACAGCACGCCAATGGACTGACCCGAAATGGCAAGCCAGCGCAGCACAATCAGGCTTTGCAGGCGCAGCGGGCGCCAGCTGGACGGGGTGGGCAGGCCATCGGCCTGGATAATAGTCATCGGCAAGGCCTCGACAGGACGAATAAGACGGCGCTATTGGGAATCCAGGCACATCATTTCAAGAGACAAAAAAGCACACGAGAATTCTTGATCCTGATCTGGTCGCAACCAAGTAATGAATGTCGTGACTGGGAGAATGAAATGAACACAGCAATTATCAAACCTCAATGGTCGCCTTTGACCATCGCCCTCATGGTTATGGGTTTCATCGCCTTCTGGCCCCTGGGGCTGGCCGTGCTTGGCTACATCCTGTGGGGTGAAAAATTCGGTGGCTCACCGGAAAAGGCACAGGCCTACTGGAACAAGGGCAAGTCATGGTGCAGCTCCAACAAGCACCACGGCGGCTATGGCCGTCAATACTACGCCTCCACCTCGAGCGGCAATGCCGCCTTTGACGAGTATCGCAGCGAACAGCTCAAGCGCCTTGACGAAGAGCGCGCACGGCTGGATGCCGAGGTCGACGCCTTTCACGAATACATGGCCAATCTGAACAAGGCCAAGGATCGCGAAGAGTTTGACCGCTTCATGAATGAGCACCGCGGTTCGCGCCAGGGCTATAACAAGCCCCCGACGGATAATGGTGATCAGAACAACAATGGCTGGGGCAACAATAACGGCTGAGCCGTTGCCTTGAACCACTGACTGAAAATGGCGCCCGCGGGGCGCCATTTTTGTGTGTGGGGGTGGCTATGGTATTGTGTGAGGCCCGACTCAGCCCGGATTGCAATGAACCTGTTCTTCCGCTCCCAGCCTAAAATCCCGGCCAGTACCAGCATCGAGGTTGATGGCGAACTGGTGACCATTACCGTCCGGGTCAGCGCGCGGGCACGTAGCTACAGGCTGTCGCTGCCCCATGTCGGGGGGCCGCTGTTGACGCTGCCGCCGCATGGCAAATGGGCAGAGGCGGAAGCATTCCTGTTACGGCACCGCCACTGGCTGGCTGCGCGCGTCAAGCGCGCGCCGGAAGGGGCCCGCTTTGCCCATGACGCCCTGGTGCCTTTCCGCGGCATGCCCCACCGCATTATTGCCACCGGCAAGCTGCGTGGGCGGGTGGAAGTTGCCAAGGTCGAAGAGGAAGCGGTGTTGCTCGTGCCAGGGGATGAGGCCCATCAGGCCCGGCGGCTGACCGACTGGCTCAAGCAACAGGCCCAAGCCGATTTGGAAGAGCGCAGCGCCTATCATGCGGCCCGGCTTGATGTCAGCGTGAAGGCGATCAAGCTGCGCAGCCAGGCCAGCCGTTGGGGCTCGTGCTCGTCGAGCGGCAACATCAACTACAATTGGCGGCTGATCATGGCGCCGCCGCACGTGCTTGACTATGTGGCGGCGCATGAAGTGGCCCATCTGGTGGAGATGAACCATTCGCCGGCGTTTTGGGCGGCCGTTGCGCGCACCCTGCCCGACATGGAGCGCGGCCGCGCCTGGCTCAAGGCACATGGCCGCGAGCTGATGGCCCACGGGGCCTGAGTTCCCCCTAGCCCCGTCGATCAATTCCCGAAGATCAGATCCATCAATGTGCGCTGCTGGCGCTCGCCCTGGTAGGCGGGTTGCTCGATGGGCTGCGGCGGCGCCCACTGCTGCTGTTGCTGGGGCTGGGCTTGTGCGGGAGCGCTGGGCACCCAGACCTGCAGCCCTGTCGCGGGATCGACAACCAGCGTCATCGGCAGGCCGGTATCGGGATCAATGGGTGCACTGTTATCAAACCCATTTTGGGGCTGCAGTGGGAACCCGGTGACCGGATCGACCGCCTGATCCTGCACCACTTGGCCCACCGGCATGCCGGTATTGGGATCAATCTGCACCGCGAACGGATCCGTGCTCGCCTCCACCGGCAGGCCAGTTGCGGGATCAACCATGGCTCCACCGGTCTGGATCGGCTGCTGGTTTGGCACCGGCTGGCCCGTGGCATTGTCTATATATTGGGTCATCGGCTGTCCCGTGTTGGGATCGATCACCACTTGCCCCGTAGCCGGGTCAATGACCGGCTGAGCAGTATATTGGGTGTCGTAGCTGCCCCCCGGGATTGGCCGAACCGGCTTGCCCTGATGCGCCTTGGTCATGAATTGGGACCAGATTACCGCCGGCACGTTGCCGCCCGAGGCCGCTGTGCTGGTGCTGTCGTCATTGCCGAGCCACACGCCGGTTACCATGGCCGAACTATAGCCCACGAACACGGCGTCCCTGGCTTCCTGGCTGGTGCCGGTCTTGCCGGCAAACTGCCACCCGCTCAGGTTTGCGCCCTTGCCGGTGCCCACTTCCACAGCCGTTTCAAGCATGTCGTTCATTTCGGCGAGCACGTTGGGGGCAACGACGCGGCCGGGACCGGCGCTGGAGGCTTCATAGAGCACCTTGCCGTCCTTGGATTCGATGCGCGGTGATCACATTGGGGATCACGCCCATGCCGCCATTGGCAAACGGAGCATAGGCACTGGTCAACTCGAGCAGGCTCACTTCCTGGGCGCCCAGCGCAATTGAGGGAACCGGGGTCAGCGGCGAGGAAATGCCCATGCGGGTGGCGACATCGATCACCGCTTGCGGGGTGACGTCGATCGCCAGCCGTGCCGTGACGGTATTGAGCGAGTAGGCCAGGGCCTGGCGCAGGGTGACGGTACCGGCATATTTGCCCGAGGCATTGCGCGGGCTCCAGCCATTGTAGTCGAACTGGGCATCTTCGGCCAAGGTGTCGGGCGTATAGCCCTTTTCCATGGCAGCCATATAGACGAAGGGCTTGAAGGCCGAGCCGGGCTGGCGCTTGGCCGTCACGGCGCGGTTATACTGGCTGGCCTGATAGTCGACCCCGCCAACCATGGCGCGCACCGTGCCGTCGACATCCATGGCCACCAGCGCGCCCTGGCTTGAAGCGGCGCTTGGGGCCTTCGGAGGCGACCATTTCCTTGACGATGAATTCGGCGTCCTTCTGCATCTTCCAGTCGATGGTGGTCTGTACCACCACGTCGGATTCGATCTCTCCGATATAGGAGGTCATCAGCGACTCTCGACCCAATCGGCGACATAGGATTCCGAACCGGCGACGCGGGTGCGCACGCTCTGATCGGGGTCGATCTGGGCCGCCTCGGCTTCTTCCTGGGTGATGTAGCCCTCGCGCGCCATGGCCGCGAGCGTCAGCCGCTGGCGCTCGATGGCGCGCTGCGGATGCGACTTGGGATTATAGGCAGCGGGTGCCGGCAGGATGCCGGCCAGCATGGCCGCCTGGCCCAGCGACAGATTGCGGGCGGAAATGCCGAAATAGGTCTGCGCTGCCGCCTCGATGCCGGTGGCGCCGGAACCGAAGTAGACGCGGTTGAGGTAGAGTTCGAGGATTTCTTCCTTGGTGTAGTTCTGCTCGAGCCAGACTGCCAGAATGGCTTCCTGCACCTTGCGGCCCAGGTTCTGGTCGGGGGTGAGGAAGAGGTTCTTGGCGACCTGCTGGGTAATGGTGGAAGCGCCGCGGGTAACGCCACGCGCCTGCACGCGATTCCAGTGCCACCGACGCCAGACCGATGGGGTCGACGCCGAAATGGCTCATGAAGCGCCGGTCTTCGCTGGCGATGATGGCCGCGGCACATAATAGGGCAGCTCGCGATAGGTGACGGCTTCACCACCGGTCTGGCCGCGATTGGAAATCAGGCTGCCATCGGCGGCCAGAATGCGGATATTGGGCGGCCGATCCGGGATGGCCCAGGTGTTGGACGAGGGCAGTTGGGCCCCGTAATAGACGACGATACCGGCCGCAGCGATGCCGCCCCACAGGCAGGCAACGAACCCCCACCACAGCACGCCCATGAGAAAGCCGCCGGTACGCGAGCGGCGCTTCTTGGCACGGGCCGGCTGGGCCTTGCCTCGCCGCGAGGCTTTGGCAGTTTTTTTGCCCCGATCGCCGCCATTGCCTCCGGGAGGAGGGGCGCCGGCGGGGCGCTCGGTTTCGGCCATGACGCCAAAGCTGTGCCCCATGCTCGGTTCCACGCGCTGGCCCGATTTGGCGCGCGATGCTGCCTGTGGCTTGCGCCCCTTGGCCGGCTGTGCGCCGACACGGTCATCGGCGGAAATACGAAAATCCATCAAGCGAACCTAACGAGAATGCCTTTTGCCGCTTCTACTCTGTTCCGCGCCTTTGGGAAACAGGACGAAAGCAAGAGGTCAAGGCGATCCTTGACCGGTCCACGATCTGCCACACTCAAGGGAGCACGATCGTGCGGTCACCCAAACCTTGTCAGGACAAAATGTGGCCGGTTTATGGGGCCATTTCGGGGATATCCGCAGATGTTGCAGCAGAAGCACAATAGAAAGGGCGCTAGGCGTAGCGCGACAGCGCCAAATCCTCGGTTTCGATTTCGGGTGTATTGCCACTGATCATGTCGGCCATGACCCGGGCCGAACCGCACGCCATGGTCCAGCCCAGCGTACCGTGGCCGGTGTTGAGATAGAAATTGTCGTAGCGCGTCGGGCCAACCACCGGCGTGCCATCGGGCGTCATCGGCCGCAGCCCGGTCCAGAAGCTCGCCCGGGACGTGTCGCCGGCACCGCCGTAGAGGTCGGTGACCACGTGCTCAAGGGTCTGGCGGCGACGCTGGTGCAGGCTGGTGTCAAAGCCCGCGATTTCAGCCATGCCGCCCACTCGAATGCGATCGCCCAGCCGGGTGACGGCAACCTTGTAGCTCTCATCGAGCACGGTGGAGACTGGGGCCCTGTCTTCATCAATGATCGGTACAGTAATCGAATAACCCTTGATCGGGTAGACCGGCACCTTGAGCCCCAGCGGTTTGACCAGCTTGGGGGTAAAGCTGCCCAGGGCCCCAACAAAGACGTCGCCGTCGAAATCGCCGCGATTGGTCTTGATGGCGCGGACGCGATTGCCCTCCCGCTGCAGGCTGTCGATCTCGACGCCGAAATGGAAGTCCACGCCCAGGGATCTGGCCATTTCAGCCAACTTGTTGGTGAAGATGAAGCAATCGCCGGTTTCGTCATGGGGCAGGCGCAGACCGCCCGCAATGCGTTCGCGGGCGCCGGTCAATCCCGGCTCGGCGGCAACGCAGCCATCGGCATCGAGCACCTCGAATGGCACGCCGTCCTGGCGCAACACCTCGATATCCTTGTGCGCATCGGCCACCTGCTTGGCAGTGCGGAACAATTGCAGGGTACCTTGGGTGCGGTGATCATAGGTGATGCCGGTGTCACGGCGCAGCGCATCGAGCTGGTCGCGGCTATATTCTGCCAGGCGCACCATGCGCGATTTATTGGTCTTGTAGCGTTCCGCGGTGCAATTGCGCAAAATAGCGAGACACCAGGAAACGGTTTCGGCATTGAGCAAGGGCTGGATGATCAGGGGCGCGTGGCGCATGAACAGCCATTTGAGCGCCTTTTGCGGAACCCCAGGCCCGGCCCAGGGCGAAGAATAGCCGGGTGATATTTCGCCTGCATTGGCAAAGCTGGTTTCCAGCGCCACGCCAGGCTGGCGCTCCAGGACGCTGACCTGATGGCCGGCTCTGGCCAGATAATAGGCCGTAGTGACCCCGATGACCCCAGCTCCGAGCACCACGACGCGCATATCAGCCTCCGCTGCAGCGGCCCCCCGCTGCTGTCGAATTCCAGTGTAGGTCCGATGCCACGAAATGTCCTTCGCATCTCCGGCAATATGTTGCGCTCCAGGCCAATCCACGCAAAAATGAAGCGCCCAATTGCAGGAAGTTGCGCGCATGGACAAGGTCGACCAACAAATGGTGTCGCTGCTGCGGCGCGACGGACGCATCAGCAATGCCCGGCTGGCCGAGGCAGTTGGGCTTTCGGCGTCGGCGTGCCTGCGGCGATTGCGCGAGCTGGAAAACAGCGGCGTCATTCGCGGCTATACAGCCATTATCGATGAACCCGATCGCAGCGACACCATGGTGGTGATGGTGCAGATCACGCTGGAACGCCAGACCGATGATGTGATGCGCAAGTTCGAGCAGGCGGTACGACGGTGCGCCGAAGTGCGCGAATGCTATCTGATGGCCGGGATGACCGACTACCTCGTGCGGGTGGAGGCCGTGAGCGTCGCCGACTACGAGCGCATTCACACCGAAGTGCTCTCGCGCCTGCCCAGCGTGACCCGACTGCAATCGAGCTTTGCCATTCGCAAAGTGATCCAGGCAACGCGATAGCCACTGCCCCATTCGATGGCGCGATACTGACCGCCGTCCCCGACGAACGGAGCCCCCAAACTTGATGAAGCGCCTGCTCACCATTATCCTTTTGTGCCTGTTGGTTACCCCAGCCCTCGCCCAGCAGCAGGCCATGCTCGACAAGGCCGTCGCGGCGGCCCAGGCCAGCTTTGCGCGCGCGTTGCCACAGCTGGAGCCAAGCGAATTTGGCGTCGCAACCAGCGTCTATGGCGATGCGCTGGGGTTGCAGCTGTTCCGATCAGGCCATTGGGGCAAGACGCTCGTTCCGCATCTGGTGATCCGGCAGACAGCTTCGGGGTCCTGTGATCGCTACGCCGCCTTTGTGCGTATGCCGCCCGAAGACGGCGCCATCAGCCTCGTCCTGTGCCCGCAGTTTTTTACGCCGGGCGCCGAGCCTGCGGGAGCTGACAATCCTGCATGAGATGGTGCATGTCGTGGCGGGACCGGACGAATGTCGCGCCATGGCCCTCGCCGCCCGGATCGAGGAGCTGGCCCATCAGCAGCACACGCCTGTCTACGCCTATTGGCGCACCAGCAACTGCCAGAACACCGCATTCCGGCTGCCGTAACAAACAGGCGCCCGGAGGGGTGCCTGTTTCCAGTCTAAATATCCAGATTGGACACGTTGAGCGCGTTGTCCTGGATGAATTCCTTGCGCGGCTCGACCAGGTCGCCCATCAGGGCGGTGAAAATTTCATCGGCCTCGGTCGGACTCGTTGATTTCGACCTTGAGCAGGGTGCGGGCGTTGGGATCGAGCGTCGTTTCCCAGAGCTGGGAGGCGTTCATTTCGCCCAGGCCCTTGTAGCGCTGGAGCGACAGCCCCTTGCGCCCGGAATCGGTCACCGCCTTGAACAGCGAGGACGGACCAAAAACCGGGATAGTTTCGCCCTTGCGGGTGAGGGTGGGCACGCCGCCATAGATTTCGTCGAGCCGCTCCGCCATCTGGCGCAGCTTGCGCGCATCCGCACTTTGCAGCAGAGCACGATCGAGCTGATGGGTTTCGGCCACGCCGCGCACGGTACGCGAGAAGGCCAGGCCATCATCATCGGTGATCTCGCCGCTCCAGCCGCGCTCCAGCTCGTCGGAAATGCGGTCGAGCCGGTTGGCCACCCGGCTCATGGTCGCGCCGATCCGATCCGGATCCGACAGCCCCTCCGGGTCAAGCCCGCCAACGATGGCCGCCTGCTCGACCAGCGAGCGGTTGTAGCGGGTGTTGAGATTGTTGATCGCGTGGGTGATGTCGCGGGCCTGCTGCAAGATCGACAACAGGTCCTGGCCGGCATGTTCGACGCCATCGCGGGTCTTGTAGACGGCCTCGTCCAGGCCCGCATTCGAGCAGATAGTCCTCGAGGGCGCGTTCGTCCTTGAGATATTGCTCGGAGCGGCCACGGGTGGCCTTATAGAGCGGCGGCTGGGCGATATAGATATGCCCGCGCGTCAACAGCTCGGGCGTCTGCCGGTAAAAGAACGTCAGCAGCAGCGTACGAATATGGGCGCCGTCCACGTCGGCGTCGGTCATGATGATGATCTTGTGGTAGCGCAGCTTGTCGGCGTTGAACTCTTCGCGGCCGATGCCGGTGCCCAGCGCCGTGATCAGCGTGCCGACCTGGTCGGAGGAGATCATGCGGTCAAAGCGGGCCCGCTCGACGTTGAGGATCTTGCCGCGCAGGGGCAGCACCGCCTGGTTGGAGCGATCACGGCCCTGCTTGGCCGAGCCACCGGCGGAGTCACCTTCCACGATGAAGATTTCGGACTTGGCCGGATCGCGTTCCTGGCAGTCGGCCAGCTTGCCGGGCAGCGAGGAAATTTCCAGCGCGCCCTTGCGGCGGGTCAGTTCGCGCGCCTTGCGGGCAGCTTCGCGGGCGGCGGCGGCTTCGGCCACCTTGCCCACAATGATCTTGGCGTCGTTGGGGTGTTCTTCGAACCACTGGCCCAGCTTTTCGTTGACGACATTTTCAACGACCGGGCGCACTTCGGAGGAGACCAGCTTGTCCTTGGTCTGCGAACTGAACTTGGGATCGGGCACCTTGACCGAGAGCACGCAGGTCAGACCTTCGCGCGTGTCGTCACCGGTGACGCTGACCTTTTCCTTTTTGGCAATGCCCGAGGATTCCGCATAGCTGGTCACCTGACGGGTCAACGCTCCGCGCAGGCCGGCAAGGTGGGTACCACCGTCGCGCTGGGGGATGTTGTTGGTGAAGCACAGCACGTTCTCGTGGTAGCTGTCGTTCCACTGCAGCGCCACTTCGACGGTGATGCCGTCGCGCTCGTGGATCATGGTGATCGGCTCGTCGATCACGGGGGTCTTGGACTTGTCGAGATATTTCACGAAGGCGGCCAGGCCACCTTCATAGAACAGATCGATTTCGACCGGCTCGGGGGAGCGGAAGTCGGAAAGCAGGATGTGCACGCCCGAATTGAGGAACGCCAGTTCGCGCAGGCGATGCTCGAGCGTCTTGAAATCGAAATCGACCATGGTGAAGGTTTCGGGCGACGGGGTGAACGTCACCGACGTGCCGCTGCGACCTTCATACTCACCCACCACCTGAAGCGGCGCATCGGCATCGCCATGGGTGAAATTGATCTCATGCACCTTGCCATCGCGGCGAATGTTGAGCTTGAGCGACACTGAAAGCGCGTTCACCACAGAAACGCCCACACCGTGCAGGCCGCCTGACACCTTGTAGGAGTTCTGGTCGAACTTACCACCGGCATGCAGCTGGGTCATGATGACCTCGGCCGCCGAGATGCCTTCCTCGGTGTGGATGCCCACCGGAATGCCGCGGCCGTTATCGGTGACGGTCACCGAGCCATCGGCATTCAGCGTGACCGTAACCAGGTCGGCGTGGCCGGCCAGAGTCTCGTCGATGGCGTTGTCGACCACCTCGTAGACCATGTGATGCAGGCCCGAGCCGTCGTCCGTGTCGCCGATATACATGCCTGGGCGCTTACGCACCGCGTCCAGCCCCTTGAGCACCTTGATGCTGTCGGCGCCATATTCATTGGGAACAGGATTTTCAGTGTCGGTCATGGGGTCCGAATCAGTCGTTTTCAGATGCATTAGTTCTACCGGAACGGGGCTGTAACCCCAAGTAAAATGGCCTTTTCCGGGGCAAATGCCGCTTACGGAGGGTTAGTCGTGATGGAGCCGTCCATCACGGACGGTAATGGTCTGGGCCCGGCCTCCAAGTGCCTCAAAAAGCACCCGGTCGGTTCCCGTCAAAAAGCATTGCGTCCCCAGACCATCAAGGGCCAGAAACAGCGCCCGGCGGCGATCCGGGTCAAGATGGGCGGCGATTTCATCCAGCAGCAGGAAGGGGGTTATCGCGGTGCGCAACTTTACCAGCCGCGCATGGGCCAAAATGAGGCCGATCAGCAGCGCCTTTTGTTCCCCGGTCGAGCCAAGGGCGGCAGGCATACCCTTTTGGGCATAGGTTACCTCGAGATCAACCCGGTGTGGGCCTAATATGGTGCGTCCGGCGGCCCGATCAACCCCGCGCCCCAGGCGCCAGGCATCGGTGAGCTGCTGTTCGAGCGCGGCCGAGGACGCCGGCTCGGGCGCTTCGGCAAAGAGCGGCGTCAGCGCCAGATGGGCGGCTGGAAAGCTCTCGTCATCAAGGCTTTGCGCGATCAGCGCCTGCAGGTGGTCGAGACTGTCGGCACGCGCCAGATGGATCGAGGCGCCCAGCGCCGCCATCTGCGCCTCGATGGCGTTGAGCCAGCCGGCATCGCCGCCCTGCTCGAGCAATTTGTTCCGCTGGCGCATGGCCTTGTCGTAGTCGTTGACCGAGGCGGAGTGGCTGGGAATGAGGGTGGTAACCAGCCGATCGAGAAACCGCCGCCGGTCGCTGGCAGGGCCGGAAAACAACCCGTCCATGGCGGGGGTCAGCCACAATACGCGCAGGTAATCGCTCATCGCTTCGATCGAGCGGGCATTGGCGCCATTGATCCGCACGCGGCGACCGCCGTCGCCGGCAGCGGCGCCGGTGCCGATATCGGCCGGGCCCTGCTCGGTTTCGACGGTGGCAGCGACGGCCCAGCCGATATCGGTGCCTTGGCCCTGGACCATGTCGAAGCTGGCGCGGCGCAGCCCGCGGCCGGGCGAAAGCAGGGAAATGGCTTCGAGCAGATTGGTCTTGCCGGCGCCATTGGGGCCGGTCAGCACCACATGGCGCGCGTCAAGATCGAGCGCCGCGGCCGCATAATTGCGGAAGGCGGTCAGCCGCAGGCGGGAAAGATAGCGCATCGCCTAGCCCATCTTCGAACGGCACCGCACCCGAGACGGGTGCGGCAGTATCGCGTCGGGCGCGGCAGAAAACTGGGTCAGGGAACTGGGCCTTCTTACACGCGCATCGGCATCAGCACGTAGAGCGCGCGGGTCTCCCCCTCGTCCTTCACCAGCGTGGGCGAGCCCGCGTCGTTGAACAGGAAGACGGCGCTTTCGGAGCGGATCTGGCCGATAATATCGAGCAAGTAGCGGGCGTTAAAGCCGATTTCAAAACCGTCGGTCTCGAACTCGACCGCCAGCTCTTCGCTGGCCGTGCCGTGGTCGGGGTTGGTCACCGACAGCTCCAGCAGGCCTTCGCGGGCCGACAGCTTGACGGCCTTGCCGCCGCGCTCGGAGGCAATGGTGGAGACGCGATCGACGGCAATGGCAAAGCTGCCGCGGTCGACGATCATCTGCTTTTCGTTGTTCTTGGGGGTGACCCGGTCGTAATCGGGGAAGGTGCCCTCGATCAGCTTGGAGAGCAACACGACCGAGCCGACGGCGACGCGGATCTTGGTGTCGGAAACTTCGACCTTGACCTCGGCGTCATCGGCGCCGTCGAGCAGCTTCTGGATTTCGCCGACGGTCTTCTTGGGCACGATGATGCCGGGCATGCCGACGGCGCCGGCTGGGGCCTCGATTTCGGCGCGGGCCATGCGGTGACCGTCGGTCGCGACGGCGCGCAGAACGGGACCGGCATTGCTCACATCGACGGTGTGGAAGTAGATGCCGTTGAGATAATAGCGCGTTTCTTCGGTCGAGATGGCAAACTGGGTGCGCTCGATCAGACCGCGTAACGCTATGGCAGGCATGGAGAATTCGTGGCCAAAGGCGCCCGATTTCAGATCCGGGAAGCTGTCGGGCGACAGGCACGCGAGGTTGAAGCGCGAGCGGCCGGAGGTGAGCACCATGTTCTCGCCGCCATCGGTTTCGAGGCGAACCTCGGAGCCATCGGCCAGCTTGCGCACGATTTCATAGAGGGTGTGGGCGGGGATGGTGGTGATGCCGGGGGTCGAGACCATCGCCGGCACGCTCTCGGTGACCTCGATGTCCAGATCGGTCGCGCGCAGTTCGACCCGGTCTTCGCTGGCCTGAAAAAGTACGTTGGCCAGAATAGGATAGGTGTTTCGGCGCTCAACAACCCGGTGCACATGGCTCAGCGACTTGAGCAGATGATTGCGTTCGAGCGTGACTTTCATACGACAATTTCCCTGGCACTACAGCGGCTGCGCGCGGCAGCAAAAACCCCGGCATGCCGGGCCGTGGACATTTACAATTTCATCGCCCAAAGGCAAGAGCATGCCGCGTCGCAGCACTACAAAACCCATATTCTGCGCGAATATGAACGGTTTCTGAACGACATATGAACGACATATGAACGTCATCTGAACGGCTTACGATTGCGTCTGAACGCGATGAGGCGTGACGTGAATGCTGTGTGAACAAAAAAACCGGGCCTTGCGACCCGGTTTCCAATGTCCAGCGATTCTCCCGATAGGCCGCGGCCTATTCCTCGAGCATGCGCTTGAGCAATTCGATCTCCTGGGCCAGCTCGACGTCGTCCTTGATCATCTGGTCGACCTTGCGCACCGAGTGCAGCACGGTGGTGTGATCGCGACCGCCAAAGCGGCGACCGATCTCGGGCAGCGAGCGGGAGGTGAGCGCCTTGGCCAGGAACATGGCGATCTGGCGCGGGCGCACCACGTCGCGCGAGCGGCGGGCCGAGAGCAATTCGTTGCGCGGCACCTTGTAGTGGCGCGAGACCATCTTGAGAATGTCCTCGATGCGCACGCGGCGCGCTTCGCGCGAGCGGATCAGGTCGCCCAGGGTCTTTTCGGCCAGCGGCACGGTGATCAGTTCGCCGGTGAGCTGGTTGGCGGCCACGAGGCGATTGACGGCGCCGTCGAGGTCGCGGCCATGGCTGATCACCGAGCGGGCGATATAGTCGATCACCGGGGCGGGGAAGTGCATGCCGTAGCGCGCCGTCGACTGGTCGGCGCGACGCTGCACGATGGCGCGGCGCAGCTCGAGGTCGAACCCCGAGATCGGCACGACCAGGCCACCCGAGAGGCGCGAGCGGACGCGCTCGTCGAGCATTTCGAGATCGCGCGGGGCGGCATCGCCCGCCACCACGACCTGCTTGGCCCCGGTGAGCAGCGCGCCCATGGTGTGGCCGAATTCGGTGGCCGACTTGCCCTGCAGGAACTGCATGTCATCGATCAGCAGCAGGTCGACGCGGCGCAGCCATTCCTTGAAGCCGAGCGCCGACTGGCGCTGCACGGCGGTGATGAAATGGTACATGAAGTGGTCGGCGGTCAGGTAGACGATGTTCTTGGTGGCATCGGCCTGCTGCACCGAGTGGGCGATGGCGTTGAGCAGATGCGACTTGCCCAGCCCGACGGTGGAATGAATGTAGACCGGATTGAAGGTCACGGTGTTGTTGGCGGCGGCCGTCGGCGATCTGGCGGGCCACGCCGAAGGCCATTTCATTGGCATCGCCACCCACGAAGCTCTCGAAGGTCATGCGCGGATCGATCGCGCTCCCCGACAGGGCATCGCCCTTGGTGGCGGAATTGTCGCGCACGAGGCGCGGGGCGGCGGGTGTCGCCTGGGCAGCGGCAGCGGTTGCGGCAGCCGGCACCATCGGCGCGTCTTCGGACGCCGCAGCCTCGGTAGTGACCGCCGGGGTCAGACGCGGACGGGCCTGGCCATTGACGCGCAGCGTCACCTGGATGCGCGAAACATGTTCCACATCGTGGCGGAAGGCTTCGAGCAGCTGGTCGGAATAATTGGACTGGACCCAGGAGCACAGGAACCGGGTCGGGGCCGACAGATGCACCACATCGTCGACGATTTCCTCGAGTTCGAGGCTGGCAAACCAGGAGGTAAAGACATCCATGCCGACGGCGGTCTTGATCAGGGCGCGAACCCGGTTCCAGAGATCGCGCTGGCCTTCGTCGGAATCAGAAGTGGTCATGACAGGATGTTCGCCCTTGTTGGTCTTGCTGATGGAAGAGGATTGCACTGGAGCCCAGTCATCTCTTCCGGCGGTCGCCTGTCGCATTCTTGTAGCCCCATCTCTGTTGCATGGCAGGTCCGCATCAACCTGCCACAATTCTTTGACTGCACGTGCCGCCGGGTTGGTTCCCGCCGGCCACAGCTCCGCCTTGCGCCAACATTGCAGGCGCACTGTTTTAGCCTGGTGGGTGACCACCAGTGTCAACTCAACCCTGTCGTGAACCCGGCCACATGGCCGATGGCTTACTAAACGTCGCTACCCCAATTGGACCGGCAACAAGAAGACCTGCTGCCAACTCAACCTTCACCGACCGTCCGGCATGGCTGCCGTAACCGCTCTAGAACAACGCCTCGAAAAATGTCCCCACCAACTCGTTTGGGAGCCTGCAACGGCTGCCCTGCCCCAAGTTGATAAAGCTACTTTAGAGGGACCATTTTAGTGCTGCAACATAGGAATCTTCAAAATGGGGGGTTGACTCTGAGCTTAGCTTTTTAGTTTTCGGGCTTTGACAAAATTCCCGGAAACCAAGGGTCTGGGACTCAACACAGAATCCGTTTTGCACCTTCGCCCACGAGGGTAAAAAATTAATTTCGAAGCCGGCGAAATCCACCCATCATGACGAACTGTCGCAGTGCAGAACTTCGTTAATCAAGACGATAAGCCACTGCTGTTGTTCAACTTTTCGCTGAACACAGTGATTCTACCCACGCACCGGCGCAGGCTCAAATCTTAACGAAACAGGAAAACAGTGTCAGCGATGGAGCAAAGAAAATGGGCCCCTTTCGGAGCCCAATCTTTAGT
The DNA here is from genome assembly GCA_963699295.1 of uncultured Alphaproteobacteria bacterium. Classification (GTDB taxonomy): domain Bacteria; phylum Pseudomonadota; class Alphaproteobacteria; order Rhizobiales; family Devosiaceae; genus Devosia. Next base: position 2,650,051 of record OY969432.1, read on the forward strand.
GCCAGAAGCGGCCCATACTGGCGCCCTGGCCAAGCCCAATCAGGCGCTCAGAGCCTTGACGCGGCTGTTGAGGCGGCTGACCTTGCGGGAAGCCAGTTGGCATGCAGGATGCCCTTGGAAGCGGCGCGGCTGATCTCGGGAGCAGCAGCTGCCAGAGCGGCCATTGCGGTGGCGTGATCGCCAGCGGTGATGGCTTCTTCAACCTTGCGGATGAAGGTGCGCACGCGCGAGCGGCGCGACTTGTTCACCGCAGTGCGAGCTTCGATCTTGCGGGTAGCCTTCTTGGCTGACGGCGTATTGGCCATTGCGGCGGTCCTCTTAGCGTCCAGCCGGCCCGTAGCGCCCAAGGGTCGCAATCGTCCGGAATGAAATGATGATCGGGGGCCATGGAAGGCCACCAAGTTGGGCGGTGTATAGGGGATGGGGGGTGGATCGTCAACAGGATTCAGGCCCCGGGGCGGTCACCGTTTCTTCTGGCACACCGGACAAAAAAAGGTGGAGCGGCCGGACTGCACGATCCGCTCGATCGTGCCGGTGCATAGCGGGGTCGGGCACGGCTTGCCCTCGCGGTCATAAACCGCAAAGCGATGCTGGAAATAGCCGCTCCCGCCATCGGCATTGCGAAAATCGCGCAGCGTCGATCCGCCCACCTCGACGGCCTCGATCAGCACCTGGCGCACGGCGACGACCAGATCCTCGAGCGCCACCCGGGGCTTGCCGCGGGCGGTGACCAGCGTGCCGGCCAGCACGGTGGGCAGGATGTGGCTGCGGTGCAGCGCCTCGCACACATAGATATTGCCCAGCCCCGCCACCACCCGCTGGTCGAGCAGGGCCGCCTTGACCGGGGCCTTCTTGCCGGCAAAGGCCGCGGCCAGCTCCTCGCCATTGAAATCATTGCCCAGCGGCTCGGGCCCCAGCCCCTCGAGATAGGGGCTGTCGGCCAGGTCATCATAGAGCCCGATGAAGCCGAAGCGGCGCGGATCGGCATAGATCAGATGGCTCTGGCCGTGGCGGGGATGGGTGATCTCCCAGATCATGTGATCGTGCTGGGGCACCGGCTCGGTCTGGTAATAGCGCGGCGGCTTGTCGATGGCGTGCTCGGCAAAGCGCCAGGTGCCGGTCATGCCCAGATGGCTGAGCACGGTCTTGCCGTTATCGAGATGGATCAGCAGATATTTGGCGCGCCGGCCGATGGAGGTGACCGTCGCCCCTTCGATGGCCTCGGCCAGGCCCGGGGGAAACGGAAAGCGCAGATTGGGCCGGCGCAGCGTCACCTTGTCGATTGTCGCTCCCTCCAGCCACGGCGCCAGACCCCGGCGGATGGTTTCGACCTCAGGCAATTCTGGCATGGACAACCCCTCGTGCGTTGGGCTTTGCGCCATGGCAAAGCCGATACTGCTTCTATATGGTGCGCCCAGAAGCGGAACAGCACAACGAGCAGACCCATGAGCCAGGCGCACGAGACCACCCATTTTGGTGAACAGACGGTGGCGCTGGCCGACAAGCAGGGCCTGGTCAACCAGGTGTTTCATGACGTAGCAGACCGCTACGATTTGATGAATGACCTGATGAGCGGGGGCGTGCATCGGCTGTGGAAGGACGCCATGGTGGCCGAGCTGGCGCCCCCCAAGGGCGGCACGCGCCCCTATCGCGTGCTCGACATGGCCGGGGGCACCGGCGATATCGGCATGCGCATCATCAATGCCTCGGTGGGCTATGCCGAGGTGGTGGTCTCGGACATCAATTCGGACATGCTGCGGGTGGGCGCCGAGCGCGCCAGGAGCTGGCGCTATCCGGCACAGGCCAGCTTTGTGGAAGCCAATGCGGAGGAGCTGCCGTTCGCAGACCAGAGCTTTGACGCCTATACCATTGCGTTCGGTATCCGCAACGTGCCGCGCATCCAGCAGGCGCTGAACGAAGCCCATCGCGTGCTCAAGCGCGGCGGGCGTATCCTCGTGCTCGAATTCAGCCAGGTCGACGTGCCGGTGCTCGAGCAGTTCTACAAGCTCTATTCGGACCGGGTGATCCCGCCCATGGGCAAGCTTGTGACCGGGGATGCCCAGCCCTACCAGTATTTCGTGGAATCGATCCGCAAATTCCCCAATCCGGCGCTGTTTGAATCGATGCTCACCGAGGCGGGCTTCAGGCGCGTCAAGCACACCGCCTATACCGGCAATATCGCGACCCTGTTTTCTGGCTGGAAACTTTGAGGCACCGCGTCAGCATCCTCGGTGGCGTTCAAACCCACGGTGTCATTCCCGCGCAAGCGGGAACCGCCGTTTCACTTTTTGCGATCGCCAACCGGGGTTCCCGCTTTCGCGGGAATGACGCGGTGGGGGTGGCGCAGCATTTCGGTCGTATCCAATGATTATCAGTGCCTATTTCCGCCTCCTGCGCGCCGGTTATGTGCTGGCCCGCGAAGGGGCGCTCTCGATCGTTACCGCCCGGGACCTGCCCGCCTCGCTCCGGCTTGGGATCTGGTTCGGCCGGCTGATCGAACGCCCATCGGTGCGCAAGACCGGCCATGTCGAACGCCTCAACAAGGCGCTCAACATGCTGGGGCCCACATATCGTCAAGTTCGGCCAGACCCTGGCCACCCGCCCCGATGTGGTGGGGGCGCGGATCGCCAATGATCTGGCGGGGCTGCAGGACAAGATGGACCCGTTCGACGATGCGCTGGTGCCGGGGATTTTGGCCGAGGCGCTGGGCGACAAGGCTGCGGAGCTGACCGAGCTGTCGGCGCCCATCGCTGCCGCCTCGATTGCCCAGGTGCACCAGGCCCGGCTCAAATCGACCGACGGCACCTCGAAGGTCGTCGCGGTCAAGATTTTGCGGCCGGGGGTGCAGCAGCGCTTCATGGCCGATATCGAGAGCTTTTATGCCGGGGCGGGGCTGGCCGAGCGGCTGGTGCGCTCGACCCAGCGGCTCAAACCCACCCAGGTGGTGGAAACGCTCGACCGCTCGGCGCGGCTGGAACTCGATCTGCGGCTCGAGGCGGCGGCGATTTCGGAAATGGCCGAGAACATCCGCCATGACGAGGGGTTTTTCATCCCAACCGTCAGCTGGGAGCATGTGGCGCAGAACGTTCTGACCACCAGTTGGGTGGAAGGCATTCCGATTCGCGACCACGCAGCGCTCGATGCCGCCGGGGTCGACCGCAAGAAGCTGGCGGCCAATCTTTTGCAGAACTTCCTGCGCCACGCCATTCGCGACGGCTTCTTCCACGCCGACATGCATCCGGGCAATCTGTTCGCCGATCCGCGCAATGGCGATGTGGTGGCGGTGGATTTCGGCATCATGGGGCGCATCAACCGCAAGGAACGCCGCTTCCTCGCCGATATCCTCTACGGCTTCATCACCCGCAATTATCGCCTCGTGGCGCAGCGCCATTTCGATATCGGCTATGTGCCGCCGGACCAGTCGGTGGAGGATTTTGCGCTCGCCATCCGCTCGATCGGCGAGCCGCTGCACGGGCGGGTGGCCACCGAGATTTCCATGGCCAAGGTCCTGGGGCAGCTGTTTGCCATCACCGAGCTGTTCTCGATGCAGACGCGGCCCGAGCTGGTGCTGCTGCAAAAATCCATGGTGCTGGTGGAAGGGGTGGCGCGCGCGCTCGACCCGACGCTCGATATCTGGACGGTGGCGGAACCCGTGGTGGGCGACTGGCTGCGCAAGGAAGAAGGCCCGCTGGGGCGGATCGAGGATATCAAGCAGCATTTCACCTCGGCCTATGAGGCGGCGGGGCGCATTCCGGTGATCCTGGCGCAGGCGGAGCTGGCGCTGGCCGATTATCACGCCAACAAGCACCGCCAGAATGACGGATTGATGCGCGCGGCAATCCTTGGGCTGATCGGCATTGCCGGGGTGACGCTGCTGGCGGGGCTCTGGCGGCTGCTGACCCTGTGAGCGCTTGCGGGGGTGCAGGCTTGGCCATAGATTGCCGCCAACCTGGCACACGAGGACGGGCATGAGCGCGAACGCAACGGGCAAATCGGGAAAGCTTGCCATTGCGCTGAGCTGGCTCGAGCATGGCGCGGGCCTGCCGCTGCCGGCCCAGCAAAGCAGCGGTGCCGCGGGCATGGATCTGGCCGCCGCCCTGCCCGCCGATGCGCCGCTGACGCTGCGTCCGGGCCAGCGCGCGCTGGTGCCGTGCGGCTTTGCCATGGCGCTGCCCGAGGGCTTTGAAGGCCAGGTGCGGCCGCGCTCGGGGCTGGCCGCCAAGTTCGGGGTGACCGTGCTCAACGCCCCCGGCACCGTCGACGCCGATTATCGCGGCGAGGTCAAGGTCATCCTGATCAATCACGGCGACAGTGACTTCGTGATCGCGCGCGGCGACCGCATTGCCCAGCTGGTGATCGCACCGGTCACGGCGGCCCGGCTGGCGGTCACGGCCACGCTCGACGACACCCCAAGAGGAGCAGGCGGCTTTGGCTCGACCGGTCATCAATAGCCTGCTGGGCGGGCTGGCGCTGAGCCTCTGCGCCGGGGCGGCGCTGGCGGGCGACCGCGCGGCGCTCGATATCATCGGCTATTCCGAAGATGGGCGTTATTTCGCCTTCGAGGAATTTGGCGTGCAGGATGGCTCGGGCTTTGCCTATGCCAATATCTATCTGATCGACCTGAACACGGATCGCTGGGTGGCCGGTACGCCGGTCAAATTGCGGGCCGACAGTGAAGAGCGCCCGCTTCACTCCATTCGCGCCGAGGCAAAGGGCCAGTTCGCCCAATATGTCGAGCGCTTCGCCATTCACCAGCCCGGTGAGCTGATCGCCATGATCGGCGACGGGGTGCCCGACAATGACGGCACCACGCTCGACTTTGGCGCGGCGGGCTTTTCCGGCCCGGGCAGCGTGCAGGGCCACAACAGCCTGACGCTCGAGAGCTTTGCCGTGCCCGCCAGCGCCGATTGCGCCAGCTGGACCGATAGCGAGATCAAGGGCTTTGCGCTGAGCCTCACCAGCGACGATGCAACTACCGAACTGCACCGGGATACCCGCCTGCCCGCCTCGCGTGGCTGCGCGCTGGACTATCGCCTCTATGGGGTGGCCGTGCCCTTCCCCGGCTGGTCGATCGAGGGGGGCGTGGCGCTGGTCTCGGTCTATTCGCTGGGCTTTGAGGGGCCGGACCGCCGGTTCCTGGCGGTTCCGCTTGGCCAGTAACCCGCTGTCCCCCGAAGAAACTCGCCGCTATGCGCGCCACCTCGTGCTCAAGGGCATGGGGGGCGCCGGGCAGCAGGCGCTCAAGGCGGCGCGCGTGCTGGTGGTGGGCGCGGGAGGGCTCGGCAGCCCGGTGATCGCCTATCTGACGGCGGCCGGGGTGGGCACGCTGGGGGTGATCGATGATGACGAGGTATCGCTGTCCAATCTGCAGCGCCAGATGATCCACACGGTGGCGAGCATCGGCCAGAGCAAGGTCGCAAGCGCCGAGCGCTTTGCCCAAGCGCTCAATCCGCATGTGACGCTGGTGCCCCACGGCGAGCGGCTGAGCGCGGCCAATGCGCCGGGGATTTTTGCCGATTATGACCTGGTGCTCGATGGCACCGACAATCTGGCCACCCGCCGCATCACCGCCGCCGCCGCCGCGCAGCTGGGGCTGGTGCTGGTGTCGGGGGCGGTGTCGATGTTTGACGGCCAGGTGACGGTGTTCGCCCCGGGGGGGCCGCAATTTGCGGCGCTCTATCCCGAAGAGGCGAGCGATGAGGACCTGCCCAGCTGCGAAGCGACAGGCATATTGGGGCCGCTGACCGGGGTGATCGGGACGCTGATGGCGATGGAAGCGATCAAGCTGCTGACCGGCATCGGCACCCCGCTGATCGGGCGGGTGCTGACCTATGACGGCAAGGACGCACGGTTTTCGGAGTTCTTGCTGTAGGGGGAGGGTCTGGCCCGGGCCCAAATCCGGGGGGGGCCCGAAACAGAGGTTCCCGCTTTCGCGGGAATGACCCTGTGGGTGTGGGAGCCGTGCCAAATGCTGTGGCTCCCCATACCCCCACCTGGCCTCCCCCTGATAGGGGGAGGAACGCATCGGGGCTCACCAAGTCAAATGCGCAAGTCCGGAACTCGCGCTGCTTTCTCGACCACCTCAATGTCATTCCCGCGAAAGCGGGAACCTCTGTTGACAGCCTGGCGTACAGAGATCCCCGTGAGGGGTGAGGTGGCAAAGAGCTGCGATATCTGGTTGAGCACATGCCGCCAGTTATTGCCCAACGACAAACAGAGGTTCCCGCTTTCGCGGGAATGACCCGGTGGGGGGGTGAGGAGGCGCGCCGCCACAATGGCTATGCCGATCGCACTTGGCCGCAGCGGAACACTCCCGGGATGGGCCCCGGCTCAGGGCCGGGGTGACACCGCGTATGGGGAGCCGTGGGTGGCAAAGCCCACCAGGCAAAGCCGTGCTCACTGTGGCGCCCATACCCCCACCTAACTTCCCCTTGGTAGGGGGAGGAACACGTCGGGGCTCACCAATTTGTTCGGCAGATGCGCAAGTCTGGAACTTGCGATGCTTTCTCGACCTCCACAATGTCATTCCCGCGAAAGCGGGAACCTCTGTTGACGGCTGATCCCCGTGAGGGGGGAGGCGCGCACCCCACAAACCAAAAAGCCCCCGCGGGGCGGGGGCTTTTTGATCGGTGGGACGCGGGGGCCAGGCGGCAGTAACGGGCGGCCAGGTGACCACGTGACCAGTGTCGGATGCGGTCAGACACCATCCGGTAGCAGTCGGATGATGCCAGACACCACCCGGTCGGGTGGTAGCCGGGCCAGATCAGGCGTCGGGGTGTTTGAAGACCAAGGCGGCGTTGGTGCCGCCGAAGCCGAAGGAGTTGGAGATGACCAGGCCCAGATCGACATTGTCGCGGCGCTCGCGCAGGATCGGCATGTCGGCGAAGGCGGGGTCGATGGTGTCGATATTGGCGCTTTCGGCGATGAAGCGGTGCTTCATCATCAGGATCGAATAGATCGATTCATGCACGCCCGTGGCGCCCTGGCTGTGGCCGGTGAGCGACTTGGTGGCCGAGATGGGCGGGCACTTGTCCTCGTTGCCAAAGAGCGCGCGGATCGCCTCGATCTCCTTGAGATCGCCGACCGGGGTCGAGGTGGCGTGCGGGTTGATGTAGTCGACCGGCTGGGTCACGTTGGCCAGCGCCATGCGCATGCAGCGCTCGGCGCCCTCGCCCGAGGGGGCGACCATGTCGAGGCCATCGGAAGTGGCACCATAGCCCACCAGTTCCGCCCAGATCTTGGCGCCGCGCGCCTTGGCGTGTTCGTATTCCTCGAGCACCAGCACGCCGGCACCGCCCGAGATGACGAAGCCGTCGCGATTGGCGTCATAGCAGCGCGAGGCGACCGCGGGGGTGTCGTTGTAGTTCGAGCTCATGGCGCCCATGGCGTCGAACAGATTGCTCAGGGTCCAGTCGAGATCCTCGTGGCCGCCGGCAAACACGATGTCCTGCTTGCCCAACATGATCTGTTCCATGGCATTGCCGATGCAGTGCTTGGAGGTCGCGCAGGCGGCGGTGATGGAATAATTGATGCCCTTGATGCCGAAGGCGGTCGACATGGTGGCCGAGGCGGTGGAGGCCATCGACTTGGGCACGGCCAGCGGGCCGATGCGCTTGGGCGATTTCTTTTCGCGGGTAATATCGGCCGCATCGACGATGGTGCGGGTGGACGAGCCGCCCGAGCCCATGACAAGGCCGGTGCGCGGATTGGAAATGTCGCTGGCTTCCAGCCCCGCATCGGCAATCGCCTGCTGCATGGCCAGGTAGTTCCAGGCAGCGCCCTTGCCCATGAAACGGGTGACGCGGCGATCCAGGATCTCGAACGGATCGAGCAGCGGATCGCCCTTGACCTGGCTGCGGAAGCCCAGATCGGCGTAGTCCTGCGCAAACACAATGCCCGATCTGGCAGTGCGCAGGCTCTCGGTTACCTCGTCCAGCGAATTGCCTATCGAGGAAATGATACCCATTCCGGTGACGACAACTCGTCTCATACTGGCCTCGCTTCGTCGCAACTATAGGTGCCCTGAATCGGCAACACTCGTAAATTCTACTTGATATGACGGCAACCCGTCAGGCGTTTTTCTGTTCCTCGAGCTGGCTCTGGGTAAACAGGCCAACGCGCAGATTGCTGGCTTCGTAGATCACCTTGCCGTCGGCCTTGACCCAGCCATCGGCGATGCCGAGCGTCAACCGCCCCTTCATCACCCGCTTGAGGTCGATGCCGTATTCGACCAGCTTGACGTCATTGGTCACCTGGCCGGTGAACTTGATTTCCCCGCCGAGGGCCCGGCCGCGGCCGGGCTGGCCGATCCAGCTGAGATAAAAGCCGGTCATCTGCCAGATGGCGTCGAGGCCAAGGCAGCCGGGCATCACCGGGTCGCCGATGAAATGGCACTGGAAGAACCACAGGTCCGGGTTCACGTCGAGTTCGGCGCGCACCTGGCCCTTGCCATAGGCGCCACCGGTCTCGTCGATCTGGGTGATGCGGTCAAACATCAGCATCGGGGGAGCGGGCAGGCGGGCATCGCCCTGGCCGGGCAATTCGCCCCGGCCGTGCGCCAGAAGCTCTTCGTAACCAAATGCGTGCTGCCGCTCGGACATCGCTATTCCTCAGCTTATATAATGTCTGGTCTCGTATAGGGGTGGGCCGGGAGGGTCAAGTGAGCCTGCCCGGGCCAAACGGGGTGGACACCCGCCCGCGGGGCCAGCCGACTTGTAACACGGTTTGCCCATGGCTATAAGGAAACCAGTATTTCCGGCCCTTTTGATGAGCTAAGGACCCAATGGACGATCGCATGCAGACCGCTCGCACGCTCCCCTCGCGCAAACCTTGCCTTACCGCAGTGTTGCGGATGGCCGGGCTGCGCCCGACGCGGCAGCGGGTCGCGCTGGCCGAATTGCTGTTTGACGGCCCGCATCGCCACGTCAGCGCCGAACAATTGCAGGGGGAAGCCGCCCAGGCACAGGTCAATGTGTCGCTGGCCACCATCTACAACACGCTGCACCAGTTCCATGAAGCGGGGCTGCTGCGCGAAGTGGCGGTGGATGCCTCGCGCTCCTATTTCGATACCGACACCTCCGACCACCACCATTTCTACGTCGAAGACGAAGAGCGCATGATCGACATTCCCGCCTCGTCGGTGGAATTTGCCTCGCTGCCCGATGCCCCCAAGGGCATGAAGGTGAGCCATGTCGACGTGGTGATCCGGGTGCGCCGGGCCTGATCGAGCCCATCAATCGCTTGCCGCCACGGTGACACCGCGGTCGAGATGGCCCATATTGTGCGCTGAACGACAACAGCGATAAGGGTGGCGAATGAGCCAAAAGGTCAATCTCAAAGCCTATTTCGACCGAATCGGTTTTGCCGGTTCAATCGCTCCGACCTTAGCGACATTGGAAGCCATTCACGCGCTGCACCCGGCAGTGATCCCGTTTGAAAATCTCAATCCGCTGCTGGGGCTGCCGGTCAGGCTGGAGCTGGACAGCATCTCCAAAAAGCTGCTGCAGGAGAAGCGCGGGGGCTATTGCTACGAGCACAATCTGCTGCTGATGGCGGTGTTGCGCGAGCTCGATTTCAATGTGCGGGCGCTGGCGGCGCGGGTGCTGTGGTCCGATCCCGAGACCACGCAAAAGCACCACATGCTGCTGGCCGTGGAGATCGGCGGGGCGACCTATATTGCCGATGTCGGCTTTGGCGGGCTGTCGCTGACCGCCCCGCTCAAGCTCAAGACCGATGTCGAGCAGACCACCCCGCACGAGATGTTCCGCCTTGTGGGCGGGCAACCCGAATGGCGGCTGGAAGCGCGGATCGAGGAGGCCTGGAAGGTGCTCTACGCCTTTACCACCGAGGCGCGCCAGCCCGAGGATTTCACCGAATCCAACCTCTATCTCGCCGGCGATCCGCAATCGGGGTTCCGCCAGGAATTGCGGGTGGCGCTGTCGCCCCCGGGCAAGCGGCTGGCGCTGCGCGACACGCGGTTTTCGGTGCATGAGGCGGGCCAGCCCAGCATCATCCGCCAGCTCGAGAGTGTCGAGGCGCTGCGCGAGGTGCTCACCACTAGCTTTGGCCTGCAATTGCCGGCCCCCGATGTCATCGATCCGCTACTCGCGCGGGTGGTGGCCAAGGCGGCCCTCCAGGAGAGCTGATGGCGCCAGTCGAGGTCAACCTCGCCCACCTCAGGAGCTTTGCCAGCCAGGCCGATTTTGAAGCCTGGCTGGGCGCCCACCATGACAGCGCCCCCGAAGTGTGGATCCGCATCTTCAAGAAGAACAGCGGTGAGCCCTCGATCACGCCCAAGGAGGCGATCGATGTGTGCCTGTGCTGGGGGTGGATCGATGCCATCAGGAAGAGCTGGGACGAGCGCTCCTTCGTGCAGCGCTATACGCCGCGCCGACCCAAAAGCATCTGGAGCCAGGTCAATCGCGACAATGTGGAGCGGCTGATCGCGGCGGGCCAGATGACCGAGCCCGGAATGCGCCAGGTGGAGGCGGCCAAGGCGGACGGGCGCTGGGAGCGCGCCTATGCCTCGGGCAGCACCATGCAAACCCCGCCGGACCTCCTGGCGGCGATCGAGGCCAATCCGCAGGCGCTGGCGACCTACCGCACGCTGAGCCGGCAAAACCAGTTTGCCATGGCGTTCCGGCTGGGCAATCTCAAGACCGTCGCGGCCCGGGAGAAAAAGATCGTGAGCTTTGTCGAAATGCTGGCGCGCGGGCAAACCATCTATCCCCAGCAGGCCAGGCCGTGACGCGCTATCTGGCGCTGTTGCGCGGGGTCAATCTGGGGCAGCGCACCATCAAGAGCGCCGAGCTGCAGCAGGCCTTTGCGGAGATGGGGTTCGAGAACGTGAAGACGCTGCTGGCGAGCGGCAATGTGCTGTTTGACGCGCCCTCCGCCAAGGTCAGCCAGGCCAGCATCGAAGCGGCGCTGGAGGCCCGGTTCGGCTTTGCCGTGGGCACCGTGCTGCGCACCCAGCAGGCGTTGCGGGCGCTGGTGGATAGCGATCCGTTCGGCGGGCGGCGCGAGGATGGTGACACCAAGCTGCATGTGACGTTTCTCGCCGAACCGGTGGCGCATACCCTCCCCCTGCCCTGCGCCGTCGAAGGGGATTTCGAGGTGGTGCACGTGACCGACAGCGAGATCTTCATCGTCGCCCACCGCATGCCCAATGGCCGCTTTGGCGCGGGCATGGACCAGGTGTGGAAGCATTTTGGGCAAAGGCAGCTGTGGACCTCGCGCAATTACAATACCGTGCTAAAAGCGGCCGCATAATTTCGCGCTGGGGAGCCCGCCATGATTACTGTCTTCGGTTCAACCAATCTGGATCAGGTTGGCACCGTGTCCCGTTTGCCCAAGCCGGGTGAAACCGTGGCCGGTGGCACCTTCTCGATGGCGGCCGGGGGCAAGGGCGCCAACCAGGCGCTGGCGGCCCGCCGCGCCGGCGCGCAGGTGCGCCATGTGTCGGCGGTGGGCCGCGATGCCTTTGCAGGGCTGGCGCTCGAACTGCTCAAGGCCGATGGCGTCGACCTTGGCGCGCTCAAGGTGGTGGATGGCGCCACCGGTATTGCCATGATCTTTGTCGATACCGCCGGCGAGAACGTGATTGCCGTGCTGCCCGGCGCCAATGGCACGATGACGGCTGCCGATGCCGATGCGGCGCTGGCCGGGGTGCATGGCGGCGTGTTGCTGGTGCAGCAGGAAATTCCCCAGGCGGCGACCGAACGGGCGCTGGAGCTGGCCCGGGCCCAGGGGATCGTATCGATCCTCAATACCGCCCCCTTCCTCGAGAGCACGCGCGCGGTGGCGCCCAAGGCGGCGATCCTGATCGCCAACGAAACCGAATTTGCCCTGCTGACCGGACGCGGCATCGACGAGCTGGATGCGGCCATGGCCGACTGGGCCGGCACGCATGGCCAGACCGTGATCGTGACCCTGGGCGGTGACGGCGCGCGGGCGGTGACGGCCGAGGGCAAGGCGATCTCGGTGCCCGCGCTCAAGGTCAAGCCGGTGGACACGGTGGGCGCCGGGGACACCTTCTGCGGCTATCTGGCGGCGGGGCTCGATGCGGGGCTGGACCTCGAAGCGGCGATGCGCCGGGCGGCGACGGCAGCGAGCCTGGCGTGCCTGAACCCGGGCGCGCAGCCGGCGATTCCCTATGACAAGGACGTGTCGTCACGGAACTAGCCTCGCCCTCCCCACTGGGTCGGTGGGTCCATGCTTGCGAGGCGATGGATTGCCGGGACAGGACCGGCAATGACGGTGGAGGGCTTGGGTCAGGGGGCTGCCCCACGATGTCATTCCCGCGCAAGCGGGAACCTCTGTTTTCTTGCCGTTTGGGCCGGGGTGGCCAGCCGGGCTCGGGGCCAACGCCGGTGAGTGGGGTGGGCAACGGAGGTTCCCGCTTTCGCGGGAATGACCCGGTGGGGGGCGGCGCCGGGCTCAAGGCCAACGCCGGTGCGTGGTTGCGAACGGAGGTTCCCGCTTGCGCGGGAATGACCCGGTGGGGGTTGGTGGGTCCATGCTAGAGGGGCGATGGATGGCCGGTGTGATGGATGGTCGGGACGGGCCCGGCAATGACGGTGGGAGGGATTGAGGGTGCTGCCGCCTCCACGAGGTCATTCCCGCGCAAGCGGGAACCTCTGTTTTTTTGCCGTTTGGGCCAGGGTGCGCAACCGGGCTCGGGGCCAACGCCGGGCGTGGGGTGCATAACGGAGGTTCCCTGAGTTCTCAAACGAAGTGCAACACCTTGCTAGGGTGTTGTCATGGGACAGAGATATCGACAGCTCAGTATTGAGGAACGGGTTGAGATTGCCCGCTTATCGGGCGAAGGGCGCTCGATCCGGCAAATCGCTGCAAGTCTGGATCGCGCGCCATCGTCGGTGGCTCGAGAGCTGAAGCGCAATGGCGCCCAGCGGGGCTATCAGCCCCTCTATGCCCAGCAGCAGGCGCGGGCCCGGCGCTGGAGCGGCAGCAGGCTGGAGCGCGATGCGCGCTTGCGGGATCGGGTGCTGGGCCAGCTCAAGGCGGGCTGGTCACCCGAACAGATTGCCGGACGCGCCAGCGAGTTTGGCCAGGCCAGCATCGGGACCGAGAGCATATATCGCTTCATCTACGCCCAAATCCGGCGGCACAAGGATTATAGCTGGCGCCATTATCTGCCGCGCGCCAAATCCAAACGCGGCCGGCGCGGCCAGCGCGGGGGCAGTGCGGCCCGGCTGATGGCGCACCGGGTGCCGCTGAGCGAACGCCCCGCGGCAGTGGCCGATCGTCTGGTCCCGGGCCATTGGGAAGCCGATCTGATGGCCTTTTCCAAATATGGCCAGACCATCTTGATGCTGCACGAGCGGATGAGCCGCGCCCTGATCGGCAGCCCGCTGCCCAGCAAGCAGGCCGCGCCTGTCGCCCGCGCCATCGGCGCCGCCCTGGGGACGCTGCCGCCGGAGCTGCGCCAGACCATGACCTTCGATAACGGCACCGAGTTCGCCCGGCACTACGAACTGGCGCCGCTGGGGATTGCTACCTATTTTTGTGATCCCCACGCGCCCTGGCAGAAAGGCGGCATCGAGAACGCCATCGGCCGCATGCGCCGTTTCCTGCCGCGCCAGACCGATCTCGACCAGCTCGACGCCGCCCACTTCCAGACCCTCATCGCCACCTACAACAACACGCCCCGAAAATGCCTTGACTGGAAAACCCCAGCCGAGGCCTTCTGCGAGCACCTGTTGCACTTCGAACGAGAATCCACCTCCCCGCATTCGCTGGGGCGACCCGGTGGAATAATGAGTGGCGCTCGCACCCAGCCTCCGCACGCCCTCCCCCGGACAAACAAAAAAGGGCAGGTCCGTGGACCTGCCCTTGGGCATTCAGTCAGTGTGCGGCGGTCACTTGGGCGCGAGGACCATGACCATCTGGCGGCCTTCGGAGCGCGGCTGGCTTTCGACCTTGGCGATCAGTTCGGTTTCCTGGCGGACCTTGTGCAGCAGCTGCATGCCGATGTCCTGGTGCGCCATTTCGCGGCCACGGAAACGCATCGTCACCTTGACGCGGTCGCCTTCCTTGATGAAACGCTGGACGGCCTTCATCTTGGTCTCGTAGTCGTGCGTGTCGATATTCGGACGCATCTGGACTTCCTTGACCTCGATCACCTTCTGCTTCTTGCGCGTCTCGGCAGCTTTTTTCTGCGCAGCGTATTTGAACCGCCCAAGGTCAAGCATCTTGGCGACCGGCGGATTAGCATTGGGAGAGATCAGGACAAGGTCGAGCCCCTGTTCCTGGGCTTCTGCGAGCGCTTCGCGGGTATTGACGATACCGCGGTTCTCGCCTTCAGCGTCGATCAGCTGGACATCAGCGCTGGTGATATCTTCATTAGAGGGCGGCCCATCTTTTTGGGGCGCGACTGGTCTCATGGGACGACGAATGGCAAACGTTCCTTTATGTCATTAAGGCGACGGGTGAAATCGCCATAAAATCATGTTACCGGCACGATAAGTCAACTGGCAAACGTCCAGAAAGTCGGCGCGTTGCGCCATAGCGACACCCGTTTCGGAATTCTTTGCCACTGTAGCGCATTTCTCCCCTTTTCGCAGGTCCAAATACCATGTCTGAGAGCATCAGTTTTCGAATTCCCGTTGGCGCCGACGCCGCCGTGCGCGAGATCGCCGTGGAACAGCGCCATGGCGTGGCGCCGGGGATTTTCTGGCTGGGGGGTTATCGCTCGGATATGGCGGGCAGCAAGGCCATGGCGCTCGATGCGCTGGGGGCCGAGCAGGGGCTGGCGGTGACCCGGTTCGACTATTCCGGGCACGGGATTTCGGGCGGCGATTTCGACCAGGGCACGATCAGCCGCTGGCTCGAGGAGGCCGAGGCGGTGTTTGCGCTGACCACCGGGCCGCAGATCATCGTCGGCTCGTCCATGGGCGGGTGGCTGGCGCTGCTGCTGGCGCGGGCACTGCTGCGGCGCGGCGAAGCGCGGGCCCAGGGCATGGTGCTGATCGCCCCGGCGGCCGACATGACCAGCGAGCTGATGCTGCCCGGGTTCAGCGCCAAGGAGCGCGCCGCGCTGGCGGCCAAGGGCCATGTCGAGCAGCCCAGCGCCTATTCGGATATTCCCTATCGCATCACCAAGGCGCTGATCGATGACGGGGAGAACCACACGCTGTTTGGCGGGGTGATCGAGACCGGCTGCCCGGTGATCATCCTGCAGGGGGGCCAGGACGTGGACGTGCCGCAGGCCCATGCGATCAAGCTGGTGACCCATTTGCTGCATGACCCGGTGACGCTGACGCTGATCCCCGATGGCGACCACCGCCTGAGCCGCGACCAGGATCTGGCGCAGCTGCGGGCCGCCGTGCTGCAGCTGGCGCAGGCTTAAACGCGGGCGGTGGCGAGCCGGGATTTTTGCTGCCCATTGGCATCGAAATTGTCCGGGCTCAGCCACCGCTCATATTCGGCGCGCAGGGCCGGCCATTCGCCATCGATGATGGAGTACCAGGCGGTGTCGCGGCTTTCGCCCTTGACGATCCGATCCTGGCGGAAGAGGCCCTCATAGCTGAAGCCAAAGCGCCGGGCGGCGGCCTTGGAGG
This sequence comes from uncultured Alphaproteobacteria bacterium, assembly GCA_963699295.1. Taxonomy (GTDB): domain Bacteria; phylum Pseudomonadota; class Alphaproteobacteria; order Rhizobiales; family Devosiaceae; genus Devosia. The sequence goes on from OY969432.1 coordinate 2,665,632, forward strand.
GGGCGTTGCGATCGTTGCATTTCCACTCGAAGCGCCGATAGCCCAGCTCGTCAAAGGCGTGCCGGGCGAACAGATACAGCGCCTCGGTGGCCAGCCGCGAGCGGGCCATGGCGAGGCCCCAATAGATGCCGCCGATCTCGATGGAGGCGTGTTCGGGAAAAATGCGCAGCCAGCCCTGGCGGCCGGTGACGCGGCCGGTGGCGCGATCGACCACCGCCACATAGCGATCGGGGCCGGCATTGACCCGGTCGATCCACTGCTCGACCTCCGCAAGGGACGTGGGCGCATGCTCGAACAGCCAGCGATAGCGCTCGGGCACGCCCTCCCCCAGCGACGCGGCCAGCAGCCCGGCGGCGTGATTGCGGTTGATCGGCTCGAGGCGCACATAGCGCCCTTCGAGCAGGATCGGCTGGGGGGCGGATCTGGCGGGCTGGACGATCATGGGCGGGGCTCGCTGAGGCTGGCGAGGCCTTCGCGATAGGTTGGATAGAGCAGCGTCAGCCCCAGCGCCTGCTTGAGGGCGGCGTTGGAGATGCGCTTGTTGTCGGCGTAAAAGCTGCGCGCCATGGGGGTCATGTCGGCGCTGGCATAGGGGATTTCGGGGGGCGGGGTTACACCCAAGAGGGTCGCGGCATAGGTGACCACATCCTGGGGCGGGGCGGGTTCGTCGTCGCTGACATTGTAGGTGCCGTCGAGGCGCTGGAGAGCGGCAAGGGCGGTGGCCTGGGCAATATCGGCGACGTGGATGCGGTTGAACACCTGGCCCGGCTTGACGATGCGGTGGGCGGTGCCATCAAGCAGCTTGGTCAGCGGCGAGCGGCCGGGGCCGTAAATGCCGGCAAGGCGCAGGATGGCGAGCGGCAGGGCGCGGGCCTCGGCATAATCGCGCCAGCTCTGTTCGGCCTCCACGCGCCACCGCGAGCGGGCATTGCGCGGCGTTAGCGGGGCGGTTTCATCGATCCAGGCGCCGTCGAAATCGCCATAGACGCCGACGGTGGAATAATAGCCCAGCCATTGCAGGTCGCGGGCGGCATCGAGCGTTGCCGCGTGGTGCAGCAGCACCGGGTCCCCGGCTTCGTCGGGGGCGATCGAAACCAGCACGTGGGTGGCAGCGGCAAGATCGGCGTGAAGGGCAGGAGACGGGTCATCGAAGAGATGGGCGTTGATGCCTTGGGCGCGCAAATGCTCAGCCTTTTCCTGCGTGCGGACCGTGCCGGAGAGGCGGATTTGGGGCATTTGCTCGCGCAGCGCGGCAAGGCTTGCCAGCGCCGAATAGCCCAGACCAAAACAAAACAAATTCATGCCAGCTCCATCGTCCATTCGCTGCGCACCACGCTATCGCTTTCGCGGGCGAGATAGGCAAGGCTGAGCGCATCGGCCCGTTGCGGATCCAGCCGCCGCAGCGCCCAGATGGCGGCGCCGCGCACCAGCGGATCATCGGCGCCAAGCCGCGCCTCGACCAGCGGCACCAGCCCCGGATCGGCCGAATTGCCGATGGCGATCAGCACATTGCGCAGGAAGCGCGCATGGCCGATGCGCTTGATCGGGGAGCCCGCAAACAGGTTTCGGAACGCGGCATCATCGAGCTGCACCAGCTCGGCCAGCGCCGGGCGCTCCAGATCGGGGCGCGATTGCAGCCGGGCCTCGCGGCTGACCGAGGCAAACTTGTTCCACGGGCACACCGCCAGGCAATCGTCGCACCCATAGATGCGGTTGCCCATGGGGACGCGGAATTCATGCGGGATCGGGGCTTTGTGCTCGACCGTGAGATAGGCAAGGCAGCGGCGCGAATCGAGCTGGAACGGGGCGGGAAAGGCCTTGGTGGGACAGATATCAAGGCACCGCGTGCAGGAGCCGCAACTTTCAGGCTGGGGCGCATCGATGGGCAGCTCGGCCGCGGTGAGGATGGCGCCCAAAAACAGCCAGGAGCCAAATTCACGGCTGACGACCACCGAATGCTTGCCCTGCCAGCCAAGGCCCGCCGCCTGCGCCAGCGGCTTTTCCATCAGCGGGGCGGTATCGACGAACACCTTGACCGCTTCGCCCGAGCGCCGCACCAGCAGCCCCGCCAGATCCTTGAGCTTGCCCTTGATGATGTCGTGATAATCGCGATTGCGGGCATAGACCGAGATGGCGCCCAGCCCCGGCTCGCCCAAAAGCGCCAGCGGATCGCTGGCGGGGCCGTAATTCATGCCCAAGACGATGATCGAGCGCGCCTCGGGCCACATCGCCTGCGGGCTGCCGCGCCGCTCGACGGTGTCGGCCATCCATTCCATGTCGGCGTGGTAGCCGGCGGCAATGGCGGCAGCCAGTTTTTCGGGCAGGTCGGGGCGGGCATCGGCGCGGGTAATGCCGAAACTGTCAAATCCCAGCGCCTTGGCCCGGGCCTTGAGTTCGGCAACGAGTTTTTGCTGTCCGGTCAAAAATCCAGGTCCGCATAGCCGCGTTGGGGCGGCAGGGAGACGACGCGGTCGTTGAGCAGGGTGCGGAAGGCCGGGCGCGACTTGATGCGCGAATACCAGTCGCGGGTTTCCCCCGCCTTGCCCCAATCCATGTCGCCCAGATAGTCGAGCGTCGACAGATGGGCGGCGAGCGCGAAATCGGCCAGCGTCAGCTGGTCGCCGGCCAGCCACGAGCGGGTGGCAAACAGCCAGTTGAAATAGAGCATGTGCTCATTGAGGTTCGCCTTGGCCACCCGCAGCACCGCCGGATCGGGGGTGGCGCCGCGCTGGTCGCGCTTGACGATCTTTTCCTCGAGCACGTAGCGGGTCACTTCGTCGTTGAGCTTGCCCGCAACCCATTCGAACAGCCGCCACATCTCGGCGCGCGCGCCCGGATCGGGGGGCACCAGCCCGCTGACGATCGCGGGTGTGTATAAATCCTCAATGGTGTGGATATTGGCCAGAAGCCCCACAATTGGGCGATCATTGTCATCGATCATGATCGGCAAGGTCGCGGCCGGATTGATTTCGAGCAGCTCGGGCGTGCGCAGCCAGGGCTTGATTTCCTCCATATCCAGCGGAACGCCGTATTCGGCACACATCAGGCGTACAAGGCGCGAGGATGGGTCGAGGGGATGGTGGAGCAGGCTGGGCATGGACACTCGTCTCTGGTTACGGCCGGTCGAGGGGAAAGCTTGGCGCTGATTGAGAACAGCGGTAAGGCTCGGGTCTTGGGTCACGGCGCATCAGATTGAATTAGGAGATCAAATGAACGGCGATCAAGGTCTTTTTGTGCCGCTGGTACTGGGAGTGCTCGAAGGGCTTACCGAATTCCTACCGGTCAGTTCGACCGGGCACCTGTTGCTGGCCGGACATTTCTTCGGATTGTCGCAGCCGGCGGCCTTTATCGTGCTGATCCAGCTCGGTGCGATCCTGGCGGTGGTGACCGTGTACTTCGCCAAGCTGGGGCTGCTGATCCGCGATGCGCTGGCCGGCAAGGCCTATGCCTGGCACTTTGCCGCCGCGGTGCTGCTGGCGAGCCTGCCGGCCGTGCTGGCGGGGGTGCTGTTTCGCGAATACATCCAGCAGGTGCTCTATGAATCGCCGATGACCATCTGCATCTCCCTACTGCTGGGGGGCTTCGTGCTGCTGTGGGTGGACCGCATGCCCAAGCAGGAAAAATATGACGAGATCTACCAGTTTCCCTGGCATCTGGCGCTGATCATCGGGCTGTTCCAGATGCTCAGCCTGATCCCCGGCGTGTCGCGCTCGGGCTCGACCGTGGTGGGGGCGATGCTGTTTGGCGCAACCAAGCGCAGCGCCGCCGAATTCACCTTTTTCATCGCGCTGCCCATCATGGTGGGCGCCTTTGGCTATGATCTCTACAAGAGCCGCGACCTGATCGACATGAGCCTGGGGCTCAATATCGCCATCGGCTTTGCCGCCTCGTTCGTGGTGGGAACGCTGGTGGTGCGCTATCTGCTCGACTTTGTCAGCAAGCACGGCTTCGCGCCCTTCGCCTGGTGGCGCATCGTGGTGGGCGGCGCAGGGCTGATCGCCCTGCTGGTCATGGGCCGCTGAGTTACTGCTGGACGGCCTTGTAGGTCGCCGGAATGGAGAAGAAGGCGGGCGGAATGCGCACGTCCTTTTCCACATCATACAGTGAGAAGGTCAGCTCGGCCCCGCTGGGCTCGACCAGGCTCCACTGCGCCAGCTCCTTGGTGGCGGTATCAAAGATCAGCGACACCTGTACCGTGCCGGCGACGGTCTCGTCGATCACGGTGATCGAGATATAGCCATCGGTGGTGGTGACGTTGATCACATTGGCGGCGAGCAGATCGATCTGGTCGCCGAGGAACTGCCGCAGCGGAATGGTGTCCTGCGGATAGGCGTAATAGGTCTCGTCCTTGCGGTTGAGCACGTAAAACCCCTTGCCGATCGAAACGATTTCCTCGCGGCTGGGCGGGGCATAGCGGAACGCCACCTTGTTGGGGCGCTCGAGGAAGAACGTGCCCTCGCTGCGCCCGCCATTGGTGTCGATCTGCAGGAACCGGCCGGCCATGGTGCGGATCGCCGAATTATGCGCGCCGATCTCGGCAATCAGCTGCTGCTCTTCGGGCGTCAGCGCGCGGTCCAGGGCGAGCGCGGGAACGCTCATGGCAAGGGCGGTCGACAAACCGAGAAGCAGAACATGGCGACGAATCATGGAGGGTAGTCCTCTGGGCGGGCGTTGTTGGCAAACTAGCGTAGAAACAAATTGCGGCAACAGCTGGAAGGTTCCCCCGGGCCTTGCCGGCTCTTGTGGCCACGACGAACAAAAAGCCCCGCCGGAGCGGGGCCCTTTGGTCAGATGCGGCGGCCGGCGATCAATAGCCGTCGGCGTTGTTGCCGACGAGGATTTCGCGGCGACCGGCATGGTTGGCCGGGCTGATGACGCCCTCGCGCTCCATGCGCTCGATCAGGGTTGCAGCCTTGTTGTAGCCAATGGCGAGGCGCCGCTGCACATAGGAGGTCGAGGCCTTCTTGTCGGTGAGCACGATCTGGACGGCCTTGTCGTAGAGCTCGTCGCCCGAACCGGCATAGCTGTCGCCACCGCTGCTGTCGGCGCCGAACTCGGCCCCTTCATCGTCTTCGGCGGTGATCGAATCGAGATAGTCCGGCGAGCCCTGGGCCTTGAGGTGAGCCACCACCGCTTCGACTTCGGCGTCGGAAACGAACGGGCCGTGCAGGCGCTTGGTGCGGCCGCCGCTGGCCATGTAGAGCATGTCGCCATTGCCCAGCAGCTGCTCGGCGCCCTGCTCGCCCAGAATGGTGCGCGAGTCGATCTTGGAGGTGACCATGAACGAGATACGGGTGGGGAAGTTGGCCTTGATGGTACCGGTGATGACGTCGACCGAGGGGCGCTGGGTGGCGGTGATGATGTGGATGCCGGCGGCGCGGGCCATCTGGGCGAGGCGCTGGATGGCCCCTTCAATGTCCTTGCCGGCGACCATCATCAGATCGGCCATTTCGTCGACGATGACCACGATATAGGGCAGCACTTCGAGGTTGAACTCTTCGCTCTCAAAGATCGCCTCGCCGGTTTCGCGGTCAAACCCGGTCTGCACCGTGCGGGTGATGGTCTTGCCCTGGGCATTGGCCTCGGAGACGCGCTGGTTGAAGCCGTCGATGTTGCGCACACCGATCTTGCTCATCTTGCGATAGCGGTCTTCCATCTCGCGCACCGCCCATTTGAGCGCCACCACCGCCTTGTGCGGATCGGTGACGACGGGGGTGAGCAGATGCGGGATGCCGTCATAGATGCTGACAGTTCGAGCATCTTGGGATCGATCATGATCATGCGGCACTGCTGCGGGCGTCATCTGGTAGAGCAGCGACAGGATGAAGGTGTTGATACCCACCGACTTGCCCGAGCCGGTGGTGCCGGCGATCAGCAGGTGCGGCATGCGCGCCAGATCCGCGATCACCGGCTCGCCGCCAATGGTCTTGCCCAGGCAGATGGGCAGCTTGCCCTTCATCTTCTCGAAATCGGACGATGGCCAGCATTTCGCGGAAATAGACGGTTTCGCGGGTGTGGTTGGGCAGCTCGATGCCGATGGCATTGCGCCCCGGCACCACGGCGACGCGGGCCGAAATGGCGCTCATCGAGCGGGCAATATCATCGGCCAGCGAAATCACGCGGCTCGACTTGATGCCGGGGGCCGGTTCCAGTTCGAACAGGGTGACTACCGGGCCGGGACGGACATTGATGATGTCGCCCTTGACGCCGAAATCCTCGAGCACGCCTTCGAGCTGGCGCGCCATTTCTTCCAGCCGCTCGGGCGCGTGCTCGGGCGAGGGGCCCTTGTGGCGCGGCTCGGCGAGCAGGGATCAGCTCGGGCAGCTCGAAGCCGCGCGGCTCATCGAGCAGCGAGCCCTGGGCTTCGCGCACCATGCGCTGGCCCTGGACCGGACGCGGGGCCGGGGCGGTGACGCGCGGGCGGGTCACATCGGCGGGATGGAAGCGCGAATCGCCCTGCTGGCGGTGATTGACCACAGCGGGGGCGGGCATGTCGGGCACGAAGGGGAGATCGTCGTCGTCCTCGATGTCCTCGGGGTAGTCGATCTCGGTCTCGTCATAGGCGGGACGGGCATTGATGCGGGCCGAAACCGGCGCGGGCGCGGGATCGGGGGCAAAGCCGGGCTCCATCGGCGCGTGGATGCGGCGCGTCGGGGCCGGGGCGGCGGCGAGCGATGGTTCGCGCCGCTCGATCACCGGGGCGCGGCCATCCATCGAGGGCTCGACCTCGTCGTCGCGCCAGGGGGCCGCATCGGCGGCGCGCTTTTCGGCGTGGTTCTCGCGGGCGCGGCGGAAGGCGGTGCGCAGCGAATAGCCCACATGCACCATGGCGCCCAGGGCAACATCGACGATGGGGTTGGTTTCGGGCTCGTCACGCTCGGCGGCATCGGCAGCGCCGGCGCGCTTGCGGCTGGCGGGCGTCGGCTTGGTGGGCATGGCGGTGCCCAGGCCCATGGCGATCCAGAACAGGGCCAGCGCCGGAATGGCCAGCAGCAGGGCAAACAGCACGGCGGTGATCGATTGCGGCTGCTCGCCGGTGATCATGACGGCCAGCATGGAAAAGCCCTGCCCCACAAGGCCACCGAGCCCGGTGGGCAGCGGCCAGCTTTCGGGCATGGCAAAAAACGACAAGACGCCAGCGCCCAATATGGTCGCGCCGATCCAGCCGAGCACGCGCAGCCCCATATGGGTGGGCATGTGGCGGCGGGCAAAGGCCCAGCCCCACAGCGCCACCGGCACCAGCAGCACCAGCGCCGCCAGCCCCAGCACCTGGAACAGCGTGTCGGCAATGGCGGCACCCGGAAAGCCCAGCCAGTTGGCGGCGGCTTTTTCGGTGGCGTAGGAGAAGCTCGGGTCATCGACCGACCAGGAGGCCAGCGCCAAAAGGCAGATCGCCACCACGCCCAGCATGATCAGCCCCGCCACCCGCACCGGAATCCGGATGGCAAGGGAGAGCGGGGGCGGTGCTGTGGGGATGGTGGGTTTGGCGCTGCGCCCCCGCTGGGGCACGGAGCGGATCTCATCAAGCACGGGCGAATTATGGCTGGACATGGACAATCTCGTAACGGCCCCATGAGTGAGTGCCAAGTTGCCCGTATGCTAGGGGTCCGGGGTTAACCCAAAGCTAACCATCGGCCGCTGGACAAAACGTGATCGGCAAAAAACGCCGGGCACGAGCGCCGCGTGGGCGGGAAAAAACCCGGTGGCCGACGCCACCGGGTTGGCGTGATCAGCCGTAGGCGCGTTCGCCGTGGATGGTGATGTCGAGGCCGTCGATCTCGCCCGATTCGGACAGCCGCGCGCCGCCAAACAGCGCCTTGACGATCAGCATGGCAACCAGCGCCACGACGCCCGACCAGATGACGGCCGTGCCCACGGCGAGGAACTGGGTGACGAACTGGGCGCCCATGTCATAGCCCTCGGCCCCCAGACCGCCGAGCGCCGGGGCGGCGACGATGGCGGTGCCGATGGCCCCGACAATGCCGCCGACGCCGTGAATGCCAAAGACATCGAGGCTGTCGTCATATTTGAGGCGCGGCTTGAGGGTGACGACGCCCACAGGCACACAATGCCGGCAATGGCCCCCAGCACGACCGAGCCGAGCGTGCCGGCAAAGCCCGCCGCCGGGGTGATGGCGACGAGTCCCGCCACGGCGCCCGACACGAAGCCCAGCGAGGAAGCGTGGCCGCGGGTAATCCGCTCGCCCAGGGCCCAGGCGATACCGGCGGCAGCCGGAGCGGTGATGGTATTAAGGAACGCCTGGGCGGCCACGCCATTGGCGCTCAGGGCCGAGCCGGCATTGAAGCCGAACCAGCCCACCCAGAGGAGGCAGGCGCCGATATAGGTGAACACCAGATTGTGCGGGGCCAGCGGCTCCTTGAGATAGCCCAGGCGCGGGCCCAGCACGATGGCGGCAACCAGCGCAGCGATACCCGAATTGATATGCACCACGGTGCCGCCGGCAAAATCGAGCGCGCCCATGGTGAAGAACAACCCGCTGCCCGACCACACCATGTGGGCGATGGGCAGATAGGAGAAGGTGAACCAGATGGCGAGGAAGGTCATGATCGCCGCCAAACTTCATGCGCTCGGCAATGCCCCCCACCACCAGCGTCGCGGTGATGCAGGCAAAGGTGAGCTGGAACACCACAAACACCAGTTCGGGCACCGTGCCGGAGACCGAATCGGGGGTGATCTGGGCGAGGAACAGATTGGACAGCCCCCCGATATAGGGCGCCAGGCCCCCCTCCCCGCCCCCGGAAAACGCCAGCGAATAGCCATAGGCCACCCATAGCAGCGCGATCATGGCAAAGGCGCCGAACACCTGGGTGAGCACGGAGAGGATGTTCTTGGCGCGCACCAGGCCGCCATAAAACAGCGCCACCCCCGGAATGGTCATCAGGATCACCAGCAGGGTCGACACCAGGAGCCAGGCGGTATCGCCACTATCGATGGCCGTGACGGCGTCGGGGGCGAGCTCCGCCGGCACGGCATCCTGGGCCAATGCCGGCAGCACCAGCAACAGGGAGGCCAGCACGACACCTCCCCAAATCTTTGACGTTTTCATCTCAATGACTCCGAAAGGCGGCAGGGTTGATCATCGCGCGCACGGCTTGGGCAGTTTCTTGAGCGGCTTGCCTCCACCGGGGGCGCGGTTGATCGGAATGAGCAGACACACTCAAGCGCCGTGCCAAGTGCGGGCGGGCCGATTTTTTGCCGTGTTTTCAGGGTGTTGGAAAATGGCGGCGGGATGAGCTGGGCGCGGCCGCACGCAAAACGCACATTTTAGAGGCAGGCGGCGCCGGTGCTGCCCAAGTTTTCAGCAGCCCTCGCGGCCGGGAGCGAGGGCAAAACACTTGTGCTGTCGGCCCCGGCGCGCCAGATAGAAGCCAAAGGAGCCGTCCATGTCTGATGCAGTGTCGAGTGAGCGCTTTGATGTGCTGATCGTGGGTGGCGGGCCGGTGGGCATGACGCTGGCGCTGGCGCTGGTGCAATCGGCGCGCGGCATCAAGGTGGGGCTGGTGGACCGTCGCCCGCTTTCGGTGCCGCGCGACAACCGCGCCGCCGCCATTGCCGCCGGGGTACGCCGGGTGTTCGAGGCGCTGGGGGTGTGGCCGGCCATGCTGGCCGAGGCCGAACCGATCCGGGCGATGCGCATCACCGATTCGGGCACGGGCGATCTGTCGCGGCCCTGCTTTCTCAATTTCGATGGCGAGATCGCGCCGGGCGAAGCCTTTGCCCACATGGTGCCCAATAGCGTGAGCGCCCAGGCGCTGCTCGATGCCATCACGGACAAGATCAGCGTCATCGCGCCGGCCGAGATCACTGCGTTTGGCGCGGACAGCCAGGCAGCCAGCCTGACGCTTGCCGATGGGCGGGTGCTGAGCGCGCCGCTGGCGGTGGCGGCCGATGGCGGCAATTCCACGCTGCGCCGCATGGCCGGCATCGATGTGATCGGGCACGATTACGGCCAGAGCGGGTTGGTGGCGACCATTGCCCACGAACTGCCCCATGAGGGCGTGGCCTATGAGCATTTCCGCCCGGCGGGGCCGTTTGCCAGCCTGCCGCTGAGCGGGAACCGCTCGTCGCTGGTGTGGACCGAGCGCAGCGCCGACGTGCCCCGCTTCATGGCCATGGACCAGGCGGCGCTGGCGCTCGAAATCGAAAATGTCATGGGCTCGACGCTGGGGGCGGTGACGCTGGAAGACAAGCTGATGAATTTTCCGCTGCGCCTGCAGATTGCCCGCGAGTTTGTCGGGCAGCGGCTGGCGCTGATCGGGGATGCGGCCCATGTGGTGCACCCGATTGCCGGACAGGGGCTCAATCTGGGGCTCAAGGATGTGGCAGCGCTGGCCGAAGTGGTGGTCGATGCCATCCGGCTGGGGCTCGACCATGGCGGAGAACCGGTACTGGCGCGCTATCAGCGCTGGCGGCGGCTCGATACCGCCGGCATGGCGGCAATGACCGACAGCCTCAACCGGCTGTTTTCCAACGATGTGGCGCCGGTGCGGGCGCTGCGCGATTTCGGGCTGGGGCTGGTGGAGCGCACCGGGCCGGTCAAGGCGGCGCTGATTCGCACCGCGTCCGGGGTGAGCAATAGCGGGCCCAAGCTGCTCAGCGGGCTGCCGCTCTAGCGCTCGGGCTCGGGCGGCGCATCCAGATCGGGCAGCTGGCGGATGGCGTCAAGGTCGACGCTGCGCGCTTCATCGAGGCTGAGCAGCGGCACGCCCCGGGTGATCGGGAAGGCCAGGCGCGCCGCGACCGAAATCAGCTCGGTGCGATCGGCCGACAGCGTCAGCCGGGTCTTGGTGAGCGGGCACACCAGGATTTCCAGCGTCTTGGGATCGAGCACGTAGCGCGGGTCGGGCGGGGGCGTCTGCATCAGTTGAGCGGGGCGCTGCCGCCGCCTGCGCCGCGCGCCATTTCATATTCGGTCATGGCGATCAGGGTGGCGGCGCGCTGCTGCAGGGTGGGGGCTTCGAGCAGCACCTGCTTTTCGGCCGGGCCATAGGGGCTGACCATGCAGCAGAAATTGACCAGGTCGGCGGTGCCGGTGCTGTTGATCTCGTCCCAGTTGAGCTCGATGCCGGCAAATTCGGCATAGTCGCGCATCATCTTGACCACGCCCTCGCGGTCGACCGCCTCTTCCCCGTAATTGCGGGTGAAATCGGTGGCAAATTCATCGGCGGAGATGACGCCCTGGCGATAGGGCGTCATGACCGTGAGCTCATGCACCAGCCGGAAGCGGGTGACCCCTTCCAGAATGATGAAATAGCGCCCCTCCCCGCTTTCCTCGAAATGGGTCAGCCGGCCCACGCAGCCCACCGCCTGCAGCGGGCTGCGACCGCGCGGGCTTTCCTCGCTGGTATCTTCGGGCTGAATCAGCCCGATCAGCCGATCGCCGCGCAGGGCGGCGTCGACCAGCTCGATATAGCGCGGCTCGAACACATTGAGCGGGCGATGCGAGAACGGCAACAACAGCGCCCCCGACAGGGGAAAGATCGGCACCGATTTGGGCAGATCGGCGGGTTGCTGGGGACGCTTGGGCACTCGGACCTCCCGAATCAGGAGAACAGGGCTGCCGACAACAAACGCCGGCCGCGATTGGTGGCTGGGTCCTTGGGGCCCCAGGCATCGAAAAATTCCAGCAGCTTCTTGCGCGCCCCATCGTCATTCCAGGTGCGGTCGCGCTTGAAAATGGCCACCAGCGCCTCGGCCGCTTCCACCCGCTGCCCCTGGGCATTGAGCGCCAGCGCCAGATCGTAGCGGGCCTGGTGATTGTCCGGATCGGCATTGAGCGCGGCTTCAAGCGAGGCGGTGTCGCTGAGCTCGGCAGCTTCCGCCAGCAGGCGCAGCGAATTGGCAACGCTCTTATAGGCCTCGCCCTCGCGCTCGGTGGCGGGCACCATGTCGAGCATGGCCTGGGCCTGCTCGGGCTCGCCGGCGGCCAGATAGGTCCTGGCAAGACCCAGCAGCGCCGCGGTGTTGTCGGGCTGGTGCTGGAGCACCATGCCATAAATCTGCGCGGCCTGGCCCAGATCCCCCGCCTTGACGGCCTGATCGGCGGCGGCGAGCGCCTCGGCAACCTGGGCTTCCATCGAGCCCTCGGCGGGCTGGCCCGGGGGCGCGGCGGCAATCACCTTGTCGGCGAATCGGCGCACTTCACTTTCGGGCAGCGCCCCCATGAACCCGTCGACCGGTCGGCCGCCGGCAAAGGCAAACACGGCCGGGATCGACTGCACGCCGAGCTGGCCGGCGATCTGGGGGTGCTCGTCGATGTTGATCTTGACCAGGCGTATGGCGCCGGCCTTCTCGTTGACCACTTTTTCAATGGTCGGGGTCAGCTGGCGGCACGGTCCGCACCACGGGGCCCAGAAATCCACCAGAACCGGCTGTTCGCGCGATGCATCAATGACATCGGCCTTGAAGGCCTGATCACTCGATTCCTTGATCAGCGCCCCGGGGGGCACGCCGGCGGGAGCGGAGGCAGCGACATTGTTGAACGGTGTGGACATGGCATAAGACCCTTGCACATCAGCAAAATCTAACTTCTGGCCCCTTTTTGCGCCCGGCTGAGGCGGGGTTGCAAGCTCTTCTTTTCACAGGATGTGGGCAAGTTTTCGATTTGGTCAAATTCGGGGTTGCAAAGCGTCAGCCAATTGGGCATATACCGCCTCGTTGGGGCCGCAAGCGAAAGCCGAACGCCACAACGATACGGAGCGCGGGTGTAGCTCAGGGGTAGAGCATAACCTTGCCAAGGTTAGGGTCGTGGGTTCGAATCCCATCGCCCGCTCCAGATCCTCCCAATCTGGGAGTGGCAACAAAAGGCCGGGCTTATTGCCCGGCCTTTGGTTTTTCCAGGCCCCGTTTTGTGGGGCTTTTGGCGCGATCGGGCTTTGCCAGTGCCCGGCACTTTCCTTTAAACCATTGACGCTGCGCGAGCTTTGCCCGAATCGGGTCGGGTGACGCGGGATTGCGTGTGGAAGCGGGAGAATCACCAATGGGTCTGATGGGAGAGGGCCTGCTGGCCATCTGGAACGATATCGATCCGGCGCTGGAGGACGATTACAATCTTTGGCATACGCAAGAGCACCTGCCCGAGCGCATCGGCACCGAGGGGTTCCTGGCGGGGCGGCGCTATGTGAATCCGGGGCTGGCGCAGCAGCGTTATTTTACCCTCTATGAGGCGCAAACACTGGCGGTGTTCAACAGCGCGCCCTATCTGGGCCGGCTCAACGCGCCCACGGCCTGGACCCAGGCGATGATGCCGGGCTTTGCCAATTATGTGCGCGGCGCCTGCCAGGTGGAATATTCCCAGAGCGGGGCGCTGGGGGGGAAGCTTGCGGCGATTTGCATCGCGCTGGCGGATGCCGCGCCGCTCTTGGCGAGTGCGGAGAGCTTGAGCGGGCAATTGCGCGCGGATGGGCGGATCGTGGGGGTGCATCTGGCCAGTTGCAGCGCCGACGTGACGCTGACCCCGACCAAGGAGCGCAGTTTCCGGCGCGGCACCAGCGATGACGTGTTCGACGCGCTGGTGCTGATCGAGGCGGTGAACATCCCAGCGCTTGATGGCGCGCTGGCGCAATTACGCCGGCATTTGCAGGCGGTGCTGGGCGATAATCACCGCGCCGACAGCGCCTATTACGAGCTGGCCTATTATCTGGCGCGCGATCAGGCCGCGGCCGGAAGCCTCAGATAATCGGTGAGTTCGCGGGCGGCGGCAGCGCCGGCACGGTTGGCGCCGATGGTGGAGGCGGAGGGGCCATAGCCCACCAGATGCACCCGCGGATCGCGCGCCACCTGCGTCGCCAGCCGCCCGGTCATGGTGATGCCGCCGGTCAGTTCGCGCAATTGCAGCGGGGCCAGATGATCGAGCGCGCTGCGAAAACCGGTGCACCACAGAATCACGTCGACGGCCAGCTCGCGCCCATCGGCCCAGCGCACGCCGGTGGGAGTGATGGCGCTGAACATCTCCTGCCGGTCGAGCACGCCGCGCGCCTGCATGGCCTCGATCGCCGGGGTCATCGGCAGGCCGGTGACCGACACCACCGAATTGGGCGGCAGGCCCTGGCGCACCCGCGCCTCGACCATGGCCACCGCCGCCCGCCCGGCCTCGGCATCGAAGGGGCCGGAGCGAAAGCGCGGCGGGGTGCGCGTGACCCAGCTGGTGCGGGTGACCGCCGAAATCTGGTCGAGCAGCTGGATCGCTGAAATGCCGCCGCCCACCACCAGCACATGCTGGCCGGCAAACTCTTCGGCGCGGTGGAAATTCTGGGTGTGCAGCTGGCGGCCGGCAAAGCTCTGCGCACCGGGATAATCGGGGATATAGGGCTGCTCCCAGGTGCCGGTGGCATTGATGATGCCGCGGGCCGAAAACAGACCGCGATCCGATTCGACGCGCAGCCGTTCGCCGCGCGGGCACACCACGCTGACGCTGGCGGGGCGCAGCACCTGGAGCCCGAAGCGCTCTTCATAGGCGGCAAAATACTGCGGCACGGCGACCGATGCGGCGACCGTCTCGTCGCCATCAAGGGTTTCGGCAAACGCCATGCCCGGCAGGTCATGCACGCGGTTGACGGTCGACAGGGTGAGCGAGGGCCAGCGATATTGCCAGGCACCGCCGGGCGCCGGGGCACGATCGAGCACCAGGAAATCGCGCTGCGGCGCCAGCCCCAGCCGGGTCAGGTGATAGGCGGCGGAGAGCCCCGCCTGCCCGGCCCCGATGATGACGATATCGAGCTTGCGGGCGATGCGGGTAGTGGTGATCGGCTGCGGCACGCCTGGCCCCCGGAACTGGCTTATTGAGCCCTAAACATAGGTCGCGGGCGGGCGCACGCAACCTCGACGGGGGGAAGCGGGTTTTGCTGCGAGCAAGGAGGCCAGAGATGTCGCATGTGACCTATGATATCGTCGAGCATGACGGAGGCTACGCCTACAAGCTGGGGGATGTGTTTTCGGAGACGTTCCCCACCCACAAGGCCGCGCTCGACGCGGCGATTGCGGCAGCCGACCGCCAGCAGGCGGCGGGGCGCACCGAGGCCATCCAATACCAGGATGCCCAGGGCAAATGGCACGAGGAATTGTCGCCCGGCGGCGACCGGCCGCAAACCGAGGTCGAGGACGATCTGATCGAGCCGGTCAAGCGGCGCTGAAGTCCTTGCTTCCAGCGCCCAAATTTCAGAGCGCTTCGCCCGCGGCGTCGAACAGGTGCACGCGCTCGGGATCGATATGGGCGGTCACGGTCGCCCCCAGCTCCACCTTGCGCTGGCCCTCAAGCACGATGGTCAGCGGCTGCTGATCGATGGTCGTGGCATAGAGCACGGTCTGGCCGCCCAGATTTTCCACCAGATCCACCCGCACATCCCCGAGCTTGACGCCCCGCCCTTCGGCGATGGTGATGTGTTCGGGGCGAATGCCGAAAGTGGTGGCCCCGGCCGTGGCGCGGGGCAGCTGGAGCGCGTTGCCCGCCACCGTGAGGCCGTCGGCGCCGGCGGTCGCGGCAAGGAAGTTCATCTTGGGTGAGCCGATGAAGCCGGCGACGAACAGGTTCTTGGGATTGTTGTAGAGCTCGAGCGGCGCCCCGGCCTGCTCGATGATGCCCGAGCGCAGCACGACGATCTTGTCGGCCATGGTCATGGCTTCCACCTGATCATGGGTCACATAGATCATGGTGTTTCCCAGATCATTGTGCAGCTTGGCGATCTCGACGCGCATCTGCACGCGCAGCTCGGCATCGAGATTGGACAGCGGCTCGTCGAACAGGAAGATGCGCGGCTCGCGCACGATGGCGCGGCCAATGGCGACGCGCTGGCGCTGGCCACCCGAGAGCTGCTTGGGCTTGCGCTTGAGCAGCGGCTCGATCTTGAGGATTTCGGCAGCGCGCTGCACCCGCAGCGCGATCTCGGCCTTGGGCATCTTGGCGGTTTCGAGCCCAAAAGCCAGGTTCTGGTAGACGTTCATATGCGGATAGAGCGCATAGGACTGGAACACCATGGCGATGCCGCGCTTGGCTGCCGGCACGTCATTCATGCGCTGGCCCTCGATCACCAGATCGCCGCCCGAGATCGGCTCGAGCCCGGCAATCATGCGCAAGAGGGTGGACTTGCCGCAGCCGGAGGGCCCGACAAAGACGGTGAATTCGCCGGGGTCGATGGTGAGGTCCACCCCGTGAATGACCTGCACCTCGCCATAGGCCTTGACGATCTTGCTCAGCTCGATGCGTGTCGACATGCGGGCTCTCCTCAGGCTGCGCGGAACTGGGGCGGCACCCAGCTGTGATAGAGCGGATGCTGGGTGGGTATGGGCAGGGTGACGTCTTCATGCGTGCTGGAGGAGTGATAGAACGCCGTCACCAGCTCGAGCGCCCGACGCGCATCCATGGTGCTGACCGGCAGCGGCGTGCCCAGGGTCAGGCTGTCATGAAAGCGGGCCATCTGCGTCTGGAAGCGGGGGGCCACATATTTCCAGTCGGCGAGCAGGGCCTCGATGGCCTCGGCCGTCGCCTCATTGCGCGGCAGGATCTTCCAGTCGGCGCCACCGGGATTATAGGCGGCGTGATCGCTTTCAAAGCTGACGTTTTCGAACACCAGCCGCAGCCGGGTGATTTCATCGGCCGAGCCAAGCGTGGCGGTGAAGCTGGCGAGCGCCCCATTGGCCATTTCGACCGAGGCGCAGACGCAGTCTTCGACCTCGATGGCATTGACCCGGGTGGCCACCCGGCCGAACAGCCGCCGCACATCGCCCATCAGATAGGTGAACATGTCATGGGGATGGATGGCGTGGGTCATCAGTACCCCGCCCAGTTCGCTCGCCCATTTGCCGCGCCAGGGCACCTCGTAATAGTCGGGGCCGCGCGTCCACAGGGTTTCCACCGTGCCCGCATAGGCCTTGCCGGCCAGCCCCGCATCGATGATCGCCTTGGCCTGCTCGATGCCATTGCCGAAGCGGTATTGAAACACCGGCATCAGCTTGCCGGTCGAGACCCGCTCCTGGGCCATCACCGCATCGACCTGGGCGAGCGAGCCGACCAGCGGCTTTTCGCAGATCACGTGCTTGCCGGCCTTGAGCGCGGCCATGACCATCTCGTAGTGCAGCCCCGGCGGGGTGCAGATATCGATGATGTCGATATCGTCCATGGTGAGCAGATCGTCGAAATTGGTGATGCGCCGGCCGATGCCGAATTCGTCGGCTACGGTGGTCAGGCGGTCGACATTGATGTCGCACAGCGTCGTCACCTTGAACTTGTCGGCATTGGGCAGATAGCCCTCGACGATGTGGCTGCGGCCGATGCCGACCCCGACGATTGCGACGTTGAAAATGCGGCTCATTGCTGCCACTCCGTGCCGTGCTCGGCCATTTGCTGGGCGGTCAGCGCCAGTTTCATTGCGTTAAAACACCGCTCCTGCGGCATGGCGGTCTCGGTGCGGTTGCGCACGTCATCGAGGAATTGCGCGCCGAAGGGCAGGACGGTGACGCTGCAATCGATGTGGCGCGGACCCTCGGCATTGACGAGGAACAGATGATCGGTGCCGGGGCGGCCGGCAATGTCGATGTATTTGCGCAGCTCGATATAGCCCTCGGTGCCCAGAATGGTCAGCCGCCCGTCGCCCCAGGTCGGCAGGCCGCTGGGGGTGAACCAGTCGACGCGGATATAGCCGGTGGCGCTGTCGGTGCGCAGATGCGCGTCGCCCACATCCTGCAGGCCTGGGCGCTGTCGGATTGTTGCGGTTGGCGACGCTGGCCGAGACGATTTCGGCGTCCATGGCATCGGCAAAGAACAGGAACTGCTCGAACTGGTGGCTGGCGATGTCGCACAGGATGCCGCCATAGCGCGGGCGCTCGAAGAACCAGTCGGGGCGCGGATTGTTGTGGAGGGCATGGGGGCCCAGCCCCACCGTGTTGATCACCTTGCCGATGGCGCCCTGGGCGATCAGATTGCCGGCCTCGACGGTGGAGCGCACCTCGAAATGCTCGGAATAGAGCACGCCATAGATGCGCCCGGTCTCGCGCTGCACCCGCCGGATCTCGTCGAGCTGGGCAAAGCTGGTCATGCCCGGCTTGTCGGAGAGCACATCCTTGCCGTGGCGCATGGCGGCGATTGAAATGGCGGCGCGGTCGGCCGGAATGGCGGCGGTCAGCACCACCGCGATAGTGGGATCCTCAAGGATATCCCGGGGCTCGGCGACGCGCCGGGCCTGGGGATAGCGGGCGGAGAACTGGGCGGCCAGATCGTCTTCCACGGCGTGGAAGGCCACCAGTTGGGCACCCGCATCGAGCAGGCAATTGACCTGGCCGTAGATGTGGCTGTGATTGATGCCAATGGCGGCAATATTGATGTCGGTCATCTTAGCGTTTCATACCGGTGGTCGCGATGCCCTCGATGAGCATGCGCTGGAAGAACAGGAAGAACAGGAAGATCGGCACGAGGCTGAGCACGCTCATGGCGAACAGCCCGCCATAATCGGACAGCCCGGTGGAGTCGGTGAAGGTGCGCAGGCCCAGCATGGCGGTGTATTGCTTCATTTCGCTGAGGTAGATCAGCGGGCCGAAGAAATCGTCCCAGGTCCAGATGAAGGTGAAGATCGCCGCAGTCGCCAGCACCGGCGTCGACAGGGGCAGGATGATCTTCCAGTAGATGCGCCAGGGCGAGCAGCCATCCATCTGGGCGGCCTCGTCGAGCTCCTTGGGCAGGCCGCGGAAGAACTGCACCATCAGGAAGATGAAAAAGCCATCGGCGGCGAGGAATTTGGGCACCACCAGCGGCAGGAAACTATTGACCCACCCCAGCTCGCGGAACAGCACATATTGGGGAATGAGCGTCACCTGATAGGGCAGCATCAGGGTCATCAGCATCATCGAGAACCAGAAATTCTTGCCGCGAAATTCGAGGCGGGCAAAGGCGTAGGCCGCCAGCGAGCAGGCAAATACATTGCCCACAACGCTCAGCCCCGAGATGATGAAGCTGTTGGTAAAGAAGGTGCCGAAGCTGACGCGCAAGCCGTTCCAGCCGCGCACATAGGCATCGATGCTCCATTCCGAGGGCCAGATATTGGTCGACTGGAAAATCTCGCTTTCCGGGCGGAACGAGGCCGAGAGCATCCACAACAGCGGATAGAGCATGAGCACCGAAGCGCCCAGCAGCAGCGCATGCGCGAGCGTCGAGCCGCCGATGCGGCGCAAGGGCGATTTGACGTTGCCGGTGACGACGGTGAGCCGGGATGCCTCAGTTGTCATAGTGCACCCAGTATTTCGAGGTCAGGAAGGAGAAGGCGGTAAACATCGCCACCAGCGCCAGCAGCACCCAGGCCAGCGCCGAAGCGTAGCCCATGCGGAAAAAGCCGAAGGCCTCCTGATAGAGATAGAGCGTGTAGAACAGCGTCGAGTTGATCGGATTGCCGGTGCCGCCCGAGATGATGAAGGCGGGGGTGAAGCTCTTGAACGCCTCGATGGTCTGGATGATGGCGTTGAAGAACACCACCGGGGTCAGCAGCGGCAGGGTGATCTTGAGGAACTGCCGCCATTTGCTGGCGCCATCAAGGGACGCCGCCTCGTACATGTCCTGCGGGATCTGGCGCAGGCCGGCGAGGAAAATGATCATCGGCGAGCCGAACTGCCAGATGCTCAGGATGATCAGCGTCCACAGCGAGTAATTGGGATTGGAAATCCAGCTCGGGCCGATGATGCCGAACAGGGCGAGCACCTTGTTGACCAGCCCGTCGCCGGCAAAGATCTGGCGCCACAGGATGGAAATGGCGACCGAGGCGCCCAGCAGCGATGGCAGGTAGAACAGCGCCCGATAGAGCGGCAGCCCGCGCATGCCGCGATTGAGCAGCATGGCCACGCCCAGCGCGAAGGCGAGCTTGAGCGGCACCGAGAACACCACGAAGAACAGGGTCACCCGCATCGAGGCAAAGAATTTGGGGTCATTGGTGAACATGCGGACGTAATTGTCGGCGCCGGTCCAGCGCGGGGCGGTCAGCAGGTCGAAATGGGTGAAGCTGAGATAGAAGGAATAGATGATCGGCCCGATGGTCAGGCCCAGAAAGCCGATCAGCCAGGGCAAGAGGAACAGATAGCCCGGAGCATCGCGCTGCCAGAGGCGATGCCAGAGCGAGGGGGCGGCCGCGCGCTCCCTGGGGAGAGCGCCGGTTTCCAGGGAGCGCGCGGTCATTCTTAGCTGGCCCGGTCGAGAATGGCGGCCGCTTCGGTGACGAAATAGTCGCCGGCATCCTGAGGCGAACGGGCGCCAAAGGCCACTTCCTGGCTCAGCGTGCGCAGCAGCGAGATGTCGATTTCACCGGCCGCGGCGGGCGGGGTTGGGGGAAGCGGGCCGACCAGATCCCCCAGCGTCGCGACGAAGTTGAGCGCGATCTGGTTGGATTCGTTCAGCGTGGGGGCCACCGCATCGCGGATGGCGGCCGAGCAGGGAATGCCGCGCTCGACCCCCAGGATCTGGCCGGCAGCCTGATCGTTGATGAAGAAGTTGATCAGCTTGGCGGCTTCTTCCTTGTTGGCCGAGCTGCCGGCCACCGAGAAGAACATGGACGGCTTGCGGTAGTGACCGCCACCCACGCCGGGGGCGATGCGGGCATAGCCGCACAGGTTGAGCTTGTCCTTGACCAGCGCCTGATAGCCCACCAGCTGGTTGGAGTTGGTCGGCATCAGCGCCGATTTGCCCAGCACCACCATGGTGTTTTCCAGCGCCCCGGTATCGAGGGCCTGGTCTTCGGCGGCCACGATGACGCCGGCCTTGCGGAATTCGTCCCACAGCGCGAACCAGGCACCCGCATCGGCGGCGTCGAAGCCCAGCTTGCCCTCGGCGGTATAGAGCGACTTGCCCTGCTGGCGCAGCCAGTTGTCGAGCATCGGCTCGACGCCCGACCCGTCGGCCATCATCTTCATGCCGTTGCGGATATTGGCCTTGGCGAAGGCCGTCCCCTTGGTCATGATGTCGTCATAGGTCCAGCTGTTGTCCGGAGCCTCGACGCCCGCCTCGTCAAAGGCTGCGGTATTGATCAGGGTCGCGACCGAGTTGGCGCCCAGGCTGATGCCATAGAGCTTGCCATCGACCTTGCCGCCGGCGAGCTGGTCGGCGTCGAAATCATCGAGCTTGAGCACGCCGCCGACGAATTCATCGAGCGGGGCGATGGCGTTGCGCTTGGCGTATTCAACGATATAGCGGTAGTCCATCTGGATCACGTCGGGGGCATTGCCGCCGGCAGTGAGGGTGGCGAGCTTGGGCCAGTAGTCGTTCCAGGCGAGGAACTCGCCCTGCACGCTGCCGCCATTGGCCGCCGAGAACAGATCGGTCACCTTGTAGGTGCGGTCGGCGCGGTCCTGGCCGCCCCAGAAGGTCAGGCGCATGTCCTTGCCCTGGGCCCAGGCCGGGGTGATGCCCGCGGCGCCCACGGCCAGCAGCGCCGAGCTGCCCATCAGAAAACTGCGGCGGTCGAGTTTGATCGTCATGATTGATCCTCCCATGAATGGCTGGCGCCCGGCCCTGCCGGAGCGATACGACCAGCAGCCTCCCCGCCGCTAAGTCACCAACCAGTTACAACGTTATGCTCTCTGCAATCGATGTCAAGGCGGCTTGTATGGAAGATGCCCGCAGGGCGGACTCCCCCCGTTCAGCGCCGCTTTTCAGTGTTTTTCGGGCGCTGTTCTTGGCTAGTCTTGGGCGATCATTGCCCACATCGGACTAGAAGAAAAATACGAAATTGACGGCGCACTATAGATACAATCTATATACTGGCGGAGGTGCTGCATGGACCGTCTGCTTGCCCAATTCCTCGCCGTGGCGGAAGCCGGCTCGTTCAGCGGCGCGGCCACGGCGCTGTTTGTCACCCAGCCGACGCTGACCTTCAACATCCGCAAGCTCGAGGACAATCTGGGGGTGAGCCTGTTCACCCGCTCGTCGCGCGGGGTGGAGCTGACGCCCTATGGCGAAACGCTCTACCAGAACGCCCGGCTGATGCGCCGGCTCTATGACAACACGCTCAAGGCGCTGGAGCACCAGCGCGGGCGCACCGAGGACGCGCTGAGCATCGGGTCGGGCTATAGCTGGTGGACGCTGTTCATCCGCGACATGGTGGTGGACTATTCCAGCACCGCGCCCCATGCGCGCATCCATGTGAGCCTGGGCAACCAGCTGCGCTGCATGGACCAGCTGCTGTCGGGCGATATCTCGCTGTTCATCGCCCACGAGATCGAGGGGCTCAATCGCAGCACCGGGGCGCGCTTCGTGCCGCTGACCCGGGTGGGGCAAGGCTATTTCGCCCGCGCCGGCCATCCGCTATTGGCGAAGCCGCGCAGCCTCGCCGAAATCGAGGCCTATCCGGCGGTGACCAGCGCGCTACCCGAAACCCGCCACCAGCGGTTCTTTGAAACCTGGAGCCGCACCACCGCCGGCACCACCACGGCGGCCTTCGACCAAGGCGCCTATGTGTTTGCCTCCAACTCGCTGGCGGCCTGCGTCGACTATGTGGCGCGCACCGATGCGGTGCTGGCCCATACCGAGGTGATGGACGAGGATTTCGCGCGCCGCGGCCTGCGCGCGATCAGCGTCACCGAGCCGACGCGGCAAAGCCTGATCGGGATCTATGTGCTGAGCGAGCGGGCCGAGGAGCCAAGGGTTGCCGAGCTGATTGCCTGGCTGCAGGAGGCGGCGGCCAAGGTGCTGCCGCCGCTGGAAGATCAGGCGGGCTTGGTGCGCAGATAATCGAGCACCATCTGCACCGCCTGCCCTTCGCGCTCCTGCACCATGTCGATCGCCGCCAGGTCGCGATCGAAGATCACCGAGAGCGTCGCCATGTTGGAGACGTAGAAGATGCCCAGCGCCGCGATGGAAATATAGAGCTGCACCGGATCGACATCGCGCCGGAACGAGCCGGCATCGGCGCCGCGCTCGACGATGGTGCGGATCTGCCCGACCAGCGGGGAGTGCAGCGCCTTGATATTGGGCAGGGTCTTGAGGAACCGGGCGTTCTCGATGTTCTCGGTGCCCAGGATGCGCGGGAACCAGGGATTGGCGAGAAAGTGCCGGAAGGTGAAGCGGACCAGCCGGTCCATGGCATCGACCGGGCCATATTGATCGAGCGACAGCGCCCGTTCGCCGCGGCGGATTTCCTCATAGGCATCGAGCAGCACCGCCCGGTACACTTCTTCCTTGTTGCCGAAATAGTGGTAGAGCAGGCGCTTATTGGCGCCGGCCCGGGCGGCAATGGCATCCACCCGCGCCCCTTCAAAACCGCGTTCGGCAAATTCGGCCCTTGCCGCCACGAGGATCGCGGCCTTGGTCTTTTCCGAATTGCGAGTGCGCTTGGCCGCCGCCGGCTCAGCCTTGGGCTGGGCTGGCGCGGCTGCTGACGCGGCTGAAGAGGGCTCGGACACGCTTGGATACCGCCGGTATGGACATGAGGATGGTCACAAAGATGATCAGGGCAATAACAGCGCTGATCGGCCGGGTAAAGAAGGGGGTTGGATCGCCATTGGTCAGGGCCAGCCCCCGCCGCAGGTTAAGATCGAGCAGATCCCCCAGCACGATCCCCAGCACCAGCGGCGCCATGGGGAATTTCATCTCGCGCAGGATAAACCCGATCACCCCGAAGACCAGCATCACATAGACGTCGAACATGCGCTGGCTGACGGCAAACGAGCCCACCACGCACAGCACGAACACCACTGCCATCAGCCGCTCGCGCGGCACGCTGAGCACCTTGATGAACAGCTTGGTCAGCGACAGCCCGAACACCAGATTGGCCAGCGTCGCCAGCAGCAGCATCGCCACCACCTGGTAGAGGAAGGTGGGGTTTTCCACCATCAGCATCGGGCCGGGGCGAATGCCATGGATATACATGGCGGCAATCAGCACCGCCGCCGCCGCCGAGCCGGGCAGCGCCAGCGTCAGCGTGGGGATCATGGCGGCCGAGACCACCGCATTATCGCCGGTTTCGGCGGCAATCAGCCCTTCCTGGCTGCCATGGCCGAATTGCTCGGGGTTCTTGGACAGGCGCTTGGCCGCCGCATAGGAGCTCCAGGCGCCCACATCTTCGCCGACGCCGGGAATGATGCCGACCAGCGTGCCGATGAGGCCGGAGCGCAGAATGGTTTTCCAGTACTGGAAGATTTCCTTGAAGGTCGGGATCACCCGGTCATTGACCGAGGCGATGCGGGCCATGGCCCGAATTTTCAGGGTGGACAGAATTTCGGCAAGGCCAAAGGCCCCCACCATGGCGGGGATCAGGTCCACCCCGGCCCCCAGCGCGGGAATGCCGAAGGTGAAGCGCTGGTAGGCATGCAGCGATTCCATACCGATCATGGCGACCAGCAGGCCCAGCATGCCGGCAATATAGCCCTTGAGCGGGGTGTCGCTGCCGGTCATCTGCCCGGAGATCACGACCCCGAACAGCGCCAGCCAGAAGAACTCATAGGAGCCGAACTTGAGCGCCGCCTCGGACAGGACCGGCGCGATGATGGCGAGAAAAAAGATGCCGACCAGCGTACCCAGCGTCGAGGAGGTGGTGGCCAGCCCCATCGCAAGGCCCGCCTTGCCCTGCATGGCCAGCGGGTGACCATCGAGCGTTGCCGCGGCATTGGCCGGGGTGCCGGGAATATTGAGCAGGATGGCGGTGCGGCTGCCCCCGTAAATGGCGCCCAAATACACGCACATCAGCGTCAGGATCGCCTGCTCGGGCGCCATCTTGTAGGTGAGGGTGACCAGCAGGGCGACGCCCATGGTGGCGGTCAGCCCCGGCAGGATGCCGATGGCCAAGCCCAAAAGGGTGGCCCACACGACGTTGAACAGGCCGGCCGGCGTCAAAAAGAACGCCACGCCCTGCCCGAGATAAATCAGACCATCAAACATCTGGCTCTCCTCAGGGCAGACGAACGAGGAAAATGCGGGCGAAGACGAAGTAGATGCCGCCCCCCGCGACCGCCGCAATCAGCGCGGCCCACAGCATGGAGCGCCAGAGCGGGGTGGGCGGATCGGCGAGCCACACCTCGAAGACGACGATAAAGCTGAAGATGAACAGCCCCGAGGCGGCCCAGAAGGGCAGCGTGCCCACCAGGACCAGCGCGTAGAACAGCCCCATCGCCAGCGCGATCAGGGCGCGGCGCGCGGCAAACGAGGTCAGGATGCGCCCCAGCGCCGCCCAGCTGCCCGGCGTCAGCAGCCGATAGGAGCGCCACGCCAGCAGCGCCCCGCACAGGGCAATGCCGGCGCCGAGGAAAATCGGCACGAGGCCTGGAATGGTCGAGGGGTGGATGCGGCGGACTTCCAGCCGCGGCATGGTCCAGGAGAAATAGAATACCGCCAGCCCCAGTGCGACCAGCACCAGCGCCATCAGCAGGTCGGCACTGGCCTTCCCGCTCGCCTCGTCGTTTTGAGTTTGCATCAGCCAGAACACCCGCCGGAGTCGAAATCAATGAACAGGCGGCCGGAGCCGCCTGTTGCCAGAACAGTACTATTGCACGCCCACTTCGGTGCGGGTGGCACAATCGATGCCGATCGTCGAAGGATCCTTGACGGCTTCGCCACGGGTCACCGCATCGCAGGCTTCCAGGATCACCACCGGCATGGCCAGGGCCCGGGCCTCGGCGCCGAAGGTGGGGGCGAACACCGCCCCAAAGGTTTCGGCATAGGCCTTGAGGGTGGGGGCGTTGGACACCTTTTCGGCCCAGATCTTGTCGAGCGTGGCGATCACTTCAGCGGGCACGCCGGCCGGCACGAAAATGCCGAAATAATCCGGCGCCAGTTCCATCTCGGGCAGCCAGGTGGTGATCGGGGGGATGGGAGCGACGCCGTCGAGCTCGAGCGGCTTGTCCGACAGCACGGCCAGGGCCTTGAGGCGCCCGCCGCGGATCAGCTCGGTCTGTTCCACCGCCAGCTGGGTCGTGACCATGGCTTCGCCGGAGGCGGCCGCAATGGCAGCCGGTCCGCCGCCGTCATAGGTGATCATGTTATAGGGGAAATTGCCCGCGGCGCCGCTGAGCGCAGCAATGGCGGTGCCGCCCGACGAGGTCATGCCGGCGGTGGCGACGGTGATGTCATTGCCGCGGGTCTTGAGCGCTTCGAGCAGCTCGCCGAAATCCTTGAACGGGCTATCGGCAGGCACGCTGACCACCGGCACGTTGGCAACCGAGAGATAGATGTGCCAGTCATCGATATTGGTGTCTTCGAGCAGCCCGGTCACCGCATAGGTAGCGTTGTTGGCGATGGCGTTGGCGGTCCAGGTATAGCCGTCGCGGGGCGCGTTGAGCACTTCCTGTGTGCCGATGGCCCCCGACGCGCCCGGCTGGTTGACCACCACGACGTCGACGCCCAGCGCCTCGGTCAGGATCGGGGCGGTGACGCGGGTGACCTGGTCGGTCGAGCCGCCCGCGCCCCACGGCACGATCAGGTTGATCGGGCGATCCGGTTTCCATTCCTGTGCCACAGTGAACGACGTCGCCAGCAGCAGCGCGCTCATGCTGCCTGCCAGGACAAGTCCTGATCCAGTAGTCATCGCAGTCCTCCTCAATGTCGCGGGCCGGTCATGTTTGCCTTGACCCGTGCCGACACACTGGGGCGCAGGGAAATCCGAGTCAACCCAATAAGTAACCATTCGGTTCGAGTACTAGGGCGCGCTTTAGATCATTGATTTTGCCGTCGATCCTGGTGCATGAACGCTGGCCCCAGCAACGCCACGCCACGGACTGGTTCGGCCAGGAAATAGGAAAAAACGATGTTCGGACTGGATTTGAGCGCGCTGCTGCTGATGAGCGGGGCCCTGGCCCTGGGGGCGACGGTCAAGGGCGCGACGGGCATGGGCCTGCCGCTGGTGGCGCTGCCGGTTTTGACCGCGGTGTTCGGGCTGCAGCATGCAGTGGGGCTGATGGCGGTGCCGATCCTTTTGACCAATGTGATGCAGGTCTGGCGCTTTCGCGGCATCGCGCGCGCGCCCGAACTGGGGTTTTTGACCCGCATGCTGGTGCTGGGGATGATCGGGGTGGTCATTGGCACGGTGGCGCTGACCATTGTGCCCGAGCGCTGGCTGGTGCTGGCGCTGGGGGTGATCCTGTTGGCCTATGTGGCCCTCAAGCTGTTCAATCCGCACCTGACCGTAAGCACCGCACAGGCCCGCCAGGTGGCTGCCGTACCTGGGTTTTTTGCCGGAATCCTGCAGGGGGCGACCGGCATTTCGGCGCCGATCGGGGTGACCTTCATCCACGCCATGGGACTGGCGCGCGACGCCCATGTGTTTGCCGTCTCGGCCATGTTCCTGGTGTTTGAAATGGTGCACGTGCCGGCCCTGTTTGCCATGGGGGTGATGCGGGCGGAATGGCTGCTGCACGGCGCGCTGGCGCTGATCCCCATCCTGCTGTTCATGCCGCTGGGGCAGTTCCTTGCCGGCAAGCTCAGCCGCCGCGCCTTTGACCGGATGATCCTACTGTTCCTGGGGCTGATGGGCCTCAAGATGTCGCTCGGGCTCTAGCGCCGCCCGCCTCGCCTGCCCCCGCTTGACGCCGATGCCGAGTTGCGTATAGCTAAGTAACCAACCAGTTACACAGCCGACACGGCGCGGAGGAGCACACATGGCGGACAGGCGGATCGGAATCATCATGCACGGCGTGACCGGGCGGATGGGGTATAACCAGCACCTGGTGCGCTCGATCCTGGCGATCCGCGACCAGGGCGGCATTGCCCTGGGCAATGGCGACCGGCTGGTGGTGGACCCCATCATCGTCGGGCGCGACGCCGACAAGATCGAGCGCCTGGCCAAGAAGCACGACATCAAGCGCTGGAGCAGCGATCTCGACGCGGCGCTCGCCAATCCCGATGACACGCGTGTTTTTCGATGCCGGCACCACGCTGATGCGCGCCGGACTGATCGAAAAGGCGCTCGATGCGGGCAAGCACGTCTATTGCGAAAAGCCGACCTCGGATTCGCTCGATATCGCGCTGGAACTGGCCAAAAAGGCCCGCGCCTCGGGGCTCAAGCATGGCGTGGTGCAGGACAAGCTGTTCCTGCCGGGCCTGCTCAAGCTCAAGCTTCTGATCGACAGCGGCTTCTTCGGCAAGATCCTGTCGGTGCGCGGCGAGTTTGGCTATTGGGTGTTCGAGGGCGACTGGCAGCCGGCGCAGCGCCCGAGCTGGAATTACCGCAAGGCCGATGGCGGCGGCATCATTTTGGACATGCTGTGCCACTGGCGCTACGTGCTCGACAATCTGTTCGGCGAAGTGCAGGCCGTGTCGTGCCTGGGCGCCACCCACATCCCCGAGCGCGTCGACGAAAAGGGCAATCGCTACAAAGCCGATACCGATGATGCGGCCTATGCCACCTTCGAGCTCGAGGGCGGGGTGATCGCCCAGATCAATTCGAGCTGGACCACCCGCGTGCGCCGCGATGATCTGGTGACCTTCCACGTCGATGGCACCCACGGCTCGGCCGTGGCCGGGCTGACCAAGTGCTGGAGCCAGCACCGCGTCAACACCCCCAAGCCGGTGTGGAACCCCGACCAGCCCCAGACCATCGACTTTTTCGGCTCCTGGGAAGAAGTGCCCGACAATTGGCCGGCCCAGAACGGCTTCAAGGCGCAGTGGGAAATGTTCCTCAAGCACATCGCCGAGGATGCGCCCTGGGAATATGGCCTCGAAGCGGGCGCCAAGGGCGTGCAGCTGGCCGAGCTGGGCCTCAAGAGCTGGGCCGAGCGCCGCTGGCTCGATGTGCCCAAGCTGGAATTTTGATCACACGCAGCGTGAGGCAAGCCCTCACCCCACCCACGGTGTCACCCCGGCCCTGAGCCGGGGCCTATCCTGAGATGTTTCCCCGATCGGTGATCGTTGTGGCTCGATCTCGAGATGGGCCCCGGCTTTCGCCGGGGTGACACCGCGCTCGTTGAGGCTTCGGGAGGAAGTCGACCATGCCAACAATCAACCTGCCCAATGCCGACCGCACCATCAGTCCCTATGCGCTGACCGGCACGCCGATTCCCTTCGTTCGCCACAAGGCGTCCGACTTCAACCGCGTCGCCTATGCCGCCGCCCATGTGGTGGCCGATCCGCTGGCGAGCAATGACCCGTGGCTGACCCCGGCGATCGACTGGGAGACCACGCTCAAGTTCCGCCATCGCCTGTGGGATCTGGGGCTGGGGGTCGCCGAGGCCATGGACACCGCGCAGCGCGGCATGGGGCTGGGGTGGGCCGAGGCGCAGGAGCTGATCCGCCGCTCGCAGCAGGAAGCGCGCACACGCGACGATGCGCTGATCGCCTATGGCGCCGGCACCGATCATTTGCAGCCCGGCCCCGATGTCAGCATCGATGCGATCATCGCCGCCTATGAGGAACAGGTGGGTTTTGTCGAAGCCCAGGGCGGCCGCGTCATCCTGATGGCCAGCCGCGCGCTGGCCGCGGCAGCAAAGACCCCGGACGATTACGCAAAGGTCTATGGCCGCATTCTGGGCCAGGTCAAGCAGCCGGTGATCATGCACTGGCTGGGCGAAATGTTCGATCCGGCGCTCGAGGGCTATTGGGGCAAGGCCAGCCATGACGAGGCAATGGATGTGTGCCTCGACGTGATCGCCGCCCATGCCGACAAGGTCGACGGCATCAAGATTTCGCTGCTCTCGGCGGAAAAGGAAATCGCCATGCGCCGGCGCCTGCCCGCATCGGTCAAGATGTATACCGGCGACGATTTCAACTATGCCGAGCTGATCGCCGGCGATGCGCAGGGCTATTCGCACGCGCTGCTGGGCATTTTCGACGCCATCGCCCCCGCAGCTTCCGCGGCGCTGGCAGCGCTCGGGCGGGGCAATGACAACGAATTTTTTGACCTGCTCGAACCCACCGTGGCGCTGAGCCGCCACATCTTTGCGGCGCCGACCCGCTTCTACAAGACCGGCGTGGTGTTTCTCGCCTATCTCAACGGCCTGCAGGACCATTTCACCATGGTGGGCGGGCAGCAATCGACGCGCTCGCTGCAGCACCTGGGCGAACTGTTCCGCCTCGCCGACAAGGCGCGCGTGTTAAGCGATCCCGATCTCGCCACGCGCCGCATGCAGGCGGTTCTGGCTGTCCACGGGGTGTCGGCATGATGTTCCGGACGCTCCCCCCGCACGGTGTCATTCCCGCGAAAGCGGGAACCTCCGTTTCAACAACCGGCATCGCAAACAGGGGTTTCCGCTTTCGCGGGAATGACCTCGTGGAAGGATTATCGAAATGAGCACCGAGCGCAAGATTTCGCTGAATTTGGCGACCACCCGCGCCCAATGGGGCTTTGCCGAAGCGGTGGACGGATGCCTGCGCGCCGGGATCACCGCCATTTCGCCCTGGCGCGACCAGATCGCGGCGATCGGGCTGGCCGAAGCCGCCCGCATCGTGCGGGACAATCAGCTGCAGGTCACCGGGGTGTGCCGGGGCGGCATGTTCCCGGCGGAAACCGCCGAAGGGCGCCAGCGCCAGATCGACGACAATCTGCGCGCCATCGATGAAGCCGCGGCGCTCAATGCCGATTGCCTGGTGCTGGTGGTGGGCGGGCCTGCCCGGCGCCTCCAAGGATCTGGTGGGGGCCCGCCAGATGGTGACCGACGGCATTGCCGCCATGCTGCCCCATGCCGAGGCCTGCGGCGTCAAGATCGCCATCGAGCCGCTGCACCCCATGTATGCGGCCGACCGGGCCTGCGTGAACACCATCGACCAGGCGCTCGATATCGGCGCGCTGCTGGGGCCAAATGTGGGCGTTGCCATCGACGTCTATCACGTGTGGTGGGACCCCAACCTGGCGCAGGCGATTGCCCGCGCCGGTGCCATGGAGCGCATCTTTGCCCACCACATCTGCGACTGGCTGGTGCCCACGCGCGACATGCTCAACGACCGCGGCATGATGGGCGATGGGGTGATCGACCTGCCGGCCATTCGCAAGATGATCGAGGCGGCGGGCTTTTTCGGGCCGCAGGAAGTGGAAATCTTTTCGACCGAGAACTGGTGGAAGCGCCCCGGCGACGAGGTGCTGCAGGTGATCAAGGAGCGCGTCGCGACCGTATGCTGAGCGAGCGCCATGGATGGAAAAACCCCCGGGCACGACCCCGGGGGTTATCTTTGATACGCCCCGTCAGGCGCGGTTATAGGCCAGCGTCTGGCACAGCACGAGCGCCCGGCAGCCCTGGATTTCGATGGTGTCGGGGGCGACCTGGGTGACGGTGGCATCGGCGCTGATGCCGCCGGCGCTGAGCGAACCCTTCCACTCATTGGGCCCGGTCTGGGTCGCCTGCATCACCTGCTTGCCGACGAACTCCAGGTTTTCCGGGGTCGCCGATTCGCCTTCGAGGTTGGTCAGCACGCCGCACAGATCGGTGCCTGTCTCACCACACAGCTTGAAGGTGAAGGAGGTGCCGAACGAATCCACGAAGCTGCCATTGGGATCCATGGGAGCGGCGGCAGCGTCTTGGGCTAATGCGGGCAATGCCGTGGCGGCAATGAAAAAACTAACGGCAAAAGTCGTTTTCGCAAGATGCATTGAGTATCTCCGTTTGCAACAATTTCCGCCCCACGCAGCGCTTGTTGATTGACGGAGCCCCAACGCGGGCTTTCCCGAGGGGTTGCCCCCCGGCAAGAAGAAGTGATCAGCGCCTAAAGGTCGCCGCCATCTCGATATGGGTGGATTGGGTGAACTGATCCACCGCCACCAGATCGCTCATTGTGTAACCGGCCTGCACCAGCGTGGCGGCGTCGCGGGCGAAGCTGCGCGGATCACAGGCGACCATGACGATGGTCTTGACCTTGGATTTGGCGAGCTCGGCAATCTGCGCCTGGGCCCCGGCGCGCGGCGGATCGAGCACCACCGCCTCGAAATTGAGTTCGAACTGGGTCAGCGGGTCGCGGAACAGATCGCGCGCCTTGGCGGTCACTTCGCGTACGCCCTTGGCATAGCGCCAGCCCTTGTCGAGCGCCTGGATGGCGGCCTTGTCGCTGTCGGCGGCATAGATCGGGCGCAGTTCGGCCAGGCGCAGGGCAAACGGGCCCACCCCGCAGAACAGGTCGGCGACGGTCTTGGCCTTGGGGCCCACGGCATTGACCACATATTCGGCCAGCGCCGCTTCGGCGGCGGTGGTGGCCTGCAAAAAGCTGCTGATCGGCAACTCCACCTGCGCCCGGCCCATGGCCAGAAGCGGTGGCTGCGCCTGCAGCACCAGTTCGCCATTGAGCGCCAGCCGCGCCAGGACAAACCGGTTGACCAGCGGCATGATCCGGTCGGCGCGCGCCTTCTTGTCGGTTCGCACCGACACATCAAGGCCCGAAAGCGTCGCGGTAAAGCTCACCTCGGCATCGCCGATGGACTGGTGGATCGCCCTGGTGATCTCGGGCGCCCGCGCCAGCGCCGGCACCAGGATCGGGCAGCTATCGAGATCGTGCACCAGATGGCTGCGCAGCCGCATATAACCGGCGCCTTCCTTGCGGGCATGGAGCGTGGCGCGGCGGCGGCCATCACCGGCCGCATCAATGAAGCGGGTGACCCGGGCATCGAGCCCGGCAAAGCTGAGCGGGGTTTCCACCAGCGCGATCTTGAACGCTTCATAGCTGGGGCGATCGAGATGCTGCAGCTGGCACCCGCCGCAGGAGCCGTAATGCTTGCAGAACGGGGCAATGCGGCTGGCCGCCGGCTCAAGCACCCGCACCAGCGTGCCGCGATCGCCCGCCGCCTCGATTTCCACCGTTTCACCCGGCAGGGTCAGCGGCACATAGAGCTTCCTGCCGTCGATTTCGGCGACGCCCTCGCCCTTCTGGCCCAGGGTGGTGATCTGCGTGGTGATGCTCATCGATATCCGCCGTTTGCTGGCCTGCTGACTAGCTCGCCCCCGGCCAGCGGGCAAGCAGGGCACCGCGTCGCGGCCCTTGGGCAATGGCTAAAACCAAAACCCCGGCCGTGACTTACGTCATGACCGGGGTTTAATTTTGGTGCCCAGAAGAAGACTCGAACTTCCACACCTTGCGGTACACGGACCTGAACCGTGCGCGTCTACCAATTCCGCCATCTGGGCTTGCGATGGTGTAACTAGGGGGAGGCCGGGCCGATGTCAATCAAGATTCTGCAGCCGATCAAAAGTTCGCGCCATCCCAGTGGGTTATTGTGGATAAGTCGAGTTTGGGTGCGTTTTCGAGGCAGTTGACGTTGATCATGTAGAGCGGCCGGCCCTGGCCATCCTGGCCGCGTGAAAACGACTCGATGCCGCAGGTCTTGCAGAACAGATGCTCGATCGTTTCGGTGTTGAAGCGATAGAGCGTGAGGTTGTCCTCGCCGCTTTCGAGCACGAAATTGGCCGCTGGCACCGATTGCAGCACCCAGCCCAGCCGCCGGCAGCGCGAACAATTGCAGTCGCCCATCGCCCCCAGATCGGTGTTGGTGGTGTAGCGGACGGCGCCGCAATGGCACTGGCCGCGATAGGTTTGCTGTTCCGGCATGGGGGCTTGCTCCTGATAATAAGAACAAATCAAGAACAACTACGTAGAACTGTCAAGCCAATTCGTGGGCCGCCCTCGACACCCCGGCGCGCCATGGGCTAGAACCGCACAGGACTGCAGCACCCCGGAGCCACGCCATGGATCGCCTCGAACCCAAACTCGTCACCGTGTTCGGCGGGGCCGGCTTTGTGGGCACCCAGGTGGTGCAATTGCTGGCCAAGCAGGGGCACCGGGTGCGGGTGGCGGTGCGCCGCCCCAATCTGGCGCTGCACACCCAGATGGTGGGCGGGGTCGGGCAGGTGATGCCGGTGCAGGCCAATGTGCGCAATGCCGCCTCGGTCGCCCGGGCCGTCGCCGGCGCCGATATCGTCATCAATCTGGTGGGGATCGGGGTGTCGCGCGGCAAGCAGAATTTTGCCGCCGTCCATGCCGATGGAGCCGCTTTGGTCGCTTCGGCTGCCAAGGCCGCCGGCGTCGGCGCGCTGGTGCAGGTTTCAGCACTTGGGGTCGATGTGGCGGCCAGCGCCAGCAAATATGCCGCCAGCAAGCTGGCCGGCGAAAAGGCCGTGCTGAACGCCTTCCCCAGTGCCGTGATCATCCGCCCCTCGATCATCTTCGGGCCGGGCGACAGCTTCTTTAACCTGCTCGGCACGCTGGCGCGCTATTTCCCGGTGCTGCCGGTGATCGGGGGGGAATCGCGCTTCCAGCCGGTGTTTGTCGGCGATGTGGCCGAGGCGATCGTTGCCGCCGCCAATGGGCTGGTGCCGACCGGGCGCATTTACGAGCTGGGCGGGCCGCAGGTGGAAACCTATCGCCAGCTGCTCGAGCGGGTGCTGCGCGAGACCGACCGCAAGCGCCCCATGCTGGACCTGGCGCCAGGCCTGGCCAAGCTGCTGGCGCTGCCGCTGGGGATCCTGCCGTTTGCGCCGCTGATCACCGCCGACCAGGTCGAGCTGCTGGGCAAGGACAATGTGGTGAGCGCCGCCGCCATCGAGGACGGGCGTGATTTTACCGCCTTTGGCATCACCCCCACGGCGATGGAAACCATCCTGCCCGAATATATGTGGCGCTTCCGCAAGCGCGGCCAGTTCGAGCGCCCCGGCACGCTGGTGCCCATGCTCTGATTTTTCGCCCCTGGCGCAGCACTTCCATGAAACCCCCGACCATCTGGTTCGGGGGTTTTTTCTTGCCTGGCTTTTGCCCGCCGAAAACAATCGCAAGATATATCTTGAAACCGCCATCATGACGCACGACCTTTTCAGGCAATGCGAAACAAGGAGACCTGACATGGGTACCTATTGGAAAAATGGCGAACCGAACTGGCGCCACATCGAAGCCATGGCCCGCCGCGGCTGGGGCCGCCTGTCCGAGGGCGTGGAAGGCGTGGAAGGGCTGGGCAGCAATATGGGCGGCAATTTCCGCATCGGGCGCATGCTCGCCTCGGGCGATCTGCGGCTGGTGGCGCTCTATCTGATCGAGCAGCAGCCGCGCCACGGCTACGATCTGATCAAGGCTGTGGAAGAGCGCTCCGCAGGGTTTTATGCCCCCAGCCCCGGCATCGTCTATCCGGCGCTGACCTATCTGGAGGAGGCGGGCTATGTGACCTCGCAAACCGAAGGCAACAAGAAGCTCTACACCATCACCGCCGAAGGTCGCGCCCATCTGGCCGATAATCGCCAGGCCATCGAATCGACCCTGGCCTTTCTGGCCAAGGCCGGCGAGCAGATGGGCAAGTTCCGCGAATTTGCCCGCGCCGACTGGCCCGGCCATCGCGGCATGGGCCCCGACGAGCATCGCCACGGCCCCGAGCATCGCGGCGGGCGTGGCTGGCAGGCGCGCCCCGAGCCCGAAGGCGAGCCCGATCGCGACCTCAAGGATGTGGTGCCCGAGCTCAACGAGGCCCGCCGCGCCCTCAAGGCGGCGATCAAGAAGGCCCGCCGCACCAGCGAGGACCAGCAGCGCCACGCCGCCGAAGTGCTGCGCCGCGCCGCCGCTGAAATCGACGCCCTCAGCGACGACGATATCGATATCTGATCCCAACAGGGGATGGCGAGAAAGCTTGCCGTCCCCTCTTGCCGTCCGGCGCTAACATGTTAGCGTCAGCCCATGCAGCACGCAGCCAAAGCCCTGTCGCCCGTTCATCAGCCCACCCCGGAACGCCTGGCCGCGGGGGAGCGGCTGGTGCGTCGCCTTGGCGGCCAGATTGCCGGGCAAATGTATACCGATCCGCTGATGACCTATGCCTGGAGCGGCGATGCCAGCTCCTATCGGCTGGTGCCGGCGGCGGTGGTGTTCATCAATTCCGAGGCCGAAGTGCGCGCGGTGATCAGCGCCTGTCGCGCCGAAGCCCTGCCGCTGACCTTCCGTGCCGCCGGCACCTCGCTGTCGGGGCAGGCGGTGACCGATGGCGTATTGGCAGTGCTGGGCGATGGCTGGCGGACCCTCTCGATCCATCCCGGCGCCGACCAGATTACCCTGGGACCGGCGATCATCGTTGCCCACGCCAATGCGGCGCTCAAGCGCTTCAACCGCAAGCTCGGCCCCGATCCGGCGAGCCAGGCCACCTGCAAGATCGGCGGTGTGGTCAACAATAATTCGTCGGGCATGTGCTGCGGCGTCGCCTACAATACCTACCACACCATGGCACGGCTGCGGATCATCCTGGCCGATGGCACGCTGCTCGATTCGGGCGATCCGGCCAGCTGCGCCGCCTTTCGCCAATCGCACCAGCCCATGCTCGCAGCGCTTCAGGAGCTGCATCGCGAGGTGATGGCCGATGCGGAGCTCGTGGCGCTGATCCGCCACAAATACCGCATCAAGAACACGGTGGGCTACGCGATCAACGCGCTGGTCGATTTCCACGATCCGCTCGATATCCTGATCCACCTGATTGTCGGCTCCGAGGGCACGCTCGGCTTTGTCAGCGAGGTGACCTACAACACCATCCCCGAGCACCCGTTCAAGGCGACGGCGCTGGTGCCCTTCCCCGACCCGCATACGGCCGCCCGGGCGATCATCGCGCTGTCCAACGGCGGGGTGCAAAGTACCACCGGGGTGATCGCCGCCGAATATATGGAGCGCCGGGCGCTGGCGACGGTGGAGCACCTCAAGCCGCTGGCGCCGCTGCTGCCTTTTCTCGGCCCGAATTCGCCGGCCGTGCTGATCGACGTCGCCGCCCCCAGCGCTGATGAGCTGGCCAGCGAAACCGCCAAGACCATCGCCATCCTCAACCAGAACGGCGCGACCGCGGTGGATTTTTCCACCGACGAAGCCATCTCCAGCGCGCTCTGGGACATTCGCAAGGGCTTTTTCACCTCGGGCGGCGCCGCCCGCCCCAAGGGCACCACCATGCTCACCGAGGACGTGGCCGCCCCGATCGACCGGCTGGCCGATTTCGTCATCGACATGCGCGACCTGCTCGACCGCTATGGCTATCAGGACGCCATTATTTTCGGCCATGCGCTGGCGGGCAATCTGCACTTCCAGATGGCCGACGACTTTGCCAAGCCCGGCGCCACCGAAACCTTCGATCGCTTCAACCAGGAGCTCTCGGAGCTGGTGTCGGTGCGCTATGGCGGCTCGCTCAAGGCCGAGCACGGCACTGGCCGCGCCATCGCCCCGTTTGTCGAGGCCGAATGGGGCCGCACCGCCTATGAACTGATGTACCGGATCAAGGAGCTGTTCGACCCCGAATATCTGCTCAACCCCGGCGTGCTGCTCAATCGCGACGCCAAGGTGCACGTCAAGCATCTCAAGATCATGCCGCTGGCCGATGAGCGGGTCGACATGTGCATCGAATGCGGCTTTTGCGAACCGGCCTGCCCCAGCCATCACCTGACGCTCAGCCCGCGCCAGCGCATTGCCGTGACCCGCGAGCGCGAACGGCTGCGCCGCTCGGGGGAAGATCCGGCGCGGCTGGCCCGGTTCGATGCGGATTTCCAATATGCCGGGCTCGATACCTGCGCCGCGTGCAATCTGTGTGCGCTGCGCTGCCCGGTGGGCATTGAAACCGGCACCATGATAATGGGCCAGCGGGCCCAGCGCCGAAGCGATACCGCCCGCGCAATGGCGGGCTTTGCCGGCGAGCATCTGGGCGGGGTGGAAACCCTGATGCGTGCGGGCACGACCGTGGCCGATGCGGCGCGCACTCTTGTTCCGGCTCCCGCCCTCGAAGCAATCACCGAAACCGCCCGGCGCCTCACCGGCGCGCGGGTGCCGCGCATCTCGCGGGCGCTGCATCGCGGTTCGGGCGCGGCGCGATCGACGCCGACGCGGCAGGATCCTCGCCAGAGCGGGTTTCCGGTGCCGATCGCCCAGAGCGGTCGAGAATCGGTCGTCTATTTCCCTTCCTGCGCCACGCGGCTGTTCGGCACGCCGGCCACCGAACACCAGCTGCTGGCCGGGCCGGCGGCCATGGTGGCGCTGCTCGAACGCGCCGGATTTGACGTCATCGTGCCCGAACAGCTCAACGGGCAATGCTGCGGCCAGCCGTTCCAATCCAAGGGCTTTCCCGAACAGGCCGCCGCGACCGCTGCAGCGCTCAACCAGCACTTGTCGAGCCTTGCCGATGGCGGGCGGCTGCAGGTTGTGACCGATGCCTCGACCTGCGCCAAGCATCTGGCGGAGTTTCCCGGCGACGCCCCGGTGCTCGATGCGGCGCAATTTCTGGCCGAGCAGATCCTGCCCCGGCTGGCCATCACCCGGCAATTGGAGGTGGTGGCGGTGCATCACAATTGCTCGGCCCAGCGCCTGCGCGAACAGCCCCTGACCGAAGCCATTGCCCGGGCTTGCGCGCAAGAGATTGCGGTGCTGACCTCGGTGACCTGTTGCGGCTATGCCGGCGACAAGGGGCTGTTTTTTCCCGAACTCAACGCCCACGCCACCCGCTTTGCCAAAGGCGATATTCCCGCGGGCTGCACCTTGGGAGTTTCCACGGTCAGCACCTGCGCCTCGGGCCTTTCGGAACACACCGCCATCCCCTTTGTCGGGCTGGCCAGCCTGCTCGAATGGGCCAGCCGCCCGTAAACCTGCCGCCGGCGCCTAAACGCCTGGTTTTGCAGCGTCACTGCCCCGCGCCGACCCGATTTCGGCGGGCCCTTGCCTTCCCAACGTCGTTTTGCTGTGTCATCACAGGTTCTTCATTTAATGACGAGACCGACATGGCCATCCGACTGCACCGCGGCGATCTGCCCAATCTTTCCAATTATGGTGGGCGTGAGGTCGCGATCGACACCGAGACCATGGGCCTCAACCCCAACCGCGACCGGCTGTGCGTGATCCAGCTGTCGCCCGGCGATGGCAGCGCCGATGTGGTGCAGATTCCGCAAGACCTGAGCGAAGCGCCCAATCTGGTCAAGCTGCTGTCCGACCCCGGCGTCACCAAGATCTTCCATTACGCCCGCTTTGACGTGGCGGTGCTCAAGAAGCGGTTCGGCGTGGTCACCGGGCCGATCTACTGCACCAAGATCGCCTCCAAGCTCGTGCGCACCTATACCGACCGGCATGGGCTGAAGGAGCTGGCGCGCGAATTGCTCGGCGTTGATCTCTCCAAGCAGCAGCAGAGTTCGGACTGGGGCATCGACAAGCTCAGCGAGGCCCAGCTCGATTATGCCGCTTCCGACGTGCTCTATCTGCATGATCTCAAGCGCCATCTCGACCGCATGCTGGCGCGCGAACACCGCACCGATCTGGCCAGGCAGTGCTTCGAATTTCTCAAGACCCGCTGCGAACTGGATCTTTTGGGGTGGGAAGAAACCGACATCTTTGCCCATAGCTAAGGGATGCGAGGCGCGATGAGCCTGCAGGCCGACACCGATGATCGCCATGCCGTCTACCGGCGCCTCAACCGGCGCAACCGGCTGGTGGCGATCCTGCGCGTGGCCGTGCCGGCGCTGGGCCTGGTGGTGCTGGCGGTCTTGGTGGGGCAGATCTATCTGTCGAGCGTGCAGGGCCGCTTTGAAGTGGGCCACATCGAGGTCAGCCAGGACACCATCACGGTGATGGCGCCGGCCTATTCGGGCCTGCTCGAGGATGGCACCACCTATCGCGTGTGGTCGGACAGCGCCTCGGCGGCGATCGACACCACCGACCAGATCCACCTCAACGAAGCCGTCATGCAGCTGCACCGCCCGGTCGGCATCGTCATGGACATCATGGCCCCCGCCGCGCTGATGAACACGACGACCGAAGTGGTGACCATCGCCGGCACCGCCAATGTCGCCGATTCCACCGGCACCCGGGCAAGTCTGGTCAATTCGCAGTTTGACTATGTGCGCCAGTTCTTGACATCTGAGGGGGAAGTCGTGGTGGATTATGCCGACGGCACCAGGCTCCTGGCCGATGGCATGAGCTTTGACGCGATCAAGTCGGTCTGGACTTTTTCCAACGTCACCGTCACCCTGCCCGCACCACCAGGTGCCACTGCAACCGAAAGCCCAACAGAATGACACTGCGTCGCTTATTGGTTCTGGGTCTGCTGCTGCTCGCCACCCCGGCGCTGGCGCAACAGCAGGTCGATATTTCGGCCGATCTGTTCACCATCGATGAGGCGACCCATCAGGCGGTGTTTACCGGCAATGTCGTGGTCAAGCACCCGACGGTGACCGTATGGGCGCCCAAGGTCGAGGCGACCTATGGCGAAGGCGGCACCACCGACATCGAAACCTTTGTCGCCACCGGCAACGTCAAGCTGGAGACCAAGGACCAGGTGGCCACCGGCGAGCGCGCCGTGTTCACCCCGGCCGACCAGCTGCTGCGCCTCACCGGCAATGTGAAGGTCACCAATTCGGGCGGCACGGTCAATGCCGGCGAACTGGTGGTAAACCTTGTCACCAATGTCTCGACCTTTGGCCCCGGCACCGGCGGGCGCGTTACCGGGGTATTCACCTCGCAATGACCGATCCGAGCCTTGCCTCCCCCCGTATCGACCAGAACGGCTGGCTGGTCGCCCACAATCTTGCCAAGAGCTTTGGCAAGCGCGTCGTGGTGCGCGACGTTTCCATCGCCGTGCGTCGGGGCGAGGCCGTGGGCCTGCTCGGCCCCAATGGCGCCGGCAAGACCACCGTCTTCACCATGATCATGGGGCTGGTCAAACCCGATGCCGGCGACATCAGCCTTGATGGGCGCACCATCACCCATCTGCCGCTGTTCCAGCGCGGGCAATTGGGCATTGGCTATCTGCCGCAGGAACCCTCGATCTTTCGCGGGCTGACCGTCACCGGCAATATCCTGGCGGTCCTGGAAAACCACATTACCAACCGGCGCGAGCGCAAGGCGCGGCTGGAATCGCTGCTCGAGGAATTTTCCATCCAGCACATCGCCAAATCCAACGCCATGGCCCTGTCCGGGGGCGAACGGCGGCGGGTGGAAATTGCCCGCGCGCTGGCCGCCGATCCCGCCTTCATGCTGCTCGATGAACCCTTTGCGGGCGTCGATCCGATTGCGGTGGCCGAGGTCAAGGGACTGGTGCGCCAGCTCACCCAGCGCGGCATTGGCGTGCTGATCACCGACCACGCGGTGCGCGAGACGCTGGGGCTGGTCGATCGCGCCTATGTGGTGCACGAAGGCAAGGTGATGGTGCAGGGCCGCCCCGAGACCATCAGCGCCGACCCCAATGCGCGGCGCTTCTATCTGGGCGAGAATTTCGAGATCTGAGGGCTTGGCACGGAACTTGCGTGCAGCCTTGTCCTGACGCTTGAATTGAGGCATGTTCGGCCGCGTCGGCGGCGCTTCGCCCCGGACTATTCAAGAGGTTAGCGCAGACATGGCCCTGTCGCCGCGGCTGGAATTTCGTCAGACCCAAAGCCTGACCATGACCCCGCAATTGCTGCAGTCGATCCGCCTGCTGCAGCTGAGCCATCTTGAACTCAACGAATTCGTCGACGCCGAACTGCTCAGCAATCCCCTGCTCGAGCGCAGCGAGGCCACCGACACCGACGCCAGCGCCCCCGAGCCGGAGATCGTGCCCAGCGCCACTAGCGCCGAAACCGATCTGGGCACCGGGGAGCACCTGCCCGACGCCACCGCCATTGCCGAAACCTACGATACGGCGGTGGAAAACCTCTACCCCGACCAGGGCACCGCCGACCGGCCCCAACCGGCCAGCCGCCTCGACCGCGACGGCGCCAGCGCCAGTGGGGAAGCGCCCGATCTCGACCAGTATGTCGCCGCCCGCCCGACGCTGAGCGCGCATCTGGAGGAACAGGCCAGTTTCCTGCTGCGCACACCCGCCGACCGGCTGATTGCCCAGCACCTGATCCATGGCCTCGATGACACGGGCTATCTGCACCCTCGATCTCGCGGCGCTGGCCTACCAGCTGGGCACCGAGGTCGAAAATGTCGAAGCGGTGCTCTTGGCCCTGCAGGGCTGCGAGCCGCTGGGGGTATTTGCCCGCTCGGTGGCCGAATGCCTGGCGTTGCAACTGGCGGCGCGCGACCGCCTCGACCCGCTGATGCAGGCGCTGCTGGCCCATCTTGACCTGCTCGCGCGGCACGACATGGCGGGGCTGCAGCGCGCCATCGGCTGCGACCGCGAGGATTTGAACGACATGCTGGCCGAAATCCGCCAGCTCGACCCGCGCCCCGGCCTGGCCTTCGACAGCGGCCCGGCGCAAACAGTGGTGCCCGATGTCTATGTGCGCGCCGGGCCGGATGGCGCGTGGCTCGTCGAGCTCAATAGCGACGTGCTGCCACGGGTGCTGGTCAATCGCAGCTATTACACCTCCGTCACCCGCCAATTGCGCGATCCGGCCGCCAAGAGCTTCATGAGCGAGTGCCTCGCCACCGCCAACTGGCTGACCAAGAGCCTCGACCAGCGCGCCCAGACCATTCTCAAGGTCGCCGCCGAAATCACGCGCCAGCAGGACGGTTTTCTCACCCACGGCATCGCCCAGCTCAAGCCGATGACCCTCAAGCTGGTGGCCGAGGCCATCGACATGCACGAATCGACCGTCAGCCGGGTGACCTCGCAACAAATACCTGGCGACCCCGCGCGGGCTGTTCGAGATGAAGTATTTTTTCACCACCGCCATTGCCGCCAGCGATGGGGGGGAGGAGCACTCGGCCGAAGTGGTGCGTCACCGCATTCGCCAGCTGATCGAGGCCGAGGCGGTCACCGCAAT
The DNA here is from genome assembly GCA_963699295.1 of uncultured Alphaproteobacteria bacterium. Lineage (GTDB taxonomy): Bacteria > Pseudomonadota > Alphaproteobacteria > Rhizobiales > Devosiaceae > Devosia. The sequence continues at coordinate 2,708,187 of OY969432.1, forward strand.
CCTGAGCGACGACACCATCGCCGCGCTGCTCAAGCAGGAGCAGGGCATCGAGGTGGCGCGCCGCACCGTCGCCAAATACCGCGAGGGCATGAACATCCCCTCCTCGGTGCTGCGTCGGCGGCAGAAAAAACAGCTGGTGGAAGCAGGATAGCACGGCGCATAATCGCGGCGGATGCTGCGTGCGAAGGCTATTGCCAATCCACCGCGAAGTCCAAGCAATAAACGAACTCCTCGGGGGAGTTGCGCATTGCTTCTGGCAGACCCCAAGGTCTAGCATCGAAGAGCCCCTGGCCGCGATCCGGTCCGGGTTGACGTGATCCCGAAACCGGGAACCGGCTTTCGGGATCTTCGTGTCGAACCAAAAACGACGAGAAGGAAGAACAAGCCATGACCTTACGCGTTTCGGGAAAGAACATGGATGTGGGCGATGCCCTGCGCGGCAAGGCGCAGGATCACTTCACCACTGTGGTGGGTAAATATTTCGACGGCGGGTTTGAGGGGCATTTGACCCTGACCCCCGACGGCATCGGTTTTCGGGCCGATTGCGTCGTCAATCTCGATTCCGGTGCCTCCCTGCAGGCCAGCGCCCAGGGCGTTGATCCTACCAGCGCCTATGAAATCATGGCGATCAATATCGAAAAGCGCCTGCGCCGCTATAACCGCAAGATCAAGCAGCGCCCGCGCGGCGCCGGCGGCGACAGCGGCACCCTGCAATATACCGTGTTTGGCGCGGCGGACGGGCTGGACGATCTGGACGAGGACTACGCCCCCCCGGTCATTGCCGAGACCACCAAGAACCTGCGTGAACTCAGTGTCGAGGAGGCTGTCAGCGAGCTCGAAATCACCGGTGCAGAAATTGTGATGTTCCGTCATGCTGGACATGGGGGCCTGAATGTGGTCTACCGCCGGACCGACGGCAATATCGGCTGGATTGATCCAGCCCTGGGCGCGAATTGATGCGCCAGTAACCACGATCCTGTGCAGTTGATCCCAAGGTAAACGAATGGAATTGGCCGATATCCTGGCGGAGCGCGCGGTGCTTTGTTGCACCGGCGTCACGACAAAACGCCAGTTGTTTGAAGATCTCTCGGAACGCGCAGCGGAACTGACCGGCTTTCCTGTCGCCGATATCCTCGGCGCCATCACCAGCCGCGAAGAGCTCGGCTCGACAGGCCTTGGCAATGGTATCGCCATTCCGCACGGCAAGCTGACCGGCCTGAAGGAAGTCACGGCGCTGTTTGCGCGCCTTGACCACCCCATCGAATTCGATGCGGTGGACGATCAGCCGGTTGACCTGGTGGTCATGTTGCTGGCCCCCACGGGGGCCGGCGCCGACCACCTCAAGGCGCTATCGCGCGTGGCGCGCCTGTTGCGCACCGAGGCAGTGGTGGACGAGCTGCGCCGGCTCGATGACCCGGCAAGGCTGCGGGCGGTGCTGACGGCGCCGCTGGAAACCTACTACGCCGCCTGATCCCGGCGCGCCTCCAAAAAACAAGAGCCCCCCGGACGACACCGTCCGAGGGGCTTTTTCTATTGTCCATGTGGACCGAAACTAGTGCAGCGTGGCAATGCCCAGCGTCTTGTCGCCCAGCCATTCGGCCACGGCATCCTTGGTGTCGGTCACCAGGAGCGGTGTACCATCGGCGGCCATCAGCAGCTGATACTCGCCCTCCGGATCAAATTCGGCATCCTCGATGAGCGTCGACAGGAAGCTGCCGCTCACCGGGCGCATATAGGCGACAGCGTCGCTGCCAAGGGCGGCGAACTGCGCCAGGGTCAGTGTCTTCAGCGCCTGGGCTGCGGCCTCGTCATTACGTTTTTCAAACATTTGTCGGCCCTTTCCTCATACTGAGCGAATTTCGATTCGCCGGGCGATCTTGGGCGTCTTGGGTCGGTCTATGACAACAACGAGCATACCATGCCCTAGGGTTGCATCCTTCACGATCATCCCATCGGCGAGCAAAAACGAGCGTTGAAACTGTCGCGCGGCAATGCCGCGATGCAGGAACTCCCGTCCGGGCTCCTCTTTCTGTTTGCCGCGCACCAGCAATTGATTGTCCTCGACCGATACGTCCAGCTCACCGGCGCCGAACCCCGCGACCGCGATCGATACCAGGAATTGTTCAGTTCCCTCGGCATCCACGCTGCGTTCGATATTGTAGGGGGGGTAGCCTTCAGTTGAACGAGACAGTCGATCCACCCGCTCTTCGAAAAGCTCGAACCCGAGCAGGAAGGGGGCGGAAAATACTGAAATACGCGACATCCAATCCGTCCTTGAAACCAAGCAACGTTAGTGACACGGGACCCGAATTGTATTGGCATCCAGCGTCTTGGGCAGATATGGGACATGAACTCAATCGGTTCAAGACTTAGGTAGTGCCATGGACCAGACCATCGCCGTGATTACGCCAGTCTACCGGGGCCAGGGGACCCTGGCCACGACCGTGGCGAGCGTCATCGCCCAGACCCACCCCGACTGGGAGCTGTGGCTGGTTGCCGATGACGGGTTCGACTACGAGCCGATGCTGGCCGCCGAGGGCCTGGATGACCGGCGCATCAGGTTTCTTGCCAGCGGCGGCATCGGGCGGGGCGCCTGCGCCACGCGCAATGTGGCGCTCGAGCACAGCAGCGCGCCCTATGCCACGGTGCTCGACGCCGATGACCGGCTCAAGCCCACCAAGCTCGCCGAGATCGCCAAGGGCCTGCAAACCCACGCCATCGTCACCACCGCGCTCGATGTGATGACCGAGGATTTTGAGCACCTGCGCTATGTCGGGCACGGGCCCGACCGGGTGCTGAGCGCGGGCACCCATAAATGGGTCAGCCTGTCGATGGATTCCATGGTCGCCTGGGACCGCCGCCGCACCGATGGGCGGTTCGACCCGACCCTGAGCAACATGACCGACCTCGAATTCCTGCTCCAGCTCTACCGCACGGCGCCAAACTCGCTGCATCTGGGCACCCCGCTGCACGATTACATCAAGCGCGACGGCTCGATGAGCAACGGGCCGTCGGTAGCGGCCGGCATGATCGCGTCCAAGACCGCCATTCTCGAACGGCTGGAGGCCGGCTATTACGGCCTGCCCGCTGCCGAGATTGCCGGCATTGCCGGGTTCCTGCGCATCTCGCTCGAGGCCGAACAGGCCTATGGCGCAGCGCTCGCCGCCCAGCCCGAATTGCTGTTCGAGGATCACCTCGAACCGCGCCTGCTGGCGGCGCTCTAGGGCTTGCCAGAAACCGGTTTTGCCCCTATAGAGCCAACTTCTCCGGATCGCCCGGCCAACAGGCATGCCGTGGCGATCTCTGAAAGCGATAGGCCCTAAAGTCTATCTTTGAACACCAAGGACCCGCAAAATGCCCAAAATGAAGACGAAATCGGGCGCTAAGAAGCGCTTCAGTTTCACAGCGACCGGTCGCGTGAAGGCAGGCGTTGCAGGCAAGCGTCACCGCTTGATCAGCCACAACGCCAAGTACATCCGTACCAACCGCGGCACCAAGATCCTCGCCAAGGGCGATGAAGGTCTGGTGAAGTGGTACATGCCGTACAACCGCTAACGCTGAAGGGAAGCTGACACATGTCACGCGTTAAGAGAGGCGTTACCGCCCACGCACGTCATAAAAAGGTATTGAAGGCTGCAGAGGGCTATTATGGCCGCCGCAAGTCGACGATCCGCATCGCCAAGCAGGCCGTCGAAAAGGCCGGCCAGTACGCTTACCGCGACCGTCGCGTCAAGAAGCGCAATTTCCGCGCTCTGTGGATCCAGCGTATCAACGCTGCGGTGCGCGATTACGGCCTGACCTACGGTCGATTTATCGACGGCCTCAGCAAGGCTGAGGTTGCCGTTGACCGCAAGGTGCTGAGCGATCTCGCGATCACCCAGCCCGAAGCGTTCGGCGTGCTGGTCGCCAAGGCCAAGGCCGCGCTTGCGTATCTGGAAGGTGTCGAAGACACCACCGTCGCACGCATCAACGCCTAACACTCCCCAGCTTGGCTGAGGTCAAATTTACGCCTTGCGCCGCCTGATGAGGGCTGGCGCGGGGCGTTTTGTTTTGGTCTAACGCAGCTAGCAAACTTGGAAGTCTCTTGATGTCTCTCGATACCCAGATCGACACCCTCCGCGCCGAATTGTCGGCTGCCATCGCCCATGCCGTCGGACGAAGCCGCGCTCGACGCTGTGCGGGTCGCCGCACTCGGCAAGAAAGGCAGCGTCTCGGCGCTGCTCGCTTCGCTCGGCACCATGGCCCCCGAAGAGCGCAAGAGCGCCGGCCCCGCCATCAACGGGCTCAAGCTCGAGATTGCCGGGCTGATCGAAGCCAAAAGCACCGACCTCAAGGCCGCAGCGCTCGACGCGCGGCTGGCGGCGGAAACGCTCGATATCACCCTGCCTCTGCCCGCCGGCCCCACCGCGCGCGGCCGCATCCACCCGATCAGCCAGACCATCGACGAGATCACCGCGATCTTTTCCGACATGGGCTTCTCGATCGCCGAAGGGCCCGATATCGAGACCGATTATTACAATTTCACCGCGCTGAACTTCCCCGAGGGTCACCCGGCGCGCGAAATGCACGACACCTTCTTCATGAAGCCCGGCCCGGACGGCGTGAAAAAAGTGCTGCGCACCCACACCTCGCCGGTGCAGGTGCGCGTCATGCAGAAAACCAATGACAAGCCCGCCGCCAGCTACATGACCCCGGCCATGGATCCCCCGATCCGCGTGGTCATTCCCGGCCGCACCTATCGCAATGACAGCGACCAGACCCACACCCCGATGTTCCATCAGGTCGAAGGTCTCGTCATCGACAAGTCGAGCCATATCGGCCAGCTGCGCTGGGTGCTCGAGGAATTCCTCAAGGCGTTCTTCGAGGTCCCCAATGTCACGCTGCGCTTCCGCCCGAGCTTTTTCCCGTTCACCGAGCCGTCGATGGAAGTCGACGTGCAGTGCGACCGCTCGGGCAAGGAGGTCAAGATCGGCGAAGGCAGCGACTGGCTGGAAATCCTGGGCTGCGGCATGGTCCACCCCAATGTGATCCGCAGCGCCGGGCTTGATCCCGATGTCTACCAGGGCTTTGCCTGGGGCATGGGCATCGACCGCATCGCCATGCTCAAATACGGCATGCCCGATCTGCGCGCCTTCTTTGACGCCGACCAGCGCTGGCTCGATCACTACGGGTTCCGCCCGCTCGATCTGCCGACCCTGTTTGGCGGCCTGAGCAGCTAGGCATGAGCGACGCCCTCCCCAATCCGGTCTTCGTCGTCACCGATATCGAAGCCGATGGCCCCACGCCCCTGCACCATTCGATGCTGAGCTTTGCCTCGGTGGCGATCGATGCGGCGGGCACGTGCCATGGGGAATTCGAGGCGCAGCTGACCCCTCGCCCCGATCGCACCACCGACCAGACCACCATGGCCTGGTGGCAGACCCAGCCCGAAGCGTGGGCTGCTGCCACCAGTAACGCCGAAGATCCGGCGCTGGTAATGCCGCGCTTTGCCGATTGGGTGGAGAGCCTGCCCGGCCCGCGCGTCTTTGCGGCCGCCCCGATGATGTTCGACGGGCTGTGGATGGACCATTATCTCGATGAGTTCGCCGGCACCCGCGTGCTGGGCGGTCCGTTCAAGACCCGCCAGATCTTTCGCGGCGGCGGCGTGTGCCTCTACACCATGGCCGGCACGTTGCGCGGCGCCCCTTATACCGACTGGGGCATGAGCAAGCTGCCGGCCGAGCTCTACGGCCACATTGCCCATACCCATAAAGCCATCGACGACGCGCGCGGCTTTGCCAATGTGCTGGTCGAACTGTTCAAGATTTCTCGTGCGTTGCCCCCGATCACCGGCTCCGCCAGCGACTTCCGTTAAAGGCCAAAACCCATGAAATTCACCCTCGACTGGCTCAAGGAACACCTCGACACGACCGCGTCGGCCGACGAAATCGGCATCGCGCTGACCGCTGTCGGCCTCGAACTGGAGGGCATGCACGCCCAGGGCGCGGCGATCGCTGACTTTGTCACCGCCCATATCGTGTCCGCCGAACAGCACCCCAATGCCGACAAGCTGCGCGTGTGCAAGGTCGATGCCGGCACCGGCGAGCTGATCGACGTGGTGTGCGGCGCCCCCAATGCCCGCACCGGCCTCAAGGCCGTGTTTGCCTTCCCCGGCACCTATATTCCGGGCAAGGACATGACCATCGGCAAGGGCAATATTCGCGGCCAGGTGTCCAACGGCATGCTGTGCTCGGCGGCCGAGCTGGATCTGGGCAATGACCATGACGGCATTATCGAACTGCCCGAGGACGCCCCGATCGGGATGAAATATGTCGACTATGCCGGCATTAACGGCGTGGTCTACGACATCTCCATCACCCCCAATCGCGGCGACGCCACCGGCGTCTACGGCATTGCGCGCGATCTGGCAGCGTTTGGCCTCGGCACGCTCAAGGCCACCGACATGGCGCCCGTGCCGTCGAAGGGCCCGAGCCCGATTGCGCCGCTGCCGCAGCTATTTTCGGCCGACGAGCCCAAGACCAGCCGCAAGTTCGGCGGCCGGCTGATCAAAAACGTCAAGAACGGCCCCTCCCCCGAATGGCTGCAGCAGCGCCTTCTCGCCGTGGGCCTGCGCCCCATCAACGCCATTGTCGACATCACCAATCTGGTGTCGCTGGGCTGGGGCCGGCCGCTGCACGCCTATGACGCCGACAAGCTGGTGGGTCAGCCCGTGCTGCGCAATGCGCGGCCCGGCGAAACGCTCGATGCGCTCGACAACAAGATCTATCCGCTCGACGAGACCATGACCGTCATCGCCGACGACGAGGGCCCGCTGTGCCTCGGCGGCATCATGGGCGGCATCCGCTCGGGCTCGACCGAAGCCACCACCAACGTCTTCATGGAATGCGCCAGCTGGGACCCCGAACTGGTGGCCCGCACCGGCCGCAAGACCGGCATCGTCTCGGATGCCCGCTATCGCCTCGAGCGCCGGTCGACCCGGCCCTGACCGAACCCGGTCTCGAGCTGGCGACGCGGCTGGTGCTGGAGCTGTGCGGCGGCGAGCCGATGGAGCCGGTCTATTTCGGGCGAGGACATCTTCCCCAATACCGTCATCGAATTCCCGCTGGCCGAGGTCAAGCGCCTGACCGGGCTCGACGTGGCGCCGGAGCGCATTGTCGCGATCCTGCACAGCCTCGGCTTTGCCACCGAAGGCGCGGGCGATGTGCTCAGCGTCAAGGTGCCGAGCTGGCGTCCCGACTGCACGCAAAAGGCCGATCTGGTCGAAGAAGTGATGCGCATGGTGGGCGTGGACAATGTCCCCGTCGAGCCGCTGCCGCGCCTCAGCCATGTCGCCCCGCGCATGCTCACCACCATCCAGAACCGCCGTCGCCTGGCGCGCCGTGCGCTCGCCGCCCGCGGGCTCGATGAAGCCGTCACCTGGTCGTTCATTTCCCATGAGCAGGCCGTGCGCTTTGGCGGCGGCACCGAAACCCTGCAGCTGGCCAATGCCATTGCCGCCGACATGACCGACATGCGCCCCTCGCTGCTGCCGGGCCTGCTGGCTGCGGCACTGCGCAATGCCAATCGCGGCATTGATGATCTGGCGCTGTTTGAAGTGGGCCAGGTGTTCCTCTCCGATGCGCCCGAGGGCCAGCACACCTATGCCACCGGCATTCGCACCGGCACTGCCGGGCTGACCGGCGCGGGCCGGCACTGGTCGGGCAAGGCGGAAGCGGTCGGCGTGTTCGATGCCAAGGCCGATCTGTCGGCCGTGCTCGATGCGCTGGGCGTTGATATCGACAAGGTGCAGGTCCTGGCCGAGCCCGCTCCCTGGAGCCATCCGGGTCGCGGCGGCCGCATCGCGCTTGGCCCCAAGGTGACGCTGGGCTGGTTCGGCGAACTCCATCCCGCGCTGGCCGCCGAGCTCGACCTTGACGGCCCGGTCGCCGCCTTCGAGATCGATCTCGATGCGCTGCCCGAGCCGCGCAAGAAAGCCACCAAGACCAAGCCGGCGCTCGATCTGTCGGCGCTGATGCCGCTCAGCCGCGACTTTGCCTTCGTCGTCGACAAATCCGTGACCGCCGGCACCATCATCAAGGCCGCCCGCGGCGCCGACAAGGCGCTGATCACCGGCGTCAATGTGTTCGACGTGTTCGAAGGCAGCCATGTCGGCGAGGGCAAGAAGTCGGTGGCCATCGAGGTCACCTTGCAGCCCACCGACAAGACCCTGACCGACGAGCAGATCGACAAGGTCTCCTCCTCCATCGTCGCCGCCATCGCCAAGGCCACCGGCGGCGTACTGCGCACCTAAGTCCGGTTCCCGCGCGGTGTCCCTTTACAGGCACCGCGCGGACCGGTCTTATCGGGACATGACTGAGACTGCGCGATTCCCCGATGTAATGCTGCTGGCGGCGGGACTGGGCACGCGCTTGCGCCCGCTCACCGACGCCCTGCCCAAGCCCCTGGTGCCCATTGCCGGAACGCCCTTGATCGAGCGCGTCATGGGCAATGCCCGGGCGGAAGGGGCCAAGCGCTTCGTCGCCAATGCCCATCACCATGCCGACCAGATCCTTGCCCATTTTGGGGGCCTGCTGAAGGTCAACCGCGAACCGGAGCTATTGGGCACCGGCGGTGGGGTGAAGGCGGCGCTGCCCATGCTCTATTCCGATCCCTTTTTCGTGATGAATACCGATGCCTTCTGGCCCGCCGGCAGCGATGCGCCGCTGGCCCGCATGCAGGCGCGCTATCGCGACGAGGCGGAAATGGCGCTGCTGTGCGTGCATCCGCGCGACGCCCATGGCTTTGCCCGCAGCCATGATTTTTGCCTGTCCCCGCAGGGCCAGGTCACCCGCGACTATGGCGCGCCGGTGATCTATGGCGGGGTGGCGCTGCTCAACCGCGCCCTGTTCGAGGGCACCCCCGACGGCGCCTTTTCGCTGACCGCGCTGATCGATGCCTGCCTTGAGCGCGAAACGCTTTATGGCGTCGCCCTCAATGCCCCCTGGTTTCACGTGGGCGACGCCGAGGGGCTCGCCGCCGCCGAAGGGCAGCTGGTGCCATGACCCTGTTTTCCATCGCCCCGCACGCCAAGTTCATCCCCACGCTCGCCGCCCGCATCATCGATGGCACGCTCCTGGGCGGGGCCGACCGCACCCACCCGTTTTGGCTGACCGATGTGACCATTGTGGTGCCGACGCGGCGCGCCCGGCTGGCGCTGGCCGATGAATTTTGCCGCCTGGGCTTTGGCCTTCTCCCCGACATCCGCACCTTTGGCGGCGAGGCCGAGGACGAAGAGCCGTTCCTGCCGCCCTTTGACCTGCCCACCCCGCTGCCCGCCGCCAGCGCCCTCGAACGCCGGCTCAAGCTCTCCGAGCTGGTCGCCGCCTGGGCCGAATTCTACGGCCGGCCGGCAGGCCTTTTCGACGCCCCCGACCGCCGGGGAAATCCTCTCCATGGCCGAATCGCTCGGGCAGCTGATCGATGATCTGCTCACCGAAGAGCGCAGCGCCGACGATATCCGCGCCATCGTGCCCGAGATCGAAGCCAATCTGGGGGCCTATTGGCAGCAGACCCTGACCTTTCTCGATATCGCGTTGCGCTATTGGCCGGCGCATCTGGAAGACCGTGGGCGCGACGACGTCGCCCGCCTGCGGGGCCAGCGCCTCGACCGCCAGGCGCAGGCGGCCAAGTTCATCTATGGCGACCGCCCGGTGATCGCCGCCGGCTCCACCGGCTCGATCCCCGCCACCGCCCGGCTGCTGCACGCCATCCACCGCCTGCCGCGCGGCGCCGTGGTGCTGCCGGGGCTTGATTGCACCATGAGCGCGACCGAGCACGCCGATCTGCTCGATGATCGCCACAACCCCCATGGCCACCCCCAATATGGCCTGGCCAAGCTGCTGCGGCGCCTTGGCGCCACTGTCAGCGCCGTGACCGAGCTGGCACCGGGCGAAAACTACCGCACCCGGCTGGTCAATCGCGCCCTGGCGCTGACCAAGGACACAGCCCTCTGGGCCAGCCAGCGCATGCTGCCGCTCGAGCTGGGCGAGGCCACCACCGATTTGACGGTGATTGCCGCGCGCAATGAGGACGAGGAAGCCCGCGCCGTGGCGCTGGCCGCCCGCGATGCGCTGGCCCACCACAAGAGCGTCGGCATCGTCACCCCCGACCGCAATCTGGCGCGCCGCATTGCCGCCGAGCTCAGGCGCTTCGACGTGATCGTCGATGACGCCGCCGGTACGCCGCTGTTCCAGTCCCCCGCCGGGCGCCTCGCCCGACAGATCCTGACGCTGGCCACCGGCGGCTGCGCGGCGGTCGATCTGATCGCGCTGCTGCGCAATCGCAGCGCCCGCTTCGGGCTGGAGCGCGCCGCCGTCAGCGCGCTGGCCGACGATATCGAGTTGGGCCTGTTGCGCGGGCAGCGCCCCAATCCCGGCATTGCCGGGCTACGCGCATTGCTGGCCGCCAATGTCGAAGGGCGCACGCCCTATGCGGCGCGCAAGCTGCTGCCGCACCACGCCGGGCCGATCGAGCAGCTCTTCGTGCAGATGGAAACGGCGCTCGCCCCGCTGCTGGCGCTGCTGGCCGAACCGCGCATCAGCGCCAGCGGCTTTGCCGCCGCCCTCAGCGCCGCTTTCACCGCCGTTGCCGATGGCGCCGATATTCCCGGCCGCACCGAATTTGGCGAATGGGCCGCCCAATTGGCCGGCCATGCCGGGGAAGGCCACGCCTTTGCCCCGCTCCAGCTCGATAGCGTGCTGAGCGCGCTGATGCTGGGCTTTCAGGTGCGCGCCCGCAATGAGGGCCGCGGCGACATCACCATCTGGGGACAGCTCGAAGCGCGCCTGCAAAGCCCGGACCTGCTGATCCTGGCTGCGGTCAACGAGGACAAATGGCCCGAACCCGCCGATCCCGGCCCCTGGCTCAGCCGCGGCATGCGGCTGGCGGCGGGGCTCGAACCGCCCGAGCGCAAGCAGGGGCTGGCGGCGCACGACTTTGCCCAGGCGCTGGGCAATCAGCACGTCATCATCGCCTATGCCGACCGCATCGGCACCAGCCCCGCGCTGCCCTCGCGGCTGTTGCAGCGGCTCGAGGCCTTTGCCGGCGTCGAAAGCGCCAAGGCCTGGCAGCAGCGCGGCGCCATCTGGCTCGATCAGGCCCACCGCATCGACGCCGTCACCGCCACAATGCCGGCCAGCCGCCCCGCGCCCAATCCGCCCGCCGATCACCGCCCGCGCAAGCTCTCGGTCACCGAGGTCGAGACGCTGATGCGCTCGCCCTATGATGTCTATGCCAAGCATGTGCTGCAGCTGCGCCCGCTCGATGTGCTGGGCGAAACCCCCGATGCGCGCGAACGCGGCAATATCGTGCACGACATCTTTGCCGAATTCGTCATCAAGGGGCACGACGTGATGGCCCCCGACGCGCTCGATGTGCTCAACGCCATTGCGCGCGACAAATTCTCCGGGCTCGACGCCATTGCCGAGCGCCGCGACATCTGGGTGCGCCGCTTTGCCACCGCCGCCCGCCAGTTCCTCGACTACGAGCGCGCCCGCAACGCCCAGGTGCGCCAGCGCCACGCCGAGATCGACGGCCTGTGGCAACTGCCCACCGGCTTTTCGCTGGGCGGCCGCGCCGACCGGGTCGACGAAATGGTCGATGGCAGCGTCGAGGTCATCGATTTCAAGACCGGCTCGCCCCCCAGTCCCGGGGCGATGAAGGCCTTCGAGGCCCCCCAGATGCTGCTCGAAGCGGCCATGGCCGAGGCCGGGGCGCTGACCGGCCTGCCCCCGGCAAGAACCTCGGGGCTGACCTATATCAAGATCGGGCTCGGTCCCGATGCCTTTGATCCGCGCCCCTTCACCCCCGCCAAGGGGCACGACATCATGAGCGCCGCCGATGAAATCTCGCGGCGCCTGCAGGGCCATGTCGACCTGTTCCTGTTCAACCAGACGCCCATGCCCGCGCGGCTGCTGCCGCTCAAGGGCCAGCGCTTCCCCGGCGCCTATGACCATCTCTCCCGCATGGATGAGTGGACCGCCGTGATCGAGGAGGAGGACGGGCTGTGAGCGAACGCGGCAAACTGCAGATTTCCACCGAAACCCAGGGCTTCCAGGCCAGGGCCGCCGATCCGCGCTGGTCGATCTGGGTGTCGGCCAATGCCGGCTCGGGCAAGACTTTCGTGCTGACGCGGCGCGTGCTGCGCCTGCTGCTGACGGAAGTTGCGCCCCAGTCGATCCTTTGCCTCACCTATACCAAGGCCGCCGCCGCCGAAATGCGCCGCCGCGTTGCCGGGGAGCTGGCCCGCTGGGCCGTTGCCGATGATGCGACGCTCGAAAAGGAGCTGCGCGCCATTGAGGGGCACGCGTTTGATCGCAAGCTGCTCAAGATCGCGCGGACCCTCTTTGCCAAGGCGCTCGAAACCCCCGGCGGGCTCAAGATCGTCACCATCCACGCCTTTTGCGAATCGGTGCTGCACCGCTTTCCACTCGAGGCCGGGGTGCCGTTTGATTTCAAGGTGATCGAGGAAGACGAGCGCAGCGCCATGCTGCTGGCCGCCCGCGAAGCGGTCATCGCCCAGGGCCTGAGCGGCACTGGCCCGGCCGAGGCGGCGCTGACCCTGTTCGACCTGCTCAGCGATTTCCAGATCAGCGAAGCCATCGCCCTTGCCATGGCCGATGGGCGCAAGCTCAAGGCCGTGCTCGCCGACACCGCTGCCGCCAAGGCCAATCTGCGGCGCCTCGTGGGCGACAGCATCGGCAATGTGCGCGATCTGCAGGCCCGCTTCGTCGGCGACACGCTGCTGAGCCCCCTCGATATCCGCGAAATCGTGCAATTGCTCGATGGCGTGCCCACCGGCAAGACCCGGATCGCCGACCTTTTGGCGCGGCTCGATCCCGACCAGCTCGATCCCTCCGGCTGGCGCGCCGTGTTCTTCACCACCACCGGCAGCCCCCGCACCCTGCTCGCCGCCAAGGATCGCGCCAAATATCCCCACATCCAGGAACGCCTGGAGGTCGAGCAGGCCCGCCTCGTCGCGCTCGATGCGGCGCTGGGCAAGGCAAGGCTGATCGAGCGCAGCGAGGCGCTACTCGACATCGTCGTGGCCATCGTCGCCCGCTACGAGCACCACAAGCGCGCCCGCTCGCTGCTCGATTTTGACGATCTGGTGGAATTGCTCGGCGATCTGCTGGCCAATCGGGCGCTCGGCCCCTGGGTGCAATACAAACTCGATGCCGCGATCGACCACATCCTCGTCGATGAAAGCCAGGATACCAATCCCGAGCAATGGCGCGTGGTGCGGGCCATCGCCGATGAGTTTTTTGCCGGCAAGGTCGCCGTCGACCGGCCGCGTTCGCTGTTTGCCGTGGGCGACCAGAAGCAGTCGATCTATTCGTTCCAGGGCGCCGAACCCTCGCTGTTCGGGGAAACCGGCGAGCTGTTCGAACGGCGTGCCGCCGATGCCGAGCTGGCCTTCCGCCGCCTGCCCCTGCGCACCTCGTTCCGCACCCTGCCCGAAATCCTCAAGGCGGTGGATCTGGTCAGCGACCAGCCCGGCATCCAGGATGCGCTGCTCGAAACCGAAAAAGTCCATCACGACACCGCCCGCACCATGGTGGGCGGCAGCGTCACCCTGTGGCCCCCGGTGCAGCAGGCCGCCTCGGTCAGCGAAAGCACCGACTGGCCGACCGAACCGGCGACCGGCGGCGACCGCACCGCCCCGCGCCAGGTGGCCGAGCGCATCGCCCAGGAAATCCGCCACTGGATCGATCACAAGCGCCCGCTGACCGGGCGCAATCGCGCCGTCATCGCCGATGACGTGCTGATCCTCGTGCAGTCGCGCGGACCGCTGTTCCAGGAAATCATCCGGGCCCTGCGCCAGTACAATCTGCCCACCCCCGGCGCCGACCAGTTGCAGGTCACCCGCCATATTGCGGTGATGGATCTGCTGGCGCTGTGCGACGTGCTGCTCAATCCCGCCGACAGCCTGCAGCTTGCAGCGCTGCTGCGCTCGCCGCTGTTCGATGTCACCGAGGAAGACCTGCTGGCCCTGGCCCAGCCGCGCGACAAATACGAAACCCTGTGGCAGGCGTTGCGCCGCTCCACCATTGCCAGCTGCGCCGAGACCTATGGCCAGCTGTCGCGCTGGCGCGGCGAACTCGATTTCGAGCGCCCCTTCGAGTTTTTCACCCATGTGCTTTACGCCGAGGGCGGGCTCAAGAAATTCCACGCCCGGCTGGGCGATGAAGTCGATGACGTGTTTGCCGAGCTGCTCGATCTGGCGCTCAATCACGAACAGGGATCGCAACCCTCGCTGCAGGGTTTTGTCGCCGATATGCGCGGGCGCGAACTGGCGATCAAGCGCGAGCTGGCCGATCATGGCGCCGGCATCCGGGTGATGACGGTGCATGGCGCCAAGGGGCTCGAAGCACCCATCGTCATCCTCGCCGATGCCGCCAACAAGCCGCAGGGCACCCAGACCAGCCGCGCCGTCTATGTGGTCGATTCGCCCGCCCCCATGCTGATCCACGCCGCCGGCAGCAGCCAGCACGCCGCCGAAACGCTGGAGCTGCGCAATGGCATCGAGGCCAATCTGCTCAAGGAATATTGGCGCAAGCTCTACGTCGCCATGACCCGGGCCGAGGACGAGCTCTATGTCACCGGCCCGCTCACCCCGGGGCGCGACGCGGCCAAACAGCTCGAAAACACCTGGTATGCCGCCATCGAACAGGCGCTGCGCGATGAGGCCGAGAGCGTCACCGACGCCGAGGGCCAGCTGACGGCGCTGATTTATCCGCGCGAGCGCCAGGCGCCCCAGCCGGTGCAAAAGCTCGCGGAACTGGTGCCGCTCTCGGCGCTGCCGCTGCATGTCGACAAGCTGCCCCCGCGCATCGAGCCGGTGATCGTCACCCCCTCCACCGTGTCGGCCGAACGCGCGCGCCCGCCAGCGCTGCATGCCCTCGATAGCCTCGCCGATCAGGTGCGCAGCGCCGATGCGGCCCGCCAGGAGGGCATTGCGCTCCACGCGCTGCTGCAGCACCTGGGCAAGATCGACCCGGCGCTGTGGGCCACGGTCGTACCCAAGGCGCTCGAGGCCCTGCTGCCGGCGCTGCCGGAGCGCCATGGCGCCATCGGGGCCAAGGCCATCTCCATCCTCACCCGCCCCGAGCTCAAAACCCTGTTTGGCCCGCACAGCCGCGCCGAGGTGCCGTTCATGGTCGAGGCCCTTCGCGACGGCGAAGATATCCGGATAACCGGGCGGCTGGACCGACTAATCATTGACGATTCGGGGATAACTCTGGTCGACTACAAGTCGGATGCAGCGGTGCCGGAGAGCCCGGAGGCTGTTCCGGCGAGCTATCTGACCCAGCTCGGCCTCTATGCACTGGTCGCAACTCAGCTCTTCCCGGGACAGCCGGTCCGCGCTGCTATATTATGGACGCAACTGGAATCATTGATGAATTTGCCGCCGGATTCGCTGGCGGCGGCCACCAGCGGCTTCACCTTGCGGTGACGCACCTTGTATCTTGACTGGACTGTGACCAGTTACAGGCGCAGACAGACTGCCGCTTTCAACCCAAAAGGCAAGAACCCATGACTACTCACGTTTCCGACGCCAATTTTGGCGAGGAAGTCCTCAACTCCAAAGAGCCCGTCCTCGTGGATTTCTGGGCGGAGTGGTGCGGACCATGCCGCGCGATCGCGCCAGTTCTCGATGAACTGAGCACCGAGCTCGCCGGCAAGGTCAAGATCGTCAAGCTCAACATCGACGAAAACCCCGGCATCACCGCCCAGTACGGCGTGCGCTCGATCCCCACCATGATCCTGTTCAAGGGCGGGGAAGCCGCGGACATGAAGATCGGCGCCGGCACCCCCAAGGCGGGCCTGGCCAAGTGGCTGGAAAGCCACGCCTGATCCCAGCTCCGCCTGCGGACTGAATTCAACACCGCTGGGGCAACCCGGCGGTGTTTTGCTTTGGCCCCCACGGCGCAACGGCAAGGCAATATCGCGCGGCGCTGATTTGCTCTAGTCTGCCCCCAGGCATGAGGGGGAGACCATCGTGACCCTACCGGATCTGGCTGCTGCCCCATTCTATCTCGATGACGAGGCCCTGGCCTGGGTCCACGCCAGCCACGATGCGCTGTCGGCGCGCGACAAGCTGGCCCAGCTCTTCGTGCTGCTGGCGCGCGGCACCCCGGCTGAGGTCGCGCACGACGTGCGCAGCTTCAAGCCCGGCGGCATCACCCGCATCCATGGCCGCGACCTGCCCGCCGAGATCGCGCTGGTGCAGGAGCTGGCGGCGCTCGATACTCTGCCGCTGCTGATCAGCGCCGATCTCGAGGGCAGCCGCATGAGCCTGCCCTTTGGCACCGATGTGCCCAATCCGCTCAGCCTCGCCGCCATCGATGATGTCGAGGCCACCCGCGCCATCTCCAGCCTGATGGCGCGCGAAGCCCATGCCGTCGGGCTCAACTGGAGCTTTACCCCGGTCGTCGATATCAACGTCGCCTGGCGCAGCGCCATTGTCGCCACCCGCAGTTTTGGCAGCGATATCGCGCGCATCGAGCGGCATGCCTTGGCCCAGATCGACGCCTTCCAGGGCAATGGGGTGGCGGCGACCGTCAAGCACTGGCCCGGCGAAGGCCATGACGACCGCGACCAGCACCTGGTCACCACCGTCAATCCGCTCGATAAGGCCGCCTGGGACGCAAGCTATGGCCGGCTCTACCGCAGCGCCATCGACGCGGGCGTTCTGAGCGTCATGTCCGCCCATATTGCCCTGCCCAGCCATGTGCTGGCCCGCAATCCCGAGGCGGGGCTCGAGGCCTATCGCCCGGCATCGCTCAGCAAATTGCTGACCGAGGACCTGCTGCGCGGCGAGCTGGGCTTTAACGGGCTGATCGTCTCCGATGCCACCCCCATGGCCGGGCTGGGCGATTGGGGCCCGCGCGAGGAAATCCTGCCCCAGCTGATCATTTCCGGCTGTGACGTGATCCTTTTTTCCGACGATCCCCAGGCCGATCTGCTCTTGCTGGTCAAGGCCGTCGCCGATGGCCGGCTCAGTCAGGAGCGGGTCGATGACGCGGTCACCCGGGTGCTGGCGCTCAAGGCGGCGCTGGGCTTGCACCGCGCCCCCGCCGCCCCCGAGCTGGCACAAGCGCAGGCGGCCATCGCCACCGCCGAACATCTGGAACTGGCGAGGGACATCACTGCCCGGGCGCCCACGCTGGTCAAGGATGTCGCCAAGCTGCTGCCGCTGTCGCCGGCGCGCCATCAGCGCGTGCTGGTATTTTCCGGGGGCGTGGTGCAGCCCTTCCTGCCCGAGCCGCTGCCGCTCAGCGTGCCGATGCGGCTCGAAGAGGAGGGGTTCACGGTGACGCTCTACACCCCCGGCATGGCGATCAATCCGCGCGATTATGACCTGGTGCTGTATCTCTTCGCCGAAGAGACCCTGCTCACCCGCGGCCGCATCTTTTTGGATTGGCGCGGGCTCACCGGCTCGGTGTTCGGGGCGATGAAGCGCTATTGGCACGAGCTGCCGGTGGTGATGATTTCCTTTGGCTACCCCTATTACCTCTACGACGCGCCACGCGTGCCTACTTATATCAACGCCTATGGCTCCCATGAGGGCATGCAGGCGGCGGTGGTCGAGGCGCTGCTGGGGCGCGTTCCCTTCAACACCACCAGTCCTGTCGATCCGTTCGTCGATTGCCCGCAGGCGCGCTTCTAGCGCCCGCGCAGGCAGCGCTATTTGATTGCGATCACTTCATTGTCCCAGCGCTTCTGGAAGCGCGAGGGAATGGCCGGGCCGCCGCGGCGCCCGCTGGCCGCGCCCTCGCCGCAGAAGTCATGGCGCTTGGCCCGGCCCACCAGCGTGCTCATCCGGCGCAGCGCTTCGTCCACCGCCAGCGATTGCTCGTGCGGGGTTTCCACCAGCAGATTGTCGAGCGCGAAATCATAGGAATTGTAGCGGTAGTCGAGCGCCCGCACGAACCAGGCGATGAAGGCGTCGTTCTCATATTTGCGCGCCGCGACGCTGTCGGCCATGCGCGGCGCCAGCCCCTGCCCGAGCCCGGCCAGCGCCTCGGCCCGTTGCCGATCGACCTCGATCACCGCGCAGATGGCGGCAAAGGTCGCGGGGATGGTGTCGAGATCGGCGGTAATGTGGCTGCCGACCGTGGCATAGCGGGTGCGCGAGGACTGGTAGGGCGTGCCCTTGAGCCAGTTGTAATAGCGCTCGATGGTATAGCGCGTGTCGGTAGGCGGGGTGATCCTTGTGCGCTGCAATTCCACCGCCCCGTCAAAGCGCCAGTCCCGGGCATGCGCCTCCACGAGGAACCGCCAGACCCGGTCGTGCATCTCACGCTCCTGGTCGGTTTGGTTGAAGTCCGACACCGGCTCGCCCCGATGCTGCGCCAGCACTGCGCCGACCTTTGGCATGGCTACATCATGGGTGAAGCCGGGCGCAGCGCGGCCAAAATCGCCGACCGGGCGGGCCGTGCAGGCGCCCAGCGCGCCAAGCAGGACCACGAGGGTAGCTATCTGCACCAGGCCATGGCCGGCTTTAGCCCCACTGGCCGGTGCGGCGCGGCGGGTCGACACTGTCAGTTGGCGGCGTCCCGCGTTCATAACGCACCCCGGTAAAAATCAATATCTGGGCCGCCCCGGCCGGGTTCCTGGTCCCGGCGCCGGCGGTCCGTCTTCGTTGGTCAAACTGGACGAGCTTACCCAAAGCTAGCCTCCTGTACCTCGCTTTCCCCGTCCCCGGGGGGAAAGCGGTTGGTTGCGGATCAGTCAGCACGACGCCCCTCGTACTCGGCGCCATTAAGATATCGTCAAGGTTAACAGTCCGCTAACGAATTCCCGGCAAGAGTGCCTTTGCATCGCTGGTGATGCGGTCCCGATTCTCCTGGTTCCCGGACATGCTTGGTTTTCAACCCTACGAAACATTCCAGTTGTTGATCGAGACGGGTGGCGTGGACCGGACCAATACCCTGCTGATCGCCGCCTGCGACGCCTATGCGCGGCGCGGCAAGCCGACCGCTCCCGAATTGGAACAATTCGAGGCGCTGGCCACCCGCCTGTTCCAGATCGCCGATCCGCAGGCGCGCGCCAAGGGCAGCGCCGTGCTGGGGCGGGCCGAACTGCTGTCGCCGACGCTCGAAAAGCTGGTGGTCGACAATATCGGGGACGATCTGCTGACGTTCCTGCAGACCGCCAAGCACCTGTCCGAAGCCACCATGCTCGAGCTGATCGCGCGCTATGACGTGCAGGCAGCGGCAATTCTGGGGCTGCGTCCGGACCTGACCAATGTGGTGCTGGCCAAGCTGTTCCAGATGAATTCGCGCAAGGTCTATCGCTCGCTTGCCAACAACACCGCCATCGAGCCGCGCGGCGCCTATCTGAGCGCGCTCGCGCGCTCGGCGCAGATGGACCATCTGGTGGCCGAGGCTTTGGCCCAGCGCGACGATTTCGACACCGCGCTGCTGGCCCCGGCGTTCTTTGATCTCTCCGATAGCCACCGCATCAAGGTGATCAAGGCCTTCGCCCATCGCGACACCCCGCCGGTGCCGATCCGCAAGACCATCGAGCAGCTCAGCGTCGCCAATCACGACCTGACCAAGGCGCTGGTCAAACTGTTCTCGCAGAACCGCCGCCCGGAGGTCACGCGCCTGCTCAGCCAGATTACCGGGCTCGATGAAGTGCGCTGCGGGCAGATCGCCCATGACGTCACCGGCGCCTCGCTGTTCGTGGTGCTGCGCGCCTTTGGCTGCGATGCCTATGACGGGCTCAAGGTGCTGATCCACGCCACCAGCCATGACAGCGACCGCTCGCAGGCACTGGCCGAATTTGCCACCATGTTCGGCAATGTGGCGCCCGAATCCATGGCCTACCTGGTCAGCGCCTGGCGCGGCGAGGTCAATCTGCTCGACCTGTCCAAGCCGCAATACCAGCCGTTCACCCAGACCAGCCGGCGCACGCCGGCGCTGGCGCCCGCGCACAGTTCGGTGGTCGAACAGGCCATCGAGGCGCTGGCCCGCATCGGCATCAAGCGCGCCAGCTAGTCGGGCAGCGTCCCGTTCTTGGCCAGCACGTCGCCGGCCAGATACAGCGAGCCACAGATCAACACCCGCGCATTGGGCACCGCGGCTGCCTGCCTCAGCGCCGCGCCGATATTGGCGGCGGTACTTGCCTTGATCCCCAGCGCCTGCGCATCGGCGGCAATCTGGCCGGCCGGATGGGTATTGGCCTCACCCGGAATGGCCAGCCCGATCACCTGCGTCGCCTGGGCCGCGAACGGTTCGAGAAACTCCCGCGGCGAGCGATTGTTGAGCATGCCCATGATCAGCACCAGCGGCGCCGGCCGAGTGCGCTCCATGTCGGCCATGGCCGTCGCCACCGCCCGCGCCCCATGCACATTGTGCCCGCCATCAAGCCACAGCTCGGCGCCCGGCCCCAGCAGATCGCGGAGCTTGCCGTGCAGCGCCATCATCCGCGCCGGCCACACCACCTGGCGCAGGCCCCGCGCCAGCGCCGCGTCATCCACCGGCAGGCCAAATTCGCGGGTCGCGGCAATGGCCAGCGCCGCATTGTCGAACTGGTGCGCCCCGAGCAAAGCCGGCGGCGGCAGATCGAGCAGTCCGTCGCCATCCTGATAGACCAGCCGCCCATCCTGCGCCTGGCCGTGGAAATCCTCGCCCTGCCAGCGCGGCCGCAGCCCCAGCCGGCGCGCCGCCCGATCCAGCACGTCGCGGGCCTCTTCCTGCTGCAGCCCGATCACCACCTTGGCGTCGCGCTTGAAAATGCCCGCCTTGTTGCCGGCGATCTCGCCAATGGTATTGCCCAGGAACCCCTGGTGGTCGAGCGCGATCGGGGTGATCACCACGCCCAGCGGGTGCTGCACGACATTGGTCGTGTCATAGGTGCCGCCCATGCCGGTTTCGAGCAGCAGATAATCTGCCTTGGTCTCGGCATAGAGCACGAAGGCGGCCACCGTCGTCACCTCGAAAAAGGTGATCGGGCGCCCGGCATTAACCTCTTCGACCCGCTCGAGCACCGCATTGAGCCGGCGCGTGCTGACCAGCTTGCCGGCCAGCCGGATCCGCTCGTTGAAGCGCACCAGATGGGGGGAATTGTAGACATGCACCTTTTGCCCGGCAGCTTCGAGGAACGCCCGCAGATAGGCGATGGTCGAGCCCTTGGCATTGGTGCCGGCGACATGGATGGTTGGCGGCAGATGGTCTTGCGGACGGCCCAGATCATCGAGCAGGGGCAGCATCCGATCCAGGCTCAGATCGATCAGCTTGGGGTGCAGGCCTGAAAGGCGCTTGAGGATGGCGTCAGTGCGCGACATGGGGGCTCGGTCCGGTTCAGTGAACCTCCGCACTACCCCCGATTGGCGCCGGGCTCAATGGCTATGCATCGCGCCCGGCCGGCTTCGCCCGCTTATTCGGCGTGGGCAGCGCTGGGCGGGGCCACCGCCAGGTCGCCATCATCGCCTTCGGCGGCCACGGCCGCATCGCGCAGGGTCGCGCGCGCCGTCGAGGGCGCGGTATTGGTCAGCTCGGACACCGGGTCGGCCTTGGTCAGGATGCCGGCGAGCGAACCGATGGTCGAGCGCAGATTGTGGCGGTGCACCACCATGTCGACCATGCCGTGCTCATAGAGATATTCCGAGCGCTGGAACCCCTTGGGCAGCTTTTCGCGGATGGTCTGCTCGATCACGCGCTGCCCGGCAAAGCCGATCAAAGCGCCCGGCTCGGCCAGGTGCACATCGCCCAGCATGGCGTAGGACGCGGTCACGCCACCTGTGGTGGGGTTGGTCAGCACGACAAAGAATGGCAGGCCCGCCTCGCGCAGGCGCAGCACCGCAACCGTGGTGCGCGGCATCTGCATCAGGCTGAGCACGCCTTCCTGCATGCGCGCGCCGCCCGAGGCGACGAACAGCACGAAGGGGGTCTTGCGATTGGCCGCGGTTTCGAGCCCGGTGATGATCCCCTGCCCGGCCGCCATGCCCAGCGAGCCGCCCATGAAATCGAAATCCTGCACGCCCACCGTGATGTCGCGCTGGTAGAGCTTGCCGGTCGCCACCAGCACCGAATCCTCGAACCCGGTCTTGGCGCGGTTTTCCTTGAGGCGGTCAGTATAGCGCTTCTGGTCGCGGAACTTGAGCGGATCGACGGGCACCGCGCCCACCGGCACCAGATTATAGGCGCCGTCGTCGAAGAAGGTCTTGAGCCGGTCCACCGGCTTGATCTTCATGTGATAGCCCGAATTGGGCACCACCCACTGATTGGCTTCGAGATCGCGGTAGAACACCATCTCGCCAGACTCGGGGTCCTTGACCCAGAGGTTTTCCGGGGTATCGCGCTTGTTGTTGAGCAGCGAACGGATTTTGGGGCGGACGAAGTTATCGATCCAGTTCATGGCGTAGCCTCGCGTCAGGGACCACTGTCCCTAAAATCTAATTGTGGCAATCTTATCAGGGGCAGTCGGCGAGGGCAAAGCGCCCGCGCCGCTTTCCACCGTCAGCGGCGGGCGCGTTTCACGCCGGCGGCCAGATCGGCCACGATGTCGCGCACGGCGCTGACCGTGCGATCGCTCGCCTTGCCATCGACCAGCGAATTGGCCACCGCATTGACCAGCACCGAGCCGACGACGATGCCATCGGCATGACGGCCAATCTCGGCGGCGTCGGCGGCGGTCTTGATGCCAAAGCCCACGGCCACCGGCAGATCGGTATGGCCCTTGATCCGGTCCACCGCTTCGCCCACGGCGCCGCGCGACTTGATCTCGGCCCCGGTCACCCCGGTCATCGAGACGTAATAGACAAAGCCCGAAGTGTTCTTGAGCACGGTCGGCAGGCGCTTGTTGTCGGTGGTGGGGGTGGTGAGGCGAATGAAGTTGATCCCGGCGGCAAGCGCTGGGATGCACAATTCGTCGTCTTCCTCGGGCGGCAGATCGACCACGATCAGCCCGTCGACACCCGCGTCTTTGGCTGCGGCCAGGAATTTGTCGACGCCAAAGCTGTAGATGGGGTTGTAATAGCCCATCAGCACGATGGGGGTGGTTTCATTCTTGCGGCGGAAATCCTCGACCATGCCGAGCACGCCGCGCAGGGTCTGCCCGGAGGCGAGCGCCCGCTGTCCGCCGAGCTGGATGGCCACGCCATCGGCCATCGGGTCGGAAAACGGCATGCCCAGCTCGATGATGTCGGCGCCCGCCTGCGGCAGCGCTTCCAGAATCGCCTGGCCGGTCGCCAGGTCGGGATCGCCGGCCATGATGAAGGTCACCAGCGCCGGGCGGTTTTCGGTCTTGAGTGCAGCAAAACGCTGATCGATACGCGTGGTCATGACTAGAGCAGCCCCAGATGTTTACCGACGCTCTCGACGTCCTTGTCGCCGCGCCCCGAGAGGCACAGCACCACTGATTGATCCTTGCCCATGCTGGGCGCGATCTTGATCACCTGCGCCAGCCCATGGGCCGATTCGAGCGCCGGGATGATGCCCTCGAGCCGCGTGCACAGCTGGAACGCCTCGAGCGCCTCATTGTCGGTGATCGGCGCATAAGTGACGCGCTTGGTGTCGTGCAGGAAGGAATGCTCCGGGCCGACGCCGGGATAATCGAGGCCCGCCGAAATCGAGTGCCCCTCAAGGATCTGCCCGTCATCATCCTGCAACAGGTAAGTGCGGTTGCCATGCAGCACGCCGGGCCGGCCACCGGTCATCGAGGCGGCGTGCCCGTTGACGGTGTCCATGCCATGGCCGCCCGCTTCGGCGCCATAAATGGCGACGTCGGGCTCATCGAGGAAGGCATGGAAGGTGCCGATGGCGTTGGAGCCGCCACCCACGCACGCCACCACCGCATCGGGCAGCTTGCCTTCGCTGGCGAGGAATTGCGCCTTGAGTTCGGTGCCGATCACCGACTGGAAATCGCGCACCATCTCGGGATAGGGGTGCGGGCCGGCGGCGGTGCCGATCAAATAATAGGTCGACTCGACATTGGTCACCCAGTCGCGCAACGCCTCGTTCATGGCGTCCTTCAGCGTGCCGGCGCCGGCCGTCACCGCGCGCACTTCGGCGCCCAGCATCTTCATGCGCAGCACGTTGGGCATTTGGCGCTCGACGTCGGTGGCGCCCATGAAAATGGTGCAGGGCAGGTTGAACTTGGCGCACACGGTGGCGGTGGCCACGCCATGCTGGCCCGCGCCGGTCTCGGCAATGATGCGGGTCTTGCCCATGCGCTTGGCCAGCAGGATCTGGCCGAGGCAATTGTTGATCTTGTGGCTGCCGGTATGGTTGAGCTCTTCGCGCTTGAGCCACACCTTGGCCCCGCCCAGATGCTCGGTCAGCCGCTCGGCAAAATACAGCGGGCTCGGGCGGCCCACATAATGGGTCGCCAAATTCTGCAGTTCCGCCTCATAGGCCGGATCGAGCCGGGCGGCGCGGTAATGCGCCTCCAGGTCCAGGATCAGCGGCATCAGCGTTTCGGCGACGAACCTGCCGCCATAAATCCCGAACCGGCCATGCTCGTCGGGACCATGGCGCAGGGAATTGAGGCCTTCGGTGTCCACTGCTTTTTTCCTTCGACTGGGCCGCTTGCGGCCTGACGACCGAAGGGGCGAATTAGCTGGCGGCGCGGGCGTTGCGAATGAACGCCTCTACCAGCCGCTTGTCCTTGACGCCCGGCGCGCTTTCGACCCCCGAGGACACGTCGACGCCAAACGGACGGACGGTTCGGACGGCCGCAGCGACAGTATCCGGCGTCAGCCCACCGGAAAGCATGAAGGGGATGGACGGGTCAAGCGCCTTGAGCAATTCCCAGTCGAAGGTCTCACCCAGCCCACCGGGCCGGTCGGCCCCCTTGGGCGGCTTGGCATCGACCAGGATGCGGTCGGCGACATCGAGGAAACTGGCGACATTGGCCACATCCTCGGCCGAACCGATCGGCACCGCCTTGATGATTTCCACCCCCGCCTCGGCGCGGATAGTGGCCACCCTATTGGGGCTTTCGGGGCCGTGCAGCTGGATCCAGTCGGGCGCCAGCGCGGCAATTTCGGCCACGCAGCTATTGTCGGGATTGACCAGCAGCACGCAGGTTTCGACGCGCCCCCGGGCCGACGAGATCAGCGAGGCGATCTGTTCGATCGACACATGCCGCGGCGAGCGCATGAAATGCACGAACCCCACCATGTCGGCGCCGG
Organism: uncultured Alphaproteobacteria bacterium; assembly: GCA_963699295.1. Classification (GTDB taxonomy): domain Bacteria; phylum Pseudomonadota; class Alphaproteobacteria; order Rhizobiales; family Devosiaceae; genus Devosia. The sequence continues at coordinate 2,733,370 of OY969432.1, forward strand.
CTGCAATGGCTGATTCCAGGATTTCGGGGGTTTTGATGCCACAGATTTTAACGACCAGGGATTCGGTCATGGTAGTGTTCAACGAAGCTCCAACAGGTCATTGACTTCGCCTTGCGGTGCCCCCGCCAGGCCTTGGGATTTACGTAGATTATCGAGCTCGGCGCCGAGCGCCCGCGCTTCCCGGCGCCAGTGCTTTTCGGCGCGGCGATGCGGGGCCTGGGCAAACCAGGTGGCACAGCCCCCCAGCAGCACGCCCACCAGCAGCACCACATAGAGCACCACGAACAGCGGCACCCCGTAGCCGGGCGCCGTCAGGTCACTGGCGGTGAAGGGATTGAGATTGACGGCGACCAGCTGCCGATTGGCCAGGGCGAACACGATCAGCCCCAAGCAGAGCGGCACCAGAACCAGCCAGCCGACTATTTTATTGAGCATTCCAATACTGCCTAAGGGGCCATCGCCCCGTTACGTGCGGTTGAGCCGCTCGCGTATTTCCTTGCCAGCCTTGAATTGGGGCACATATTTCTCGCCCACATCCACTTGCTCTCCGGTGCGCGGATTGCGCCCCACCCGCGCCGGGCGGTTCTTGACCGAAAACGCCCCGAAGCCGCGCAGCTCCACCCGGTCGCCCCGGGCCATGGCATCTCCGATCTCATCGAGAATGGCATTGACGATGTTCTCGATATCACGCTGGAACAGATGCGGATTTTCAGCCGCCAGTTTCTCGACCAGTTCCGACTTGATCATCCCGGGCTCCAGTTGGGTCGCCGTTCACGGCCCTTTATTGGGCGCGCGTGCCAACCTGCCAAAGCGAGATCAAGCCGTCAAGCGGGATGGGGCCCTCGGGCAGGCCCAATACGGCCCGGGCCTGGCCGCCCAGCACTGTGCCGATGAGGTCAAACCCCGAATTTTCCGGCGGCCACACCGTTTCCACCTTCAGCTCCGCGGGCACCTGGCGCTCGGCTTCCAGCCAATCCAGCGCCTCGGCCTCCCCGCCAATGGCATCGATCAACCCGCTGCCCATGCCGACCCGCCCGGTCACGATGCGCCCGTCGGCCAGCGCCAGCGTGTCCGCCCGGCTCAGCCCCCGGCGCTCGGCCACGATATCGACGAACCACTGGAAGCTGTCATCCACCAGCGCCCCGATCGAGGCGCGCGGCGCCCCTTCGAGCGGTTCGTTGACATCGGGCTCGGCTTTGAGCGGCCCCGACGCCACCTTGTCGAGATCAACCCCTATGGTATCGAGCAGCTTGCCGGCGTTGACATGCTGGTAGAGCACGCCGATCGAGCCGACGATGGAGAGCCGCCGCGCAAACACCCGATCGGTGGCAATGGCGCTCATATAGGCCGCGGATGCGCCCAGCTCGGCAATCACCGCCACGGTGGGCTTGGCTGCACGCAATTGGCCCAGCGCCTCATAGAGCTCCTCGCCGCCCGCCGTCGTGCCGCCCGGCGAGTTGATGGCGACGACCACCGCCTTGACCCTGTCGTCCTCGGCCAGCGCCGCCAGCCGCTCGAGCCGTGCCCGGTCGCTGGTGATGGCGCCATCGAGCACCACGCGCGCCACATAGGCGCCGCTGCCACCGGGCAGCGCCAGCCGCCCCAACGCTACCAGCACGACGACGGCCAGCGCCAGCATGGCCGCAAGCCGCCAGCGCCCGCGCGACTTGCGATAGGTCTCGGCGGCGATGATCGCATGGGCATCGCCCGGCGCATGGGGGGAAGCTGGCTGGTCGGTCATGCTGGGCCTCGCTGCAGGACTATCCCGTGGGTAGAACCCGCCCGCCGCTTTGGCAAGCCACCTACTTGGGCGCCTTCTTGTCGGCCTTCTTTTCCTGCGCCACCATATAGGCGCGCAGCGCCTTGTTGATGTCGGTCTGATAGCCCTTGCCATCCCTGGCATGGCGCTTGAACCAATCGAGGATATCGGCATCGAGGCGCAATGTGGTCTGCTTTTTCACCAGCCGATACATCGTGCCTTGCTTGGCGTTCTCGAAGAATGCGTCGTCCAACTCGGGAATGTCGGAAAAATCGATGTCGCTATCAGGCCGCGCCGCCAGCTCGCGCATGCGGTCGATCTGTTCCTGCGTCAGGGGGCCCGGCACATGGCGCACGAACTTAGGGCTCTCTTCGTTCATAGCGTTTCCTTTCTGCGCGTGACGCCAGTCGGGCCGAGATGATGCGAATAACGGCTCCGCCAGTGGCGGCCTGCCTTCGCGTATGGACCACCAGCAGGATCGCTTCAGGCCCGAAGCGTCCGATAGTTTGCATCCGGGCTTCCCCCGCGACGGTCTTGGCGGCCAGGGTCAACTCATGCGGATCGTTGAATACGAAAGCCGCGTCTTCAAAATAGACCCCATGCTTGGCCAGGTTCAGCTGTCGCTTGTGCTCATCCCACTCGAACTCCACGCGTTGCCCCCTCCGCGTCGAGCCCTGAATGTAACTACAAAATTGTAGTTACACAAGCTGGCGGACCATGAACTTGGCGGCGGCTTCGTAGCTATCGAGCTTGTCGGCCAGCTCGGGTGCCGGCTGGGGGCGAAAGCCATGCTTGTGCCAGAACGGCACCGAGCCGTTGACCGCCACCAGACTTACCGTGGCAAAGCCCCGGGCCCGGGCATGGCGCAGCAGATCGCCGACGATCCGCGCGGCCGCCCCGGTGCCCCGTGCCGCCGGCAGCAGCGCCAGATCATGCACGTAATAGCTATCGGCATCGGCAGGGATGGCGCCGAGCAGCGTGTTGAGCTCAGGCAGCGCCTTGAAGCGCCATGGATGGGACAGCAGATAGCCCGCCGGCTGGCCGTCGATCTCGAGCAGGCGCGTGCCTTCGGGGTAAAGCCTCTGGCGCTCGGCAAACACCGCCCCATCCTCGGGAAAGGCCGGATGCACGGCCGCAGCCATCGCCTCGACCTGCGGCAGGTCCAGCGCTGACAATTCCCGCCAGTGGATGTGTGGTTCGCTCATGCGCTGCTCCTTGAACGCAAAAAGCCCGCGCTGGGAAGCGCGGGCTCGAGATTTATGCCGCAGAATTACTTCTCTTCGCGGCCCTTGAGCGCTGCGCCCAGGATGTCGCCGAGCGATGCGCCCGAATCCGACGAACCGTAATTGGCGACAGCTTCCTTTTCCTCGGCGATTTCCAGTGCCTTGATCGACAGCTGGATGCGCGAGGTCTTGCGATCGTACTGGGTGACGCGTGCGTCGACCTTTTCGCCCTTGGAGAAACGCTCCGGACGCTGGTCGTTGCGATCGCGGCTGAGGTCAGCACGACGGATGAAGGCGGTCATCTCGGTGTCAGCGATACGGACTTCAATGCCCCCATCGTTCACTTCGACAACGGTACCGGTCACGATGGCGCCCTTGCGGATGCCACCGGTTTCGCCGGCTGCTGCATCAGAGGTGGTTTCGCCAGTCGAGAGCTGCTTGATGCCCAGCGAGATGCGTTCCTTGTCGACGTCAACATCGAGGACCTTGGCCGAAACCATGTCACCGCGGTTGTAGTCTTCCAGGGCGATTTCGCCCGACTTCTGCCAGTCGAGATCCGACAGGTGAACCATGCCGTCCACATCGCCGTCGAGGCCGATGAACAGGCCGAATTCGGTCTTGTTCTTGACTTCGCCTTCGATGACCGAGCCGATCGGGAACTTCTCGGCGAAGCTTTCCCATGGGTTGGCCAGGGTCTGCTTGAGGCCGAGCGAGATGCGGCGCTTGTCCGGATCCACTTCGAGCACGACCACTTCGACTTCCTGCGAGGTCGAGACGATCTTGCCCGGATGGACGTTCTTCTTGGTCCAGCTCATTTCGGAGACGTGGATCAGGCCTTCAATGCCAGGCTCGAGTTCAACGAATGCACCGTAGTCGGTGATGTTGGTCACGCGGCCGGTGAACTTGGCCTCGATCGGGTACTTGGCTTCGATGCCATCCCATGGATCAGCCTGCAGCTGCTTCATGCCCAGCGAGATACGATGGCTCTCGTGGTTGATGCGGACGATCTGGACCTTGATGGTCTCGCCGATCGTGAGCACTTCGGACGGATGGTTCACACGACGCCATGCGATGTCGGTGACGTGCAGCAGGCCGTCAATGCCGCCGAGGTCAACGAACGCACCGTAATCGGTGATGTTCTTGACCACGCCGTCGACAACCTGGCCTTCTTCGAGCTGCTGGACGATTTCCGAACGCTGCTCGGCACGCGATTCTTCGAGGATCGCACGACGCGAGACAACGATGTTGCCGCGACGCTTGTCCATCTTGAGGATCTGGAACGGCTGCGGCACGTTCATGAGCGGCGCGATATCGCGGATCGGACGGATGTCCACCTGCGAACGCGGCAGGAAGGCGATGGCGCCTTCGAGGTCGACCGTGAAGCCGCCCTTGACCTGGTTGAAGATCGTGCCTTCAACGCGCTCATTGTTGTTGTACATGACTTCGAGCTTGACCCAGCTCTCTTCGCGGCGAGCCTTCTCGCGCGACAGCACGGCTTCACCGGCAGCGTTTTCGACGCGGTCAACATAGACCTCGACGATCGAGCCGACCTTGATGGTGCCGTCACGGCCAGCCTGGCCGAATTCCTTCAGCGCAATGCGGCCTTCGGTCTTCAGACCAACGTCGATGATCGCGAGATCCTTTTCGATCGCAACGACCGTGCCCTTTACGACGGCACCCTCTAGGGGTTCGTTGTCGACGAACGAATCCATCAACAGGGCTTCAAAATCTTCCTTCGTCACAGTTTGCTGTGCCAAAATCTTCTCTCCAGCGCCGGGGGTTAGGGTTGGGATCGGAAACTCGCCACCCCACAAACGGGGATGCCGGCGCGCGGGCGCCCGATCAAAGTTGATTGATATTTTGCAAGCGTCGCGCAGCTGCGCCTTGAAGATTGTCGAAGCTGCAACATCCAGGGGTGAAATTAGGGCTTATAGCCCTGCCCTGGACGCCATGGTCCTGTCGACAATCGCGATGGCTGCGCGCAGTGCCGCCTCTATATCGAGAAGCGTCGTATCGAGCAAGTGCGCGTCGGCAGCTTTGTAGAAGCCGCCATTGGGATTGGCCCGGTCGCGCGCGTCCCGCTGTTCTATCTGGTGATAGAGGGCGTAGCGATCAACGCTCAGGCCACGATCTTCCAGCTGCCGGGCGCGGCGTTCCATGCGCGCCTTGCTGTCGGCCTGGATGAACAGTTTGACGTCGGCATCGGGGCAGATGGTGGTGCCGATGTCGCGCCCGTCCAGCACCGCCCCGCCGGGCTGGGTGGCAAAATTGCGCTGGTACTGGAACAGCGCCTCGCGCACCGCCCCGATCACCGCGACCTTGGAGGCCAGCACCCCGGTTTCCGCGCTCGTCAGCGCGTCCATTTCGATCAAATGCTCGGCATCGAGCCGGCGCGCCACCGCGATCGCCGCCGCTTCGAACCCCGGCTGGTCGTCCAGCTCGGCCACCGCCAGCCCGACGGCGCGATAGAGCAGGCCGGTATCGAGATAGGGCAGGCCGTAGTGGCGCGCCAGCCCCGAGGCCAGCGTGCCCTTGCCGGACGCAGCCGGGCCATCGACGGCAATGATCATGGCTGCGCTCCTTGTTGTGTCTTGATGCGAGCGCCCAGGGCGTTCAATGCGCCCGCCATGCTGGCCAGCGCCGATTGGGGGCCATCTAGCCACACCGGCTCGGCGCTGCCCAGCCCCAGCGCCAGCAAACTCAGCGCCAGCGCGCTATCGGCGCCCGTATCCACGCTGCCCCCGCCGCGCACCGCGCCAGTGCCCTCGATGCGCAGCCGCGCCCCGCGATCGGCGGCGACCACGCCATTGGCCACCAGCGCCCGGGCGATGGCGGTCAGCCGGTCGGGCTGCTGGCGCCGGAAGGCGGCCAGCCCCTCGATCATCGTCTCGCCCTGGGCAAAGGCGGCCGCGACCGCAAGCGCGGGAATATCCTCGAGCATGGTTGCGGCCTGCGCCGCCTCGACCGTCACCCCGCGCAGCCGCGAGGCCCGCACCCGCAGATCGGTGATGTGCTCGCCCCCCAGCTCGCGCTGGTTGATGAACTGGATATGCCCGCCCATGGCGATCAGCTGGTCGATCAGGACGGTGCGCTGGGGCTGGTTGAGCACATTTTCGATCACGACGTCCGACCCCGGCACCACCAGTGCCGCCACGATCACAGCACTCGCGGCCGAGGGATCGCCGGCCACCGACAGGCTGACCGGCTGCAGCTCGGGCAGGCCCACAAGGCGTACCACGGTGCCGCCCGCCGCATTGGGACTGGTTTGGACATCGGCGCCGAACTGCACCAGCAGCCGCTCCAGCCCGTCACCGCCCGGAGTGGTTTCAAGGGCCAGCGCGTGGCCGGGGCTCGACAGCCCCGCCAAAAGCAGCATGGCCTTGTCGGCATCTCCCGCCACCCGGTGCTTGATCGGCAGCGACAGGGTAGGCCCGATCAGCTTGTGTGTACCGTCCGGCCCCTCTTCGATCCGGGCCGCCAGGTGCCGGAGCGCCGCGCGTTCGGCGACCGACAGCGCCACCGCCCCCGTAAGCGGCGTGGTCATCGCCAGCGGCGCCAGCATCCCCAGCAGCAGCGGCCCGGCCGCCCCCAGCGCGTCGAGCGCGATGGGTCCATCGGCCTGCAGCAGTCCCGCCGGGCCCAGCCCGTTGACGCTCGCCACCCCCTCCTCCAGCGCGATCACCGCCCCCAACTGGCGCAGCGCCGTCACCAGCGCCGTAATCTCGGCATGGTCGGGCAATCCCGCAATAGTGGTGCGCCCGATGGTGAGCGCGCCAAGCAGCAATGCGTGTTGGGCAGTGACGAGATCCCCGGGTGTGACAAAGCGACCGCTCAGCGGCGCAGATGTGTGGACCTGGAAGTGGTTAGGGCTGGTAGAGTGATCGTTCATGGCGGGCCCGCTTACCACGAGGCGCGCCGAATATGCCATGGCCCCGCGCCCGCCGGGCCGCGCTCTCCACATTTTCGGTTTGACACTGCCCGCCTTTGCCCATAACCGGATCGACCGAACGGGCCCTCTGGCCCTTAACTTTTTCGACGAGGAACATCGATGGCCAGTTCCGAACGCGGCACCAAACGGACCGATCCCGATACGGGCAAGAAGTTCTACGATCTGAATATGGATCCGATCGTCTCGCCCTATACCGGCAAGAGCTACCCACGCTCATTTTTTGAACAGCTTGTCGTAGGCAAGGCTGCTCCCGTCACCGCTCGCAAGATCGATGACGAGGACGAAGAAGAAGTTGAAGACGAAGTGGATGCAGCAGCACCCGATATCGTCTCGCTCGACGAAGCCGAAGCCGAAGAGGCTGACGACGAGAATTCCTGATGTCGAAGACGTCGAGGTCGAAGACGACCTGGGCGAGGACGAAGCAGATGTGTTCCTCGAAGAGGAAGAAGATGACGAGGAACTCGGCTTCAACGTCACCGATGACGAAGACCGTTGATTCCTAACAATTTTCTGCCGGCTGTGGAAAACAGCCGGCAGAATAAAAAAGTGTCGAAAGGCACTTGCGCAGTGCGAAATCATCCCTTAGGTTCCGCCTCGCTTCTGGAGGAAACTTCCTCGAGAAACCCACGGAATGGGGCCATAGCTCAGCTGGGAGAGCGCTTGCATGGCATGCAAGAGGTCAGCGGTTCGATCCCGCTTGGCTCCACCAATTCCTTCCAAAAGATGTCAGCGCTGCGGCGCCGCAGCGCAGCAGATGGCGCTGCCGAGGCGAGATCATCGATCCGCCCCCTTCTCCCTTTTTTTCTCTACGCCCCCCTTGCCCGCTGCCCGTTCCCCGGGCAATGCGTTGACGCGCCTGTGGCCCGGGCTGCGGCATGGGAAATAATCTCGCCTTGGCGTCGGCGATTTAACTCCATCTGAATGTCTTTAGGCGCAGATTGCCGCAACAAAGGAGAATGCCCATGAACATTTCCCGCTCGACAGGTCTGGGTCGAGCTGCGGCCAAGGCTGCGCTGATCCTGGCTTTTGCAACGCAGATTTTCGTCCCCCACGCCATCGCGGCCGACAATCCGACCCTGGTGGTTACGGGCACTGCGGCCGGCGCGAGCGTGTCGAAAAGTTTTGACCGCGCGGCGATGGAAGAGATCGGCCTGGTCGCCATCGACACCACCACCCCCTGGAATGAGGGCGTCGTCCATTTCGAGGGCGTTCCCATCGCGCAGCTGCTGGAGCTGACCGGGGTCAGCGGCACGACCGTCACGGTCACTGCCCTCAACGATTACAGCGTTGATATTCCGACCGAAGATTTTGAAAAGTTCAACGTCATCTTGGCCATGAAGCGCAACGGCGAGTACATGCCGGTCGATGATCAGGGCCCATTTTTTGTTATCTATCCTTTTGACAGCGACCCGGTCCTGCAGGGCCAGCCCTATCACGGTCGGGCTGTCTGGCAGGTCAAGGAAATCGCTGTCGAGTAAGCAGCATTAGGTGTTGCCGGCCATGACCGGGTTTGCTCGCCAGGATCCATTACGACTGGCCCTTACGCTGTGCGTAATGGGTTTCATTGTTGCGGCCCTCTATATCGGGAACGTGCTGATCCAGCGTCAATCCGCGCTTGAACCGCTGGGCCGCAGCAATGTGGCCTGGCTCGTGGCGCAGACGCCCTCGGAGTTCGCCCGGCTGGAACAGCGCGTCAGCGCCTATGGGCGCGACGCCGTCGACGCCCAGGAGATCCAGCTGCGTCTCGACGTGGTGACCAACCGCGTGCGGACGCTTAAGAGCGACTGGCTGGCGGAGTTCATGGCCTCCGACCACAAGAACCTGGCCATCCTGAACGATCTCGAGCAGGTGGTGGCCGAGGTTGCCGCCCTGCTGCCCGCCATTGACAGCCCGCAAACGCGCGAGCGGATCACCGAGCTGCTCGATCCGGTCTATACCAAGCTCGTGCGCCTCTCCGTGAATGCCAATAACTGGAACTCGGAACGGCTGGCCCGCGACCGCGAGGAAATGTTCCGGCTCCAGGTGGTGTTCGCCTGGGTCGCGACGGGGCTGATCATCTGCGGCATCGTCTTTGTCGGCCTGCTGCTGCTCAACAACCGCCTGCTCACCCGCACCCACGACCAGCTGCGGCGCAAGGATTTTGCCCTCCAGACCCAGAATGACTGGTTCGATGCCGCGCTCAACAACATGTCCCAGGGCCTGTGCCTGACCGACACCAATCAGGAACTGCTGGTGTGGAACCGCAAGTTCCTCAAGCTGTTCCCGGCGCGCCCCGAATTGGCGCTGCAGGGCGCCGCGCTGGGTGAATTGCTGCCCCCCAAAATGCTGCCGGCGCGCGATGCCCAGGGCCAGCCCGACAATTCCAGCACCGGCACCCATCGCCTCGCCGATGGCACCGTGCTGTTCGTCTCCCATGTGCCCATGCACAATGGCGGCTGGGTTTCCACCTTCGATGACATCACCGAGCGCCAGCGCGCCCAGGACCGCATCGCCCACATGGCCCATCATGACGCGCTGAGCGGGCTGCCCAACCGGGCCCTGTTCTGGCAGCGCACCGAGGAGGCCATTCGCGGGCTCGAAGACAATGGCATGCCCTTTGCCGCGCTCTATCTCGATATCGACCGCTTCAAGGAGGTCAACGACACGCTGGGCCATCCGGCCGGCGATGCGCTGCTGCAGGCCATTGGCGAGCGGCTGGCCAGCGCTGCCCCCTTCCCCAATTTCATCGCGCGGCTGGGCGGGGATGAATTTGCCGTGCTCCATCCCTCCACGACCCTCCCCACCAGCGCCCTCGACCTCGCCAATGCCCTGCTCAAGACCATCAGCCTGCCCTACGTGATCGAGGGCCGCGAGATCCAGGTCACCACCAGCATCGGCATTTCCTTTGCCCCCCAGGACGGCATGACCCGCGACGAGATCGTCAAGAAGGCCGATCTGGCGCTCTACCAGGCCAAGGGCGAGGGCACCAATAACTACACCTGCTTTGATCCGGACATGGAGGCCAAGCTCAAGCGCCGCTATAATCTGGAATCCGATCTGCGCGTGGGCCTCGCCTCCGGCCAGTTCTCCCTCCATTACCAGCCGCTGGTGTCGCTGGAGACGCTCAAGATCGTCTCGGGCGAAGCGCTGCTGCGCTGGCATCACCCCCTCTATGGCGCCATTTCGCCGCTCGAATTCATTCCGCTGGCCGAAAATACCGGCTTCATCGACGAGCTGGGCGACTGGGTGCTGCAGCAGGCCTTTGCCGACGCCGCCAGCTGGCCCGAGGAAGTGCGGGTCTCGGTCAATCTGTCGCCCGCCCAGTTCAAGCAGAAGGCCCTGCACAAGCGGGTGCAGGCGGCGCTGGTCCAGTCGGGCATGGCGGCCGGGCGGGTCGAACTCGAAATCACCGAATCGGTGCTGCTGCAGGACAATCGGGCCAACCACAACACGCTGCGCCATCTCAGCGAATCGGGGCTGCGCATCGTGCTCGACGATTTCGGCACCGGCTATTCATCGCTGAGCTATCTGCTGCAATTCCCCTTCGACAAGATCAAGATCGACCAGTCCTTCATCCGCGGCGCCGAGCAGAGCATGGAAAGGCTGGCGATCCTGCAATCGATCGCCCAGCTGGCCAAGCGCCTGAGCATGACCACCACCGCCGAAGGTATCGAAACCGTCGAGCAGCTCGAAAATGCCCGCGATGCCGGCTGCACCGAGGCACAGGGCTACTACTTCAGCCGCCCCATGCTCAACGCGCAATTTGTTGCCTTGCTCGACGGTGATGTGACACAACCGCTGGCGCTCGACCGGTTGCCGGCGCGCAACGCCACTCTGTGACCAAGCACCGCCGGGAACCCAAATGAGCCGCTCCGTCTATCTCGATTTCGGCGCCAATGCCGGCGACACCATTGCCGATTACCGCGCCAGCGCCGCGCCCGATCTGTGCTGGGGCTTCGAGCCCAATCCGCAGCTGGCCGCGGCCCTGCGCACCAAATTTGCCGGCCAGCCGGTGCAGATCATCGAAAAGGCAGTGTGGACCGCCGACGGCACCATGCCGCTTTATCTGGGGCACCCGCTCTCCTCGACCCTGCTCGAGGGCAAGGTCGCGCTCGAATATTTCCCCCAATACGCCATCACCTATGACCAGTCGGTCGAGGTTGGCACCATCGATACGGCGCGCTGGTTGCGCGAGCACGTCCGCGCCGAGGATTTCGTCAGCGTCAAGATGGATATCGAGGGCGCCGAATACGACGTGCTGCGCCATCTGCTCGATGACGGGGCCATCGACCTGATCGATGAATTGCGCTGCGAATTCCACGCCGCGCGGTTCCCGGGCCTGGCGGACCGGCACGACCAGATCCTGCGCGAAGTCGCCGCCCGCACCAGATTGCTGCACTGGGTCTAGCCCCCCTCCACCCACCGATGGCCTCATCTGACCATCGATCTGCCGCCCATTGGACGGCTTTGCCCGCTCTTGGCTTTGCAAGAGGGCCCGGCGCAGGCTAAAAGCCATGCCGCGAGCTGGAGGCACCCATGGCGACTTATACCGATATTGCGCGACGGGTGTATAACCACACCTGGAAGCTCGATCCGATCGTGCGCAGCCTGCTCGACACCGATTTTTACAAGCTGCTGATGCTGCAGATGATCTGGGGGCTCTACCCGCAGGTCAACGCCACCTTCTCGCTGATCAACCGCACCCGCTCGGTGCGCCTGTCCGACGAGATCGACATCGAGGACCTGCGCGCCCAGCTCGACCACGCCCGCACCCTGCGCTTTTCCAAGAAGGAAATGATCTGGCTGGCGGGTAACAGCTTTTACGGCTCCAAGCAGATCTTTTCAGCCGGCCTTCCTCAAATGGCTCGAGGATTTTCAACTGCCCGAATATCGGCTGGAAAAGCGCGACGGCCAGTTCGTCCTCGAATTTCCGGGGCTGTGGACACGAGACCTCGATGTGGGAAATTCCGGCGCTCGCCATCATCAATGAATTGCGCAGCCGCGCCGCCATGAAGCATTACGGCCCCTTCGCGCTCGACGTGCTCTATGCCCGCGCCAAGGCCAAGATGTGGGAAAAGGTCGAGCGCCTGCAAAAGCTGCCGGACCTGACGATTTCCGATTTCGGCACGCGCCGCCGCCATTCGTTCCTGTGGCAGCGCTGGTGCGTCGAGGCGCTCAAGGAAGGCATTGGCGATGCCTTTACCGGCACCTCCAACGTCAAGCTCGCCATGGACAATGACCTCGAGGCGCTGGGCACCAATGCCCACGAGCTGCCCATGGTGCTGGCCGCCCTCACCGATACCGACGAGGCGCTGCGGGCCGCGCCCTATCGGGTGCTCAAGGATTGGGAGAGCTATTATGGCGGCAATCTCAAGATCGTGCTGCCCGACGCCTTCGGCACCGACGCCTTCCTGCGCGACGCGCCCGACTGGGTGGCCGACTGGACCGGCTTCCGCCCCGACAGCGCCCCCGCCATCGAGGGCGGCGAAAAGATCATCGCCTGGTGGAAGAGCCGCGGCCGCGATCCGCGCGAGAAGTTGCTGATCTTTTCCGATGGGCTCGACGTCGACATGATCGAGGAAGCCTATCTGCATTTCGACGGCAAGGTGCGCATGACCTTTGGCTGGGGCACCAATCTGACCAATGATTTCGAGGACTGCGCGCCCGGACGGGCACAATCCCCGGCTCGATCCGATCTCCATCGTCGCCAAGGTCTCCGAGGCCAATGGCCGCCCGGTGGTCAAGCTGTCCGACAATCCCGCCAAGGCGACCGGGACCCCCGCGGAGATCGCCCGCTATCTGCAGATTTTCGGCGAGGCCGGGCGCGTCGCCCACGCCGTCAAGGTGTGAGGCGGGCTCCCACACAGGAAAGATTTGAAACGGCTGGAGAAACCAATCCCCGAATCGGGGATTAAGGGTCTTGGAGTACTCGTCTGCTACTGAGGCCTTGGGGGCTCCGTTGGGGCCATAATGACTATTGATCTGATTGATATTTCCGTTACCGACAAACAGCCGCATCCACGGCTGGAGGGGCGGGTTACCGGCCGCGTGCGGGCCGTATTGCGCGAAACCACCGAAGGCGAGCCCGACCAGACCCACGACCTGTCGATCCCGGTATGGGCGGACGTGGCCGCTACCACCAGCGAAGGCGATGTCGACATGGCGCTGATGCTCAAGGCCGCCGCGATCATCGCCCGGCTCAAGGCCAATCTCACCCCCCATTCCTGAGGGCGTGCCGACCGGGGACGCTCAGTCCCTCCGGCCGCTCTCAGTCTTCGCGCTTTTTCTCGGTCCCGGCCAGCGGCACGGCATAAAGCTCGAGCCGGTGATCGACCAGCCGATAGCCCAGGCGCTTGGCGATCACTTCCTGGATCGCCTCGATCTCCTCATTGCGGAACTCGATCACCATGCCCGAGCGGATGTCGATCAGGTGGTCGTGATGCTCGTCGGGGATCAGCTCGAAGCGCGCCCGGCCATCCTTGAAATCGTGCTTGGTGACCAGCCCCGCTTCTTCGAACAGATTCATCGTGCGGTAGACGGTCGACAGCGAAATGCGCTCGTCGATGCCCGAGGCGCGCCGGTAGAGCTCCTCGACATCGGGATGGTCGGAGCTGTCCTCGATCACCCGGGCGATGATGCGGCGCTGGTCGGTCATGCGCATGCCCTTGGCGACACAGGCTTCTTCCAGCGTCGGCTCGTTCTGGGTCTTGCTCATCTGATTGCTCCGCCGCTGTGCCAAACGCTGGGGTTAGCCAAGATCGCGGGCCATGACAAGCGCCGTGGCCTGCGACCCGTCGGGCTTGGGATAATAGCCGCGCCTTGTGCCGATGCGGGCAAAACCGTGGCGCTGGTAGAGCGCGATGGCCGCGCTGTTTTCTTCGCTGACCTCGAGAAACATCCGCCGCGCCGGGCTGCGCAGCAGATCATCGAACACCGCCTCGAGCAGCGCCCGCCCCAGCCCCTTGCCGCGCCATTTGGGATCGACGGCAATGGTCAACAGCTCGGCTTCGTCCGCCACCATGCGGATCAGCGCAAACCCGGCAATCCGGCGCCGGGCATCGCAGGCCACATAGACCGGGGTATTCTCGTCATTGAGAAAGCTCGTGAACTCGGCGCTCGGCCAGCCGCGGTAAAACCCCTGCTGGTGGATGCGCGCCAGCGCCGGGGCGTCCTCGCTGCGGCCCGGCTCGATATGCAGCCCCCCCGGGGCCATCCACAGCTTGATCATGGCGTCTGCCGGGCAATGCGCGCCGCCGTCTGCGGCTTGGCATCGGCATCGCGCACATAGCTCGCCTCGGGCTGGTGGCTGGCCGGATCGGCGCTGGCGCCATAGCGCGCCAATAGCGTTACATCGACAAAGGGTTGCTCGATCAGGCTCGATCCGACGAGGATCTGCCGCCCGCGCCACGTCCATCGGCAGCAATTGCGCCGGCCCCAGCGGCTGCCCCGGCCCGGCAAAAGTCTGGAAATACGCCTCGCCCCGCCGCGCATCGAGCAGCACCGTCGAGGGGCCCGCAGCCGCCAGCGACAGCGCCAGAAGGCTCGGCACCCCGATCACCGGAATACCCCGCGCCAGCCCCAGCCCGCGCGCCGCCGACAGCCCGATGCGCAGCCCGGTAAACGAGCCCGGCCCGGTGGTGGTCACCACCCGGCTCAAATCGGCATAGCCCAGCCCGTTGCGCGCCAATAGCGTCGCGAGCCGCCCAAAGATCAGCTCGGCATGGCCGGTGGCGATGTCGTCGATCGACACATCACTGGTTCCGTCGGCCAGCCAGCAAGCCCAGTTGCAGGCGCGGCGCGGCGGTATCGATGGCAAGAATTATCGTCATATCACCGCTCTAGCGCCGCGCTGGCACCCTGTCGAGCAAAAGGCGCGAAGCCCCGCCCGCCCCGCGCCCCTCAGCCGCCTTGACGCGCACGCCCGTGCAAGCGAGCTTGCCCCATGCCTCCTGATTCGCCCACAGCGCCCCAATGACCTGGCTGGCCGAGACCGCCATGCTCAGCCATGGCTGGCGCCGCTTTGCGCTGATGCTGCTGGCCGGCGCGATTGCCGGGCTGTCGGTGCCGCCGCTGTTCATCCTGCCCGCCTTGTTCGTCACCTTCCCGCTCTGGGTCTGGTGCCTTGATGGCATTGGCCGGCAGCGCGGCTGGCGCCGCTGGTTCGGCCCCGCCTTTACCACCGGCTTTGCCTTTGGCTGGGGTTATTTCACCGTCGCCTTCCACTGGCTGGGCGCCGCCTTTTTCATCGAGGGCGGGGTGGTGCTGGCGCTGATGCCGCTCGCCATCCTGGCGCTCAGCGCTTTGATCGCGCTGTTCTGGGGCCTCGGAAGCGCCGCCGCCCATTTGCTGTGGAGCCATGGCTGGTGGCGCATCATTACGCTGGCCACCTTCATCACCATCGCCGAATGGCTGCGCGGCCATATCTTTACCGGCTTCCCCTTCGACCTTTTGGGCTATGCGCTCACCCCCAATGACGAGATGATGCAGCTCGCCTCGGTCATCGGGGTCTATGGGCTGACCTTTCTCGCCGCGATCCTTGCGACCCTGCCCGCCCTGATCTGGCCCGCCGACAATCGCAGCCTGTCGCGCCGCCTGCTGCCCTTCTTCATCCTCGTCGGGCTGCTGTCCGCCCAGCTCGGCTATGGCCATAACCGCCTCGCCAACACCCACACCGCCCCCCGCTCCGATGTCGCCATGCGCCTCGTGCAGCCGCTGGTTTACGAGCACGCCGATTGGGGCAATGCCGATCCGGTGGCGCTGATCGACCGCCTGCTCATGCTCTCGGACATGCGCATGGACCCGACCGACCAGGGCCTCGGCGATATCACCCATCTGGTATGGCCCGAATCGAGCCTGCCGTTTTTCCTCTCGAGCTATCCCGAGGCGCTGGCCCGCATCGCCCGCCTCCTGCCCGAGGGCACGCTGCTGCTCACCGGCGCGCCGCGCCTCGCCTTCGAGCCCGGCGCCGCCGCCCCCTCGCCCCCGTTCAACGCCATCCTGGCCATTAACGACCAGGGCGAAGTCATCGACTCCTACGACAAGGCCCATCTGGTCCCGTTCGGCGAATTCCTGCCCTTTAGCGGCTTTTTTGCCCAATTGGGCATCAAGCAGTTCGTGCCCGGCGCCGAAGGCTGGCAGCATGGCGACGCCCGCCGCCGCCTGATGAACCTGCCCGATACGCCGGCGCTCTTGGCGCTGATCTGCTACGAAATCCTGTTTTCCGGCGATCTCGGCGACACCGCCAAGGCGCAGTTCCTGTTCAACATCACCAATGACGCCTGGTTCGACGGCTCCATCGGCCCCGCTCAGCACGCCCACCACGCGCGCCTGCGCGCCGTCGAGGAAGGCATGAGCCTGATCCGCGCCGCCAATTCCGGCCTGACCTTCGCCACCGACCCGCTCGGCCGCATCACCGCCCAGCTCGCCCCCCAGATCATGGGCGCCCTCGACGCCGCCCCCCACGAACGCCTCTCCCAGACCCTGTTCAGCCAATGGCGCCACTGGCCCCTGCTCCTCGCCCTCCTCCTCGGCCTGGTCGGTTCCCTGATCACCACCCGCCGCCCCAGGGGCTTTTTGGGGTAGGATTTGGTCCCCACCCCCAGTGTCATTCCCACGCAAGTGGGAACCTCCGTTTGGCGATTTGGCGAGCGCGGCTATCCCCACCCAACCTCCCCCTGTCAGGGGGAGGAGCGCACCGGGGCTCGCGGTTGGCCCCCACCGCCTCCCCACCCCCGGTGTCACCCCGGCCTTGAGCCCCGGGTCAGGCCCGGGGAGGCCCATCCCGGGCTCCCTCCACCGCCGCTCGGTGGCGGTGAATGGCGTCACCCCCACCCACCGCACGGTTCCTCCCCTTCTCAAGGGGAGGTTAGGAGGGGATATCGAGAGCCCCAAGCGCTACAAAAACCGAGATCCCCGCTTTCGCGGGGATGACCCGGTGGTTGGGGATGGTATTGGGACAATCTTTGGTGCTGCTAGGAGCGGGCCTGCCACTGCCGACAGTCCCAAAAGCCCCTCCCCCCTCAAAACTCCCCACCCCCACGATGTCATTCCCGCGAAAGCGGGAACCTCCGTTTCCCTCGGCACCACGAGCAGTTACCCCCACCCAACCTCCCCCTGACCAGGGGGAGGAGCGCACCGGGGCTCGCGGTTGGCCCGCGCCGCTTCCCCACCCTCAATGTCACCCCGGCCTTGAGCCGGGGCCCATCCCAGAAACCCTCCACCGCCGCCAAGCCGTAGTGATCGCCATCCCGCCCCACCCACCGCCCGGTCCCTCCCCCTACCAGGGGGAGGTTAGGTGGGGGTCTGGAGAGCCCTGAACACTGCATAAACAGAGATCCCCGCTTTCGCGGGGACGACCCCGTGGTTGGGGATGGCGTTGGGGCAATCGATGGTGCTGCCAGGAACGGGCCTGCCACTGGCGCCCGCAGGTCTTGAACCACCCCCCAATACTCCCCACCCCCACAATGTCATTCCCGCGCAAGCGGGAACCTCCGTTTCCCCTCGGCACTACGAGCAGTTACCCCCACCCAACCTCCCCCTGACAGGGGGAGGAGCCCGCTGCGCCTCTCACTAGACGCCACTGCCTCCCCACCCACGATGTCACCCCGGCCTTGAGCCGGGGCCCATCCCGGAAGCGCCCCACTGCCGCCAGGTCCTAGTGATTGACATGGCGTCACCCCACCCACCGCCCGGTCCCTCCCCCTACCAGGGGAGGTCAGGTGGAAGTCTGGAGAGCCCCGAATATTGCAAAACAGAGATCCCCGCTTTCGCGGGGACGACCCGGTGGTGGGGGGTAAGTCGTGGGGACAACCAATGTCGTGGGGACGAATACTGCCACGAGGCGACAGCCTCGAAACTTCCTACCACCCCTCAACCCTCCCCACCCCCACAATGTCATTCCCGCGAAAGCGGGAACCTCCGTTTAAAAAGACCCACCCACCCACCACGCGGTCCCTCCCCCTACCAGGGGGAGGTTAGGTGGGGGTCCGCTGTGCATCCCCCCATCCCCCCACCACGCCCCAAAATTCCCCACCCCAATGCAACTTATCCGCACCCACCCCCGCCCATGCCATACTCACCCCTGCCGTCCCCCACGCTGCGCGGTCGCGACGAACGGTCGGGGGGAGGGTGCCGGATGGGTTGGGGGTCGCTCCAGCTCCAGCGGGGGATGGATGATCCGGGCCGGGAGATGGCTCCCCGGTCGGGCACGCACCAACAGGTTCAGGCCCACTCGAAACGGTACGAGCTACATACCGAGGACGGTCCGATCCTGCTGAGCCTTCGGCTACCATGGGGCGAAATGAGTTCCACTCATTCGCCGGACTAACCGGCTACGGGACAAATTTCGCCCCATGGCGCAGTCTCTGCCAAGCTCACCGCAAGCGCGCGCGCCGGGCGGCCAAGCGGCCTGCGCCAAACCATGCCCCGGAATCGCTCCGCGACATATCAAGCTTTCTTTATATCCTTCTTGACCCGAACCCCCGCTGGTGCCACAACCCTCTCAATTGTCCTGTTTTTAGCCATTTTCGGCTCGATCAGAGGAACTTTGGGTAATGCGCTCTTCCTATCTCTTCACCTCCGAGTCGGTTTCCGAAGGCCATCCGGACAAGGTCTGCGACCGCATTTCCGATGAAATCGTCGATCTGGTGTTCCGCGAAGCCAAGAAGGCCGGCATGGATCCCGCCCAGGTGCGCATTGCCTGCGAGACCCTGGCCACCACCAATCGCGTCATCATCGCCGGCGAGGTGCGCGTCCCCGACTCGCTGCTCAAGCGCAAGGACGGCCAGATCGTCCACGATGCCGCCGGCCACCCGGTGATCAACCCGGCCAAGTTCAAGTCGGCCGCCCGCAAGGCCATCCGCGATATCGGCTATGAACAGACCGGTTTTCACTGGAAGACCGCCAGGATCGACGTGCTGCTGCACGGCCAGTCGGCCGATATCGCCCAGGGCGTCGATGAGCTGGGCAACAAGGATGTGGGCGCCGGCGACCAGGGCATCATGTTCGGCTATGCCAGCCGGGAAACCCCCGAGCTGCTGCCCGCCCCCATCTATTACGCCCACAAGATCCTCGAAAACCTGACCGCGGCGCGCAAGGCCAATCACGGCCCCGCCGGCAAGCTTGGCCCCGACGCCAAGAGCCAGGTCACCGTGCGCTATGAAAATGGCCAGCCCGTCGGGGTCACCCAGATCGTGCTGTCGACCCAGCATCTGGACGAAGACCTGACCTCCGCCGACGTGCGCGTGATCGTCGAGCCCTATGTGCGCGCCTCGCTGCCCGATGGCTGGATCACCGACGAGACCGTCTGGCACGTCAACCCGACCGGCAAGTTCGTCGTTGGCGGTCCCGATGGCGATGCCGGGCTGACCGGCCGCAAGATCATTGTCGATACCTATGGCGGGGCTGCCCCCCATGGCGGCGGCGCCTTTTCGGGCAAGGACCCCACCAAGGTCGACCGCTCGGCCGCCTATGCGGCACGCTATCTGGCCAAGAACGTGGTGGCCGCGGGTCTCGCCGATCGCGTCACCATCCAGCTCAGCTACGCCATTGGCGTCGCCCAGCCGCTGTCGATCTATGTCGACCTGCACGGCACCGGCACGGTCAGCGAAGCCGCGCTCGAGGCAGCGCTCGGCCTCGTGATGGACCTGACGCCGCGCGGCATCCGCACCCATCTCGACCTCAACAAGCCGATCTATGCCAAGACCTCCGCCTATGGCCATTTCGGCCGCAAGGCGGGCCGCGACGGCTCGTTCTCGTGGGAAAAGACCGATCTCGTCGCCGCGCTCAAGGCCGCGGTAAAGTAGACTCGGCGGGCAGAATCGTAGCAATCACAGGGTCATTCCCGCCCCGGCGGGAACCCCTGTTTTTATTTGGCGACCCGCAACACCAAGGTCCCCGCTGTCGCCGGGGTGCCGGCGCGGACCGCTCGCCTCTTTGTGCAAGGCTCCAATGACCGACCATCAGCTCCCCAAAACGCGCTCCGGCGAACCCCGGGCCTTTTTCGGACGCCGCTCCGGCAAGAAACTGCATGGCGGCCAGCAGGCGATCTTTGACGCCACCCTGCCGGCGCTGGAAATCCAGCTCGAGGGGCGCCTCGATCCGCGCTATCTGTTCCCCGAGGCCGACAAGCTGATCATCGAGATCGGCTATGGTGGGGGCGAGCATCTGGCGCTCGAGGCGGGGCGCAACCCCGACACCGGCTATATCGGGTGCGAAGTGTTCACCGGCGGCATCGGCAAGATGGTCCAGACCATTGCTGCCCAGGATCTGCGCAATGTGCGCCTGTTCACCGATGACGCGCTCAAGCTCTTGGTGCAATTGCCCGCCGCTTCGATCGACGAGATCTACCTGCTCTATCCCGATCCCTGGCCCAAGACCCGCCACCACAAGCGCCGCTTTGTCTCGCCCACGACCCTGGCCGAGCTCGCCCGGGTGATCCGGCCGGGCGGGCAGTTCCACTTCGCCACCGATATCGAGGACTACGCCAACTGGACCCTGGCCCATATCGTGCGCACCCCGGAATTCCGCTTTGACGCCGGCGCGCCGGGCAGCTGGCACAAGCCCTATCCGGGCTGGGAGCCGACGCGCTACGAGCAAAAGGCCCGTCGCGAGGGGCGGCTCGTGAGCTTTTATTTCAGCTTCACCCGCGTCTGAGCGGAACCTGGGACGGGCACGGCGCATCATAGAGGGACAAAGGAGTGCGCCATGTCCGTCAGTGTCCCCATCCCTCAGACCATCCCGGTCAGCGTCCCCATCCTCCAGACCATCCCGGTTACCCACAATGTGCGGCACTATCGGGTGGAAAAGCCGGCCGGCTACAGCTTCGAGCCCGGCCAGGCCACCGAGGTGTCGATCGACAGGGACGGCTGGCGCGAGCGCAAGCGTCCGTTCACCTTCACGGCCCTCCCCGAGGCGGCATATCTCGAATTCACCATCAAGAGCTATCACGACCATCCCGGGGTCACCGATGCGCTGTGGCAGCTCCAGCCGGGGGACCGGCTGCTGTTGCGCGATGTGTGGGGGACCATCAAGTATCACGGCCCGGGCACATTCATTGCCGGCGGGGCGGGCGTGACCCCGTTCATCGCCATCCTGCGCAATCTGCAGGCCAATGGGGAGCTCGCGGGCAATCGGCTGATCGTCTCCAACCGCACCGAGGCCGATATCATCCTGCGCCGCGAGTTCGAGGCGATGGACGGTTTGCAGACGCTGTGGACCCTGACCGACGATCCGCAATCAAGCCTGCTGCAGCAGCGGATCGATGCGGAATTTCTCAAGGCCCAGGTGCAAGATTTCAGCGGGCGGTTTTATCTGTGCGGCCCCGATCCGATGGTGGCGGAGCTGCGCGAGACGCTGCAGCGCCTGGGGGCCGATGTGGCCAGCGTGACCTGGGAGAAATAGCGCTGTGATCGCCATTCCCACCCGATCACGCCTGGCCAGGGCACCGGGGAAGCTTACAGATCGACAGGCGTCAGCGAGCCGTGCGTAAAGAACTGCATGACCTGGGTGCCATCTTCGAGCGTCACGAAGGCACGGACATAATCGCCCCACTCTTCAACCGAGGTGGCATTGATGCCCTGGCGCTTGAGTTCGCTGAGATAGCGGTCAGCCACAAACTCGCGGGCTTCGCTCGAACCGCTCTCGACCGGGGTGGCCATGGCGGGGGCAACAGCGCCCAACAGGGCCGCAACCGTGGCAAGGGCGACGATGGAATTCCTGATCATTTTCAAACTTCCTTTTGTTGAACAGCTCAGATGACCTCCGCCCGTCCAATCTGCAAGAGGCGATATTTTGGTCCTGCCCTCTTGAAATTGCGGTCCGCGACCAAAGAGCAAAGCCCAGCTAATCCAGGCAGTTGGCTCCCCCTCGCTTCCCAAAAGGATACTGGGTTACACTTTGGGAAGGGCCAGCGCCGGCAGGTGCTACAGTACGGCTGTGACGTTGGCTTGACAGCTTTTGACCGCACCCGAAGGGGTCCGCGACCCACCCGACGGTCGCCTGCCGCAGGTGTGTCCGCAACAATTCTGCCCCAAAAACACCACAACAAACCTGGGACAAAGCCCAATTTGTCGCACCCCCCTGCCTGCCGCTTGCGGCCCCCGCCGACGCAAGCCTTGCGGCGCGCCGCGTTCGGCGCTATAAAGGGGCAACATCTCAGCAATTTGCAGAGTGGGCGCCTACCGGCCCCGCTCTTTTTTATTACTCAAAGGGACTGATGAGCTTCGATCTCACCGCACCGCGCTATATCAAGGAAACGGGCCTGGAAGCCCGGGTCTCGCGTATCGTCGAGCCCGTGGCCAATGGCCTCGGCTTTGCCCTGGTCCGGGTCCGGATTACCCAGGAAAACGGCATGACGCTGCAGATCATGGCCGAGGACGAGAACGGGCGCTTCACCATCGTCAATTGTGAGCAGCTCTCCAAGGACCTGTCCCCCGTGCTGGATCTGGAAGACCCGATCGAGCGCGAGTACCACCTTGAAGTGTCCTCGCCCGGCATTGATCGTCCGCTGGTCCGCCAGCGCGACTTCGCCGCCTATATCGGCCACGAGGTCAAGATCGAGCTGGCCGACATGATCAATGGGCGCAAGCGCTATCGCGGCTTCATCAAGGCTGTCGATGACGTCTCGGTCACCGTGACCCTGCCCGATGCGCCGGCCGGAACCGATCCGGACCACCGGCTGCTGCTGTCGACCCTGGCCGAAGCGAAATTGGTCATGACCGATGCGCTGATGGAAAAGGCCCGGATCGATCAGGAAGCCCACCCCATCGATGACGACGAGACCGAAGCGGTCGAGTTCCTGGATACTGACGAAGACGCGCTTGACGACCCGGAGGCCGAAGCGGCCGAGGACGCGGCAGGCAATACCAAGACGCAGGAGATCCACTAAATGGCCGTTAGCGCGAACCGCCTTGAGCTGTTGCAGATCGCAGACGCTGTCGCCCGCGAGAAGTCGATCGATCGCATGGTCGTGATCGAGGCGATGCAGGACGCCATGGAAAAGGCGGCCAAGGGTCGCTACGGCGCCGAAACCGAGATCAAGGTCGAGATCAACCCGCGTTCGGGCGAAACCCGCATGTGGCGCCTGCTCGAGATCGTTGACGCGGTCGAGGAGCCCAGCCGCCAGATCGATCTCAAGCACGCCCAGGTCAAGTCGCCTGAAGCCAAGATCGGCGACTTCCTCACCGAGCCCCTGCCCCCGATGGAATTTGGCCGCATCGCCGCCCAGTCCGCCAAGCAGGTGATCGTGCAGAAGGTGCGCGACGCCGAGCGCGAGCGCATGCATGACGAATATTTCGGCCGCATCGGCGAAATCGTCAACGGCAGCGTCAAGCGCGTCGAATACGGCAACGTGATCGTCGATCTGGGCCGTGGCGAAGGCATTATCCGCCGCGACGAGCTGATCCCGCGCGAAATGTTCCGCTATGGCGATCGCGTCCGCGCCTATATCTACGACGTGCGTCGCGAACAGCGCGGTCCGCAGATCTTCCTGTCGCGCACCCATCCCCAGTTCATGGCCAAGCTGTTCATGCAGGAAGTGCCGGAAATCTATGATGGCGTGATCACCATCCGCTCGATTGCCCGTGATCCGGGTTCGCGCGCCAAGATTGCCGTGACCTCCTCGGACAGCTCGATCGACCCCGTGGGCGCCTGCGTTGGTATGCGCGGCAGCCGCGTGCAGGCGGTGGTTGCCGAACTGCAGGGCGAAAAGATCGACATCATTCCCTGGACCGACAGCATTGCCGACCTCGTGGTTTCGGCGCTGCAGCCGGCCGATGTTGCCAAGGTGGTGCTCGACGAGCAGGCCGAGCGCATTGAAGTCGTGGTGCCCGACGAGCAGCTGTCGCTCGCCATTGGCCGCCGCGGCCAGAACGTGCGCCTCGCTTCGCAGCTGATCGGCTGGGATATCGATATCCTGACCGAGCAGGAAGAAAGCGAACGCCGCCACAAGGAATTCACCGAACGCTCGACCCTGTTCATGCAGGCGCTCGACGTTGACGAGATGGTTGCCCAGCTGCTGGCTTCGGAAGGCTTCTCCTCGGTCGAGGAACTGGCCTATATCGACGCCAACGAAATCGCCACCATTGAGGGCTTCGACGAGGAAACGGCTGGCGAAATCCAGAACCGCGCCAGCGAATATCCTCGCCGCCATCGAGCGGGCCCATGACGACGAGCGCAAGGCGCTGGGCGTCGAGGACGAGCTCTATGACATCCCGGGCCTCAATGCCGCCATGCTGGTGGCTTTGGGCAAGGACGGGATCAAGACGGTCGAAGACTTTGCCGGTTGCGCCTCCGACGATCTGATCGGCTGGAGCGAGCGCAAGGATGGCGAAACCAAGCGGTTTGAAGGCACCTTCAAGGATTTCCCGCTGAGCCGCGAGGAAGCAGAAGACATGATCATGCAGGCCCGAATTCGCGCAGGCTGGATCACCGAGGATGAAGTGCCCACCGTCGACGACGAAACCGTCACCGACGAGGCAACGGCTTAGGCCGTTTCGGAGCGAGGGACCAGATGGCCCGGCGCGAAGAAACAACGAGGATGTGTGCACTGACACGGGCGGAACGGCCCGTGTCGGAGCTTATCCGTTTTGTGCTCGGCCCCGATGGGGTCCTGGTGCCCGATACGGATGCCAAGGCCGAAGGCCGCGGTGTCTGGATCACGCTCAACCGGGATCTGGTCGCGGAGGCCGTCAAGCGCAAGACGTTTGCGCGCAGCCTCAAGACTGACATAAAATTGCCCGATGACTTGCCGGGCCTGACCGAACTGCGCCTGCAGCAGCGTTACCTGGCTGCTTTGGGCATGGCGCGCAAGGCTGGCCAGCTGACCTTCGGTGCTACCAAGGTGCGCAGCCTGATCGAAGCGGGTTCGCTCACCGCGCTGATTACGGCGACCGACGCCGCCGAAGATGGTCGCAACAAGATGGTGGGGCCGCTCAAGGCGCTTCACTACGCCGCGATCGAAGAAGGAATTACCGGATTTTCGAGTGCCCCATTTCGAATTGCTCAGTTCTGAGCAAATGGGTTTGGCACTCGGACTGGAAAATGTGATACATGCTGCCCTAACGAGAGGGGCAGCAGCCCAAGCGGCGATCGAAAAGGCCCACAGACTGGCTCTTTACATCGCCAAACCGACGGAAACGGACATCGACCGCATCTGCGGTTGACGATGACCTTTTGCCCGAGGCCACACGACGAAAGACGCGAGATACATGGCTGATAACGACGACAAGCGCACCGACGACACTGGCGCCAAGAAAACGCTGACACTGAAGGGCGGCCCAGGCCTGGGCAACCGTCCGGGCGTGTCGCGTGGAGCTTCGCGTTCGACGGTGGTCGTCGAGAAGCGCACCCGCCTGGTGCCCAAGCCCAATGCTGGCAGCGGCGCCCCTCAACGCCCACAATCGGGTGCTCCCGGTGGCGGACGCCCGCAGAATGGCCGTCCTGGCCAGTCCCAGCAGCGCGCGCCCCTGGGCCTGTCGGCTGCCGAGGCCGAAGCCCGCCGCCAGGCGCTTGCCCTGGCCAGCGCCCGCCAGAACGAAGACCGCGAACGGTTTGTGGCCGAAGAAGCCCGCCGCATGGAAGATGACGTTCGCCGTCGTCAGGTCCGTGAGGAAACCGAGCGCCTCGAACGCGAACGCCAGAGCGAAGCAAACGCACCTGCAGCTCCCGAGCCTGCAGCACCTGCCGCGGCCCCTGCGGCCGCCGATGCGGCGGCAACCGCCAGCGCGGCTGCCCCTGCCCCCGCTGCTGGTGAAGAGCCAGCCGGTGACTATACCCCTGCTTCGCAGCGCAATCCTGGCCCGACCAGCGTGCGCGTGGTTGCCGGCCGTCCCGGCCAGCCGCCGCGCCCGCCGCGTGCCGAGCGCCCGAGCAACACCCGTCCGGAAAGCGAACGCGGTGCCAATGCCTATATCAAGCCCGGCGCAGCCGGTGCCCGTCCAGGCGGCGCCCCTGCCGGTCGTCCTTCGGGCACCGCTGGCCGTCCGGCCGGTTCGCGTCCCGCTGGTGCCGGCATGGCCCCGATCGGCAACGTGCCACCCGCACCCCCGAGCGAAGCCGATGGTCGCAAGATCCGTACCGGCGCGCCCACCGCGCGTCCCACCACTGCTGCCGAGCTGGAGAACGCCCGCCGCGCCTCGCGCGCTGCCCCCGAGCGTCCCACCCGTCGCGCTGGCCAGGATGCCAATGCCCGCGGCCGCCTGACCGTTACCAATGCCGGCGCCGAGAGCGATCGCGATAAGGGCCCGTCCCTGGCCGCCATGCGCCGCCGTCGCGACAAGAAGATGGGCCGCAACCAGCAGGTGGCGCCCAAGCTCAGCCGTGAAGTCGTCATTCCCGAAGCCATCACGGTTGCCGAACTGGCCAACCGCATGGCCGAGCGCTCCGTCACCGTCATCAAGATGCTGATGGCGCAGGGCACCATGGCGACCATCAACGACGTGCTCGATGCCGATACTGCCGAGCTGATCGCAACCGAGCTGGGCCACACGGTCAAGCGCGTTTCGGAAGCCGACGTCGAAGCGGGTCTGTATGACCTTCCTGCCGACGACAAGGCCGAGGATCTGACCGATCGTGCGCCGGTCGTGACCATTATGGGTCACGTCGACCACGGCAAGACCTCGCTGCTCGACGCCCTGCGCAACGCCAATGTGGTGTCGGGTGAAGCCGGTGGCATCACCCAGCATATCGGCGCCTACCAGGTCGAAAAGAACGGTGCCAAGATCACCTTCCTCGACACCCCGGGCCACGAGGCGTTCACCGCCATGCGTGCTCGCGGTGCCCAGGCCACCGATATCGCCATCCTGGTGGTGGCATCGGATGACAGCGTGATGCCGCAGACGATTGAATCGATCAAGCATGCCAAGGCAGCTGGCGTTCCGATCATCGTGGCGATCACCAAGATGGACAAGCCTTCGGCCAATCCGCAGAAGGTGCGCACCGAGCTGTTGCAGCACGAAGTGTTCGTGGAAACCATGGGCGGCGACGTGCTCGACGTGGAAGTCTCCGCCAAGACCGGCGAAGGCCTCGACAAGCTGCTCGAGACCATCCTGCTGCAGGCCGAAGTGCTTGAACTCAAGGTGGCCCGTGATGGCCGTGCCGAGGGCCTGGTCATCGAAGCCAAGCTCGATCGCGGTCGCGGTGCGGTGGCAACGGTCCTCGTGCAGCGCGGCACCCTCGCCATTGGCGACATTCTGGTCGCCGGTACCGAGTTTGCCCGCGTGCGTGCCCTGATCAACGACAAGGGCGAGCAGGTCAAGGAAGCGGGTCCCTCCACTCCGGTGGAAGTGCTCGGCTTCAACGGCGTACCCAGTGCGGGCGACCGCTTCTCGGTGGTCGAGACCGAAGCCCGGGCTCGCGAAGTCACCGAATATCGTCAGCGCGCGATCCGTGAAAAGACTGCCGGTGGTGGTGCAACCAGCCTCGAGCAGATGATGAATCAGCTCAAGGTGGCCGGCATTGCCAAGTTCCCGCTGATCATCAAGGGCGACGTGCAGGGTTCGGTCGAAGCGATCGTTGCTTCGCTCAACAAGCTCTCGACCGACGAAGTGTCGGCGCAGATCCTGATGTCGGCAGTTGGTGGGATCACCGAAAGCGACGTGACCCTGGCCTCGGCGTCCAACGCCATCGTCATCGGCTTCAACGTGCGTGCCAACAAGCAGGCCCAGGAACTGGCGACCCGCGACGGCATCGAAATCCGCTACTACAACATCATTTACGACCTCATCGAGGACGTGAAGAATGCGATGAGCGGCCTGCTCAAGCCCGAACGCCGCGAAACCTTCATCGGTAACGCCCAGATCCTGGAAGTGTTCAACATCACCAAGGTCGGCAAGGTTGCGGGTTGCCGCATCACCGAGGGCATGGTGGAGCGTGGCTCGGGCGTGCGTCTTATCCGCGACAACGTCGTTATCCACGAAGGCAAGCTCAAGACGCTCAAGCGCTTCAAGGACGAAGTCAAGGAAGTCCAGACCGGCCAGGAATGCGGCATGGCCTTCGAGAACTACGAAGACATGCGCGCCGGCGACGTCATCGAATGCTTCCGCGTCGAGACCGTCCAGCGCACACTCTAAGCGCTTCAAGTTTCAACATATTCAAGGGCGCGGTTCACTACCGCGCCCTTTTTTCAATACTCGATGTCATCCCGGCCCTGAGCCGGGATCCATCCTGACATGATTGATATGAACACCCGGCGGCAAGGCTGCGATTTCGAGATGGGCCCCGACCCAAGGCTGGGTGCCATCGTGTGTGGGGCCGCTCAAAGCCCTCAAAACACAAAAAAGCCCGCTCGATGAGCGGGCTTTTGCATTGTTGAACCGGGCCAGTGTCGCGACAGCGGCAATCTTCACTTCGGTGACTACGGATTCCGAAGCAAGGCTCCCCGCTGCCGCGGCAGTGACCCGGCGATCGGATTAGTTGTAGACGACGACCTTGGCGCCGACCGGGACGCGGGAATAGAGGTCGATGATGTCCTGGTTCATCAGGCGGATGCAGCCCGAGGACACATTGGTGCCGATGGTATAGGGCTCGGTGGTGCCGTGCAGGCGGAACAGCGTGTCCCGGCCATCGCGGTAGAGATAAAGCGCGCGCGGCCCCAGCGGGTTGGTCGCCCCGCCCTCAAGGCCCCCGGCGTAGGGGCCGTAGCGATCCGGCTCGCGCTTGATCATCGACTGGGTCGGGGTCCAGCGCGGCCATTCGGCCTTGCGCCCGATATAGGCATCGCCGCGGAACACCAGCGCCTCGTCCTTGCCCACGCCAATGCCGTAGCGCAGGGCACGACCGCCCTCCATCACGAGGTAAAGGAACCGGTTGGGCGTATCGACGACAATGGTGCCGGGGCGCTCGCCCGTCGGGTCCGCCACTTCCTGGCGCCAGTACTGGGGATCGACCCGGCGCAGATCCATGGCCTCAACAACGAATTTCTCGTCGAGCACGGCGCCATACATGGCCTGGTAATAGGGATCGATGGTGGGCTCTTCCATGCGCGGCGTGCGCGAGGTGGAGCAAGCGGCAAGCGCAACTGCGGGCAAGCCGATCATGAACAAGCGACGAGAAAGCAAGATGAATCCCTGAAATGCGAGTGACGCTATGCAATCCTAATGACGTATGCCGCCGTTGAACCCGACGCTAGTGCAGGAATGCCTCAGTGCCTCAATGGCTCACACCGGCAGGCGTTCCTCGCAATCTTGTGATGCGCAGGGTGCTGTTGCGAATATGCCACGCAAAAGGGCCCGGGGTGATCCCGGGCCCTCGCAGTCAGACTGGCAAATTATTCGGCCGCGGACTCTTCGCCCTTGACGATTTCCTTGCCGGTGGCCTGGTCGACGATCTTCATCGACAGGCGCACCTTGCCGCGCTCGTCAAAGCCGAGCAGCTTGACCCAGACCTTGTCGCCTTCCTTGACCACGTCGGTGGTCTTGGCAACGCGGGCTTCGGCCAGCTGGCTGATATGCACCAGGCCATCCTTGGCGCCGAAGAAGTTCACGAACGCACCGAAGTCGGCGGTCTTGACGACCGTGCCCTGGTAGATGGCGCCGATTTCGGCTTCGTCGGTGATCGACTTGATCCACTTGATCGCCGCATCGATCTGGGCACCGTCGGACGAGGCAATCTTGATGGTGCCGTCGTCTTCGATGTTGATCTTGGCGCCGGTCTTTTCGACGATCTCGCGGATCACCTTGCCGCCGGTGCCGATCACTTCACGGATCTTCTCGGTCGGGATCTTCATGGTCTCGATGCGCGGGGCAAACTCGCCCACTTCGCCGCGCGACGCCGAGATCGCCTTGGCCATTTCGCCCAGGATGTAGATACGACCACCCTTGGCCTGCTCGAGGGCGATCTTCATGATCTCCTCGGTGATGCCGGCAATCTTGATGTCCATCTGCAGCGAGGTGACGCCCTGATCGGTACCGGCCACCTTGAAGTCCATGTCGCCCAGATGATCTTCGTCACCCAGGATGTCGCTGAGGACAGCGTACTTCTCGCCTTCGAGGATCAGCCCCATGGCAATACCAGCCACCGGACGCGCCAGCGGCACGCCGGCATCCATCATGGCGAGCGAAGTGCCGCACACGGTCGCCATCGAGGACGAACCGTTGGATTCGGTGATCTCGGAGACGATACGGATGGTGTAGGGGAATTCTTCAACCGACGGGCGAACCGGGTTGATGGCGCGCCACGCGAGCTTGCCGTGACCGATTTCGCGACGGCCGGGCGAACCCATGCGGCCGGCTTCACCCACCGAGTATGGAGGGAAGTTGTAGTGCAGCAGGAAGTTCTGCTTGTAGGTGCCCTCGAGCGAGTCGATGTACTGCTCGTCTTCGCCGGTACCCAGCGTTGCCACGACCAGCGCCTGGGTTTCACCACGGGTGAACAGGGCCGAACCATGGGTGCGCGGCAGCACGCCAACTTCGGAAACGATCGGACGCACGGTCGACAGGTCGCGACCATCGATGCGCAGGCCGGTGTCGAGCACGTTCCAGCGCACGACCTTGCCCTGCAGATGCTTGAACACGGTGCCGATTTCCTCGGCGGTCAGCGTGCCCTCTTCGACCTGGGCGGCGAAGTGTGCCTTGACCTTGGCCTTGGCGGCATCGACAGCGGCGTAGCGCTCTTCTTTCTTGGTCAGCTTGTAGGCGTCACGCAGTTCGGTTTCGATGAAAGCGAGCATGTCGCTTTCCAGCGCCGAGTAATCCTCGGCTTCGAACTCGCGGGCATCCTTGGCAGCCAGCTCGGCCAGCTTGATGATGGCAGCGATCACCTTGCGGCTCTCGGCATGGCCGAACATCACGGCGCCCAGCATGATTTCTTCGCTGAGTTCCTTGGCTTCCGATTCCACCATCAGCACGGCGTCGTCGGTACCGGCCATCACCAGGTCGAGCTTGGATTCCGAACGACGATCGACCGGCAGGTTCAGCACATACTGGCCATCGACATAACCGACGCGCGCGGCGCCGATCGGGCCCATGAAGGGAATGCCCGAAATGGTCAGGGCGGCGGAGGCCGCCACCAGGGCGAGCACGTCAGGATTGTTTTCCATGTCGTGCTGCAGCACGGTCACGACAACCTGGGTCTCGTGCTTGTAGCCCTCGGGGAACAGCGGGCGGATCGGGCGGTCGATGAGACGCGACACCAGGGTCTCGTTCTCGGTCGGACGGCCTTCGCGCTTGAAATAGCCACCCGGGATCTTGCCGGCGGCGAAGTATTTTTCCTGGTAGTTGACGGTCAGCGGGAAGAAATCCACGCCTGGCTTGGCGGTCTTGGCCGACACCACGGTGGCGAGCAGCACGGTCTCACCCAGGGTGGCCAGCACGGCACCGTCGGCCTGGCGGGCGATCTTGCCGGTCTCGAGCGTCAGCGGCTGACCGCCCCAGTTCAGCTCAACCTTGTGATGATCAAAATTGATGGTCATGTTCGTCTTTCCAATTCTGCCGGAAGAGCGGGAACGCGGGGCATAGAAGCCCGCGAACTCAACCGGTGCGCCGCACCCAGCCTTGCACCCCATGTGCAGTCCAGGCTCAAAATAGGCGCTGTTTGCATCTGGCGAGGACGAAACATGGGCAAGACAACAAGCAGCTCCCGGTGCAATTTTCCGGGGCCTCACGGGAGCAAAACCAAAATGATTTTGTGAGCGTGAGGCTGATGGAGCGGCTAGTAATCCTGCCATGCTCCGGCATTCGCCGGTCTACGCTAGTCCTTTTTCCTCATCCTGCCGTCCGGTGTGGACGGGCTGTGAACGACGAAATGGCGGATGCGGAGTTTCCCCGCATCCGCAATCTGGTGGCGTGCGATTAGCGACGCAGACCAAGCTTTTCGATGAGGGTCCGGTAGCGGGCCTCATCAACCTTCTTGACATAGTCGAGCAGGCTGCGGCGGGTCGAAACCAGCTTCAGCAGGCCGCGACGCGAGTGATTGTCCTTGCCGTGGCCCTTGAAGTGCTCGGTCAGATTGGCAATGCGCTCGGACAGGATGGCAACCTGAACTTCAGGCGAACCAGTGTCGTTTGGCTTGATGGCATATTCTTGGATCAGCGCAGCTTTGCGCTCAGCAGTAATCGACATCGGT
The DNA here is from genome assembly GCA_963699295.1 of uncultured Alphaproteobacteria bacterium. GTDB lineage: Bacteria > Pseudomonadota > Alphaproteobacteria > Rhizobiales > Devosiaceae > Devosia. The sequence continues at coordinate 2,765,339 of OY969432.1, forward strand.
CAATCCTTTCGAAGGAGGAGGTGTCGCCCCGGCCGGGATGTCGTCCAGGAGGGGCCGTGAAACAGCCCTGCACCCAAGGGCGCAAAGCTGGGCGTGCTTATAGGGCAAACTGCGTCATATTGCCAATGTTTATTCGGTTTCGGTTGCCGCGGTGACCGGCTTGCGCTGCGGATCGATGGCCTCGAGCGGGATCGAGAACCGCCATTCGATGCCGTTCTCGTGCTGGATGCGCTCCACCTCGGCCCGCAATGAGCGCCCGACAATGGACTTGAGCACGGTGGTGCCAAAGCCGGTTCGCTCGCTAACCGCAATAGGTTGGGTCACGGTTTCGCGCCACACCAGCACCACCATGTCCTCGACCAGCGTCCAGGTAACCGACAAGGCCCCGCCATCTTCCGAGAACGCGCCATATTTTACCGCATTGGTCGACAGCTCATGCACCGCCATGCCCAGGATCTGCGCCGCCTGCGCATCGAGCCGGACCGGCGGGCCCTCCACCTTGGTGCGGGCGCTGTCGGGAGGGCAGAACGGCGCCAAATGGTTGAGCACCAGGTCGCGCAGCAGCACCCCCTGCCGGCCATGCGCCAGCAGCAGATCGGTCGAGCGCGCCAGCCCATGGATGCGCCGCTCGAACGCCTCCACATAACCTGCCAGATTGTCTGCCCCGCGGGCCGTCTGGCGCGCCATGGCGGCGATCACCGTCATCTGGTTCTTGGAGCGGTGGGCCAGCTCCCGCATCAGGAAATTGACCTCCTGCACCGCCCGCTGCCGCTCCGCCGAGGCGTCGGCGAGCGCCGTGGACACATCGGCGAGCTCGGCCACCGGATAGGGGCGCGCCGTCACCACTTCCCCGCGCCCCAGCCGGATCGCATCGAGCCGCAGTCCGCGCACCGAGCCGGCGATGGCGCGCGCCAGCAGCAGCAGGCAAATGCCCGAGATCACCGCGATCAGGGCGCTCCAGGCAGCGAGCCAGTTCAGGCTTTCATCGAGCGGACGCTCCACCGCATTGGCCGACGCCCAGGCCACAATGCGCCAGCCGGACAGCGGCGAGCGGTTTTCGGCGGTCACCACGGTTTCCCCGCCCAGAATTTCGCGGGACCAGTTATCGCCACTGGTGGCCGTCTCACTGTCGCGCAATGGCAGTGGCGTGCCGGGTTGCAGGTCGGTTCCCGGGGTCGCGGCCATGACGATATTGGCCCGATCCACCAGGGCCGCATGCCAGCCCTCGGGCAATTGGCGCGACTGCAGCGCTTGCGCCAGGGTACGCGTATTCTGGGTCAGCACCAAAGCCGCCACCCCGCCAAACTCGCGCGGCAGGGGCAAGACCACGTTGAACACCCAATCCTGGGCCGTCCGGCCAAAGAACGTGCCCGAAACCGTTGGCAGGCCGGAGGCCAGGGCGCGCTTGACCGTCTCCGGGTCAGAGGTCAGCCATATGCCCTCGCCATAGGGCCGTCGCGTATTGAACAGCTGCAGACCCTTGGCATCGAGCGCCACCAGATAGGTATTGGTGCCCTCCAGCGCCTGCTGGGCGCGGGTGTGAAACTCTTCCAGATCGCCCCGCACCAGCAGTTCCGATGTCGACAGCACCCGCAAGGTGGTGAACATCCCCGACACTTCGCGGTCAACGGACTGCACGATGGCCTGCGAGGTGGCGTTGGTGAGGGCCTGCAGGATGTCTTCCTGCGCCTGGTTGTTGCGCTGCAACAGCACCAGGGACACGGTAATCGCGGGAACGAGGATGATCAGAACCAGCGCCAGCAGATACAATACCACTGGACGCGGCTTGGTGCGGGCTGCGCTTAAGATAGTCCCCATCCCCTGGCTCCAAGGCGCGCCCGCCAACTTTTGGCAGGCTCCGCCTTCGGCCCGAGATTAGAGACTATTGCTGATCAGGCAACTACCTACCGCGTCGGGTCTCAATATTTGGCACTGGCATCGCTGGCCGGAAAACTCTCGTCGACGGCCTCGTCCTGCTTGTCCCACTCCTTGGGCTTGTCGGCCTGCGCTTCCTTGCCGGCATTGCGCACCTGGACCGGCGAATCCTTGGGGCCGGGCTTCTTGCCGCCCTTCATGGCCGTAGCTTTGTCGGTTTTTGGGGTATCGGTCATGGCAACGCTCCGCAAAGGTGTGAGCTTAGTCAACACGTGAGCAGGCAATCCGTTGCAGCGCTTTGCTCCGCCGCGCACCTCTGGTAAAGAGCCGCCATGACCGAATTGCGCGCCAACACCAAAAAACTGTTCATCAAGACCTATGGCTGTCAGATGAACGTCTATGACAGCGACCGGATGGCCGATGCGCTCGCCCCGCAGGGCTATGAGCCGACGCTGGACATGGCGCAGGCCGATCTGGTGCTGCTCAATACCTGCCATATCCGCGAGAAGGCCTCGGAAAAGGTCTTTTCCGAACTCGGTCGGCTCAAGGAGCTGCAGACCGAACGGCGCGCCCTGGGCGGCGACGTGATGATCGGGGTGGCCGGTTGCGTGGCCCAGGCCGAGGGCGAGGAAATCGCCCGCCGGGCTCCCGTGGTCGACATGGTGTTCGGCCCGCAGGCCTATCACAAGCTGCCCCAGATGCTGGCGCAGGCCGAAGCACAGCGGCACCTGCACCCCTCGCTGAAACAGGCGGTGATCGACACGGACTTCCCCGAGGAGGACAAGTTCGCCCATTTGCCGGCCGCCCGGAAGGAAGTGACGATCAAGCGCGGCCTCACCGCCTTCCTCACGGTGCAGGAGGGTTGCGACAAGTTCTGCTCGTTCTGCGTCGTGCCCTATACCCGTGGCGCTGAAGTCAGCCGCCCGGTCGCCCAGGTGATTGCCGAGGCCCGCGGACTGGTCGATGCCGGGGTCAAGGAAATCACGCTGCTGGGCCAGAACGTCAACGCCTATCACGGCCACGATGCCACCGGCCGGGCGGTGAGCCTGGGCGAGCTCGCCTATCTGCTGGCCGATATCGAGGGGCTGGAGCGCCTGCGCTACACCACCAGCCATCCCCGCGACATGGATGACGCATTGATCGAGGCGCATCGCGACCTCGATATCCTGATGCCCTATCTGCACCTGCCGGTGCAGTCCGGCTCCGATCGCATTCTCAAGGCCATGAACCGGCGCCATACCGGCGCCGAATACCTGGCCATCATCGAGCGCATCAAGGCAGCGCGCCCGGACATGGCGCTATCGGGCGATTTCATCGTCGGCTTCCCCGGCGAGACCGACGAGGATTTCGAGGACACCCTCAAGATCATCGCCGAGGTCGGCTATGCCTCGGCCTATTCGTTCAAATATTCGACCCGCCCCGGCACACCCGGCGCCGCGCTGGGCGACCAGGTGCCCGAAGAGGTCAAATCCGAGCGCCTCTGGCGCCTGCAGGATCTGGTCAATGCGCAGACCACGGCCTTCCATGCCTCCTGTGTCGGCAAGACCCTGCCCGTGCTGATCGAACGCCCCGGCCGCATGGCCGGCCAGGTCGGTGGCCGCTCGCCCTATTTGCAGGCCGTGCATCTTGAGGGCAGTCCCGACCTGATCGGCGCCATCCACCAGGTCGAGATTATCGGCACCTCCACCAATTCGCTGGTCGGGCGCCTGAACCAGGCGGCGGCGGCCTAGGACACCATTCGACAACAAGCTTGCCCGGTGGGTCTTGTGTCGCGGTCAAACGTCACAATATTGCTACAGACAGGGCGGAGAAATCGTCCTAGCCTATTTTGCAATTTGTGGTGCACGTCCGCGCCGCCCCTCTTAGGGAGCCCCACCGTTTGAGCAGGCATTTGTCACCGACCGCCGACAACGCACTCGCATCCCAACTTGAACTCGCATTCGAAGACAATCGTCTGGTTGCCCAGCTGTATGGGGATTTCGACCAGAACCTGGCGCTGGTCGAACAGCGCCTGAAGGTCACGGCGACGCCGCGGGGCAATCACGTGCTGCTCAAGGGCGCGCCGTCATCGGTCGACCAGGCCCGTCGGGTGCTCGAATCGCTCTATGACAATCTTGAAGGTGGCCGCGCGATCGACATGTCCGACGTCGATGGCGTCATTCGCATGATCGAAACCGAGGACAGCCAGCTCACCCTGCCCACGCTCGAACGCAAGGGCAAGGTGCGGATGGCCCAGATCGCCACGCGCAAATCCACCATCGTCGCCCGCACCCCGTCGCAGGATGCCTATATGCGCGCCATGGAGCGCAGCGAGCTGGTGTTCGGCGTCGGCCCGGCCGGTACCGGCAAGACCTATCTGGCCGTGGCGCATGCCGCTTCGCTGCTTGAGCGTGGCGATATCAACCGCATCATCCTCTCCCGCCCGGCCGTGGAAGCGGGCGAACGCCTGGGGTTCCTGCCCGGTGACATGAAGGAAAAGGTCGATCCCTATCTGCGCCCGCTCTACGATGCCCTTCATGACATGATGCGGCCGGAAAACGTCGAGCGCTGCATTACCTCGGGCATCATCGAAGTGGCGCCGCTGGCCTTCATGCGTGGCCGTACCCTGGCCAATGCCGTGGTGATCCTCGACGAAGCGCAGAACACCACCTCGATGCAGATGAAGATGTTTTTGACCCGTCTGGGCGAGAACTCGAAAATGATCGTCACCGGCGACCCCACCCAGGTGGATTTGCCGCGCGGTGAACGCTCCGGTTTGATCGAAGCCGTGCAATCTGCTCGATGGTGTGGAAGGCGTGCATATTTCCCGCTTCAGCGACAAGGATGTGGTACGCCACGCGCTGGTCGGCCGCATCGTGCGCGCCTACGAGGCCGACACCGCCAGGCGCCTGGCCGAAAAGGCTACCGAAGGAATATCACGCTGACCGCATTGCCGCTCGACATCGCCATCATTCGCAACGACGAATCCTGGCCTGAACATCTTGATCCCCTGGCCGAGCGCGCCGTCATGGCCGCGCTCGCTTTCGCCAAGCCCAGGATCACCGGCGTGGCCGAACTATCGATCCTGCTGACCGATGACGAGGAACAGCGCGAGCTGAACCAGCAATGGCGTGGCAAGGACAGCTCGACCAACGTGCTCAGCTTCCCCCAGATCGAGCCCTTTGGGCCGGTGGTGGGCATTCTGGGCGACATCACCCTGGCGCGCGAGACGCTGGAACGCGAGGCAATTGAGCTGGACAAGAGCCTCGATGATCATTTCACGCATCTAGTAGTGCATGGATTTCTCCATATTTTAGGATATGATCACCTGACGGACGCCGAAGCCCTTCAAATGGAGAGCCTTGAAACCCAGATATTGGCAAGTTTGGGGATCGATGATCCCTATGCCGATGATGGCCGGCAGGATAATTAGCCGGGCAGTGCCGTTTTCGAGAACAGACAAGCCGCCACTTTGCGGCAAGAGACCATGACCGACAGTGACAGTCTGGGCCAAACAGCGCCCGCCAATCCCGAGCCTCCTTCTAGCACCGCCTCCGTGTCCGCGCGGAGGCCATCCATCTGGTCTCGCCTACGGGGCCTTGTGAGCCTGCGTCCGGCCTCGCTGCGCGATGATCTCCAGGAAGCGCTCGACGAACCCGCCACCGGCGAAACCAGCGATTTCTCCGAGAGCGAACGCACGATCCTGCAAAACGTGCTCAAGCTCTCCAACATGTACCGTCGCCGACGTGATGGTGGAACGCTCCGACATCAAGGCCATCGAGGCCGACGTCAATCTGGGCACTCTGATCGCCATGTTCATGCAGGTCCGCCATTCGCGCCTGCCGATCTATGATGACAACCTCGACAACATTGTGGGTTTCATCCACGTCAAGGATGCCCTGGGCAAGATCACCGAACCGGTGACCGACCCGGACAAGGAAGTCCCGGTCCGCCTGGTCTCGAGCGTGCTTGCGCCAGAAGATCTGCAAGCTCGACATCAAGCGCGACGCCATGTTCGTGCCCACCTTCATGCCGGTGGGCGACCTGCTCCACTCGATGCGCGCCAGCCGGGTCCATATGGCCATCGTGGTCGACGAATATGGCGGCACCGATGGCCTCGTGACCATTGAAGACCTGCTCGAAGCCGTCGTTGGCGACATCGATGACGAGCATGACGAGCTGGCTGCTGCGCTGATCCGCAAGGTCGGCGCCGACACCTATATTGCCGATGCCCGCGCTGAGCTGAGCGATGTGCGCACCATGCTGGGGCCCGATTTCGACCCCGGTGAATTTGCCGATGAAGTCGAAACCATTGGCGGGTTGGTGTTCGACCTGGCCGGCCACGTGCCCAAGCGGGGCGAGCGGATTACCCGGCTCGAGGGCTTCGAGTTCGAGATCCTGGCAGCCGATAGCCGCCGCATCAAGCGCCTGCGCATCCGTCGTCGTCGCCCTGGAGACATGATGGAGCCGCTGGCAATCACCGACCAGCGCACGCCCGAACAAAAGGCTGCGGCCGAATAGGAGCTTGCCAGTGACGACGACCCATCGGCTGTCGCCGACCGAATGGCATTGCGTGCTTGGCACCGTGCCAGCGGCCCTCACGATCGCCGATGGCGATAGCGTCGTTACCGAAACCATCGACGCCAATGGCTTCGACAAGCACGGCGTGCGGCGCGTCGCCGGCCTCCAACCCGATGAACGGGCCGATCTACGTGACCGGTGCCGAACCGGGGGATGCCCTCAAGGTCGAAATCCTGCGCATGACGCCAATCCGCGAGCGCGGGTGGAGCCGGGCAGCGCTTGCTGCCAACGTGCTTGATCCCGAGCGGGCGCGCACCCTGCCGCCGCGCGATCGCGTCGAATGGATCATCGACGCCGCCGCCGGCACGGTGCGAATGGAACAGCCGGTGCCGGGGCTGGACCATCTCTTGCTGCCGCTGGAGCCGATGATTGGCTGCTTTGGGGTGGCGCCAGCGGGCGGGGAGGCGATTTCGACCGCCACCAGCGGTCCCCATGGCGGCAATATGGATTATCGCGGCTTCGGCCCTGGAGCGACGATCTATCTGCCCGTCGCCGTGCCCGGAGCGCTATTCTTCCTCGGCGATTGCCATGCCCTGCAAGGCGACGGCGAGATCGTGGGCACCGGCATCGAAACCGCGATGGAGGTTGAGGTCCGCCTGAGCGTGCTCAAAGGGCACAAGCCGAGCTGGCCGCGCGGTGAGAACGCCGGATACATCTTTACCGTAGGCAATGCCCGGCCACTGGAGCAGGCACTGCAGCACGCCACTACCGAAATGTTCGACTGGCTGACGGGGCGCTATGGCCTGTCGGAGCTGGCGGCAACCCACCTGCTGGGCCAGCTGGTGCGCTATGAAGTGGGCAATGTCTTTGATCCAGCCTACACCATGGTGTGCAAGCTCGAAAAACGCTGGCTGCCGCAGCTCTGATGCAGAAAGCCCAGGGATTGCTCCTCGGGCTTCACTTCGCTGTAAATGATTGTTCGCGGTCTGTTAGACCTGCTGAACGGTCTCGACGCCGGGGACGAAATGGCGGAGCAGGTTTTCGATGCCGCTCTTGAGCGTTGCGGTGGAGGAGGGGCAACCCGAGCAGGCGCCCTGCATGTGCAGGAACACGGTGCCTTCCTTGAAGCCCTTGAAGATAATGTCGCCGCCATCCATCGCCACGGCCGGACGCACGCGGGTGGCCAGCAATTCCTTGATCACTTCCACGGTCTCGCTGTCCTCGGCCTCGAAGAACTCTTCGACCTCGTCGTGATTGACGATGTCCGCTGTCCCTTCGGAAACCACCGGCTTGCCCGAAAGAAAGTGGTCCATGATGACGCCCAGTATAGCGGGCTTGATATGAGCCCAGTTGGTGTCATCCTTGGTTACCGAGATGAAGTCGGAACCCAGGAACACGCCGCTGACGCCGGAGATGGCAAACAATCCCATGGCCAGGGGCGAGGCAGCGGCCGCCTCGGGACTGCGGAAATCACGCGGCTCACCCACCAGCACATCGCGACCGGGCAGGAACTTCAGGGTCGCGGGATTGGGCGTGGCTTCGGTCTGGATGAACATCTGGATTTCCTCGGGCGGGCATTAGAACGCTTCTAAAATAGCGTTTTTATGGCGCAAAGCAAGGGCAGAACACTCTGGCGCCATGCGCCCAGCGACAATCAGCCTCGTGTGAGGATCACCAGTCTGGCTTTACTGCTTGCCCATGATCAAGATCTTGCGCGCTTTGGGCCTGCTAGAAGGCCTGACCACCATCGGCCTGTTTATCATCGCCATGCCGGCCAAATACTGGTTCGATTTCCCGCATCTGGTGCCGTCCATCGGGCGCGCTCATGGCTATGCCATCATCGCGTTTGTGCTGGTGATGCTCATCGCCCTGCCAGCCAGGCGCGTTGGCGTGCGCGGCTGGCTGCGTACTCTACTGTCAGCCATTATTCCGTTCGGCACTTTCTTCAACGACCCCTGGCTCAAGCGCCTCGATGGCCCCCAGGCGTCGGCTGGGACAAGTCGCTGATCAGCAGATTGCGATGATCTCGTCGTCGCTCATATGACCGGGCACGATGGTCAGCGGGATTGGCAGCGCGTTGGCGTGATTGGCGAAGTGCATCACCAGCGGTCCCGGGCCTTCATTGCTGGTCGAGGCCGCCAGCACCAGGATGGCAATATCGCGGTCCTGCCCGATAAGACGTTCGATCTCTTCGGCGGCCGCGCCTTCGCGGATCACCGATTCGACTTTGACCTCGCCAATGTCGCGGATCCGCGCCAGCCGCGCGTCGAGATTGCGTTCGGCCTCCTCTGCTGCTTCGGCCCGCAACACGTCCTCAACGCCCATGCCGATGAACTCGGGCTTGGCCACGACGCTCATCAGCACCACGGTGCCCCCGGTCCGCTTGACGCGATAGGCGGCAAAGGTGAGGGCCCGTTCGCATTCGGGTGACTCATCGATAACCACGAGAAATTTCCGGCGGTACTCAGACTGAGAGACCATGACAGCTACCTTGCTAGCGGATGAAGCCGACGATAGACCGAACCTGCTTCATTGTCGCCTCGGCAATCACGCTGGCCCGTTCGGCACCGTCGCGCAAGATCGCGTCTATCGTGGTGGTATCTGCAATCAGGCGGCGCATTTCGTCGGCCATCGGGGCCAATTGCGCGACCGCCAGTTCCGCCAGGGCCGGCTTGAATACGCCCCAGCCCTGTCCACCAAACTGGTCAATCACCTGCGCCTTGGTCTGATCCGACAGTGCGGCGTAGATTCCCACCAGATTGTCCGCCTCGGCCCGACCGGCAAGCCCTTCAACCGTCTCGGGCAGGGGGGCTGGGTCGGTCGTGGCGCGCTTGATCTTCTTGGCGATGGTGTCGGCGTCATCGAGCAGCGAAATGCGCGACTGGTCCGAAGGATCGGACTTGCTCATCTTCTTGGTGCCGTCACGCAGGCTCATGATGCGCGTCGCCGGGCCCGCAATCAGTGGCTCGGTGATCGGGAAGAATTCCGACTCGAAGCCTTCCTGCGCGATCGACTTGGCGTAGTCATTGTTGAACTTGACGGCGATGTCGCGCGTCAGCTCCAGGTGCTGCTTCTGGTCGTCGCCGACCGGCACATGCGTTGCCTTGTAGAGCAGGATATCGGCAGCCATCAGCGAAGGATAGGCGAACAGGCCGAGCGACACATTCTCTGAGTTCTTGCCGGCCTTGTCCTTGAACTGGGTCATGCGCGACATCCAGCCCATCCGGGCAATGCAATTGAACACCCAGGCCAGCTCGGCGTGCTGGACGACCTGGGACTGGTTGAAAATCACGGACTGCTTGGGATCGACCCCCGCAGCAATGAACGCAGCCGCAACTTCGCGGGTAGCCCGGCGCAGATCGTCCGGATCCTGCCAGACGGTGATCGCATGCATGTCCACGACGCAATAAATGCACTCGTGCGTCTGCTGCAGGGGCACAAACCGACGGATCGCACCGAGGTAATTGCCCAGATGCAGGTCGCCCGAAGGCTGGATGCCGGAAAACACGCGCTGGATGGAGGCCATGAATACTACCGATCAGAATTAGCAGTCTGTGGACGTACACGCCCAGACAGAGGACGACAAGTCAGCCCCGCCGCCGCAGCCGCAGCCGCCGCAGAAGCAGGCCGAGCGGCTGGGCGCCGGAAAAATGAATCAGCGTGAAGTAAAGCAGCATGCCGAAGCCTACCAATGCTACCAGCACCCCGGCTTTTTCCCAAAGCGGGGTGCCGCTGGCAAGGTGAACAGCGCCGCGCTGGGCCAGCATGTGGAGCACAACGCCCATCACGAGGCTGACCAGCACGATCAGACCATGCTTGAACCAGACCGCCCCAGCCAGGTCAAAATGGCCCCGACGCCTGAGGAAGAGGCCCAGCAGCGCGGCATTGATCCACGCTGAAACCGAGGTGGCAATGGCGATCCCGACGTGCAAATAGGCGGGAAACAGCAGGAGCGACAGGGCGATGTTCACGACCACCGAGATGCCAGCAAAAGCGGTCGGGGTCAGTGTGTCCTCGCGGGCAAAATAGCCCGGCTGCAGAACGCGGATCAGCACATAGGCGGGCAGGCCGGTGGCAAAGGCGATCAACGCCTGGGCCGTTTGCCGGGTGGCCAGCGCATCAAACGCCCCGCGCTCGAACAGTACCCGCACGATCGGCTCGGCCAGCGCGATCAACGCCGTGGCCGCCGGCAGCGAGAGCAGCATGGCGATCAGCAGCGACTGCTCCTGGCTGGCGCGGGCTTCGGCGTCGCGCTGCCCCTTGAGGTGGCGGCTGAGCTCCGGCAACAGCACCGTACCAATGGCAATGCCGATGATCCCTAGCGGCAGCTGGTAGAGCCGGTCCGCATAGTTGAGAATGGAGATCGCATTGTCGGCGCCCGATGCGATGATGGTGCCGATGAAGATGTTGATCTGGGTGATCCCACCGGTGAGGATGGCCGGTATCGCCAACACCCAGAACCGGCGCACTTCCGGGTCCAGGCGTGGCAGGCGCAACGCCGGGACGAAATTGGCCCGTTTGATGGCGCTCCACACCAGCGCCAGCTGGGCTATTCCGCCAGCCATGGTGGCCACACCCACCCAGATCGCCGCATCGGCCGGGTCCTGCGCCCAGAAGCTGGCCAGGGGGATCAGCGCGGCGATATTGACCAGGTTCAGCATCACCGGGGCAAAGGCCGCGGCAAAAAACCGGCCCAGGGAATTGAGGATCGCCCCATAGGCAGCCATGAGCGACATGCAGGCGAGATACGGAAACATGATCCGTGTCAGCAGCACGGTCAGCTCGAACTTTTCGGGCTCGTCAACAAAACCCGGAACAAAGGCAACCATGACCTGCGGCATGAATATCTCGGCCACGATGGTGACCAGCACCAGCCCGGTGACCAGCCATGCCATGATGCGCGACGCCAGTTGCAGCGACGCCTCGCGGCCATGCTGTTCGAGCGCACCCGAGAACATTGGCACGAAGGCTGTATTGAAGGCGCCTTCAGCAAACAGGCGGCGAAACAGGTTGGGAAAGCGGAAGGCAGCAAAGAACGCGTCCGCTGCGGGTCCGGTGCCGAGGACCGCCGCCATCAGCGCGTCGCGCACGAAGCCGGCCAGACGGCTGATCAGGGTAAGCCCACCCACCGACAAGAAATTGCGATATAGGCTCATGGGCGCGCGCCACCCCTTGGTGGCAACGGGCTGTGAACCGCGGTCAGGGTCGCGGACGAGCTAGCCATTGCCCACCTTGGCGTCGGCTTGCTGGGGATGAAAGACGCCCAACAGCGCATCGTGGATCTTGCGCTGGCGTGGCTTGCTCATGATCTTCTGGCCGGTCAGATCGGTGACATAGAACACGTCCACCGCCTTTTCGCCATAGGTGCCGATATGGGCCGAGCCAATGGTAAGGTTGAGATCGGAAATTTCATGGGTCAGCGAATGCAGCAGCCCCATGCGGTCGAGGCCCGAAACCTCGATGACGGTGAATTTTTCGGACAGTACGTTGGATACCTGCACCTGGGCTGGCACCGCGAAGGGTTTTAGGCGCTTGTTATGGCGGCTTTCCTTGCCCAGGTCGATCAGGATCTGCCGCCGCCCCTGCAGCAATTGCCGTACCGTCTCGATGATCCTGGTGGCCCGCACCTTTTCATCTTCGTCGGAGGTGAAACTGCGCCGCAACCGGAACGTGTCCACCGCGTGACCGTCACGGGTCAGGAAAATCTGCGCACCGATAATCGAGGCATCCTGCATGGTGCAGGCGCCGGCGATCAGGGACAACAGCCTTGGATGATCGGGGGTATAGAAATTGACCTCGGTGATGCCCTCGAAAGCCTTGACCCGAATGGAACCGGCAAAGCTTTCCCCCGCCATGTCGGCCTGGCGGATCATGCGGGCATGTTCTACCTGCAACTCGGGTTCGGCCCGCAGCCAGTAGTGGTCGTAGTGCCGATCAACGTAGCGGTCGACCTCATCTGCCGGCCAGCTATGGAGCGCTTCACTCAGCTGATGGCGGGCCGCGTCGATCCGATCCGACTGGGTAACCTGGGAATGCCCACCCGAGAGCAGCGGTTCGGTTGCATAGTAGAGCGCTCGCAACAGGCTGCCCTTCCATCCCGTCCACACCCCCGGACCGACGGCGCGAATGTCGCAGGCGGTCAGGATCATGAGCAGCGCCAGTCGCTGCGGCGACTGCACCACGTCGGCAAACGCCTTGGCGGTTTCAGGATCCTGGATGTCTCGAGCCTGGGCAATCTCGCTCATCAGCAAATGATGCTCGATCAGCCAGGCCACCGTATCGGTCTCGGCCGGTGACAGGCCAAAGCGCGGGCACAGTCGACGGGCAATGCGGGCCCCGGCAATGGAGTGATCCTCGCGCCGGCCCTTGGCAATATCGTGCAGGAACAGCGCTACATAGATCAGCCGGGTATCATTGAGCTGGGGCAGCAATTCATGGGTCAGCGGCAACTCATCGCGCAAGCCGCCATTGGCAATCTGCGCCATTACGCCCACGGAGCGGATCAAATGCTCGTCCACTGTATAGTGGTGATACATGTTGAACTGCATCAGCGCGACAATCTTGCCAAAATCCGGCACGAACTTGCCCAGCACGCCGCTTTCATTCATGGCCCGGAGGATGCGCTCAACCGATTGCGGAGCGGTCAGAATGCTCAGGAAATGCTCGTTGGCCTTGGGGTCGGTGCGCAATTTGTTGTCGATCAGCCGCAATGAGCGGGTGATCAGCTTCACCGCATCGGGGTGAAACAGCAGCTCCTCGCGCCCCGCGACCAGGAATATGCGGATCAGGTTGACCGGATCGGCCTCGAACACATCGTCCCGGGCAACATCGAGCCGCCCGGTATGAACCACGAAATCGGGCTCTCCCTTGATGCGCGCTTTGCCTGAGCGGAACGGCGCCAAGACCCGCCCCACCAGGTCCATATCCTTGGCATGGTTGAATTCGAGCGACGCTGAAATGATCCGGGTGAGGTCGCCGATATCCTTGGCGACGAGAAAATAGCGTTTCATGAACCGCTCGACGCCCAGCATGCCGACCCGCTCGGCATAGCCCATGCGCTGTGCCAGCTCAGGCTGGACATCAAAAGTCAGCTTTTCCTCGGCGCGCCCCGTGACGAGATGCAGATGGCAGCGCACGGCCCACAAGAAGTCCTCGGCGCGCGAAAACAGGCGATATTCGGCGGCGCTGAGCACGCCCTTGCCCACCAGCTCCTGGCTCGTCTTGACCTTGTAGAAATACTTCCCGATCCAGAACAGTGTGTTGAGGTCGCGCAGGCCCCCCTTGCCATCCTTGATATTGGGCTCCACCACATAGCGGGTATTGCCCATGACCCGATGCCGTTCATCGCGTTCGGCCATTTTGGCGGCAATGAATTCGGGACCGGTATGGGGCAGGATTTCCGCTTCAAACCGGTCAATCAACTGCTTGTAGAGCTCGCCATCCCCAGTCAGGAAGCGTGCCTCCAGGGTCGCGGTGCGCACGGTCATGTCGGCGCGGGCCATGCGGATGCACTCATCCACCGAACGGACGGCGTGGCCAACCTTCTGGCCCAGGTCCCACAGCATGTAGAGGATATATTCGGTGACCTGCTCGCCCCAGGGCGTTTGCTTGTAGGGCAGGATGAACAGCAGGTCGATATCGGAGCCTGGGGCAAGGGTGCCGCGGCCATAACCGCCCACGGCTGACAGCGCTATTGCTTCCGCGCCGGATGGATTGTCCACCGGATAGACGCGTCGCGTCGCAAAGGCATGGATGGCGGCAATGATTTCGTCTTGCGCGTTAGACAGATTTTGCGCGCAACGGGTGCCCTTGCCGGTAAGCAGCAGCTCAGCCTCGGCGCAATGACGGGCCTCGGCCAGGGTTTTTCGCATATGGCTGAGCACTGCGGCCCGCGCCGCCGCGGATTTGGGGGCTTGCTCGCCAATTACAGCATCAAGCTCGCTCAGGATGGCTGCCGCCGGCCTGGGCGCAAAAACAGGTTTTCGCGTTTTGGCGTCAGCTTCGGCAAGCGTCATCGCGGATTTTCTTCAACTCGTAGAGCGCTTCAATGGCTTGTTTGGGGGTCATCTCGTCGGGTCGAACGGCATCAAGCGCCAAGTGAACCGGATCACTATGCACAATTTGTGGTGCGGGCTGATGCGCGAACAACGGCAGATCGTCTAGCACGGCGGCTTTCTGGCTGGAAGAGGCGGTGCCTGCCGAGCGCTGCTCGAGCACGTCAAGCACCTGTCGTGCGCGCTGCAACACCGGCTCGGGCAAGCCGGCCAGGCGCGCCACCTGGATACCGTATGAGCGATCCGCAGCTCCTGGCCCCACTTCGTGCAGGAAAACCACCTCGCCGTTCCACTCGCGCACCTTCATGGTGACGTTGGAAACCCGGTTCAGGGTCTTGGCCAGACTGGTCAATTCGTGGAAATGGGTTGCAAACAACGCCCGGCAGCCCGTGGTTTCGTGCAGCGCTTCCACCGCCGCCCAGGCGATCGACAAGCCATCAAACGTCGCCGTGCCGCGCCCGATTTCGTCGAGCACTACCAGCGAGTGCCGGGTGGCCCGGTTGAGGATCGCCGCCGTTTCCACCATTTCGACCATAAAGGTCGAGCGGCCATGCGCGATGTCGTCGGATGCCCCCACGCGCGAGAATACACGATCAATCACCCCGATGTGGGCAGATTGGGCGGGCACGAAGCTGCCCATCTGCGCCAGGATGGCAATCAGGGCATTCTGACGCAGAAACGTCGACTTACCGCCCATATTGGGGCCGGTTACCAGCCACAGCGCGCCGCCGCCGCTAGCATCGTCCCCGGAAAGATCGGCATCATTGGCAACGAAGCTGTGCCCCTCGGTAGTGACCATGTCCTCCACGACCGGATGACGCCCACCCACGATACGAAAGGCCAGGGAAGTGTCGATCTCCGGGCGGCAATAGGCGCGCGTTGCTGCCAGATGCGCGAGAGCTGCGGTAACGTCCAGTTCGGCCAGCGCATCGGCCAGACTGCGCAATACATCGGTGCATTCCAGCACGTCCTGACGCAGCTGGGCAAAAATGCGCAACTCAATTTCGAGCGCCGCCTCGTGCGCGCGCGCGATCCGCCCTTCCAGTTCGGCCAGCTCGGTCGTTGTAAAACGCATGGCATTGGCCAGCGTCTGGCGGTGGATGAATACCTGCCGATGCGGCTCTTCGAGCAGCTTGCTGCCATGACTGGCCGGCACTTCAACAAAATAACCCAACACGCCATTGTGGCGGATCTTCAGTGATCTGACATCGGTCTCGTCAATCAAGCGCGCCTGAAGCGCCGCCACCACGGCGCGCGTTTCGCTGGCCAGAGCGCGCTCGTCATCGAGTGCCGGGTCATAGCCCTTGCGCACAAATCCACCATCGCGGCTGAGCAACGGCATGTCATCATCGAGTGCTGCCATCAGTTCTCTGGCTAGGGGCAGGGGGGCCGCTGCCAAGGTCTGCTTCAGCCGCGCCAGCACCGTTGGCACGTCATCGCGCCCTGTAAAATGCTGGGCCAGCAGGGCTGCCGCACTGACCGCCTTGCCGATGGCCGCCAAATCGCGCGGCCCGCCGCGCTCCAATGCCAGCCGGGTCAGCGCGCGCGCCAGATCCGGCACCTGCTTGAGATCGGTGCGCACCCGTCCCGTCAGCATGGTATCTTCAGCGAGCAACTGCACAGCGTTGAGGCGCTCGTTGATTGCTGTGGCCTCGGCCAGGGGCGCGGCCAGGCGGGCCGACAGCAAGCGAGATCCCGGCGCCGTGACCGTCAGATCGATCACCTGCCGTAGCGAACCGCGTTGCTGGCCCCGCTGGGTCTGATGCAATTCCAGGCTGGAGCGGGTGGCTTGGTCGATTGCCATGAAGCGGGCGTTTGCGCCGGCTACGGGCGGGCGTAGTGCAACCCCTACCCCCTTCTGGCTATCACGCACATAGGCAACGACGGCGCCAAGCGCACCGCGTGCCGCGCGCGACAATATCGTGGGATCGAAGGCGCCGTCGGGAAAAGCCAGACGCAGCGCCGCGCTAGCGGTTTCGCTGTCAAAGCTCTCGGCGGGGGCGACATGCGAAAAATCCGCCCAACTCGGAGCAAACAAATGGTGCTGCACCAAGGCGGCGCGGGTCGACTCGCTGAGCAACAACTCAGCCGGGGCAATCCGGGCCAGTTCGTCCTGAACCTGGTCGGCGCTGAGGTCAGCCGTAAAAGTCTCCCCCGTCGATACATCAGCCCAGGCCAGCGCAAAATCGGTCTCGCCGTGTCGCAACATGCTGAGCGCGGCCAAAAAATTGGCGGATCGAGCGTCGAGGTGGTCGTCTTCCGTCAAGGTGCCTGCAGTGATCAGCCGCACAACTTCGCGTTTTACCACCGATTTGGCGCCGCGCTTTTTCGCTTCCTTGGGGTCTTCGACCTGCTCGCAGATGGCCACCCGATGCCCGAGTCGGATCAACTTGTTGAGGTAGTCATTGGCGGCATGGATCGGCACGCCGCACATCGGGATTTCCTGATCCTGATGCTTGCCGCGCTTGGTCAGCACAATACCCAGAGCCGCGCTCGCGATCTCGGCGTCCTCGAAGAACAGCTCGTAGAAATCGCCCATGCGATAGAACAGCAAATAGCCCGGGTTGACCGACTTGATCTCAAAATACTGGACCATCATCGGCGTCAGCCCCGGGGTGGGGGCAGGTGGCGCAGGTGCAATTGGCGTGTGGTCCATAAGTAATTCAGTCTCGGCCTGGAAAGCTGCGACCTTAAGACCAAATCACCGATTTTCCAACCGCCCGCGCACAGCTTACACCCGTTAGCGCCGTGGCCGAACAGCGCGCCACGGCACTCGAAGCGCCGTCGTCAGCGCGTGAACGGCCCCACAGGCTCCACCACCTTGCGATAAAGATGCCACGTCGCATGGCCGAAGATCGGAATGACCACAGCCAGACCGACGAACAGGGGCAGCGAACCTATGAACAGGCCGGCGCCCACGATCAGTCCCCAGACGAGCATGGGCACGGGGTTACGAATAACCGCCAGAAACGAGGTGCGCACCGCCACGAACGCCCCCACATCGCGATCGAGCAAGAGCGGAAATGCCACCACTGTCAGGCACAGGGTCAGCAGCGCAAACAGCACGCCCGCCAGATTGCCCATTACCAGCAGGGTCATACCGCCCGGCTCGCTGAAAATCTGCTGAAACAGATGGGGGAAATCACGCGGGGGTGAAGACCCGAAGACGCTTTCGTATAGCGACTGCGCGGTCGTCAGCCACAGCGTGAACAGCACGAACAACAGCACGCCCAATGCGGCAATCGAAGCGATCGCAGGTGAACGCAGCACCTCGAGCGCATGATACCACGACGCATCCAGCCCTTTCTCGCGTCGGCGAGAGATTTCGTAGAGGCCAATGGCGGCAAACGGTCCGATCAGCGCAAAGCCGCCGACGAGCGGGTAGAGCAGGGGCCAGGTCTGATACCCGTTGACCCACACCGTCAGGACGATGGCGACCAGCGGATAGATCAAGGCCACCATCACATAGTGACTGGGCCGTGCCCAAAAGTCGGCTGCTCCCAACCGCAGGGCGTCAAACAGGTCTGCAATATGGATGCGGCGGACGACCGGCATTTCGAGCGTTTCGCTCGCCCCGGCAATGACGTGGAAACCAGACAAGGCCTTCTCCCTCCATAATTGAAGGCCGCAAGGCTCAACGTGATCCAGTCACGGCAAGACCGGCGACCAGCTGGAGCACAGTTTACGCTCTAATCTGGACGCTGTCGCCGGGCTCGGAAATTTGTGATGAATGATCAGATTACATAGCGGTCGCTGGCGTGATGCACCGGTCGATAAATAAAATAGTCAAAAGTGGCCGCGCTGGCGGTACCGTTCAGATCCTGGGCCGCCATTCCGACAAAAGCGCCAGTGAAACTGCCATGCGCCTGATGACCGCCACACTCGTCCGACAAGAGTGAGGCATCGAGTACCGGACCAATGGGCTGCAGGTTTTGTCCTTCCAGCGCATAATAAAACTGCAGTGCGCGACCCCGGATGGTGAGCGCCAGCTTGATCTTGCCCGCATTGGGCACCTGCACCGGCATCGCCGGAAATTTGAGATTGCCATCGGGCCAACTGGCTTCCGAAGTCATCAGCAACAATTCGCGCTGACCATCGGCATGGGCGGTAACCGCTAGATAGAAAAGTTGTATCGGCTGTAATAGGCCGTCAGGCCCGCCATGGTTCGTTCGTCGGTCGGCGAAAACTCCACCAGCGTTTCTGCATCGTAGGAAAAATGGATCTGGCGGCGCGCGACCAGCGCTTGCTCGAACCACGAGCCGATCGATTCGCGCCCGAACAGCCGCAACTTGCCCGTCTCGGTGGAAAAGATGCGTTCCGTCTCCGGCGTCCGCAGCCACTGAAAATCGAGTGGAAGGCCGCGCTCAAAGCCGTAGCGCTGCTCGGCCCAATAGGGCGCATCGTCCCGAACACCGGGCACCTCGACATGCAGCGACGGCACGGGCCCGTGTTTCACGTGAATCCAGTCATCGTCCCCCCAATAGGCCTCCTGGATCGACGTCTCCCGCCCCAGCACACAGCGGCGCTCCTGCGTGGTGGGGCGACCCGCGAGGTGGACGAGGAAGGTCTTGCCGTCGGGCGTCTCTACTAGGTCGCCATGGCCAGCCCGCTGCAGCGCGGCAAAGGGGGCATCCTTGGATGTCAGAATGTGCTTGTCGGGGTGGGTTTCGTAGGGACCATCAATCGTACGCGACCGCGCAAAGGTCACGGCGTGTTCATAGGCAGTGCCGCCTTCGGCAGTCAGCAGATAATACCAGCCATTGCGCTTGTAGAGATGTGGCCCCTCGACCAGCTTGAGGTCGGTGCCCTGGTAGATATTCTTCACCGGCCCCACCAATCGCCCCGCCGCCGCATCAAACTCCTGCAAGGCAATCCCGGCAAATTTGAGCGGACGGGCGCGGTGGTCCCACAGCATGTTGAGGAACCATTTGCGTCCGTCGTCATCGTGAAACAGCGACGGATCAAATCCGGACGAGTTGATATAGATCGGGTCGGACCAGGGCCCGGTGATCGCCGGGGCAGTGACAATGTAGTTATGGGCGTCCTTGAACGAGCCGTCCTTGCGCTTGACGTCGGTATAGACCAGCCAGAATTTCTCGCCGTCATGCGACAGGCACGGCGCCCATACCCCGCAACTGTCCGGGTCACCGCGCATATCCAGCTGGCTTTGGCGGGTGAGGGGGCGGGTCAGCAGCGTCCAATTGGCCAAGTCTTTGGAGTGGTGGATCTGCACGCCGGGGTACCATTCAAAAGTCGAAGTGGCGATGTAGTAGTCTTCGCCCACCCGCAGGATAGACGGATCAGGATTGAACCCGGGCAGGATGGGATTGGTCACACTTGGCATGAATTGAGGTCCTCGAAACCCAGAACGCCTCCCGCGCTTGGGTAGGTGGGGCGCAGCCTGGCTGCCATTTTTTAGCCAACCAGGCATGAAAAAGGGCCCGCTGGCGAGCGAGCCCTGGTCACGCGATCAGACGAACCGGTTGATCAGGTTCTCTAGGTATTCCTGCTGCCCGGAACGGGGCTGCGGGTTGATGTTGTCCTTTTCGACGCGCGCGGCCAGATCTGCCAGCGTCACCTTGCCCTCAAGGATCGCCTGGCCGTCGGCCGCCTGCCAGCCGGCATAGCGTTGCTCGATTGCCTTGTCGTAGGTGCCATCTTCGATCAGCGCTACCGCCGCCTTGAGCGATCTCGCCAGCACGTCGAGACCACCAATATGGCCATGCAGGAGATCTGCCGGGTCGATCGACTGCCGCCGCACCTTCGCGTCAAAGTTGAATCCGCCCTGGGTCAGGCCGCCCGCCTTGAGGATATGGTAGAAGGCGAGGGTGGTTTCGGGCACGTTGTTGGGGAACTGGTCGGTGTCCCAGCCCGACTGCAGATCGTTGCGGTTGGCGTCGACCGAACCGAAGATGCCCAGCGCCGAGGCCAAGGCGATTTCGTGCTCGAAGGAGTGGTTGGCGAGGAAAGCGTGACCCACTTCGATGTTGCACTTGACCCGATCTTCCAGGCCATAACGCTTGAGGAAGCCATAAACCGTGGCGACGTCAAAATCATACTGATGCTTGGACGGCTCCTGCGGCTTGGGCTCAAGCAGGATTTGCCCCTTGAAGCCGATCTTGTCGGCGTGCTCGATCACCAGATGGATAAAGCGGGCCATCTGGTCCAGCTCCGGCCCAATCTTGGTATTGAGCAGTGTCTCATAGCCCTCACGGCCACCCCAGAGCACATAGTTGGCGCCGCCCAGTTCATGGGTCAGCTCGAGCACGTTTTTGACCTGGCCAGCGGCATAGGCGAATACGTCAGGGTCCGGATTGGTGGCGGCCCCGGACATATAGCGGCGGTTGGAGAAGAGATTCGCCGTGCCCCAAAGCAGCCGGGTGCGCGACGTTTCCATCTTACGGGCGAAAATCTCGCCGATCTCGCACACATTGCGATTGCTTTCGGCCAGCGTCGCGCCTTCGGGGGCGATATCGGCATCATGGAAGCAGAAGAACGGAATATCGAGCAAGTCGAAAAATTCAAACGCTACATCCGCCTTGAGGCGCGCCCCTTCCATGCCCTTGTCGTACCATGGCCGGTCGAACGTGCGGCCGCCAAACGGGTCGCCGCCTTCCCAGGCAAAGGTGTGCCAGTAGGCAACGGCCGGACGGATATGATCCTCCATGCGTTTGCCGGCAACGATCTCGTCCTTGTTGTAGTGACGATATGCCAGCGGGTTGGTGCTGTTCGGGCCTTCGAATCTTACGGGTGCAATACCCTTGAAAAAGTCAGTCATATCCGGGCCTCCTCAATGGCAGGATAAAGGGCGCGATAGCGCGCATATTGTTCGGAATAGGCAGCGGTTAACGTGTGATCAGGTTCGATCACCTGTTTGATCGGCGGCATGGCCATGACGGTATGTGGATCAGCACCTTCCGCAGCACACAGGCCCAACCGGGCAGCGCCGAGCGCGCCGCCAAAATCTCCATCGGCGGGCAGGGCGATTTCCATATCTAGATTGGTCGCCAGCAGTTTGAGCCAGAGCGTTGATTTCGACCCGCCCCCCACCGCCAGGAGACGGTTGATCCGGGTGCCGGCGTCATCGAGCACACGCAAGCTGTCGCGAAAGGCGAAAGCCACCCCCTCCATCACCGCCTGGGCCAGATTGGCCATATTCGAGGATTGGCTGAGGCCGCTGAACGATCCTCGCGCGCCGGCATTGTTGTGCGGCGTGCGTTCACCCGACAGATAGGGCAGGAAAATTTCCTCCCCCGGACCCTTGAACTGGGCTTCTGCCGCGATGGCCAGATCCGCCGGTTGCTGGCCGGTGATGCGGGACAGCCAGTTAAGACTGTCGGTTGCCGACAGGATCACGCCCATCTGGTGCCAGGTATCGGGGATGGCGTGGCAAAACGCGTGCACCGCCCCTTCGGTATTAGGCCGGAAACGATCATTGGAGACAAACAGCACGCCCGACGTGCCCAGCGACACAAAGCCTTCTCCCGGCCGGATGGCTCCAATGCCGCAGGCCGCAGCCGCATTGTCACCAGCACCGCCGGCAACCACGACGTTTTCCTGCATGCCCCAGCGCTGTGCCAGATCGCGCTTGAGCGTAGCGGCTACCGCCGAGCCTTCGACCAGGCTTGGCATGTGCGACCGATCCAGACCGGTCAGGGCAAGGAGCTCATCGGACCAATCGCGCTTGGCCACGTCCAGCCACAGCGTGCCGGACGCGTCGGACATGTCCTCAACATATTCGCCCGTCAGCAACAGACGCACATAGGCTTTGGGCAGCAGTACTTTTTTGACCCTGGCGAAAATCTCCGGCTCGTTCTCGCGCAACCAGACCAGTTTGGGTGCAGTAAACCCCGGCATGGCAATATTGCCCGCAATGTCCCTTAGCCGCGGAAGAGCCCCTTCCATTTCGACGCATTGCTGGGCCGATCGCCCGTCATTCCACAGGATGGCCGGACGCAGCACCTGGTCGTTGTCACCCAGCAGCGTTGCTCCATGCATGTGACCAGACAAGCCAATACCGCGCACCGCCGCCAGTTCTGCAGGATGCGTCTTCGAGAGGTGATCGATAGCGGCCAAAGTGGCCGTCCACCAGTCAGCCGGGTTCTGCTCCGACCAACCCGGATTTGGCCGGACCGGCTCGACCGATGCAGCTGCGGCATCCCCAAGGGCCTTCCCACGCCCATCGATTAGCAAGACCTTGACGCCAGACGTCCCGATATCCACGCCCAGATAACTCATGAGGCACGTACCTCACATTGGTTTTGCAACATCGCCCACGCCTCCTCACGCTTCGATAGCAACGTCGATGGATAGAATGCCCTCTGCTTAGCGCAGATTGTCGCGCAGGAAAATCCCGATTTCAATGGGCTCGCCATCGGGCGCCCGATTTCCCAGCGCCAGCACGCGCGCCATGGCCAGGGCCGCCCGGATTTCGCCTTCGGGATTTTGGTCGAGCACCACGTCGATGACGCCCGATTGCAGCCCGTGCCGCGTGGGCTCGGTCAGTTCATGCACGACGACCCGCAACGCTCCAGCGCGCCCCAACTCAGCCAGCGCCTCGACCAGTCCGGCATTGCCAGCTCCCAGATTATACAATCCAGCCAGGTCCGGCTGCTCCTCCAGCATCGACTCCACGATGGCGGCGGTCTTGGCGCGTTCGTCGTTTCCCTCCAGCGGGCCGATGATTTCGATATCGGGAAATTCTTCACCCAGGACTTCCTGAAAACCTGCCAGCCGATCTGCATGATCCCGCAGCTGCAACGAACCTGCGATCACCGCAATTTTGCCGCCTGCCGGCAGGAAACGGCCGAGCAGCGAGCCGGCAGTTCGTCCGGCCGCCTGGTTGTCGATCCCGATGAAATGGTGCCGCATGGTGCCGGGCAGATCCGACACCAGGGTCAGCACCACAATTTCCTGCTTGGTCGCACGGTCTACCGCTGCCCGCACCGTCGGCGCATCACTGGCTACAATGATCGCGCAGTCGCAATGTTGCGGATCAAGTTCATCCAGGCTGCGTGTGAGCGCGACCGCATCCAGTGCCTCGATCCTGCGCATCTGGATATGCAGGCGATCGGCCAGCGCCTGGGGCATGCTGCGTTCGACGGCTTCGGCGAGGCTGGCCATGAACTCATTGGAGCCATCAGGGATGATGAAGGTCACATTGAGATCACGAGCCCGCGCCAACATCGAGGCCGATACATCGCGCTGAAAACTGATGGCGGCGATTGCAGCCGCAACCTTTTCTGCGGTGGCGGGACGCACCCCCGGCCGGCCGTTGAGGACCCGATCAACCGTGGCCAGCGACACGCCAGCGGCGCGGGCGACATCATGAACCGTTGCCCGGCGTTTGAGTTGATCCTCGTTCACAGCGTTCTCCGTATCCCGCTACGAGTGTGACCCAGATCGCGTCAACGTCAAGTCCGGCGTTGCGAGCAGCAGGCGAAGCGCGCTACAGCTGACCCGCTTTTTGGAGGGCTTGGCATGGCAATCGCAGTTTCGACATTCGGCATCCATCAGGACAAACGCGTCGATCAGTTCCGACTGACCAGCGATACCGGGGTGACCGTCGATCTGATCGGTTATGGCGTAGTCGTGCGCGACTGGCGAGTGCGGGTGGCCAGCGGCGAACGCTCCGTGGTGCTGGGCTTTGATAATTTCGAGGCCTACCCTGCTCATAGCCCCCATTTCGGCTCGCTCGCCGGGCGGGTCGCCAACCGCATCAAGGGCGCCAGCTTCGAACTCCACGGCAAGACCTACCAGCTTCCTGCCAATGCTGGGGACCTGCATCTTCATGGGGGAACCGAGGGACTGGGCCGTCAGGTGTGGAGCGGCCAGACCGATGAGGCCAACAATGCCGTGCGCTTCACCCATTTCAGCCCGGACGGCGCGATGGGCTATCCCGGCAATGTCAATTTTTCCGCAACCTACACCCTTAGGGGCAATCGTCTGCGGCTCGAACTGGCCGCCACGACCGATACAGCGACACCGATCAGCCTGGTGCAGCACCAATATTTCAACCTTGGCACTGGCGAGACCGTGCTCGATCACACTATCCAGGTCAATTCGAGCGCTTATGTTCAATTGGGCAGCGACCTGGCGCCGACCGGGGCCATCCTGCCGTCGCACAGCACCCAGTATGATCTGCGCTCTGCGCGTACCATGCGCGATGCCGCCGGCAAGGCCATTGACTACGATATCTGCCTTGCGCTCGACACCGGTCGAAGCCTTGGTGATCCCTTGGCGACCGTTGTGTCCCCCGAGCACGATTTGACGCTCAAGCTGTGGAGCGATCGCCCCGGTGTGCAGGTTTATAATGGCGTGTGGACCGATGTGCCGGTAGCGGGCCTCAACGGCAAGCGCTACGGAAAGCATTCAGGCCTGTGCCTGGAGGACCAGAGTTTTGCCGATGCCGTGCATAATCCGCACTTCCCCAATATCATCCACTCACCCGAACGCCCTTACAGCCATTGGTGCGAGATAGAAATCGGTTGATCGCTGCTGACTTCACTTGACAGCAGTAGGGCTCATCCTCCCCGGCAATAGTGCTGGCAGGAGGTCACGATGGAGACCATCGGATGGACAAGACGCAGCGCTTGTTTGCGATCATGGATGCATTGCGCCGCCATCGGCACCCCGTCACCGCAGCAGCACTGGCCGAGGACCAAAACGTTTCTGTGCGAACCCTCTATCGCGACGTGCAGACCCTTATTGGCCTGGGCGCCCCGATCGATGGCGAGGCAGGGGTAGGGTATATGCTCAAGCCCGGTTTTTTCCTGCCGCCACTTATGTTTACGCCCGAGGAACTGGAAGCGTTGGTTCTCGGTGCGCGCTGGGTCGGGGCGCAACCCGACGATGGTCTGGGCGCCGCCGCCCGGAACGCCCTAGCCAAGATTGCCACCGCTTCTCCGGAGGATCTGCGCGATCGCATCAACGACACCGGGCTGTGGCCGGTCGCGGTGTGGAGCGAGCGAAAGCCGATGCCTATCCTGGGTGATGTGCGCCAGGCCATGCGTACCGAAAAGGCGCTTTCGATCTGCTATCAGGATGAAGGCGGCAAAGTCACCGAGCGTATCATCTGGCCGGTGCAACTGGCCTATTATGAAGGCAAGCAGATCATTGCGGCATGGTGCTGCCTGCGGGCCGACTTCCGCCATTTCCGCACCGACCGGATCACCACCTTGACGCTGACCGAGGAACGCTACGGCAAACGGCGGGCGGCGCTGGAAAAAGCCTGGCGCGAGAGTTGGGCCGACGATCCGCTCCAGCCGCGCAATTCCTAGATCATTCCGGCGTTGACCCTTGAAGCGGGACTCGGCCAGCGCTCCCAGCTTGCATCAATCAATCAATGACAGTACGACGCCGGACCAACCAAATGCCAGCACCGTCAGCCCCAGGACATGTGCCAGCGCCAGCGCCCACGTCACCGAGACAAAGCGCGGTTTGACGGTCTTGTGTCGGTACAATTCCTGAGCCAGCAAGCCACCGATAACGCCAAAGCAGGCGTCCACCAGATGCAGATTTCTTTCGCTCACCCGCCATTTGCTGGTGAGCGCATAGCGTTTGTCGAAATGGTAGAGCAAGGCCGAAGCCAGCCCCATGGTCGCATACAGGACAGCCAGCCAGAACGGCGCACGCTCGAGGGTGATCGCTGCCAGCAGCAGCAATGCCATCATCGTTGCCGCCGCCACCCGCAATCCAATTGATAGTCGCCACAGGTTCCGGGGCTTGTCGAGCATGATCTGGCGTATCGTCGGCCCGGCAGCCGGTTGGACATTGATGACCCTGACGTCGACAGCGGCGGGTCGACCGCTACGGCCGGTCGCAATCGCAAAGGACAAACGATCACCCAGTTTTGGCCGCTGCTCCGTAGCCATCTTCGAGATGTGGACATAATAGTCTCGCGCCCCAGCATCGCGCACGAAACCATAGCCGCCCTTATTATTCCATTGCACCAGTTCGCCAGTTAGTCGCATAAATTACTAGTCCTTCGTTCCCCTATCCGTAGGGGGCATCAGGTTAATGAGGCTTGAGCAACCAGTAACATTACGGATCGTTGAGCTCGTATCGCCAGCAACAAGATGACATTGCCATGACGGAAGCTGCCAAACGTTTTGTACTCAATCAACTTGCCACTACAGGCGTAACGGTAAATGGACCCAATCCGTGGGACCTGCAGGTCCACAATGAGGGTCTATGGAGCCGGGTGTTGCGCGATGGCACTTTGGGTCTGGGCGAAAGTTACATGGATGGATGGTGGGATGCCGAGGCTCTGGATCAGCTGATGTTCAAGCTGACCGTGTCGCGAATCCAGGATCACTTCCCCAAGGATCTGGCGCTGATCGGAAGCGTCCTCCGGGCACGGCTGTTGAACCTGCAACGCTTGCGGGTCACCGAAGTGGGCGAGAAACACTACGATATCGGCAATGATCTCTACGCGGAAATGCTCGATCCTCGCATGGTATATTCGTGCGGCTATTGGAAAGAGGCCGACACGCTGGCCGCTGCGCAGGAAGCCAAGCTCGATCTGATCTGTCGCAAGATCGGCCTGGAACCAGGCATGAGGGTGCTCGACATTGGCTCTGGCTGGGGTGGCTTTCTGCAGTTCGCTGCTGAGAAATACGGCATTGAGGGCGTGGGCGTCACCGTATCAAGGGAACAGGCCGCCCTCGCCAATGCACGCGCCGCGGGACTGCCCATCGAAACCCGTCTGATCGACTATATGGCGCTGGACGGCAAATATGATCGCATTGTCTCAGTGGGCATGTTCGAACATGTCGGTTACAAGAACTACCGCGCCTATTTCGCCAAGGCGCTCAGCCTGCTGGAACCCAATGGCCTGATGCTGCTGCACACTATCGGCGGCAATCAGAGCACCACACATGGCGACCCGTGGAGCGAAAAATACATCTTCCCCAATGGCATGCTGCCCTCGATCAGCCAGATCGGGCGAGCCATTGAGGGTTTGTTCGTGATGGAAGACTGGCACAATTTCGGCACCGATTATGACCGCACCCTGATGGCGTGGCATGAGCGATTTGAGGCAGCCTGGCCCGCTTTGCGTGAGCAGTATGACGACCGCTTCTATCGGATGTGGCGGTATTATCTCTTGATGTTCGCCGCCCTGTTCCGGGCACGCAAGATCAATCTCTGGCAGATCGTGCTGTCTCCTCAAGGCGTTCTTGGGGGCTATACCAGCGTACGTTAACCAAGATTCACGTGAAACACACCGCCCTGCTCAAAACATTGATCGCTTCAGCGGCAGCTTGATCGGGGCGGGAAAGCCGCGCTCAAGGTCTGCCCAGAAGCGATCGCGCAGGGGATCGGGAAACACTTGGCCGGCCGGCAGTTCGCTCCGCGCAAACCAGCCCGCCTCGACAATGGACTCGTCATCGGCCGGGTTACCGGCGACGTTGAGCGCTCCCGATACATATTCGGCGAGAAACCAGAACTTTACGCTGCGATCGCTCTCCGTCCAGAGCTCGTCGATATAGGCCAGTCGATCGATCCGCACGGCGAGGCTGGTTTCTTCCAGTGTCTCGCGGGCCGCTGCCGCCTCCAGGGCTTCCCCACCCTCGACCCCACCACCCGGCGCGATCCAGAAGTTGTGCCGCCCACTGCGGTGATGATGCACCAACAGAATCTGCCCTTCACAAATCACCAGAGCGCCGCTGGAAATCCGGTGCTGCATCAGGCCTGCCTCAATTGCACCCGATAGCTCAGCGCCTCGGCAATATGCGGACGGGTGACACGTTCTGCCCCGCCCAGATCTGCCAGAGTGCGCGCCACCTTGAGCACCCGATGATAGGCACGGGCCGACAGGTTGAAACGCTCCGCAGCCTGTAGCAGCAGCGTCTGGCTTTCCTTGTCGGGATTGACCACCGCTTCGATCAGGCTTGGGCCGGCAGCCGCATTGGTATGAATATTGGGATGACGGGCATAGCGGGCGCGCTGCCGGTCCCGCGCGGCGGCGACCCTGGCGGCAACGATCGCGGACGATTCACCCTCTTCCCCCGGTGCGATCATGTCGACGGCGCTGACCGCCGGCACATCAATGCGCAGGTCAATCCGGTCCAGGAACGGCCCCGACACCCGGCTCTGGTAGTCATGCGCGCAGGCGTCGCCACGTCGGCAGGTATGGCCGGGGGTTCCGGCCATTCCGCATTTGCACGGGTTCATCGCGGCGATCAATTGCACCCGACTGGGATAACTGATGCGCGCATTGGCCCGCGCAATGACCGTCTCGCCAGATTCCAGCGGTTGACGCAGGCTATCGAGCACATTGGGCGCAAATTCGGGCAGCTCGTCGAGAAACAGCACGCCATTATGCGCCAGGCTCACCTCCCCCGGGCGCACCCGCAACCCGCCGCCCACGAGCGCGGCCATGGACGCCGAGTGATGCGGCGCGCGAAAAGGTCGTCGATCCGACAGGGCGCCTCCCGCCAATTCTCCGGCGATCGACTGGATCATCGAGATATCAAGCAGCTCACGCGGATTGAGCGGCGGCAGGATCGAGGGCAGCCGCGCCGCCAACATCGATTTTCCCGCCCCGGGTGGCCCGATCATCAGCAAATTGTGGCCTCCGGCTGCAGCCACCTCCAGCGCTCGCCGGGCCACCTGTTGCCCACGCACTTCACGCAGATCGGGCAGGGTATCGATCGAAACATGGGTTCGGGCCACTGGCCGCACGGCCAGCTGGTGGCCCGTCAGATGATTGGCCAGCGCCAACAGGCTATCGACGGCAATAATATCGATAGCCTCTCCGGCCCAAGCAGCCTCGGGACCAGACGCCGTGGAACAGATTATCCCCAGCCCCCGTCCCTGGGCGGCAATGGCTGCGGGCAATATGCCCCCGACATGGGCCAATCGCCCGTCCAGACCGAGCTCACCCAAGGCCAGAAAGCCGTCCAGCGCGTCCTGCGGAATAGCGCCGATGGCCGCCATGATGCCGAGCGCGATGGGCAGATCAAAATGGCTGCCTTCCTTAGGCAGATCGGCCGGCGCCAGATTAACGATGATGCGCTTGGGCGGTAGGCCCAACCCAGATGCGGTCAGCGCCGCGCGAACCCGCTCGCCCGCCTCCCGAACCGCCTTGTCGGGCAAGCCGACCAACACGATAGCCGGCAGCCCAGGGCCAAGATGCACCTGGGTCTCCACTGCTACCGCTTCGATGCCCTGGAACGCCACTGTCGCTACGCGCGTGACCATGCCTGTTTCCCCGCCCCGCGCTAGCCTAGCAATGGCCGCGGCGAACGTAAAGCGAACAGCAAACGGCTCATTAACCATGCCGATTGCCACACTGGTAAACCTAATCTCCCATTAACCGGCGCGTGTTGAATCAAAGGCACATTTTGTCTTTGTTAGAGTTGTGTAGCGATGCTTGCCAGCCGGCCTTTTCCCTCGTTCTCCGCGATCGCAAAGGCCACGGTTTCGGCGCTGCTCGCGGCCGTGCTGGTGGCGTGCTCCTCCGGCGGGGGTCTGTATGGCCCCATTCAGGGCGACAATCGCCCTCATTCCGGCGTGGACCGGGCGCGTGGCATGCCTATCCAGGGCATTGACGTGGCGCGCTACCAAGAGAACGTCGATTTCTATACCGCCCGTTCCGCCGGCATCCATTTCGTCTTCATGAAGGCGACCGAGGGCAAGGATTATATCGACCCCAATTTCCGGGTGAACTGGGAGCGGGCGCGTGATGCCGGCATGCCCCGCGGCGCCTATCACTTCATGACCTGGTGCTCGCTGGCCTCGGAACAGGCTGCCTGGTTCATGCAGAATGTCCCGGCAGACCCCAGCGCCTTGCCGCCGGTACTGGACCTGGAGTGGAACAATCACTCAAGCTGCAAGGCCAAGCCCAACCGCGCCGATGCACTCGAAAAGATCCGGGTCATGCTCGACGCCATGGAGCGCCACACGGGCAAGCTGCCGATCATCTATACCGACATGAATTTCCACCGCGACATCCTGCAGGGAGAAGTCTTCCCCAATACGTTCTGGTTGCGCTCGACTGCTGCCGAACCGCACGAACGCTACCAGAATCGCAACTGGACCTTCTGGCAGTGGACCCAGACCGGAGTGGTCAAGGGCGTGCGTGGTGAGGTCGATCGCAACGCGTTCTACGGCAACCAGAATGACTGGCTGACCTTCCTGTCGACGGGCTGTGATCCGCGCGCCATTTCGGCACTGGCCCCAACAGGCCGCTGCCAGTTCGCCAAGTGAAAGTATTAGGTTCGGGGCGGCGTCAGAGTGCGCTGCCCCGCCACATCCGCGACCGGCCGTAGTCTACGACTTCGTCGTCGGCCTCGGGCTGATACACTACCGAATCCACGGTGATCCGTTGATTGCTGGCGTCCGCTTCGCCAAAATCAAAGCTGAACTCCTGGTCATCGCGCATGCCCAGCAGGGCCAATCCATGTAGCGAGCGCAAGGATATGGTTTCCCCGATGACCTCGCGGGGCGGGCCGATCACCAGCTTATGCTCCAGGACCCGGCCGTCCCCGATCCGATAGCGCACCTTGGTGTTCATGGTGACCACGTCGGGATCGATCACTTCAGCGTCCAAGATGATCGAATTGACCAGCTTGTGCCGCAGCAGATCGAAATAGCCGCGCTGCCCCGAGGGGCGGGCCAGGGCAATGCCCCGCAAAATGGCGTAATCCCGGTCGGTCATACTGAACTGGGCAGTGGTCGACATAGCTAGAACCCTTTTGACAACGGTGACGCGACAGAAGAGCAGGGCGCTGCGACAAGGGTCGCAACGCCCAAATGACTAGGGCTTGCTGGTAGCCAGTGCGCTCAGCACGCGCTGGCGATCATCAAGCGAGCTGAGGCGAACGGTCATGGTTTCGGTCTTGATGGGTGTCTGGGGGGGAAGCTTGTAAGCCAGGCCCGGCACGGAGGCGGCGGCCCAATCGACAAAACGCTTAAGCTTGTGCGAGCCGCTGATGGGGAGGGTGACGGCGTATTTGAAGGTCATGTTGTCGTATCCAGCAATGCGCATCGACACTATCCCACCACATCGTCGCACCATCACGATGCGCGCGCGGCAGGACCGGGGCGATACCAAAAGGACCCGCGGAGCGGGCTCAATGAACGGGGAATAGAGTGCTTAGCCTGGCTCGGCCCTTGCTTGCGCAGGTGGCTGAGCCAGGTCAGACGCTTCGAAGGAAGCGACTCCAATGGCTGGTGCGTCGAACGTGGTGCTTGGCGCTCATGCCCTTATCAAACCATATCGCCACGGAAAGTCAAATCGTCGCCCGACGCCTGCCTTGCCAGCGCCAGGGGCCAAGGGTAGCCTGAGTGCGGTTCTGTCGGGCATCTGCCCACAGCCAGGAGGATTTTGCCATGGCCAAGGGTCAGATGCGCAGCAATAAAGAACCCAAGAAACCAAAGAAGGACAAGACCGCTACCGCCAAACCAATTACCGGGCTGGGCGCTGGCAGCACCGGGAATACGGCCGGTTCGGGCAAGAAGTAACGGATATCAGATTATCCTGCACTGGCGGAGGTCGAGTCAGGCCCCAAGGCCGCTCAATACCCCGCTGGTGCGCACCCCATCAAAGACAAACTGCACGGCGAGGGCCGCCAGCAGGATGCCCACCACGCGCGACACCACCGCCAGCCCGGTAACCCCGAGCAGGCGTTGGATCGGTATGGCGACGAGCAGGGTCAGCCAGGCGAGGAACAGAATCACTACCAGCGCCGCCAGCACCGCCCAGAACTCAAGGTCGGTCTGCGCGCCTGTGGTCAACAGGATCACCGCGCTGATAGCGCCTGGCCCCGCCAACAGGGGCATGGCCAGCGGGAACACCGCAATGTCATGGCGCTGCCGGGCTTCCACTTCTTCTTCATCGGTCGTGCCGGTGCCGCCCGAATGGCGGGCAAACACCATGTCGATGGCGATCAAAAACAGCAACAATCCACCCGCAGTACGCAGGGCCGGGATCGTGATGCCGAACACGTCCAGGATGGGATTGCCCAGCACTCCGAACAGCAACAGGATCAAGGTCGCTATGATCACGCCCTTGGTCGCAAAGGCGAATCGCTCCTTGGCCGTGTGATGCTTGGTCAGCGCGGCAAAGATGAACGCGATATCGGCCACACCCACGGTGGCAAACAAGGTGGCAAAGGCAACGAAAAACGTCGTGGTGGGCATAGGCGCTCCCGAAAAATCACGCCGAACCTAGCGCGGCGCGGGCCCTTTGCCTATCCCGCCCTCACACGAGCCGCGCCGCCACCGCAAACCCGATAATCGCGGCCCCGCCCACCACATCGAGCCAGCGATGTCGTTGGTCCGCCCAGCCCGGGCGGCTGCGGCTCACGGGCAACAGCCTTACCAGCCACAGCCCGCCATAAAGGCCCCAGGCAATGTAGAAGCCCACCAGCAGCAAATCGGCGAGCGCGCCAGTGTTGAACCCAACCATGATGCGGGTGACGAAGCCCCCCACCAGCAGGAACAGCAGATAGGCCAGCACCACGACAAATGAGTTGCGCCAAAAGGCCTTGCCCAGCCGGGGATCGTGCTTTTTCAAGCGCTTCCACACGAACCAGCCGGCGCCGGCCAATATTGCCGCAACCAGAAGATACATTAGCGGCGGCGTTCGATGGCATCCCAGATCATGACGGCGATGTCGGGACCACCGAAACGCTTGATCTCACGAATGCCGGTGGGGGAGGTCACATTGATTTCGGTCAGGTAGTCACCGATCACGTCGATGCCCACAAAGATCATGCCGCGTTCCTTGAGCGCCGGGGCGATGGCGGCACAAATCTCGCGCTCGCGCGCGGTCAGCTCGGAAAGCTCCGGGCGCCCGCCGACATGCATGTTGGAGCGCGCCTCCCCTTCGGCCGGCACCCGGTTGAGGCCCGCCACCGGCTCGCCATCGACAATGATGATCCGCTTGTCGCCCTTGCGCACGTCGGGCAGGTATTTCTGGATCATGAAGGGTTCGCGATAATTGTTCTCGAACAGCTCAAGCAGCGAGGCGAGGTTGTGGTCGCCTTCCTGGATGAAGAACACCCCGGCGCCACCATTGCCGTAGAGCGGCTTGACGATGATGTTGCCGTGCTCCTTGCGGAACTCATAGATCATCTCGCGATCGCGCGAGATCAGGGTCGGCGGCATCAGCTCGGGGAAATCGGTGACCAGAATTTTTTCAGGTGCATTGCGTACCGCCGCCGGCGGATTGACCACCAGGGTCTTGGGATGCAGGCGCTCGAGCAAATGCGTGAGCGTGATGTAATTCATGTCGAAGGGCGGATCCTGGCGCATATGGATCACGTCCTGCGTCGAGAGGTCCACCCGGCGGGCTTCGCCCAGTTCGTAATGTTCGCCCTTGGGCTTGTCGAAGACCTTGATCGGGGCTGCCAGCGCACTGACCACGTTCCCTCGCAGCGCCAGCGTATCGGGCGTATAATGCAGCAGCTCATGGCCGCGCGCCTGGGCCTCCAGCATCAGGGCAAAGGTCGAATCGCCAAGCGGATTGATGGTTGCAACATGGTCCATCTGGACCGCGACTTTGAGCATGAAGTACCCCTAGCTGGCGTCGAAAGCGTTGATGACATGGCGCGGCCATTGACGCGGCGCAAGGAAAATCACGTCAAACCGGCATGGCGCGGCGGATTTGTCCGGATTCCTGGCCTGCCAATAGGCAGCGGCGTTGATAATCCTCCGGGTCTTGATCGACTCAAGCGTCGCCCATTCGCTGCTCGCCGCGGCCCGCGCCTTCACTTCAACGAAGACGACAATACCGAACCGTTCGGCGATCAGGTCGATCTCACCCAGCGGCGTTTTGTAGCGCCGGGCAAGTATGCGATAGAGTTTGAGGCGGAGCAGCAGCGCCGCCACCGCTTCGCCGCGGTGGCCGGCCTGATAGGCTTTGATCCGGCTAGTCCTGCTCGGCCTTGAGGGCGAGGGCCGCATCATAGACCTCCTTGCGCTTGAGCCCGAATTTTTCGGTAACCGCATCGACCGCGGCCCGCAGCGGCTGGTCGGCCATGGCGGCAAGCAATTCAGCCTGCCAGTCGGCAGCGTCGGCGACCGCAGCTTCGGCGGCACCTGCCACTACGATCACGGCTTCGCCCCTGGTCTCGCTATCGGCAAATTCGGCTGCCAGCTCCGCCAGTGTGCCGCGATGCACCCGCTCAAAGCGCTTGGTCAGCTCCAGCGCCACCGCTGCCTGCCGTCCGCCAAAAATTTCGGCCATGGCGGCCAGCGTATCATCGAGCCGGCGCGGGCTCTCGTAAAACACCAAAGTTTCACGTGAATCCTTGAGCGCCTTGATGGCATTTCCGCGCGCCCCGGCCTTGGATGGCAAGAAGCCGTGAAAGGCAAAGGCGTCGGTCGGCAGGCCCGCCACCACCAGCGCTGACAGCAGCGCCGAGGCGCCCGGGATGGGGAAGATCGGCAGCCCGGCCTCAGCCAACGCGCGGATCAGCGGAAAACCCGGATCCGACAGCAACGGTGTACCGGCGTCGGAGATCAGCGCGATGGCCTCGCCAGCCGCCACTCGTTGCACGATCTCGTCGGCCTTGGCCCGCTCATTATGCTCGTGCAGCGCCACCCGGCGCCCCTTGATGCCATAGTGATCCAACAACCGCGCCGACATGCGGGTGTCTTCGCAGAGCACCACAGACGCAGCCGCCAGCGTCTCGAGCGCGCGGATGGTAATGTCGCGCAAATTGCCGATCGGGGTGGCGACCACATAGAGCCCTGGCACCAGCGGCGGCGCAGGAAATACCGACCCGGCAATGAAGTAGCTCGAAGTGTCCGCCATGTGTCCCGCATTAGTTGGGGTAGAGATTCGGTTAAGCAATTGCCGCCAAACTGTTAGCACACTGCTAGCAGTTTGAGGCCTGCCGTGACGTTTAATCAATTGGGAAACCAGTTCGCTGCGATCGCCGTGGGCGCACTGACCCTGCTTGCGCTCTCGGCCTGCATCCCCAATGAGCTGCAGTTTGGCTCGCGTACGCTCAGTTTTGGCCAGCCCTCGCCCAATTCCGGGCAACTCACGCCGGTGGGGGGACAGCCCGTGCAATCTGGGCCGGGCGCCATGCCCAACTATCCCATGCCTTCGCCCGGTGCGGTGGAAAGTTTCGGGCGCGGACCGGTGCAAGTGGCCATGCTGCTGCCGCTCAGCGGCGATCCGAATCTGGCGGGCATCGGTCGCTCCTTTGCCAATGCCGCCAAGCTCGCCATGGCCTTCATCGAGGCCAACCCCAACATCACCGAAAACATTACCATCACACTGCATGACACCGGCTCCAGTGCCAACGGCGCAGCGGCTGCCGCCAGTGCCGCCATCAGCAGCGGCGCCAGGCTGATCGTTGGCCCCATCCGCACCGATGCGGTGATGGCGGCGGGTGCCGTAGCCCGATCGAGCGGGGTGCCTCTGATCGGTTTTGCCAACAACCCGCAGGCTGCGGGGCAGGGGGTCTATCTGCTCAATCTGCTGCCCGAAATGGAGATGAAGCGCTCGCTGGCCTACGTGAAGGCGCAGGGTCGACGCGGCATTGCGGGGGCGTTTCCCGCCACCGAATTTGGCCAGGCACAGGAAACTGCGTTCCGCCAGCAGGCGGTTGCCGCCGGCTTTGCGCCGCATTCGGTCTACACCTTCACCAGCGCCAACGAAGCCGCGCAGATCGTGGCGCAAGCGCTGCCGCATATCCAATCCAGCATGATTGACACGCTGTTCATTCCCGACCGGGCCTCGGCGCCGGCTTTTGCTGCCGCTCTGGCCCAGGCCGGTCTTGATTTAGAGGCGGTGCAACTGGTCGGCTCGGCCGATTGGGAGGGCGATCCCGCCATCATGGGCACCAGCCAGCTGGCCGGAGCCATCTATCCAGCCCTCGATCAAGCCGGCATCGGGGCCATTCGCAACGACTATCAGCAAAAATTCGGCGCCCAGCCGCATCCGCTGGCGACCATTGCCTATACGGCCACCATTCTGGCCAACGTCAACACGCTGTCGCGCGCCAATCCGCCCTACGCGGCACCCCTGCTCACCGCGCCCTCAGGCTTCAATGGCCGGGACGGCGCATTCCGCTTCCTGCCCAACGGGCGCAGTGAATACGCCCTGGCAATCAAGCAAGTGGGCAATGGCGGCGCCCAACAGATCGAGGGCGCCCAGCTTTAGGCGGCCAGGTCGGCTACCACCGCATCAAGCACCGGCCAGCCCCGGTCAGTGACCCGGATATTCCCATTGGCGAGGGTTTCGACAAACCCGTACCCCTTGAGCTCATCGATCTGGCGCTGGCTGATCTTGCGGCCGGACAAGGCGGTGAAGCGCGCCGGAGAAATGCCTTCCTTAAGGCGCAGGCCCATTACCAAAAACTCGTCGCCCTGTTCTTCCCAGGTCAGCACGTCATCAACGACCATGCCATGACCCTGCGCCATCACCTTTTTCTGCCACTCGAACGGCAGCTTCTCGACGGCGGTGGCGTGGCGCTGATTGTTGATCATCAAACGGCCATGGGCGCCGGGACCAATCCCGGCATATTCGCCATAGCGCCAGTAGAGCATGTTGTGGCTGCTCTCCTGGCCGGGCCGGGCATGGTTGGAAATTTCATAGGCCGGCAGGCCGGCCGCGGCCGTCAATTCCTGCGTCATCTCGTAAAAATCAGCGCCCAGATCTTCATTGGGCAACACCAGCTTGCCGGCCTGCTGCAGATCGAAATAGCGCGTGCCCTGCTCGATGGTCAGCTGGTAGAGGCTGATATGGCCCTGCGCCAGCCACAGCGCTTCCTTGAGTTCATCTTCCCAATCTTCGAGCGTCTGGCGCGGGCGGGCGTAGATGATGTCAAAGCTTGAGCGGTCAAACACCGACTGGGCAATGCGCACGGCGCGCACCGCTTCCTCGACGGAATGGCGGCGTCCCAGTTCCGCAAGCGGCCCTTCGCGCAGCGATTGCACGCCTAGCGACACGCGGTTGATGCCGGCCGCGCGGAACCCCTTGAAGCGATCGACTTCGACGCTGGTCGGATTGGCCTCCAGCGTGATCTCGGCATGCGGCTCCAGCGTCCAGTGCCGCGCGATGGCGTCAATGATCCGCGCCGTGGTCGAGGGCTGCATCAGCGAAGGCGTGCCACCGCCAAAAAAGATCGACTGTACCACCCGGCCGGGCACCAGTGCCGCCGCATGCGCAATCTCTCGCTCATATGCGCTGGCATAGGCGTCTTCATCGAATGCGCCGCGATGCACGTGCGAATTGAAGTCGCAATACGGGCATTTGGACGCGCAGAACGGCCAGTGCACGTAGACGCCAAACATGTCGTTGGGGTTAGCGCTCAATCTGGCCCTCGACGAATTGGGCAAAGGAGCGGGCGCGATGCGACAGCCCCTGCTTGCCGGGTGCCCAGGAGTGCTTTTGCTCGGAGGTCATTTCGCCAAAGGTGATGTCGTAGCCATCGGGCATGAACATGGGGTCATAACCATGGCCGCTGGCGCCGCGCGGCGGCCAGACCATCCGGCCAGGGCACCGCCCCTCGTAAATCACATCGCGCCCGTCGGGATGCGCCAGGCACAGCGTTGCCATGAAGGCGGCGCGGCGCAGGTCGGGCGAAGTGGCATTGGCGGCCTGCAGCGCATCCTCTACCCGACGCATCGCCCGGTTGAAATCCCGCGGTACGCCGGCCCAGTCCGCCGTGTATACGCCGGGATCGCCATTGAGCGCCTCGACGCAGAGGCCGGAATCGTCCGACAGCGCCAACATGTTGGCGCCCTTCGCGGCGGCATGGGCTTTGGTGCGGGCGTTCTCGGCAAAGGTCGTGCCGTTTTCCTCGGGCTCAGGCAGTCCCAACTCACCGGCAGAAACCAGTTCCAGCCCGAACGGAGCGAACAGCTCGCGGAATTCGACCAGCTTACCGTTATTGTGGGTAGCCAGCACCAGTCGATCACCAGCGCGCAGACGAGGAATACTCATTTGGTTGTCCTCTTGGCTGGGGCCGGCTGCCGGTGAGTGGAAGCGAGGGCCCTGGTAATATCATGCCAGAGGGCGCAATCGGGGGCCGGTGCCGAACGAGACCGATCCTCGTCTGCCCGTTCGTTGGATCCTGCCTCCCGTTTGCGCTTCAATCCGATCATGCTGCGAGCACTGCCTGTTGTTGCTGGGTCAGTTCGACAATTCCGGCCTCGGCAAGCTCCATCAGCTGATTGAGCTCGGGGCGGCTGAACGGGGCCTGCTCGGCGGTCCCTTGGATTTCGACGAACTTGCCCGATCCGGTCATCACAAAATTGGCATCGGTATGCGCTTCGACGTCTTCGAGGTAGTCGAGGTCCAGAACCGGGGTGCCCCGATAGATGCCGCACGACACTGCCGCCACCGAATCACGCAGGGCTTTCCCCTTGGTCAGTTTGCGCTCATCCATCCATTTGATCGCATCGGCCAGCGCCACATAGGCTCCGGTGATCGCTGCCGTGCGCGTGCCGCCATCGGCCTCGAGCACGTCGCAGTCGAGCGTGATTTGCACTTCGCCCAACAGCTGCAAATCAACGATCGAGCGCAGCGAGCGGCCGATCAGGCGCTGGATTTCCTGGGTGCGCCCGGTCTGCTTGCCGGCGGCGGCTTCGCGGCGGGTGCGCGAACCGGTCGCGCGCGGCAGCATACCATATTCCGCCGTTACCCAGCCCTGGCCCTTGCCGCGCAACCAGCCGGGAACGCTGGTTTCTACCGAAGCGGTCACCAGCACCTTGGTATTGCCGAACGAAACGAGGCACGAGCCCTCGGCCTTTTGCGAGACATTGCGCTCGATTGATACCGCGCGCATTTGGTTGGGCTCACGTCCGGAGGGCCGCATAGAGAATTCCACGTTGAATAATTGTTAACCGCCTCTTAACCCTGATAAGGCGCGCTCACAAGCGGCGGGAGCTTGGCGGGAAGCTGCAATGCGCTTAAATGAGATGTCAGGGTTAAAGGGACGATTTTAGCAAAAAGCATGGTAAAGCCGCCCGAAGACTTTCTCAGCGTGCTCAATGCCCGCAGCCAGGATATTTTCCGCAAGATCGTCGAGCGCTATCTCGATACCGGATCGCCCGTCGGCTCGCGGGATCTGTCCCGCATGTTGCAGACCGGCCTGTCGCCCGCCTCGGTGCGCAATGTCATGGCGGACCTTGAGGATCTGGGGCTGATCGCCGCTCCCCACACTTCCGCCGGCCGCGCTCCCACCCAGGAGGGCCTGCGCTTTTTCGTCGATGCGATGCTTGAAGTGGGCTCGGTCGATGAGCGCGAGCGCAGCCAGATCGCCCAGTCAATCGAAGGCCAGCGGCAAGGCCAGGTCGAGGATGTGCTCACCGAAGCCAGTCAGCTCCTGTCCGGTCTGAGCCATGGTGCCGGGGTGGTGATTGCCACCAAGGCCGACATGATCCTGCGCCATATCGAGTTCGTGCGCCTCGACTCGACCCGCGCCATGGCCATCCTTGTGGGCCAGGACGGGCAGGTGGAAAATCGCATCATGGAGTTACCGCCCGGCTTTACCGCCAGCGCGCTTGCCCAGGCCGGCAATTATCTCGCCCATCACGTGGTGGGCCGCACCATCACCGAGGCGCGCAAGGTGCTAGGCGAGCAGCGCGCCGAACAGCGGGCGGAACTGGATGAGTTGACGCAAAAACTGGTCGATGCCGGCATCGCGACCCTCAGCCAGGCCTCCGCCACCGGCCAGCCCACGGTCATTGTGCGCGGCCGCGCCAATTTGATCAACGACACCATGGCCTCGGACGAATTGCTGCGCATGCGGCAATTGTTCGACGAGCTCGAAAGCAAGGACGGCCTGCTAGACCTCCTCAACGATGCCGAGCAGGGAGAAGGAGTGCGCATTTTTATCGGCTCGGAAAACAAGCTGTTTTCGCTGTCGGGCTCCTCGGTCATCCTGTCGCCCTACAAGGATGCCAATGACAAGGTGGTTGGGGTCTTGGGCGTGATCGGGCCGACGCGGCTTAATTACGCCCGCATCGTTCCGGTCGTCGACTATACGGCCAATGTGATCACCGCGATGATGGCTCGCCAGCGTCCTCGCTAGGAGCAAGGCTTGAAAAAGCCCTCGCATTGGCCGATATGCGGTGCGAATTCAGTGTTTGCGGAACAGGATGATGATGAGCGACGAAAACGACGCCACGGTCGAAACGCCCGAAGTCGAAATCGAAACCCCAGCCGAAGTCGATCCCATCGAGGCTCTGCGCGCCGAGAATGCCGAGTTGCGCGACCGGATGTTGCGCACCATTGCCGACATGGAAAACCTGCGCAAGCGCACCGAGCGCGATGTCGCCGATACCAGAAGCTATGCCATTTCGGGTTTTGCGCGCGATATGCTGAGCGCCACCGATGCGCTGTCTCGGGCGCTGGTCATGCTGCCGGCCGATGCTCGCGAAGCCGGTGATCCCACCACCAAATCGCTGATCGAGGGCATCGAGCTGGCTGAGCGCGAGATGCAGCGCCTGCTGGGCAAGCATGGCGTGACCCGATCGAAGCCAAAATCAGAAATTTGATCCACACAAGCACCAGGCCATGTTCGAGGTCCCTGATCCCAACACGCCCGAAGGCACCGTGGTGCAGGTCGTGCAGGCCGGTTATGCCATCGGCGATCGCGTCCTGCGCCCAGCCATGGTCGGCGTCGCCAAGGGCGGTCCGAGCCAGCCCGTGGCCGACGAATCGATCGACAAGAGCGTCTGATCGAACGCGCGATACAATGATCCATCCCCGGGCCAGTCCCGGGGATTTTTGTTTTTGGCGACCTAGCCCAGAATGGCGACCGATTGGATGCGCTCGACGCCGGCTGCTGCCATGTCGT
This sequence comes from uncultured Alphaproteobacteria bacterium, assembly GCA_963699295.1. Classification (GTDB taxonomy): domain Bacteria; phylum Pseudomonadota; class Alphaproteobacteria; order Rhizobiales; family Devosiaceae; genus Devosia. Next base: position 2,806,539 of record OY969432.1, read on the forward strand.
CCCAAGCGCGCGCCAGCGACCCTCCAGTATCGATGCCGCGGGAGGCATCCTCGATGACACTCACATCAAAGCCCCCGGCAGCCGCATCGATAGCGGTCCAGGCGACACAGAAATCGGTCGCCAGGCCAGCCACGAAGACCCGCTCGATCTGGCGCTCGTTGAGATAGCCGGCCAGCCCGGTCAGCGTCTGCCGATCGGCTTCCTGAAAGCCCGAATAGCTGTCGATGTTGCGGTTGAAGCCCTTGCGAATGATCATCTGCGCCTGTGGGATGTCGCAAATCCTCGGTGATCGCGCCGCCACGGGTCGCCCATACGCAGTGATCCGGCCACAGCACCTGGGTGCCATAGTCGAGTTCGATCGTCTCAAATGGAGCCTTGCCCGGATGCTGGCTGGCGAAGGAAATATGGTTGGCGGGATGCCAGTCCTGGGTCAGCACCACATTGGTAAAATGCTGCGCCAGTTCATTGATCAGCGGCACGATAGCGTCACCCCCAGTGACGGCGAGGCTCCCCCCGGGCAGGAAGTCATATTGCAGATCCACCACGATCAGCAGATCACGGGGGGAAATGGCGATGCTCATGATCGTCTCCTAGGTTCTGATCCAGTCCGCGGCAAGCAATCCGCGCACCGAATTGCCCAGCCAGATTGCCTGCGCCGTGTCGAGATCGGCAAGGGTGAGGACAGCTTCTCGGGCGCGTCTTTCGGCCAGCAGTTCGGCACGAAGCGTGCCGGGCAACAGGCCGCAATCCAGCGCCGGCGTCAGCAGCACCCCGTCGCGCTCAATGAACAGATTGGTGATCGAGCCTTCGGTCAGCTCGCCGCGTTCATTTAAAAATACCACCTCATCCACGCCAAGCGCCGCCAGGGCGCGCATGCGGGGTTCGTCATAGAAGGCGCGATTGGTGGTCTTGTGCGCAAGCCAAAGGCTGTCCGATTGCAGCGGTTCGGGCGCAAGGGCAAAGCGGAACCGGGCCGGATTGGGCGGCAGCTCCACCGCGCTCACCGCCGGTCCCTGAGCATCAAGGGTCAGGCGCACCCGCATCCGCTCGGCGGTAAAACCCTCGGCAGCGCCGGCCAGCAGCGCCGCGATGTCGGCCTGATCCCAGGGCAGGCCAAAATAGCGCGCCGATTGTTCCAGCCGTGCCAAGTGTCGCGCTTGCAGCCAATACCCGCTTTCTGGTTGCCACAACAGGGTTTCGATCAGTGTCACTGGCTGTGTCTGGTCGGTAAAAAAAGCCATCTTCAGCAAGGCCTCGCGATATTCATCCTCGGCGGTGGAATCGGCAACGATGCCGCCCCCGACGCCAATTTCCCCCGATCCATCGGCATTAATCACCGCGGTGCGGATCGCCACATTCAGCGTCAGATCACCATTGGGGGCAAAATAGCCGATCGATCCGGTATAGGCGCCACGGGGCTCAGCCTCGACCTCGCTGATGATCTCCATCGCTCGCACCTTGGGTGCCCCGGTGATCGAGCCACACGGAAACAGCTGGCGCAGCAGCACTTCGCTCGTCACCCCGGGGCGCCGGCGCGCTTCGATACCCGAGGTCATGGTGTGCAGCGTCTGGTAGGTTTCTACGGTGAACAGATCGGTGACGTCCACCGAGCCGATCTCGGCGATCCGCCCCAGATCATTGCGCAGCAGGTCCACGATCATCAGATTTTCCGCCCGGTTTTTTTCGTCCCCCGCCAGCGCCGCACGCCCCGCCTCATCCTCAGCCAGGGTTCGCCCGCGCTTCAGCGTGCCTTTCATCGGCCGCGCCCGCAGCTGCCCGTCCCGGCTCGCTACCATCAGTTCCGGCGACCGCGATAACAGCCAGTGGCTGCCGGTATTAAGCAGCGCCCCGTAGCTCACCGGCTGTTTGGCCACCAATTGCCGGTAGAGCGCCACGGGGTTGCCCTCGAGCTTGAACTTGGCCTTGAAGGTGAGATTAACCTGATAGGTGTCGCCCGACGCGATCAGCGCCTGCACCCGCTCGAACGCCCGGCGATAGGTGGACAGGTCGATATTGGGCACAATGTCGCGGGCCCGCCCCTCGCCGGACCCCGCCTCGGCCAGCATCGCCGCCACCTCCGCCGCGCTCAGGCGCCGGGGGGCGTCATAGAGGCCCAGCCACAACAGCGGCATGGTCCTGTCCGCGGGCAACAGATGCTGCAAATGTGGCTCGAACAGCAGGCCCAGCTCATAGCTCAGATAGCCGGCCGCCCAAAGTCCATCGCGCTGCGCCGCGTCCAGCTGCGCCAGCGCCGCTTCGGCCTCCCTCCCATCATGGGCCACCAGCACCGAGCGCGGCGCCGAAAACAACAAATTGTCTCCGCCCGGGTTAAGCGTGTCGTGCAGCAATACGGAGCCAGGTTCAAACATGAAACGAGTTCTAGGGGGATGCGAATACAAAGGAAAGCGCCATGCGGTCTTCCCCCTTGGCGGCGCTTCGGCGTCGTGGCATGGAGCACAGCCGGCCTGTCTTTACGCCGGCTTGGGGAATAATCCATGACATATATCAAGCGTGCCTTTGCCCTGCTGGCCGTGCTGGCTGCCACCGCGCAGGCCAATGCCCAGACCGTCGAGTTTACCCTGGTCAATGAAAGCGCCCAGACGCTGACCTATTTCTACACCAGCCCGAGCGAAGAAGAAGAATGGGGCGACGATCTTCTGGGCGAAGATGGCGTTCTGGAGCCCGGCTTCAGCGGCACGGTGAGCATTGGCGATGGCTCTGACCAGTGCCTCTATGATTTCCGTTTTGAAACCGATGAGGGCGCCGTACTGGAAGTCCCGGCCATCGACATCTGCGCTTTGTCCACCTATACGCTGACCGACTGATTTCCTGCAGGGCTGGCGCCGTGCCAGCCCTGTTTCCAATTGACTGATGGAGCACTTCGCGGCTCTCGGCATAATGTCGGGACAGGCCACCAAATCCCTGCGGGCAACGCTTGAAGCGGCTCGGCCACCCCCCTATATACCCCGCAGGCCCTGCAATCGGCGCATTGCTGAGTTGCAAGGAACCCGGCCTGTTTGGCCCGGAACTGCCTCGCGAGAGGGGCTCCATCATGGGTTTGCTGAAAGAGAGGCTTGTGTAATGGCTAAAGTGATCGGTATCGACCTGGGCACCACCAATAGCTGCGTTGCTGTTATGGACGGGTCCAATCCCAAGGTTATCGAAAACGCGGAAGGGGCGCGTACCACCCCCTCGATGGTTGCCTTCACCAAGGATGGCGAACGTCTGGTCGGACAGCCGGCAAAGCGCCAGGCCGTCACCAATCCCGAAGGTACCCTGTTTGCGTTCAAGCGCCTGATCGGCCGTCGTTACGACGACAAGGTCGTGGCCAAGGACAAGAACCTGGTGCCTTTCAAGATCATCAAGGCCGACAATGGCGACGCATGGGTGGAAGCCTCGGGCGAGCAATATTCGCCCTCGCAGGTTTCGGCCATGATCCTGCAGAAGATGAAGGAAACCGCCGAGTCCTATCTCGGCGAGACCGTTACCCAGGCCGTCATCACCGTTCCCGCCTATTTCAATGACAGCCAGCGCCAGGCCACCAAGGATGCCGGCAGCATCGCCGGTCTGGAAGTGCTGCGCATCATCAACGAGCCGACTGCTGCCGCGCTCGCTTATGGTCTCGACAAGAAGAACACCGGCGTCATCGCCGTGTACGACCTTGGCGGTGGTACCTTCGATGTCTCCATCCTCGAAATCGGCGATGGCGTGTTCGAGGTGAAGTCGACCAATGGCGACACCTTCCTCGGCGGTGAAGACTTCGACATGCGTCTGGTCGATTACCTGGCCGACGAGTTCAAGAAGGAGCAGGGCATCGACCTGCGCTCCGACAAGCTGGCCCTGCAGCGCCTCAAGGAAGCTGCCGAAAAGGCCAAGATCGAGCTTTCCAGCGCCGACCCAGACCGAAATCAACCTGCCGTTCATCACCGCCGATGCGTCGGGCCCCAAGCACCTTACGCTCAAGCTCAGCCGCTCCAAGCTCGAATCGCTGGTCGACGACCTGATCCAGCGCACCATCGAGCCGTGCAAGCCAGGCCCTCAAGGATGCCGGTATCACCGCGTGCCCAGATCGACGAAGTCGTGCTGGTCGGCGGCATGAGCCGCATGCCCAAGGTGCAGGAAGTCGTCAAGCAGCTGTTCGGCAAGGAGCCTCACAAGGGCGTCAACCCGGACGAAGTCGTGGCACTGGGCGCCGCCATTCAGGCCGGCGTGCTGCAGGGCGACGTCAAGGACGTGCTGCTGCTCGACGTGACCCCGCTGTCGCTCGGCATCGAAACGCTCGGTGGCGTGTTCACCCGCCTGATCGATCGCAACACCACGATCCCGACCAAGAAGAGCCAGACCTTCTCGACCGCCGAAGACAGCCAGTCGGCCGTGACCATCCGCGTGTTCCAGGGTGAACGCGAAATGGCCGCCAACAACAAGCTGCTGGGCAATTTCGACCTGGCCGGCATTCCGCCCGCACCGCGCGGCGTGCCGCAGATCGAAGTGACCTTCGATATCGACGCCAACGGTATCGTTCAGGTTTCGGCCAAGGACAAGGGCACCGGCAAGGAACAGCAGATTCGCATCCAGGCTTCGGGCGGTCTCAGCGACGCCGACATCGAAAAGATGGTCAAGGAAGCCGAGCAGAACGCTGAAGCCGACAAGAAGAAGCGCGAAGCCGTCGAAGCCAAGAACCAGGCCGAAAGCCTGATCCACTCGACCGAAAAGTCGCTCAAGGATTATGGCGACAAGGTTTCGGCCGAAGACAAGTCGGCCATCGAAACGGCCGTTTCGGATCTGAAGGCCGTGATCGAAGGCGATGATGCCGAACTGATCAAGGAAAAGACCGACGCTCTGGCGCAGGCATCGATGAAGCTGGGCGAGGCCATGTACAAGGCCAGCCAGGCGGAAGCCGAAGCCAAGGCCAATGGCACTGCCGAAGATAGCGATGACGATGTGGTCGACGCTGACTTCGAAGAGGTCAAGGACGACGACAAGAAGTAACGGCGTTCATCGCCAGAGTTACGGGCCCGGCACATTGCCGGGCCCTTTTTTTGTGAGAAATTTGGTCAAATGGGAAATATGGCCTAAGATGCGGCATGAACATCCCAGATCCCAAGACTTTCACCGACCCTGAAAAATTGCGCAAGCTGATGGCCAATGCTGTCCGGCTCGGCCATCCCGATCTCGCCTTTGGCTGCCAGATCCGCATTGCCGAACTGGCCGCGGGAACCCTAAAGGATCCCGTCGAACGCGCTTTCATCACCGGCCTCACAGCCGCCGAAGAATTCCGCACGGCCGATAATGGTCGCACCACCCGCCTCACCAAGATCCGCACCAAGCATCGCCGCGTCGGGGCACAGCGCGTCCTCAGCGACATGATGCTTGAAGAGCCACTCAGCGACGGCTTTGCCTATCTGGTGGCCAATGGTCGCAGCGATCTCACCGGCGAAGCCATCGTCATGCAGCACGAAGACGAATTCAGCGTCGATGCCGTAAACGCTGCCCGCAAGAAGCTGATGGACAACAATGTCGAGATCGCCGAAGTCGTCGCCTGATCTCTTCGGTTTCACGTGAATCACCCTCTTGGCCCCGGAGCGATCCGGGGCTTTGCTTTGGGGATAGCCCGCTACTGCCACAAAATTCCCTCGTTCGGGCCTAATTGCGACAGCTTTGCGAGCTCTATGAGCACATGCAAAGCGAGAATTTGATGCCTGAAGAGCCCAATCCATCCCCCGCGGCGGCGCCCACCAGCATCGGTGAAATCGTCGAGCGCCTCGACAACCAGCCCTTGGCGCCGCTCGACGCCGACATGCAGATCGTGCTCGACACGCTCACCCGGCTCGGCGCCCAGCCGCTCGAATATTGCTCTCCCACCATTGCCCGTCGCCAGCCCGGGTTCCAAGACGCACTCGCCGCCATTGTCGCACGTCAGGGCCGGGAGGCTCCCCCGGCCAGAGATCTGCTCGTTGAAGACCTCAGCATTCCCAATGGTGACGCGGCTCCCCTTGCGGCGCGGCTCTATCGTCCGGCCAGCCTGGAAGATCGCAACAATCCCGTGGTGCTCTTTTTCCATGGCGGCGGCTTTGTCACCGGTAATCTGGCAACCCACGAGGGTACAGCCCAGGCGCTGGCCCGGCGCAGCGGCGCAATCGTGCTGTCCGCGACATACCGCCTGGTTCCCGAACACCCGTTCCCCGCCGCCCATGACGACGCCTGGACGATCTGGCGCTGGCTGGTGAGCGAGGCGCACCAGCTGGGCGGCGACCCCCGGCGTATGGCCGTGGCCGGTGAAGATGCCGGTGCCAATCTCGCTGCCAATATTGCCCTGCGGTCGCACCAAGCCCACTCCACCGAGCCTCGCCATCAATTGCTGATCCACCCGATGGCCGGCATCGACCTGGCCACCCCCTCCTATGCCGAGACGGTGCGCACCCGCCCCTTTGGCGCTGCCGCGATGCGCTGGCGCTGGCGCCACCTCGTCGCCAATCCGGAGCAGCGCGATGATCCCCGGCTCAATCTGGTCAGCCGCGACGATCTGTCCGGCATTGCCCCGGCCAGCATCGTGCTTGCCGCGATCGATCCGCTGCGTTCGGAGGGCGAGGCGCTTGCCGCGGCCCTGAAGCGGGTCTCGGTGCCAGTCGCCTGCCAATCCTATGAGGGTGTGACTCAAGGCTTTTTCGGCCTCGGCGCCATGGTGACCAAGGCAATGTTCGCACAATCCGACGCCGCCGAAGCCCTGCGGCGCGCCCTGGAGCCCGGCCCCCACCTCTAGTGCGCCCTTTAGCGCGGTTGAAGCGGCGGCCCGCTCTTGCTATGCAGCGACAGCTGGTTTGCGCCCCAATGACGCATGGCCCCTTGCGGGTGGCCGGCTGGATCGCCATCTAGGGTGAACTTGGGGCTGATTTTGTGCGGGCGCGCCTGACGCGACCGGCTTGCATTCGGAGACGTGGTTTTTGTCTAAACGGGATTTCTACGACGTACTCGGCGTCAACAAGGCGGCCGACGAGGCGGCGCTCAAGAGCGCCTATCGCAAACTCGCCATGCAGCACCACCCCGATCGCAATCCGGGCAATGCCGAATCAGAAGCCAAGTTCAAGGAAATCAGCGAGGCCTACGACACGCTCAAGGACGGCCAGAAGCGCGCTGCCTATGATCGTTTCGGCCACGCCGCGTTCGAGAATGGCGGCGGACGGGGGAACGGCGCCGGGTTTGGTCCCGATTTCAATTCTTCCATGTCCGATATCTTTGAGGACATCTTTGGCGATTTCATGGGTGGCGGCGGTCGCCGCGGCGGTGGCGCCTCCAAGCTGCGCGGCTCTGATTTGCGCTACAATCTCGAGATCAGCCTTGAGGAAAGTTTCGAGGGGCGCACCGTCGAGATCGACGTGCCGACCCTGGTGGGCTGCAACACCTGCGAAGGTTCGGGCGCCAAGCCCGGCACCGGCACCCACACCTGCCGCCAGTGCAACGGCCACGGCAAGGTTCGCGCCGCCCAGGGCTTTTTCACCATTGAACGCACCTGCCCGGTTTGCCAGGGCCGTGGCCAGATGATGGACCAGCCCTGCACCGATTGTTCGGGCCAAGGCCGGCGCCAGGAAAACCGCAAGCTCAGCGTCGATATCCCCAAAGGGATCGAAGATGGCACCCGCATTCGCCTAGCCAATGAAGGCGAGGCTGGCGTGCGCGGCGGCCCGGCCGGCGACCTCTATATTTTCATCTCCATTCGCCCGCACGAACTGTTCCAGCGGGACGGCGCCGATCTTTATGCCCGCGTGCCCATTTCCATGACCACGGCGGCCCTGGGGGGCGACTTCGAGGTCCCCACGCTCGACAATGCGCGCGCCAAGGTCAAGGTCGCCGCCGGCACCCAGCCGGGCCAGCGCGTCCGCCTCAAGGGCAAGGGCATGCCGGTGCTGCGCTCCAAGGATGTCGGGGACCTTTACGTGCAGCTCGACATCGAGACACCGCAGAATCTGAGCCGTAAGCAGCGCGAGCTGCTGGAAGAATTTGCCCGTCACGAAACCGATGAAACCAGCCCGACCTCGGGTGGCTTCTTCGCCAAGCTGAAGAAAATGTTCGACGCCTGATCGCGACCGTTCCGCGGGGCATTTGAGCGATCAAGGCCATGCGCCAATGCGAAGCCTAACAACAGCCCGGACCTGGTCCGGGCTGATTTTGTTTGGGCAAAGCCTAGCTTGGCATCACATGGGCCGGGTCCATCCACAAGAACTCCCACACATGGCCGTCCAGATCGGCAAAGCTGCGGGTATACATGAACCCGTAATCGCTCGCCGGACGCGGTTCGCTGGCGCCGGCCGCCAGCGCGGCATCGACCAATGCGTCCACCGCGTCGCGGCTCTCGCGCGAAATCGCATAGAGCGCCTGGGTCGTCACCGTGGCGTCGGCGATCGGCAGCGTGGCGAATTCGGCAAATTTCTCCCGCGTCAGCAGCATGAAATAAATGTGCTCATCGATCACCAGCGCTCCCGCCGTGTCATCGGTGAACTGGGCGTTGAAGGTAAATCCAAGTTTGCCGAAAAAACGCTTGGAGGCCGGCAGGTCGCGCACCGGCAAATTCACAAAGATATCCGTCGCCATGGAACTCACTCCGATTTCACTTAAGTCATTCCTTAAGTTACTCGCGACCGCCGCTCTCGTCAACACACACGCCCTTGCCCCCGCGGCCGGGGGCGGGCAGGGTAGGGCCTCCTGCCACGAGTAAGACCCCTTCATGCCCACTGCACTTACCCTATCGGGTTCCATCCGCACCGGCTCCCACAACCGTCGACTGCAGGCCCTGATGGGGCACCATCTAAGCGCCGCCGGCGCCGACGTCACTGCGCTCGATCTGGCCGATTTTCCCATGCCGATCTTCAATGAAGATCTCGAGCCCGATCATGTGCCGGAGGCCGCCCGTCGGCTGGCCGAACTCTGGCGCAGCCACGACATCATCTTCATCGCCAGCCCGGAATATAATGGCGGCGTCCCGCCGCTCCTCGTCAACACCATCGCCTGGCTCAGCCGCCAGCGCCCCAGCCCGTTCCGCCATGCCGTCTTCGGCATTGGCGGCATCAGCTCGGGCAAATACGGTACCATCTGGGCCCAGAGCCATTTGCGCGATTCCCTCAGCAAGCTCGGCGCGCTGGTGGTGCCCACCTTGCTTGGCATCGGCCCGGTTGAAACCGCCTTTGATCCCTTGGGCGAAGTGATCGAGCCAGCCATCGTCCACAAGGTCAAAACCATGGTGCACGAACTCACCCATTTCAGTCGCGGCACTTGATGCGCGCGCTCTATGTCACCCACCCGCAAGTGGCCGTCGATCCTGCCGTTCCCGTGCCCCAATGGGGGCTGTCGGCACTGGGCCGGCAGCGCGCCGAGGCCTTTGCCGCCCGCCAAACCGTCCCGGCCGGTGCGCGGATCTTTTCCAGCACCGAGGCCAAGGCGATGGAGCTGGCTGAACTGATTGCCGCGGTCAGCGGCTCGCCCATCTTCTCCGCCGGGACGATGGGGGAAAACGACCGCAGCGCCACCGGTTTTTTACCGCCGACGCTGTTTGAAGCCACCGCTGACCGCTTCTTTGCCGAGCCTTATGCCAGCATTGATGGCTGGGAGCGCTCCATCGACGCCCAGACCCGCATCGTCGCGGCCGTCACCCAGGCTCTTGATGGCGTGCCTTCCTCAACCCCTGTGGTGTTTTGCGGCCATGGCGCGGTGGGTAGCCTGCTCAAATGCTACATCGCCGGCCGCCCGATCGACCGCCGCGAAGACCAGTCACGCCACGGCAACCCAGGCGGGGGCAATTGCTTCAGCTTTGATCTGGCCCCGGCCCGGCTGGGCTGCGAATGGTCGCCCATGGAGGCCTTTTCGCCGGGCTGGTTTGGCTAGGCCGGTTGCGGCAGCCGGTCTTTTGGGCTAACCCAGCGCAAACACCGACAGCGGAGAAAAAACTATGGCTGGCCAATTAATCGTGGGCCTCGATGTTTCGTCACGCGCCCGCGCCGAAGAAATCGTGGCGCTGCTGGGCGACAATGTTGATTTCTACAAGATCGGCTACCAGTGCTTTTACGGCGCTGATGGCTTTGCGCTCGGCAAGGCGCTGATCGCCGCCGGCAAGAAGGTCTTTTTCGACCTGAAACTACTCGATATCGACAACACCGTCGAAAAGGGCGTCGCGGCCTTCGCCGAAACCGGCGCCACCATGCTGACCGTCCACGCCTATCCCAAGACCATGCGCGCCGCTGCCAAGGCTGCTGCCGGGTCAGGCCTGACCGTGCTCGGCGTGACAGTGCTGACCTCGATGGACGATGCCGACGTCAAGGAAGCCGGTTACGAGCGCGATGCGGCAGGTCTGGTGGCGCTGCGCGCCCAGCAGGGTCGGGATGCCGGCATTGGCGGGATCGTGGCCTCCTCGCATGAAGCGGCGATGGTGCGCTCGATTATCGGCCCCGACATGGCCATCGTCACCCCGGGCATTCGCCCCGCCGGCGCCGCCGCCGGTGACCAGAAACGCATCATGACCCCGGCGCAGGCTCTCGCTGCCGGCGCCAGCCATCTGGTGGTCGCCCGGCCGATCATCGAGGCAGCGGATCCGGCGGCTGCCGCTCGCGCCATCCTGGATGAAATGCACAATCGCGGCACCCGCCTCGCTTGAGGCGCCATTCGCCCGAAGTTCGCTTTCTCCCTTCGGGGAGAAAGCCTTCTAGCCGACGAGTCCGTGCTGGCGGCTGAGAACTTCCAGATCGACCTGCGGCCGCGCCCCGACATGGCTGATCACTTCGGATGCGGCGAGGCACCCGGTCTTGAGCGCGCTTTCCAGCGTCTGCCCACGGGCCATGCCCAACAAAAAGCCGGACGCAAACAGATCACCGGCCCCCGTGGCATCGACCACCTTGTCGACCGGGAACGCCGGCACCGAGGTCACTTCGCCATTGTGGATAACCATGGCCCCATCGGCCCCCATGGTGATGGCCGCCAGCTCGGCGTCCTTGGCGATCTCGCGCACCGCCGCACCCAGATCGTCGGTCTGGTAGAGCGATTTGAGCTCATGAACGTTGGCAAACACGTAGTCGATGGTCTTGGACTGGATCAGGTCCAGGAACTCGGCGCGAAACCGGTCGACGCAAAACGGATCCGACAGGGTGAAGGCGGCGGCGCGCTCATGCTTGTGGGCATAGTGGGCCGCGCGCACAAAGGCCTTCTTGGCCTCCACAGGGTCCCACAGGAACCCTTCCATATAGGTGATGGCGGCGCCGCCAATTTCGTCTTCCAGGATATCGGCTTCGGTCAGCTCATGACAGGCGCCCAGATAGGTGTTCATGGTGCGCTCGCCGTCATCGGTGACAAAGATCATGCACCGGGCGGTCATCGCGCCATTGCTCAGCCGGGTGCTGGCGTAATGCACGCCCTGGTCCGCCATGTCCTGGGCGAATACATCGCCCAGCCCGTCCTCGGCCACTTTGCCGACAAATGCGGCCCGTCCGCCGAGCGAGGCGACGCCCGCTGCGGTGTTGCCGGCGCTGCCACCGGAAATCTGCAACCGGCTGGCCGGCATCTTGGCATAGAGATCAGCGGCGCGATCGCTGTCGATCAGGTGCATGATGCCCTTGTTCATGCCCTCGTCGGCAAGAAACTCGCCCGCCACCGGGGCAATGATATCGACGATAGCATTGCCGATGGTAAGAACGTCGAAGCGGGTCTGGGTCATCTGTACGGTCCGGCGCAGGAAAAGCCTTGCCGGTTTAGAGCAAGCCCCCACACGGTGCAACCAGCCCTTATGGCGTACCGATGATTTCGCCGATCAGGGCCTCGATATCCTCACCCGCTTCGATGGCGATCTGGCCATCGAGCAGCAGCACCGCCAGGCCATGCACCCGCGCCCAGGCCGCCAGCGCCGCTACCCTTCCGCCGGGCTGGCCTCCATCGGTCACCCGTCGCAGCGTAGCAAAGGCCAGGTTGGCGGCCATCTTCAGGCCCGGCAAGTTGTCGCGTCGCAATTGCGGCGAAAACATCAGCCGAAACAACTCCCGATTGTGCAGCGCAAACAGCACATAGGTCTTGCCCATGCTCGCCAGCACATCGCTTGTGCCCGAGTGCTCCACGTCCTCCATCGCCTTGGTGAAGCGCTGGAAGCCGGTCACCGCGAGGGCCTCGAGCAAGGCGGCCCGGCTCTGGAAATGGCGGTAGGGCGCGCCGGGCGACACCCCCACGATGCGCGCCAGCTCGCGAAGATTGATCGCCGCCTCGCCCTCGCGCTCGAGCACGCGCAAGCCCACGTCGAGAAGGGTGTGGCGCAAATTGCCATGATGATAGCTGGTGTGAAGGAGGGGTGTTGACATCGCTTACATGTTATTGGCGTTATGTAAGCACACATAACATTACGCGGGGAAGCGATGCAAATGGATATCGATCTGGTCTTGGCCATTGCCCATCATCTTGCAGTGTTTACCCTGGTGGGCATCCTCGCCGCCGAATTCACCCTGATCCGACCGGGCCTGCCCAATCACCGCATCCCGCCATTGGCCCAGCTCGATATGGCCTATGGCGCCATCGCTGGCGTGGTCATCGCCATCGGCATTCTGCGCGTCATGTTCGGCGCGGCAGGTTGGCAATATTACGTCACCAATTACGCCTTCTGGGGCAAGATGGCGGCCTTTGTTGCCATCGCACTATGCAGCCTGCCGCCCACTGCTACCATCCGCCACTGGCACGGCCAGCATCGCACCGACCCCGGCTTCGTCCCGCCGGCCGCCGATATCATCCGGATGCGCCACTTTCTGCATGCTCAGCTTGGCATTCTTTCCCTTGTGCTGATCTTTGCCGCCATGATGGCGCGCGGTTATGGCAGCACCTGATCGTCAGCGCCCATTTGGCAATGGTGTCTTGGGCTCGTAGCGGCACCACTGCGCAATCTCGCAGCGCCAGCATTCGGGCTTGCGCGCCTTGCACACATAGCGCCCGTGCAGGATCAGCCAGTGATGGGCGTGCAGCATATATTGCGGCGGAATAATTTTCTCGAGCTGCAACTCCACCGCCAGCGGTGTCTTGCCCACTGCCATGCCTGTGCGGTTGCCCACCCGGAATAGATGCGTGTCCACCGCAATGGTCGGCTGCTTGAAGAAGATATTGAGCACCACATTGGCGGTCTTGCGACCCACGCCCGGCAGCGCCTCGAGCGCGGCACGGTCGGCGGGCACCTCACCGCCATGGCGTTCCAGCAGCATCTGGCTCAACACGAAGACATTCTTGGCCTTGGTGCGAAACAGCCCGATGGTCTTGATATGGCGCTCGATCTCATCCTGCCCCAGCGCCACCATGGCCGCGGGGTCTGGGGCGAGCGCAAACAATTCTTTGGTCGCCTTGTTGACGCCGACATCGGTGGCCTGCGCCGATAGCACCACCGCCACCAGCAAGGTGTAACCGTTGACGTAATCGAGCTCGCCCTTGGGCTCGGGCTCGATCTCGTGAAACCGGTTGAAGATCGCCTCGACATCCGCCTTGGGCAGGCCCTTCACTTTTTTTGCCGCTGCCATTCTCTCGCCTTTGATTCTGGGCCTATACTGGTTGTCAGCGAGACAGCCATGCCAATGCAAGCCACAACCACCACGCCCTTGTTCGCGGCCCAGCTTACCCCCAACCGCACCCTGAGCCGACGCGGCTATTGGGCCTTGGGGGGATGGATCATGGTTTTTGCCTTCACGCCCACGCTCGAATCACTTGCAGTGCCGTGGTGGGCCATCGGCGTGCTGATGGCGCTGGCGGTCATCGCCTTTTTCACGACGCTTTACCTATTCCTGCGCCGCGGTCAGCGTCGCGAGAATATCGTGGTATGGCCCGACCAGATCGAATGGGTAAGCACCGATCATCTGGGCCAGCGCACGCTTCACCGGTTCGACCCGCAGCATGTGCGACTGCGCCTGCAGCGCGATCTGGACGAACGCACCATCAGGGTGCATCTGCACCATGAGGGGCAGGAGTTCGAGCTCGGCGCCTTTCTCACCCCCGATGACAAGTCCAGCTTTGCCAAGGCGCTGGGCCGCGCGCTGCGCAAGGCGCGGGCTTGAGGTCAAAAGCGGGTGGCCAAGCAGTTCGCCCCGGCCTAAACCGCACCCAATGCTGAACCCAGCCCCATGGATGCGCCGATGAACCAGATCAAAGCCATCAGCCCCGCCAGTGATTACGATACCATTCGCGCGGCCATTCGCTATCTCAGCGAGACCGGCCCCGACAGTCTCGATCTGCCACGTTTCGCCCAGGCGCTCGGCCTCAACGAGCGTCAGTTGACCGAATTGTTCCGGCGCTGGTGCGGCCTCTCGCCCAAAAGCTTCGCCCAGGCCGTCGCCCTTGATCACGCCAAATCGCTGTTGCGCGCCCAGCAAAGCGTTCTCGACACCACCTACGAGGTGGGGCTCAGCTCCACTTCGCGCCTGCACGACCTGTTCGTGACCTATGAAGCCATGCCGCCCGGCATATTCCGCGCCGGCGGGGCGGGCATGGACATGGTCTGGGGCGTGGGTCCATCGCCCTTTGGCACAGCCGTGGTCACCGCCACCGATTACGGCATTTCCGGCCTCGGCTTTGCCGACGAGGAGACCAGTATCGAGCAGGCCTTTGCCGATCTGGCCGGACGTTGGCCCAATGCCCGCTTCATCCGCGATGACCAGCGTGTCGCGCCCCTGATCGCCCATTCCTTCGATCCCGCCCGCTGGTGCGCCGAACAGCCGGTGCGGGTGGTGCTGATCGGCACCGATTTCGAAGTGCGCGTCTGGGAAACGCTGCTCACCATTCCGGTGGGGCAGGCGACCACCTACCAGCAGGTGGCCAACCGCCTGGGTAAACCCAGTGCCGCGCGCGCCGTAGGGGGCGCCGTGGGGCGCAACCCGATCAGCTTTGTCGTGCCTTGCCACCGCGTCGTCGGCAGTTCAGGCGCGCTCACCGGCTATCACTGGGGCGTGCCCCGCAAGCGCGCCATCCTAGGCTGGGAAGCCGGAATTATCTCCGCCGCCCACTGACAAGAAAGGGCAGGTGGCCCTGGCCACCCGCCCCATAAGTTTCACGTGAATCCTTGGCTTGGAGCCTACAGCTCGACGCGCTGCTCCAGTGCTCCGTCAGCACCGATCTTGTAGATGGTGGGCTGGCCGGTGCCGATCTCGCGCGCCAGGATCTGCTCAGGGGTCAAGTTCTCGATCGCCATCACCAGCGCCCGCAGCGAATTGCCATGCGCGGCAATCAGCACGGTCTTGCCGGCCTGCAGCAGCGGCACGATCTCGGCCTGGTAATAGGGCAGGGTACGCGCCGCTGTATCCTTGAGGCTTTCGCCGCCCGGCGGGGGCACGTCGAAGCTGCGACGCCACACCAGCACCTGCTCCTCACCCCACTTGGCCCGCGCATCATCCTTGTTCAAGCCCGACAGATCGCCATAGTCGCGCTCGTTGAGCGCCACATTGCGGGTGATGGTGACGTTGAGAATGCCCATTTCCTCAAGCATCAGGTCCAGCGTGTGCTGGGCACGACGCAGCGTCGAGGTATAGAACAGGTCCGGCACGATACCGGCGGCCTTCAGCGCCTGGCCGGTGGCGCGTGCTTCGCTTTCCCCCAATGCGGTCAGGTCGGGATTGCGCCAGCCGGTGAACAGGTTCTTGAGGTTCCACTCGCTCTGGCCGTGCCGCACGAGGATCAAAGTGCCGGTCATTCATACTCTCCGAGATTGAAGCTGGCGCCGACGCCCATCGCATCGGCAATGCGGGAAAAGTCTGCTGCACCAATGGTGAACAGCGACTTGCGAAAATACATGCCCCAATGGGCCTGGTCGGCGATGAAATCCA
Source organism: uncultured Alphaproteobacteria bacterium (assembly GCA_963699295.1). Lineage (GTDB taxonomy): Bacteria > Pseudomonadota > Alphaproteobacteria > Rhizobiales > Devosiaceae > Devosia. The sequence continues at coordinate 2,822,348 of OY969432.1, forward strand.
GCTGCGGCAGCAGCGGATAGATATCGGCTTCCTCGGTCGCGAGGTAGTTGGCCGCGCGCCGCCAGCCACGCGTGTCTGGACTCATCTGCTGCTCAAAGGGTTCGCCTTGGGCGATACGGCCAATGGCAACAAACCGCCGGACCGCATCCGTACCCCCCATGGTCTGGGTGGGGGCATAATAGGCGAACCAGTCTCCCGGCTGCACCCGTTTGACCGCCGAGTGCTGGCCATGGGCAAACATCACGAAGCCCTCGGCAATGCCGCGCATCACATGCTCGCGCGCCGCGACCCCGATCCAGCATTTGGGCGGGGCCATGCGCCTAGAGCCCCAGGACGTCGTTCATGGTGTAAAGGCCAGGCGCCTGCCGGGCAGCCCACAAGGCAGCCCGCGCTGCGCCATTGGCAAAGATGGCCCGGTCTTCGGCGCGGTGATTGAGCTCGATCCGCTCCGACGGGCCTGCCAGGATCACCGAGTGATCGCCAACGACGGTCCCGCCGCGCAACGAGGCAAAGCCGATGGTGCCAGCTTCGCGCGGCCCGGTATGGCCATCGCGCACCCGCACCGAATGGTCCTTGAGCGCAATGTCGCGGCCGGCAGCTGCCGCTTCCCCCAGGAGCAAGGCCGTCCCCGAGGGGGCATCGACCTTCTTGTTGTGGTGCATTTCCAGAATTTCGATGTCGTAATCGGCCAGGATTGCCGCCGCCTGTTTCACGAGGCTCGCCAGCACGACGACGCCCATGGAGAAATTGCCCGACTTGACGATGCGCGCGCCATCCCGCCCGGCCTGGGCAATGGCTGCATCATCATCTTCCGAACAGCCGGTTGTGCCGATGATGTGCACAAGGCCATGTTCGGCGGCGAGTTTGGCATTGGCTACGGTGGCGCTGGGGGCGGTAAAATCGATGATCACATCGACATCGCCTATCACGGCCGCAATATTGTCGCCGATGGTCACGCCCAGATCATCGAGGCCGGCAAACTGCCCCGCATCGCGTCCTAACGCCGGCGTACCCGGCCGGTCCACAGCGGCACGCAGGATCAGGCCGGGTTGGGCGGCAACCGCCTTGATATTGGCCGCGCCCATGCGTCCGCTGGCACCAGCAATGAGGACCCTGAGTTCTGCCATTATTCTCTCCTGAATTCGGCTTCGGCTATAGCAGCGCTGCGGCAAAAGGCCAAGACTTGCGCCGCAATGCCGACACCATGCTAGGCTGTGGTGGTTGCGTGCGGGGGATGTTGATTTGCCGATTACCAATGTACTGGCTGGCGTCGCGGTTGAAGACGTTGCGCAAGCGCTTGAGTTTTACGAACGTCTGTTTGGACGGATGGCGGATGCCCGGCCGATGGCCGATCATGCCGAATGGAAACTGCCCGGCGGCGGCTGGGTGCAATTGATGTCCGACGGTGACCGGGCCGGGGCCTCGTCCGTGACCCTGATTGTCGATGATCTGGCGGGAGAGCTCGCCCGGCTGGAACAGGTAGGCCTGCTGCCGGTAGCCAAGGCCATGGGCGATTTCTTCAAGACCGCCAAGTTCCGCGACCCCGATGGTAACCAGATCATTTTCAGCCAGCCGCAGCAGGGGACCTACTAGACCCGTCGCAGCTTGACCTCTTCGATCAGATGGCTCTTGCCCTTGCGCAGAATCAGGTCGGCCCGGCCGCGCGTGGGCAGGACATTCTCCACCAGATTGGGCAGATTGATATTGCGCCACACCTGCTTGCCAAATTCCCCGGCCTGTTCCTCACTCATATCGGCAAAGCGCTTGAAGAACGAATTGGGATCCTTGAACGCGGTTTCGCGCAGCCGGAAGAAGCGCTCCATGAACCAGTTTTCCAGATCCTCGGTGTCCGCGTCGATATAGATCGAGAAATCGAGGAAATCCGAGGCGAACACGATCGGCTTGCCATCGCTGGGCAATTCGCCCGGCTGCAGGATGTTGAGCCCTTCGACAATCAGGATGTCGGGGCGCTCGATCACCACTTCGCTGCCTTCCACCACGTCATAGACCAGGTGCGAATAAACCGGCACCTGCACCCTTTCCTTGCCCGATTTGATGTCGGCGAGAAATTGCACGAAACGCGGCCGGTCATAGCTCTCGGGAAAACCCTTGCGCTCCATGATGCCGCGTTCGGCCAGGATCGCGTTCGGATACAAGAAACCCGTCCGTGGTCACCAGATCCACTTTGGGGCTCGAGGGCCAGCGCTGCAGCAGCGCCTGCAGGATACGCGCCGTGGTCGATTTGCCCACCGCCACCGATCCCGCCACCCCGATAATGAAGGGCACCTTCTGGTCCGGCGTCTGCAAAAAGCGCGAGGATACGTTGTGCAGGCCCTGCACCGCCTCGACGTAGAACGACAGCAGCCGGGTGAGGGGGAGATAGATCTCCTTGGCCTCAACCAGCGAGATCGGATCGGACAGCGTGCGCAGGCGCTGGATGTCATCCCCGGTGAGCGTCATCGGTTCATCGGCGCGCAGCTTGTACCATTGCGCCTTGGTGAAATGATGATAGGGCGCCAGCGCCGCGATGCGTCGCGCCATTACTGCGCGCCCCGGCGCGCAGCTTTTTCCGCCAGCCCCGATTGGGCGGTGCGGGTTTCGAGCTCATCCATCACCGCATCCAGCGAAATTCCGGCAGCCCGCAACACCACCAGCAGGTGATAGAGCACATCGGCGCTTTCCTTGATCAGCTCCGGCCCGTTACCGGTCACTGCCGCGATCACCGCTTCGGTCGCTTCTTCACCGAGCTTTTGCGCGCATTTTTCCATGCCGCGACTGATCAGCTGGGCGGTATAGCTTTCTGCGGGTGATGCTGCGGCGCGCACGGCAATGCGCGCGTCGAGCTCTTCAAGTGTCATAGCCATCGGTGTTGTCCTCCGCCCTTGGGCCCGGCTTACAGCAACAAACCAGCATCGTCATCCCCCACTTAAGCGGGACGATCCATCCGCACTTCGACCCCGTGGTCGCGCAGATATTGCTTGGCCTGGGGAATGGTGAAGGTGCCGAAATGGAAGACCGAGGCCGCCAGCACGGCGCTGGCATGCCCTTCCTTGACCCCGTCCACCAGATCCTGCAACGAGCCAACCCCGCCCGAGGCGATCACCGGTACGCTGACGCTATCGGCCACGGCGCGGGTCAGCCCCAGGTCGAACCCCGATTTGGTGCCGTCACGATCCATCGAAGTCACCAGCAGCTCGCCGGCGCCGCGCTCGACCATGGCCACCGCAAACTCCAGCGCGTTGATGCCGGTCGCAGTGCGCCCGCCATGGGTATAGATTTCCCATTCGGCGAGCTTTGCGCCCGTCGCGGGATCGGTCTTTTGCTTGGCATCGACCGACACCACGATGCACTGATTGCCGAATTTGTCGGCCGCGCGCGCGATGAAATCGGGGTCCTTCACCGCCGCCGAATTGATCGCGACCTTGTCGGCGCCGGCCAACAGCAGCTTGCGGATGTCTTCAACGCTGCGCACGCCCCCGCCCACCGTCAGCGGCATGAAGCAGTACTCGGCGGTGCGCGCCACCACGTCGAAAATCGTGTCCCGGCCTTCGTGGCTCGCAGTTATGTCGAGAAAGGTCAGCTCATCGGCGCCTGCCGCATCATAGGCGATGGCCGCCGCCACCGGATCACCGGCATCGATCAGGTCAACGAACTGCACGCCCTTGACCACTCGGCCGTCCTTCACGTCGAGGCAGGGAATAAGGCGGGTCTTGAGGGTCATTGCATGCACTCCTTGGTCGCCCCGAAGCGACATGATGAGATCGTATGAAGGTGTGCGCCCTACGCCGTAGCCTTGAGCCGCGCCAATGCTTCACGTGAATCAATGCGCCCGTCATAGAGCGCCCGCCCAGAAATCGCGCCCTCGAGCACGCCGTATTCGGGCTGGGTCATGCGCTCGATATCGGCCATCGAGGCAAGCCCACCCGAAGCGATCACCGGAATGGTGGTCGCCTTGGCCAGCTCCAGCGTCGAGTCCCAGTTGATCCCGGCCAGCACCCCGTCGCGGTCGATATCGGTATAGATGATCGCCGCCACCCCCGCGCCCTCAAAGCGCTTGGCCAGCTCGATCACGTTGAGCTCGGAGGTTTCGGCCCAGCCTTCCACCGCCACCATGCCGCCGCGCGCATCGATGCCCACCGCAACTTGGCCGGGCCATTCTTTGGCCGCCTGCTTGACCAGTTCGGGATCGCGCACGGCGACCGTCCCCAGGATCACCCGCGCCAGACCCTTGTCGAGCCAGCTTTCGATATGGGCCAGGGTGCGGATGCCGCCGCCCAGCTGCACCGGAAATTTCACGCTTTTAAGGATGGACTCGACCGCCGCGCCATTGACGCTTTCCCCGGCAAAGGCGCCGTTGAGATCGACCACGTGCAGATATTGGAAACCCTGGTCTTCAAAGACCTTGGCCTGCGCGCCGGGATCGTCGTTGAACACGGTCGCCTGGTTCATATCGCCCAGTTTGAGCCGCACGCATTCGCCATCCTTGAGGTCGATGGCCGGAAACAGAATCATGGCGTCCACCTCAGAAAATTCTCGATCAGCTTTAGACCCAGCGCCTGGCTTTTTTCCGGATGGAACTGGGTGCCAAAAATATTGTCGCGGCCAACGCATGCCGTCACCGGCCTACCGATAATCGGTCGTGGCGTAGCGGGTGTCGGGGCTTTTGGTCACGAAGTGATAGGAGTGCACGAAATAGGCATGCAGCCCGTCCGCGCCAGTCTTGATATCGGCCAGCAGCGGGTGCGGGCGCAACACATCAATGGTGTTCCACCCCATATGCGGGATCTTAAGCGACGGGTCGGACGTCTCGATGCGTTCGACCGCGCCTTCGATCCAGCCCAGCCCCGGGGTCACGGTTTTTTCGCGCCCTTCGCTGGCCAGCAATTGCATGCCCACGCACACTCCCAGAAACGGCGTGCCCTGTTGCAGCACGCGCTCCTCGAGCACCCCAACCAGTCCGGGCACCGCATCGAGACCCGCCTTGCAGTCGGCAAAGGCGCCGACGCCGGGCAGCATGATGCGATCGGCCCGGCGGACCAGCTCGGGATCGGCGGTCACCACGATTTCGATCTTGCCCAGCTGTTCGGCAACGCGTTCGAACGCCTTGGCGGCCGAGTGCAAGTTCCCGGCGCCGTAATCGACAATGGCCACGACGCTCATGGGCGGTTCTCCACGGCCTGCAATTGCGCCAGGTCCCGGCTATCGGCAATCAGGGGTCCACGATAGCGCCAGCCGCGCCACTGCAGGCCATGGCGGCGCAAGCCGGGCGCGGCCAGCCCCAGCCACATGGCCGACAGGCCATAAAGCAGCCACGCCGCATCCCCGCCGATAAGACGCCCCAGCAATCCCAGCGCCACCAGCCCGGCCAACCAGGCCAGCGTTTCCAGCCACAGCCCATGGCCGAGCAGAAACACGGGCGGCAGCAGCGCTGCGCTCCAGGAAAACCGCTCGGCAATGGCGGCGGGCAGGTCGGGCTGGCCCGGCTGCGGATCGAGAATGGCGTAGAGGGTCATGCGACGCTCCAATGGACAGGACCTGCCCTTGCGCCAGAGGCGCAAGAACATCGTTGCTGGCAGGATTTAGTGCATCAGCTGCAAAAACGAAAGACTAGAGCGTGCCCTTGGTCGAAGGCACGCGGTCGGCAGCGCGCGAATCGATCTCCACCGCCTCGCGCAAGGCCCGGGCCACGGCCTTGAACATCAATTCCGCCAGATGGTGATTATTGTCGAAATAGAAGTTTTCCAGATGCAGCGTGATCCCGGCATTCATGGCAAAGGCCTGAAAGAATTCCATGAACAGCTCGGTATCGAGCTCACCCACCTTGTCGCGCGAAAATTCCGCCTTGAACACGAGGAACGGCCGCCCCGACACATCCAGCGCCGCCCGGGTCAGCGTGCCATCCATCGGCAGATCGGCCGAGGCATAGCGACGGATGCCGCGCTTGTCGCCCAGCGCCTGCTTGATCGCCTGGCCCAGCGCAATACCGACATCTTCCACCGTATGGTGCGCATCGATATGCAGGTCCCCGGTGCAGGCGACCTCCATGTCGATCAGCGAGTGGCGCGCCAGCTGGTCGAGCATGTGATCGAAGAACCCGACGCCGGTCGCCATTTTGTGCACCCCCGACCCATCGAGATTGATCGAGACGCTGATCTCGGTCTCATTGGTCTTGCGGGCAATAGTGGCGGTGCGCATCGTTTGGTCTCCAGTGTTGCCGGTTCTGTTAGCATCTCTGCCGCCGCCCATAAAGCACACCCTGCCCAAATGGAAAATCCATCGGGGCGTGGCAACAGTGGCCCATCTTGCACGACCATGGTGACGGAGGAGTGGAGGAACCAACATAACCGATGTCGCCTCGGCCTTGTGCCGGGGCTTATCCGAGATTTTACCGCCGCCGCCAGGTTGTCGTGTCATGAGCGGTATCGGCGCGAGCCATCTCCGGCTCGCCCACCCACCCGCCGCCCGTCACCCCGGGGCGCGGCTGGCCGTGCATTGCAATCACGGCAACACGGCCTAAATATCATTCATCAGTTCGGAGTATTTCCCCAATGAGTGATAGCGCTTTCCCTGGCTGGCATGGCACGACAATCGTGTCCGTGCGCAAGGGCAACAAGGTCGTGGTGGCTGGCGATGGCCAGGTCTCCATGGGCCAGACCATCATGAAGCATAACGCCAAAAAGGTGCGCCGCCTTGCCAATGGCAAGGTCATTGGCGGCTTTGCCGGCTCGACCGCCGATGCCTTCACCCTGTTCGAGCGCCTCGAGGCGCGGCTTGAGCAATATCCCGACCAGCTGATGCGCGCCGCGGTGGAACTTGCCAAGGACTGGCGCACCGATCGCTACCTGCGCAAGCTCGAAGCAATGATGATCGTCGCCGACAAGCGCGAAACGCTGGTGCTGACCGGCACCGGCGACGTGCTCACCCCCGATCATGGCGTCATCGCCATCGGCTCAGGCGGCAATTACGCGCTTTCGGCGGCGCTGGCGCTGCATCAGGCCACCGATCTCGATGCCGAGGATATTGCCCGCCGCGCCATGAAGATCGCCGAAGAAATCTGCGTCTACACCAATGGCAGCGTCACCCTCGAATCCATTGAGCTCGACTAATCCGCGACATTTGTGTTGGCCCCCAGGGCGACACCACCAGGGTCGGCTGTCCGGCGACCCGGAAAGTGACAATAATGAGTGAACACAATTTTTCTCCCCGCGAGATCGTTTCAGAACTCGATCGCAATATTGTCGGCCAGCACGATGCCAAGCGCGCCGTCGCCGTGGCGCTGCGCAATCGCTGGCGGCGCCAGCAGCTGGCCCCCGACATGCGCCAGGAGATCACCCCCAAGAACATCCTGATGATCGGGCCCACCGGCGTCGGCAAGACCGAAATCGCTCGCCGGCTGGCGCGACTGGCCCAGGCCCCCTTCATCAAGGTCGAAGCCACCAAGTTCACCGAAGTGGGCTATGTCGGCCGCGACGTCGAACAGATCATCCGGGACCTTGTGGAGGCCGGCATTGCCGTGCTGCGCGACAAGCGCCGCGCCGATGTTCAGGCCCAGGCCCATGACAATGCCGAAAACCGCGTGCTCGAGGCCCTGGTTGGCCATTCGGCGTCGCCCTCGACCCGCGATTCATTCCGCCGCAAGCTGCGTAACAACGAGCTGGATGACAGCGAAATCGAAATCGAGATGCAGCCATCGGCCAATACCGGCGGCTTTGAAATGCCCGGCATGCCCAATGGCGGCATTGGCATGATCAACCTCTCGGACATGTTGAAATCGGCCATGGGCGGGCGCGGGGTCAAGCGCAAGATCAAGGTCAAGGATGCCTATGAGCCGCTGGTCGCCGAGGAAGCCGACAAGCTGCTCGATCAGGACCAGCTCAAGAGCGAAGCCATCGATCTGGTGGAAAACCACGGCATTGTCTTTATCGACGAGATCGACAAGGTGGCCCATCGCGAAGGCGGAGTGCAGGGTGGTCCCTCGCGCGAGGGCGTGCAGCGCGACCTGCTGCCGCTGATCGAAGGCACGACCGTCGCGACCAAATATGGCCCGGTCAAAACCGACCATGTCCTGTTCATTGCCTCGGGCGCCTTCCACGTCTCCAAGCCGTCCGACCTGCTGCCTGAACTGCAGGGTCGCCTGCCGATCCGCGTGGAGCTCAAGGCTTTGACTCGCGAGGATTTCATCGAGATCCTGTCAAGCACCGACGCCAGCCTGATCAAGCAATATGTGGCGCTGATGGGCACCGAGGGGGTGACCCTCGATTTCACCCGCGACGCCATCGAGGCTATCGCCGACGCGGCCGTCAGGGTGAACAATTCGGTCGAAAATATCGGCGCCCGTCGCCTGCAGACGGTGATGGAACGCCTGGTGGAAGACATCAGCTTTGAAGCCCCCGACAAGCAGGGCCAGACGATCACCATCGATGCCGGCTTCGTCGCCGACAAGGTGGGGGCGCTGGCCGCCGACCAGGATTTGAGCAAGTTCGTGCTCTAGTAATGATTGAGACCCGTCATCCCGGCCTGTTGCCGGGATGACAAGAGGGCCAGCTCAGCGCTTCTTGCCTGAGCGGCGCACCAGTTCATTGAGCAGGTATTTGAGGTCCTCGGGATCGAGTTTGCCGATATCGAGCGCCAGCCGATTGGTCAGCTCGGTCGCCTCGGGCACCATGCCGCCAGTATCGATGCTGATCTTGGGATCAGACAATTCCGCCAGCCGCTGCAATTCCTCCGCCTCGTCCCAGATGACGTTGAAAAAGGCGATGATGCGATGCAGCAAATAGCCGGTCGGCTTGCCGCGCTTGCCGTGCTCGAGCGCCGACAGATAAGCGCTCGAAATATTGAGCGCACTGGCCATGTCCTTGAGAGAGACCCCTCGCTCCTCCCGCAATTGGCGAATGCGGGCGCCCAACGGAGTCATTGGCGCTTCAGGCGCACATACCACGCCCCCTCGCCGCCATGGCCCCGGGCCGCCGTGGACCACCCCGACACAAGGGGTGCCAGCGATGGTTCGGACAACCATAGCGGCAGCATGGTGCGCAGCACCCCGCGCTCCGACATGGCGGCGACATAGTCGTGGTCGGTCTTGATGCCCTTGCCGGTAATCACCAGGATCGTGCGATCTCCACGCCCCACCCGGGAGTGGATGTAGCGGTGCAGTGCGCTGCGCGCCTCGGCCTGGGTCAGCCCGTGCAGATCGATCTTGCCGTCGATCTCGATGCGGCCCCGGGCCACTTTCTTGTGAATGGATGGCTCCACCGCCTTGGTCGGCTTCGGGCCTGCCAGGCGCGGGGCCTGATAAGGCGCCAGAAAGGCCTTCTGTGGCTTGCCATTCTTCGGCGGCGCCTTCAGCGCCATGCCGAGCGGCGGCTCATCGAGAGGCAAGGGGAGCGGCGCGGCGCTCATCTTGAGCAAGCGCTTGCGGCGCAGGGGGTCCACCGTGGACGACACGGCGGTCCACAGATGAAAGTCGGCTGGCAGGCGCTTGTGATCACGCTTCGACATAATTGTGACCTTGGCGCCCGCTGCAGCAAATCAGTCGAGCTGGCTCGTCGTGACCACTTTCCAGTTCGGATCACGCGACTTGGGGTTGCGCCCGAAGGTCCATTCGTCGGCAATGGTCTGAACCTGTTCAGCATTGCCTTCCACCAGATTGCCGTCCTTGTCGCGGGTCGCCGAGACCACATCGGCGTGGAAGCGCACCGTGACCAGCACGTTCTTCTTGTCGTACTCGGCTTCGGAAATTTCCACCTTGGGCAGGCCGACAAAGGTGAAATCAACGGTGTGGCCGGCTGCTTCACGCTCGGAAATGGCCCGCTGGAAGCCCTCGAAGACCTCCTTGTCGAGCAGGTTCTTGAGCGTCTGCCGATCGCCGCTGGCATAGGCGGTGATGATCATCTCGTAGGCCTGCTTGGCGCCATCGAGGAAAGTTTTCGGGGAAAAACCCGGATCACCCTCGATCACCGAGCGGAAGCCATTGGCCAGCGCTTCTTCACCCCTCGAGAACTGCTCGATTTCGGCTTCCACCTTGCGCGCCCGGCGGTCGTCATCCTGATCCTGGTTGGCCGCTCCGCGTGGGCGCAATGGAACCACTGTGTCATCGGCAGCAAGGGCAGCGGGCTTGCGCCGCTCGACCGGCGGACGCTCGTTTCCGGTCCGTGTCCCCAGCACCGAGCGCAGCCGGAACAGTACGAAAACCGCCACAGCGATCACAATGAGAGTGGGCAGATCGAAGAACTCGTCCATGGGCTGGTGCACCTTACCGACAGGGGGCGTCAAAAAACGACGCGCCGACGCTCGCTGAGCAGAGAATTTAGCCTATATATAGCAATGCCTCAGTTCAAAACCAGTTCACCACGAGGCAAATTGCGTTTTCGGCGCCGCATCCGGGGAAGGATACCCAGTCTTGGCACGATATTTTCTGTTAGGCTTCCTGCTCTTGCCGATCGTGGAGATCGCGCTCTTCATCAAGGTGGGCCAGTCCATCGGTCTGCTGGCAACCTTGGCCTTGGTGATCGGCGCCGCCCTATTGGGCGCATCATTGTTGCGGCTGCAGGGCCTCGCCGTGATTTCCCAGATGCGCGGCAATCTCGCCGCCGGCCAGATCCCCGGGCGGGCCATTGCCGATGCCATGATGATCGGCGTTGCGGCGGTGCTGCTTATCCTGCCGGGATTTTTGAGCGATGCGGTCGCGTTCCTGCTGCTGCTGCCGCCGTTCCGTGGGTGGCTCTATGCCAGAATGGCAAGCCGGGTGAGCGTTGTCAGCACGACCGGCTATCCCGCCAACGACCCGTTCGGTCCCCGGATCGATGCGCCAACCACCATTGATCTTGATGACGACGACTACCGACCGCAACCCTGACGAGTTCAGGTCGCTGTGCTTGTCGCATCACGGCAAAGATGTTAGCCACCCACAACGTATTTTTCGGCAAAGGGATACCGAATATGTCCGACGACACCCAGGGCGAAGCCGCCCCGCAGGCCAATCTGCCCTCGATGAACCTGGTGGGCCAGTACATCCGCGACCTCAGCTTTGAGAACCCGGGTGCACCGGGGTCGATCATGGCGGGTGGCGGCAACCCCAACTTCAACGTGTCCATTTCCGTGGCCGTCAAGAAGCAGGCCGATGACATTTATGCGGTCGAGCTTACCCTCAACGCCAAGGCGAACCGCGAAACCAACGTGCTGTTCAATGTCGAGCTGGTCTATGGCGGCGTCTTCCGCCTCAAGAACGTGCCCGAGCAGACGCTCAGCCAGTTGCTGATGATTGAATGCCCGCGCCTGATCTTCCCGTTTGCCCGTCAGGTTCTGGCCAGCGTCACCCAGCAGGGCGGCTTCCCGCCGCTGATGATGGAACCGGTGGATTTTGCCGCGATCTATCGCCAAAATCTGCAGGCGCTTGCCGCCAAGCAGGGCACGGCCCCACTGACCGCGCCCAATGGTGGCACCGACAAGCCGAACTAAGATTATTGCATCGCATCGAAAAAGCCCCGGACCAGCATCCGGGGCTTTTTCTATTCCGCGGCGACGCTGTCAGCCTTGATATAGCTGGCCCATAGCGACTCACTGCCCAGCGAACCGACCAGTTGCTCATGGGCTTCGCGCTCCAGCGCCGAAATTCGGCTCGGCAGCGGCACGGGACGGGGCAGGGCGATGGTGCGGGTCTCCATGGCCTGGACCGGGGTTGTGGTCTGAATTTCTGCGATCAACGCCAGGCTGACCTGCTTGCCGCCGATGAGCTCCAGATAGACTTCGGCCAGGATCTCACTGTCAAGCAGCGCCCCGTGCAGGGTCCGGCGCGAATTGTCGATGCCGTAGTGCCGGCATAGCGCATCCAGGCTCACCCTTGCGCCTGGGTGCTTCTGCCGGGCCAACATGACCGTATCGACGACTGGATTGCTCAGTCGCGACTGGCCCGCCTTTTCGAGTTCAGCGTTCAGAAAGCCCATGTCGAACGGCGCGTTGTGGATGACCAATTGCGCATCGCCGATAAAGGCCCGGAAATCGTTGGCAACATCCTTGAACAGCGGCTTGTCCGCGAGAAATTCCTCGCTCAACCCATGCACGCGAAACGCCTCTTCCGGCATGGAGCGCTGCGGATTGATGTAGACGTGGTAGTTCTTGCCCGATGGGATGTGGTTGATCAGCTCGACACAGCCGATTTCAACCAGCCGATCGCCGCTGGTGGGCGACAGTCCGGTGGTTTCGGTATCGAGAACGATCTCGCGGTTCATTGCCATCACCCCTGGGCGCGGAGCTGCGCCACCAGCGCTGCGACCTTGTCTCGTGTGGCTTCAATGGTCCCACTGGTGTCGAACAGATAGTCAGCGCGTGCTTTCTTTTCGGCCTGCGGCATCTGCCGGGCAAGGATGGTCTGATACTTATCCACGTCCATTCCGGGACGCTTCAGAGCGCGGCGCCTTTGCTCGGCTTCATCAACCCAGGTCACCGCGATCGCGTCGAAGCCATAATCATGGCCGCTCTCAAACAGGAGCGGCACTTCCACAACCGCCAGGGCATGGCCGGCCCGTTCGGCGTTGGCCAGAAAATCTGCAATTCTGTCGCGAACGAGCGGATGCACCACGGCTTCAAGGCGCTTGAACCCACTCGGATCGTCGGCAAGGCGCTTGGAAAGCAGCGAGCGATCAACCACTCCCGACACGGTCACCCCCGGAAAGAGGGCCTCGACTGGCTTCACTGCTACTCCGGCATACAACTCGGCCACAATCTGATCGGCCGATATAGCCGGCACCCCAAGATCTTCAAACGCTTTTAGTACGTTGGATTTTCCGGTGGCGATCGAGCCAGTAATGCCAATCCGCCGCATGCTCAGTGATCCAGTGTCTGTTCGATCTTGGCCCGCAATTGCGCGGTCACAACAGGCCGCACCCCAAACCAGGCCTCAAAACCTGGAACCGCCTGATGCAGCAACATGCCCAGCCCATCGACGGTCCTCAACCCCAACGCCTTGGCATCGGCGAGAAGTGGCGTCTCGAGCGGCGAATAGACGATATCAGTCACGAGGGCCTTTTGTGGCAGCAGCCCGAGGTCGAGCGCCTCGAAGCGGGTCCCGTGCAAGCCAACCGAGCTTGTGTTGATAAGCAGCCCAGCGCTGGGGGCCGCGGAGGCAAAGTCGTTGAGCCCGCCCCCCACGATATTCCCACCAATTTCGGCGGCCATGGTCGCAGCCGTTTCCCGCGTCCGGTTGAGCAAAGTGATCCGCCCTAAACCACGGTGTTGTAACGCCACGAGGATCGCGCGCGCGGCGCCGCCAGCGCCCAGAACAATCGCATGCTCCAACCCCTCGGCCCAACCGGGAGCGCCCGCGTCGAGATTGCCAAGAAAGCCCAAAAAGTCGGTATTGGTGCCGTGCACCCTTCCGTCGGTGACGATCAATGTATTAACCGCGCCAATGGTCGTGGCCAGCGGATCGACGCTATCACACAAGGCAAACACCTGCTCCTTGTGGGGGATAGTCACGTTGCCACCGGCATATTCGCCGCTGCGCAGGCCCTCAAAAAAAGCGGGCAGATCGGCTGGCGCCACATCGATGGCTTCGTATCGTCCATCAATGCCATAATCTTGCAGCCACTGGCCGTGAATGAGCGGCGAGCGCGAATGGGCAATGGGATGCCCGATGACAAAAGCTTTGATGGTCACTGCAAGGTCTCGGGGGCCAGGCTGCGCAGGGCCGATAGCAGCGGCAACAGGGGCAAGCCCAGAATGGTAAAGTAATCGCCGCTTACGGTTTCGAACAGGCGAATGGAAGGGCCTTCCAGACAGTAGCCGCCTACTGAAGTCAGCACAGCGTCACCTTCACGCCCCAACACGTCATCGCGTTCGGCATCGGTGAAATCGCGCATTGTCAGTTCGGCACTCTGGATATCTGACCAGAGCACGGATCCGTCCCGCACCAGGCTGACACCGGCATGCAATCGGTGCGTCTTGCCCTTGAGCTGATCCAGTTGCTCTGCCGCACCTTGTCGGTCACTGGACTTGTGCAATAGCTGCGGCCCCAGGCTCAAAGTTTGGTCCGCGCCAATGACGAGAGCCCCGGGGTGAAGTGTACTCACCGCTTGGGCCTTCCTTTGGGAGAGCAACAAGGCAACGTCCCGGCCGTCTCCACCGGCGGCAATTGCGGCGTCCTCCAAAGACCGTTCATCAAGGTGCGCCGGGGCGGTCGAAAAGATCAGTCCGGCCTGCTGCAGCAAGGCTTTGCGGGTTTGGCTTTGGGATGCAAGGATCAACATGAGGCCATGTTTTCCACACTGTCATGCACAGCTCAAGCCTCAACTGTGATAATGACTCATGACTTTGGGGTCATTAAGTTTTTGTTCACACTCGTTGCCAAAGCATTAACAGTTCAACTTCCCCACTCGTTCACAGCGTGTGGGGATAGCTACGGGGACAAGTGTTTCCGGGCTAATGCCAAACCGCTAGCGTTTGACGATGGGGAAATAAGAATCGTTGACTCGGGAGTCGCCGGTTAATCTTTCATTAACATCTATGGCAGAGCCATCTTTTGAGCCCGCCCGCACTAGAGTTTAACCTATCGTTAACGGGAGAGTGCGCGCTTGTGCCGCCGAGGGTACGATTGTGGAAGCTCGTGAATTGGCCCAAAACACCGCTATAAAGATTAAGATACTAAGAAAGGAAGACTCTATATGGGTTTTGAAGGGAAGGAAGTGGTGACCCATCGGCCACTGCTCGCGACCGTTCTGGGTGAACGCCAGGAACGCCCCCCAATGTGGATCATGCGCCAGGCGGGACGCTATCTGCCGGAGTACCGTGAGGTCCGTGCCAATTCCAAGGGCTTCCTGGATCTGTGCTATTCTCCGGATCTGGCGGTAGAGGTAACGCTGCAACCGCTAAGACGTTTCGCTCTTGATGCTGCAATCCTGTTCTCCGATATCCTGGTGATCCCCGATGCCCTGGGTCAGTCGGTACGCTTCGAGGCCGGTGAAGGTCCATTGCTCGACCCGCTTACGCCAGAAACGCTTGGGATATTGAAGCCTGAGCGCGTGCTTGAACATCTTGCTCCCGTTCTTGAGACCGTACGACGGCTACGCGCGGAGCTCCCTGACGACAAGACCCTGATCGGCTTCTGTGGTTCTCCATGGACGGTGGCCACCTATATGATCGGGGGTCGTGGTTCGCCCGATCAGGCTGCGACGCGTCTGTTCGCGCTGCAGCATCCGCAGGCTTTTGCGACGCTCATCGATATTCTGGTCGCCTCGAGCATTGATTACCTGGTCGCACAGTTTGAGGCTGGCGCGGACGTGGTTCAGCTGTTTGAAAGCTGGGCGCTCAATCTCGATGAGGTTTCGTTCGCGACCCATGTCGTCGAACCAAACCGCCGGATCGTCGAAGGCATCCGCGCTCGCGTTCCCAATGCACCGATCATCG
This sequence comes from uncultured Alphaproteobacteria bacterium, assembly GCA_963699295.1. GTDB lineage: Bacteria > Pseudomonadota > Alphaproteobacteria > Rhizobiales > Devosiaceae > Devosia. The sequence goes on from OY969432.1 coordinate 2,837,747, forward strand.
GGTTCCCGCGTGGTGCCGCCGGCAATATCGCCGCCTATGTTGCGGCAACCGGCGTCAATGCGGTCGGCCTCGACTATGCAACGCCCTTGAGCTTTGCCACCTCGACCCTACCAAAAACACTGACGGTTCAGGGCAATCTTGATCCGTTGCGCCTGGTGGCCGGTGGCAAGCAGATGGAAGACCGCGCACGAGAAATCATTGCCGCGTTTTCGGATCGTCCGCATATTTTCAACCTGGGCCATGGCATTGTGCCGCAAACGCCGATCGAGCACGTGGCTCGCTTGGTCGATCTCGTCAAGAACGGCTAAGAGGACCACAGCATGGAATGGGTTAAGGCGCTTCACGTGATCTCGGTGATCGCCTGGATGGCGGGCATGCTGTATCTGCCGCGACTGTTCGTCTACCACTCGGTCACCCCGGTTGGCAGCGAGCAGTCAGAGACGTTCAAGATCATGGAACGCCGGCTGTATCGGGGCATCATGCTGCCGGCGATGATTGCCACCTGGCTGTTTGGCCTGTGGATGATCCATCTTGGCATGGTCGATTGGAGCGCCGGATGGCCCTATCTCAAGGCCGTCAGCGTCATCCTGCTCAGCGGTGTGCATGGCATGCTGGGCGAGCAATCTGCGGGCCTTCCGCGAGGATCGCAACACCAAGCCGCAGAAGTTCTTTCGCATCATCAATGAGGTGCCGACCGTGTTGATGGTGCTGATCGTTATCGCGGTGATTGTGAAGCCGTTCTGAGGCTGTTTCACGTGAATCTGTCCGGGGGCGCGCGGTTTTTCTTGAATCCGCCCCCAGATCACGCTACATGAGCGTCAACGCATCCCAAAAAACTGGCTGACCTCCCCGGTCGCTGCGCGGTGCCTACCCTCCCAAATACCCAGCCTTCCAGATTTCCCTCAAGGGTCCGTTCGCTACATGCAGAATATGAAGCTCAGTGAGCTCAAGGCCAAATCTCCGGCCGAATTGCTGGTGTTCGCCGAAGAACACGAGGTCGAGAACGCCTCGACCATGCGCAAGCAGGAATTGATGTTTGCCATTCTCAAAGAACTGGCCGCTCAGGAAGTGGACATCACGGGCGAAGGCGTCGTTGAGGTTCTGCCGGACGGTTTTGGGTTCCTGCGCTCCCCCGACGCCAACTATCTGCCGGGTCCCGACGATATTTATGTCAGCCCCTCGCAGATCCGCCGTTTCGGACTGCGCACCGGTGATACGGTTGAAGGCCAGATCCGCTCGCCCAAGGATGGCGAACGCTATTTTGCGCTGCTCAAGGTCAACACGATCAATTTCGAAGACCCTGAAGCCGTGCGCCACAAGGTCAACTTCGACAATCTGACGCCGCTTTATCCCGAAGAACGGCTCCGCATGGAGTTGCCGGATCCAACCATCAAGGACCGTTCGGCACGTCTCCTCGATCTGGTGACGCCACTGGGTAAGGGACAGCGTGCCCTGATTGTTGCGCCTCCTCGTACCGGTAAGACCGTATTGTTGCAGAATATCGCACAATCGATCGCGACCAATCATCCCGAGTGCTACCTGATCGTCCTGCTGATCGACGAGCGGCCCGAAGAAGTGACTGACATGCAGCGCTCGGTACGCGGCGAAGTCATTTCCTCGACCTTTGATGAGCCGGCTTCGCGCCACGTTCAGGTTGCTGAAATGGTGATCGAAAAGGCCAAGCGCCTGGTCGAACACAAGCGCGACGTGGTGATCCTGCTCAACTCGATCACCCGCCTTGGCCGCGCCTACAACACCGTCGTGCCGTCCTCCGGCAAGGTCCTTACTGGTGGTGTGGACGCCAACGCCCTGCAGCGCCCGAAGCGCTTTTTCGGTGCGGCTCGCAATATCGAAGACGGCGGCTCGCTGACCATCATCTCGACCGCGCTGATCGACACTGGCTCGCGCATGGACGAAGTGATCTTTGAAGAGTTCAAGGGTACCGGTAACTCGGAAATCATCCTTGATCGCAAGGTCGCCGACAAGCGCATCTTCCCCGCGCTCGACATCACCAAGTCGGGCACCCGCAAGGAAGAGCTGCTGGTCGAACCCGATATCTTGAAGAAGATGTATGTGCTGCGCCGTATCCTCAATCCCATGGGGACAATCGACGCCATGGAATTCCTGGTGGACAAGGTTCGCCAGACCAAGACGAATTCCGACTTCTTCGATTCGATGAACACCTGATGATGATTGGCGCGCCGCACCCAGCAGCCGCCAATCCTCTCGCCTGACGCCATGCGCTCGGGCGATACAATCGTGGCGTTGTCCTCCGGGGCACCGCCCTCCGGCGTTGCAGTAATCCGGCTGTCCGGGCCACTGGTCCCGCAGATATTGCAGGCGACCACTGGCGCGCTGCCAAAACCGCGTGTGCTCACCTTGCGCAGCGTTGGCGCTGAATCGACGCTCGACCGCGGGCTCATTGCCTATTTCCCGGCCCCCCACAGCTTCACTGGCGAGGATTGCGCCGAATTGCAGGTGCATGGCTCTCCCGCGGGGGTTCGTGCCATTGTGAAGCTCATGTGTGCCCAAGGGGCGCGACTGGCCGAGGCCGGCGAATTCACCCGGCGCGCTTTCGAAAACGGCAAGCTGGACCTCGTGGAAATTGAAGGCCTGGGCGATCTGCTAGACGCTGAAACCGAAAATCAGCGACGCCAGGCGTTGGCCCGCCTCGAGGGTGGGCTCACCCAGCGTATCGACGATTGGCGCAATCAATTGCTGGACCTGCGGGCCGAGATCGAAGCGCATCTGGATTTTTCTGATGAGGGTGATGTCGGGGATATTCTGCCAGACAGTTTTGGCCGCGATATCGCCGCGCTTCACAATGATATTGCCCAGGCGCTGGACAGTCTGGAGACCGGCCGCATGGTCCGCGAGGGTGTGCGCATCGCACTGGCCGGACCACCTAATGTTGGCAAGTCCAGCTTGCTCAATGCGTTGGCGAAATCCGACATTGCCATTGTGACCGACGAAGCTGGTACCACTCGCGATGTCCGCGAAGTACCGTTGGACATTAACGGCCAGCTCTACATTCTTCTCGACCTTGCTGGCTTGCGCGAAACCACCAGCAAGGCCGAAGCCGAGGGCGTTCGTCGGGCCGAACAGGCCATCCAGCATGCCGACTTGGTCTTGTGGCTCACGGCGCCCGATATCCCGGAAGGTGAGATGCCTGACACGTCGGCCCCAATCATTCGCGTGGCGAGCAAGTCGGATCTGGCTGGGTCCTCTGAGGGCCTCGCCGTATCTGCACAGTCCGGGGCAGGGCTCACCCAATTGCTGGCGGAGATTGAGCAGTTTGGCGCCCAACTGAACCAGGGCGAGCCCGTGCTGCTGAGCCGGGAGCGCGACAGGCTGGCACTGACTGCAGCTCTGGAGGCCCTGAATGCATCGCGGACCCAGCTTCACGCGCCCGAATTGGCTGCTGAAAGCCTGCGTCTTGCATCACAAGCGCTTGAACGCCTCCTTGGCCGCATTGATGCGGAACGCGTTCTGGACCGGCTGTTTTCGAGCTTCTGTATCGGCAAGTGATTCACGTGAAACACGCCGGCAGCCCGCCCGAGATTGATTCACGTGAAACATTGGCCTATCACCTCCCATCCGGAGAATAACACCATGATTGACTATGCCGTCATCGTTGTGGGCGGAGGCCATGCCGGCTGTGAAGCTGCAGCCGCCGCCGCACGATTGGGCGTCGCCACAGCGCTCGTGACCCACAAGTTCGATACCATTGGCGTGATGAGCTGCAACCCCGCCATCGGCGGCCTGGGCAAGGGCCATCTCGTACGAGAAATCGATGCGCTTGATGGCTTGATGGCGCATGTCGCGGATGCCGCTGGTATTCAGTTTCGCGTGCTCAATCGGCGCAAGGGACCGGCCGTGCGCGGCCCCCGGGCGCAGGCCGATCGCAAGCTTTATCGGTTGGCCATGCAGGCGGCCATTTCCGCGCAACCCAATCTCGACGTCATTGAAGGGGAAGTCGATGACATCGAAGTTACCAATGGTGTCGTCAGTGGCGTCGTGCTGCTCGACGGCCGGCGTATTGGCACCAAGGCAGTTGTCCTGACCACGGGTACCTTCTTGCGGGGATTGATCCACAGCGGTGAGACCAGTCATGCCGCCGGTCGGCTCGGTGAAAAACCCGTGCTTGGATTGTCCACCCGGCTGGAAAACCTTGGCCTGAATCTGGGCCGCCTGAAGACTGGAACACCAGCCCGTCTGGATGGGACCACCATCGACTACAGCGTCCTCGATGAGCAACCCGGCGACGACGTGCCAGAACCGTTCTCGGCGCTGACCAAGGCCATCACCACCCCGCAGGTTTCCTGCCACATCACCCGCACCACCGCGGAAACACATGCGATCATTGCCGCCAATGTCCATCGCTCGCCGATGTATTCCGGGCGCATTCAGAGCCGTGGGCCGCGCTACTGTCCATCGATCGAGGACAAGATTGTCCGCTTTGCCGATCGCGACAGCCACCAGATTTTCCTGGAACCAGAAGGACTTGATGACAATACCGTCTATCCAAACGGCGTGTCATCGTCCCTGCCTCCCGAAGTGCAGGACGCGTTTTTGCACACCATGCCGGGTTTGGAGAATGTCAGGATCATCCAGCCCGGTTACGCTATCGAATATGATTATGTGGATCCTCGGGAACTCCGTTCGACCTTGGAGCTGAAGAAGCAGCCAGGTCTTTACCTCGCGGGTCAGATCAATGGAACCACCGGGTACGAAGAAGCTGGCGCCCAAGGACTCGTCGCCGGCGCCAATGCCGCCTTGGGAGTATCGGGAGCGGCCCCGCTCATTCTGTCCCGCACGGAGAGCTATGTTGGTGTGATGATCGATGATCTGGTAACGCGGGGGGTTTCCGAACCGTACCGTATGTTTACGTCCCGTGCCGAGTTTCGATTGCATCTGCGCGCCGACAATGCCGATCAACGCCTGACCCCTCTGGGAATCGCCAATGGCCTGGTCGGCGAACATCGCTCTGAACTGTTTACCGAGAAGGCCGACCGTCTAGGCAAGGGCCGGGCGCTCCTCCATAGCTTGCGCGCCACGCCGAATGCCGCACGTAAAGTGGGCATCGCGGTGACGGAGGACGGCAAGCAGCGAAGTGCGTTTGAACTCTTGTCCTACCCCGAGGTAGGGCGTGCCGAAGTCGTGCGGCTGTGGCCGGAGGTCGCCAGCATTCCTACAGATACTATCGAGCAGCTGATCGTAGATGCTCAGTATGCCGTCTATTTGGATCGGCAGAAAAACGACATTGAGGCGGTGCGTCGCGACGAGCAACGCCAGATACCGGACACATTGGACTACGGGACTATTCCGGGGCTGTCGATGGAATTGCGCGAAACTCTCCAACGAAGCCGCCCGCAGACCATCGCCCAGGCCCAGGCCTTGAATGGAATGACGCCGGCGGCGGTTACCTTGTTGCTCGCCGTGGTGCGCCGCGGCGATCTGCGTAAGGCTAGTTAATGTCTGATACCACTGCTGCCCGGCAATATGCCGACAAGTTCCTTCGGCCCGCTGATGACGTCATTGCCGACCTTGAAACCTACGCGCGGCTGCTGCGCAAATGGCAGGCGGTCCAAAACCTAGTTTCACGTGAAACATTGAACACGGTCTGGACCCGCCATTTTGCGGATAGTTTGCAGGTGTTGCGGCTGTTGCGCGGGAGCGATCACGCCTTCATGGACCTTGGGAGTGGGGGCGGATTGCCCGCAATCCCCTTGGCCATCGCGCTAAAGGGAGGTCCCCAGCGTTTTACACTCGTGGAGCCTAATAGTCGCAAGGTCAGCTTTCTGCGGACGGTATCGCGCGAGCTCGGCTTGGCGGTCACGGTGGAGGGCAGGCGCAGCGACCAGATTGATTCACGTGAAACACCAGTTCCCGACGTCCTGACCTCGCGCGCACTCGCTTCCTTGCCGCAGCTGTGCGAATGGATGCAACCCTTCTTTGGGTCCCACTCCCGCGCCATTCTTCACAAAGGCGGGGAACATGTTAAAGAACTAACTGAAACCGTTCCTCTTTGGGACATGGACGTGTTAATCACTGCTAGTGACATCGATCCAAGCGGTGTTCTGCTCACCATTTCAAATATGCGTGACAAATCAGTTAGTTAGCGGCAAACGAGCTGGAGGCCCCTAGTGCAGCCCCGTATCCTGACTCTGGCCAACCAAAAAGGTGGCGTCGGCAAGACTACTACGGCCATCAACCTTGCCACCGCGCTGGCTGCCATCGGCGAGCGCGTTCTCATCGTCGACCTGGATCCCCAGGGTAACGCCTCGACCGGCCTGGGCATCGCTCGCAATGATCGTGAAGTGTCTTCATATGACTTGCTGGTTGGTGAGGCTACAGTCGCCGAATCGGCCATCATGACGACGGTACCCAATGTGGCCATCGTGCCGTCGACGATGGATCTGTTGGGCGTTGAGCTCACGATCGCAGGCCACGCCGATCGAGCTTTCAAACTGCGCAACTCGTTCAAGCGACTGGGCGAACTGACCATCAACGACAGGCCGGTGAGCTATATCCTGATTGATTGCCCGCCTTCGCTCAATCTGTTGACGATCAACTCGCTGGTTGCGGCGGATGCTGTTCTCGTCCCATTGCAATGCGAGTTTTTTGCGCTAGAGGGCCTAAGCCAACTTCTTCAAACTATTGAACAAATTCGTTCCACGCTGAATCCCCGTCTGTCCATACAGGGGGTGGTGATGACCATGTTCGACAAGCGCAATAATCTCAGTGCCCAGGTGCTTGAGGACGTGCGCAGTGAAATGGGTGACCTGGTTTACGACACCGTCATTCCCCGCAACGTCCGCCTCAGCGAGGCACCATCCTATGGCAAGCCAGCGCTGCTCTATGATCTCAAATGTGCTGGCAGCCAGGCCTATCTGCGGCTTGCCACCGAAGTTATTCGTCGCGAACGCCAGCTGAACGCTGCCTAGGAGCCTGCCATGAACGAGAAACCCAACCGACTTGGCCGTGGTCTGGCAGCTTTGATCGGCGACATGGCCACTCTGGAAGGCGCACGCGTCACCGATTCCGGCGGCATCAAGAGGCTGCCGGTCGAGTTCATCATTGCCAACCGGTCCAATCCACGCCGCACGTTTGATGATGATCAGTTGGAAGAGCTGACCAACTCGATTCGCGAAAAAGGCGTCATGCAGCCTCTTCTGGTCCGGCCCAGCGACGATCCCAACATCTTTGAGCTGATTGCCGGCGAGCGCCGCTGGCGCGCCTCCCAACGAGCCGGCCTGCATGATGTGCCGGTCATCATTCGGGATGTCGATGACAAGGAAGCCCTGGAGCTGGCGATCATCGAAAACGTCCAGCGGGCTGATCTCAATCCCCTGGAAGAGGCCATGGGCTATGGCCAGTTGATTGAGCAGTTCGATTACACCCAGCAAGATCTGGCCCAGGTGATCGGCAAGAGCCGCTCGCACGTGGCCAACACCCTTCGCTTGCTTCGTTTGCCGGAAGATGTTCGCGGCATGGTGTCGAGCGGAACGCTCACCGCTGGTCATGCCCGCACCCTGATCACTGCGGAGGATCCGGCTCGTCTCGCCCAGCAGATCGTTGCCGACGGCCTGTCAGTGCGTGAAGCCGAAGCGCTGAGCCAGCAGCGTGAAGTTGCCAGCAAGAAGAAGTCCAGCGAGGCCCCAGCACTCGGACGTGACGCCGATACCGTGGCGCTGGAGCGTCGTCTATCGGATGCTTTGGGTCTTTCCGTGGCTCTGTCGCATAGCGAGCGCGGTGGAAAACTGGAAATCCGCTACAAGACTCTCGAGCAGCTGGACGGTATCTGCCTGAAACTCACCGGCTATACCAATTAACCATTGTTCCACGTGAAACACCGCTAGTGCGCTGCGGCCATCATGCAGATGGCCAGCAGCGTTCGGCGCAGGGTGGCCTGTGATAGCCCGGGACGCCGACGCGTTTCGACAACCGTTTGGAGAATGCGCTCCAGCGCCGTAGCCAGTGCCGAGTCTGACCACAGCCTAAGCTGTTGTTCTAGCGAGCCAATACGGGAAAAGTGCGGTTTGGGCCGCTGACTTTCCAGCACCATTCGAGGCGATTTTGCCACCGTCCACCTCCGTGCGCCATCGCCGCAAATTGCCAAAGTGAATGGTGCACATGGCCAACAGGCGCTGTGGGTCGACGGCCGACGACAGCGCCCGATTGAGCGCCAGTTCCAGTTTTTCGGCATGACCGCCACCGGCTGCATCGAGTATTTCGTCGATCACCAGCATGCCATTGTCAGCGCACAGCAAAAGCACGTCCTCGCGTGTCAAAATCTTGGTGCTGGCGGCGTAGAGGCACAGCTTTTCCAGCTCGCGCCGGGTAATCTCGCGGTCGTTGCCCAATATATCCCGCAGGGTGGTCACCACCTCTGGTTCGATGCGGATGCCATGCTGGTTGAACGTCTCTCGAATAAGGCTCTGCAGCGTCTCATCGCTGTCGGGATAGCAGGGCAGGGCGCGACCCAGCTTTGCGGCCTCCACGAGGGCTCTCAGGGCATCTCTGGGGGGTAGATTGCCCGCCTCGAGCACAATGGCGGCGCCGGCCGGGTCGTCACGCAATTCGGTGAGGGTCAGGACCAGCGATTTGGTCGCATTTCGCACTCGTACGATCTGTTTGCCGCCAAACAGCGACACCGTCTTGGCCTCGACTGCCAAAGTGGACGGGTCGGCGTCCAGATCGGCGCCTTCAAGCGTCACGACATTGGCCGAACCGGGATCGTCGCCGGCGAGCTTGCGGATGAGGCGCTGGCTGGTTTCGCGCACGAGGCCGCCATCCGGCCCATAGGCAAGAAACAGCCCTTCAGTGATGTCCGGCCGCGCCAGGAAACGCGCGACTTCATGGGCCTTGAGCGCGCCCATTATCGCGTCAGCGAGGCGAGCACCGCCAGCCTGAGGGCTTCTGCAACAGAGAGTGCGGCCCGTTCTCCGGCTTCTGTTGCTGCCGCCTGGTCAGCGAGGATTTGGCCACTGCGGGTGTACCCGGCTGTTGCCTTCCGGGTCACTTGGAGCGCGGGACGATCCGCTGTCTTCAGCGTCAGGGTGGCGGTAACGGTTGTTTCGGCCGACTTGCGCGGATTATTGGTGGCAGACAGCATGATGTCGCCGCCCTGTGTACTTGCGGCAACTGTCACCATCCCGGCCTTCGGACTGGAGGACGACCCTAGTCGCAATCCAAGTTCCTGATAGATGATCTGCTCCAGGCGGTTGTTTGGCTTGGCGTATGCCACCTCCAGCCCGGCTGGGCTGGAGGATGACACATCCGAATAGACCGGAGAGAAGCTACAGGCGGCCAGCGCCGCGCCAAAACCAAGCAGGGCAGTAGCAATGGCGATGCGGCGTGGAAGCCTAGAGAACAACATTGACGATCCTGTCTGGAACCACGACGAGCTTTTTGGGGGTCTTGCCATCCAGAATGCGGATGATTTCCGGCATAGACAAGACGCGCTGCTCAACTTCCGCGCCGGGAAGGCCCTTGGGGACGATAATTTCGCCCCGCCGCTTGCCATTGAACTGAATCGGCAAGGTGACGCTGTCGTCCTCCAGCAGCGCTGGATCAACTTCAGGCCAAAGCGCATCGGCAACCAGCCCGGGTCGCCCAAGCTCCGCCCAGCAGCTCTCCGCCAAATGCGGCATCATCGGCGCGATCAGCTGCACGAGATCACCGACCCCCTCTTCGAGCGCGCCGATCCGGCTCGCCGGCGCGGCCGAGACCAGGCCGGAAGATCGCACCAGGGCATTGGTCAATTCATAAATCTGGGCCACGGCACGGTTGAACCGCAACCCCTCGATTTCCTCGGCAACCTGATGGACCGCCCGATGCACATTCTTGCGCAAGGCGAGGGCTTCATCGTCGTCCGCCGTGCGAGCAAGGTTGGAGGACTGCTTGACCAGCTGCGACAGTTTCGCTGACCAGGCGCCACACCCGCTGCTGGAACCGGCTCGCGCCTTCAACGCCCGCTTCGGTCCACTGGACGTCGCGCTCCGGTGGAGAATCCGAAAGCATGAACCAACGCGCCGTGTCCGCACCATAGGTCGCCACGATCTCATCGGGATCGACGACGTTCTTCTTGGACTTGCTCATCTTTTCGACCGAACCGATGCTGACCGGTTCGCCGCTGCCCAGCAGTTTGGCGGTGCGGGTTTCACCCTGCGTGTCGAGCAGGATTTCCGCCGGTGAGACCCATTCGCCCTTGGGCGACTTGTAGGTTTCGTGGGTCACCATGCCCTGGGTGAACAGCCCCTTGAAGGGCTCGTCCAGGCCGACGTGGCCGGTAGCCTTCATGGCGCGGGTAAAATAGCGGGAATAGAGCAGGTGCAAGATCGCGTGCTCGACGCCGCCGATATACTGGTCCACCGGCAGCCAGCGATTGGCCACCGCCGGAATGGTCGGCGTAGCGGCGTGGGGCGCGGTGAAGCGGGTGTAATACCACGAGGAATCAACGAAGGTGTCCATCGTGTCGGTCTCGCGGCGGGCCGCGCCACCACATTGTGGGCACGACACGTGCTTCCAGGTGGGGTGATGGTCGAGCGCATTGCCGGGCTTGTCGAAGCTGACATCTTCCGGCAGCACCACCGGGAGATCCTTTTTGGGCACGGGCAGGGTGCCGCAAACCTCGCAATGGATCACCGGGATGGGGCAGCCCCAATAGCGCTGGCGCGAAATGCCCCAGTCGCGCAGACGGTAATTGACTTCGACGGCCCCTTGCGGCCGACCATCGACAGTGCGCGCCGCAAAGTACTCAGCCGCGGCTTTCTTGGCCTGTTCGATGCTCATGCCATCCAGGAAACCCGAATTGATAGATCGACCCGGCATCGGTGAAGGCGTCGTCGACAATTGCAAAACTGGTCGCGTCCGCGCCTGTCGGCAGGACTACCGGGATAACCGGCAGGTCGTATTTGCGCGCAAACTCCAGATCGCGCTGATCGTGGGCCGGGCAACCAAAAACAGCGCCGGTTCCATAATCCATCAGCACGAAATTGGCGACATAGACCGGCAGCGTGGCCCCTTCTATCACCGGATGATTCACGTGAAACCCGGCAAAGATGCCTTTCTTCTCGGCCTTCTCCAGCGTCTCCGCGGCGGTACCGTGCCGGTGGCACTCGGCCACGAATTCGGCCATCTCGCTATTGGTGCTGGCCAGCGCCGCGGTCAGCGGGTGATCTGGCGACAACGCCAGGAAGGACGCGCCGAAAATGGTATCGGGACGGGTGGTGAACACTTCGATGCTGGTGTCATTGATGATGGCTCCCGGCAGCCACCTCAAACAGCAGCCGCAGGCCTTCGGATTTGCCGATCCAGTTGCGCTGCATGGTGCGCACCTTTTCAGGCCATTCGTCAGCCCGTCCAGCGCCTCGAGCAGCTCTTCGGCATAGTCGGAAATCTTGAAGAACCACTGCGTGAGTTCGCGCTGTTCCACCAGCGCACCCGAACGCCAGCCACGCGCCGTCGATCACCTGTTCATTGGCCAGCACGGTCATGTCGACCGGGTCCCAATTCACCTTGGACTGCTTGCGCGTCACGAGGCCCGCGGCCAGCATGTCGATGAACATCGACTGCTGGTGCTGATAATATTCCGGATCGCAGGTGGCGATTTCGCGGGTCCAGTCGATCGACAGGCCCATCGACTGCAGCTGCGCCTTCATGGTGGCGATATTCTGCCGCGTCCAGGTACCGGGATGGGTCTTGCGCTCGATGGCGGCATTTTCCGCGGGCAGGCCAAAGGCGTCCCAGCCCATCGGGTGCAGCACATTCTTGCCGCGGGCGCGGTGATAGCGTGCCACCACGTCGCCCATCGAGTAGTTGCGCACGTGCCCCATGTGAATGCGCCCCGAAGGATAGGGGAACATCTCAAGGACGTAGTAGGGGTCGCGCGGATCATCATTGGAGGTGACAAAGCTCTGGGCATCATCCCAGACCTTCTGCCACTTGGGTTCCATTTCACGCGGATTGTAGCGTTCGCCGCTCACTATGTTCGTCCTTGGCAAGAATTGTCGCAGCAGCGCAAAAGACCGGCGCGGCTTGCGTTTATGGGGGATTTTGGTTACCGGACCATCACCAGAAATCCCCCTCAAGGTCAACAGGAACCCGGCAACAGCATGGACTCCGACGCCCGCGGCAAGCTCGCTGCCATCACTCATCGCATCAATGCCGCCCAAAACCGCTTTGGGGCGCCGGCAATGCCGGTGACGCTGGTTGCCGTCTCCAAGACGGTCCCGGCAAGTGGGATCATGCCGTTTCTGAGCGCCGGTCAGCGAGTGTTTGGCGAAAATCGCGTGCAGGAGGCGAAGGATAAATGGCCTGGCCTGCGGGAAGCCTATCCCGACGTGACCTTGCACCTGATTGGACCGTTGCAGACCAACAAGGCCCGCGACGCGGTGGCCTTGTTCGATGTGATCGAGACAGTGGACCGGGATACGTCTGGCCCAGGCGCTGGCGGCGGAGATGGCGCGCGCTGATCGCCAACTGCCCTGCTTCGTGCAGGTCAATATCGGGGGTGAGCCGCAAAAGGCCGGCATCGCTCCAGATGAGGTCGCTGCATTTGTGCGACGGTGCCGTACCGATGTATGGTCTCGAATATCGTTGGCCTCATGTGCATTCCTCCGGATGGCCAGCCTCCTGGGCCCTACTTCGCACAATTGGCGGCCCTGGCTGCTGCCGCCGACGTCGAGCAGCTGTCGATGGGCATGAGCGGGGATTTTGAAGTCGGCATCTGCCATGGGGGCGACCGATGTCCGGGTTGGCTCCGCCCTTTTCGGCAGCCGTCCGTCGCTCTGACTCGGACTATTTGTCTCGATTAGGCATTTGCCTGCAAATGCGCTGCAACTTCCGCCGCATTTGCTCGTTCCTCTGGCTGTAACGCTGTTGTGATTGGCTGGTCAAAAACCGGTCGCAATATTGTGACCCTTGGCAGGGCCGACGCGAAAAGACCGGAGAAAACAATGACTAAGCGACGCATTCTGCTGGTGGATGACGACGCAGACCTGCGCCAGACCTTGGTCGAGCAGCTCGAGGCGCAGCGTGAATTCGATATCCTGCAGGCAGGCACCGCCAATGATGCGCTCAAGGCCACCCGCGAGCACAATGTCGATCTGATGATCCTCGATGTCGGCCTGCCCGACATGGACGGACGCGAGGCGGTCAAGATCCTGCGCGATGGAGGGTTTCACAGCCCCATCCTGATGCTGACGGGACATGACAGCGATGCCGACCAGATTCGCGGACTTGATTCGGGTGCCAATGACTATCTGACCAAACCGTTCCGCTTCCCGGTCCTGATGGCGCGGATCAATGCCGCCCTGCGCCAGCACGACCAGAGCGAGGATGTGGTGTTCACCATCGGCCATTACAGCTTCCAGCCTTCGGCCAAGGTGCTGGAAGCAACGGACGGCGCCAAGGTACGGCTGACCGACAAGGAAACGTCGATCCTTAAGTACCTCTATCGCCAGGGGCCCAAGATCGATCACGCGCGACGTCCTGCTCAAGGAGGTGTGGGGCTACAATAACCGCGTGACCACGCACACGCTGGAAACCCATATCTATCGGCTGCGCCAGAAGATCGAGCGCGATCCGTCCAATGCGCGCCTGCTGGTCACTGAAGACGGTGGCTACCGGTTGGTCCCATAAACCCGTGGACGTGGCAGTTCGCCTCCATTTTGGGCCCACAAACCGGTACAAACTGAAACAAAATGCCCTATAGGATGAGAAGGCCCCGTTTGGTGGGGCCTTATTGGATAAGTTGGGCATATGATCAGGGACGATGCAGCCGAGGCGCTGGCCCAGGCTGAATTCTTCGATATTTGCGATGATGAGCAGCAGCGCATGCTGGCCTTTGCCGGCGATCTGCGCAGCTTCGCGTCTGGTGACGTACTTTATAAGGCGGGCGATGTGCCGTTAGGCGCCTATGTCCTGATCAGCGGCACGCTTTCCGTTCAACCCGAAGCACCCGGCGCCGACATCCTATCAGGTCATCGAGCCGGGTAGCGTCGTCTCGGCCATGGCGTTGATCTTGGCCAAGCCCCGTGCCCTGACGGTCACTGCCGAAAGCGACTGCGAGACCTTGTTCGTACCCCGCCACGCCTTCATGAAACTGGTGCAGCAGTCGCCTGAGCTGGCCCAGCGGGCTGCCGCCCGCATCGAGCATGATCTCAGCCACTATCTGGATGCTCTGGAGCCCGTCCGCCGCCGGATGAAGCCCGCCGATCATTAGATCCCGGCGAACCTGGCGATGACCGGCACGTGGTCCGATGGCTTTTCAGTCCAGCCTCGCGCCGGCTTGATGATCTCGGCCCCAATGCAGTGATCTGCGACGTCTGCGGTTGACCAGATATGGTCGAGCCGTCGGCCCCGGTCGGAGGCTTCCCAGTCCGGCGCCGCGATAGCTCCACCACGAATAGAGCTTCTGGTCATAGGGCACGTGCTTGCGGATCAGATCTGTCCAGCCGTGGCCACCGTTCAGAATGGCATCGAGCGCCTCGGTTTCGATCGGGGTATGGCTGATCATCTTGAGCAATTGCTTGTGGCTCCACACGTCGTTTTCATGCGGGGCGATATTGAAATCGCCGGCGATCAGATGGCTCCCGGCAAAGATCGGTTCCTGAAACCAGCTCGTCAGCTCATCGAGAAACCCGAGCTTGTGCTTGAACTTGGGGTTGATCTCCGGGTCCGGCTCATCGCCGCCGGCGGGGATGTAGAAGTTGTGCACGGTCATCGGGCCGCGCCCAAAATCGAGCAGCGCCGACACATGCCGGGATTCGGGGATTTCACAGAACATCCGGCTGGAAATATCGGTCAGCGGGAACTTCGAGACAATCGCGACGCCGTGATAGCCCTTTTGCCCGTGCACCGCCTGGTGCGGATAGCCGGCCTCGGCAAATGCATTGGTCGGAAACTGGTCATTGGTGCATTTGATTTCCTGCAGCATCAGCACGTCCGGCTGATACTGGGCGATAAAATCGAGCACCATGGGCAGGCGCAGACGTACCGAGTTGATGTTCCAGGTGACGAACGAAACGGTCATGGGCAGCGATCTTCGGCGGGCAGGAGGGCAGCGGAGCGCCTCCTTATCGCGGACCTGGCAGCACTGGGGTAAAGCCATAATGTGCCAACAAAAAACCCGGCCTGCGAGCCGGGTTCTTCAATTTACGCAATGCGCGAAAGTTTATTCGGCCTTAGGCTCTGCATCGGCTGCGGCGGCCTGGGCGGCGGCTGCAGCTGCTGCTGCGGCTTCAGCTTCCTTGGCGGCCTGCTCAGCGGCAAATGCCTCTGCTGCAGCGATCTTTTCGGCTTCACGAGCGTCCTTGGCGGCCTGGGCTGCCGGCGCTCATTGGCCTCGATCTTCTTGGTGCGCGAGTTGGTCGATTCAAAGATACGTGCCGACTTACCGCGACGATCGCGCAGGTAGTAGAGCTTGGCGCGACGAACCTTACCGCGCTTGAGCACTTCGATGCTGAAGCAATGTTGGGCGAGTAGAGCGGGAACACGCGCTCGACGCCTTCGCCGTACGAAATCTTGCGCACGGTGAAGCTTTCCATGATGCCGCCACCGCTGCGAGCGATGACGACGCCTTCATAGGCCTGGAGACGCTCTTTGTCGCCTTCGCGGATCTTCACCCACACCTTGACGGTATCGCCATGGCTGAATTCGGGAAGGTCGCGCTGGGCAGCCAGGGTTGCGACATGCTCGGCCTCGAGCTGTTCGATGATATTGGCCATTTTCGATCCGTTCTGATCTTTTCAATGGAGCGTTTATTCGGACCTTGCAGCCCGATCGCCCGGTCTTGGTTGGTAACGGAGGGTCGTCTTTTTCTTTGGAGTGCAGCGGGTCCGATTAGCCCGACCACACAGATGGCGCGGCTATAGGCGAAAACCGGTCCGGAGTCTAGGGTTTTGCTGTCTTTTGTGCGTCCAGCGCGGCAATCAGGTCGGGACGGCGCTGCTTGGTAAGGGCCCGGCTTTGCTCGGCCCGCCAGGTGGCGATCTTGCGATGGTCACCCGACGTCAGCACCGCCGGGATGTCGTTCCCCTCAAAGCTCTGGGGTCGGGTATATTGCGGGTATTCCAGAAGCCCGTTTTCAAAGCTTTCATCGGCGTGGCTGTCAACGCCCGCCCAGAACACCCGGAATCAGCCTGACCACGGCCTCCAGCAGCACCATGGCGGCAACTTCGCCCCCCGCCAGCACATAGTCCCCAATCGAGATCTCTTCGAGCCCACGGCCTTCTATGACGCGCTGGTCGATGCCTTCGAAGCGGCCGCATACGATCACGGCGCCCGGTCCCACTGCCAGTTCCCGCGCCCGCGCCTGCGTCAAGGGCCGGCCGCGGGGGGACATCAGGATGCGCGGCCGACCATCGCCGGGTGGTGATACGCTATCAATGGCCCGCGCCAGAATATCGGGTTTGAGCACCATGCCGGCCCCGCCACCCGAGGGTGTGTCATCGACGGTGCGGTGGCGGTCGGTCGCAAAGTCGCGCAATTGGGTGGCGTGCAGCGACCACAGGCCATCGGCAAGTCCGCGGCCCAGCACGGAAGCACCGAGCGGGCCGGGAAACAATTCGGGAAACAGCGTGATGATGGAAGCGGAAAAACTCAATCTGGTTCTTCCTCACCGGGCTCAACCTCGATGGGCACCACGATGGTCAAATAGCGCTGTTCGATGTTGATTGCGGGCACTACCGCCTTGGTAAAGGGATAGAGATAGGTTTCGCCGCTATTGGGGTCCCGGATTTCGATCAGGTCACCAGCGCCGAAATTGGGCAGCGCGATAACCGTGCCGATGATCACGCCCGTTTCCAGTCGCGCTTCCAGCCCGATCAGATCGGTGTGGTAGAACTCGTCCTCGTCTTCCGGATCGGGCAGGCGGTCGCGTTCGATGAACAGGCTGACGCCATTGAGCAGTTCTGCCGCATTGCGATCGCTAATGCCCTTGATGTGAGCGACGACTACATTCTTATGCAGACGCAACTTGCTGATGGTGATGGTCAGCCCATCGCGATCGGTCAGCAATGGGCCGTAGGAGCCAATGGCTTCGGGATCCTGGGTGTGGGTTGCAATGCGCACTGCGCCCTTGATGCCGTGGGCAGCGCCGATCTGGCCCAGAAATATGCGGTTCGTGTCGTTCATTATTGATCCTGCCGTAAGGCGCCTGTCCTAACAGAGCCTGCGCCAATTGGGAATTCACTGGTTGCCAGCATGTTTGGTGCCAGAGGGAACCAAGCGCCCCGCCGACTATTTTTCCAGTCAGCTAGTAGGAGCGAACATCATGGCCAGAACTCTGACGTCCCGGGAAGAAATCCGTCAATGGGCGGAAGCGCGGGGCGGTAATCCGATGCTGATGGACACGCCTGACGGGAGCGGCACCCGCACCTTGCTGCAGCTCACTTTCGGTCAGCACGCCATCAATACCGACGGTAATGAGGGGCCGGACCGGATCGGCGGCTTCCATCTGGTGAGCTGGGAGGAATGGTTTGCCGCGCTGGCCGAAGGGCAATTGGCGATCCGCGTCTCAGATGACCCATCAGGCGGCAATGAAGCGGAGTTTGAATTTGTCCGGCGAGACGGCGACGGCGTCCGCTAGTCCTGGTCGTCGGCGGCCTCGATGGCTGCCATGTCCTCATCGGAAAACCCGAAATGGTGGCCCAGTTCGTGGATCAGCACATGGGTGACCACTTCACCGAGCGTGTTGTCGTCGTGTTCCGCCCAATAGTCCAGAATAGCGCGGCGATAGAGAAACACCTTGTTGGGAAATTGCCCGGTGTAGGGACCCGCGCCAGCTGCGGTCATGCCGACCCCCGAGAACAGACCCATGAGTTCGAAGGGGCTATCCATCCCGAAATGGTTCAGGATCTCCTCAGCAGCATATTCGGCGACCGAGCAGGTTACGTCCGCTGCCAGTGATTTGAAGGGCTCCGGCAGGTTGCGGAGCGCTTCACTGGCCAAGGCCTCAAGATCGTCAAGGGAGGGCGCGAAGCGCGCCCCCCATTCGTTGGAGCTTATTGCCACTCGCGGATGTCGACGAAGTGGCCCTTGACGGCAGCCGCTGCGGCCATCGCCGGAGATACCAGATGGGTGCGACCCTTGAAGCCCTGACGTCCCTCGAAGTTGCGGTTCGACGTCGACGCGCAGCGCTCCTGCGGCTTGAGCTTGTCCGGGTTCATCGCCAGGCACATCGAGCAACCCGGCTCACGCCATTCAGCGCCGGCTTCCTTGAAGATCACATCCAGGCCCTCGGCCTCGGCCTGTTCCTTGACCAGCCCTGAACCGGGTACCACCATCGCACTGACCGTCGGCGCGATCTTGTGGCCCTTGAGCACGGCAGCGGCGGCGCGCAAATCCTCGATGCGGCCATTGGTGCAGGAGCCGATGAACACCCGGTCGATCATGATGTCGGTCATCGGGGTACCAGGCTGAAGGCCCATATATTCGAGGGCCCGCCACTTGGAGGCGCGCTTGTTTTCGTCTTCGATGGCATCGGGATTGGGCACCGAGCCCTGCACCGAGATGACGTCTTCGGGCGACGAGCCCCAGCTCACGATCGGGGGCAGGTTGGCGACATCGAGAATGACGACCTTGTCGTACTCGGCGCCTTCGTCGGTGTAGAGGGTCTTCCAATAGTCCAGCGCCATATCCCAGGCAGCGCCCTTGGGAGCCCGGTTGCGGCCCTTCACGTATTCGAAGGTAGTTTCGTCCGGGGCAATCAGGCCAGCGCGAGCGCCGCCCTCAATCGTCATGTTGCAGATGGTCATGCGACCTTCCATCGACAGCGCGCGGATGGCTTCGCCGGCGAATTCAATCACGTGGCCATTGCCGCCTGCAGTGCCGATCTCGCCGATGATGGCCAGAATAATGTCCTTGGCGGTGACGTGGGGCGGCAACTGGCCGTCCACGCGCACCAGCATGTTCTTGGCCTTCTGCTGGATCAGCGTCTGGGTCGCCAGCACGTGCTCCACTTCCGACGTGCCGATACCGTGCGCCAGGGCGCCAAACGCGCCGTGGGTCGAGGTGTGGCTGTCGCCGCACACAATGGTCATGCCGGGCAGGGTGAAACCCTGTTCCGGACCCACGATGTGCACGATGCCCTGGCGAGGATCGAAGGCGTCGTAATACTCGATGCCGAATTCGCGGGTGTTCTCGGCCAGTGCCGCGATCTGGATCACGCTTTCCGGATCCGGGTTGGGCAGGTTGCGGTCGGTGGTGGGCACGTTGTGATCGACCACGGCCAGGGTGCGTTCAGGGCTGCGAACCTTGCGGTTGTTCATCCGCAGGCCTTCAAACGCCTGAGGGCTGGTGACCTCGTGGACCAGGTGACGATCGATATAGAGCAAGGACGTGCCGTCCTCATTGTTCTGGACCAGATGGTCGTCCCAGATCTTGTCGTAAAGCGTGCGGGCCTTGGTCATAGTGGTATTCCAGCAGGGAAAGTTTGGATCGTTTCTAGGCCGCAAGTTCGGAAGGGTCAAGCACAACCGTACTCACGGGTACGGCAAGTCTGTCGGATAACTCTTTAGGCTCAACGCCCTTTCCGCGCTCGCGTCACGATCGTTCACCGGTCCTTCAATCATAGATTGTTTACGGCACCCCGATAATAATCCCATCTTGCCTGAACCCGTTGGGTTCATCGTTCGTCCGGCAATCCGGTCAAGGCCTTCATGATCTCTAAAGTTTCAGACGCGCAAGCCATTGCTCCGCTTGGGGTCATTCTGTTGGGCGGCGTCTATGGCAGCCTGGCAGTGGCCCGCAGTCTTGGCCGGCGCGGCGTTCCGGTCTGTTATTTCAGCACGCATCGCACGGTGGTAAGCGCCTCGCGTTACGTCGCCCATCATGTCGAATGGTCAGGCCCGGATGCTGACAACGCCCTGCAAACTCTGCTCGACCATAGCGCCGCACGGGGGCTGAAAAACTGGCTCCTGCTCCCCAGCAGCGATATCGATGTCCAATTCGTCTCCCGCAACCATGCCATTCTTGCCAAACATTTTACCCTCCTGACCATGCCATGGTCGGCGCTGGAGCAACTTAACGACAAGACCCAGCTCTATGCGCTTGCGGGACGGCTGGGGATCGATTGTCCGGAAGTTTATTGGAATGGCACCACCAGGCAGTCTGAAGCCGACCAGATTAGTCTCCCGGTCGTGATCAAACCGGCCTCGACCGAGCGGATCAATCCACTGACCCGGGCCAAGGCCTGGAAAGCCGAGACCCAACCCGACTACGAGACCAGGTTTGCCAAGGCCACGAGCTTTCAGGGCAACGGGGGCTTTGTGGTGCAGCAACTGATCCCCGGCGATGGGCGCGTGCAATTTTCCTATGCGGGCCTATGGGACCGGGGCCGGGAAGTGTGTTCCATGACAGCCAGGCGCGCGCGGCAGTTTCCCGCCGAGTTTGGTACCAGCCCCTTCGTCGAGGCGGTGGAACTGCCCCGCGTGACGGACGCGGCCCGAGCTTTGCTTGAAGCTATCGGCTACCATGGTCTGGTCGAGGTGGAGTTCAAGCTCGATAGCCGCGATAACCAGCTCAAGCTGCTCGACGTCAATACGCGGATTTGGGCCTGGATCGGGCTGGGCGGCGCAGCTGACCGCGATTTCCCACTCTTGGCGTTTCAGCTGGCCTTCGGGCACGCGCCGGTGGTGACCAAACCGCCGCGCTATGGGGCGCACTGGGTTCACAGCGCCCCCAACACCCTGTCATTGCTTCAGTCGTTGCACCGCACGAGGCGACTTGGCTTTGCGGGTTGGGCCTGGCTCAGGCCCGGCGGGGTTCATGCGGTGGCAGCCACCGATGATCCTCTGCCGGGCCTGGCCGAAATCCCGATCCTGATCGGGCGCGGGGTCAGCGGCCTGCTTCGCCGCGCGCTCCCCTAGTGGCGGAAATGGCGCATGCCGGTCATCAC
Source organism: uncultured Alphaproteobacteria bacterium (assembly GCA_963699295.1). Taxonomy (GTDB): domain Bacteria; phylum Pseudomonadota; class Alphaproteobacteria; order Rhizobiales; family Devosiaceae; genus Devosia. The sequence goes on from OY969432.1 coordinate 2,858,652, forward strand.
CATGGCGATACCGGCGGCATCGGCAGCGGCAATGACTTCGTCATCACGCATTGATCCACCTGGCTGGATCACGGCCGTCGCGCCGGCCGCCACGAGGGCTTCCAATCCGTCCGCAAAGGGGAAAAAGGCGTCCGACGCCGCAACCGATCCGATCGTCAGCGCCCCTTCGATCCCAGCCGCCTGTGCCGCGTCGATGGATTTGCGATGCGCGGTCAGGGCCGAATCGACGCGGCTCATCTGGCCAGCGCCGATGCCCACGGTAGCGCCGTCCTTGACGTAGACGATGGCGTTGGACTTCACGTGCTTGGCCACCTTGGCCGCCAGTTTCAGATCGCGCAGTTCTGCGTCGGTGGGGGCGCGCTTGGTCACGACCTTGAGGTCGCAATCGTCGACGTTCTGATTGTCGCGCGATTGCACTAGCAGGCCGCCGGCAACTGACTTGACCATCAGGCCTGCGGCCTTCGGATCGGCAACGCCGCCCGTCAGCAGCAGCCGCAAGTTCTTCTTTGCCGCGATGATGTCCTGGGCTTCCGGTGTTGCCGAAGGCGCAACGATCACCTCGGTGAAGACCTTGACGATCTCGGTCGCAGTGGCCGCATCGATCTCGCGGTTGGTGGCAACGATGCCGCCAAAAGCCGAGACCGGGTCGGTGCGCAGCGCATTGTGATAGGCGCTGACCAGGTCGTCGGCGACGGCCACGCCACAGGGATTGGCATGCTTGATGATGGCAACGGCGGCCCGCTCGGCCGGGTCAAATTCGCTGACCAGTTCGAACGCTGCGTCGGTGTCGTTGATATTGTTGTAGCTCAGGGTCTTGCCCTGCACCTGGCTGGCGGTGGCAACGCCGGCGCGATCATCGCCATTGGCGTAAAACGCTGCCCACTGGTGCGGGTTTTCGCCATAGCGCATGACTTCGCGCAAGGTGCCGGCAAAACTGCGGTAATTCACCTCGGGATAGTCGATTTCCCGGGCAAACCAGCTCGAAATGGCGCTGTCATAGGCTGCGGTGCGGGCATAGGCCTTGGCGGCCAGCCGCTGGCGCAGTTCGTAGGGCACGCCGCCTGTGGTGCGGATAGCCTCGAGAATGGCGGGATAATCGGCCGGGTCCACCACCACCGTCACATAAGCGTGGTTCTTGGCCGCGGAACGCACCATGGCCGGACCGCCGATATCGATGTTTTCGATGATGTCGTCATAACCGGCGCCGGAGGCGACAGTTTTCTCGAAGGGGTAGAGATTGACCGCTACCAGGTCGATGGCGCCGATTTCATGCTCGCTCATCGATGCGGCGTGGTCGGCCTTGTCGCGCACCGCCAGCAGGCCCCCATGCACCTTGGGGTGCAGTGTCTTGACGCGGCCATCCATCATTTCGGGAAAGCCGGTGAGCTCGGAGATCTCCCGCACCGGCAGGCCCGCGTCCTTGATCAGCTTGTGGGTACCACCGGTCGAAACCAGCTCCACCCCGGCATCGGCCAGTCCCTTGGCAAATTCGGCCATGCCGGACTTGTCAAATACCGAAAGCAGCGCTCGCCCGACCTTGACCGTCTTGCCCATGAGGATATCTCGCTTGTGATGTGGAATATGGGCGCTGGCTATCACGAAGCCGCCGCCGCGCCAACCCGGCTATTGCTGCTCGAGGGTAAAGATCCAGGCGATGTCGGTGGTCGCGGTGACGTCGGCTTCCAGCACCAGCTGACGGGTCTTGTGCAGGCCGACATGGGCTGACTGGCGCACGCTTTCCTCGTCACGGAAATCTGCGCCTTCCCACAGGAAGCTCCACACCGCCCCGCTGGGCAACACCAGCCGCACGATACCCTCCTCGCCATTGCGCCGCACAATTACGCCGGGGGCAAGATGAAACCGCACCGCCAACAGCCCCGAGGGCGTGCCCTTGGCGATGATCCGGTCCTGCCCGACCAGGGTTGTACCTCCCGATAAAAGCGTAATCCTGCGCTCGATTTCTGCGCCAAAGCGTTTGGTGTAACCGCCCGTAGTCAACGTCAGCAAATGATCATTGGCGTCCAGCATCATGCGCTGATCGGTCGCGCTGATGGCGTCTTCGGCGTCGATGGTGGGCGCTGAATGGGCAACACCCTGACGGAACAGGGCGATGCTCTCGGGCAGATCGGCCGGTGCCGGCCCGCAACTACCAAAGATCAGCTCGCTGCCATGGGAAAACTCCATGGCCAGCGCACTGGCGTGCAGTTCTTCGCCAAGGCCCGGGGGAGGACGAAATCCGCTGTCGGCAATCACCACCGCGTCGCCGTCCCGCAATATGCCGTAACCACCCAGCAACATCGACCGCCGCCGCCGGCTCGGGCCATTGGCCTGAATGGCGATCAGCACGTCATGGGGCAGGTGTCCGCAACCGTTGAAATAGCCGGGCTCGCCACTGGACAGCGTCAGGCTATCGAGGCTTTCGTGCATACGGTCGATCTGGGCTGCCAGCTCGTGCGCCGCCTCGGATTTGACCGCGGCGGCCACCCGGCGGATCGTCACCAGCTCCACCAGCAAATGCAGCTGCAGTTTGGCATTGCGCGAGCGATGCAGTCCGTCCGCATCGATCTGGGTCGCCAGCAACGCGTTGAGCCGCTCGACCCGGCGCAGCACATTGGTCTGGTCGCCCTGCTCGCAATATTCTGCGCCCAGCAGCGCGATGGCGGCAAACAGTGCGTCACCGGGATCGCTCGCCAGCGGGGCGCGCACTTTCAGGCTCTGGATTTGTGCGCCCAGCACGCGCTGGATGGTCTTGGCCTGCTCGGGGGTCGCCCCGTCGAGCAACAGCGACAGATGCCGCAGCCAGTTGAGCACGCGCTGTGCGGTCAGGGTGGTGGCCCAGGTGTCGCGCTCGAACCGGCTTTCCCGCCCGATCCAGTCCAAGACCAGGGTCCGGGCGAAGCGCCGTTCCCCCCGGTCGCGCACATCACGAAAATGTCGCAACCAGGCAAAACCGTGCAGGTTCAACCACCAGTCCTCGTGATCGACATCGATGCCGAAGGGAGAAGCCCCGCCGGTTTCAACCAGCTTGGAAGCGAGCAGATAGCGCCCCGCCATCATGTCGCGCACGGTTTCACGATCAGAAGGACGAAACTCGTCCAGATCGCCGGCGAATGCGTCTTCGGCCATGCCGCGCCACGTCCAGGCCGTGATGGGCAGCGTGACCAGCGTATCGGCCAATCCATACACGATCCGGCGCACGCTGTGTCCGGCGCGGTTCACCATGGGTGATGCACCGCGCTCAGCCACACGGCTTCAGCCAGGGTCGCGCTTGTTCTATCTATCAACCGCCCAGTTCCTTTTCGGCGCTCTCCCCCACAGGTCTCTTCCAATCCTCAGCGGCGACGAAAACGGGCAATGAAAAACCCGTCCATGCCGCCATCCCGGCCCCCTGGTGACATTCCCGGATGGGTCCGCACCAGGCCTCCGGCGCTAACAGCCTCACCCAGTCCTGGCAACTCTGCGGCCGTAATCGGCACCAGTTCCAGCTCGGGCACATGCTCCTGTACCCAATCCACCTGGTGTTCGCCCTCTGCTGGTTCCAGGGAGCACACGCAATAAATCAGCACCCCACCAGCTTCAACGCAGCGTACGGCATTGGTCAACAGCGCGCGTTGCAGGCGAACGCGGCCAGCCACATCGCCCGATGAGCGGCGCCAGATCACCTCCGGATGGCGGCGGAACGTGCCGGTGGCCGAGCATGGAGCATCAAGGACCACGCCCTGATACGGCTCGACGGCGACGAAATTGCCGGCGTCGCCGACGATTGTCTCGGCGGCATAACCCAGGCGGGTCATGTTTTCCGTGAGCCGCTCCATGCGCCGCGCATCATTGTCGAGTGCCGTCACCTGATAGCCGGCCTTGACCAGCTGGGCGGTCTTGCCGCCCGGCGCTGCGCACAGATCAAGCACGCGCGCGCCGCTAGGCAGGTTGAGCAGGCGCGCCGGAATGGCCGAGGCAGCGTCTTGCACCCACCAGCGCCCTTCGGCAAATCCAGGCATCGCCTCGACCGGGCGATCGCGCGTCTCGATGCGCACCGTGTCGGCCATGACCGGTTCGGCCCCCAATGCATCGATCAGGTCGCCATCATTGTCCTTGAGCGTGAGATCGAGCGGCGCCCCGGCCAGCAACGCATCCGAAAACTGGTCGATGGCGGTTTCGCCATAGGCCTCGAGCCAGGTGTCCCCGAACGTATCGGGGATCAGCAGATCGTCGCTGAGCAGGCCGAACTTGGCCGAATTGGCCTGCGCATTGCGCAATACCGCGTTCATCAGCCCGGCCAGATGCCGCGCCTTGGGGTCGCGCTTGACCGCTTCGACGGCCAGGAACAGCGCGCTATGGGCGCCCAGATCGGGCAGGAACACCAGTTGCGCCAGCGACAGCCGCAACACCGCTTCAAAGCTGCCGGACTTGGCCGGCATGCCCTTGTCGAGCAGCGCGTGAACGATGAAATTGAGTTGGCCCTGCCGGCGCAAGGCGGTGGTGATCAGCCGGTTGGCGAGGGCACGGTCTCGCCCATCTGCCAGCTCCGTTGCTGTCAGCGGTGCAAAATTGTCGCCCGCCAGTACTGCTTGAAGCCGCTGGGCGGCAACGAGACGGAGCTTGAGCCCCGCCGGTTCAGTCTTGTTAGCCACGCTTGAATTCTATCCCCAGGGACCGCGTTGTCCGTCATCACTATCGGTGCGTCCGACAGTCGGCACGCGCCAGCCGCCGCCGCCTTCACGACCCTTGGGGGACGAAGCAGTGCGAGGCTGAGGCCGATACCCGTTATCGTTCACCTGCTGCTCCGCCGCAAGCGCGCGTAGTGCTTGAATGCGGTTTGCGGTGTCGGGATGGGTGGAAAACAGATTATCCATGCGCCGCCCCGACAGGGGATTGATGATGTACATGTGCGCCATCGCCGGATTGCGTTCGGCTGCGACATTGACCTGCCGCGACGCAAAGGCCGCGATCTTCTCCAGCGCCGAGGCCAGGGCCAGCGGGTCCCCGGAGATTTCCGCGCCATGCCGGTCCGCCTCGTACTCCCGCGTGCGACTGACGGCCATCTGTACCAGCATCGCCGCCACCGGTGCCAGAAACACCATCAGCAGCGTCCCCATGCCCCCCAGCGGATTGTCGCGATTATTATTGCCGCCACCAAAAAACAGCCCGAACTGGGCGAGGGCAGAGATTGCACCCGCAAACGTGGCAGTGATGGTCATGGTCAGGGTGTCGCGATTGCGGATATGGGCGAGTTCGTGCGCCACCACCGCGGCGACTTCCCGCGTCTCAAGCTGTTGCAACAGCCCTGAGGACACCGCCACCGCCGCATTTTGCGGATTGCGGCCGGTCGCGAAGGCGTTGGGCTGGTCGGACTGGATCAGATAGACCGCCGGGGTCGGCAGGCCCGCTCGTTGCGAGAGCACATCCACCATGTCGTAAAGCTGGGGCACGCGGGAGCGCTCGATGGGCACCGCGTTTTGCATGCGCAGCACCATCTTGTCCGAGTTCCAGTAGCTGAACACATTGGTGGCGGCGGCAAACAGGAAGGCGATCACCATGCCGGATGTGCCGCCGATGACATAGCCGACAGCCATGAACAGGGCCGTCAGGCCAGCCAGCAGGACGGTGGTGCGCAGCGTATTGTACATCAGTAGCCCTTGGGTTCGCGTCATTGAGCAATTATGTTGGGTCGACGGTGGTTCCATGCAAGCGCGGGAACCATTTTCCGAACAGGGACCGAGCATGACCGAAAAAACCGACCCGCCACAAGATTTGCCGCGACCGCCCCTGACCGCGGCAGCGCAGCGGGCTCTGGCGGAAGCCGAAGCCCGGCGTCGCGAGATCGATGCCAAGGGGGCCTTCGCACCAAAGGAACTGGGCGGGCGTGGCGGGCTTGAGCCTGGCCGTTATGGAGATTGGGAAATCAAGGGCATTACCAGCGACTTCTAGACCGCTGGCGTACCCTTGCGCGCCTGTTCGATCGCCGGCAGCAACTGGGTCTGCACCGATTGCTGGGTCAGCGGTCCCACATGCTTGAAGGTGATGATGCCCTGCGCGTTGACCACAAAGGTCTCCGGAACGCCATACACACCCCAATCGATCGAGGCGCGGCGGTCGCGATCTGCGCCAACCGCAGCATAGGGATTGCCCAGCTCGGCCAGGAACTTCCGGGCGTTTTCAGGCGCATCCGACTGATTGATCCCGAACAGGCGCACATCGGCCACGGCCTTTACGGCTTCGAGCAGCGGATGTTCCTCCCGGCAGGGAATGCACCAGCTGGCAAAGACGTTGACCACGGTCACTTCGCCCTTGAGGCTCTCGGCGTCAAAGCCGGGAACGCCCAGATCGGCAACGGCGGGCAGGCTGATGTTTGGCGCCGGCTTGTTGATCAGCACCGAGCGGATCAGATTGGGATCGCGATCCATCGAGCTGGCAAAAATCGCCACCAATGCGACCAGTGCCAGCAACGGCAGCCCGAACAGCACATAGCGCATCACTTGGGCGCGCCTGCCGAACGGCGGCGAATGCCGCGGGCTTCAAGGTCTGCCAGCTTTCTGGCGGTGCGGCGCGCATCGTAAAGCGTCCAGGCAATAACGCCGCCAATGGCGCCAAAGACGATGAGGTAGGACAGCACGATGAAGATGGCGTGGGGGCCAAGGTCGATCATGAGCGGGCCTCCATCGCAGCCTGGCGTTGCAGATTAGCGAGGCGCCGGCGCTGGATTTCCGTGTGCATCGCCTTGAGCTGCAAGGTCATCAGCAGGAATGTAAACGCGAAGAACATGATGAACAGCGGCGTCAGGATCGAGCCGGGCATGGTCGGACCATCGAGCCGGAACACGCTGGCAGGCTGGTGCAGCGTGCTCCACCAGTCCACCGAAAACTTGATGATGGGAATGTTGACGGCACCCACGAGGGTAAACACCGCAATCACCCGCGCGCCGCGCAGCTGATCGTCAAAGGCCCGCCACAGCGCGATGATGCCAAGATAGATGAACAGCAGCACGAGGGTGGAGGTCATCCGGCCGTCCCATTCCCAGAACGTGCCCCAGGTCGGGCGTCCCCACAGCGAGCCGGTCACCAGCGCCAGAACGGTGAACAGCGCGCCCAGCGGGGCCGCGGCCTTCATCGAGACGTCGGCCAGGGGATGGCGCCAGACCAGCGTTCCGATGGCGGATGCGGACATCAGCACATAGGTGAACTGGCTGAGCCAGGCGCTGGGAACATGCACATACATGATCCGCACCGTGTCGCCCATCTGGTAGTCTTCGGGCGAATTGAAGATCGCAAACCACAGGCCGGTCAACATCAGGACCAGCGTCAGGATGGTCAGCGGCCACAGCAAATGCCTGGACCAGGCCACGAATTGACCCGGATGCGCGATGCGGGTCCACCAGGATTGCTTGGGTGCGGTGTCTGTGCTCATGAGAATATGGCTCTAATCTTCCCCGGAGGTTATCGCAAGGGCAGCAGCAAAGGGTGATAGCGCTACGGCGATGAGGCTAAGTGCCGCAAGAAAGAGCGTCGCCGCGCTCGATTGTGCATTGGTAATGCTGCCGACGCCGAAAATCAGCACCGGAATCGACAAGTGGCGCGATCAGGATCGGCGCGATCAGTCCGCCGCGCCGGATAGCAACGGTCACCGCAGCGCCCACTGCGCCAAATGCCGCCAGGGCAGGGGTGCCGAGCAGCAAAGAGATGACGGTCCGCCAAAATATCTCCAGCTCCATGGCCAGCAACACTGCCAAAATGGGCGTTGCAATGATCAATGGCAGCGCCGAGAGCAGCCAATGCGCGATCACTTTCGCGGCAACAATGGCTGCCAGCGGGATATCGGCCTGCAACAACAGGATGAGCGAGCCGTCCTCGGCATCGGGACGGAACAAACGGTCTAGCCCCAACAGCATGGCGAGGAACGCTGCGATCCACACGACCCCGGGGGCGATGGTGCCGAGCAATTCGGTATCGGGACCCACGGCGAACGGCACGATGGCGCCGACGATGACAAAAAACAGCACCAGCGTCAGCGTGTCGCCGCCGCCGCGCCGCGCCAGCAGCAATTCGCGCTGCAGGACTGCCATGAACGCCCTCATGCATGCTCTCCCAAATCCAGCGCCAGCAGGCGCGCCGGGTCGCTCAGGGTGATCCGGTCATGGGTCGCGACGATGGCCAGGCCGCCCATGTCGAGATGGGCATCAAGCAGCCGCGACACCAATTGATGGCCTTCCACGTCCAGTGCTGCCGTCGGCTCATCCATCAGCCAGATCGGCCGCTCGCTGACCAGCAGCCGGGCCAGGGCCAGGCGGCGCGACTGGCCGGCCGACAGATAGCCGGCATCGAGCTCGGCCAGGCGACCCAGACCCACCTCATCGAGAGCTTGCTCGGCCGGGCGGCCGCTGGAGCCATTGACTGCGGCCCAATAGCGCAGGTTCTCCAAAACGGTGAGCCGCGCCTTGATGGCATTGCGATGGCCGCAGTGATGCAGGATCGGGCCGACCTCGGAATCAGCCGCATTGGCAAAGCTCATGGTGCCCGCCATCGGCGCTACGACACCGGCCAAAGTGAGCAGCAGCGTGGTCTTGCCGGTGCCATTGGGCCCCCGCAGCAGCAGGCATTGCCCGCCCGCCACCGAGATATTGAGGTTTGAACACAAGGTCATGCCGCCACGCCCGCAGGCGAGGGCCTGGGTATGCAGCGCAATGGGAGAAAAGACTTGCCGATCGGTCATGACCCCATCTCGTATTGAACCATTGGTCAGGCTGGCAAGCCTATTCGTCTTTCTCTATAAAACGTTCTAGATTGGAGTCATTCCAGCAAAGGCAGCGCTTTGCGCAGTTTTGGGAAGGTTCCCCAGCCGCGCACCTGCCACAACATCTAAAATGACAGGGCGGACATCGTGACCTCAGTAGACAGTTTTAAGTCCAAATCGACCCTGACGGTCGGCGACAAGACCTATACCTATTATTCCATCGCCGAAGCCGAGAAGAATGGTCTCGCGGGCGTTTCGGGCCTGCCCCACTCCATGAAGGTGGTGCTCGAGAACCTGTTGCGCTTTGAGGACAACCGCACCGTCACCAAGGCCGATATCGAGGCCGTCGCTGAGTGGATGAAGACCCGCACGTCCGATCACGAAATCTCCTACCGGCCGGCCCGCGTGCTGATGCAGGACTTCACTGGCGTTCCCGCCGTGGTCGATCTGGCTGCCATGCGCGATGCGACCGCCAAGCTCGGCGCCGATCCTCAGAAGATCAATCCGCTGGTCCCCGTCGATCTGGTCATCGATCACTCGGTGATGGTCGACAGCTTCGGCACGGCCCTGTCCTTCGGGCAAAACGTCGAGCTCGAATATGAGCGTAATGGCGAGCGCTATGAGTTCCTGCGCTGGGGCCAGTCGGCCTTTGACAATTTCCGCGTTGTGCCCCCCGGCACCGGCATCTGCCACCAGGTGAACCTTGAATATCTGGCCCAGACGGTCTGGACCAAGGACGAGAACGGCGAAACCGTTGCCTACCCCGATACGCTGGTCGGCACCGACTCCCACACCACCATGGTCAACGGCCTGGCCGTTCTGGGCTGGGGCGTGGGCGGCATCGAGGCGGAAGCCGCCATGCTCGGTCAGCCGATCACCATGCTGATCCCCGAAGTCGTCGGCTTCAAGCTCACCGGCAAGATCAACGAGGGCATTACCGCTACCGATCTGGTGCTGACCGTCACCGAGATGCTGCGCAAGAAGGGCGTGGTCGGCAAGTTCGTGGAATTTTACGGCCCCGGCCTCGACTACCTGTCGCTCGAAGATCAGGCGACCATTGCCAATATGGCCCCCGAATATGGCGCCACCTGCGGCTATTTCCCGGTGGATGCCGATACGCTGAAGTACCTGACCACCTCGGGCCGCGATCCGCAGCGCGTGGCGCTGGTTGAGGCTTATTCCAAGGCCCAGGGCATGTTCCGCGAAACCGATTCGGCCGATCCGGTGTTCACCTCGACGCTCGAGCTCGATCTGTCGAGCGTTGTGCCTTCGATCTCGGGCCCCAAGCGCCCGCAGGATCGTATCGCGCTCGATGCCGCCACCACCAAGTTCGCCGAGGCCCTGCCCAAGGAATTTGGCAAGACCGATTCGCCGCAGATCGCGGTCGAAGGCGCGGATTATTCCATCACCCATGGCGACGTGGTGATCGCCGCCATCACCTCGTGCACCAACACCTCCAACCCGTCCGTGCTGGTGGCCGCGGGTCTGGTGGCGCGCAAGGCGCGCGCTCTGGGCCTCAATTCCAAGCCATGGGTCAAGACCTCGCTGGCTCCCGGCTCGCAGGTCGTCACCGACTACCTGACCTCGGCTGGCCTGCAGGCAGATCTCGATGCGCTCGGTTTCAACCTCGTGGGTTACGGCTGCACCACCTGCATCGGCAACTCCGGCCCGCTGCCGGTCGAGATTTCCAAGGCCGTGCAGGCCGGGGATCTGGTGGCCGCTTCGGTGCTGTCGGGCAACCGCAACTTTGAAGGTCGCGTCAATCCGGACGTGAAGGCCAACTTCCTGGCCTCCCCGCCACTGGTTGTGGCCTATGCCATTGCCGGTTCGCTCAATGTCGACATCACCAAGGATGCGATCGGCACCGGCTCCAACGGCCAGCCCGTCTATCTCAAGGACATCTGGCCCACCAATCACGAGATCGCCGAGATCGTGCGCACGCACGTGACGGCCGAGATGTTCCGCAGCCGTTATTCCGACGTCTTCAAGGGTGACGAAAACTGGCAGGCCATCGCCGTCGATGGTGGGGAAACCTATCGCTGGAACTCCAGCTCCACCTATGTGCAGAACCCGCCCTATTTCGAGGGCATGTCGATGGAGCCCAAGCCCATCACCAATGTCGAAAAGGCCAAGGTGCTGGCGCTGTTCCTTGATTCTATCACCACCGACCACATCTCCCCCGCTGGTTCGTTCAAGGCGACCACCCCGGCTGGCAAATATCTTGAGGCCCATCAGGTCGCGCCGCGCGATTTCAACTCCTATGGCGCCCGTCGCGGCAACCATGAAGTGATGATGCGCGGTACCTTTGCCAATATCCGCATCAAGAACCAGATGCTGGATGGCGTCGAAGGTGGTTACACCAAGGGCCCGGACGGCTCGCAGATGCCCATCTATGATGCTGCCATGGCCTATCAGGCCGCTGGCGTGCCGCTGGTGATCTTTGCCGGCAAGGAATACGGCACCGGCTCGTCGCGTGACTGGGCGGCCAAGGGCACCAATCTGCTCGGCGTGCGCGCCGTGATTGCTCAGTCGTTCGAGCGCATCCACCGCTCGAACCTCGTCGGCATGGGCGTCATCCCGCTGCAGTTCAAGGATGGCGAGAGCTGGCAGAGCCTGGAACTGGACGGCACCGAGAGCATCGATATCGATGGCGTCACCGCCATTACCCCGCGCGCCATGGTCACCGTGCGGATCACCCGCGCCGATGGCAGCGTGCTTAACGTCGAAACGCTGTGCCGCATCGATACCGCCAACGAGCTCGACTACTACAAGAACGGCGGCATCCTGCAATACGTGCTGCGCAGCCTCGTGGCCGCGTAACTCCTCATCGGGAACCTGACAATGGCGGCCCTTGGGCCGCCGTTTTTTCATGTGGATCAGTGTTTGCCCCGGGAAAAATCGTCTCACCCTCTTTTGACTGGCGATTGTCGCCGTCCGCAGCCTACAACTTTGCCCATGATCCGATATCTATCCTTCAGCATTTGCGGGCTTGTTGCGTTTGCGGCCCTTGGGGTTCCTGTTGCCGCCGACGAGGTGCGAGACAAGCCCAAGGCGGTCGTCGAGCTGTTCACCAGTCAGGGCTGCTCCTCCTGCCCGCCCGCCGATGCCCTGCTCACCAGCCTGTCCGAGAGCCCGGACGTGGTGGCGCTGGCCTATCACGTCGACTATTGGGACTATGTGGGCTGGAAGGACACGCTGGGTCATTCCTCCTATTCCGATCGCCAGCGGGCTTATGCGGAAAGCTGGGGCTCGTCGCGGATCTATACCCCGCAAATGGTGGTCAACGGCGCCAAGGCGGTGGTGGGCTCCCGTCGTTACGACGTGCACCAGGCCGTCGATCAGGCAAGCCTGCCCTTGTCGGTGCATCTCGTGCGCGATGGCGGCATGCTCAAGGTCACCATTCCCGCCAATACCAGCCTCGATGATGCCACCGTGTGGCTGGTGACCTATCTGGGGCGCACCGAGGTCGAAATCGATCGCGGCGACAATGCCGGCAAATCCATCGCCTATACGCAGGTGGTCACCGGCCGTCAGGTGCTGGGCATGTGGGAAGGCGCCACCGGGGCCAACTTGAAGCTTCCCATCTCTGAAATCCTGGACGGTGCCGACACCGGTATCGCCGTCATCGTCCAGCAGGAACGCCAGGGCCTGCCCGGTCCCATCCTGGGCGCCGCGGCCTATGAGCAATAGCGCGTAAAAAACCCGCCCTTGCGACAAGGACGGGCGAAAGTTCTGACTGGTCAACCCAAATAAAGGGAGGCGGCTGGCACCCGGACTTCAAGGTTTGGGGGCTCGGTGAACCCGGATGCCAGCCACTGGAGGCAATGGACATACCCTGCTGGCGCAATCTGGCGCCTTAAGGGAAAAACTGTGTCCGAATTGGGGTATTTGCATCCGGCCCATGGAGCCGACTTTTGCGCTTGCCTCGCTGCCCTAATGCCGCGATCATGCGGGCTGATGTTTGGAGTTGAGTAGTCCGGTGCAGACACGTCCCCCGGCAGACAAGCCCAATACTCTGGCGCTGGTGCATTCCAATACCGCCAGCATCAACGCGGCGATCGCCATGGTGGCGTTCGACCGCCGCGAGCTGGCGACCATCCTCAATGTCTACGGGCGCAAGGTGTCGGCAGGCGAGTGGCGGGACTACGCCATGGATTTCCTGCGCGACCGCGCCATGTTCTCCATCTATGCCCGCGTTTCCGAGCGACCGCTCTACATCATCGAGAAGCTGCCCAAGCTGCGCAACCGGCAAGGGCAGTATTCGGTGACCAGCCAGGATGGCCGCATCTTGCGGCGCGGCCACGAGCTGGGTCAGGTCCTGCGCGTGCTCGACCCGCATCTCGTCCTGGTCTGATTACAGAGCCCGCTGCAGATGCACCACGTCGAGCCAGCGGTCGAACTTGTAGCCGACCGCTGACAGCTGCCCGACCTGGCGAAAGCCGAATTGTTCGTGCAGCCCGATCGAGTTGGCGGTCCCGGCGGTAATCACCGCCAGCATCTGCTGGAAGCCCGCCGCTTTCGAGCGCTCCAGCAGGTCACGCAGCAGCACCTTGCCCAGCCCCTGGCCCGTGGCCGCGGGATGCAGGTAGATCGAATCTTCGCAGGTGAACCGGTACGCGGCCCGCGGTCGATAAAACGAGGCATAGGCATAGCCGACAGCCTGCCCATCCACTTCGGCCACGACCAGCGGATGCCCCAGGGTCATCAGGTGCGCAAATTTTTCCGCCATCGCGGCTTCACTGGGTGGCTCCGTATCGAAGGTCACGTCGGAATGATCGACATAGTGCCGATAGATCTGCGTGATGGCCGGGATATCGGACCAGCGAAATTCCCGCAGAAGGGGCTGCGTCATGCTCAGGACTCGGCATACAAAAAGACCGCAGTCCTTGTAGACTGCGGTCCCGATTATCGTCCAATCATTTCCGGAAAGCGCTTCCGGTAAGCAATGCTTACTCGCGATTGCCGAACAGGCGGAGCAGCATCATGAACAGGTTGATGAAGTCGAGATAGAGGCTCAGCGCGCCCATGATGGCGTTCTTGGCCAGCACGTCGGCCCCGTAGCCCTCGGAGTAGTTCTCCTTGATCTTCTGGGTATCGTAGGCGGTCAGGCCTACAAAGATCAGCACGCCAATGGCCGATATCGCAAACTCGAGCATCGAGGACTGCATGAAGATGTTGACGAGCGAGGCGATGATCAGCCCGATCAGCCCCATCATCAGGAACGAACCCATCTGCGTCAGGTCACGCTTGGTGGTGTAGCCGTAAAGGCTCATGGCACCAAAAGTGGCCGCGGTGATGAAGAACACCTTGGCGATGGATGCGTCGGTATAGACCAGGAAGATCGAGCTCAGCGACAGGCCCATAATGGCCGAGAAGCCCCAGAAGGTCGCCTGTGCGGCAGGGACCGAGAGCTTGTTGATGCCGAAGCTGAGCACCAGCACGAAGGCCAGCGGTGCCAGCATCACGACCCACTGCAGCGGGCTGGCAAACAGCAGGTAGCCCCACTGGGTCACATATTCGCCATTGGCCAGCTGGCCAACAGCGGCGTCAGGATTGGTGGTGATGGCAGCGGTCGCGGCAAACCAGGCCGCCAGGCCCGTCACCACCAGGCCAATGCCCATATAGTTGTAAACACGCAGCATGTAGCTGCGCAGGCCCTCGTCGATGTCTACGGCCGAGCCGGCCCGCGCACCGAGGGTCCTGATGGTCGAATTCAGCCATAGTCGGTTTCCTTTTGCCTGTTAGAAAGCGGTTGTCCGCTGGTGGGCTTTGGTACTCCACTTGGGTGACAATATGGATGTACGATCAGTCGTTTACAAGACTTGATCCAGGCCTTGCGACGATTCGGCTGGCCGTCATGGCACGCTATGCTAGGCTGATAATCGAATCGCGTGTTGATCCCCACATCAAGAGGAGGGCCACATGCCCCGACTGTTTACCGGACTCGAACTCCCGGAGGATGTCGGCTTCGCACTTTCCCTCAAGCGCGGTGGTCTGTATGGCGCCCGTTGGGTGGAGGCCGAGAACTACCACATCACCCTGCGCTTTATCGGTGACGTCGATCACCACGTCGCCAATGAGGTGGCCGAAAGCCTCGACCGCTTGGCGAGTTCCCTGCGGTTCTCCATCCGGGTGACCCATCTGGCCAGCTTCGGCGGCGACAAACCGCGCAGCTCTCTACGCCGGAATTGAGCCCAGCGAGGCACTTATGCGCCTCCAGGCGGCCCAGGAGCGGATTTTGCAGCTGGCCGGGGTGCCGCCCGAGGGACGCAAGTTCGTGCCCCATGTCACCCTGGCGCGGCTGCGCGGCACCAGCGCGCTGGATGTGGCCCGCTTCATCAGCGAGGCCGGACGGTTCGAGCCCCTGGACATCCCGGTGAGCCATTTCGTGCTCTATTCGAGCCGGGATTCGGTGGGGGGTGGCCCCTATGTGGTGGAACAGAGCTATCCACTGGCGGCGACGGGACACGACTTTGTTAGTTGAATGTTAACCGTCGCGGCGCAAACCCCACGCCAGGTAATGCACCCCGCCAAATTGCCGCCGCGATTGGTCCGCATTTGATGCAAATACAGTCCAGTGCGGCGGCGCTTGACGCCTTGGTAACCATATTAGGGGCAAGCTAGCGGGGTAGCCCTCCGATATGAACCACAAGAAGAGGAATATTCAGCGATGACGACGAAAACCGGTGGCCTTGTACTCGGGCTCGCGGTCGGCGCTATCATGGCCCTGACTTCTGCCGCTTCGGCGCAGCAGGCCAAGGAACTCGGAACGTTCAATGCCTGGACCGCCTGGCAGGCTGCGGATTCAAGCGGAGTGATCTGCTATGTTTCGGCCACGCCCCAGAAAAGCGAGCCCGCCGGGGCCAATCGCGATCCCATCCACTTCATGATTATCCACCGCAAGGGCATGGGTACCAAGAATGAAGTGCAGACCATTATCGGTTACCCCTTCAACACCACTGCGGCCAATGCCAGCGCCAGCATTGATGGCAAGTCCTATCCGATGGTCACCGAAGGCTCGGCTGCCTGGCTCGCTTCGACAGGCGATGAAAGCGGCTTCGTGCAGGCGTTCAAGGCCGGCAGCTCCCTGTCCGTACGGGGTACGAGCCAGCGCGGCACCAATACGACCGATACCTATTCGCTCAGCGGCGCCACGGCGGCGATCAACGCGATCGACGCTGCCTGCAAATAATCGTTTTTGGGTTGCCCGCCTGGGGCAATCCCCCCTAACTGGGCGATGGACAGATTGTCCGTCGCCCGCTGTCTTTGCTAGAAGGCCCGTCTCATGACCAAGTCTGTTGCAGCAATTGCGCTGCTCGCGACCCTTGCCCTGACCACCGCCGCCAGCGCACAGCAGGTCAAGCTGTTGGGTGAGCACCGCGCCTGGTCCAGCTACTGCGGCAAGCGATGGCGGTGGAGCGGTGTGCTTTGCAATGACCAAGCCGGACAGCGTCACCCCCACGCCGGACGGCTACACCCAGGCCTATCTCTACATTACCAATCGTCCGGGCGAGAACATCGTGCGCGAGTTCAACCTGGTCGCCGGTTTCACCTTCCAGCCCGATAGCCTGGCGACGGTGAGCGTGGGCGGGCAGAGCTTTAACCTGTTCACCCAGAACGATGCCGCCTGGCTGGACAATTCCACCCAGGCCGATGCCTTGGCCAGCGCCATCCGGGCAGGCTCGTCGCTGACGGTCACCGGCACCACGGCCGCCGGTATCAAGGTCACGCAGAACTACTCGCTGTCCGGTGCGACCGCCGCCCAACAGGCCATCGGCACCACCTGCTGAGCGGGCTTTGCGCGTCGGCTGCATGGCTGCCTCACAGGCCAGTGACTTTGCGTAAACAGCGCCCATGTGGTATTGGCCGCGCCAATCCCGCAGTTTCCGGAACCCCTGCCAATGAGCATTGCGCTTAATCTCGACCATTCGACCGCTATTCGCCCCGCGGTGACTAGCCGGCCGTCGCTGATCGGTCTGAGCAAGCCGCTCCTGGCGGAAGCCCTGACCGATGCCGGCATTGCCCGCGATAAGGAAGCCCGCATGCGGGCCAACCAGTTGTGGAACTGGCTCTACGTCAACGGCGTCACCGATTTCGAGCGCATGACCAATGTCGCCAAGCCGGTGCGCCAGAAGCTGGCCGATACCTTCAATCTGGATCGCCCCGAAATCGTCTCCGAACAGGTCTCGAGCGATGGGACGCGCAAATGGCTGTTCCGCTTTCGCGATGTGGCCAATCCCAATTATCCGCCGGTCGAAGTGGAGACCGTCTATATCCCCGAGCAGGATCGCGGCACGCTGTGTGTGTCCTCGCAGGTTGGCTGCACGCTGACCTGTTCGTTCTGCCACACCGGCACGCAAAAGCTGGTGCGCAATCTCACGGCGGGCGAAATCCTGGGGCAGGTGCTGATGGCGCGCGAGCGGCTGGGCGATTTCCCCGGCGGTTCACGCCCCGATGACGGCGGGCTGGTGCCGGGCGGCGACAGCCGCGCCATCACCAATATCGTCATGATGGGCATGGGCGAGCCGCTCTATAACTATGACAACGTCAAGCAGGCGCTGCTGATTGCCTCGGCCGGTGACGGCATGAGCCTTTCCAAGCGTCGCATTACTCTGTCGACCTCCGGGCGTCGTGCCGTTTATCGAGCCGACCGGTCGCGAGATCGATGTCATGCTGGCAATTTCGCTGCACGCCACCAATAATGACCTGCGCGACGTCTTGGTGCCGATCAACAAGAAGTGGCCGATCGAGGAGCTGCTCGAAGCCTGCCGCAACTATCCGGGCCTCTCCAATGCCCGCCGCATCACCTTCGAATATGTCATGCTCGATGGCATCAATGACAGCGATGCCGATGCGCGCGAGCTGGTGCGCCTGCTCGCGGGCATTCCGGCCAAGATCAATCTGATCCCGTTCAATCCCTGGCCGGGCTCGAACTATGGCACCTCGCCCTCGGCCCGCATCGAGCGTTTTGCCGATATCGTCAACAAGGCCGGCTATGCCAGCCCGGTGCGCACGCCGCGGGGTCGCGACATCTTTGCCGCCTGCGGGCAGCTCAAGAGCGAGAGCGAGCGGCTGACCAAGAAAGATCGCGACGCCCTGGATGGGATTGCGTTCTAAGGACCGTCCCGAGGCTGGCTCGCGGGGCGCTATCTGCGTCCCTCGGCCAGCAGGATGGTAGCGGCAAACGCCAGGAATACCCCGCCGAAGCACCAGTTGAGCGCCCTTGCCACCCAGGGTTGCGCCTTGAGCACGCGCGTCAGCCATTCCGCCCCTAGCACGATGGCAATCACCACCGGCACCGCCACGATAACAAATTCCAGCCCCAGGAAGACCAGCTTGCCCGCAGCCGCCGGATCGTCGGGCGAGACGAACTGGGGCAGGAAGGTAATGAAGAACAGCAGCACCTTGGGGTTGGTCAGGTTGATCCCGACCCCGATCAGATAGGAACGCCACAGGCTGGTCTGGTTTTCCGCGCTGCGTTCGACATTGAGGCTGCCGCTGTCGCGGAAGGCCTGGATGGCGAGATAGATCAGATAGAGCGCGCCGCCGATCTTGAGGGCCCAGAACAGCGCCGGGGCGGCAACGATCAGCACCGAAATGCCGAATGCCACCAGCATGGTGTGCACGCCAATCCCGCTCAGCGCCCCCAATACCGTGGCAAAGCCGTGGGCGACCCCATGATTGATGGTGCGCGAGATGAACAGCGCCATATCCGGGCCCGGGGTGATCGCCAGCGCCAAAGCGGCAATGGCAAAGGTAAGGATGGTGGTGACATCGGGCACAAAGGCGGTCATTTGGGCATCTCAGGTGCAAAAATTGCGCTTGGACAATTGCACGCGCCGACCGGTCTGAATAGGGTGCCCCCGATTTCCGGGCCCGTCGGCCCCCAAGAACGCGTGAACACCATGGCAAAAGACATCAAGAAGGTCGTCCTGGCCTATTCGGGCGGCCTCGATACTTCCATCATCCTGAAATGGCTGCAGGAAACCTATAATTGCGAAGTGGTGACCTTCACCGCGGACCTGGGCCAGGGCGAAGAGCTCGAGCCGGCGCGCCAGAAGGCCGAGATGGCCGGGATCAAGGATATCCGGATCGAGGATCTGCGCGAGGAATTCGTGCGCGACTTCGTGTTCCCCATGTTCCGCGCCAACGCCGTCTATGAAGGCGTCTACCTGCTCGGCACCTCGATCGCCCGGCCGTTGATCGCCAAGCGCCTGGTCGAGATCGCCCAGGAAGTGGGCGCGGACGCCATCTCCCACGGCGCTACCGGCAAGGGCAATGATCAGGTCCGCTTCGAGCTGACCGCCAATGCGCTGGATCCCGACATCCGGGTGATTGCGCCGTGGCGCGAATGGGACCTGCAGAGCCGCACCAAGCTGATCGACTACGCCGAAAAGAACCAGATCACCATCGCCAAGGACAAGCGCGGCGAGGCCCCATTCTCGGTCGACGCCAACCTTCTGCACACCTCCTCGGAGGGCAAGGTGCTCGAAGATCCCGCAGTGGCCGCACCCGACTACGTCTATCAGCGCACGGTCGATCCTGAGCAGGCCCCCAACACTCCCGAATTCATCACCATCGGCTTTGCCAAGGGCGATGCCGTCTCGGTCAATGGCGAACAGCTTTCCCCGGCAGCGCTGCTCACCAGGCTCAACGAGCTGGGTGGCAAGCACGGCGTTGGCCGTCTCGATCTCGTCGAAAACCGCTTCGTCGGCATGAAGTCGCGCGGGGTCTATGAGACCCCCGGCGGCACCATTCTGCTGGTGGCGCACCGCGGCATCGAATCGATCACCCTCGATCGCGGCGCGGCGCACCTCAAGGATGAGCTGATGCCCCGCTATGCCGAGTTGATCTACAATGGCTTCTGGTATTCGCCTGAGCGCGAAATGCTGCAGTCGCTGATCGACAAGAGCCAGGAATACGTCACCGGTGAAGTGACCCTCAAGCTCTACAAGGGCTCGGCTTCGCTGGTCTCGCGTACCTCGCCCTATTCTCTGTATTCGGAAGATCTGGTGACCTTCGAAGAAGGTTCGGGCACCTATGATCACCATGACGCCGAAGGCTTTATCAAGCTCAACGGCCTGCGCCTCAAGACCTGGTCGGCCCGCAACAAGAAGGCTGGCCGGTAATAAACAGGGCCTGCGCATCAATATCAGCCCCGCCCGCTCATCCGGGTGGGGCTTTTGCTTTGATAGCCCCGTCGCGGCTTAAGGGGGCATTAACAGGAACCCACTAGTTTTCCGGCGGGGACATCATGCGCGAGCATGGATAGGGGACGTACCTGGTGCGGGCAGAACACGCTGGCAGCTTGAGCGAGATGGCCGAAGCGCTGTTGCTCGATGCGGCGCTGGAAAACATACCTTACGGATTTTGCGTCTGGTCGCCGCAGTTTCGCCTGGTGATGTGGAACAAGCATTATCGCGACTTTTACGGGTTTGGCCCCGATGCAATCCGGCGTGGCATGACCCTTGAGGAGGTCGTGCAGCTGTCGATCGAACTGGGCAATCACCCCGACCAGACCTCGGCCCAGTTCTACGAAGCCTATACCGCCGATCTGCTCGCCAATCGCGGCGGGACCCAGGTCAAGAGCCGCGAAGTGGTGCTGGGTGGTCGGGTCATCGAGACGGCTCACGTGTTTTCTGCGGCCCTGGGCTGGGTCGTCACCCATGAGGATATCACCGAGGAGCTTGCGCGCACCGAAGTGGTGAACAGGCGCAAGGTGGAGCTGGAGCAGCAGAATATCCGGCTCGATGCGGCGGTGAACAACATCTCGCAGGGCCTGTGCATGATGGATGCCAATGGCGGTCTGGTCATTTGCAACGAGCCCTATGCGCGTATCTACTGCCTGCCCGAATATTTGCTGCGCCCTGGTACCTCCCTTGAGCAGATTCTGGACCATTTGTTTGATCTGGGGATGGATACGGGGGGGACGCGCGAAGAATATATTGCCTGGCGCCGCGAGGTCATCGCCCGTCGCGAATACGGCAAGACCATCCATGAATTGAATGGCCGCACGATCATGATGCAGCACCATCCGATGAAAGATGGCGGCTGGGTCTCGACGCATGAGGATGTTACCGAGCAGCGCCAGAACGAGGCCCGGATTCGCCATCTCGCCCGCCATGACGCCCTCACCGACCTGCCCAACCGCATCGAGTTTCTCGAGCAGATGGCCAAGGCCGAGGCGGCCCTGGGGCGCGGCGAAATGGCCGCGGTGCTCTATATCGACCTCGACCATTTCAAGGCGGTCAATGACACGCTGGGCCATGCGGTTGGCGACGAGGTGATCAAGCAGGCTTCGGCGCGGCTCTGGGGCACCACGCGCGAAAGCGATGTGCTGGCGCGGTTGGGCGGCGACGAGTTTGCCCTGCTCATGCGTCCTTTCGAGCAGGTGAGCGATGCCGCCAAGGTCGCCGACCGCATCATCAAGGCGATCGGGGCGCCGATGTTCATCAATGGCCAGCAGATCGATATCGGTGCCAGCATCGGTATTGCCGTCGGGCCGGGGGACGGCATCAACACCGACACCCTGGTCAAGAACGCCGATCTTGCCCTCTACAAGGCCAAGAGCGATGGCCGCTCAACCTATCACTTCTTTGAAGCGGGCATGGATGCGGAGCTGCAGCACCGCCGCTCCATCGAGGCCGGGCTGCGGCTGGCGCTGCCCCGCAATGAGCTGCGCCTGATGTTCCAGCCCCTGCTGGGGCTGGCCGAGAACCAGGTCACCTGCGTTGAGGCCCTGCTGCGCTGGGATCATGAGGATCGCACCATTTCTCCGGTCGAATTTATTCCCGTCGCCGAGGAAACCGGGCTTATCGTCAGCATTGGCGAATGGGTGTTGCGCGACGCGCTCAAGACCGCTGCCACCTGGCCGTCCCACATTCGGATTGCCGTCAACCTGTCCCCCATCCAGTTCAAGAACCGGGATCTGGTCGGCATGGTCAAGCTGGCGCTGGCCGAAGCGCAAATGCCGGCCACAAGGCTCGAGCTTGAGATCACCGAATCCCTGCTGCTGGCGGAAAACGAAACCGTCCTCAAGGCTCTGCACGAATTGCGCGGCATGGGTGTGCGCATTTCGATGGATGACTTTGGCACCGGCTATTCGTCCTTGAGCTATTTGCGCAGCTTCCCCTTTGACAAGATCAAGATCGATCGCTCCTTCATGCGCGATCTGACCAGCCGAACCGATAGCCAGGCAATTATCCAGGCGATTATCGGGCTGGGCAGGAGCCTGGGCATGACCACGACGGCCGAAGGGATCGAGACCGAGGAACAATTGGCGATGGTGCGCAGCCACGGCGCCAATGAAGTGCAGGGCTTCTTGTTTTCGCCCCCCTTGCCCGCCGCCGCCGTGGCCAATCTGTTGCAGTCCGATCTGGTCAAGCTGCAGATGCGGCAGAAGCGTGCGTCCTAGGCCAAAAACGCTGCGTATGTAGGTCGGGCAGGGCTCCCTTGCACCAGTAACGCTTGTCGAGGGGCCGCACTTCCTGTAATAGCGGCGACAAATGCGCCAGCCTACTCGTCAAGCGGTTGGTGTTCATGTTTCCGCGTGATTTCAGCTAAGACGCGCTCCGCTTGCTGGCGGAGCGAATATTTTGGGATCATGCCACAAAGGCACTGCTCCTATGTCCATGCGCAATATTGCTATCATCGCCCACGTTGACCACGGTAAGACAACCCTGATCGACGTCCTGCTCAAGCAATCCGGATCGTTCCGCGAGAATGAACGCGTCGATGAACGCGCCATGGACAGCAACGACATCGAGCGCGAGCGCGGCATCACCATTCTGGCCAAGGTGACTTCCCTGCTGTGGAAGGACAACCGCATCAATATCGTCGATACGCCGGGCCACGCCGACTTCGGCGGTGAAGTCGAGCGCATCCTGTCGATGGTCGATGGTGTGGTGCTGCTGGTCGACGCGGCCGAAGGCCCGATGCCCCAGACCAAGTTCGTGCTGGGCAAGGCCCTGGCCCGTGGCCTGCGCCCGATCGTGGCCATCAACAAGATCGACAAGTCGGACGAGCGCCACATGGAAGTGCTCGAGGAAGTCTTCGATCTGTTCATCGCGCTTGAGGCGACGCCTGAACAGCTCGATTTCCCGGTGCTCTATGGCGCTGCCAAGCAGGGCTGGATGATGAACGAGCCGGATGGCCCGCGCGAGAGCCTGGGGCCGCTGCTCGACAAGGTTCTCGAGCATGTGCCGGAGCCCAAGATCGAAGAAGGTCCGTTCCAGATGCTCGTGACCACCATCGAGCGCAATCCGTTCCTGGGTCGTATCCTGACCGGCCGTATCCATTCGGGATCGGTCAAGCCGGGCGATGCCATCCATTCCATCCACCACGATGGCAAGATCGTGGAAAAGGGTCGTGTCTCCAAGGTGCTGGCTTTCCGCGGCCTTGAGCGCACTCCCATCGATGTTGGCGTGGCTGGCGATATCGTGGCCATTGCCGGGCTCGAGACCACCACCGTGGCCGACACCATTGCCGTGCCCTCCATAACCACACCGCTCTGGGCCAAGCCGATTGACCCGCCGACCCTGTCGGTAACCTTCCGCATCAATGACGGCCCGCTGGCCGGCCGCGAAGGCGACAAGGTGCAGTCCCGCGTCATCCGCGAGCGGCTGATGCGCGAAGCCGAAGGCAACGTCGCCATCAAGGTGACCCCGGGCGAAGACAACGACTCCTTTGACGTGGCCGGCCGTGGCGAATTGCAGCTCGCCGTGCTGATCGAAAACATGCGCCGCGAAGGCTTCGAGCTGACCATCGGTCGCCCGAAAGTGCTGTTCAAGGAAGAGAATGGCGTTCAGCTCGAGCCTATTGAAGAGGTGATCATCGACGTTGACGATGAACACACTGGCGCCGTCGTCCAAAAGCTCACCGAACGCAAGGGCGAGCTGACCGACATGCGCCCATCCGGCGTTGGACGTACCCGTCTGCGCCTGCTGGTCCCCACCCGCTCGCTGATCGGCTACCAGTCCGAACTGCTCAGCGATACCCGCGGCACCGCAATCTTCAACCGCCTGTTCCACTCCTTCGTGCCCTACAAGGGCGAGCTCAGCGGTCGCCGCACTGGCGTGCTGATCTCCAATGGCACCGGGCAGTCCGTGGCCTTTGCGCTGTGGAACCTGGAAGACCGTGGCCCCATGATGATCGATGCCGGCGTCGACATCTACGAAGGCATGATCATTGGCGAGCACAACCGTGAAAATGACCTTGAGGTCAACGCCCTCAAGGGCAAGCAGCTCACCAATATCCGCACCACCTCCAAGGATGAAGCGGTGCGTCTGACCACGCCCAAGAAGCTCACCCTTGAGCAATCGCTGGGTTACATCGCCGATGACGAATATGTCGAGGTGACGCCCAAGTCGATCCGCCTGCGCAAGATCCACCTCGATCCGAACGATCGCAAGAAGGCCATGCGCTCCAAGGCCGCCGGCTAGGAGCTTCCGCTCTGCGCCATACGATATTCGCAATTTTATTGCCCGGCTTGTCCGGGCAATTTCTTATCCGGCTGGCCGTTGCGCCTTGAGTGAAGGACCATCTCCATGACCGCCTGGGTCATCCAGACCATTTCCGACTGGGGCTATGTTGGCATCTTCCTGGTGATGCTGGCCGAAAGCCTGTTTCCCCCCATTCCCTCCGAGCTGATCATCCCCTTTGCCGGCTTTGCTGCCGCCAGGGGCGAACTCGATCTGTTCGGGGTGCTGGCCACCGCCACCATTGGCGCCGTGGCTGGCATGTTGCCCTGGTATTTTGCCGGACGGCTGTTCGGGCTCGAGCGGGTGCGCTGGCTGGCGGATCGCTTTGGCCGCGTTATGACGCTGAGCGCCGATGAAATCGACGTGGCGGTCGGCTACTTCACCCGCTTCGGCCCAATCATCGTGCTGGTGGGCCGGCTGATGCCGATCATCCGCACCCTGATTTCGATCCCGGCGGGACTGGCACGCATGTCGCTGCCGGTGTTTCTCCTCGCCTCCACCACTGGCGCGCTGGTGTGGAACTCGGTTCTGACGCTCGCCGGCTATGTCCTGCACGAGCATTACGAGCTGGTGGAAGTCGTGCTCGATCCGCTCAGCTATGTGGTGCTGGCGCTGGTGGTGCTGATCTATCTGTTCCGCGTGATCACCTGGAAACCCGCGCGCAAGGCTGATTAGGGCTCGCAACTTGCGACCCAACTTGCATTTTGCATGGCGCGCATTGCCGCAAAAGGCGAATGTTTACGGCACTTTAACGTCTGCCTCCCGGATTACGGCAAGCACCATTCTGGCACGCTTTGTGCAATGTGGCCGCTATCCGGAAATTTGTTTTGCGTACCGGATGAAATTATTTGGGCCTCGCTCCGAGCACCGGGGCGGGGCCCCGCTTTTGCGCCTGCTCTTGTCCCCCGCGCTGCTATTCATTAGATAAACCTCAGCTTTATTTCGGAGACGCTCATGCGCGCCGTGCTCGACATCATTCTTCTGATCCTTGACCTCTACTGGTGGATCGTCCTGGCCATGATCGTCATGAGCTGGCTCATCTCGTTCAACGTCATCAATACCCGCAATCAGTTCGTCGCCTCGCTGTGGCGGATCATCAACCAGCTGACCGAACCGGTGCTGGGGCCCATCCGTCGCTTCCTGCCCAATTTCTCGGGGCTCGATCTGAGCCCGATCGTGCTGTTCATCATCCTGTTCTTCATCCAGCGGGTGATCATCTATTACATCTACCCCAACGTGTTCTGATCCTTGGACGAGGTTCGGTGCTATCGGCTCAGCCCCCTGGGGCTGAGCCTTTTCGTTAGGGTCACCCCCAATGCCGGGCGCGATGCCATCGAGGGCGAGGAGCTCCGCGACGACGGCACCGCCGTGCTCAGGGTGCGGGTCAAGGCCGTCCCCGACAAGGGCAAGGCCACCGCCGCGGTCATTGCGCTACTCGCCAAGGCGCTGCGCCTGCCCAAATCGGCCATTGTCGTCACCAGCGGCGACACGGCGCGCTTCAAGACCTTGTCGGTGAGCGGTGATGGTCCCGCCCTTGCCGCGCAGCTTGACGCCTGGCGCCGGTGATTGCCACCGATGTGCGACAATATGGCGCTATCTCCATTGCTTAACCGACCAATCCCGCTAATCTGACCGCTGGAGGGGCCCTTATGAGGGCGGGACCATTTGCCGGTTGGAGGATCGGCGGCGGGGCCGGCGGAGGGTCTCTGGAGGCAATCTAGAGGGACTTTCTATGACTTTGGCACTCTGGCTGATCGTCGTATGCGGCGCTCTGTCCATCGTCTATGGCGTGATCACCACGCAGCAATTGCTGGCGGCTGACGCTGGCTCGGCCCGCATGCAGGAAATTTCTGCTGCCGTGCGCGAAGGCGCGTCGGCCTATCTCAAACGTCAATACACCACCATCGCCATTGTCGGCCTGGTGATCCTGATCGCCGCCTATTTCCTGTTGGGAATCTACGCCGCGATCGGCTTCCTGCTGGGGGCTGTGCTCTCGGGCGCTGCCGGCTTTATCGGCATGAACGTATCGGTGCGCGCCAACGTTCGGGTCGCGCAGGCCGCAACCTCGTCGCTTGGCACGGGGCCTCGATCTGGCGTTCAAGTCGGGCGCCGTGACCGGCATGCTGGTGGCAGGGCTTGGGCTTTTGGGGGTTACCCTCTATTTCCTCGTGCTGACCGGCATGGGCTTTGAGCACACCAGCCGCACCGTCATCGATGCGCTGGTATCGCTGGGTTTCGGCGCGTCGCTGATCTCGATCTTTGCGCGTCTGGGCGGTGGCATCTTCACCAAGGGTGCCGACGTCGGCGGCGACATGGTGGGCAAGGTCGAAGCCGGCATCCCCGAGGATGATCCGCGCAACCCCGCCACCATTGCCGACAATGTGGGCGACAATGTCGGTGACTGCGCCG
The DNA here is from genome assembly GCA_963699295.1 of uncultured Alphaproteobacteria bacterium. Classification (GTDB taxonomy): domain Bacteria; phylum Pseudomonadota; class Alphaproteobacteria; order Rhizobiales; family Devosiaceae; genus Devosia. Next base: position 2,885,267 of record OY969432.1, read on the forward strand.
GCATGGCCGCCGATCTGTTTGAAACCTATGTGGTGACCATCGTTGCCACCATGGTGCTGGCGGCGATCATCCTGCCCGATGCGTTCAAGCACATCGGCATGGTGCTGCCGCTCGCCATTGGCGGGGCCTGCGTCGTTACCTCGATCATCGGCACGTTTTTCGTCAAGCTGGGTGCCAGCAACAACATCATGGGAGCGCTCTACAAGGGCATCATCGCCACCGGCGTGCTGTCGCTGATCGCGCTGCTGCCAGTGCTCTGGCTGATGTTCGGCGATCTTAACGTGGCGATCGAAGCGACCGACAAGACCTTCACCCCGATGAGCCTGTTCTGGTGCGGCACGGCGGGTCTGGTCATCACCGGTCTGATCATCGTCATCACCGAATACTACACCGGCACCGGTCGCCGTCCGGTCAATTCCATCGCCGAAGCCTCGGTCACCGGCCATGGCACCAACGTCATCCAGGGCCTCGCCGTGTCGCTCGAATCGACGGCCCTGCCGGCCTTGGTCATCATTGCCGGCATCATCGTCACCTATAACCTTGCGGGTCTGTTCGGCATTGCCTTTGCGGTGGCGACCATGCTGGCGCTGGCCGGCATGGTGGTGGCGCTCGACGCCTTCGGGCCGGTCACCGACAATGCCGGTGGCATCGCCGAAATGGCCGGCCTCGACAAGGAAGTGCGCCACAATACCGATGCGCTCGATGCCGTGGGCAATACCACCAAGGCGGTCACCAAGGGCTATGCCATCGGATCGGCCGGGCTGGGCGCGCTGGTGCTGTTTGCCGCCTATACCCAGGACCTGATCTACTTCACCGAACGGGCCAATGAGGCCGGCTCGACGGTCTATCAGTTCTTCCGCGGCATGCCGGCGGTCGATTTCTCGCTGGCCAACCCTTACGTGGTGGTCGGGCTGCTGTTCGGCGGGCTGCTGCCCTTCCTGTTTGGCGGCATGTCAATGACCGCGGTGGGGCGCGCGGCCCAATCGGTGGTGGTGGAAGTGCGCCGCCAGTTCAAGGAACGTCCGGGCATCATGGCCGGCACCGAAAAGCCCGACTATGGCCGCGCCGTCGACATGCTGACCAAGGCGGCCATCCGGGAAATGATCGTGCCCTCGCTGCTGCCCGTGCTCTCGCCCATCGTGGTGTTCTGCGTCATCATGTGGATCGCCGGACCCGCCGCAGGCTTTTCCGCGCTCGGCGCCATGCTGATGGGCGTCATCGTCACCGGGCTGTTCGTGGCCATCTCCATGACCGCCGGCGGCGGCGCCTGGGACAACGCCAAGAAGTCCTTTGAGGATGGCTTTACCGACAGCGCCGGTGTCGTCCATCACAAGGGCGGCGACGCCCACAAGGCCTCGGTCACCGGCGATACCGTCGGCGACCCCTACAAAGACACGGCCGGTCCAGCGGTGAACCCGATGATCAAGATCACCAATATCGTGGCCCTGCTGCTGCTCGCCGTCCTGGCCCGCATGGGCTGACCAGACGCTGTCTGGACTGAACCGAAGAAGGCCCGGGAGCGATCCCGGGCCTTGTCGCGCCGGGTGACGGCATGCAAGGGCACCTTCCCCTTGAGCGATCCTCTGTCTGCTGCTCTCTGCGCACTCTCAGTGTCGCCCCACTCTCGGTGTCACCCCACGCTCGGTGTCACCCCGGCCTTGAGCCGGGGCCTATCCCGAGATCGCGTCCCAGCCGCAAGGTGGCGCCGATCATCCCCAGGATGGAACCCGGCCCAGCCGAATGGCATCGCGTTTGGTAAGACCCCCGCCCCCACGATTTTTGGCTGGTCTGCGCGCAATCTTCACCCCACACTGTCGACCCGCGTCCTTATCGCTCGTCGTGCTGTCAGATGGGGCTCAAGGGGGCACCAGATCATGGGAGACACCAGAATGCGCAAACTCACAGCCGGCCTGTTCTACTCCATCGATGGCGTTGCCGAGGCGCCCAACGAGTTTCAGTTCGATAGTTTTGACGACGAACTCGGCACAATGCTGGGCGGCGTCATGGCCGAGGTCGATACGGTGCTGATGGGCCGGGTCGGGTATCAGGAGTGGGCGGGCTACTGGCCCAATGCCCAGCAGGATCAGGATTTTGCCGGCTTCATCAACAATGTTCCCAAATATGTCGCCTCGCACACGCTGAGCGGCCCGCTGGAATGGAGCAATGCCGAGCTGATCAATGGCGAGCTGGAGGCATTCGTGCGCGACCTAAAGGCGCGGGACGGCGGCACGATTGCCGTCATGGGAGGCATGTCCCTGGTGCGCCAATTGCTGCTGGCTGGCCTCATGGATGAGCTGGTGCTGATTGTGCACCCGGTGATCAGTGGCAAGGGGCGGCATTTGTTCCACCCCGACGATCCCACGACGCGCCTTGTGCTCAAGGCTTCGCAGCAAACATCCAAGGGCAATATGGTGCTCACGTACGGCCTGCGCCCGGCCTGAGTACTCAGTGGCGCGGCGGGAGGCGCCGCATATTGGTCCGGTACAGCACGACCAGCCCGATGATCAGAAGGACGAGGCCGATATAGAGCCACTGACTTTGCCCTGACATGGCGCTGCCCGCCAGTATGTTGGCGCCCTGCAGGGTCCATAGCGCCCCCATCAGTACGCAGACGATGCCGACAATGGTGCCCAGGATCTTCATGGCGTCCTCCGGTCTGCCGGTACGATGCGCCATGTCCACCGGTCTCGCAAGTCACGACTGGGCTAGAGCGCGGCCAGTCGGGTAAAGGCTCGCACCGGTGGCGGGGCCGCCAGCATCGCGCCGATTGCGGCGACGCATGCTTGTGGCGATTGCGTCCCGCCATCGACTTCCAGATCGTAGATGCCCGGCAAATGCACGCTGTCCTGCCAGCGCTGCACCGGTGCCGGCACCTGCGTTCCACTCGCATAAAACCCGCCCTGCGGGTCGGCATTGCGGCGCGCCATGATGACATCAAGCGGACAGTGCACGCCGACGAAAAACACGTCTTCTCCCGCCATGCGTTGCGCGCAGCTGGACAAGATGCCCAGAGGTCGGGAATAGGAATCGTGGTGGCCCAGATCCGCCACCACATCAAAGCCCTGCCGCGAGAGGGCTTTGAGGCCATCATAGAGCGCATTGTAAAGCCCGGGCAGGAACGGCTCGAGGTCGGGGCGTTCTCCGCCCGGTCGCAACCCGATGCCGGGCAGCAGGGCCGGGGGCATCATGGCATTGTACCGATCAACGCCAAAATTGATCCAGCGCCCGTCAAGCTGCGTCTGCATCGCGGCAGCAATGGTTGACTTGCCGGCGCGCGGCGCCCCGTTGAGAATGACGATGCGCCCGCTCACGGCAGGCGCTCGATCGGCCGGATCAATTTCATCATGCCATCTCCCTTGTGCGGTAAAGCTTGGCTGCGGCAGTATTGCAGCAAACAAAAACGCCGTGCCAGCGGGACTGACACGGCGTCTGAAAATCTGATGCTCGGCTCGGCCTATTTGGCGTTCTTGGCCATCTCGATGGAATCGAGAATCACCTTGCGCGCATCGGCGAGGTTGCCGATCCGGTCGATCTTGGCCCATTTGCCCGGCTCGAGATCCTTGTAGTGCGTAAAGAAGTGCTTCACGCGATCGAGCTGGATGGCGGGAAGATCCTCGATATCCTGGATGTTGTCATACATGCGGGTGAGCTTCTGCACCGGCACGGCGATGATCTTTTCATCCTGGCCGCCGTCATCTTCCATGAACAGCACGCCCACCGGGCGGCACCGCACCACGGCGCCGGGCACCAGTGGACGCGAGTTCATCACGATGATGTCCAGCGGGTCGCCATCGCCGCACAGGGTATGCGGCACGAAGCCGTAATTGCCCGGATAGCGCATGGGGGTGTACAGGAAGCGGTCGACGAACAATGCGCCCGAAGCCTTGTCGATTTCGTATTTGATCGGCTCGCCGCCCAACGGAACTTCAATGATCACATTGAGGTCGTCGGGAGGGGTATTGCCGGTTGGGATGGCGTCTATGTTCATTTGCTGTTCAGAACCCGTTCATCTTCATGGCTCAAAGGTGGCTGCGTTGTGCCCACAGACAGCGGTAAAGGCAAGCCAGTTTCGCGCAAGGCAGCCATAAGCTGGCAGGCTGCAATCTATCGTATTGGAGTTGCAGATGAAAATCACACTTGTTGTCGCGGCCCTGGCGCTGCTCGGTGCGCAACCGGCGCACGCCGCCTTCACCAGCGCCTATACCCAGATCGATCTCGATCAGTGCTTAGTGCTTGATGCGGATGACTTTTTCGTAAGCTGGGCCTGCCCCGGCTATAAGGGCTATCCGCTCAAGGTGATCCAGGGTGATCTGCGGTTCACCCTCTCCTACGGCTTCAATGTGGACCAGGAGCCGCGTCCTATCTCCTTGCCGCCGTTCAATCATTTGGGTGATCAGCTCGAGTGGCGGCTGTCCAACGCCAAGGCGCGCTGGCTGCCCGTCGCCACCATCGTGCGCTATTTCACCCAAAACCCTGATACGACTGAACAAACCAACCAGGTGCTGGTCGTCACCCAACTGGTCGAGGGCAATACCTGCCCCATCGCCTATATCGATGCACTGGCCAATGCCAACGCCAACGAGCTGGCCCGACAAGCGGCCGACAGTGCCGGAGACTTCGTTTGCGCCACCGATGAAGTCGCCCGGATTGGTGAGTTTAACGCCTGGTAGCTCAGGCTTTTTTGGCTTCGCTGATCTGCTTGCGCAAGATGGTCCGGTCGCGACTCGACACCCCGATCAGCTCGGCAATGCGCCAGACCATATTGTCTTCGAGTTCGTGATTGGTCTCGTCGGCAAACACCACGCTCCACATCATGCGCACGATCTCCAGCCGCTCCTCGAGTTCGAGCGATGACAGCGTCGACGTGAATTTGTAAAAATCCACCGCTTCGGCATCGCGCAGCGCGGCTTCCTTGATCAGCCGATCGACCGCAGCTTCATCCAGTTCGTAATTATTCTGTAGCGCCAGCCTGATAGCCTGGCGTTCTTCATTTTTTATGTCCCCATCGACGGCCGCCAGATGCACCAGCAGCACCGCAGCTGCCAGTTTCGGGTCGTGAATGGAGAGGGCTGTTTCGGGCTTGCTGAACAGGCGGGTAATGGCTTCGAACATGGCAATGCGCCTCCTTCGGGGGGCGTGGCAATATGGGGCAGGGTTGTCCCGCCAGCGTTAGCAGCGTGCCTGATTCGCTCAAGGCCCACTTTGGCCAAACTGAGGTCTGGGCCCCGCGTGGTGCGTTAACGCCACACTGATTGCCCCAGAAATGACTCGACTCTGGTGCGTCGGCGCGCTTAAATGTTCCTGTTTTGTTCACATGAAGAAAGGTGAGAGCGATGCTTTCGCCCGATCGCCAACAGCGCATTGCCGCGCTGCGGGACAGCATTGCCGATATTGAGCGCAAGCCGGCGTTGGCCGAAGCACGGGCGCTGGTAGCGCAGCCAACGGCCGAGTTCCCGCGTCTGGCGGGCGGCTTGCTGCAGGAAATCTTCACCGATGAGCGCCGCAATGCCGGCGCCCTGCTGGGGTTTGCCCTGGGCCAGGCCAACACCCTGCTCACGGGGACACGGCTGGCCGTGATCTATCTGCAGCTGGCCGATGAAGCCCAGCAACTGGGCCTGCCTTATGGACCGGGCTTGCTGAGCTTTGGTTTTGATCCGGCGGCGCTGGTGCTGGTCCGGGCCGCCACTATGGGCGAGCTGCTTTGGGCTGCCGAAGAGGCGATTGCCTGTCGCGCCGTGGCGGCGGTGGTGGTCGATATCGGGGGCCACCCCAAGCTGCTCGATTTCACCGCCAGCCGGAGGCTGAGCCTGCGCGCGGCGGCTACGGGCGGCTCGATCTTCATGCTGCGCTATGGCACCGGGCGTGAAGCCAGTGCGGCCCAGTTGCGCTGGCGTCTCTCGCCGGCGCCCAGTGCCTTGCGGCGCTGGGATGCCAAGGCGCCCGGGGCGCAGCGTTGGCGCGTGGAGCTGGAAAAAGGAACGCTCCTCAAGAAGCAGACCGCATGGCTGCTGGGTTGGACTGAAAATGGATTCTCAACACTGCCTGCTCACCTCGGTGCCGCAAACCGGCTCGGGGGGGACGCGCCGGTTCCTCGTGCTGTTCCTGCCCAATTGGCCAACCGATTATCTCAAACGGCATGACCCCCAGCTTGACGGGCCGCTGGCGCTCTACGAGCGGATCAAGGGCGGGCTGCGGCTGGCGGCCATTGATCCCGAGACTGCGCGGCAGGGTCTTCATGTGGGGCAGAACCTGGCCGATGCCCGGGCCATGCTGCCCAATCTGACCGTGCGCGAAATCGATCGCCCGCTGTTCGAAGCCGCTTTCGCCGAGTTTGCCGATTGGCATTCCAATGCCAGCCCTTTGGTCGCGGTAATGGATGAGGTCAGCGCCTATGGCGATCTGGTGCTCGATATCACCGGGGTGGATCATCTGTTCGGGGGCGAAAAACCCATGCTGCGCCTGCTGCTCACCCGGTTGCGCGAGCTCGGTTACACGGTCGCTGGAGCCATCGCCCCCACCATCGGCGCAGCCTGGGGTGTGAGCCATTTCGCCCGCAGCCAGGTTGTCGAACGCGCCGATCTCGATGCCATTGTCGAAGCCTTGCCGGTCCAGGCCCTGCGGTTGGCCCCCACCCAGGTTTCCGGCCTCACCCAGATGGGCCTCAAGACCATCGGCCAGTTGCGCCAGCGCGAGCGTAAGCCCTTGCAGGCGCGCTTTGGTGTGTCATTGCTGACCCGGCTCGATCAGGCATTCGGGATGCTCGAAGAGCGGATGACCCCGCGCTTGCCTCCCGCCGAGCGCTATGCCGAGCGGCGCTTTGCCGACCCCATCGGGCTGCTGGACGATGTCCTGATGACGACCCATGATCTGGCCATCCAGCTCGGCATTCGGCTGGAGGCGGAAGGGCAGGGCGGGCAGGCGTTTCACCTGTTTCTTTACCGCGTCGACCACAAGGTGATGACGCTGTCGGTCAATTCGGCGCGGCTGACGCGCGACCCCGAGCACATCACCAAGCTGTTCAGCCATCGCGCGGAACGGCTGGAGGGCAGCTACGATGCCGGCTTCGGCATCGACATGGTCCGGCTCGCGGTCAGCTCGGTGGCCAAGCTTGACGCGGTGCAGCTGGGCGTCTTTGCTACCGAGGATGGCGCGGCCGATCTCGACCAGCTGCAGGACCGCATGAGCAGCCGGCTGGGGGCGCTGGCGGTGCTGCGCACCCAGTTTCGCGCCAGCCATATTCCCGAGCGCGCCGTGCGGCTGGTGCCGGCCATTACTGCGCCCGACAGTGATCGAGCCCTGGCGTGGCCCGGCCTGTTGCGGCCGCTGCGCTTGCTGCCGGCGCCCGAACTGGTCAGCATCAATGCCGAAGTGCCCGATGGCCTGCCCGCCTCGATGGTCTGGCGACGCGACAGCTATCGACTGGCCCGCGCCGCCGGCCCCGAACGGCTGGGCGCCGAGTGGTGGCGTACCGGGCAGCGCCTGCAACTGGTGCCGCCCGAACCGCCCCAGCCAGCCGAACCTGGCAAGGCGGCAAAGCCCCCTCCCTATGTGCCGGATCTCGCCCTGTTTCATCCCGAGGCGGTGACGCGCGACTATTATGTCGTCGAGGACATTGAAGGGCGCCGCTTCTGGGTGTTCCGCCAAGGGCTATACGAGGCCGGGCTGTCCCCGGTCTGGTATCTGCATGGGCTGTTCTCATGAGCTCCAATGTCACCCCGCTGCCGCAACCGCTCCAGCCGCGCGCGCTCCCGCCGTCGGCCGCGCCGGACTTTGCCGAACTGGTTTCCACCAGCAATTTTTCCTTCCTCCATGGCGGCTCCCATCCCGAGGAACTCGTCACCGCCGCTGCTTGTATGGGGCTCACGGCCTTTGGCCTCACCGATCGCAACAGCTTTGCCGGCGTGGTGCGCGGCTATGTGAAGGCCCGCGACCTCAAACCCGACTTCCCCGCCTTCCGCTATCTGGTCGGAGTGCGGCTCTGCTTTGCCGATGGCACGCCCGACATCATCGCCTATCCCAGCAATCGTCTGGCCTATGGACGGTTGTGCAAGCTGCTGACCGTCGCCAATGAGCGCGGCGACAAGGGCAAGCCGATACTGCTGTTGACCGATCTGTTTGGCTCGGGCGACCCCGCCTCGGCCAATGAACAGGGCCCACCCGAAAACTACGCCCATGGCCAGCTCTTCATCCTCCTGCCCGACGAGGCCGATTGGGCCCTCACCGAGCGCACCCTTGCCCAGCTGGCCGGGCAGGCTCCCGGCGCGGTCTGGGTGGCCGGAGCGCTGCGCTTTGATGGCCAGGACCGCGCCCGTCTCAACCGGATCGATGCCCTCGCCAAGCGCCATTCCGCGCCCATGCTGGCCACCAACAACGTGCTCTATCATGAGCCCGACCGGCGCATGGTGCAGGATGTGGTGACCTGCATCCGTGAACACCTGACGCTGGAAAGCGCCGGCTTTTCCCTCGCCGCCAATGCCGAACGCCATCTCAAGACGGCGGGGGAAATGGCGCGCCTGTTCCGCGAACATCCCGAAGCCATCGCCGAAACACAGCGCCTTGTCGCCCGCATCGCTTTCTCGCTCGATCAGCTCAAATACAATTATCCCGAAGAAACCGTGGGCAATGGCGAAACCGCCCAGCAGACCCTCGAACGCCTGACCTGGATTGGCGCGAAGCGGCGCTATCCGTTCGGCATCCCCGACAAGATCAAGCGGAGCCTGTGGTCCGAACTCTGCCTCATCGGCTACAAGGGCTATGCCGCCTATTTCCTCACCGTGCATGACATCGTCATGTTTGCCCGCAATGAGCGCCGTATCCTCTGCCAGGGGCGCGGCTCGGCGGCCAATTCGGCGGTCTGCTTCTGCCTCGAGATCACCGAGGTCGACCCGCTCAAATCCGAGCTGGTGTTTGGCCGCTTCATCTCCACCGAACGCGACGAGCCGCCCGATATCGACGTCGATTTCGAGCATGAGCGGCGCGAGGAGGTGATGGCCTATGTCTATGCCAAATATGGCGGCAAGCGCACCGGCCTCACCGCCAATGTCATCACCTATCGCTCCAAGAGCGCGCTGCGCGAAACCGCCAAGGTGTTCGGCATTTCCGACGATACCGTGGCCGCGCTCAACCAGATGAACTGGGGCTGGGGCTCGAAAGTCGGCTTGGGCGAGCTTGGCGGCATCGGGCTTAGCCCCGATGATCCGGTGCTGGCGCAGATGTTTGAGGTGGTGCAGGTGCTGCGCGGCTTCCCCCGCCATCTCAGCCAGCATGTCGGCGGTTTCGTCATCACCCGCGATTCGCTGGAAAGCCTCGTTCCGATCGGCAAGACGGCGATGGAGAGCCGCAAGATCATCGAGTGGAACAAGGACGATATCGACGCGCTCGCCATCCTCAAGGTGGATATTCTGGCGCTGGGCATGCTCAGCTGCCTGCGCCGCGGCTTCGAGCTGATGCAGGTTCATTACGGCCAGAGCCTGCGGCTGGTCGACCTGCTGTCCGAGGAAGACGACCCCGACCAGACCAAGAAGGCCCGCGTCTACGCCATGATCCAGCGCGCCGATACGCTGGGGGTGTTCCAGATCGAAAGCCGGGCGCAGATGTCGATGCTGCCGCGCCTCAAGCCCGAAAAATTCTACGATCTGGTGATCGAGGTGGCCATCGTTCGCCCCGGTCCCATTCAGGGCAATATGGTCCATCCCTATCTGCGGCGGCGGCAGAAGCTGGAACAGCCCGTCTATTACAGCGAAAAACTCCGGGGCGTGCTCGAACGCACCCTGGGCATTCCCCTGTTTCAGGAACAGGCGATGCAGATCGCCATTGTTGGGGCCGGCTTTTCACCAGGCAAGGCCGATAGCCTGCGCCGCGCCATGGCGGCCTGGCGGCGCACCGGCAGGATTGCCCAGTTCGGCGAGGAATTCATTGCCGGCATGCTGGGCAATGGCTATCCGCTGGAATTTGCCAAGAATTGCTTCGCCCAGATCCAGGGCTTTGCCGAATATGGCTTTCCCGAAAGCCACGCGGCGTCCTTTGCGCTCTTGGTCTACGCCTCGTGCTGGCTCAAATGCCACTACCCCGATGTGTTTGCCTGCGCCCTGCTCAATAGCCAGCCCATGGGCTTTTACGCCCCCAGCCAGATTATCCGCGATGCCGTGGAACACGGCGTTGAAATCCTGCCGGTTGATGTCAATCTGTCCGATCTCGAATGCGTGCTGGAGGCCGATAGCCGCCCGGCGCGCGAACATTTATGGCCCCAGCACGCCGATATGGCGGGCGATATTCACTCCACCCACGCCGTACGGCTGGCGCTGTCTTTCGCTGTCGGCCTGCCCGAGGCCGATATCAACCGAATCGTGGCCCGCCGCGGCAGGGGCTATGATTCGGTGCGCGATCTGTGGCTGCGCACCGGGGTGTCCATAGCCAGCCTCGAAAAGCTGGCCCGCGCCGATGCCTTTGCTTCCCTGGGCCTCAGCCGGCGCGAAGCCCTCTGGGCGGTCAAGGGGCTGATTGGCACCCATGGCGCCGATACGCTGCCGCTGTTCGAAGTCGCTGGCCGGGTCGAAACGGCAGCCGATGCGGAAACCGGCCTGCCCAAGATGCTGCCCGGAGAAGAGGTGATCCACGACTATTCGACGCTCTCGTTTTCGCTCAAGGGCCACCCGTTGCAATTCATCCGCCCGCTGCTTGAGGCGCGCGGCATTACCCGCGCCGATCAGCTTCTCACGATCCCTCCCGGCAGGCGCATCGAGGTCGCCGGGCTGGTGCTGGTGCGGCAGCGCCCGGGCACGGCGAGCGGGGTGATCTTTGCCACGCTGGAGGATGAAACCGGCATCGCCAATATCGTCATCTGGCCAAAAGTGTTCGAGGCCAATCGCAAGACCGTGCTGGGCGCGCGGCTGCTGGCGGTGCGGGGGCAGCTGCAGCGCGAGGGGCTGGTGGTACACATCATCGCCGAGCAGCTGACCGACCTGACCAGCCATCTGCTTGATCTGTCCAACGGGCTGGATATCGGCAACGGGATACTGGCACGAGGCGATGAGGGGCGCTCGGGGCCCCATCCCGGCCGCGACCGCCAGGCTATGCTGGAAATCGAACGGGCCCGCCGCGACGCCTATGCAGCGCTACCCGGCGGCCGCAATTTTCACTGACCAATCTCGGTGCTCAGGACTGCCACCGCTTGGTCGCACCGGCAGCCTAGCCCAAGAGCTTGTCGATCACCTGGGCCAGGGCAATATCCTTTTCGCTCAGCCCGCCGGCATCGTGGGTCGTCAGGCGGATCGTGACCTTGTTGTACACATTGGACCATTCGGGATGGTGGTCGGCTTTTTCCGCCGCGAGCGCCACCCGCGTCATAAAGGCAAAGGCGGCCGAAAAATCCTTGAACTTGATCGAGCGATTGATGCTGTCGCTGGCCGCGTCATAGCTCCATTCACTGAGTTGCTGCAGACCGGTCTCGCGCTCCTGTGCTTTCAGCTTGCTGGTCACGAAATACCCCCTTGTACTGTCGTACTGAAGTTATGGCCTTATCGCGGTCGTTGTAAGGCCGGGTTGGCGAGACTCGCGCACAACTGCGTATCAAGATCCCCGGAATTTTCCCTCTTACGTTAAGCGCGGTTTTACCTTGTAGAAAGATACCCGTCCCCGACTGGGCCAAACGACGCCCTGCACCAGGTTTCTTAACTGTCTCACCATCACATGGCTCCGTGTGCCAAGACCTGCGATTGCTCAGCTGCGCCCCGGCATGGTGGGGGAGGCTGAGGGACCCGAGCGGGGGGTGGCCGGAAGCGTCAACTTGGCCGGAACCGCGATAAAAAGGGCAGGATGAGTATATTCGAAGCTGCCCACAAGATCTTGCCACCTGCCGATTACGTGTCGATGATCCGCTCGCTTTACGCGGACCGCCGCTCAATGCTGTTCGGCGCGTTTGGCTCGGCCCTTGCTGCCGCCGTCGCGGGGCTCGAGGCTGGCTCCATGCTGCTCGGCGGCTTTGCTATCCTGTTTATCGCCGTTGGCTCGCTCCGCCATATCGACATGCGCGCCTTTGAGACAGCGATGCTGGGCGACGCCGATGTGGATATGGCCCGTCAGTGGGAGTTTCGCGCCACCCTGGGCGCCGCGGCGATTGCGCTGCTCTATGGCACCTGGTGCCTGATCACCTTCTGGGTCGTTGATGATGCATTTGCCGAACTGACGGCTGCTTCGGTGTCGGTTTCAGTCCTGGTCGGCGTTTCACAGCGCAACTTTGCCATCGATCGGCTCATGACTATCCAGGTGCTGCTTATTGCCGTGCCCCTGGCGCTCGGCCTGCTGCTGGCCGGCAATATCTATTACGCGCTGCTGACCCTGCTCCTCTTGCCCTTTTTTGCCAGTCTGCGCCGCATATCGGCCAGTGCCCGCGCCGTTTTCCTGCGCGCCGTTCATGGTCGGATGGCCGCATCCGCCTTGGCCCAGCAACTCGATACGGCGCTCGAAACCCTTGAGCATGGCCTGCTGATGCTCGATAGCGAAGGCGTTATCGAAGTGACCAATAGTCATGCCCTGGACGCGTTCAACCTAAAGGGCTCCGACCAGTGGCTCGGCAAGTCGGCGGTGGAGCTCCTGCACCTCGCCCGGGATAACGGCACCCTGCCGCTCGACGCCCACGACCAGCTGCTCGACCTGATCACCTGGCGGGCCAATGGCAAGGTACTGATCCAGCTGCAGCGTGACCGCTTTTACGAAGCGACCGTTTCGTCGCGACAGGGCAAGTCGACCCTGTTGTTTGAGGATGTCACCAAGCGCATCGTCGCCGAAGAGCAGGTCCGCTATGTCGCACGCCACGACACTCTGACCGGCTTGGCCAACCGAACCTATTTTGCCGAGCAGGTCGCAGCGGCCCTCCAGGCCAGGCGCGCCGCCGGAGTGTCAGGTCAAATTGCCCTGTGGATCCTCGACGTTGACGATTTCAAGCACGTCAACGATACCCTGGGCCACCTGGCGGGTGATCGCTTGCTCAGTGAAATTGGCCACCGCCTGCCTGAAACCCTTGGCCCCGAGACAATCTGCGCGCGGCTTGGCGGCGACGAGTTCATCGCCTTTCATGCCAATGTGGACCCCACAAAGCTGCAACAGCATACCGATCGGATGCTGGACAAGATGCGCCGCGCCTTCTCGGTTCCCAACCGCCAGCTGGCGGTCAACGTCAGCATCGGCTGGGTGAGTTCCAGTGATCCGCGCGAAGACCTCGAAACGCTGATGGTCAAGGCCGACCTGGCCATCGCCTCGGCCAAGCATGGCGGCAAGGCCAAAGCCGTGCAGTTCCACGATTCGATGGATACGCAATACCAACTTCGACAGCGCCTCAAGAGCGATTTGCGCGATGCCATTGCCAATGGCGATATTACGCTGGTGTATCAGCCTGTGGTCGATCCCCGGCAAAACCGCATCGTCATGTGCGAAGCCCTGGCGCGCTGGACCCATCCGGTCGATGGCGAAATCTCTCCGTCGGTGTTTATCCCCATTGCCGAAGAAACCGGCCTCATCACCGATCTGACCCGCGCGGTGCTTGCCATGGCGACGCGCGATTGCACTTCCTGGCCCAATGACATTGCGGTGGCCGTCAACATTTCGGCGCGCGATTTCCGGGCCAGCGACGTCGAGGCCATGGTCAATGATGCGCTCGATGCCTCGCGCCTGCCGGCGCATCGCCTCGAAATCGAGGTCACCGAAACGGCGGTGATCGAAGAGCGCGTGGCTGCTACGGCTGCCCTGCAGGCGCTGTGTTCGCGCGGTGTCGGCGTGGCGTTGGATGATTTCGGCACCGGCTATAGCTCGCTGAGCTATCTGCTGGCCTTGCCCCTGACCAAGCTCAAGATCGATCGCAGCTTTGTCGTTGGCATCGAAACCGATCCGCAGGCGCTGCGTCTCCTCGCCAATGTGGCGCAGTTGGGCAAGGATTTGGATTTGAGTATCACGGTGGAAGGTGTCGAAACCCAGGGGCAGCTTGATCGCCTTCTGTCCGAAACCAATGTCGATCACATCCAGGGCTTCTTCTACGGGCGCCCGTTGCGCTTTGATGCGATGACGCGGCTCCTCGACCTGCATCATCAGCAAACCGGCAGGTCCCCACCAATGCTGGCCGGGCTGCACCACTAGAGTGCCTGTTAACCATATAGGGTTTAAGCACTTTTACTTAGAGTTAACAAATTGTTAACGTGGCCCCGGAAATTGTCGGGGGCGGACTCACATTATGGGCGTAGATTCTGATAGTGCGGCCGCCGTCAAGGCCGGCACGCCGTCGCGTTTTTCTGGCAGCTTGCTCGATATACTGGACAATGTCAGCTATGCCCGGGTCGATCCCGGCGTCATTGACGACCCCATCTACAAGCTCCGCTACCGCGCCTATACGCGCGAAGGCTTCATGGACCACAATCCCGAAGAAGTGTGCGTCGACGATCTCGATGCGGTGCCCAATGGCATGAGCTTTGGCATCTACATTGCCGGCGAACTGGTCAGTTCCATTCGTCTGCATCACGTCACCGCCGACAATCGGCGCTCGCCCAGCATGAAAGTTTGCCCCGATATCCTGGGTCCCATGCTGGATCAGGGCATGACCTTTATTGATCCCAGCCGGTTCACCGCCGACCACGAGGCCTCGCTGGCCTATCCGGCGCTGCCCTTCCTGACCCTGCGCATGGCCGCCATGGCGTCGGTGCATTTCGCGGCCAACCAGTGCCTGGCGCTGGTCCGGCCCGAACATGGCGCCTTCTACAAACGCGTATTCGGCTCCGAGCCGCTCAGCGACGTGCGCACCTATCCGGGGCTGCATTTCCCGGTTGTGCTGTTCGGCGCGACGGTGGATTCAATCCGCTCCAAGGTAGCCGGGCGTTTCCCGTTCTTCCTGTCGACCGAGACGGAGCGAGTTCAGCTCTTTTCCCAGCAGATCGGCACGGACGCCAATCAGCGCGTCGAAGCATCGGCGCGACAGGCCTACGAATCAGCCCGCAATGCCCTGCATCTGGTCACCAGCGCCGACTGACAAGGCGCGCCACGCTTGCTGGTGATCGCATAAATCTTGAAGGAAAACTGGTGCCGCTTAGGTGACTCGAACACCTGACCCCATCATTACGAATGATGTGCTCTACCAACTGAGCTAAAGCGGCAACGCGTGGCCTTTTACGTGGGGTTTGCCGCCGGTGCAAGAGGCAAGGGCGCTTCTGTTGTCAATTGTGGCAAACTCGGTTCTGCGGCGCGGCTGGTCAGCGCCACCGGCACCCTCCAGTCGAACGCGTCGAGCTTGCCGCTCACCGGGGAAATAGGCTCCCATTCGTCGCTCACCAGGCCATCGGCGGTCCAGGCCGGATCGCGCGGAGCCCGCATCGCGCGGGCAAGCCATTCGCGCGCCTTGCCCTGGTCGCCAGTTTCGCCTTCCTCTATTTCGGCCATCAAGCTGGCCACGCCCTGTGTCGGCTCGGCCAGAAACGGCTCCAGCGCCGCCCGGGCCAAGGGCCAGTCATAGGCCTCGATAGCAGCCTTGGCGACGGCCATGCCGGCGGCGCGATGCGGTGGTGGCATCTCGATGATTTCGCCCAGACGCTTCAGCCGTTCCACCGCCGAGGCGCCTGGCTGCACATGCGCATAAAGCGCTGCAATATCGGGGTGCCCGGTCGCGCGCCACACCCGGCGCAACAGGCTCGTGGCGCGGCGGGTTTCGCCGCGATGGCTGTAGATGCGCGCAGCAATCAGTGCGGCGGGCACGAAATCGGGCAGCAGCCGGAGCGCCGTCAGCGCGTGATCAAGAGCCGCTAGTGGGGTGCTGGTTTCGGCTTCGCGGGCCCGCGCCGTTTCGATGACCGCCTGCCGCCGCCGCTTGCGGGCGCGCTGGTCGCGGGTTGAGGCTTGTTCAACATTGACCATGGCCACCGCTTCGGCCCACTGGCCGCGCTGCGCCAGATCGGTGAAGACGGCGTCAGCGGCCCAACCGCTCTGCGGTGCTAGCGTCAGGGCCTTGCGCGCAAAGGTCAGCGCCGCTTCCGGGCGGTGCTGGGTGCGCGCCTGTTCGTAGAGCCCCGACAAGGCGGCCAGGGCCGTCTTTTCATCGGCAATCAGGGCGCGGTAGTGCTCGCGCGCCGACGCCATGTCGCCCAGGGCCAGGTCAGCCCGCGCTTCGAGCAGTTTGGCGGCGGTATTGCTGGGCAGGCGCGCCTGGGCTTCGCGGGCCAGGGAGCGGGCCCGGTCGGCCTCGCCGGCCTGCAGCGCCACCACGGCATCCGAGAGGGCGGCGACCCCCTGCTCGCGCCGGCGTTCGCGGCTGCGGCGGGCCATATTGCCGGGAGCATCGATCAGCCGCCGCACCACCGCCCAGATGGCAATCACCACCAATGCGGCAAGGATGAAGAAAAACACCGCGGCCCCAAGCCGGGGCTGCATGCGATAGCCCGCCGCTTCAATGGTCATCGTGCCGGGCAGGGAGATCAGCCACGCTGCCAGCCCGGCGATCACCAGGCTACCAACAATCCACGAGGCGAGCCGAATCATCGGGTGGCCTCGCCGGCAAGCGCCTGATTGCGCACGTCATCGAGAAAGCGCGTCGCTTCGGCCTGGCTGGCCACCAGCTGCGGCACATCACCCGCGGCGGTGCGCATCGGCTCCGGAAGCTCGGCAAACAGCGTGTCGGCGGTGGCAAAATCGCGGCGGGCAATGGCCCCCTCCAGCCGCGTCACCAGCGCTTCGGGCGAATCGCCCTCAATTTCCCCGGTGGGCCGCAGGGCGACCATGCCGGCAATCCAGTCCAGGGCTCCAGCCTGCCAGTCCGCTCCCGGCTTGGCCGGGCGACCCGCCAGCATGGCGGGCAAGACGTCGGCAAAGCGCTGGGCGATCACATCCGGGCGGGCCAGCCCGGTGGTGGCGGCATTGGCGAGGGCCGTCGGGATCTTGGCCTCGGGCATCCCGGCGCGCAGGGCTGCCAGTTCCGTCTCGAACGGGCGACCGCTGGCAAAGGCGGTTTCAAAGCCGGAGAGGATCAGGGGCAATTGCAGCACTGCGCCGATGTCGCTGGGCTGGGCGGCAAGCGCTGCGCTGGTCTGGTTGACCGTGGTGTCGAGCGTGCGCAGTTCCGTTTCCGCCGTGCCGACCCGCGCCGCCAGTTCCGCCAGGCGCGTGTCAAGGCCGGCCAATTGGGTGCGCAGCGCTTCGGTCGCGCCGCTGTCGGCGTTGCTGGTGGTGGGCAGCGCATCGAGACGCTGTTTGAGCGCCGCCAGTTCGCTCTCCAGTCCGCTCAAATCAACGGGCGCAGCGGCCGGAGCAGCAGCGACTGGCTCGGCGGTTTCGAGGTTGCCCACGCGCTGGTGCAGCGCGGCGAGTTCCGCCTGGGTGGTCTGGGTGACTGTTTCCAGTTCGGGAATGGCGGTCGCGAACTGGGCCAGCCGTGGATCACTGGGCTGGGGCGCCGCCGGCTGGGTTGGCCACAGCCCGAAGCTGGCCAGGCCATAGGCTGCGGCAACGCCCAGAGCACCACCCGCCAGGATCGCGACAACTGGAAACCCACCATTGCGGCGTGCCGGCGACGCCGCTGCCGCAGCTGGCTTCTCACTGGCCGGCTTGCCTGGTGCAGCCCTGGACGGCTCGGGCTGGCTGGTTTCAGCCGGCTTGGCTTCTGCGCCGGTTTCCCGCGGCTTCAGATCCAGCACGGGCGGCTTGACCGCACCCGAACGGGAAGCAGCCGGTTTGCCGCTATCGGGCTTGGGATCGTTGGTGCCCTTGGTGTCTGCCATTCCAGGGTTTCCTCTCGTGCGGGCCGATCATGACCCAGTTTGTTCGCGCGCAAAAGCCAGGGCGAGTGTCATCATGGCTTCTTCATCCGGACGATCGGCCAGGCTGATGCGATTGAAATGCGCAGCCAGCAGGGGTTGGGCCACCGCTTCGGCAAGGCACAGGACCGCCAGCTGGGCGCGCGCTTCGGGGTCGAGCCGGTCGCCCACCAGGTCGACAAAAATCTGCGCCGTGCGTCGCGAATAAAATAGCGCCGCCGTCAGCTCGCCCTGGCCCAGTGCGGCAATGATCGCCTCGGGCAGGGCGGCCACCGGCACCATTTCATAGACCTTGCTGACCGCCACCATGATCCCCAATGGGGCGGTGGCCTTGGCCAGGTCAGCGCTTTGATGGCGCCCGGCCGGATAAAACAGCGGCCCGGTTATGTTGGAGCGGGCCAACAGGTTGACCAGATCGCCAAAATCGCCCCCGGCGCTGCTTACCGTGGTGAACCCCAGGGCCTGGGCTTCCCACGCGGTGCGATCGCCCACCGCATAGACCGGCAGGTGCTTGTATTGCTCCACCGCGCCCATGTCGGCCAGCGCCCGGGCGCCGTTCATGCTGGTCAGCACCATCCCGGCGAAGCCCTCGGGCGGTGGCAGGCTGGCCTCAAGCGTCTGGCGCACCATGACAGGCACGGCCACGGCGTCGATGTCGAGGGCCCGCAACCGCGCAACCGTTGAGTGGGTATCAGGCTCCGGGCGGGTCACCAGCATGCGTGTCATGAGTTGCTGGCCCATTGCGCTAGCCATTCCGTGCCCGCCTGGGCAATCAGGTCCTCGCCCACTTTTTGGCCCACAACCAATGGGTCGGTGCCGCTGGCAATGCTGTCAAAGGCCGTCTGGCCGTCGAGGCTGAGAATTTGCCCCTTGAGAATGATCGTCTCGCCCTCGAGCCGGGTCAATGCGCCGACCGGGGTACGGCACGAACCGTCGAGCACTTTGAGCATGGCGCGTTCTGCCACGATGGCGCGATGGGTGGCCACATGGTTGAGCGGCTCGACGAGCTGGGCGCTGCGAGAATCATTGCTGCGAATAGTGAGCCCGATGGCGCCTTGCGCCGGTGCCGGAATAAAGATTTCCGGATCCAGCAAAGCGGTGGCGCGGTGAATTTCGCCCAGCCGGGTCAGCCCGGCCGCCGCCAGCATGGTGGCGTCGGCCACATTGTCGACCAGCTTTTGCAGCCGCGTACCCACATTGCCGCGGAACGGCACGATCTCGAGATCGGGGCGCTGCCGCAGCACCTGCGCAGCGCGGCGAATAGATGAAGTGCCGAACTTGGCCCGCTCGGCGAGTTGATCCAGGCTCGCCACCTTCACCGACATGAAGGCATCGCGCACGTCCTCGCGCTCCAGAAAGGCAATAAGTTCAATGCCTTCGGGCAGGCCAGTGGCCACGTCCTTGGAGGAGTGCACGCCGATGTCGATGCGATCGGACAGCATCGCCTCGTCGATTTCCTTGGTGAACAGGCCCTTGCCACCGATCTCGCTCAGGCTGGCGTTGCTCGCCTGGCTGCGGTCACCGCCTGTGGAAATGACTTCGATGGCAATGTCCTGTTCGGCCACGCCATGGGCTGCGGCGAGCAGGCTGCGGACCAGCCGCGCCTGTGTCAGCGCCAGCGGGCTGCCGCGAGTTCCGATCCGGGTGAAGGGCTGGGGCGATTGCAATATGATTTCGTCCTATAGTAGGCAGAGGCACCATTCAGGGAGTAACCAGTTCGTCGTGACCGGGCAAGCACCAGCGATTATCCTAGGCATCGAGACCAGCTGCGACGAGACCGCCGCATCAGTCGTTCTGCGCGACCAATTCGGCAAATCCACGATAGGTTCCAATGTTGTTCGAAGCCAGCTCGATGAGCATGCGGCATTTGGCGGCGTCGTGCCCGAATTGGCCGCGCGCGCTCACGTGACCTATCTCGATCATATCATTGCCCAGGCCTGCCGCGAGGCCGGAGTGAGCCTGTCGCAGGTCGATGCCATTGCCGCGACCGCCGGGCCCGGTTTGATCGGCGGCGTGCTGGTGGGGCTGACCACCGCCAAGGCCCTGGCGGCGGCGCTCGACAAGCCCCTGATCGCGGTCAATCACCTTGAGGCCCACGCCCTGACCGCGCGCATGACCGACAATGTGCAGTTTCCCTATCTGATGCTGCTGGTCTCGGGCGGCCACAGCCAGTTCGTGCTGGTGCGCGGGGTGGGCGATTACGAGCGTTGGGGCACCACCATCGACGATGCCCTGGGCGAGGCGTTCGACAAGGTCGCCAAGCTGCTCAGCCTTGGCCATCCCGGCGGCCCGGCCCTTGAGCAGATTGCCAAGTCAGGCGACCCCAGGCGCTTCAAGTTTCCCCGGCCCTTGCTGCGCGAAGCGCGGCTGGATTTTTCGTTTTCGGGGCTCAAGACCGCCGTGCGGCTGCAGGCCGAGGCGCTGGCCCCGCTCTCCGATCAGGATGTGGCCGATATCGCCGCCAGCTTCCAGGCTGCCGTCGCCGAGGTCGTCTCGGTGCGGGCCCGCCAGGCGCTGGAGCGCTACCGGGCGGAACTGCCCGGCGCACCGCTGCAGCTGGTGGTGGCGGGAGGCGTCGCCGCCAACCGCACCATTGCCACGAGCTCTTGAAGCGGTGTGCATGGCGCTCGACGCGCGTCTGGTCGTGCCGCCGATTGCGCTTTGTACCGACAATGGGGCGATGGTAGCGTGGGCCGGAGCCGAGCGCTTCGCACTGGGCGTTTCCGACAATCTGGAAGTGACCGCCCGGCCACGATGGCCGCTCGATCTCGAGGATATGAAAATTGCCCCCGATGCCGCTTGATAATGTTGCCGTAATCGGGGGCGGGGCGTGGGGCACGGCCCTGGCGCAGGCCGCCGCCACTGGCGGGGCGCGATGTAACCCTGGTGGTGCGCAACGCCGACCAGGCCGACGAGATCAACACCCACCACACCAATCATCGCTATCTGGGTGCCCAACCCCTGCATCTTGGCATCACCGCCGTGACCGCGGTGGATACGGCCGATTTTTACATCATGGCCGTGCCGGCCCAGCAGACCCGCATCGCCTTGCAGGCGCTCGATCCCGCTCATGCTGGCGGATCGTCCGGTCATCCTGTCGGCCAAGGGCCTTGAAACCGGATCCCTGGAGCGGCAAAGCGAAATCCTCGTCGACATGGTCCCCGGCGCCATCCCGTTCGTGCTTTCGGGGCCAAGTTTTGCCGCCGATCTGGCCGCCGGACGGCCCACCGCGGTCACGCTGGCGGGCGACGATGCCAGCCAGACTTCGGAACTGGCCGCCGCGCTGGCCGGCTCCAGTTTTCGCCCCTATGCCGCCGATGACCGTATCGGTGTCGAAATCGCCGGGGCGCTGAAAAATGTCTATGCGCTGGCCTGCGGCGCTATCGAGGGCGCCGGCCTTGGGGCCTCGGCGCGCGCCGCCGTGATCGCGCGCGGCTATGCCGAAATGGCGCGCTGGTTTCGGCCATGGGCGGTTCGGCCACGACGCTGACCGGGCTCGCCGGCATTGGCGACCTGACCCTGACCTGCACCTCGGTGCAGTCGCGCAACTACCAGTTCGGCATGGCGCTGGGCCGGGGCCAGAGCGTCGAGCAGATTCTCGCCAGCGGCGCCAAACTGGCCGAAGGCGTCGCCACCACCCCGGTGGCGGATGCCCTGGCGCGCAGCCTTGACGTTGATGCCCCGCTCGTTCATGCGGTGCATACGGTGCTCAGCGGGCAATCCGATATTGGAACAGTGGTAGCAGGGCTGATGTCGCGCCCGCTCAAACGAGAGGAATAATCCATGCTTTACGCCATGATGGCCAAGGATCGCCCCGGTACGGCAGAGCAGCGTGCAGCGGTGCGCGGCGTGCATCTGGAGCATCTCGAAGGCCTGGGCCAGCAGCTCAAGCTGGCGGGCGCCTTGCTCGATGCCGAGGGCGACCCCGGCCGGTTCGCTCATCGTCATCGAGGCTGAGACGCTCGAAGCGGCGACGGCGATTTTCCACGCCGACCCCTTCGTCTCTGAGGGCATTTTCGACAGCGTCGAGGTCAAGGCCTGGCGCATCGCCTTTGATCACCTCTCGCCCAAGGTCTGAGCCATGGCCTACTGGTTGATGAAATCCGAGCCAGACGTCTTCTCCTTTGACGACCTGGTGGCCAAGACGGCGCGCGGTGAACCCGAAGAGTGGACCGGCGTGCGCAATTACGCCGCCCGCAACAATATGCGCGCCATGCAACTGGGCGATCAGGCGTTCTTCTACCACTCCAATATCGGCAAGGAGATTGTGGGTATTCTGGAGGTGATTGCGCTGGCCCATCCCGATAGCACCGCTGACCTCAATGCGAAGGGCGAAGTGGTGTGGGACTGCGTCGATGTCGCGGCCGTCAAGCCGCTGCCCCGTCCGGTGACGCTGGCCGAAATCAAGGCGACCCCGGCCCTCGAAGAGATGGAGCTGCGCAAGCTGTCCCGCCTGTCGGTCTCCAGGGTCAGCGACGCGGAATGGAAACTGCTGTGCTCGATGGGCGGGCTCTGATCCCGCTTTCGCGCGCCAGGCGTCAACGCTAGAATGGCCCCCGTGGCAGTTGGCCACCGGGGGATTTTCTATGTCACATTTTGCTGTGAACTGGCTTGCTGTCGTGCTCGCGACAGTGGCCAGCTGGGCGTTTGGCGCCGCCTGGTACATGGTCTTCGCCAAGCCATGGATGGCGGCCATCGGCAAGAAGCGCGAAGACATCAACTCCAGCGATTTCCGGCCCTATCTGTGGTCGGTGCTGTGCCTGGCCGTGATGGCTTATTTCATTGCCCTGCTGACCCCGGCTCTGGCCGGCTCGATCACCGTCATCGACGGCGTGATCGTGGGCGCCCATATGTGGCTCGGCTTCGTGCTGACGGCGATGGTGCTGAACCATCGCTATCAGGGCGCGCCCTGGTCCCTCACGCTGATCGACGGCGGGTATCTGCTGGCCGTGTTGCTGATCGACGGAGTGGTTGTCGGCCTCTTCGGTTAGCCTTCGCTGATCACCGGCGTCGTGCGCTTGGGCTCCGGCTCAGGCGCATATTTGTTGAGCAGCGACACCTGGCTGATCGAGAACAGCACGGTCAGCGGCATCACGCCCCACACCTTGAACGCCACCCAGATGTCGGTCGAAAAATTGCGCCACAGCACTTCGTTGATCACGGCCAGCACCACGAAGAACACGCCCCAGTTCAGCGTCAGCTTGCTCCAGCCTTCCGGGCGCAGCTTGTAGACGTCGCCAAACACATATTTCAGCAGCGAATGGCCAAACACCAGCCCGCCCAGCAGCACGGCGGCAAACAGGCCATTGGTAATGGTGGGCTTGATCTTGATGAAAGTGTCGTCCTGCAGCCAGAGCGTCAGGCCGCCAAACACCAGCACGACGGCGCCCGTCACCAGCGGCATCACCGCGATCTTTTTGAGCAGCACCCAGGTAAGCAGCAGGGAAATTGCCATCGCGCCCATGAACCAGGCGGTCGCGGTAAAAATATCGGAGCGCGCATTGGCGATAAAGAAGATGACCAGCGGACCCAGTTCGAGCCCCATCTTGATGAGCTGCGGGCGCAGTTCATCCCAGTTGATTTCGGCTTCTGCTTGTTTGGTCATGGACTAGGTCTCGTTTGGGCAAGGATCAATGTGGCGGCTCGACCCCTGACATGCAAGGCCAGCCCATAAGCTGCAAGCATGGTTACAATTGGGCTAGTCGCGCCCGGCAATGGCGCGGGCGAACTCGCTGGCGGTAAACGGTTCGAGATCGGCCACGCCCTTCGCCCACGCCGATGAAGTGGACCGGCAGGCCGAATTTCTGCGCGATCGCCACCAGAATGCCGCCGCGGGCGGTGCCATCGAGCTTGGTCATCACCAGCCCGGTAACCCCGGCGCGCTTGCCGAATATCTCCACCTGCCGCAGCGCGTTCTGCCCGGTCGTGGCGTCGAGCGTGAGCAGGGTGGCGTGCGGCGCGGTGGGGTCGACCTTCTTGATCACCCGGATGATCTTTTCGAGCTCGTGCATCAGCTCGTCGCGATTTTGCAGCCGCCCCGCCGTATCGATGATCAGCACATCGCGGCCTTCGGCCATGGCCTGGGTCACCGCATCAAAGGCCAGCCCCGATGCATCGGCGCCCGCCGGACGCGAGACCACGGGCGAATTGGTGCGCTGTCCCCATACCTGCAATTGTTCGATTGCGGCCGCGCGAAAGGTATCGCCCGCCGCGAGCAGCACGGACTTGCCCTCGGCATTGAGTTTTTGCGCCAGCTTGCCGATGGTCGTGGTCTTGCCCGACCCATTGACCCCGATCATCAGGATGACAAACGGCTTGCGGGTCGGATCGATGACCAGCGGCCGCGCGACTGGTCCGAGAACCTTCTCGACCTCGCTGGCTAGCACCTCGCGGACATCCTCGCCCGATACATCCTTGTCGAAGCGATCGCGACGCAGGGTCTCGGTGATGGCCGTCGCCGTCTCGATGCCCAGATCCGCCTGGATCAGCACGTCTTCGAGTTCCTCCAGCGTCGCTGCATCCAGCTTGCGCTTGGTGAACACCGAAGTGATCGAGCCCGAAAGCTGGTCGGACGAGCGCTTGAGACCGGAGGCGAGGCGGGCAAACCAGCCCTGGCGCGGCTCTTCTGTGCCCGCAGGCGTCGCCGCAACCGTGGCCACCGGGGCATGCGGCGCGCCCTGTTCCTCGAGGTCCTCGATATAGTGCGGCGTCGTCTCAGGCGGGCCGGGGGAGGGAATGCGCTCCGCAACCGGCTGGGGCGCTTCGGGCACGATGTCAGCAACGGGCTCGGGCACCGCGACGGGCAGCGGCTTGGGTTCAACCGGCGCCGGCTCGGGTGCATCCGGCACCATTTCCGGCGGTGCGGGCGGTGGCGTCGCAGCCTCGCTGCCACCGAACAAGCGCTTGAAAAACCCGGGCTTCTTTTCGGTCATGACAGTCTTTCTTTAGGCTGCGTCACGCAGCGCCTCGCCCACCAGCCCGTCGGCGGCAATCGCCGTCACCCGCACGCTGAGCAGGTCACCCGGCTGGGCATCGGCAACGCTGATGGGAATAAATTGTTCGGTGCGCCCCAGCCCGTCACGCTCGATCAGCACCTGTTCGATCTGGCCGATCCGGCTGGCGCACAGCTTGGCAAACTGGCGCTCGCCGGCGGCGCGCAACATGGCGGCGCGGTCCCGCGCAATGCGCTTGTCGACCTGGGGCATGCGGGCGGCGGGGGTGCCTTCGCGCGGCGAATAGGGGAAGACGTGCAGATAGGTGAGGTCTGCCTCGGTCACGATGCGCAGCGTGTTCTCGAACATTGCGTCATCCTCGGTCGGAAACCCGGCGATGATATCGGCCCCAAACACGATGTCGGGGCGCAGGCTGCGCAGCTTGGCCGCGATCTGGAGCGCATCATCGCGCAGATGGCGGCGCTTCATGCGCTTGAGGATCATGTCGTCGCCCGATTGCAGCGACAGATGCAGATGTGGCATCAGCCGATGATCGCTTCCCATCGCATCGTAGAGGGCTTCATCGGCCTCGATGGAATCGATCGAGGAGATGCGCAGGCGTGGCAGGTCCGGCACATGCCGCAAAATGGCCTGGGTCAGCTTGCCCAAAGTCGGGGCACCCGGCAAATCGCCGCCATAGGAGGTGGTGTCCACCCCGGTGAGAACCACTTCGCCATAGCCGTTGGCGACGAGCTTTTTGACCTGTTCGACCACCAGCCCCATCGGCACCGAGCGCGAGGGGCCGCGGCCAAAGGGGATGATGCAGAAGGTGCAGCGGTGATCGCAGCCGTTTTGCACCTGCACAAAGGCCCGGACGCGACCGTCCATGCCCTCGATCAGATGCCCGGCGGTTTCGCGCACGCTCATGATGTCGTTGACCTGCACCTTGTCGTTCAGCGGGGTGCCGAACACCATGGGCCGGTAGCTTTCAGCCTTCATCTTGTCGTTATTGCCGATCACCAGATCGACTTCGGCCATGTCGCCAAAGCTTCGCGCCTCGGTCTGCGCCGCGCAGCCGGTCACGATGATCCGCGCCTCGGGGTGATCGCGCCGCGCCTTGCGCACGGCTTGCTTGGCCTGCCGCACGGCCTCGGCGGTCACCGCGCAGGTATTGATGATGATGGCATTGTCCAGCCCGGCCTTTTCGGCCTCGGCTTTCATCACCTCGGCCTCATAGGCGTTCAGGCGACAACCAAAGGTCAGGGTTTCGACGGCCATCAGGCCACCGCCTCGGCGCGCGTCCAGGCGCCGCTGGCCGGGTCGAACAGGCCGGTCCATTCCAGCTCGGCCGGCCCGGTAATGACGACGTGATCGTCGGGCCGCCATTCCACCAGCAGATCGCCACCCGGCAGGGTGACGGTCACCTTGCGGGCCGTGCGGCGGGTGCGCGCGCCATTGACCACAGCGGCGCAGGCGGCGGTGCCGCAGGCCTCGGTCAGCCCGGCGCCGCGTTCCCAGGTGCGCAGGATCAGCTTGTCCTGGCTCATCACCTGGGCAATCGAGATATTGGCGCGGTCGGGAAAAATCGGATGGTTCTCCAGCAGCGGGCCGAACCGGTCGAGCGCGTAGTTCCATACGTCGTCATGGACCCAGAAAGTGGCGTGCGGATTGCCCATCGAAGCCACCGAGGGCGAATGCAGCACCGGCGCATCGATGGGGCCGATCTGCAGCTCGATCTGGCGCGTATCGGCGAATTCCTCCGCCAGCGGAATATCGTACCAGGCCAGCTTTGGCGTACCCATGTCGACGCTGATCATCCCCTCATCCTGCAGCTGGCCGGTGAGGATGCCCGCGGCGGTCTCAAAGGTGAAGGCGCTGCGCCCGGTGTCCTGCGCCAGAACCAGCACCACGCAGCGCATGCCATTGCCGCACGATTGCGCCCGCGACCCGTCCGAGTTGATGATCTCGACAAAATAATCGGTGCCCGGGGTCTTGGGATCATGCAGCGCCATGATCTGGTCAAAGCGCGTGCCAGCCACGGCGTTGATAGCAATGGCAGCCGGCGACGACACCCGATCGGTGCGGCCGCGCATGTCGGCCACAATGATCTGGTTTCCCAGTCCGTTCATCTTGAGAAACGGCACGCCGCTCACGCTCTGCCTCGTCCGAAAGTGGTTTGGGTGAAACTATATGGCTGATCGAACGGAAAATTGCCAGTAGCGCCGATGCTGAACGGCCATGCAATGCGGGCGGGCTAGGCGCGCCGCCACTGGTGCAAGGTGCGACGTATCCATTTGGCGCCACGCCATAATTGCGGCGTCTGCTTGACGTGCCGCTTGAGCCGCGCACGTTGTCGCAGCAGCAAAGCCGCCAGCCGCCCCTTGGCGGTAAAGGGGGTGATGCTGTCGTAGACCGGCTCGGGCAGGGTCCAGTCGGTCTTGTAGTCAAAATCGCCCAGCCCCATGTCAAAGCTGGTGATGCCTGCCGCGACCAGCTCGTCCATCAGCTCCGCCACCATTATGGCGGTAAGGCTGAAGCGGCTGGCGGGGCCGCTGGCGGTGGAATTGATATATTGCGAATAATGGGTGCCCGCGATCACCCCCCAGCAGGTGGCGACGATCTCGTCCCCCGCCAGCAGCGCATGCGCACTCAGCGCTGGCCGTTCCTGGCCAAAGCCGGCGCTGGTCAATTGCTCGAACAGCTGCGGGAAGGGGGCTTTGGCAAACACATTGGCGATGCCCATGGAGTCAAACCGCAGCGCGCGTTGCTCCAGAAACACGCCATGGGTGCGTTTGAGCAGGGCCGCGTCATCGACCCGCACCAGCCGCACCGGCCCGAACATTTCTTCCAGTCGCCGTCGGCCGCGATTGATATTGCTGCGCCGCTTATTGGTCAGCCGGTGCTCGATATAGGGCGCCGGAGTATTCGCGATGCGCGCGGTATAAAGGTGCGACGGGCCCGGCTCATGCTTGAGCGAGAGCAGCACATTGTCGACGCCCTGCCAGCGGGCGGGCTGATTGAGCAGCATCAATATATCAAAGCCACCCGCCGCCTTGGCGATCCTGGCCAACAGCGCGTGCAATTGGGTCGCCGATGGCCGAAAGCCCGGTTCGGCCAGCAGCCAGTCGCTGTTGGATTGGTGCGCCCCCAGCAATCGGGCGCACACTATTCCAGCCCGGCGGCTGATCAGCAGCGGCAGCAGCGCAACGGGGCGCTGGTGCTGGGTGATAACGGCAATCACCACGCGCCCGTCCGGCTCGCCTTGGGCCAAAACCAGCCCATGCAGCCAGTCATAGCGTTGGTAGGGGGTGTGCACGCCGCGGGTTTCGAGGTCGCGCCAGATCGCCTCAACCTCATGCCATTGCTCATAGAGCACGATCTCGGGCAGCGCCTTGCCCCCGCGCCGGTCATCCACCTCAAAATATTGTGCGGCAAGCTCGGACATGCAGGAGTGGGATTTCCACGCGTTTGATGGCGATTGCCCCGACCATAGTGACCAAATCGAAGCGATTGATTAATATCGCGGCGGTGACGCGCATCCCTGCCAACGCGCGCACTGGGCCATTCCAGCCCGTGCATCCGCGTTTTTTCCGAGTTTTCTTGACTCGGGCCCGGCTTGGCTTTATTCAGCGCGCATTCATCAGGTTTTTTGACCCTGACCGCCGACCGGGACCCCGCAAGGGTATGGTACGATCCCCAAGGCAAACATCCGCCAGCGCGTTGCGCCCGCGGGTGGGTTTGGTGTTTGGCCAGATGGATCTTACATCTCGCGGACTGCCCGTAGAGACGAAGGACCGAATATGTTTGATAGCTTAAGCGACCGGCTTGGCAAAATCTTTGATGGTCTGCGTGGCCGCGGTGCCCTGAGCACGGCGGACGTTGACGCAGCGCTGCGCGAAATTCGCCGCGCGCTGATCGAAGCCGACGTATCGCTCGAAGTCGTGCGGGCCTTTGTCGAGCAGGTCAAGGATCGCGCCATCGGGGTCGAAGTCACCCGCTCGGTCACCCCTGGCCAGCAAGTGGTCAAGATCGTCCATGACGAGCTGGTGGCCGTGCTTGGTGACAGCGCCGTGGCGATCGATCTGAACGCACCGGCGCCCGTCACCTTGTTGATGGTGGGTCTGCAGGGTTCGGGCAAGACCACCACCACCGCCAAGATTGCCAAGCGCCTCAAGGACAAGCAGAAGAAAAAAGTTCTGCTGGCCTCGCTCGATACCCGCCGTCCCGCTGCCATGGAGCAGCTGCGCGTGCTGGGCGAGCAGGTGGGCGTTGATACGCTGCCCATCGTCACCACCGAGACCCCGGTCGAGATCGCCCGCCGCGCCGAGCGCGAGGCCCGCCTGGGCGGCTATGACGTCTTGATCCTCGACACCGCCGGTCGCACCCATATTGACGAAGAGCTGATGGTTGAAACCGTCAGCATCAAGGATATCGCCCGTCCGCATGAAATCCTGCTGGTGGTCGATGCCCTGACCGGCCAGGACGCCATCAATGTGGCGCGCTCGTTTGACGGGCGCCTCAATATTACCGGCATCGTGCTGACCCGCGTCGACGGCGATGGCCGTGGCGGTGCGGCGCTCTCGATGCGCGCGGCCACCGGCAAGCCGATCAAGCTGATCGGTGTCGGCGAAAAAATGGACGCGCTGGAGGATTTCCATCCCTCCCGCATTGCCGACCGTATCCTGGGCATGGGCGACATTGTCTCGCTCGTGGAAAAGGCCGCCGAACACGTTTCTGCCGAAGACGCGCAGAAAATGGCCAAGAAGCTCAAGAAGGGCTCGTTCGACTTCGAGGATCTGCGCGGTCAGCTGCTGCAGATGAAGAAGATGGGCGGCATGGGCGGCCTGATGAACATGATGCCGGGCATGGGCCAGATGAAAAAGGCCATGGCCAATTCCAACATCGACGAGAAGGTGTTTGACCGGCAGGTCGCCATCATCAACTCGATGACCAAGAAAGAGCGCGCCAATCCCGACCTGCTCAACGCCTCGCGCCGCAAGCGGATTGCCGCGGGTGCCGGCGTTGAAGTGTCGGAAATCAACAAGCTGGCCAAGCAGCACCGCCAGATGGCGGACATGATGAAAAAGGTTTCCAAGGGCGGCATGGGCGCGCTTGGTGGCATGTTTGGCGGCAAGATGGGCCAGATGATGGGCGGTATGGGCGGTATGCCCGACATGTCCAAGATGGACCCCGCCCAACTCGAACAAATGGCGCGTCAGGCGGGCATCGATCCCGCCGCGCTCAAGGGCCTGCCCGCTGCGGCCCCCCAATTGAGCGAAAAGCTGCCCACCGATGTGGGTGCCTTGCTCAAGTCCTCCGGTTCGGGTTTCCCCGGGCTGGGTGGCGCTCCCCGTTTCCCTGGCCTGCCGGGCCTGGGCAAAAAGAAATAGTCGTTCAACAAACTTCACTCAAGGATACCAATTATGGCTCTCAAGATCCGTCTTGCCCGTGGTGGCACCAAGAAGCGTCCATACTACCAGATCGTCATTGCTGACGCCCGTTCGCCCCGCGATGGCCGTTTCATCGAAAAGATCGGCACCTTCAACCCGCTGCTGGCCAAGGATGCGGAAAACCGTATCGTGCTCGACACCGAGCGCGCCAAGCACTGGCTGTCGGTTGGCGCCCAGCCGACGGACCGCGTTGCTCGTTTCCTCGACACCGCCGACCTGATGAAGCGCGAAGCCCGCAACAACCCGAACAAGGCTGTTCCCGGCGACAAGGCCAAGGAACGCGCTGAAGAGAAGGCTGCCAAGCTTGCTGCAGCCAATGCTCCAGCTGGCGACGCTGCGGCTGAGTAGTTTCTGGCTATTCGCCGTCATCTCCGCGTAGTCGGAGTGACAGTAGTAGATACAAAGAAGCCCCGGCGGAAACGCCGGGGCTTCTTTACGTTCTATTGACTATTTCTAAGACTCACTGGCATGTTGCCGCGATGTTCCGCAATGGAGTATATGGGAATGACTACCTACTGCGTCTCATTCACCATCGAAAGCAAGACTGTGGATGGCAAGACTTATGACGAACGGCGGCAGTGTCTCATAGCAAACGTACGTCAAGAAAATCTTGGCTATTGGGACGGAACTACGTCCTTCTTTCTTGTTGAGTCAATGTTAGATACCTCATCTTTCGCGCGACGGGCG
Organism: uncultured Alphaproteobacteria bacterium; assembly: GCA_963699295.1. Taxonomy (GTDB): domain Bacteria; phylum Pseudomonadota; class Alphaproteobacteria; order Rhizobiales; family Devosiaceae; genus Devosia. The sequence continues at coordinate 2,916,116 of OY969432.1, forward strand.
TTCGCCGGCCTGAGCAACAAAGATGCAGTTCTTGTTTTCGACCCTACAGATATGTCTGCCGCGAGTTTTGGGGCGGTGAAGGACTCCGATGTGTTGAAGTCCTTCCTCCCCTCGCTCAAGCACTACAAGGCAGCAGCTTAAGCCTTGAGCTTGGCCAGGATGGCAGCGCCCATTTCAGCGGTGCCGACGGTCTTGCAACCGTCCTGGGCGATGTCGCCGGTGCGCAGGCCATCGCTGAGCACCGCCGAGATGGCGCTTTCGATGCGGGTGGCGAGCTCGACCATGCCGAAGCTGTAGCGCAGCGCCATGGCGTAGCTCGCGATCATGGCGATCGGGTTGGCAATGCCCTTGCCGGCAATGTCGGGGGCCGAGCCGTGCACGGGCTCATAGAACGCCTTGCGCTTGCCGGTCACCGGATCAGGCGCGCCCAGCGAGGCCGAGGGCAGCATGCCCAGCGAGCCGGTCAGCATGGCGGCCACGTCGCGACAGGATGTCACCGAACAGATTGTCGGTCACCATCACGTCGAACTGCTTGGGGTTGCGAACCAGCTGCATCGCCGCGTTATCGGCGAGGATGTGGTGCAGCTCGACGTCCGAATAGTCCTTGGCGACGCCCTTGACCACTTCGTCCCACAGCACGCCCGACTTCATGACGTTCTTCTTGTCGGCCGAGTGCACCTTGTTGTTGCGGGTGCGGGCCAGGTCGAAGGCCACGCGGGCAATGCGGTCGATTTCATAGGTCTCGTAGACCTGGGTATCGATGGCGCGCTTCTGGCCATTGCCCAGATCGGTGATGGTCTTGGGTTCGCCGAAATAGACGCCGCCGGTCAGCTCGCGCACGATCAGGATATCGAGGCCTTCCACCAGCTCGCGCTTGAGCGAGGAGGCATCGGCCAGCGCCGGATAGCAGATGGCGGGGCGCAGATTGGCGAACACGGCCATTTCCTTGCGCAGGCGCAGCAGCGCTGCCTCCGGGCGGTGCTCATAGGGCACGTCATCCCACTTCGGGCCGCCCACGGCGCCAAAGATCACCGCGTCCGCCGCCAGGGCCTTGGCCACGTCGGCATCGGTGATGGCCACCTGGTGGGCATCATAGGCTGCGCCGCCGGCCAGACCGCGATCGGTCGAGAAATCGGTCAGCTGTTCAGCATTGGTCCAGTCGATCAGCTTTTCGACCTCGACCATGATCTCGGTGCCGATACCGTCGCCGGGCAGAAGAAATAGGGAATGAGTGGCCATGTTAGTCCTCGCCGTACTGGTGGTTACGCCTCTGGCCGCACATAGAGGCATTTTGGGCCGACGTGCAAGGCGTCGGCTCGCAGTTTGGTCCATTCGGAAACGAAAAAGCCGGCCCCGAAGGACCGGCTTTGACGAAGGGTGGTAACGGCGCCGTCAGCCCGAGAAGTAGGACTGGGTGCCGTGGGCTTCGATCGCCGTCGCCAGGCGCCCGAGCGCATGGATATAGGCCGCCGAGCGGACCGACACGCCGCGATCGCAGGCAATGCCCCAGACGGCGCGGCCTTCGCGCTCGATCATCTTCTTGAGGCGCGCGTGGATTTCTTCGAGATCCCAGTAGAAGCCCTGGCGGTTCTGCACCCATTCGAAATAGGACACGGTCACGCCGCCGGCGTTGGCCAGAATATCGGGCAGCACGACGACGCCCATTTCGCTGAGGATCTTGTCGGCATCGGCGGTCACCGGGCCGTTGGCCAGCTCCAGGATCACCTTGGCCTTGATCGAGGCGGCATTCTTGATGGTGATCATTTCCTCGAGCGCTGCCGGCACCAGCAAATCCGCGTCGACGCCGATCAGATCATCGGCGGGGATGACGGTGGCGCCCAGTTCGGCGGCCATGTCGGCGACGCGCTTGCCCGCATTCTTGCCGGCGATCAGCTTGGCGACATCGAGGCCATCGGCCTTGTGGATGGCGCCATTGGAATCGGACACAGCGACGATCTTGTTGTTATCGGCAGCCGAGAGCTGGGCGTAGAACTGCCCGGCATTACCAAAGCCCTGGATGGCCACGGTATGGTCACGGGCCAGGCCCAGCTCGCTGGCAAGGTTGCGTACCAGGTAAAAGCCGCCGCGGGCCGTGGCGTCATTGCGGCCAAGCGACCCGCCCAGGGCGATCGGCTTGCCGGTGATCACGGCCGGGGTCACGCTGCCGGTGATCTGGTTATACTCGTCGGCCATCCAGCCCATGATCATGGCATTGGTATAGACGTCGGGCGCCGGGATATCGCGATCCGGGCCGACGGTCGAGGCAAAGGCCTGCATATAGGCGCGCGACAGGCGCTCCAGCTCGGACTTGGACAGGGTGCGCGGATCGACCCGCACCGCGCCCTTGCCGCCGCCATAGGGCAGGTTCATCACGGCGCACTTGAAGGTCATCCAGAACGCGAGCGTTTCGACTTCCTCGATATTGCTGTCGGGGTGGAAACGGATGCCGCCCTTGGTGGGGCCGCGCGTGTCGTCATAGCGGCAGCGCCAGGCCAGGAACGATTTGCGCGAGCCGTCATCCATGCGGATCAGCAGGCGCGTCTTGTTGGTTTCACGCGGATATTTGAGTTTCTCGATGACGTCCTGGTCGATCGATAAATGGCTGGCAGCTTCTTCCAGGCGAACCAGGGCGCGGTCAAGCAGGTTGTCGTCGGTCATCGGAGACTCTTGTGAGCGGAAAAGGGGGCGATTGCATAATAATGCGCCAAATCTGTGCCACGATGCGCGGCTTGGGTCAATAAGACTGCCCCATAATTGCTCAAAAAATGGCCAACTCGCACACTGGCCAGCCACCCCGCGCGAAATTCCTCACTATGGGGCTTCCGGCCGCGCGGGTGCTGCCCGGCGCTCTTCCTGCCCAAAATCTCTGCAAATTCAGAATATTAGAAAGCCCGGTATGGGCGGAGCGGAGCTAGACGCCGTGGGCGTTGAGCAGCACCCAGAACACCAGCGTGCTCGACAAGGCATGAGCCATGCCGACCCAAAAAATCGAACCGATCAGCCAGACCAGCCATTGCCACAGCGCATTCAGCACTACGATGCCGGCGAAACTGGCTGGGGCATGGGGGAATAGCAGCGCGAAGGGCAGGGCGGCAGCGCTCGCCATCAGCCAGCTCAGCACCAGCCCCAGACGCGGGCGATTGGCAAAGACGACCAGAAAGCCGCCCCGCCACGCCGCATCGTGCAGCGGCGCATGCACCAGGCTGATCATGGCGCCAAGCAGCGCCCCCTCCGAGGTCAGGATGGCGGTATGGGGCATGACACTGACCATGCTGACCAGCACCACCTGCACCAGCAACAGCGGCGGCACCCACCAATGCCGCCAGGCCAGCCGTTCGGAAAACAATTGCCCGGAGCGCCCTGGCCAGACCCGAAGCATGATCACCGGCAGGCAAAAGCCGATCCAGCTCACGCCCAGGCCCGCCAATATCCCGCCAATGACGCCGAACCCACCGACCAACCCCGGCAGAAGCCAGAACAGCGCGCCGATCAGGATGGCGGCATGCAGCACCAGCAGCGTTTGTGCCAATGGACTGTCCGGCTGGCTCACGCCAGTGACTTGCTCAGAAAATACCGGGTCCCGCCGCGCGGGAAATCATCGATCTGACCCGCCAGGGTAAACCCCAGCTTTTCGTAGAACGGGCGGGCCTGGAATGAAAATGTATCGAGCCAGATGCCCGCCAGCTGGTGGGCCCGCGCATAGGCTTCCGCCTCGGCCATCAGCCGGGTGCCGATATCTTGCCCGCGCAGTTCCTCGGGAATGATCAGATATTCGATGAAGAGCCAGTCATAAAAGGCAGCGCCGCTCAGCCCGCCAATGGTGTTGCCCGCGTCATCCTTGATCAGCACCGCCAGCGGCTTGATCTCGCGCGGTCGCTGGGTGGTCGCCACATTGTAGGCAATCAGCTGGTCGCGGATGGCCTTGAGGTCCGCGTCGCTGGGAGCGGTATCGACGATGATGTCCATGGCCATGCCAGATTGGGAACCGCGGTGCGGCTGCACAAAGAAAACCCCGCCGAAGTAATCGGCGGGGTTTTTGAATATTTCCGCCTAGAGCCAGGGGCGCTCGGCGGCCATCTGCGTCTCGAACGAGGAGATGGACGGATCGGATTTGAGGGTGCCGGCGATATCGTCGAGCCCTTCGAGCAGGATCTGCTTGCGGGTCGGGTCGATATCGAAATGCAGCTCGCCGCCATCCGGGCCCTTGATGGTCTGGGCTTCCAGGTCGATGGTCAGGGTGGCGTTGGAGCCGCGCTCGGCGTCATCCAGCAGGAGCTTGAGCTGCTCGGGCGTCACCACCAGCGGCAGGATGCCGTTCTTGAAGCAGTTATTGTAGAAGATGTCGGCGAAGCTGGTGGAGATCACGCAGCGAATGCCGAAATCGAGCAGCGCCCAGGGGGCGTGCTCACGCGACGAACCGCAGCCGAAATTGTCGCCGGCGACAATGATCTGCGCGTTGCGATAGCCCGACTTGTTCAGCACGAAATCGGGGTTTTCGCTGCCATCTTCGTGGTAGCGCATTTCCGAAAACAGCGCCGCGCCCAGACCCGTCCGCTTGATGGTCTTGAGGTACTGCTTGGGGATGATCATGTCGGTGTCGATATTGATGATCGGCAGGGGCGCCGCGACACCGGTCAGAGTGGTGAATTTGTCCATGGCTCGAAAACCTCGCTTTGAGCCGGTTCTTGGCGCAAAAGCTGCGCCAAGGTCAAGTCGGCTTTGGATCAATACGTTCGGCTGGGGGCTTTAGAGGCTCACGCGGGGGTCGACACCCAGCATCAGGTTCAGGTTCTGCACCGCCGCACCCGAGGCGCCCTTTCCCAGATTGTCATAGACCGCCACCAGCAGTACCTGGGCGCGAGCATCATTGGCAAACACATGCAGCTGCAGCTGGTTGGTGTTGTTGAGGCTCTCCGGGTCCAGCGCCGGGGTCTTGCCCAGCTGCTGGAGCGGGGCCACGCTGACAAAGCTGTTCTCGATGGCGGCAAAATGATCGGCAATCGCGGCATGGATCTCGGCGCCGGTCGGCACCTTGTCCTGGTCACCCAGCTGCAACGGCACGAAGGTCAGCATGCCCTGGGCGAAATTGCCCACCGCCGGTACGAACAGCGGCGCATTCGCCAGCTTGGCATAGGCGGTCATTTCGGGCAGGTGCTTGTGCTCGAAGGTCAGCCCATAGGGCATGAAATCGGCCACCGCGCCATCGCCTTCATACTCGGCAATCATCGCCTTGCCGCCACCCGAATAGCCGCTGATGCCGTTATAGGTCACCCTGAAATCGGCCGGCAGCAGGCCCGCGTCGATCAGCGGGCGCACATGGGCGATCAGCCCCTGCGGCCAGCAGCCGGGATTGGCGACAAAGCGCGCCTTGGCGATCTTGTCGCTCTGGCCCCTGTCCATTTCGGCAAAGCCATAGGTCCAGTCCGGATCGGTCCGGTAGGCGGTCGAGGCATCGATGACGCGGGTCGTGCCATTGGTGATCAGCGACACGCTTTCCCTGGCCGCATCGTCGGGCAGGCACAAAATGGCCACGTCGGCCGCATTGAGCAGGCGCTGGCGCTCGGCCAGGTCCTTGCGCTTGTCATCGGCGATGGAGATCACCTCCAGATCGTCCCGATCGGCCAGCCGTTCGCGGATCTGCAGACCCGTTGTTCCAGCTTCCCCGTCGATGAAAATCTTGGCAACCATTGGCGTAACTCCATAACTGGCTCGGTAAATGGACCCCAGCCGGGCGAAGGTCAAGACTTGACCCCCGCTTGCTGCGCGCGCCGGGCGATGCCATGACTTTGCCCAGAGGAACCCACAGCATGGAGATCGCCGCATGACGCCCCATAACCACGCCCGGCCAGGTGACTATGCCGAGGCGGTGCTGCTCCCGGGTGACCCGCTCCGCGCCAAATGGATTGCCGAGACTTTTCTCGACGATGCGCAGCTGGTCAATTCGGTGCGCAATTGCCTCGGCTACACCGGCACTTACAAGGGCCAGCGGGTGTCGGTGCAGGCTTCTGGCATGGGCCAGCCCTCGCTGTCGATCTATGTGCATGAGCTGATCAATGTCTATGGCGCGACGACGCTGATCCGGGTGGGCACCTGTGGCGGGCTCAATGCCAGGGTAAAAGTGCGCGATCTGGTGCTGGCCCAGGCGGCCACCACCGACAGCACCATCGTCAAGGATCATTTCGGCGCCTACAATTTTGCGCCCCTCGCCGATTTTGGCTTGCTGCGCTCGGCCGCCGAAAAGGCCGAGGCGAGCAATATGCGGTTCCACGCCGGCAACATGCTCAGCTCCGATATTTTCTATCACGCCGATGGCATGGACGCCTATGCCAGGCTGATGGCCCATGGCGTGCTGGGCGTCGAGATGGAGGCGGCGGCGCTCTATACACTGGCGGCACGCTTCGGGGCCAGGGCGCTGGCCATCTGCACCATGACCGATTGCCTGATCACCAAGGCCGAACTCGACGCCGCTGATCGCCAGTCCTCGCTGCGCGACATGGTAACGCTCGCGCTCGAGGTGGCCATTGAGGCCTAATCAGCTCGATTGACACGCATGTGACCGCATAGACGGAACCGACACGGTCATGGATCGTTGGGCTTACGTTGTTAACCATTTGGCGGGAGGCCGCGATGCAGCACACACCGACGCTTGCCCCAATCAAAACCTTGACCCACCACCGCGAGATTCAGGATTGGGTGATCACCCATCATGGCGTTCCGGCCATCAGCCGGGTGCGCGATCGGTTCGGAGAGGAGCGGGCTCAGCTCAAGCTGAGTTTCAACCGGGCGAAAAAACTCGACCCGGCCAGCGAAATAGATGGGATCAGCCCCTGTTCGTGGACGGCCTGGCTGGCCGAGCTTGATCGCCAGCAATTGGCGCTCCAGGTCAACCCCATGGCCGACCAGTTCGAACTGGTCAGGCGCATGGACAATTAGGCGCCGCCGGCCAGTTCTGCCGGATGGCCAGATATCGGGCGCCGTGCAACGGGCACGACGCCCTTTTTCATGCCGTCAGCCGGTAACACCGAACGCCTCGGCAATCAGGGCATAGGAGCGCCGGCGCAGCTCGTAGCTCCAGCAGGTCGTCGTGATCATCACCTCATCGGCGCCGCAGGCCTCGGCCTTTTCCGCGATGGCGTCCCGCACCGTTTCCGGCGAGCCGACAATCCACAGGCTCGATTGCAAATCGATAATGCTCTGCTGCTGCGGGGTGAACACGTGCTGGTGCGATTCTTCCGGGCTCATCAGGCGGCGCTGCTGGCCGGTGGTGAACAGGGCCCAGTTCACCGCCTGCGAGCGCGACAGATACTGCGCCTCGTCATCGGTGGGCGCGCAGAGCGCCGATACGCACAGCATGGTCCTGGGCTTGGGGAAAGCTTCGGTCGGGCTGAAGCTATAGCGATAGGCCTCGAAGGCCGGCGCTGCCGGCGTGTGGCTGAAATGGGCGGCAAAGGCATAGCCGATGCCCAGCTGGCCGGCCGCCTGGGCGCTGGCCCCGGACGAACCGAGCAGCCATTTGGGCGGCAACTGAACCCCGCCGGGCGAGACCGGGACGCGCGAATAGGGGTGATCGGCCGGAAAGCTGTCCTCGTCAAAGGCCATCAGTTCCGCCAGATATTGCGAAAACTCTTCACCGCCCCCGCTGCGCAACGCCCGCATGGCATAGCCGTCCCCACCCGGCGCCCGCCCCAACCCCAGATCGATGCGCCCCGGATAGAGCGCTTCGAGCGTGCGATAGGCTTCGGCAATCCGCAGCGGCGCGTGGTTGAGCAGCATCACCCCGCCCGAGCCCACCCGCATTTTTTTTGTATGCGCCGCCGCCGACGCGATCAGGATTTCCGGGACCGAGGAGGCGATGGAGGGCATGCCGTGATGTTCGGCGTACCACAGCCGCGTATAGCCCAAGGCCTCAGCGGCTTCAGCGAGCCGAATGGTCTCGGCCAGCGCGTCGGTGGTGGACGTGCCTTCGGCAATCGGGGCCAGGTCCTGCAGGGAAAGGGCGAACGGAGCTGTCATGGCGCGGCGACTCGAGTGATGGTGGGTTCTGGCAGATCTATCGTTAAATGCCGATCAAAGCGAGGCGGACTTGCCGGCCCGGGCGTTGCCGGTTCGGCACAGCCCCGCCGCAATGCGACATGCATACGTTGACTCGTTAAGCATTTTTCCCCCTTCATGCGAGCCGGTAATGGCCTTGGTGGTTTGAGTACGATGCGTAGATCCGTTCTGGCAGTTGTGGCAGTGCTTGTGGGGATGACGCCCAGCGTGGCGCAGGATCTGATGGACCCGAACCCTTGGGCCGATGTGGTCGACGAGCTGCGCTTTGGCGCCCATTTCCACGATGTCCACCACGCGGCCTTGCCCTTCCTGGTGCAGGAGTGGCGGCTCGACAAGCTCGAGGATCTCAGCTTCGACGTGCTGTTTACCTCCCCGGATCTGGATGTGTTTCGCTGGGTCGGCTCGCCGCGCCCGGAATTCGGCACCACCATCAATTTTGCCGGCCGCGACAGCATTGCCCATCTCGGGCTGACCTGGCAGTTGCCGGTGTTCAGCACCCCGCTCTATCTCGAGGGCAGTTTCGGCGCCGCGGTCAGCAATGGCGCGCTCGAGAATGCGGTCAACGGCAACAAGAATTTCGGCTGCCGGGTGAATTTTTACGAGCGCTTTGGCGTCGGCGCCAATGTCAGCGAGACCATGACGGCGACGCTCACCTATGAGCACACCTCCAATAATGGCTATTGCAACCAGAATGACGGCTTGTCCAATTTCGGCCTGCGGGTCGGCTGGAAGTTTTAAGGCGGCCTCAGCCTTAACGGCTGGTTAAAGACAATTTGAAGCAAATCTTGCGCATGCGGGCGCGTGTCCGTCACTTGGCTCTCAACGAGCGGAGTGATGAACATGGCAAAGATGCGCGGCTGGGCAATGGCAATTGGCCCCCTCATTTTGGCGGCCGTCCCCGCGCAGGCGCAGGTCGACCTCCTGCCCGAAATCCGCGGTGGGGTGCTGGCGCGCGGCGTCGGCCACGACAACATGGCCATTGAGGACGCCAATCTTGAAGTGCTGTTTGCCGTCCCCGCCCTCAGCCCGGCCTTGGTGCCCGCCGAAATCCGCCCGCATCTGGGCGCGACGCTGAGCACCGCTGGCAAGGAGAGCTTTGTCTATGGCGGGTTGAGCCTGACTGCGCGGGTGCCATTGGTGCCGGTTTTTGGCGAAGTCAGCATTGGGGGCGCGGTGCATAACCAAGCCATGCTGGGCAATGCCGCCCCGCAGCGCTTTGGCTGCGCCGCGCTGCTGCGCGCCTCGGCCAGCGTGGGCGTCGATGTGCTGCCCGGCGTGTCGGTCATGGGCACGCTCGAGCACTATAGCGATGGCGGCCTGTGCGGCGTCCCTGACAATGGGCTGACCAATGCCGGCTTGCGGGCCGGCATTCGCTTCTGATCAGGCGGCCTGCCCGGCAACCCATCCCGAGGCCCACGCCCACTGAAAATTATAGCCGCCCAGCCAGCCGGTCACATCGACCACTTCGCCCACGAAATAAAGCCCCGGCACGTCGCGCGCTTGCATGGTCTTGGCATCGAGATCGCGGGTGTCGACGCCGCCCAGCGTCACTTCGGCGGTGCGATAGCCTTCCGAGCCGACCGGCTTGAGCGACCACGCCTTGAGGATGGCTTCCACCAGCGCCAGCTTCTTGTCCGAATAGTCCCCGACCATGCCGGACAGGTTGAGTTCCTCGCCGAGCAGCTGGGCCAGCTTCTTGGGCAAAAAGCTGCCCAGCACGGTCTGGATCTGCAGCTTGGGGGTCGCCTTGCGCGCCGCCCGCAGCAATTCGCCGGCATCCTGATGCGGCAGCAGGTCGACGCTGATCGCATCGCCTTCGCGCCAATAGGAGGAAATCTGCAGGATGGCCGGGCCGGACAGGCCGCGATGGGTGAACAGCAGCGCCTCTTCGAACGCGGTCTTGCCATGGCTGACGATCGCGTCATTGGCGATGCCGGCCAGCGGCTTGAGCTTTTCGAGCGCCCCCGTTTCAAACGTCAGCGGCACCAGCCCCGGACGCGTCTCGGTGAGGCGCAGGCCGAACTGGGTCGCCAATTGATAGCCCAGCCCCGAAGCACCCATCTTGGGGATCGACTTGCCGCCGGTGGCCACGATCACGCTATCGGCGGTAATCGAGGAGGTGGAGAGCGCAATGGCAAAGCCGGTGTCGGCCTTGCTGACGCTTTCGACGGCGGTTTCGAGCACCAGCGTCACCCCGGCCTTGCGCATTTCGCCGAGCAGCATGGAGTTGATCTGGGTGGCCGGCCCGTCGCAGAACAGCTGCCCGAGGGTCTTTTCGTGATAGGTAATGCCGTAATGTTCCACCAGCGCGATGAACATGGCGGGGGTGTAGCGCGACAGCGCCGACAGCGCAAAGCGCGGATTGGCGCTCAGGAACCGGTCGCGGCCCTTGTCGATGGTGGCGTGGATATTGGTGAAATTGCAGCGCCCACCGCCCGAGATGCGGATCTTTTCGCCGGCATATTTGCCGTGATCGACCAGCAGCACCGAGCGACCGCGCTTGCCCGCTTCGATTGCGGCCATCATCCCGGCAGCTCCGGCGCCCAGGACGACGACATCATAATGAGGCATGGGCACAATCCTTCGCAACGGGTGGTGCACGTCTAGTCCAACTGCCGCCCCATGCCAACCGGGAGATTGTCGGCATCCGCCCGCCGCTCGATATGCCGCAGCGTCATGCACCCCGTTGACTATTTCCTATTTGAGAGTATGACTTCGCCTGCTTTTGCCACACACGTAGTCATCCGATGTCCAGCGCTTTCGACATTGCCAACGTCACCGCCCTCCGGACCATGCCCGGTGGCCGCGCTGCTATGATGAGCAAAACCACTAAAACCACCAAAACTGCCTGACGCTTTTCCCCGGGTCGTCTCCCGACGGGGAGAGGCTGGCATCGAATGGCCGCGACATCAGTCGCGCGGGGGCGAAAATGGTAAGTGGAGTTCCAGGAAATGGGTTATCGCGTCGCTGTCGTCGGAGCCACGGGCAATGTGGGCCGTGAAGTTCTCAATATTTTGGCGGAACGCAAGTTCCCAGCCGATGAAGTAATCGCGCTGGCCTCGTCGCGCTCGACCGGCCGCGAGATTTCCTACGGCGACAAGATCGCTCAAGATCAAGAATCTCGATGATTTCGATTTCGCCGGCGTGGATTTCGCCATCATGTCGGCCGGCTCGACCGTTTCCAAGGAACTGGGCGCCGCGCATTGCCGCCTCGGGCTGCATCGTCATCGATAACTCCAGCTTCTGGCGCTATGATTCCAACGTGCCGCTGATCGTGCCCGAGGTGAACGCCGACGTCCTCGACGCCTGGCTGGCCAATCCCACGCCGTACCAACATCATTGCCAACCCCAATTGCTCGACGGCCCAGCTGGTGGTGGCGCTCAAGCCCCTGCACGACGCCGCCAAGATCAAGCGCGTCGTGGTGTCGACCTACCAGTCGGTTTCCGGCGCCGGCAAGGAAGGCATTGACGAGCTGTGGAACCAGACCAAGGGGATCTTCGTCAACGATACCGCGACCGTCGGCAATTTCACCAAGCAGATCGCCTTCAACGTCATCCCCCATATCGACGTGTTCATGGAAGACGGCTCCACCAAGGAAGAGTGGAAGGTGATGGCCGAAACCAAGAAGATCCTCGATCCCAAGATCAAGGTCACCTGCACCGCCGTGCGCGTGCCGGTTTTTGTCGGGCACTCCGAATCGGTCAATATCGAGTTCGAGAACCCCATCACCGCCGACGAGGCCCGCGAGATCCTGCGCGAAGCGCCAGGTGTTGCCGTGCTCGACAAGCGCGAAAACGGGGGCTATGTGACCCCGGTCGAAAGCGTTGGCGAGGACGAGACCTTTGTGTCGCGCATTCGCGAGGACAATACCGTCGAGAACGGCCTCAATCTTGTGGGTGGTCTCCGACAATCTGCGCAAGGGCGCGGCGCTCAACACCATCCAGATCGCCGAGACGCTGATCGCCAAGGGCGTCAAGCCGCGCAAGGTTGCTGCCTGATCGGGGCTCCCCTGCGGGACCAAATCTGACATAAGGGGCGGGCAGCAATGCCCGCCCTTTGCCGTTTTTGGACCTTCCATGCCCGTTCGCGATCTCGCCATTGCCCTTGCCGTCGTCATCATCTGGGGGCTCAATTTCGTGGCCATCAAATGGGCGCTGGTCGACGTCTCCGCCCTATCTGCTGACCGCCTTGCGCTATCTGGGCTGCGTGCTGCCGGCGGTGTTCTTCGTGCGCCGCCCGCAGGTCAGCTGGGGGCTGCTGATTGCCTACGGCATGAGCGTGGGCGTGTTGCAGTTCACCTTCCTGTTCAGCGCGGTTAAGCTGGGCATGCCCGCGGGGCTCACGAGCCTTGTGCTGCAGATGCAGGTGTTTTTCACCCTTGGCCTTGCAGTGCTCTTCCTCGGCGAACGCCCCACCCCGCCGCAACTGCTGGGCGCCGGACTGGCTCTCTTGGGACTTGGCGCCATCGCGGCCGAACATGTCGGCGGGGCGATCCTGGTGCCGCTGCTGTTGACGCTTGCGGCAGCGCTGTTCTGGGCCATGTCCAATATCGTCACCAAAAAGGCCGGCAAGGTCGACATGTTTGCGCTGGTCATCTGGGGGAGTCTCGTGCCGCCATTGCCGATGATCGCCCTGTCGCTGCTGCTCGAGGGCCCCGGCGCCATCGCGGCACTTCCTGGCATGAGCGCCCTGTCGCTGGGCTCGGTGTTGTTCATCACCTATGCCTCGACCCTATTGGGCTATAGCGGCTGGGCCAGCCTGCTCGGACGCTATCCGGCCAGCACGGTTGCGCCATTTTCCCTGCTGGTGCCGGTGGTGGGGTTTGCCGCGGCCTATGTGCTGTTGGGCGAACTGGTCAGCCCGCTCGAAATTGTTGGCAGCCTGCTGATCCTGACCGGGCTGGCGCTCGGCGTCTTCGGGCCGTCGCTGCTGGCGCGTTGGCGGACCGCCTGATGCCCATTCGCGATGTCATGCTGGCCCTGCTCGTGGTAGCGATCTGGGGCTTCAACTTCACCGTCATCAAGCTCAGCGTCGAGGCCTTCCCGCCGCTGTTTGCCGCCGCCCTGCGCTTTTTCATCGCCGCCGTGCCGCTGGCGTTTTTCATCAGGCCGCCCCAGGTCAGATGGCAATTGGTGGTGGGCTACGGGCTGGCCTTTGGCGTCGCGCTCTATGGCTTTCTCAACCTCTCCATGGCCTTCGGCATGCCGGCGGGCCTGTCCTCGCTGGTGCTGCAGACCCAGGCGTTCTTCACCATGGCGCTGGCGTTTTTCCTGCTCGGCGAACGCCCCAGCCGGTTTCAGCTGCTTGGTGCCGCGGTGGCGTTTGGCGGCATCGCGGTGATTGCCGGCGAGCGCTTCGACGGTGCCGCCATCTGGCCGTTCCTCTTGACCCTCTTGGCCGCCCTTGCCTGGGGCCTGGCCAATATCCTCACCAAGAAGGCCGGAAAATTCGATCCGGTGGCGTTTACCGTGTGGGGTGTACTGGTGGTGCCGGTGCCACTATGGGCGCTGTCGCTGCTGATGGGCGAGGGCGATGCCATCGTTGTGGCGGTGCAGCACTTCTCCTGGCGCGATGGCCTGATGTTTGCCTATCTCGCCTATCCCGCCACCCTTTTGGGCGGGGTGATCTGGAGTGGTCTGCTGGCGCGGCACCCGGCGATGATAGTCGCGCCGTTCACCCTTCTGGTGCCGATTGTCGGCCTGTTCTCGGGCTTTGTGGTCCTGGGCGAAACCATTTCCGCGCTGGAAATGGCCGGTGGGGCGCTGGTGGTGGCCGGGCTCGTGCTCACCTTGTGGCGCGTCCGCATCCGCCGCACGGCCTGATGGCCGCTCCGGCAAGCCGGGGCGGCCAGCGCAGGCGGCCATGAGCGCTGGAGCGCTACTGCGTGACGGCGCCTGCTGGGGCCGCAGCGTCAGGGGCTGCTGGCGCTGCGGGAATGGCGGATGGCTGCAGGGTATTGAGCTCGGCGGCAATCAGCCCGCCGCTCTTGTCCGCGTCGGCGCCATCAAATTCGTCCTGGGTCAGGTCAGGCCACACAATCTGCAATTCGGCAAAGCTCAGTTCGCCATTGGCGTCGGTGTCGACATCGGCAAAATTGGTGGGGCTTTGGGCATAGGCCGCGCCGGCGGCAGCAACGACGACGGCAAGGCTGAGAGCAAGTTTACGCATGGGATTCTCCAATCGATTCAGCTGGAAGCCGATAAAGCGAGAGCCACCCCATGGGGGATGGGGTGGCTCCTGAACACCCTGGGGGCAGGGCGCTTGCTGGCTTACTGCGCAGCCGGTGTCGCGGCAGCAGCAACCAGTGCGTCATATTCTTCAGCCGACAGCTGGCCATTGGCATCGGCGTCAGCGGTTTTGAAGGCATCCTCGGTCAGATCAGGCCAGGCCACGAGGGCCTCTTCATAGCTTACGCCGCCTGAAACATCGGCATCGACGGTGGCGAAATCGGTCGCCGCCTGAGCGAAGGCCGCGCTCGACAGACCAAGAACGACGAGGGAGGACAGGATGATCTTCTTCATGGCACTTAAGCTCCATGTTGGGGAGTTTTAACGGCGACAGGTCAGCCTGTCTCCGACGTCCTGCTCTCCTGCAGGGCGTGCAACTACAATGATCAGGCAATGTGACGGGTAAGGGCCCGAAATTCGACAATGTCCGGGAGACATTCAGGCCAAAAAGCGACACTGTATTCGCCGATAAGCGGACTAAATATAGTGGAACTACAAAGAGTTATGCTGGGCTCGATTGTGGCCGGAGTGGAGCATTGCGCAGGCGCCGGACGTAATGCCCGAATGCTGCGCCTGTGTGTTGTTGGGCAGCAATATCTTTTCTACGGGACCAGCCGGATCACGCAGGCGTGATCCAGCTGCAAATACTGTTCAGCGTAGGTGCGCCCTACAATTCGGCGCGGGCGAAATCGCCGCTGTCCTGGTCCATGATCCACAATTCGCCGGTCGAAATGTCGAACCAGGCCCCATGAACCTGCAATTTGCCCTCCGCTTCGAGGGCCGCGACATAGGGGAAGGTGCGCAGATTGCGAATCGAATTGCGAATCGAAATGCGCTCCAGCGCCGTCTCCCGCTCGGTGGCGGTCATCAGATCGTTCTGCCCCACCTGATCGGGCAGCTCGCCGAGCATGCTGATCCACTTGCCGATGAAGTCGCCCTTGTCGAGCGGGGTCGGATTGAGATCGAGTGCCGCCCGGATGCCCCCGCACCGGCCATGCCCCATCACCACCAGATTGGCGATGCCCAGGGCCTTGACCGCATATTCAATGCCCGCCGAGGTGCCGTGCTGCCCACCGTCGGGCTGGTAGATGGGCACCAGATTGGCCACGTTGCGCAGCACGAACAGCTCGCCTGGTTCCGCATCAAAGATCAGCTCGGGCGCCGCGCGGCTGTCGCAGCAGGCGATGATCATGGTGGTGGGGTGTTGCCCGGACTTGGCCAGTTCGCGATAGCGATCTCTTTCGCGAACATACCGTCCGGCCATGAAGTTGGCGTGGCCCTTGAGCAGTCGGTCAGGAAAGCTGTGCATGGCGCCTCAATATATCTGGGATGTACCCGTGCTCGATTAGCGGTAAGAAGCAGCCGGATCAATCGGGGATTTTGCCCGGATTGAAGAGTAGCTACATGCATGGGGGTAGGCTTTGCTGATTTATCGTTTTCTCACCGGCGATGATGACGCCGCCTTTTGTCACAAGGTCACCAAGGCCCTGAGCGAGGGCTGGGCGCTTTACGGCTCGCCCAACTACGCGTTCGACGCGCAAAACAAGCGGATGCGGGTGGGCCAGGCGGTGACCCGCGTGGCGCCCGACCAGCCCTATGATCCCGATAAGAAGCTCGTCGACTTCTAGGCGAGCTTGAGCGCCAGTGCCTGCAGCAGCATGATGGTCTTGGCATCGACGATCTCGCCGGTGCCGATCATCGCCAGCGCCGTGGCAAATGGCATTTCCACGACTTCGATGTCCTCGCCTTCGCTCGACACCCCGCCGCCCCCGCTCACGCGCTCGCCCGGGACATAGCGTGCCCAGGTAACAGGCGCATTTTTCCGTCAGCGAGCCGGGGCTCATATAGGCGTTGAACTGCAATTCCAGATTGCCCGGGGCGTAGCCGGTTTCCTCGACCGCTTCGCGATAGGCGGCAATTGCCGGTGCTTCGCCATCGAGCAGCCCCGCCGGCACCTCGAGCACCCAGGCCGGGTCGCCGTTAAGATGCGGGGGCAGGCGGAACTGGCGCGTCAGCACCACATTGGTTGTCTGCGCGCAATAGAGCAGCACCGCCGCCGCGCTGCCGTGATCATAGACCTCGCGGTTCACGATCTGCATGGAGCCGTCGCGCATGCGGTGGCTGATCTGATAATCGTCGAACCGCCCCCAATTGCGGGACAGCTCGGTTACACCCAGGATCTTGATATCGTCCGTCAATCTTGTGCTCCTTGCCGCGTGAGCTATGGCGCAATTGCGCCGCTCGGGCTAGTCTTTCCACCCTGGACCCACCCTGGACCCACCCTGGACCCACCCTGGACCCACCCTGGATCCGCCCTGAACCCACCCGGACCCGACCCTGGATCCGTCCTCGCCCCACACTCAAGCCGTCCTTGCCCAAGGCCCCGTTGTGCATCTTGCGCGTGGCGCAATACGCACACGCTGTGCGTCAGGCGAACAAAGTTCGCAGTTCGCCAAAAGTAGCAGCCCAGCGCTTTGATTTTATAGGATTGCGGCGCTAGAAGGCTCGAACCATTCCAAACTGCGGCGGCAAAACGTCGCTGCCAGCGAGGCCACATGTCGGTACGACCCCGCCCCCTATCTCCGCATCTGCAAATCTACCGCTGGACCATCACCATGGCGATGTCGATCGCCCATCGCGCCACCGGCATCGGGCTCTATGCCGGCACCGTGCTGCTGGTGCTGTGGCTCGGCTCGGCGGCCCTGGGCGAAGACGCGCTCACGGTGGTCAACGCCGTCTATGGCAGCTGGTTCGGCCAGCTGGTGCTGTTCGGCTTCACCTGGGCGCTGTTCCACCACATGCTCGGCGGCCTGCGCCATTTCGTCTGGGATTTCATCATCGGCATGGAGCCGGGGCAGCGCGAGGCGCTGGCCTGGGCCAATCTGGCCGGTTCCATCATCCTCACCCTTCTGGTGTGGACTGTTTTTGTGTGGGTGGGCTGATATGCGCGACCAGGTGATCACCCGCGACATCGTCGCCAATCCCAAATCCCGATACGGCGACGCCAAGGCCTCGACCCGTCACTTCATCACCCAGCGGCTGACCGGCGCCATCAACATCGTGTTCATCGGCCTGCTGGTCTATCGTGGTGGTGCGGCTTGCCGGGCAGGATCGCGCCGAAATGGTGGCGGTCATCGGCAACGGCCTGATCGGGCTGCCGCTGGCGGCGCTTTTGGCCATCGTCACCGTGCATATGCGCAATGGCATGCGCGACGTGCTTGAGGACTATTTCGCCGGCGCGCTCTACCGGCTCCTGATGCTGCTCAACACGCTGTTCTGCCTGCTCATCGCCGTTCTTGGCGTTGGCGCCATTCTCAAACTTGTCTTCTGGGGTTAAGCGTCATGGCTCAATATGAACTCATCGACCACGAATTTGACGTGGTCGTGGTTGGCGCTGGTGGCGCGGGCCTGCGCGCGACGCTGGGCATGGCCGAACAGGGCCTGACCACCGCCTGCATCACCAAGGTCTTCCCCACCCGCAGCCATACCGTGGCGGCTCAGGGCGGCATTGCCGCCTCGCTCCAGAACATGGGTCCCGATAGCTGGCAGTGGCATATGTACGACACCGTCAAGGGCTCGGACTGGCTCGGCGACAACGACGCCATGGAATATCTGGCGCGCGAGGCCCCCGCGGCCATCTATGAGCTCGAGCATTATGGCGTGCCCTTCAGCCGCACCCAGGACGGCAAGATCTACCAGCGCCCGTTCGGCGGGCACATGACCGAATTTGGCGATGGCCCCCCGGTGCAGCGCACCTGCGCCGCCGCCGACCGCACCGGCCACGCCATCCTGCACACGCTCTATGGCCAGTCGCTGCGCAACGATGCGCAGTTCTTCATCGAATATTTCGCGCTCGACCTGATCATGGGCGATGACGGCTCCTGCCAGGGCGTGATCGCCTGGAAGCTCGATGACGGCACGCTGCATCGCTTCCGCGCCAAGATGGTGGTGCTCGCCACCGGCGGCTATGGCCGCTCCTATTTCTCCGCTACCTCCGCCCATACCTGCACCGGCGACGGCAATGGCATGGTGGCCCGCGCCGGCCTGCCGCTGCAGGACATGGAGTTCGTGCAGTTCCACCCCACCGGCATTTACGGTGCGGGCGTGCTCATCACCGAGGGCGCGCGCGGCGAAGGCGGCTATCTCACCAATTCCGAGGGCGAGCGCTTCATGGAGCGCTATGCCCCCAATGCCAAGGATCTGGCCTCGCGCGACGTCGTCTCGCGCTGCATGACGCTCGAAATCCGCGAAGGCCGCGGCGTCGGTCCCAAGAAGGACCACATCTATCTGCACCTCGATCATCTCGATCCAAAAGTGCTGCATGAGCGCCTGCCGGGCATCACCGAATCGGCCAAGATTTTCGCCGGCGTCGACCTGACCCGCGAGCCGATCCCGGTGCTGCCGACCGTGCACTATAATATGGGCGGCATTCCCGCCAATTATCATGGCGAAGTGCTCAACCCCACCCCGGACGAACCCCGACCGCGTCGTGCCAGGGCCTGATGGCCGTGGGCGAAGCGGCCTGCGCCTCGGTGCACGGCGCCAACCGCCTCGGCTCCAATTCGCTCACTGACCTCGTGGTGTTTGGCCGCGCCGCCGCCATTCGCGCCGGCCAGGTGCTCGATCGCAATGCCCCGGTCGCGCCGATCAATCCGGCTCAGGACGCAAAAATCCTGGCGCGCTTCGATCGCCTGCGCAACGCCAACGGCACCGAGCCGACCGCCAGGCTGCGCGATGACATGCAGCACACCATGCAGGCCGATGCGGCCGTGTTCCGCACCGACGAGTCGCTCAAGAGCGGCGTCAAGGCGATGAGCGAGATCTATGGCCGCCTGGCCGATGTGCAGGTCACCGACCGCTCGCTGATCTGGAATTCCGATCTGGTGGAAACGCTCGAGCTGGAAAACCTCATGATCAACGCCATGACCACCGTGGTCTCGGCCGAGGCGCGCCATGAAAGCCGCGGCGCCCATGCCCATGAAGACTTCCCCAATCGCGACGACGTCAACTGGCGCAAGCACACGCTGAGCTGGATCGACACCGAAACCGGCGCGGTCCGGCTGGGCTACCGCCCGGTGATCACCGAGCCGCTGACCCCCGAAAGCGAAGGCGGCATCGACCTGAAAAAGATCGCCCCCAAGGCCCGGGTGTATTGATGAGCGATCCGGCCGGATATTCGGGCACGCCCCTGGCACAAAAGCTGGGGCTCGGGGATGGACAGCGGGTGCTGTTCATCGACCTGCCCGCATCCCTGGCCGGTCTCGCAACGGCGCGCAGCTTTGTCGAAGCCACGACGACCACGCGCGACCGGCTGGGTGTGCTCAGGCCGGGCTATGACGTCATCCATTTGTTCACCACCGCCCGCGCGGCGCTGGAAGCCCTGGCTCAAGCCCTTGATGAACCTGATCACCCGCAACGGCATGATCTGGGTCAGCTGGCCCAAAAAGGCGGCCAAGGTCGTCACCGACATCACCGAGGACGTCATTCGCGCCGTGGTGCTGCCGCTGGGGCTGGTGGATGTGAAGGTGTGCGCCGTCGATCCGGTCTGGTCGGGTCTCAAGCTGGTTATCCGGAAGGAATTGCGATGAAGGGTCTTGCCGCTCTGCTGCTCCTTGCCACGCTGGCAGCACCGGCTCTGGCCGCTGCGCCATCCGCCGGCCAGAGGGATGAATTTTATCGCGTGTGCATGGGCATCGCCGACAACCAGGCCCTGTGCGCCTGCAAGGCCGATGCGGCGATGACCCTGATCGATGACCGGTTCATGGGTGTGGTGATCGCCTCGATGAAGGGCGGTGCCCCCGCCGCCGGCGATTTTCAGGCCTACAATGCCTACGTCGCCAGGTCGAACCAGGTGTGCAAGCCGGACTATTGAACAACCCTCGGAGTCATTCCCGCGAAAGCGGGAACCTCCGTTTAGCCAGTCGGGGTTCCGCTTTCGCGGCGATGACCCGGCAAAGAAATGACGATCCTTGGGCCAATGGCCTGATGTTGAGAAGGACCCGACCCATGGTCGAACTGATGCTCCCCAAGGCCGATCGCCCCGCCAAGGGCAAGACCTGGCCAAAGCCCGTCGGCGCCCAGCGCCTGCGCGAGTATCACATCTATCGCTATGACCCGGACCAGAACGCCAATCCGCGGATCGATATCTATTTCGTCGATCTCGACGATTGCGGCCCGATGATCCTCGATGGCCTGCTGTGGATCAAGAACAAGGTCGATCCCACCCTGACCCTGCGTCGTTCCTGCCGCGAGGGCATTTGCGGCTCGTGCTCGATGAACATCAACGGGCTCAATACCCTGGCCTGCACCAAGGGCATGGACGACTCCAAGGGCCCGATCAAGATCTACCCGCTGCCGCACATGCCGGTGGTCAAGGATCTGGTGCCCGATCTGTCGAATTTTTACGCCCAGCACCGCGCCATCGAGCCCTGGCTCAAGACCACTTCGCCCACCCCGCACAAGGAATGGACGCAGTCCGTGCCCCAGCGCGCCAAGCTCGATGGGCTCTATGAGTGCATCCTGTGCGCCTGCTGCTCGACCTCGTGCCCGAGCTATTGGTGGAACGGCGAGAAATATCTCGGCCCGGCGGCGCTGCTGCAGGCCTATCGCTGGCTGATCGATTCGCGCGACGAGACCACCCAGGAGCGCCTCGATGATCTTGAGGACCCCTTCAAGCTCTATCGCTGCCACACCATCATGAACTGCGCCAAGGTCTGCCCCAAGGGGCTGAACCCGGCCAAGGCCATCGCCGAAATCAAGAAGATGATGGTCGAGCGCACCGCGGCCTGATCCCCGCTGCGATCCAACAAGAAACGGCGCTCCGCATGCGGGGCGCCGTTTTTGTATCCAACGCCCCTCGTCAGTCCGCGCCGACAAGGCTGATCTGCCCGGCCTCGTAGGCTTCCTTGCAGTCGTCGGCGTCGCCCTTCAAATCGTCCTCGACCATCACATAGGCGGCGCCCGGGCCTTCAAAGCGCGGATCGTCACACTGGCCGTCCTGGGCATAGGCGGAGCTGTTGTCGCCGAACTCGATCCCGGTGCTGTCATAGGGAGCCTTGGCCGCATAGGCGGGGGTGTAGACCGGGCGGATTTCCACCTGGCCGGCCGCTTCCAGCGTCTGGCAGTCGGTTGCATCGGCATAGATATCGTCGGCCAGCAGCTTCTTGTCGGTGCCCGGGCCGCGGAAGCGCAGATCATCGCACTGCCCGTCATTGGCCCATTTGGAGCTGTCCGAGCCATAGTCGAACTCAACGATGGTGCCATAGCGGCCCTCGTTGACGCTGCGCCCGTCAAAGCTTGCGCCCGCCGCCACGGCAGCGCGGCAATCGGTGGCGTCGCGCCCGATATCGCTGTCGAGCAAGGTCTCGGCCACCTTCGCGCCGGAAAACCGCGGATCGTCGCATTCGCCGTCATTGGCCCACTCGCTGCGGTCATCGCCATAATCGACGGCGTCCGTCGCGGCGTTTTCCTCCACCAGCGTTACGCGGCCCGCCTCGTAGGCGGCGCGGCAATCGGTGGCGTCCTTGAACAGATCGGCATCGATCAGCTCGGCCGCGGACCCAGGCCCGCGGAACCGCGGATCATCGCATTCCCCGTCCTTGGCCCAGTCGCCCGAATCATCGCCGAAATTCACCTCGGCGCGGGCCGCGCCCGGCTGGGCGTCGACAAAGGTGACGCTGCCCTTGGCCATCGCCGCCCGGCAATCGGTCGCATCGCGCCGCAAATCGGCATCGAGCAGCAGCGATGCGGCGCCAACACCCTCGAAGCGCGGATCATCGCACTCGCCATCATTGGCCCATTCGCTCGAATCATCGCCATAATTGATGGTGGCGCCCGCAGGCTGGGCGTGGGCTGGCACCAGCATGGCCCCGCTCAGCATCAGTCCCAGGCCGATCCCGGCCAAACCCTGGTTCACGAAGTTCACTTGTTTCACCTCTGTGGCTCCCCCATCGGGCGCATTCTAGCGCGCTATTGCCCGCCATAAAGCCCGCTTGGAGATTTAGCCCAGAATTTGGCGCGCCCGGCGTTCGGCCCTTGTGAACAACACCGATCCCACGATCACCAGCGCCGTGCCCGCCGCATGGAACAGGGTGAACGGCTCGGCCAAGAACACCACGGCAAAGGCAATGGTCAGCAGCGGTCCGAACGCTGCGGTCGAGGCATTGGCGCGCGGCCCGATGCGCGCGATTGCCGCATTCATCAGGAACGAGGGCAGCACGGTCGCAAACACGCCCAGCCCCAGCCCATAGCCCCACACCGCCGGCGGCAGCTGCGCAAAGGCCTCGACCCCGCCGCGCAGCAGCCCCTGGCCGATGGCGCACAGCGCCGCGGTGGACATGCCGATACAGGTAAACATCGCCGTGCCCAGCTGGCGCATCTGCCCTTTGGCGAACAATTGATAGAACGCAAAGGTGACGGCGGCCGCCAGCACCAGCAGCGTGCCCGTTAGCAATCCCGCGGGCTCCGCCACCAGGCTCCAGCCGAACAGCAGCACGATGCCGCCATAGGCGACCAGCATCCCCGGCACGATGCGCCAGTCGAAGCGCTCGCCAAAAAACAGCACGCCGAACAGCACCACGAAGAACGGATAGGTAAACAGCACCAGCCGGCCATATTGGGCGGTGATGTAATTGAGCGCGGCAAAATCGAGATAGCTCGAGACATAATAGCCCAGAATGCCCACCGCCATCGCCGGCACGACCCGGCCCGGGGTGAGCCGCGCGCGCAGCGACGGATCGCGTCGCAGCAGCATCACCATGATGACCAGATAAACCGGCAGTGCCACCAGCATGCGCAGCGCCAGCAGCGTCTCGGTCGGGGCCCCTTGCGCATAGGCAAGCTTGATCAGGATGGACTTGAGCGAAAACAGCATCGCCCCGCCAATGGCGAGGCCATAGCCAAGCGGGTCGGAGCCATGAGGGGAGGGGGGATGAGGGGAGGGGCCTGACATCTGCTGACCCTAGGCCCGTGCGTATCGGCGGCAAAGTCGGCGCGCCCCGAATCGGTTCGGCGGGCGCACAAAATCTCAGCTGCGCGGATGCGCCTGGCGGTAGCTGTCGAGCAGCCGCTCGGTATCGACGGCGGTATAGATCTGGGTGGTCGACAGCGAGGCATGGCCCAGCAATTCCTGGATGGCGCGCAGGTCGCCGCCGCGCCCCAGCAAATGGGTGGCAAAGGAATGGCGCAGTGCATGCGGGGTGGCCGAGGGCGGCAGGCCCAGCGCGCTGCGCAGCTGCACCACCCGCAGCTGGATCAGGCGCGGCGACAGCACGCCGCCCGCGCACGCCGCGAAACAGCGGTTCGTCCGGCCAGGATTTGAACGGGCACAGCTCAAGATAAAGCTCGACCGATTTGCGCACCGCATCGATCAGCGGCACCATGCGCACCTTGCCCCCCTTGCCGGTGACGCGCAGCACCTGCGCTTCGAGGTCCCCCCGCGTCAGCGCCAGCGCTTCGGCGATGCGCAGGCCCGCCCCATAGCACAGCGACAGCACCGCCATGTCGCGCGCCGCGACCCACGGGCGCTCTTCCATGTCGGCGGTGGTCGAAATGGTATCGCGTGCTTCGATCACGGTCAGCGCCTTGGGCAGCGATTTGGGCAGCTTGGGCGTGCGGATGACGTTGAGCGCCTCGCTGGTCACCGCGCCCTCGCGCTCCAGAAACCGGAACAGGCTCTTGAGCGCCGACAGCACCCGCGCCAGCGAGCGCGACCCCAGGCTCTCATTGCGCCGCTGCGGCCATGAAGGCGCGGATATCGGCGCCGCGCAGCTCCCGCAGCGTTGCCAGCGTCACCGGCCCGCCGGTGTGGGCGCACAGGAACGTCAGGAATTGGTCGACGTCGCGGCCATAAGCCTCCAGCGTATTGGGAGCGAGCCGGCGCACCGAATCAAGTTCGCGCTGCCAGGCGCTGATCCAGGCGCGGACGACGTCGTCAGTGGCAAAAGCAGAATCGACCATGACCCAAGTGTGACCGTTGGCAGTGAAGCAGGTATTAACGCGCGTTAAGACTGGACCGCACAAGTGTGGCTTCGCTGCATCAATTGCTTTGCGGCAGCTTCATTTGGCTACACGCTGGCGTGACTGCCCTAGCGTTGGCGGATGGCACAGGGTTATGGAAAAGCCATGAAACGACTGGTTTCCATAGCTCTTATGGCGTTGGCGCTGATTGCGCTGGCCAGCCCGAGCCTCATTGCGAGGGCCGGGCCGCTTGCCATTGCGCCCAAAATGCCCAGCGTTGTCGCCACCGCCGGGGCGCCGGCACTCGTCTGGTCCTGCAAGAATTTGGGCGGCAAGCGGGTCTTGCCGTGCCAGTTTGACCACGCGGTGTTGACGCGCGGCGGGCCCGTTCTGGCGCCACGGCCGCGGGCCGGTCTGGATACGGCCCAGGCGCTCCTGCCCTTCGGGCACTTGCTGGAAACCGAACTCCCCCCACCACGGTCGCGCTAGAGCCCCTCTTTCGCATCACCTGGTTCCCATTCGGCGGCCGTCTGGCCGCACCTTGAAAGCTTTAGTCATGACCACCTTTACCCTTGGCCGCCGCCAGTTCATGGTCGGCGCCGCAAGCCTTTCCACCCTGGCCCTCGCCGGATGCGCCACCTCCGGCCAGCCGGTGCCGCTGCAGCCCGCCGCACCCATCCGCCATCCGGTGCCGCCCGAGGTGCAGATGATGTATGGTCCGGTCTACACCGAGCCGTTCCCGCTGCGCGCCGCCGACATGTCGCTGATCGACCCGATCTACTGGCGCCAGCAGGTCATCGATCCGACCGGTGAAAAGCCCGGCACGGTGATCGTCGATACCCCCAACCGTTTCCTCTATCATGTGCATGATGACGGCATGGCCACCCGCTACGGCGTCGGTATTGGTCGCGACGGCTATGCCTGGTCGGGCCGCGCCCACATCGCCTACAAGCGCGCCTGGCCGCGCTGGACCCCGCCCGCCGAGATGATCGCCCGCCAGCCCGAGCTGGAAAAGTACCGCCACGGCATGGAAGCCAACATCGACAATCCCCTGGGTGCCCGCACGCTCTATATCCACCAGGGCAATGTCGACACCATCTACCGCATTCACGGCAATCCCGACGAGCTCGCCATCGGCAAGGCCATCTCGAGTGGCTGCGTGCGCCTGCTGCAGCAGGACATCATCCATCTGCACGACGCCGTCAAAACGGGCTCGCCGCTGCTGGTGATCTAAAGCCGCGATTGGCGAAATCACTTGCGCTGCCTATGTTCTGATGCGAACAGAACGGGCACAAATGGAAGATCGTCCCGACATCGTCGCTGTCATGGTAGGGGTCGCCGTCGAGGGCCCCTACACCTACCGCGTTCCCGCCGGCATGGCGGTAACGCGGGGCTCGATCGTGGCCGTCCCCCTGGGACCTCGCCTCACCCTTGGCGTGGTCTGGGGCCCGCCCAAGGACATGGTCGCGCATAACCGCCTGCGCGACATCAGCTACGCCTACGAAGTCCCGGCCCTCAGCGAGGAATTGCTCAAGCTGGTGGAGTGGGTGGCCCGCTATACGCTGGCCGCGCCGGGCCAGGTGCTGCGCGCCGTGCTGCGCTCCACCGAAGCGCTCGATCCGCCCCGGCCGGTCGTGGCCTTTCGGCGAACCGGGCTCGAACCCGAAAAACTCACACCGGCCCGCCTGCGGGTGCTCGATACCCTCAATGACGACATGGCCTGGACCAAGGTCGCGCTGGTCGGCGCGTCCGGCGTTTCCACATCGGTGCTCGACGGGCTGGAGCGCGCCGGGGCGATCGAGCGGCTCGAACTGCCGCGCGCCGCCGGTGGTCGAGGCCGCCCGACCCGGATGCGCTGGTCACCACCCTGTCACTGCCGCAGCAGGCCGCTCTCGACCAGATCCGGGCGCTCGACCCGCACCGCTTCGGCGTCGCCCTGCTCGATGGGGTCACTGGGGGCGGCAAGACCGAAGTGTTTTTCGAGGCAGTCGCCGATACGCTGCGCGCCGGCCGTCAGGCGCTGATCCTGCTGCCTGAAATCGCCCTGACCAACACCTTCATTTCCCGCTTCACCAAGCGATTCGGCACCAAGCCCGCCGAATGGCATTCCGACATGACCCCGGTGCAGCGCGGCCGCGTCTGGCGCGGCGTTCTCGATGGCAGCGTGCGTGCCGTGGTGGGGGCGCGCTCGGCTTTGTTCTTGCCGTTTCGGCGAATTGGGCATGCTGGTTCTCGATGAGGAGCATGACGGCGCCTATAAGCAGGCCGACGGCATCACCTATCACGCCCGCGACATGGCGGTGGTGCGCGCCCATCTGGCGCAGGCCCGGGTCATCCTGTCCTCGGCCACGCCCTCGGTTGAAACCCGCAACAATGCCAATACCGGCCGCTACGCCCATGTGATGCTGACCAGCCGCTTTGCCGAAGCGAGCCTGCCCGACATCACCGCCATCGACATGCGTATCGATGCCCCTGAAAAGGGCCAGTGGATCGCCCCGGCCCTGGCGCGCGAGGTCTATGCCGCGCTCGATCGCGGCGAGCAGGCGCTGCTGTTTCTCAATCGGCGCGGCTATGCCCCGCTGACCCTGTGCCGTTCCTGCGGCCACCAATATCAATGCCCCGATTGCTCGGCCTGGATGGTGGAGCACCGCTTTCGCGGCGTGTTGATGTGCCACCATTGCGGCCATGAAGTGCGCACCCCCACGGCCTGCGGCGCCTGTGGCGAGGTCGATGCGCTGATTGCGGTAGGCCCGGGGATCGAGCGGGTGGCCGAGGAGGCCGCGGTACGCTTTCCCGAGGCGCGCCGGGTCATTTTGTCCTCCGATATGGGCAGCAATGCCCAGCTGCGCGAGCGTTTCTCGGAAATCGAGCGCGGCGATTTCGATCTGATCATCGGCACCCAGCTGGTGTCCAAGGGCCACCATTTCGAAAAGCTCTCCGTGGTCGGCGTGCTCGATGCCGATCTGGGGCTGGCCCATGGCGACCCGCGGGCGGCGGAAAAGACCTTCCAGATCCTGACCCAGGTGGCCGGTCGCGCCGGGCGCACCTCACGCTCGGGCAAGGCGTTCCTCCAGACCTACCATCCCGATCATCCGGTGATGAAGGCCATGGTCAGCGGCGACCGGGAGGCCTTCTACGCCCAGGAGTTGACGGCCCGCGAAGCCGGCGGGCTGCCGCCTTTTGGTCGGCTCGCGGCATTGATCGTCTCGGCCAATGAGCATGAAGTGGCCATGGGCTATGCCCGCCGGCTGCTGTCGGTTGCGCCGATGGCCGAGGGGCTGCGCCTGTTCGGTCCGGCCGATGCGCCCATCTCGATGGTGCGGGGGCGCTATCGGGTGCGGCTGCTGGCGCAGTCGGGCAAGGATTTCGACCTCTCGGGCTATGTCCGATTCTGGCTGGCGGCGGCCGAAAAACCCACCGGCAATCTGCGCGTGCAGGTCGATATCGATCCCATGAGCTTCATGTAGCCTTTTGCCTCGCCGACCGGTGCGGCCCGCGCTTTTGCCGTCCGGCGAGGCAAATACCGGCCTGCGACACTTTCACAGCGGCTGAATCACGCCCCCAAGCCTTGCAAGCCGCGTGAGGCTTGTGCTAGAGCGGGCGCGACTTCGAAGGGGTCTCCGGACGGCCCTTTTTCCAGACCAGATCCAGCGTCAGCGCCCGCCTATTTTTCTGACAAGAACCGGGGGCGGACCGCAGGCAAGCAACCAAGAGGGTGATGCGGCTTTGGCAGCGCAGAATTCAGTGCTTACCCAGATCGCTCGGCCATATGCGTCGGCGCTGTTCGATCTCGCTGCGAGCGAGAATCAATTGGCATCCGTGGAGACGTCATTGTCTGACGTTTCCCGCCTGATCGGAGAGAGCGCCGACTTCGCGCGTTTCCTGCGGTCCCCCATCATCACCGGCGACGAAAAGGCCAAGGCGCTCGATGCGATCCTGGCCAAGAGCGCGCCCAATCCGCTGGTCGCGAATTTCCTGCGTGTGGTGGCCAGCAATGGTCGCCTGTTTGCGCTGGACGCCATCATCGTTGGTTTCCGCGCTTTGGCAGCCCAGGCGCGGGGTGAAATCACGGCCGACGTAACTTCCGCTGCGCCCCTGACGGGCGAGCAGGTTGCAGCCCTGGCGGAAACGCTCAAGGCCCGGATCGGCAAGACCGTTACGCTTAACCAATTCGTCGACGCGTCTTTGATTGGCGGCCTTCAGGTGAAGGTCGGCAGCCAGATGATCGACAGCTCACTCAAGACAAAACTCGCTGCGATGAAGATCGCCATGAAAGAGGTCGGATAATGGACATCAAAGCCGCGGAAATTTCTGCGATCCTCAAGGACCAGATCAAGAATTTCGGCCAGGAAGCCCAGGTTTCCGAAGTTGGCCAGGTGCTTTGCGTCGGTGACGGTATCGCCCGCGTCTATGGCCTCGACAACGTGCAGGCCGGTGAGCTCGTCGAGTTCCCGGGCGGCATCAAGGGCATGGCGCTGAACCTCGAAACCGACAATGTCGGCGTCGTGATCTTCGGCAATGACCGCGCCATCAAGGAAGGCGACGTCGTCAAGCGCACCGGCTCGATCGTTGACACCCCGGTGGGCCCCGGCCTGCTCGGTCGCGTGGTCGACGGTCTGGGCAACCCGATCGACGGCAAGGGCCCGATCGTGCACACCGAGCGCAGCCGCGTTGACGTCAAGGCGCCTGGCATTCTGCCGCGCAAGTCGGTGCACGAGCCAATGTCGACCGGCCTCAAGGCCATCGATGCGCTGATCCCGATCGGCCGTGGCCAGCGCGAGCTGATCATTGGTGACCGCCAGACCGGCAAGTCCGCCATCATTCTCGATACCTTCCTTAACCAGAAGCCTGCCCATGATGCCAGTGCCTCGGATACCGAGCAGCTGTACTGCATCTATGTGGCCGTTGGTCAGAAGCGTTCGACCGTTGCCCAGTTCGTGCGTCAGCTCGAAGAAGCCGGCGCCCTGCCATACTCGATCGTGATCGCGGCAACCGCCTCCGATCCGGCACCGCTCCAGTACATCGCGCCGTTCACCGGCTGCGCTATCGGCGAGTGGTTCCGCGACAATGGCAAGCATGCCGTGATCGCCTATGACGACTTGACCAAGCAGGCCGTTGCCTACCGTCAGATGTCGCTGCTGCTGCGTCGTCCGCCAGGCCGCGAAGCCTATCCCGGCGACGTGTTCTACCTGCACTCCCGCCTGCTCGAGCGCGCTGCCAAGCTGAACGAAAACCACGGTCTGGGTTCGCTCACCGCGCTGCCGGTCATCGAGACCCAGGCCAACGACGTGTCGGCCTATATTCCGACCAACGTGATTTCGATCACCGACGGCCAGATCTTCCTTGAGACCAATCTGTTCTTCCAGGGTATCCGCCCAGCCGTGAACGTCGGTCTGTCGGTGAGCCGCGTTGGTGGTTCGGCCCAGATCAAGGCGATGAAGCAGGTTGCCGGCTCGCTCAAGGGCGAGCTCTCGCAGTACCGTGAAATGGCGGCCTTCGCCCAGTTCGGTTCCGATCTTGATGCCTCGACCCAGCGCCTGCTGAACCGTGGCGCGCGCCTGACCGAGCTGCTCAAGCAGCCCCAGTTCAGCCCGCTCAAGACCGAAGAGCAGGTGGCGGTGATTTTCGCCGGCGCCAACGGCTATCTCGACTCTCTTCCCGGTCAACAAGGTTGCTGATTTCGAAAAGACCGTGCTGTCCGCTCTGCGTGGCAAGCATGCCGACATTCTCTCGACCATCGCGTCGGAGAAGAGCCTGAGCGATGATACGCGCGCCAAGCTCAAGTCGGCTCTCGACGAAATCAAGAAGACCTACGCGGCCTAAGGCCAAGGAGACGACAGGCTCATGGCGTCGCTAAAGGACCTCAAGAACCGCATCAACTCGGTCAAGTCGACCCAGAAGATCACCAAGGCCATGCAGATGGTCGCGGCGGCTAAACTCCGTCGTGCCCAGGAAGCTGCCGAAGCCGCCCGCCCCTATGCCGAGCGCATGGAGCGGGTGCTTGCCAGCCTCGGCGCGGTCTATGACGGCCAGGAAAACGCGCCGGTCCTGCTGGGCGGAACCGGCCGGGATCAGGTGCATCTTGCTGGTCGTGGCGACCGGCGAGCGCGGCCTCGCGGGTGGTTTCAACTCCTCGATCGCGCGTCTGGCGCGCGATCATGCAGCCAAGCTGATCCGGGCTGGCAAGACCGTCAAGATCCTGACCGTTGGTCGCAAGGGTCACGACATCCTGCGTCGCCAGTATCCCGACCAGATCGTGGACACCTTCAATTTCCGCGAGATCAAGCAGGTCGGGTTCACCCAGGCCAGCCAGGTCGCGGACAAGGTGCTCGAGCTGTTCAACGCTGGCGAATTCGACGTGGCAACATTGTTCTTTGCCAAGTTCGGTTCGGTGATCAGCCAGGTTCCGACCGCACAGCAGCTTATTCCGGCCGAACTCCCCGCCCGTGGCGAGGGTGCTGCCGAAGCCTCTGCTGTGCCCTATGAATATGAGCCGAGCGAGGAAGCGATCGTCGAAGATCTGCTGCCGCGCAATATTTCGGTCCAGATTCTCAAGGCCCTGCTCGAAAACAGCGCCTCGTTCTACGGTGCGCAGATGTCCGCCATGGACAGCGCCACCCGCAACGCTGGCGAGATGATCAACGCCCTGCAGCTGAGCTATAACCGTCAGCGTCAGGCCCAGATCACCACCGAACTCATCGAAATCATTTCCGGCGCGGAAGCGCTCTAAACTCTCAAGCGAGGACGAACAAATGGCAGACAAAAAGGCCGGTCGCGTATCGCAGGTCATCGGCGCCGTCGTCGACGTCACGTTCGACGGCCACCTGCCCGCGATTCTCAACGCACTTGAAACCACCAACAACGGCCAGCGTCTGGTTCTGGAAGTGGCGCAGCACCTGGGTGAAAACACCGTGCGCACCATCGCCATGGACACCACCGAAGGTCTGGTGCGCGGCGCCGAAGTGACCGATACCGGTTCTGCGATCACCGTGCCGGTCGGCGAAGCAACGCTCGGCCGCATCATGAACGTGATCGGCGAGCCGATCGACGAAGCCGGCCCGATCGGTGAAGTCGCCAAGCGCGAAATCCACCAGGACGCCCCTCCGTTCGTCGACCAGAGCCCGGAAAGCGCAGGTTCTCGTCACCGGCATCAAGGTCGTGGACCTGATCGCGCCCTACGCCCGTGGCGGCAAGATCGGCCTGTTCGGCGGCGCCGGCGTGGGCAAGACCGTGCTGATCCAGGAACTGATCAACAACGTCGCCAAGGCGCACGGTGGTTACTCGGTGTTTGCCGGCGTGGGTGAGCGTACCCGCGAAGGCAACGACCTTTACCACGAAATGATCGAATCGGGCGTGAACAAGGATCCGGCTGCGAACAATGGTTCGTCCGCTGGTTCCAAGTGCGCTCTGGTGTTCGGCCAGATGAACGAGCCCCCCGGTGCCCGTGCCCGCGTGGCGCTGACCGGCCTGACCGTGGCGGAAAACTTCCGCGACCAGGGCCAGGACGTGCTGTTCTTCGTCGACAACATCTTCCGCTTTACCCAGGCCGGTGCTGAAATGTCGGCGCTGCTGGGCCGCATCCCCTCCGCCGTGGGTTACCAGCCGACGCTGGCGACCGACATGGGCGCGATGCAGGAACGCATCACCACCACCAACAAGGGTTCGATCACCTCGGTGCAGGCCGTTTACGTGCCCGCCGACGACTTGACCGACCCGGCTCCCGCCACCACCTTCGCTCACCTTGACGCGACCACCGTGCTCAACCGCGCGATCTCGGAAAAGGGTATCTACCCGGCCGTGGATCCGCTGGCTTCCAACTCGCGCATCCTGGATGCCAGCGTTGTCGGCCAGGAGCATTACGACACGGCCCGCCGCGTCCAGGAAGTGCTTCAGAAGTACAAGGCGCTGCAGGACATCATCGCGATCCTGGGCATGGACGAACTGTCCGAAGAGGACAAGCTCACCGTGGCCCGCGCCCGCAAGATCGAGCGCTTCATGAGCCAGCCGTTCGACGTGGCCGAAGTGTTCACCGGCGCGCCCTGGCGTGTTCGTGCAGCTCGAAGACACCATCAAGGGCTTCAAGGGCCTGGTGAACGGCGAGTACGACCATCTGCCCGAAGCCGCGTTCTACATGGTCGGTACCATTGAAGATGCGGTTACCAAGGCCCAGAAGCTGGCCGCTCAGGCCGCCTAATTGCGCAATCACGGGCTCGCCGCTCATGGCGGGCCCGCTGCATACCTAATCCCAAGGGACCAAAACCATGGCTGAAGGCCTCAAGATCGAGATCGTGTCGCCCGAGCGGCTGGTGCTGTCGGAAGTCGTGACCTCGGTCACCGTTCCGGGCAGCGAAGGCTATTTCACGGTCATGTTCGACCACGCGCCGTTCATGACGACGCTGCGGTCGGGTTTCATCACCGTGAACGGGCTCACCGGCCGTGACGAAATCTACTTCGTCAAGGGTGGTTTCGCCGACGTGTCGCCGGAAGGCCTGACCATTCTGGCCGAGCAGTCGGTGCCGCTGGCCGAATTCGACCAGGGCGAACTGGCCGCACAGATCAAGGCCGCCGAGGACGAACTCTCCACGGCCCAGACGCCCGAGGACAAGTCCTATGCGCAGGAAGTCGTCAGCGCGCTGCTGAACCTGGCCATCGAAGCCGGCCAGCTCCGCGAAGGCCACATTCACTGAGCAAAGTGAACCAGGACACAGCAAAACGCCCGTCAACTCCGGTTGACGGGCGTTTTTCTATTGCCGGTGGCTGATTAGCCCAGCGCCGCGCTCACCAGCGCCTTGGCGTGCAGCTCGGTCGTGTCATAGACCGGCAGCGGGCTGATCGAATCATCGATCAGCATGCCGATCTCGGTGCACCCCAGGATCACCGCCTGGGCCCCGCGGGCCGCCAGAAGCTCGATGGCGCGCAGATAGACCTGCCGCGAGGGCTCGCGCACGATCCCTTTGCACAGCTCTTCATAAATGATGCCGTTCAGATTGGTGCGATCGACCTCGGGGATCAGGCTGGTCAGGCCGCGCGCGCTCAGCCGGTCGCGATAAAACCCCATCTCCATGGTGAACCGCGTCCCCAGCAGCCCCACCGTGTCAAAGCCGTCCGCCAGCAGCGCGTCGCTGGTGGGGTCGGCAATGTGGATGAACGGCACGCTGATCTGCGCGGTAATGGCATCGGCCACGATATGCATGGTGTTGGTGGCAAGGCCGATGACCTGCGCCCCTGCATCCTCGAGCGTCCGCGCCCGCGCCGCCAGCTGCGCGCCCGCCGTTGCCCAGTCGCCCGCCGCCTGCAGCGCGGCGATGGGGGCAAAGTCCACCGAATCGATCAGCAGCGGCGCCGAGTGCAGGCCCCCCAGCCGCCGCGCCGTCTCCTGGTTGATCACCCGGTAATAATGCGCCGTCGATTCCCAGCTCATGCCGCCGATCAGGCCGATGGTTTTCATTTGTTGAGCTTGAAGCGCTGCGGGATATCGGCAAAGGCGGCCACGACGTTTTCATAGGCCAGCCGCTTGAACGGCACGATCAGCTGGGGCGTGCGCGCCAATTGCTCCCAGCGCCAGGTATCGAACTCGGCCGGGGCGCTGCCGCCGCCGGGGTTGAGCACGTCGATCTCGCTGTCGTGGCCGGTAAAGGCAAAGGCGAACCAGCGCTGCCGCTGGCCGCGATATTTGCCGCCCAGCGCAAGGCCCAGCGCCTCATCGGGCAGGTCGTACTGGATCCATTCCGGCGCTTCGGCCAGCAGGGTGACGCTGGTGATGTTGGTTTCCTCGCGCAGCTCCCGCACCGCCGCATGCAGCGCGTTCTCGCCCTTGTCTATGCCGCCCTGGGGCATCTGCCAGGGCGCCTCCACCTCGGTTTTGTCCTCCAGCGATTCGTCGGGCATGCGCCGCCCGATAAACACTTCGCCGCGCGGGTTGAACACGGCCACCCCCACGCAGTCGCGATAGGGCATGGCGTTGCGATCCAGGCGTTCTGTCATGGTGACCTCTATTGCATCAGTGCTGTGGCAGGGACCAGCACGAACCCCTTGGCTTCAAGATCGCGGGCCCATTCGGTCACCGCGTTGATGGAAATGGGCAGGGCACTCACGAGGCCAATGGCGCGGCCCTGGTCCCGGGCCCTGGCTTCGAGCGCCTCCAGCGCCATCTGGATGGCCGTGCCGGACAGATTGGCATCGATGATGCTGTCCGATTTGGCATAGGGCACCTTGTTGTGCTGGGCCAGCTGGGCCGCCAGCGAACGATTGGACGTCCCGTCGTCGAGGTAACCCAGCCCGCGCGCGCCGAGTTCCTCCATCACCGGGGCAAAATCATTGGCCGAGGCGGTAAAGCGCGCGCCCATATTGTTGATCACCCCGGCATAGCCGCCAAAGCGCGCCATCAGCCAGAACAGCTTGTCGAGGTTGGCGCGCGTCGCCTCCCCGGTCAGCAGCGTTTGCGGGCCCGGATCGTTCTGCGGATAGTCGAACGGCTCGAGCGGCACTTCGAGCAGCACCTCATGGCCATTGGCGCGCGCCACGCTCACTGTGCGGGCCAGCGTCTTGCCATAGGGGGCAAAGGCCAGCGACACCGCGTCGGGCAATTGTTCGATGGCCTCGAGCGTGCCCTGCTCGTTGATCCCAAGCCCCGTGACCACGATCGCCACTTGCGGCTTGCCGGCGATCTGGGCGGCGTCCACCGGCCGGGCATAGGCGACAAACGGGGTCAGTCCGGTCGCGGCAATGCGCG
Organism: uncultured Alphaproteobacteria bacterium; assembly: GCA_963699295.1. Taxonomy (GTDB): domain Bacteria; phylum Pseudomonadota; class Alphaproteobacteria; order Rhizobiales; family Devosiaceae; genus Devosia. Next base: position 2,951,085 of record OY969432.1, read on the forward strand.
GGATCGGACCATCAGTGGTTTGTTCGCTGAGGTCGGGCAGGGCGCCCAGCTCGCCGCTCAGCTCGGCCGGCATTGGCGTGCCGTCATTGATCGCCGGCAGTGCCGCCTCGGGCAGGGGGCTGTCGGCGGCATATTGCTGGGGGTCCGCGGTGATGGTCACCGGCCCGGTCGCCACCGCATTAGCGACGCTATTGGCATTGTGGGTGGTGGTGATGGCCGCTTCCGCGCTCGGCCGGCCCCCATCGGGGTCATCCACCAGCGCCAGGCGCAACCCGATGGCCGCGCCCAGCAGCGCCAGCAGCGCAAAGCTCGTGCGGGCGATCGGAAATCCCCTGGCGGCGCCTGGCTTGCGCTTGCGCCCGCTCAGCGGTCTGGACAGATCATCGGCCATCAGTTCTTGCCCCGCAAACAGATGGGGCGAGGCAGCGAATCAGCCGCCTCGCCCCCGAAATGTGCATAGCACAGCCAAAGCCTACTCGGCCTTGGGCGGATAGGCGTCGTTGGTTTCCGCGCCCATGATCAGGCGGATCGCATATTGCAGCTGGGTGTCATCGGCCTTCTCGGCGGGCACATAGACCGACGAGCCGACGGTGACTTCTTCCTGGCCTTCGACCGTGATGTGACCGGCAAGCCCCGCTTCGCCGATGATCTCGTCGCGACCCTGGAATTCCTCGGGCACCACCTGGTGGATTTCGATATCGGGCGTGATGCCCAGCGCCTGGATCGAGCGGTTATTGGGCGTGTAGTAGCGCGCCGTGGTCAGCCGCATGGCGCCATCGGGCCCCAGCGAGATGATCGACTGCACCGAACCCTTGCCGAACGAGCGGGTGCCCACCAGCGTTGCGCGCTTGTGGTCCTGCAGTGCTCCGGCGACGATCTCCGAAGCAGAAGCGGAGCCGCCATTGATCAGCACCACCATGGGCACGTCCGCCAGCTGCGCATCGAGCGCATCGGGCTGGGCGTCATAGCGCGCGCTTTCCTCGGGCGTGCGGCCGCGGGTCAGCACCACCGCGCCCTGCTTGAGGAAGGCATCGGCGACATAGACCGACTGGTCGACCAGCCCGCCCGGATTGTTGCGCAGGTCAAGGATGATGCCCTTGGGCGCCACGCCCTTGCGCTCGGCGTAGATGTCCTTGATGGCCTTTTCGATGCCGACGAACGCCTGCTCGGAAAAGCGCGACAGCCGCAGCAGGGCGACATCGCCCTCCATCGACCAGCGCACGGCGCGCATCGAGATCACGGCGCGGGTCAGCTCGAACTTGAGCGGATCGTTGACCCCTTCGCGGGCCACGGTGATCTTGACCGAAGTGCCGATCTTGCCGCGCATCTTGTCCACGGCGTCGTCCAGCGTCAGCCCCTGCACCGATGTGCCATCGATCTCGATGATCAGGTCGTTGGCCATGATGCCGGCCTTGGCGGCTGGCGTATCGTCGATCGGGGACACCACCTTGACGATGCCGTCTTCCATGGTGACTTCGATGCCGAGGCCGCCGAACTGGCCGGACGTATCCTGGCGCATTTCGTCATAATCGGCGGGCGGCAGATAGCCGGAATGGGGATCAAGCGAGGTCAGCATGCCCTGAATGGCGGCGCGGATCAGCTCCTGCTCATTGGGCGGATCGACATATTCGGCGCGGATGCGGTCAAAGATTTCGCCGAACAGGTTGAGGTCGGCATAAATCTTGAGCGGATCGCGCGGCGCGGCGGCCTGCTCTTCCTTGGTCGGCTCCGGCTTTTCCCCGCCGGGGGCGGGTTCGGCCGGCAGCTGATCTTCGAGGGGCGCAGGCGCGGGAACGGTTTCCTGGGCTAGCACCAGGCCCGTCGGCAGCATGAGCGCCGTGACGACAGAGATGACGCGAAGGGAGGTAAGGCGCATGAGGGTACTATCCACTCTGGGTCGGGGTCGCCCACCAGCCGGTGGGGTCGACGGGCTCATTGTTTTTTCGGAGTTCAATATAGAGGGTCGGCTGCGCAGTGCCAGCATTGGTCGTAACGGTGCGCCCAATTGTGCGTGATCCCATCGTTCCAAGCGGCATGCCCAGCTGCACGAACTGGCCGATGTCGACATTGATCGTTTCGAGGCCCGCCAGCAGCGCGGTGTAGTTCTGACCGGTATTGAGGATGATGATTTGGCCGTAATTGAGGTAAGGGCCCTTATACAGCACCCAGCCATCGGCCGGCGCCACCACCTGGGCCTCGGCCCGGGTCACCACCGACACGCCCTGGCTGCGGCCGCCAAAGCCGTCATTGGCGCCATAATCGACCACGGTCACGCCATTGGCCGGCATCGCCAGATAGCCCTTGGCCAGCGCCGAACGGCACGCCCGGCTCGGTGCGGGCGCTATTGGAGAGCGCCGCCACGATCTGCTCGGTGCTCATCGTGGGCGCGTCGGGGTCGATGCCCCTGTTGGCCGAGGCATTGGATACCGAGTTCGCCTGCGCCGACAGGCTTTCCACCAGCTCCTTGAGCGTCAGCGCCTTGTCGGCCAGCGCCACGGCCTGCTGTTCCTCGGCCTCGAGCTCGCTGGTGCGCACCCCGATGCCCTGCTTGCGCGCCGCAATCAGCGTGGCGATGCGCAATTGCTCTTCCTCGAGCACGGAATAATTGGCCTTGAGCGTGGCTTCCTCGGCCAGCGCCGCCGCCTTGATGTCGGTCAGCGTCTTGAGGTCGGCGCGCACGGCATCGGCCTTGGCGCGCAATTGCGGCACGATGGCCGCGATCAGCATGGCGCTGCGGGCCGAGCCCAGCGCGTCATCGGGGTCCACGATCAGCGCCGGAGGCGGATTGAGTGAAATGCGTTCGAGCGCCGCCAGCACATTGGCGATCTCGCCATTGGAGCCATCGAGCCGCCCGCGCACCGCCAGTTCCGAAACGATCAGCTCCGACAGCCGGTCCTCGACATCGACCACTTCGATTTCGGCCAGCTTGACCCGCTGGGCAGCGGCAATCAGGGCGGCGTTCTGCTTGGTCTGGTCGCCCTCCATGGCGGCGATTTCAGCCTTGAGCTGGTCGACCCGTTCATGGCTGAGGCTGATCGAAGCCTCGATCGCCGCCAGATCGGCCACGGGGTCGGCGGCCACGGGTGGTTCTGCAGGGGCTTCGGCTGGTGCGGTTACCGGATCGGCGGGCGCAGCCACGGCCGCGTCCGGAGCCGTCGGCGCTGCGTCCTGCGCCAGCAGCGGCAGGCTGGCCGCGCCCGCCAGCACCACGCCGGTCAGCATCAGGAACGCTATCTTGCCTGGCTTGGCCGCCATGGTCACTCCAACACCGGTGCGAGGCACCCGAATCAATGAATTGCACAATAGCAAGACGCCGGAAAACCGCAGGTTAACGTTGCTTAACCATGCCGTGATTATCGCGCGTTCAGTCGCCCCGATGATAGGGGTGGCCGCTCAGAATGGTGGTGGTGCGGTAAAGCTGCTCGGCGAGCATGATGCGCACCAGTTGATGCGGCCAGGTCAGCGGCGAAAAGCTCAGTACCAGGTCAGCCTTGGCCACGAAATCCGGCTCCAGCCCGTCGGCGCCGCCGATGACGAAGCTGATGGCCGGCCGGCCATCGTCGCGCCAGCGGCCGATCTGGTTGGCAAAGGCCTCCGAGCCGATGGCCTTGCCCCGTTCATCGAGCGCCACAACCATCCCGTCGGGCAAGACGCCGCGCAGGGCCTTGGCCTCGTCAGCCTTGCGGCTGGCCGAGGAAGAGGCGCGGGATTCGGGGAGTTCGATCACGTCGAATCCGGTCAGGGCGAGGGGCTTGCCGCTCCCGTGCCGCCCGTTCCAGATAGCGCGAGACCATGTCTCGCTCCGGCCCGGCCTTCATTCGGCCGATAGCCGCAATCGTCAGTCGCATCGCGAAAGACTAGTGGGCGTCGGCCGCGAAATCGGCCTGCCACATCTTTTCGATATTGTAGAATTCGCGCACTTCCGGGCGGAAGATATGGACGATGACGTCGCCTGTATCCACCAGCACCCAATCGCAATGGGGCAGGCCTTCAACCCGTGGCTTGCCGTAACCGGCTTCGCGCAGGGCGTTGATCAGCTGGTCCGCGACAGCGCCGACATGGCGATGCGAGCGCCCGGAGGCGACGACCATGTGGTCGGCAAGCGAGGATTTACCGGTGATATCGACAGCAACGATATCCTCTGCCTTGGCATCGTCAAGGCATTCAAGGATCACATCGATCATGGGACGTTCCGGATTGACCGTTGGGGTCGGGGAAGTGGCGACAGTGTTCTCGGGCAGCGCGGCCATCAGCAATGGCCTTCCGCCCATGCCAGTGCATGGGTCATGCGTTGGATCAGCATCCTTGATTGTTGAATGGAATGTGCAGGCGTCTTTGCAAACGGCAAGCAATCAGTTCCTGTAAAGGTGAAAAACATCACACGCCAGCAATATGCGCTGTCCGGAGCATTTTCGCAAGGTTGGCGGCTCATTTTGGCGAAAACTGTTGCTGGTTGGCCCGAATCGCCGAAGACGACAGGCTTGATTGCTGGCCGTGCAGATAGACCCACGCTGGCGCCTGCAGCAGCGGCAGCATCTGGGCGTCCTCTTCGCGGATGCGCCAGCGGGCCAGGGTTGCGCCCGCCCGCGACAGCGGCGCCAGCCGCGTCGAGCCGGGCCGCACATAGATCGCCATGGGCACCATGGCGGCAATATCGCGCCAGCGCTCCCAGCGGTGAAACCCCGCCAGATTGTCCGCGCCCATGATCCAGACGAAGTGCCGGTCGGGCAGGCTCTGGGTCAGGAACTGCAGGGTTTGCCAGGTATAGGTAAAGCCGTGCGCCGCCTCAAAGCCGGTCACCCGGATCCGGGGATGGGTGAATACCGCGTGCGCCGCCTCCACCCGCTCGCTCGAGCGGCGCCAGCTCGCGCTTGTCCTTGAGCGGATTGCCCGGGGTGACCAGCACCCACACGCTGTCGAGCGCCAGCCGCCGCATGGCCTCGAGCACCACCAGCTGATGGCCGTCATGGACCGGGTTGAAACTGCCGCCAAACAGGCCGATGCGCATTCCCGCCCCGGAGGGCGGGAGTTCGGTAATCCCGGCGATGCGGAGCGGTGCGTTGCAGAGTCAAGACGCTCAGGGTCTCGCTGGCCGTCACCGCGCACGCGGTATTTGAAACTGGTCAGCTGTTCGACGCCCACCGGCCCGCGCGCATGCATCTTGCCGGTGGCAATGCCGATCTCGCCGCCAAAGCCGAATTCGCCGCCATCGGCGAACTGGGTCGAGGCATTGTGCATCAGCATCGCGGAATCGATCTTCATTGAAGAATTTCTCCACCGCCGCGGCATCCTCGGAGATGATCGCTTCGGTGTGGTGGCTCGAATAATGCTCGATATGGGCGATGGCCGCCTCAAGGCTCTCCACCACCTTCACCGAAATGATGGCGTCTTCGTATTCGGTGGCCCAGTCCTGCTCGGTCGCCGGCTTGACGCCCGCGATCAGCGCCTGCACCCGGGCATCGCCGCGAATTTCGCAGCCCTTGGCCACGAGCGCCTCGATGATCGGCTTGAGGTGGGTTGCCACCACGTCCTGGTGCACCAAAAGGGTCTCGGCCGCCCCGCAAATGCCGGTACGGCGCATCTTGGCGTTGAGCGTGATGTTGACCGCCTTGTCGAGATCGGCGGCCTTGTCGATATAGACATGCACCAGCCCCTCGAGATGGGCAAAACACCGGCACGCGCGCCTCGGCCTGCACCCGGGCCACCAGCGTCTTGCCGCCGCGCGGCACGATCACGTCGATGGCGCCATCCAGCCCCTTGAGCATTTCACCCACGGCGGCGCGGTCGGTGGTGGGCACCAGCTGGATGCACTCCACCGGCAGCCCGGCCAGATGCAGCCCATCGAGCATGCATTCGACAATGGCGTGGGAGGAATGAAAACTGTCGCTGCCGCCGCGCAGGATCACCGCATTGCCCGATTTGATGCACAGCGCGCCGGCATCGGCGGTGACGTTGGGGCGCGATTCAAAGATCACCCCGATCACCCCGAGCGGGGTGCGCACGCGCTCGATATGGAGCCCATTGGGGCGGTCCCATTCGGAAATGACGGTGCCCACGGGGTCGGGCAGCTCGGCAATGATCTTGACGGCTTCGACAATGCCGTCAATGCGGGCATCATTGAGTTCGAGCCGGTCGAGAAAGGCTGCGGAAATTCCCTTGGTGCGCGCCGCCGCCATATCCTTGGCATTGGCCGCCAGAATCTTCTGGCGATGCGCATTGATCGCGCCGGCCGCCGTCAGTAGCGCCGTGCGCTTCTGCTCCGGCGTGGCAATGGCCAGGGCCCGCGCGCCGAGGCGGGCGTTCTCGCCCAGCTGGCTCATGATATCGGACAGGGGCTTCAGCTCAGCCAGGCTCATGGGTTTCCTCCTGGGTGCCAACCAGCACCAAATTGTCACGATGCACCAGGGCGGCGCGGTTGCCCACCCCCAGCAGTTCAATCACCGTGTCGCTGCGCTTGCCCATCACCAGCCGCGCCTCGTCGCTATCGAGCCCCGCCAGCCCCCGGGCAATCTCGAGGCCATCGGGGTTGAGCACCGCGATCGCGTCGCCGCGCCCGAACTCGCCCTTGACCCGGGTTACCCCAATCGGCAGCAGCGAATTGCCGTTCTGCAGGGCTCGCGCCGCGCCGCTGTCGACCTGCAGGGTGCCCGCCACCGCCAGCGTGCCCATGATCCAGCGCTTGCGCGCCTGCGCCCGGCTCTGCACCGGCTGGAACAGCGTGTGCCGCCCGCCCTCGGTCAGCGCCCGCAGCGGATGGGCTGCGGTGCCATTGGCAATGATCATGGCGGTCCCGGCCTGGGTCGCGATCTTGCCGGCCTCGACCTTGGTGGTCATGCCGCCGCGCGACAAATGGCTGGCGGCGCCGCCCGCCATCGCTTCGATGGCCGGGGTGATCGATTTGACCACCGGCAGATGGGTGGCGTTGGGGTCCTTGGCCGGTGGCGCCGTATAGAGCCCGTCAATATCGGAGAGCAGCACCAGGCAATCGGCTTCGATCATGGTGGCGACGCGCGCCGACAGCCGGTCATTGTCGCCATAGCGGATTTCCGCCGTCGCCACGCTGTCATTCTCGTTGATGATCGGCACCGCCCCCAGCCCCAGAAGGGTCGCGATGGTGGTGCGCGCATTGAGATAATAGCGCCGCTCTTCGGTGATGTTGGGGGTGATCAGGATCTGTCCGGTGACGATCTGATGGCGCCCCAGCGCTTCCGCCCAGGCCTGGCTCAGGGCAATCTGGCCGGCGCTGGCTGCCGCCTGGCTCTGCTCCAGCGTCAGCGCGATGGCCGAAAGCTTGAGCAGGCCCCGCCCCAGCGCAATGGCGCCCGAGGACACGACCACCACGTCGCGGCCCTCGGCCTTGAGCGCGGCAATGTCGGCGGCCAGCCCCGCGAGCCATTCGGCGCGGAGCTTGCCATGTTTGTCGACCAGCAGGGCCGAGCCGATCTTGACGGTCAGGCGCTTATAGGGCGCAAGGGCATTCAGGTGCATCAGGGGGTCCAGCTGGGGGCGGTCTTGCGGCGTTCAAGTTCGGCCTTGGCGGCCTTTTCTTCGTCCAGCGTCGCGATCACGGCGTGCAGCACCTGGTCCACGCCCTGGCCGGTAACGCCCGAAATCAGGCGCACATCGGCCTTGCTGATCTTGCGCAGCAGCTTGGCCTTGGCCTTGAGCTCGTCGGGGTCGATCGAATCGATCTTGTTGAGCACCACGATCTCGGGCTTTTCGCCCAGCCGTTCGTCATAGGCGGCGAGCTCAGTGCGAATGGTCACATAGGCTGCTTCCAGGTCCTCCTGGGTGCCGTCGATCAGATGGATCAGCACGCCGCAGCGCTCCACATGGCCCAGGAACCGGTCGCCCAGCCCTGCGCCATCGCTGGCCCCCTCGATCAGGCCGGGAATATCGGCCAGCACGAAGTCGCGCTCTCCCACCGACACCACGCCCAGATTGGGGTGGAGCGTGGTGAACGGATAATCGGCGATCTTGGGCTTGGCCGCCGAAACCGCCGACAGGAAGGTCGACTTGCCGGCATTGGGCAGGCCCACCAGGCCCGCATCGGCGATCAGCTTGAGCCGCAGCCAGATCCACTTTTCCACCCCGACCTGGCCGGGATTGGCATGGCGCGGGGCCTGGTTGGAGCTGGTCTTGAAGTGGGCATTGCCGAACCCGCCATTGCCGCCCGAGAGCAGCACGACGCGCTGGCCCACCGCCGTCATGTCGGCGACCAGGGTTTCATTGTCGTCTTCGAACACCTGGGTGCCCACGGGCACGCGCAGCACCACGTCCGCGCCATCGGCGCCGGTGCGGTTCTTGCCCATGCCGTGCACGCCGGTCTTGGCCTTGAAGTGCTGCTGGTAGCGATAGTCGATGAGCGTGTTCAGCCCGTCGACGCATTCGATGATGATGTCGCCGCCGCGTCCGCCATTGCCGCCATTGGGCCCGCCGAACTCGACGAATTTCTCGCGCAGGAACGAGACCGAACCGGCACCGCCGTCGCCTGAGCGAACATAGACCTTGGCCTGGTCAAGAAACTTCATTTTTTCTGGCCTTCCAGACGCTGCGCGTCAGTTTCGTGTCGATATGCTCTACCTCGGCGTTGCGCGCAAGACAGAGCAGGGAGGAGCGCCCGATTTCGATGAAACCGAGCTTGGTTTGAATGGCGAGCGAGGCCGCATTGAAGTGGAACACGCCCGAATAGACCGCCGGGGTCGAGGTGGCGGTAAAGATCCAGTTGAGCGAGGCGGTGACCGCTTCGGTCATGATGCCCCGGTTCCAGAACGGTTTGCCCAGCCAGTAGCCGATGATCGGCCCGTCCGGCCCGCGATGAAAGCCCACATGCCCCGCCAGGCCTTCCCCCGGCAGGTCGATGGTGAAATTGGTTTCCTCGATCGGCAGATAGGGGGTGCGGGTGCGCAACCAGGCCCTGGCGTCCGAGACGAGATAGGGATACGGCACCCGCGCCAGATTGCCGGCGACCTCGAAATCATTGAGGTAATGGGCGAGCAGTTCGGCATCGGCCATCTGGGCCTGCCGCAGCACCAGCCGCTCGGTGCGCAAGGTTACCATGGCCGCGCCTCCCGGGCCAGTGCCGCAAACCCCAGCTGCAGGAACAGTGCGGGCGCCCCGGCATGGGTCGCGCCTTCCGGCTCGCAGCCCTCGCCATCGTCGACAAAACCGAGCTTGCGCAGCACGTTCAGCGATCCGGCATTGCTCGCCAGGGCCCGCGCGCGCAGCCCCGGGTAATCGGCAGCCCTCGCCATCTCGACCACGCCCCGGGCAGCTTCGGTGCCATAGCCCTGGCCCCAATAGGGTTCGCCCAGCCAATAGCCCAGCTCCGGCCATTCGCCCTCGGCCAGATGCAGCCCCACCGTGCCGATCAGCTCATCGCCATCGCGCATGATGGCAAAGCAATGCTCATGCGGCCCCGGCGCAATCTGCTCGATGTAGAACCGGGCGTCGTCCTCGCCATAGGGAAAGGGCAGGCGGGCCATCATCGCATGAATATTGGCATTGTTGGCCAGCCGCGCCATGGCGCCGACATGTTCCGGCGCCGGCTGGACCAGCGACAGGCGATCGGTCTGCAAAGCGTGGGAAAGATCATGTCTCATGGCTGTTTCCAACAACAAAAAGGGGAGCCGGCAGACCGGTTCCCCTTCAAACTTGTCGTGGAACACACGGCCGGGGAACTGGTCACCCGGCAGCGGTTCGTCAGACCTGCCGGATTATTCGGCGGCCTGTGCCGGGTCGACCGACACGTATACCTTGGAGTTGGCGCGTGTGCGGAACGACACATTGCCATCGACCAGAGCATAAATCGTGTGGTCCTTGCCCAGGCCAACGCCGGTGCCGGGGTGCCACTTGGTACCGCGCTGGCGGATGATGATGTTGCCAGCGATCACAACTTCGCCGCCAAACTTCTTGACGCCAAGACGACGGCCAGCGGTATCGCGACCATTGCGGGATGAACCGCCTGCTTTCTTATGTGCCATCTCTGGAGCTCCTTATTCCTGGTCGGCCTTGGGTGCGGCCTTTTTGGCCGGGGCCTTCTTCGCCGGCTTTGCAGCGGCGGTGTCGGTGGTGTCTGCGGCAGCGGCGGCCTTCTTGGGCGCAGCCTTCTTTGCCGGAGCCTTGGCTTCGGTCGCGGCTGCGGCCTTGGCTTCGATCGCGGCGGCGGCCTTGGCAGCTGCACGGATCTTGGCTGGCTTGCCTACGACCACGGGTGCGGGGGCAGCGACAGGTTCCGAAGCCTTGATGGTCGGCTGCGCGCCGCCCACGAGGATCTCGGTGATGCGCACGGTCGACAGCAGCTGGCGGTGACCATTGCGACGACGATAATTGTGGCGACGGTTCTTCTTGAAGATGATGACCGTCTTCTGCTTGCGGGTTTCCACCAGCTCGGCAGCGACCAGCGCGCCTTCAACCAGCGGAGCACCAACGGTGTCACCAACCATCAGGACCTCGTCGAAGGTCACGATGGTACCGGCTTCAGCGTCCAGCTTTTCGATCTTGATTACGTCGTTGGCGGCAACCTTATACTGTTTGCCACCGGTCTTGATCACGGCGAAAGTCATAGTGTTTCCCGAACGTTAAGACGCCCGGTCCCATTTTGCGCGCTCTATGGCGCCGCAGGTATCAGCCCGAAACCTGCGGTCTTGGATCATGCTGCCAGTGGTAAGACTGGCGGGCAGCCGCGAACAGCGTTTTCAACAAAGAAAGGGCGCGCCAGCCCAGCCAGCACGCATTTCCGTGGCGCTTATCCTAATAAATGGCGCCAGAGTCAAGCGCTGCGGGGCTTTTGCGGTGCCATCAGTACCACTTGCCCCGGCGCACTTCGCTCTGGGTTCCGACCGCCCCGACAAACACCGCCAGATCGTCCCCGGAATAATGGTAGGGATAAACGATCCGTGGCGCGAATGTGTTGACTGCCTCGGCCGCCTGCTCCTGGGTCATCGTATAGGGCAGGTTCATCGGCACGAACGCCAATTCGATGTTCTTCAGCCCCAGCATGTCGGGCGTCGGCTCGGTGTCACCGGCAATATAGACCAGCTTGTCGCCCAGCGTCAGCACATAGCCATTGCCCACCCCCTTGGGATGGTATTGGAGCCGCTCGGCGGTGAGGTTATAGGCCCCGATCGCCCGCACCGGGATGCCGGCCAGCTCGGTGTCGGCGCCATTGGCAATCGCTGCAGCATTGCCCTTGAGCGCGGCGGGCAGCTTGTCGAACACGTCCTGATTGGTCAGGATCGGCGCCGTCCCGGCAATCGCCTCGAGCGTGGGCACGTCGAAATGGTCGCCATGGCCATGGGTGATCAGGATGGCGGTGGGTGCCGGCAGGCCCTGGTAGGCCTCCGCGCCCCCCACCGGATCCACATAGATCACCTGCGCGCCAAACCCGATGACCAGGCTTGCATGCTGCACCGGGTGGACAATGATATCCCCCTCCGCCGTGGCGACGCTGTCCCCACTCAATGCGCTGCTGTCCTGAGCCAAGATCTGTCCTCCCGTGAGCGTGAACAGCGGCAATGCCGCCGCCGCGGCGATGACTGTGCGTCGATTGACCATTTTGTCTCCTCCTGTGCAAACGTAAAGCGCCCTGGCCGCCAGCCTGTGTCGCGTCCGGCCGCAGCGCAAGCCCGCAGCCTGCACAACGATTGCGGCGTCTTCTGGCCAAGAGCCACAATTGACCTGCTACGTGGTCTCCGAGGCGCCGTTTTGCGGCTGGCGCCCGCGCCTGTGGACGCATCGACCGAAAAATGCGAACGCGGGCAAGAAGTTGCTTTTGGGGTGTTGCGGCGCGTTCATTGCTATGTCATAAGCCGCCCCGTATCGACCAGCCGCGTTGGCAACAACGACGTATCGATCTCGCGGAGAGATGGCAGAGCGGTTGAATGCACCGCACTCGAAATGCGGCATAGGGGCAACTCTATCGGGGGTTCGAATCCCTCTCTCTCCGCCACTAACTCCTGACATCACTGGAATTTGCGTCGGCTGTGCCGAGGAGCAGGGATTTGGATCGCTGGCTTGACCGAGCAAGGTCCTGGCGCCCCCTGCCGCCTCTACTCGACCAGCAGCCGGCCAATGCTCACCACGTGATCATCATCGGCGATAACGCTGACGCGGTGGGTGATCGCTATGATGGTCACTTCGTCGCGAATGAGCCTGAGCTGATCCATGATGTCCTTTTCGGTTTGCGTATCGAGCGCCGAACTGGCCTCATCCAGCAGCAGGATCGCCGGGTCGGCATAAAGGGCCCGGGCAATGGCAATCCGCTGGCGTTCGCCCCCCGAGAGCTTGAGGCCCCGCTCCCCCACGATCGTTTCAAATCCGGCGTCCAGCCCGTCGATGAAGGCCAGGATCGCTGCCCGGTCGGCCGCGCGGCGCAGGCGAGCCTCGTCATATGGCCGCCCCAGGACGATGTTGACGGCCAGCGTATCGTTTAAAAGAACGACATCCTGTGGCACCGCGGCGGCATGAGAAAACCATTCGGCACGCGAGATCGTATCCAGATCGACGCCGTCGACCGTGATGCTGCCCGATGTCGGTCGCATGGCCTTGAGCAGCAGTTTGAAGAGTGTGGATTTGCCGACGCCGGTGTCGCCGGTGATGTAGGTAATGGTGCCGCGGCGGGCGGTAAAGCTGGCATCGGCAACACCGCGGCCACTGGCATAGAGAGCCGAGACATTCCTGAACTCGATAATGCCCTGGTCGAGCACAAAGGTGCCGGGGTTTTCGGGGTCGTCATGGGTCTCGGCCTGCCACATGCGGGCAAATGGCAGGAAGTTTGAATAGGATTGGACAAACTGCTGGATCGCCTGTCCCATCATCTGGAAAGGGACGTTGAGCTGCAGCAGCAGCATGTTGAACAGCACAAGATCGCCTATCGAGAGCTCACCGGCGGCGACCCGGGGAACAATCAGCCAGAGGGTGATGGCGAACTGGGCCGTAAGCGCCAGCCCGAAAATCAGGGAATAGCGCAGCTGGGTCATGGCATAGCGGCCAAAGGCCTCCAGCACGCCTCGCTTGCGGCTGGTGAACTGGCCGATCATCCAGTGGTCGGATTTGAACTGGCGCAGGGTATCCATTGACGAGATGGCATTGCCCACGAAGCGCGCGCTCACCTGGGATTGCTCGATTGCCTCATCGAGATGAGGCCGGGTAACCGAAGCGGCGCGCGTGACGAGCGCCACATAGACGATGCCATAGCCGAAGACGATCAGCGCAATATCGAAGTCGAGCACGGCGCCCACCAGGCCCAGCGCGAGCAGCAGCTGCACGATGCTGGGCAGGATTGCCGCAAGCGCGAATTGCACGACGATGTTGAGGGCACTGGCCCCCTTTTGCTGAGCGCTCTCGATCTCGGTCGGGTTGTGATCGAGGAAGAACGAGGACGTCTTTTCCACCAGCCGCGCGAAGAACGCGGTGGAGGTGACGAAGTTGAGGCTTTCGGAGGTCATGAACGTGAGAAAGCTCGACATGCGCTGCAGCGCATATGATGCCCCCATAAGCAGGGCATAGGCCATGAAGGCCCAGATGAGGCCGTCGGCCAGCGAGGCGGCGGTGAGCCGGTCGATCAGGCGGGAAAAAAGATAGGGCGCCCCGATCGAGGCCATGGTCCCCAGCACCGATGTGACCAGCACGGCCGAGAGGACCAGGCGGGCGGTCGCGAAATACCGCAACAGTATTGCTTTCAGCGGCGGAGAAATCAGGCCGAAATCTACCTTCACCTTCGCCTCCACACCGTCCGGATGGGCAGCCTAGGCAATTCGCCGATGAGAGCCAAAAGCTTGCCCGACGGTCACGACGACGCTCGAGCAGCACCGCTGGGCTATCCGGCGTTCGCCGCAACGCAGGACATTTGACCTGCCTTTCTTCGGGCAGACATTGCACGGCGCCTGTTGCAGTATGGCGGCATGCATGATGATTTTCCGCAAATCAGACCTGCCAGCAGCAAGGACCTGCCTGAACTGCTGGACCTGTACCAACACCTCGCACCGGGAGACGAACGCCCCTCGCTCGAGCGCGCCGGGAGTTGTTTGGGCAGTTCGCGGCCTATACCGGCAGCGCGATTTTGGTGTGCGAGTTCCACGCAAGGCTGGTGGCATCATGCACCCTGGTCGTCGTGCCTAATCTTACGAGGGGCGGCAGCCCCTACGGATTGATTGAGAACGTTGTAGCCCACCGTGATTTCAGGAGGCGCGGCTTCGGGAAAATGCTCCTGCGCGCGGCAACCGATGCTGCATGGGGGGCTGGTTGCTACAAAGTCATGCTGCTCACAGGTTCCAGCCGGCCCGAAACCATCGACTTCTACACCGCTGCCGGGTTTGAACAATCAAAGACGGGATTCCAGCAGCGTCGAGTTCCTGCTCGTTCCGAGGCCTGATCTCATTCCGCCTTGAGCACCGGACCGCGCCCGGCGCACCCGCCCCAGATACTTGCCCCATCGCAGCGCCCACAAAAAAAGCGGCCGAGGCGGCCGCTTTCTTAAATCATGATCTGGGATCACGTCAGTCGGATCAGATCATGGAGCGATTTTCGGCGCGGGCCTCGGACCAGTCGCAATAGAAGGCCTGCACCAGGTAGAACAGCACGGCGGCAACGATAACCGGCCAGGCCAACACATAGGTGGTGAGCAAAATCGGGGTCATGAGAGTTCCTTTCAGTTTAACGGCTGGTCGCGGTCGCCACCACCAGAGGCGGGGCCTCAGGGGTGTCGACATCGAAATTGCCGGTCTTTTTGGCGATGGTTGAGAAGTCGAAATCCATGTCGCTGCGCCACGACAGGGCGGTGCACACGATGGTGCTGATGGCATAGGCAAGCAGCGACGCGGTCAGCACCGGATAGGTGTGCAGGCTGCCAATGCCGAAGGGGGCGACCGCGACGATGGCCACGAGCCCCACGATGCGGGCGATCCGGCCGCCGACAAAGCCGAAGGCCATCAGCCCGGCCACCACCCCAACCCCGATCACCGCCAGGATGTCCGAGACGAAGGCCAGCGGCCCCACGAGTTCGATCCAGCCAAAGCGTATTGGGAAGAACACGATAAGCGCTGCCAGCACCGCAGCGGTGAAGGCGCGGTTGGTGACCTTGTTCCAGTAAAAGCTCGCGATCACCGGGAACACCAGGGCACCCCAGATCGCCCCCACCAGCACCAGCAGGTCGAGGATGTTGAACTTGTTGCTGGCAAAGTAGAGCGCAATCATCGTGGCGACGATCATGGTGAGGCGCCCGATCAGCAGCATCCGCTTGGGATTGACCGCATCCTTGCCCGCCAGGTTACGCCCATAGATATCGGCCATCATGATCGAGGACAGCGCCGACAGGTCGGAATCGGCGGTGGAGGCGAGCGAGCCGATGATCATGATGAAGAAGACGCACAGCAGCCCGATATTGAGATAGCTCGAGGCCAGTTGCGGAATGAGGTTGTTGGTGTCGCCGTCGAGCGGCTCGATGCCGAGGTAAAGCGCGATCACGCCCAGGATCCCCACCCCGATCACCGTCGCCCCGTAGCCGATGGTGGCGGTGACGAAAGTGCGCTTGATCATGTCCTCGCGCACGGCAAACAGCCGCTGGGCGATGGTCTGGTTGCCGATGGCATAGGCCAGCACCGCCGCGATATAGGGCGCGCCCTGGTTCATGAAGGCTTCCGAAGAGAAGAAATTGCTCTGCTCGGCGCTCAGATTGGCGGCGCCGACGACGAAGATCTCCGTTCCCCCGGCGGCAAAGAACACCGCCGGCACGATGATCACCACGGCGCCAAGCATGGCGACCACCTGGATGAAGTCGGTCAGGATGGAAGCGCGCAGGCCCGACCACAGGGTATAGAGCAGCACGCCGCTGCCCACCATGAGAATGCCTGCAGTAAAGGAGAGGGGGGAGAGCATGGCGATCAGCGCGCCACCGGCAATGAAATTGGAGGTCAGGCTCAACAGGCTCCCCAGGATATTGGAGCCCGCCAGCAGCAGCTGGCTCGATTGGCCGTGCCGGGCATGCAGGATTTCGGCGAGGGTGTGGGCGTTGGGCGCGAGGCGCCGGATGCGCTTGCCGAAGGGGTAGATGAACAGGATCATCAGGGCGCCCCACAGGCCGTAATGGATGGGGCCGGAGACGCCGTAGGTATAGCCCGAAGTGGCCGAGGCGTAGAGGGAGGAAGCCCAGATCCAGGTGGCGGTCATCGACGCGGCCGAGACGCCCAATCCGACATTGTTGCCGGCAGTCATATAATTATCGGCGTTTTCGTTCTTTTTACCGATGGAGACCGAGATGAAAAACGTGCCGCCGAAAAAGATCAGGAGCAATAAGAGAGTTAGGGGTGTCCCTAATTGTTGGAGTTGCATTTCACCTCTTGGTGGCGTTGCTGGTTAATCCGATGCGTCTGGCAAAAAAATGCCGGCAACCGCCAGGGTTGCAGGTGCATCGGGGCT